>NZ_JACFYL010000001.1:0-3693265 GCF_014893795.1 Burkholderia sp. Z1
ATGAACGATTTCTGGCAACACTGTTCCGCACTGCTGGAGCGCGAGCTGACGCCCCAGCAGTACGTGACGTGGATCAAACCCTTGGCCCCGGTGGCCTTCGATGCGTCGGCGAACACGCTGTCCATCGCCGCGCCGAACCGTTTCAAGCTGGACTGGGTCAAGAGCCAGTTTTCGGGCCGGATCTCCGATCTGGCCCGGGATTTCTGGAATGCGCCGATCGAAGTCCAGTTCGTCCTCGATCCCAAAGCCGGCATGCGCAGCGCCACAGCCGGTGCAGCATCGGGCACTGGCGCCCCGCGCGCGCCGCTGCAGCCGACCGGCCCGGCCGCCACGGTGGCCGCGATCGCCGCGAACCTGAGCGCGAATGCCGCCGCTGCGCCCGCCGCGCCGTCCAGCGTGCCGATGACGCCGTCAGCCGCCGCCGCGCACCACCTGAACGCCGACGACGCCGACATCGACCTGCCGAGCCTGCCCGCGCACGAAGCGGCCGCCGGCCGCCGCACGTGGCGCCCGGGCCCCGGAGCAGCCCCCGCCGGCGGCGAAGCCGATTCGATGTACGAGCGCTCGAAGCTGAACCCCGTGCTCACGTTCGACAACTTCGTGACCGGTAAGGCGAACCAACTGGCACGCGCCGCCGCGATCCAGGTCGCGGACAACCCCGGCATCTCGTACAACCCGCTGTTCCTGTACGGCGGCGTCGGCCTCGGCAAGACCCATCTGATCCACGCGATCGGCAACCAGCTGCTGCTCGACAAGGCCGGCGCGCGAATCCGCTACATCCACGCCGAGCAATACGTGTCGGACGTGGTGAAGGCGTACCAGCGCAAGGCGTTCGACGACTTCAAGCGCTACTACCACTCGCTCGACCTGCTGCTGATCGACGATATCCAGTTCTTCTCGGGCAAGTCGCGCACGCAGGAAGAATTCTTCTATGCGTTCGAGGCACTGGTCGCGAACAAAGCGCAGGTGATCATCACCAGCGACACGTATCCGAAGGAGATTTCGGGGATCGACGATCGCCTGATCTCGCGCTTCGACTCGGGCCTCACCGTTGCGATCGAGCCGCCCGAGCTGGAAATGCGCGTCGCGATCCTGATGCGCAAGGCGCAGTCGGAAGGCGTGAACCTGTCGGAGGACGTCGCGTTCTTCGTCGCGAAGCACCTGCGCTCGAACGTGCGCGAACTCGAAGGCGCGCTGCGCAAGATCCTCGCGTATTCGAAGTTCCACGGCCGCGAGATCTCGATCGAGCTGACCAAGGAAGCGCTGAAGGACCTGCTGACCGTGCAGAACCGGCAGATTTCGGTCGAGAACATCCAGAAGACCGTCGCCGACTTCTACAACATCAAGGTCGCCGACATGTATTCGAAGAAGCGTCCGGCGAACATCGCGCGGCCGCGGCAGATTGCGATGTACCTCGCGAAGGAACTCACGCAGAAGAGCCTGCCGGAAATCGGCGAGCTGTTCGGCGGGCGCGATCACACCACCGTGCTGCACGCCGTGCGCAAGATCGCCGACGAGCGCAGCAAGGACGCGCAGCTCAACCACGAGCTGCACGTGCTGGAACAGACGCTGAAGGGCTGAGCGCGCGGGCGCGCTTGATAATTCGGCATCCGCCCCAAATTAAGGGGGGCGGTTCGGTTTTGAGGCACAATACTGGTTTGACCGCCCCGGTGGAGGCGGGCCAAGAGCCCGGCCGGCGGGGCGCTGCGAGGCTGCTGCGCTGCAGGCCGTTACTCAACGAAGGAACTCTATGCAACTGGTCAAGACCGAACGAGACACCCTCCTCAGGCCGCTGCAAACGGTCAGCGGCATCGTCGAACGCCGCCATACGTTGCCGATCCTCGCCAACCTGCTGATCACCAAGAACGGCCCGGACGTTTCGTTCCTGTCGACCGACCTGGAGCTGCAGATCACCACGCGCGCCGATTTCGGCGTCGGCGGCGACCAGGTGGCGACCACCGTCGCGGCGCGCAAGCTGCTCGACATCCTGCGCGCGATGCCTGACGGCCAGGTCACGCTGTCGCTCGCCGACAAGCGCCTCACCGTTCAATCGGGCAAGAGCCGCTTCGCACTGCAAACCCTCGCGGCCGACGAATTCCCGACCGTCGCGCAGGCGAAGGATTTCGGCGCGACGCTCACCGTCCCGCAGAAGTCGTTCCGCCAGCTGCTCGGCATGGTGCACTTCGCGATGGCGCAGCAGGACATCCGCTACTACCTGAACGGCATGCTGCTCGTCGTCGACGGCGACCAGCTGATGGCCGTGGCCACCGACGGCCACCGCCTCGCGTTCTCGTCGATGAAGCTCGAAGGCGGCACGTTCGGCCGCCAGGAAGTGATCGTCCCGCGCAAGACGATTCTCGAGCTGCAGCGCCTGCTCGAGGACATCGACGACACCGTCACCATCGACATCGCGCAAACCCAGGCCAAGTTCACGTTCGGCCAGGTCGAGCTCGTGTCGAAACTCGTCGAGGGCAAGTTCCCCGACTTCCAGCGCGTGATCCCGAAGGCGCACAAGAACACGTTCGAGATCGGCCGTGAAGAACTGCAGCGTTCGCTGCAGCGCGCGGCGATCCTGACCTCGGACAAGTTCAAGGGCGTGCGCTGCATCATCGCGCCGGGCCAGCTGAAGATCATGTCGACCAACGCCGATCAGGAAGAGGCGCAGGAAGAACTGGAAATCGCCTACCAGGGCGACACCGTCGACATCGGCTTCAACGTCACGTATCTGCTCGACGTGCTCGCGAACCTGAAGGTCGACACCGTGCAGGTGAGCCTCGGCGACGCCAGCTCGAGCGCGCTGATCACGGTGCCCGAGAACGACGAGTTCAAGTATGTCGTGATGCCGATGCGCATCTGACGCGCGCGACATCACGACACACACCAGGGGGCGGCAAGCCCCTTTGGCGTTTTTATGGCGAACCGACAACCCGTCCTTTCGGTGCCTGACCGGCACCGTGGACGAGCCAGGAAACTGGAGCGGCCCGGCGATTTCTCTCGCTGAAACGTACCGCGCCGCCACTAGAGTGGCCTCGCAGAACCGGAAGATATCCATGAGTGAACAGCACAATTCGCAACCCGATAACAGCAGCTACGGCGCCTCGTCGATCCAGATCCTCGAAGGTCTGGAAGCGGTGCGCAAGCGCCCCGGGATGTACATCGGCGACACGTCGGACGGCACCGGTCTGCATCACCTCGTGTTCGAGGTGCTCGACAACTCGATCGACGAAGCGCTGGCCGGCTACTGCAACGATATCCACGTCACGATTCACGCCGACAACTCGATTACCGTGACCGACAACGGCCGCGGCATTCCGACCGACGTGAAGATGAACGACAAGCACGAGCCGAAGCGCAGCGCCGCCGAGATCGTGATGACCGAGCTGCACGCCGGCGGCAAGTTCGACCAGAACAGCTACAAGGTGTCCGGCGGCCTGCACGGCGTGGGCGTGTCGTGCGTGAACGCGCTGTCGAGCTGGCTGCGCCTCACCGTGCGCCGCAACGGCAAGAAGCATTTCATGGAGTTCCATCGCGGCGTCGCGCAGGAGCGCGTGCTCGAGCAGGTGGACGGCGTGGAAGTGTCGCCGATGCTGGTGACCGGCGATACCGAGAACCGCGGCACCGAAGTGCACTTCATGGCCGATCCGACCATTTTCGGCACGGTCGAGTATCACTACGACATCCTCGCGAAGCGCATGCGCGAGCTTTCGTTCCTGAACAACGGCGTGCGGATTCGCCTGACCGACCTGCGCTCGGGCAAGGAAGACGATTTCGCGTTCGCCGGCGGCGTGAAGGGCTTCGTCGAGTACATCAACAAGACGAAGACCAACCTGCACCCGACGATTTTCCACGCCATCGGCGAGAAGGAAGGCGTGGGCGTCGAAGTCGCGATGCAGTGGAACGACAGCTACAACGAAAACGTGCTGTGCTTCACCAACAACATTCCGCAGCGCGACGGTGGCACGCACCTGACCGGCCTGCGGGCCGCGATGACGCGCGTGATGAACAAGTACATCACCGACAACGAAATCGCGAAGAAGGCCAAGGTCGAGACGACCGGCGACGACATGCGTGAAGGGTTGTCGTGCGTGCTGTCGGTGAAGGTGCCGGAGCCGAAGTTCAGCTCGCAGACGAAGGACAAGCTGGTTTCGTCCGAAGTGCGGGCGCCGGTTGAGGAAGTCGTCGCGAAGGCGCTGGAAGAGTTCCTGCTCGAAACGCCGATCGACGCGAAGATCATCTGCGGCAAGATCGTCGAAGCCGCGCGTGCGCGCGATGCCGCGCGCAAGGCGCGCGAGATGACGCGCCGCAAGGGCGTGCTCGACGGCGTCGGCCTGCCGGGCAAGCTCGCGGACTGCCAGGAGAAAGACCCGGCGAAGTGCGAAATCTACATCGTCGAGGGCGACTCGGCAGGTGGCTCGGCCAAGCAAGGGCGTGACCGCAAGTTCCAGGCGATCCTGCCGCTGCGCGGCAAGGTGCTGAACGTCGAGAAGGCGCGCTACGACAAGCTGCTGTCGTCGGAGCAGATCGTCACGCTCGTGACCGCGCTCGGCTGCGGCATCGGCAAGGAAGACTACAACCTCGACAAGCTGCGTTATCACCGCATCATCATCATGACCGACGCGGACGTCGACGGTGCGCACATCCGGACGCTGCTGCTCACGTTCCTGTATCGACAGATGCCGGACATGATCGAGCGCGGGTACGTGTATATCGCGCAGCCGCCGCTTTACAAGATCAAGGCGGGCAAGGACGAGCGGTATCTGAAGGACGACGTGGAGCTCAACGCGCACATGCTGCGCTTGGCGCTGCAAGGCTCGGAGCTGGTGCCGGGCGAGAACGCGGCGGCGATTTCCGGCGATGCGCTCGGAGAGCTGGCGCGGTCGTATCTGCTGTCGAAGAGCGTCATCGAGCGTTTGAGCCGGTTGTATGACCCGGCCGCGCTTGAGGCGATCATGGATGGGGTTGCGATCGACCTTTCCGATGAGGCTTCGACTGAGGCTTCGGCTAAGGCGCTGCACGCTGCGTTGCATGATGAAGCGCTGAAGAATGAAGTGCGTGTGGTGCCTTCGTATGACCCGGTTCGCGAACAGCGAGCACTGCATGTCGAGCGTACGCATCACGGCAACGTGCGGGTTTCGGTCATCGACCAGGAATTCCAGCACACGGCGGATTATCAGCAGCTCGTGACCACCGCGAATACGTTCAAGGGGCTCATCGGGGAAGGCGCGGTCATCAAGCGCGGTGAGCGCAGCATGGTCGTGGCGGACTTCAAGAGCGCGATGAAGTGGCTGCTGGCGGATGCCGAGCGGAACGTTTCGAAGCAGCGGTATAAGGGGCTGGGGGAGATGAACCCCGGTCAGCTGTGGGAAACGACGATGGATCCGACGGTGCGGCGTTTGTTGCGTGTGCAGATCGAGGATGCTATTGCTGCGGACGGGATCTTTACTACGCTGATGGGGGATGATGTGGAGCCGCGTCGGGCGTTTATTGAGTCGAATGCGTTGCGGGCGGGGAATATTGATGTTTAACGCATTTCGGTAGTGTCAGCGACACAGAAATAAAAAAGGCTCCGAGGAGCCTTTTTTGCACTGTGGGTTACCAACGTCTTATTCTCGGTCATATCAAGAACTGCAAACCGCAAAAAAACGTGAAGGCACGCCCTGCCAGACGCGAAAAAGCGACCGAGATTTAAGCGTCCGGTTGCTGATCCGGTCCGAGGATATGGTGCGACGCCGGGAATGCGATGGTCATGAAGTAGTTGCTCACGTCCCGCGCGATGTGCTCCTGCGTTTCCTCACGGGGCTGACACTTGTCAGCCCAAGCGCGGCCAGGGTGCAGCACGTCCCAACGGGGGCGAAGCCCTTTGTATCTGCCACTGCCCGGATCATGGTTTCCAAACCCATCGATGGACGAATTCCAGAGCGGCGCAAATTTTGCGATCAGTAGCGACTCACCGAGCGGAATCCAGATGTCATCGACAACAAGGAAACGGCAGTAAAAATCCTTGATATCCAAGTTGGACGCAAGAGTGACGCTTTCCGCATGTTCGCGCAAGCGATCGTAGAGCGAGCGACTTTGGACTTCACCAACCCCGCCCCCTTTCCGCGCCCCTCGTGGGATGGCTTTGCCAACGTAGATTGGCACCTGAAACAATCCATTCCGATTGCGTTCGGCCAAGGGAACGTATGGCTCGAAATCACCGACGTAGTAAATAGCGTAAATCCCAACGCCAAAAAACTGCTTCAACTCATCCAACCGCTGAGGGCGCTGTTCGAGCATCGCCTCAGCAACACTGGCGCCGAGATTCTTCTTGTCGAGCGGGTTGAAGGGAATGATGTGACCGTTTAGATTCCTCACGCAGCCCCCCGCGCGTTGGCACGTTGCCGGGCAAGCTGGTCAAGCTGAACCAACGCTAGTTTCTCAGCCACACTCCGGGCGACCACGTGCCCCAAGGCGACAGGCACTGCGTTGCCGAGCTGGCGCATGGTTTCGGTCCACGAGCCGTGGAAAACGAAGCCATCAGGAAAAGTCTGAACGCGCGCGGATTCTCGAATTGAAAAATAGCGTACGGATCCGTCCGTGTTGACCAACATGTTTTCTCCACCCGGGACGCCATGATCTCCGGCCTTCAACGTCTTGGCGGGTAAATCGAGCGGACTGCCGGTATGGCCGGGATAGACGCGCGCGCCCGGCTGGAACCGGTGATCCGAATAATTGTTCGCCGTCCTCGACTGCGGGTTGGGAAGTCCGGCGATCGCGTCGCGAACCGTACGCCAAGGCAATTCATCAGCAAACAACAACGAGCTCGCCAGCCGGCGCACACGCGATTCCACGGCACCCGGCATGGTCGGGCGACTGCGTCGGGCAACGCCATGGCGCTCCCAGTATTCGCCAGATACCCATTGGTCATGCAGCAAGCGGTCGTAGCTATGAGTCTGACGCGGAAAGCTCCAATCGACGCCGAGGTCCGAGCGGAAGCCAACTATGAACACACGCTCACGCTTTTGCGGAACACCGTAGTCAGCTGCGTTAACCAAAGTCGGAACAACGTTGTAGGTCAACTTCTTCCCTTTTTGTCGACCACTCGTCCGTTCAACTTGGAGACGCAGCAAATGGTCGAACCAATCCTCATTCCTGCGGGCCGGGACTTCGGGAAACTCCAGCTGTAAAAGAATGTATTGGTAATAGTTGGCGAACGTCGAGCGAGTCAGCCCCTTCACGTTCTCGACAATGAAAGCCTTCGGGCGCAAGCGGCGAACAATGTCGACTGTCGCTGGGAACATATCTCTCGTGTCGTCGTGCGCCTGGTGCTTGCCGCCCATTGAAAACGGTTGGCACGGCGGGCCGCCGGCCAACAAGTCGATCTCCTCGTTTTCGAGACTCGACCAATCAAATTTTCGAACGTCACCCTCATAAACCGGCCAATCCGCCACAAGTGGGAATCCACGCCGCTTGTTCTCACGAATCGTGTCGCAAGCCCACTTGTCCCATTCCACAACAGCCAGCGACTTGAACCCCGCGAGACTAACCCCCATCGCGAGGCCGCCAGCGCCTGCATAAAGCTCAACAGCCTTCATTAATTACTCTCCGTGTCGTCCAAGAAGGCCTTGATGCGCGGCATCAGGGCTGCCTCGTCCTTCACTTCACATTCCCAAACGGTCAATACTTTCCAGCCAAGCTCGGCAAGTCGCCGCTCGACATCTCTATCCCGCGCGGCGTTCGCGTCGAGCTTCGGTCGCCAAAAATCCAGTCGCGTTTTCGGCAAGCGCGCCAACCGACATCCCTCGTGCCGATGCCAGAAGCATCCATGGACGAATATTACCTTGCGCCTCTTGGCGAACACCATGTCGGGACGACCGGGCAGATCCCCTCCGTGAAGCCGGTATCGATATCCGGTCCGGTGAACCAGGCTCCGGACGACGAGTTCCGGTTTCGTATCCTTGCCCTTGATACGTGACATGCGTTCACTGCGCTCAGCAGGTGTCAAACTGTCCAAGGCGGTCCCTCCGCGCCTAGCTGCCGAGGCAATTGTATCGTTTCGTAGACGGGGACAGGGTAGAAGTTACGGGTAGTGATGCGAGGCCGTAGGCCAGCGGCAGTTGCCTGCATTCGGCTCGCCGCATGCCATGAAGAAAACCCAGTGCATTGGAGAGCTTCGACAGGAAAGCGGCAATGATTTTTCAAGAGCTTGAAGTCCATCGGATGAACGGTACCGCCCCACCATCTATGAAAACTATCGTGTCATCAATCGAACCACTCGGAAACAGGCTAGGATTACGATACAGCAAGCCCTACAATGCCGTTTCCTTTTTTTTTGGCTTCACGGAATAACTACAATGGCCACCGGTCTCCGAGTGCACCTCGACCACCTGATCAACCGACAAAGCTTGAGGTATAGAAGCAAGCTCGTGAACAGTTCAATCCAAAGCGGTAGCGCGTCCGCACATCGGTCCGACAGCAGTATTCGTTTCGATGACATCCGTCAAAAGGATGGCTGGTTTGATAGACTCGTTAAGCCTGATTTTCAGCGAGCCACTTGTGCTTGGGATTCGGAGGCATGCGTCACTTTTCTGAACTCAGTGATTCGCAGACGGATCATTCCGTCCATCATTCTTTGGCGTAGCAGTGAAAACGGATTGGTGTACGTGCTTGACGGTGCACACCGCCTGTCTGTGCTCCGAGCTTGGATGATTGACGATTGGGGTGATAGGGCCGGCGATTTCTACGAGAAAAACGAGAATTTTGAAGAAATTCAGGCGGCTGCCCAATCAACACGAGCGCTTGTCAAAGCAAGCATCGGTCTTTTTTCAGAGTTCGAGGCTGCCCATGCAGAGTGGAAGGGAATTGCTCGGAAAGGAGGGGCTCCTCGTATATTGATGCCTACGCGCGAATTTGATATGGCCATGTTTCACTCGGACATGGTCGATTCCAGCCGAACGTTGCACGCGCAATGGGAAGACGGAAATTATGACGCTGCGGAAGAGTCCTTCCTGGCAATCAATCGACAGGGTGAACGACTGGACGACGTTGAGCAGTTGCTCATCGAGCACCGGAATGGCAGTCTCAGCCGAGTCATCATGAGCATTGCGAGTGCTGGGACCTCAGGACACTATTGGCCAGAGCCGCCTGATGCGGAAGACCTGCCACAAGGTGCTCTCGAGAAGCTTGCGGGATTCAACGAGCGGTGCGGCGCGTTGCACAATCTGCTATTCGTTCCCCCATTTGACGCCAAAATTCTTGATATCAATGTACCTTTCCTTGTAGCGCCTGGGCATTTCCGCCCCCACCAACACCTTATCGAACTGTTGCCGCTCCTGACAGAAAATGGTGCCGTTGGTGGTGAGCGTCTTCCACAATTATTGAGCAGAGATGCGCATGCGGAGGCTCAGGAAATTATTATTAACGCAAACCAGCTACTAACTCAGCTGGAAAAGAAATTAGGGCACTTGGGAGGGAGAAATACAGGCTCCCTCTCGCTGTCATTGGTACCACTAATTTACTGGTATAACCGCAAAGCCAACTTCGTTCGAGGTCTTTTTTACGGATGGTGTCACTGGTTAATGACAGGTGACGATGCACAGGTACAAGAACGAAAACTTGCGGTATCAACAGTACGTGGCGAACTCGAAGATGTACTCATCCGATATAAAGACGAAGTCGCCGAGGTCCAGCACCGGGCTGGCGCAGGGCTTAAGTCCTTATCTTCGGTAGGCGCACTGTTTCAAAAGCTCGTTGAGACACTGCTCCTCGAACGAGGTTCTCTAGCAGCCGATAGAGATGAAAAAATTAGGCAGATCGTTGGTGCGAAGCCGCCGTCCCGCTCAAAAGCTGGTACTAGCCGTTCGTTTTCTAAAGGAAGTCGAATCGAAATCAATGTTCGCGAACTTCTGAATTCTTCAATCAAATGTGAGATCTGCGGCGGCGTCGTCGACCTCAAACAAGGGCTTCAGTACGACCACAAGCACGAATACGCAAACGGTGGTCGTAGTGTTGCGGAAAATGGTCGCCCAACACATCCATTCTGCAATCTTTTCCGAGATCGCATCACTCAATTACGTATCGGTACGGCCAGCATTCGTTTGCCGAATCTCACCGATCCGGCAACAGGCGGTCGGACTTTCGTGCAACTGAACCTTTTTGACTCATTCCCTGGAGAATAATGTGTCCGATCTACAGATGCACCCCGGAGAAAGATGACCCGCTAGATACCAGCCATCGAATGCTTCTTGCTCGATTAGTAGGCGTGTATGCACCACGATTTCCTTGCTCGATATGTATTGGTGGAGGCTTTTTATGTTGAATCCATTACACATAACGACTGCATCGAAATAACCTCCAAGGGATGCCCGACTTGGCCCCTCCTCACGGGAAGAATAAACTTTTCCCGTGAGTGAGTTTCCGACACCACCACAGGGTGGTGTATGCCTGAATTCCCCATTTAAGACGCAAGTATTGCGGATACCAATAGAATGGTCTTGTTCGATGGGGTTTGAGTTTTCGTACGATGCCACAAGCAGAATCAACCCGTGATAAAGCGCAGCATCAAAATGCTTGAGGAACGTGGCAAAGAACAGATAAGCCACGCGCCTCGAGCCAGACAAACGCAACCGGGTCATCCGAAATAAGAGCAGGCAACTGCACGCCACTACCCAATATCACCGGATACCCCCAGCTGAAAACATCGCTCACCCGATCAGCCGCATCGTGATCATCCGCACCTATAGGACGAGATGCGCCCCATGCCGGGTGCTGCGCGTACGTTTCCGGCTCTGAAATGCAAAAACCCCCGCCTTTTCGGGCGGGGGTTTCTGGCTTAGGGAGCCTGACGATTACCTACTTTCACACGGGAATCCGCACTATCATCGGCGTAGAGTCGTTTCACGGTCCTGTTCGGGATGGGAAGGGGTGGGACCGACTCGCTATGGTCATCAGGCAAAGAGGGTTGTCGCGTTGCTTCGCAGCGCGACCAATCTTGGAAGAAGCAGTAATTTTGGGTTGTGAGCTGTATCTCACACGTACGCGGTTACTCAACCGTCGTACGCCGAGTGCCTTGCACTCGGCGTTCGACATCCGTAAGCGCTGAAGCGCTAACGGCTGTCGAAACAGACTTGTTATAGGATCAAGCCTTACGGGCAATTAGTATCAGTTAGCTGAACGCATTACTGCGCTTACACACCTGACCTATCAACGTCCTGGTCTCGAACGACCCTTCAAGGGGATCTAGTCCCCAGGGATATCTCATCTTAAGGCGAGTTTCCCGCTTAGATGCTTTCAGCGGTTATCTCTTCCGAACATAGCTACCCGGCGATGCCACTGGCGTGACAACCGGTACACCAGAGGTTCGTCCACTCCGGTCCTCTCGTACTAGGAGCAGCCCCCTTCAAATATCCAACGCCCACGGCAGATAGGGACCAAACTGTCTCACGACGTTTTAAACCCAGCTCACGTACCTCTTTAAATGGCGAACAGCCATACCCTTGGGACCGGCTACAGCCCCAGGATGAGATGAGCCGACATCGAGGTGCCAAACACCGCCGTCGATATGAACTCTTGGGCGGTATCAGCCTGTTATCCCCAGAGTACCTTTTATCCGTTGAGCGATGGCCCTTCCATACAGAACCACCGGATCACTATGACCTGCTTTCGCACCTGCTCGACTTGTCGGTCTCGCAGTTAAGCACGCTTATGCCATTGCACTATCAGCACGATTTCCGACCGTACCTAGCGTACCTTCGTACTCCTCCGTTACGCTTTGGGAGGAGACCGCCCCAGTCAAACTGCCTACCATGCACTGTCCCCGACCCGGATCACGGGCCAAGGTTAGAACCTCAAACAAACCAGGGTGGTATTTCAAGGACGGCTCCACCGAAACTAGCGTTCCGGTTTCATAGCCTCCCACCTATCCTACACAGATCGGTTCAAAGTCCAATGCAAAGCTACAGTAAAGGTTCATGGGGTCTTTCCGTCTAGCCGCGGGTAGATTGCATCATCACAAACACTTCAACTTCGCTGAGTCTCGGGAGGAGACAGTGTGGCCATCGTTACGCCATTCGTGCAGGTCGGAACTTACCCGACAAGGAATTTCGCTACCTTAGGACCGTTATAGTTACGGCCGCCGTTTACCGGGACTTCAATCAAGAGCTTGCACCCCATCATTTAATCTTCCGGCACCGGGCAGGCGTCACACCCTATACGTCCACTTTCGTGTTTGCAGAGTGCTGTGTTTTTATTAAACAGTCGCAGCCACCAGTTTATTGCAACCCCTTCACCCTTTGCCCGCAGGGGCATCAAGCTACAAGGGCGTACCTTATCCCGAAGTTACGGTACCAATTTGCCGAGTTCCTTCTCCCGAGTTCTCTCAAGCGCCTTAGAATACTCATCTCGCCCACCTGTGTCGGTTTGCGGTACGGTCATCGTTAGACTGAAGCTTAGAGGCTTTTCTTGGAACCACTTCCAATTGCTTCGCTCCCTAAGGAGCTCGCGCCACACCCTTGAATTCCGCGCCCGGATTTGCCTAAGCGCCTTCTCCAATGCAGCGACCGGGACTTCCAACACCCGGACAACCTTCCGCGATCCGTCCCCCCATCGCATCTAACAATGGTGCAGGAATATTGACCTGCTTCCCATCAGCTACGCATTTCTGCCTCGCCTTAGGGGCCGACTCACCCTACGCCGATGAACGTTGCGTAGGAAACCTTGGGCTTACGGCGAGGGGGCCTTTCACCCCCTTTATCGCTACTCATGTCAGCATTCGCACTTCTGATACCTCCAGCATCCCTTCCGAGACACCTTCGCAGGCTTACAGAACGCTCTCCTACCATGCGTGCAAAGCACGCATCCGCAGCTTCGGTATATAGCTTAGCCCCGTTACATCTTCCGCGCAGGACGACTCGATCAGTGAGCTATTACGCTTTCTTTAAAGGGTGGCTGCTTCTAAGCCAACCTCCTGACTGTTTTAGCCTTCCCACTTCGTTTCCCACTTAGCTATATTTGGGGACCTTAGCTGGCGGTCTGGGTTGTTTCCCTCTTGACACCGGACGTTAGCACCCGATGTCTGTCTCCCGTGATTGCACTCTTCGGTATTCGGAGTTTGCTATGGCGGGGTAATCTGCAATAGACCCCCCAACCATGACAGTGCTCTACCCCCGAAGGTGAGACACGAGGCACTACCTAAATAGTTTTCGGAGAGAACCAGCTATTTCCAAGTTTGTTTAGCCTTTCACCCCTATCCACAGCTCATCCCCTAACTTTTCAACGTTAGTGGGTTCGGACCTCCAGTACGTGTTACCGCACCTTCATCCTGGCCATGGATAGATCACTTGGTTTCGGGTCTACGCCCAGCAACTGAACGCCCTATTCGGACTCGCTTTCGCTACGCCTGCCCTATACGGTTAAGCTTGCTACTGAACGTAAGTCGCTGACCCATTATACAAAAGGTACGCCGTCACCCCTTACGAGGCTCCGACTGTTTGTATGCATGCGGTTTCAGGATCTATTTCACTCCCCTCCCGGGGTTCTTTTCGCCTTTCCCTCACGGTACTGGTTCACTATCGGTCGATCACGAGTATTTAGCCTTGGAGGATGGTCCCCCCATCTTCAGACAGGATTTCACGTGTCCCGCCCTACTTGTCGTACACCTAGTTCTTTCATACTGTTTTCGCCTACAGGGCTATCACCTGCTATGGCCGCACTTTCCAGAGCGTTCGGCTAACAATACAAATAAAGAGTACAAGGCTCATCCCATTTCGCTCGCCACTACTTTGGGAATCTCGGTTGATTTCTTTTCCTGCGGTTACTTAGATGTTTCAGTTCACCGCGTTCGCTTCGCATGGCCTATGTATTCAGCCATGGATACTCCAAAAGGAGTGGGTTTCCCCATTCGGACATCTACGGATCAAAGCTTGTTTGCCAGCTCCCCGTAGCTTTTCGCAGGCTACCGCGTCCTTCATCGCCTGTGATCGCCAAGGCATCCACCACATGCACTTGTTCGCTTGACCCTATAACGAGTCTGTCTCTCCGACAGTCGTTACAGGTTGAGTTTTCGCGTTGTGCCGTATTCCAATTGAGTCAAACATAGAGTTCGAATCATCTTGAGATACATCGATACAATCACAACCCGGATAGTTTCCACGTCCATCTCATAGACGCTTCCGCTATCCAAATTACTTACTTCTTCCAGATTGTTAAAGAACGACAGCCGATACGTACTACGTATCACTCTGACTGGCTCAATCGCCAATGAAAAAGACTCGAACAAACCTCATTCGAATATTTGTCATTGAAGATTATTGAAAGCGGCCGGCATTATAACCGGTTTAACCGCAGACAGATAGAGTTTCTGTTCTTAATCAACAGCCGATAAGCGTGAGCGCTCAACTTTGCGAGATAGCTCTAGAAAGGAGGTGATCCAGCCGCACCTTCCGATACGGCTACCTTGTTACGACTTCACCCCAGTCATGAATCCTACCGTGGTGACCGTCCTCCTTGCGGTTAGACTAGCCACTTCTGGTAAAACCCACTCCCATGGTGTGACGGGCGGTGTGTACAAGACCCGGGAACGTATTCACCGCGGCATGCTGATCCGCGATTACTAGCGATTCCAGCTTCATGCACTCGAGTTGCAGAGTGCAATCCGGACTACGATCGGTTTTCTGGGATTAGCTCCCCCTCGCGGGTTGGCAACCCTCTGTTCCGACCATTGTATGACGTGTGAAGCCCTACCCATAAGGGCCATGAGGACTTGACGTCATCCCCACCTTCCTCCGGTTTGTCACCGGCAGTCTCCTTAGAGTGCTCTTGCGTAGCAACTAAGGACAAGGGTTGCGCTCGTTGCGGGACTTAACCCAACATCTCACGACACGAGCTGACGACAGCCATGCAGCACCTGTGTATCGGTTCTCTTTCGAGCACTCCCACCTCTCAGCGGGATTCCGACCATGTCAAGGGTAGGTAAGGTTTTTCGCGTTGCATCGAATTAATCCACATCATCCACCGCTTGTGCGGGTCCCCGTCAATTCCTTTGAGTTTTAATCTTGCGACCGTACTCCCCAGGCGGTCAACTTCACGCGTTAGCTACGTTACTAAGGAAATGAATCCCCAACAACTAGTTGACATCGTTTAGGGCGTGGACTACCAGGGTATCTAATCCTGTTTGCTCCCCACGCTTTCGTGCATGAGCGTCAGTATTGGCCCAGGGGGCTGCCTTCGCCATCGGTATTCCTCCACATCTCTACGCATTTCACTGCTACACGTGGAATTCTACCCCCCTCTGCCATACTCTAGCCTGCCAGTCACCAATGCAGTTCCCAGGTTGAGCCCGGGGATTTCACATCGGTCTTAGCAAACCGCCTGCGCACGCTTTACGCCCAGTAATTCCGATTAACGCTCGCACCCTACGTATTACCGCGGCTGCTGGCACGTAGTTAGCCGGTGCTTATTCTTCCGGTACCGTCATCCCCCGACTGTATTAGAGCCAAGGATTTCTTTCCGGACAAAAGTGCTTTACAACCCGAAGGCCTTCTTCACACACGCGGCATTGCTGGATCAGGCTTTCGCCCATTGTCCAAAATTCCCCACTGCTGCCTCCCGTAGGAGTCTGGGCCGTGTCTCAGTCCCAGTGTGGCTGGTCGTCCTCTCAGACCAGCTACTGATCGTCGCCTTGGTAGGCCTTTACCCCACCAACTAGCTAATCAGCCATCGGCCAACCCTATAGCGCGAGGCCCGAAGGTCCCCCGCTTTCATCCGTAGATCGTATGCGGTATTAATCCGGCTTTCGCCGGGCTATCCCCCACTACAGGACATGTTCCGATGTATTACTCACCCGTTCGCCACTCGCCACCAGGTGCAAGCACCCGTGCTGCCGTTCGACTTGCATGTGTAAGGCATGCCGCCAGCGTTCAATCTGAGCCAGGATCAAACTCTTCAGTTTAAACCTGTTACTGTTTTCGGTTCAGTTAAGAACCGGTCGCTCACTCAAAGCTGACAGGAATATGAATTGCTTCATAAACCTGACTTACTTTAGTGTGAGACTCTTGATACTTTTGCTATCTGATCCGAGGATCAGCTCGCTTCCATCAAGCGCCCACACTTATCGGCTGTTAATTTTTAAAGAGCAATCTGCGAGTAACTTCGTGTTTCTCAGCAGCGCTGCGTTTTCAGCAGCAGAGAAGCGAGATTATTAACCGTTTTTTAAAACTCGTCAATAACTTTTTTAACTACTTCGTTTCGACGACTGCGGTTTAATTTCGTGTGCGCCAGGGTCGCTATAATCGACCTCAACAGCACCGCTTCCCTTCTTCCCCCCGCGCCGTGTTTCCGTTAGCGCGAAAGAGGCGAGATTCTAAGCATCTGCCCCGATCTCCGCAACCCCCTTTGTGAAATTTTTTTGACGGGCAGTTCCGCGGGCCGCTGAGCCTCCCTCGCGGTCATATATAAGCGACACGACAGGAGTAGCCTTGGTCGCCCGTGAACAGCCCCGCCGTATCGCAACCAACCCTCCGTCGCTCACCGCCCCACCATCGCCCTCACCACGCCGTCACGCCGGATCAACCCGTGATACAGGGCGGCCGCGAAGTGCGCGAGGAACGTCGCGAAGAACAGGTAAGCCAGCACCCGATGCGCGACCCTGAGCCAGGCGAACGTCACCGGGTCGGCCGAAACAAGCGCCGGCAGCTGCACGCCACCGCCCAGCGTTACCGGATACCCGCCCGCCGAAAGCATCGCCCACCCGATCAGCGGCATCGCGACCATCAGTGCATACAGCACGAGATGCGACCCATGCGCGGCAACCTTCTGCCACCACGGCAGATCCTCAGGCAACGCCGGCGGCTTCGACACCATCCGCACCACGATCCGCAGACACACCAGCACCAACACGGCCACACCCAGCGGCTTATGAATCGCCACCAGAAACGCATGCCGCTCGGAGACGGACGACACCATCCCCACCCCGATGAACAGCATCGCGACAATCATCGCGGCCATCACCCAATGCAGCACTCGCGCCGGCAAACCAAACGTCGTAGAAGTCTTCATCACCGCCCCTCCGAACTCAACTTGGCCACGCCTGCCACCCCGGCCTCTTCACTCGTCCTGCGCAGATACGAATCCGCATAAGCGGCCGACCGCGCCGCCAGCAACGGATCCCCCGACACCTGAATTCCCTGCGGCAGCACCGTCGGGTCGTAATTCACGTCCCGGCACGGCCCGCTGTCCTGCGCCTCCACCCGGTCGAGCACGAGCGTCCCCGCATCGATCGTCGTCCGCTGCGCGGGCCAGACCTTCGTTGCGTCGTCCACCGGATCGCCAAGCTCCGCCAAGGTGACCAGCAGCTTCCACTTCTGCGCACCGGCCGCGATGCGCTGCGTCACGTCCTGCTGCAACACGTTCGGATTCGCGGCCGTCGCGACGTCCCCGGCGCCGGCCGTCTGCTCCGGCACGACGCGCCACCGCACCGCCTGCCGCTTGCCCGCTGCGTCGACGAAGTAAAACGCGTTCAACCCGTAATAACTCTCGGTGACGTAACTCGCGCTCGGCTTCGCACCCTTCACCCACTGCAGGAACGCGGCCGTCTCCGGATGCGCGCCGAAAAACGCCTTCACCTTCGCCGGATCGGGCTTGCCCGTCTTCGGATCGGGCCGGGTCGCCAGCGTCTGCTGATAAAACGCCTGCGGCGTCGCCACCGGAAACACGGGCATCGCATTCATGCCGGTCCGCCATTGCTCGCCGTCCGGCGCGGTGAGCTTCAGCGCGAGGCTGCGGATCGGCACGCTGCTGTCGGGCGCATACGGATTCCCGCCCGGCAGCGCGAACCGCCCGATCACCGGCGTGCGCACCGCCTTGAAGAACGGCGCGACCGAATACGCGCTCGCGGCCCCGTTGCCTTCGAAGTAACCGGTCACGCACACGCCCTTCGCGTGATTGCGCCGGTAGCCGGGATGGATGCCGCTATTGGTCTGCAGCGCGTCGACGAGCCGCTGCGGGGTCAGACGCGCCGGCGCGAGCCACCCGCCGGCATACCCGAACGCGACGGCCACGCCGGCCACCGCGCCGCCGATCGCGGCCCAGCGCCACCACCCGCGCCCGGGCTCGCGCTGCGGCGAAGAAGAGGAAGAAGATCGCTCCATGAATGTGCTCCCGATCGTCAGATCATTGTCGAACCCGCGTAGGACGCCACCCGCGCCGCTTTATTCCACGAAAATTTTTTTCCTATGCTTGATGGAATAATCGGTGCCGACCGGCGTCCTACGCGGCATCTCGACCCTTTCGGCAACCGGCCCGGCCATGCCCTCCACCGCCCTCGACGACGACGCGTTGCGCGAACTCCTCCCCAGGCTGCGACGCTTCGCGCTGTGGCTGGCGCGCGACGTCCACGCGGCCGACGATCTCGTCCAGTCGACGCTCGAGCGCGCGCTGTCGCGCTGGACGAGCCGCCGCGACGACGCATCGCTGCGCAGCTGGCTCTTCACGATCCTGTACCGGCAGTTCCTCGACGGGAAACGCAGCGCGAAGCGCTACAGCTGGCTGCTCGGCCGCATTCGTGACGACGACGAAGCGCACTGGCCGTCCGCCGAACGCGAATTCACGGCGCGCGCGACGCTCGAAGCGTTCGGCCGGCTCTCGGACGAGCAGCGCAGCCTGCTGCTGCTCGTTGCGGTCGAGGGCTTCACCTATCAAGAAGTCGCCGACCTGCTCGACGTGCCGATCGGCACCGTGATGTCGCGGCTCTCCCGCGCGCGCCAGGCGCTGCGCCAGCTCAGCGATGGCGAGCTTCCTGCTCCTTCTTTGCGATTGATGAAGAATTGACGCCCTCCTCCGCCAAAAGTCGGAGGATTCCCACACCTGGCGATGCACGTCCGCATCGGAGAATGTTCAGCGCAGCATTGATATCTCGATCATGCAAGACACCGCACTCACTGCAGGCCCACTCTCTTATTCGCAGTCCCGCGATACCTTTCGGCCGCGTCGTGCTGTCTTTCGACCCACACGCCGAACAGGACTGGGTGGAACCGCTTTCGTCGACTTCGTGGAACGTGGCTCCGTGCGCGATCGCCTTGTAGCGGAGTTTGTCTCGGAAGGACGACCAGGATGCGTCGTAGACGCTTCTCACCATCCTGGTTCTGGCGAGCTTGGCAGCCGAAACGTTGCCGATCGCGATGTAGTCGAAGCGCCGCACCAGATCGAGCGCGAGCTTGTGCTGAAAATCGGCGCGGGCATTCGCAACCTTGGCGTGCAGCTTCGCGATATACCGCTTGTGCTTTCGCGCGCGTTGCGCTTTTGCCAGCTTCTCTGCTGCTCGTTGGCCGAACCTGTCGTTCGGCAGCTTCTCGCCCGTCGAAAGTGTGGCGAAGTCTTTCAGGCCGAGATCGATGCCAACACCGGAACGGATCGGTCGGGCCTGTACATCCGGCACTTCGATCACGATGTTCAGGAACCAGTTGCCGCGTGCGTCCTGCGCAAAATTCGTTCCGTCCTTGATCTTGCCATCGGGCAGCGGGCGGCTGCTGAATACGCGGAAAGTGCTGCCGGCGAAACGAAACGCATCGCCCTCGCGCTTCAGATCGCGGCCCTTCAGAGGTACCCAGCCAAGCGATTTCCTGCCGCGATAGCGCAGGTAAGGGCGCCGGTGTTGGCTGCGCGACTTCGCGTATTGTTCGCACGTTGCGTTGATCGTGCCGGAATGGATGCAAAGCTCTTTGCTAGAACCCGTCGTCAATACGTTCAAGTCGAACCCTGTCGGCCACTTCTTGTTCCACTTGAGGGCATGCTTCTGCGTGTCGTTGCAGAAGTTCCAGACGTAGTTCACCGCGCGGCTCTGCTTGTTAAGCAGCCCGTTGAGCGACTTTACCCGGTAGCGATAGACAAGGATCATGCCGGCCATCCTAGCCGGTGGACGAAGCTGCCTGTCAAATGCGCCCTGCGCTACCCGCCATGCGCCCCGAAGGAAGTCCCCTTGCGGGAAACGGCGGGGTTTCTCGGAGCACATCATGATGAACATTCCACCTAACGAACACGACCTTCAGGCCTACGTCGACGGCCAGCTCGACGACGAGGCGCGCGCCGCGGTCGAGCGCTATCTCGCGCTGCATCCGGAGCGCGCGGAACAGGTGAAGCAATGGCAGCAGGATGCGCAGCGGTTGCGGGCGGCGCTGGAGAGCGTGCGGATGCCGGCCGATAACCCTGCGCTCGATCCAGCGGCGATTCGCGGCCGGCAGGCGGAACGCTCGCGGATGCGGTTCGCGATCGCGGCTTCGTTCGTGTTCTGCGTCGGGCTGGGGACGTTTGGCGGGTGGCAAGCGCGCGGGTGGAATGCGGCGCCGGCTGTCGCGCCGATGAGCGATGCGGTAGAGGCTTACCGGATGATGGTGGTCGATCAGACGGCGAAGGTCGATTACCGGCCGACGGGTGCGGGCGATTTGCAGGGGTGGCTCACCAAACGCGTGGGAGCGTCGGCGAGGCTGCCGGATTTGAGCGCGGCGGGGTTCCGGCCGGTCGGTGGGCGGTTGTTCACGACGGACAGCGGCGCTACTGCTGCGATGGTGCTTTATGAGGACGAGGCCGGGCGGACGCTGAGCTTCTATCTCCGGCCAGCGGAATCGGAACATCGGCTGCTGCCGGCCGGGCAACGCGCGGATGGCGCGTTGCTGGCACGGTATGGGTCGGTGAACGGGCTCAACTATGCGGTGGTCGGGCCGGCCGGGAGTCTTGGGGAAAAGGCGGTCGTGCAGGCGCTCGATCAGCAGACTTGAGTGGTACGATGCGCGCCGCGGTGGGGGCGTTGGCAAGGCGCCAGCGCCCTGCGCGGTGCGGCTTGGCTGGCTTGAGCGTGCTTACGCTCACCGCTTGAATGCACAGCGTTTCGAGTGACTTTGCTGGGCGGTTGTCCACATCTGAACGTTGTTCGGTGCCCTCACCTTGGAAATCACAGGGTTTTGAGTCGGCGCGGAACAGGATATCCACATCGGTCATGGCGATGACGCTTGCCGCCATCGATCGACTCGCTCACCATTGGTCGGCACAGTGTTTCGGGTTGTTTTGGCGTGCGATATCCACAACCCGTGAGATAACGCAAACACCAGCACTGAATTCAATTACCCTCACCCATTGAATGCACAGGCCTTCGAGTGCTTTGACTCCTCGATATCCACAAGGCATTCAATCACGACGGATCGCGCGAAAGCTATCCGCATCATCTGCTCCGTTCCGGCAAAGCCTCATCAGACGAGGCATTCGGGCTGATTCGTGTGGTCGAATGCAAGGTGCTCACCTGTTCGATGCACAGAGATTCGATTGGTCGGGTGCGTGAGTTGTCCACATACGGGCCGCCGACAAGCGCACGAGACACGACGCACATTCCGCATGCGTCCTCCACGTCGTCGAGTCAACCGTCTCCATCCAGTTGTGCGCTCGCGCATTCGGATCGGCCCTTCACGGTCAGAATTCACCGAAATCCACTCCTGGCCTGCGATCCGGCTGCACGCTCACCTTCTGCTTTCACAGCGTTTCGCATCGTTTTGTGCCTTGGTTATCCACATGCGAAGGCCGATCACCTCCACCGCCTCCGAAGTCACTTGGTCAAATAAGTCCCGAGAATCTCGCCCGTCTCCGGCGAAATGACGTAATAGATCGACTTCCCGAGCCGGTTTGCGTCGCCGAGCCCCCGCATGCCGGGAATCAGTTTCGCCATGAACGTAATGCCGATGACGTGATCCTCTGGTTTGGGATCGACCGTGGCGGCATGTTCATCCGTGATGCAGATCTCGAAGTTGTGCAGATCCTGCCCGGTCGTCGCAAAGTCTTCGTAGGCCGCCTTCAGCCCAAGAAGCGTCGCGGTGTTGAGCGTGACCGAGCATCGATCGACCGCACCGAAATTCAGCTTGCTCATGGTGTTCTCCGAATATCACCGGTCCAGGTTTGTCAGCGACACCTGCCGAGGCTCGAGGAAATACTGCGATTCGTCGGGAACGACGCCGTTCACGTAACGCCGGTCTTCCCACAGCAATCTCCAGCACGTCGGGATGAGCAATCCCGGGAAATCATCCGTGAGGTTCGGCGCACGCGTGCCCCGAGTGAAATAATTGAAGCAACCTCCATTACGCAAACCGGGCATGACGATCGGCACGATGCCCGGCCGCCTCGACCACTCGATGACGACAGGCTCCCAGATGCCGTCGCAAGGCACTTTCCGGCCGGTCCAGATGACTGGGCCCACCGCTTGCGGAACCGCGGGCAGCGCCTCCGGAAACACCGGATACGGAAGCGTGTGGAAGTTACGCTTATAGGCATTCGGGGACAGCAGCAGTCTTGCCGTGCGGAGTTTTGCGAGGTCGCCGAACCTATCCCCCGGATCGAACGGCGCATACTCCATCTGGTACTCCGACGCGTGCAGCAGTTGAGCCAGCGCTTCAATCTTCGGCGGGTACGGTGCAGCCTGCGCGCCGCGGTCCCAGTAATCGGGATGAGGGTAGAAATACGCTTCTAAAAAGTCATAGCGCCTGGACGCGTGCTGCAGCGGCCCACCGTGCTGCCAGACGAGCCGGTTCCCTCGGGCCAACTCGGTCAGCCCTCGATCGTAAGCGGCAAGAATCTCGGCGATGAGCGGAAAGTGCTTGTCATGAATTCCATCCGGATCGTCATCGGGCCAAGTGTTCACTGCGTGCTCGTACGCGTTCGCGAATCGCGCAAATGCATCGCGCTTGCGCTTCCAAAGCGAAAAGCTGGTCAGGCGTTGAAGCAGCCAGAAAATCTTGCGCCGCGTCGCGTCGTCCGTCAGGTCGTACAGCTTGATCGTGTCGGTCATCGCTGACCTTCGTTGTTCGCCGCCAATTGAGTAGCCGCGGTCACTTTTCTGTTGGACGCCCTGGTCTGGATTTCGCCACCCGCCCGCGCTACGAACGCTTCACCAGATGCCACGTCACCCAGTGCACCTTGAGTTCGCCCAGATTGTCCCTGACGAGCATGTCCGGCATCGCCGCACCGGCTTCGACACGCAGTGTCTTGCCGCCGTATTCGTCCGTCTGCCATTCGCCGGTAACCGGGCAGCGATCGCCAGTCCGGACCTGCGCGACGGTTTCGCGGTCCGACTGTGGCGCTTGCGGCGGCTCGAGGAAATACTGCGATTCGTCGGGGATGATGCCGTCCGCATATCGCTTGTCTTCCCACAACAGTCGCCAGTGCGTCTTGACGGCCGCGCGTGTCTCGTCATCCCTGAGGTTCGGCGCGCGAATGTCCCGAATGAAATAATTGAAGCAGCCGTTGCTACGCAGACTGCGATTGCCGACCGGCACGACACCCAGCAACTTCGATTGCTCGACGGCAACGGGTTCCCAGATGCCGTCACAAGGTACCTTGTCTCCGGACTTGATCACCGGGCCGACGGCTTCCGGAACCTCCGGCAAGTCCTCCGGAAACACCGGATACGGAAGCGTGTAGAAGCTGTGCTTGTATGCATTCGGGGACAGCAGCAACCCTACCGAGCGCAGTTGTGCGAAGCAGTTGTTCGAAGGTTCCGGCTCAAGCGGCGCATATTCCATCTGGTACTCCGATGCGTGTAGCAATTGAGCCAGCGCATCGACCTTCGGCGGGTACGGCGCAGCCTGGGCACCGCGATCCCAGTAATCGGGATCAGGGAAGAAATACGCGTTCAAATGGTTATACCGATCGATCGCGTATTCCAGCGGCTCCCCGAGCTGCCAGACGAAGCGATACCCGCGGGCCAGCTCGGACAATCCTCGATCGTAAGCGGCGAGAATCTCGAAAATGGTCGGCAAATTGTCTGCCGGCATGGTCTCCGGACCATCTTCGGGCCAGGTCTTCACCGCGTTCTCGTATTCATTCGCGAAGATCGCAAACGCATCGCGCTTGCGCTTCCAGAGCGAAAAACTGGTCAGACGTTGAAGCAGCCAGAAAATCCTGCGTCGCGTCGCGTCGTCCGTCATATCGTACTGCTTGATCGTATCCGTCATCTCTGACCTTCGTAATTCGCTGCCGATCGAGTCGCTGCGGTCACTTTGCTGTTGGTCGCCTTGGTCTGGATTTCGTCACTCGCCAGCCGGCGCGTCTTCGTCGAATAGTGGATGTCGTCCTCGTACTTGCTGTAGCCGTACACCTTCTCGACATTCTCCCAGTTCGTCTTGTGGAACTCGATCTTGACGCCGTCGAACTCCCGCTCGACGTGCAGGTTCGCGTGCCCGGTGAAATTCTTGAACTTCTCCTTGATCTTGTTTCCTTCTTCGGTCACGTATTCCGACAGTTTTCCGAAATCGACGACCAACTGATCGGCCCCGCCTTCGAGATACTGCACGGGCGTCGCCGTGCCGTACTGTTCGGCAATCTTTCCGGCCCATGCATTGGCCGTCGGCATACGCTCGCCGAAATCGTGTGGCAACTGCATGACCACAATGAACCCGTTGCCGTTCCAGGTATCCAGCACCGCGGAGAGCCTGCGCCACTCCTCCGCGGTCTTCGGCGGCTCGCCGACGCCCCAGAACGCGGGATTCCTGCCACCCGCCGTGCTGCCTTTCTCGTAGCTAGCCAGTTCGGACGGGTTACCGAACACGCGATAGACCTTCTTGCCCGCGAGTTCCTTCGCAGTCAGCGCCTTGATTGGGCCACTGAACGAGGCAACGTCGAGAAACACGTCTTCCTTGCCGAACAGAGGCATTTTGCCTCTCCTCTTGAGGATGTCCGGCCATCCCTCGCCAATTTTCTCGCCGTATTGCGACTTGAGCCACGCTTCTACCTTACCGTCGTCAGCCAGGCATTCTGCCGACGGAAAGCGGCCCCGGCGAATATCGCGGGCAAACCTGCGCTCCTGCAGATACGCCTCTGCCTCGCGCTGGAGCTTCGGTACACCGCCTGTCGCGATTTCATGCACCTCGCCGCGATAGACCATGTTCTGCAGCACCTTGAGCTTCGCGTTCAGCTCCTTGATCGCATCCGGCACGATCTTGTCGGCCATGTCCTGAATCGCGTGAAAACCGCTGCTGACACGCTCGAGCGCAGCTCGCCATTTGTCCGGCAGCATTCGACCGACGCGTGCTTCGAGTGAACGCTGAATGGCCACGCGAACCGTCGCGCAAAAATCCTTCAGCCGGGAAATCGCTTGCGCCTGGTACTGGCCCAGGTCCAGCGCCTTCAACCACTTCGGTGCATCGCCGTGCCCCATCCGGTTCAGGAACTGCACAACCGCCTTGAGCAGTTCGGCATCTTTCGCGACATCTCCGGTGACCTTCAGCAGCAAGCGCCCGACCCCCTTGATGACACCGCCCACCACCGGGATCAGCGCGAAGACGAGTACTACCAGCAGCACGCGCTGCATCGTGTCGGCGCGCTTGACCGGATCCTGGCTCATGCCGATGCTGACGGCCAGCAGATCCCGAACGGCGGTTGCATCACCCACCAGCGGAATCATGCCGATCACCGCATCGACGATGATCTGGCTGATAGTCTGTTTTTCATTGAATGCGCCTTCCAGCGTTCCCCAGCACCATTGCCCGACTTCCAGCGACGTTGCCTTGAAATCCTCGATCGTCAAGCTCACGCTCACGCTCCCCCGTGCTTGTTGATGATTGAATCGATGTCGGCATCGGAAAGGCGCTCTCCCTTGTAGTCGGGATTGGCGGTCGTATCCTTGCGCGCATACGCGCGCGCGTCCGGCCCGAGTTCGACCTTGATGGCGCCGGCCGGCACGTTCTCCAGATGCATCCGGCCTTGCGAATCCAGCACGCCTTCGCGCGTGGCGCCATCGGACAGCGTCGCAACATACTTCGCGCCCTGCACCGGCTCGTTGTCGTGATACTGGTATTGCAGCGCCGCCGCATGCGTGGAAGTCGGCATCGCCGGCAACGGATAAGCCATGCTCGCCGGCCCCGCGAACGTGTGCGACGCGCCTTTGATATCGACCTTTCCGGGCGCATGAACCTCGACGTTGCCATCCTTGATCCGGATGTACGCGCCGCCGCTCGTCAGCAGGATCCCCTGATCGGCCGCGATCTCGATCCGGTCCGTCGACGATACGACCTTCACCGCCTTCTGCGCGGTCACCTCGATGTTGTCCGACTGCGCCTGGATCTCGACCTTGCCCTTGCCCGCGAACAGCTTCATCCCAGCGTTCTGCGCGAACAGGCTCAGCTTCTGCCCGATACTCGCCAGCAGCGACTTGCCCGCGGCAACATGCACGCTCTGCCCGCTCGCGACGTTCACGTGATCGTTCGCAACCACGTGCACCGACTGCTGCGTCGACATCCCGATCCCCGACGGGCTGCCGAACAGCATCACCGGTTCCTTGAACGCGTTCGCGTTGCTGGTGCCGCCGCCTGCCGTGCGTCCGCCGGACGCGCTACCCGATGCGCTGCTCTGCGTCGCATCGGCAAACGCACGCATCGTGTCCTGCGCGTCTTTCAGGCTTTCCGCCTGATGCTGCTCGCTCACGCCCGACATCGCTTCGACAAGACTCTCGCCCGTCACGAGTTGTTGCTGAGCTTCCTTCACATCGAGAGGCTGGCTATTGGCCGACTTCGGATGCGTCGTCACGTACAAGCCCTGGCTCGCCCGCACCGCGCCATATGCATCGGAGCGCAAGTCGAACCCGCTGCCGAGATACGACCCGCGCGAATTGCCGCTCTGGTCGATGATGTAGCCGAGATGCAGCAGGCTGTTCGCGCTGCTGCTCATCAGTTGCACGCGGTTCTGCCCGGTCGCATCGTCCATCACGAGCTGGTTGTAGCCGCCGCCCGAATACTCTTTCGACCGATATCCGGACAGGATCCCGTCGGTATGCCACTGCGGCTGGTTCGCGCCGTTGTACACGCGCCCGACCGCCAGCGGCCGGTCGCAGTCACCGCCGACGTAGTCGATCAGCACTTCCTCGCCGATGCGCGGCACGTGCACGCCGCCGTAGCCGCCGCCCGTATCCGACTGCACGACGCGCACCCAGCACGATGCGTTCTCGTTACCCGGATTCAGGCGATCCCACACGAACTGCACGCGAATCCGGTTAAGTTCATCGGTATAGACTTCCTCGCCTTGCGGCCCGACGACGATTGCCGTCTCGAGATGCATCTTCGGCTTGTGATGTTCGAACGGGCTGCGATACGGCACGCTCGCGCGTTGCGCTTCGACCTCGACGAGATAGAAGCCGACCGAACCGTCGCCATGCGAGATCTGAAGGCCGGGGGTGTTTTCGTATCGCGCACGCGCCTGATCAAGCGGACGCGCCAGGCTATGCGGGAAATCCGAATCGGTGCCGGGTACGGGCAGGTTGTTCTCGATCCACCACGCCACCTCGATCGCGGCGAACTCGCGCTGATCGGCGGGATCGCGATCATGCTCGGGATGATCGGCTAGCGTGAAGCGCCGGCCGGCGTCGATCGCGCGCACACCGCCCGTGCCACGGAAGCGCTTGGCCTGCGACTCCCACTCCTCCATCCGGACCTTCGTCAGATGGTCGCCGCGCGTCTGGTCCAGATACGTGTAAGCGCCTGTGTACTCGTAGACTTCGAGCTGGTCAGGCAACTCGCCTTGGCCGCCCATCGTCGGCAACGACGTGCCCTTCGGGTTCGCCGACTGCGAAGGGTTCTTGTAGTCGAACGTGCGCGTCGTGAACGTCACGCTCTGCAGCGTACGCGTGCCCGACCATTGCGTGAACGCGTCGGCCTCGCCGGCCACACCACCATGGTAGAAGCGCACGGTTTCGGGCGACAGCGGCGCGAACACCTGCAGGTTGTCGGTGATGACGAGCGTATGCGACTTGCCGTCGTCGGCCTGCTGCCACGTGCCGTAAAGACCCTCGTCCTCCATCAACCGGTGCACGAAATTCCAGTCCGTTTCGCTCTGTCGCGTGTACGACCGGTTTGCCAAAGGTTGCGACACCGCAAACCGGAACCGCCCGCGCGCTTCCGGATGCATGCCCAGCACATCGGAAATAATGTCCTCTGCGCTCTTGTCGATCCAGATCTTCTCGTCGCGGCGAAACTGGAGCACGTGCATCCACGTGCGCAGCTCGAGTTGATAAGTCGTCAGACCGCCATTCGCGCCAAGCCGACGCGCGGTGTAGATGTAGCCGCTGATGGGCCGATATGCATTGTTCGCCTGCTGAATCCACAGCGTTGCCGGTTGGGCAATCAGCTTCTTGAGCTCAAGACCGTCATTGCCCGCTATGACGTCGAGCGTGAACGAATAGTCTCGTCCGATCCGCGATCGGCCAACCGCACGCTGTACGGCGAGTGCGTTGGCTCCCAGCGGAGTATCCAACTTGAGCAAACGATCCTGCTGAAGCAAACCACCGCGAAGCGCGGCGCCGACGTCCGGCACGTTCATGATGCAGCCCTTTTTTATTTCAGCACCCTCGGATGGTGTCTGTGACTCTGTCGGGCGGGATTTTACCGTTTAATCAGGGCACTAAGATTATTCGTCCGATCATGAGAAAGGACATGGCTGGAACACGCGCTCTGCGATCCGTCATGCGGATCAGTCGACCGTCGTCGTGTTGCTGCGTTCACGCCGGCGTGCCATCGTCGCTCAAGCCACTTCGCGTCAACACCTCCCGCAGGCACACCGGACACACGTACTCACCGGCATCCCACAGCTTCACGAACGTGGCCCGATCGTCGATCCGGAACGCCGATTCGACGATGTCGATATCCGGCCCGAGCACCTTGCGCAAAAACGCTTCGTCAAACCAGTGCTTCGGTTCGTGCTTCATCGTGCCATCGGTCACCTGCACGACATGGCAATCGCGAATCACGTCGATCGTCAGGATCGCGGCCTCGATATCCGGCGACGTGCGCGTCGGCCAGATCAGCCCGTGAAGCTCGCATCGCGCGTGATTGCGAGGCCACTTTGCATTCGCCGCGACGACGGACGTGTCGAACGCCTGCTCTTTCGTCGTCGGTTGATAAGGCGTTTCGCCTGAGCGCACGAGCAGTTCGTCCAGGCACGCCAAACACTCATACGCGCGCAAGCGCTCCAGCGCCGCGATCTTCGGAAATGCCGTCACGTGCGCGACCTGATCGACAAAGGTCGCATCGACCTCGTGCTCGTCGAGCTCGGCGCGCAACATCCACATCTCCCGGCTGTATCTCGGCCGGTCGAGCGAGACCTTCACGAGTTCGCCGGGCACACACTGCCCGCGCAGTTTGATGCGTGCGGCAACGCCCGTCGACGTTGTCGCCGTGGAAGCATGTCCGTGCCGATGGCAAACGCTTGGTCCCATTACTTGCCCCAGTTGCGAGCGCCGCTCGGGTCGCCCTGTACTTTCTTCGGTTTCATCGCGTCGGTTTTCATCGTCGCTAACTCAGGATTCAAAGTCGACCGTCGTCCGTCGCAACGAGAAATGCGCAGTAATCGCCGAAATCACGGCCTGTCGCGTGACGACATCGATCGCCTCGTCGTGTCTCGGCTCCACGTACTTCATTGAATCGACGTAGACGACAAATGCGGGACCGTTGTCCGCGACCGGCAGCAGCGCTTCGCCAAGCACCCGGACCGGCCGCTTGCCATCGGACAGCTCAATCGCACCGCGCGACACCGTCAGGACCTTGTACGTCATTGCTTTGCCTCGCGTGATTCAGTCGTTACGGAACTGCACCTCGAAACTCAAATCCCCTTGCCTCGGATCGTAGCGAAACTCGGCAACTCCCCACGCACACGGTTCGAGCTGTGCTACCGCAGGATGCTCGCTCACCACCGTCAAGCCCGCTGACTTCGCAATCGACCGCACGATCTTCGACTCGATGATGCTTTCGTCGAAAAAGCGGATCGTCTCGAACAGGATCGTCACGCTAGCGAGTCGCCCTTCGTTCACGTCGATCACGCATTCGCCTGTGTGACCGCCGAAGGTGACCTTCTGCAACAAGTGATAACGCACCTCACCGTTCGCCGCTGGCTGCGCCGACGAACACAAGCGACGAATGTCCTCACCCAACTGCCCGTCGCTTCCGACCTCGATGCGAGCACGGTCCGCATGAACCGAACCGCTTTGCCAGTCAACCCGAATCGCCTGTGCCATGTCGCGAGGCCTTCACATCCTGAATGCCGGCGATTCTACAGACACGGAGGTTCGCACCTTGCCCACATGCCTCACGGGCTGCGGCTTGGTCCATCCGTTCACCGCACGCAGTGCATATCCCGCGCGAATCACAGTCGACGGACTGTGCTTATCCAAAGGTGTTAACAGGGTTCGTATACATACGTAGTGATAGTTAACAAGCCCTGTGCCTCACAGTGGATAACCTCCCTAACGCACTGAATTATCAACACGAAGCAGGATGCATAACCATGGGCACCTCACGTGAACAGCTCCGCGGAGCACAGAACAACTTTTCGTCGATTCACAGCCGCGACGACATATCCTCAATCGCTCCACTGTGAATCCAGAGGCTTGCAAGACGGTTATCCAGAGGGGAATGTGGATAACTTCGCGGCACCGACACGTTTCGCTGTGACACGAGGCATCACGCACGCGCAGCAACCAACAAGACCATCCACCCGCACACGCACCCCCGATTCAAAAAATTTTCACGAAGGGGCTTGTGCTCCTCAAAAACCCTCTCTATAATTCGCGGCTTCTTAGGCTCGTAGCTCAGTTGGTTAGAGCACCACCTTGACATGGTGGGGGTCGTTGGTTCGAATCCAATCGAGCCTACCAACGAACAAAATGAAGGGGTCCGGCAGCACACATTGCCTACAGGTAATGCGGCTCGCCAAACATACAAACGCCACGCGGCAACCTCGCGTGGCGTTTTTCTTTTTCCGGCCGAAACAGCGCATGTTGCCCCGATGCGTTGTGCGATCCACGGCATCGCATCCTCACCTGCATATCGACCCGCAATACACACCGAGTAGAATCGTGTGCGCATCGAAGCGCGCTGCGCGGCAAGCCTCCCGATCTCCAGCGCACCCAAACCGCATCAGAACAACGACGCGCGATCCGCGCGATTGAGAGCAAACGACCATGTCCGAGGTCACGACCACCACGCCGTCGGCGAGCAACGACGAAATTGCCGCTTACGTCGGCAAGAAAGCCGCCTGGTACGAGCGGAAATGGACGATCGCCGAATCGCGCAAGAGCCGGCAGTCCTGGAACTGGGCAGCGTGCTTCCTGGGTCCGGTCTGGATGGCGTATCGATGCATGTACTGGCAAGCGGCCGCCGTGCTGGGCGTCACGCTCGGCATCACGCTGGTCGAACTGCTGTACTTCCCGAAATACTTCGAATCGAGCACGCTCGACCCGGTCACGATCGCGATCGCGGTCTCGCTCGGCTGGTACGGGAACGGCATCTACAAGACACACGTCGAACGCAAGATCGACAAGCTGCGCCCGAACGCGACGTCCGGCGAATCGTTTCTCGCGCTGCTGGAGGCGCAAGGCGGCACGAACTGGCTCGCGGCAACCGGGTTCGCCGTCGCGACGCCGCTGCTCGGTTTCCTGATGATCATGGTCCGCACCCTTGTGGTCGGGACGTATTGACTGCGGTAACCGGCGACCGGGAAAGCAGGGCGGAAAGAAGCGGGCGGAGGGCGCCGTCGCCGTGCATCCGCACGGCACGCGGCGCACGATTCCGCCGCCATCAATGCAGATGCTTCAACTTGTCAGGATTCCGCACGACATAGATCGCGACGATCTTCCCGTTCTCGATCTCAAGCGCCGTGGTCTGCAGCTCGCCGTCGGATTCCAGCGTGACGAAACCCGGCAGCCCGTTGATGAACCCGGCCCGCACGAGTTTCGACGCGTGCGTGGCGAACAGCTCGGCCAGATATTCGTGCACCTTCATCACGCGCTCGAAGCCGAACACCGGCTTGCCGGCGGCCGTGCGCTTGCCGCCGCCGTCCGAATGCAGGCTCACGTCCTCGGCGAGCATCGCGCCGAGCGCGCGCATGTCGCCGCTGCGTGACGCCGCGAAGAATGCTTCGGCCAGCTCGATCCCGCGCTGCTTCTCGACATGAAAACGCGGCCGCGCCTCGCGCACATGCGTGCGTGCCCGCGCGGCGAGCTGCCGGCACGCGGCCGGGTCGCGCTGGATCGTCGTGGCGACTTCGTCGAATTCGAGGCCGAACACGTCGTGCAGCAGGAATGCCGCGCGTTCGAGCGGCGAGAGCCGTTCGAGCGCGAGCATCAGCGGCAGCGTGACATCCTCCTGTTCATCTTCCTCGACGACCGGCTCGGGCAGCCACGGACCGATATAGGTCTCGCGCTGGTGCCGCGCGGACTTCAGCTGGTCGAGGCACATGCGCATCACCATGCGGCGCAGGAACGCCTCCGGTACGCGCACCTCGGTGCGGTCGACGTCCATCCAGCGGATGAACGCTTCCTGCACCATGTCCTCGGCATCCGCGACTGAACCGAGCATCCGGTACGCGACGCGGATCAGCGTGCGACGCAGCGGGTCGAAGCTCGCCGCCGCGTCGGCCCGTTCTTCGGGGCTGCCCTTGGCCGGATCGAGGTTCGTCATCAGGCCACCATCTGCGCGGTGGCGGCCTTCGCGTCGGCCGGATCGATCCACAGCCCGAAGCCGACGGCAAGCCGGTTCCAGCCGTTGATCACGTTGATCATCAGCGTGAGTTTCACCTGTTCCTCCTGGCTGAAGTGGTCGTTCAGCGCCGCATACGCCGCTTCGTGCGCCGCGTGGCCCTCGGACAGCCGCGTGAGTGCCTCGGTCCAGCCGAGCGCCGCGCGTTCGCGGTCGGTGTAGCAGGGCGCTTCACGCCACGCGGACAGCAGATAGATGCGCTGCTCGGTCTCGCCTTGCTCGCGGGCTTCGACGGTGTGCATGTTAATGCAGTTCGCGCACGCGTTGATCTGCGATGCGCGGATCTTGACCAGCTCGATCAGCGTCGGCTCGAGGCTCTTCGCGGCGGCGACCGACACGGTCATCCAGTTCTTCATCAGTGCGGGAGCGGCGGCAAACGGATTGAGTTTCGCAGTCATGGTTCCTTCTCCTTTCGTGTGGGTTCCGGTGATATGACGAGCGAGCCCCCCGCATGTGTGACATCGACGCAAAAATTTTTTTCGAAGCGCGCGTGGATGCGGATCGCGGATGAAGGGAGGGGCGGTTGCCGCACCGATGACGGCGCGCAGTCGCGTTCGTCAGACAAACTGCGCGTCGCGGAGCCGTCACTCGCGATCGCCGCACGGATGTCATGGGCCGTCAGTAGCCGCGCGCGCCGGCAAGCGCGTTACGAACGCCTTCATCCGCCCGCCCCGACAGGCATCGTCGGCTTGCCACACATGCGACACGCGCACGGTCAACACTTTCATTTTTCTTTCGAACGCGCTGCATCGACATCCCGATTCGCAGCATTCACATTTCTGGCCCATACTGTTCTGCACGGGCAGATGAAGTGACGCCGCATCTGCGGCCCGGCGCGCGCGCCGGCTGCCCGACGACGCAGCAGCAGGTCGCACGTCAGCCGCGCGCATCACGCGCAAGGCTTTCCTTTTTCCGGCAACGCAACGCAGCGAATCGCGACGTGGACGGTTAACCGATGAGCCTCCTTGCATCACAGCTTCAGCGCCGTTTCCAGGACGTGCGCGCCCATAGCGTCGCATTGACCGCGACGCTGTCCGCCGAAGACCAGGCCGTGCAGTCGATGCCGGATGCGAGTCCGACGAAATGGCATCTCGCGCATACGACCTGGTTTTTCGAAACCGTCGTGCTGATGCGACGCGTGCCCGGCTACGCGCCGTTCAACGACGCATTCCAGTTCCTGTTCAATTCCTATTACGAAGCGCTCGGCCCGCGCCATCCGCGGCCGCAGCGCGGACTGCTCACGCGTCCGTCGCTCGACGACGTGCACGCGTACCGGCAGCACGTCGACGACGCGATGCTGCGTGCGCTGGCCGGCGCCGATCCGGCGCTGCTCGAGGCGATCGCGCCCGAGGTCGTGCTCGGCCTGCATCACGAGCAACAGCACCAGGAATTGATCGTCACCGACATGCTGCATGCGTTCTCGTGCAACCCGCTGAAGCCGGCGTTCCGGCCGCGCAACGGGACGGACGGCAACCAGGCGATGGCCGCGGGCGATGCCGGTGCGCCGCGCTGGCTGCATCAGCCGGGCGGGCTCGTCGAGATCGGCCACGACGGCGACGCGTTCTCGTTCGACAACGAACGCCCGCGCCACACCGCGCTCGTGCGGCCATACGAAATCGCGAACCGCCTCGTGACGAATGCGGAATTCGCGGCGTTCGTCGCCGACGGCGGCTACATGCGCCCCGAATTCTGGCTGTCCGACGGCTGGGCGACGGTGCAGCGGGAAGGGTGGCAAGGGCCCGCGTACTGGATGCCGGACGACGACGACGCGGCAGCCACGCGCGTGCGGCGCACGTTCGGCCTGCACGGCGTCGAACCGCTCGCGCCCGACGCGCCGGTGTGCCACGTGAGCTTCTACGAAGCGGCCGCGTATGCGGAATGGGCCGGCGCGCGGCTGCCGACCGAGTTCGAATGGGAAGCGGCGTTCGCGGCGGAAGGCATCACGCAGATGCTCGGGCACGTGTGGCAGTGGACGCGTTCGTCCTACGAGCCGTATCCGGGCTTTCGGCCGCTCGCGGGTGTCGCGGCCGAATACAACGGCAAGTTCATGGTCGGCCAGCAGGTCCTGCGCGGCAGCAGCATCGCGACGCCGCCCGGGCACGAACGGCCGACGTACCGCAATTTCTTTCCGCCGGCCGCGCGCTGGCAATTCACGGGGGTGCGACTTGCGCGAGACGTCTGACCTCACGGCCACGAGCGGTGGCCAGCAACCCGCCCGCGATTCGCGGCCGAGCGCGTTCGAGCGCGACCTGATCGACGGACTGTCGCGCACGCCGCGCAGCATTTCGCCGAAATACTTCTACGATGCGGCCGGCTCCGAGCTGTTCGACCGCATCTGCGAACTGCCCGAGTACTATCCGACGCGCACCGAGCTCGGCATCCTGCGCGATCGCGCGGCCGAGATCGTGCGGCGCGTCGGCCCGCATGCGGACATCGTCGAATTCGGCGCGGGCTCGCTCGAGAAGATCCGCGTGCTGCTCGACGCGTTCGCGGGGAACTACGCGAACGCGCCGGCGCGCTACGTGCCGGTCGATATCTCGGCCGACTACCTGCACGGCGCGGCCGCGCGGCTGCGTTCGGCCTATCCGTGGCTCGACGTCGCGCCGATCGCGGCCGACTACACGAAGGCCGAGCAGCTGGCCGAGCTGACCGCGACGCCGCGGCGGCGCATCGGCTTCTTTCCGGGCTCGACGATCGGCAACTTCTCGCCGGAAGAGGCCGACGCGTTCCTGCGCGACGCCGCGCGGCTGCTGCGCGGCGGCGGCCTGCTGGTCGGCGCCGATCTCGTGAAGGACGAGCGCACGCTGCATCACGCGTACAACGACGCGCAGGGCGTGACCGCGCAGTTCAACCTGAACCTGCTGGTGCGCGCGAACACCGAGCTCGGCGCGAATTTCGATGTCGACGCGTTCTCCCATTGCGCGTTCTACGACCGTGAGCGGCAGCGCATCGAGATGCACCTCGTCAGCGACATCGCGCAAACAGTGCACGTGCGCGGCCACGCGTTCCGCTTCGAAGCCGGCGAGCGCATCCACACGGAGAACTCGCACAAGTTCACGATCGACGGCTTCCACGCGATCGCGCGCCGCGCGGGATTCGAGCCCGATACCGTGTGGACTGACGCCGACAACCTGTTCAGCGTGCACTGGCTGCGCAGCGTCGACGATATCCGCGCGTAACGCCCGCTCTCGCGAACCGCTCGCGCACAGTGCGGGCGGTTCGCTTCCCGCGCACGCCGGCGCGTTCCGACCGCCCGGTTTCGTGCCGAAAATCCCCCTTTTACCGACTCGATGCGCCGTTGCAACGGTGCGTGGAGTGCCGCCTCCGCCTTGTCCCGCAAGGCTTTGCGGCGGGCCGTAATCGTCCGTTACCGGTCTCGCATACCCGTTTCACCTGTGTCCGCACCGCGTGCCTAGACTCCGAACCGTATTCACATGACGCACGACACGTGCAGGGAGTCGCGAGATGAACAAGAAACTTATTCTCGGTGCAGTTCTCGGTGTAGCGGCGCTGGCAGCTTCGGGCGTCGCATCGGCCCACGTCGACCTGTCGGTCGGCATCGGCGTGCCGGGCGTCTACGCGGCGCCGGCACCGGTCTACGTGGCGCCGCCTCCGCCGGTCATGTATGCGCCGGTCGGCTATCGCGACTATGGCTATCGCGATGACGGCTGGCGTGCGCGCGAATGGCGCGAACACGAGTGGCGCCGCCGTGAATGGCGCGAGCACGAGTGGCACGATCGCGGCGGCTGGCGCGGCGGCCGCTGGGATTAAGCGGTTCGGCTGATCACAACAAGGGGAGAATGAAAACATGATGCCTATTCGACACATCAGGCTGTGCGCGACCGCCGCCATCGTTGCGCTCGCAACGATCGGCAGCGCGCACGCGGCGGGCTGCATGAAGGGTGCGGTGGTCGGCGGTGTTGCCGGCCACTACGCCGGGCACCACGCCGTCGTCGGCGCGGTCGGCGGCTGTATCGTCGGCCACCACATGGCCAAGAAGCACGCGGAAGAGCAGGCCGCGCAGCACAAGGCCTCCATGCAGGGCATGCAGCCGGCGCAGTAAGCGCCATCGTCACCGGGGCGGCGCTGCGGCGCCGCACCCGCCCGCTTCGTTTCCCCGTTCACGCATGACCGGATCGCGGTGTCGTCCGGATTGATCTGACGAATGCATGCCGCGCGCATCGTTACGATCATTTACAACGTCGTGTGGCGCGAAGGCCGCGCGTTCTTAGAATGCAATCACACGAACGCGCTCCAGGGAGCACAAGATGAAACATCAACGATATCTGTCCGTACTGACGGCCGCGCTGCTCGCGCTCGGCACGGTTTCCGCGTATGCGGCGGCCGGAGGCAATGGCGGGGGCAACGGCGGCGGTCATGGCGCAGGCGGCTCGGGCGGCAACGCGGGCGGCATGTCCGGCGGCCACATGAGCAGCTCGGCGTTCGGCAACTCGAACAGCATGCATGCGGGCGACCGCGACAAGGGCCTGTCGCGCGCGGCCGACCGCTCCGATACGATCGCCGATCGCGCCGGCGTGCAGCCGGGCCACGGTCACGCGCGCGGGCATGCGCATGGCCATACCACCCATGCGTCGACGTCCACGCATCATTCGCATCACAACGCATTCGGCCGTACGCTGTAAGCGCGGCACGAGAATGCGGCAGAAGGGCGCCTCGGCGCCCTTTTTTCATGGTGGCGGCGCCACGCGGCTGTCGCGCGAAAACATCGTGCCGACCCGATTTGCAACCAGCCGTAACCGCGCGGCAAACGCGCGAGAATGCGACTCGCTTTCACGCGGATAACAAACGGAAATTCGACACCTGCAGCAGGTGTCGCAACGGTGCCCGCGCACTTTCCTCCGGTCGATAAAAAAGGGCGGCTCATCGCCGCCCTTCGTTTCAGCGCCCGGCGCCTGCCAGCGGCGCCGCAGGTTCGAACAACGCGTCCGCCTGCCTGACACGCACGAAGCGCGCCGCGCCGTCGCCGTCCACCAGCGCACGGAAATGCGCTTCGCCGCACGCGAGCTTCGCCCGCTCGTGCTCGCTCGGCACGTTGCCGTCCGCATTCGGCGTATCGACGACGAAGTACAGCCGCTCGCCGCCGTCCTGTTCCGCGAGCACGGCCCAGTCCGGGTGATAACTGCCGAGCGGCGTCGGCACGCGGAACCACGCAGGCAGCTTCGCGTACAGCTTCACGCCGTCGTGCGCTTCGAGCGCATCGGCGAACGCGCGCTCCGCATCCGTCTCGCATACGACCGCTTCGTGGATCGACTTCCGCGCATCGGGCCGCAGGTTGCGCAGATAGCCGGTCAGCGCCTCGCTCTCGAACGATTCGAGCGCATGCACGTGGCGCTCGCCGAGCCTGCGGTACGCGATGCCCGCGACGAGCGCGAGCCGCTTGCAGCGGTTGATCGCGTCGGCCGCGACCGCGATGAACTGCTGCGGATTCACGCGGAAATCGTCGAGCCGGCCGCTGTCGGCCAGGATCGTCGCAAGCGAACGGCGCGTGAGCTGCGTGCGGTCCTGCAGCTCGGTGAGCAGGTCGGGCAGCGGCAGCTCGCCTTCGTCGATCAGCACCGTGCCGGCGCCGGCCACCTCGATCGCCTCGATGCCGGCCTTGCCGATGTCGATCTCGGCCTTGCGCCACTGCAGCCGCGCACGCGCGATATCCGGCGCGTCGTGCAACGCGGCCGTGCAGTCGCGCACGAGCTTCGCGTTGTCGAACTCGACGCGGTATACGGTGCGATGGCGAATCCGGTCCCACAGCGCGCGGAAGTCCTCGCCGAACACGACGGCCTTGCCCGACGCATCGCGCCGCAACGCGATCTCGCGGCGCTCGTCCGCGTTGCGCACCGCGAAGCGGCCCGACAGCTTGCGCAGCGTCGCGACGATCGGCGCGCGCAGCATCTCGAACGCATCCGGCAGCACGAGCGCGCTCTGGCGCAACGCATCCTTCAGCCGGTCGAGCACCTTGCCCTGCGCGTCGACGTAACCCTGCTCGTGCAGATGGGTCCACAGCACGCGCGACAGCTCGATGCCGAGCGCATGCGCGGGCCCGTCGTCTTCCTGCACGGGCAGCGCCGCGAACTGGTGTTCCTCGACGATCCCGAAACGGATGCCCGTATCGGCCTCGATTTCCTTCTGCAGGTTCTCCGCGAACGACTCGTAGCGCTCGGTCGCGATCACGGTGAGCGTGTTCACGCCCGCATCGCGCACGCGGTCGCCGTCCTGGTCGACGGCGAGGCGCAGCCCGCGGCCGAGCGTCTGGCGGCGCTCGCGTTCGGTCTGGATGTCGCGCAGCGTGCAGATCTGGAACACGTTCGGGTTGTCCCAGCCTTCCTTCAGCGCCGAGTGCGAGAAGATGAACTTCAGCGGCGTGTCGAACGACAGCAGCGCTTCCTTCTCGCGCATGATCAGGCCATACGCGCGCTCCGCGTTCTCGCGGGCCGCGGCGCTGCTCTCGCTCGTGTCGGTCCAGCCGCCCTTGCGGTCGATCGAGAAGTAGCCGTTGTGCGCGCGCTCGACCTCGAGCGCCACGTCGACGCCGTCGAACAGCGCACGATAGGCCGGCACGCGTGCCGCGCGCGCATATTCCTCTTCGAAGATCAGCGCGTAGTCGCCCTTTACGGGCATCCCGCTCTCGTCGTACCGGCGATAGCGCTCGACCGAATCGACGAAGAACAGCGACAGCACCTTCACGCCGCGTTCCGCGAGGCGCAGTTCCTTGTCGAGATGCTCACGGATCGTGCGGCGGATCATTTCGCGCTGCACGGCGAGCGTATCGATGTCGCCGAACGCCTCGCCGAGCGACAGGAACGCCTCGCCTTCCGGATGGCGCAGCTCGACGTATTCGGCGCCCTTCACTGCATGGACTTCGCCGACCCGCAGCCCCGCGTACAGCGCGCGTTTGGTCAGGCGTTCGAGGTCGTCGCCGTCGGTGACCGACACGATCTGGCGCTTCACGCCGGCCGCCGTCGCCACGTCGAGCTCGACGCGCGCGCTGATCGCGCCGCGCCGGTTCGACACGCCGACGAGCCGCACGTACGGCTTGTTGTGCGCATCCTCGACGATCGCCGACGCGATCTCGATCTGCTTGACGAGCTTGCGCTCGTACGCGTCGACCGCGTCGAGCCGGTACACCATGTGGTGACGGTCGACGTGGGTCGCGGAATAACGCAGCGTGCAGAGCGGCGCCATCGCGGCGAGCGCTTCGCGCCCGCGGCCTTCGAGCCCGCCGTCGACGCTTTGCGGCTCGTCGACGATCACGATCGGCCGCGTCGCGCGGATCAGGTCGATCGGCTTTTCACCGCCGGTCTTCTCGCTGTCCTTGTAGAGGTTGTTGATTTCCTTCTTGTTGATCGCGGCGACGGTCATCACCATCACCTGGATCGCCGCGCTCGCCGCGAAGTGGCGCACCTGGCCGAGCTTCGCGGAGTCGTACAGGAAGTAGTCGTACGGGACACCCGCGTACAGCGCGCGGAAATGGTCCTCGGTGATCGCGAGCGTCTTGTGCACGCCTTCCTTGATCGCGATCGACGGCACGACGATCACGAACTTCGTGAAGCCGTAGCGGCGGTTCAGCTCGAAGATCGTACGCAGGTACACGTAGGTCTTGCCGGTGCCGGTCTCCATCTCGACGGTGAAGTCGCGCGAGCCGGGCAGGCCGGACGGCGGCAGCCCGCCGCGCAGCTGCACGTCGGCGAGATTGCGCGCGAGCGCGTCGTCGGTCAGCGACAGCCGGTTGCCGACCCCCTGTTCCGACACCGCGAAGCCGAGCGAGCCTTGCGCCGCGGCCGTCGTGCCGGGCGCGGCGTTCGCGAGCACGCTGAAGTCGCCGCGATACGATTCCTGGCCGCGAAACAGGTCGCAGACGGCGTCGATCGCCTCGCGCTGATAGTCGAGATCCGCTTCGAAATGCAGCCGCATCACAGGCTCCGCACGCGCTTCACGCCGTGCTGTTCGAGCAGCGCGGCGAGATTGAGCTTCGCGACGTCGTCGACGAAGCCGCTGTCGCGGAACAGGCACGTGACGTCGCGCGATGCGCCGGTCGCGTCGAGCAGCGCGACGATGCCGTCGGCGAGCGGGCCCGCGTCGTCGCGCGAGATCCGCGCGTCGAAGCACGCGACGATCGCGCGGCCGATCAGGTGCACGGCCTTGCCGGCCACCGCGTGATGCTCGACCGGCGTGCACAGGTCGAGGCCGAGCTTCAGCGTCAGCTCGGCGAGCAGGTCGTCCTCGGTGCGGCCGGTCTTCACGTGCTCGACGGACGCGAACAGCGCATGGTCGAAGTCGTCGCGGCGCGGGTCCCACTCGATCACGTTGGTCGTGTCGAGCCGGTACACGCGGAAACCGAGGTCGCCATAGCTTTCCGGATAGTCGCGCGCGACCTGCTGCGCGGCGCGGCGCAGGCGCTCCTTGGTGACTTCGGCGAGCGTCGCGGGCTTCTTCAGCTTCGCGCAGAAATCGGCCGCGCTCTGCTGCGTCTTGTCGCGGCGGTCGAGCGCTTCGGGCAGTTGCACGAGCACGTAGCGGCGCGCGCCGCCGTCGGTCGCGTTCACCTGCATCACCGCGTGGCCGGTCGAACCGGAGCCCGCGAAGCAGTCGAGCACGATGTCGTCGCCGCGCGTGCACCAGCCGATCACGGCTGCCGCGAAATCGACCGGCTTCGGCAGGTCGAACGGGATCCCGAGCGTCTTCAGCAGCGCATCGTCGGAGCCGGCGAACGGCAGCACCGACGGCACGTTCTCGTACATGTTCTCGTCGAGGTAGTAGATCCGCTGCGGCTGCGTGCTTTCGTCCGCACCGAATTCGATCTGGCCGCGCTCGATCAGCGCCTGCATCGTCGCGGGCGGGTTGCGCCAGCCGCGTGCGGGCATCGCGCACGGCTTGCCGGTGACCGGGTGGATCAGCGGCGTGAAATACTCTTCCGGCGCCTTCTTCTTGTTCGGCCAGGCCATCGACACGAGGCGGTACACGCGGCCGTCTTCCGACAGGCGGTCGTACATCACCTCGCCGCCGGACAGGTTGGTCTGCGCCTTCATCCACGCGCGGTACGCTTTCTGCGCGTCCTTCGGGTTGCCGCTGCGGTACACGGCGTCGTGCGCGGCGTCGAGCATGCGCTGCGCATTGCGCTTCGGGCGCTTGAGCGGTGCCTGTTCGAGCAGCGTCTCGGCGTTGCGTGCGAACAGCACCAGCGATTCGTGCTGGTACGCGACGCCGCGCGCGTCGCCCTTCGGGTTGCGCTTGTCCCACACGGCGACGCCGAGCTCGTTCTCCTCGCCGAAGATCTCGCGCAGCATCAGCACGAGCGCATGCACTTCGTGCTCGTCGATGTGCACGGCGATCAGCCCTTCGTCGGACAGCAGCGCGTGCGCGAGCTTCAGGCGCGGATACATCATGTTCAGCCAGTCGGTGTGGAACCGGCCGTTCGCCTCGGTGTTGGTGCTGCGCTTCACGCCGCCCTGGGTCTGCCCGGTCATCGCCAGGTAGTGGCGGATGCTGTCGCTGAAGTCGTCCGGATAGACGAAATCGCTGCCCGTGTTGTACGGCGGGTCGATGTAGACGAGCTTCACCTTGCCCGCGTAGCTCTTGTGCAGCAGCTTCATCACGTCGAGGTTGTCGCCCTCGATCACGAGGTGGCGCGTGTCGTCCCATGCGACGCTGTCGTCGGGGCAGGGCCGCAGCGTGCCCGTCGACGGCGTGAGCGCCGCCTGGCGCGCGCTGCGCTTGCCGTGCCAGTGAAAGCCGTAGCGCTCGTCGGCGTCGCCGACCGTGCGTTCGCCGATCAGCGCCTTCAGCACGTCGACGTCGACCGACGCGCCGCCGGGGCCTTCGGTCACGAGTTCGGGGAACAGCGCCTTCAGGCGCGCGACGTTGTCGGCGGTGAAATCCGTCGACATCGCCTGCGGGCTGGCCGCATCGAGTTTCTGCATCGTCTTTTCCATCGGAGCCCGGCCGCGCGCGCCAGGACGTCGGGCGCGCTCACGGCACCGGCGGCAATGGCCACCCGGGCAAACCCGAAACGCTATCGAGTCGGTCGGCGCAGGTCAAGCGCCGATGTGAGCCGAACGCGAGCGCATCGGCCGCGATCGCCCGCCCCACGGGCCGCAAGCGGCTTCGGGCCGGTTCTCGCACGGCCGGCCGGCGGCGGTTTTCCGGGCATCCCGGGGCGCCGTGGAGAGGACGAAAAAAAGGGCACGGTCGGCGCAAAGCGCCGGCGTGCCCGCATGGAGAATCCCGGACGGAGGGAATAGCGGGGCGCAGTTAGCCCCGCTTTACGTCAAAAACGCGTACGGATGCCCGACGTCAGTTCGAGCTGGTTCTTCGCGCCGAACGTCGACGACACCGTGTAGCCGCCATGCAGCTTCATGTAGTCGCCGGCCAGATACACCTCGGTGCGCTTGCTCAGGTGATAGAACACCGACCCGTAGATCGTCTCCTTGAAGCCGTTGCTGACGCCGTTGGTCAGGCTGAACGCGCCGAGGTTCGCGTTCGGCGTGAAGCCGTCGGCGTTGTTCGCGGCGTTCTTGATGCGCATCTGCTGGTAGCCGAGCTCGTAGTCGAGCGCGCCCTTCGGCGCGATCTTCATCGACACCGTCCACGAATCGTCGTGACGCTGGCCGAGCGCGCCCTGGTCGCCGTTGTAGCGGAAGTAGCCGGCATTCAGGCGCACGATGTCGAACGTGTAGTTGCCGCCGACCGAGAACGTCTGGTTCGTGTAGCCACCGTTGTTCACGTGGTTGTAGAAGCCCGACACGTTGAACGGCCCGCCGTTGTAGCCGAGCGCGAGCTGGTACGCGGAGCCGGTCGCGAACTGCGTCGAATTGCTGAACTGGTAACCGGCGCTCGCGAAGATGCCGTTGTTGAACAGCTTCTTCCACGCGATGCCGTTGTTGTAGCGCGTGCCGGTCGGGCCGGCCGCGTAGAAGATCATCTGCTTGAAGTTGTTCGAGTTGGTCCAGCCGCCTTCCTCGGTCGTCAGTTTCGCGGTGCCGTACGGGTCGCCGTAGATCGCCGCCGCGTCGCGCGCGATCGTGTTCTGGAAGCCGGCCGTCAGCTTGCCGAAGCGCTCGTCCTCGACGCCGACCCATGCGTCGCGGTCGAAGATCTGGCCGCTGTCTTCCATCTGGCCGTTCGCGACCACGAATTCGCTTTCGAGGCGGAAGATGATCTTCGTGCCGCCGCCGATGTCTTCAGCGCCGCGCAGGCCCCAACGGCTGCCGCTGAACCACGGCTCGCCTTCGTTGCCCATCCCGATGACGTGGTTGCCGTTCGCGTCGGCGTGGGTCCGGTAGGTCGGAAAGCTCAGGTCCATCAGGCCGTAGAGCTGCACGCTCGACTGCGCATGCGCCTGGGTGCCGGCGCACAGGCCTGCCGCCGCGATGGAAAGGGCAAGGGTTTTTCGTTTCAAGATCGTCTCCTCCGAGCTGCCGCATTGAAATCTGGTCGTTGGCAGTACGCAATGTATGCCGACTCTTGCCGGCCACAGCGAGAGGGCCGACGCATAGCATCGTAGAGCGTGCAATCCTTCACGACGCTTTCCCGGACGCAAGAATCGGATCGGTGAAAACACCGAACGCGCAACAATCACAAATCGTGCAGGCGCGAGAAAGCGCACCCGCCGGGCAGCCGGCAGGCGTTCTGACCATTTCGTACTACGAATCGATGATCGGGACTGCGGACGAACGCCCGTCAGTCCTGCGCGCTCTTCATGCGCAGGATGTAACCGAGCCCGCGCAGCGTGATGATCTCGGCCGTGCTGCCCGCGAGATGCTTGCGCAGCCGGTGGATGTAGATGTCGATCGCGTCGGCGCTCGGCTCGTCGTCGAGCGCGAACACGCTGTCCATCAGGCGCGCCTTCGACACGGTCTTGTTCTGCTGCAGCATCAGCGTTTCGAGGATCGCGTGCTCGCGGCGGCGCAGCGCGAGCACCGCTTCGCCGCAGCGGAATTCGCGTGTGCCGAACGCATAGACGAGATCGCCGCACACGAGCTGGGTCGTGCCGACGCCGGCCTGCCGGCGGATCAGCGCGCGAATCCGCGCGACCAGCTCGCGCGACTCGAACGGCTTCACGACGTAATCGTCGGCGCCCGCGCCGAAGCAGTCGACCTTGTCGTCGACCGAGCCGTGCGCGGTCAGCATCAGCACCGGCACGTTGTCGTTGCGGCGCCGCAGCCGCGCGAGCACTTCCTTGCCGCTGATGCCGGGCAGGCGCATGTCGAGCAGCACGGCATCGTAGCGCTCGGTCTTCAGCACCGTGTCGGCGCGTTCGCCGTCGCCGACGCAGTCGACCGCGAAATCCTCGCCGCGCAGCAGGTTCACGATCCAGTGCGCGAGTTCGGCGTTGTCTTCGACCAGCAGGAGTTTCATGACGACATCTCTTCAATCATAGGCGGGCAACCGCACCGTTACGACGATACCGCGATTGCCGGGCCCCGGCGCGAGCGACGCGCTGCCGCCGTGCGCCTGCGCGATCTCGCGGACGATCGCAAGCCCGAGGCCCGAGCCTTCGGTATCGGCCGACACGCGGTAGAAGCGCTTGAATACGTGCGGCCGCGCCTCGGCCGGGATGCCGGGGCCGTTGTCGACCACGTCGAGCACGATCGCGTCGCCGTCGCGCCGCGCGGCCACCGTCACGCAGCCGCCCGGCTGCGTGTAGCGCACCGCGTTGTCGACGAGATTCATCACCAGCGCGGTCAGCAGGCTGTCGCTGCCCGCGACGTCGAGCCGTTCGCCGAGATCGGCGCCGAGATCGATATCGCGCCGCTGCGCGAGCACGATCGTTTCCTCCAGCACGCTCGACACCACCGCCGCGAGGTCGACGCGATGGGTCAGGAGCGTCGACGGCGTCGCCTCCGCATGCGCGAGCAGCAGCAGCTTGTCGGTCACGTCGGCCATCTTGCGGCTGCTGCGCTGCATGCTGTCGAGCACCGACGCGAGTTCCGGATCGTCGTGGTCGCGCCGCTGCGCGTACTGGATCTGCGTATCGAGTACCGCGATCGGCGTGCGCAGCTGGTGCGCGGCGTCCGCGATGAAGCGGCGCTGCGTGGCCGTGTGCATGTTGAGCCGCGCGATGCACTGGTTGATCGCGTCGACGATCGGCCGCAGTTCGTGCTGCAGCCGCTCGGGGCGGATCGGCTCCAGCTCCATCGGCCCGCGGTCGGCGACATCGTCCTTCAGCTTCATCAGCGGGCGCAGTTCCAAGGTCAGGCCGAGGTAGACGAGCACCACCGCGAGCATCAGCATCAGCGACAGGCGCACGAGCTGCGGCCGCCAGATCGTGTCGACCATCGCGTTGCGCGAGCCCGTCGTCTTCGCGACGACGACCGTGACCGTCTCGACCTGACCCTCGTCGTACAGCTGGCGATCGTAGGCCACCGCACGCAGCGGCAGGCCGTCGAGCGCCGTGTCGTACAGCGTCGGCTCGACGCCGTGGCGCGCGGGCAGGTCGAGCGCCGGCGTGCCGGCGAGCAGGCGGTCGTGGCCGTCGATCACCTTGTAGAACACCGAATCGCGCGACGGCGATTCGAAGATTTCCAGCGCGGCCGGCGGCACGTCGGCGACCGGCAGCCCGTTGCGCCACTCGACGTCCTCGCCGATCGTGCGCGCGGACGCGACGAGCGCGCTGTCCTGCACGAGCCCGGCCGTGCGCCGCGCGGTGTCGTACGACATCGCGCCCGCGATCAGCACAAAGGCCGCGAGCGGCAGCAGCAGCCACCACAGCAGCCGCCCGCGCAGGCTGTGCGCCATCCTGTTGCGCTCCTTCTCGGAAATGCCGAACCGCGCCGGGGGCGCCGGCGCGGTCGGGGGTGTCATGTCATGCGTCCGGCGGCCGCGTTCAGAACGCGGCGGGGCGCCACTTCAGGAGCCGCTTCTCGAGCCAGGTCAGCAGATAGTCTGCGGCCAGCGCGACCACGGCCAGCACGATCATCGCCGCGAACACGCCGCTTGCGTTGAACGCACCCTGGGCGGTGGAGATTAGCAGGCCGATGCCCTGCTTGGAACCCAGGAATTCGCCGACCACCGCGCCGACCAGCGCGAAGCCGAAGCTCACGTGCAGGCTCGCGAGAATCCAGCTCAGCGCGGACGGGATCACGACCGCCGTGGTGATCTGCCGGCGCGACGCGCCGAGGATCTGCGCGTTCGCGATCAGGTAGCGGTCGGCTTCGCGTACACCCTGGAACGCGTTGCCGAACACCACGAAGAACACCATCACGACGGCGAGCGCGATCTTCGACGCCATCCCGAGGCCGAGCGCGATCACGAAGATCGAGCCGAGCACGACGCGCGGAATCGAGTTCGCGATCTGGATATACAGGCCGAACACGTCGGCCATCAGCTTGTTGCGGCCGAGCACGATCCCGCAGATCACGCCGGCAACCGAGCCGATCACGAAGCCGATCCCGGTTTCCTCGAGCGTGACCCATACCTGCGTGAGCAGCGGGCCCTGCGACGTGCCGTTCACGAACCAGTCCTGGATCTGTTCGAAGATCAGCGACGGCATCGAGAAGAAGAACGGATCGATCCACTTGAGCCGTGCGGCGAGTTCCCACCCGCCCAGCACCAGCACAAGCACGGCGATCCGCAGCCCGACGATCAGGTTGCGCCGGCGGCGCAGCCGGCGTTGCGCGGCGCGCTCGTCGTCCTCGAGCGTCGTCGCCGGAAGGGCGGTGGGGGGAAGCGTCATGTCGGTCATGCTCCTGTCCTTGCTGTTCTTTGCGTGCGGCGTATGCGTCAGCCGATCTGCACTTCTTCGCGCAGGTCGTGCCAGATGTCCTTGGAAATTTCGATGAAGCGCGGGTCGTAGCGAATCTCCGACGTGACGCGCGGGCGCGGCAGGTCGATCTCGTACACGCGCTTGAGCGTCGCGGGGCGTGCGGTCAGCACGAACACACGGTCGGCGAGCGCGATCGCCTCCTCGAGATCGTGCGTGACGAACACGACCGAGCCCTTGTTCGCCGACCACAACTGCAGCAGCTCGTCCTGCATCAGCGTGCGCGTCTGCATGTCGAGCGCGGAGAACGGCTCGTCCATCAGCAGGATTTCCGGCTGGTTGATGAAGGTCTGCGCGAGCGCGACGCGCTTGCGCATCCCGCCGGACAGCTGGTGCGGGTAGTGCTTCGTGAACTTGTCGAGGCCGACCTTGCGGATCCACTCCTCGGCCTGCGCGTACGCGACGTCCTTCGAGCGGCCGCGAAACAGCGGGCCCGCCGCGACGTTGTCGATCACGTTGCGCCACGGGAACACGGCGTCGGCCTGGAACACGAAGCCGATGCGCGGATCGATCCCGTCGACCGGGCGGCCCATCACGCGCACTTCGCCCGACACGGGCTTGAGCAACCCGGTGATCAGGTTGAGCGTCGTCGACTTGCCGCAGCCGGTCGGCCCGACGATCGCGATGAACTCGCCGCGCGCGACGCTCATGCTGAAGTCGCGCAACGCGACGGTGGCCTTGCCTTCCGGCGAAATGAAGCGGCACGACACGTTGCGAAACTCGATCGCCGGTGTGCTCGGGGAGACAGCCTGATTCATCTCATTCGTCCTGCGGGTGAGGAAGGCGTCGCGTCGTGACGCAACGCCGGGCCGGTCAGCGGGCCGGAACGGGGAGCGCCCGGCGGCGGGATCGCCGCCGCCGGCGCCGATGCTTACTTCGCGTTCACGAAATCGTTCGTGTAGGTACGCGCCAGGTCGATGTGCTTGCCCTTCACCGACGGGTTGAACGCCGACAGCACCTTCAGCACGGTCGCCGGGCCGTCGGCCGGCATCTTCGCGTCGGCGGTGTACATCGGCAGCGACGCCTTCAGTGCCGTGACGTACAGCGCCTTGTCCTTCTGGTAGTCGGCCGGCATCTTCGCGGCGATGTCCTCGGCGCTGTGCGTGTGGATGAACTGCATCGTCTTCGCGAACGCGTGCGCGAGCTTGGTCGCCTGCTCCTTGTGCGAATCGGCCCATGCCGACTGCACGTACAGGCTCGCGGCCGGGTAGGTGCCGCCGAGCGCCGCACGCGTGCCGTCGACGGTGCGCATGTCGACCAGCACCTTCGCGTCGCCCATCTTCTCGAGCGCGGACACCGTCGGTTCGGTCGTCATCCCGGCGTCGATGCGGCCCTGCTTGATCGCGGCGATGAAGCTCGCGTCGGCGCCGACCGGCAGCATCGTGTACTGGGTCGACTGCACGCCGTGCGCGAGCGCGAGGTATTGCGTGAGGAAGCTCGTCGACGAGCCGAGGCCCGTCACGCCGAGCGTCTTGCCCTTCGCGTCGGCCATCGACTTGAAGGTCGGCGCGGCCTTGGTCGACACCATCTCGACTTCGCCCGGCACCTGGCCGAACACGGCGATCGCCTTGACGTCCTTGCCCTTGCTCTGCAGGTCGATGGTGTGGTCGTAGAAGCCGACGACGCCCTGCACGGCGCCCGCGAGCAACTCGTTCTCGGCGTCGACGCCGGCCGGCTGCGACAGCAGCTCGACGTCGAGCCCTTCGGCCTTGAAGTAGCCGAGTTCCTGCGTGAGCCGCGCGGGCAGGTAGATCAGCTTCGCGATCCCGCCGACCATGATCGTGATCTTGCCGCCGTCATCGGCGAAAGCGGGGGCAGCGGCAAGCGCGCAGCTCAGGCTGGCTGCAACGGCGAGGGTGCGCAGGATGGGTCGCATCGGGTCGTCTCCGTTCGTTGTATTCGTATGGCGCGATGCTTGCTGCATCGTCACGACGAGTATAGGGAGACGAAACCTTCTGCAACCTTTCGCGGAGTGGTGGTTCCTTTAGGGGTTTTCCAGCAACGGGGGGCCGGAACGGGCGGGTACGGGGCCGGGCTCGGCTAGCGCCAGCCGATCAGCACGCGCCCCATCGCGTCGAGCCCCATGTCGTACAGGTGCGACACGAACGGCACGAGGTTCGGCACCATCAGTTGCACGAGCAACAGCCCGACCAGCATCGTGACGGGAAAGCCGATCTGGAACACGCCGATCTGCGGCGCCGCGCGGTTCAGGATGCCGAGCGCGAGGTTCGCGATCAGCAGCGCCGCGACCACCGGCAGCGCGAGCAGCAGCCCCATCTCGATCACGACCGTGCCGAACGCGGCGAGCGTGCGCCAGCCGGGCGCATGCAGCAGGTCGGCCGACACCGGCAGCGACTGGAACGACGCGGCGAGCGCGGCGAACACCTGCAGATGGCCGTCCAGAGCGAGGAACGCGAGCATCGCGACCGCGTTCAGGAAGCGGCCCATCACGGGCGTCGCGCCGCTCGTGTGCGGATCGAAGAAGGTGGCGAAGCCGAGGCCCATCGACAGCCCGATGAAGTCGCCGGCCGCCTCGACGGCCGCGAACACGATCTGCATCGTGAAGCCCATCGCGACGCCGATCAGGAACTGCGTGACGACGATCCAGATGCCCTGCGCGGAGAACACAGTGACGTCCGGCATCGCGCCGAGGGTCGGCGCGACGACCAGCGCCATGAATGCGGCGAGGCCGATCTTCACGCGCACGGGCACCGCCGCGTGGCCCACGACCGGCGCGGTCGCGACGAGCGCGAGCATCCGCACGAACGGCCACAGGAAGGCGATGAGCCAGCCGTTGAGCTGCGCGTAGGTGACCGAGAACATCGCCGCCGGGGGTTGAGCGCGGCTCAGCCGGCGCCGAGCGTCGCGACGTGCAGCAGCGTCTGCCGCAGGTAGTCGAGCATCGTCGTCAGCATCCACGGGCCGGCGATCACGAGCGTCGCGGCGACCGCGAGCAGCTTCGGGATGAACGACAGCGTCGCCTCGTTGATCTGCGTCGCGGCCTGGAACAGGCTCACGACGAGGCCGACCGCGAGCGCGACCAGGAGCAGCGGGGCGGCGAGCAGCAGGCCGACCATCATCGCCTGGTGCGCGAGGGTCATCACTTGTTCGGGGGTCATCGCGCGATTCCTCCGCGGCTTACGTAAAGCTCTGCGCGAGCGAGCCGATCAGCAGCTGCCAGCCGTCGACCAGCACGAACAGCATCAGCTTGAACGGCAGCGACACGGTGGACGGCGACACCATCATCATCCCCATCGACATCAGCACGCTCGCGACGACCATGTCGATGATCAGGAACGGGATGAAGACCGTGAAGCCGATCTGGAAACCCGTCTTCAGCTCGCTCGTGACGAACGCGGGCACCAGCAGCGACAGCGGCACGTCCTCGGGCCCCTGCATCGGCGCGGCCTTCGAGATCTTCGCGAACAGCGCGAGATCGGTCTCGCGGGTCTGCTTCAGCATGAAGGTCTTGAACGGCGCGACGCCGCGCTGCACGGCCTGCTCCATCGGCATCGAGCCGTCGGAGAACGGTTTGTAACCGTCGTTGTACGCACGGTCGAGCACCGGCGACATCACGAAGAAGGTGAGGAACATCGCAAGGCCGACGAGCACCTGGTTCGGCGGCGTCGTCGCGGTGCCGAGCGCCTGGCGCAGCAGCGACAGCACGATGATGATGCGCGTGAAGCTCGTCATCATCAGCAGCATCGCCGGCAGGAACGACAGCATCGTGAGCAGCAGCATCGTCTGCACGCTCAGCGAATAGGTGGTGCCGCCGTGCGGGCCGGGGCTCGCGTTGAACGCGGGCAGGCCGTTCGCCTGCGCGCACGCGAGCGCGGGGGCCAGGCAGAGGATCAACGCGGGCGCGAAGCGCGCCGCGCGACGCAGGAATTCGTGTTTCATCGGAATGCGGAAACGGAAAGAGGGCGCGGCGCCATGTCAGCGGTCCTTGCCGCGACCGAGGCGTTTCGCGGCTTCGCCCGCGAGCGCGTCGCGAAACCGCGAGCCGAACGTGCCGGGCAGGCCGGCGTCGGACGGTGCGGCGCCGGCGGGTGCGTCGGCCGATGCCGATGCCGCCGTCGCGGTGGCCGCCGCCGTGCCGGCCGGCAGCGTATGCAGCAGCCGCACGTTGCCCGGCGCGACGCCGAGCACGAGCCAGGTGTCGCCGATCTCGACGATCGTCGCGCTTTCCTTCGCGCCGAGCCCGACGCTCGACACGACCTTCAGCGGGCCGCCGCGCCGCGCGGGCTGGAAGCCGAAGCGGCGCGCGAGCCATGCGCACGCGAACACGAGACCGATCACGACCGCGAGCCCGACGAGCGTCTGCAGCACCGCGCCGATGCCGAGCGACGGCGCGGCCGAACCGACCATCACGCTCGACGCGATCGAACCGGCGTGGTTCACCGCGTTCATGTCGGCGGCGCCGGCCGGCGCGCAAGCGAACGACGCGACGACGGCAGCCGCCGCCGCGATCGCGATGCGCACGCGGCGGCCGGGCTTCGCGACGTTCATCGATTCAGCTTCCGGATGCGTTCGGCCGGGGTGATGATGTCGGTGAGACGGATGCCGAACTTGTCGTTGACGACCACGACCTCGCCCTGCGCGATCAGGCAGCCGTTCACGAGCACGTCCATCGGCTCGCCGGCCATGCCGTCCAGCTCGACCACCGAACCCTGCGCGAGCTGCAGCAGGTTGCGGATCGCGATCTTCGTGCGGCCGAGCTCCACGGTCATCTTGACCGGGATGTCGAGGATCATCTCGATGTCGTTGTGCGTCGAGCTCGCCGCGGCCTTCGACAGCGGCTGGAACACGCCGGCGCCCGTCGCGCCCGGCTGCACCGGCTGATGGTTCTGCTCGGCCAGCGCGGCGGCCCAGTCGTCGATGCCCGGATCCTCCTCCGCCGCGGCCGGTGCCGCCTGAGCGGCGGCGGCCGATGCCGCCAGGGCCGCATCGGCCATCGCTTGCACGTCGTCCTCGGGCGTCTGGTTCAGCTCACTCATATCCACCTTCCTTCATCGTATCGCCCGCGCTGATCATCTTCTGCACGCGCAATGCATATTGACCATTGAAAATTCCGTAGCCGCATTCCATCACCGGCACGCCGTCGACCTTCGCGGTGATCGTGTCGTCGATCTCCAGCGGCAGCACGTCGCCCGCGCGCAGGTTCAGGATCTTCTCGAACGTCGACGAAATCTCGGCGAGATTCGCGCTCAGCTCGACCTCGGCGGCCTGCACCTGCTGCGACAGCACGCGCACCCACCGGCGGTCGACTTCGAGCGCCTCGCCCTGGATCGGCGAGCTGAGCACGTCGCGGATCGGCTCGATCATCGAGTACGGCATGCAGATGTGCAGCGTGCCGCCGGTCGGCCCGAACTCGATCGAGAACTGCGTGACGATCACGATCTCGTTCGGCGTCGCGACGTTCGCGAACTGCGTGTGCATCTCCGAGCGCACGAATTCGAACTGCAGCGGCCGCACGCTCTTCCACGCGGTCGCGTAGTGCTCGAACACGAGGTTCAGCAGCTTGCCGATGATCCGCTGCTCGGTGGCCGTGAAATCGCGGCCCTCGACGCGCGTGTGAAAGCGCCCGTCGCCGCCGAACAGGTTGTCGACGACGAAGAACACGAGGTTCGGGTCGAACACGAACAGCGACGTGCCGCGCAGCGGCTTCACGTGCACGAGGTTCAGGTTCGTCGGGATCGGCAGGTTGCGGGTGAACTCGCTGTACTTCTGCACCTTCACCTGGCTCACGGAGATTTCCGCCGTGCGCCGCATGAAGTTGAAGATGCCGATCCGCAGCAACCGCGCGAAGCGGTCGTTGATGATCTCGAGGCCGGGCATCCGGCCGCGGACGATTCGCTCCTGCGTGGCGATGTTGTAGGGACGGACGCCCGACGTGTCGCGCTGCTCGTCGACCGTATCGGCTTCGCCCGTGACGCCCTTGAGGAGGGCATCGACCTCCTCCTGGGACATGAACTCCTGGTGGCCCATGCGCGCTCCTTTCGCGGCCGCGTTACTGGACGACAAATTCGGTAAACAACACGTCGTCGACCTTCGCGCGCTGGTTGCCCGGCTGCGTCGGCTGCTCGATCAGGTCCCGCAGTTCCTTCGCGAGCGAACGTTTGCCGTCCGGCGTCGCGAGTTCCTCGGGATGCTTGTTCGACAGCGCGAGCAGGATCCGGCTGCGGATCTCCGGCATCCGCGCGGTCAGTTGCTCCTGCGCCTTCGGGTCGGTGAGCTTCAGCGACAGGCCGACGCGCAGGTAATGCTGCGCGCCGTCGTCCGACTGCAGGTTCACGGTCAGCGGGTCGAGCGGGAAGAACACCGGCGCGGCAAGCGGCGCCGGCTCGGCGGGCGCGCTCGCATGGCCGACGCCTTCCTTGCTCAGGAACACGTACATGCCGCCGGCAGCGGCCGCGGCCGCGCCGAGCGCGATGACGGCGATGAGCGCGATGCGCTTGAACTTGCCGGAGGAAGCCGGCTTGTCGGCGGTCGGGTTTGCGGTCGTGGAGGCCATGTGAATGCGTGCGTGATGTCTCGTAGCATGCATTGTTCGGCATCCGGGCCGAGCCCGATGGGCGGAAAAGAGGGGGGATTTGCGGCTATCTCAGCCGATTGTCGGCCGGGTGTCGGCTCGATGCAGGGTGCGGGCGGCGGCGCCACGCGTCATGCCGGGCGCGGCCGAGGGCGGCCCGGCATGCCAGGCGGGCGTCGGCCGCCCGGCGCGGGCCGTCAGATCGGCAGCAGCGTGAGCAGCGGCGCGATCAGCACCATCGCGACGCCGGCGATCATCATCGTGAGGCTCGACACGACGCCTTCCTCGCTGCCGATCTCGCGCGCCTTCGCGGTGCCCACGCCATGGGCGGCCGCGCCGAACAGCGCGCCGCGCGCGAGCCGCGTGCGCATCGGCACGAGCGCGAGCACGATCTCGCCGAGCAGCATCCCGCAGATACCGGTCGCGATCACGAACAGCGCCGTGAGGTCCTTCGGCGCATGGATCTTGTCGGACACGGCGAGCGCGAACGGCGTCGACACCGAGCGCGTCATCAGCGAGCGCTGCAGTTCGGGCGACAGGTGCAGCAGCTTGGCGAGCAGCAGCGACCCGCATACGCCCGCGCCGATCCCGACCGCGACGCCGACCGACAGCGACAGCCAGTGCCGGCGGATCAGGTCGCGATATTCGTAGATCGGCACCGCGAACGCGATCGTCGCCGGGCCGAGCAGCCACATCAGCCAGCGCGTGTCGCGGAAGTAGACCGAATACGGGATGCCGGTCAGCAGGACGAGCAGCACCAGCACGCCCGGCACGAACACGAGCGGCGAGAACAGCAGCGTCTTCTTGTACGCGTAGAGCCGCTTCGACGCGACATACAGCACGACCGTCAGCACGAAGCAGCCGAACGAGATCGCGGTATTCACGTGGTCGGCGGACAGGTTGGACAGCAAGGCAGGCATGCGCGGCTCCGGCTCAGTGGGCGGGCGCGGCGCTCAGGCGCGCACGGCGGCGTTCGGCGAACACGCGCTGCACGGCCAGCCGGCGCTCGAGCTTCGCGGCGAGATCGACCGCGACGGCCACCGCGACCATCACGAACGCGGTGCCCGCGAGCATCACCAGCGCGATGCGCCAGCCGTCCTCGCGGAACAGCCCGCCGTACTGGACGGCCGCGACGGCGGCCGGCACGAAGAACAGCAGCATGTCGGACAGCAGCCAGTTCGCGCCGTCCTTCACCCACGCGGGCGCGACACGGCCCGAGAACAGCAGCACGAGGAGCACCGCGAGGCCGACCACGCCGGACGGAATCGGCAGCCCGATCGTCCGCACGGCCCAGTCGACGGCCATCCACAGCGCGCCGAGCGCGGCGGCCTGCAGCGCGATCCGGCCCGCGCGCGTCATGCTGCCCGGGGCGGCGGGGCGGGCGGCGGCAGTAGCGGTCGGCTTGGTCATGGCAGGCTCCATACAGATATTCCGTTGATGATGCGAGTATAGGGTTTCCCCTAACCATAAATAAAATGACTTGTCTCTATCCTTTACATTCCAGTTTGGAATTCAGTTTGGATCGTTGCACCAATTTGGGGAGTTTTCGATGGAATTGCGCGCGCTGCGGTACTTCGTCGAGGTGGTCCGCCAGCAGAGCTTCACCGCGGCGGCCGACCGGCTGTTCGTGACCCAGCCGACCATCAGCAAGATGGTGAAGGCGCTCGAGGACGAGATCGGCTCGCCGCTGCTGCTGCGCGACGGCCGGCAGATGGTGCTGACCGATGCGGGGCGCATCGTGTTCCAGCGCGGCCAGGACGTGCTCGCCGCGCAGGCGCAGCTGCAGTCGGAGCTGAACGATCTCGGCACGCTCGGGCGCGGTGAGCTGACGATCGGCGTCCCGCCGCTGGGCGGCTCGCTGTTCACGCCGATCATCGCCGCGTACAAGCAGCGTTATCCGAACATCGAGCTGAAGCTGTTCGAGCAGGGCGCGCGGATGATCGAGGCCGCGCTGATGTCGGGCGAGCTGGAGCTCGGCGGGCTGCTGGAGCCGGTCGACCCCGGCACGTTCGAGCGGCTGCCGATGGTGCGCGCGCCGCTATGGCTCGTCGCGCCGCGCGAGTCGCGCTGGGAGGATCACGCGGCCGTGCCGCTCGCGGATCTCGCGCGCGAGTCGTTCGTGTTCTATGCGGAAAGCCTCGCGCTGCACGACGCGGTGCTCGATGCGTGCCGGAAGGTCGGCTTCACGCCGTCGATCGTGAGCCGCAGCGGCCATTGGGATTTCATGGCCGCGCTCGTGCATGCGGGGGTCGGCATCGCGCTGCTGCCCGAGCCGTATTGCCGACGGCTCGATGCGGACCAGTTCACGTGCCGGCCGATCGTCGAGCCGGAAATCACGTGGGCGATCGCGCTCGGCTGGTTGAAGAAGGGTTACCTGTCGCACGCGGCGCGCGCGTGGCTCGACGTCGCGCGAGCGACGCTGCCGGTCGCGCCCGTCGACGATCTGGCGTTCGGCGGGTTGCGGGCGCGGGAGTGACGGGCGCGGCGCCGGGCGGTCAAGCGGAACGGACGGGCGCAATGGCCGCCCGCCACGCGTTCAATGCCCCATCGCCGGCCCCGCGCCCTTCTTCGGCTTCGTGATCCACACGAGCGCCGCGAGCGCGCCGAACATGAACGCCGACAGCAGGAAGAAGTCGTTGGTCGCCATCATGAAGCCCTGCTGCGTGACGAGCTGGTTGAGCTGCGCATTGGCCGTCTGCCCGACGATGCCGAGCTGCGCCAGCGCGCCCTGGTAGTCGGTCGTGTTCTGCGCGTAGATGCTCACCGATTCCGAGAGCCGCGCGTGGTGGTAGATCGCGTCGTTCTCCCAGAACGTCGAGCTGGCCGCGGTGCCGATCGCGCCCGACAGCGTGCGCAGGAAGTTCGACAGCCCCGACGCGCTCGCGAGCCGCTCGTCGGAGACGCTCGACAGCGTGATCGTCGTCATCGGCACGAAGAAGCACGCGACGCCGATCCCCTGCACGAGCCGCGGCAGGATCACGTGGTTGAACGGCACGTCGAGCGTAAACGTCGAGTTCCAGATCGACACGCCCGCGAACACGATGAACGCGAAACTCGCGACCATCCGCAGGTCGAGCCGGTGCATGTTGCGGCCGATCAGCGGCGACAGCACGAGCGCGAGCAGCCCGACCGGCGCGGTCGCGAGGCCGGCCTTGCCGGCCGTGTAGCCCATCACCGTCTGCAGCCACAGCGGGAAGATCACGACCGAGCCGAAGAACGCCATGAAGCCGAACGAGATGATCAGCGCACCGAGCGCGAAGTTGCGGTCCTTGAACAGCGACAGGTCGACCACCGGCTCCTTCTCGGTCGCCTCCCACACCAGCATGAACGCGAGCGACACGACCGCGATCAGCGCGAGCGCGACGATGAACGACGAGTTGAACCAGTCGCGGTCCTTGCCGAGGTCGAGCATCATCTGCAGGCACGACACGCCGATCACGAGCAGCGCGAGCCCGACCGCGTCGATCCGCTGCTTCGACGTCTTCGTCTCGCGGCCGCGCAGCAGGAAGTACGCGCAGACCGCCGAGAACACGCCGATCGGCAGGTTGATGTAGAAGATCCACGGCCACGTGTAGTTGTCGCTGATCCAGCCGCCCAGCAGCGGGCCGAAGATCGGCGCGACGATCACCGTCATCGCCCATAACCCGAGCGCGAGCCCGCGCTTCGCGGGCGGGTAGCTGCGCATCAGGATCGTCTGCGACAGCGGCACCATCGGCCCCGACACGAGGCCCTGCAGCAACCGGAACGCGATCAGCGTCTCGAAGTTGTTCGCGAGGCCGCACAGCGCCGACGCGATCGTGAACGCGAGCACCGACAGCGTGAACAGCCGCACTTCGCCGACGCGCCGCGCGAGCCAGCCGGTGAGCGGCACCGCGATCGCGGACGCGACCGAGTACGACGAGATCACCCAGGTGCCTTCGCTCGTCGCGACGCCGAGGCTGCCCGAGATGGTCGGTACCGCGACGTTGGCGATCGACGTGTCGAGCACCTCCATGAAGGTGCCGAGCGCGAGCCCGACCGTGAGCAGCGCGAGCGCACCGCCGGTGAGCGGCGCGGGTTCGGCAGCAGGGGAGGCGGCGGATGCCGTGGTGGCGGACATCGGAATCTCCTAGACGCGGCGCGCGCGACGCGCCGGTGCAACGCACGGGTGCGCAACGCAGCGCGGCCCGGCCGGGTGGAACGGATAAGGGAAAAAGTGAAGCGCGTGCCCTGTCATCTTCTGCCCAGACAGAGAAATAAGCGAGTGCTTAACCTAGACATGGGGCCTCCGCGCGCATCAGCTGTCCGCGTCGTCGGGTTTCGGGCAACCGGTCGTGCCGGGCCCGTTGGCGATGAAGCGCTGCAGCAGGCCGGTGAGCGTCGCGAGTTCGTCGGCCGAGAAACCGTCGAGCTGCGCGTTGAGCGCGGTCGCGATCAGCGACGGCAGCGCGCGGGCCGCGTCGGCGCCACGTTCGGTCAGCGTCAGCTCGATCATCCGGCGATCCTGCTCGCTGCGCGAGCGTGCGACCAGCCCCTTGCGTTCGAGCCGGTCGAGCATCCGCGTCATCGACCCGCTGTCGTACGACATCTTGCGAGACAGCTCGAACGGCGTGCTCGCGTAACCGCGCGACAGCAGCAGGATCACGCCGATCTGCTGCGCGGTGAGGTCGAGCGGCTCGAGCGCGCGATCCATCCGCTCGACGAGCGCCTGCTTCGCCTTCGACAGGTAATAGCCGAGGCTCGTTTCCAGCGCGATGTTCTCGGGATCGTAGAGGCCGCCGGTCATGCGATTGCGCACACAGCAATAGTGCGTTTCAGGTTAAAACGCGCCCAGTATCTTGAAAAATGATTGCTTAGTCAATATTATTTGAGGCAACCAGTTACGACGTGCATGTTGCACTGCCGGAGACGATGTTCTGACCGATTCGCCCGCACTGCCGGGCCCCCGAGGATGTTCGCGATGCTGTTCCTGAAAAATGCCGCCGGCGCGCTGCGCCGCAACCTGACCGATACCGCTCATCATGTGTTCTCCGGGCCGCACCGCGGCTGGAAGATCGCGCTGTACGTGACGATGCTGGTCGTGCCGGGCGGCTCGCTCGCGGCGCTCGGGTTCGCATGGTTCGATCATCGCCGGCAGCGCAACGCGAAGGGCGGCGCACGCCGCACGAGCCAGCCAGCGGCAACGGAACCGTCGTCATGGCGGTCCGCCGCCGAACCCGTCCCGGTACCCGTGCGCTGCCACTGACGCCACGCCGCTCCCGCCATCCCGACTGATCGCCGGCCGCGCCCCCGCGGCGGCCGGCGCGCACCTGTCTCCCCGCAAGCGATCCGTAATGGCCGGTAAACCGGCCGCTCGCACCGGTAACACATTCAGGCCCCCTGGCACCGTACCCTTAGGGCTGCGCAGCTTCCCCGCCGTCAGTTACCATTTGTCCGCCAGCGGCAACGACCGCATCGCGCGGCGCCGCTCGCCGGCCGTCGCGCCCAGACAGGAAAACCACGATGCCGTACGCCTCCCTCCCGCGCGCCCTTCGCCCGCTGAGCGCCGCCGTCGCCGTTGCGACGGCCGTGCTGCTCGCCGGCTGCGCCGTCGGGCCCGACTATCACCGGCCCGACACGTCGATCCCTGCCGCATTCAAGGAAGCGCCGGCCGGCTGGAAGGTCGCGCAGCCCGCCGACCGCACCGACCGCGGCGCGTGGTGGACGGTCTACAACGATCCGCAACTCGGTGCGCTGATCGGCAAGCTCAACGCATCGAACCAGACCATCGCACAATCGGCGGCCGCCTACCGGCAGGCGCGTGCGCTCGTCACCGAGGCCCGTGCCGCGTATTTCCCGACCGTCGGGCTGACCGCGTCGGGCTCGCGTGCCCGCACGCCGCGCACATCAGTGTCGTCGGGCTCGTCGTCGAGTTTCGGCAGCGGTTCGTCCGGATCGATCAATAACAGCTACAGCGTCGGCCTCGACGCGAGCTGGGAACCCGACCTGTGGGGCAAGGTGAGCCGCACCGTCAGCGCGCAGCGCGCCGGCGAAGCGGCGGCGGCGGCCGATCTCGCGAACGCGCGGCTGTCGCAGCAGGCGCTGCTCGCGCAAACCTATTTCCAGCTGCGCACGTCCGATGCGCTGCAAAAGCTGCTCGACGACACCGTGAAGTCGTACCAACAGTCGCTGCAGCTGACCCAGAACCAGTATGCGCAGGGCGTCGCCGCACGCGCCGACGTGATCCAGGCGCAGACGCAACTGCAAAGCGCGCAGGCGGCGTCGATCGACAACGGCGTCGCACGCGCGCAGTACGAGCATGCGATCGCGACGCTGATCGGCGAACCGGCGTCGACCTTCTCGCTGCCGACGAACCCGCTCACGGCCGAGCCGCCGATCACGCCGGTCGACGTGCCGTCCGCGCTGCTCGAGCGCCGGCCCGACATCGCGGCGGCCGAGCGCCGCGCGGCCGCCGCGAACGAGCAGATCGGCGTCGCGATTTCCGCGTTTTTCCCGACGCTCACGCTGTCGGCCACCGGCGGCGTCCAGAGCTCGGTGTGGTCGCAGCTGTTCACGCTGCCGGCGCGTTTCTGGACGGTCGGCCCGCAGCTTGCGGCGACGCTGTTCGACGCGGGTCTGCGCGCGGCGCAGACCGACGCCGCGCGCGCGACCTACGACCAGGATGTCGCCGCGTATCGCCTCGCGGTGCTCACCGCATTCCAGGACGTCGAGGACAACCTCGCGTCGCAGCGCATCCTCGCGCAGGAAATCGACGTGCAGCGGCAGGCCGTCGAGAGCGCCGAGCACTCACTCGCGATCGTCACGAACCAGTACAAAGCCGGCACGGTGGCGTACCTGAACGTGCTGACCGCGCAAACCACCGCGTTCACCGCGCAGCAGAAGCTCTCGACGATCGCCGGGCAGCGGATGGCGTCGTCGGTCGGGCTCGTGAAGGCGCTCGGCGGCGGCTGGGATGCGTCGGACATGGCACGCGAGAACGGCGACATGGCTGCGCCGGCACCGGTGCCGGCGTCCGGTGCGGCGGCCGCGCCGCTCGCGCAGAAGTAACGGAAGAGGGCGACGCGCCGCGCGCGTCAGCGCTGCGCGTCGCCGAAGATCAGCGACACCTCGTTGTTCCCGATCGGGTGGCCGAGCAGGTTCAGCAGCCCGGCGAGGTTCGCCTGCTGCTCGGGCGCCGCATGTGCGGTGCCGCGGAACGATCCCTGACCGGCGCCGAAGTTGCCGTGCCCGTCGAGGAACAGCGGGCCCTGCGTCGTCGACAGGTCGAGATCGGCGCCCGCCCCCTTCGCCTGCAGCACCGCGCGGTACGAGCCGAGCGGCTTCACGCGCGACACGCGCGAACTCATCGAATCGATCGTCACCGTCAGCTGGCCGAACGCGTTGTTGCCGAACAGGCGCCAGTCGCTCCAGCCGACCCGCACGTCGCCCTGCAGGTCGAGCGTGTTGAACGGCGTGCCGAGCCCCGCGAGCAGCGACGCCGGCACGGCCATCGTGCCCGCCGACAGCACCGCACCGCGCCACGTCGCATCGAGCGTGACGGCGTCGGGCATCGCCTCGGTCTGCCGCATGCGCATCTGCACGCGCCCGGTCAGCAGCGGCCAGAAGCGGGTGGTCCATTCGACCCGGCCCGGCAGCAGCGTCGCCGCGCTCTGGTCGGCGCCCGGCGCGAGCATCAGCGTGCCCGAGCCGTGCCACAGCGAGCCGTCCGGATCGACGAGATTCACGTGCCCGCCGGTCGCGCGTGCGAATTGCGGCGCGATCCACGCGGCCGGCGCGAGCGCGACGAGCGTCACCGCCGTCGCCAGTCCGCCCGCCAGTACCCACGGCAATGCGGTGGCGAGCCGCTTCGTCCACGGCCTCATCGGCCGACCGCCACTTGCGTCATCCACTGCGTCATTTCTGCGTCGACGGTTGCATTACGGCCGTCAGGTCGACCTGGCCATCTTCCTTCAGCGCGGTCGCGTGCGCCTCGCCGACCTGCACCTTGAACTGCCGGCGCGCGTCGTCGAGCCACTGCGTCCACGCCGGGAACGACACGTTCTTCATCTGGACCTGCACGCCGTTGCCGACGATCTGCACCTGCGCGCCCTGCAGCCCGTGATCGGACAGCGACGCGGTCAGCGCGTCCTTCAACGCCAGGCCAGTGGGCGCGACGCCCTGCGCGGCGGCGGTCAGCGACTTCGCCTCGTTCGCCTGCGCGGTCATCTGCGCGAGTTCGCGGCGCATCGTCGGCAGCTCGCGCTGGATCCGTGCGCGGCCTTCCTGTGCGGGCGCCCACAGCACCGAATAGGCGATCACGACGGCCAGCACGGCGCCGCCCCAGCCGAGCAGCATCTTCTCGCGCTGCGAGCGCTCACCCCAGAACTGGGCCAGCGTCTGGTTCAGTTGTTCCGTTTTCATGAGCGGCTCCGGATCGTCCATTTGCCCGTGTTGCTGTCGACTTCGCCGGACAGTCCGTTACGCGCGAGGCGCTGCGGGAAATCGGGATCGACCTTGACCTCCGGCTTGAAGCCGACGTCGAGCCGCCGGTCGTGATAGTCGAGCGACGCGATGCCGTTCAGCGGCAGCGCGCCCATCGAGCGCGTCAGGCCGCTCGACAGCGCGAGGAAATCGTTCGGCGACAGCTCGCCGGCCGCGAGGCGCAACTGATCGAGCTGGCGCTGCATCTGCGCGGGCGGATCGAGCACCGTCGTCGTCTTCGGGAACGCGGACAGCAGCGTTTCGGTGATCTGCGCCGACAGCGCATCGCGCTCGCGCGACAGCTTCCACCAGTGCAGGTTCATCCCGATCACCGCGACGCCGAGCGTCGCCGCGACGAGTGCGAGCGGCACGCGCAGGCGCTTCACCGTCGCACGGTCGAAGCGCCACGGCTGCGACTCGAATTCGAACTGGCACAGATCGAACCGCTCGGTCAGCGCGCGCCGTGCGAACGTGTCGAACGACAGCGGCGCGGCACCCGGCAGCAGCGGGCCGTCGGTGCGGCCGACCGACGCGAGGCGCGGCTCCGCGCCCGGTTCGCCGAGTTCATACAGTTCGACGTCGCCGCCGCCCGCGAGCGCGGCCAGCGTGCCAGCCGCGCGCGCCGCGGGCGCCGCGAAGCCTTCGCCGAGCGCGCCGCGCGCGACCGCAAGTTCCAGGCGCGGCGCGCCGGCCGCGGCCGGCAGCGCGCCGGCCTCGACGAGCGCCGGTTCGACTGCCGCCGCGAGCCCAAGCACCGCGGCGACCGCGGGCGGGTGGGCGGACGGCTCGACGGCGCCCGCGGCCAGCGCGGCATCGGCAAGGTTCGCGATCTCACCGTCGGCCGGCGCGGCGGCTGCGACCGCGGCTGCGGCCTCGGCCGACGTGCGCGGCGCCGGCAGGCAGCGGGTCGCGGGCACCGCGCTCAGGTGCCGGTGGCCGGCCGCCGTGAACGCGTCGCAGATCGTGCGAAACCACGCGCGATCGACGATCGCCAGCACGCGGCGCCCGTCGGGCAGCGCGGCCGGATCGAGCGCGATGTGGCAGCCGAGCGGATCCTGGATCAGTTGATCCTCGACGATGTTGGGCAGCGCCTGGCGCAGCTTCGGTCCCTTGAGCGGCGGCACCATCGCGGCCAGCAGCAGCACGTCGCGCGCGGCGACGATCAGTACCGTCGCATTCGCGCGCGGCAGCAACGCAAGCGCGGCGCGGCCCGCGCGCTGCACATGGCCGGCCTTGTCGACGAGCGTGAACGGCAGTTCGGGCCACTGCCATTCCTGCAACGGCACGGCAGGCTCGCGCGGCGGCAAAGAAACAATCAACGTGCTCACAAGAGCTCCTCTCCCGAATGGCGTTGTTATAGCTGGTCGCGGATGCGCACGACCCGCGTCGAGTGCGTGGTCGGATCACGATACACGAGCGAGGTGCGGTCGACCTCCGCGCGATCGTGCTGGATCCGGCCATGCACGATGAAATAACTCGAATTGACGTCGACGAGGTTCGAGTCGATCGTCACGTTCGGCGCGCCGGCACCGCGCAGCGCGAGCTGCACATCGCCGACGTTGCGGAAAAACACGGTCTCGCGGCGCGACACGAGCGCCTGCGCGGACGACACGCTCATCCCTGGCACGAGCGCCGCGATCACCTCGGCCGGTGCGGTATTCATGTTCACGGGCGTCGTGGTCGGCAGCACGGTGACGAACGGGCGCAGCCGCGCGACCATCTCGGGCGTCACGCCGTCGACGTCGAGCAGGCTGTCGACACCGGTCATCATCAGCGGCGCGGGCCCGCGGTCGCCGCCGGTCATGCCGGGATCGTCGGTGAAGCCGCTGCCACCCTGCTCGTCGGTGGTCACCGGCGCGATGGCCGGCGCCGTGCCGCCGCCGCCCGGCAGCGTCGGCATCTGGAAGCGCGTCGCCGAATGCATGAGGCCCGCACGCACCTGCAGCGCGATGCGCTTCGCGAACGCGCCGTCGAAGCCGAGCGTGGTCAGCAGGCGCTGGAACGCCTGCAGCTGCGTGACGTTCAGCTGCAGCACGCCGGGCGCCGGCGACGCCACGAGGTTGCGCAGGTTGAACTTCGCCTGCGCGTCCTCGATCGAGCCGGAGATATAGGTGTCTTCGCCGCCGTTGTCGTTCGGCGCGCCGATTCGGCCGAGGAAATCCGACAGCTTCGTCTTCGCGATCGGCACGCCCCAGATTCCGCCGAGATACGTGATGCCAGGCGCCGTGTCGCCTTCCGAGCGCAGGATCATCCGCGTCCAGTCGAGCGCGCCGCGCGCGACCCACTGCGCCTGCGCGATCACGCGCTGGTTCTCGATGCGTCGGATCTGCACCTGCTGGCGCCACAGCATCCCCGAGACGAGGATCGCCGACAGCGCGACAACGAGCAGCGCGGTGATGATCGCCGCGCCGCGCTCGCGGCGGCGTGCACGCGTGCGCACGGCAGCGCGGTGGGTGAGCAATGAACGGTGACGGCGCACGCGCATCGTCATTCCCCGACGAGGAAGATGCGCGTGACCGGCACGCGCAGCGACGTCGCGCCGATGCTGACCTGCAGCCCCGTCACCGCACGCGCCGGCGGCGCGTTGCCGATCTGCGGCACCTTGAGCGCATCGTTGTTCTGCGCGAGCGCATCGTCGGCCGTCTGCAGATTGGTCGTCCAGCCCACGCGCGGCACGTACAGCTTCGCGTCGATCGCGCCGACGCCGCCCATCAGCGCGACCCAGCTCCAGCCTTCGACGCTGCTGTCCTTCAGCGTGCTGCGCAGCCGGTTCGCGTCGTCGATCGGCGGCGACGCATAACGCACGACGCGCCCGCCGGCGATCCGGTAACGGACCACCTGCAGCCGCGGCGCGGCGCCCGGCACCTCGAATTCGCGGACGATCTGCAGCGTATTGCCGGCGACGCCGATCGCCGGCTGGCCGGCCTCGTCGTCGGTCGCGGCAAGCCGCGCGTCGATGCGCATCTGGTCGAACATCTGCGCGAAGACGCGCTCGTCTTCCATCGCGGCCGCCACCTTGTCGCGGCCGCGCATGATCTGGTCGAGCCCGCGCCACGCGAGGATCGCGACCACCGCGAGAATCGCGATCGCGATCATCAGCTCGATCAGCGTGAAGCCGCGGGCGGAGCGGGTGGGCGAGCGTCGCATCGGCGCGTCAGAGCGGACGGCTGGTTTCATTCGCGATCACCGTCACCATCTGTGCGAGCACGCCGGAATGCCCGGGCATGCTCACCGAAACCCGGACACGCCGGAACACGGGGTTCGGCGTGGTGCTCACGCGCTGCGTGCAGACGAGCTGCACGTTGCCTTGCGAGCAGTCGAAACTTTGCTCGCCGATCTCCGGCCACGCATGCGTGAGCCGCAGTTGCGCGAGCGCGTTGTCGGCGCTCCAGCCGGCGAGCAGCCGGCGATGGAGGTCGGACGCGTTGGTCGCCATCGTGCCGACCGCGCGGATCGACGCGGCGAGCGCGACCGCGATGATCGCGAGCGCGACGAGCACCTCGATCATCGTGAAGCCGCGGGATGAGGAAACGGGGAAGGGCAGGCGACGACGCATCGTCATTGCACCTCGTAGCGGCCGTTGCCGGTGCCGACGATCGTCGCGCTGCCGACGGCCGAATGCAGCGTCACGCGCACCGGCGTGTCGATGCTCTCGGTGCCGAACACGACCCGGCTCGCGTGCGTGTCGGAACCCGGGTAGTCGATGTCGGCGCCCGTGACGCCGCCGTCCCAGTCGCGCGGGCGCAGCAGGTCGTCGCGCAGCGTGCGCCAGCCGTCGGCCGAACTCACGTCGAACCGGAAGCCGTGCGCGGTCGGTTGCCACGCGATCGGGCGCGCGCGGACCTGAGCTTCGTCGCCGGCGGTCTCGAACAGCAGCGCGACGCGTTGCGCCTCCTCGCGCAGGTCGGTGCGCGGATTGCGCGTCAGCGACAACGACGCGAGCGATACGAGCAGCCCCGCGATCACGAGCACGACCAGCATTTCGAGCAGCGTGAAGCCGCGCGCGTCGCGCTTCAGCGGCCCGCTATCGGCACGCGCCGGGACGAACGGCGCCGCACCGCGACGCACACGGCAATCGCGGCCGCAGCGGGAGGTCGTGCGAATGGCGAGCATGAAGAACGGGACCGAAGCGGCGGGCCGATCAGCGACGGCTTATTGCCACGAACCGATGTCGGAATCGTTGCCTTCGCCGCCTTCCTTGCCGTCGGCGCCGTAGCTGAACACGTCGATCTCGCCGTGCACGCCCGGGTTCAGGTACTTGTAGCCGTTGCCCCACGGGTCGTTCGGCAGGCGCTCGAGGTAACCGCCGTCCTTCCAGTTATTCGGGATCGGATCGGTGGACGGCTTCTGGATCAGCGCGTTCAGGCCCTGCTCCTGGCTCGGATAACGACCGTTGTCGAGACGGTACAGCTTGAGGGCCTGCATGATCGTGCCGATGTCCTGCTTCGCGGCGATGCGGCGCGCTTCGTCCGGGCGGCTCATGATCTTCGGCACGATCAGTGCCGCCAGGATCCCGAGGATCGCGACCACCACCATGATCTCGATCAGCGTGAAACCGCGCTGACGACGCACGGCCGCGTTGCGGCGAGTGATCCACGTTTGCATGACTGACTACCTCTTTCCAAAAAAATGTCGTTGGTTGAGTGACGCACCCGGCACACCCGGACGATTCCCTGACGGCAAGCTTCCGAACCCGCGGGCGCGGAGCACGCATTGTAAGGCGCGCATTGCCGAGGGCTTTCACCCAACGCAAATTTCATATACATCCGTACAATAGCGCGCATGAACGCGCTCTCGATCCGGATCCTTTCCCTAGCCCTCTTCGCGGGTTTGTGCGCGACGGCCACCTATTGGGTCGTCACGCTATCGGCCCGCGAAGCACCGCTGCCCGCCGCCGCCGCGCGGCTGCCGATCCGCACCGAGGACGCCGCGGCGCTCTTCGGCGGTCAGCTCGACAAGAATCCCGTGCAGGACATCCACCTGTTCGGCATTCTCTCGCTCGACCGCGGCGCCGCCGCGATCGTCGGCATCGGCGGCGAACCGCCGCGCGCCGTGTCGCTCGGCGCGGAGGTCACGCCCGGCGCGAAGCTCGCCGAAGTCCGCCCCCGCTCGATCATCGTCGACCGCAACGGCGCCCGCGCCGAAATCCAGCTTCCGGCGAACACGCCGTCCCCCGCGATCTACATGCGTTGAACGGTGACGGCCCGACCCACTGGTCAGGCCGTTACTGCACCATGTTGTTCAGCTCGATGATCGGCAGCATCACGGCCAGCACGATCACGAGCACGATGCCGCCCATCGCCAGGATCAGCAGCGGTTCCAGCAGGCTCGTCAGGAACATCGTGCGGCGTTCCAGCTCGCGCGCCTCGCCTTCGGCCGCGCGGTCGAGCATCGTCGTCACGTCGCCCGTCGCTTCGCCGGAACGGATCAGGTGCACCAGCACCGGCGGAAACGTCTTCACGTTGTTCAGCGCGCGCGACAGCGCGGAGCCTTCGCGCACACGCACGATCGCGTCGTCGATGTTCGCGCGCATCGCGCGGTTCGACAGCGTCTCGCCGGCCGCCTGCAACGCGCGCAGGATCGGCACGCCAGCTGCGGTCAGGATGCCGAGCGTGCTCGCGAAGCGCACCGTGTTGTAGCCGCGCACGAGCTTGCCCGCGAGCGGCGCGGTCAGCACCCAGCGGTCGAACGCGAGCCGCGGCCCGTCGCGCGACAGCGTCGCCTTCACGAACCACACGATCAGCGCGACCGCGATCAGGATCGCCCACCACCAGTGCCGCACGAAATCCGACAGCGCCATCATCACGATCGTCAGCATCGGCAGCTGCTGTTTCGTGCTCGCGAACACGTTGACGACCTGCGGCACGACATAGCTCAGCAGGAACGTGACGATGCCGAACGCGATCAGCGTGACGATCCCCGGATACGTAAACGCCAGCAGGATCTTCTGCTTCAGCGCGTTGCTCTGCTCGATGTAGTCGGCCAGGCGCGACAGCACGATACCGAGCTTGCCCGTGTGCTCGCCGGCGGCGACCAGCGCACGGTAGATTTCCGGGAAATCGCGCGGATGCTGGCCCAGCGCATTCGCGAGCGAATGGCCGCCGAGCACCTCGGCGCGGATCGCGGCCATCAGTTCGCGGATGTAGTCACGTTCAGACTGCTCGGTCAGCACGCCGAGCGCCTCGTCGAGCGGCAGCCCGGCGATCAGCAGGCTCGCGAGCTGGCGCGTGAGGATCGCCTGTTCGCGCTGCGACAGCTTGCGGCCGAACGCGAGCCGCTGCGAACGCGCGCCGCGCGTCGCGCTGGCGGCCGGCTCGACGACGAGCGGCGTGAGCCCCTGCGTGCGCAACTGGCCACGCGCGGACCGCGCGCTGTCGGCATCGATGACGCCTTTCTGCGCGCGTCCCGCCGAATCGATTGCTTCGAAACGGAATGCCGGCATCGCGCTATGCGCCTCCCGTCACGCGCAGCACTTCCTCGAGCGACGTCGCGCCGGCCGCGAGCCAGCGCTCGGCATCGTCGCGCAGCGTGCGCATCCCTTCCGCGCGGCCGGCGGCCAGAATCTCCGCGTCGGCCGCGTTGCGATGGATCAGCGAGCGGATCGCGTCGTCGACCAGCAGCAGTTCGTATACACCGCGGCGGCCCGAGTAACCCGAATGCCCGCACTTGTCGCAGCCGACCGGGTGCCACACGATGCGGCCGTCCTCGTGCCGCTCTTCCTTGCAGACGGGGCAGAGCTGCCGCACCAGACGCTGCGCGAGCACGCCGAGCAGCGACGACGCGAGCAGGTAGGGCTCGACGCCCATGTCGGTCAGACGCGTGACGGCCGATGCCGCGTCGTTCGTGTGCAGCGTCGCGAGCACGAGGTGGCCCGTCAGCGACGCCTGCACCGCGATCTGCGCGGTTTCGAGGTCGCGGATTTCGCCGATCATGATCACGTCCGGATCCTGGCGCAGGATCGAGCGCAGCGCACGGGCAAAGGTCATCCCGATCCGCTCGTTCACCTGCGTCTGGCCGATGCCGCCGAGATCGTATTCGATCGGGTCCTCGACGGTCATGATGTTGGTCGTCGCGGTTTCGAGCCGCGACATCGACGCATACAGCGTCGTCGTCTTGCCCGAACCCGTCGGGCCCGTGACGAGCACGATGCCGTGCGGGCGCGCGATCAGCTTGTCGAACTCGCGCAGCGTGTCGCGGCCCATCCCGAGCGCCTCGAGGTTCAGGCGCTGCGCATCCTTTTCCAGCAGACGCAGCACCGCGCGCTCGCCGTGCCCGGTCGGCAGCGTCGACACACGCACGTCGACCGGCCGGCCGCCGACGCGCAGCGTGATGCGGCCGTCCTGCGGCAAGCGTTTCTCGGCGATGTCGAGCTGCGCCATGATCTTGATCCGCGAGATCAGTGCGCCGTGCAGTGCCTTCTTCGGGCGCACGACGTCGCGCAGCGTGCCGTCGACGCGAAAGCGCACGACCGACGCATTCTCGAACGGCTCGATGTGAATGTCCGATGCGTGTTCGCGCGCCGCTTGCGTGAGCAGCGCGTTGATCATCCGGATGATCGGCGCGTCGTCTTCCGATTCGAGCAGATCCTCGACTTCGGGGATGTCCTGCATCAGCCGCGACAGGTCGACTTCGCCTTCGACCTCGCCGACCACCTGCGCGGCGCTGCCGTCATGACGCGAGTAGGCCTGGTTGATCGCCTGCGCGAGTTCGTCGGCCGGCACGCGGTGCACGGAAATCGAGCCGAAGTTGCGCGCGATTTCCGCGAGCGCGGCGTCGCTCGTGCGTTCGCTGATCCACACCTCGAGCGTGTCGTCGAGCTGATGCGCGATCAGCACCTGGCCGCTCTTCGCGAAGCCGTACGGCAACAGGCGCGCGGCGAGCGGCGACGGCGGCTGCCGTTCGCCCGGCGCGCCGTCGTGGGCGGAAGACGCGAGCACGTCGCTCACTGCGAGGCTCCCGGCGTGGCGGTCAGCGGCTGTTGCGGCACCGCCTGCAGCGGTACGCCCTGCGGCTGCGCGGGTGCCTGTTCGGCCGGCGGCGCCACCTGGCGTTGCATCTGCTGACGGCGCATCTTGTCGAGATCGAACAGGTTTCCGGCCGGCGTACCGCCCTGGCTCGGGCCCAGCGGCATCGGCGGGACGATCGGGTCGTCCTTATCGCGGATCACGTTGTTGTCCGACTTGTACGCGCCCGTCACGCCCTGAATGTAGTCATAGCGGTTCGCGGTGACGGCCTGCGCGGTATCGCGATCGCCGATGATCACCGGGCGCAGGAACACCATCAGGTTGGTCTTCTTGCGCTGCTTGCTTTCCGAGCGGAACAACTGGCCGATCCACGGGATGTCGCCGAGCAGCGGCACCTTGCTGTTCGACACCTGATACGCGTCCTGCATCAGGCCACCGAGCACGATCACTTCACCGTTGTCGGCCAGGATCGTCGACTGGATCGAGCGCTTCGTGAACGACGGGCCCGTCTGCGCGTTCGACGTCGCGGTGTCCACCGCCGAATCCTCGGTGTACAGCTGCAGCTTCAGGATCCCGCCGTCGGTAATCTGCGGCTTCACGTGCAGCGTCAGGCCGACGTCGCGGCGATCGTAGGTGTTGAACGCGTTGCTCGTCGTGCCGCTCGTCAGGTTCGAATACGAACCGGTCGGGATCGGCACGTTCTCGCCGACGACGATCTTCGCTTCCTCGTTGTCGAGCGTGATCAGGTTAGGCGTCGACAGCACGTTCGCGTCGCTCACGCCCGCGAAGTACTGCAGCAGTGCCCCAAGCCCCTGCACACCGAACATGTTATGCAGCCAGCCGATGTTGAGGCCCTGGTTCAGCGACGACAGATTCGCCGCCACCCCGGCGCCGGTCAATCCGCCCGTGGTGGCGTTCACCGTCCCGGCCGTTAGACCGATGATGCTGTTGCCCGCGACGCTGCCGGCGGTAGCCGCGAGGTTCGTGCCGGCGAGCAGTGCGCCGCTCGCGACCTGCCACTGGATACCCAGCTGGCCGGCTGTCGTCGAGTTCAGCTCGACGATCAGCGCTTCGATGTAAACCTGCGCGCGACGCTTGTCGAGCTGGTCGATCACCGAACGCAGGTTTCGGTAAACCGGATCCGACGCGGTGATGATCAGCGAGTTGGTCGCCGCATCGGCCTGGATCATCCCGCCCGGCTGGTTGTCGTCGCTCTTGTCCTTGTCGCCGCCGAGCAGGCCGGCGGTACCGAGACCGCCGCTGCCCGACGAACCGCCGTACCCGGACGACGATGACGACGAACCGCCGAGGCCGCCCGACGGCAGCGGCGGGGTGCCGGACGTGCCGGTCGAGAAGTTGCCGCTCGACGACGAGCCGCCGCTCTGGTTGAAGCTGTTCGCATCGTTGGACGACGCCGACGAGCCGCTGTCGTTGCCGCTCTTGCCGAGCATCCCGCGCAGCGTCTTCGCGAGCTTGGTCGCATCGGCATTGCGCAGCGGTACGACGTGCATGTTGCCGGGCACCGCGCTCGGTGCGTCGAGCTGCTGCACGAGGCGCTTCGCGGCCGCGAGGCGCGCCGCGTTCGATGCGCGCAGCAGCAGCGAGTTGGTGCGCGGGTCGGCCGTGACCGATACCTTCAGCGTCGCGTCGCTGTTGCCGATCGCGCCCGGGTCGAGCATTTTCTGCAGTTGCGCGGCAAGGTCGATCGCGTTCGCGTTGCGCAGCGGCACGACCTGCACCTGCGCGCCCGCGGCGCTGTCGACGCCCGCGATGATCTGCGCGATGCGGCGCACGTTGTCCGCGTAGTCGGTCACGACGAGCGTGTTGTTCGCCGGGTAGGCCGTCACCGTGTTGTTCGGCGAAATCAGCGGCCGCAGCACGGGCAGCAGGTTGTTCGCCGATTCATTGTGCAGCTCGAACACCTGCGTGATCACCTGGTCGCCGCGCGCCTGCGGCGCATTGCCGACATAGGTCGGCACGCCCTGCAGCTTCGCGTCGGCCTCGGGCACGACCTTCAGCACGCCGTGATCCTGCACGAGCGCGAAGCCCTGCATGCGCAACGCCGACTGCAGCGTCTTCAGCGCCTGGTCTTCCGGCACCGGACGTTCGGCAACGAGGTTGAGCTGCCCCTTCACGCGAGGGTCGACGATGATGGTCTTGCCGGTCGCGGCGCCGATCGCCTTGGCGACCTGGTCGATATCCGCGTTGACGAAGTTGAGCGTGACCTGAGCGTAGGCGGCCTGCGAGACGATGATGCCGGCGACGATCAGGGTCGTGGCAACGCGCCGCATAACGAAGCGATTTCTTGTCATGGATGAATGGGTCGATGCCGGCTCAGGCCACTTCCGGCGGTAGTGCTGGGATCCAAGTCCGAAAGGGGCGACATTAGCAGTTTTTCATGTCCGAAATATCACATTGATCAGAGGACTGTCTCACATACGACATGTGATCGGCGAGTCGTATGCAATATGTAAGATTCTGAGCTACCCTCGGCATGCCGGCCATCGCCCCGTTTCTCGATGAACCGACATGGAAATACGATATAACCGGACTGTCGTACGCCTGCCTGTCGCAACCTGACGGACTGTCGGTATGATACGGGCGACGCGTTTCTCGCCGTACTGGTAATAGACACGGGTTTTCCCGACCTTCGCGCAATTCCTTTTCGTTTCCGCACCATGAACAGACGGTTCGCTTCGATCGTGTTGATCGCCGCCGGCGCGTGGTTCGCCAGCGCAAACGCACGCGCGGATTGTTTCGACGAGGCGGCCAAATACCAGCAGGTCAATCCGCTGATCCTGCGCGCGATCGCGTGGCAGGAGTCGCACAACCGGCCCGACGCGCTGAACAAGAACACCAACGGCTCGATCGACTACGGCCTGATGCAGATCAATTCGATCCATCTGCCGACGCTGTCGCGCTACGGGATCGGCCGCGACACGCTGATGGAACCGTGCAAGAACGTGTACATCGCCGCGTGGCATCTCAAACAGAAGATGAACCGCTACGGCAACACGTGGCAGGCCGTCGGCGCCTATCATTCGGAAACACCGTCGCTGCGCGACAAGTACGCGCGGCAGATCGCCGGCATCCTGTCGCAATGGAAGCTGCTGCCGCCCGCGCAATGACGCTGCGCCGCGTCGCGGCCTGACGCCGTGCCGGCCGGCCGGCGCGCGTTTGATGCACAATGCGGGCTCACGCCGCAACTTCGCCCGTCCGCGGGCCGATCGCGCCCCGGAAGGGCGCCGCGGCCGCTTTTTCATTTTTTCCGTTGGTGCGTACCGCAATGAACCAGCCGTTGCCCGTCACCGTGCTGTCCGGCTTCCTCGGCGCCGGCAAGACCACGCTGCTCAACCATATCCTCGCGAACCGCGCGGGCCTGAAAGTCGCCGTGATCGTCAACGATCTCGCGGCGGTCAACATCGACGCGTCGCTCGTGCGCGATGCGCAGGCGCTGTCGCACGTCGAGGAACGCCTCGTCGAAATGTCGAACGGCTGCATCTGCTGCACGCTGCGCGACGACCTGCTCGTCGAGATCCGCAACCTCGCGTCCGAAGGCCGCTTCGACGCGATCATGATCGAATCGACCGGTATCGCGGAGCCGATGCCGATCGCCGAAACTTTCACATTCGTCGACGACGACGGCACGTCGCTGTCGAAAATCGCGCGGCTCGACACGCTCGTTACCGTGGTCGACGCATACAACTTCCTGCGCGACTACGGTTCCGACGACGCGCTTGCGACGCGCGGCATCGCCGCGTCGGAAGACGACGACCGCACGCTCGTCGAGCTGCTGATCGAGCAGATCGAATTCTGCGACGTGCTGGTGATCAACAAGGCCGACCTCGTCGCTGCCGACGAACTCACGCGCCTGCAGCACATCCTCGCGCGGCTCAATCCGCGCGCGCACCAGGTCGTGTCGACGTTCGGCAACATTCCGCTGAATGAAGTGCTGAACACGGGCCGCTTCGATTTCGACGAGGCCGCGAACGCGCCGGGCTGGCTCGCGTCGCTCGATCACGATCACACGCATTGCGACGACCCCGACTGCCACGATCAGCATCACGCGCACGTGCACGGTGAAGCCGACGAATTCGGGATCGGCAATTTTGTTTACCGCGCACGCCGGCCGTTTCATCCGGCGCGACTCTGGGCGCTGCTGCACCAGGAGTGGCCGGGCGTGTTGCGCAGCAAGGGCTTCTTCTGGCTCGCGACGCGCAACGACATCGCGGGTTCGCTGTCGCAGGCCGGCGGCGTCTGCCGGCATGGCCCGGCGGGTCTGTGGTGGGCCGCGCAGGATCGCTCGGAATGGCCGGACGACGACGACCTGCTCGCCGAAATCCGCGCCGAATGGCAGGGCGATCTCGACGATCGCGCGGTCGGCGATCGCCGGCAGGAACTCGTGCTGATCGGCATCGCGCTCGACGCCGATGCATGGCGCGAGAAACTCGATGCGTGCCTGCTGACCGATGCGGAATTCGCACTCGGCGCGGCGGGATGGAGCGCGTTCGACGATCCGTTCCCGGCGTGGGATGTCGATTCGCACGACGACGACGATCACGGCGACACGCAGATCGTGCACGCGTAACGGCTTGTAAAACAACCGTTAAATCTTGCAAGAGCGGCGCGGACTGTGGCGAAAATGCCGCGCGCGCCCAACAAAAAACCCGCCGAGAGGCGGGTTTTTTCTGGAACAGGCGCTGGTTTAACGCTTGTTGACGGCGTCCTTGAACGCCTTGCCAGCCGTGAACTTGACCGTCTTGGCTGCCGGGATCTTGATGGTTTCGCCGGTCTTCGGGTTGCGGCCCGTACGTGCTGCGCGCTTGCCCGAACCGAAGCTGCCGAAGCCGATCAGCTGAACCGCATCACCCTTCGACACGGCCTTCTTGATGACTTCGAGCAGCGTGTCCAGCGTTTCGCCGGTTTGAGCCTTGCTGGCGCCCGTTTGGGCGGCGACGGCGTCGATCAGTTCCTGTTTGTTCATTAAGGTTCCTTTATCAGGTTAGGTTGACACGAACAGCGCGAACGCGCCGATTATACGTGCGCGAACCGTGCCGTCGAGAGTCAGACTCCGACGGCACAGCGCCGAATCCTGGCCCGCGCGACGCGCCCTCCGGCTTGCCGGCGGCCACCCCGCGGTACGGCGTTGCTATGATAGCGCAGCGCAAACCCAATAACGACAAGGGTTTCAAAGATTTTCATCGGTATTTCGCCGAATGAATCGTCGATTGCCTGTTTTTTGACCTGCGCCAACCGGACAGGATACGCAGCGCGGTCCGCCCGTGCGCCGCCCCGTTGGCTTTTTCCAACGGCCGCTCGGACGCCCCCGCGCAATCCCTTGCCAGGCTTGGCTGCCACGTTTTTTGTTTCGCATGCCCGACCGACTTGTTCCCGCCACGCTCGCGCTTCGCGACGACGGCACGCCCGTCTCGCCCGAGTTCGGCGACCTCCATCGCGGCGCGTCAGGCGCACTCGCGCACACGCATCGCACGTTCGTCGCGGGCAACGGGCTGCCGGCGCGCTGGCACGGCCGCCGCGCGTTCACGATGGTCGCGACGCGCTTCGGTACAGGCGACAGCTTCCTGTCGACCTGGGCCGCGTGGCGCGACGATCCCGCACGCTGCGAGCGGCTGCACTTCGTCGCGGTCGAGCCGCATCCGTTCTCGCGCGACGACCTGCGCCGAGTGCTTTCCCATATCGTTGCGAACACAACCATATCGGCGGACGTCGATGCGCTCGTCGACGCATGGCCAATGCTCGTGCCGGGCCTGCACCGGCTCGAATTCGACGCAGGGCGTGTGGTGCTCACGCTCGCGTTCGGCGATGCGATCGACATGTTGACGAAGCTCGTCGCACGCGCCGATGCCTTCTGTCTCGACGGCGTCGCAACATCGAACGACACGGATCAGTGGTCGAACGACGTGTTCCGCGCATGCGCGAAGATCGCCGGCGAAGGCGCGACGTTTGCGACGCATGCGCATTCCGACGCCATGAAGCATGCACTCGGCGAAGCAGGCTTCACGTATCGCGAGGTCGACGATCTGCTCGTCGGCGAATATGCGCCACGCTGGCGCGCGCGCCGGCACGAGCCGCCGCGCGCGCTGCCCGTTGCGGCGCGCCGCGCGATCGTGATCGGCGCGGGCCTGGCGGGCTGCGCGGTCGTCGAACGTCTGGCCGCGCGCGGCTGGGACGTCACGCTGATCGAGCGGCACGAACGGATCGCGAGCGAAGCGTCGGGCAATCCGGCCGGCGTATTCCACCCGCTGATGACGCGCGACGACAACGTCGCGAGCCGGCTCACGCGCAGCGGCTTCCTGCACGCGATCACGCGCTGGCGTGCGCTCGAACGCGCAGGTCATGCGTTCGCGCGCAGCACGCAAGGGATGATTCATCTCGCCGAATCGGCCGACGATTTCGCTCGGATGCGCGACGCATTCGATGCATTCGGCGCGCCGTCCGACTATGCATCGCTGCTTGATACCGATGCCGCGCGCGCCCATCTGAACCTGCCGGTCGCGCATGGCGGCCTGCTGTTTCCGCATGGTGGCGCCGTCTGGCCAGCCGGGCTTTGCGCGGCGCAATGCGCGGCGGCCGGCGAACGCGTGCGATTGCTCGCGGCCACCGACGTCGCGCGGCTCGAGCAGCAGGGCGACACGTGGCATGCGCTCGACGCGGCCGGTAGCACGCTGGCCGAAGCCCCCGTCGTCGTGATCGCGAACGCCGGCGACGCCGTGCGTCTCGCCGGGCTGCAGCATGTCGCGCTGCAACCGGTGCGCGGGCAGCTCACGCTGCTGCCGCCCGGCAGTGCGGCGCCGCTGCCGTGTCCGACGATCGGCGACGGTTACGCGGTGCCGCTCGACGACGGCACGCTGCTGATCGGCGCGACGTTCGAACCCGACGACGTCGATCCCGCGATGCGTATGGCCGGCCACGTCGAAAATCTCGACCGCGTGCGGCACCTGCTGCCGGGCCTGATCGGCGACCTGTCGGACGTCGGCACCCTGGGCGGCCGCGTCGCGTTCCGCTGGGTCGTCGCCGACCGTCTGCCGCTGATCGGCCTGCTCGCCGACGAAGCGCAGGCCGTCGCGAACGCACGCGCGCTGAGCGGCGCCAAGGCGCGCGACCTGCCGCGCATGCCCGGCCTCTACGGCGCCTTCGGCTTCGGCTCGCGCGGCCTCGTATGGGCCGCCCTCGGCGCCGAACTGATCGCATCGCAACTCGAAGGCGAGCCGTGGCCGCTCGAGCGCGAACTCGCCGAAGCCGTCGACCCGGCACGCTTCCTGATCCGCGCACTACGCGCTCGCCGCATCGCGTCAGCCGGCTGACCGGCCGCGCGCATCCCTCACAGTTTCCCGATTTTCCTGTGCGAGGTTATCCACCCGATGCTGTGGATAACCTTGCGAAATCCGCACGCACTTCGTGTGTAATCACAGTGGACGTAAACTGGGTAACTCCGCACAGCTGTGAGAAGGGCCAAAAGTTGCTCAACTCAAACCTCTGTGCACGAACAGCCTGTGCAACGGGTTATGGCTTCTGCAACGCATTGATCCGTCAGCGTAAACCGAAGTTATCCACAGAACTGTGCCGGTCTTGTTAACTTCTACTACGTATATATACAAGTAAACCTTTGAAACCAAAGACCTGAGGTGCCGCACAGCGCCGCGAGTCGATTCAATGGGTTCCAGACCGAAAAAGCTGTGGCACAATCGGTGTCCTTCGCGTTCGTTCGGCCAGGCGCCGGACATGCTTCAATGGAACGGTCGGCACGTTTTCGAATCTGAATCTTCGAGACTGCGCTGTCCGTTCACACACCAGGCCGACAATCCAGATCGGCAATCTGTGCGACGTTCCGCCGAGTGGCGGAACAGGCGGATCCCATGTCCCGCCGTCGTCGACCACAACAATCAAATTCGGGGCGACACCCAGCCGGCGCGTATCCATTTCTGACGTTTGACCCTGCGTCGCTGGCGGTTGCTTCCAAAGGAGAAGTCACCACGATGAAGTCGGCGTTCTCATTTCTGCCCAACTGGCCGCTTGCGCCGGATGCCGTGTTCTGGGCCGGGCTCGCGTTGTTCGCGGCCGGCCTGTGCGGCGAGCTGTGCTATCGCGCGTGGCGCCTGCCGCGCATTACCGGCTATGCGGTGATCGGCCTGATCGCCGGTTCGTTCGGTTTCGGCGTGATCGACGCGAGCACCGACGAAACCTCGCGGCTGCTGATCGACGTCGCGCTCGGCCTGCTGCTGTTCGAGCTCGGCAGCCGCCTCGACCTGCGCTGGATCCGGCGCAATCCGTGGCTCATCGCGTCGAGCCTCGCCGAAGCCACGCTGACGTTCGTGCTCGTGCTGTTCGTGATGCTCGCGCTCGGCGTATCGGGGATGGTTGCGCTGGTGCTGTCGGCGATCGCGATCGCGACATCGCCGTCGATGGTGATCCAGCTCAAGACCGAACTGCGCGCGGAAGGGCAGGTGTCACAGCGGCTCATCACGCTCACCGCGCTGAACAGCGTGTACGCGATCGTGCTGACCAAGCTCGTGACCAGCTGGCTCCACCAGGAAGCGTACGGCAACGTTTTCGCGACGATCCTGCAGCCGCTGTACCTGATCGCCGGTTCGTTCATCGTCGCGTACCTGGTCGCGCGTTCGTGCAATTTCCTGTTTCGCCACATGACGTCGACGATGCGCGACGAGCATTCGTTCGTCGCACTGTTCGGGCTCGTGATGCTTGCGATCGCGGTGGCACAGGCGCTGAAGCTGTCGACGCTGCTCACGCTGCTGCTCGCCGGCATCATCGTGAAGAACCTCGAAGCGCGTCCGCAGCTGTGGCCCGAGCACTTCGGCACGGCCGGCTGGCTGCTGACGGTGGTCCTGTTCGTGCTGACGCTCACGTCGTTCACGTGGGGCGACCTCGCGCTCGGCGGGCTGCTCGCGATCGTGCTGATCGTCACGCGGCTCGTCGCGAAGCTGGCCGGCGTCGTCGCGTTCGCGAAGCCGAGCGGCATCGGGTTGAAGCAGGGCGTCGCGCTCGGCATCGCGCTCACGCCGATGTCCGCGCTGTCGTACCTGCTCGTCGACGATACCTACCAGCTCTATCCGAATTTCGACCCGCACCTGCGCGCGATCGTGATGTGCACGATCGTGGTCTTGCAGCTCGTCAGTCCGTTCGTCGTCTACCGATGCCTGTCGGCGGTCGGTGAACGCAGCGACAGCAACTGATTCAGGAACCTGCCATGGCACTCGAAACCTTCGTCAATTCCGAACCGTTCACGTTCGGCGTCGAACTGGAGATCCAGGTCGTCAACACGCACAACTACGACCTGACCAAGGCTGCATCCGACCTGATGCGCCTGATCCAGGGCGAGACCTTTCCGGGCAACATCACGCCGGAAATCACCGAGAGCATGATCGAGCTGTCGACCGGCATCTGCCATACGCACGAGCAGGCGGTCAGCGAGCTGCATGCGATCCGGGACGTGCTCGTGAAGGCGGCCGACCAGCTCAACGTCGGGCTCGCCGGCGGCGGCACGCACGCGTTCCAGCAATGGAGCGACCGGCAGATCTACGACGCGCCGCGCTTCCAGTACATCTCCGAGCTGTACGGCTACCTGGCCAAACAGTTCACCGTGTTCGGCCAGCACGTCCACATCGGCTGTCCCGATTCCGACAGCGCGCTGTTCCTGCTGCACTCGATGTCGCGCTTCATTCCGCACTTCATCGCGCTGTCCGCGTCGTCGCCGTTCGTGCAGAACGTCGACACGGGCTTCCAGTCGGCACGCCTGAATTCGGTGTTCGCGTTCCCGCTGTCGGGCCGCGCGCCGTTCGTGCTGACCTGGGACAGCTTCGAGGAGTACTTCACGAAAATGGTGAACACCGGCGTCGTCAACTCGATGAAGGACTTCTACTGGGACATCCGCCCGAAGCCCGGCTTCGGCACGATCGAGGTGCGCGTGATGGACACGCCGCTGTCGGTCGACCGGGCGGCGGCGATCGCCTGCTACATCCAGACGCTCGCGCGCTACCTGCTGACCGACCGGCCGCTGAAGCTGTCGGAGGACGACTACCTCGTCTACACGTTCAACCGTTTCGAAGCGTGCCGCTTCGGGCTCGAGGGCACCTGCGTGAATCCTCAGACGGGTGAACGCCGCACGATCGCGGAAGACATCCTCGACACGCTCGACCGGATCGCGCCGCATGCGGCCGCGCTCGGCTCGCGCGCGGCGCTCGACGAGATCGGCGCGCTGGCGAAAGCGCGCGTGAACGACGCATCGTGGTTGAGAACCGTTTTCAAACAGGAAAAATCGCTGAACGAGACGGTCCGCCAGCAGTGCTTACGTTGGCGTGAATGAAAAAATGTTTTGCAGATTGCAGGCTCGACCGCGTCGCGATTCGCTGAACGACGCTCGGCGCTGTTTCAGGCCGAAATCGTTGCCAGTCGTCCTGAAAATCTGTGGATAACCCGATATTCCGCTGCAAAGTCAACGGTCTGCGGGTGGGATAACCCGGTGGATCATTGCCATTCCCCCGATGGCCGATCCGAACAGGAAAATGTTTGCGCGCCCCGATCCGCGGGCGCGCGGCATAGCAGGCACAACGAAAAATTTCAGTTATCCAGCGATTTTCCACAGAATGCAGGGGATAACTTAGCTGTGCGATTTTCCACTGTCGCTTAGAATGTCGGCTTTGCGGACACCGGAACGACGCGTGTCTCACCGGTCGCCGCGAACGCGACCGCCGCGTGTGCCTCGCGACGGCCGTGCTGACGCACTCGCAAGAGTGCGTCTGTTTTGAGATAGACATTCGATCTCCACACTACGGCCGCTCGGCAATCCGGGCGGCGGCAAAGCGAAAAGACTATGAGCGAAGGCGTTTACGGGAACCAGGCTTCGGGACGTGTCACCCACAGCCTGCTGCGGTTGAGTACGGCCATGCGAAGCCAGGCATGGGATTGGGCGGAAGGCGCGGGCCTCACGCCGACGCAGGGCGAGATTCTCGTGCTGCTGCTGCAGCGCAAGGGTCCGATGCGGCTCGGCGAGATCGCGCGCGAGACGCAGCTCACCGCAGCCACCACGAGCGATGCGGTCAGCACGCTCGAGACGAAGGGGCTCGTCGAGAAGCGCCGTGCGCTGGACGATGGCCGCGCGCTGGCCGTGCGCCTGTCGGCCCGTGGCCGTACGGCCGCGAAGAAGGCGCTGCAATGGCCGGAATTCCTGACGAAAGCGGTCGGCAAGCTCGGCGCGGACGAGCAGGGCGCGTTGTATCGCGCGCTGCTGAAGACGCTGCGCGAACTGCAGGTGGCCGGTGCGACGCCGCCGCAGCGCATGTGCGTGACGTGCGCCCACTTCCAGCCGGGCAAGCTGTCGAAGAAGACCGTGCATCACTGCGCGGCGCTCGACATCTCGATGTCCGACAGCGACCTGCGTCTCGACTGTTCGGTGCAGGAAGAAGCCGACGCGGCGACGCAGAAGAAGACCTGGAAGATTTTCGCCGGCTGACGTCCGTCGATCGACCGGGAGGCCGATGATGAACGCTGAAGTCGTGGCGATCCGCCACGTGCATTTCGAGGATCTCGGGAGCTTCGAGCAGGTGCTCGGCGAACGGGGCCGGCGGGTGCGCTACGTCGATGTCGGGTCGTCGCGGGTCGAGGTGCTCGACCCGCTCGCGCCGTCGCTGTTCGTCGTGCTTGGCGGGCCGCTCAGCGTGTACGACGATGCGGAGTATCCGACGATCGCGCCGCTCGCGGCGCTCGTACGCCAGCGCATCGACGCGGGGCTGCCGATTCTCGGCATCTGCCTCGGCGCGCAGTTCATCGCCCGTGCGCTCGGCGCGCGCGTCTATCCGGCTGCGCAGCACGAACTCGGCTGGGCGCCGCTGGCGCTCACCGATGCCGGCCGCGCGTCGCCGCTGCGCCATCTCGATGGCGCGGCGACGTCGATGCTGCACTGGCATGGCGACACGTTCGACCTGCCGGGCGGTGCGATTCATCTCGCGTCGACGCCGGCGTGCCGCCACCAGGCATTCGCGTGGGGGCAGCACGTGCTGGCGCTGCAGTGTCATCCGGAAATCCGCACGGACCGCTTCGAACCCTGGCTGATCGGGAACGCGGGCGAAATCGCCGCGACGCCCGGCATCGACGCGCGCCAGTTGCGCGCCGATACCGCGCAGCATGGCCCCGTGCTCGAGACGGCTGCGCGGCGCATGTTCGCGGAGTGGCTCGACAGCGTCGGGCTCTGACGTCGCGGGCGGCGCCGGTCGCCGCGAACCTGTTGCCCGGCCTGCATCCGTTGCAGGCCGGCGTGTCGTTGCGTCCCTCGCGTTTCCAGCATCGCCGGCAAGCTGCCGGCCGCACCTGACCATCCGCTTACTGCCACGCACGCCAACTGCACGCTTCAAGACTGCGTGCTACGCTCGTCCGCTCTTTCCCTTTCCTGGCGAGCGGCCTCCATGACAGCGCTGTTTTCCCCGTTCACGCTCCGCGGCGTGACTCTTCCGAACCGGATCGTGATTTCCCCGATGTGCCAGTATTCGGCCGAGCGCGGCGAGGCGACCGACTGGCACATGATTCACCTCGGCCATCTTGCGCTGTCCGGCGCGGGGCTACTCTGCATCGAGGCGACTGCCGTCGAGCCCGACGGGCGCATCACGCACGGCGACCTCGGCCTCTGGGACGACGTGACCGAAGCCGCGCTGAAACCGGTGCTGGCCGCGATCCGCAAGCATTCGCCGATCCCCGTCGCGATGCAGTTGTCGCACGCGGGGCGCAAGGCGTCGAGCGCCGCGCCGTGGGAGGGCGGCCAGCTCGTGTCGGTCGCCGACGGCGGGTGGCTGCCGCACGGGCCGTCGGCCGTGCCGCACAAGGACGGCGAGACGCCGCCGCTCGCGCTCGACGCAGCGGGCCTGAACCGGATCCGCGACGCATTCGCGGCCGCCGCGAAGCGCGCGGCGCGGCTCGGCATCGACGCGATCGAAGTGCACGCGGCGCACGGCTACCTGCTGCACCAGTTCCTGTCACCGCTCGCGAACCAGCGCACCGACGAATACGGCGGCTCGCTCGAAAACCGGATGCGTTTTCCGCTCGAAATCTTCGAGATCGTGCGCGCGGCGTTTCCGGACGATCGGCCGGTCGGCGTGCGCGTGTCCGCGACCGACTGGGTCGAAGGCGGCTGGGAACTCGACGACACGATTGCGTTCGCGCACGAACTGAAGCGCCGCGGCTGCGACTGGATCGACGTGTCGTCCGGCGGCGTATCGCCGCTGCAGAAGATTCCGCTGTCGCCCGGTTACCAGGTGCCGTTCGCGCAGGCCGTGAAGCGCGCGGTCGGCATGCCGACGATCGCGGTCGGCCTGATCAACGAGCCCGCGCATGCGAACCGGCTCATCGAGTCCGGCGATGCCGATTTCGTCGCGATGGCGCGCGCGATGCTGTACGACCCGCGCTGGCCGTGGCACGCGGCGGCCGAGCTCGGCGCGCAGGTGACGGCGCCGCCGCAGTACTGGCGCTCGCAGCCGCGCGAGCACAAGGCGTTGTTCGGCGACATCGCCTTCGGCCAGCGTTGAGCGTCAAGCGCGCAATATTGCGCGCGATGTTGAACGAAGCAATCGTGAACGTGTAGGATGCGGGTGATTCGCCGCATGCCCCGACGCGGCACCACCCGGTGCCGCGTTTTCGTTTTGCGCGACGCCAGGCCGCGGTCGCGGCCGTCTTCCATTCATTCGTCTTCACAAGGATTCGTTCGATGAGTTCACGCAGGATCGCGGTGCGCCGCTCGGGAGTACACGGCAAGGGCGTGTTCGCCGTGGCGCCGATCAAGGCCGGCGAGCGCGTAGTGGAATACAAGGGCGAACGAATTTCGTGGAAGGAAGCGCTGCGCCGCCATCCGCACGACCCGAGCGAGCCGAACCATACGTTCTACTTCGCACTGGACGAAGGCGGCGTGATCGACGGCAAGATCGACGGCAACAGCGCGCGCTGGATCAATCATTCGTGCGCGCCGAACTGCGAAGCCGAGGAAGTCAAAGGCCGCGTGTACATCCACGCGCTGCGCGACATCGGGCCGGAGGAGGAGCTGTTCTACGACTACGGCCTCGTGATCGACGCGAAGCTGACGAAGACGCTCAAGCGCGAATACGCGTGCCATTGCGGCGCGGCCGCGTGCCGCGGCACGCTGCTCGCGACGTCGGACGACGGCGATAAGAAGAAAAAGAAGAAGGACAAGAAGGACGGCAAGTCCGAGTCCAAATCGAAGGACAAGAAAAGCAGGAAGTAACGCAGGCGGCGGCGCACCGTGCGCTCCCGCTGCCGTTTCGGCGGACGGTTGCCGCGCTGCGCCGCCGTTGTTCCTGCTTCTTGATCCGGCGGGCGAGCCGGCCAACGGTCGCCCGCCCGCCGTAAAGCACCCGGTTATCGCTCAACTCAGTGCGTCGACGCGGCCGCCGGCGTTTCGCTGGCCGGCTTCTCCGTGTGCGCGGCGAGCGGTACCCTCACCACGAAGCGCGAGCCGCCTCCCGACGCATCCTCGTACGACACGGTGCCGCCATGCATCGCGATGATGTCGTGCACGATCGCGAGACCGAGCCCGGCGCCGGTCTCGACGCCGTTGCCGCTTTGCGCGTCGCCGCGGAAGAAGCGCTTGAACAGGTCGGCCTGCTGGTTCGCGGGGACGCCTGGGCCGTTGTCCTCGACGACGATCTCGGCGGCCGGCTGGCCGTCCTCGAGTGCGCCGCGCGCGACGTTCACCGTGATCCGCGCGCCGTCCGGCCGCGCGAGCGGCACGTATTTCAGCGCATTGTCGAGCAGGTTCGCGATCACCTCGCGCAGCAGCACGGGGTTGCCGCGCACGGTCAGCTTATGGTCGTCGCCGGGGTCGTCGCTGCGCTGGAAGCCGAGGTCGACATGCGACGCGAGCGCGCGCGGCACCCATTCGGCGCCCGTCTCGAACGCCATCGCCGCGAGGTCGACGTCGACGAAACGCGCGGCCTGTTCGCCCGGTTCCGCACGGGCGAGCGACAGCAGCTGGTTCGACAGCCGCACCGCGCGGTCGGCGGCCGCGCGCAGCTCGCGCACCGCGGCGAAGGTCTGGTGCGGGTCACGCGCGACGGCCGCCTGCTCGGCATGCAGCTTCACGGCGGTGAGCGGTGTGCGCAACTGGTGCGCGGCATCGGCGATGAACTTGCGCTGCGCGTCGAGCGCGGTCTTCAGGCGGCCGAGCAGTGCGTTCATCGCGCTCGTCAGCGGCCGGATCTCCAGCGGCACTTCGGTTTCGTCGACCGGCTCCAGCGACGTGTGGGTCTGTCGGTTCAGCGAATCGGCGAGATGCGTGAGCGGGCCGAGCTGCTGGTTCACGACGCGCCAGACGATGCCCCAGCCCGCGAGCAGCAGCAGCAGCAGCGGCATCATGATCGCGACCAGGAATTCGGCCGCGATCCGGTAGCGGTGCCGCACCGGCTGCGCGACCTCGACGACCATCGGCTTGCCGCCCTCGACATCGTCGACACGTACCTGCGCGACCCGCACCGCGCGGTTGTCGTACTCGGCCTCGAACACGTACGCGTGATGCATGCGGCGCACGTTGATGCCCTGCAGCGGCAGCTTCGGATCGCCGGCGAGTTCCTGTTCGCCGTCGCTAATCCGGTAGATCAGCGCTTCGGCGGGATCGGAGAACATCGCCTGCGCGAGCGGCGGCACCGTGAATGGCGCGTCGGGGCCGGCGATCTGGATCTGTTTCGAGATGGCGGTCGCGAGATCGGCGAGCGAGCGGTCGATCACGTGCTGCGTGTATTGCCACGCGAGCCAGTAGGCGATCAGGCCGCTCATTAGCGCGAGCATCGACAGCGGCGCGGCGAGGCGCCGGAGCAGCGAGCGGCGCAGGCTGGTGGTCACAGCCGGATCAGGAGACATTTCGACGGGCAAATGGATAAGCGCCGCTCACGGGGAGCGGCGCGGTCGTGCGCCGGGCGACGACGCGGGGCAGGGCGCGGACGCCGGCGGCACGCGGCCGGCCGACGCGGCGCCGCTCAGACGCTCGCCGTCTGGCGGATTTCCTGCAGCAGGTAGCCGAAGCCGCGCACCGTGACGATTTCGACACGGCACTGTTCGAGTTTCTTGCGCACGCGGTGCACATAGACTTCGATCGCGGTATCGCCGAGATCGCCGCCGAAGTGCGTGAGGTGATCCTGCAGCTGGGCCTTGCTGACGACGCGGCCGTGACGCAGCAGCAGCATCTCGAGCACCGCGAATTCGCGCGGCGACAGTTCGAGCGGCTTGTCGTCGTTGAAGATGCGGCGGTCGACGCCCGACAGGCGGACGCCGCCGAGCGACACTTCCGGACGCGGCATGTCGCTGTGCGGGCCGCTGCGGCGCATCACCGCGCGGATACGCGCTTCGAGCTCGGCCGGCTCGAACGGCTTGAGCATGTAGTCGTCGGCGCCCGAATTCAGGCCCTGGATCCGGTCGTTCAGCTCGTCACGCGCGGTCAGCACGATCACGGGCGTGTGGCGGTTGGTCTGGCGGAAGCGCGTGAGCAACGTCATCCCGTCGATGCCCGGCAGGCCGAGGTCGAGGATCACGAGTTCGTGGCGGTTTTGTGCCAGCGCCTGTTCGGCAAAAATGCCGTCATGCACCATGTCGACGGTGAAGCCAGCCTGCTCGAGGCTGCTCTGGATACCGCGTGCGATGGGGCGGTCGTCTTCGATCAGAAGGAGTCGCATGAAGTTCGCTCAAGTACAATGGGTTGGCGGTTCAGGCACGCGGACAGCACGACGCCGTTTCCACAGGGGCGCCGCATCACCGACATCAAGCGTGGCGGCCAGCGAACGATTAAATCCAAACATGTCCGATATCTCGATCAACGACCTTGAAGCCGCGATCAATTTCTGGCGCGCCCGCTCGCCGTCGAGCGGCGACGAACTCAAACTCTGCGAAGAGGCCAGCGCGCTCTCCAAGCCGTATGCGCTGCTGATTGTACAGCGCGAAAGCGCGCTGCAACTGGAAGGTTTGGACCCCAAGGCGCGGAAAGCGTACGAGACTTACGTGCGCCTTAAGGATGGCTTGGAAAGCTGAAGGCTTTCGCTGACTACATCCTAGAAAACGTTCATCGAAATGAAAAGTTGACGCGCCGCGCATCGAAAGATGCGCGGCGGTAGAGGAAGGCCTCAGGCGGCCGGGTGCGCGTGCGCGCCCGCACGGTCGATGAACAGCGCCAGTTCGATGTCGCGTTCGGTCAGGCCGTCGGCGTCGTGGGTCGACAGCGTGACGTCGACGCGGTTGTACACGTTGAACCATTCCGGATGGTGGTTCATTTCCTGCGCCTTGATCGCGACGCGCGTCATGAAGCCGAAGGCTTCGTTGAAATCGGCGAAGCGCAGGCTGCGCTGGATCGCATCGCGGCCCGGCACGGCCGTCCAGAGCGGCAGGCCTTCGAGCCTGGTCTTGCGTTCTTCTGATGTGAGCTTGTGGATCATGTTGCACCTCTCGTTCGGTAACGGCGCCCGCGCGCGGCTGCGCCGCGCGGTGCAGCCGGCATCGGTCATTGTTTCATAGTTGTGGGACGGGCATCCGGGGACGGCCATCCGGCCGCGGCCGGCCGGAATGCGGCGCGCGTTGGCGCGTTACGCGTCGGCGTCGTCGGGCCAGCCTTCGCCCGTGCCGCGGTGCAGCACGCGGTCGGTCGCGAGCACCGCGCCGGCCGCGAATTCGGGCAGCGCCGCCAGCCGGTCCGCCAGCGCGCGGCCGTCCACATCGGCGAGCGCGAACAGCTGCGCGAAATCGTCGATCACGAAGTAGGTCTTCTGGAACGTATCGATCCGGTACTTCGTGCGCATCACGCGCTCGAGATCGAAGCCGAGCCGGTTCGGCGCCGCGCTTTCCAGGCTGTACAGGCTTTCACCCTTGCTCGACACGATCCCGGCGCCGTAGATCGACAGCCCGTTCGTGCCGCGCGGGTCGCGGATCAGCCCGAATTCGACCGTATACCAGTAGAGCCGCGCGAGCCGCGCCAGCGCTGCTTCGTCGTCGGCGACCGCGAGTGCGGTGCGGCCGTACGCCTGCATGTAGTCGGCGAACACCGGGTCGATCAGCAGCGGCACGTGGCCGAACAGGTCGTGGAAGCAGTCGGGTTCCTGCAGGTAGTCGAGCTGGTCGGGACGGCGCATCCACCAGGTGACCGGGAAACGCCGGTTCGCGAGGTGCTCGAAGAACACGCGGTCGGGCACGAGGCCCGGCACCGCGACGATCTCCCAGCCCGTTGCCGGCTTCAGCTGGAGGTTCACGTCGGCGAACGACGGCACGCGATCGGCCGGCAGGTCGATCTTCCCGAGCCCCGCGACGAACGCATCGCACGCGCGCCCGCGCAGCAGCGCCGACTGGCGCGCATAGAGCTGCTTCCACACCGCGTGGTCGACCTGGCCGTAGCGGGCCAGCGGCTGGTCGATGGTGAAATCCGCGCGGGTTTCGAGGCCCGCGTCGAACTGCTCCTGCAGTTTCGCGGTGACGACGGTGGACATGATCAGGCTCTGCACGCTGTGGTTGTGAACCATGCAAGTGTAGAGCGGCTTGCGCGCGGAATGGGCGCAATATTGGCGTTGATTCGACAGATGATGCGATAATCGCGCATAAAATCACGAATCAATGCGGAGAATGCTCATGCTGGAACTCGATCACTTCGATCTCGCGCTGCTGGACGTGCTGCAGCGCTTCGGTCGCGCGACGCATCAGCAGCTCGGCGAGGAGGTGCCGCTGTCGCCGTCGCAGATCGGCCGGCGGCTGCAGCGGCTCGAGGCGGCGGGCGTGATCGAAGGCTACCGCGTGATGCTGCGCCCCGAAAAGCTCGGGCTCGGCGTGACCGCGTTCACGAGCCTGAAGCTGAAACACCATGGCGATTCGATCATCGAGCAGTTCCAGCAGCAGATCGATGTGCTGCCCGAAGTGCTCGAATGCCATGCGGTGGTGGGCGATGCCGATTATCTGCTGCGGATCGTCGCGCCGGACCTGAACGCGCTGTCGCAGTTCGTGATGAAGAAGCTGATGCGCGTGCCGGGCGTCGACAGCGTGCGCTCGAACATCGTGCTGACCACCTTCAAGCGCAACGGCGCGCTGCCGCTCGCGCACCTGGCGCCCGGCGCCGCATGACGCGGCACCGGGGCTGAGGGCGGCGCGTACTGCGCCGCCGGCAGGGCCGGATCAGGCGGCCTCGTGCGGCGTGTCCGCGTTCAGCAGGTCGACGTACGCGACCGCGACGAGGTCGTCCTGCGACACGCCGAGCTTGGTGAACACGTCGTGCGCTTCGGCTTCACCGCCGGCTTCGTCGTCGTCGGGGCCGAGCACGACTTCCAGTTCGATGAAGTCGCCGAGGCCGTCGACGCGGTCGAGGTGGATGCGCGTGCGGCCCGCGAGGTACACGTGCCGTTCCTTCGTCACGATCCCGCGGGTGGTCAGCGCGGTGGCGAGCAGCGCGTGCATTGCGTCGGGATTCGTCACCGGGCTGCGCGTGTAGTACGACGCCTTCGGGCCGTCGCGGTCGTCGCGCTGGTAGAAGATCAGTTCGGCCGGCGTGCCGTCCTCGAAGCGGCGCAGCTTCAGCCGGCCGCGCGGCACGTCATAGAAGAAATCCTGCTGGCGGTAGAACAGCGGCGCTTCGGTCGCGAGTGTCGCCGCGCGTTCGCGCAGCTGGTCGAATGCGCGGGCGCGGGCTTTGATCTCGATGTTGCGGGCCATGCGGGTCTCCTTCGATAAGGGGTCTCGCGGTGTGCGAACGCACAATCTAGCAAAAAGGCGGGGATGGTGGCGTGACGACGGGCGGGGGGCGTGGCGAGATGACGCGTGTTGCGCGCGACCCCGGCGCCCGGTGCGTGGCGGTCGCGCCTTCATCAGCACCGCTCATATCGCCCACTGGGCTTCGATCAGCCGCAGCGCGGCCGCGATCGCCGGTTCGTCGCGCCGCTCGGCGAGCGTCACGAACGTCAGTTCGGTCGGCACAGTCACGCGCTCGACGATCGTCAGCGCATGCGTGTGCGCTTCGGCCAGCGCGGTCGAGTCGCGCGCGAGTGTCAGCCCGATTCCCGATTTGACGAGATCGAGCATCGACTGCTCCTGGTCGACCTCGGCGACCTTCACGGGCTGCGCACCGGCGTTCGCGAAGCGCCGCGACAGCAGCCGGTGGTGCGCGGACGCCGGCGGCGTCCAGATCCACGGCAGCGCGGCGAGCGCGCGCCAGTCGTGCGCGCGCTGCACACGCTCCTTCCAGCCGGCCGGTGCGAGCACGCGGTACTGGAAATGCGTGAGCGTGACGGTATGGAACAGTGCGCCGTCGAGCGGGTCGTCCTCGCCCGGCCGGCCGATGTAGTAGCCGACGTCGAGCGCCTGCGCGCGCACCTGTTCGATCACCCAGCCCGACATCCCGTGCCGCAGCGCCGTCTCGATCTGCGGATGGGTCTCGACCAGCGCGCGCAGGAAGCCGCCGAGCCGCAGGAAACCCGGATCGAGGATCGTGCCGATCCGCAGCCGGCCGCGCACTTCGTGCCGCAGCGCAGCAGCGGCGCGCTGCACGTCGGCGGCCGCGGCGAGCGCGCGTTCCGCATGCGGCAGCAGCGTCTGGCCGTCGCGCGTGAGCGCGAGCCCGCGCGACGTGCGCGTGAACAGCGCGACGCCGAGCGTTTCCTGCAGATGCTTGATCTGCAGGCTGACGGCCGGCTGCGTCAGGTGCAGTTGCGCGGCGGCGCGCGTCAGGTTGCCTTCGCGGGCGACCGTCGCGAACGCGCGGAGCAGGGTGAGATCCATCGTCGTGATATGAGCGCGGCTTATAACGCAGTTCAGCATAACTCATTGGATCGACGGCCGGCTGCCGGAGTACGCTTCAGCGGTCGTGGCGCGTGGGGCCGCAAGCGCGGCGCGCGACGCACTATGCTGGAAATGACGCGCGGCACACAACAACGAGATTTGGATGGGCCGGAGGAAGGGCTGAGGCGCTAACTCTATCCAACCACGCTATGGGATCCGAGTAAGTGCTAAAGCACTAACTCGGACCGACCGCCGTGGGGGTGGAGTAAGCGCTGAAGCGCTAACTCCATCCAACCACGCCATGGGACCCGAGTAAGCGCTGAAGCGCTAACTCGGGTCGACAGGAGACAAACAAGTGACTACTCAACGCACGCTCGAAGGCGAATTCGATTACGTGATCGTCGGCGCGGGCACCGCGGGCTGCGTGCTCGCGAACCGCCTGACCGAGGATCCCGACATCCGCGTGCTGCTCCTCGAAGCGGGCGGCAAGGACGACTATCACTGGATCCACATCCCGGTCGGTTATCTGTATTGCATCGGCAACCCGCGCACCGACTGGCTGTACAAGACGCAGCCCGAAGCGGCGCTCAACGGCCGCGCGCTGTCGTATCCGCGCGGTCGCGTGCTCGGCGGCTGCTCGTCGATCAACGGCATGATCTACATGCGCGGCCAGCGCGAGGATTACGACAGCTGGGCGCAGGAAACGGGCGACGCCGGCTGGTCGTGGGACAGCGTGCTGCCGATCTTCAAGCGCAGCGAGGATCACCACGCGGGCGCGAGCGACGCGCACGGCGCGGGCGGCTACTGGCGCGTCGAGAAGCAGCGGCTGCGCTGGGAGATCCTCGAATCGTTCGCGCAGGCCGCGCAGCAGACGGGCATCCCGGCGACCGACGATTTCAATCGCGGCGACAATTCCGGGGTCGGCTATTTCGAGGTGAACCAGAAGCGCGGCGTGCGCTGGAATACGTCGAAGGCGTTCCTGCGGCCCGCGATGGCGCGCCCGAATCTGACCGTGATCACCGGCGCACAGGCGCAGCGCGTGATCTTCGAAGGGCGGCGCGCGGTCGGCGTCGAGTATCACGGCGGCGGCACCGATTACGTCGCGCGGGCGAGCGCGGAAGTGCTGCTGACGTCCGGCGCCGTGAATTCGCCGCAACTGCTCGAACTGTCGGGGGTCGGCTGCGGCCGGCGGCTGCAGGCGCTCGGCATCGACGTCGTGCACGATCTGCCCGGCGTCGGCGAAAACCTGCAGGATCACCTGCAATTGCGGATGGCGTTTCGCGTCGAAGGCGTGCGCACGCTCAACACGCTGTCCGCGCACTGGTGGGGCAAGCTGATGATCGGCGCGGAATATGCGCTGCTGCAGCGCGGGCCGATGTCGATGGCACCGTCGCAGCTCGGCGCGTTCGCGAAATCCGATCCCGACGATCCCGCGCTCACGCGGCCCGATCTCGAATACCACGTGCAGCCGCTGTCGCTCGAACGCTTCGGCGAGCCGCTGCACAGCTTCAACGCGTTTACGGCGTCCGTCTGCCATCTGCGGCCGACGTCGCGCGGCAGCGTGCACATCGCGAGCGCCGATCCGGGCATGGCGCCCGCGATCGCGCCGAACTATCTGTCGACCGGGCACGATCGCCAGGTCGCCGCGAACGCGCTGCGCCTCACGCGCCGGATCGCGTCCGCGCCGGCGCTCGCGCGCTACCGTCCCGAGGAAATCCTGCCGGGCGTGCAGTACCGGACCGAGGCCGAGCTGATCGAGGCGGCCGGCGCCGTCGGCACGACGATCTTCCATCCGGTCGGCACCTGCCGGATGGGGCGTGCCGATGACGAACGCGCGGTCGTCGACAGCCGGCTGTGCGTGCGCGGCATCGCCGGGCTGCGGATCGTCGATGCATCGGTGATGCCGTTCATTACATCGGGCAACACCAATTCGCCGACGCTGATGATCGCCGAGCGCGCGAGCGACATGATCCGTGCCGATCGCCGCGCGGCGCGCGAAGCCACGACGGTGCGAACCGACGCGGCGGTGACGGTCGCGTGACGAAACGCTGACGCACGCGACAGCGGGCCGCCATGATGGCGTCCGCTGATTCGATATGCGAAACAAGCTGCCGTTGCGTCGCGCGTGTCGATTGCGGCGGTTCGAACGGCAAGATCCATGCAAGCCGCGCAGTTGCGCGGCTTTTTTCGTTGCGCGAGCAGGGCCGTGCGGATGGTCAACGGACGATGATGCACGTGTCAAAAAAGCGTGGCGAAAAACCGTGCACAGCCCATGCGGCATGGCGGCCAGCCCTATAAGTGCAAATCCCGATGATTGCACTGCACCAACGGCGCGACAATGTTGCGCAATGTGCATACGCGTCGGCGCGGGAGACCACCCTCGAGGCGTACCACGGCGCCCGGGGGCAGCCGGCCGATCCGCTGACCTGTTCGCGGGCGCTTGCGCCACGCTTCCCGGTGCTTCGCCTGACTTCGTACGGAAGGGAACATGATTCTCGGCGACACGATTCTGGAAACACGCGGACTGACGAAGGAATTCAGGGGTTTCACCGCCGTAAACGGCGTCAACCTGCGTGTGCGTCGCGGCGCGATCCATGCGCTGATCGGGCCCAACGGCGCGGGCAAGACGACCTGCTTCAACCTCCTCACCAAGTTCCTGACACCGACGGCCGGCCAGATCGTCTTCAACGGGATCGACATCACCGACGAGCGGCCCGCGCAGGTTGCGCGGCGCGGCATCATCCGCTCGTTCCAGATCTCGGCCGTGTTCCCGCACCTGACCGCGCTGCAGAACGTGCGCATCGGCCTGCAACGCGCGCTCGGCACCGAATTCCATTTCTGGCGCAGCGAACGCACGCTGAAGCGGCTCGACGATCGCGCGATGGACCTGCTCACGCAGGTCGGCCTCACCGATTTCGCGCAGGTACCGACCGTCGAGCTCGCATACGGCCGCAAGCGCGCGCTCGAGATCGCGACGACGCTCGCGATGGAACCCGAATTGATGCTGCTCGACGAGCCCACGCAGGGGATGGGCCACGAGGACGTCGACCGCGTGACCGCGCTGATCAAGAAGGTCGCGAGCGGCCGCACGATCCTGATGGTCGAGCACAACATGAACGTGATCGCGGGCATCTCCGACACGATCACCGTCCTGCAACGCGGCGAGGTGCTGGCCGAAGGCTCGTATGCGGAGGTATCGAAGAATCCGCTCGTCATCGAGGCCTACATGGGCAGCGCCGACGCGGCGCTCGCGGGGGCGCACGCATGAAGCACAGCGAACGGGAGGAACGCGAATTGAGCGGCGTCGAAAGCGGTACGCCCGCGCTGGAGATCACGGGCCTGGAGGCCTGGTACGGGGAATCCCACATATTGCACGGTGTCGACCTCACGGTGCACCGCGGCGAGGTCGTCACGCTGCTCGGCCGCAACGGCGCGGGCCGCACGACGACGCTGCGCGCGATCATGGGCCTCACGGGCCGCCGCAGCGGGTCGATCAAGGTCGCGGGCAACGAGACGATCGGCCTCGCGACGCACCGCATCGCGCATTTCGGCGTCGGCTACTGCCCGGAGGAACGCGGGATCTTCTCGAGCCTGTCGTGCGAGGAGAACCTGATGCTGCCGCCGCCGATCGGGCCGCGCGAACACGCGATGTCGCTCGACGAGATCTACGCGATGTTTCCGAACCTCGCGTCGCGCCGGCAGAGCCAGGGTACGCGGTTGTCCGGCGGCGAACAGCAGATGCTTGCGGTCGCGCGGATCCTGCGCACCGGCGCGAGCCTGCTGTTGCTCGACGAAATTTCCGAAGGCCTCGCGCCGGTGATCGTGCAGACGCTCGCACGGATGATCGTCGCGCTGAAGGCGCGCGGCTACACGATCGTGATGGTCGAACAGAATTTCCGCTTCGCCGCGCCGCTCGCCGACCGCTTCTACGTGATGGAGCACGGCACGATCGTCGAGCATTTCCGTGCGTCCGAACTGGAAGGCAAGATGCCGACCCTGCACGACCTGCTCGGGGTGTGACGCCGCCCCGTATCTTTTGCCGCTAGCCGTGGCGGCCCTCGAACAACCACAACGCATCAGAACAACAAGGAGACGTCAATGAAAATGAAGACCCTCGCACACGCTTGTCTCGCGCTCGCGACCGCCGCGTTCACTGCCGGCGCCGCCCAAGCCGCGGATACCGTGAAGATCGGCTTCATCACCGACATGTCGGGGCTTTACGCGGACATCGACGGGCAGGGCGGCCTCGAGGCGATCCGCATGGCGGTCGCCGACTTCGGCGGCAAGGTGCTCGGCAAGCCGATCGAGGTCGTCTATGCCGACCACCAGAACAAGGCCGACATCGCCGCGTCGAAGGCGCGCGAATGGATGGATCGCGGCGGGCTCGACCTGCTGGTCGGCGGCACGAACTCGGCGACGGCGCTGTCGATGAACCAGGTCGCGGGCGAGAAGAAGAAGGTCTACATCAACATCGGCGCGGGCGCCGACACGCTGACCAACGAGCAGTGCACGCCGTACACCGTCCACTACGCGTACGACACGATGGCGCTCGCGAAGGGCACCGGGTCGGCGGTGGTGAAGCAGGGCGGCAAGTCGTGGTTCTTCCTGACCGCCGACTATGCGTTCGGCAAGGCGCTCGAGAAGAACACGTCGGATGTCGTGAAGGCGAACGGCGGCCAGGTGCTCGGCACGGTGCGTCACCCGCTGTCCGCGTCGGACTTCTCGTCGTTCCTGTTGCAGGCGCAATCGTCGAAGGCGCAGATCCTCGGCCTCGCGAACGCGGGCGGCGACACGATCAACTCGATCAAGGCCGCGAAGGAGTTCGGCATCACGAAGACGATGAAGCTCGCCGCGCTGCTGATGTTCATCGACGACGTGCACAGCCTGGGCCTCGAGACGACGCAGGGCCTCGTGCTGACCGACAGCTGGTACTGGAATCGCGACGCGGCGTCGCGCCAGTGGGCGCAGCGCTACTTCGGCAAGATGAAGAAGATGCCGTCGAGCCTGCAGGCGGCCGACTACTCGTCGGTGACGACCTACCTGAAGGCGGTCCAGGCCGCCGGTACGACCGACTCCGACAAGGTGATGGCCGAGCTGAAGAAGATCAAGATCAACGACTTCTACGCGAAGGGCTACATCCGCACGGACGGCAGCATGATCCACGATATGTACCTGATGGAAGTGAAGAAGCCGTCGGAATCGAAGGAGCCGTGGGACTACTACAAGGTGCTCGCGACGATTCCGGGCGAGCAGGCGTTCGGGACCAAGCAGGAGACGCGCTGCGCGCTGTGGAAGTAAGCGAAACGTAGCGGCGCGCGCGGGCGCACCGCGCAGTGGCGGCTGCGGCGATGTGCCCGCTGCGCCGCCCGCGTGCGCAATGCATGAAGGTTGCGCACGCAACGAAACTCATTCTGACGGCTAAGTCGATGGAAATCTTTGGCATTCCGTTGCCGGCGATGCTGAGCCAGTTGCTGCTCGGGCTCGTCAACGGCTCGTTCTACGCGATCCTGAGCCTCGGGCTCGCGGTGATCTTCGGGCTGCTCAACGTGATCAACTTCGCGCACGGCGCGTTGTTCATGCTGGGCGCGATGCTCGCGTGGATGGGCCTGTCGTATTTCGGGCTGCCGTACTGGGCGATGCTGGTGCTGGCGCCGCTGGTCGTCGGCGCGTTCGGGATCGTGATCGAGCGCTCGATGCTGCGCTGGCTGTACAAGCTCGATCACCTGTACGGGCTGCTGCTCACGTTCGGCCTCACGCTGGTCGTCGAAGGCGTGTTCCGGTCGATCTACGGCTCGTCCGGCCAGCCGTACGACGTGCCGTCGCAGCTTTCCGGCGCAACCAACCTCGGCTTCATGTTCCTGCCGAACTACCGTGCGTGGGTCGTCGTCGCATCGCTCGCGGTGTGCCTCGCGACGTGGTTCGTGATCGAGAAGACGCGCCTGGGCGCCTACCTGCGCGCGGGCACCGAGAACCCGAAGCTGGTCGAGGCGTTCGGCGTGAACGTGCCGATGATGATCACGCTCACCTACGGCTTCGGCGTCGCGCTCGCCGCGTTCGCGGGCGTGCTGGCCGCGCCGGTGATCCAGGTGTCGCCGCTGATGGGCCAGCCGATGATCATCACCGTGTTCGCGGTGGTCGTGATCGGCGGGATGGGCTCGATCCTCGGCTCGATCGTCACGGGCCTGCTGCTCGGCGTGATCGAGGGCTTCACGCGCGTGTTCTATCCCGAAGCGTCGGCCACCGTCGTGTTCGTGATCATGGCGATCGTGCTGCTGTTCCGCCCGGCGGGCCTCTTCGGCAAGGAAAAATGATGCAGAGAAAAGTGCTCTACGGCGTGCTGCTCGCCGCACTGCTCGCGGCGCCGTTCATCGGCGCGTATCCGGTGTTCGTGATGAAGGTGCTCACGTTCGCGCTGTTCGCGGCCGCGTTCAACCTGCTGATCGGCTATACGGGGCTGCTGTCGTTCGGCCATGCGATGTTCCTCGCGACCGCCGGCTACGCGACCGGCTACTCGATACAGACGCTCGGTGTCACGCCGGAGCTCGGCGTGCTCGCGGGCACCGTCGCCGCGACGCTGCTCGGGCTCGTCGTCGGGCTGTTCGCGATCCGCCGGCAAGGCATCTACTTCGCGATGATCACGCTCGCGTTCGCGCAGATGGTCTACTTCATCTACCTGCAGGCGCCGTTCACGCACGGCGAGGACGGCCTGCAGGGCGTGCCGCGCGGCCACCTGTTCGCGCTGCTCGACCTGTCGAACGACGTTGCGCTGTACTACGTCGTGCTGGCGGTGGTCGTCGCCGCGTGCGCGTTCATCGTGCGGGTCGTGCATTCGCCGTTCGGCCAGGTACTCGTCGCGATCAAGGAGAACGAAGCGCGCGCGATCTCGCTCGGCTACGACACCGATCGCTTCAAGCTGCTCGCGTTCATCCTGTCGGCCGGGCTCGCCGGGCTGGCGGGCTCGCTGAAGGTGCTCGTGCTGGGCTTCGAGACGCTCTCCGACGCGTACTGGACGATGTCGGGCCTCGTCGTGCTGATGACGCTCGTCGGCGGGATGGGCACGCTGTTCGGGCCGCTGCTGGGGGCCGCGCTGATCGTCGCGCTGGAAGACCGGCTCGGCGACATCGGCGAATGGCTCGCGTCGACGACGGGCGTTGCGTGGTTCCACTCGCTCGGCGAATCGGCGACGATCGTCACGGGACTGATTTTCATCGCGTGCGTGCTGGCATTCCGGCGCGGCATCGTCGGCGAAATGGTCGCGCGGATCAAACCGCTCAGGGCGTCCTGAGCGCGGGTCCGCACGCGTCGCGTGCACGTTGATGCGAAGCACCATCCGGCACGCTTCGGAAGGGTGCCGCAGCGGGCTCGGGCCGGCGCCGCGCGGCAGACTGGTGCCCCATTTTCGTGCGGCGATGCACCATAGGGGTAAATGCTAAGTTGTCGCTCGGTGAAAGGTCCTTTAATCTTCGTCCTAGTTCTGATGCACCGCGAAACGAATTTGCAGGTGGAGAACGAGGAGACAATCGAGGCACAAAGTGCCCGGACCCTAAAGCGCTGTTGGACGGAATCCAACAGCGCTTTTTCATTTGCGTGCACGAATTGCGTCGATGGTGCATCGAGCGGCGCAGCCGCCGTGTTCCACGCCTCCGTTCGCGCCGCGCATTTTCCGCGCTTCACCGCGTCCCTCCGCTTTTCCATTCTCCGCAATCCATTCGCAGACGACGCGCAGCCATGTGCATACCGTCCGGGCTTACCCGGTTGGCGTGCGCGAAAAGCGTCCGTTACACTTGGCTTTCGCCGACCGTGCGGTCGGGAATATCGGTCGGCAGTTCTCCTACAAGCAGAATGCAGAAGAGGGAGTACGGTTGGATGAGAAGCGCGGGACGTTGGATCGGGGCAGGAAGGGCGGCTGGCGCCGCTCGTTCGTCGTGGGGTGCGAGTGGTGCCATCGCGGCTTTCCCGGGCCGTCCTGCAGCCTGTATGGGCGTTCCGTCGCGATTCCGGGTCGTTGCGTTCGCATCTGTATCCGCAGCCGCGTTGGCATCCGCATGAGCTGCCGGTTTTTCGATCGTTTGCCGCTCGCGTATCAGGCCGAACCAGGCCGGATCGACGCACCTTCCGACCATCGTTGCGCACGCATCGATCGCCCGCGCGATTCCGCATTTCTTCGCGTCCTTCATCCTGACGACACTGCCGCTGCGCATCGTGGCGGTCGAACGACCGCTCCGGCCGGTATCCGGCGCGCGCGTGCGGGATGCCGGCCGGGCGCTGTCGCGCACGCGAGGCTTCACGGGAAAACGAGCGTAGGCGCGGCAAGGCGAGATAGTTAAATTATTAACTTGTTTTGGGGACCGGGAGCCGCCCGAGCGACCCGTGGCTTTTTCGAGCAGCGTTTGGAGACAACGTAAATGAAGATGAATCGATGGATGGAGGCCGTGCTCGCCGCGGGCCTCGTGTGCGCGGCGGCAACGGCGTCGGCGCAGGTGAAGATCGGCGTGACGCTGTCGGCCACCGGGCCGGCTGCATCGCTCGGGATTCCGGAAAAGAACACGATCGCGCTGCTGCCGAAGGAAATCGCGGGCAAGAGCGTGCAGTACATCGTGCTCGACGATGCATCCGACACGAGCCGCGCGGTGCAGAACGTGCGCAAGCTGATCGACGAGGACCACGTCGACGCGATCATCGGCTCGTCCGTCACGCCGAACTCGCTCGCGATGCTCGACCCCGTGTCGCAGGGCAAGACGCCGACGATTTCGCTCGCGGCGAGCGCGCAGATCATCGCGCCGATGGACGCGAAGCGCGCGTGGATGTTCAAGGTGCCGCAGAACGACCAGCTGATGGCTGACGCGATCGCCGGTTACATGGCGAAGCACGGCGTGAAGACGGTCGGCTTCATCGGCTTCGCCGATGCGTACGGCGACAGCTGGTACAACACGTTCAACGCGGCGGCCGCGAAGAACGGCCTGAAGGTCGTGTCGAACGAGCGTTTCAACCGTACCGACGCGTCGGTGATGGGGCAGGTGCTGAAGCTGATGGGCTCGAATCCCGATGCGGTGCTGATCGCCGGGTCCGGCACGCCGGCGGCGCTGCCGGCCAAGACGCTGAAGGAGCGCGGCTACAAGGGCAAGGTGTACCAGACGCACGGCGTCGCGAACAACGACTTCCTGCGCGTGTGCGGCAAGGATTGCGAAGGCGAGATCCTGCCGGCCGGCCCGGTGCTCGTGACCGACCAGCTGCCCGATTCGAATCCGGTGAAGAAGGCGGCGCTCGGGTACAAGGCCGCGTACGAGAAGGCCTATGGTGCGGGCTCGCTGGCGACGTTCGGCGGCCACGCATGGGATGCGGGGCTGCTGCTGCAGCGTGCGATTCCCGACGCGCTGAAGAAGGGCCAGCCGGGCACCGAAGCGTTCCGCGAAGCGCTGCGCGCGTCGCTCGAAAGCGTGAAGGATCTGCCCGTGTCTCACGGCGTGATCAACATGACGCCGACCGATCACAACGGCTTCGACACGCGTGCGCGCGTGATGGTGCAGATCGTCGACGGCAAGTGGAAGTTGCAGGCCGAGTAAGCATCACGTGAAACCGGCGTGCGCGGCGCGAACGGTGCCGCGCGCACCGTCGGCACGGCGCCGGGCCTGACAGGCCGCGCCCGTGCCGCATGGAACCACCGGGCACGCCGCGTGGCGCCTGACGCGCCGATCTTGCGGTCCGTGCATCCCGGCCGTTCCCGTCGCCGTTTCTCCGCAACATTCTCGATACACGAAACGTATGGATCTCTCGATTGCGGCGATCCTCGCGCAAGACGGCATCACGACCGGCGCCATTTATGCATTGCTGTCGCTGGCGCTCGTGCTGGTGTTTTCCGTCACGCGGGTGATCTTCATTCCCCAGGGCGAATTCGTCGCCTACGGTGCGCTGACGCTTGCAGCGTTGCAGGCGCAGAAATTTCCCGCCACCTGCTGGCTGTTGTTCGTGATGGGCATCGCGTGCTTCCTGCTCGAAGTCGGCGGCCTGATCCGGCATCGCGAACGCCGCCATCAGCTCGGCCGCACGCTCGCGACGCTCGGCAGCCGCTACATCCTGCTGCCGCTCGCGGTGTTCGCGATTACGCACAGTGTTGCCGCTCAGCCGTTGCCGATGCTCGCGCAGATCGCGCTGACGCTTGCGATCGTCGTGCCGATGGGGCCATTCGTCTACCGGCTCGTGTACCAGCCGATCGCCGAAGGCACGACGCTGCTGCTGCTGATCGTGTCGGTTGCCGTCCATTTCGCGATGGTCGGCCTCGGGCTCGTGATGTTCGGCGCGGAAGGCTCGCGCACCAACGGGTTCTCGGATGCATCGCTGTCGATCGGCAGCATGACGGTGTCGGTGCAGAGCATCCTGGTCGTCGTCACCGCACTCGTGCTGATCGGTGCGCTCTACGTGTACTTCGGCCGCACGATCGCGGGCAAGGCGCTGCGCGCGACGTCGGTGAACCGGCTCGGCGCGCAGCTCGTCGGTATCGGCACGACCGACGCAGGGCGGCTCGCGTTCACGTTCGCGGCGGGGCTCGGCGTGCTGTCCGGCATCCTCGTTGGCCCGCTGACGACGATCTACTACGACTCGGGCTTCCTGATCGGCCTGAAGGGCTTCGTCGGCGCGATCATCGGCGGGCTCGTCAGCTATCCGCTCGCGGCCGCCGGCTCGCTGCTCGTCGGCGTGCTCGAATCGTATTCGTCGTTCTGGGCGAGCGCATACAAGGAGGTGATCGTGTTCACGCTGATCATTCCGGTGCTGCTGTGGCGGAGCTTCGCGACGCCGCACGCGGAAGAGGAAGAGGAGTGACACGATGAAGACGATGGTACGCAACAAGACCTTCTGGGTGTTTCTCGTGGTGCTGTTCTCGCTGCCGGTGCTGCCGGGCGTGCTGCAGGTGCCCGAGTACTGGATCACGCTGCTGAACTACATCGGCCTCTACGCGATCGTCGCGATCGGGCTCGTGCTGCTGACGGGCGTCGGCGGGATGACCAGCTTCGGGCAGGCCGCGTTCGTCGGTATCGGCGCGTATGCGACCGCGTTCCTGACGACGCGGTACGGCGTGTCGCCGTGGCTCGCGCTGATCGTCGGCGTCGTGCTGACGGCGCTCGTCGCGCTCGTGCTCGGCGCGGTCACGATGCGGCTGTCCGGGCACTTCCTGCCGCTCGGCACGATCGCGTGGGGCCTCGCGCTGTTCTACCTGTTCGGCAACCTCGAACTGCTCGGCAAGTACGACGGGATCAACGGGATTCCGGCGCTGAACCTGTTCGGCATCGCGCTCGAAAGCGGCCGCAGCCTGTACTTCCTGATCTGGGCCGTCGTGCTGGCCGCGATCGTGTCGGTGCAGAACCTGCTGAACAGCCGCCCGGGCCGCGCGATCCGCGCGCTGCGCGGCGGCGGTGTGATGGCCGAGGCGATGGGGGTGAACACCGCGTGGATGCGCGTCGTGATCTTTGTCTACGCGGCCGTGCTCGCGGCCGTGTCGGGTTTCCTGTACGCACACCTGCAGCGTGCGGTGAATCCGACCCCGTTCGGCCTGAACCACGGGATCGAATTCCTGTTCATGGCCGTGGTCGGCGGCGTGTCGCACGTGTGGGGCGCGGTGCTCGGTGCGGCGATCCTCACTGTGCTGCAGGACTACCTGCAGACGCTGTTGCCGAAGCTGCTCGGCTCGGAAGGCAACTTCGAGATCATCGTGTTCGGCGTGCTGATGGTGCTGCTGCTGCAGTACGCGCGCCAGGGCGTATGGCCGTTCGTCGCGAGGCTGTTCCCGCGCGGGCCGCGCGCGCATGTGCCCGAGCACGCCGATCCGTTGCCGCAGCGCGCGAAGCCCGCGGCCGGCGAGCCGCTGCTCGTCGTCGACAACGCACGCAAGCAGTTCGGCGGGCTCGTGGCCGTCAACGATGTCAGCTTCGACGTGAAGGCGGGGCAGATCATTGGGCTGATCGGCCCGAACGGGGCCGGCAAGTCGACCACGTTCAACCTCGTCACAGGTGTACTGAAGCCGACGAGCGGCACGATCACGTTTCGCGGCGAGCGCATCGACGGGCTCACGTCGCGCCAGATCGTCCGCCGCGGCATCGGCCGCACGTTCCAGCACGTGAAGCTGTTGCCGGCGATGACGGTGCTCGAGAACGTCGCGATCGGCGCGCATCTGCGCGGCCATACGGGTGTGTGGCGCAGCATCGCGCGGCTCAATGCCCACGAGGAGGCGCAGTTGCTGGCCGAAGCCGCGCGCCAGATCCGCCGCGTCGGGCTCGAAAAGCACATGTACGACGAAGCGGGCAGCCTCGCGCTCGGGCAACAGCGGATTCTCGAGATCGCGCGGGCGCTGTGCTGCGATCCGACGCTGCTGCTGCTCGACGAGCCGGCCGCCGGGCTGCGTTACCAGGAGAAGCAGCAGCTCGCCGACCTGTTGCGGCGGCTGAAGGCGGAAGGCATGAGCGTGTTGCTCGTGGAACATGACATGGATTTCGTGATGAACCTCACCGACCGGCTGGTGGTGATGGAATTCGGCACGCGGATCGCGGAAGGGCTGCCGCAGGACGTGCAGCAGGATCCGGCGGTGCTCGAAGCGTATCTGGGCGGGGTGGAGTGATGACGGACACGACGATGCCGATTCTTGAAGTGCGCGGGCTGGCGGTCCGGTACGGGAAGGTGGAGGCGCTGCACGGTGCGGCGATCAAGGTCGGTGCGGGGCAGATCGTCAGCGTGATCGGCCCGAACGGCGCCGGCAAATCGACGCTGCTGAACGCGATCATGGGGGCGCTGCCGGTGACCGGACATGCGTCGGGCGCGGTCGTGTATCGCGGCAACGACGTCGGCGCATTGCCGGTCGAGCAGCGCGTCGCGCGCGGGATGTGCCTCGTCCCGGAAAAGCGCGAGCTGTTCAGCACGATGACGGTCGAGGACAACCTCGTGCTGGGCGCGTATCGGCGCAAGCGGGCCGGGGAGGCGAACTTCCTGGACCAGCTCGATCACGTGTTCGCGCTGTTTCCGCGGCTGAAGGAACGGCGCAAGCAGGCGGCCGGCACGCTGTCGGGCGGCGAGCGGCAGATGCTTGCGGTCGGGCGCGCGCTGATGGGCAAGCCCGACCTGCTGATGCTCGACGAGCCGAGCCTCGGGCTGGCGCCGCTGATCGTGAAGGAGATCTTTCATATCATCAGTGCGTTGCGCGGTACGGGCGTTGCGACGTTGCTGATCGAGCAGAACGCGCGGGCCGCGTTGCAGATCTCCGATTACGGTTATGTGCTGGAGACGGGCGAGTTTGCGCTGGAAGGGCCGGCAGCCGAACTCGCGCAGAATCCGCGCGTGATCGAGACGTACCTCGGGTTGGCGAAGAAGACGGCCTGATTGTTAGAGCGGTTGGCGGGAAACGGGCGGCGTGTTTCACGTGAAACACGCCGTTTTTGTTTGGAGGATCGGGCGATGCCTCGAAGGCCCGAGGCCGGGGGATAAGTATCGGGTGAATAGTCGGAAGTTCTGTGTGGTGACGGCGGATAAGGTGTCCACAGTACGGCTGATGATCCCGCGTCTTGCTTCACAGGTTGGGTTCACGGTGCATGGATCTCTGCACAGACCCGCGAGGTGCTGGTTCTCAGTGGATAAGTGCCGGATCAATAGCTGGAAATTCTGTGAGGAAGAGGGCGGGCGCGGCAGGCACAGGGTGTCGTGTCCGGAGTGTTGCGTCGGCCACAGGCTTTGATTGCTGCATGTGTTCCTCGTGCTGCTTTCCCGATGTGGCGGTCTTTGCACAGCCGCAGCGATGTGCGGCGAACTGACCGAGAGCATTGTCGGAGCGGGCCTGGCACCACGAATTCTTGTGGCCACCGTCGAAAAATCGACGAAATGCACAGACCCTACCATTCGGACGGCCTTCGGGTGAAAAGCGAACCCGCTATAATTCCGCCCATACATTTCTCAGATAGGTTCGTGCGCAGTCCTGCGTACGGAATCCCACCATGCTTTTTCCCACAGAATTTGACGTCATCGTCGTCGGTGGCGGTCACGCCGGCACGGAAGCCGCGTTGGCGTCCGCCCGAATGGGCGCGAAGACACTGCTGCTGACCCACAACATCGAAACGCTCGGGCAGATGAGCTGCAACCCGTCGATCGGCGGCATTGGCAAAGGCCATCTGGTCAAGGAAGTCGATGCGCTGGGCGGCGCGATGGCCGCCGCGACGGACGAGAGCGGTATTCAGTTCCGGATCCTCAATTCGTCGAAGGGCCCGGCCGTGCGGGCGACGCGCGCGCAGGCCGATCGCATCCTGTACAAGGCCGCGATCCGTCACCGGCTCGAAAACCAGCCGAACCTGTGGCTGTTCCAGCAGGCTGTCGACGACCTGATGGTCGAAGGCGACCGTGTGGTGGGCGCCGTCACGCAGATCGGCATCCGCTTCCGCGCTCGCGCGGTCGTGCTGACCGCCGGCACGTTCCTCGACGGCAAGATCCACGTCGGCCTGAACAACTACACGGGCGGCCGCGCGGGCGATCCGGCGGCCGTGTCGCTGTCGTCGCGCCTGAAGGAACTGAAGCTGCCGCAAGGCCGCCTGAAGACCGGTACGCCGCCGCGTATCGACGGCCGGACGATCGACTTCTCGAAGCTGGACGAGCAGCCGGGTGACCTCGATCCGATCCCCGTGTTCTCGTTCCTGGGCCGCGCGGAGCAGCATCCGCAGCAGTTGCCGTGCTGGGTCACGCATACGAACGAGCGCACGCACGACATCATTCGCGGCGGCCTCGACCGTTCGCCTATGTATACAGGCGTGATCGAAGGCGTCGGGCCGCGTTATTGCCCGTCGATCGAGGACAAGATCCACCGGTTCGCATCGAAGGAATCGCACCAGATTTTCCTCGAGCCGGAAGGGCTGACGACCAACGAGTTCTACCCGAACGGGATCTCGACGAGCCTGCCGTTCGACGTCCAGCTCGAGCTTGTGCATTCGATGCGCGGCCTCGAGAACGCGCACATCCTGCGCCCCGGCTACGCAATCGAGTACGACTACTTCGACCCGCGCGCGCTGAAGGCGTCGCTCGAGACGAAGGCGATCAACGGGCTGTTCTTTGCGGGCCAGATCAACGGCACGACCGGCTATGAAGAAGCGGCGGCGCAGGGCCTGCTGGCCGGCCTCAACGCGGGCCGCTATGTGCAGGAGAAGGACGCATGGTGTCCGCGCCGCGACCAGGCCTATCTGGGCGTGCTGGTCGACGATCTGGTGACGCGTGGTGTGGCCGAGCCGTACCGGATGTTCACGAGTCGCGCCGAGTATCGCCTGAGTCTGCGTGAAGACAACGCCGACATGCGCCTGACCGAGATGGGTCGCGAACTGGGGCTCGTCGACGACGCGCGCTGGGATGCGTTCAGCCGAAAGCGCGACGCTGTTTCACGTGAAACCGAACGCCTGAAGTCGACGTGGGTCACGCCGAAGACGCTGCCGCCGGAAGAGGCGACCGCGCTGCTCGGCAAGGCGATCGATCACGAATACAGTCTCGCCGAGTTGCTGCGCCGCCCGGGTATCAGCTACGACGGCGTATGCGGCCTGAAGGGTGGCGAATGCGGCCCCGCGGAGCCGCTGGCCGACGATCCGGTGATGCTCGAGCAGATCAAGGAACAGGTCGAGATCGGCATCAAGTATCAGGGTTATATCGAGCGCCAGGCATCCGAGATCGAACGCAACGATGCGAACGAGAACACGCGCCTGCCGGACGGCATCGATTACCGCGAAGTTCGCGGCCTGTCGTTCGAGGTGAGCCAGAAGCTCAACGAGTTCCGACCGGAAACGATCGGGCAGGCGTCGCGCATCTCGGGCGTCACGCCGGCGGCCATCTCGCTGCTGATGGTGCACCTGAAGCGCCGCGGCCTGGGACGTCGTAACGGCACTGCCGCAGAGGCAACGGAGCAGGGGGACGGTGCTGTCCCGACGCAACAATGACGGCGCGTCGCGCGCCGGCGGTTAATCGGGACGTACTGGAACAGATGCTCGTCGACGGCACGACTGCGCTCGACATCACGCTGACGGATGCACAACGCGACCAGCTGCTCGACTATGTCGCGCTGCTCGGCAAGTGGAACGCGGTCTACAACCTGACCGCGATCCGCGACCCGAAGCAGATGTTGATTCAGCACATCCTCGATTCGCTTTCCATCGTCCCGCATCTGCGCGGCCGTGCATCGGCCCGCGTGCTCGACGTCGGTTCGGGTGGCGGGTTGCCGGGTATCGTGCTGGCGATCGTCGAACCGGACTGGCAGGTCACGCTGAACGATATCGTGCAGAAGAAGTCTGCATTCCAGACGCAAATGCGTGCGGAGCTGAAGCTCTCGAACCTGTCGGTCGTCACCGGGCGGGTCGAATCGCTGCAGCCGGGCGTCGAAGTGCCGGAAAAATTCGACATGATCGTCTCTCGCGCCTTCGCTGATCTGTCCGACTTCGTTAAACTTGCTCGACATCTGGTTGCGCAGGGCGGATCGATCTGGGCGATGAAGGGCGTACACCCGGACGACGAGATTGCACGGTTGCCGGAAGGCAGCCGCGTAAAGCAGACGATGCGGCTGGCGGTGCCGATGCTCGATGCCGAACGGCATCTGATCGAAGTGGCCGTCGACGAAGCGAATTGAAGGCGCGCTGTAGCGCGCCGATTGTTTGAAGTAAGAGGAACACACCTACGATGGCAAAGATCTTCTGCGTTGCAAACCAGAAGGGGGGCGTCGGCAAGACGACGACATCGGTCAATCTCGCCGCAAGCCTTGCAGCGCAGGAGCAACGAGTCCTGCTGATCGATCTCGACCCGCAGGGCAACGCGACGATGGGTAGCGGGATCGACAAGGCCGCGTGCGAATCGACCGTGTACGAAGTACTGGTCGACGGCGTGTCGGTGAGCGACGCACGTGTGCGCCCGGAAGGCGTCACCTACGATGTGCTGCCTGCGAACCGCGAGCTGTCCGGTGCCGAGATCGAACTGATCAGCATCGACAACCGCGAGCGCCGGCTGAAGGCCGCACTCGAGTCCGTCGCCGACGATTACGATTTCGTGCTGATCGATTGCCCGCCGACGTTGTCGCTGCTGACGCTGAACGGACTGTGCGCGGCGCATGGCGTCGTGATCCCGATGCAGTGCGAGTACTTCGCGCTGGAGGGGTTGTCGGACCTCGTCAACACGATCAAGCAGGTTCACGCGAACATGAACCGCGACCTGAAGATCATCGGCTTGCTGCGCGTGATGTTCGATCCGCGCATCACGCTGCAGCAGCAAGTCTCCGATCAACTGAAAGCGCACTTCGGCGACAAGGTGTTCGACGCGGTGATTCCGCGCAACGTGCGCCTGGCGGAAGCGCCGAGTTACGGGCTGCCGGGCGTCGTGTTCGACCGCAGCTCACGCGGTGCGCAAGCGTATCTCCAGTTCGGTGCCGAGATGATCGAACGCGTCCGCGCGTTTGAGGTGTCGTGATCCGGACATGAGCGAAGCGAGGAAGAAAGACATGAACGCGGTACCAAAGAAGAAGGGCTTGGGACGTGGCCTCGAAGCGCTGCTCGGTGGCAGTGCCGATATCACCGAAGCGGTGAAGATCGAAGGGGCGCCGAACACGCTCGCGCTCGGCAAGCTGCAGGCCGGCAAGTACCAGCCGCGGACGCGGATGGACGAAGGCAGCCTGCAGGAGCTGGCGGCAAGCATTCGCGCGCAGGGCGTGATGCAGCCGATCCTGGTACGGCCCATTTCATCAGACAAATACGAGATCATCGCAGGTGAGCGGCGCTTCCGCGCGGCGCGCCTGGCCGGCCTCGACGAAGTGCCGGTGCTCGTGAAGGACGTGTCCGACCAGGCCGCCGCGGCGATGGCGCTGATCGAGAACATCCAGCGCGAGGATCTGAATCCGCTTGAAGAGGCGCACGGTATCCAGCGCCTGCTCGACGAGTTCGGTTTCACGCACGAGCAGGCGGCTGAATCGGTCGGCCGTTCGCGCAGCGCGGTGTCGAACCTGCTGCGCCTGCTGAACCTCGCGTCGCCGGTGCAGACGATGCTGCTGGCCGGCGATCTCGACATGGGGCATGCGCGCGCGCTGCTCGCCGTCGATGCGGCAACGCAGATCACGCTCGCCCATCAGGTCGTCAACAAGCGCATGTCGGTGCGCGAGACCGAGAAGCTCGTCGCACATACGACGAAGGAAGCGCCGGCCGTGAAGGCGCGTGCGAAGGACGATGGCGGCCGCGATACGCGCCGTCTCGAAGAGGAGTTGTCCGACTTGCTCGCGTCGACGGTGAAGATCAAGCTCGGCCGCCGCGGGCGAGGGCAGGTGATGATCGACTTCGGCAGCCTCGACTCGCTCGAGGGCATTCTCGCGCGGCTGCGCGGCAACGTCGCGACCGAAGAGTAACGGGTTGTCGATGGAGAAGACGGGCGCACCGGCGCCGCGCCGGTGGCTCGGATGGCTTGCGCAGGAGCCGGTACTGTCGGTGCTCGCGCTTGGCCTGATCGTGCTGCAATGGGTGCGCCCGCAACCATTTTCCGTGCTGGCCGGTCGCGTCGACTGGCAGACGGTCGCGACGCTCGCGGGCCTGCTGATGCTGACCAAGGCACTCGAGTTGTCCGGCTGCCTGATGTGGCTCGCACACCGTATCGTGCATCACGTGCACTCCGAACGCGGGCTCGCGATGCTGCTCGTCGTGTTCGCCGCGGTGCTGTCGATGTGGCTCACCAACGACGTCGCGTTGTTCGTCGTCGTGCCGTTGATGGTGTCGCTGCGTGCGCTGACGCCGCTGCCGTTCCGGCGGCTCGTGATCGTCGTCGCGCTGGCCGTCAATGCGGGGTCCGTCGCGACGCCGCTCGGCAATCCCCAGAACCTGTTCCTGTGGCAATTGAGCGGCGTATCGTTCGGCCACTTCGTGGTCACGCTCGGGCCGCTCGCGATCGCGTTGATGGTGCTGCTGCTCGCGCTGACCGCGTGCGCGTTTCGCGCGAAACCGCTCGACCTGTCGGGCGACGTTGTCGCGCTTCCGGTGCAGCGCATGCATGCGTTGATCGCCGCTGTACTGTTCGCCGCATTCGTGCTGCTCGCCGATGCGCACCATCCGCTGCCGGGCCTGGTTGCGGTCGCGATCATGCTGCTCGTCGTAAGACGTGATGCAGTCCTCAGGATCGACTGGCTGCTGCTGCTGATTTTCGTGCTGATGTTCGTCGTGCTGCGCAGCGCGGCTGCGCTGCCCGCCATCCATGACGCGATTGCGCGCGCCCAGCTCGATTCGCCGCTGCGTGTCTTTGCGGCCGGCGCCGTGCTGTCGCAAGGGATCAGCAACGTGCCGGCGGCCATCCTGCTGTCCGAATTCACGCGCGACTGGCGCGCGCTTGCATTCGGCGTATCGGTCGGCGGCTTCGGTTTCGCGATCGGTTCGCTCGCGAACCTGATCGCGGTGCGTCTCGCGAAGGAGCCGCGCATGTGGCTGCCGTTCCATCTCGTCTCGATTCCGTTCGCGCTTGCGAGCGCCGCACTGGGCGCGTGGCTGCTCGTGCACGGCTGAACGATGCGGGCGTGTGCGGCACAGGCGCGCCATTCGGGTGGTGGGGTGGGTGCACAGCGTTCGCGGTGGTTGCGGGGCTGTTGATAAGTGCGACCATCCACAGTCGATCGTCTGTGGTGGCATGACAACTGATTGGATGGATCGACGCACCAGCGTCCGATCGAATTTCGCGCATCGGGTGCGGCGGATCGGTTGCCGTGCCTTGCTTGTTCCGGTGCGTCGCACAGAACAATTCCGACCGGCTGCGCCACAGCGAATTTCCTGCGGGGATCGCGCCGCACCACCGACACGCGCGCCCAGCATCGTTTGCGCGCGATTCCATCGTCGACGCATTTTTCCCGGCAAGAAATACCTGCGCGAAAAACCGACCTTACAACTGTCATCGTACGTCGTCGGTTCGCCCGTTTTTCACATGATGAGGCGACGTTTTACGCAGATTTTTGTCGCGTCTAAAGCCTTGAATCACCTGCAACTATCGCTTACAATCGCCCGGATTTGTTAGCTAGGCACCCCCGAAAGCTTTCGGAAAGATTGGGGCGGATTGGGATTTTGCGGAAGGTTGCGATGGCGGGTCAGGAGGAGCCGAACAATGGGCACGACAAGCACAGCGCACGCCGTAATACCGCACCGGTTGTCGAGACGCGGCACGTAGCCGACGACGATTGGGATGCCGAGCAGCAAGACGACACAACAATCGTTCCGCTTACGCGGGCCGAAGCGGAAACGCTGTTCGGGCCGGATGTAAGCCGACCCTCGCGGGTCACGCCCTACCGGGTGGTGATCGCGCAAGTGGTCTTGTCCTTGGTTGCAACGCTGGCGTGGTGGCTGTTTTCCTCGAAGCCGCCGGGCGCCGCTGCGCAATCTGCATTTCTGGGCGGAGCGATTGGCTGGGTGCCGAGCGCATTGTTTGCGGCGCGTTTGAGGCGAGGCGGTGCCGACACCGTGATGGGTTGGGTGGTCGGCGAAGTACTCAAGATGGGTGCGACGATCGCGCTGTTCGTGGCGATCGCCGTGTGGTACCCCGGTGTGCACTGGGTGCCGTTGCTCATTACGTACTTGCTCGTGCTGAAAACGTACTGGATTGCGTTGGCCTGGCGATAGGCTGTGAGACCTTGCGCAGTTCGACAGGAACATGCGCAGGCGCGTTCCCGCAATAAATTGTTGCGGCGAAGCGGATAGACCGATTTTCGACAATTTGGGTGGCACTAACGATATGGCAACCAGCGAAGGCTCGCGTGCTCTGGATCCGTCCGAGTACATTGCGCACCACTTGCAGAATTTCTCCACCGCGCATCAGACGTCGATTTTCGATATTCACGTCTGGAATCTCGACACGCTGTTCTGGTCGATCGTCTGCGGTCTCGTTACGATCCTGATCCTGTACATGGCTGCCCGCAAGGCTACGCCGGGCGTGCCGGGTCGTTTCCAGTGCATGATCGAAATGATCGTCGAGATGGTGGAAGACCAGTCGAAAGCGGTCGTTCACGGCAATCGTACCTTCATTGCTCCGCTCGCGCTGACCGTGTTCATCTGGGTCGCGCTGATGAACTCCCTCGACTTTCTCCCCGTCGACCTGCCGGGCCGCGTGATCGGCTTGCTGGGTCTGTCGGAAGTCATCCCGCATCATCGCATCGTCCCGACGGCCGACCTGAACGGCACGCTCGGCATCGCACTTGGCGTCTTCGTGCTGATGATCTACTACAGCATCAAGATCAAGGGCGCGGGCGGCTTCGTGCATGAACTCGTGTCGGCTCCGTTCGGTGCGCATCCGCTGCTGTGGATCCCGAACCTCGGCCTGAACATCGTTGAATATGTCGCCAAGACTGTGTCGCTCGGCATGCGGCTGTTCGGCAACATGTATGCAGGCGAACTGCTGTTCCTGCTGATCGCGTTGCTGGGCAGCATGTGGGGTTTCGGTGCGGACGCATCGGTGCTGGGCTTCATCGGCCACATCCTCGCGGGCAGCATCTGGGCGATCTTCCACATCCTGATTGTTTTGCTGCAAGCGTTCATTTTCATGATGCTGACGCTGGTGTATCTCGGCCAGGCTCACGAATCGCACTAAGCAGCCGGACAATCAAGCAGGTTTGTTTTTAGTTTTTCTTTTAATTCCAGTTCCAAGTCTTTTCACAAAGGAGTGATCATGCAAGCTTTCATCGCCAACATCCAAGGTCTGACCGCTATCGGTATCGGTATCATCATCGGCCTCGGTGCGATCGGCGCCTGTATCGGTATTGGTCTGATGGGTGGCAAGTACATCGAAGCATGCGCACGTCAGCCTGAGCTGATCAACCCGCTGCAAACGAAGATGTTCCTGCTGGCTGGTCTGATCGATGCGGCGTTCCTGATCGGTGTCGGCGTGGCAATGCTGTTTGCATTCGCGAACCCGCTCCTGTCGAAGCTCGCAGGCTAAGGTTCCTCGGAAGATTTGCGCCAGCGATCGCCGGCGCAGGGTGGAACGGATGACGAGCGCCAATCGAATTCACATTCGACGCGCTCCTCCTCGTTTCAATTTCCGGAATAGCAGATAAGGAAACACCGTGAATCTTAACGCAACCCTGTTTGCGCAAATGGTCGTGTTCCTGATCCTCGCGTGGTTCACGATGAAGTTCGTGTGGCCGCCGTTGATCAACGCCCTCGACGAGCGCTCGAAGAAAATTGCCGATGGCCTCTCGGCCGCGGAAAAGGGTCAGGCGGAACTCGCAGCGGCGCACAAGCGCGTCGACCAGGAACTCGCGCAGGCCCGTAACGACGGTCAACAACGCATTGCCGACGCTGAAAAGCGCGCGCAGGCCGTTGCCGAAGAAATCAAGGCTCAAGCCCATGCCGAAGCCGCCCGCATCATCGCTCAGGCGAAGGCGGACGCGGATCAGCAAATCGTGAAGGCGCGTGAAACGCTGCGCGGCGAAGTCGCCACGCTGGCGGTCAAGGGCGCCGAGCAGATCCTGAAGCGCGAAGTCGATCAAACGGCCCACGCCGAACTGCTGAATCAACTGAAAGCCGAGCTCTGATCATGGCCGAACTTGCAACCATCGCCCGCCCTTACGCAGAAGCGCTGTTCCGCGTGGCCGAGGGTGGTGATATCGCCGCCTGGTCCACGCTCGTGCAAGAGCTGGCTCAGGTTGCGCACCTGCCCGAAGTGCTGTCTGTCGCGTCGAGTCCGAAAGTGAGTCGCGCGCAGGTCAACGAGCTGCTGCTCGCCGCGGTGAAATCGCCGCTCGCGACCAGCGCGGAAGCGAAGAACTTCGTGCAGATGCTGGTCGAAAATCACCGTATCGCGCTGCTGCCGGAAATCTCCACGCAGTTCGACGAGCTGAAGAATGCGCGCGAAGGCGCGGCAGACGTGCAGATCGTCAGCGCGTTTCCGCTCGAAGGCGCACAGCTCACCGACCTCATCGCCAGCCTCGAACGCAAGTTCAAGCGCAAACTGAAGCCGACGGTCGAGACCGATGCGTCGCTGATCGGCGGCGTGCGCGTGACGGTCGGCGACGAAGTGCTCGATACCTCGGTCCGCGCGCGGCTCGCCAGCATGCAGACAGCCTTGAGCGCTTGAGCGCCCAGGCAGCCGGCACGCAACAGAATTGACTATCAGGAGCGAATAATGCAACTCAATCCCTCTGAGATCAGCGAGCTGATCAAGAGCCGGATCCAGGGCCTTGAAGCGAGCGCAGACGTTCGCAACCAGGGCACCGTGATCTCCGTGACCGACGGTATCGTGCGTATCCACGGCCTGTCGGACGTGATGCAGGGCGAAATGCTCGAGTTTCCGGGCAACACGTTCGGCCTCGCGCTGAACCTCGAGCGCGACTCGGTCGGCGCGGTGATTCTCGGCGAATACGAACACATCTCGGAAGGCGACATCGTCAAGACGACGGGCCGCATTCTGGAAGTCCCGGTTGGTCCGGAACTCGTCGGCCGCGTGGTCGATGCGCTCGGCAACCCGATCGACGGCAAGGGCCCGGTCAATGCAAAGCTGACCGACGCGATCGAAAAGATCGCTCCGGGCGTGATCTGGCGTAAGTCGGTGTCGCAGCCGGTGCAGACGGGCATCAAGTCGATCGACGCGATGGTGCCGATCGGCCGTGGCCAGCGTGAGCTGATCATCGGCGACCGTCAGTGCGGCAAGACCGCGGTGGCGCTCGACGCGATCATCAACCAGAAGGGCAAGGACCTGATCTGTATCTACGTCGCGATCGGCCAGAAGGCTTCGTCGATCATGAACGTGGTTCGCAAGCTCGAAGAAACGGGCGCGATGGAATACACGATCGTCGTCGCCGCTTCGGCATCGGATTCCGCCGCAATGCAGTACCTGGCACCGTACGCCGGCTGCACGATGGGCGAATACTTCCGCGACCGCGGTCAAGACGCGCTGATCATTTATGACGACTTGACCAAGCAAGCCTGGGCATACCGTCAGATCTCGCTGCTGCTGCGCCGCCCGCCGGGCCGTGAAGCATACCCGGGCGACGTGTTCTATCTCCACTCGCGTCTGCTCGAGCGTGCGGCTCGCGTGTCGGAAGAGTACGTCGAGAAGTTCACGAACGGCGAAGTGAAGGGCAAGAGCGGTTCGCTGACGGCACTGCCGGTCATCGAAACGCAGGCTGGCGACGTGACCGCGTTCGTTCCGACGAACGTGATCTCGATTACCGACGGCCAGATCTTCCTGGAAACCGACCTGTTCAACGCAGGCATCCGCCCGGCAATCAACGCCGGCGTGTCGGTGTCGCGAGTCGGTGGCGCCGCTCAGACGAAGGTCGTGAAGAAGCTGTCGGGCGGTATCCGTACCGACCTCGCGCAGTACCGTGAACTCGCCGCATTCGCGCAGTTCGCATCGGACCTCGACGAAGCGACCCGCAAGCAGCTCGAGCGTGGCCGCCGCGTGACGGAACTGCTGAAGCAGCCGCAGTACCAGCCGCTGCAGGTGTGGGAACTGGCCGTGTCGCTGTACGCCGCAAACAACGGCTACCTCGACGACCTCGACGTCAAGCAAGTGCTGGCGTTCGAGAAGGGCCTGCGCGACAACCTGAAGACCAGCCACGCTGACCTCATCAAGCGCATCGAAGACACCAAGGATCTCTCGAAGGACGACGAAGGCGCGCTGCGCGCGGCGATCGAATCCTTCAAGAAGTCCGGTGCCTATTGATCCGCGAGTGACACACTGAGGCCGCGCGGGTGCTTGACGCGCCCGCGCCGCTTCGGTCAAGGAGCAAGCTATGGCTGGAATGAAGGAAATTCGCGGCAAGATCAAGAGCGTGCAAAACACGCGCAAGATCACGAAGGCGATGGAGATGGTGGCCGCATCGAAGATGCGCCGCGCGCAGGAACGCATGCGCGCAGCTCGTCCGTACGCGGACAAGGTCCGTGCCATCGCCGCGCACATGAGCCGCGCGAACCCGGAGTACCGCCACCCGTTCATGGTGGCGAACGAAGGCGTGAACACGGCCGGCATCATCCTTGTCACGACGGACAAGGGTCTGTGCGGTGGTCTGAACACCAACGTGCTGCGTGCGACGGTGCAGAAGTTCAAGGAGCTGGAAGAGAAGGGCCAGAAGGTCGAAGCTACCGCGATCGGTAGCAAGGGCCTCGGGTTCCTGAACCGCTTCGGCGCGAAGGTGATGTCGCAGGTCGTGCACCTCGGCGACACCCCGCATCTGGACAAGCTGATCGGCGCCGTGAAGACGCAGCTCGATCTGTACTCGGAAGGCAAGCTGTCGGCGGTCTATATCGCGTACACGCGCTTCGTCAACACGATGAAGCAGGAAGCCGTGATCGAGCAACTGCTGCCGCTGTCGTCGGAACACTTCGAAACGGATGACGGCACGCCGTCGACGTCGTGGGACTACATCTACGAGCCGGACGCGCAGGCAGTCGTTGACGAACTGCTCGTGCGTTACGTCGAGGCGCTGGTGTACCAGGCCGTCGCGGAGAACATGGCGTCCGAGCAATCGGCGCGCATGGTCGCGATGAAGGCCGCGTCCGACAACGCGAAGACGGTGATCAGCGAACTGCAGCTCGTGTACAACAAGAGCCGTCAGGCCGCGATTACGAAAGAACTGTCGGAGATCGTCGGCGGCGCAGCCGCTGTTTAAGCGCGCGCCCGGGACGACAACTGCGCCTTTGCGCGAGTAAAGAATCAGGTATTTAAAGGAAAAGCGATGAGTACTGCTGCTTTGGTAGAAGGCAAGATCGTACAGTGCATCGGCGCCGTTATCGACGTGGAATTCCCGCGCGACAGCATGCCGAAGATCTACGACGCGCTTATTCTCGATGGCTCGGAACTGACGCTCGAAGTCCAGCAGCAGCTGGGCGACGGCGTGGTCCGGACCATCTGTCTGGGTGCATCCGACGGCCTGCGCCGCGGTCTGGTGGTGAAGAACACGCGGAAGCCGATCTCGGTGCCGGTCGGCAAGCCGACCCTCGGCCGGATCATGGACGTGCTCGGCCGTCCGATCGACGAAGCTGGCCCGATCGAGAGCGAACACACCCGCTCGATCCACCAGAAGGCGCCGGCGTTCGACGAACTGTCGCCGTCGACCGAACTGCTCGAAACGGGTATCAAGGTCATCGACCTGATCTGCCCGTTCGCCAAGGGCGGCAAGGTCGGTCTGTTCGGTGGTGCTGGCGTGGGCAAGACCGTCAACATGATGGAGCTCATCAACAACATCGCGAAGGAACACGGCGGTTACTCCGTGTTCGCGGGCGTGGGCGAGCGTACCCGTGAAGGGAACGACTTCTACCACGAAATGAAGGACTCGAACGTTCTCGACAAGGTCGCGCTGGTGTACGGCCAGATGAACGAGCCGCCGGGCAACCGTCTGCGCGTTGCGCTGACCGGCCTGACGATGGCCGAGCACTTCCGTGACGAAGGCCTCGACGTGCTGTTCTTCGTCGACAACATCTACCGTTTCACGCTGGCCGGTACCGAAGTGTCGGCACTGCTCGGCCGTATGCCGTCGGCAGTGGGCTATCAGCCGACGCTGGCTGAAGAAATGGGCAAGCTGCAAGAGCGCATCACGTCGACCAAGAAGGGCTCGATTACGTCGGTCCAGGCCGTGTACGTCCCTGCGGATGACTTGACCGACCCGTCGCCGGCGACGACCTTCGGCCACTTGGACGCAACCGTCGTTCTGTCGCGTGACATCGCTTCGCTGGGTATCTACCCGGCGGTCGACCCGCTCGACTCGACGTCGCGCCAGATCGACCCGAACGTGATCGGTGAAGAGCACTACACGATCACGCGTCGCGTTCAGCAGACGCTGCAGCGCTACAAGGAACTGCGCGACATCATCGCGATTCTGGGCATGGACGAACTGTCGCCGGAAGACAAGCTGTCGGTCGCGCGTGCACGTAAGATCCAGCGTTTCCTGTCGCAGCCGTTCCACGTTGCTGAAGTGTTCACGGGCTCGCCGGGCAAGTACGTGCCGCTGAAGGAAACGATCCGTGGCTTCAAGATGATCGTCGACGGCGAGTGCGATCACCTGCCGGAGCAGGCGTTCTACATGGTCGGCACGATCGACGAAGCCTTCGAAAAGGCCAAGAAGATCCAGTAAGGGTCATGTGATCGGAGTAAGCGCTGAAGCGCTCACTCCCGCCGACCGCCGCAGGGCAAGAGTCAGTGCTGAGGCGCTAACTCTTGCCAACCGCGGCATGGGGCGGGGGTAAGTGCCAAAGCACTCACTCCCGCCGACAGGAGTCGATATGGCAACCATCAAAGTAGACGTCGTCAGCGCGGAAGAGCAGATCTTCTCGGGCCAGGCGAAATTCGTCGCGCTGCCGGGCGAAGCGGGTGAACTGGGCATTCTGCCGGGCCACACGCCGCTGATCACGCGGATTCGTCCGGGTGCGGTGCGCATCGAAGTCGAGGGCGGCAACGACGAATTCGTGTTCGTCGCGGGCGGCATTCTCGAAGTGCAGCCGGGTGCCGTGACGGTGCTCGCCGATACCGCGATCCGCGGCAAGGACCTCGACGCGGCGAAAGCCGAGGAAGCGCGCAAGCGTGCCGAGGAAACGCTGCAGAACGCGAAGTCGGATCTCGACCTCGCGAAAGCGCAATCCGAGCTCGCGACCGCGATGGCGCAGCTCGAGGCGATCCAGCGTCTGGCGAAGATTCGCAGCCGGCACTGAGCCGCGCCGCGTATCCCGCGAAAGAAAGGCAGCCTTCGGGCTGCTTTTTTTTCGTCTGCCGTTTGCGCGCCAGGTCGTTTCGTCCGGTCGTGCTATTTCATCCGTCCGCCGCGATTTGATGTCAGAGTGTTGTCAGCAGAGCGGGTCATCATCCGCGGTGAGGCTGTCCGTCGCGATCGCGGCGGCGGAGGCGGGCGCCGGAAGTGCGCGCGGGCCGATCGGACAAAAAGGACGGAGACATTCATGGCAGCAGACCTTGGCGTAGCGGCGCTGATCGCGCCCGAAAACGGTTTGTCGTACGTGCGCGGCGCGACCGACGTGCCGCTATCCGAAGCGACCATCGGCCGCTTCCTGCTCGACACGGCCGGCCGCTTCCCCGACCGTTTGGCCGTCGTGTTCCGCGAGCAGCAGGTGCGCTGGACCTGGCGCGAGTTCGCGAACGAGGTCGACGTGCTGGCGGCCGGCCTGGCCGCGCTCGGTATCGTGAAGGGCGATTGCGTCGGTATCTGGTCGCCGAACCGCAGCGAATGGCTGCTGACGCAGTTCGCGACCGCCCGGATCGGCGCGGTGCTCGTCAACATCAATCCGGCCTACCGGCTGTCGGAGCTCGAATACGCGCTGAACAAGGTCGGCTGCAAGGCCGTGATCGCGGCCGAGCGCTTCAAGACTTCCGCGTACGTCGAGATGCTGCAGACCATCGCGCCCGAGCTTGCGACCGCGACGCCGGGCGACCTGCATGCGGCACGTGTGCCGAGCCTGCGCACGGTCGTGTCGATGGGCGACGTCGCGCCGGCCGGCATGTTCCGTTTCGCGGACCTGATGGCGCGCGGCCGCCAGGCCGTCGATTCCGCGCTGCTCGATGCGATCGGCGCGACGCTCACGTCCACCGACGCAATCAACATCCAGTTCACGAGCGGCACGACGGGCAGCCCGAAGGGCGCGACGCTCACGCATCGCAACGTCGTCAACAACGGGCGCTCGATCGCGACGGCGATGCGTTTCACCGAGCAGGACACGCTGTGCATTCCGGTGCCGCTGTACCACTGCTTCGGGATGGTGCTGGCCGTGCTCGCTTGCGTGTCGAAGGGCGCGGCGATGGTGTTCCCCGGCGAAGCGTTCGACCCGGTCGCGACGCTCGCGGCGGTGGCCGACGAGCGCTGCACCGCGCTGCACGGCGTGCCGACGATGTTCATCGCGGAGCTCGATCATCCGCAGTTCGCGACCTTCGAGCTGTCGACGCTGCGCACCGGGATCATGGCCGGCTCACCGTGCCCGATCGAGACGATGAAGCGCGTCGTGTCGCAGATGCACCTGTCGGAGATCACGATCGCGTACGGGATGACGGAGACGAGCCCCGTGTCGTTCCAGAGCTCGACCGACGATCCGCTCGAGAAGCGCACGACGACGGTCGGGCGCATCCAGCCGCATCTGGAAGTGAAGATCGTCGATCCGAGCGGCGAGATCGTGCCGGTCGGCGCGACGGGCGAGCTGTGCACGAAGGGGTATTCGGTGATGCTCGGCTACTGGGACGACGACACGAAGACACGCGAGGTGCTGGTCGACGGCTGGATGCATACGGGCGATCTCGCGACGCTCGACGCGGACGGCTACTGCAACATCGTCGGCCGGCTGAAGGACATGGTGATTCGCGGCGGCGAGAACGTCTATCCGCGCGAGATCGAGGAATTCCTGTTTCGGCATCCGAAGATCCAGAGCGCGCAGGTGTTCGGCGTGCCCGATGCGAAATACGGCGAGGAGCTGTGCGCGTGGATCGTGCTGCGCGCGGACGAGCAGATGACCGAGGACGACGTGCGTGCGTTCTGCAACGGGCAGATCGCGCACTACAAGATTCCGCGCTATATCCGCTTCGTCGACGAGCTCCCGATGACGGTGACGGGCAAGGTGCAGAAGTTCGTGATGCGCGACCGGATGATCGAGGAACTGAAGCTCGACGTGCAGAAGACCGCGTAAATCGGCCTGGCGGCTCGGCGGCCAAAAAAAAAGCGCGACGACCTGAAGGCCGTTGCGTTTTCGATGGACGAAAAAAAGCGGGCTTATTAGCCCGCTAAAAACCACACGCTACGGGGTTAGCGCGAGGAGACCAAAGATGAAACCGAGTCCGGCGGGGGGCCGGAAACGACTCCAACAGGGATGCCCCTGGGAAGGGCTTCGGTACGTGACCGACTGGCTCGCAGCGCTTCGCGTCCGCTCACACTTGGCACACGAGACCGCATCCGTGTTGAAACCGTTGAGGCCATTGTGGGCGAATTAATGACCCGTCGCGGTAACAAAGTGTTTCAGGTTGTAACGCCCGCCAGATAAGGCTTCCCGGGATTTTTTGCTGTTTTCGTGATTCTGAAAAAGGTCATTTTTACCCATATTTTCCTCAGCGTTTTCATCGCATGCGCACGATGCGTTTTTCATGCGTATCAGGCTCGATGAACTGCCGATTTGCACGCGAGAAAGTGCGCCGCGCGGCAGATACCGCGCATGACGATTCATTCGTCGGAAAGATTTTGAAACGTGATTGGAATGCGCGGAAGTCGGCCGTTCAGCCAATTCGGCGGTTTCGGGCGGGTTTCTCGCCGCCGGCGTGCGGCGTCGAAGTGTAACGGCGGTCGGCCGGCCACCGCCGCGCAGCCACTTTTACGGGCGGCGGCCACGGGGTCGGTGCCCGTTATCGGCCGCCGCGCGCCGGCTCGCTTACTTCAGCCACTTGTCCGAAATCGCCTGGTATTCGCCGGTCGACAGCGCGAGATGCAGCCACTGGTCGACGTACTGCTGGAACGCGACATCGCCGCGCGGCACCATGTATGCCTTCTCGCCGAACTGGAACGGCTTGTCCGGATGCACCGAGCACAGGCCCGGATTCAGCTTTTGCTGCAGCAGCGTCTCGGACGCATCCGTCACCATCACGTCGGCCTTGCCCGCGAGGATCTGCTTGAAGATCGTCACGTTGTCCGGATAGACGGTCAGGTTCGCGTGCGGGAAATACTGCTTCGCGAAACGCTCGTTGGTGCCGCCCGGGTTCACGATCGCGCGCGTTTCGGGCCGGTCGATCTGCGCGACGGTCTGGTATTTGTCGGCGTCCGCGCAGCGTGCGATCGGCGTCTTGCCGTCGACCACGTACGGCTGCGTGAAGAACACGCGCTTCTGGCGCTCGAGCGTCGTCGAGATGCCGCCTACCGCGATGTCGCACTTCGCGACGAAATCGCCGGTCAGGTTCGACCAGCTCGTCTTCACGTAGTCGGTCTTCACGCCGAGCGACTTCGCGAGCGATTCGGCCATGTCGATGTCGATGCCCTCGAAGCGGCCGTCCGCGCGGTAGTACGAATACGGCTTGTAGTCGCCCGTCGTGCAGACGCGCAGCGCGCCGCGCGCGAGCACGTCGTCGAGCCGCGAGCCGGCGCCGGGTGTGGCCGCGGCGGCGCCCGCACCGGTCTGCGCGTGCGCGGCGGCGCAGCAAAGCAACGCGGCCGCGGCGAGCGTGGCGAATGTCTTCATCGGTCTCCTCCTTCGTGTCGTTCGATATGAGCGTCCGATCATAACGGAGCCATCGCGCGCGTCATATGGCCGCCATCGCGTCGGATGCGCAGCCCGGCGGCGGCAGTCCGGTAAAATGCCGGTTTGCTCTCGCATCGTCGCTCCTACCGTGGCCCATACCCTGCTCAACGACACCTTCCTGCGTGCGCTTCTGCGCGAGCCGACCGACTACACGCCGATCTGGCTGATGCGCCAGGCCGGCCGCTACCTGCCCGAATACAACGCGACGCGCGCGCGCGCCGGCAGCTTCCTCGGTCTCGCGAAGAATCCCGACTACGCGACCGAAGTGACGCTGCAGCCGCTCGAGCGCTTTCCGCTCGACGCCGCGATCCTGTTCTCGGACATCCTGACGATTCCGGACGCGATGGGGCTCGGCCTCGACTTCCAGGTCGGCGAAGGGCCGAAGTTCGCGCACCCGGTGCGTACCGAGGCCGACGTCGCGAAACTCGCGGTGCCGGACATCGACGAGACGCTCGGCTACGTGACCGGCGCGGTGCGCGAGATCCGCCGCGCGCTCACCGATGGCCAGGGCCGCCAGCGCGTGCCGCTGATCGGCTTCTCGGGCAGCCCGTGGACGCTCGCGTGCTACATGGTCGAAGGCGGCGGGTCGGACGATTTCCGCACGGTGAAGTCGATGGCGTATTCGCGCCCCGACCTGATGCACCGGATCCTCGACGTGAACGCGCAGGCGGTGGCCGCGTACCTGAACGCGCAGATCGAAGCGGGCGCGCAGGCCGTGATGATCTTCGACACGTGGGGCGGCGCGCTGGCGGACGGCGCGTACCAGCGCTTTTCGCTCGACTACATCCGCCGCGTGGTCGCGCAGCTCAAGCGCGAGCACGACGGCGAGCGTGTGCCGGTGATCACGTTCACGAAGGGCGGCGGGCTGTGGCTCGAGGAAATCGCGGCGATCGGTGTCGACGCGGTCGGGCTCGACTGGACGGTCAACCTCGGCGCCGCGCGCGAGCGCGTCGCGGGGCGCGTCGCGCTGCAGGGCAACCTCGACCCGACGATCCTGTTTGCGCCGCCGGCCGCGGTGCGCGAACAGGCGCGCGCGGTGCTCGACAGCTACGGCAACCATCCGGGCCACGTGTTCAACCTCGGGCACGGCATCTCGCAATTCACATCGCCCGACCACGTCGCCGAACTCGTCGACGAGGTGCACAACCACAGCCGCGCGATCCGTAGCGGAGCCGCCGGCTGAACGCAAGCGCCGTCATGCTGCACTGCAGGGTGACGATGTTTCGTTATTGAAACTAAACAGGGCGCAACCCCGCACCGGTTGCCGATTCGTTGCTTGTCAAGACTTGACTTATACACATTTTCCACGTTGCAGCGCGGTAGAGCCCCGTATCGGTCAATTTGTCTCGCTATGGTCTGGTAATTTGAATAGCAGCCTTATGGAATAAGGCTCCGCGGGGCGCCGCAACAAGCGGCGAAAAACGGCGGAAAGCACGGCCCCGCGCGCGTTGCGGCCATTGAGCGACGAGTTCTCAACAAAGTTATCCACAGGCTGGGCAGGGTATACGGCGATTCCTAATGCGAATCCAAAACTTAGCGCCGAATCTGAAGTTTTACTTTAAGTTCGCTGCCGCGATGCGGACGCGGATGCAAGCCGTCCACGCGGCGCGTGCCGCCGCCGGAGCGCGTTGATGGACGGCACCTACCTGCGCGTCGCGCTCGACCATCCGCTTGCGACCCTGTTCGACTACCGCTGCGACGCGCAGCCGGCGCCCGTGCCCGGCACGCTCGTGCAGGTGCCGTTCGGCAAGCGGCAGGCCGTCGGGCTCGTTTGCGAAGTGACGACTCACACCGACGTGCCGCCGTCCCGACTGCGCGCGATCGACGCGATCTGCTCCGACCTGCCGCCGCTGTCGGCGGACTGGCTCGCGCTCGTGTCGTTCGCTGCCGACTACTATCAGCGCGGGCGCGGCGAGGTCGCGCTGCCGGCCCTGCCGCAAGCGCTGCGCGACGCCGGGCGCTGGGGGCGGCTGCTCGCGCCCGAGGTGCGCTACCGGCCGACGGACGCGGGCCGCGCGGCACTGCCCGACGCGTTGCCCGCGCGCGGTGCCGCGCTGCGGCGGCTCGCGCAGGCGCTCGTCGATACCGGCTCGCTGACGCTGCCCGATGCGCGCGCGCTGCATCCGAAGGCGGCCGCGACGCTCGACGACTGGGCGGCGCGCGGCTGGGTCGACGTCGAGGAGATCGGCTGGGCCGATACGCCTGTGCCCAAAGCTGTGGATAACCTGTCGACAACCGGTGGACGAACTGTGCCGCCGGCGCTCACCGACCAGCAGGCCGAGGCGCTCGACGCGATCCGCGCCGCGCAGGGCTTCGCGCCGTTCCTGCTGCACGGCGTGACGGGCAGCGGCAAGACCGAGGTCTATCTGCATGCGCTCGCGTCGCTGCTCGATGCGCGGCCGGACGCGCAGGCGCTCGTGCTCGTCCCCGAAATCAACCTGACGCCTCAGTTCGAGGCCGCGTTCCGCGCACGCTTCGCCGGGGCGCTCGCCGACGACGCGATCGTCACGCTGCACAGCGGGCTCGCCGAGGGCGAGCGGGCGCGCAACTGGCTCGCCGCGCATACGGGCCGCGCGCGGATTGTGCTCGGCACGCGCCTCGCGGTGCTCGCGTCGATGCCGACGCTCGCGCTGGTCGTCGTCGACGAGGAGCACGAGCCTGCGTACAAGCAGCAGGAAGGGCTGCGCTATTCGGCGCGCGATCTCGCCGTGTGGCGCGCGAAGCAGCTCGGCATCACCGTCGTGCTCGGTTCGGCCACGCCGTCGCTCGAAACCTGGTGGCAGGCCGAGCAGGGCCGCTACACGCGGCTCACGCTGTCGCGCCGCGCGGTGGCCGACGCGACGCTGCCGACCGTGCGGCTGATCGATCTCGAAGAGGAGCGGCGGCGCGGGCGCGCGTCGTTGGGCGGGCTGTCGGGGCCGCTCGTCGCCGGGTTGAAGGGGCGGCTCGAGCGCGGCGAACAAAGCCTCGTGTTCCTGAACCGGCGCGGTTACGCGCCGCAGCTCGCGTGCGACGCATGCGGCTGGGTCGCGGGCTGCCCGCGCTGCAGCGCATACGTCGTGCTGCACAAACCCGAACATGCGCTGCGCTGCCATCACTGCGGCTGGGAGTCGCGCATTCCGCGGTCGTGCCCCGAATGCGGGAACGTCGACATCGCGCCGCTCGGGCGCGGCACGCAGCGCATCGAGGAGGCGCTCGCCGAAGCCGTGCCGGGCGCACGCGTGCTGCGGATCGACGCGGACAGCACGCGCCGCAAGGGCAGCGCGCAGGCGCTCTTTTCCGACGTGCACGCGGGCGAGGTCGACATCCTCGTCGGCACGCAGATGATCGCGAAGGGGCACGACTTCCAGCGCGTGTCGCTCGTCGGTGTGCTCAATGCCGACACCGCGCTGTTCTCGCACGACTTCCGCGCGAGCGAGCGGCTGTTCGCGCAGCTGATGCAGGTGAGCGGCCGCGCGGGACGCGCCGGGCTGCCGGGCGAGGTGCTCGTGCAGACGCGTTACCCGCGCCACGCGCTGTACCACGCGCTCGGGCGGCAGGACTACATCGGCTTCGCGAATTCGACGCTCGGCGAGCGCCGCGATGCGCACCTGCCGCCGTTCGTCTACCAGGCGCTGCTGCGCGCCGAAGGACGCACGCTCGACGCGGCGCTCGCGTTCCTGCTGCAGGCCGCGGCCGCGTTGCCGGGGCTGCCGGGCGCCGATCGCGTGACCGTGTACGACGCGGTGCCGATGACGATCGTCAAGGTCGCGAACGTCCACCGCGCGCAGTTGCTGCTCGAAAGCGCGTCGCGGGCGGCGCTGCAGCATGCGCTGCGCGCGTGGCAGCCGGAACTGCGCGCGCTGAAGGGCGTGCTGCGGTGGAGCGTCGAAGTCGATCCGCTGGATATCTGAGCGGCGCCCGCGCGGCCATCGCGCGGCGCGCTGCCCGGTGTTGACGCCCGGGCCGCCGGGCACCCTCGAACTGTCTCTCGTCGCGCGCCCGCAACCCGGCGCCGCACCCGCCGGCACACCCAGTGCAACCCGTTTTGTTCCGCTTTCGCACACACCGCGGGTTGCCCACGCGTGTCAAACCGGCCCGCTCAGGGAAAACACCGATCCGCCGACCACGGGCAACCCCTAGGTTGCAACCGTCTAAGTGGCTGATTATATTGACTATCCAAAGGGTGCAACCTATCTCTCAATTTGGTTGCACCTTTTTATTGCGTGCCGTAGGATTTCGCGCATCCTCTCACACCACATTGCCGGGCTCGCACCGGCGCACGAACCCACCATGGCAAGCACGACTCTCGGCGTCAAAGTCGACGATCTTCTCCGCTCGCGCCTCAAGGACGCTGCCGCGCGTCTCGAGCGCACCCCCCACTGGCTGATCAAGCAGGCGATCTTCGCGTATCTCGAGCGGATCGAGCACGGTCAGTTGCCGCCCGAGCTGTCGGGCCACAGCGGCGTCACGGAGCTCGCCGACGGCCAGGCCGCGGACGGCGACGACGACAACTCGCCGCATCCGTTCCTCGAGTTCGCGCAGAACGTGCAGCCGCAATCGGTGCTGCGCGCGGCGATCACGGCGGCATACCGCCGCCCCGAGCCGGAATGCGTGCCGTTCCTGCTCGGCCAGGCACGCTTGCCCGCGAACCTGCAGGCGGATGTGCAGGCGCTCGCGACCAAGCTCGTCGAGGCGCTGCGCGAGAAGAGCTCGGGCGGCGGCGTCGAAGGGCTGATCCACGAGTTCTCGCTGTCGAGCCAGGAGGGCGTCGCGCTGATGTGCCTCGCCGAAGCGCTGCTGCGCATTCCCGACCGCGCGACGCGCGATGCGCTGATCCGCGACAAGATCAGCAAGGGCGACTGGCGTTCGCACGTCGGCCACGCGCCGTCGCTGTTCGTCAACGCGGCGACCTGGGGGCTGATGATCACGGGCAAGCTCGTGACCACCAACAGCGAAGCGGGCCTGTCGTCGGCGCTCACGCGCCTGATCGGCCGCGGCGGCGAGCCGCTGATCCGCAAGGGCGTCGACATGGCGATGCGCCTGATGGGCGAGCAGTTCGTCACCGGCGAAACGATTTCGGAAGCGCTCGCGAACAGCCGCAAGTACGAAGCGCGCGGCTTCCGCTACTCGTACGACATGCTCGGCGAAGCGGCGACGACCGAAGAGGACGCGCAGCGTTACTACGCGTCGTACGAGCAGGCGATCCACGCGATCGGCAAGGCGGCCGGCGGCCGCGGCATCTACGAAGGCCCGGGCATCTCGATCAAGCTGTCGGCACTGCACGCGCGCTATTCGCGCTCGCAGCAGGACCGCACGATGAGCGAGCTGCTGCCGCGCGTGCGCGCGCTCGCGCTGCTGGCACGCCGCTACGACATCGGCCTGAACATCGACGCGGAAGAAGCCGACCGCCTCGAACTGTCGCTCGACCTGCTCGAGGCACTGTGCTTCGATCCGGATCTCGCGGGCTGGAACGGCATCGGCTTTGTCGTGCAGGGCTACCAGAAGCGCTGCCCGTTCGTGATCGACTACCTGATCGATCTCGCGCGCCGCAGCCGTCACCGCCTGATGATCCGCCTCGTGAAGGGCGCGTACTGGGACAGCGAGATCAAGCGTGCGCAGGTCGACGGCCTCGAAGGCTATCCGGTCTATACGCGCAAGATCTACACGGACGTGTCGTACCTCGCGTGCGCGAAGAAGCTGCTCGCGGCGCCCGACGCCGTCTATCCGCAGTTCGCGACGCACAACGCGCACACGCTGGCCGCGATCTATCAGCTCGCGGGCCAGAACTACTACCCGGGCCAGTATGAATTCCAGTGCCTGCACGGGATGGGCGAGCCGCTGTACGAGGAAGTCACGGGCCGCGACAAGCTGAACCGTCCGTGCCGCGTCTACGCGCCGGTCGGCACGCACGAGACGCTGCTCGCGTACCTGGTGCGCCGCCTGCTGGAAAATGGCGCGAACACGTCGTTCGTGAACCGCATCGCCGACAAGACCGTGCCGGTGAAGGAACTGGTCGCCGATCCGGTCGACGAAGCGGCGAAGGTCGTGCCGCTCGGCGCGCCGCACGCGAAGATCCCGCTGCCGCGCAACCTGTACGGCGACGAGCGTCCCAACTCGATGGGCCTCGACCTGTCGAATGAACATCGTCTCGCATCGCTGTCGTCCGCGCTGCTCGCGAGCGCGCATTTCCCGTGGCGCGCGGCGCCGATGCTCGCCGACGACGCGCTCGCCGATGCACCGGCCCGCGACGTGCGCAACCCGGCCGACCAGCGCGACACGGTCGGCACGGTCAGCGAAGCGACGGCCGAGCACGTGAGCGCGGCACTCGCGCACGCGGTGGCTGCCGCGCCGATCTGGCAGGCGACGCCGGTCGATGCGCGCGCCGATTGCCTGGTGCGCGCGGCCGACCTGCTCGAAGCGCAGATGCACACGCTGATGGGCCTGATCGTGCGCGAAGCCGGCAAGTCGCTGCCGAACGCGATCGCCGAGATCCGCGAGGCGGTCGACTTCCTGCGCTACTACGCCGCGCAGATCCGCGAGGAATTCTCGAACGACACGCATCGCCCGCTCGGCCCCGTGGTCTGCATCAGCCCATGGAACTTCCCGCTCGCGATCTTCATGGGCCAGGTGGCCGCAGCGCTGGCAGCCGGCAACACGGTGCTCGCGAAGCCGGCCGAACAGACGCCACTGATCGCCGCGCAGGCCGTACGCCTGCTGCGCGAGGCCGGCGTGCCGGCCGGCGCGGTGCAACTGCTGCCGGGCGACGGCGAGACCGTCGGCGCGGCACTGGTCGCCGATCCGCGCACGCGTGCGGTGATGTTCACGGGCTCGACCGAAGTCGCGCGCCTGATCAACAAGACGCTGTCCGCGCGTCTCGACCCGGACGGCAAGCCGATTCCGCTGATCGCCGAAACGGGCGGCCAGAACGCGATGATCGTCGATTCGTCGGCGCTCGCGGAGCAGGTCGTCGCGGACGTGATGCAGTCGTCGTTCGACTCGGCCGGTCAACGGTGTTCGGCGCTGCGCGTTCTGTGTCTGCAGGACGATGTCGCGGACCGCACGCTGACGATGCTCAAGGGCGCGATGCACGAGCTCGCGCTCGGCAACCCCGACCGGCTGTCGACGGACGTCGGCCCGGTGATCGACGGCGAAGCGAAACAGACGATCGACACGCACGTCGCGACGATGAAGGACAAGGGCCACGCGGTCACGCAACTGCCGGCGCCCGAAGCCTGCACGCACGGCACGTTCGTGCCGCCGACGCTGATCGAGATCGGCAGCATCGACGAGCTGAAGCGCGAAGTGTTCGGCCCCGTGCTGCACGTGGTGCGCTACCGCCGCAGCCAGCTCGACAAGCTGCTGGAACAGATCCGCGCGACCGGCTACGGCCTGACGCTCGGCATCCACACGCGGATCGACGAGACGATCGCGCACGTGATCTCGAATGCGCACGTGGGCAACATCTACGTGAACCGCAACGTGATCGGCGCGGTGGTCGGCGTGCAGCCGTTCGGCGGCGAAGGGCTGTCGGGCACGGGCCCGAAGGCCGGCGGCGCGCTGTACCTGCAGCGCCTGCTTGCGACGCGTCCGTCGGGCCTGCCGCGCACGCTCGCGCAGGCGCTGGTGGCGGACGGCGCGGTCGAAGGCGATGCACGCGGCAACCCGGCGGCAGCGCTCACCACGCTGCGCGACTGGCTGATCGAGCAGCGCGAGCCGGTGCTGGCCGCGCGTTGCGACGGTTATCTCGCACAGGTGCCGGCCGGTGCAACCGCGGTGCTGACCGGGCCGACGGGCGAGCGAAACACGTATACACTCGGCCCGCGCGGCACGGTGCTGTGTGTCGCGGCGACGCCGGGCGGCGCGCGCGCGCAGTTCGCTGCGGTGCTGGCGACCGGTAACCGCGCACTGTTCGCCGGCGCGGCGGGCGAGGCGCTCGTCGCCGCGCTGCCGGCGTCGCTGAAGTCGCACGCGGTCGTGCGCAAGCAGGCCGACGCGGCGTTCGACGCGGTGCTGTTCGAAGGCGACAGCGACGAACTGCAGACGCTCGTGAAGGACGTCGCGCAGCGGCCGGGCCCGATCGTGTCGGTGCAGGGCGTGTCGGTGGGCGCGTTCGAGAACGGCGACGCGGAAGACTACGCGCTCGAGCGGCTGCTGACCGAACGCTCGGTGAGCGTGAATACGGCCGCGGCGGGCGGCAATGCGAATTTGATGACGATCGGCTGATCATCCTTGCCGTTCGGATCAAACAAAGGAAGCGGCAAGGCGATCCCGAAGCCGCTCCATTTACCCTGGTACCAAGGAGATGCTATGCAACACACGATGAAAAAGCTGGCAGGCGCGACGTTTGTCGCCGTCATGTCGCTGGCGGGGACGGCCCATGCAGATGACGTGAAGATCGGTTACGCAGGGCCGATGACGGGTGCGCAGGCGCACTACGGCAAGGATATGCAGAACGGGATCGTGCTCGCGCTGGAAGATTTCAACGCGACGAACCCGAAGATCGGCGGCAAGCCGGTGAAGTTCGTGCTGAGCACGCAGGACGACCAGGCTGACCCGCGCACGGGCACGACGGTTGCGCAGAAGCTGGTCGACGACGGCATCAAGGGCATGCTCGGCCACTTCAACTCGGGCACGACGATTCCGGCTTCGCGCATCTACGCGAACGCGGGCATTCCGGAAATCGCGATGGCGACGGCGCCGGAATACACGCAGCAGGGTTACAAGACGACCTTCCGCATGATGACGTCCGACACGCAGCAGGGCTCGGTGGCCGGCACGTTCGCGTCGAAGGATCTCGGCATGAAGAAGATCGCGATCGTCGACGACCGCACGGCCTACGGCCAGGGTCTCGCCGACCAGTTCGAGAAGGCCGCGAAGGCCGGCGGCGCGACGATCGTCGACCGCGAATTCACGAACGACAAGGCTGTCGACTTCAAGGCGATCCTGACCAAGCTGAAGTCCGTGAAGCCGGACCTCGTCTACTACGGCGGCGCGGATTCGCAGGCAGCGCCGATGGTCAAGCAGATGAAGACGCTCGGCATCACGGCACCGCTGATGAGCGGCGAAATGGTGAAGACGCCGACGTTCCTGAAGATCGCGGGCAACGCATCGGAAGGCACGATCGCGTCGCTGGCCGGTCTCCCGCTCGAAGAGATGCCTGGCGGCAAGACGTACGCCGACAAGTACAAGAAGCGCTTCGGCGAAGACGTGCAGACCTACTCGCCGTACGCATACGACGGCGCGATGGCGATGCTCAACGCGATGAAGAAGGCCGATTCGACCGATCCGGCGAAGTACCTGCCGGTGCTCGCGAAGAGCGACATGGCGGGTGTCACGTCGACGCACGTCGCGTATGACGCGAAGGGCGACCTGAAGAACGGCGGCATCACGATGTACAAGGTCGAGAAGGGCGAGTGGAAGCCGCTGAAGAGCATCGGCGGCAAGTAAGCAGCCTTTGAATCGCGGGCGGCGGCGCGTGTCGCTGCCCGGTCGATCAAGCGAAAAAGCCACCGGGCCCGACGGCCCGGTGGCTTTTTTCATCTGCGCGAGCGGGCGCTAGTCGTCCTTGCGCACGCGCAGCAGGAACTTCTGCAGCTTGCCCGTCGGCGTGCGCGGCAGCGCCTGCGCGAACACGAACTCGCGCGGGATCTTGTACGCGGCGAGCCGTTCGCCGCAGAACGCGCGCAGCGCGTCCGCGTCGGGCACCGCGCCCGTACGCAGCACGACGTGCGCGACGACCGTCTCGCCCCAGTCGGGATGCGGGACGCCGACCACGGCCGCTTCGGCGATGTCCGGGTGCGCGCCGAGCACGTCCTCCACTTCCTTCGAATAGACGTTCTCGCCACCCGTCACGATCATGTCCTTCAGCCGGTCGACGATGAACAGATAGCCATCCTGATCGATCCGCGCGATGTCGCCGGTGCGATACCAGCCGTCCGGCGCGAACGCGGCGCGCGTCGCGGCCGCGTCGTCGAGATAACCGAGCATCATGCTGTCGGCCTTCAGCCAGATTTCGCCGGTCTCGCCCGGTCGCGCGTCGATGCCGTCCATCCGCACGACGCGCAGGTCGACCCCCGGACCGCCGTGGCGGCCGATCGAACCGGCCTTCGCGACCTGCTCGTCCGGATACAGCGTCGAGCCGGCCGGCCCCGTTTCCGTCATCCCGTACACCTGGAAGAACGCATCGCTGCGATAGGCGCGTGCGAGCCGTTCGGCCTGCGCGGCGCCGATCGGGCCGCCGCCGTACAGCCATGCGCGCACGCTCGACAGATCGAATGCCGCGAAGCCGTCGACCGTGTCGAGCGGCAGCGTGTACGACACCGGCGCACCGAAATACAGCGTCACGCGCTCGCGCTCGATGGCCTGCAGGAAGCGCAGCGGATGATATTCGCGCAGCAGCACGACGGTGCCGCCCGCATACAGCGTGCCGCCGAACCAGTTGTTGAGCGGCGACGAATGCCAGATCGGCATCGCCATCAGCGTGCGCTCGTGGCGGCCGATGCCGATCGCGAGGGCCGCCGACATCGCCGCGAGCGTCACGGTGCGGTGGCTGTGCACGCAGCCTTTCGGGCGGCCGGTCGTGCCGGACGTGTAGAGGATCTGTGCGATGTCGCCGTCGGCGGGATCGATGCCCGCGAGGCCGTCCATGGCGGCGCACATCGTGTCGAAGGACGGCACACCGTCGAGCTCGCCTTCGGTCACGAGCCGCCGCGCGGGATGCACGATGCGTTCGAGCACCGGCGCGAGCGTCACGTCGAACAGGAGCGCCTTGCTGCGGCTGTGTTCGAGCACGTAGTCGACTTCCGGCGCCTGCAGCTTGTGGTTGATCGGCACGAACGTCGCGCCGAGCCGCCACGCGCCGAACATCAGGTCGACGAACGCCGGCGTGTTGAAGCACATCGCGGCGACGCGATCGCCGGCTGCGATGCCGAGCGCGCTCAGCACGCCCGCCGCGCGGTGCGAGCGCTCGCGCGCGGCCGCATAGGTGATCGTCGCGGATTCGCTGACGAGGAACGGCTTGTCGGGCGTCGCGCGGGCGGCGCGGTCGAGGGCGGCGACGAGGTTCATCGGGGGCTCCGGGCGGGGCGAACGAAGGCGAACGAACGGGCGTTCGTCAGGCGGGATACGCGCGCTGCAGCAGCGCGGCGACGTCGATCGCGTGTGGGTCGAAGCCACCCGCGATGCGGCCCCAGTCGGGTGCGGCGAGCCGCGTCGCGACGAACGCGTCGGCGACGGCCGCGGGCGCATCGCGGCGCAGCAGGCACGCCTGCGCGACGAGCGCGAGTCGCTGCGCGAACACGCGGCCCGATGCCTCGAGCGTGTCGGCGGGCGCGCCGAGCATCGCGCGCAGCGTGTCGAGCGCCGTGCGGATGCGTGGTTCGCCCGCGCCGAGGTCGGTGAGCTCGGCGAACAGCGCGGCGGCCGCGTCGGGCTCGCGCGATACCGCGCGCAGCACGTCGAGGCACATCACGTTGCCCGAGCCTTCCCAGATCGAGTTGACGGGCGCCTCGCGGAACAGCCGCGCGATCGGGCCGTCGTCGACGTAGCCGTTGCCGCCGAACACTTCCATCACCTCGCCGGTCAGCTCGACCGCGCGCTTGCAGACCCAGAATTTCGCGGCGGGCGTGACGATCCGCTTCCATGCGCGTTCGCTCGGCGAGTCGTCGCGCTCGAACGCGTCGGCAAGGCGCATCGCGAGCACGAGCGCGGCTTCGCTTTCGAGCGCGAGATCGGCGAGCACGGTGCGCATCAGCGGCTGCTCGGCGAGCGCGCGGCCGAACGCGTGACGCTGGCGCGTGTACGCGATCGCCTGCACGACCCCCTGGCGCAGCATCGCCGCGCTGCCGAGCACGCAGTTCAGCCGCGTGTAGGTGGCCATCTCGATGATGGTCGGAATGCCGCGGCCTTCGTCGCCGAGCATGATCCCCCACGCGTCGTTCAGCTCGATCTCGCTGCTCGAGTTGCTGCGGTTGCCGACTTTGTTCTTCAGCCGCTGGATCTCGACCGCGTTCTTCGTGCCGTCCGGCCGCCAGCGCGGCACGTAGAAGCACGACGGGCTGCCGCCTTCGGTGTGCGCGACGACGAGGTGCGCGTCGCACATCGGCGCGGAGAAGAACCACTTGTGGCCGCGCAGCCGGTATTCGCCGCCGCGCCCGCCCGCGCCGACGGCGGTCGCGAGCGTCGTGTTCGCGCGCACGTCGGAGCCGCCCTGTTTCTCGGTCATCCCCATGCCGAACCAGATCGCGCGCTTGTCGGCGACCGGCACGTCGCGCGGATCGTAGTCGTCGCTGTAGAGCTTGTCGCGCAGCAGGTCCCACAGCGCGGGCTCCTTCTGCAGCACGGGGATCGCGGCCTGCGTCATCGTCGCCGGGCACAGCGTGCCGGCCTCGATCTGACCGTGCAGGTAGAAGCCTGCGGCGGTCGCGGCCCAGCGGCCGCGGCGCGACTCGCGGAACGCGAGCGACACGAAACCTTCGTGGCGGTACTGGCCGAGCAGCGTGTGCCACGCCGGGTGGAAGTCGACGCGGTCGATGCGCCGGCCGCGCCGGTCGAACGTGTGCAGTTCCGGCGTGTGCTGGTTCGCTTCGTCGGCGAGCCGCGCGGTGTCGGCGCTGCCGAGCCGCGCGCCGTACGCGTCGAGTTGCGGCATGGCCCAGTCGGCGCCCGCGCGGGCGAGTGCGTCGCGCAGCGCGACGTCCGTCGCGAAGAGGTTATAGTCGGTCAGTTCGTCGAACTGGTTCGTGACGGCGTGAGTCGATTCGGTCATCGAGGTGGTCTCCGGTCTCATGCTTCGCGGGCGGCCGGCGTCATGCAACACCGGTGGCGCTGCGGCGCTGGTTCCGGCTCCCGGTAAAACGCATTCCCTGCTGATTTCAGAGTAGCAAATATGCCGCCGCGACATGTTCAGGTTCCGGCGCCGCCCGGCCAGCCGGCGGCGCAACCCGCGCCCGCGTTGCGCCGCCGGCCGCGCCAGTCGCGTGCGCAGGCGAGTTCCGACGCGCTGCAGCAGGCGTTCGTTCAGCTTTTGCTCGAACGCGGCTACGCGAAGGCGACGATCCGCGAGATCGCGGCCGTCGCGGGCGTGAGCGTCGGCACCTTCTACGAGTATTTCGGCGACAAACAGAGCCTCGCGGCGCTCTGCATCCACCGGTACGTGCTGGCGATGGCCGACCGGCTGCGCGATCTGGCGCAGCGGTTGCGCGGTGCGCCGCGGGCCGAACTCGCCGTGGCGCTCGTCGACCTGCAGGTCGACGCGATTGGCGCCGACGCGGCGCTGTGGAGCGCGCTGTTCGCGCTGGAGCGGCAGGTGTCGCCGCTCGCCGCTTACCGCCGGCATTACGACGCGTATGTCGCGCTGTGGCGCGACGCGCTTGCGCATGCGGCCGATCCGCCGCCGGCCGCGCGGCTCGACGGGCTCGCGCGGATGGCGCACACGGTCTGCTACGGCGGCCTCTCGCAGGCGTTGCTGACGCTCGGGCCCGCGCCCGACATGGCCGCGTTGCGCGGCGAACTGCGGGCCGTGCTGCTTGCGTATCTGGCGGCGGCCGGCCGGTAACAGGCCCTAGGGGTAATGCCTGATTCGCATGTGAGGTCGGCAGGTTGGCCTTGCCGATGCGTGCTTCACACCGGGTGGCATGAGAAAAATGCATGGCCGCCATGACGAACTTTCGATTGTCCGCCGATATTGGCTGGGGCTAAATCATGCGGCAGATGCAGGGCCGCGCGCTGCGCGTGGGCCAGCCCGAAGGACATCAGAAGGAGGAGTCATGCGAAGCGCCACCGCGCCCCGTTCGAAACTGCCCGACGTCGGGACGACGATCTTCACGGTGATCGGCCAACTGGCCGCTCAGCACGATGCGTTGAACCTGTCGCAGGGCGCGCCGAATTTCGCGCCCGATCCGGCGCTCGTCGAAGGCGTCGCCCGTGCGATGCGCGACGGGCACAACCAGTACGCGCCGATGGCCGGGCTCGCGTCGCTGCGCGAGCGGCTCGCGGAGAAGACCGAGGCGCTGTACGGCGCGCGCTACGACCCGGCGACCGAGATCACGGTGATCGCGAGCGCGAGCGAAGGGCTCTATGCGGCGATCAGCGCGCTCGTGCATCCGGGCGACGAGGTGATCTATTTCGAGCCGTCGTTCGACAGCTACGCGCCGATCGTGCGGCTGCAGGGCGCGACGCCCGTCGCGATCAAGCTGTCGCCCGAGCATTTCCGCGTGAACTGGGACGAGGTGGCCGCGGCGATCACGCCGCGCACGCGGATGATCATCGTGAACACGCCGCACAACCCGACCGCGACCGTGTTCTCGGCCGACGATCTCGCGCGGCTCGCGCAGCTCACGCGCGACACCGGCATCGTGATCCTGTCCGACGAAGTGTACGAACACGTCGTGTTCGACGGCGCGCTGCACCAGAGCGTCGCGCGCCACCGCGAGCTGGCCGAGCGCAGCGTGATCGTGTCGTCGTTCGGCAAGTCGTTCCACGTGACGGGCTGGCGGGTCGGCCATTGCCTCGCGCCGGCCGAGCTGATGGACGAGATCCGCAAGGTGCACCAGTTCATGGTGTTCGCGGCCGACACGCCGATGCAGGTCGCGTTCGCGGAGATCCTCGCGCGGCCGGACAGCTATCTCGGCCTGTCGGCGTTCTACCAGGCCAAGCGCGACCTGCTCGCGCGCGAGCTGGCCGATTCGCGTTTCGAGCTGCTGCCGAGCGAAGGCTCGTTCTTCATGCTCGCGCGCTTCCGGCACTTCTCGGACGAAAGCGACAGCGATTTCGTGCTGCGCCTGATCCGCGACGCGCGCGTCGCGACGATTCCGCTGTCGGCGTTCTATACCGACGGCACCGATGCCGGCGTGATCCGGCTCAGTTTTTCGAAGGACGACGCGACGCTGGTCGAAGGCGCGCGGCGGCTGCGTTCGCTGTAGTACGAAAACCGGCGACGGGGACGTCGCATCGACCAGGCACAAGGAGATCACGATGAAGCACACGGCAACCCTGAAACTCGCATTCGCACTCGCGTGCGCAATCGGCTCCGGCGTGGCACTCGCCGATGCGCAGACGCTGCGCTTCGGCCTCGAGGCGCAATATCCGCCGTTCGAATCGAAAGCGCCGAACGGCGACCTGCAGGGCTTCGACATCGACGTCGGGAACGCCGTCTGCCAGACGGCGAAGCTGTCGTGCAAATGGGTCGAGACGTCGTTCGACGGCCTGATTCCGGCGCTGAAGGGCCGCAAGTTCGACGCGATCAACTCGGCGATGAACGCGACCGAGCAGCGGCGCCAGGCGATCGATTTCACGACGATCATCTATCGCGTGCCGACCCAGCTGATCGCGCGCACCGGCAGCGGCCTGCTGCCGACACCCGAATCGCTGAAGGGCAAGCGCGTCGGCGTGCTGCAGGCGTCGATCCAGGAAACCTACGCGAAGGCGCACTGGGAGCCGGCCGGCGTCGCGATCGTCCCGTACCAGGACCAGAACCAGGCGTACACGGACCTCGTGTCGGGCCGCCTCGATGCGACGCTCGTGCTCGCGCCGTCCGGCCAGCGCGGCTTCCTGTCGCGCCCGGACGGCAAGGGTTTCTCGTTCGTCGGCCAGCCCGTGCACGACGACCGGATCCTCGGCAGCGGTATCGCATTCGGCCTGCGCAAGGGCGACGACGCGCTGAAGGCGAAGCTCGATGCGGCGATCGACAAGCTGAAGGCGGACGGCACGGTGAAGTCGCTGGGCTTGAAGTATTTCGGCGACATCGACATCTCGACGAAGTAAGCGGGGACGCGCGATGCAGAACCGGGAAACGGCCGCCGCGGGTAGTGCGCAGGGCGGCGCGCCGCTGTCGGGCGACGCGCTCGAAGCCGTGCTCGTCGCCGAACTGGGCGACGCGCTCGTCACGCGCTCGGCCGACATCGATCCCCGCTACTTCACGGCGTACAACGAGCCGGCCGGCGTCCGGCCGCGCGCGCTGGTGCGCCCGCGCGGCGTCGACGACGTGTCGCGCACGCTCGCGCTGTGCACGCGGCTCGGCCAGCCGGTGGTGCCGCAAGGCGGGCTGACGGGGCTCGCACGCGGCGCGGTCGCGCTCGGCGGCGAGATCGTGCTGTCGATGGAGCGCTTCGCGGGCATCGACGCGCTCGACGCGGCGGCCGGCACGATGACCGTGCGCGCCGGGACGCCGCTGCAGACGGTGCAGGAGGCCGCGGAAGCGGCGGGCTTCACGTTCGGCGTGGATCTCGGCGCGCGCGGCTCGTGCCAGATCGGCGGCATGCTCGCGACCAATGCGGGCGGCACGCGCGCGATCCGCTACGGGATGATGCGCGAGCAGGTGCTCGGGCTCGAGGCCGTGCTCGCGGACGGCACGGTCGTGTCGTCGATGAACCGGATGCTGAAGAACAACGCGGGCTACGACCTGAAGCAGCTGTTCATCGGCAGCGAAGGGACGCTCGGCGTCGTCACGCGCGCCGTGCTGCGGCTGCATCCGTTGCTGGCCGCGCCGGCCACGGCGCTTTGCCGCGTGCGCGACTACGACGCGGTGGCCGGATTGTGGAACCGCATGCGTACGCTGCCCGAGGTCGTCAGCTTCGAGGCGATGTGGCCGTCGTTCTACGACTACGTTGCGCATCACACGCCGGGCGTGGCCGCGCCGTTCGCGGGCGACGGCGGTTTCGCGGTGCTGATCGAATGCGCGACGAGCGCGCCGGGCGGCGATGCGCACCATGCGCTGGAAACCGGCCTCGCAGCCGGGATCGACGCAGGGCTCGTGGAAGACGCGGTGCTCGCGACGTCGGAGCGGCAGGCGCGCGACCTGTGGACGCTGCGCGAAGGTCTCGCGATCGATGCACTGCCCCATCTCGTCAACTTCGACGTGAGCCTGCCGACGGGCGAACTCGGCGCTTTCGCCGAGCGCTGCGAGGCGGCGCTGCGGGCGCGCTGGCCGGACGTCACGTGCCTGTTCTTCGGCCATGTCGGCGACGGCAACGTGCATATCGGCGTGTCGCTGGCCGGCATGACCGACGCGGACGTCGACGCGCTCGATCACTGCGTGTACGCGGTGGTGCGAGACATGGGCGGCTCGGTGTCGGCCGAGCACGGCATCGGCGTGCTCAAGCGTCCTTATCTCGCGCACACGCGCAGCGACGCGGAAATCGGGCTGATGCGGCGGCTGAAGACCGCGCTCGACCCGCACGGCATCCTGAATCCCGGCAAGGTACTTTGACAGGGTCTGATCCCGTTGCAGGCGGGAATCGGCCTTCGTTCCTTGTCAGCCGTCCACCCAGCGCAGCGCGCCGATCTTCAGGTGTTCGACGACGCTGCGCGCCCAGCCGAGCTCCGCGTTGAGCAGCACGAGCGCATGTTCGTTCTGCAGCAGGAACAGGCGCGGCACCTGGTCGGCCTGCGCGGCGTTGCGCAGCGTTTCCAGGCGTTCGCGCTCGGCGTCGAGCCGGGCAATACGAAGCTCGAGCTGGTGCCGTGCATCGTCGGCGTCGAGCAGCGGCAGGAACGCGAGGCCGGCGCCGAAGGCGGGAAACTCGCGTGCGGGCTCGGCGAGCAGCGCATGCAGCCAGGTTTGCCCGGCCGCGTGCCCGGCCTCGGTCAGCGCATAGAGCGTGCGCTCCGGAAATGCACCGTCACGCTCGGTGTCGTGCACGGCGATCAGCCCGTCGCGCAGCAGCCGGTCGATCGTCTGGTAGAGGCTCGTGCGCTGCCGCACGTTGACGACTTCGTCGTACCCGCGGGCCTTCAGTTGCTGCAGCATCCCGTACGGATGCATCGGCGTTTCGGTGAGCGTCGCGAGGACGGCCAGCGCGAGCGAGGACGGGCGGCTCGTAGGCATGAATAGTTATGATATATCTAGTAAGAATATAACTATTCTCAACCAGACTATCTTATTTCACAAGGGTTTCAGCCGAGGTGCGAGCGCTTCGCGGCCGGCGCGACCGTTTCCATTGTCGCGAGACCGTGCACGATTCCGCAATCCTCGACCGAATGTTCGCCGACACACTGACGGCGCAATTCGGTGAGCTGGTCGCGCAGATGCGTGAGTTCCGCGAGGCGCGCGTCGACGTGTCCGATGTGGTCGTCGAGCAGCGAATTGATCGAATCGCAGCGGTCGGCCGGCACGTCGGTGAGCTGCAGCAGCGCGCGGATCTCGTCGTGCGCCATGTCGAGCGCGCGGCAGTTGCGGATGAAGCGCAGCCGTTCGACGTGCAGGTCGGTGTAGTTGCGATAGTTCGAGTCGGTGCGCTCCGCATCCGGCATCAGACCCTCTTTCTCGTAGAAGCGGATCGTTTCGGGTGTACAGCGGGCCGCTTTGGCCAGTTCGCCGATCTTCATGCCTTTCTCCCGTGTAAGGGTTGACCTTGTAGTGGCTTCAGGGTGTTAACTCTACACCGTCAAGCCACAAAGGAGGTTGTCATGACCGACGCCCAGCGTACCCACGACCCACGACACCGTCATGCCGACGGCGCCGATACGTGCTGCGCCGACTCGCGCGACACGCAGACGGCGACCGTTGCCGACGCGGCGCCGGCGGCCGGCGAGCGCGCGCATGCCCACGACCATGATCATGGCCATGGCGGCAAGGGGCACGATCACGACCATGCTGCCGACGACGCGCATCAGCACGGCGCGGCATGCTCGCACGACCACGCCGCGCACGATGACGCGGGTCACGACCACGATCACGATCATGCGCACGGCGATGCGCATGTCCATGGCGCCGCGTGCTCGCACGACCACGCCAGGCACGACCATGCCGGTCACGACCACGACCACGACCACGACCACGACCACGCGGCCGGCGACTGCTGCGCGCCTGCCGCGCTGACGCTCGCGCCGCTGCCGGTCGCGCAGGCGACCGCGTCGGGCCACGTGCGCTCCGCGTTCCGGATCATGCAGATGGACTGCCCGACCGAGGAAACGCTGATCCGCAAGAAGCTCGGCGGGATGAACGAAGTGTCGGCGCTCGAATTCAACCTGATGCAGCGGATGCTGACCGTCGAGCACGTGCCCGGTGCGCAGCCGGCGATCGAAAGCGCGATCCGCACGCTCGGGATGACGCCCGAGGCCGCGTCGCCCGGCGCACCGGCGGCACGCGTCGCCGACGCGCCCAAGCCGTGGTGGCCGCTGGCGCTGGCGGGCGTCGCCGCGATCGCGTCCGAGGGCGCGACCTGGGCCGGGCTGCCCGTGTGGCTGGCGGCGGCGCTCGCGCTCGTCGCGGTGCTCGCGTGCGGGCTCACCACGTACAAGAAGGGCTGGATCGCGATTCGCAACGGCAACCTGAACATCAACGCGCTGATGAGCATCGCGGTGACGGGCGCGATGGCGATCGGCCAGTGGCCCGAGGCCGCGATGGTGATGGTGCTGTTCACGATCGCCGAACTGATCGAGGCGAAGTCGCTCGACCGCGCGCGCAATGCGATCCAGGGCCTGATGCAGCTCGCGCCGGACACCGCGACCGTGCGGGAAGCCGACGGTTCGTGGCGCACGATCGAGGCCGCGCAGGTCGCGCTCGGCGCGGTCGTGCGCGTGAAGCCGGGCGAGCGGATCGGGCTGGACGGCGAAGTCGTCGCGGGCCGCTCGACGGTCAACCAGGCGCCGATCACCGGCGAGAGCCTGCCCGTCGAGAAGACGGCTGGCGACGCGGTGTACGCGGGCACGATCAACGAATCGGGTTCGTTCGAATACCGCGTGACGGCCGTCGCGGCCAATTCGACGCTCGCGCGGATCATCCACGCGGTCGAGGAGGCACAGGGCGCGAAGGCGCCGACGCAGCGCTTCGTCGATCAGTTCGCGCGCGTCTACACGCCGATCGTGTTCGCGGTCGCGCTGCTGGTCGCGGTGGTGCCGCCGCTCGTCGCGGGCGGCGGGTGGCAGGACTGGATCTACCGCGCGCTGGTGCTGCTCGTGATCGCGTGCCCGTGCGCACTGGTGATCTCGACGCCCGTGACGATCGTGTCGGGCCTCGCGGCCGCGGCGCGGCGCGGGATTCTCGTGAAGGGCGGCGTGTATCTGGAAGAAGGGCGCAAGCTCGCGTGGCTCGCGCTCGACAAGACCGGCACGATCACGCACGGCAAGCCGGTGCAGACCGACTTCGACGTGCATGCGTCCGACGCCGATGCCGCGCAGGTCCGGCACCTCGGCGCGAGCCTCGCGGCGCGCTCGGATCACCCGGTGTCGCAGGCGATCGCGGCCGCGGCGCGCGACGCCGGAACGGCGGCGTTCGCCGATGTGCAGGACTTCGAAGCGCTGGTCGGGCGCGGCGTGCGCGGCACGATCGACGGCGCGCGCTACTGGCTCGGCAACCACCGGCTCGTCGAGGAGCTCGAGCGCTGCTCGCCGGCCCTCGAAGCGAAGCTCGATGCGCTCGAGCGGCAGGGCAAGAGCGTCGTGGTGCTGGTCGACGACGCACGCGTGCTCGGCATCTTCGCGGTGGCCGACACGATCAAGGACACGAGCCGCGAGGCGATCGCCGATCTGCATGCGCTCGGCATCCGTACCGCGATGCTGACGGGCGACAACCCGCATACCGCGCAGGCGATCGCGCAGCAGGCCGGCATCGACGACGCGCGCGGCAACCAGTTGCCGGAAGACAAGCTCGCGGCGGTCGAGGAGCTGTCGGCCGGCGGCGCGGGCGCGGTCGGGATGGTCGGCGACGGGATCAACGATGCGCCGGCGCTCGCGCGCGCCGACATCGGTTTCGCGATGGGCGCGATGGGCACCGACACGGCGATCGAGACGGCCGACGTCGCGCTGATGGACGACGACCTGCGCAAGATTCCCGCGTTCGTGCGGCTGTCGCGCGCGACGCACCGCGTCCTGGTGCAGAACATCGGCTTCGCGCTCGGCGTGAAGATCGTGTTCCTCGGCCTGACGGTCGCGGGGCTCGGCACGATGTGGATGGCGGTCTTCGCCGACGCGGGCGCGAGCCTGATCGTCGTGGCCAACGGCTTGCGGCTGCTGTCGTCCTCCGGGGCGTTCGGCGACGCGCGGGCCAAGCGTTGAGGAGCGGGCGATGAGCTTTCTGAAACGGATCCTGGGCGGCCACGGCGGTGGCCATGGCGGCGGGCAGGGCAGCAGCGGCCACGGTGGCGGGCATCATGGCGGGCAGCGCCGGGAAGGACACGGCGGCCACGAAGCGCGCGGCCGCGATCGCCACGGCTGGGGCTGGCAGGCGCCGGCCGACGGGCAGGGTGGCCAGGGCGGCAACGTGCCGCTGAGCCAGCTCGCCTGCGCGGGCTGCGGCGCACTCAACGCGGCGGATGCGCGTTTCTGCACGCAGTGCGGTGCGGCGCAACGCGGCAAGGCGTGCAGCCGCTGCCACGCGGCGCTGGCCACCGATGCGCGTTTCTGTCCGGGGTGCGGCACGCAGGCCGCCTGAGTGTGCAGGCCATTCGCGCCGGCCGCGCATGAATGCCGGCCGGCGCGATTCGTTTCAGGGCCGGCGCACCGGCCCTTCGATCAGCGCAGCGGCAGGTGGATCTCGGTGCGCAGGTCGGCCGGCGCGGCATCCATCGGCGTATTGAGGTAGAGCTCGAACGGCGGCGCGTCGGCGGCTTCGCGGCCCGAGTGGCGCAGCCAGTCGCCGTAGAGCCACTGGTAGGCGGTTTTCAGGTCCGCATACGGGCCCGTGTGCAGCAGCACCGCGTATTCGCCGCCCGACACCGTCACGCGTTCGACGGGCGGCACGGGCTCGACGTCCGGCGCACCGTCGGCCGGTGTGAAGCAGGCCTTCGCGCGCAGTTGCGCTTCCGGTGTCGTATCCGGATCGTCGTAGAAAATGCCGATCATCTTCGCGCCCGGGCCGATCAGCCCGTGTTGTCCGACCCACGCGCCAATCCGGCCGAACGCGTCGCCGACCTTCATGTACGCGCCGGTGTGCGCCACCGCGTAGCCGCGCAGTTCCGGCAGGCGCCGGATCTCGACTTCGTGCTTGAACATGTCTTCCTCTCCTCTCTGTAGCGGATAAATCGGCCGGTGGGCACCCGTGCGCCGGTGCTGGGCGGGCGGCACGCCGTAGGCGTCGCGAAACGCGCGGGCGAACGCATGCGTCGAACCGTAGCCCGCGCGCCGCGCGATTTCGTCGATCGGCCGGTCGGTGCAGACGAGATCCTCGGACGCGCGAACGATCCGCATCCGCCGCACCGTCAGCACGATCGACTCGCCGTACAGCGCGCGATAGACGCGCTGCCAGTGATACGGCGACAGGCACGCGACTTCGGCGAGCCGGTTCAGGTCGAGCGGGCCGTCGAGGTGCGCGCGGATGTAGTCGTGGACGCGCGCCACGCTTGCCGCATAGCGGATCCACGCGGGCGTCTCGGTTTTCGTTTCGACTGTCATCGGCGTGTCCGGGCAGGAACCGACGTCACGGTAGCACGGCCCGAATGGACAAATCTTGCGGAAATGCGTAGCGGCCGGCTAATCCGCCCCTTTTTATTTCATCGAAATGGGGTCTTGCCCCCCCGTGATCAACAACTAAAGTTAAAGACGGTGAAATCGGGTGAAGGCGTCATTTTTCTCGGGTACTTTGCTCAAGCGGCAACGCAGGTGTTTCGAAGTACGCAGGTAGTTCGTCGATGTTCAATCGCAACGCCACGTTTTTCGGGAGAACAAGAAATGGATGCTTCCAGCTTCATCACGTCGCTGCAGGCCACGCTAGGCGGATATCTGCCAAAGATCGCCGGCGCGATCGGCATCCTGGTGATCGGCTGGCTGATCGCGGTGGTCGTGCGGGCCGGCGCGCTGCGCCTGCTCAGCGCGCTGAAGGTCGATCAGCGGATCAACGAAAGCACCGGCCAGGGCGCGTATGTCGAGCGGATCATCGCCGGCGGCCTGTTCTGGCTCGTGCTGCTCGTCACCGCGGTGGGCATCTTCAACGTGCTCAACCTGTACGCGGTCTCCAATCCGTTCTCGCTGCTCGTCACGCATATCGTCAACTACCTGCCGAACCTGATCGGCGGCGCGGCGCTGACGCTGATCGCGTGGCTCATCGCGTCGCTGCTGCGCAGCCTCGCGAACCGCGCGCTGAAGGCGAGCAAGATCGACGACAAGCTGTCCGAAGGCGCGGGCATGCAGCCGATGAGCGGCTACCTCGGCGACGTGCTGTTCTGGCTCGTGATCCTGATGTTCCTGCCGGCGATCCTCGCGTCGTTCGCACTGTCGGGGCTGCTGTCGCCCGTGCAGGGGATGGTCGACAAGCTGCTCGCGATCGTGCCGAACCTGTTCGCGGCCGCGGTGATCGGCTTCGTCGGCTGGGTCGTCGCGCGCGTGCTGCGCGGCCTCGTGACGAACCTGCTCGTCGCGGCAGGCGCCGACCGCCTCACGCAGCGTCTCGACAGCCCGACGCCCGTGCGCGTATCGAGCCTGATCGGCACGATCGTCTACGTGTTCGTGTTCGTGCCGACGCTGATCTCCGCGCTCGACGCGCTGAAGATCGACGCGATCTCGGGTCCCGCGACCAACATGCTGAACCAGTTCCTCGGCGCGGTGCCGGACATCGTCGCGGCGATCGTGATCGTGCTCGTCACGTTCTACTTCGCACGCTTCGTCGCGTCGCTCGCGCAGAAGCTGCTGGAAGCCGCCGGTGCCGACGGGCTGCCGGCCGTGCTCGGCGTCGAGCGCGTGTTCTCGGGGATCCTGCAGCCGTCGGTGCTGGTGGCGCGGCTGATCGTGTTCTTCGCGATGCTGTTCGCGTCGGTCGAAGCCGCGAACCGGCTCGGTTTCTCGCAGGTGCGCGACGTCGTCACGCTGTTCATCGAATTCGGCGGCCACGTGCTGATGGGTGGCTTGATCCTCGTGATCGGCGTGTGGCTCGCGAGCCTCGCGCGCCGCGTGATCGAGCAGGCTGACCGTGAGCACAGCGTACTGTTCGCGCGCATCGCGCAATTCGCGATCCTCGGCCTCGTGTTCGCGATGGGGCTGCGCGCGATGGGCATCGCCAACGAGATCGTCCAGCTCGCGTTCGGCCTCGTGCTCGGCGCGATCGCGGTGGCCGTCGCGCTGTCGTTCGGCCTCGGCGGCCGCGAAGCGGCCGGCAAGCTGCTCGACCGCTGGTTCAACCAGCGCGGCGGCGGCCAGTAAGTGCCGGTGGTCCGGCCGCGTCGTGCGGCCGGACGGCCATGGCGACGATCGCGGCCGGCGTTTCCGTCAGCGAAACGTAACCCGCGATCTTTGCCGAATTTCGATAACACGTCGTTTAATGACTCTCTAGCATCGATTCTCAGTCGCGCACGCCGACAGGCCCGGCGCCTTTGAGGAGAAAGTCCGATGAAAGCAGAGTCGAATGGCCGGCCCGCCGCCGGCGCCAAGTCGTCCGGCCAGCCCGCGCTGCAGCAGACGCTCGGGACCTGGCAACTGTGGGGCATCGCGGTCGGTCTCGTGATTTCCGGCGAATACTTCGGCTGGAGCTATGGCTGGGCGAGCGCCGGTACGCTGGGCTTCGTCATTACCGCGCTGTTCGTCGCGGCGATGTACACGACCTTCATTTTCAGCTTCACCGAGCTGACGACGTCGATCCCGCACGCGGGCGGCCCGTTCGCGTATGCACGCCGCGCATTCGGCCCGACCGGCGGTTATCTCGCCGGCGCCGCGACGCTCGTCGAATTCGTGTTCGCGCCGCCCGCGATCGCGCTCGCGATCGGCGCGTACCTGCACGTGCAGTTCCCGGGCCTCGAGCCGAAGCATGCGGCGATGGGCGCGTATCTCGTGTTCATGGCGCTGAACATCGTCGGCGTACAGATCGCCGCGACCTTCGAGCTCGTCGTCACGCTGCTCGCGATCTTCGAGCTGCTGGTGTTCATGGGCGTCGTGTCGCCGGGCTTCGCGTGGAGCAACTTCATGAAGGGCGGCTGGTCGGGCGCCGATCATTTCAGCGTCGGCGCATTCCACGGGATGTTCGCGGCGATCCCGTTCGCGATCTGGTTCTTCCTCGCGATCGAGGGCGTCGCGATGGCCGCCGAGGAAGCGAAGAACCCGAAGCGCTCGATTCCGATCGCCTACGTGGCCGGGATCCTGACCCTCGTCGCGCTCGCGATCGGCGTGATGGTGTTCGCCGGCGGCGCGGGCGACTGGACCAAGCTCGCGAACATCAACGATCCGCTGCCGCAGGCGATGAAGTACATCGTCGGCGCGAACAGCGGCTGGATGCACATGCTGGTGTGGCTCGGGCTGTTCGGGCTCGTCGCGTCGTTCCACGGGATCATCCTCGGCTATTCGCGCCAGATCTTCGCGCTGGCCCGCGAAGGCTACCTGCCGGAGTGGCTCGGGAAGGTGCATCCGCGCTTCAAGACCCCGCATCGCGCGATCCTCGCGGGCGGCGTGATCGGCATCGCGGCGATCTACAGCGACGAGCTGATCCAGTTCGGCGGGCAGACGCTGACCGCGAATATCGTGACGATGTCGGTGTTCGGTGCGATCGTGATGTATATCGTCAGCATGGCGTCGCTGTTCAAGCTGCGCCGCTCGCAGCCGAACATGGCGCGGCCGTTCCGCGCGCCGCTGTACCCGATCTTCCCGGCATTCGCGATCGTTGCGGCGGTCATCTGTCTCGGTACGATGGTGTACTTCAACGGGCTGGTCGCGCTGGTGTTCCTCGGCTTCCTCGCGTTCGGCTACGCGTACTTCCTCGCGACCCGCTCGCAGCGCGAGAGTGCGCCGGGCGACGCGCTGCTGGAGGAGTGAGCAGGGTGAAGGTGAACGGCCGTTCCTGACGGCATCCGGCGCGCCCCGTCGAACGGGCGCGCCGTCGGCTTTTGGCAAGGAGACTCGCACGATGTCCTACACGGAGACGATCGGTCCGCGCACGTACCGCTTCGCGGACCTGAAGACGCTGCTCGCGAAGGCGAGCCCGCTGCGTTCCGGCGACCAGCTCGCCGGTGTCGCGGCGGCGAGCGAGGAGGAGCGCGTGGCCGCGAAGATCGCGCTCGCGGGCGTGCCGCTGAAGGCGTTCCTGAACGAAGCGGTGATTCCGTACGAAGACGATGAAGTCACGAGACTGATCGTCGACGATCACGACGCGCAGGCGTTCGCGGAAATCTCGCACCTGACGGTCGGCGATTTCCGCAACTGGCTGCTGTCGCCCGCGGCCGACGGCGCGGCGCTCGAACGGATCGCGCCGGGCCTCACGCCCGAGATGGTCGCGGCCGTGTCGAAGCTGATGCGCAACCAGGACCTGATCGCGGCCGCGCGCAAGCGCCGCGTGGTCACGCGCTTTCGCAACACGGTCGGGCTGGCCGGCCGGATGTCGGTGCGGCTGCAGCCGAATCACCCGACCGACGACGTGAAGGGCATCGCCGCGTCGATGCTCGACGGGTTGATGTACGGCTGCGGCGACGCGATGATCGGCATCAACCCGGCGACCGACAGCCTCGCGGCGATCGTGAAGCTGCTCGCGATGATCGACGGGTTTCGCGAACGCTACGGCGTGCCGACCCAGTCGTGCGTGCTCACGCACGTGACCAACACGATCGCGGCGATCGAGAAGGGCGCGCCGGTCGATCTCGTGTTCCAGTCGATCGCGGGCACCGAGAAGGCGAACGCGAGCTTCGGGATCTCGCTCGCGCTGCTCGGCGAGGCGCGCGAGGCCGCGTTGTCGCTCAAGCGCGGCACCGTCGGCAACAACCTGATGTACTTCGAAACCGGCCAGGGCAGCGCGTTGTCGGCGAACGCGCATCACGGCGTCGACCAGCAGACCTGCGAAGTGCGCGCATATGCGGTCGCACGCAAGTTCGAGCCGTTCCTCGTGAACACGGTGGTCGGCTTCATCGGCCCCGAATACCTGTACGACGGCAAGCAGATCATCCGTGCGGGGCTCGAGGATCACTTCTGCGGGAAGTTGCTCGGCGTGCCGATGGGTTGCGACATCTGCTACACGAACCACGCGGAAGCCGACCAGGACGACATGGATACGCTGCTGACGCTACTGGGCGCGGCCGGCATCAACTTCATCATGGGGATTCCGGGTGCGGACGACGTGATGCTGAACTACCAGAGCACGTCGTTCCACGACCAGCTCTACGTGCGCGAGGTGCTCGGCCTGCGCCGCGCGCCGGAGTTCGAGGAGTGGCTGGAGACGATGGAGATCGCCGACGCGCACGGCGCGCTGCGCGCCGCGACGTCGCGTGTGCCGCTGCTGGCGGGCGCGAACGACTGGATGGGGATTTCGGCATGAGCGACGCCGTCGAAAAGAACCCGTGGGCGCAGCTGAAGTCGTTCACGAACGCGCGGATCGCGCTCGGCCGCGCGGGCAACAGCCTGCCGACCGCGCCGCTGCTCGCGTTCAACCTGTCGCACGCGCAGGCGCGCGACGCCGTGCACCAGCCGCTCGACGCGGATGCGCTGCGGGCCGAACTCGACGCGGCCGGCTTCGCGACGCTCGGCGTGCAGAGTGCCGCGCCCGATCGCCAGCATTACCTGCGCCGGCCCGATCTCGGCCGCAAGCTGTCCGACGAAGGGCGCGCGCTGCTGACCGCTCACGGCGCGGCGCTCGATGATGCGCCGGACGTCGTGTTCGTGGTCGGCGACGGGCTGTCGGCGTTCGCGGCCGCGAAGCAGGCGCTGCCGCTGCTGCAGGCCGTGCGATCGAGGCTCGACACGGACGGCTGGCGGATCGGCCCGGTGGTGGTCGCGACGCAGGCGCGGGTCGCGCTCGGCGACGAGATCGGCGAACTGCTGCGCGCGAAGGTCGTCGCGATGCTGATCGGCGAACGGCCGGGGCTCAGCTCGCCCGATAGCCTCGGCGTGTACCTCACGTGGGCGCCGAAAGTCGGCTGCCACGATGCGCTGCGCAACTGCATTTCGAACGTGCGGCCCGAAGGGCTGCCGCACGCGGCCGCCGCGCACAAGCTGCATTACCTGATGACGCATGCGCGCCGGCTCCAGCTGACGGGCGTCGGGCTGAAGGACGACAGCGATGCGCTGCTGCCGCCGTCCGACACGGAGCGGATCGGGGCGGTGTGACGGCGCGCGGCTACTTGAACAGCCGCTCGCACAGAAAATCGACGAACACGCGCAGCTTCGGCGACAACTGTCGGCTCGACGGCCACACGATCGAGAATTGCCCCGGTGCGATCCGGTAGTCGTCGAGCACGGTGACGAGCGCGCCGTGTTCGAGCGCGTCGCGCGCGAGGAAGTCGGGCATGTAGCCGATGCCGAGCCCCGCGAGCACGGTGCCGCGCAGCGCTTCCATGTTGTTGCAGGTCATCGCGGTGCGCAGCTTCAGCGGCGTGCCGTCGGCGGCCGCGAGCGCCCAGTCCTGCAGCTTGCCGGTGGTCGGGAAGCAGTAGCGCACGCAATCGTGCGCTTCGAGATCGTGTGGGGTGCGCGGCGTGCCGGCCTGCGCGAGATACGCGGGCGTCGCGCACAGCACGAACGCGAACGGGCCGAGCCGCCGCGACATCAGGCGCGAATCCGACAGCGGGCCGCTGCGGATCACCGCATCGAAGCCGCCTTCGACGACGTCGACCATCCGGTCGTTGAAATCCAGATCGAGCTCGACGTCCGGGTAGCGCTGCCGGAATTCGGGCAGCACGGGCAGCAGGAAGCGGTAGCCGATCACCGGCAGGCTCACGCGCAGCTTGCCGCGCGGGCGCTGTGCCGATGCCGTCACGGTCGCTTCGGCATCGCGGAAATCCTCGAGGATCCGCTGGCAGCGTTCGTAGAAGTGCCGTCCTTCGTCGGTCAGCGTGACGCGCCGCGTCGTGCGGTTGAACAGGCGCACGCCGAGCGACAGCTCGAGTTTCGCGATCGTCTTGCCGACCGCCGACGCCGAGATGCCGAGCGCGCGGCCGGCCGCGACGAAGCTCAGCGCGTCGGCGGTGCGGACGAAGGCGACGATGCCGGTCAGGTTTTCCATCGAAGTGCGTGCGCCGATGCAGGTGGCTGGGTGAATTGCGGAATTTTAGTCCGTTATATGCGGAACTTCGCGTGGTTTTTCGCGGATTGAATCGGATTTATCTTCTGTCGCTCCAACGGCGCATCCGCGCCGGCTTTTCGAGGAGCGATGATGGATCACCCGTTTTCAGCCGCTTCAGCCGTGTCGGCGCGCCGGCGCACGTGGGTGCTGGCCGCCGTCTGCATGGCCGCCGTCGCGTTGCCGCTGTCGTTTTCGGGCGGCGCGGTCGCGACGCCGGCGATCGGCCGCGACCTGCACGGCGGCCCGGTCGCGATGAACTGGATCACCAACGCGTTCATGCTCGCGTTCGGCAGCTTCCTGATGGCGGCGGGCGCGCTGGCTGACCAGTTCGGCCGCAAGCGCGTGTTCGCGATCGGCGTCGGCGGTTTCACGCTGATGTCGGCCGCGCTCGCCTTCGCGCCGTCGATGCTCGCGGTCGACCTGCTGCGCGCCGCGCAAGGGCTCGCGGCGGCCGCGGCGCTCGCGGGCGGCACTGCGGCGCTCGCGCAGGAATTCGACGGCGCGGCGCGCACGCGTGCGTTCAGCCTGCTCGGCACGACCTTCGGCATCGGACTCGCGTTCGGGCCCGTGCTGGCCGGCGTCCTGATCGGGCATTACGGCTGGCGCGCGATCTTCGTGACGGGCGCGGTGGCCGGCGTGCTGTCGCTGGTGTTCGGGTTGCCGCGCATGCACGAGTCGCGCGATCCGCACGCGACCGGGCTCGACTGGCCCGGCACGGCCGCGTTCACCGCCGCGCTGACGCTGTTCACGTTCGGCGTGATCGAGGCGCCCGCGCGCGGCTGGTCGAGCCCGCTCGTGATCGCGCTGCTGGCCGGCGCGGCGCTCGGCGCGTGCGCGTTCGTGATGATCGAGACGCGCGTCGCGCGGCCGATGCTCGACCTGTCGCTGTTCCGCATCGCGCGCTTCGTCGGCGTGCAGGTGCTGCCGGTGTCGACCTGCTGCTGCTACATCGTGCTGCTCGTCGTGCTGCCGCTGCGCTTCATCGGCATCGACGGCTTCAGCGAAATCGACGCCGGCTGGCTGATGCTCGCGATCTCCGCGCCGATGCTGGTCGTGCCGCTCGTCGCGGCGACGCTCACGCGCTGGCTGTCGGCCGGCGTGATCTCGGGGCTCGGGCTGTTGGTCGCGGCGGCCGGGCTCGTGTGGCTCGGCATCGCGCTGCGCGGCGGCGCGGGGCCTGCGGCGATCGCGCCGATGCTCGCGATCGGCGTCGGGGCCGGCATGCCGTGGGGGCTGATGGACGGGCTGTCGGTGAGTGTCGTGCCGAAGGAGCGCGCGGGGATGGCGACGGGCATCTTCAGCACGACGCGCGTGGCCGGCGAGGGGATCGCGCTCGCGATCGTCGGCGCGGTGCTGGCCGCGCTCGCGCAGACGGGGCTGCGGCAGGCGGCCGGCGCCGCCGGCACGCCCGACGCGACGCTGCGTGCGGCCGCGCGGCTCGCGACCGGCGATCTTGCCGGCGCGGCGGCCGTGTTGCCGGGCGTCGGCCATGCGGTGCTGCTCGCGAGTTATACGCATGCGTTCGACCGGCTGCTGACCGGGCTGGCCGTCGTCACGGTGTTGTGCGCGGTGGTGGTGTTCGTGTTTCTCGGTGAACGGCCGGCGGCCGCCGAAACGGGCGACGACACGGACGGGCATGCGCATGCCGACGTGCCGGCACGCAGCCGGATCGAACCGGCCTGCGTGGAGACGCACGGGGGCTGAGCGGTTGCGTTATCGAGTCGTCGAGCAGCATGGCGCTTCGGCCATCGCAGCCGTCGCGCCGTCGTGTTTCATCGTGACCGGCATCCGCACGCCGACGCTGCGCTCATCGCATCACGCCAACACGAGCGGCGGCAGTGCCGCATCGGCACGCGCTTGCGCCCGCTCGACCGCGACCACCACATAGCGCTTCGCGTCGGGCCACAGATGCGCGCGGCTTCCCGCATCCTCGTCGATCGTCGCGCGCCCCTGCACGAGCCAGGTCGTCTGGCGCACGAAATCGACGAACAGCAGCGCGATGGCCGGATTCACCAGCAGGTTGCCGATCGTGTTGAACAGGTTGTTGCCCGCGAAGTCGGGCAGCACGAGCGTGCGGCGGTCGGGCAGGTCGACCAGCGGCGCGAACGAGCCGTCGGCGCGCGGCTGGCGGCCGCGGTACGAGCAATCGCTGTCGCCCGCCGCGTCGGCGGTCGCGACGATCAGGAACGCCTGCTCGCGGATGAACGCGACGGCGTCGTCGGTCAGGGGGCCGGGGTCGCTCATGGGGTCGATCGGCGCGAACGCCGTAGCGTGTGGTCAGGATGCGCGATTCGCACGCAAGCGACATGCCACGCGGCGCTGCCCGCCTGCCCGTGCCGCCCCGCACACCCACTGTGGAAGTTTCGAACACCGGCCACGCCGCTGCGCAGTCGCGGTGTTCAGAATCGGCACACTCGCCGTGCCGCGTGCGCGGCCACGGCACGGCGCGCACCCGGGCCGGCCGCGGTCGCGCTGCTTCCGTTTCGCTCCCGTCCTGATTGGCACGCATGTTGCGTAAACGAGTGCAGCGCGGTCCAACCGGCGCTGTACTCACACAAGCACGATGAACAGGAGACATGTATGAACCCGTTTGACCTGAAGCAACTGGGCCTCGACGTCGAATACCCGTACCGTCAGCAGTACGACAACTACATCGGCGGCAAGTGGGTGGCGCCGGTGAAGGGCGAGTATTTCGAGAACGTGTCGCCGATCAACGGCCAGCCGTTCTGCCGCGTGCCGCGCTCGGGTGCCGACGATATCGAGCTGGCGCTCGACGCCGCGCATGCCGCGCGCCGCAAGTGGGGCAAGACGTCCGTGGCCGAGCGCGCGAACCTGCTGCTCGCCGCCGCCGAGCGGATGGAAAAGAACCTGAAGCTGCTCGCCGTGGCCGAGACGATCGACAACGGCAAGCCGCTGCGCGAGACGATGGCGGCCGACCTGCCGCTCGCGATCGATCACTTCCGCTATTTCGCGGGCTGCATTCGCGCGCAGGAAGGCGGCATTTCCGAAATCGACGACAACACCGTCGCGTATCACTTCCACGAGCCGCTCGGCGTCGTGGGCCAGATCATCCCGTGGAACTTCCCGCTGCTGATGGCCGCGTGGAAGCTCGCGCCGGCGCTCGCGGCCGGCTGCTGCGTCGTGATGAAGCCGGCCGAGCAGACGCCCGCGTCGGTGCTCGTGCTGATGGAACTGATCGGCGACCTGTTCCCGGCCGGCACGATCAACATCGTGAACGGCTTCGGCAAGGAAGCGGGCGAAGCGCTCGCGACCAGCAAGCGGATCGCGAAGATCGCGTTCACGGGTTCGACGCCGGTCGGCAAGCACATCCTGCGCGCGGCGGCCGACAGCCTGATCCCGTCGACGGTCGAGCTGGGCGGCAAGAGCCCGAACATCTTCTTCGCCGACGTGCTCGACCAGGACGACGCATTCCTCGACAAGGCGCTCGAAGGGCTCGCGATGTTCGCGCTGAACCAGGGCGAAGTGTGCACGTGCCCGTCGCGCATCCTGATCCAGGAATCGATCTACGAACGCTTCATCGAGAAGGCCGTCGCGCGCGTCGAGCGCATCAAGTCCGGCCACCCGCTCGACCTGCAGACGATGATCGGCGCGCAGGCGTCGCAGCAGCAGCTCGACAAGATCCTGTCGTACATCGACATCGGCCGCGGCGAAGGCGCGCAATGCCTGACGGGCGGCGAGCGCACGGCGCCGGCCGCCGAACTCGGCACGGGCTACTACGTGAAGCCGACGATGCTGCTCGGCAACAACAAGATGCGCGTGTTCCAGGAAGAGATCTTCGGGCCGGTCGCGTCGGTGATGACGTTCAAGGACGAGCAGGACGCGATCGAACTCGCGAACGACACGTTCTACGGGCTCGGCGCGGGCGTGTGGACGCGCAACGGCACGCGTGCGTACCGGATGGGCCGCGAGGTCGAGGCCGGCCGCGTGTGGACCAACTGCTACCACCTGTACCCCGCGCACGCGGCGTTCGGCGGCTACAAGCAGTCGGGGATCGGCCGCGAGACGCACAAGATGGCGCTGTCGAACTATCAGCAGACGAAGTGCCTGCTGGTCAGCTATCAGGCCGAGGCGCTCGGGTTCTTCTGATCGCCGATGCGGTGGCGAGGTGCCGGTCATCCGGCACTTCGCCCTGTTCGATTTCGACATCCGGCAGCCGGCGTCGGCCGCGTAGCGTTGCGGCCCGCGCTGGAAACGATACCGGCCGTCGCGGGTTCGCGGCGGCATGGTGTGCGGACGCGCGTGACGGAAACCAGCATGTCAGAACTGCCCCGATCCTTTGCGCGCCACCCCGTATTCCACGCGGGCGAACTCGACGCGCAGCAGCGTTTCGGCGTCGCCGACGAAGCCGAGCGGATGAGCGACGTGGTGACGACGCGCGTGAGCATCGGCGTGTGGCAATTCGTCGAATCGCAGCCGTTCATGTTCATCGGCACCGCGTGCGGCGCTCGCGCAAGCGTCACCTGCGACATCGTGCATAGCCTGCGCGACGCGCACGGCGAGCTGTTGCCCGTGGTCCGCGTGATCGACACGAAGACGCTGCGGTTCGCGTTGCCCGCGCAGGGTGGCGCTGGCCGGATCGACGCGGCAGCGTGCGACGGCAGCGGTGTCGGGTTGCTGTTCGTCGATTTCATGCGTGGCATCCGCTACCGGATCAACGGCCGCGCCACGCTGCGTGCCGATCTGCCGGAGGCCGACGCGGCACCCTGGCCGGCCGGCAGCGCGATCGTCGAGCTGGCGGTCGCACAGGCGTACGGCAACTGCGGCACGCGGGTCGTGCGGCTACGGCCGGCAGCCGGTAGTCGATAGTCTCGGTAACAAGCGGCGACGCGCATGCGCGGTCGTCGCGCGGATCGCACCGGCGGCGTGCGCCGCGCGCCGCGTCCGGGTGCGCCCGTATGGCGCGCACCGGCCGGGCAGCGTGGAATGACGGGCTGGTTGCCGGGCCGCGCGGTTCGGCACGGGACTTGCGTGACAAACGCGGTTCCGGGCAGGTGAGGGAGGACACGATGGATCAATACGTGGCGTATATCGAAGAACCGACCGCCGAAGACACGCGGCGCAACGCGCAGGGCGACGATGGGCTGGCCGGGCAGGCCGTCGTCAGCGTCGCGCACGATGCGGACGAGCAGGCGCGCAACCTGATCGGCTGGCGGCAGACCTACGACCAGCTCGCGGCCGGCCGCTTCGTCGGCACGCTGACCGAGCTGCCGCTCGACACGATGAAGCTGTTTCGTGAATCGACGAGCCACCTGCTGCGCCAGGCATGCGAGGTGCGCGGCGATGCGTACTGGTTTGGCATCCCGCTCGTGTGCGACGGCACGGCGCGCGTCGATGCGTGCCGCATCGGGCCCGGCGCGCTCGCGTTCCGGCCCGGCAACGTCGAATTCGAACTGGTGACGCCCGCGCAGTTTTCGATCTACGGCGTCGTCGTGCGTGGCGACGTGCTGCGTCGTTATGCGGAGGAGGTCGAGCACCGCGCGCTCGACGAGCAGCTGTTCACGCAGCGCGTGATGCAGGTCGGCGATGCGCGGCTCGCGCGCCTGTGCGCGTTGCTCGGCCGCCGGCTCGACGGCGCGGTGGCCGTGGCCGGCCCGCTGCCCGATGCGCAGCGCGATGAGCTGCAGGCCGAGGTGCTCACCGCGCTGTTCGATGCGTGCGCGCAACCGGGCGACGATGGCGCGGGCCGCACGCCGTCGACGCGCCGCTGGATCGTCGAGCAGGCGCGCGACTACGTGCTCGCGCACCGCACGCGCCCGGTCGGCGTGCCCGAGCTGTGCGAGCAGTTGCACGTGAGCCGGCGCACGCTGCAGTACTGCTTCCAGGACGTGCTCGGGATGGCGCCCGCGACCTATTTGCGCACGCTGCGGCTGAACGGCGCGCGGCGCGACCTGTGCGGCCGCGCGGCCGGCTCGGTGCAGGACGTCGCGGAGGCGTGGGGCTTCTGGCATCTGAGCCAGTTCGCGACCGATTATCGGCGGCTGTTCGGCAAGCGGCCGTCTGAGACGCTGCGCGACCGCGCGGTGATGGTCGCGGCGGGGTGACGACGGCGGCGCCTTCGGCCTACCGGCCGGCTGCCGCGTGCGGTTCTCTTATCCAGTGGTGGTGGTGGTCGCCGCCGCTTCGCGCGGCGCGGGCCACGCGAGCTTATCCCAGTCGACCGCGCGATACGCGGCTTCGACTGCCGCGAGATCGTCCGGCCGCTCGCTGCGATGCATCCCGTGCAATTTGGCCGGCAGGTCGAGCGTGACCGGCACGCAATGCGGATAGTCGCGCGCGCGCAGCGCCGGCCTGATCGTCGTGAAGCAGGCGAGCGTGGGCACGTCGAAACCGTCGGCGAGATGCAGCGCGGCCGTGTCGGGCGCGAACAGCAGGCTGGCGCCCTTGACCCAGGCAATGAACCGCGCGGTGTCGGCCGCGTCGCCGCTCACGTCGACGTAAGCCGGATGCGCAACGGGCCCGAACCCGGCCACCGGCAGCCCATAGCGTTGCACGAGCATCTCCACGAACGCCGCGCGCAGCGCGGGCGGCACGCTGCGCACCGCGGTGCTCGCGTTCGCACAGAACAGCACGTACGGCCGCTGCCATGCGGCCGGCAGCGCGGGCAGCGGCAGCCGCGCGAGCCAGCGGTTGCGCTTCTCGGCGGCCGGCACGGTGGCCGGGTCGACGCCGAGCGCGTCGAGGAAGAAATCGATCATCGGCAGCCGCGCGAACGCGGGCCAGTACAGGTGATTGCCGACGTCGATGCACGGCGCGTCTGCAGGCAGCACGTCGGCGGGGCACGGCAGCGCGCGTGACGGCGCAACGACGTCGGCCGCGAGCGCATACAGCGCGTCGACATGGCGCGGTGCGCGGGCCGGCCGGTACAGCGTGAAGCGCAGGCCCGCATGCGCCGCGCGCAGTGCGGCGAGCGCGGTTAGCCCGATCACCGAATCGCCGAGCGTGACGCCCATTCCGTTGATCACGTGCACATCGCTTGCGCGGTCGTAGTCGAGCCGGAACGGCCGATGCGCGGCGTGCAGCAGGCCGAGCGCGGCCGCGGCCGGCACGTGGCCGACGGCGCGCGCATCGCCGTGCTCGATGTCGTAAGGCGCGACGAGCGTGCCGTCGGGCGCGAGCAGCGTGCCGGGGAGCACGAGCGCGTCGTCGTGCGCGAGCGCGATGCCGGGCGGCGCGCTGCGCGTGGCCACCGTCATCCGCCGCGTGCGCGGCGGCCCTGTTCGCGGATCTGTTCGAGCGTCGCGGCCGGCGTGCTGGCGTCCTGCGGGATGCGGATCTCGATCAGCGCGGGTAGCCCGCAGGTCAGCGCGCGCTCGAGCGCCGGCGCGAAATCGGCGGTGCGCTCGACCGTCTCGCCATGCGCGCCGAACGCGCGCGCATACGCGGCGAAATCGGGATTCGTGAGCCCCGTGCCATGCACGCGGCCCGGGTAGTTGCGCTCCTGATGCATGCGGATCGTGCCGAAATGCCCGTTGTTGACGACGATCGCGACGATGTTCAGCCCGTACTGCATCGCGGTCGCGAGTTCGTTGCCGGCCATCATGAAGCAGCCGTCGCCCGCAAGCGCGACGACCGCGCGCGACGGGTACAGCGACTTCGCGGCGAGCGCGGCGGGAATCCCGTAGCCCATCGCGCCGCTCGTCGGCGCGAGCTGCGAGCGGAAGTGCCGGTACGCGAAGTGGCGATGCAGCCAGATCGCGTAGTTGCCTGCGCCGTTGGTCAGGATCGCGTCGTGCGGCAGGCGCTCGCGCAGCTGCACCATCACGTCGCCGAGCTGGACGTCGCCGGGCATCGGCAGCGGCGCATGCCATTCGCGGTACGCGTGATGCGCGTCGTCGGCCGCGCCGGCCCAGGCCGGGCGCTCGGGCGCTTCGAGCGCGGCGAGCGGCGCGGCGATTTCGGGCATCCCCGACACGATCGGCAGGTCGGCCGCATACACGCGGCCGAGCTCGTCCGCGCCCTGGTGCACGTGGATCAGCGTCTGGCGTGTCTTCGGGATGTCGAGCAGCGTGTAGCCGCCGGTGGTCGCTTCGCCGAGGCGCGGCCCGATCACGAGCAGCAGGTCGGCGTCGCGGATGCGCTTCGCGAGCGCGGGGTTGATCCCGAGCCCGACGTCGCCCGCATAGTTCGGGTGCGCGTTGTCGATCGTGTCCTGGTAGCGGAACGCGCACGCGACCGGCAGTTGCCAGCGCTCGACGAAGGTGCGCAGGTTCGCGCACGCTTCGGGTGTCCAGCCGCTGCCGCCGACGATCGCGAACGGCCGTTCCGCGCGCGCGAGCCGCTCGCGCAGCTCGTCCATCTGCGCGGCGGACGGCGCCGCCGCGACGCGTTTCGCGGCCGGCACGGCGGGCTGCGCCGCGCACGCTTCGGACAGTACGTCCTCCGGCAGCGCGAGCACGACCGGGCCGGGCCGGCCGGACGTCGCGACGTGGAACGCGTGGCTCAGGTATTCGGGGATGCGGCGCGGATCGTCGATCTGCGCGACCCACTTCGCCATCTGGCCGAACATCCGGCGGTAGTCGATTTCCTGGAAGGCTTCGCGGTCGAGGTGCTCGCGCGCGCACTGGCCGACGAACAGGATCATCGGCGTCGAATCCTGGAACGCGGTGTGCACGCCGATCGACGCATGCGTTGCGCCGGGCCCGCGCGTGACGAACGCGATGCCGGGGTGGCCGGTCAGCTTGCCGACCGCCTCGGCCATGTTCGCGGCGGCCGCCTCGTGGCGGCAGACGACCGTCTGGATGCGCGCGGTGTCGTCCGCCAGCGCATCGAGTACGGCGAGGAAACTCTCGCCCGGCACGCAGAACACGCGTTCGACGTGATTGGCGAGCAACGCATCGACGAGCAGTCGCGCACCGGTGGTGGCGCGCGGCTCGAGATCCTTGGAATGCGACATGGGCTGCCGTCTCCCTGGGTAGCGGGACGTACAGCTTACGCCCGTTGGCGGGGCGCTGAATAGTGTCGGAACGAACAGGTTGACGGCGCGACGCAACGAGCGAGCGCGCCGCCGTTACCGCATCAGCACTCGACGATATTGACCGCGAGGCCGCCGCGCGACGTTTCCTTGTACTTCGTCTTCATGTCGGCGCCCGTCTCGCGCATCGTCTTGATCACGGAGTCGAGAGACACGTAGTGCGAGCCGTCGCCGCGCAGCGCCATGCGCGCCGCGTTGACGGCCTTCACCGACGCCATCGCGTTACGCTCGATGCACGGGATCTGCACCATCCCGCCGACCGGGTCGCAGGTGAGGCCGAGGTTGTGTTCCATCCCGATTTCGGCCGCGTTCTCGACCTGGTGCGGCGTGCCGCCGAGCACGGCCGCGAGCGCGCCGGCCGCCATCGAGCACGCGACGCCCACTTCGCCCTGGCAGCCGACTTCCGCGCCCGAGATCGACGCGTTGAGCTTGTAAAGAATGCCGATCGCGGCGGCCGTCAGCAGGAAGTCGATCACGCCCTGTTCGTTCGCGCCGGGCGTGAAGCGCGTGTAGTAGTGCAGCACGGCCGGGATGATGCCGGCCGCGCCGTTGGTCGGCGCGGTGACGACGCGGCCGCCTGCCGCGTTTTCCTCGTTGACCGCGATCGCATACAGGTTGATCCAGTCGATCATCGACAGCGGGTCCTGCAGCGCGCGCTCCGGGCTTCCCGTCAGCGTGCGGTACAGTTGCGGCGCGCGGCGCTTGACCTGGAACGGGCCGGGCAGGTTGCCGTCGGCATCGGGGTTGCCGATCCCGCAGCCGCGCGACACGCACGACTGCATCACGGCCCAGATCTTCAGCAGCCCGTCGCGCGTCTCGTCCTCGGTGTGCCACGCGCGCTCGTTTTCCCACATCAGCTGCGCGATCGACTTGCCGGTCGATTCGGTCAGCGCGAGCAGCTCCGCGCCGGTGCGGAACGGGTGCGTCATCTGCTCGGCCGCGCTCAGCACCTTCGTGTTCGGCGCGCCGGCCGTCACGACGAAGCCGCCGCCGACCGACAGGTAGGTGCGCTCGATCAGCACCGCGCCGTTCGCGTCGCTCGCGCGCAGCTTCATGCCGTTCGGGTGCTCGGGCAGCGCCTGGCGGTAGAACGCGATGTTCTCCTTCAGCACGAACGGCACCGGATGCGTGCCGAGCAGCGCGAGCTTCTTCGATTTGCGGACTTCTTCAAGCCGCACGTCGATGGTTTCGGGATCGACGGTGTCGGGCGCGTCGCCGAGCAGGCCGAGCATCACGCCGCGGTCGGTGCCGTGGCCCTTGCCGGTCGCGCCGAGCGAGCCGTACAGCTCGACCTTCACGTGGGCGGTCGCGTCGAGCAGCCCGTCGCGCTCGAGGCTCTGGACGAACATCAGCGCCGCGCGCATGGGTCCGACCGTATGCGAGCTGGACGGGCCGATGCCGATCTTGAAGAGGTCAAACACGCTGACTGCCATTTCGATTCCTGCCTTGCTTTAAGAGTAGTACTAGCGCGCCTGCAATGGCAGGCACGCGGCGAGCCATGCGGGCGGCGTTGGGGAGAGTTGCTGCGCGACGCGGGCATAACGCCCGTCGAGCCGCGCGGCCAGATGAAAGAGTTCGGTGGCGTTTTTCGGGTCCCACTGCCCCGTGTAGCCCGGCAGGCCGGCCTCGCGACGCTTCGCGTCGAACGGCACCGGCGAATTCACGAATTCCTCGTGAGTCTTCTCGCCGAGCGCATAGGGCACGAGCCAGTCGAGCGCGGCGGCGAGCGTCGCGCCGTTCGCGCCCCGTTCGCGCAGCCAGTTGCGGTTGAAGCGGCGCGCGGCGAGCGCGGCCGTCACCAGCGGCTGCAGGTCGTAGACGGCGTAGTGCAGCGCATCGCGCTCCTCGAAGTCCCACGTCTTGCCGTCCGGGCCGATGTTGTCGGCGAGATGCTCGACGAACAGCCGCTGCGCGGCGTTCATCATCTTGCGGTCGCCGAGCGTGAACGCGGACAGCGCGATCAGCTTGATCCGGTGGCTTTGCCAGTTGTTGCGCCACGTGCCGGTGAGCGGGCGCTTCTGCGCATCGATCTGCGCGACATAACCGGCGCCGAGCTTCGCGATGAACGCGGCCGTCGCGTTGCGGGTCTTCACCGGCAGCGCGCTCGCCGTCATGTCGTACGCGACGATCAGGCTTTCGAAGCGCGTCTCGTCGATCGGATTGAAACTCGGCTGGTAGGTCGCGACCCACGCGGACAGGAACCGGTCGACGAGCTGCAGATAGCGCGGTGCGTTCGTCACGCGCCACGCGAGCGCCGCGTCGCGCATCAGGTCGAGGTCCTTCAGCGCGGCCGCGCTCTGGTCGTAGATACCTTCGTGCGGCAGCGTGCCCTCGGTGTGCACGCGCGGCATCGCCTTCGGCTGCTCGCCGATGCGCGCGTCGACGCTGCGGATCAGCGCCTGCACGCCCGGCTCGGCCTGCGTTGTCTCGCTCGCCTGCAGTGCCGGCGCCGCGCAGAAATTCATCGCCGCGCGCGCGCTGCCGGCCGCGCCGAGGCCGGCAGCGGCGAACGACAAGGACGCGACGAGCATCGGCACGAAGCGGCGCGCATGCGTGCGCGGCCGCCCCTGCATTGCACCATGGCCCGGAAACATCGGACGCACCATGCGGAACTCCTTCATTGGCTGGATCGCGTGTGATGTTAGCCGGATTGGCGGACGAACGTGAACCGGTTCGAGCGGCGAACGCAAAAACCGCACGCAACACGGAGTTGCGTGCGGTGCGATCACCATCGGACGGCTCCGGACCTGGCGCGCGTTATGCGTATTCCGACATCGGCACGCAGGAGCAGAACAGGTTGCGGTCGCCGTAGACGTTGTCCGCGCGGCCGACCGGCGGCCAGTACTTGTTCGTGCCGAGCGATGCGACCGGGTACGCAGCCTGCTCGCGCGAGTACGCGTGCGGCCATTCGTTCGCGGTGACGACGGCCGCCGTGTGCGGCGCGTGACGCAGCGGGTTGTCCTCGCGATCGGCGCGGCCTTCCTCGACCGCGCGGATTTCGTCGCGGATCGCGATCATCGCGGCGATGAAGCGGTCGAGCTCTTCCTGCGATTCCGATTCGGTCGGCTCGACCATCAGCGTGCCCGGCACCGGGAAGCTCATCGTCGGCGCGTGGAAGCCGTAGTCCATCAGGCGCTTCGCGACGTCGTCGACGCTGATGCCGCTCGTTTCCTTGATCGGACGCAGGTCGAGAATGCATTCGTGCGCGACCAGCCCGCCCGGGCCCGAGTACAGCACCGGGTAGTGCGGCGCGAGACGCTTCGCGATGTAGTTCGCGTTGAGGATCGCGGTTTCCGTCGCGGCGGTCAGGTTCTTCGCGCCCATCATCGCGATGTACATCCACGAGATCGGCAGGATCGACGCCGAGCCGTACGGGGCGGCCGACACCGCGCCGATGCCGTTTTCGTCGCGCGAGTAGCCGGTCGAACGCTGGTTCGGCAGGAACTTCGCGAGGTGCGCGCCGACCGCGACCGGGCCGACGCCCGGGCCGCCGCCGCCGTGCGGGATGCAGAAGGTCTTGTGCAGGTTCAGGTGCGATACGTCGCCGCCGAACTGGCCCGGTGCGGTCAGGCCGACCATCGCGTTCATGTTCGCGCCGTCGACGTACACCTGGCCACCGTGCGCATGGACGATCTCGCAGATCTCGCGGACGTTCTGCTCGAACACGCCGTGCGTCGACGGATACGTGATCATGATCGCCGCGAGGTCCTTCGAGTGCTCGTCGGCCTTCGCCTTCAGGTCCGCGATGTCGACGTTGCCCTGCGCGTCGCACGCGACGACCACGACCTTCATGCCGGCCATGTGCGCGGATGCCGGGTTCGTGCCGTGCGCGGACGCCGGGATCAGGCAGATGTCGCGGTGGCTTTCGCCGCGCGATGCGTGGTACGCGTGGATGATCAGCAGGCCCGCGTACTCGCCCTGCGAGCCCGCGTTCGGCTGCAGCGACACGGCTGCGTAGCCGGTGGCCGCGACGAGCATCTGCTCGAGCTGGTCGATCATCTCGCGGTAGCCGACGGTCTGCTCGGCCGGTGCGAACGGGTGGATGCCGCCGAATTCGGGCCACGTGACGGGCAGCATTTCCGACGTCGCGTTCAGCTTCATCGTGCACGAGCCGAGCGGGATCATCGAGCGGTCGAGCGCGAGATCCTTGTCCGACAGGCTGCGCAGGTAGCGCAGCATTTCGGTTTCGGAATGGTGGCGGTTGAACACGTGGTGCGTCAGGTACGCGCTCGTGCGCTCGAGGCCGGCCGGCAGCGCGGCGACGCCGCCGAGGCCCGCGTCCAGCGCGTCGACGGCCGGTGCGGTGCCGCCGGCTGCCTGCGCGAACACGGCGAGTAGATCGGCGAGGTCGTCGCGCGTCGTCGTTTCGTCGACCGACACGCCGACTTGCGTGTCGCTCACGCGGCGCAGGTTGATGCGCTTCGCCTTCGCGAATTCATGAACCTGCGCGGTGCGCGCGCCGGTGTCGATCGTCAGCGTGTCGAAGAACGTGTCGTTGACGGTCGCGAAGCCGAGCTGCTTCACGCCGGCGGCGAGCAGCGCCGCGATGCGGTTCACGCGCAGCGCGATCGTCTTCAGCCCGTGCGGACCGTGGTAGACCGCGTACATGCTGGCCATGATCGCGAGCAGCGCCTGCGCGGTACACACGTTCGACGTCGCCTTCTCGCGGCGGATGTGCTGTTCGCGCGTCTGCAGCGCGAGGCGCAGCGCGGGCTTGCCCTGCGCGTCGACGGTCACGCCGACGAGGCGGCCCGGCATCTGGCGCTTGAATTCGTCGCGCACCGCGAGATACGCGGCGTGCGGGCCACCGAAGCCCATCGGCACGCCGAAGCGCTGCGTGTTGCCGATCGCGACGTCCGCGCCCCATTCGCCGGGCGGCGTCAGCACGGTGAGCGCGAGCAGGTCGGCCGCGACCACCACGTGGCCGCCGGCTGCGTGGATCGCGTCGGTGAGCGCGCGGTAGTCGCGCACGTCGCCGTTCACGCCCGGGTATTGCAGCAGCACGCCGAACGCGTTGGCTTGTGCGGCGTCGGCGGCCGGGCCCGTCTTGACTTCGATGCCGACCGGCAGCGCGCGCGTGCGGATCACTTCGAGCGTCTGCGGCAGCACGTCGTCGGCAACGTAGAACACGTTCGACGTCGGCTTGCCGGTGCGCTGCAGCAGCGTCATCGCTTCGGCCGCGGCGGTGGCCTCGTCGAGCAGCGACGCGTTCGAGATCGCGAGGCCCGTGAGGTCGGCCACCATCTGCTGGAAGTTCAGGAGCGCCTCGAGGCGACCCTGGGAAATTTCGGGCTGGTACGGCGTGTAGGCCGTGTACCAAGCCGGGTTTTCGAGCACGTTGCGCAGGATGACGGCCGGCGTGTGCGTGTCGTGGTAACCCTGACCGATATACGAGCGGAACACCTGGTTCTTGTCCGCGAGAACACGCAGCGCGGCGAGGGCTTCGGCCTCGCTCTTCGGCTGCGCGAACGGGCCGAGCGGCAGCGTTTCGGCGCGGCGGATCGAGGCCGGGATCACGGCGTCCATCAGGGCGGCGCGCGACGCAAAGCCGAGCGTGTCGAGCATGGCCTGCTGGCTGGCGGCGTCGGGGCCGATGTGGCGTTCGGCGAACGCGTCGTGCGTTTCGAGCGCGGCGAGCGAGAGGGGCGTGCGGTTCATCAGGCGGTCCGGGTGTTCGAGCTTCATGGCGTGACTCTGGTCCCGCGCGGGACGGGGCGGCTGACCGGCCCCGCGCGGTTCGGGTAAGGAAATTAGTCGATCAGCTTGGAGTAGGCGGCAGCGTCGAGCAGGCTGTCGGTCGATGCGCCGGCCGCGAGCTTGACCTTGAACAGCCACGTGTCGTACGCGTCGCTGTTCACCTCTTCCGGCGTGTCGACTGCGTCCGCGTTGATCGCGACCACCTCGCCCGACACCGGCGAATAGATGTCCGACGCGGCTTTCACGGATTCGACGACGCCGATCGCGTCGCCTGCCTTCACTTGCTTGCCGACGGGCGGCAGTTCGAGGAAAACGATGTCGCCGAGCGTGTTCTGCGCGTGATCGGTGATGCCGATCGTCAGCGTGCCGTCGGCTTCAGTGCGGATCCACTCGTGTTCGTCGGTGTACTTCAGATCGGCCGGGACGTTGCTCATCGGATGCTCCTGATAAAAGGGGTTTGTTCGTTTTGCTGGCGCGCCACCGGGGCACGCCGGGTGTGGTTGCGCCGGGCGCCATCTCCCGGCTTCCCGGGAGGCAGGCCCCCCGGCCGTTACGCAGCGAGGACCTTGCCGTTGCGCACGAACGGCAGTTTTACCACGCGCGCGGGAAGATTCTTGTCTCGAATTTGCACCTGGATCGTGTCGCCGATCTGGACGGCTGCCGGCACGCGTGCGAACGCGATCGATTCCTGCATCGACGGCGAGAACGTGCCGCTCGTGATTTCGCCTTCGCCGTGCGGCGTGACGACCTTCTGGTGTGCGCGCAGCACGCCGCCCGCCTTGCCGTTTTCCTTTTGCAGGATCAGGCCGACGAATGCGGCGCGCGAGCCGTCGCGCTCGAGCGCGGCGCGGCCGACGAAGTCGCGCGGCGCGCTGAGGTCGACCGTCCATGCGAGGCCCGCGTCGAGCGGGGAGACGTTGTCGTCCATGTCCTGGCCGTACAGGTTCATGCCGGCCTCGAGGCGCAGCGTGTCGCGCGCGCCGAGCCCGCACGGGCGCACGCCGTTTTGCTGCAGTGCGTGCCACAGCGCTTCGACGTGCACGGCCGGGACGATCACCTCGAAGCCGTCTTCACCGGTATAGCCGGTGCGCGCGATGGTGAGATCGCCGAACGGCGTGCCGGCGACCTGCGCGGCGTTGAACGGCTTCAGTTCGCTCGTCGCGGCGCGCGCGGCGGGCACCGTCGCCCAGGCCTTTTCGCGGGCGTTCGGGCCCTGTACGGCGACGATCGCGAAATCGCGGCGCGGCGCGATCGTGAGGCCGTAGCCGCCTTGCTCGTTCAGCTGGTTGAACCACGCGATGTCTTTCTCGGCGGTGCCGGCGTTGACGACGACGCGGAAGAAGTCTTCGGTGAAGTAATAGACGATCAGGTCGTCGATGACGCCGCCCTGCGGATTGAGCAGGCACGAGTAGAGTGCCTTGCCGGGCGTCTTGAGCTTGCCGACGTTGTTCGCGATCGCATGCTCGAAGAACGCGCGCACGCGGCTGCCGGTGAAATCGACGACGCACATGTGCGACACGTCGAACATGCCGGCGTCGGTGCGCACGGCTTCATGTTCTTCGATCTGCGAGCCGTAGTTGACGGGCATGTCCCAGCCGCCGAAGTCGACCATGCGGGCATTGAGCGCGCGGTGCGCGGCGTTGAGCGGGGTGTGATTCAGTGCAGTCATCGAGGCCTCAGGCAAGGCGCTTGCGCGCGGATCAGAACGGCCATGTGCCGTCCGCCGCGGCGCATGGCGCGCGAGCGATCCGGTACATGCCCCTCTGTCCTCGATACCTGAGAGATTGCGTTGCGGGCCAAGCCCGGTGAACGCGCGCCCCTTCGGTGGGCAGCTTGCCCGCGCAGCATGTGCGCAGCGGGCTACTGCCGCTCTCCAGAGTGCGGGGAGTGCGGCCCGCGCAATGCGCGGACGGGATTCCCCGACGCGGTCGGTCCTTTTGCCTGAGAGTTTGCGGGTGTGCCCCTTCGGCGGCGCGACCGGCGTTTCAGCAACGCGGTCACACGCTCTCCCGACGCGTGCGGGCGACTGTACGCGAGCAGGTTGGCCTTGTCAATTTGAGCAAAAGAATGTCGCTTCGCGACAAGCGGCGGCAGCGCGTGCCGCCGCTTTTTCCGCTCCGGCGGGCGCCGGTGCGTTACTCGCCGATCGCGCGCGCGGCCGTGTCGAGTTCCTGGTTCAGCACGCGCTGCTCGTCGCCGGACAGGCCGCCGCTGTGCTGCGCCGACATGTCGTTCGCTTCCTGGCGGATCACGTCGAGGCGATGGTGAAGCTGCGCGCCATAGGGCGGCGGATAGTAGCCGCCGTTCACGCGCGCATCGATGCGGCGGTGCAGGTTGTCGATCCGGCCCTGGATCTGTTGCATCCGCTCGTTCGCGACGACTTGCGGATTCGGCCGCGGCGGGGGGGCCGGACGGACCGGTTGCTGCGGCTGCACGATACAGGCCGCGAGCGAGGAAACCAGGGCGCAGCACACTGCCGCGCGAATCAACCGTTGCATCAACATTCTCCTGACGGATTGGTGTCGGATCGACTTTTTTTAAGAAACGCGTCAGACCGGTCACCCGCTGACTTTCGTTCCCCCGGCATTTGTAACCGAATGTTCCGATTGATCCAAGCGCGGCGTGCCGGCCGGCCGCAACCGGCCGGCGCGCGGTGTCAGACCGTGCGACGTACGAACGGCAGCCGGCGGCCGTCGTGCTCGCTCTGCGCGGCCAGCTCGATGATCGTCATCACGTCGACGGCGTCCTGCGCGGTGACCGGGAACGGCGCGCCGTCGCGGATCGATGCGGCGAGCGCGCGGTAGAACTCCGCGTACTGGCCGTCGAGCGTCGGCACCGGGCGCTCGACCTCGAGGTCGCCGTCGAGCACGCGCAACAGGCCGGGCGGGTTGCCGCCGCCGAATTCGACGTCGTCCGCGGTGAGGCCGGCCTTGAGCTGGTCCTCCTGCGTGTCGAGCCCGAACTTCTGGTAGCTGCCGCGCGTGCCGTGCAGCGTGAAGCGCGCGGGTTCGATCGCCGACAGCGCACTCGCATGCAGCGCGACGTCCTTGTCCGGATAACCGAGCAGCAGGTGCACGAAGTCGGGTGCCGTGCCGTTCTCGCGGCGCGTCTTGACGGTCGCGGCCACCGTTTCCGGCAGGCCGAACAGCGCGAGCGCCTGATCGATCAGGTGCGGGCCGAGGTCGAGCAGCAGGCCGCCGCCGCGGGCGGGCTCCTCGCGCCAGCGCGTGCGCGGCGTCGGCCGGAAGCGGTCGAAGTGCGATGCGAAGTAGGTCAGGCGGCCGAGCTCGCCCGATTCGACGACGCGGCGCACGGTGAGGAAATCGCCGTCCCAGCGGCGGTTGTGGAACGGCGCGAACAGCCGGCTGCGCGCGTTCGCGAGCCGGGCGAGCGCGAGCGCCTCGTCGGCGGTGAGCGTGACGGGCTTGTCGACGACCGCGTGCCGGCCGGCTTCGAGCACCTTGCGGGCGAGCGTGAAGTGCGTGTCGTTCGGCGTGGCGATCACCACGCACTCGATGTCGTCGAGGCCGAGCAGCGCGTCGAGGTCGGGGACGACGCGCGCGCCCGGGTACGCGGCTTGCGCGCGCTCGGGCTGACCCGTCGCGATCGCGGCCACTTCGGTGCGGCCGCTCGTGGCGATCACGGGCGCGTGGAACGTCGCGCCGGCGAAACCGAAACCCATCAAACCAATCCTGAGCAATGACGACATGGCAATCCCTGGCTACGAAGGAAACTAAAGGATGGCGCGCCGAGGCGGCGCGAAGACGACCGGCTATTTTGGCATGGCGCCGCCGCTTGCACCGGGGCGTTGGGCGAAACGCGCGGGAGGGCGCGGCGCGTGCACAAGGGAAGCCGGCATTTTGCGCAGGCCCGCGCGCCGGGTGCACATGGCCGGCTGCCCGGTGGCGCGGCGGGCGGTCGGTGCGCGGGCGTCGTGCCGCGTCACGCGGGTGCCCGCCGCAGCACGGCGGCCGCGACCTGCTCGGCCCAGACGGCGCAGGCGGCTTCGCCTGGATGGAAGCCGTCGGCGGCCATCAGGTGGCGTTCGAGCGGCAGCGCCACCCGCAGGAACGTGCAGTGCGGCTGCGTGGCGGCCCAGCCGGTGAGCGCGGCGTTGAGCCGCTTCGCGCGCCGCCCGAGATACCACGCGAGCGGCTGCGGCAGCGCCGGAAAGCGCTCCATCGGCGGCACCGCCGACAGGATCGCGTGCCCGACCTGGAAGCGCCCGGCGAGCAGCCGGACGAGTTCGGCCTGCTGCGCCTGCCAGCGGGCCGGCGGCACGCCGCCCGTCACGTCGTTGACGCCGAGCGACGTCACGGCCACGTCGAACGGTTCGGCCGGCTCGGCGGCCAGCCAGTCGACGAGCTCCCGCGTGGTGAGGCCCGTGCGCGCGAGCAGCTTCCAGCTCACGCGGTGCGTGGCCGCCAGCGCACGCGCCAGGTGCCCGGACAGCGCGTCGTGCTGCGTCGCGACGCCGACGCCCGCGGCGGCCGAATCGCCGACCACCAGCACGCGCAGCGGCGGGCCGTCGCCGGCAACCCCCTCGCGCGGGCCGGCCGCCTCGGGCAGCCGCGGCGTGACGCGACGCACGTAGCGCCCCTGCGCGAACAGCAGCGGGCCGAGAGCGGCGGTGGCGAGCGGGTATCCCATGGTGTCGATCCGGTGGTTGATGCGGGCTGGCGCGAGGCGCCGCCGAGGGTGTGCATATTGTGGCCGATCGATGCGCGAACGGGGCCGGATTGGCCGAACGGACAGGGTGCGGCCGGGCGGTACGCCCGCTCGGCCCCGTCCGGCGGCGCTCCCGAAATGCGCGCCGCCGACGTGTTAACATGCGCGTCCTGCCTGCGGTCTGCCTGCTTCGCCAGCCTGCCGCGCACGGCATCCTCCCGGCGCTCCGCCGTCAACCGCAACACCATCCGCCATCATGTCCGCAGGCCTCAATCCCGCCCAGAACGAAGCGGTGCGCTACCTCGACGGTCCCTGTCTCGTGCTCGCCGGCGCGGGCAGCGGCAAGACCCGCGTGATCACGCAGAAGATCGCGCACCTGATCGAAGCGAAAGGTTTCGAGCCGCGCCACATCGCCGCCGTCACGTTCACGAACAAGGCGGCCGCCGAAATGCGCGAGCGCGTGGGGAAGCTGCTCGAGGGCAAGACGCTCACCACGCCCGGCAAGGAAGGCCGCAAGGTACCCGTCAACCAGCTCACCGTCTGCACATTCCACTCGCTCGGCGTGCAGATCCTGCGCCAGGAGGCCGAGCACGTCGGCCTGAAGCCGCAGTTTTCGATCATGGATTCGGACGACTGCTTCGGGATGATCCAGGAGCAGCTCGGCACGACCGACAAGGGGCTGATCCGCAAGATCCAGAGCATCATCTCGCTGTGGAAGAACGGCCTGATCATGCCCGACGAGGCGATGGCGATCGCGGCCAACGAGGACGAGCATCAGGCCGCGCTGGTCTACCGCAACTACGTCGCGACGCTGCATGCGTACCAGGCGGTCGACTTCGACGACCTGATCCGCCTGCCCGCCGAGCTGTTCGCGAAGAACGAGCAGGTGCGCGACCGCTGGCAGAACAAGCTGCGCTACCTGCTGATCGACGAATACCAGGACACCAACGCGTGCCAGTACGAGCTGCTGAAGCAGCTCGCGGGCCCGCGCGCCGCGTTTACGGCGGTCGGCGACGACGACCAGGCGATCTACGGCTGGCGCGGCGCGACGCTCGAGAACCTCGCGCAGCTCGGCAAGGATTTCCCGAAGCTGCACCTGGTCAAGCTGGAGCAGAACTACCGGTCGACGGTGCGGATCCTGACCGCCGCCAACAACGTGATCGCGAACAACCCGAAGCTGTTCGAGAAGAAGCTGTGGTCCGAGCACGGGATGGGCGATTCGATCACCGTCACGCCGTGCAACGACGAGGAACATGAAGCCGAATCGGTCGTGTTCCGGCTGTCCGCGCACAAGTTCGAGCGGCGCGCGCAGTTCCGCGACTACGCGATCCTGTACCGCGGCAACTTCCAGGCGCGGATCTTCGAGCAGGTGCTGCGGCGCGAGCGGATCCCGTACGTGCTGTCGGGCGGCCAGTCGTTCTTCGACAAGGCCGAGATCAAGGATCTGTGCGCGTACCTGCGGCTGATCGCGAACGCCGACGACGATCCCGCGTTCATCCGCGCGGTCACGACGCCGCGCCGCGGGATCGGCAACACGACGCTCGAAGCGCTCGGCTCGTTCGCGGGCCAGGCCAAGGTGTCGCTGTTCGAAGCCGTGTACATGGGCGGGATCGAGGCGCGGCTGTCCGCGCGTCAGATCGAGCCGCTGCGCATGTTCTGCGACTTCATCCAGCGCCTGACCGATCGCGCGGACAAGGAACCCGCCACCGTCGTGCTCGACGACATGATGGAAGCGATCCACTACGAGGCCTACCTGTACGACGCGTTCGACGAGCGGCAGGCGCAGTCGAAGTGGCAGAACGTACTCGAATTCCTCGAATGGCTGAAGCGCAAGGGCACGAAGCCGGAGACGGCGGCCGTCGACGGCGAGGCCGAAGGTTTCCACAACGCGGACGGGCTCGCCGATACGGGCAAGAACCTGCTCGGCCTGATCCAGACCGTCGCGCTGATGTCGATGCTCGAGGGCAAGGACGAGGATCCGGACGCCGTGCGGCTGTCGACCGTCCATGCGTCGAAGGGGCTCGAGTATCCGCACGTGTTCCTCGTCGGCGTCGAGGAGGGCATCATGCCGCACCGCGGCGGCAGCGAGGACGACGGCCCGATCGACAACGAGCGGATCGAGGAGGAGCGCCGGCTGATGTACGTCGCGATCACGCGCGCGCAGCGCAGCCTGCACCTGAACTGGTGCAAGAAGCGCAAGCGGGCGCGCGAGACGGTCGTGTGCGAACCGTCGCGCTTCATCCCCGAGATGGGGCTCGACGAAGCGCCGCCGCCGACGCCGGAAGAAGCACCGATGTCGCCGAAGGACCGGCTCGCGAGCCTGAAGGCGTTGCTGCAGAAGTGATGCGGCGGGCGCCGTCGGGCGTACGCGGCCCGGCGATCCTGCAAAACAAAACCCCCGCGATGCGCGTGCGTCGCGGGGGTTTTTTACTGGCCGGCCGGCGTTACTTCGACGCGTTGACCATGTAGTCGACGGCCGCCTTCACGTCGGCGTCCGACGCGGTCGACCCGCCCTTCGGCGGCATCGCGCCCTTGCCGTGCAGCGCGTAGTTGTAGACCGTATCCATCGAGTCCTTCAGGCGCGGCGCCCAGTCTTCCTTGCTGCCGAACTTCGGCGCGCCGAGCACGCCTGCCGCGTGGCAGGCCTGGCAGGTCGACGTGTACAGCGCCTTGCCGGCGGTTGCCGCATCGGCGCTGGCCGGTGCGGCGGCGGGCTGTTCGCCGGGCTTCGGGAGCGCGGCGATCGCAGCCATCGCGGCGGCGGCCTGCGCGTTCGACGCGTCGGCGCCCGATGCGGCGGCGCCGGCGGCGGGTGCCGCGTTGGCGGCCGGTGCGGCCGGTTCGGGGAAGTTCGCGCCGTCGTTGTTCGCCATGTAGACGATCGCGCGGGCGATTTCATAGTCGCTGACGTCGTCGGGGCTCGTGCCGCCGCGCGGCGGCATCGCGCCCTTGCCGGACAGGGCCGTTTTCAGCAGCGTGTCGAAGCCTTGCGAGATGCGCGGCGCCCAGTCGTCCTTGTTGCCGAACTTCGGCGCGCCGGCGGCACCCGTGCCGTGGCAGGTCACGCAGACGGCCTTGTAGACCTCCTCGCCTGTCTTGAACGTGCGGGGCGCGTTGGCGTCCTTCACGTCGACTTGCGCGAGCGGTGCGATACGCGCGGCGACCTGCTCGTCGGATAGTGCGTCCGTGCCGGCGCCGGAACGGAGCGCATGGTTCGCATAGTTGGCGAGCAGGATGATCAGGACGATCGGAATCGCGAACGACGCGATGATGACGGCAATCAGCTGCCCGGGGGTTTTGACGGGAGATTCGTGGGATGCTTCGCTCATGCTTGCCTCGTCTCCATGAATAGGAATTGTGAGCGCGGTGCAACGGCAAAATGGCAGTCCAATGAAGCTCGGACGATTATAGACGGAACGTTTACATCACGGCGAGCGGCACGATGGCGCGTGTTTACCCGCACGCAGCGGGCCCCGACGGGGATTCGGCGGGCAAGGTGGACGCGTCATGGGAAACCGGGTATCCTTGCCGTCTTGCCAATTGTGGGCGGCCTGTATATTGGGGTCGCTTCACTGTCTCACGCGCCCGTAGCTCAATGGATAGAGTACTGCCCTCCGAAGGCAGGGGTTGCTGGTTCGATCCCAGCCGGGCGCGCCAAGTCTAGTCAGGCTCTCAGCGGTTTTCTCCCGTCGTCGCACAGTTTCGTTGCAGCTGAATTGCAGCTGGCATCGGTGCGGGCTCGGCCGTCAGCGGCGTGACCCATTGCGCCAGGTGATCCGCCGACAGGTGCGCATACCGCTGCACCATTTCCATCGTTTCCCATCCGCCCAGTTCCTTGAGGACCTGCAGCGGCGTGCCGCGCTGCACGTGCCAGCTCGCCCAGGTGTGACGCAGGTCGTGCCAGCGGAAGTCGCGCAGGCCGGCGCGCTGCAGCGCCTTGGCCCATGCGGCCGTGGCCGTCTGATAGACCGCCTTGCCGCGATACGTGAACACGCTGTCCGCGTATTCCGGCGCCCGCGGGTTCGCGCGCTGGCGCTGCAGCACGGCGATCGCGGTATCCGACAGCGGCACCGTGATCGCCTTGCGCGCCTTCGCCTGGTCCGGGTGGATCCACGCGACGCGCCGCGCAAGGTCGACTTGCGACCACTGCAACCCGGTCACGTTCGAGCGGCGAAGCCCCGTCTCCAGCGCGAAGCGCGCCAACTCGGGCAGGTGATCGGGCCGCTCGGCGATCAACCGTTCGGCCTGGGTCTGCGTCAGCCAGCGGATCCGCTTCTGCACGACTTTCGCGCGCTTCGTGACCGGCACGCGGTCCAACCATTCCCACTCGACGGCCGCGTTCAGCACCGCCTTCAGCACGCCGACCACGCGCGTCACGGTGCCTGCGCTGACGCACTGGTCGGTGGTCACGATCCCGCCCTTCGTGCGGATCACTTTCGGCTCCCGCCGCTTGGCGAGCGCGATCGCGTCGATGCGGTTGCGGTCGATGTCGGCCAGCGCGACGCCAGAAAGGTGTTGGTCGAGCCAGCGTAGGTGCGTTTTCGACGTCTCCAGGCTCGACAGCCCTTCGCGGTCGCTGATGTAGCGCACGACCGCGTCGTTCCCGGTGTAGCGCGGCTTGTGGCCGAGCCGCGCCTGGTTCCACAGATCGACCTTCGGCCGGTCGTGAAGCTCTTCCGCCTGGGCTTTGTTGCTGGTGCCAGTGCTGCCCTGTACGACCGGACCACCGCCAGGCGGGGTGAGACGGTAATACCAGTTGGGACTGTTACTGCGTTTATAGAGCGACATGATTCCAATTTCTCCTGCGGGTCGCCCTGCACAACTCGCGGAATCCATTCTCCGGCGAGGTAGCGCTGCAGGGCAACCGTCGAAAACATGCAGCGCTTGCCGACCTTCCGACCAGGCAGCGCGCCGGCCTTCGCTTTCAGACGCACCGTTTCGGGATGCGCGCCAAGCAGCACGGCGGCTTGCTCGAGGTTGATCGTGTTCATCGATTCACCGTTTTTGTAGTGGCGCGGGGGAGGCACACGCAGCGCAACTCGGGGATTGGGGGGGGGCAAAAAATGGCTCGTAACTTGTTGATTTGACATGAATTTCCTTGCCCCTATTGATCCTCAATTAAACGGGGCGCCCCCTTCTAATTGGGGGCCTAAAAAATAGGCAGCGTCCGCGATTGGGGGCAAAACGGGCACGACTCGGGGCATTGCGTTTGGGTCGATTCCTTGCCTCTCTTCGTATTCTTTCTTCTTCTTTTTCAATGAATTAGAGAGAGAAGAGGAAGGGGCGACCGCGGCCGGCGCAAAAATCGGACTAGGGGCAAAATCGATGCAACTAGGGGCAAATGCGAGGCAATGCGGGGCGGGTGCGCGAGGTGAACGACTGGCTCGGCGTCGAGGTTGTGCGGTTCAAGGACTTCGAGATACCGAAGGGCTGACGCCCGAGGGCACACCTGGCAAAGCAAAGCCGCCGGGCACTTCGGTGCCGGCGGCTTTTTTGCGTCCGTCGCCTGGGCGCGGCCCCGGCGGATTAGAGCGCCTCAGGGCGGCCGCCGCCTAGATGCACCCAAGGGGTCGGGCCAGCCCGTCGCAGGGCCGTGGCGGGTCGCCTGACGCGCCTGAGGCGCCACCCCAAGAGCCGGACCCTGCTCCTGGGATGACGATTCAGACCCGGCCCGCGCAGTTGTGACCCCGCCCCACCTGCCCGTAAAAATGAACGGTTTTTATGCAGTAAGCGCCAGGCGCTCGGGGCCGCCCGGTGCGGATCGTGCGGAGACCGGCGGCCCGATTCCTCTATGCACTTTTATGCGCCTTGGTTATGCAGTCTCAGCATGGCCGATGCTTCGCCGGTCCTCGGCGGGGCCGTAAAACTCGGTGTAATGCCCGCAGGTGCTGCACATTACACGGTCTCCGGCGAGTCGCGGATCCGGGACGTAGTGACAATTCGTGGTTGCGTCGGAGTAGGAGCGGTAGTCGGCGAGCTTCAGTAACCGGCCGCAGTCGTGGTTTCGGCAGGTGACGTACTCGGGACGACGTTGGAAGAGTTTTGCCATTTCGGTTTCCAATAAGTTGTCGAGGATTCCGATCGTAGCCGCAGATTTTTTCGCGTCGCGGCGCCGTTTTCCTAAGCACTGCAAACGGCTCCCCTTGCGCCGCCGCGCGGTCCCCTCCCCGCCTGCGGGCTTCGCTTGGCAGGGCGGTTTTAGTGCACCAGGCCGAGAGGCTTGGCGGCCCTCGTGGCGCGAGGCTCCGGGCAATTCGTGACGCGCGGAAATCGTGCGTTTTGCTGCGCGACGATGCGAATTTATGCACCTTAGTTAGGTGGCCTTGGCGCGCCTCCTGCGCTTTCGCCCGTATTCGTGCAAGATCGCATGAAAGCCGCAACTAGGCGCGATGTGTCACAGAACTGCAGGGCAGCATCGTCATGGACAAGGTTGAGAAGGCAAAACGTAGCGCGATCATGCGCGCGGTTGGAAGTAAGAATACTGGAATTGAGCTCCAGCTTCGCCGAGCGTTACACGCGTTAGGGTACCGTTATCGCCTGCACGTGAAGCGACTGCCGGGCTCGCCCGACTTGGTTTTTCCAAGTCGTCGGAAGATCGTCTTCGTGCACGGCTGCTTCTGGCACGGGCACGGCTGTCGGCTCGGGCGATTGCCAAAGTCAAACGTTGATTTTTGGTCTCAAAAAGTGGTCCGGAATCAGGCGCGCGACGCATCCGTGATCAATCTCCTGGAGCAGTCGGATTGGTCGGTCTTGGTAGTCTGGCAATGCGAGTTTCGAGATTTCGACAGTCTTGTTGAGCGTGTGGTAGCGTTTTTGCTCATTGGGAATACGATCTAAATATCGGTTGTTACGTAGTACCAGCCGGCGTTTGCCGGACGCCGCGATCGACGAACACAAACGAATCGATTAAGATGCCACCCATCCAAATAGCGTGGCTTGATTGTGCATAAACCAAAAGTAATCGACTTGTTTGCAGGGGTTGGCGGGCTTAGCCTCGGGGCTGCTCGCGCCGGCTTTGAGGTGGCGGGGGCAGTCGAGCTGGACCGGATCGCGGTCACAACTCACGCGCTAAATTTCCCGAGCACACGTCACATTGACGCTGATGTGGGGTCTCTCACTGGCTCTGCGCTGCTGCAACAGTGCGATCTGCGCGCCGGTGAAGTGTCAGGACTGATTGGGGGACCACCATGCCAAGGATTTAGCGAAATTGGTAAGAAGAATGCAGCCGACCCCCGCAATCAACTGTTGGGGCATTTCTTCCGTCTTGTAAGCGAAATTCGACCGGCGTTCTTCATCGCCGAAAACGTGCCGGGTGTGCTAGCGGAGCGAAATTCTGACGTTGTGCAGGCGGCGCTTGCCCGTGTTCCTAGACACTACGTCTTATTGGATCCGACATTGCTCGTCGCAAGCACCTTCGGTGCCGCTACAACGCGAAAGCGCTGCTTCTTCGTGGGCTTCGATCCTATGCAAATGGACGATCTGAATGGGGATATCTTTGTCCCGGGAGCAGAGGTAATTGCCACGACGGTCGGAGACGCGTTCGCGGGATTGCCGTCGGTCCGGGCTGACTGGGGTACGGAGCAGCAGTCGTGGCGACGGATTGGACGGCTGCCGGACACGTTTTTTCACCGGAGTGCTCAAGAGCGGGTCCCCGATAACGTCGGAGAGCCAACGGCGTTGGAGCGATATACGGCAAAGGGAGAGGTTTCGGGTTGTTTCGGCACGGTTCATGAAGAGGCGACCGTCGAGCGATTTCGAAAGCTCCGTCCAGGCGCGAAAGATCCGGTTTCGAGGGCGATGCGTCTAAGCCGCGACGGACTTTGTCCGACCCTTCGGGCCGGAACGGGTGCCGAACGTGGAAGCTTTCAGGCCGTGCGTCCGATTCACTATGGATCCCCACGCGTCATTACTCCTCGCGAGGCAGCACGGATTCAGGGCTTTCCTGACTGGTTTACGTTTCATCCGACGAAGTGGCATTCATTCCGCCAGATAGGGAACAGTGTGAGTCCCCTATTGGCGGAGTCAGTGTTGGCGGCGATTAAGAGGAAATTGCGCTAACGCTATATCGTGAGTTCACTGAAGGTCGGATACGCTCGGTAAAGTTGGAAAAAATTATCGAGTAATTCTTGATCAATTGAAAATCCGTACTTTGCTTTTACCAAAAGCTCTTTGGGGGCGCTTATCGAAGGCATCATATTATCGAGGGCCATTTTTTCCTTTTGGGTAAGTGGGGGAACCTTGATCGTATATTGCGTCTCACCAGTGAAGTAAGGGAAGCGAGAGAATACTCCGCTTGATTCGACGAGCTCGCGATACCCTTGTGTTTCATCCAAGACAATCGCACCAACCGTGACCATAGGTGCCCCATCCTTATAATAAAAATGAAAAATAGGAAGGAGGGATAAGCCAGCAGAGCGCACGCGGAGGTGGCTGCGAAGGGCGACGAAAATCGAGCGTCCGAGGATCTCCGGATACTGACTCGCTTTTACAGGTTGCATGTCCTGCGGGATATATTGTCCGAGCGTATACTCCATGGCCTCACGTCGAGTAAACTCCGATCCATCTTCCTTTTTCGTAGGAAGGTCGCCGATGTGTGCCTTGGCGGTAATCATTATTATCGATCCGGCATTTATTTTCTCTCCGACTATCGTTAAGTCGTCGAAGAGTGGCCCGGAGACTCCAGTGTCATAGTCCAACCAAATGATGGTTTTTTTCCCCCAATCTAATGTCGGGAGTAGGGTCGATGTGTCGCCGGGCACAACTTGCACGCAGTTGTACGGTTTATTGAAGATTGCACGATCGGCGTAGTCGGAGTGTTCGAGTGAGATGAGGTCTTGGATGTGGAGAAGGCGGTGGGCCATTATCAAATCAACAAACCACATCGATCCCATGCCGATATATTGATAATCAATGAGCGATATCTTATGGCCGATGCATTGCAGCGCCTCAAACATCAGCTTCCGCTCAACGTTTTTATTAAGTCGCAGCGTATAGTTAACAGACTCAAATGAGGCCATCCGAGCCTCCGACTTCATTTTCCAGATAGTACTTAAACGTTTCTAAACCAACCTGTCTGTTGGTCATATTTTTGTTGCCGAGCGATTCGGCCACTCGAGCCACTTCTTTTTTGGGACGTTGAAATGAAATAGTCGCCATTTGCACTGCATTTGGCGATTGAAACACTGGCAATTTCATTGCAGGCTGAGTCGCGAGGTTGCGAATGGGCGTCAGCGGCGCAGCAATTTCGGACTGTCGAGCCTTATCGAGGTCAGCTTTTCTCGCGGTTGTGTATGTAGTAAACGTGCGCGTTGCCTCTTTCATCTTTACGACGGCTCGACGATAGATCGGCGTGGTGTCGTCGATCTGGCGCTTGGTTGTGGTCCACGGAAGCTTTCGAGGTGAACTTGAACTAAATTCGACGATACCCATAAAGCCGTTATATTGCGGATGCCATACTGCAAACCCTGAATCTCCCCAGACTGTCTTATCAGTCTTGTCGCCTGCGAGTACGACTCGGTCGTTACAAACGACGAACCAACCCCAATACTCGGCATCCTTTACGCCTAGTTCGGGATCTGAAACATCGTCAGGAATTGCCCCGGCGAGACCTGCTGTAATTCGCACGGTTACGTCAGTGTCGACGTTGTCAGAATATAAGAGAGAGATTGGGGCAATTTCGCTACTGTGGCGCAGGCGAAAATCGTAGGCGGCAACAATCTTTCCGTTAACAAATATTTCAAATCCATCTTGAATGATAAATGAGTAGTATTTGCCAATATCCCTCCGAAGTTTGTTTAAAAACATTTCGTCGGAAAATTCGGATGACGTGCCCTCTCTTAGGGACTTAATTTCGATTTCGGTTCCAACAAAATCTGCATCCCATTGATTGAGTGTGAAATCCCAATCATCGGTAGCTGCCCAATTGTCTACTACGATGTGTGTTTGAAAGGCCTCGGCGGATTTCAATTCGGTGGCGGACTTGATTTTGATGTCCTTCCCCATTTTGAAAATGGCCCGTTTCATGCCGATGCCATATAGGCCGATGGATTGGCCTTCTGTTGGTGGGGCGTCTGATCGTCTTCCAAAGTGGAAGGCATAATTTACGGCGTCGTTCAAACTGATGCCGCCGCAATTGTCTGTGAGGATGAACTGATCTTTGTTTATGATTATTTTGGCGTGAAATCCAGCGTATCGCTTTGCGGGATCATTTGATGTTCCTCGTTTCGCGCCATCTATACTATTGTCGAGCAAATCAAAAATACACTCGTCTAGACCAATGTCGCGAGTGATCATATTGATAAAAAACTCTTTTGTCGGCTTCGCGTTTGCTGTCCAGGACACGCTTTTTCCCCCGATTTTCAGTATGTGTTCGCAGCGGTTCTACTTCCTGCCCTCTGAGCTCATGGTCTCAACGACGAGCTGTCTAGAAGTATATTTCACGATCTGCGAGCTGGCACAATCGGATGCAACGATGCGCACTTTCGCTGACGGCAGCCGCCGCGTTGGCGTGTGACTAATATTCATTTGCATACGTCAGGCGCGGTCGCGAGCGTCCAGCCGCTCGACTAAACAGTAAGGTCATCCTGGCCACATGTTGCGACGGTATGGTGGTTGGGATTAAGCGCCACGAACTGCGTCACCATGCTTTGATCAAAGGACAGTGAAATTTTAGTGTGGACGAGCTTGGATAGCCCTGATTGACCTTGATTAGCCTTGATTTTGCAAGTTGCGAGCTGCGCAAGGCATTGATTTGTAAGGGGTTGTGGCGTGCGGATAAAACTCCGAAGGCAGGGGTTGCTGGTTCGATCCCAGCCGGGTGCGCCAAAACATGCCTGTTCAGGTTCTCGGCGGTTTCGCCACATCGTCGTTTTCCCGCTTGCAGTAACGTCCCGGCCGGTTGGTGGCTGTCGCTCGCTCGACCTGCCGAAAGTGCTCGAGGCCGTGTCGTGCCGCCACGCCGCTGTGCGAGAATCGTCCGCAACGACCACTCCAAGCGTCGATCGCGGCGGCCGTCCGCGCATCGCGCCGACTCCCGATGGCTGCCATTCCGTCTACCTCGATCGCAGTCGATACCCGCGCGCTGACCGACGCGCAGCAGGCACTGTTCGCGCGTCTGCAAGACTATTCCCCCGACGATCCGAACGCGCCGCTGCCGTACAGCCGACGCCTCGCCGACGCGGAAGGCTGGTCGCACGCGCACGCGCTGGCCGTGATCGACGAATACAAGCGCTTCGCGTTTCTCGCGCAAGCGGCCGGGCACCCGGTCACGCCGTCGGTCGCGGTCGATGCCGCCTGGCATTTCCATCTCCAGTACACGCTCGAATACTGGGACGTCTTCTGTGCCGGCGTGCTGCGCGCGCGGCTGCATCACATGCCCGGCACGGGTGCGCCGGACGAGGCCGCCGTGTACGCGCAGCGCTATCGCGACACGCTCGACAGCTATCGCCGGCTGTTCGGCTGCGAGCCGCCCGAGTCGATCTGGCCGCCGCTCGCCGGCCAGCCCGCCGCATCCGAATCGCCGGTTTCGGCCTTGCCGGCTGAGGGCCGACCGGAAGAAGCGGACCCGCCGTCCGTCCCGCCCGCCGGCAGAACCTGGCGCAACCGGCTGCCGAAACTCGTGTGGCTGGCGGCCGCCGCGAGCGTCGCCGCGACCTGCGCATCGGCGCAGGACTTCGACGTGCTGAACTATACGGGGCCGCAGTTTCTCGCGCTCTACGTGCCGGCCTGCGTCGTCGCGTTGTTGCTGATCGCGGGCCTGCAATGGATCGAGTACCGGTGGCGGCGCTGGGGCAAGCGCACCCGCAAGACGTCCGACGAACTGACGGTCGATGAAGCCGCCTTTCTCACCGGCGGCGAAGCGCGGCTCGCGCAGGTCGTGACGATGTCGCTCGCGCATGCGGGCGCGGTCGAATTGCGAACCGTCCCGAAGCACGGCGCGTATGTGAAGATCGGCGACCTGCAGCGCGCGGGCCCGTACGACGACCATTGTTCGTGGCTGAGCGAGCAGCCGGACGGCGAAGTGCGCTACAGCGCGTTTCGCCAGCGGCTCGCGCGGTATGCGCAGGAGCTGGCCGACGGGCTGCGTGCACAGGGCTGGCTGTGGGCACCCGGCGAGATGCGAGCGTCGCGGCTGGCCGCCCGTGCGATCGTGCTGCTCGTGCTGGGCGCCGGCGCCGCGAAACTCGCGGTCGGGCTGAGCCGCGGTCGGCCGGTGCTGCTGCTCGTCATTTGCATGGCCGTGTTCGCGATTGCGTACCGGATTCTCGTGCGGCGCCTGACGGGCTTCGGGCAGGGCGGGACGACGGCCGCCGGACAGGCGGCGCTCGTCGCCCGCCGGATCTCGCACGATGCGCGCGCCGTGCACGACGCGGGCGTGGTGCGGGATGCCGCCGGCACGCCCGACGCGCGCAACGGCGAGCGCGCGGCGGCGGACGACCTGTTGTGGACCGCCGCACTGTTCGGCGCAGGCGCGCTGGCCGGTACCGCTTGGGCCGCGTACTCGGGCATCGTGCTGGCGCCGCCGCTGTTCGGGGCCGGAGCGGTGAGGACCGGCGGCGGTTCGAGCTCGTCGGACAGCAGCTGTTCGTCGTCGAGTTGCAGTTCGTCGAGTTCGTGCAGCTCCAGTTCCAGCTCATGCAGCTCGAGCAGTTGCGGCGGGTGCTCGTCGAGCAACTGAGGGGCGGGACCATCCGGTCAACTTGGGATCCCCGACCCCCATCGACGGAACAGAAGTCAGAACGCCGTTCTTATTCATTGTCGATCGTTGCCGCACGCTTTCTATACTGCATCGTCCAGGATCGCGGCCGATGTGCCGCGTCGTTTCCCAGTCCCGTACCGAGCAGTCTCTGCATCGAGATGCTGCGCCGGCATACTTGCGACCGCAAATGAACGTTACGACCTCCGACGATTGTATTGGCGTGCTGTCCGACCATCCGTGGGCGAAGCATTTCATCGTGCTGGGCTACCGGGATAGCGCCTTTTCGGCTATTCCGAACAACTTTTTCCGCAACTGGCTCGACGAAGAGGCCCAGGTCGGCACCTTTCATATCGGCCGTTGCTCGACGCTCGGCGTGGGCTCGATCGCGAAGTACGACCAGGGGGAGCAGAAACTCGTGATCGGCAAGAACGTGGCCGGCGGGATGCGCCTGCGATTCCTGCTGAACGGTCAGCACGAGATCCGGACCATTTCCACGACGCTGTTCAGCATCTACGGCAACGGCCTCACCAATGCGTCGATGCCGCAGTACGCCGATACCGTGATCCACAACGACGTCTGGATCGGCGATGAAGCGCTGTTCCTGGGCGGCAGCCAGATCGAGAGCGGATGCGTGATTGGCGCGCGGGCCGTCGTTCCGCCCAATTTCCGCACCGAGGCTTACGGGATCTATGCGGGCTCGCCGGCCCGTCTGGTTCGTTTCCGCTTCACGGAGAAAGTGCGCGAACAACTGCTGCAGCTCGCGTGGTGGGACATGCCGCTCGACTGGATCAAGCAGAACAACGACGCATTTCTGGTCGATCTCGATGCCGACGAAGGGCGTGCGCTCGACACGCTCGCGGCGCTCAAGGAGGCCAAGGACCGTGCGGTGAGCCAGTCCGGGCGTCCGGCCGCCGCAGCGGCCCCCGTCTGATCGTCTTTCGCGATGCGCATCGCGCATCGCCGCATGACATGACGCCTGCTTCCGACGAATCCGCGCTGGTTCAACACGCCGCGACCCTGTGCCAGAACGGACGGTTCGCCGACGCGCTGTCTCTCGTCGCGCCGCTGCTCGACAGGCCGGCGCCGGCGATCGCGGCGTTGCACGTCGCGGCCGTCTGCGAGCTCGGCCTGAACCGGCTGGCCAACGCGGAAGCCTGGTGGCGGCGCGCGATAGACGCGATGCCGACGTTCGATCCGCCGTACGACGGCCTCGGCGCGCTGCTCGTGTCGCAGGGGCGTCTGCCGGAAGCCGAGGCGATCGTGCGCCGGCAGCTCGCGTCCGTCACGCCGTTGCACGCGTCGCACCATCACCGGTTCGGCAAGGTGCTCGAAGCGCTCGGCCGGCTCGATGAAGCCGAACAGGCGTTCGGGCAGGCGCTGCTGATCGAGCCGCAGTCCGCCGACGTGCTGACCGATCTCGGCAATGTGCTCCGCGTCCTCGGCCGGCCGGCCGAGGCGGAACTCGCCTACCGGCTCGCGATTGCCGTGCGTGCCGACCACGCGCTCGCCCATGCGAATCTCGGCGCGATCCTCGTCGACATGCAGCGGCTGCCGGAAGCGGAAGCAGCCAGCCGGCAGGCGCTCGCGCTGTGTCCGGACCACCCGGAAGCGCATTACAACCTCGGCGTCGCGCTGCAGAATCTCGATCGCCTGCCCGAAGCGGAAGCGGCCTATCGCGACGCGATTCGCTGCCGCCCCGGCCTGCCGCAGCCGCACAACAATCTCGGCTGCGTCGTGCGTGCGCAGGGCCGCCACGACGAGGCGATGGCCGCGTTCGCCGATGCGCTTGCGCTTGCGCCGGACATGGCCGAAGTGCACTACAACCTCGGCACGACGTTCGCGCATGCCGGTCGTCACGACGACGCCGAACGCGCGTACCGCCGCGCGCTCGAGCTGCGCGCCGACTATGACGACGCGCGTTTCGGGCTGGCGACGCTGCTGCTCGGCCTCGGCCGCTTCGAGGAAGGCTGGCGGCGCTACGAATCGCGCTACGAGCAGTCGGCCTTCGTGCATCGCCGGACGCGCGAGGTGCTGCAGTGTGCGCAGTGGCAGGGCGAGCCGCTTGCCGGCAAGACGCTGCTCGTCTGGCAGGAGGACGGCCTGGGCGACATGTTGCAGTTCAGTCGTTATTTCGCGGAGTTTCGCGCACGGCACGCGTCGCGCGTCGTGTTCGCGTGCCAGCCCGCGCTGCATCGGCTGATGGAGACGGTCGACGGCGTCGACGAAGTGCTCGATCACGACGCGGCCATGGCGCGCGCCGCGCAATTCGACTACTGGACGAGCCTGCTGAGCGCGCCGATGCACGTGGGCACGACGCTCGACACGATTCCGCCGCCGGTGCGGCTCGCAGCTGATCCGGTTCGCGTCGCGCGCTGGCGCGCGCGCCTCGATGCGCTGCCGGCCGGCCCGCGCGTCGGGCTCGTGTGGAAAGGCAATCCGAAGCATCACAACGATGCGCACCGCTCGCTGCCGTCGCTCGCGTTGCTGACGCCGCTGTGGAGCGTGCCGGGCGTGAACTTCGTGAGCCTGCAGAAGGGGCAGGGCGAAGATGAGGCGCGCCAGCCGCCGGGCGGCCTGCCGTTGCTGCATCTGGGCTCGGAGATCGACGATTTCGCCGATACGGCCGCGATCGTCGCCCAGCTCGATCTCGTGGTGTGCGTCGATACGTCGACCGCGCATCTGGCCGCGTCGCTCGGCAAGCCTTGCTGGGTGCTGCTGCCGAATCAGGACGTGGACTGGCGCTGGATGCACGACCGCGAGGATTCGCCGTGGTATCCCGGCACGGTGCGGCTGTTCCGGCGCGGGCGCGACGACAACTGGATCCGGATGGCCGAGCGCATGCGCGAGGCGTTCGCGGCGCATTTCGCGGTCCGTCGCGCGGCGGCGGACGAAACGGCGCGCACCGCCTGACCAGATGGCGCGTGCCGCGCAGGCGCGGCGACCCGGCATACTGCGGGGAACGCGGTTATGCCGCCTCCGCATTTCAGATCAATCGAGGCCCTCGTGGAAAACATCGTCATCGTCGGCTCGTCCGGTCACGCAAAGGTCGTGATCGACATCGTCGAACAGGCCGGCCAGTACCGGATCGCCGGGCTGATCGACGCGTTCCGGCCCCGCGGCGAGGAGACGCTCGGCTACCCGGTGCTGGGCACCGAGCGCGACCTGCCGGACCTGATCGCCGTGCACGGGATCGCCGGGCTGCTGGTCGCCATTGGCGACAACCACGCACGCGCGAACGTGACGGCCGATCTCGCGGCGCTCGTGCCCGGCTTGCCGTGCGTGTCGGCCGTGCATCCGGCTGCCCGCATCGGCAAGGCGTCGACGATCGGCGCGGGCACGGTCGTGATGGCCGGCGTGGTGATCAATCCGTGCTGCGCGATCGGCGACGGGTGCATCGTCAACACGAATGCGTCGCTCGACCACGACGGTGTGATGGAGGATTTCTCGAGCCTCGCGCCAGGCGTCGTCACGGGCGGCAACTGCCGGATCGGCCGGGGCGCGGCGATCGGCCTCGGTGCGATGCTGCGGCACCGGATCGCGGTCGGCGAGCACAGCGTCGTCGGCGCGGGCGCGATCGTGCTGCGCGACGTCGAGCCGTACACGGTCGCGTACGGCAATCCGGCGCGCCGGATCCGCGCGCGCGCGGCCGGCGAGCGTTACCTGTAGGCGCCGCGCGTCAGTGCGCGATCAGCTCGACGATACGGCGGACCATGTCGTCGGTGAGTGCCGGGTAGATCGGCAGGCACAGCACCTTGCGCGCGGCTTCCGACGCGACGGGCAGGTTGTCGCGGTTGGCGGACGGCAGCCCGCGATACATCGGGAATTCCGAAATCAGCGGATGGAAGTAGCGGCGCGCGTACACGTCGTAGTCGCGCAGCTTCTGATACAGCGCATCGCGGTCGAGCGGATAGTCTTCGTCGACGAGGATCGCGAAGTACGCGTGGTTCGCGACGGTCTGGCCGCCGAGCGGCACGCAGCGGATGCCGCGCACGTCGGCCAGCAGCGTGCGGTACAGCGTGTCGATTTCGCGGCGGCGTGCGAGCGCGCCGTCGATGTGCTGCAGCTGGAGCATCCCGAAGGCGGCGTTGATCTCGCTCATCTTGCCGTTGATGCCGGGTGCGACGACCGTGACTTCGTCGACGAAACCGAAGTTCTTCAGGTGGTCGATCCGCTGCTTGGTCTTCGCGTCCGGGCAGATGATCGCGCCGCCTTCGAACGTGTTGAACACCTTCGTCGCGTGGAAGCTCAGCACCGACAGGTCGCCGTGGGTGAGCACGCTGCCGCTGGCGTTTTGCACACCGAACGCATGTGCGGCGTCGTAGATCACGCGCAGGTTGTAGTTGTCGGCGATCTTCTGGATCGCGTCGACGTCGCACGGGTTGCCGTAGCAGTGCACGGGCAGGATCGCGGTGGTCTGCGGCGTGATCGCCGCCTCGATGCGCGCGGGGTCGAGATTGAGCGTGCCGGGCGTGACGTCGACGAATACCGGCTTGATGCCGTTCCACAGCAGCGAATGCGCGGTTGCGACGAACGAGTACGGCGTCGTGATCACCTCGCCGGTGATGCGCAGCGCCTGCAGCGCGGTGACGAGCGCGAGCGTGCCGTTCGCGAACAGCGACAGGTACGGCACGCCGAGATACTCGCACAGCGCGCGTTCGAACTGCTGGTGGAACGGGCCGCCGTTGGTCAGCGTCCGGCTCTCCCAGATCTTCTCGAGATAAGGCAGGAATTCCTCGAGCGGCGGCAGGTGCGGCTGCGTGACGTAGATGCGTTCGTGCGGCAGTTGCGCGACGGACGACGCGGGCAGGCTGGCGGTCATGGTGATCTCTCTCGGTGACGCGTGGAGCTCAGGCCTCGGCCGCGGCCTGTGCGGTGGCCGTGTCGTCGAACAGCGGCGTGTCGAATGCAGTGACGGGTTCGTCCGCGCACCAGCGGGTCCACATCGTGCGCAGCGCCGACGACAGCCCGGCCGCGACGATGGCCGGCTGGAACGCGGCGGATTGCAAGCAGCGCGCACGCAGGCCCGTGCGCAGCGTCTGCAGCGCGGCGGTGTCTCGGCCGAGGGCCAGTGCCTTCGCGACGAACTCGTCCTCGCCATGGGTGATGTACGCGTCGAGTCCGACGTGCTGCAACCAGCCCGCGCTGCCTCGTCCGGCGAGCGTCGGGCCGGAGATCGTCACGGTCGGCACGCCCATCCACAGCGAGTTCAGCGTGGTCGTCGAACCCGTGTACGGGAACGTGTCGAGACAGAGATCGACGCCGTGATGCTGCTGCATGTAGACAGGAATGTTCGAGCGCCGGTGGAAGGTCAGGCGGCCGACCTCGATGCCCGCGGCGGCAAACCATTCGGTCAGCGCGCGCTGGTCGCCTTCGTTGCCGATCGCGCCGAGCACCATGCGCGCGGTCGGATCCGCGTGCAGCACGCGTGTCCAGACTTCGATCACGTGCGGGCTCAGCTTGTTCAGGCGGTTGAAGCTGCCGTACGTCGTATAGCCGTTGTGCAGCGCCGGCAGCAGGTTGACCGGCGGACAGTTCGGCGGCGGCATGTACGGCGCGATCGCGGGCAGCCGCACGATCTGCTCGACGAACTGGTCTTCAAATGCGCCGTACGGTGCGACGAAGCGGTCCGTCAGGTAGTAGTCCATCTCGGCGAGGCCGGTCGTGGCCGGATAGCCGATCCACGACGCCTGAACCGGTGCCGCGCGCTGCGCCAGCGCGACGAGCCGGTTGCGGCCGGTGTGGCCCGACAGGTCGATCACGATGTCGATCCGGTCGTTGCGCAGGCGCTCGAGGAAGGCCTGATCGCTCATGCCGGCGACGTTGCGCCAGTTCGTCGCGTGGGCCTTGAAGCGTTCGGACGTCTGATCTTCCTCGACGTGATTGTGATAGAAGTGCATCGCGATACCGGGATCGTTCGCGAGATGCTCGATCACGGGCACCGCGTAGGAGGCGACCGCGTGGCCGAACAGGTCGCCCGACACGAAGCCGATCTGCAACTGGCGCGCCGGATCCCGTGAGTTCGAGAAACCGGCCGTACGCTTGCGTTTGTGGCTGTCGTAACGCTGGCCGAACTTGCGGTGTTCGTCGACGAGCGCTTGCGGACCGAAATCGCTGCTGTGCGCAATGCAGAACAGCATGCTGCTGTGGGTCACGCTGTCGGTCGGGTCGAGTTCGATCGCACGCCGCAGCCAGCCGAGCGCCTCCTGCGTGGCGCCCATTTCGAGCAGCACGAACCCGAGCGTGCCGTTCGGGGCGGGGTGGCCGGGTGCGAGCTCGACCGCGCGCCGGCAGGCGGCGATCGCTTCATCCGTGCGGCGCAGCGCGAACAGCACCAGGCCCTGGATCCGCAGCCCCTCGGGGTGGTCCGGCTGGAGTTCGAGCAGGCGCCGGCACTGTTCGTCGGCTTCCGCAAGACGGCTCATCACGCGCAGCGTATCGGCAAGCAGGATGCGCACGAGCACTTCGTCCGGCAGCAATTCGACCGTGCGCAGGCCGGCGTCGATCATCTCCGCGAAGCGACCGTCCTTGTGCAGCGACGCGGACAGCGCGCGCCAGCATGCGCCGTCGTCCGGATACGTGGCGACAAGCCGTTGCGCATGCGCGGTGGCTTCCGCGAACTTGCCCTTGGCGAACAATGCCGCGTGCTTCTGCAGCAGATTCTGACTCGCGCGGCGGACCGGCTTGCCGGCGTCGTGGTGCACGGCCGTACCGTTGGCGGTTTCCGCGATGATGGCTAGCTCGACACCACTCGGTACCGCGGCTGCCACCGCCGCAGTCGCGAGCACCGTGTCGGGCATCGCCATCTGTGCAATCAGCCCGTCGAGCGCGGGGCCGCGCACGCCGCGCTGTTGCGCGATCTCGACGGCGATCCATGCGGCGGGCGTCTGCCCGCTGCGATGCAGCGCGTGAATGTAGCTGACCCAGTAGTAGCCGTTGGCCGGATTCGCGCCGATTGCGGCTTCGAAATGCGGCACCGCATCGGCCGGGCGGCCCGTATCGACCAGCAGCACCGCGAGGTTGTAGTGCGCGTCCGCGTGGGTCGGTACCGCGTCGAGGATCGCCTCGTACAGCGCCCGCGCGTCGTCGAAAGCGCCGCTGCGCTGGCGCTCGAGCGCATTGTCCATGACGAGCGCGATGTCCTGCGCAAGCTGCTGTTCGGGCGTAAGCGTGGCGGAGGCGGACAGTTCGAACGAGAGCATGATGAAATCTGCGGAGAGTCGGTCGATACCATTATCGGTAGCGTGCCGCCGCGCCGATGCCGCGAGGTGACGGTAAAAGCCCGGTCAGTTTGGCCGATTGAACGGGTGGCCGCGGCACGGGCGCCCCGGCCGGTGGCGCAAAAAAAAACGCCCGCACGAGGCGGGCGGAGGCGAACGAGCACGCCCTCACATCAGCGTGTAGTTCTTGTTGTCGGGTGGGTGCGCGCGATCGCGCGCGGCGCCGGCGGCGCGTCAGCGGTTCGCGATGGCCTGGTACTGGCCGACGGCCTGCACGCGGCTCATCGCCGCCTGGTATTCGTCGGTCAGTTCCTGCTGCGCGCGTTGCGCATCGGTGAAGATGCGCTCGTTGCTGGTCTGCATGCGGCGGATCGCGGCGATGCCGTCGGGCTGCTGGACGGCCGCGAGCATCGCGACGAGCGACCAGCGCGCATCGACGAGGCGCACCGCCTCGGTCCAGTCGGCCATCGCGGCCGCATGTTCGATCGCATCGGTGAGTGCGTCGATCTGCGCAATCAGTTCGGTCTGTTCCATCTGGACTCTCCTGTCCGGCTAGCGATCAGCTCTTGTTGTTCGACATCGCGCCGGCGCTGTTCGCGCCGCCGAACAGCTGCGTCAGGTACTGGGAGTTGCTGTTCATCGTCGCCATCAGCGTGTTGAGCGCGGTGAACTGGGCCTGATACTGGGTGGTCAGCTGGGCGACGTAGTCCGACAGGTTCGACTGCTGCTGCGTGACGCTCTTCAGATCATTGGTGAGCGCGTTCGTGCGCGCGGCGATCAGTCCGTTCGCCTGCGTGTAGTTCGTGATGTTGGTCGTCAACTGCTGGCCGATCCCGTTCGTGGAGTTGAACAGGGTCGCAACACCCGACGGGTTGCTCTGCAGTGCCGAGTTGAGCGTCGTGTTGTTGACCTGCAGCGTGCCGTCGGCCTGCAGCGTGACGCCGATCGACGCGAGGTTGACCGTCGCGCCGCTGCCGTTCGCACCGCTGCCGTTCACGCCGCTTGCGACGATCGACGCGAGTGCGTTGTTGATCGTGTTCAGCGTCGAGTCGCCGAGCAGCGGGCCTTGCGACGATGCGCCGGACGTGAAGCTCGACAGCGAGCCCATCGTCGTGACGAGCGTGTTGTACAGCGTCGCGAAGTTGTTGATCGCGGCGGCCTGGGATTTGGTGTCGGCCGCGACCGTCAGCGTCTGGGTCTGGCTCGCATTGACGGCGGCGCTGGTCAGGTTCAGCGTGACGCCGGTGATCGCGCTCGTCACGGTGTTGCTCGCGCTCGTGCCGGCGATGCCGTTGATCGTGAACGCGGCGTCCTGCGCGGCCGTGCTTTGCTTCCATGCGGCGCCGCTGTTCGCGGACGTGAAGGTCGACTGCCCGCCCGTCGTGCTGGCCGTCGACGTGACGCCGAGGCTGGACAGGCCGTTGTCGCCGGACACGTTGCTGAGCGCGACGCTGATCGTGTTCGCCGCGCCGGTCGGCGTCGAGCTGAGCACGAGGTGCGCGCCGTCGCTGCCGTTGACGACCGATGCGACGATGCCCGGGTTGCCGGTCGTGTTGTTGATCGCGGCGGCGATGCCGGACAGCGTGTTGTTCGTGCTGTTCACGTTGACCGTGAACGACTGGCTGCCGAGCGACAGCGTCATCGTGCCGGTGCCGAGCGCCGTCGACGAACCGAAGGCGGCCGACGACAACGATTGCGACGTCGCGATCTGCGTGACGCCGAGCGAATAGCTGCCGGCGACGGCGCCGGCGCCCGCGGTCGCGGTGACGCCGGTGCCGCTTGCAGTTGCGGTGAAGGTGTTCTGCAGCGAGCCGTTCGACAGTGTCGTGAGGCTGGCCTGCAGTGCGCTCAGCGCGGCCGAAAGGGCGCCGTACGCGGAAATCTGGGTGTTGTCGCTGCTCTGCTGCGCGCTGAGCGCGGCAGCCTGACCGGCGGTCTTCGCATTGACGAGTGCCGTCACGAGCGAGTTGACGTCCATCGACGAGTTGCCGGTCGAACCGCTGATGATCGATTGGGCAGCCTGTTGCAACTGGCTGTTGGCCGAGCTGTTGGCGGCGGTGACGGCGGAATTGATCGTCGACATCGTATTGCTCCGTGCGGCGGATGATCCGTGAGATTCTGGGTGAAGACCTGGCTGCGGGGCAAGGCCCCGCGCGCCAAGTGCTTGCGGCCGGGCCTCGCGTTACGCGAGGCCCGGCCGCGGGTTGCTACGCGATTACTGCAGGAGCTTCAGGACCTGCTGCGGCAGCGAGTTCGCCTGTGCGAGCACCGAGATGCCTGCTTGTTGCAGCACCTGGTTCTTCGACATGTTCGCGGTTTCCTGCGCGAAGTTCGCGTCGGTGATCTGCGATTGTGCCGACGACAGGTCGGTCGATTCTGCCTGCTGCGACGTTGCGATCGCCGTGAAGCGGTTTTGCGCTGCGCCGAGTGCTGCTTGCAGGTTGTTCACCGTTTGCAGTGCGTTGTCGATCGACACCATCGCGACGTTGGCGCCGCTGACCGTGCTGATGTCGAGGCCCGACACGGTTGCCGGCTTGTTGACGGCGTTGATCTGCGCGACGGCGTTCGTGATCGCGGTGAGCGATGCTGCCGACATGCTCGTGCTGGTTGCGCTCGAGCTGATCGTGATCTGCGTGACCGATGCACCGTTGGATGCGGTACCGGCCGACGTCGTGAAGATTGCCGATGCCGTTGCGCCCGTGATCGCCGTGCCGTTCTGGTCGGTGAACGTGAAGCCGCCCTTGCCGTCCGACGTCACGTTGACAGCCGTGATCGCTGCGCCCGACGACGTGTACTTGCCGGTCGAGTCGAGGCTCAGGCCCGTGACCGTGCCGACGGTCTGGCCCGTCTGCACGACGCCGCCGCCGATTTGTGCGGCCGACATGCTTTGGCTCAGGTCCAGCGAGATCGTCTGGCCGACGTTCGCGCCAACCTGGAACGACACGATGCCTGCGTTGCCGTTCAGGATGTTCGTGCCGTTGTACGTCGTTTGCGACGCGATACGGTTCACTTCCTGGATCTGCTGCGCGACTTCCTGTTGCAGTGCTGCCTGGTCGGTCGTGGACATCGTGCCCGTCGACGCCTGGACGGCCAGCTGGCGGATACGTTGCAGGCTGTTCGTCAGCGACGACAGTGCGCTCGATGCCGTTTGAATCATCGACACGCCGTCGTTGGCGTTCGACACGCCCTGGTTCAGACCGTTGATCTGCGTCTGCATCCGGGTCGAGATCGCGAGGCCTGCTGCGTCGTCCGCTGCGCTGTTGATGCGCTTGCCCGACGACAGGCGGGTGATTGCCTGCGACAGGGCGTTCTGCGAGCCGTTGAGGTTCTGCTGTGCAACCAGCGAGTTGATGTTGCTGTTAATTCCGAGCATGGAAAATCTCCTGTTTAAGCCGAAAGCCCTGGAAAGCCGTTTTGGCGTCGGCGGAAGCACTCGTTCATTGCTGGCCGCCTCAGAGCAGGATTTCGGCGTACCAAAACAAAACTTGAGGGGCGCGTTGAGATTCGGCCCGATTTTTTATCCTTCTTTGTCATTTCTGACGGGTCCGGCCGTACGGCCCGGTTAACGGGGGCAGAGACCGGCCTGCCGACGGAGTGACAATGCTGTGCACACGGAATCGACAAAAGGATGGTTTTGTCTGTGATTCCCTGATATGATGGCGGGCTGAATTGAGATTTTCTGTCACGCCTTTGCCGTTCTCGGCATGTTTGCTGGCAGTCAAACGCGGCGCTGCACGCGGTTGTGAAGCGTACTCGCGGTGCTTTCCGCCTCTCTTTTCCGGCCTCCGAGGCCGTATTTCCGCTCGTTTCGCCTGTTGTGGGGACGCTCGGATGGCCGGTGCGTGGCGCTTGGCCGCTACGTTTTTGACCGTATAAGCAATTTAGGAACGACATGACGACGATTCTTCTGAAAGAAAACGAGCCGTTCGAAGTGGCGATTCGCCGCTTTCGTCGCGCTATCGAAAAAAACGGCCTGATCGCTGAACTGCGCGAGCGCCAGTCTTACGAAAAGCCGACCGCAGTCCGCAAGCGCAAGAAGGCAGCAGCCGTCAAGCGCCTGCACAAGCGCCTGCGCAGCCAGATGCTGCCGAAGAAGCTCCACTAAGAGCGTCTTCTGGTTCGCCGCGAAACGGCGGAGTGTGCTTCGAAAGAAGCCGCTCCGCCGTTTTGCTTTTGGGGGCCGGGAAAGGCCTGGAGCCGCAGCCGCGCTGGGCGAATCGCCCGCATACGCGAGCGACGCGGAGAAGCTGGCGAGGGCGGCGACCAGGCAGCATGGGAGAGCGGGAAGGCGGGCGAAGCCGACAATCATCGCGAATGAGCAATAACGAAAACAAGAATCATTCGCATTGAATTAAAATGCCGCGCATCGTAACGACACCCGTCGAACGCGCAACACTTCCATGCCGTGCGCAAGGGCATTCGGCCTCGCCTGGGGGGGGGCCGGCTCTTGTGCGGCGCCTGACCTCAAATGACCTGGATCCCGCCGAATCGGGGCCGCCGCTCGTGCCGGCCCGCTTACCGTTTGCTGTGCCCGCGATGAATGCGTTCCTGCGACCGTTTCTCGTCCGTCTGCATCGCTGGTTCGGCCTGGCCATCGCGCTGTTCCTGTTCGTCGCGGGGCTCACCGGTGCGCTGATTGCGTGGGACCACGAGCTCGATGCGGCGCTGAACCCGGATTTCTACGTCGCCCACAGCGGCGCGGCACCGCTTGCGCCGCTCGCGCTTGCGGCGCGCATCGAGGCCGCCGACCCGCGCGTGCAGGTGACCTACCTGCCGCTCGCGGTCGAACCGGGGCACACGCTGCAGGCGGGCGTGATGCCGCGCACCGATCCGGCGACCGGCCGGCCGCACGCGCTCGATTTCAGCCAGATCGCCGTCGATCCCGCGACCGGTGCGGTGCAGGGCCGCCGCGAATGGGGGGCGCTATCGGTCGCGCGGCTCGACCTGATGCCGTTCATCTACCGGTTGCACTACTCGCTGTTCCTGCCCGAGTACGGCGGGATCAACTTCGGATTCTGGGTGATGGGCGTGGTCGGCATCGTGTGGGCGCTCGACAGCCTGATCGCGCTCGTGCTCGCGTTTCCGAACCTGAAAAGCTGGCGCAAGTCGTTCGCGTTCCGCGTGCGGCGCGGCGGTTATCCGCTCGTGTTCGACCTGCACCGCTCGGGCGGCGTCTGGGTGTGGGGGCTGCTGCTTGTCGTTGCGGTCACATCGATCTCGATGAATCTCGGCAATCCGCTCGTGCGACCGCTCGTGTCGCTGTTCTCGCCGCTCGCCGAAACGCCTTACACGAATCCCGAGCACTTCCCGCCCGCGCCGCCGGGCAGCAAGGTACTGCCGCGCGAGCGGATCGTCGAGATCGCGCGTGCGGCCGGGCGCGACGCGGGGATCGCCGCGCCGCCCGGCGCGCTGCTGTTCGCGCCGGCGATGAATGTCTATGCGGTCGGGTTCTTCACGCCCGGCAACGACCACGGCGACGTCGGGCTCGGCAATGCGTGGCTTTACTGGGACGCGGTGACCGGCAAGCCCGTCGCCGCCCAGGTGCCGGGCCGCGGCTCGGCCGGCGACCTGTTCATGCAGGCGCAGTTTCCGTTGCACTCGGGGCGGATCGCCGGCGTCGCGGGCCGCGTCGCGGTGAGCGTGCTCGGCGTCGTCATCGCGATGCTGAGCGTGACGGGCATCTGCATCTGGGTGAAGAAGCGCAGCGCGCGCGTGCGGGCCGCGCGGAGCACACGGGCAGTCGTGCCGGCGTCGTCGCGCACCGCGCGGTAAGCGGACGGCGGGACAACTGCAGGGCAGGGGCGATGGGTGGGCGGCCGGCGGGGGCCGGCGCCGTCAGCCCGCCTTGCGCCGGCGTGCCGGCTGTTTGCCGCCGAGCGCCGCGCACGGCGCGTGGCACGGGCAATCGACCTCGTGATCGTTGACCATGCCGGTCGCCTGCATCAGCGCGTAGCAGATCGTCGAACCGACGAACTTGCAGCCGTACGCCTTCAGCGCCTTGCTGAGCGCGTCGGACTGCTCGGTCGACGCGGGTGCGTCGCGGTACGACTGCCACGCGTTCTGGACCGGCGTGTCGCCGACGAACGACCACAGGAACGCGGCAAGCGACCCGTGCTCGTCGCGGATGCGCTGCACGGCGCGCGCGTTGTTCACCGCGGATTCGACCTTTGCGCGGTTGCGCACGATGCCGGGGTTCTCCAGCAATTTTTCGATGCGCTTCGGCGTGAAGCGCGCGACGGTGTCGACATCGAAATCGGCGAATGCGTCGCGATAACCCGCGCGCTTGTTCAGGATCGTCGACCAGGACAGCCCGGCCTGCGCGCCTTCGAGGATCAGCATTTCGAACAGGTGGCGATCGTCGTGCGACGGCCGCCCCCACTCGGTATCGTGATAGTGAGCGTCCGCTTCCGTCTTCACCCAGTTGCACCGCTGCGACATCGTCAGCCTCGTTTTCAGTGTCGATTCGATCGCGCCAGCATAGCGGAAGCCCTTTTCACGGGATAGCCGGCCGAACGGCAGATGGGCGCACGGCGCCGATCCGGTTAAGCTTGGCGCCTGTTCGAATCAGCGGGATGAAGGCATGACGGCATTACTTTTTGCGATCGGCATCGACGGCGGCGGCTCGGGCACCCGCGCGGTGCTGGCAGACCGGCAAGGGCGCGAACTCGCGCAGGGGCGCGGCGGCCCGTCGGGGCTCGGTCTCGGTATCGAGCGCGCGTGGGCGTCGATCGGCGCGGCCTGCGCGGACGCATTCACGCAAGCCGGTTTCGCGTTCGAATGGTCGCAGTGCGCGCTCGGCTGCGGGCTTGCGGGCGTCAACAATGCGGCGTGGCTCGCCGCGTTCCGCGCGCAGGCGCCGCTCGGTGCGCTCGCGGTCGAGAGCGACGCCTATACGACCGTCGTCGGCGCGCACGGCGGCGCGCCGGGGCTCATCGTCGCGCTCGGCACCGGCAGCATCGCGGCGGCGCTCGATGCGGCCGGCGCCTGCCGCATCGCCGGCGGTTTCGGTTTTCCGTCCGGCGACGAGGCGAGCGGCGCGTGGCTCGGCGTGCGCGCGCTCGCGTACGCGCAACAGGCGCTCGACGGCCGCGTGCCGCGGGATGCATTCGCCGACGCGCTGCTCGCGGAAACGGGCGCGCAGGATCGCGACGCGCTCGTCCAGTGGTCGTGCGATGCGAACCAGACGATCTACGCGCGCCTCGCGCCGATCGTGTTCGCGCACCGCTCGCATCCGGTCGCGAGCGCGCTGATCGCGCAGGCGGGCGACGAGATCGGCAAGATGATCGATGCGCTCGATCCGCAGCAGGCACTGCCGGTCGCGCTGTGCGGCGGGTTGGCGGACGCGCTCGCACCGGCCGTGCCGGCGCGCCACGCCGCGCGGCTGCGCGCGCCGCTCGACGATTCCGCGCACGGCGCGCTGCGGCTCGCGCTGCAGGCGCTGCGGGCGGCGGAGGGTGGCTGAAGGCGGTGGAAGGCGGTTGACGATGCGCTGAAGCAGGGCCGAAGGCGGCGCTCGACCGGGAACCGTCCGGCGCGCAATCGGGCACGACGTTAAAATGGCCGTTCCGCAGAGCCCTGAGCGCCATTCTTCCGTCCCATGTACAAAGTCATCGCCACCGATCTCGACGGTACCCTGCTGAACAGCGACCACCAGCTCGATCCGTACACGATCGACACCGTCCGCCGCCTCGACGGCGACGGCCTGCAGTTCGTGATCGCCACGGGGCGCCATTACGCGGACGTCGCCGGCATTCGCGACGTGCTCGGCATCCGGCCGTACCTGATCACGTCGAACGGCGCGCGCGTGCATGCGCCGGACGACACGATGATCCACGCGCAGGACATCGATCCCGCGATCGTCCGTGGCCTCGTGCAGCCGGACGTCGTCGGCGCGCACGGCCGCGTGATCGTCAACCTGTTCACCAACCAGGGCTGGCTGATCGACCGCGATGCGCCGCACCTGCTCGAATTCCACCAGGATTCGGGCTTCCGGTACGACGTGATCGACATGGCCGCCCACGACGGCGCCAATATCGCGAAGGTGCTGTATATCGGCGAGCCGGCCGATCTGGCGGTCGTCGCCGAGCAGATGCGCGTGCGTTTCGGCGATGCGCTGTACGTCACGTACTCGCTGCCCGACTGTCTCGAAGTGATGACCGCGAACGTGTCGAAGGGCCGCGCGCTGCGCACGGTGCTCGCGCGGCTCGGCGTCGACACCGGCCACTGCATCGCGTTCGGCGACAACATGAACGATATCGATCTGCTTGAAACCGCCGGTCACGCGTTCATGATGAACAACGCAAATCCCGACCTGGTCGCGCGGCTGCCGCACATCCCGCGGATCGGCAACAACTTCGACGCGGGCGTCGCCCGCCACCTGCGCACGCTGTTCTCGCTCGAGGGCAACGTCGCCGCTTCCTGAGCGCCCTGCTCAGGCGCGCTTCCCGGGCGGAAATGAAAAACGGGCGCCAAGGGCGCCCGTCGAAATTGCTTGCCTCGTGTTCTTGGACAGCGTGAGGCTCGCTGCTCTGCTCGCGTGACCCCGTAGTGTTTTATTCGCTTGTGCGAGCCGATGCCGGCAGCAGGTCGACGGCGTTGTCACGCCCCGCGACCAGCGGGTAAATGATCCCTGCGAGTACCGCGCCGATGATCGGCGCCACCCAGAACAGCCACAGCTGGCCGATCGCCTCGCCGCCGACGAACAGCGCGGGGCCGGTCGAGCGGGCCGGGTTCACCGACGTGTTGGTGACCGGAATCGAGATCAGGTGAATCAGCGTCAGGCACAGGCCGATCGCGATCGGCGCGAAGCCGGCCGGCGCGCGCTTGTCGGTCGCGCCGAGGATCACGAACAGGAAGAACGCCGTCATCACGACTTCGCAGATGAACGCCGCGCCGAGCGCGTAGTGGCCGGGCGAGCGTTCGCCGAAGCCGTTCGTCGCAAAGCCGCTGCCGACCACGTCGAAGCCCGGCTTGCCGGTCGCGATCAGGTACAGCACGAACGCACCGAGCGTCGCGCCGACCACCTGCGCGACGATGTACGGCGCGAGATCGCGCGCCGGGAAGCGGCCGGCGACCGTCAGGCCGACGCTCACCGCCGGATTCAGGTGGCAGCCCGAAATGTGTCCGATCGCGAATGCCATCGTCAGCACGGTCAGGCCGAAGGCAAGTGCGACACCGGCAAAGCCGATGCCGAGGCCCGGAAAGGCGGCGGCCAGCACGGCGCTTCCGCACCCGCCGAGCACCAGCCAGAACGTGCCGAATACCTCTGCAGCGAGACGCTGAGAAAGATTCATGTAAGGGACCTTGTTCAAGTGGGTTGAAGACGACCGGACGACACGACGGATTTATTCGATCGCCCGGAATTGGTCTGGATTATAGGAAATGAATCGGGTCCGGGAGGGTCAACGATTGTTAAATTTGAATGGCTGACGAATGCCTTTTATTAGAATAAGTCCGCATTCTCGATATAGCCGATTCGGTTAAAGATGACAGCATTTATTTCGAAGGGTAGGGCGGCAGTGCGGATGACGTAACGGATGTTTGTGTCCCGGTGGATTCGCCGGGGCCGCATCATCGAAAAAAGGGAGTCGAAAAATGTCTCAATACGCGAAACTCAAGGCGCAGATCGCTGATCTGCAGGCCCAGGCGGACGACGTGCGCCGCCAGGAAGTGGCGGCCGTCATTGCCGACGTCCAGCGAATGATTGCCGAATACGGCTTGACGGCCCAGGACCTGGGCTTCGCGGAGCGGGCACGGCGCGGCCGTCCGCCCAAGAAGTCGCCGCTGCCGCCGAAATTTCGCGATCCGAAGTCCGGCGCGACCTGGAGCGGGCGCGGCAAGCCGCCGAATTGGATCGTCGGGAAAAACCGCGATCGATTCCTGATCGAATGACTGAAAGCCCCAAAAGAAAAGAGCCGCATCGTCGATGCGGCTCTTTTGTATTGCGCGCCGATTTCGGCGCGAATTTTACGGAATATTTCCGCGCGGATTTCCGCGTCAGGCGCCTGCAACCCGGCGCAATGTCGGTTGCCGGGTCGTCGTGCAAAGCGTTTCGTAAGTTTCGACATAACGCTGCGCCATTGCCTTCGAGCTGAAACGCGTGTCGAAACGTTCGCGGATCGCGGTGCGCGACAGGCTGTCGATCCGGTGCAGCGCGCCGACCGCGCCCTGCACGTCCTCGACGATGAAGCCGGTCACGCCGTCCTCGATCACTTCCGGCACCGAACCGCGGTTGAACGCGACGACCGGCGTGCCGCAGGCCATCGCCTCGATCATCACGAGGCCGAACGGTTCCGGCCAGTCGATCGGGAACAGCAGCGCCTTCGCGCCGGACAGGAAGGCGGGCTTCTGCGCTTCGTTGATCTCGCCGATGAACTCGACGTGCGCCTCGCCGAGCAGCGGCTCGATCACTTCCTTGAAATAGTCGGCGTCGGCCTTGTCGACCTTCGCGGCGATCTTCAGCGGGAGCCCGCTTTGCGCGGCGATCCGGATTGCCGTGTCGACGCGCTTTTCGGGGCAGATGCGGCCGAGGAACGCGAGGTATTCGGGCTTCACGCCCGGCTGCGGCGTGAGCAGCGTGTCGGGCAGCCCGTGATACACGGTGCCGGCCCACGCGGCCTGCGGCAGCGGCTTGCGCTGGTTGTTCGAGATCGACACGACCGGTGCGTCCGGGAACGCGTCGAACACGGGCTGCAGCTCGGGCAAGTCGAGGCGGCCGTGCAGCGTCGTCACGTAAGGCGTGTCGAGGCGCGACATCAGCGGGAACGGCAGGTAGTCGAGGTGGAAGTGCAGCACGTCGAATTCGTGCGCGACACGGGCGACCTGCTCGAGGAGCCGCATATGGGGCGCCATCGAGTCGCGGATCGACGGGTCGAGCCGCAGTGCGCGCGGCCAGGCCGCCTCGAGACGGGCCGACGTAACGGAGTCGCCGCTCGCGAACAGCGTGACGTCGTGGCCAAGTTCGACGAGCGCCTCGGTGAGGTAGGACACGACACGCTCGGTGCCGCCATAGAGTTTCGGCGGAACGGCTTCGTAAAGCGGCGCGATCTGGGCAATTCGCATGGGTGATCTCCGGTGTCGATCCGCTTGGGCGCTTGGGCGCCAATACGGATCCCCTACAAGGTTGCGGAACTCGCCGACGCACGCTGTTGGCGGTACGTGGCCGGGCCCTGGGCGGGGTGCGCGGGGCGCCGGACGGCAAGCTGCGGGGCGGGCCGGCACGGCTCGCGCCGCCGCCCATTGGAGGTCATTATCGATATCGCACTGTAGGGTTCGAGTGATTTTTCAAACACTTAAGGCTTGTTACACGATGAAATACACGAAAACCCCGAGAAAAAGGGCGCGGAAACACAAATGGAGATAGACGCATCTATTGTTGCGTCAACGTGAAAAAGCTCTATAATTTTTACCGATCCGATTGTCGGCAGCCTTGCCGGCAAGCCTTCCGCCATTGCGCGGCGGCCATCGGGCACATCACGGCGGAACCCGCGCCACCCGTCGTTTTCCTTCCGGTTCCTTTCAATTCGCCTTGTCGGAAAAATTCCTACACGGTTTACAGACAAATCCTGCATGGCATACGCCACTTCGCTGATACCGGCATAAATGCCGTTTGGCCAAAATTCGCCCTGTAAGACTATAAACGAGCCGACCGAGCGCCAAGAGCGCTCCGAGCGAGCAAACGTTTTCATAACATGAATGGCCAAAGCAAAGCTCTTTAACGGGGGAATCATGAGCGCTACCAGCGAAATGCTCAGTGAGATCAAAGAGGTCAACCTGTCGTACCTCCTCCTCGCGCAACGCCTGCTGCGGGAAGACAAGGCGATGGGCATGTTCCGCATGGGAATTTCCCAGGAACTGGCCGACCTGCTCGCGAACCTCACGCTCGCACAGACCGTGAAGCTCGCCGCGTCCAACCAGATGCTGTGCCGTTTCCGCTTCGACGATCACGCGCTGCTGTCCTCGCTCGCCGACAAAGGCCGCAGCGATGTCGTCGCGCACGCCCACTCGGCCATCCTGATGGCCGGACAGCAGGTCGAAGGCGTCCGCTGATCCATCCCGCCTTGCGTGTGTCCCGGCGTGCCGCGCCGGCGGGCAGCGTATTGGCCATCCATCCGAACAACGTCAAGCGGACGGTTTTCACCATGGCAAGCAAAAGCGTCGTGATCGAGGTGAAGGAAATCACCCTCGCCATCGAACTGATCGAACTGGGCGCCCGGCTGCAATTGCTGGAGGCGGAGACGAGCCTGTCGCGGGACCGTCTGATCAAGCTGTACAAGGAACTGAAGGGCGTGTCGCCGCCGAAGGGGATGCTGCCGTTCTCGACCGACTGGTTCATGACGTGGCAGCCGAACATCCACTCGTCGCTGTTCTACAACATCTACCGGTTCATGCAGGACCACGGCCGCTGCGAGCCGATCCAGTCGATCGTGAAGGCGTACCGGCTCTATCAGGAGCACGTGAACCTGTCCGGCGACGAGGCCGCGCTGAGCCTCACGCGCGCGTGGACGCTCGTGCGCTTCTTCGATTCGGGGATGCTGCAGATGACCCCGTGCACGCGCTGCGGCGGCCACTTCGTCGCGCATGCGCATGATCCGCATCAAGGTTTCGTCTGCGGCCTGTGCCAGCCGCCGTCGCGCGCGGGCAAGACCCGCAAGGCCGCCGCCGCGCGCGCAGAACTGGCCGCCGCCGCGGCCTGAGCGCCGGGCCGGGCGGGGCCGGACGGGGCGCGAGCGGCGCCCGCGGGCCGCGCGAATCGTCTGCGAATTGCTGGTAAACACCGCCGGGCCGTCATCGAGCGGCCGCGAAAGTTTTCCTGCCGACTGCCGTAAACCTGATTAACGGCGGTCTCCCCGCCGGTCTTTCGTGAGGGACAGGCAGTGCTGATTATCGTGGGAACACTCGTGACGCTGTTGTCCGTCTTCGGCGGTTATGCGCTGGCAGGCGGGCATCTGGGCGCCTTGATCCAGCCCGTCGAGATCCTGATGATCGCGGGCGCCGGTGTCGGCGCATTCATCCTCGGCAACGGCGGCAAGACCATCAAGGCGACGCTGCGCGTGCTGCCGACGCTCTTCAAGGGCTCGAAATACACGAAGGACGTCTATATGGAGCTGATGGCGCTCCTGTACGTGCTGCTCGCGAAGGCGCGCAAGGAAGGCACGCTGACGCTCGAGGCCGACATCGACGATCCGGAAAAGAGCCCGATCTTCACGCAATACCCGAAAATCCTCGCCGATCGCCACATCGTCGAATTCCTGACCGACTACCTGCGCCTGATGGTGGGCGGCAACATGAACGCGTTCGAGATCGAGAGCCTGATGGACGAGGAGATCGAGACGCACCACGCGGAAGGCGAAGGCCCCGCGCACGCGCTGATGCGCGTCGGCGACGCGATGCCGGCGTTCGGTATCGTCGCGGCCGTGATGGGCGTCGTGCACACGATGGCGTCCGCCGACAAGCCGCCCGCGGTGCTCGGCGCGATGATCGCGCAGGCGCTGGTCGGCACGTTCCTCGGGATCCTGCTGTCGTACGGGCTGATCGGGCCGCTCGCGAGCCTCGCGGAGCAGCGCGTCGCCGAGTCGACCAAGATGTTCCAGTGCATCAAGGTGACGATCCTCGCGACGCTGAACGGCTATGCACCGGCGATTGCCGTCGAGTTCGGCCGCAAGGTGCTGTTCTCGACCGAGCGGCCGTCGTTTTCCGAGCTCGAAGAGCACGTGCGCCGCGTGAAGGCGAAGTGACGCGGAGCGCACGATGAGCAAGAGCAAGGATCGCGCGATCGTCGTCAAGCGGGTGGCCCCGGCGAAGAAGGGCCACCACGGCGGCGCATGGAAGCTCGCGTACGCGGACTTCATGACCGCGATGATGGCGTTCTTCCTGCTGATGTGGCTGCTGAGCTCGGTCACGCCGGTGCAGCTGAAGGGGATCGCCGAATACTTCAACACGCCGCTGAAGGCCGCGCTGCTCGGCAGCGGCGACCGCAACTCGCAGGACTCCAGCATCATCAACGCCGGCGGCCGCGACCTGTCGAGCGTCGACGCCGGCACGCTGCGCCGCACCGACGGCACGACGTCGCTGGCCGAGCGGGTCGCGAAGCCGGTCGACGAGCAGGCGCAAGCGCAGGCGCAGGGCGCGATCGAGCGGCGCGAGCAGGCGCGCCTGCACGACCTGCAGATCAAGCTGATGGCCGCGATCGAGGCCAATCCGACGCTGCGCCAGTTCAAGCAGCAGATCCGCATCGACTCGACGCTGATGGGGCTGCGCATCGAGATCGTCGATACGCAGAAGCGGCCGATGTTCGCGATGTCGAGCGACCACGTCGAGCCGTACATGCGCGACATCCTGCGCGAGATCGGCAAGACGCTGAACGACGTGCCGAACCGGATCATCGTCCAGGGCCACACCGACGCCGTGCCGTACGCGGGCGGCGAGGGCGGCTACAGCAACTGGGAGCTGTCGGCCGACCGCGCGAACGCGTCGCGCCGCGAATTGATCTCCGGCGGCATGGACGAGGCGAAAGTGCTGCGCGTGCTCGGGCTCGCGTCGACGCAGAACCTGAACAAGGCCGACCCGCTCGATCCGGAAAACCGCCGGATCAGCGTGATCGTGCTGAACCGCAAATCCGAAGAAGCGCTGATGCGCGACGACGCGACGACCACGACGCTGTCGGCCGACGCGGCGGGCTCGAAGCTGCTCGCGCAGCAGCTCGGCGGCCCGTCGCCGGCCGCGCGTCCGGTGGTCGCGAGCGCCGCCGTCGCGGCGCCGAAACCCTGACGTATCCAAGATTCCGAGACAGACATGATCCGAACCATTCTCGCCATCGACGACTCCGCGACCATGCGTGCGCTGCTGCAGGCAACGCTTGCGCAGGCCGGCTACGACGTGACGGTGGCGCCGGACGGCGAAGCCGGCTTCGACATGGCCGCGACCGCGCCGTACGACCTGGTGCTGACCGACCAGAACATGCCGCGCAAGAGCGGGCTCGAGGTGATCGCCGCGCTGCGCAAGCTGACCGCGTATGCGGACACGCCGATCCTCGTACTGACAACGGAGGGCAGCGATGCCTTCAAGGACGCCGCACGCGACGCGGGTGCGACCGGCTGGATCGAGAAGCCGATCGACCCGGCCGTGCTGGTCGACCTGGTCGCGACGCTGTCCGAGCCGGCCGCCTCCTGACATGAACGCGACGAATCCAACCGGTGACCGGGCATGACTCTCGACATCACGCAGTTCTACCAGACCTTTTTCGACGAAGCGGACGAGTTGCTCGCGCAGATGGAGCAATTGCTGCTGAACCTCGACGTCGGCTCGCCCGACCCCGAGGATCTTGCCGCGATTTTCCGTGCCGCGCATTCGATCAAGGGCGGCGCGGCGACGTTCGGCTTTTCCGCGCTGACCGATACGACGCACATCCTCGAATCGCTGCTCGACCGCGCGCGCAACCATGAGCTGACGCTGACCAAGGAAATGGTCGATGCGTTCCTCGAGACCAAGGACGTGCTGTCCGACCAGCTCGTCGACTACCGCGCGAGCGCCGAACCGGACGCGGCCGCCGCCGCGACGATCTGCGCGAAGCTCGAACGGCTGAAGGCCGAGAGCGGCGCGGGGGCACCGGCGGCCGTGCCTGCTGCGCCTGTCGCGCCTGTTGCCGTGGCTGCTGCACCGGCCGCACCGGCCGCGGAGCCCGCCGCCAGCGGCGATCGTGCGCCCGATCACGTGATCGAGCAGGCGGTCGCGGCCGCGCATCCGGCGGCCGAAGCCGGCGAAAGCGGCCCGCACCTGAAGATCACGCTGCTGGGCGTCGACGCGAAGGACCAGGCGCTGCTCAGCGAGGAACTCGGCAACCTCGGCCGGATCGTTGGCCGCGAGGAAGCGGGCGCCGACCTGACGCTGTGGCTCGAATCGGACGTGCCGTCCGACGACATCGTCGCGGTGTGCTGCTTCGTGATCGACGAAAGCCAGATCCGCGTCGCGCACGGCACGGCGCCTGCCGCGCCGGCGGCACCGGCCGCCGCGCAGGACGTCGCGGCACCAGCTGCCGAACCGACTGTCGAACCGGCCGCGGCCGCACAACCCGCCGCGCGGGTCGAGGTGTTCGCGCCTCAGGCCGTCGCACCGGCACCGGCGACCGCCGCCGCGGAGCCGGCCGCCGCCGCACAACCGCAGCAACAACCCCAGCAGCCGCAGGCCGAACACGCGGCGCAGGCCGCCGTGCACCACGACGACAAGCGCGCGCGCCCGGCCGCCGCGGCCGCATCGGGCGCCGAAGGCAGCTCGATCCGCGTCGGCGTCGAGAAGGTCGACCAGCTGATCAACCTCGTCGGCGAGCTCGTGATCACACAGGCGATGCTCGCGGAGACGGCGACCGCCTTCGATCCGGCACTGCACGACCGCCTGTTCAACGGGATGGCGCAGCTCGAGCGCAATGCGCGCGACCTGCAGGAAGCCGTGATGTCGATCCGCATGATGCCGATGGACTACGTGTTCAGCCGCTTCCCGCGGCTCGTGCGCGACCTCGCCGGCAAGCTCGGCAAGCAGGTCGAGCTCGTCACGTTCGGCCAGGCGACCGAGCTCGACAAGAGCCTGATCGAACGGATCATCGATCCGCTCACGCACCTGGTGCGCAACAGCCTCGACCACGGGATCGAAACCGTCGACAAGCGCGTCGCCGCCGGCAAGGACGCTGTCGGCCAGCTCGTGCTGTCGGCCGCGCATCACGGCGGCAACATCGTGATCGAGGTGAGCGACGACGGCGCGGGCCTGAACCGCGAACGGATCCTCGCGAAGGCCGCGAAGCAGGGCATGCAGGTGTCCGACAACATCAGCGACGAAGAGGTGTGGAACCTGATATTCGCGCCGGGCTTCTCGACCGCCGAGACCGTGACCGACGTGTCGGGCCGCGGTGTCGGGATGGACGTCGTGAAGCGCAACATCCAGTCGATGGGCGGCCACGTCGAGATCACGTCGCTGGCCGGCCGCGGCACGACCACGCGGATCGTGCTGCCGCTCACGCTGGCAATCCTCGACGGGATGTCGGTGAAGGTCGGCAACGAGATCTTCATCCTGCCGCTGAACTTCGTGATGGAGTCGCTGCAGCCGTCGAACGACGACATCTACACGGTCGGCAACGGCGAGCGCGTGGTGCGCGTGCGCGGCGAATACCTGCCGCTCGTCGCGCTGCACGAAGTGTTCTCGGTCGAGGACGCGCGCACCGACCCGACGCAGGGGATCGTCACGATCATGGAAACCGAGGGGCGTCGCTTCGCGATGCTGATCGACGAGCTGGTCGGCCAGCAGCAGGTCGTCGTGAAGAACCTCGAAACGAATTACCGCAAGGTGCATGGCATCTCGGCGGCGACCATCCTCGGCGACGGCAGTGTCGCGCTGATCGTCGACGTCGCGGCGCTGAACCGCGAAACCCGTGCGATGCACGGCGCCCGTGCCGGCGCCGAGCTCGCGATGTTCTGACTCTCGCCATTCAACCGATTGGGGGCAAACGTGCCTGCTGAAGTCCAAATGATCAATCCGGCCGCGGCGAACGCGGCAAACAGCCGCCGTGACGCGGAACAAGGCGATGCGACGGGCCAGGAATTCCTCGTGTTCACGCTCGGTGACGAGGAATACGGGATCGACATCCTGAAGGTGCAGGAAATCCGCGGCTACGACAGCGTCACGCGCATCGCGAACGCGCCGGAATTCATCAAGGGCGTGATCAACCTGCGCGGGATCATCGTGCCGATCGTCGACATGCGGATCAAGTTCCATCTCGGCCGCGTCGAGTACGACCACCAGACCGTCGTGATCATCCTGAACGTCGCGCATCGCGTGGTCGGGATGGTGGTCGACGGCGTGTCGGACGTGCTGACGCTGCAGACCGACCAGATCATGCCGGCGCCGGAATTCGGCGCGACGCTGACGACCGAGTACCTGACGGGCCTCGGCACGGTCGACGGCCGGATGCTGATCCTGATGGACATCGAGAAGCTGATGTCGAGCCGTGAAATGGCGCTGATCGAGACGCTCGGCGGGTAAGCGCGCCGCGCGCGCAGGAATTTCGGGAGAATCTGCAATGTTGCATAACTGGTCGATCCGCACGACGCTGACGGCGGTCGGACTCATCCTCGTGTGCCTGGCCGCCGCGGTCGGCGGGCTCGGCCTCTACGCGCTCAATCATGCGAGCCGCTCGCTCGACGAGATCGCGCACGTCGACCTGCCGGCGATCCATGCGCTCGACGACACGTCGTCGTATCTGCTGCGCGCACGCGTGTCGCTCGACCGCTTCCGGTCGCTGACGGAAGCCGGCAACACGGCCGACGCGGCCAAGGTACTCGACCGCGCGCAGGAGCTGTACGCGAAGTCGAACCAGAACTGGCAGGCGTTCCAGTCGACGCCGAAGCTCGGGGTCGAGCAGGCGCTCGTCGACGAGTTGTCCGCACGTTACGCGACGATCGTGAAGGAAGGCGTCGAGCCCGAGTTCGCGGCCGCGCGCGCGGGCGACATGGCCGCGTACCACGCGGTCGCCGACACGAAGATCAGCCCGATGTTCGTCGCTTACGACCTCGCCGCGTCGGCCGTGGTCGCGTCGCTGCAGAAGCGCGCGGAAGACCGCCAGGCCGCGACGCAGTCGCAGATCTCGCTGATGGTCGCGCTGATCGCGGCCGGCATCGCGATCGCGTTCGTCGTCGTGATCTTGATCCGCTTCGCGCTGCGCGGGCTGATCGTGAAGCCGCTCGAGGATGCGATCGCGCACTTCGAGCGCATCGCCGGCGGCGACCTCACGCAGCCGGTGAACGTGTTCAGCACGAACGAGATCGGCCGCCTGTTCGGCGGCATCAAGCGGATGCAGGACGCCGTCACGACGATGGTGCAGGCCGTGCATCGCGGCACCGAATCGATCGACGTCGGCGCACGCGAGATCGCGACCGGCAACGTCGACCTGTCGCAGCGCACCGAGGAGCAGGCCGCGTCGCTGCAGGAAACCGCGTCGAGCATGGAGCAGCTGACGGGCACCGTGCGGCAGAACGCGGAGAACGCGCGGCAGGCGAGCCAGCTCGCGGTGAACGCGTCGGACATCGCGACGCAGGGCGGCGACGTGGTCGGCCAGGTCGTGTCGACGATGCAGGACATCGCGGCGAGCTCGGGCAAGGTCGTCGACATCATCGGCACGATCGAGGGCATCGCGTTCCAGACCAACATCCTCGCGCTGAACGCGGCGGTCGAAGCCGCACGCGCGGGCGAGCAGGGCCGCGGCTTCGCGGTGGTCGCGGGCGAGGTGCGCTCGCTCGCGCAGCGCAGCGCGAGCGCCGCGAAGGAAATCAAGCAGCTGATCGGCGATTCGTCCGAGAAGGTCGAGAGCGGGTCGGCGCTCGTCGCGCGCGCGGGCTCGACGATGGACGAGATCGTGCAGGCCGTGCGCCGCGTGACCGACATCATGGGCGAGATCAGCGCCGCGTCGGACGAGCAGTCGACCGGCATCGAGCAGGTCAATCGCGCGGTCGGCCAGATGGATTCGGTCACGCAGCAGAACGCGGCGCTCGTCGAGCAGGCGGCCGCTGCGGCTGCGTCGCTCGAGGAGCAGACGCGCCAGATGAAGGCGATCGTGTCGGACTGGCGCGTGGCGGGCGGCATCGTGCTCGCGCCGTCGCGCAGCGCCGTGCGGTCGATCGCGCATGAAGCGGCGGCCGTGCCGGCGTTGCCGTCGGAGCCGCGTTACGACGCCGCGCCGGTTGCCGCGTTGCCGGCACCGCAGGCTGCCGCGTCATCCGCACGGCGCGCCGCGCCGGCGTCGCATGCCGCCGCGCCGGTCGCCAGCCGCGAACCGAAGCGCGCGGCGGAACCCGCGCCGCGCACGCCGAAAGAGGCACCGGCAGGCCGTGGCACCGCCGCCGGCGGCTACGGCCCGCGTCTCGCGAAGACGGCCGCACCGGCGGACAAGCCGGCCGCGAAGCCCGCGCTCGTGCGCCCGGCGCTGAACGGCGAGAAGCCGGCCGCGGCCGCGGCCGGCACGTCCGACGACGACTGGGAGACCTTCTAAACCATGCCGCACGCGCGCGCGCCATTTCGACCCGATGCACCGGATGCCGCGCCCCGAGCGGGCGAGCCGGGGCGCGACTTTGCGTTCACGGGCGCGGATTTCGCGCGCATTCGCGCGCTGATCCACCAACGTGCGGGGATCTCGCTGTCCGAGCACAAGCGCGACATGGCGTACAGCCGTCTCGCGCGGCGGCTGCGTGCGCGCGGTCTCGACACGTTCCGCGACTACCTCGACCTGCTCGAGCAGGAAGACGATCCGCTCGAGTGGGAAGCGTTCACCAATGCGCTGACCACGAACCTGACCGCGTTCTTCCGCGAGTCGCACCATTTCCCGATCCTGGCGGATTTCGTGAAGGGGCGGCCGGCACCCGTGTCGGTCTGGTGCTCGGCGGCGTCGACCGGCGAGGAGCCTTATTCGATTGCGATCACGCTGATCGAGGCGCTCGGCGAATCGGCGGCGCGCGGCGCGTCGATCCTCGCGACCGATCTCGACACGCAGGTGCTCGCGAAGGCGGAAGCCGGCATCTATACGTACGACCAGGTCAAGCACCTGACGCCGGAGCGGCTGAAGCGCTTCTTCCTGAAGGGCACGGGCCCGCAGGCCGGCCGCGTGAAGGTGCGCCCCGAGCTGCGCGCGATGATCCGCTTCGAGCAACTGAACCTGACCGATGCGGACTACGGGATCGCGAAGCCGTTCGACGCGATCTTCTGCCGCAACGTGATGATCTACTTCGACAAGCCGACGCAGGGGCAGGTGCTGTCGCGCTTCGAGCCGCTGGTGAAGCCGGGCGGGCTGCTGTTCGCCGGCCATTCGGAAAACTTCACGTACGTCACGCAGGGATTCCGGCTGCGCGGGCAGACGGTGTACGAACTGACACGCGACGCCGCGCAGGGTGCGCGGCCGCGTGCTGCGCAGGCGCCCGCGGCGGCGGCCATGCCGTCGCGCGCTCCGGCGCGGGCCGCCGCGCCCGCTTATGGAGATCGCGGATGAGTGCCCTGCCGATCGCGACGAATCGCTACTTCGACAACCATTTCGGCTGTCCCGGCGTGAAGCTGTTGCCGAACGAGTTCTACACAACGTCCGAGGACATGGTGCTGATGACCGTGCTCGGCTCGTGCGTCGCCGCGTGCATTCACGATCCGTACGCCGGCATCGGCGGGATGAACCACTTCATGCTGCCCGACGACGGCGCCGATGCGGGCGCGACCGCGTCCGAATCGATGCGTTACGGCGCGTATGCGATGGAAGTGCTGATCAACGAGCTGATCAAGGCCGGCGGGCGCCGCGAGCGCCTCGAGGCGAAGGTGTTCGGCGGCGCGGCCGTGCTGGCCGGGATGACGACCATCAACATCGGCGATCGCAACGCGGATTTCGTGCGCCGCTACCTGGCGCTCGAGCGCATCCGCATCACGGCGGAGGACCTGCAGGACGTCCATCCGCGCAAGGTCGCGTTCATGCCGCGCACGGGTCGCGCGATGGTGAAGAAGCTGCGGCTGCAGGTGCCGGGCGTGACCGAGCGCGAAGCCGCGCTGGCACGCGAGGCCGACCGCTTGCGTGCCGCACGGCCGCGCGCGCATGTCGAGCTGTTCCAGGCGAAGCGGCCGGCCGCGCCGCAGCCGGCGCGCCCGCGCATCGAGCTGTTCGGCGCGCGCGGTGCGGCGCCGGGCGGCAGCGCGAGTGCCGGCGGCGTGCGGGCGGCGAACCCGGGGAGCCCGGGCGCCGGAGGCCCGTATGCGGCGAATCTATCAAGAAAGCAGGAGGCATGACCGCAGTGCAGAAGATCAAAGTATTGTGCGTCGACGATTCGGCGCTGATCCGCAGCCTGATGACCGAGATCATCAACAGCCAGCCCGACATGACGGTGTGCGCGACCGCGCCCGATCCGCTCGTCGCGCGCGAGCTCATCAAGCAGCACAATCCCGACGTGCTCACGCTGGACGTCGAAATGCCGCGCATGGACGGGCTCGACTTCCTCGAGAAGCTGATGCGCCTGCGGCCGATGCCGGTCGTGATGGTGTCGTCGCTGACCGAGCGCGGTTCGGAAATCACGCTGCGCGCGCTCGAACTCGGCGCGGTGGATTTCGTCACGAAACCGCGCGTCGGGATTCGCGACGGGATGCTCGACTACGCGGAGAAGCTCGCCGACAAGATCCGCGCGGCGTCGCGCGCGCGCGTGCGCCAGGCGCCGCAGCCGCAAGCGGTTGCACGCGCGGCGGACAGCCCGGCGGCCGCGCCGATGGTCAACAACCCGCTCGTCAGTACCGAGAAGCTGATCATCATCGGCGCATCGACGGGCGGCACCGAGGCGATCCGCGAAGTGCTGACGCCGCTGCCGCCGGATGCGCCGGCCGTGCTGATCGCGCAGCACATGCCGCCCGGCTTCACGAAATCGTTCGCGCAGCGGCTGAACGGCCTGTGCCGGATCGCGGTGAAGGAAGCCGAGCACGGCGAGCGCGTGCTGCCGGGGCATGCGTATATCGCGCCGGGCCATGCGCACCTGTTGCTCGCGAGAAGCGGTGCGAACTATATTGCGCAACTGTCGGACGAGCCGCCGGTGAACCGTCACCGCCCGTCGGTCGACGTGCTGTTCCGCTCGGCGGCGACGCACGCGGGCAAGAACGCGATCGGTGTAATTCTTACCGGGATGGGCCGCGACGGCGCGGCCGGCCTGCTGGAAATGAAACGCGCGGGCGCCCACACGTTCGCGCAGGATGAAGCAAGCTGCATCGTGTTCGGGATGCCGCGCGAGGCGATCGCGCTTGGCGGCGCGGACGAGATCGCGCCGCTCGCCGAGATGAGCCGCCGCGTGATGGCGCGACTGGCGACGATGGGCGACCGCGTGCAGCGCGTTTGAATGGAATGTCACGGGGCGCGTGCCACGATACGCGTCCCGACGGAAACGAATCTGGAAAGGAACGACGATGGACAAGAGCATGAAAATCCTGGTGGTGGACGATTTCCCGACGATGCGCCGGATCGTCCGCAACCTGCTCAAGGAACTGGGCTATTCGAACGTCGACGAGGCCGAGGACGGCCTGGCCGGCCTCGCGCGGCTGCGCGGCGGCGGCTACGAATTCGTGATCTCGGACTGGAACATGCCGAACCTCGACGGCCTCGCGATGCTGAAGGAAATTCGCGCGGACGCGACGCTCACGCACCTGCCGGTGCTGATGGTCACGGCCGAGTCGAAGAAGGAGAACATCATCGCGGCCGCGCAGGCGGGCGCGAGCGGCTACGTCGTGAAACCGTTCACGGCCGCGACGCTCGACGAGAAGCTGAACAAGATTATCGACAAGATGGCGAAGACCGGGAGCTGACGTGAACGAGCCGATCCATGCGGCGCTCGCCGGCGCGGGGTTCAACGCCGACAGCCACCCAGAAGGCGCCGATTTCGCGAGCGACCGCATCCTCGCGCGCATCGGCCAGGTCACGCGCGCGCTGCGCGATTCGATGCGCGAGCTCGGGCTCGACAAGCATGTCGAGCGTGCGGCGGAAGCCGTGCCCGATGCGCGCGACCGGCTGCGCTACGTCGCGACGATGACCGAGCAGGCGGCCGTGCGCGTGCTGAATGCGATCGAGATCGCGAAGCCGATGCAGGAACGCGTGCAGAACGAGGCCGAGGCGCTCGACGCGCGCTGGGCGCAGTGGTACGCGGCGCCGATCGAGCACGCGGAAGTGCGCGAGCTGATGGACGATACGCGCACGTTCCTGCGCACGCTGCCCGAGTCGACGTCGGCGACCAGCGCGCAGCTGCTCGAGATCATGCTCGCGCAGGATTTCCAGGATCTGACGGGGCAAGTGATCAAGAAGATCATGGACATGGTCTACCTGATCGAGCAGCAGCTCCTCACCGTGCTCGTCGAGAACATCGCGCCCGAGCGGCGCGAGCAGTTCGCGGCCACCGCGGCCGCGCTCGCGGCCGAGCAGATGAGCGCGACCGGCAGCCCCGAGTCGCTGCTGAACGGCCCGCAGATCGCGCCGGAAGGTAAATCCGACGTGGTCCAGGACCAGGGGCAGGTCGACGACCTGCTCGCGAGCCTGGGCTTCTGACCCTGCCGCATCGCATTGCATCGGCGCGCCCCGTTTCGCGGGGCCGCCCGATGCACGCGTCACGCCCTTTCCCCAACGTTTACCCGTGCTTGCCGCACCCATGCGGCCCGGTGCAGCATGGGTCGAATTGACACGTCGACACATGCTGCAGGCATACTACGCGTCAGCAGCAACGGAGCGTCATTCATACGATTTCATATGTTGGCAGGCGACGCGGGCACGATGGCCGCGCCGCCGGCAACGAAGCCAGTCCCTGGGAGGGAACTTGAAGCTTAAACGCTTGGGCTGGGCCGTCGCGCACGCGGCGGCTGCAACGGGTGTGCTGTGGAGCGTCCACGCATACGCTGAACTGGGCGGCGCGCCGATGTCGCCGCCGGCGGACGATCAGGCTGCAAGCGCGCGCACGATGCAGCGTGCGATGCGTTCGGCCGACGGCATGCAGGCGAGCACGGCCGCCTATACCGTCCGCGAGATCACGCTCGGATCGGGCACCGTCATCCACGAATACACCTCTGCCGCCGGCAGCGTGTTCGGCCTCGCATGGCGCGGGCCGACGATGCCGGACCTCGCATCGCTGCTCGGCAGCTATTTCCCGCAGTACACCGCCGGTGTCCAGGCCGCGCACGCGGCGCGCGGCTGGCGCGCGCCCGTGGCCGTCGAGACGAGCGGCCTCGTGATCCGGACCGGCGGCCACATGGGCGCCTTCTCGGGCCAGGCGTGGCTGCCGGCGGCGTTGCCTGCCGGCTTCGCCGGCACCGACATCCAGTGACAGCGGGAGAGTGATCTTGAGAATTCCTCGTACATTCAAGCGCTGGCTCGGCGTGCTGGGTCTCGCGGCCGCGACGGCCGTGCTCGTGACGGCATGTGGCGGCGGCGACGGCGGCGGCAGCAGTTCCGGCAGCAACGGCAACGGTAACGGCAACGGTTCGGGCGGATCGGACGGCAACAGCGGGAACACGGCCGTCATCACGGTCGGCACCGGCGTCGCGAACGTGATCAACATCCCGACCGTCAGCGTGAAGGTCTGCGCGCCGGGCACGTCGAACTGCCAGGTGGTCACCAACGTGCTCGTCGATACCGCGTCCTACGGGCTGCGGCTCGTCGGCAGCGCGGTGTCGGGCGTGCTCAACAACCTGCCGCAGGTGACGAGCGGCGGTTCGCCGGTCGCCGAGTGCGGCAAGTTCGTGTCGAGCTACACGTGGGGTTCGGTGCGCACGGTCGACCTGTCGATCGGCACCGAGCAGGCGGCGTCGCTGCCCGTGCAGATCATCGGCGACCTCGGCACCACGAACGTGCCGAGTTCGTGCACGAACGGCGGCACGTCGGCCAACTCGGCGAGCGCGCTCGGCGCGAACGGGATCCTCGGCATCGGGCCGGCGCCGAACGACTGCGGCACGCTCTGCGCGACGTCGACGTCGACCAGCAACAACTACTATGCGTGCCCGAACGGCAGCAACGCGAACTGCGCGATCGCGCTCGTGCCGGTGGCGCAGCAGGTGGCCAATCCGGTGCATCGTTTCGCCGACAGCAACGGCGTGAGCGTGCAGATGCCGAGCATCTCGAGCAACGGGCAGGCGAGCGCGACCGGGACGCTGACATTCGGCCTGCCGGATCTGACCGGAAAGACCGTGATGACGTCGACCACGACGGGCGACGTCAGCGCGTCGTTCCTCGGGCGCAGCGTGACCGCGTTCTTCGATACGGGTTCGAACGCGTATTTCTTCAACGATTCGTCGCAGACGGTCTGCACGAGGAATACGCAGTTCTACTGCCCGGCGTCCACGGCCGCCTATGGGGCGACGCTGACCGGCCAGAACGGCGTGTCGGGCAACGTGTCGATGTCCGTCGCGAACGCGGATTCGCTGTTCTCGAACCCGTCGACGTTCGCGTTCAACAACATCGCGGGCCCGTTCGGCTCGTCCGCCTGGCTCGACATCGGCATGCCGCAGTTCTACGGCAGGACGATCTACTTCGGGATGGACAAGACGGCAAGCGGCGGCGCGGCGCCTTTCGTCGCGTTCTGACGCGGCACGGCCGCACGCAGGAACAAGGGGGCGAGCGATCGCCCCCTTTTTTTATTCCCGGGCCGCGCGCGGACTACGGGCCGGATCGCCGCCGCGCGCGGGCGCAGCGCCTAAGATGTAAGACCGGCACAGGGGCCGGCACGACATCGAGGAGGCAGCGACATGAGCCCGCGGATACAACGCATCACGCCGTTCCTGTGGTTCGACCACGACGCCGAGGCGGCAGCCGATTTCTACGTGTCGGTATTCGACCATGCGCGCATCGTGCATGTCGCGCGCTACGGCAAGGCCGGCGCACACGCGTCCCGGCAGGCGGAGGGGGCGGTAATGACCGTCGCGTTCGAACTCGACGGGCAGGCGTTCGTCGCGCTGAACGGCGGCCCGGCATTCCAGATCACGCCGGCCGTGTCGTTCGTCGTCAACTGCCGCGACCAGGACGAGATCGACCGCTATTGGGCGCACCTGTCCGAAGGCGGCGACGAGCGCGCGCAGCAGTGCGGCTGGCTGCGCGACCGCTTCGGCGTGTCGTGGCAGGTCGTGCCCGTGCAGATATCCGAGCTGATGACGGGCGATCCGGCGCGCGCCGAGCGCGTGATGGCGCAGGTGATGACGATGAAGAAGCTCGATCTCGCCGCCCTGCAGCGCGCAGCGGCCGGCTAGGTCGGCGCGCATGGTGCGATTCGATCGGGATCGGGAGTGGCGAAGCGTGGCGCGACTCGCGCATTGGCGTATTGCCGGTCGGCCGGTTAATCGAATGCCGCGCTCGCGCGCCGATTATCGATCGCGCCCGGTTTCATTCGGTTGTAATCAAACGCTGGATTATCGAGGCTGCAGTTTCTGTCAGGTATTGAAGATTATTTAAATGACGCGACATGCAAGCCTGCGGCGCCGCAATACGCTATGGCAGCCGTTCCCGCGCCGTATCGGCGCGCGACGCGACGGGGTGTACGCCCTGACCAACATGTGAAAAGAGATGGAGCCTGTCGAAATTCAAACATATAATTCCCGCGTTGTTTCCGGGGTGCCAATATAAAACAGGAGGGTAATAAGATGAATTTTTCTGAAGCCGTTCGTTCCGTACTCAATCAATACGCGAAATTCGAAGGCCGTGCGCGTCGTGCTGAATACTGGTATTTCGCGCTGTTGAGCGGCATTCTGTCGGTCGTCGGCCAGGTGATCGGCGCGGTGGGCCGCGATGCAGGCCTGATCACGCTGCTGCTGCTCGGCGTGATCTTCCTGGTTTCGCTGGCCCTGATCATTCCGGGCATCGCGGTCAGCGTCCGCCGCCTGCACGACACGGGCCGCTCGGGCTGGTTCCTGCTGCTCGGGTTCATTCCGATCGTCGGCGGGATCCTGCTGCTCGTGTGGATGTGCTCGCGCGGCACCGAAGGCCCGAATCGCTTCGGCTCGGATCCGATCCCGGCGGTCTGACCGGCGCCTGCCCCGACGCGCGACGTTGCCGCGTCGGGGCCTGATTTCCCTGCTTTTTTCGCCTCGCCGCTTCACCGTTTCGCCGCTTCCCTGCGTCACCGTCCCGTCCGGGACCGACGCTTCGCCACGCCGCTGACCGGCAGGTTTTCCCGCCCCGTCGCGCGTCGCTTCGCCCCGGATCCAGCCCCGTTCGCACCGGCTCGCCCGATTCCCCGAAATACCCCCCTTTCCCGGCTTTGCTCGACCGATCGGCGTTTGACGCCTCCATGAATAATCGGTGTCACTGGAAAGCGGCATTCCGCCGTACCCGACTGGAGGCCCCGTGGCAGACGAGAGCGATCTCGACAAGACCGAAGCCGCCACTCCCAGACGCCGCGAGAAGGCGCGCGAGGAGGGGCAGGTCGCGCGCTCGCGCGAACTGGCTTCGTTCGCGCTGCTCGCGGCCGGGTTCTACGGCGCATGGCTGCTCGCGGGTCCGTCGGGTGCGCATCTGCAGGCGATGCTGCGCGGTGCTTTCACGTTCGATCGCGCGACCGCGTTCGACACGAACCGGATGCTGTCGGCAGCCGGCAGCGCGAGCCTCGAAGGCTTCGCCGCGTTGCTGCCGATCCTCGTGCTCAGCGGTCTCGCCGCGTTGCTCGCGCCGATGGCGCTCGGCGGCTGGCTGATCTCGCAAAAGACGTTCGAGCTGAAGTTCGACCGCCTCAACCCGATCTCGGGCCTCGGCCGGATCTTCTCGATCCAGGGGCCGATCCAGCTCGGGATGTCGCTCGTGAAGACCCTCGTCGTCGGCGGAATCGGCGGCGTCGCGATCTGGCGCAGCAAGGACGAACTGCTCGGCCTCGCGATGCAGCCGCTCGGCGCGGCGCTCCCCGATGCGCTGCACCTGGTCGCCGTGTGCTGCGGCACGACGGTCGCCGGGATGCTGGTGGTCGCCGCGCTCGATGTGCCTTACCAAATCTGGCAGTACAACAAGAAGTTGCGCATGACGAAGGAAGAAGTGAAGCGCGAGCATCGCGAGAACGAAGGCGATCCGCACGTGAAGGGGCGGATCCGCCAGCAGCAGCGCGCGATCGCGCGCCGCCGGATGATGGCGGCCGTGCCGAAGGCCGACGTGGTCGTCACGAACCCGACGCACTTCGCCGTCGCGCTGCAATACACGGACGGCGAGATGCGCGCGCCGAAGGTCGTCGCGAAGGGCGTGAACCTCGTCGCCGCGCGCATCCGCGAACTCGCCGCCGAACACAACGTGCCGCTGCTCGAAGCGCCGCCGCTCGCGCGTGCGCTGTATCACAACGTCGAACTCGAGCGCGAGATTCCCGGTTCGCTGTACTCGGCCGTCGCCGAAGTGCTCGCGTGGGTCTACCAGCTCAAGCGCTTCCGTTCGGAAGGCGGCGCGTTCCCCGCGGTGCCGGTCGATCTCGACGTGCCGGCCGACCTCGACAAGGGCACGTCGGTGCCCGCCGACGATGAACGCGAAGAAGCCGAGGACACGCTCGGCAAGCAAGGAGCATCCGCATGAGCACCCCGACCGGCCTGCTCGGGAAACGCCCGAACCCGTTCGCGGGCACCAACCTGCGCGCGCTCGCGGGCCCGGTTCTCATCTGCATGATCCTGGGGATGATGATCCTGCCGCTGCCGCCGCTGCTGCTGGATCTGCTGTTCACGTTCAACATCGCGCTGTCGGTGATGGTGCTGCTCGTCAGCATGTACACGATGAAGCCGCTCGATTTCGCGGCGTTCCCGAGCGTGCTGCTGTTCTCGACGCTGCTGCGCCTGTCGCTGAACGTCGCGTCGACGCGCGTCGTGCTGCTCGAGGGCCACACGGGCCCCGACGCGGCCGGCCAGGTGATCGAGGCGTTCGGCCACTTCCTGGTCGGCGGCAACTTCGCGGTCGGCATCGTCGTGTTCGTGATCCTGATGATCATCAACTTCATGGTGATCACGAAGGGCGCGGGGCGGATCGCCGAAGTGTCCGCGCGCTTCACGCTCGACGCGATGCCCGGCAAGCAGATGGCGATCGACGCCGACCTGAACGCGGGCCTCATCAACGAGGAACAGGCGCGCAAGCGCCGCCTGGCCGTGTCGCAGGAAGCCGAGTTCTACGGGTCGATGGACGGCGCGTCGAAGTTCGTGCGCGGCGACGCGATCGCCGGCCTGATCATCATGGCGATCAACGTGATCGGCGGGCTGATCGTCGGGATGGTCCAGCACGACATGAGCTTCGCGGCGGCCGGCACGAACTACACGCTGCTGACGATCGGCGACGGCCTCGTCGCGCAGATCCCGTCGCTCGTGATCTCGACCGCGGCCGGCGTGATCGTGTCGCGCGTCGCGACCGACGAGGACATCGGCACGCAGATCACCGGCCAGCTGTTCACGAACCCGCGCGTGCTGATGATCACCGGCGTGATCATCGTGCTGATGGGGCTGATCCCCGGGATGCCGCACTTCGCGTTCCTCGGGCTCGGCGGCGGCGCGATCTGGCTGTCCCGCTCGCTGACGAAGCGCGCGGCGGCCCGCAAGGCGGCCGGCGACGTGACCGACATCGCGCCGCCCGCCGTGCTGCCGTCCGACAGCCACGAGGCGACCTGGGACGACGTGCAGCTGATCGACCCGCTCGGCCTCGAGGTCGGCTACCGGCTGATCCCGCTCGTCGACAAGAACAGCGACGGCGAACTGCTCAAGCGCATCAAGAGCATCCGCAAGAAATTCGCGCAGGAAATCGGCTTCCTGCCGCCGGTGATCCATATCCGCGACAACCTCGAACTGCGGCCGAACGCATACCGGATCGCGCTGAAGGGCGTCGAGATCGGCATCGGCGAAGTGTTCCCGGGCCAGTGGCTCGCGATCAACCCCGGCCAGGTGACGGCCGCGCTGCCCGGCGCCGTCACGCAGGATCCCGCGTTCGGGCTGCCGGCCGTGTGGATCGACGTCGCGCTGCGCGAACAGGCGCAGGTGTACGGCTACACCGTGGTCGACGCGAGCACGGTCGTCGCGACGCACCTGAACCATCTCGTTGTCCAGCACGCGGCCGAGCTGCTCGGCCGCCAGGAAGTGCAGGCGCTCGTCGAGCGCACCGGCAAGGACGCGCCGTCGCTCGTCGAGGACCTCGTGCCGAAGACGATCTCGCTGACGACGCTGCAGAAGGTGCTGCAGAACCTGCTCGAGGAAGGCGTGCCGATCCGCGACATGCGCACGATCCTCGAGGCCGTGTCCGAACATGCGGGCCGCGGCGACGCGTTCGAGATCACGGCCGCGGTGCGGCTCTCGCTCGGCCGCGCGATCACCCAGCAGTGGTATCCGGGCGCGGGCGAGATGCAGGTGATGGGCCTCGACTCGAATCTCGAACGCGTGCTGTCGCAGGCGCTCGCCACCGGCGCGAACCCGGGCCTCGAACCCGGCCTCGCACACAACCTTCTGACCGGCACGCAGCAAGCGATGCTGCGTCAACAGAATCTCGGGCTGCCGCCCGTGCTGCTCGTGCAGCACGCGCTGCGCGCGATGCTCGCGCGTTTCCTGCGCCGCAGCCTGCCGCAATTGAAAGTGCTGTCGTATGCCGAAGTGCCGGACACACGCACGATCAAAGTCGTTAACGTCATCGGGGGTTCCGCTTGAACATTCGCAAATTCACCGGCGCAACGAGCCGCGACGCACTTCGTCTGGTGCGCGAGGCGCTCGGCGCCGACGCGGTCGTGCTGTCGAACCGCACGCTCGATGACGGCAGCGTCGAAATCGTCGCACTCGCCGATTCGGACCTCGCCGCGGTGACGCCCCCGGCTGCCGCGCGGCCGCGAATCGCCGCGCCGCGACTGCCGGAATCCGTGCCGGCCGCCGCCGTGCAGGGCATCGTGTCGCGCCCGGGCGCCGCGCTCGCGCGCCCGGCCGTCAATCCGTATGCGGCGGGCGACGGCGGGCTGCCGGACGTGTTCTCGTCGGTGTTCGGCGCCAGCGCCGATGCGGAGGACACGGCGGTGCAACCGTCGACGATCGATGCGGACATGCCGGCCGCGGTAGCGCCGTCGGTCGCCGCACCGGCCGCCGGTGTGCCCGCCGCAGGCGCTTCCGAACCCGCGCCGTGGCTCGTCGAGCACGCGAAACGCCTGACGCAGCAGCGCGACGCGCTGATCGCGCGCACCCAGGCCACGCCGGCCGCGCCGCAAGCGAGCGCACCGGTCGAGCAGCGCGCCGCGAGCACCACGTCGCCCGACTGGGCGCGCGACATCGTGCGCGACGCCGAACGACGGATCCCGGCCGCCGCCCCCCGCGCGCCGGACCCGAGCGCCGCGCATGCCGCGAAGGCGGCCGAGCGCACGCGCCTGTCGGCCGACGCGGCCGCCGTGGTGGCCGATGCGGTGAAGTCGCGCATCGAGCGGATCGTCAACGACACGGTGATGCACGAGCTCGGCGAACTGCGCGGGATGATGGAAGAGCAGTTCGACAACCTGATGTGGCACGACCGCCAGCGTCGCAGCGCCGTGCATGGCGCGCTGACCAAGCACCTGTTCGCGGCCGGTTTTTCCGCGCAGCTCGTGCGGATGCTCGTCGACAACCTGCCGTCCGGCGACGGCGCGCAGACCTTCGAACAAGCGGCCGAATGGGCGCAGTCGGTGCTCGCGGCGAACCTGCCGGTGCTCGACAGCGAGGACGCGCTGATGGAGCGCGGCGGCGTGTTCGCGCTGATGGGGCCGACGGGTGTCGGCAAGACGACCACCACCGCGAAGCTGGCCGCGCGCTGCGTGATGCGTTTCGGCGCGAGCAAGGTCGCGCTGCTGACCACCGACAGCTACCGGATCGGCGGCCACGAACAGCTGCGCATCTTCGGCAAGATCCTCGGCGTGCCCGTGCACGCGGTGAAGGACGCGGGCGATCTCGCGCTCGCGCTGTCCGAGCTGCGCAACAAGCACATCGTGCTGATCGACACGATCGGCATGAGCCAGCGCGACCGCGCGGTGTCCGACCAGATCGCGATGCTGCACGGCGCGAACGCGCCGGTGCAGCGCCTGCTGCTGCTCAACGCGACGAGCCACGGCGACACGCTCAACGAAGTCGTGCAGGCGTACCGCAGCGCGGGCGAGCATCCGGACCTCGCCGGCTGCATCCTCACGAAGCTCGACGAGGCGACCCACCTCGGCGGCGTGCTCGATACGGTGATCCGCTACAAGCTGCCGGTCCACTACGTGTCGACCGGCCAGAAGGTGCCGGAGAACCTGTACGTCGCCTCGACCAAATTCCTGCTGAAGAGCGCGTTCTGTGTGCCGCGCGACGGCTCGCCCTTCGTGCCGCAAGACGAGGACATGCCGACGCTGCTTTCCGCACTGACCGCACGTTCCACCGCCGAGCTGCACGAGGTGCGATTTGGATAAACGAATCATCGACCAGGCCGAAGGGCTGCGGCGCCTGCTGGCCGGGCGCGCGTCGCGCATCGTCGCGGTGACGGGCGGGCCGGCGGGTGTCGGCTGCACGTCCACCATCGTGAATCTGGCGGCGGCGCTCGCATCGCTCGGCAAGGATGTGCTCGTCGTCGACGAGCGCGCCGACGTGCATTCGGCCAGCGCGACGCTGGCGGGCGCGTGGCTGCGCGACGGCGAGCGCACGCGGGTGGCCGCCGGGTTCGGCCTGTGCGCGGCCGCGCGGCTCGCGCGTGCCGGCTACAGCGACGCGCAACTGAGCGACTTCATCGACGGCCCGGCCGACATCGTCCTGGTCGACGCGCAGCTCGGCGCCGATGGCTCGTTCTCGGCGCTCGCGCGCGAAGCGCACGACGTGCTGGTCGTCACGCGGGTCGCCGCGCAGGCGATCACCGAGGCGTACGCGTGCATGAAGCGGCTGCATTTCGCGCACGCGTTCGCGCAGTTCCGCGTGCTGACCAATCACGTCGCCAGCCACGCCGATGCGAAGACGGCGTTCGACAACCTCGCGGGCGTCGCGAGCCGCTACCTGACCGTGTCGATCGCCGACGCGGGCTGCGTGGGCGCCGATCCGCTCGTCGAGCACGCGCGCGAACTGATGCATGCCGCGGTCGACGCGTTTCCGTCGTCGTCCGCCGCGCGCGATTACCGGCAGATTGCCGCCGACCTGCTGTATTGGCCGATGCGCCCGCGTTCGGGTGCGGGCCGTGCCGTCCGTACCGGCGGCAAGCCGTCGTACGAGGCGGGCGCGGCACACGCCGCGTGAGCACCACCGGAAGGAGAGAGCCATGATGTACAACGCTCAAGGAAAGATGTCCCAGGCGGACGTGCTCGCGCAATATGCGCCGCTCGTGCGGCGCCTCGGGCTGCAGCTCGTCGCGAAGATGCCGGCGAGCGTCGACCTCGACGACCTGATCCAGGCCGGCATGATCGGCCTGATGGACGCGGCCGGCCGCTACAAGGAAGACCAGGGCGCGCAGTTCGAGACCTACGCGACGCAGCGCATCCGCGGCGCGATGCTCGACGAGCTGCGCAGCAACGACTGGCTGCCGCGCAGCCTGCGCAAGACGTCGCGCGAGGTCGAGCACGCGGTGCACCAGGTCGAGCAGCATCTCGGCCGCTCGGCGAGCGAGACCGAGATCGCGCAGCACCTGAACATGCCGCTCGACGAATACCAGGGGATGCTGCAGGACCTGCACGGCAGCCAGCTCATCTACTACGAGGATTTCGACCGCGCGGCCGACGACGAGCCGTTCCTCGACCGCTATCGCGTCGATCACGCCGATCCGCTGTCGGCGCTGCTCGACGAGCACCTGCGCGAGGCGCTCGTCGAGGCGATCGAGCGGCTGCCGGAACGCGAGAAGCTGCTGATGTCGCTGTACTACGAACGGGGTCTGAATCTGCGCGAGATCGGCGCGGTGCTCGAAGTGAGCGAATCGCGCGTGTGCCAGCTGCACAGCCAGGCCGTCGCGCGCCTGCGTGCGCGGCTGCGCGAACAGGCGTGGGTCGGCGCGGAGTCCTGACCCTTTCTCGACGGCCACGCGCGCCGACGCCGCGCGCTTGAGCCGCTTGCGCATTTTGCGCGCCGATTTGCTACAATCCTTCCCGTTTTCCGAGGAGCGTTGCGACGGACCGTTCCAGGTCCGCCAGGCTCGGAAGGCTTCACCAAGCAGCCGTGCGGCGCGCGTTTCGCGACCGTCGCGCCGGCTCCGCTTCCTGAACGGCGCTCACGTCACCAATCTAGAAACTTTTTAGAAAGGAGGGCGTGATGAACGCCATTATCGATTCGCAAGCTTCCAAGGATTACGTCGTCGCCGACATGGCGCTGGCCGGCTGGGGCCGCAAGGAACTGAACATCGCCGAGACCGAAATGCCGGGCCTCGTGCAGATCCGCGACGAATACAAGGCACAGCAGCCGCTGAAGGGCGCGCGCATCGCCGGTTCGCTGCACATGACGATCCAGACCGGTGTGCTGATCGAGACGCTGAAGGCGCTCGGCGCGGACGTCCGCTGGGCGTCGTGCAACATCTTCTCGACGCAGGACCACGCCGCGGCCGCGATCGTCGAAGCCGGCACGCCGGTGTTCGCGTTCAAGGGCGAATCGCTCGACGAATACTGGGAGTTCTCGCACCGCATCTTCGAATGGCCGAACGGCGAATTCGCGAACATGATCCTGGACGACGGCGGCGACGCAACGCTGCTGCTGATCCTCGGCGCGAAGGCCGAGAAGGACCGTTCGGTGATTTCGAAGCCGACCAACGAGGAAGAAGTCGCGCTGTACAAGTCGATCGCTGCGCACCTCGACGTCGACGCGACCTGGTACTCGAAGCGCCTCGCGCACATCAAGGGCGTGACCGAAGAAACCACGACCGGCGTGCACCGCCTGTACCAGATGGAAAAGGACGGCCGCCTGCCGTTCCCGGCGTTCAACGTGAACGACTCGGTCACGAAGTCGAAGTTCGACAACCTGTACGGCTGCCGTGAGTCGCTCGTCGACGGCATCAAGCGCGCGACCGACGTGATGATCGCGGGCAAGGTCGCGGTCGTCGCGGGCTACGGCGACGTGGGCAAGGGCTGCGCGCAGTCGCTGCGCGGCCTCGGCGCGACCGTGTGGGTCACCGAAATCGATCCGATCTGCGCGCTGCAGGCGGCGATGGAAGGCTACCGCGTCGTGACGATGGAATACGCGGCCGACAAGGCCGACATCTTCGTGACGGCCACCGGCAACTTCCACGTGATCGGCCACGATCACATGAAGGCCATGCGCCACAACGCGATCGTCTGCAACATCGGTCACTTCGACTCGGAAATCGACGTCGCGTCGACCCGCCAGTACCAGTGGGAAAACATCAAGCCGCAGGTCGACCACATCATCTTCCCGGACGGCAAGCGCGTGATTCTGCTGGCGGAAGGCCGCCTCGTGAACCTCGGCTGCGCGACCGGCCACCCGTCGTTCGTGATGTCGAACTCGTTCGCGAACCAGACGCTCGCGCAGATCGAGCTGTTCGTGCGCGGCGCCGAGTACGAGAACAAGGTGTACGTGCTGCCGAAGCATCTCGATGAAAAGGTCGCGCGCCTGCACCTCGCGCGCATCGGCGCGAACCTGTCCGTGCTGTCGGACGAACAGGCTTCGTACATCGGCGTGCAGAAGGACGGCCCGTTCAAGCCGAACCACTACCGCTACTGATGCGCCGCCGCCGCGCCGTGCCTTCGGGCACGGGCGGCGGCCACTGATCGTACCGCTCGACCATCGAACCGGAGCACTCCATGAGCGTCATCCTCACCTGGGTCATCAATGCGCTCGCGCTGCTGATCATCACGTACCTCGTGCCGTCGATCCACATCAAGAGCTTCGGCACGGCGCTGATCGTCGCGGTCGTGCTCGGCCTGATCAACACGGTGATCCGCCCGGTGCTGATCCTGCTGACGCTGCCCGTCACGATCGTTACGCTCGGGGTGTTCATCCTCGTCGTGAACGCGCTGTGCTTCTGGTTCGCGTCGTCGCTGCTGAAGGGCTTCGAGGTGTCGGGATTCTGGTCCGCGTTCTTCGGTTCGATCCTGTACAGCATCGTGTCGTGGCTGCTGTCCGCCCTGATCTTCGGCCAGCGCGACATCGGCTGAGGGCTGAACCCATCGAATCATGAAACCGATCGAACTCTCGTTTGAATTCTTCCCGCCGAAGACGGCGGACGGCGTCGAAAAGCTGCGCGCGACGCGTGCGCAGCTGCTGCCGCTGAAGCCGAAATTCGTCTCCGTGACGTTCGGCGCCGGCGGCTCGACGCAGCAGGGTACGCTCGATACCGTGCTCGACATGCAGAAGGACGGCCTCGAGGCCGCGCCGCACCTGTCGTGCATCGGCTCGTCGCGCGACAGCCTGCGCGCGATCCTCGACCAGTACCGCTCGCACGGCATCCGGCATATCGTCGCGCTGCGCGGCGACCTGCCGTCGGGGATGGGCGAGGTCGGCGAGTTGCGCTATGCGTCCGAGCTCGTCAGCTTCATCCGCGCCGAGCATGGCGACTGGTTCCACATCGAGGTCGCCGGTTATCCGGAGTACCACCCGCAATCGCGTTCGCCGAAGGCCGATCTCGAGAATTTCGCGCGCAAGGTGAAAGCCGGCGCGAATTCCGCGATCACGCAGTACTTCTTCAACGCCGACGCGTATTTCCGCTTCGTCGACGATGCGCGCAAGCTGGGCGTGGACGTGCCGATCGTGCCGGGCATCATGCCGATCACGAACTTCTCGCAGCTGATGCGCTTCTCCGAAATGTGCGGCGCCGAAGTGCCGCGCTGGGTCGCGCGCCGGCTCGAGAGCTTCGGCGACGATCGCGACGCGATCCGCGCGTTCGGCGCGGACGTCGTCACCGATCTGTGCCGGCGCCTGATCGACGCGGGCGTGCCGGGGCTGCACTTCTACACGCTGAACGCAGCGGCCGCGACGCGGACGATCTGCGAACGGCTCGACGTGTAAGCGCCGCCGCGCGTTTCGTATGTGCAAAAGCCCCGCCGGTTTCGCCGGCGGGGCTTTTTTTTGATGCCGATGCCGATGGCGCTGGTATCAGCGCTGCGCCTGCATCAGCGGCGGGCGGCGGTCGAACCACGGCCGCGCCTGTTCGAGCTGCCGCGCGAGCCTGAGCAGCAATTCGTCGTCGTTGTGGCGCGCGGCGAACTGCACGCCGATCGGCAGCCCGCGCGCGTTCCAGTAGAGCGGCACCGACATCGCCGGCTGGCCGGTCAGGTTGAACAGCTCGGTGCAGCCGGCCCACGTGAACGCCTTGTTCGACGCCTTCGCGAGCATTTCCTTCAGCAGCGGCTTGACCGGCAGCGCGGCGAGCAGCTTCATCTGCGCCGATTCGAACGGCGTCGGCAGCAATTCGCCGATCTTCACCGGCGGGCCCGCGAGCGACGCGCACAGAATCGCGTCGTAGCGCGACACGAGGCCCGACACCTGTACGGTGAGCTGGCGCTGCCATTCGAGCACGTCCGTCAGGCGCGTGCGCGCGAGGCGCCGGCCGATCACGGCCATCGCCCAGGTTGCGGCTTCGAATTCGCCGCGCCGCGGCGTGCGACCGGTCAGCGCGCGCGCGCCGAGCACCATCTCCTCGGCGATCGTCGCCCACAGCGTGAGGAAGGTTTCGGCCGCGCGTGCATAGTCGACGCGCAGCGTCGCCGGTTCGACATGGTGGCCGAGCGATTCGAGCAGCGCGGCCGCATCGTCGAGCGCCGCGCGCGTGTCGTCGGCGAGTGCCGGCGCGAGCATCGGATCGACGACGAGGCCGATCCGCAGCGGGCCGGGCGGCGTGTCGAGCGCGCCGAGGAACGTGCCGGGTGCGCCATGCGGCAGCGTCTGGCCGGTCGTCACGTCGAGCAGCAGCGCGCTGTCGCGCACGCTGCGCGAGACCGCATGCTGGACGACGAGTTCGCCGTTCGACGGCAGGTCGACGAGCACCGGGTTGCGGCTCGGCTTCAGGCCGAACAGCCCGCAGCACGATGCCGGAATGCGGATCGAGCCGCCGCCGTCGGACGCATGCGCGAGCGGCACGATACCGGCCGCGACCGCCGCCGCCGCGCCGCCGCTCGAGCCGCCGGGCGTGTGGTCGAGATTCCACGGGTTGCGGCATGCGCCGAACAGGACGGGTTCCGTGTACGGCATCTGGCCGATCTCCGACGTGTTGGTCTTGCCGAACACGTTGAGGCCGGCCGCGCGGCTGCGCGCGATCACCGGCGAATCGTCGCCGGGCACGAAATAACGGTAGTGCCGGCTGCCCATCGACAGCGGCAGCCCGGCGACCGCCGCGCCGAGATCCTTGACGAGATACGGCACGCCCGCGAACGGCGCGTCGGTGTCGCCATCGGGCGCCGCGGCCGTACGCTGGCGCGCGGCTTCGTAGTCCTGCAGCACGATCGCGTTGATCGCGCCGTTGACCGCTTCGGCCTGACCGATCGCGGCGTCGAGCAGTTCGCGCGGGCTCACCTTGCGTTCGCGCACGAGTGCGGCGAGGCCGATCGCGTCGTGCGCGAGATAGTCCGAGTGCATCGCTGTCACCCCCGTTGTGACGCGTGGCAATGATGGGAGCATAACGCGGGCCCGGCGCGATGGGCCCGCGGCCGGCCATTCTTACAGGTGCTCGGCGAGGAACGTCAGCGTGCGGCCGTGCGCGAGCGCCGACGCGCGCTGGTTGTACGACGCGCGGTCCGTGCAGTTGAAGCCGTGCTCGGCGCCCGGATACACATGGAACGAAGCGTGGCCGTGGCCGGCGAATGCGGCCTTGACCTGCTCGACGGCCGTGAGCGGGATCCCGTGGTCGTTTTCCGCGTAGTGGAACAGGATCGGCTGCGTGACCTTGCCGGCGAGGTCGAGCGCGTTCTGGATGCCGCCGCCGTAGTAGGCGACCGCGGCATCGACCTTGCCGGTCGCGGCCGCGCGATACGCGAGCTGGCCGCCGAAGCAGTAGCCGATCGCGGCGATCTTGCCGGCCACTTCGGGGCGCGCGCGCAATGCGTCGGCCGCCGCGCCGATGTCCGCGACCGCGAGACCCACGTCGGTCTTTTTCATCAGCTCGATGCCTTTGTCGCGATCCGCGCCTTCGTAGGTCAGCTCGACGCGCGGCTGGGTGCGCCAGAACACGTCCGGCGCGAGCGCGACGTAACCGTCGGACGCGTACTGGTCGGCGACCGCGCGGATGTGCGAGTTCACGCCGAAGATCTCCTGGATGATGATGACGGCAGGGCCCGTGCCGCGCTTGGGCAGCGCGAGATAACCACCGAAGCTGTCGTTACCGGTCGGGATGTCGATCCATTGTGCAGTCACGTTTTGAACTCCTGGCGAACGGGGCGCGTCGTGCGCGCCCCGGGGTGGAAGAGGGCGGCCTAGTGTGCCACCAATCGTACGGCGGTGCAGGGCGCGCGCCCGCTTCTCGCGCAGCGATCGTTTCGATCTCGATTATTCATTTTTCGGCGATGCGCCGCTTCGATAGAGTCGATGTGTCGGCCTTTACAAAGCGCTTTCGCGCATCGTCATCGAAGGATTCGCCATGTCTGCCCGCCTGTTTTCCACGCCCTTTTCCGAACGCTTCGGCCTGCGCCTGCCGCTCGTGCAGGCGCCGATGGTCGGCGCGACCACGACCGCGATGGTCGCCGCCGCATCGAACGCCGGCGCGCTCGGCAGCCTCGGCGCCGGCGCGTTCGCGCCCGAGCGCCTCGCGACCGAAGTCGAAGCCATCCGCGCGGCGACCGATCGCCCGTTCGCGGTCAACCTGTTCGTGTTGCCGGACGCCGCGCCCGATGCGGCCACCGTCGCGCGCGCACTGGCGGCGATCGATCCGCTGAACGCGACGCTCGGGCTGCCGCCGGGCGTCGCGCCCGCACGTTACGCGCCCGACTTCCGCGCACAGCTCGATGCGCTCGTGGCGTTGCGCGTGCCGGTCGCGAGCTTCACGTTCGGCGTGCTCGACGCGGCCGACGTCGCGCGCCTGAAGGCTGCCGGCACCTACGTGATCGGCACCGCGACGCACGTCGCCGAAGGGCTCGCGTGGCAGGCGGCCGGCGCCGATGCGCTGTCCGCGCAGGGCGCAGAAGCGGGCGGCCATCGCGGCACCTTCATCGGCTCCGCCGACGATGCGTTGATCGGCACGCTCGCGCTCGTGCCGCAGCTCGTCGACGCGACCGGGCTGCCCGTGCTCGCCGCGGGCGGCATCATGGACGGCCGCGGGATCGCGGCCGCGCTCGCGCTCGGCGCGCAGGGCGCGCAGCTCGGCACGGCGTTCCTCACCTGCACGGAAAGTGCGATCGCGGCGGACTGGAAGGCGCGCCTCCTCGCCAGCACCGACACGTCGACACAGGTCACGCGCGCGATCACCGGTCGCCACGCGCGCGGGCTGCGCAACACGCTGATGGCGCGGCTCGGCGAACGCGTGGCCGATGCGGCGCCGTACCCGGTTCAGAACGCGTTGACGCAGCCGCTGCGCCAGGCCGCCGCACGCGCGAACGACGGCGATTACCTGTCGCTGTGGGCCGGCCAGGGCGCGCCGCTCGCGCGGCGGCGCGGCGACGCGCTGACGACGTCGCAGCTCGTCGCTGCACTGGACGCCGAATGGCGTGCGTCGGCCGAGTGAACGACGGGTACCGTCGACCGCCCGAACGGTCATATCGGACGACGAAACGCGCGTGCTGTCACGCGCGTTTCATTCAATGATCCCGTGCACAAAATACCGAATCGAAATGACACGGGAATGCTTTAAAACCACCTTTCAGCCGGATCCCGGGAATTAGCGGAAACCCTTATCAGGCGGGGCTTGCGACGATATTCGAGTAGTCATTCCAGTGTGTGCATATCAGTAGTGTTACCACTACCCCAAAAAAGTCCCACAAATTAATTTGATCACCTACACTTGCGCGCAAGTACGAGCGGGTGGCTGCTAAAAGCGGCTGTTTTCACGTGCTTGAGGCCAAGTGCATGAACGATGCAACCGGCGAATCGTCCAGTGATTGCAAACACAAGGATGGCAGCGGGGCACCGGGCGATGGCGTTTATTGGGACCGAAACTGGAGACTTACATGAATATCAAAATGCAGAAGCTGTTGCCGATCACCGCTGCGGCGATGCTGTGCGTTGCAGCTGCAAGCAACGCGGCCGCCGATCAAGTCGTCAAGATCGGCCACGTCGCGCCCTTGACGGGCGGCATTGCACACCTGGGCAAGGACAACGAAAACGGTGCGCGTCTCGCAGTCGAGGAGATCAACGCCAAGGGTCTCACGATCGGCGGCCAGAAGATTACGCTGCAACTCGACGCGCAGGATGACGCGGCCGACCCGCGGCAGGCCACGCAGGTTGCGCAGAAGCTCGTCGACGACAAGGTCGTCGCGGTGGTCGGCCACCTGAACTCGGGCACGTCGATCCCGGCCTCGAAGATCTACAGCGATGCGGGCATCGTGCAGATCTCGCCGTCGGCGACCAACCCGGCCTACACGCAGCAGGGCTTCAAGACCACGTACCGCGTGGTGGCGACCGATGCGCAGCAGGGCCCGGCACTCGCGAACTACGCGCACTCGAAGGGCATCAAGAGCGTGGCGGTGGTCGACGATTCGACCGCCTACGGCCAGGGTCTCGCGAACGAGTTCGAGAAGAAGGCCAAGGCGCTTGGCCTGAACGTGATGTCGCACGACGCGACCAACGACAAGGCAGTCGACTTCCGCGCGATTCTGACGAAGATCAAGGGCGAAAACCCGGACGCGATCATGTACGGCGGCATGGACGCCACGGGCGGCCCGTTCGCGAAGCAGGCGAAGCAGCTTGGCCTGCGCGCGAAGATCTTCGCGGGCGACGGCGTGTGCACGGAAAAGCTGGCCGACCTGGCCGGCGACGCGACCGACAACATCGTGTGCTCGGAAGCCGGTGCCTCGCTCGAGAAGATGCCGGGCGGCGGCGCGTTCAAGGCGAAGTACGAGAAGCGTTTCGGCCAGCCGATCCAGATCTACGCGCCGTTCACGTATGACGCGGTGTACATCATCGTCGATGCGATGAAGCGCTCGAACTCGACGGATCCGGCGAAGATCCTCGCAGCAATGCCGGCGACGAACTACACGGGCGTGATCGGCAAGACGACCTTCGATTCGAAGGGTGACCTGCAGCACGGCGTGATCTCGCTGTACAACTACAAGAGCGGCAAGAAGTCGCTGCTCGACGAAGTGAAGATGTAACGCAAAAAGCGGTCAACAGAAGGGGTGAAAGCGCGCATGCGGCAACGCATGCGCGCTTTCTTTTTGGCCGGCGTGCGCCGTGCCGTCAGATCTTCAGGTGCGCGAGCACCTTCGGCGCGACGGCCGCGACGAGCGCCGCGCACAGCGCGACGACCGACAGGCCGATGGTCAGGTTCGCGGCCTGCGCGACCGCGCCGATCACGACCGGACCGAACAGCAGTCCGAAATACGCGAGCCCCGCCACATGCGCGAGCCCTTCGGCCGCGTGGATGCCCTTCACGCGCGCGGCGGCCGCGAACAGCACGGGCATCATGTTCGCGAGGCCGAGGCCCATCAGCGTAAAGCCGGTCAGCACCGCGGCCGGATTCGGCAGCAGTAGCGCGCCGATCATCCCCGCGCACGCGAGCGACGCGCTCGCGAACACGAGCTGCGGCGCGCCGAAGCGGGCGCGCACGGCGTCGCCCGCGAAGCGCGCGATGGCCATCCCGCCCGAGAATGCCGCGTACGCGGCGCTCGCGAGCGCGGGGCTCGCCGCGACGACGTCGCGCATGTAGACCGTCGCCCAGTCGTACATCGCGCCTTCGGCGATCAGCGCGACGAGCGCGATGCCGCCGAGCATCCACAACGCGGGCGAGCGCCAGCGGTTGCCGCCGCCGTGCGCGTGTTCGTGATGCGGCACATGCGGCAGCACGGCCGGGCTCGCGACCACGAGCACCGTCGCGCTCGCCGCCGCCGCGAGCGCGAGATGCACGGCCGGCGCCATGCCGGCCGACAGCAGTGCGCCGCCGGCCGCCGCGCCCGACATCCCGCCGATGCTGAACATGCCGTGCAGCGACGACATGATCGGCTTGCCGAGCGCGATCTCGACCGCGCTGGCCTCGGCGTTCATCGCGACGTCGAGCGTCGCCATCGAGAAGCCGAACAGCGCGAGCACGGCGAGCAGCATCCAGTAGTCGGGCACGACGAGGATCAGCGCCGCGCACGCGGACATCACGAGCCCGCCCGCGAGGCACGCGGTGCGCGAGCCGACGCGCGTGATCCAGCGCGCGATGGTCAGCATCGCGGCGATCGAGCCGCCGGCGACCGCGAACAGCGCGATCGACAGCAGCCCGGGGCTCAGCGCGAACTTGTCGCGCACGGTCGGCACGTGCACGCCCCATGACGCGTACATCATGCCGGCGACGAAGAACAGCGCCATCGACGCGGTGCGCGCGCGCTGGCGGGCCGGGAGCGACAGCACGCGATGCGCGTCGGGCGGCGCGGCGAACGGGGACGACGATTCGGGGGAAGTGGATTCGGACACGGGGAGGCTCGTCAAAAAATGCGCGGACGCACGCGGCGTCGGTCGGATTCGTCCGATTCTATCGAACCGCTTACGATCCTGCCGGGCGATGTCCGTTCGGCCGATGGCCGGGGGCGGGCCGCATCGGCCGTTCGACCGATGCGCGACGCGCAGCGCCCGCGGGTAACATCGAAGCACACGCGGCGCGCCCGGCCCGCCGCCCTTCGACCGCAGGAGTCCTCTTGAACATCGATCCCGCCTTCGCCCTGCACCTGCTGCACCGCTGCGCGCTCGGCACGCTCGCCACCCATGCGCGCGATCCGCAGGGCTTCCCGTATCCGACCGTCGTCCCGTTTGCACCCGATGCAAGCCATCGGCCCGTGATCCTCGTGAGCGGCCTTGCCGAGCACACGCGCAATCTCGCCGCCGATCCGCGCGCGGGCTTCCTCGTCGTCGACGCACCTGGCGGCGACGTGCTGAATGCCGAGCGCGCGACGCTGCTCGGCCGGTTCGTGCCGCTCGGCGACGATCCGCATGTGAGCGCGCGCTACCGGCGCTACGAGCCGGACGCCGCGCGCTATCTTGCGCTCGGCGATTTCACGTTCTGGGCGCTCGACATCGAGCGGCTGCGCTATATCGGCGGCTTCGGGCTCATGGGCTGGGTCGACGGCACCCTTCTCGACGCGTTGCCGCCGCTCGCTTTCGACGAGGAGCAGGCGCTGTGGGACGCATACGATGCCGGCGATGCGCGCCGCGACGGGCTCGCATTGCTTGGCGTCGATCGCCATGGCGCCGACTGGCGATGCGACGGCCGCCGCGTGCGCACGCCATTCGACGCGCCGTCGGCCGATACCGGCGCGCTGCGCGACCGGCTGATCGCGTGCGCTCGGGATGTGGCGTGACGTCGCGGGTGCCGATTTGTCCGTTTAGCAAAACGTGCCGTCCGATTTTTGCAAAGCTGTCGTCCTATGAAAGCTTTGATTTTTCGAATGCAGGGTAATTGCGTATGTTGATAGGCCGAATAGACAATCGCTAATGTCCTAATCTCTGTGGAGAGACGTAAAAATTTGAGAAATGGCCGCGGCCGGTCAAAATGACATGTGCGAAATTCAATTGGCCTCGGGATTTTCATGAATACCGCTTCTATCAAATCTTTTTTGTGCTAATCTCTGCCTTCGAAAATCCGAGGCACATATATTTCATGAATGGTGAGCTGGCTGCAGACCGGCGCCATTGGTCAGATAGAAAGGGAAACTATGTCTTCTTACAAGGACCTGCTGGCCCAGCGGGAGAAGCTGGAGAAGCAAATCGAAGAAGCGAAGTCGCGTGAATACGCTGAAGTGCTGAATGACGTGAAGCAGAAAATTGCCGACTATGGCTTTTCGCTCGCCGATCTCGGTCTCAGCCGCGCGAAGGCAGGTAAGGTCGGCCGTCCGCGCGCAGGCGTGGCCGCGAAATATCGCGATCCGGAAACGGGCGCGACGTGGTCGGGCCGCGGCAAGCCGCCGCGCTGGATTGCAGGCAAGAACCGCGAACAGTTTGCGATTTAAACGTTTGTTTAAGTCGTCTGTTCTTCAAAAGAGCCGCGTGTCCGTTCAGGAGCGCGGCTTTTTTGTTTCCGGGTGTCGGCAGGCGCCTGTGCATTGTCATAAAAATGTAAGAATTGCATGTGAATGGAAATGCGACACGTTCGCATAAGCAGTTGATTTAAATGAGGAATTTGTGGGTATTGGACGGGCTCGCGACGCGCCTTTGATAGAATTGCGCATCGCACACCGATATCTCATATTTCATGTCCACGTTTTCCGGCGACGCTCAGAGCGCAGATAAGCACGCGGTTGCGCGCAAGAGCACACTCGTCAGTATTGTTCTGAATGTCGTGCTTGCGACATTTCAGATCGTCGTCGGCACGATTGCGCATTCGCAGGCATTGATTGCCGACGGTGTGCATTCGATATCCGATTTGATCTCGGATTTTGTCGTGCTGGTTGCGAATCGGCATAGTGGTGCATCGCCCGATGCCGACCACAATTACGGACACAGCCGCTACGAGACGGTTGCGTCGCTGTTTCTCGGCGCGATCCTGATTGCGGTCGGGATCGGCATGCTCTGGCGGGCCGGCGACCGGCTCGTTAATCTCGAAAACATTCCGGCCGTGCATTTTTCCGCGCTGATCGTTGCGCTGACGGTGCTCGTGTCGAAAGAAGCGCTGTTTCGCTACATGCTGCGCGAGGCGCGGCGCGTGCGTTCGGCGATGCTCGTCGCGAACGCCTGGCACGCGCGTTCGGATGCCGCGTCGTCGCTCGTCGTCGCGATCGGCATCGTCGGCAGCCTGGCCGGCGTGCGGCTGCTCGACCCGATCGCGGCCGCGATCGTCGGCTTCATGGTCGCGCGCATGGGCTGGACGTTCGGTTATGACGCGTTGCAGGACCTGTCCGACCGCGCGCTCGATACGGCCGATACGGCCGAGATCCGCGCGCTGCTCGCGGCGACCCCCGGCGTGCGCGACGTGCACGACCTGCGCACGCGCAAGATGGGCGATGCCGCGCTCGTCGACGCGCACATCCTCGTCGATCCGAAGATCTCCGTCTCCGAAGGGCATTACATCGCCGAGACCGCGCGTGCGCGCGTGCTGTCCGACCAGCGCGTGCTCGACGCGCTGATCCATGTCGACCCGGAGAACGACGCGGCGCGCCGTCCGGCGCTCGCGCTGCCGCCGCGCGGCGAGATCGCGGCACGGCTCGAGGCCGCGCTCGCGCAGCGCGGGCTGCGCGCGGCGGCGATCAACCTGCATTACCTGAGTACGGGGCTCGAGATCGACGTGACGCTCGCCAGCGATCCGCACGACACCGATGCGGCGCTGGGCAGCCGGCTCGACGTCGCCGCGCTGGAGCGCGAGTTCGGCGCGCGCCGGATCGGCTTCACGCGCGCGATGCCCGTGCAGGCGTAACAGGGCCGCCGATAACGGTCACCGCGACCGGGAGCCGGCCGCGCCCGCGCGTTACAGCGGCAGTTGCGTGTCGAACTTGATTTCGCGCAGCACGACGCTCGTGCGCACCTGCGACACGGCCGGAATCTTGAAGATGCGCTCGTGCAGGAACACGTCGTAGGCCTTGATGTCCGGCGCGACGATCTTGAGGATGTAATCGGCTTCGCCGGTCGTGCTGTAGCACTCGGTGACTTCCGGGCAGGTCGCGATCTCGCGCTCGAACTGCTCGACGCCGCCTTCGTTGTGGCGGGTCAGGTGCACGTGCGCAAGCGCGCAGACGTGCAGGCCGAGCTTCTCGCGATCGAGCAGCGCCGTGTAGCGCTGGATCACGCCCGACTGTTCCATGTCCTTGATGCGCCGCCAGCATGGCGTGCTCGACAGACCGACCTGGTCGGAGATTTCCTGTACGGAACGGCGCGCGTCGAGCTGCAACAGGCGAAGGATTTTTTGCGAAAAGGAATCGAGCGTCACCTGCGCCTCCATGCGGCAGCTACAACATGCTGAATGTTAGAGGGCCGGGAAAGGAAAGGCAATCTGATGCGGCGCTGTTGAGCGAGATTCGCTAATTTGCCCGCGGATCCGTGGGGATTTGTCCCGCCCCCGCGTCTTCCGACCGATCGGTGTCCGACACGGCGAGGCCCGCGAGCGCGGCCTGCTGCCGGCGCAGGTCGGCGAGCATGTTGCAGAACAGCGCGCCTTGCTCGATCGCGTCGTCGAGCGCCACGTGCGTGTGCGGATGGTCGTCGAACCAGTGCTTCGGAAAACGCGGCTTGATCGCCTTGCGGTACGGCAGGCCCGTGATCGCGAACGCGAGCGTCTTGATGTCGAGCGCCGACCACGAGAACGGGCAACGTCCCGCGAAGCGCATCATGTACCAGAACATGAACGTGAAGTCGAAGCCGGCCGGCATCGCCACGAACACCGGCTTGCCGGGCAGCGCCTCGACCCAGTCGACGTACGCGACCAGCGCCGCCTCGGGCGCCTGCAGGTCGCGCCGGCAGGCGGCCCAGGCATCGGGCTCGGTCTTCCACCACGCTTCCTGCACCGGATGCGCCTGCGCGCCGGGCAGCGTCTCGAGGTTCGCCGAGAACGTCGCGATCAGCTGCTTGTCCTCGGTGTAGGCGGCCGATGCGAAGCTCAGCATCGAGTGCGGGCCGGGAATCGGGCCGTCGGCTTCGACGTCGGTGCTGACGTAGATTTCCGGGATGGCGGTCTGGTTCATCCGAATACCTTGTCGGACACGAACGGGTTCGTGCGGCGCTCGTCGCCGAATGTCGAGACGGGGCCGTGGCCCGGCACGAACGTGACGTCGTCGCCGAGCGGCCACAGCTTCTCCTTGATCGAACGGACGAGATCCGCGTGATTGCCGCGCGGGAAATCGGTACGGCCGATCGAGCCGGCGAACAGCACGTCGCCGACGATCGCGACGCGATGCGCGCGGCTGAAGAACACGACATGGCCGGGCGTGTGGCCCGGGCAGTGATAGACCTCGAGCGTCTCGTCGCCGAACTGCACGGTGTCGCCATCGTTCAGCCAGTGGTCCGGCTCGAAGGTTTCGGCGGCCGGAAAGCCGAAGCGCTCGCTCTGCATCGGCAGCTTCTCGATCCAGAAGCGCTCTTCTTCCTGCGGCCCCTCGATCGGCACGCCGTAATGCGTCGCGAGCGTCTTCGCGCCCGCGCAGTGATCGATGTGCCCGTGCGTGAGCAGCACCTTCTCGACCTGCACGTTCTGCCGCGCGACTTCCTGTTCGATCCGGTCGAGATCGCCGCCCGGATCGACGACGGCGGCGCGGCCGGTCTTCTCGCAGACGAGCAGCGAACAGTTCTGCTGGAACGGCGTGACCGGAATGAGCGTGACTTTCATGGAGACACCGGCGGCTAAAAGGAGCGATTGTACCGGTCGCGCGCGCTGCCTGCCGCCCGCGCGGCGCACGGCGCGACACGCGGCCGAGGGGATTCCCGGAGCATCCCGATTGTTACAACCATAGAGAGAATCAATGGTGTGGAGGGGGTGCTTTTCGAGACAGCCTTTTGGTTTATGTATAATGCGCTCCATTGCGCGTGAATTTCACGCAATTCGCTGGTGTTTCGGCCCCGTTAATTGGGGTGCCGGAAACACCGTCAAGCATCAGCCGCCGGGGAGTCCGGCGGTGTATCCAGCACCGAATATTCGGTGCTCACGTCTTGTCCGGCCGGGTGCTGCGCGCCCGCCTGCGGCCCTGCTGCCGCGCCGCCGGATGAGGCCTGTGCCGCCGTTCCTGTGCGTTGGTCGTTTCGACGCGCGCGAACGTGAAGTCATGTTCGATGGCGGCATGTGGGGTCTGGTCAGGCTGTTGGGGACAGGTTGCGCCAGACGTGAAAGCTAATCAGGACGGTTGCGGCATAGAGATGAGCCGCGCCCATGCTAGCCGCCTGCTCGCATTGCGAGCGGGGCGTGCACGCATTTGCCGTCCGGGCCGCGTGTCTGCGTTGTGAAGCAGCGTCGTCAAGCACCGGCCCGAACCAGAAGGCGACACGTCGATGAACGTACGAATTCCGAGCCGATTCGGGACCATTGCATTATTTTTTGCGTTGACGGGCTGTGCGGTGCCACCCAGCCAGACCACCGGAAGCGCGAACCAGAAGAACGCGGTCGACAAGACGGCCGCTGCCGCGAAGGCGGACAACGACAAGCAGCAACTGAATTTCGATTCCGCGCTGGCATCGATGCCGGCTGCCGACAGCAAGGACGCGAAGAAACCGTCGCTGGCGGACGCCGAGCCGATCGATGGCAAGGATGTGTCCGACTTCCGCCAGACGGGTCGCGCCTCCTGGTACGGGCGGGATTTCCACGGCCGCCGCACCGCGAACGGCGAGCGTTTCAACATGAACGCGCTCACCGCCGCGCACCGCACGCTGCCGCTGTCGTCGTACATCAAGGTGACGAACGCGTCGACCGGCAAGTGGGTCGTCGTGAAGGTCAACGATCGCGGGCCGTTCAAGCGCGGCCGTGTGCTCGACCTGTCGTATGCGGCCGCCAAGGTGATCGGCCTCGTGCATGCCGGCACGGGCCGCGTGAAGATCGAAGGGCTGTCGCCGCAGGAAGCGCGCGAGGCACGCGACGAAATGGTCGCGTCGCTGTCGGCGAAGTAACGCGGCGGTTCGTCCGCTTTTGCACAAAGGGCTGCCTTCCGGCAGCCCTTTGTCGTTTCTGCGCGGCGCTGTCGCGCGTCAGCCTTCCTTCAGCGCGAGCGCACGCGCATACAGCGTGTTGCGCGATGCGCCCGTCAGCGCGGCCGCGAGCTTGGCCGCGCTCTTCACCGGCACTTCTTCCAGCAGCAGCCTGAGCAGCGCGTCGTGGGCGGTGTCGTCGGCTTCGCCGCTCGTTGCCGGCGCGCCTTCGACGACCAGCACGAACTCGCCGCGCTGCCGGTTCGCATCGCCGGCGAGCCAGGTCTGTCCTTCGGCCAGGGTGCCCTGGAACAGCTGCTCGTGTAGCTTGGTGAGTTCGCGCGCGATCAGCAGCCGGCGCGCGGGGCCGAACGCGTCGGCGAGTGCGGCGACGGTTTCGGCGATCCGGTGCGGCGCTTCGTAGAACACCAGCGCATACGGGTGCGACACCAGCGCCTGCAGCGCGGTCGCGCGCTGCTTGGTCTTCGGCGGCAGGAAGCCTGCGAACGTGAACGCGCCGGCCCAGTCGCCGGCTACGCTCAGCGCGGTCACGGCCGCGCTTGCGCCCGGCAGCGGGATCACCGCGAAGCCGGCATCGCGCACCGCGTCGACGAGCCGCGCGCCCGGGTCCGAAATGCCGGGCGTGCCGGCGTCCGATACGTAGGCCACGCGTTCGCCGGCGCGCAGCAGGTCGACCACGCGCTGCGCGGCTTCGCGTTCGTTGTGCTCGTGCACGGCGACGAGCGGTTTCGAGATCCCGTAGCGGGCGAGCAGCTGGCCCGTGTTGCGGGTGTCTTCGGCCGCGATGCGGTCGACGAGGCCGAGCACGTGCAGCGCGCGCAGCGTGATGTCGGCGGTATTGCCGATCGGTGTGGCGACCACATAGAGCGCGGCGCTCGGGTAGTGCTGCGTATGCGCGAGTTCGAGGAGGGCAGTCATGGCGGGCAATGCGCGCAATCGCGGCGCAAGCGGAACAAGGACGGCATTGTGCCACGCGGCGCCGGCTCGGCCGGGCGACGGGCGCGGTTTGCCGCGTGAGGGTGACAACTTTTCCGGCGCGACGGGATCCAAACCGGTCGGCGCGGCGTTCGAGCTGCGCGCGCGGCAGTTTCTCGAACGCCACGGCCTCGGGTTCGTCGCGGCGAACGTGACGATGCGCGGCGGCGAGCTCGATCTCGTGATGCGCGAGCCCGACGGCATGCTCGTGTTTGTCGAAGTGCGCGCGCGGCGCAGCGTCCGGCATGGCGGCGCGGCCGCGAGCGTCGGCTGGCGCAAGCGGCGTCGGCTAGTCGCGGCGGCGCTCCAGTTCTGGGCGCGCCACGGTGCCGGGGCCGCGTGCCGTTTCGACGTCGTCGCGTTCGAGGCCGGGCGGCTCGTGTGGCTGCGCGACGCATTTCGTACCGACGATGCGTAGCCGCGAGCTGTGACCAGATGTAAAGAGTTCTTGCCGGACCCCCGGAGAGGGTGTCGGAGTACGGTAAACTCGCCGCACCCATGATGTCGCGTGATGCGAGCCACGCGCCCAGTTCACCAGGAATCGATGTCAGTCGAACGTATTCAGCAACATTTCCGCGACAGCGTCGCGCTTCATGCCGAAGCGGCCGACGCGCTGTCGCTGCCGATCGCAGCCGCGGTCGACGCGATGTTCGCCGCGCTGGCGAACGGCAACAAGATCGTCGCCTGCGGTGACGGCCCGTCGGCCGCCGCCGCGCACTACCTCGCCGTGTCGCTCGTCGGCGGCTTCGAACGCGAGCGCCCGGGCCTGCCCGCGATCGCGCTGGCCACCGACGCATCGCAGGCCGGCCTCGTGGGCACGGCGGCTGCGGAACAACTGTTCGCGCAGCAAGTGCGTGTGCTCGGCCAGACGGGCGACATCCTGCTGGTGCTCGATCCGGGCGGCGCGTCGCCACGCGTGCTGGCGGCGATCGACGAGGCGCACGAGCGCGAGATGACCGTCGTCGCGCTGACGGGCGGCAACGGCCACGCGGTCGCGGCGGCGCTGTCCGACACCGATATTCCGATCAGCGTGCCCGCCGTTCGCGCGGCACGCATCCACGAAGTCCATCTGCTGACTATCCACTGCCTGTGCGACGGCATCGACGCGATGCTGCTGGGTGAGGATTGAACGAAGGAGAGCCGTCGATGAATCAAAGCCGCGTCAAACAGACGCTCGTCAGAACCACGCTGCTCGTCGCGCTGACGGCGGGCCTCGCCGTGTCGCTGCAGGGTTGCGTGCTCGGAGTCTTGGGCGCAGCGGCCGGTGGTGGTGCGCTGATCGCGACCGATCGCCGTACGCTCGGCGCGCAGACGGAAGATCGCGAGATCCAGGTCAAGGCGCTGTCGCAGATCAACAGCGGGCTGCCGGACCAGTCGCACGTGAACGTGACGGTATTCAACCGTCGCGTGCTGCTGACGGGCGAAGTGCCGAACGATGCATCGAAGCAGCGCGCCGAGGAAATCGTACGCGCGATCAACAACGTGAACGGCATCATCAACGAACTGTCGGTCGAGCCGGCGTCGTCGCTGTCGTCGCGCGCGAACGACTCGTATCTCGAAGGACGCGTGAAGTCCGAGCTGATCGCGACGAAGGGCTTGTCGGCGAACAACTACAAGATCGTCAGCGAGCGCGGCAACCTGTATCTGATGGGCCTCGTGACGGTCGACGAAGGCAACCGCGGCGCGGAAGCGACGAGCCAGGTGCCGGGCGTCGAGAAGGTCGTGAAGGTGTTCCAGTACATCAAGCCGCAGGACGCGCAGGCGCTGCAGGCCGCGTCGCCCGCGAGCGGCGCGTCCGGCGCGCAGGCTGCCGCCGCGCCGGCGGATGCCGCGACGGTCGGTGCGGTGCCCGACGCGTCGGTGCAGTCCACGCCGCTGCAGCCGCCCGCGCCGATCTCGAATTCGTCGAACGTGCACCCGGGCAACCCGAAGGCCCCGTCGCAATGAAGATCGCGCAGATGAAGCAGATGAAACAGTGGGTGGCGCAGGGCGCCGTGGCCACGGCGCTCGTGGCCGGCACGCTGGGCGCCGCGCACGCGGACGTCGGCGACGGCCTGAAGGTGGCGCGCAGCAACGCATGCATGGGCTGCCACGCGGTCGACCGCAAGCTCGTCGGCCCGTCGTTCAAGGATATCGCTACCCGCTACAAGTCCGATCCGCAGGCCGTGCCGAAGTTGTCGAAGAAGGTGAAGGAAGGCGGCTCCGGCGTCTGGGGTGCGATTCCGATGCCTGCGCATCCGCGCATGAGCGACGCCGACGTCCGTTCGGTGGTCGAATGGGTGCTGGCTGGCGCGCCGTCAAAGTGACGCGTTCGGGGTGACGTAACCCCTATTGCCAAGCGCGGAAATGCGTGTGTATGATGGTCGACTGTTGGGGCGGTAGCTCAGCTGGGAGAGCGTCGCGTTCGCAATGCGAAGGTCGGGAGTTCGATCCTCCTCCGCTCCACCAACGGAATTCGAAGGGCTCGGTCGTATGAGGCAGGAAGGAGAATTTTGCACTGGGTGCAAAGAGATGCTTCCGTTTCCAGAGTGTGGCCTTATGCATCGCAAACAACAAAGCCGGCCTTGTGCCGGCTTTGTTGTTTTGGAACGACTAACCGTGGCTCAGCTGTGCCCGCGTACGGATTAGACGACTGCTCGTGCAGGAACCGGCGCATACGATCCATCGGCTGATCCAGCGGGCGTACGACGGGCGGTTCGCCCGAAGCGGACTCTTGGCGTGGATGCAGGTATCGTCGGCACGCGCCGAGCACGACAGCCTGCGCCGGGTGAAAGACCTTCACTACTACCTGGGCCTTGTCGCCGTGCATCTGTAGGCCGACCTGATCTCGGCGGCCTACACGGTCCTGGTCTTTCTGGTACGGCTGGGCGTGCTCTGCCTGACGGTACCCTTGTTCGTGATGCCGCGTTCGTCGGACTGGTCGACAGCCTGGTGCACTGCGATGTGCGGCGCTTCGGCGTCGGCTGCGAATCGGGTTTCGTCTATCACCGCGCAAAGGCCAGCCTGATGCCGCTCGTCGTGCTGCCCTAGGTGCCCTATCTAGCGCTGCCAGTCAGTATCAGCCCCTTGCAGGTGTTGCTGCCGGCGGCGGCGTTGCTCGGGCTGGCCATTGACATCGTCGCCGGAAGCGTCAAGAAGTATCTTTAGAGATCACGCGCGGGTCCGCTGGGCCCGGGGTCTGAGACCTTGCATCAGTGACAACCGCCGCCCAGTGCCTGCATGCAGTCCCGAAACGATTGGCAGCCCGAGAGGGCCAACGTCCACGCGAGCAGCAACGCAATCCCCATCCATTTCCTGACCATCACGCGACTCCCTCGCTGAAAAAAACGACACTCGTCGTCGACATCGGTAACTCGCCCCGGCACTACAGATCCACATACGATGTCTGCTGCGACGGCACGAGGCGCGGCGGCGGCGTACACAGGCAAATACACAGATCATCGCTCAGCGCCGCCTGTCGCCCATCGGGGCCTGTCGTGGAGACGCGCGAACCTTCGCACAGGATGTGTCCCATGGTCTTGCAGACGGGACACCAGACCGGATCGGTCTCGTACGCCTGCTCGCGGCCGCCGAGCAGATCGTGCGCGTCGCCGCCCTGCACGACCCCGCCGACCGTCGTCAGGTCACCCTTCACAATATCGTAGCGGCGCATCGTTCGGCCCCGCTCAGACCGAGCCCGGTCGCGCGCGCAGGCTGTTCACCAGCGTGTCCCACGTCTGCAGCGCCCCCGCTTCGTCGACCGGCGAGGTGGCCTGGTCCGGCGGCAGGTCGTCGCGCGCCGGCGCGCCCAGCAGCAATTCAACCGAGGTATGCGGCTGCGCCACCGTCGCGGGATTGCCCGGCGCGAGCAGGTAGAAGCGGTATACCGTGACGTCGCCGTCCTTCAGCGCAAACAGCACTTCCTCGGCGTCCATGCCGGCCACCGTTCGCTTGCCCTGCCGCAGGATACGATAGCTGCCGGGCATGCGATCGAGCTTCGCACGCAATGCAGGCAGACTGCTGGTGAGCGGCTGGGATTGGTCCCCATCCGCCGCGTCGCGCAACTTGATCACCAGCAGCGCCGGCCGGCCCGGCATCAGCGCGAACGACTGGCTGACCTCTTCCGTGTAGGTCGACGGACCCGTGACGATGCCGCCATCGAAACAGAAACCCGGCTCCGTCGGCACGGTCCAGTTATCGCGCACCTTGATGCGTCGGTAGGTATCGTTATAGATGTTTTCAGCCCGGTCCAGCACATCCGCGCCGATCATGCCCGTCGTATGGACGAGCGTGCGGTTCGCGAACAGATAGCCCTCGGTATCGAACGGCAAAGTCGCTGCCTTCGCCACCGCATCGTTGAAGACGAAAACCCGCGAATGCGGCACCGGAGAATACGCTTTTTCCAGCCACGCATGGCCCGTCTTCTCCTTCAGATTGACGGGATTCACGCGTTGCTTGGTGCGCAGTTCCGTCTCGCGCGCTGCAACCTTCGCGTCGTAGGTCTCCACCGGCACGTTGTGCGTCGTGACGAGTTTTTCTCCGCGGTACTTGTAACTCTCATTCGAGATCTCGCTCGAAGCGGGCCGGTCGAACACGAGGCGACCGATGCACCACGGACGTACTTTGGACAGCAGAGGATTGTTCATCGTCGATTCCACGGAAAACGCAAGAGAGCAGGCACACAGACCCGCCAGCAAAAAGAGTGTGCGAACGAAACGCGCCATCATGCCCCTCCCGGCACTTCGATGTCTTTCACGATCTGCACCACACTGTAAAGGAGCGCCCAGCGTGTCCAGGGATGCGCATAGCTCTTCATGTGCTCATACCCGGCCTGCACGAATGCCATCTGCACGCCCTTGGCCGGATCACCGGGCACATCCGGCTTCAGGCCACGCGCCTGCGCGTCCGCCGACCATGCCGGCACGGTGCCGTCGCCGCGAATGATGCCGGTCTTGCTCGCCACGCGATTCCAGTCGGTCGTGGCGCTCACGTCGGGGATCTTGTTCGTCTTCTGCATCGTGAACGTGACGCTCAGGTTGCGCTGCTCCAGCAGCACGCGGAGTTCGCCCTTGCCCGAATCGTGCAGCAGCGTGGCGGCGCGGAGCTCGGATTCCTGTACATCGGCCGGTACGTCGCCAGTCCAGATGGCGTTGCCCCACGCCAGCAAGTTCTTGGTCAGCTCTCCTTGCTCGACGGTGGGCTTGTCCTTGCTGGCAGCCTCGGTCGTCGTGTCGGCCGCAGGAGATAGCGTGTCCAATCCCCCATTGCCATACGCGACATACGTGTTGCCATGGTAATGATTCGTCAACTGGCTCTGCCGGATAACCACCTGCTTCAAGGTGGCCTTGTAATGGTTGACCAGGACATTGGCGCCGGTCGCATCCTTGCCCAGTCGTTTTCTCACCCGCTTGGCTGGATCAAGCTGATCTTCCTTCGGCAGCAAACCGTACCAATCGGCATTGAGATACAGGTCGTTGTAGGCGTCGCCGTTCTTCGGGAACTGCATGAGCACCGTTCCGTCGGGTCGGGAGAAAATCCACCACGCCGCGCCGTTGTGATAGTCCGGCATCGGTGTCAGTTCCATCGGCCCCGGCGCGTTCGCCATCACCGCGATGAATTCGTCCGCATCGCGTCCGAGCAGGCTACCGTTGATAAATCCGTTCATGCCGCCTTCGGGACCGCCGCCTGTCTTGTAACGCTTGGCCGCCAGCGGCGCCCCGGTGGCCGGCTGCGCGCCGTGAAATACCCCGTGGATCGAGCCTTCCGCGCCATGGTTCAACACGGCAAAGCGAGCCACCAGACCACCCATCGAATGCGTCAGGATGATGGCCTTGCCCGTATCGTTCTCCTTGCAGATCTCGGTGATGCCCATGAGCCGTGTCTTCTTCTTGGTCTGCGGATCGGGACAATCGACACCCGTGACCACATCGCGCCCCGAATCGTCGTTCGACTGCAGCCAGTTGTAGCCGATTGCGTAGACACGATAGCGGAACTTGACGAACCGCTTGAACTCCGGGGACTCCTCGGTGATCGCCTCGCCTTTTCCGTACGCCCCGTATTGCGTCGGCGCGGTGTCGAGCACCGGATGCAGTGCCCACGTCTCGCCCTTCGGATCGGGCTCGCACCAGGCGCCTTGCAACTTGGCACACAGCATGGGGTTGTTCAATTGTTGCTCAAGCCACAGCAGTACGGGCTGATAGCTGGTTCGGTAGACTGAACCCCAGCCACGCCGCCGCGCCTCCTTTTCGGTGATCGTCTTGCCATCGCCCACGTTGATCGGTCCGAGCGGCGTCACCGACACACTGAGCGGATCGAAACGGCTCTCGCGCGACGATGCGCTTTGAAACCACCCGACGATGACCGACAAAAATCCGCCGAGCATCGCACCGACCGTGTCCATGTTCGGAGCGAAGAAGGCCTCTTCGCCTGTGTCCGCGGTGACGATCGGCGAGCCCATGACGCCGGGGATGAAGATCACCGGGATGATGGGACGCAGATCGTGCAACGTCTCCTTGGCTCGGGTATCGTCGGGCGGCGTCAGGGTGGCATGGGCGTAGGAGTCGCCCCCTTCGTCGGTATGCGATGCCAGACGGACGACTTCCTGTTCGGCCTCGTCGTCGCCGGAACCCTGGCCCGGGGTACCGGGACTGTCAGGCTGATTTTCGGTCATGGATGCTCGCTGGTAGAGGTTGCGTGCGCCGCCTAGGCTTTGCTGGCGCCCGGTCGTAGCGCACGGATCATGACGGTTTCGATATCGTTGTTCTTCTGCTCAGTGGTATGGCCGAGTTCGTCGGTGACACCGCTCAGGCGCGTGCCATCGCCACGAACGATCTCGTACGGATGATTCTTGAGCGGATCGCCCGTGATGCGGTCGCGCAAGATGTACTTGTCGTTGAACGCCGGCTTGGGGAGGCTGTTCATGTGCTCGGCCACCGAACTGGGCCCCTGTCGGCTGAACGACGCCGACTTGACGGTTCGCGCACCGCGGGTGCCGTCCTCGATGCCTTCGGCGGTAATCCGGATGTACGAGCCACCACACTTGAGCATCAGTTCGGTCTTGGCGTCGATCACGATGCTGCCGTTGTTGCTCTTGAGTGTGAGGCCGAGTTCGGAAAGCAGGCGCAGCTGGTCGCTGAGCGCCTGGATGTCGACCGCGCCTTTTCCGGCGATCAGCTTCATGCCGGCACGCTGGACGAAGATGCTGATTTTTTCGGCAACGCCCGCCACCAGCGATTTGCCGACCGCCCAGTAGGTGTCCTTGCCGCTCACCAAATTCAGGTGTTCGTCGGCCACCAGCTGCGCCGACGCGCGTGTGGTCAAGCCCATGCTTTCCTGACTCGACCCGAGCATGACGGGCTTGGCAAAGGCGTTCGCGTTGCCGGTCCCGCCGCCGGCCGTGCTGCCACCATTGGAGACGCCCGCCTTGCTGTGCTGGGTCGCCTTCGCGAACGCGGCGAGGGCTTCGCGTCCCGGCTTCAGATCCTCGCCCCTGGCTGTCGCGCTGGCGGAGGACAGCGACTCGACCAGCAGGTCGGCGCGTGCCAGGATCTCGCGTGGCTGGCTGGTATCGAGAGGCTGGCCATCGACGCTGGTGGAATGGGTACTGAAGTACAGACCCTCGCCCGCGTGAATCGCGCCGGCGTTATCGGTACGCAGCGTAAAGCCGCTACCCACATAGGCGCCCCGGGTATTGCCGTTCTGGACGATCTGGTAACCGAGATGCAGGCCGCTCATGCCGTGGCTGCTCATCACGCGCATCCGCGGCTGGCCGGTCGAGTCGTCCATGACCTGCTGGTTGTAGCCACCGCCGCCGCCATACTCCCGTGACTGATAGCCGGACAGCAGGCCGTTCGAATGCCACTGTGGTTTCGCTGCGCCGTTGTACACGCGGTGAAGCGCAATCGGGCGGTCGATGTCGTTGCCGATATGGCCGATCAGAAGTTCTTCGCCCGCACGCGGCATGTGGACGCCGCCATAGCCCTCGCCGGTGTCGGATTGCGCGATGCGCACCCAGCACGAGGCGCGCTCGTCACCTTCGTTGAGCCGATCCCATATGAACAGCACCTTCACCCGGTTCAGTTCATCGGTGTAGCATTCCTGGCCTTTTGGGCCTGCCACGATCGCCGATTCCAGCTTCGCTTCGGGCTTGCGATGTTCGAACGGGCTGCGGTACGGCACTGTCGTGCGCTGCGCCTCGATGGCGATCCGGTAAAACCCCGTCGATCCGTCAGCATGGGGCACGCCGAACGTCTGGGCGGGATCGTCGCCACGGGCCCGCGCTAGCGCATGACTCAGGCTGTGGGGGAAATTCGTTTCATGTCCGGAGAGCGGCAGGTTGTTCTCGATGGTCCATTCCACCTCGATGCTCGCGAATTCGTTCTGGTTCGCGGCATCCTGATCGTGCTCCGGATGTCCAGTCAGCGTGAAGCGTCGCCCCGCATCGAAGGCACGCAGACCGCCGATGCCGTGAAAGCGCTTGGCCTGCGACTCCCACTCCTCCATCCGGATCTTCGACAGATGGTCGCCGCGATCCTGTTCGGGATACGTATAGCCGCCGGTGTATTCATAGACTTCCGCTTGCACGGGCAACGCGCCCTGGTTGGCCATCGTCGGCACCGATGTCTCTTTCGGATTGAAGTGCGTCGAAGGATTCTTGTAGTCGAAGGTGCGCGTCGACAACAACACGGATTGCAGCGTCCGGGTTCCTGCCCATTGGGTCAGTGCATCGGCCTCGCTGTGGATACCCGCACGATAGAACTCAACAGTGGCCGGCGACAGCGGTTCGAGTGTGTCGAGGCGATCAGTGATTACCAGCGTATGCGATTTGCCATCGGTCGCCTGCTGCCAAATGCCGTACAGACCTTCTGATTCCAGGAGCCGATGCACGAAGTTCCAGTCGGCCTCGTCCTGCCGGCAATAGGAACGTGCCGGCAGCGCCTTCGAAAGCGCAAAGCGGTACATGCCCTTCGCCTGCGGATGCCCGTCGAATACGTCTGCAATGATTTCGTCCGCAGTCTTATCCTGCCAGTGCCGCTGGTCGCGACGGAACCTCAGGAAGTGCATCCACGAGGAAAAACCTAGCTGATAGCTCGTAAGACCACCGTCCGCTCCCAGCCGGCGGGCCGTGTGCACGTAGCCGTGATGCGGGTGATAGGAACCGTCGGCCTGCTGGATCCAGAGGGTCACGGCCTGGGAAATCAGCGTTTTGAGCTGAACATCGCTGGACGTGGAGACGCAATCGAGCAGGAAGAGGTAATCGCGGCCGATCCGTGAACGTCCGGTCACGCGGTGGGGCAGCAGGACATTCTGACCTGCCGGCGTGTCGAGTTTTAGAAGACGATCCTGTTGCGATAATTCGCCAGTTATTGCCACGACTATGTCACGCGTGCCCATACCGCCTCTCAGTGGTTTATTTTTACTTTCCGCGCGATTCTACGGTGAAAATTCATGAACGATTATTAGGATTTGAAAAAATCCAGAGTGACTAAGTGCCCAACTTATATTGGGGCCTGATTAATGGGTGAACATTCGCGCAAACAAATCCTGCTTGTGTGACGGGGCTCGCACATCTGCAGCGCGTGTCGACTGATTTTCTTCCACGCAACCATACCTGTATCGAGTGGGGATATTTGTATCGGAAGCGGGCCATAACCACGACCACGCCGCATACACAAAGAGCAACGAAATCAGAGCACCTAGGGGAAAGTGCGGGGAATTGCTTCCACCCGCTGGGTCTCCGTTTTGCGGAGGTCTTTGATTCTTGCGGTTGGAGTGCAAAAAGTTGAGTCCTGCTGTGCGCAAGGATTTGCTCCCTGCCTCACGCATGACTGGGCCCTTTTTGTTTTTGGCGACGCCGGTGCCTCGCATTTATCTCAAAATACAAACGTATACATTTGCATACGGGCGCACTATGCTTTGAGTAATCGACTCGAAGGGGCTGAACGTCATGCAAACCGTATCGGTACGAATTCCAGAGGACGATCTCGCGTGGCTGGTCGAACTGCAACTGCCGGATGCGACGAGCCCGAGCGACAAGATTCGCGCGCTGATTGCCGACGCGCGCCGCCGGGTCAAGGGGGCACACGATTTCGTCCGCTGCGCGGCGCTGTTCAGGGAACAGGTGCGGCCGGTGCTCGACGCGATCGATGCCTACGAACACGCCACGCATCAGCGCTCCGAAATCGTGACGTTGCTCGCGGCACAACTTCCGGAACTCATGGCCAGCCTCGTCACGGCGGCGCCGCCGGGCAAGCCGATCGGCGAAGCCGCCGGCGAACTTGAGGCGCGGCTGACTGCGAAGAGCATGCGCCTGCTGCTCGGCATGCTGCGCCTGGCCGTGACCGGCAATCCCCCCGTCTATCAACCGGCCGTGCTCGATTCATACGTGCACGAGGTCAAGGAACTGGCGAACCTCATTCAGCCGGCGCAGGCAAATCCGTGAAGCCCATGAAGCCGGCATCTGGTGGCCGGGCCGACCTGGCCCGCCTGAATCCCTGAAGGAGTGACAAGTCGTGACGACAGAACATTTCGGTATCCGGGTCAAAAGGCTGTTGACCGCGAACGTGCATGCGCTGATCGGTTCGCTGGAAAGCCGCATGCCGCAGGCCATCCTCGAGCAGTACCTGCGCGAATTCGACGACGTGATCGCGCAGGCGCGGGTGGTGCTGGGGCGGCACGAAGCCGCGCGGTACCAGGCAGCCAAGGCGATCGCGCGCATCAACAACGAGATCGAGCGGCTGAACGACCTGCTTGGCACCGCGCTCGCCCGGAGCGACGATGCAGCCGTGCGTGCCGGCGCGGAACGGCAGATCGAGCTGGAGGACCAGCTCGGCGTGCTCCAGCAGTCGCTTCACGAGGCGAGCGAGCACGCGCAGGTCGCCGAGGCCGACCTGCTGGGCCTGCGCGCGAAGCGGGCAGAGATGGAAGCAGGGCTGCGCGAGTTGATTGCGGCGCGCGGGGCCGCGCCCGGCGACGGCGAGCGCCGCCCGGAGGGCGCGGCGGGCGCCGACCCGAGGGCGGAGCAGCTCGAACAGGGTTTCAACCGGACGATGGCCGGCGCGACCGGGACGGCGGGGTTGGGTACCAGTCCTTCGTCGGCCGATCCGTCGTTGTTGTATCGCCTTGAAACGCTCCACAAGGAGCAGCGGATCGAGGAGCGCGTCGCCCGCCTGAAGTCGCAACCCGGAACGCTGGCGGACGACATGTCCTGATGCTTCGTTTCCGAACCTGAGAGCAAGACGATAATGACTTCTTCACTGATGCTGCCGGGCAACGCACCGTTCGTCGTCGCGATCGCGCTGATGATCGTCATCGGGGTGCTGGAGTGCGTGTCGATGCTGCTGGGGCTGAGCCTGACCGAGCATGCAGGCCACTTGCTCGTCCTGCATTTCGGTCTCGACCACGCAGACGGCGGCCCCGACGCCAGCGTCGTCGGCCAGTTTCTCGGCTGGCTGCATGTCGGCCGGGTTCCGCTGCTGATCCTGCTGATCCTGTTCCTGCTCGGTTTTTCGATTCTCGGGCTCGCATTGCAGACGTCGCTGCAGGCCGTGGCGGGTTTCATGCTGCCCACCGCGCTGGCCGTGGGGCTGGCGACAGTCGCCGCGCTGCCGTTCGTGCGTCACACCGGCAAATTCGTCGCGCGCTTTCTCCCTCAAAGCGAAACCACGGCGGTTTCCGAAGCCGACTTCATCGGCCGCACCGCGCGGATCGTCACCGGTGACGCGTCGCTCGGCAATCCGGCCGAAGCGCGGCTCGTCGACGAACACGGTCAGCAGCATTACGTCCGGGTGGAGCCGGACGAGGCAGGCCGGACTTTTGCGAAAGGCACGACAGTCCTGCTCGTGTCGCGCATTTCGGGTTCGCGTTATCACGCAATCGAAAATCCCCGACCCGAACTGCTCTGAATCCCGTTTCACCAGGCGGCCGCCGTTCCGGGCGGCGGGGGCTGGCGCACCTTGCTGTCACCATCCGTACACAGGAGTCGAACAAACATCATGATGAATGCACTCTCATTCTGGGGCGCTGTCGCATTGGCAGTGGTGGTGGGTATCTGCGTGATCGGCATGATTTTCGCGCGTCTATACGTCCGCGCGTCCGCGGAGCGGGCCTTCGTCCGCACCGGTCTCGGCGGGCAGAAGGTGATCATGAGCGGCGGCGCGGTGGTGCTGCCGGTGTTTCACGAGGTGATCCCGATCAACATGAACACGCTGAAGCTCGAAGTGAGCCGCGCGTCGCACGACAGCCTCATCACGAAGGACCGGATGCGCGTCGACGTGGTCGTCGCATTCTTCGTGCGGGTCGCGCCGACCGAGGAAGGCGTGTCGACTGCGGCGCAGACGCTCGGCCAGCGTACGCTCGCGCCTGAAAACCTGCGCGCGCTCGTCGACGACAAGTTCGTCGATGCGCTGCGCTCGACTGCCGCGCAGATGACGATGCAGGACCTGCAGGACGCCCGCGAAAAATTCGTGCAGGGCGTGCAGAACACGGTCGCGGAAGATCTGACGAAGAACGGGCTGGAACTGGAAAGCGTGTCGCTGACCAATTTCAACCAGACGTCGAAGCAGTACTTCGATCCGAACAATGCATTCGACGCCGAAGGCCTGACGAAGCTGACCCAGGAAACCGAACGGCGCCGCAAGGAGCGCAACGAGGTCGAGCAGGACACCGAGGTCGCCGTGCGTGAAAAGAACCGCGACGCGCTCTCCCGCAAGCTCGAAATCGAGCAGCAGGAAGCGTTCATGAAGCTCGAGCAGGAGCAGCAGGTCAAGACGCGCTCGGCCGAGCAGAACGCCCGCATTGCCGCGTTCGAGGCCGAGCGTCACCAGGAGGCGGAGCAAAGCCGGATCGGCGCCGAGCGGCAGATCCAGGAATCCGAGATTCAGCGCGAGCAGGCCTTGCGTACCCGCAAGGTGGAAGCGGAGCGCGAAGTGCGCGTGAAGGAGATCGAACAGACGCGGGTGACGCAGATGGCGGCGATCGAGCAGGCGAAAGTGACCGAAATTGCGCAGCAGGAGAAGGAGATCGTGATCGCGGAGAAGTCCGAGGCGCAATCGCAGGCGCAGGCGCGCGCGAGTGCATCGCTCGCGGACGCGGTGCGTGCCGAGCAACTGGTCGAGACGACGCGCAAGACCGCCGAGGCGGATCGCGCGAAGCAGGTCGCGCTGATCGAAGCGTCCCAGGAGGCGGAAACGCAGGCGGTTCACATCACGACGCAGGCGCGTGCCGAGCGGGACGCGGCCCAGATGCAGGCTGCCGCGATGGTCGAGCTGGCCGAGGCGGCGCGCAAGAAGGGGCTCGCGGAAGCCGAGGCGCAGCGTGCGCTGAACGACGCGATCAACGCGCTGTCATCGGACCAGACCAGCCTCAAGTTCAAGCTCGCGCTGCTGCAGGCGCTGCCAGGCGTGATCCAGCAGACCGTCGAGCCGATGAAGTCGATCGACGGCATCAAGATCATCCAGGTCGACGGGCTCAATCGCAACGGCGCGGCGGACGGCGGCGCGCCGGCAGCGGCAGGGAGCAATCTGGCCGAGCAGGCGATGTCCGCGGCGTTGTCCTATCGCGCGCACGCACCGCTGATCGATTCGCTGCTCGGTGAAATCGGCCTGTCCGGCGGATCGCTGCAAGGGATGGTGCCGGCTGTCCATCCGAGCAAGCCGGCGGCGAGTCCCGCACCGATGACGCACGCCGTACCGCTGGCGCACCCTGCATCAGCGGCCGCTCCGCGTGAGGGCGGCGCCGAGACCGCATAACGCGGGGCAACGGCGCATGGGCCGGCGGCGCGGAAGGACTTTCTTGTTTCCGGCCGCCGCCGCCGTCACCCGCGCCCGAAACTCGGCCGTTTCGGATCGTACGTCCACCCCGGCACGAGATAGCGCATCGCAACCGCATCGTCGCGCGCCGTGCCGCCAACCTTCTGATACAGCACATGCGCGGCCTCGACCTGCGCCATGTCGAGTTCGATCCCGAGCCCCGGCCGCTCCGGTACGGCCACCTTGCCGCCGACGATCGCGAGCGGTTCGCGCGTGAGCCGCGCGTCGCCTTCCTGCCAGATCCAGTGCGTGTCGATCGCGGTGATCGTGCCGGGCGCGGCCGCCGCCGCATGCGTGAACATCGCGAGCGACACGTCGAAGTGGTTGTTCGAGTGCGAACCCCACGTGAGCCCCCAGTCGCGGCACAGCTGCGCGAGCCGCACCGAACCCTGCATCGTCCAGAAATGCGGATCGGCGAGCGGGATGTCGACCGCCTGCAGCCGCACCGCGTGATCCATCTGCCGCCAGTCGGTCGCGATCATGTTGGTCGCGGTCGGAATGCCCGTCGCGCGGCGGAATTCGGCCATCACCTCGCGGCCCGAATAGCCGCCTTCCGGCCCGCACGGGTCTTCCGCATAGGCGAGCAGATGGCCTTGCCCGCGGCACAGCGCGACGGCCTCGTCGAGCGACCACGCGCCGTTCGGGTCGAGCGTCGCGCGCGCGTCGGGAAAGCGCGCCTTGATCGCCGCGATCGCTTCCATCTCGTCGGCGCCGGCCATCACGCCGCCCTTCAGCTTGAAGTCGGCGAAGCCGTAGCGCTCGACCGCGGCTTCGGCCTGCCGCGCGATCGCGGCCGGCGTCAACGCCGCTTCGTTGCGCAGCCGGAACCACGGATCCGCCGCATGCGTTTCGTCGCGATACGGCAGGTCGGTGCGGCGCCGGTCGCCCAGGTAGAACAGGTACGCGAGCATCGGCACCGCGTCGCGCTGCTGGCCTTCGCCGAGCAGCGCCGCGACCGGTACGTCGAGATGCTGGCCGAGCAGGTCGAGCAGCGCGGCCTCGATCGCGGTGATCACGTTGTCGAGCCGCAGGTTGATCTCGTGCGGCTGGCGCAGCACGGCGGCCTCGCCGGCCGACGTGACCTCGTGCCGGATCGTGCGGCCCGCACCTGCACCCGCGCCCGCGCCGGACAGCGCCGCGCGCACCGCGTTCAGCGTCGCCTGGTAGCGGCCGATTGACTGGCCGACCACGAGATCCGTCATGCGCTCCAGCGCGTGGCGGATGCCTTCGCCGCCCGGTACTTCGCCGACGCCCGTGTGGCCGCTGCTGTCGTCGAGGATCACGAGGTTGCGCGTGAAATAAGGTGCGTGCGCGCCGCACAGGTTGAGCAGCATGCTGTCGCGGCCGGCGACGGGAATCACCTGCATGCGCGTGACGCGCGGGGTGCCGGCACGGCGGGATTCGGACATCGGTTCGCTCCTGGTTCCGGTGGCGCGCGGGCCGCCGGACGCGCCGGCGCGGCCCGCGCCGTTCAATGAAGCTCGACGCGGCGGATCTCGCCGACGACGAACAGGTAGCAGATCACGGCGACGAGCGCGTGCGCGACGACATAGACGAGCGCGCCGTTGAACGAGCCGCTGCGGTCGACGATGTAGCCGATCGCGATCGGCGTCGTGATGCTCGACAGGTTGCCGCACGTGTTGAGCAGCGCGCCGCTCAGCCCCGCGATCTGGCGCGGCGCGGTGTCGGCGTTGACGGCCCAGCCGAGCGCGCCGAGCCCCTTGCCGAAGAACGACAGCGCCATGAACAGCACGACGAGCACGTGCGAATCGGTGTAGTTGCAGACGATCATCGACATCGACAGCAGCATGCCGATCACGATTGGCACCTTGCGCGCGACCGACAGCGAGCGGCCCTGCTTGAGCAGCGCGTCGGACACGACGCCGCCGAGAATCCCGCCGAGGAACCCGCACACGGCCGGGATCGACGCGACGAGCCCCGCGTTGAGGATCGACATCCCGCGTGCCTGCACGAGATAGACGGGAAACCACGTGATGAAGAAGTAGGTGAGCGCGTTGATGCAGTACTGCGCGACGTACACGCCGATCAGCATCCGGCTCTTCAGCAGCGCCTTCACGTGACGCATCGACGGGCCGCCGCCGCGCGCGCCCGTCGCCTGGTCGATGTTGACGAGCGCGCCGCCTTCGGCGAGGTAGTCGAGTTCCGCGCGGTTGATGCTCGGGTGGTCCTTCGGGTCGTACATGGTGCGATTCCACACCAGAACGAACGCGAAGCCGAGCACGCCCATCACCGCGAACACCGACTGCCAGCCGAACGCGTGCACGAGCCAGCCCATCAGCGGTGCGAACACGACGGTCGCCGCGTACTGCGCGGCGTTGAAGATCGCCGACGCGGTGCCGCGTTCGGCGGCCGGGAACCACGCGGACACGATCCGGCTGTTGGCCGGAAACGAAGGCGCCTCGGCCGCGCCGACCAGGAAGCGCAGCCCGAACAACAGCGCGAACGCGGCCGCGCCGCCGAAGAAGCCGATCGAGCCCTGCAGCAGCGTGAACAGCGACCAGAAGAAGATGCTGAACGCATAGACGATGCGCGACCCGTAGCGGTCGAGCAGCCAGCCGCCCGGCAGTTGCGCGACCACGTACGACCAGCCGAACGCGGAGAAGATGAAACCGATCTGCACGTGGTTCAGGTGCAGCGCGCGGGCGAGGCTCGGGCCCGCGATCGCGATGGCCGCGCGATCCGCGTAGTTGATCGTCGTGACCGCGAACAGGACGGCCAGCACGAGCCAGCGCACGCGCGTGCGCCGGGCCGTTGCCGACGCGGATGCCGGCAGCGCGTGAAGCGGATTCATGACTGTCTCCTCCGAATGGCGGAAGGTGCCGTCGTGCGGCAGGCGCGTCGGGTGCGCGCGTTTTCGTATCGGGTGCCGTCGGCCGGAGGCCGGGCGCCAGACGCCGATGCCGACAGGCAGGGCGTCCGGATCATTCTGTCATGTCGATATTTGCGCTTTCATGCCAATTGCTGACTTGATCGATTCAGCATTTGAATCGATCAAGTCGGTCGATCGCCCGGCGCGCGCGCGTCGTCCGCGTCGTCGCCACCGTCGCCATGATGACGCGCCACGTGCCGCACGAGAAACTCGACGGCCGCGCGTACGCCGGGCAGTTGGCCGCGCCGGTGCGGCATCAGCAGTGTCGTCGTGACGGTGCCGGCCCGCCAGCCGGGCAGCACGCGCACGAGCGCGCCGGACGCCAGCGCGTCGCTTGCGATCCAGTCGGGCAGGCAGGCCAGGCCGAGGCCGGCCGTCGCGGCCTGCAGCAGCAGCGTCGATTCGTCGGCCTGCAGGCGGATGCGCGGCGTCACGTCGACAGTGTTGCCGCCGCGTTGCAGTCGCCACGGCTGCTGGCTCGGATGGAGTCCGTCGTGCCGTGCGAGGTCGGCCGGCTCGTGCGGTGCGCCGGTGCGCGCGAGATAACCCGGCGACGCAACGACGACGATCGGCGACGTCGCGAGCGGCCGCTGCACGAGCGCCGAATCGGGCAGCGGGGCGAAATGGCTGCGTACCGCGATGTCGAAGCCTTCCTGCGCGATGTCGACCAGGCGGTCGCTCGCATGAATCTGCAGCAGCAGCTTCGGGTGTGCGATGGCCAGCGCCGGCAGGCAGGGCGCGAGGATGTGCTGCGCAACGGGCACCGAGCTCGTGATCCGCACGACACCCGCCGGTTCGGCGGCCTGCCGCAGCACCGCGTCGCGCGCGCTCTCGGCCTCGATCACGGCCGCGCGCGCGTGCTCGAAGAATTCGGCGCCCACCGGCGTCAACCGGAAGCTGCGCGACGTGCGATGCACGAGCCGCGCGCCGAGCGTGCGCTCGAGCTCGGCAACGCGCTTGCTGACCGTCGATTTCGGCAGGTCGAGCCGGCGCGCGGCCGCCGACATGCTGCCCGCGTCGACCGCCTGCACGAACAAGTAGAGATCGTTCAGATTCACTGTCAGCGTCCACTTGGAGAAACGACGGGTTTCAATTCTAGCGGCTACTGCGCCATCGTTCGCCATGGGAGCATGGTCGCTCGTTCAACTTCCGCGGAATACCCGATGTCCCCGATCCTTCTCTACGGCATTCCCGCCGGCTGCTCGTTCGGCTCGATCGTCGCGCTCGAATGGGCCGGTCGTCCGTATCGGCTGTCGCGCATCACGATGCCCGACCTCGCGACGAGCGACGCATTCCTCGCATTGAACCCCGTCGCCGAAACACCGGCATTCGTGACCGCGAACGGCGATGTGCTGACCGAAAGCCTCGCGATCCTCGGCCACGTCGGCGCGCACGTGCTCGACAGCGGCCTCGCGTTCCGCCAGGGCAGCGCGGATTTCGACCGGCTGAACCGGATGCTGGCGTGGCTGAACACGACATTCTTCAACGCGTTCGGTGCGCTCTGGTACGTGTACGAACACAACACCGAGGGTGCCGAGAAAGCAGCGTTGCAGGCCTACGGCCGCGGCAAGGTGCTGAAGGCGCACCGGCAGCTCGAAGCGCAACTCGCGCGCGGCGATGGCCCGTGGCTGCTGGGCGCACGGCGCACGCTGGCCGATGCGTATTTCGCGGGGATCGCCCGCTGGGCCGACTATCACGCGGTGTTCGAGCGCGACGCGTTCCCGCGCATCGCCGCGCTGCGCGCGCGGCTCGCCGACGACGCGGGCGTGCATTTCGCGCACGCGGTCGAGGAAGGCTTGCCGCTGCCGGCCTCGTCGGCGTTCGAAGGACATGTGTCGCTCGACGACGCGCTGGCAAGCGCGCACGTTCTGGCGACCTGACCGCGCAACGCGGTCGCCCGACGGGCAGGGCATCGGCGATATTTTTACCCGGGTGATATTGACATCCAATTAATACCCGGATAAAAATAACGTCATTCCGATTCCTGTCCGCAGGCGACCACGATGACAACCTCCATGCTCCTTCCTTCCTACACGGCCTTCGACGGCCACCGTCGGCTCGCGTCGGGCCCGCTTGCGGCGGTCGCGCTCGCGGTCCGGCAGGCGGCCGGCGACGCGATGGCTGGTTCGATCCTGATCTTCGACGATGCGACGGGCCGCTCGATCGATCTCGACCTGCGCGGCACGGCGGACGAAGTCCGCGCGCGTTTCGCGCCGCCGCCGGGCGACGCCGCGGGGGCCGCCGGCGAACCGGCCGGCGCGGGCGAGCAGCGCGGCCGCGGCCGGCCGAAGCTCGGCGTCGTGTCGCGCGAGGTCACGCTGCTGCCGCGTCACTGGGAATGGCTCGGCGCGCAGCCGGGCGGCGCGTCGGTCGCGCTGCGCAAGCTGGTCGAGGACGCGCGGCGCACACATGCGGCGGCTGACCGGCACCGCGACGCGCAGACGCGCGCGTATCACTTCATGTCGGCGATGGCGGGCGACCTGCCCGGTTTCGAGGAGGCCGCGCGGGCGCTGTATGCGAACGACCTGGCGCGGCTCGCCGAGCTGATCGCCGGCTGGCCGGACGACGTGCGCGACCATGCGCTCGCGCTGGCGCGCGGCGATCTGCCGCCGCCCGCCGAAGACTGCTGAAGGAGTACTGGACACGATGACCGTATTCGATCTGAACCGCGGCGCGATCGCGCCGGTCGCCGACGAGGTCGATCTCGTCGACCTGCGCGTGACCGGCGCCGTCCCGCGCGAACTCGACGGCACGCTGCTGCGCAACGGCCCGAATCCGCCGGGCGGCCGCTTCGAAGGCAATGACATGCTGTCGTGGTGGCCGGAAGCCGCGATGCTGCACGCGATCGCGTTCGAAGGCGGCCGCGCGACCGGCTACCGGAACCGCTGGGCGCGCACGCAGCGCTGGGCCGCCGTGCATGCGCCCGGGCAGGTGCCGCATCTGCCCGACACCAATCCGAACGTGAGCGTGCTGCAGCATGCCGGCGAATTGCTCGCGATGGCGGAGGGCGGCGCGCCGTTCGCGATCACGGCCGCGCTCGATTCGCTCGGCGTGTCGCGCCGGTTGGCGGGTTTCGATGGCGGCATGACCGCGCATCCGAAGGTCGACCCGGTGACCGGCGAGCTGATTGCGTTTCGCGCGGACTGGCGCGCGCCGTGGCTGCGCTACGGCGTCGCCGACGCGCAGGGCGTGCAGCGCGTCGATATCGCTATCGATCTGCCCGCGCCGTCGATGATGCACGACTTCGCGATCACCGAAACCCGCAGCCTGCTGCTCGACCTGAACGTCGGCTACGACTTCTCGCTGCTGAAGCAGGGCCACCGGATGCCGCTGCGCTGGCACGACGACCGGCCTGCACGCATCGGCGTGATCCCGCGTCACGGCGGCGACGTGCGCTGGTTCGGCGTCGAGCCGTGCTTCGTCCAGCACGTCGTGAACGCGTACGACTGCGACGCATCGTGCCTCGTGCTCGACGTGGTGCGTTATCCGTGGTTCCTGCGGCTCGACGCGCGCACCGGCCGGTTCGAGGACAACCCGGTCGGCGAGCTGTGGCGCTATGTGATCGATACGGCGAACGGGCTGATCGATGAAGGGCCGCTCGCCGACGGCGGCATCGAGTTGCCGCGCATCAACGAAAGCCGGACCGGGCGCAGCTACCGCTATCTATATGCGGTCGAGCAGCCGAACAACGCGGAAATGCGCGGCGTGATGCGCTTCGACCACGCGCGCGGCACGACAACGCACTATGAGGTGCCGGCCGGCGACCAGAACGGCGAACCCGTGTTCGTGCCGCGCCCGGGCGGCGTCGACGAGGACGACGGCTGGCTGCTGGTGATGGTCTACCGCGCGGCGACGGAGTCGAGCGACGTCGTGATCCTCGATGCGCGCGCGATCGACGCGGGGCCGGTCGCGACCGTGCACCTGCCGCGCCGCGTGCCGGCCGGGTTCCACGGCGCGTGGGTGCCACGCATGCGCTGAGCGGCCGTGCGCGTCACTGCGCCCGCAGCGCGTCGACGATCTTCAGCCGCGACGCGCGCATCGCCGGCAGGAACCCGCCGACGAGCCCCATCACGAGCGAGAACAGCAGCGTCTTCACGACGATCGCGGGCGTCAGCACGAAGCGGAACGACAGGTCCGAGAAGGTCTGGAAGTTGGTCGTCGAGAACGACGCGAACTGCATCAGCGACGCGCACGCGAGCCCCGCGACGCCGCCGACGAAGCCGAGCAGCAGCGCTTCCAGCAGGAACGCGGCGAGCACGTTCCTGCGCTTGAAGCCGAGCGCGCGCAGCGTGCCGATCTCGGCGACGCGGTTCGCGACCGACGCATACATCGTGATCATCGCGCCGATCATCGCGGCGATCGAGAAGATCGTCGACAGCGTGATGCCGAGGATGTTGATGAACGTCGACAGCGCCTTCGACTGGTCGCCGTAGAAGGTCTGCTCGCGTTTCGCCTCGTCGGTCAGCCGCGGGTCGACGTCGATGTCGGCCTTGAAGCGCGCGAAACCGTCGGCGCTCGGGATGCGCAGCACCATCGACGAATAGCTCGTGCGCCGGAACGACTGCATCAGTTGATCGACGTCGCCCCAGATCTCCGAATCGAAGCCGCTGCCGCCCGCGTCGAAGATGCCGACGATGGTCCAGTCGCGCTGCGCGAAATGCAGGCTGTCGCCGAGCTGCGTGCCGCTGAAGCCCTTCGCGATCGCACTGCCGACGATGATCTCCGACGAGCCGGGCACGAACATGCGGCCGGCCACCAGTTTCACGTGCGGCCGCAGCGCGAGGCCGGCCTGCGACACGCCGCGGATCACGACGTTCGACGGCTTGCCGGTCGACGTCTTCACGAGCGAGATCAGCACGACGGCTTCCTTCGACACGAGCGGCCGGCCGTCGGGGCCGAGCGCGACGGCCGGATGCATCTCGAGCGCGTTGGCCTGCTGGTGGTCGATCGAACTCTGGATCTCGGTTTCGGCGCCCTTGCGGATCACCACCGCGTTGTCGGGCTCGCCGGTCGACACGAGCGTCTGCGTGAGCCCCGCGTCGAGCATCTGGACCGTCGCGAACACGAAGATCACGAGCGCCATCCCGCCCGCGGTCAGCGCGGTGGTGAGCCGCCGGGTCCACAGGTTGCGCGCGATGTAGTTGAGCGGGATCGCCATGCTCGTGTCTACCCGATCGCCCGCAGGCCTTCGACGACGCGTACGCGCGCCGCCTGCCACGCCGGCACGATCGCGGCCGCGACGCCGACCGCGACCGAGCACGCGGCCTGCAGCACGACCGTCTCGGTCGACACCTTGAACACCGGGAAGATGCCGCCGGCCGCCTGTTTGAACAGGCTCGCGGCCGGCGGCGTCGCGAGGATCCCGAGCCCGCCGCCGGCCACCGCGATCACGACCGATTCACCGAACACGATCAGCGCGAGAAAGCCGGGGCCGAAGCCGAGCGCCTTCAGCGTCGCGTATTCGGCCGTGCGCTCGCGCGCGCTCATCGCCATCGCGTTGGCCATCACGGCCATGATGATCAGGATCACCACGTACGACACCAGGCGGATCGCCGCGATGATCTGGTTCGACATCGCGACGAAGCCGAGCTGGAACGCCTGCTCGGTCTCGGTCAGCGTCTCGGCGAGCGAGTTCTTGAACACGGCGTCGACGCCGCGCGCGATCGTCGCGCCGTCGTCGGGGTTCGCGACGCCGAGCACGAATACGCCGACCTGGTCGGCCTGTTTCGGCGTGCGCTGGCGCACCGTCTCGTTCAGGTAGTCCCAGTGGAACACCATCTGGCGCGTGATCGTCGAATCGTCGCGGCCGTCGAGAATTCCGCGCACGACGAAATCCCACGTGCCGGGATAGATGGTGCCCTTGAGCGGGATCACGTCGCCGATCTTGAAGCCGAACTGCGTCGCGAGCTGGCGCCCGACGAGGCAGCCGCGGCGGTCGCGGTCGTAGTCGGCGCGCTGCTGCGCCGGGATGATGAATTCCGGGTACAGGTCGAGATAGTTGTCCGACACCGCGAAGCTCGCGAAGAAGTTCTTCGGGTCGCGGTAGATGCCGCCGAACCAGTTCGAGCGGACCACGGCCGTCACGCCGTCGACGCCGCGAATCCGGTTCTCGTAGCTGACGGGCAGCGGAAACACCAGCGAGATCGCATTGCGCGTGACGAGCCGTCCGCTGGACGCGGCGGCCGCGCCCGCGTACCACGCGTCGACGACGGTGTGCAGCAGCCCGAACGCCAGCACCGCGATCGTGAGCCCGAGCACGGTCAGCAGCGTGCGCAGCCGGTGCCGCAGTGCGTTGCGCGCGATCAGCTTCAGCACATACATCGCGCGCGCTCCCGCAGCCGGTCAGCCGGCGTGCCCATCGATCAGCTCCCCTTTTTCCAGATGCACGAGCGACTGCGCGGCGCCGGCCGCGTGCGCATCGTGGGTCACCATGATGATCGTCTTGCCGAGCTCGGCGTTCATCCGCTGCAGCATCGCGAGCACGTCGGTGGCCGACGTGCGGTCGAGGTCGCCGGTCGGCTCGTCCGCGACGATCAGCACGGGGTCGGTGATCAGCGCGCGCGCGATCGCGACGCGCTGCTGCTGGCCGCCCGACAGCTCGGACGGGTAATGGCTCGTCCGGTCGCCGAGATTCACCATGTCGAGCACGAGCTCGACGCGCTCGCGCCGCTCGCGGCGCGACAGGTGCGTGAGCATCAGCGGCAGCTCGACGTTCTCGAACGCGGTGAGCACGGGCATCAGGTTGTAGAACTGGAAGATGAAGCCGACGTTCGCCGCGCGCCATTCGGCCAGTTGCGCCTCGGCGAGCTGCGAGATGTCGAGGCCGCCCACGCGCAGCTCGCCGCTGTCGGGCCGGTCGATGCCGGCCACGAGGTTCAGCAGCGTGCTCTTGCCGGAGCCCGACGGCCCCATCAGCGCGACGAAATCGCCTTCGCCGATATCGAGCGTGATGTCGGTCAGCACGGGCACGATCTGGTTGCCGCGCCGGTACGACTTCGCGACGTGGCTGATCTCGACGAGGGGCGGCGGCGCGTCGTTCACGCTCGCGCTACTTCTTCGCGACGGTCACTTTCGCGCCGTCCTTCAGCTTCGCACCCGGTGCGAGCACGACCGTGTCGCCGGGTTTCACGCCGCGGATCGCGACCAGCTCGCCGATCCGCATGCCCGTCGTCACGGCCGCCGCGCGCACGCTGTCGTCCTTCACGACGAACACGACCGGCCGGCCGTCGCGCTCGACGACGGCACTCGCCTGCACGGCCGTCACGGGCTGCCGGTCCTGCGCCGACACGGGCTTCGACAGGAACGCGATCTTCGCGCTCATGTCGGGCAGCACGCGGTCGTCGCGATCGACGAAGCGCACCTTCACGAGCACGGTGGCCTTCGAGCGGTCGACGGTCGGCACGATGCGCGACACGCGGCCCGCGAAGCGCGTGTCCGGCAGCGCGTCGAGCTGGATCTCGCACGGCTGCTCGGCGCGGATCTTCGCGATGTTCGATTCGGCGACGTCGGCCTCGACCTCGAGCGTGTCCATGTCGGCAATCGTCACGACCGCGCCCTTGCTGTCCGACGCGGACGAGAACGGCGTGATGTTGTCGCCGACGTTCGCATGCTTGGCGAGCACGATGCCGTCGAACGGCGCGCGGATCACCGTCTGGTCGACCGCGACCTGCGCGGCCTGCGCATTGGCGTCGGCGGAGACGATCGCGGCCTCGCCGCTGCTGAGCGACGCGCGCGCCTTGTTCACGCGGGCCGTGTCGATGTCGAGCTGCGCGGCCGGCACGGCGCCCTTCGGCGCGAGCGCTGCAGTGCGGCGGAATGCGATTTCGGCGTCCTTCAGCTCGGCCTGCTGCACGCCGAGGTTCGCGCGGGCGACCTTCGCCTGGGCCAGCGCCTGCGCGAGCGCCGCCTCGACGTCGCGGCTTTCGAGCCGCGCGATGATCTCGTCCTTCTTCACGCGCGTACCCTCGAGCACGCCGAGCCATTCGACCCGCCCCTGGCCCTTCGACGCGACCGCGGCCTTGCGCTGCGGCACGACGTAGCCGGTCGCATTCAGTTGCGTGTCGTTCTGGTACGGGTAGGCGGACGTGACGGACGTCGTTTCGACGGTCGGCCGGCCGGTGAGCGCAAGGCCGGCAATGATCGCGACGATAGCGATCGCGGCGGCGGCCGCATAGCGGACCCACCGGCGTCGGCGGGGCGCCGGTGCGACCGGACGCCGGTCGATTTTCAGTTTGTCCAGATTGTGATCGGGCAATTTGAGCGCCTCGAGACAGCGGCGGTCTGGCGACCGGCCGCGATCCGGTTTCCGGGGAAGGGGACGGATGGACGCCAGTATAAGCGTCGCCCCGATGGCGCGCGAGCGCGTTTGTGGGGCCAGTGCGGCGGCCGCCGCACCGGCACGCCGACGCGGGAAGACGCGGAAAGAAGCGCTCACCCTCGGGGAAACCCGAAGGGCGCAAGCAACGTGTCAACTCGCCGCGAAGGCGGTGCGTTATGGAACCAGTGCGTCAGGTTTTATTGAGGCGGAACGGCGAAAGCCGGCCTCCCGGCCTGGCGCTCCGATGCGAATGCCTCGCATCTTTCACCGGTTCGTTTGATTTTTTCTCCGCTAAAGGAAGAACAATGAAGAAGACGCTCGCTTCGATCATGACCGCAGCAATCGCACTCGCATCGGTTTCGGCATTCGCACAGGAGTCGGCGTCGGCTCCGGCAGGCGCGATGGCACCCGCCTCCGCACCGATGAAGAAGGATCACAGCAAGCCGAAGCACGCGCTGAAGCAACACGGTTCGGCCAAGGGCAAGGCAAAGGCCGCAGCCGCATCGGCAGCCGGCACGAACGACGCAGGCGCAGCAAACTAAGCGCGTCGCCCGGGGCCGGCACTGCCGGCCGCCAGTCGCGAGACCCCGCATGTTTCGGCATGCGGGGTTTTGTTTTTTCAGGCGCCGTGTTCGTCCGCCGGCGTCGGCGGCGCGCGCATCGCGTCGACCACCGTGCGCATGCGCCGCCAGTGCGAGCCTTCCCAGAACACGCGCCGGCACACGTCGCACGCGGCGAAGCGCCGGTGCCGCAGCCCGACGCCGGCCGGCACGCGCGGCGCGGCAGCCGCCGCGTCGAGCGGATGCAGCGGTGCATTGCAGCGCAGGCATAGCCGGAATGGCCGCATGTGCGGCGCGAGATCGAGCCGCGCGAACAGCTCGCGCAACTGGTCGGCCGGTTGCAGCGCATGCAGGTAGCAGCCGCGCGCGATCGTGCGCCGCTTGAGCAGTTCGCGGTCGCGGGTCAGCACGATCCGGCCCTCTCGCGCGGCGAGCGCCGCGAGCTCGTCGTCGCGATAGTGGTTGTCGTAGCAGGTGTCGAAGCCCGCGAGGCGCAACAGTTGCGCGAGGCCGCCGAGATGCGCGTCGGCGATGAAGCACCATTGCGCCGGCTGCGGCGCGGTGGCACCGTTCGCCGCCGGCTGCGCGCGTTCCGGAAAGGCTTCGACGCGGTCGCCGTCGCCGAGCGGCCGGTCGAGCGCGGCCGGCGCGTCGTTCACGTGCAGCCGGCCGATTTCCGTGTGAGGAATGCCGAGCGCCTCGATCGCGTGCTTCACCGTCGCATCGCGCGCGCACGCGTGCCCGAACGCGCGGTCGCGCTGCGCGCGCGGGAGAAAGGCGTTCAGTTCGTCGTGGAAGCGGAAGGTCGCGGTCGCCATCCGTGCAGTATCGCACCGCGCACGGCCGGCGGCGGGCGCTGCAGACGGCCGCCATCTGTGTTTAACTCGCGGCTCCACGGAGCGAAGGAGCAGGCAATGGATCTCGGATTTATCGGGCTGGGCGAAATGGGGCAGGCGATCGCAACGAACCTGCTGAAGGCGGGCCACACGGTGCGGGTCTGGAACCGGTCGCGCGAGCGTGCGGAGCCGCTCGCGGCATTCGGCGCGCAGATCGTCGACACGCCGGCCGACGCGTTTCGCGGCGATGCCGTGTTCTCGATGCTCGGCGACGACGCGGCCGCGCGCGCCGTGTTCGACGACGCGCTGCTCGCGCAGGCGCCGCGCGGCCTGATCCACGTGAACATGGCGACGGTGTCGGTCGCGCTCGCGGAATCGCTCGCGCACGCGCATGCGTCGCGCGGCATCGATTATGTCGCCGCGCCGGTGATGGGGCGGCCCGACGTCGCGGCCGCCGCGCGCCTGACGATCATGGCGGGCGGCCCGGCCGAGGCGATCGACCGCGTGCAGCCGCTGTTCGACGCGATCGGCCAGAAGACCTGGCGGTTCGGCTCGCTGCCGCAGCACGCGAACGTCGCGAAGATCGCGGCGAACTTCACGCTCGCGTCGGCGATCGAGACGCTCGGCGAGGCGTCCGCGCTGCTGGGCGCGCACGGCGTCGCGATGCGCGATTTCCTCGACGTGATCACGAGCAGCGTGTTTCCGGGGCCCGTCTACGCAGGCTACGGCGGGATGATCGCCGAGCGGCAATACGAGCCCGCGCGCTTCAAGGCGCGCCTCGGGCTGAAGGATGTCCGGCTCGCGCTGGAGGCCGGCGACACCGCGTCGGTGCCGCTGCCGATCGCGAGCGTCGTGCGCGACAGCCTGCTCGACGCGCTCGCGCACGGCGGCGGCGACCAGGATTTCGCGGTGCTCGGCGAAGTCGCGCTGCGCCGCGCCGGCCGCTGACACGACGCGACAGAAGCGCCGCGCGCACGGCATAATCGACGTTTCGGTTTTCCTACATTCAGGCAGAGGCACGCATGAACTTGCATACGTGGTGGCTTTTCGTGGCGACGGTGTTCGTCGTGTCGGCGATTCCGGGCCCGAACATGCTGCTCGTGATGACGCACGGCGCGCGGCACGGGCTGCGGCGCTCGTCGTCGACGATGGCCGGCTGCCTGAGCGCGCTGGTGCTGATGCTGTCGGTGTCGGCGGCCGGCCTCGGCGTGTTCCTCGAAGCGTGGCCCGCGATGTTCAACGCGCTGCGCTTCGCGGGCGCCGCCTATCTGATCTACCTCGGCGTGAAGGCGTGGCGTGCGCGCGTCGACGACGCGCCGCCGGCCACCGACGTCGAATCGGTGTCGCGTCAGGCTGCGTCGGCATCGCGCTGGGTGCTGTTCCGCAATGGCTTCCTGGTCGCGGGCAGCAACCCGAAGGCGATCCTGTTCGCGGCCGCGCTGCTGCCGCAGTTCATCAACGCGGCCGCGCCGACGCTGCCGCAGTTCGGCATCCTCGTCGTCACGTTCGCGGTGATCGAGGTGAGCTGGTATCTCGTCTACGCGTCGTTCGGCACGCGCATCGGCGCGACGCTGAAGAGCCAGAGCGTCGCGAAGGTGTTCAACCGGCTGACGGGCGGACTGTTCGTCGGCTTCGGTGCGATGATGGCGCTGGTGCGTCACTGATTTCGAACGGATTCCGGTGCGCCGAACGCCCCGTCCCTCGCAAGAGGGCGGGGCGTTCGTCTTTTCACGTCCGCTTCACGGATGCGGGCGAGTCAGCGTCGCCGCGCCGACCCGGCGCCCGGCCGTGAGGCCGAACACCGCGGCCGCACCGGCGAACGCGAACCCGACGCCGCACACGGCGCTCCATCCGCCCCATGCCCACGCGCTGCCCGCGAGCGCCGCGCCGAGCGCGCCGCCGACGAAGAACAGCCCGACGAACAGTCCGTTCAGGCGCCCGCGCGCGGCCGGGTTCAGCAGGTTGATCTCGCGGCGGCCGATCGTCTGGTCGACGATGACGCCCGCGTCGAGCAACGCCGCGCCGCCGGCGAGCAGCGCAAGCGCGAGGCCGCGATGCGCATGCGCGTCGAAGCCGAACCAGCCGGCGCCCGCGATGCCGAGCACGACGAGCGCCACCAGCATCGTGCCGTGCGCGATCCGCTGCGCGGTCGGGCCGTGGCCGCGATCGCCGGCGCGGCCGGCGAGCGGCGTGACGATCGCACCGCTGGCACCGGCGAACGCGAACAGCGCAATCCCGTGCAGGTCGAGACCGAACGGCGGCTGCGCGAGCCGCAGCCCGACCGCGGTCCAGAATGCGCTGAACGCAGCCATCGCGAGCGCGGCCGACAGCGCGTGCCGGCGCAGCACCGGTTCGTCGGCGAGCAGGCGCCCCATCGACGCGAGCAGCGCGCGGTAGCCGGCCGTGATCGACGGCGTGCGCGACGGCAGGCGCAGCGCGAGCACGACGGCGATCGCGGCGTTCGCGAGCGCGGCCAGCGCGTAGAACGCGCGCCAGCCGGCCGAGCCCGCGATCAGGCTCGCGAGCGGCCGCGACAGCAGGATGCCGAGCATCAGCCCGCTCATCACGTTGCCGACCGCGCGGCCGCGCTGTGCTTCGGGCGCCATCGACGCGGCCATCGGCACGAGCATCTGGATCACGCTCGACGCGGCGCCGGCGACCAGCGTCGCCAGCAGGAACACGACGCCCGACCGCGTGAACGCGGGCAGCGCGAGCGCGGCCGCGCAGGCGACGAGCGTCGCGACGATCAGGCGGCGGTTTTCGAGCAGATCGACGAGCGGCACGAGCAGCACGAGCCCGGCCGCGTAGCCGAGCTGCGGCAGCATCGCGACGAGGCCGGCGAGGCCGGGCGGCAGGTGCAGGTCCGCGCTGATCGGGCCCGTCAGCGGTTGCGCGGCGAACAGGTCCATCACGATCACGCCGACCGTCGCGGCGAAGAACAGCGTCATGCCCGCGCTCAGCGCGGGCGGCGCGCCGACGGGTGCGCGAACGGCGCCGGGACAAGGGTTGGCAGGGCAGTTCATCGGAAGCCTGGGGTGTGGGTCGAAGGAGTTCCCATCGTAGGGGGCCGATGTTTATGCGACAATTGAAATATGTCTAACATGATTATGCGAGTTTGTTTTGAATACGCGTGATCTCCTGGCGTTCGTCGCGGTGGTCGACAGCGGCTCGATGGTTGCCGCGGCCGCGAAGCTCCACCTGACGCAGCCCGGCCTGACGCGGCGCGTGCAGAACCTCGAAACGCTGCTCGGCGTGCCGCTGCTCGAACGGCAAAGCAAGCCGCTGAAGCCGACCGCGGCCGGGCGCGACGTCTACGCGCTCGCGCGCAACGTGCTGGGCGCGGTCGACGAGCTGATGGCGGCCGGCGCGCCGGACAGCGAGCCGTCGGGCGAGCTGCGCATCGGTGTCCCGCCGTTCCTGTCCGAACTGGCGCTCGAGCGGCCGATCGACCGGCTGCGCGACGCGTTCCCGCGCCTCACGCTGCGCGTGACGGCCGGCTGGTCGCCGGCGCTGCTGCAGGGCATCGAGCGCGGCACGCTCGACGTCGCGGCCGTGATGGTGCCGGCGAGCACGGTGCTGCCCGACGCGTTCACGGCGACGCTGCTCGCCACGCAGCCGACGGTGCTCGTCGCCGCACGCGACTTTCCGCTGCCGGACGGCCCGTTGTCGCTCGACACGCTGTCGGGTTTTCCGTGGGTGCTGAGTCAGGACGGCTGCGGGATGCGTTCGGCGCTGAGTCGCGCGCTCGGCGCGGCCGGGCTGCCGTTCGACGTCGCGGTCGAGGCGTTCGGCTCGGAGTTGCAGTTGTCGCTCGTCGCGCGCGGCGCGGGCATCGGGATCGCACCGCCGAACGCGCTCGCGCGCAGCGCGCATCGCGATGCGCTGCGGGTGGTGGAAACGGTGGGGCTGGAGACGCGGATCAACGTGTGGATCGTGCACGCCGCGCTGCCGGGCCGCCTGGTGCGGCCTGTCGCGCTGCTGCGCGACGCGCTGGGCGAGGTGCTGGACGGGGAGATCAGGAAGGGGTCAGAAGCGAACGAAGCGAGTTAGAGTCGGCATTCGAGGGAAAATCCTTATTTTCTCTACGGAAATGTTGCAATGCGGAAATCGATTCGCTATAGTTGCACCTGTCTCCTCCATGTCTCCTCTGATATGGATTCAGCCCGCCTCTTAGGCGGGCTTTTTTTTGCCTGCGATTTTGCCGCAGCGTGCCATTCGTCGCCGTCGCCGCCCTCAGAACTTGTACGTCATCCCGACGTAGCTGATGATCGGGTCGGCCTTCAGGTCCGATTTCGACTCGGCCAGCACCGAACCGTCGGCCGCCTTGATCGTCACCGTCGACGTCGTCTTCAGCGGGATGTACGTCACCGACGCGATCAGCCCGAAATGCTCGGTCATGTTGTACTGCAGACCCGCGTTGAACACCGGCTGCCATGACGACGACGCCTTCGCCTCCACCGATGTCGTACCCGGCTTGCCCGCGCCCGCCGCGAGAATCGCGCCGAGGTTCTCCTGCGTCTGCTTGATGAAGTTCGTGTTGAGCTGCAGGTCGCTGAACCAGTTGTACGACACGCCGAGGCCGAGGAACGGCCTGAACTTCGCGGTCGCCTGCCCGAAGTAGTACTGCAGCAGCACGGCCGGGCTCCACTGCCGCACGCTCTTCACGATCGGGTTGACCGACGCGAGCCCGATGTTCTGCGTGCCGAGCGCGCCGGCCGGGCCGGGCGGCCTGATCGTGCCCTGGCCCGACACCTTGAACACCGGCGGCACGCCCGCCACCGACGTGACCGCGATGTGGTCGGTCAGGAAGTGGCTGACCGTCAGGCCGACGGTGTCGGCGCCGCTGGTGCGCAGCCCGGTGCCCGGCGACGTGAACGACGGCGGCAGCCGCAGCGGCGTGTTGATCGGCGTCGGTGCGACGTTGGTCGTCATCGGCGTGCTGCTCTGTTGCGGCATCACGTGGAACCAGCCCAGCGTGACGACGTTGCTGCCGGCGCTCTGCGCGTGCGCCGCGAGCGGCGCCAGGGCGGCGGCGCCGGCCGCCGCGCAGAGTAGGGTTTTCTTCATCACGGCTTTCCCCTCTGCTTACTGGACGAACGCGCCGATCGTGAAATACGGCGTCGATCCGGCGTTATCGAGGAAACCGAACACGCCACCCGTGAAGATGAACTTGCCGGTCGGCGACGTGCTGCCCGAACCCGTGTGGATCGTCGTGACCGTGCCCGGCACCTTCTGCGTGTAGTCGAGGTCGAGTGCGGTCGCGAGCGAGGCCTGCGACGGCTGGAACGGATCGAGCAGCGTGGCCTGGGTGTTGGCCAGCGCGGTGGTCCGGTAATTGAACTGGCTGTCGACACCGATGTACTCGCCGTTCTGCGAACCGACCGCGACCATCGATTGCGGCGCGAGGATCGAGATGCTCGATTCATCGTCGGCGGTGAGGCCCGGCACGCCGTTGCTGTCGGGCGTCGGGTTCGGGTTCGCAACACCCGTGCGCACGAGGATCGGCACCAGCTGGTTGCGCAGCTTGCCGACGATCATGAAGCCCTTGCCCTGCGGCGTCGTCGACAGCGTCGGCTTCAACTGGCTCTGGTAGTTGTTGGACTGGAACGCGCCGCTGCCGTCCGCGGACTGCACGAAGTTCGTGCCCTGCTGCGTGCACGCGCCGCCGGCGAACTGGCCGGTCGTGTCGCACTTGGTCCACGAGCCGTCCGCGTTGATCGTCACCTTCGCGTCGATCGACGCGGGCGCGAAGTTCTGCGACGGCACTTCGCCGAAGCCGACGTGGCTGTACGTGCCCGCGACGTTCGCGATGTTGGTTTCGATCGACGAGAAGCCGATGAACGGGTAGTACGGGAATTTCGTGTCAGGCACCGCGGCTTGGCCGAGCACGCCGCCGAACTGGATTTCCTTGCCGGGAATCGTACCGCCAGCGACACCTTCGCCGACGAAGATCCGTGCCGGGCGCGTCGGGTCGAGGCTTGCTCCGTTCAGGCGGAACGCGCACTGGTTCAGCTTGTTGGTCGGCAGCAGCGTTTCCTGCGTGAGCGTACCGCTGTCGACGGTGCCCGCGCGGGTCGGCACGACGGTGCCGGTCGTCTGCGGCACCGGCGATTCGACGTACGTGACCTGCCACGTCATCTTGGTCGTGTCGAGCTGGACCTTGGCGAGTTCGCCGCTGCCCGCACCGCCGGTAAACACGGTGGTGTAATCGAGCGAGGCGGGACAGAGCCGGTCTTCGACGAGCGGGGGCGGGTTGTCGCTGCCGCCGCCGCAGGCGGAAAGAAGGGGGGCGGCAAGGGCCGCCGCCAGAATGAGGTTGCGCTTCATGTTGCTCCTCCAGATTTGTCTTGTGCGGCGGCCAGCTCCCTGTCGGCCGCTTCTGTTACTTGTGCTCGTCCTGCCCGCGCCGTGCCACGCGCGTCCTTGCGTCACGCGGCAGCGGGCTGGCCGCCGCCGCGTCCTCGTACGCTATTTGCTGATCTGCGCGCCCACGCCGAAGTACGGTGTCGACGACGTGCTCGAGTTCGCCGACGTCGACGTGACGCCGCCGTTCACCGTGCCCTGGATGAGCGCCGCGTACAGCCCGCCCGTCGCGATCACCACGCCCGACGCGGACGGGTAGGCCGCGCCGCTCGGCGGCGTCGTCTTCGCGTTCAGCAGGCCCGGCGTCGCCTGGCCGTAGTCGAGCGAGAAGGCGTCTTCCTCGGCCTGCGTGGTCGGGTTGATGAACGACGCGTTGCTGCCGCGGATCAGTGCGGCCGTGTACTTGAAGTTCGAGTCCGCGCCCGCGTAGCCGCCGTCGATCGCGCCCGACTGGATCGCCGTCGCCGAGCCGAGCACCGCGATGCCCGATTCGTCGTCGACCTGCGCGTCGGTGTGCAGCGGCGGCGTGCCGAGGTTCACGTTGCCCGTGCGCACGATCACCGGCACGGTCGCGCCGTTGAGCTGGCCGATCACCATGTGCGCGGTCGCCGACTTGCCGGTCGCGCCGATGATCGGCAGCTTCGTCTGCGGCAGGATCTGCGGCGCCTTCGTGCTGTCGAAGTAGCCGCCGTTCGCGCTCGTCTTCCACGGATCGCCGGTCGTTTCGCAGCCCGACGCATTCGTCGACGTGCACGCGCCGTTCGCATCGAACGTCTCGCTCGAATTCGCGCCTTGCGTCGCGTAGTTGCCCGACGGCACGAGGTGGTAGATCAGCGCGTTGTAGGTGCCCGGCAGCTTCGTGAGGTCCGTCGTCGTGTTCGCGAAACCGAGGAACGGATAGAAGTCGAAGTGACGGTTCGGCACCTGGCCGACGTTCTGGTAGAGCGGGATGCCGGCGAGGCTGATCGTCAGCCCGTCGTACTGCACCGTCGCACCCGGAATGCCGCCGCCCGCGACGCCCATGCCGACCAGCAGCATCGGCGGGTTCGCCGGATTGAAGTCGGCGGCCGTCGAATAGGTCGAGCCGTTCGGCGCGGTGCCCGTGCCCGGCGTGAGGACGAACGCGCAGCGCGTCTGTTCTGCGGTCGGCAGCGTGCCGGTCGGCGGATGGATGACCTTGCCGGCGATCGACGTGCCGACGCGGCTCGGCGTGACCGTGCCGGTTGCGAGCGGAATCGGCGATTCGAGCCACTTGAGCGTGTAGGTCATCGCGACCGCGTCGATGTTGACGCTGACGATCTCGCCGCTACCGGCGCCACCGAGATACGTGCTTTTCACGATGTCGGCGTCGGCCGGGCACAGCGAACCGTTGACGGGCTGCGAAGGCGGCGGCCCTTGCGTGCCGCAGCTCGATCCGGAACATTGGGGCGCATTGATCGGCGCAGGCGCGCCGCCAGAATCCCCCCCACCACAGGCAAGCAGGAAAGGGGTAATGGCAAAGGCCGTTGCCACCCCCTTCGATAAGGTGTGCGACATGCCGCTGTCTCCAATCGTTTAATTGTGCGAGCTAATGTCGCCGCCTTGATTTTTGCTGTCAATTGATGAACCCGTCTAAAAAAGGCGATTGAAACGGATATCGCGTTTTGATTCCTTGTCCGACGCGGCATTCGGTAAGAATTAAAACGAGGCAGGGGCTGCCGGAAGCTGCCGGAGTGGGGAATGTGCCACGCTCGGCAGGCTGTCGAACGGCCTTCCCGCGTATAACGGCAGCGTTTAAAGCGACGGTATCCGGTTTATCCCTATTCGGGATTGACTGGAGAAAGAGGGGTGGGCTTAATTCACCGGTAATCGTGCAATGGAAAGCTTGTAAATAATTGTAAATACGCGAACCGGATTTTATTTATTGCCTGATACGAGTAAATAAAAAGCCGGCCAGCGGCCGGCTTTGCATCGCATGAGATGATGATCAGCGCTTGAGGCCCGCGTCCTCGGCTGCGCCGATGTTGAGGTTCATGCACTGGATCGCGGCGCCCGACGCGCCCTTGCCGAGGTTGTCGAGGCGCGCGACCGTGACGAAGCGCTCTTCGTTGCCGAACACGAACAGGTCGACGCGGTTCGTGTCGTTGTTCGCCTGCACGTCGAAGAAGCCGCCGTCGAGGTTCGCGTCCGCGTTGAACGGCGCGACGCGCACGAACGCTTCGTCCGCGTAGTACTCGGCGAACACGCGCTGCACGTCCTGCGGCGTCGCGTGCTTCGCGAGCTGCTCGGCCGTGAAGTAGGTCGTCACCGCGAGGCCCTTCAGGAACGGGCCGACGATCGGCGTGAAGATCGGCGGGTTCGCGAGGCCCGTGTGCGCGGCCATTTCCGGCAGGTGCTTGTGCGTGAGGCCGAGCGCATACGGGCGTGGGCTCGCGAGCTTGCCGCCCGGCGCGGCGCTTTCGTATTCGGCGATCATCGACTTGCCGCCGCCGCTGTAGCCGGTGATCGAGTAGCTGTGCGCGGCGAACGTCGGCGCGACGATACCTGCATCGACGAGCGGACGCATCGCGAGCACGAAGGCCGATGCATGGCAGCCCGGCACCGCGATGCGCTTCGACGTGCGAATCTTCTCGCGCTGCGCGCGGGTCAGTTCGGGCAGGCCGTAGGCCCAGTCGGCGCTGGTGCGGAACGCGGTGCTCGCGTCGATCAGCGTCGTGTTCGGGTTCTCGACCAGCGACGCCGATTCGCGCGACGCGACGTCCGGCAGGCACAGGAACGTGACGTCCGACGCGTTGATCAGGCGGCGGCGCTCGTCGACGTCCTTGCGCTTCGCTTCATCGATGCGCAGGATCTCGATGTCGCTGCGTGCCGACAGGTATTCGAAGATCTTGAGGCCGGTCGTGCCTTCCTGGCCGTCGACAAAAACTTTGGTGCTCATTTCGCTCTCACTGAATGAAACGGAGGGGCCGCGCCCTGAAACCGCCATTTTAAGACGTCATCCGGCGGGCCTGTACCGCGCGGGGCGAAAAAAAGACGGCCGGCGGGCCGTCTTGTGTCCCTTTGACGCCCGCCGGCGCGGGCGCGACGGCGTCAGGGGCGTGCTCAGCGGCCGCCGGCAACCCAGCGGGCCGTCGCTTCGGCGATGCGCCGGCCGAATGCCTTCCCGGTCTCGAGGTCACCCGGCAGCGGGCCCTCGTCGGGCGTCGAATCCGCCGGCGACTGCGCGAGCAGGCCCGTTGAGCCGCCGAGGTAGTTGATGTCGTTGCGCGTGGCCGCCTTCGAGTTGGCAGGCATCAGGCTCGTGCCGACCCACACCATCCCATGCTGCATCGACAGCGTGACGAAATATTGAATCGTCGAGAACTTGTCGCCGTTCATCGTCGCGGAGTTCGTGAAGCCCGCGGCGATCTTGTCTTTCCACTTCTGCGTGAACCACGCTTTCGACGTTGCGTCGGCAAACTGCTTGAACTGCGCGGACGGGCCGCCCATGTAGGTCGGCGCGCCGAAGACGATCGCATCGGCCGCGTCGAGTGCGGCCCAGCCTGCGTCGTCGAGGTCGCCGACGGCGATCAGGCGCACGGTCGCGCCGGCGTCCTGCGCGCCGGTGTGCACGGCCTCGGCCAGTTTCTGCGTGTGACCGTAGCCGCTGTGATAGACGATGACGATGTTCGACATGAAGCGTTCTCCGGAAAGGAACGGGGTCGGCGGCCGCGGCGGCCTGCCGGGTTATGCGTCGCCGGTGGGCGGCGCGACGGATGCGCGGCGGGGCGCCGCGACCGGTGACGACGAGTCTAGCAAGCTGAAATGACGGGAAAAACGCGCGCGTGCCGTGCACGAAATTTCTCGATGGTCGGCAATCGCGACGTGGTGGCGCACGGCGCTCGTTACTGCCCGTAGCTGACCGTGAATTGCGCGGTGCCGATCGCGAGCGTGCCGATCTCGTGCTCGAACATCGGCGCGGGGCGGCCCTGCGCGACGCGCAGGTCGGTGCCCTTCAGCGCGTAGACGGTGATCACGTAGCGGTGCGGCTTGCCGGGCGGCGGGCACGGGCCGCCATAGCCGTCGATCCCGAAGTCGTTGCGCGCCTCGCTCGCGCCGATGCGTCGCAGGAAGCCGGACGCGCTCGCGTCGGCCGGCAGGCTCGTGACCGTCGCGGGGATGCCCGCCACGGCCCAGTGCCACCAGCCGTGTCCGGGCGCGTCGGGGTCGAAGATCGTGACCGCGTAGCCGCGCGTGCCGGGCGGCGGGTTGTGCCAGGTGAGCTGCGGCGAGTGGTTGCCGCCCTTGCAGTCGCCGCGGTCGAACACGTTCGCGGCGCGGACGTGCCCGCCGGGTGCCAGGTCGTCGCTCGTCACGGTGAACGGGCCTTCCGCATGCGCGGGCAGTGCCGCGAAGACGGCGGCGCACAGGAGGGCGGAGAGGATGAATGGAGGCGGGCGACCCGATGGCGCAGGCGGGGTGATCCGGCGATCCACACGCATATGGCGCTTCTCCCGTCACGTGGGCCGGGCTGATGCTCCCGGCGTTGTTGGCGTTGTGCGTTGCCCGAGCAGCTGATGGCGGCGATGGATCAAGTCTAGCATTAGGGTTCGATGAGCGATGCACACCGCGACCCGTGGTCGCGACCGGTTCTTGCGCGGGACGATGGACGAAAAAAAAGCCGCCCGCGATGAAGCGGGCGGCTTTTTCAGCCTGGGCGCCGGCATGCGAGCCGGCGCGGCGTCACTCCTGGGCGCCCGTCGCGCCGCCGTGCGCGGCCGACCACTCGGCCGGTGCGTGCAGGAACTTCTCGACTTCGTCGAGCGTCTTCGTCTCGAAGTAGCCCGAGGCCTTTGCGACGCGCAGCACGTCCCACCACGTCGCCAGCGCGTGCAGGTCGACGTCGATGTCCTTCAGGACCGACACGCTTTCCTTGAAGATGTTGTAGTGGAACAGCACGAAGCAGTGATTCACCGTCGCGCCCGCGGTGCGCAGCGCGTTGATGAAGTTGATCTTGCTGCGGCTGTCGGTCGTCAGGTCTTCCACCAGCAGTACGCGCGAGCCTTCTTCCAGATGGCCTTCGATCTGCGCGTTGCGGCCGAAACCCTTCGGCTTCTTGCGCACGTACTGCATCGGCACCATCATCCGGTCCGCGATCCATGCCGCGAACGGGATGCCGGCCGTTTCGCCGCCTGCCACCGCGTCGATCTGCTCGAAACCGATGTCGCGCAGGATCGTCGTTTCCGCCATTTCCATCAGGCCGCGGCGCACGCGCGGATACGAGATCAGCTTGCGGCAGTCGATGTAGACGGGGCTTGCCCAGCCCGACGTGAAGACGAAGGGTTTTTCGGCGTTGAAGTGCACCGCCTGCACTTCGAGCAGCATTTTGGCGGTCGTATCCGAGATCGACTGACGATCGTAGCCTGTCATGGGCATTCCTTGGGTGTTGAGCGAGGAGCGGGCGCGGGCCCGGTGGCGCAGCAAGGGGAACCTGCCCAGAGGGCCGGGGCGCGATCGGAGAACCAATCGCATCGCTGCGCGCGTAGCCCGACATTTTACCCGATTCAGGCCGGTTTTCGGCGGAATTCGCGCGGGTTCGCCGCGCCGCTCACCACCGGCGAAACAAACGGGGGCGGACCGCTCTCAGGCCGATGTCGGGGATGCGGCGCTGCACCAACGCGTGTCATGCGCGGGGTGTACACTAGGCGACCCTTAGAAATCGTTCAGTACTTTGTACTTTCCTCTTGCCACCCGCCAAGGTTCGATGGCGTGCCGATCCGGCGCGTCGCGTGCCGTCTCGCAGTCGACCATCCCCTCGATTCAAGCAGACGCGGCCGAAGGTGCTGTGAACTGAACCGTCAAAATTTCGCATGTCTCTCGCAGGTCAATCATGGACGAACAACTGAAGCAGGCCGCTCTCGCTTATCACCTGAACCCGAAACCCGGCAAGATTTCGGTCACCCCGACCAAGCCGCTGTCGAACCAGCTCGATCTGTCGCTCGCGTATTCGCCGGGCGTCGCCGCCGCGTGCGAGGCGATCCACGCCGATCCGCTCGACGCGCAGAAGTACACGTCGCGCGGCAACCTCGTCGGCGTGATCACGAACGGCACGGCCGTGCTCGGTCTCGGCAACATCGGCCCGCTCGCCGCGAAGCCGGTGATGGAAGGCAAGGGCTGCCTCTTCAAGAAATTCGCGGGCATCGACGTGTTCGACATCGAACTGTCGGAGTCCGACCCCGACAAGCTCGTCGAGGCGATCGCGATGCTCGAGCCGACGCTCGGCGGCATCAACCTCGAGGACATCAAGGCGCCGGAATGCTTCTACATCGAGCAGAAGCTACGCGAGCGCATGAAGATCCCCGTCTTCCACGATGACCAGCACGGCACCGCGATCATCGCGTCGGCCGCGATCCTGAACGGCCTGAAGGTCGTCGGCAAGCAGCTGTCCGAAGTGAAGCTCGTGTGCTCGGGCGCCGGCGCCGCGGCGATCGCGTGTCTGGACCTGCTGGTGAACCTCGGCCTGACGAAGTCGAACATCCTCGTCGCCGATTCGAAGGGCGTGATCTACGAAGGGCGCGGCAATCTCGATCCGTCGAAGCAGCGTTATGCGGCGACCACCGACGCACGCACGCTCGCGGACGCGATCGTCGGCGCCGACGTGTTCCTTGGCTGCTCGAGCGCGGGCGTGCTGAAGCAGGACATGGTCAAGACGATGGGCGACCGGCCGCTGATCCTGGCGCTCGCGAACCCGGAGCCGGAAATCCGCCCGGAAGACGCGAAGGCCGTGCGCCCGGACGCGATCGTCGCGACCGGCCGTTCGGACTACCCGAACCAGGTCAACAACGTGCTGTGCTTCCCGTTCATCTTCCGCGGCGCGCTCGACGTCGGCGCGACGACGATCACGGAAGAAATGAAGCTCGCCTGCGTGCGCGCGATCGCCGAACTGGCGCAGGAAACCGACCAGAGCGAGGAAGTCGCGAAGGCGTATGAAGGTCATTCGCTCGAATTCGGGCCGGATTACCTGATTCCGAAGCCGTTCGACCCGCGCCTGATCATCAAGATCGCGCCGGCCGTCGCGCAGGCCGCGATGGATTCGGGCGTCGCCACGCGTCCGATCCAGGACATGGATGCGTACCGCGAGCAGCTCGGCGCGACCGTCTACCGCACCGGCATGGTGATGCGCCCGGTGTTCGCGACCGCGAAGAAGAAGCAGGCCCGCATCGTGTTCGCCGAGGGCGAGGACGAGCGCGTGCTGCGCGCCGCGCAGTTCGTGCTGCAGGAAAAGATCGCGCAGCCGATCATCGTCGGCCGTCCGTCGGTCGTCGAGATGCGCCTGCAGAAGATCGGCTCGAAGCTGAAGGCCGGTGTTGATTTTGAAATCGTCAATCCGGAAGACGACACGCGCTACCACCGCTACTGGCAGGCATACCACGACATCGCCGCGCGCGATGGCGTGACGCCGGAAGTCGCGAAGGCCGCGCTGCGCAAGTTCAACACGCTGATCGGCGCGATGCTCGTGCACCTGGGCGACGCGGACGGGATGATCTGCGGGATGATCGACACGTTCCACAGCCACCTGAAGTTCATCGAGCAGGTGCTGGGCCGTGCGAAGGGCGCCGAGCACTTCGCGGCGATGAACCTGCTGATGCTGCCGGGCCGCAACCTGTTCGTGTGCGACACGTACGTGAACGAGCTGCCGAGCGCCGAACAGCTCGCCGACATGACGATCCAGGCCGCGGCCGAGATCGAGCGCTTCGGCATCGCGCCGAAGGCGGCGCTGCTGTCGAACTCGAACTTCGGCAGCGCGCCGTCGGCGTCGTCGCGCCGGATGGCCGAGGCACGCAAGCTGATCGTCGAACGTGCACCGAACCTGGAAGTCGACGGCGAAATGCACGGCGACGCCGCGCTGTCGGAAATGATCCGCAAGCAGGCATTCCCGGGCACGACGCTGTCGGGCGAAGCGAACCTGCTGATCATGCCGAACGTCGAAGCCGCGAACATCGCGTACAACCTGCTGAAGATGGTCGGCGGCGAAGGCGTGACGGTCGGCCCGTTCCTGCTCGGCGCCGCGAAGCCGGCCCACATCCTGACGCCGGCCGCGACCGTGCGCCGGATCATCAACATGACGGCCGTTGCCGCCGCGAACGTGAACACGAAGTAAGTTCGCGCCCGCGTGTGCCGCGCTTCACGCGCGGCGCAATGAAAAACGCCACGAAGCTTGCGCTCCGTGGCGTTTTTTTATCGCGAAGCGCCGGCGGCGCGGGCGGGCGTCCGTACCGCGAACGCCCGTCGCGTGCCGTTACGCGACCTGCTGGTGCGACTGGCTGCCCGCCGGCGAACGCCACTTCGCGAGCAGCGTGTCCCACTTCTGGCGTACCGCGCGCAGGTTGTTCTCCTTCACGTGGCCGTAGCCGCGAATGCCGTCCGGCAGCGCCGCGAGCTCGAGCGCGAGCGGGCGATTGGCCGCGTTCAGCTTGGCCGTCACTTCGTCGATCAGCGCTTCGTACTCGCCGATCAGCGCGCGCTCGGTGCGGCGTTCCTCGGTGCGGCCGAACGGGTCGAGCCCCGTGCCGCGCAGGAACTTCGCCTTCGCGAGCAGCCGGAACGCCGACATCATCCACGGGCCGTACGCCTTCTTCACGAGATGGCCGTGGGCGTCCGTCTTCGCGAACAGCGGCGGCGCGAGGTGGAATTTCAGCTTCCAGTCGCCTTCGAACTGCGCGGACAGGCGGGCGAGGAACGCGGGATCGGACTGCAGCCGCGCGACTTCGTATTCGTCCTTGTACGCCATCAGCTTGAACAGGTTGCGCGCGACCGCCTCGGTCAGTTGCTCCTGCATCGTGTCGCCGTCCGCCAGCGCGCGCTCGGCTGCGCGCACCTTGTCGACGAACGCCGCATAGCGCGATGCGTACGCGGCGTTCTGGTACGCGGTGAGAAATTCCACACGCTTCGCGATCAACGCGTCGACCGCCTTCTTCGTGTGCAGCGCGATCACCGTGGCGCCTTGCGCGGGGCGTGTATCGCCGGCCGCGGCCTGCTTCACGCTGGCAAGGTCGTATGCGGCGCGGCGGCCCCAGTCGAATGCCGCGCGGTTCTTGTCGACCGACACGGCGTTCAGCTCGATCGCGCGTTCGAGCGATGCAAGCGTGAGCGGCAGCCAGCCTTTCTGCCACGCATAACCGAGCACGAACGGGTTCGTGTAGATCGCGTCGCCGAGCAGCGCCACCGCGAAGCGGTTCGCGTCGATGAAATCGACCGCTTCACCGGCCGCCGCGCGGATGTCGTTCTCCGCGGACAGGCCGGGGAACGCCCAGTTCGGGTTCTTGATGAACTCGGCAGTCGGCGTCTGCGCGCTGTTGACGACCACGCGCGTCGTGTCGTGCCGCATCCGCGACGTGCACTCGTCGCCGGCCGTGACGATCGCGTCGCAGCCGATTACGAGATCGGCTTCGCCCATCGCGATCCGCGTCGCGTGGATGTCGGTCGGCGCATGCGAGATCTGCACGTGGCTCATCACCGCGCCGCCTTTCTGCGCGAGGCCCGTGACGTCGAGCACGGTCACGCCCTTGTTCTCGAGGTGCGCGGCCATCCCGAGCAGCGCGCCGATCGTGACGACGCCCGTGCCGCCGACGCCCGTGACGAGCACGCCGTAGGCCCGGTCGATGTCCGGCAGCGTCGGTTCCGGGATCGGCGGCAGTGCGTTGCCGTCGACCGAAACCGCCTTCGGCTTCTTCAACTGGCCGCCCTCGACCGTGACGAAGCTCGGGCAGAAGCCCTTCACGCACGAGAAGTCCTTGTTGCAGCTCGACTGGTTGATCTGGCGCTTCGTGCCGAATTCGGTTTCCAGCGGCTCGACCGACAGGCAGTTCGACTGCACCGAGCAGTCGCCGCAGCCTTCGCACACCGCGTCGTTGATCACGACGCGCTTGGCCGGGTCCGGATACGTGCCGCGCTTGCGGCGACGGCGCTTCTCGGTCGCGCAGGTCTGGTCGTAGATCAGGATCGTCGTGCCTTCGATCTCGCGCAGCTCGCGCTGCACGTCGTCGAGCTGGTCGCGATGATGGATCGTCACGCCGGGCGCGAGCAGCGCCTTCTGGCTGTCGTACTTCTCCGGCTCGTCGGTGACGATCACGATCTTCTTCGCGCCTTCGGACGCAAGCTGGTGCGTGATCTGCGGCACCGTCAGCACGCCGTCGACCGGCTGGCCGCCCGTCATCGCGACGGCGTCGTTGTAGAGGATCTTGTAGGTGATGTTCGCCTTCGACGAGATCGCCGCCCGCACCGCCAGCAGGCCCGAGTGGAAATAGGTGCCGTCGCCGAGGTTCGCGAACACGTGCTTCTCGTCCGTGAACGGCGCCTGGCCGATCCACGGCACGCCTTCGCCGCCCATCTGGCTGAAGGTGCTCGTGCTGCGGTCCATCCACACGGTCATGTAGTGGCAGCCGATGCCGGCGATCGCGCGCGAGCCTTCCGGCACGTTGGTCGACGTGTTGTGCGGGCAGCCCGAGCAGAACCACGGCTTGCGCTCGGTCTGCACGTGCGGCTTCGCGAGCGCCATTTCCTTCGCGTTGATCACCGCGAGCCGCGCGGCGATGCGCGCACGCACGTCGGACGGCAGCTCGAACTTCTCGAGGCGCGTCGCGATCGCCTTCGCGATGATCGCGGGCGACAGTTCGTAGTGCGCGGGCAGCAGCCAGTTGCCCATCGGCACCGACCATTCGCCGCCGGCGCCGTCCTTCTCGTCGAACTTGCCGAACACGCGCGGCCGTTGCCCGTCGGGCCAGTTGTACAGCTCTTCCTTGATCGCGTATTCGAGGATCTGGCGCTTTTCCTCGACGACGAGGATTTCGTCGAGGCCGCGCGCGAACGCTTGCGCGCCCTGCGCTTCGAGCGGCCAAACGCAGCCGACCTTGTAAAGCCGGATGCCGATCCGCGCGCAGGTTTCATCGTCGAGACCGAGGTCGGTCAGCGCCTGGCGCACGTCGAGGTACGCCTTGCCGCCGGTCATGATCCCGAAGCGTGCGCTCGGCGAATCGATCTCGATCCGGTCGAGCTTGTTCGCGCGAACATAGGCGAGCGCCGCGTACCACTTGTAGTCGAGCAGCCGCGCTTCCTGCACGAGCGGCGGGTCGGGCCAGCGGATGTTCAGGCCGCCGTCCGGGACGATGAAGTCGGTCGGCAGCACGATCTCGGTGCGATGCGGGTCGATGTCGACCGACGCCGACGATTCGACGACGTCCGTCACGCACTTGAGCGCGACCCACAGCCCCGAGTAGCGGCTCATTGCCCAGCCGTGCAGGCCGAAATCGAGATATTCCTGCACGTTGGACGGGAACAGCACGGGCAGCCCGCAGGCCTTGAAGATGTGCTCGGACTGGTGTGCGAGCGTCGACGATTTCGCCGCGTGGTCGTCGCCGGCGAGCACCAGCACGCCGCCGTGCTGCGACGAGCCGGCCGAGTTCGCGTGCTTGAATACGTCGCCCGTGCGGTCGACGCCCGGGCCCTTGCCGTACCACATGCCGAACACGCCGTCGTGCTTCGCGCCGGGGTACAGGTTCACCTGCTGCGAGCCCCACACGGCGGTGGCGGCGAGATCTTCGTTGAGGCCGGGCTGGAAGACGATCTGGTGGGCCGCCAGGTGTTGCTTGGCCTTCCAGAGCGAGAGGTCGAGGCCGCCGAGCGGCGAACCGCGATAGCCGGAAATGAACCCGGCCGTATTGAGACCGGCGGCGCGGTCGCGTTCCTGCTGGAGCATCGGCAGGCGCACGAGGGCCTGAATGCCGCTCATGTACGCGCGACCGCGTTCCAGTGTGTATTTGTCATCAAGCGTGACGGACTTCAGCGCGGCTTCTAGCGACGCGCGTTGGTCTGCGTCTAGCGGGGCATTCATTAACAGTCTCCTCCACCCAGTTTGGGATCACCAAAACTCGACTGCTCCGGCGTCTTTTGAACGCGTCGGCAGTGGCCGGCATATTGGCCGGTTTTAAGCGATGGTAGCACTGGGGCAAACCCGCCGCCCGTCGGCCGGATGGCGGCGGTGGGCCAGGAAAACAGGGCGTGATGATGCGTTACATCATGTAAATGCATGTAAAGCCGGCCCCATCTGCGGGCAAATGCCGTTAATCTTGTCGGCCTGCCGGAGGTGCCCGGTCGCGTGGGTTTATTTCGACGCAATCGGGGAGGCGCCGGCAGTTTTACAGGAGGTGCAATGAACACACGTCATATCCAGAGTTTTCTGGTCGTGTCCGCCGCGTTTTTCGCGATGACCGGCCCGGTGCACGCGCAAGGCGCAAGCGCACTGGCGGCAGCCGGCGCGCAGATGCGTCAGATCGTGCCGGCCCAGAACACCGACGCGCAGCCGTCGGCCGAGCGCGCCGTCGAGTCGAAGGCGAACGCGCGTTGATCCGGTCGCGCGGCCCGCGGGTCGCGCCGGAACGCAAAAAGGGCGGGAATCCTCGGATTCCCGCCCTTTTTCTTTGTGCCACCGGATCGTGCGGTCGGCCGGGTTGCCCCGGGCCGCCGCGCGCCGGATGCGTCAGGCCTTGTCCTGCACGACGCCGCGGCGGATCTGGTCGAGTTCGATCGATTCGAACAGCGCCTTGAAGTTGCCTTCGCCGAAACCCTGGTTGCCCTTGCGCTGGATGATCTCGAAGAAGATCGGCCCGATCTGGTTCTCGGTGAAGATCTGCAGCAGCAGGTCGTCGCGTGCGCCGTCGATCAGGATCTTGCGCTTCTTCAGTTCGTCCAGCGATTCGCCGTGGTCCGGCACGCGGCGGTCGACCAGCTCGTAATAGGTGTCGATCGTGTCGAGCAGCTTCACTTCCTTGCTGCGCAGGCCATCGACCGCGCCGTAGATATCGCTGGCGCCGAGCGCGATGTGCTGGATGCCTTCGCCGTGATACGCGTCGAGGTATTCCTGGATCTGGCCGGCCGTGTCCGAGCCTTCCTCGTTGATCGGGATGCGGATCTTGCCGCACGGCGACGTCATCGCCTTCGACTTCACGCCCGTCACCTTGCCTTCGATGTCGAAGTAGCGCACTTCGCGGAAGTTGAACAGGCGCTCGTAGAACTCGGCCCATTCCTGCATGCGGCCGCGGTGCACGTTGTGCGTCAGGTGGTCGATGTAGGTGAGGCCGTGGCCGACCGGGTTCGGATTCGCGCCGGCGATCGGCTCGAAGTCGACGTCGTAGATGCTGATGTCGCCGATCGCGCCCGGCTGCGCGCCGTTCTTGCCGCGCCAGCGGTCGACGAAGTAGATCAGCGAATCGCCGATGCCCTTGATCGCCGGGATGTTCAGCTCCATCGGGCCCGTCTTGTTGTCGAAGCCCCATGCGCCGAGTTCCAGCGCGTGCTTGTACGCCTTTGCTGCGTCCTGCACGCGGAACGCGATCGCGCAGATCGACGGGCCGTGCAGGCGCGCGAAGCGTTGCGCGAACGAATCCGGTTCGGCGTTGATGATGAAGTTGATGTCGCCCTGGCGGTACACCGTCACGTCCTTGTGGCGGTGGCGCGCGATCGCGGTGAAACCCATCCGTTCGAACAGTTGTCCGAGCGCTTTCGGGTCCGGTGCCGTGTATTCGATGAATTCGAAGCCGTCGGTGCCGACGGGGTTGTCCCAGTTGGGGATCTGCATGGCGTGTCTCCTGTGCTTGGCGATCGGCCGGGGCGATCGACGTGCGCGTGCCCGGCCCGGCCCGGTTCGATGTCGAAGGCGGCGCACGCGTCGGCGTGCGCAACGAATCGGTACGTGCGACAGAGTGTAGCGGGCGGCCGCGAGCGGAAACTTGCGAAGTTAATCGTCCGCCCCTACGATGACGCAATTTCCAGTCTCTGAATAACCATTGGAGGGCAGAAGATGGCGCAAGCCGAATTGGATGCCATCGACCGGCGGATTCTCGCGATTCTTCAGGAGAACGGGCGCCTGTCGAACCAGGAGATCGCCGAGCGCGTGAACCTGTCGCCGAGCCCGTGCCTGAGGCGGATCCGGCGGCTCGAGGAGATCGGCGTGATCACCGGTTATGTCGCGCTGCTGAATCCGCAGAAGCTCGGGCTCGACCTGCTGGCGTACGTGAGCGTGCGGCTCGAGAAGCGCGGCGGCCTGGCGCCGGTCCGGGCCGACGAGACGTCGGCGCGCGCGGGCGCGACCCATGCGGAGCTGTTTCGCGCGGCCGTGCAGACCTGGCCGGAAGTGGTCGCGTGCCACGCGATGACGGGAGACATGGATTACCTGCTGCGCGTGCAGGTCGAGGACATGGCGCATTTCTCCCGCTTCGTGCAGGAGCATTTGCTGCATCACCCGTCGGTCATCGACGTGAAGACGAGCTTTTCGCTCGAATGCTTCAAGGAGACGACCGCGTTGCCGATTCGATCGGTGCGGTAGTGCGCCGGGCGGGGAAGGGAGGAACCGGGCGCGCCGCAGGCGCGGCCCGGTCGGCCGACGTTACGCCGTCAGTGCGGCGGGCATCAGCGATTCGATGAACTTCGTCGTGCGGTGTGCCTGGCGCTTGAGCGCGTAGTCGAACACCGCAGCCTGTTCCTGCAGCATCTCGGCGATGATCGTCGAGTGGTCGGCCGGCGGCAACGACAGATACGCATCGGCTTCGCCGTACGCGTACTCGATCCGCATCCCGGACTTCTTCGCGATGTGCATCATCGTCGCATTGCGCGACAGGCAGTGCATGTACAGCATCGTCACGTGCGTGTTGCGGCTGCGGATCGCCGCGCGCTCGAACAGCTTCGAGCCGACACCGCGGCCGCGCGCGCTTTCGAGCACCGACACGCCGAATTCGGCCGTGCGCTTGTCGCCCTCGGCCGGCAGGTAGGCCAGGTGGCCGACGCCGATCAGTTCGAGGTTGTGGTCGAACACGCCGAACACGGTGTCGCGACCGAAGTCCATCGTGCGGACATAGTTCTCGATCACGTGGTCGGGCACCATCTGGCCGAAGCGCAGCAGGCGGTCCTCGACGTCGAGCGAGAGAAAGTGGGTGAGCATTTGCTCACGGTCTTTGGAAGCCAGTTCCCTGACGAGAACCGGCGCACTACCGGCGGTGCCGACGACATCGGCATTGCCGTTCAATTGCGTGTTCATCGTGGGTTCCTCAAGTGTGACCGTACAGCGGGTTGTGCAACGCAACAGCATTTTACCCGACCGTCAGCCCCCGGATTGGGGAAAACCCGTATTTAACCTTATTTGTGCTGGAGGATGAATTCTAAATCCGCTTAGTTAATTTTCTATCTATTTGATTTTTAACGGATTAAAAATTCATCATATGAAATGCGTGGCGGGCTGTCGCAGTGTGCCCGTCGCGCAACGTTTGCTGCTGCGCGGCAATCAGGCCGTCGGCGTCAGCCCGCGCTCGATCAGGTCGATCACCTGTTCGGCGAAATCGCGGTAGCCGAGGCGGCCGCCCGGCTTCAGCCACGTGAACGTCCAGTTGATCATCCCGAACACCATCATCGTCACGGAAGTCTGGTTTTCCTTCGAGATGCGGTCCGGGTAGGCGCGCGCGAGCTGCCGCGCGAACGCCGCGACGATGTCGCGCTGGCGGTCGAGCACGATTTCCCGCTGCGCGTCCTCGAGATACTTCACGTCGTTGAGCAGCGCGACATGGCGGCTGTGCGACGTCTCGTATTCCGCGAGGAACGCGCGCACGAGCTCGGCGAACGCGTCGCGCTCGCTGAGGCCGCGCCGCTGGCTCGCGGCTTCGACCTCGGCGATGATCAGCATCAGTCGCTTCGTGTAGCGGTCGAGCAGGTCGAACAGGATCGCTTCCTTGCTCTCGTAATAGTGATAGAGGCGTGCCTTCGACGTGCCGCTCGCGGTCGCGAGATCGGACATCGACGTGCTCGGGTAGCTCGTCTGCGCGAATTTCTCGGCGGCCAGATCGAGGATCTGCTCGCGCTGGGATTCGTGGTCGGGCGCTCGGGTACGGGCCATGGTCGAATGCGGAAGATTAGCGGGGCGCGGCGGGCGCGCGCACCTGCGTGGAGGAGAGGGCGTCAGGCGCGTCGTCCTGCAGCTCGAGCCGGCCGGCGGCCGCGAGTTCGCGGCAGCGCCACCAGGCGATCGAGTCGCTGACGAACAGCCCGCCGCGGTCGGCGTCGGCCATGATGCTGCCGACGAGGCGCCGTGCGGGCAGCCAGTCGGATTCCGCGCGCGCGACGATCAGCGTGTCGAGGTCGGCATAGTGGCCGCTCTTGATCGTGTTGCTGACCCAGTAGCGCAGTTCGGCGTTCAGGTGCTTCGCTTCCTGCCATTCGAGCGCGAGGCGGCCGATGCGCAGCACCGAGATCGGCGCGGCCATCGGCCGTTTCCGCGCGAGTTCGGCCGGCGAGAACATCCCGGTCGCGCACGCCTGGTCGGTGCGCGACAGCGACGCGCGCTGCGCGGCGTCGAGGTCGGCGGCCGACAGCCGCACTTCGTTCAGCCGCTGCGGGACGTTGCGCAGGTGATAGGCGACGCGGCGCAGCAGCAGCTTGTCGCCGACGCTCGGCGCGTGCCACACGACCACCTGGCCCGTGCCCATCGCGAGCTGGTCGAGGCGTGCGAATTCGTCGTCGATTTCCGCGTTCCAGTCGGGAATCTGGTCGCCGAGCACGCGCTGCCAGAAGGCGGCGCGCGTGTCGGGCGTCTCGTCGGCGCCCTTGAGCGGCCCGACGCCGAGATCGTCGAGCAATCCGACGACGCGCTCGTCGCGTCCGGCTTGCGCAAGGGCCTCGCGCAGCGACGCGGCGGCGGTGCCGCCCTGAATCACATGAATGGTACTCATCGGCCTGTCGTCAACAAAAGAAAACCGCCGGCCGGGCGGACGTTGCGATGTCCAGCCGGCCGGCGGCCCCTAGTGTAAGCGAGATGTGTGACGGCGAGAAACCGTCCGGCGCCGCGACGCGACGTCGCTCAACGCTCGTCGTAGCTCACCACGACCTTGTCGCTGATCGGGTGGCACTGGCACGTGAGCACGAAACCGTCCTTCACTTCGTGGTCCTCGAGCGTGTAGTTCTTCTCCATCCGCACTTCGCCCTCGATCACCTTCGCGCGGCACGTGCAGCACACGCCGCCCTTGCAGGCGTACGGTAGCGCGAGGCCCGCGCGCAGGCCGACGTCGAGCAGGCTCACGCCCTCGTACGGCAGGCGCAGCTTGCGCTTCTTGCCGTCGAGCACGATTTCCAGGTCGGCAGCCGGCGTCTGGTCGGTGATGTCGACGACCGGCGCACCGGCCTGCGGCAGCGGCGTGCCGAAGCGCTCGACATGCACCTTCTCCCGCGGTACGCCAGCCGCCTGCAGCGCGGCTTCGGCCGCGTCCATCATCGGCGCGGGGCCGCAGATGAACGCCTCGTCGATCGCGTCGGCCGGCGTCAGCGTGCCGAGGAATTCCGCGCATTTCGCCTGGTCGAGCACGCCGTTGAACAGCTCGACGTCCTGCTGGTCGTCCGACAGCACGTGATAGAGGACGAAGCGGTTCATGTAGCGGTTCTTCAGGTCCTCGAGCTCCTCCGCGAACATGATCGCGTCGACGCTGCGGTTGCCGTAGATCAGCGTGAACGTGCTGCGCGGCTCGACTTCGAGCGTCGTCTTCACGATCGCGAGCACCGGCGTGATCCCCGAGCCGCCGGAAAACGCGACGTACTGCTTGCCGTGGTCGGCGTTGAGGTGCGTGAAGAAGCGGCCGTCCGGCGTCATCACGTCGATCGTGTGGCCCGGCTTCAGCGAATCGAACGCAAAATTCGAGAAGCGGCCACCGCGTACGCGCTTGATGCCGATGCGCAGTTCGCCGTCACGGTCGTAGTCCGTCGTGCCGACGCAGATCGAATACGAGCGGCGCGTCTCCTCGCCGTCGATGTGGGTCTTCAGCGTGACGAACTGGCCCTGCGTGAAGCGGTACGCGTCGCGCAGTTCGGGCGGCACGTCGAAGGAGACGGTGACGGCGTCGGCGGTCTCGGGCCGCACGTCGCGGATACGCAGCGAGTGAAATTGCGGGGTCGCCATATTCAGTAGGGTTTGAAGTAGTCGAAGGGTTCGCGGCAGTCGACGCAGCGATACAGCGCCTTGCAGGCCGTGGACGCGAATTGCGCGAGACGCTCGGTGCGGGCGGAGCCGCAGCGCGGGCACGCGGGTGCCGCGACCGGCCGCGGCACGAAACGCACGACGTTTTCCCGCGGCGCGGCGCTGCCGCACTGGCCGACCGGCGGCGCGATGCCGTACGCGCGCAGCTTCTCGCGCGCTTCCTGCGTGATCCAGTCGGTCGTCCACGCGGGTGCGAGCACCGTCTCGATCCGGTGCGGCGGGAGATCGGCGCCCTGCAGCGCGGCGGCGATGTCCTCGGCGATCTGCGACATGGCCGGGCAGCCCGAGTAGGTCGGCGTGATCACGACTTCGAGCAGGCCGTCGTCCGCGCGGCGGACGTCGCGCAGGATGCCGAGCTCGCGGATCGACACGACCGGGATCTCGGGATCGGGCACGGCTTCGAGCAGGTCCCAAGCACGGGCGAGCAGCGGATCGTCGCGGCGTGCGGCGGGCGTGGCGTGGGCGGCGGTCTGGACGGACATCGTCGGGCTCCGTGGCGTCGGGGTTACCAGGTCGCGCCGGGATGCTGGCGCGCGAGGCTCTGCATTTCCGCGAGCAGGTAGCCCATGTGCTCCGAGTGCTCGCCCTGCTTGCCGGTCGTCACATGCTTCACCGGCGCCGGCAGCGTGAGCGTCGCTTCCGCGAGCGCATCGTCCACGTCCGCGCGCCATGCGGCTTCGATCGAAGCCGGTGCCGGGCCGATGCCCGGTGCGGCGATTGTGTCGTCGACCGCATCGGCGGCGAAGAATTCGCGCGTGTACGGGGCCAGGTAGTCGAGCGCATCCTGCGCGCGGCGGTGCGACTCGTCGGTGCCGTCGCCGAGCCGAACGAGCCACTCGCGCGCGTGCTGCACGTGATAGCGGGTTTCCTTCACCGATTTCGCGGCGATCGCGGCAAGCTGCGTGTCGGTCGACGTTTCCAGCGCGCTCCACACGTGGAGCATCAGCGCCGCGTACAGGAAGTTGCGCACGATCGTCACCGCGTAGTCCTTGTCGGCGTGCGCGGTGCCGGCGAGCGGGCCGTAGTGCGGCAGCTCGGCGAGCGTGAAGTTCGCGAACTCGCGCTCGGTCCGGAAGTACGCGTAGTCGTCCTCGGTCTTCGTCGCACCGGTGAGCTGGCGCTCGAGTTCGGTCGCGTGCGTATACAGCATGCGCGCCTGGCCGATGAGATCGAGGCTCATGTTGGTGAGCGCGATGTCTTCTTCGAGGATCGGGCCGTGGCCGCACCATTCGGCATTGCGCTGACCGAGGATCAGCGCGTTGTCCGCGAGGCGCAGCACGTAGGAGAGGTGTTCGGGCGTGATCGTCATGGCGCGGGCGTTACATGTGGTTGACTTCGTCGGGCAGCGTGTAGAACGTCGGGTGACGGTAGATCTTGTCGCCCGCCGGTTCGAACAGTTCGGCCTTCTCGTTCGGATCCGATGCGGTGATCGCCGACGACGGGACCACCCAGATGCTCACGCCTTCCTGGCGGCGCGTGTAGACGTCGCGCGCCATGCGCAGCGCCATCGTCGCGTCGGCGGCGTGCAGGCTGCCGCAATGCTTGTGGTCGAGGCCCTGCTTGCTGCGCACGAACACTTCCCAGATCGGCCATTCCTTGTTCATCACTTTCTCCTGATTCCCTGATTCCTGAATTCGATGGTTGCCGCTCAGGCGGCGTGCTGTTCGGCGCGGGCGCGGCGCTTCGCTTCGTGCGCGAGCGCGGCTTCGCGCACCCATGCGCCGTCCTCGTGCGCTTTCACGCGGGTCGCGAGGCGTTCCTTGTTGCACGGGCCGTCGCCGTTGACGACGCGCCAGAATTCGTCCCAGTCGATCGTGCCGTAGTCGTGGTGGCCGCGCGCATCGTTCCACTTCAGGTCGGGGTCGGGCAGCGTCACGCCGAGTACCTTCGCCTGGTCGACCGTCGCGTCGACGAACTTCTGCCGCAGGTCGTCGTTCGAGATCCGCTTGATGCCCCATTTCGCGGACTGGCTGCTGTGGACCGAATCGGCGTCGCTCGGGCCGAACATCATCAGCACGGGCCACCACCAGCGGTCCACGGCCTGCTGGACCATCGCGCGCTGCGCGTCGCTGCCCTTCATCATCGACAGCAGTGCGTCGAAACCCTGGCGCTGGTGGAACGACTCTTCCTTGCACACGCGGATCATCGCGCGTGCGTACGGGCCGTACGTGCAGCGGCACAGCGGGATCTGGTTCATGATCGCGGCGCCGTCGACGAGCCAGCCGATCACGCCGACATCGGCCCAGGTCGGCGTCGGATAGTTGAAGATGCTCGAGTATTTCGCCTTGCCGGCGTGCAGCGCGTCGATCAGCGAATCGCGCGACACGCCGAGCGTTTCGGCCGCGCTATAAAGATAGAGGCCGTGGCCGGCTTCGTCCTGGACCTTCGCGAGCAGGATCGCCTTGCGCTTCAGGCTTGGCGCGCGCGAGATCCAGTTGCCTTCGGGCAACATGCCCACGACTTCCGAATGCGCGTGCTGCGAGATCTGGCGAACCAGCGTCTTGCGATAGGCGTCGGGCATCCAGTCCTGCGGTTCGATCTTGCCGTCCGCGGCCATGATCGCATCGAACCGCGCCTGCTCGGGCGACTCGGCTGCGGCGTCGAGCGGGGCGACGTTGCCGGGGATGTCGAGGGATTGCGTGTACATGGCGAGGCTCTCGTCCGGTTGAATGTCTGCGAAGTATAAACCAACCGACCGGTCGGTTAATAAATTTCTTGCGGATTTACGGCGAGACGCGGGTAAACGAGAAACGTCGGGGCGCGATCAGGCGTCGCGACCGCGGTCCGGTGCGTGGTCACCGCATCTTCTGCGGCACAATGCCCGCTTTCCGATGAGGATTTTGCCGATGTCATTTCGAAGCAGTTTCGCCGCGGCCGTGCTGGGTGCGGCCGTTTTTGTGTCGCCACTCGTTGTGTCGGCCGCGCCGTCCGGGTGGGTTGCTGCGTGGGCAACCGCGCTGCAGCCGATTCCCGACCTTGCCGCGCCGCCGCCGCTCTATCGCGCACCCGACGTGGCCGGGCGGACCGTGCGCCAGATCGTCTATCCGACGGTGTCGGGGCGGGCCGCGCGGATTCGCGTCAGCAATGCATACGGTCGAGCGCCTCTGGTCGTCGATGCCGCGAGCCTCGCGCGCGCCGGTGAAGGTGCCGCGCTCGCAGGCGGCGCGGCGGTGCCGGTCCGGTTCGGCGGCAAGGCGTCGGTGACGCTCGCGCCGGGCCAGGAACTCGAAAGCGATCCGGTAGCGATCGACGTGGCGGCCGGGCGGCCGGTTGCAATCAGCCTCCAGATGGGACCGAACCAGCGGATGACGGTCTGGCACCGCGTGTCGAACCAGTTCAACTATGTCTCTGCACCGGGCGACCACGTGGGGGATCCGGGTGCCGCCACGTTCCGCACCCGTTTTACCCAATATGCATGGGTGACCGAACTGGCCGTCGAAGCGGGTTCCGCGCGAGCCAGCGTGGCCGCGATCGGCGATTCGATTACCGACGGGTTGCGCTCGAGCCTGAACCGGAACCGCCGCTGGCCGGATGCGCTGGCGCGTCGGCTGACGGCGTCGGGCGTGGAGTCGGTCGGCGTCGCGAATCTCGGTATCAGCGGGAACCGGCTGCTCAGCGATTCGGCGTGCTACGGCACGTCGCTGGCGTCGCGGTTCGAGCGCGATGCGCTGTCGCGCGCGGGCGTGAAGGCGGCGATCGTGCTGATCGGGATCAACGACATCAATTTCGCGGCGATGCCGCCGCGCGCGGGGCTCGATTGCGACCACCCGCATACGCAGGTCACGGCCGCGTCGCTGATCGACGGTTATCGCCGGCTGATCGAGGCGGCGCACCGCCAGGGCGTGAAGGTCTTCGGCGCGACGCTCACGCCGGCAGGTTTGCCGGCCGGGCGCGAGGAGATCCGGCTCGAGGTGAACCGGTGGATCCGGAGCGGCGGCGGGTTCGACGGTGTGGTCGACTTCGACGCGGTGCTGCGCGATTCGGCACGCCCGAGTGTGCTGCAGCGCCGATACGATAGCGGTGACGGCATTCACCCGAGCGACGCCGGCTACACGGCGATGGCCGACGCGGTACCGGTCGAGCAACTGCAGGCTGCCGTGGGCGGCAAGTGACACCCTTCTATATATAGAGTGAAGCGCTGCCGGCGGCCTGGAGGTCGGCAGCGACACCCGGCCCGTCGAGCCCAAAGCCTCCGTGCGCGGCAGCGCACGGAGGCTTTTTCAAAAGAATTTCACAAAGGGGCTTGCGCGAACGGGGCGGGGTGCATAGAATCACGCCTCTTTCGCGCTAACGGAAACACGGCGCGGGAGAGGGAAGTGGTGCGGTTGGGGTGCGGTGGTAACGAACCCGGGCAGCACACGAAGTTGAACCCCGCAGTCACAACGAAGCAGTAAAAAGTTGTTGACGAACTGCGAAACACGGTTCATAATCTCGCTTCTCTGCTGCTGAAAACGCAGCGCTGCTGAGAAACACGAAGTTCCTCGCAGATTGCTCTTTAAAAATTAACAGCCGATAAGTGTGGGCGCTTGATGGAAGCGAGCTGATCCTCGGATCAGATGGCAAAAGTATCAAGAGTCTCACACTAAAGTAAGTCAGGTTTATGAAGCAATTCATATTCCTGTCAGCTTTGAGTGAGCGACCGGTTCTTAACCGAACCGAAAACAGTAACAGGTTTAAACTGAAGAGTTTGATCCTGGCTCAGATTGAACGCTGGCGGCATGCCTTACACATGCAAGTCGAACGGCAGCACGGGTGCTTGCACCTGGTGGCGAGTGGCGAACGGGTGAGTAATACATCGGAACATGTCCTGTAGTGGGGGATAGCCCGGCGAAAGCCGGATTAATACCGCATACGATCTACGGATGAAAGCGGGGGATCTTCGGACCTCGCGCTATAGGGTTGGCCGATGGCTGATTAGCTAGTTGGTGGGGTAAAGGCCTACCAAGGCGACGATCAGTAGCTGGTCTGAGAGGACGACCAGCCACACTGGGACTGAGACACGGCCCAGACTCCTACGGGAGGCAGCAGTGGGGAATTTTGGACAATGGGCGAAAGCCTGATCCAGCAATGCCGCGTGTGTGAAGAAGGCCTTCGGGTTGTAAAGCACTTTTGTCCGGAAAGAAATCCTTGGCTCTAATACAGTCGGGGGATGACGGTACCGGAAGAATAAGCACCGGCTAACTACGTGCCAGCAGCCGCGGTAATACGTAGGGTGCGAGCGTTAATCGGAATTACTGGGCGTAAAGCGTGCGCAGGCGGTTTGCTAAGACCGATGTGAAATCCCCGGGCTCAACCTGGGAACTGCATTGGTGACTGGCAGGCTAGAGTATGGCAGAGGGGGGTAGAATTCCACGTGTAGCAGTGAAATGCGTAGAGATGTGGAGGAATACCGATGGCGAAGGCAGCCCCCTGGGCCAATACTGACGCTCATGCACGAAAGCGTGGGGAGCAAACAGGATTAGATACCCTGGTAGTCCACGCCCTAAACGATGTCAACTAGTTGTTGGGGATTCATTTCCTTAGTAACGTAGCTAACGCGTGAAGTTGACCGCCTGGGGAGTACGGTCGCAAGATTAAAACTCAAAGGAATTGACGGGGACCCGCACAAGCGGTGGATGATGTGGATTAATTCGATGCAACGCGAAAAACCTTACCTACCCTTGACATGGTCGGAATCCCGCTGAGAGGTGGGAGTGCTCGAAAGAGAACCGATACACAGGTGCTGCATGGCTGTCGTCAGCTCGTGTCGTGAGATGTTGGGTTAAGTCCCGCAACGAGCGCAACCCTTGTCCTTAGTTGCTACGCAAGAGCACTCTAAGGAGACTGCCGGTGACAAACCGGAGGAAGGTGGGGATGACGTCAAGTCCTCATGGCCCTTATGGGTAGGGCTTCACACGTCATACAATGGTCGGAACAGAGGGTTGCCAACCCGCGAGGGGGAGCTAATCCCAGAAAACCGATCGTAGTCCGGATTGCACTCTGCAACTCGAGTGCATGAAGCTGGAATCGCTAGTAATCGCGGATCAGCATGCCGCGGTGAATACGTTCCCGGGTCTTGTACACACCGCCCGTCACACCATGGGAGTGGGTTTTACCAGAAGTGGCTAGTCTAACCGCAAGGAGGACGGTCACCACGGTAGGATTCATGACTGGGGTGAAGTCGTAACAAGGTAGCCGTATCGGAAGGTGCGGCTGGATCACCTCCTTTCTAGAGCTATCTCGCAAAGTTGAGCGCTCACGCTTATCGGCTGTAAATTAAAGACAGACTCAGGGGTCTGTAGCTCAGTCGGTTAGAGCACCGTCTTGATAAGGCGGGGGTCGTTGGTTCGAATCCAACCAGACCCACCATTGTCTGACGTGTCGGTGATCGTTAGCGCTTTAGCGCTTACGAGTACCCCAAGCCGACCGGCTAACACCTGAGGATCTCTGTATATGGGGGCATAGCTCAGCTGGGAGAGCACCTGCTTTGCAAGCAGGGGGTCGTCGGTTCGATCCCGTCTGCCTCCACCAATCTTCAATGACAAATATTCGAATGAAGTTTGTTCGAGTCTTTGTCATTGGCGATTGAGCCAGTCAGAGTGATACGTAGTACGTATCGGCTGTCGTTCTTTAACAATCTGGAAGAAGTAAGTAATTTGGATAGCGGAAGCGTCTATGAGATGGGCGTGAAAACTATCCGGGTTGTGATTGTATCGATGTATCTCAAGATGATTCGAACTCTATGTTTGACTCAATTGGAATACGGCACAACGCGAAAACTCAACCTGTAACGACTGTCGGAGAGACAGACTCGTTATAGGGTCAAGCGAACAAGTGCATGTGGTGGATGCCTTGGCGATCACAGGCGATGAAGGACGCGGTAGCCTGCGAAAAGCTACGGGGAGCTGGCAAACGAGCTTTGATCCGTAGATGTCCGAATGGGGAAACCCACTCCTTTTGGAGTATCCATGGCTGAATACATAGGCCATGCGAAGCGAACGCGGTGAACTGAAACATCTAAGTAACCGCAGGAAAAGAAATCAACCGAGATTCCCAAAGTAGTGGCGAGCGAAATGGGATGAGCCTTGTACTCTTTATTTGTATTGTTAGCCGAACGCTCTGGAAAGTGCGGCCATAGCAGGTGATAGCCCTGTAGGCGAAAACAGTATGAAAGAACTAGGTGTACGACAAGTAGGGCGGGACACGTGAAATCCTGTCTGAAGATGGGGGGACCATCCTCCAAGGCTAAATACTCGTGATCGACCGATAGTGAACCAGTACCGTGAGGGAAAGGCGAAAAGAACCCCGGGAGGGGAGTGAAATAGATCCTGAAACCGCATGCATACAAACAGTCGGAGCCTCGTAAGGGGTGACGGCGTACCTTTTGTATAATGGGTCAGCGACTTACGTTCAGTAGCAAGCTTAACCGTATAGGGCAGGCGTAGCGAAAGCGAGTCCGAATAGGGCGTTCAGTTGCTGGGCGTAGACCCGAAACCAAGTGATCTATCCATGGCCAGGATGAAGGTGCGGTAACACGTACTGGAGGTCCGAACCCACTAACGTTGAAAAGTTAGGGGATGAGCTGTGGATAGGGGTGAAAGGCTAAACAAACTTGGAAATAGCTGGTTCTCTCCGAAAACTATTTAGGTAGTGCCTCGTGTCTCACCTTCGGGGGTAGAGCACTGTCATGGTTGGGGGGTCTATTGCAGATTACCCCGCCATAGCAAACTCCGAATACCGAAGAGTGCAATCACGGGAGACAGACATCGGGTGCTAACGTCCGGTGTCAAGAGGGAAACAACCCAGACCGCCAGCTAAGGTCCCCAAATATAGCTAAGTGGGAAACGAAGTGGGAAGGCTAAAACAGTCAGGAGGTTGGCTTAGAAGCAGCCACCCTTTAAAGAAAGCGTAATAGCTCACTGATCGAGTCGTCCTGCGCGGAAGATGTAACGGGGCTAAGCTATATACCGAAGCTGCGGATGCGTGCTTTGCACGCATGGTAGGAGAGCGTTCTGTAAGCCTGCGAAGGTGTCTCGGAAGGGATGCTGGAGGTATCAGAAGTGCGAATGCTGACATGAGTAGCGATAAAGGGGGTGAAAGGCCCCCTCGCCGTAAGCCCAAGGTTTCCTACGCAACGTTCATCGGCGTAGGGTGAGTCGGCCCCTAAGGCGAGGCAGAAATGCGTAGCTGATGGGAAGCAGGTCAATATTCCTGCACCATTGTTAGATGCGATGGGGGGACGGATCGCGGAAGGTTGTCCGGGTGTTGGAAGTCCCGGTCGCTGCATTGGAGAAGGCGCTTAGGCAAATCCGGGCGCGGAATTCAAGGGTGTGGCGCGAGCTCCTTAGGGAGCGAAGCAATTGGAAGTGGTTCCAAGAAAAGCCTCTAAGCTTCAGTCTAACGATGACCGTACCGCAAACCGACACAGGTGGGCGAGATGAGTATTCTAAGGCGCTTGAGAGAACTCGGGAGAAGGAACTCGGCAAATTGGTACCGTAACTTCGGGATAAGGTACGCCCTTGTAGCTTGATGCCCCTGCGGGCAAAGGGTGAAGGGGTTGCAATAAACTGGTGGCTGCGACTGTTTAATAAAAACACAGCACTCTGCAAACACGAAAGTGGACGTATAGGGTGTGACGCCTGCCCGGTGCCGGAAGATTAAATGATGGGGTGCAAGCTCTTGATTGAAGTCCCGGTAAACGGCGGCCGTAACTATAACGGTCCTAAGGTAGCGAAATTCCTTGTCGGGTAAGTTCCGACCTGCACGAATGGCGTAACGATGGCCACACTGTCTCCTCCCGAGACTCAGCGAAGTTGAAGTGTTTGTGATGATGCAATCTACCCGCGGCTAGACGGAAAGACCCCATGAACCTTTACTGTAGCTTTGCATTGGACTTTGAACCGATCTGTGTAGGATAGGTGGGAGGCTATGAAACCGGAACGCTAGTTTCGGTGGAGCCGTCCTTGAAATACCACCCTGGTTTGTTTGAGGTTCTAACCTTGGCCCGTGATCCGGGTCGGGGACAGTGCATGGTAGGCAGTTTGACTGGGGCGGTCTCCTCCCAAAGCGTAACGGAGGAGTACGAAGGTACGCTAGGTACGGTCGGAAATCGTGCTGATAGTGCAATGGCATAAGCGTGCTTAACTGCGAGACCGACAAGTCGAGCAGGTGCGAAAGCAGGTCATAGTGATCCGGTGGTTCTGTATGGAAGGGCCATCGCTCAACGGATAAAAGGTACTCTGGGGATAACAGGCTGATACCGCCCAAGAGTTCATATCGACGGCGGTGTTTGGCACCTCGATGTCGGCTCATCTCATCCTGGGGCTGTAGCCGGTCCCAAGGGTATGGCTGTTCGCCATTTAAAGAGGTACGTGAGCTGGGTTTAAAACGTCGTGAGACAGTTTGGTCCCTATCTGCCGTGGGCGTTGGATATTTGAAGGGGGCTGCTCCTAGTACGAGAGGACCGGAGTGGACGAACCTCTGGTGTACCGGTTGTCACGCCAGTGGCATCGCCGGGTAGCTATGTTCGGAAGAGATAACCGCTGAAAGCATCTAAGCGGGAAACTCGCCTTAAGATGAGATATCCCTGGGGACTAGATCCCCTTGAAGGGTCGTTCGAGACCAGGACGTTGATAGGTCAGGTGTGTAAGCGCAGTAATGCGTTCAGCTAACTGATACTAATTGCCCGTAAGGCTTGATCCTATAACAAGTCTGTTTCGACAGCCGTTAGCGCTTCAGCGCTTACGGATGTCGAACGTCGAGTGCAAGGCACTCGGCGTACGACGGTTGAAGTACCGCGTACGTGTGAGATACAACCTCACAACCCCAAAATTACTGCTTCTTCCCGATTGGTCGCGCTGCGAAGCAGCGCGACAACCCTCTTTGCCTGATGACCATAGCGAGTCGGTCCCACCCCTTCCCATCCCGAACAGGACCGTGAAACGACTCTACGCCGATGATAGTGCGGATTCCCGTGTGAAAGTAGGTAATCGTCAGGCTCCCTAAGCCAAGAACCCCCGCCCGAAAGGCGGGGGTTTTTGCATTGGTGCGCCGGAAATGTGCGCGCCGGCGAAGGACGGTGCGGCCCGAACTGGCGCTTCGATGGCGTTGATTCAGTCCGGAGCCGGCCACCCACGCGGTTGGCGAAACGTGCTCGGAGCACTCCGGTCGGCCACGCAACAACAACTCGCGCTGCCGAGACCTACATCTTCCTATCCACCCCACTGTTCGCAGCGACAGCGATCGAGTCGGCAGCCAGGCCGATTACACTCGCCAACTCCTACGCTGCAATCCTCCGTCACGGATTTGTTCGTCGTCGGGCTTGGCCTGATGTGGCGTCCCCTCGCGGCTCAATGATCGGCTATCTTGCTCCGTTCAATGCCATACTGAACGCATCATCTGCCAAAATTGCTATTCTGCGGCTGCATCGCATGCCGGCGCCCTTGGCGCGGTTCGCATGAGCCAGGTGTCGTGTGCCGCACGTGCCCAGCTTTCAGCATGTTTTTGACGTGAGCTCAGAACGGTTGTTACCAGTTGAAGCCGCGCGACCGAACTTTGCCAGGGCCAGCGCCGTGTTGCTATCAAGCTGCGTTCTTGACTCAATTCCACCCATCATCATTGAAACCGACCTCATTCGAGGCCGGGCCAGGGGCGTGCGCAGCTCGCTGCAAAAAATCTCGATCTTGGCGCCAACCGCGACGCGAGAGAGCTCGCGGGCAAGGCCGCCATCAGAAGTCGGCGCTGTTCCTTCTGACGAGCACGGGTTGTCCGTCTCGCAACACGTAGATCTCTTCGATGAGCGAATAGGCGGTGCCGCCGAAACAGTCTCGCCCTTCACCCATCAACGCGAAGTGCGTGCCGCCTGCGTCGACGCCGGTCGATCGCACCGTGCACGCGGTACTCGGATCACTGAGTGCGGAATGCTCGGCTGGCGGAAACCGGCGCGTCGTGTTCCGGTCGTGATCCCGAGTCAGCACGAGCATTGCCGGGCAACGCGTGGCGGACGTTGACGACTGATCGTCGCATGTCAGTTTCCCGGCCTCGTCGTACGTATGGGACGTGGCGAAAGCGCCCGCGTCGAACCCGACGCAGATTCCGTCGTTCAGCTGCGCGAGGCGGGCATCGTACGGGCATGCGGGATGCCGTGTGTACGCCGCGGATTCGCTGCGATACGCGGACCAGATGCTGACGTTGGTCGGTTTGCACGACGGGGCGACGCAACGAGTGCCGCACTGCAGGACATTCGCCGCGATGGCGGCGCCGAGGTTTCGGGGCACCCCAGGGCGTGGGCGCATGTCGTCGCCTAGCAATGGCTGCAGCACGCCGAGGCAGGCTGGGCTGCCGGACTCGTCTTGAGGCGGGTCATCTCGGGCGCCCGCGGCGATCAGGTACGCGGAGGCGTCGCTGAGTAGCCACGCATAGGCGATCGCATCCTGATTCATTGGGCGCACCGAAGGCGAATCAAGGCGCGTCGATTCCAGACATCCGGCATCGAGCGCCGGCTTCAACCGGTCGTACGCTGCGAGCGCCGCGACTGCCTTTGAGCGTCCCGCGGCGTGGCTTTGCGATCGTGCTCGAGCGGCACCAGGCATCAGCCGGGCCGGCGGCATGTGCGGTCAAGGCCATGAAAGCCGTCACAAGAGCAAGCAGGCGCATGAGGATTGGAGCCGGGAGCGGGCAGGTGACCCGGGATGGTATCGCGCGTGCCGCAGAAGTCGGCAAAAACAGGGCGGGGCGACCAGGAACCCGTGCCGAAAGTACAGTCGCAATGTCCGGTGCGGATGCCGGAGTGCTCACGAGCCAATGCTATTGCGCGTGCCGGCCATTGGGCGTGACCAGGCGTCGCCGCGGTACCCGGCAATGGGCTCGTGCCATCCATCGATAACCGAGCTGAAGCCCCGCGAACACCGAAGAAGAGGTCGCCGGAGCTGTCCGGCACGAAATTTGCGGAAATTTTGTGCTTACCCGCTTGGCATTGTGCGCTGGAGGCCTTATGATGGCGGTCTTTCGTTTTTAGCGCAGATGAAGTTTGGCGCTGGAAACGGAGTCTGACGAAGATGTGGCGCCGATCGGCAACATCGCGTGCTTGCCTTAGCCGGGCAAGGGGCGAAGATCGGTGGCGGAGCAAGTGTTGGGAAGAGAGTGAAAATAATCTTCCGGATGTGCTTGACAGGAGTGCGATGCACCCCCATAATCGTCAGTTCTCTACGGAGGGGTGCCCGAGTGGCTAAAGGGGGCAGACTGTAAATCTGTTGGCTTACGCCTACGTTGGTTCGAATCCAACCTCCTCCACCAAGAACATCAGCTGAAAGAGCGGTAGGGAATCGTTAGTCGCCCGTGCGGGTGTAGCTCAATGGTAGAGCAGAAGCCTTCCAAGCTTACGACGAGGGTTCGATTCCCTTCACCCGCTCCAGACCGTGAAGTTGAAGCGTAAAAGCGCCCATGTGGCTCAGTGGTAGAGCACTCCCTTGGTAAGGGAGAGGTCGGCAGTTCGATCCTGCCCATGGGCACCAGCAGTACAAGTCAGTGTCTGTTTGCGCGCGGCGCAACCTGTGAAATTCCTTTTGGGAGTCGAAAATGGCCAAGGGTAAATTTGAGCGGACCAAGCCGCACGTGAACGTTGGTACGATTGGTCACGTTGACCACGGCAAGACGACGCTGACGGCAGCGATCACGACGGTGCTGACGAAGAAGTTCGGCGGCGAAGCGAAGGCATACGACCAGATCGACGCGGCACCGGAAGAAAAGGCGCGCGGCATCACGATCAACACGGCACACGTCGAGTACGAAACGGCTAACCGCCACTACGCACACGTCGACTGCCCGGGCCACGCTGACTATGTGAAGAACATGATCACGGGCGCGGCACAGATGGACGGCGCGATCCTGGTTTGCTCGGCAGCAGACGGCCCGATGCCGCAAACGCGTGAGCACATCCTGCTGGCGCGTCAGGTTGGCGTTCCGTACATCATCGTGTTCCTGAACAAGTGCGACATGGTGGACGACGCTGAACTGCTCGAGCTGGTCGAGATGGAAGTTCGCGAACTCCTGTCGAAGTACGACTTCCCGGGCGACGACACGCCGATCGTGAAGGGTTCGGCGAAGCTGGCGCTGGAAGGCGACACGGGCGAGCTGGGCGAAGTGGCGATCATGAGCCTGGCCGATGCGCTGGACACGTACATCCCGACGCCGGAGCGTGCAGTTGACGGCGCGTTCCTGATGCCGGTGGAAGACGTGTTCTCGATCTCGGGCCGTGGCACGGTGGTGACGGGTCGTATCGAGCGCGGCGTCGTGAAGGTCGGCGAAGAAATCGAAATCGTCGGTATCAAGCCGACGGTGAAGACGACCTGCACGGGCGTTGAAATGTTCCGCAAGCTGCTGGACCAAGGTCAAGCAGGCGACAACGTTGGTATCCTGCTGCGCGGCACGAAGCGTGAAGACGTGGAGCGTGGCCAGGTTCTGGCGAAGCCGGGTTCGATCACGCCGCACACGCACTTCACGGCTGAAGTGTACGTGCTGAGCAAGGACGAAGGCGGCCGTCACACGCCGTTCTTCAACAACTACCGTCCGCAGTTCTACTTCCGTACGACGGACGTGACGGGCTCGATCGAGCTGCCGAAGGACAAGGAAATGGTGATGCCGGGCGACAACGTGTCGATCACGGTGAAGCTGATTGCCCCGATCGCGATGGAAGAAGGTCTGCGCTTCGCAATCCGCGAAGGCGGCCGTACGGTCGGCGCCGGCGTCGTCGCCAAGGTCATCGAGTAAGCCAGTTATTCGTTGATCGACAGTTTTGGGGCTGGCAACAGCCGGCCCCAACATGGTTTAGGGGTATAGCTCAACTGGCAGAGCGTCGGTCTCCAAAACCGAAGGTTGGGGGTTCGATTCCCTCTGCCCCTGCCAAAAAATAGCCACGTGTCCTACGTGGCATTTGTTTTAAGGTGTTATGGCGAATCCATCCGTCGAAACTGTAAATACCTCCGGCGATAAGCTGATGCTGGCCCTGGGCGTATTGTTGGTCTTGGCCGGATTCGTGGGCTTCTTCTGGCTGGCCAATCAGCAGTGGTATGTCCGCGGTGCCGCGTTGGCGGTAGGTATCATCGCCGGCGTGGCCGTCGGGCTCATGTCCGCACCTGGCAAAAGCCTCATCGCCTTTGCCAAGGATTCGTACAAGGAAGTCCGGAAGGTCGTGTGGCCTACCCGCAAGGAAGCGACGCAAACCACACTCGTCGTGTTCGGTTTCGTGCTCGTAATGGCGATTTTCCTCTGGTTGAGTGACAAATCGATCGAATGGGTGATTTTCTCGGCGATTCTGGGTTGGAAATGATATGAGCGATACTCCGGCATCCCCGAGCGGAAAACGTTGGTACGTCGTGCACGCCTACTCCGGTATGGAGAAGAGCGTGCAACGCGCGCTTCAGGAGCGCATCGAACGTGCTGGCATGCAGGATAAATTCGGTCAGATCCTGGTTCCGACCGAAGAAGTGGTCGAAGTCAAAGGCGGCCACAAGGCTGTGACCGAGCGTCGTTTCTTCCCCGGCTACGTGCTGGTGGAAATGGAAATGACGGACGAAACGTGGCACCTCGTGAAGAACACCGCGAAGGTCACCGGTTTCGTCGGCGGTGCGCGTAACCGCCCGACCCCGATTTCCCCGAAGGAAGTCGAGAAGATCATGTCGCAGATGCAGGAAGGCGTCGAAAAGCCGCGCCCGAAGACCCTGTTCGAAGTTGGCGAGATGGTGCGTGTCAAGGAAGGTCCTTTCACGGACTTCAACGGCACCGTCGAGGAAGTCAACTACGAAAAATCGCGCGTGCGTGTGTCGGTCACCATCTTTGGCCGCTCAACACCGGTCGAACTCGAGTTCGGTCAGGTCGAAAAAGTTTGATCCCGATTCGGTGGGCAGCCTTGGCTGCCCACCTTCGCGCTTACGGTCCGCGTTATGGCCGTTGAGGAGCGTCAGTAGCCAGCGGCGAAAGCGCGTTATCACTCACCGAACGTCGTCTGGCGTTCCAACGAGGTTTACAAATGGCAAAGAAAATTGTCGGCTTTATCAAGCTGCAGATTCCTGCAGGTAAAGCCAACCCGTCGCCGCCGGTCGGTCCGGCACTGGGCCAGCGCGGCCTGAACATCATGGAGTTCTGCAAGGCGTTCAACGCGCAGACTCAAGGCATGGAGCCGGGTCTGCCGGTGCCGGTGGTCATCACGGCATTCGCTGACAAGAGCTTCACGTTCGTGATGAAGACGCCGCCGGCGACCGTCCTGATCAAGAAGGCGGCGAAGGTGGACAAGGGCTCGAGCAAGCCGCACACCGACAAGGTCGGTTCGATCACGCGCGCTCAAGCTGAAGAAATCGCGAAGACCAAGATGCCGGACCTTACGGCAGCTGATCTGGACGCAGCCGTTCGCACCATCGCTGGTAGCGCACGCTCGATGGGCATCACTGTGGAGGGCGTGTAAATGGCTAAGATCTCCAAGCGCCGTCAGGCATTTGCCGCCAAGGTTGATCGTCAGAAGCTGTACGCGATCGAAGACGCACTGAGCCTCGTGAAGGAATGCGCGAGCGCGAAGTTCGACGAGTCGATCGACGTCGCAGTTCAGCTCGGCATCGATGCGAAGAAGTCGGACCAGGTCGTTCGTGGTTCGGTCGTTCTGCCGGCCGGTACGGGCAAGTCGGTTCGCGTTGCGGTGTTCGCGCAAGGCGAGAAGGCCGAGCAAGCGCGTGCAGCAGGCGCGGAAATCGTCGGTATGGAAGACCTGGCAGAGCAGATCAAGGCTGGCCAGATGGACTTCGACATCGTGATCGCTTCGCCGGACACGATGCGTATCGTCGGTACGCTGGGTCAGATCCTCGGCCCGCGCGGCCTGATGCCGAACCCGAAGGTCGGTACGGTCACGCCGGACGTCGCAACCGCCGTCAAGAACGCGAAGGCTGGTCAGGTGCAATTCCGTGTCGACAAGGCCGGTATCATCCACGCGACCATCGGCCGTGCATCGTTCGAGCCGACCGCGCTGCGTTCGAACCTGTCGGCGCTGATCGAAGCGCTGCAGAAGGCGAAGCCGGCAACGAGCAAGGGCGTGTACCTGCGCAAGATCGCACTGTCGAGCACGATGGGCGTCGGCGTGCGTGTCGACCAGGCTACGCTGGCAGCACAGTAAGCAAGTATTCGGGCCGCTTCGCTCGCGAAGCGGCCTTCATGGGCTTTGGGCGGTTGTTCGTGCGGTAAGGCGGGCAACCGGTTATCAAAGACCGTTGGTGGGGCGCAGCAGGCAGGCGATCCCTTAATTCAAGCCAACGCAGATGGCGAACCCGAAAAAGTTTTGCAGTGGTGAAGCCGCAGGCCGCGAAGCGATTCGCGGTGTGAGGTGGAAATACTCCTAACGAGGTCGGACGCCGTTGTTGAACGAGGTACGTGAGGTTTCGGCCATGCCGGCCGCGCCGAACGTATCGTTTCTGGAGGCTAACCGTGCCGCTTAATAGAGAAGACAAGCAAGCCGTCGTCGCTGAGGTTTCCGCGCAAGTCGCGAAGGCCCAGACCGTTGTGCTGGCTGAGTATCGTGGAATTGCGGTTGGCGATCTGACCAAGCTGCGCGCGCAAGCGCGTGAGCAACAGGTTTACCTGCGCGTGTTGAAGAACACGCTGGCGCGTCGCGCTGTTGAAGGTACGCCGTTTGCTCCGCTGGCAGAGCAGATGACTGGCCCGTTGATCTACGGCATCTCGGAAGATGCAATTGCTGCTGCTAAGGTCGTCAACGACTTCAGCAAGAGCAATGACAAGTTGGTCATCAAGGCTGGTTCGTTCGATGGCAAGGTGATGGACAAGGCTGGCGTGCAAGCGCTGGCAAGCATCCCGAGCCGCGAAGAACTGCTCTCGAAGCTGCTGTTCGTTATGCAAGCGCCTGTTTCGGGCTTCGCGCGTGCACTCGCCGCGCTGGCCGAGAAGAAGCAAGCGGAAGCTGCGTAATCGAGCGTGCATCAGCGTCATTGATCGCTGGCTGTATCCGAATTCAATTTAGGAGTATTTCAAATGGCAATCGCAAAAGAAGACATCCTGGCAGCAGTCGAAGGGATGACCGTTCTGGAACTGAACGAACTGGTCAAGGCATTCGAAGAGAAGTTTGGCGTGTCGGCAGCTGCAGTGGCAGTCGCTGGCCCGGCAGGCGGCGGCGCTGCTGCTGCTGCTGAAGAAAAGACCGAATTCACGGTCGTTCTGGCTGAAACCGGTAGCAACAAGGTCAGCGTCATCAAGGCCGTTCGCGAACTGACGGGCCTGGGCCTGAAGGAAGCGAAGGACCTGGTTGACGGCGCACCGAAGCCCGTCAAGGAAGGCGTCGACAAGGCTGCTGCTGACGAAGCCAAGAAGAAGCTGGAAGAAGCAGGCGCGAAGGTCGAAATCAAGTAAGTTTCGACGCGCTGTGCGAAGGCTGGCGGTATTTTCACCGCCGGCCTTTTTGTGCTTTGTGGGGACGTTATTCTGGCACTCATTCGGGAGCCCGAATAATTGGCCCCAGAAGCCAAAGATAACCGTCTAATCGTTGTCATTGGTCACGATTGGCGTTTCTCTTTGTCTTCTGAAGCGACTGCAGAAGGCAAGTTTGGTCGGGTAGCGGGCAACACAGGCATCCGCTGCCGTCAGCCAGCGGTTGGTAGCGGCCAACCACCAAGCTTCTCGGCTCGTTCAAGCCGTCGGACGGCCATCGGGTCTCAGTCGGTGAACACTCGGGTTTGAAACGTCCAGGTATTCCGCCTCGATAGCACCCGCCGTGATTCGGAGATCGTATGCAATATTCCTTCACCGAGAAGAAGCGCATTCGCAAGAGTTTCGCGAAGCGCCCCATCGTTCACCAAGTTCCGTTCTTGCTGGCTACCCAGCTTGAATCATTCAGCACGTTTCTGCAAGCCGATGTGCTGGCGACGCAACGCAAGCCTGAAGGTTTGCAGGCCGCCTTCACATCGGTATTTCCCATTGTTTCGCACAACGGTTTCGCGCGCCTCGAGTTCGTGAGCTATGCGCTGTCCTCGCCGGCATTCAACATCAAGGAATGCCAGCAGCGTGGCCTGACGTACTGCTCCGCGCTGCGCGCGAAGGTCCGCCTTGTCATCCTCGACAAGGAATCGCCGAACAAGCCGGTCGTCAAGGAAGTGAAGGAGCAGGAAGTGTACATGGGCGAAATTCCGCTCATGACGCCGACGGGCTCGTTCGTCATCAACGGCACCGAGCGTGTCATCGTCTCGCAGCTGCACCGTTCGCCGGGCGTGTTCTTCGAACACGACAAGGGCAAGACGCACAGCTCGGGCAAGCTGCTGTTCTCGGCACGGATCATTCCGTACCGCGGCTCGTGGCTCGACTTCGAATTCGATCCGAAGGACATCCTGTACTTCCGCGTCGACCGTCGCCGCAAGATGCCGGTCACGATCCTGCTGAAGGCCATCGGCCTTACGCCGGAACAGATCCTCGCGAACTTCTTCGTTTTCGACAACTTCACGCTGATGGACGAAGGCGCGCAACTCGAGTTCGTGCCCGAGCGCCTGCGCGGTGAAGTCGCGCGTTTCGACATCACGGATCGCGACGGCAAGGTCATCGTCCAGAAGGACAAGCGGATCAACGCGAAGCACATTCGCGACCTCGAAGCCGCGAAGACCAAGTTCATCTCGGTGCCGGAAGACTATCTGCTCGGCCGCGTGCTGGCGAAGAACGTCGTCGACGGCGATACCGGCGAAGTGATCGCGAGCGCGAACGACGAAGTCACGGAAAGCGTGCTCGAGAAGCTGCGCGAAGCGGGCATCAAGGACATCCAGACGCTCTACACGAACGATCTGGACCAGGGCCCGTACATCTCGTCGACGCTGCGTGTCGACGAAACGACCGACCGCACCGCTGCGCGCATCGCGATCTACCGCATGATGCGTCCGGGCGAGCCGCCGACCGAAGAAGCGGTCGAGGCACTGTTCAATCGTCTGTTCTACAGCGAAGAAGCGTACGACCTGTCGAAGGTCGGCCGCATGAAGTTCAACCGCCGCGTCAGCCGTGACGAGATCACCGGCCCGATGACGCTGCAGGACGACGACATTCTCGCGACGATCAAGATCCTCGTCGAGCTGCGCAACGGCAAGGGCGAAGTGGACGATATCGACCACCTCGGCAACCGTCGTGTGCGTTGCGTCGGCGAACTGGCGGAAAACCAGTTCCGCGCAGGTCTCGTGCGTGTCGAGCGCGCGGTCAAGGAACGCCTCGGCCAGGCCGAAAGCGAAAACCTGATGCCGCACGACCTGATCAACTCGAAGCCGATTTCGTCGGCGATTCGCGAGTTCTTCGGTTCGTCGCAGCTTTCGCAGTTCATGGACCAGACCAACCCGCTGTCGGAAATCACGCACAAGCGCCGTGTTTCCGCACTGGGCCCGGGCGGTCTGACGCGCGAGCGCGCAGGCTTTGAAGTCCGCGACGTGCACCCGACCCACTATGGCCGCGTGTGCCCGATCGAAACGCCGGAAGGTCCGAACATCGGCCTGATCAACTCGCTCGCACTGTATGCGCACCTGAACGAGTATGGCTTCCTCGAGACGCCGTACCGCAAGGTCGTGGACAGCAAGGTGACCGACCAGATCGACTACCTGTCGGCGATCGAGGAAGGCCGCTACATGATCGCGCAGGCGAACGCCGCGATCGACGAGAACGGTCAGCTGATCGACGAACTCGTGTCGTCGCGTGAAGCCGGCGAAACGATGATGGTCACGCCGGACCGTATCCAGTACATGGACGTGGCGCCGTCGCAGATCGTGTCGGTTGCAGCCTCGCTGATTCCGTTCCTCGAGCACGACGATGCGAACCGTGCACTGATGGGCTCGAACATGCAGCGTCAGGCCGTGCCGTGTCTGCGTCCGGAAAAGCCGGTCGTCGGTACGGGCATCGAGCGCACTTGTGCGGTCGACTCGGGCACGACGGTTCAGGCGTTCCGCGGCGGCGTCGTCGACTATGTCGACGCAGGCCGTATCGTGATTCGCGTGAACGACGACGAAGCGGTCGCAGGTGAAGTCGGTGTCGACATCTACAACCTGATCAAGTACACGCGTTCGAACCAGAACACGAACATCAACCAGCGTCCGATCGTGAAGATGGGCGACAAGGTCTCGCGCGGCGACGTGCTGGCCGACGGCGCCTCGACGGACCTGGGCGAGCTCGCGCTCGGCCAGAACATGCTGATCGCGTTCATGCCGTGGAACGGCTACAACTTCGAGGATTCGATCCTGATCTCGGAGAAGGTCGTGGCCGACGATCGCTACACGTCGATCCACATCGAAGAGCTGAACGTCGTTGCACGCGACACGAAGCTCGGGCCGGAAGAAATCACGCGCGACATCTCGAACCTGGCGGAAGTCCAGCTCGGCCGTCTCGACGAATCGGGCATCGTGTACATCGGTGCGGAAGTCGAAGCGGGCGACGTGATGGTCGGCAAGGTCACGCCGAAGGGCGAGACCCAGCTGACGCCGGAAGAGAAGCTGCTGCGCGCGATCTTCGGCGAGAAGGCATCGGACGTGAAGGACACGTCGCTGCGCGTGCCGTCGGGCATGAGCGGTACCGTGATCGACGTCCAGGTGTTCACGCGTGAAGGCATCCAGCGCGACAAGCGTGCGCAACAGATCATCGACGATGAACTGAAGCGCTACCGTCTCGACCTGAACGACCAGCTGCGCATCGTGGAAGGCGACGCGTTCCAGCGTCTCGCGCGCATGCTCGTGGGCAAGGTCGCGAACGGCGGTCCGAAGAAGCTCGCGAAGGGCACGAAGATCGACCAGGCTTACCTGGAAGACCTCGACCACTACCACTGGTTCGACATCCGCCTGGCGGACGACGAGGCAGCGGCGCAGCTCGAAGCGATCAAGAACTCGATCGAGGAAAAGCGTCACCAGTTCGACCTCGCGTTCGAAGAGAAGCGCAAGAAGCTCACGCAAGGCGACGAACTGCCGCCGGGCGTGCTGAAGATGGTCAAGGTGTACCTCGCGGTGAAGCGCCGTCTGCAGCCTGGCGACAAGATGGCAGGCCGTCACGGTAACAAGGGTGTCGTGTCGAAGATCGTCCCGATCGAAGACATGCCGTACATGGCCGATGGCCGTCCGGCAGACGTCGTGCTGAACCCGCTCGGCGTGCCGTCGCGGATGAACGTGGGTCAGGTTCTGGAAGTGCACCTCGGCTGGGCCGCGAAGGGTCTCGGCTGGCGTATCGGCGAAATGCTGCAGCGTCAGGCGAAGATCGAGGAAATGCGCGTGTTCCTGACGAAGATCTACAACGAGTCGGGCCGCCAGGAAGATCTGGAAAGCTTCACCGACGACGAGATCCTCGAACTCGCGCGGAACCTGCGTGAAGGCGTGCCGTTCGCAACGCCGGTGTTCGACGGTGCGACCGAGGAAGAAATGGGCAAGATGCTCAATCTGGCCTTCCCGGACGACATCGCGGAACAGCTCGGCATGAACCCGTCGAAGAACCAGGTCCGTCTGTACGACGGCCGCACGGGTGAAATGTTCGAACGTCGCGTGACGCTTGGCTACATGCACTACCTGAAGCTGCACCACTTGGTCGACGACAAGATGCACGCGCGTTCGACGGGCCCGTACTCGCTCGTCACGCAGCAGCCGCTGGGCGGCAAGGCACAGTTCGGTGGCCAGCGTTTCGGTGAAATGGAAGTGTGGGCACTCGAAGCGTACGGCGCGTCCTACGTGCTGCAGGAAATGCTGACGGTGAAGTCGGACGACGTGAACGGCCGGACCAAGGTCTATGAGAACCTGGTCAAGGGTGATCACGTCATCGATGCAGGCATGCCGGAATCCTTCAACGTGCTCGTGAAGGAAATCCGCTCGCTCGGTATCGACATCGATCTCGACCGCAATTAATCGGACTACGGAGAGAAAGCAATGAAAGCTCTGCTCGATCTATTCAAGCAAGTCCAACAGGAAGAAGTTTTCGACGCGATCAAGATCGGTCTGGCTTCGCCTGACAAGATCCGTTCGTGGTCGTTCGGCGAAGTGAAGAAGCCGGAGACCATCAACTACCGTACGTTCAAGCCGGAACGCGATGGTCTCTTCTGCGCGAAGATCTTCGGGCCGATCAAGGACTACGAGTGCCTGTGCGGCAAGTACAAGCGTCTGAAGCACCGCGGCGTGATCTGCGAGAAGTGCGGCGTCGAAGTGACGCTGGCGAAGGTGCGTCGCGAACGCATGGGCCACATCGAACTGGCCTCGCCGGTCGCGCACATCTGGTTCCTGAAGTCGCTGCCGTCGCGTCTGGGCATGGTGCTCGACATGACGCTGCGCGACATCGAACGCGTGCTGTACTTCGAAGCATATGTGGTGATCGAACCGGGCATGACGCCGCTGAAGGCGCGGCAGATCATGACCGAAGAGGATTACTACAACAAGGTCGAGGAATACGGCGACGAATTCCGTGCCGAGATGGGCGCGGAAGGCGTGCGTGAACTGCTGCGCGCGATCAACATCGACGAGCAGGTCGAGACGCTGCGCACCGAGCTGAAGAACACCGGCTCGGAAGCGAAGATCAAGAAGTACGCGAAGCGCCTGAAGGTCCTCGAGGCATTCCAGCGCTCGGGCATCAAGCCCGAGTGGATGATCCTCGAAGTGCTGCCGGTGCTGCCGCCGGAACTGCGTCCGCTCGTGCCGCTGGACGGCGGCCGTTTCGCGACGTCGGACCTGAACGACCTGTATCGCCGCGTGATCAACCGTAACAACCGGTTGAAGCGTCTGCTCGAGCTGAAGGCGCCTGAAATCATCGTCCGCAACGAAAAGCGGATGCTGCAGGAAGCCGTCGACTCGCTGCTCGACAACGGTCGTCGCGGCAAGGCGATGACGGGCGCGAACAAGCGTCCGCTGAAGTCGCTCGCCGACATGATCAAGGGCAAGGGCGGTCGTTTCCGTCAGAACCTGCTGGGCAAGCGCGTCGACTACTCGGGCCGTTCGGTCATCGTGGTCGGCCCGACGCTGAAGCTGCACCAGTGCGGTCTGCCGAAGCTGATGGCGCTCGAGCTGTTCAAGCCGTTCATCTTCAACAAGCTGGAAGTGATGGGCGTCGCGACGACCATCAAGGCTGCGAAGAAGGAAGTCGAGAACCAGACGCCGGTGGTGTGGGACATCCTCGAAGAGGTGATCCGCGAGCACCCGGTGATGCTGAACCGTGCGCCGACGCTGCACCGTCTCGGTATCCAGGCGTTCGAGCCCGTGCTGATCGAAGGCAAGGCAATTCAGCTGCACCCGCTCGTCTGCGCGGCGTTCAACGCCGACTTCGACGGTGACCAGATGGCCGTTCACGTGCCGCTGTCGCTCGAAGCGCAGATGGAAGCGCGCACGCTGATGCTTGCGTCGAACAACGTGCTGTTCCCGGCCAACGGCGATCCGTCGATCGTGCCGTCGCAGGATATCGTGCTGGGTCTGTACTATGCGACCCGCGAAGCGATCAACGGCAAGGGCGAAGGCCTGTCGTTCACGGGCGTGTCGGAAGCGATCCGCGCGTACGAGAACAAGGAAGTCGAGCTCGCATCTCGCGTCAACGTGCGGATCACCGAAATGGTCCGCAACGAAGACAAGTCGGAAGGCGCGCCGGAATTCGTACCGAAGATCTCGCTGTACGCGACGACCGTCGGCCGCGCGATCCTGTCGGAGATCCTGCCGCACGGCCTGCCGTTCTCGGTGCTGAACAAGCCGCTGAAGAAGAAGGAAATCTCGCGCCTGATCAACACGGCGTTCCGCAAGTGCGGTCTGCGTGCGACGGTGGTGTTCGCCGACCAGCTGATGCAGTCGGGTTTCCGTCTCGCGACGCGCGCCGGCATTTCGATCTGCGTGGACGACATGCTCGTGCCGCCGCAGAAGGAAACGATCGTCGGCGACGCCGCGAAGAAGGTGAAGGAATACGACCGCCAGTACATGTCGGGTCTCGTCACGTCGCAAGAACGCTACAACAACGTGGTCGACATCTGGTCGGCGACGTCGGAAGCGGTCGGCAAGGCGATGATGGAGCAGCTGTCGACGGAGCCGGTGACGGACCGCGACGGCAACGAGACGCGCCAGGAGTCGTTCAACTCGATCTACATGATGGCCGACTCGGGCGCCCGGGGTTCGGCGGTGCAGATTCGTCAGCTGGCCGGTATGCGTGGCCTGATGGCGAAGCCGGACGGCTCGATTATCGAGACGCCGATTACCGCGAACTTCCGTGAAGGCCTGAACGTGTTGCAGTACTTCATCTCGACCCACGGTGCACGTAAGGGTCTGGCTGATACGGCACTGAAGACCGCGAACTCGGGTTACCTGACGCGTCGTCTGGTCGACGTCACGCAGGATCTGGTGGTGGTCGAGGACGATTGCGGTACGTCCAACGGCGTCGCCATGAAGGCGTTGGTCGAAGGCGGTGAAGTCGTCGAAGCGCTGCGTGACCGTATCCTCGGTCGCGTGACGGTGGCTGACGTCGTCAATCCGGAAACGCAGGAAACGCTGTACGAAACGGGCACGTTGCTCGACGAAGACGCGGTCGAAGAAATCGAACGCCTCGGCATCGACGAAGTGCGCGTGCGTACGCCGCTGACTTGCGAAACGCGCTACGGTCTGTGCGCAGCCTGCTATGGTCGCGACCTGGGCCGTGGCTCGTCGGTCAACGTCGGCGAAGCAGTCGGCGTGATCGCGGCACAGTCGATCGGCGAACCGGGCACGCAGCTGACGATGCGTACGTTCCACATCGGTGGTGCGGCATCGCGTGCGGCAGTGGCTTCGTCGGTTGAAGCGAAGAGCAACGGTATCGTGCGCTTCACGGCCACGATGCGCTACGTCACGAACGCGAAGGGCGAGCAGATCGTCATTTCCCGTTCGGGCGAAGCGATGATCACCGACGACTTCGGTCGTGAGCGCGAGCGTCACAAAGTGCCGTACGGCGCGACGCTGCTGCAGCTCGACGGCGCAACCATCAAGGCCGGCACGCAGCTCGCCACGTGGGATCCGCTGACGCGTCCGATCATCACCGAGTACGGTGGTACGGTGAAGTTCGAGAACGTCGAGGAAGGCGTGACGGTCGCGAAGCAGATCGACGACGTGACCGGCCTGTCGACGCTGGTCGTGATCGACGTGAAGCGTCGCGGTTCGCAGGCTTCGAAGAGCGTGCGTCCGCAGGTGAAGCTGCTCGACGCGAACGGCGACGAAGTCAAGATTCCGGGCACGGAGCACGCAGTGCAGATCGGCTTCCAGGTCGGCGCACTGATCACCGTGAAGGATGGCCAGCAGGTGCAGGTCGGTGAAGTGCTCGCACGTATCCCGACCGAAGCGCAGAAGACGCGTGACATTACCGGCGGTCTGCCGCGGGTGGCGGAACTGTTCGAAGCGCGTTCGCCGAAGGATGCCGGCATTCTGGCGGAAGTCACCGGCACGACGTCGTTCGGTAAGGACACGAAGGGCAAGCAGCGTCTCGTCATCACGGATCTCGAGGGCAATCAGCACGAGTTCCTGATCGCGAAGGAAAAGCAGGTGCTGGTCCACGATGCTCAGGTCGTCAACAAGGGCGAAATGATCGTGGACGGTCCGGCCGATCCGCACGACATCCTGCGTCTGCAGGGTATCGAGGCGCTGTCGCGCTACATCGTCGACGAAGTGCAGGACGTGTATCGTCTGCAGGGCGTGAAGATCAACGACAAGCACATCGAGGTGATCGTTCGCCAGATGCTGCGTCGTGTGCAGATCACCGACAACGGCGATACGCGCTTCATCCCGGGCGAACAGGTCGAGCGTTCCGACATGCTGGACGAGAACGATCGCATGATCGCCGAGGACAAGCGTCCGGCTTCGTACGACAACGTGCTGCTCGGTATCACGAAGGCATCGCTGTCGACCGACTCGTTCATCTCCGCGGCATCGTTCCAGGAAACGACCCGCGTGCTGACCGAAGCGGCGATCATGGGCAAGCGCGACGATCTGCGTGGCCTGAAGGAAAACGTGATCGTCGGCCGTCTGATTCCGGCCGGTACGGGTCTCGCGTTCCACAAGGCACGCAAGGCGAAGGAATCGTCGGATCGCGAGCGTTTCGACCAGATCGCAGCGGAAGAAGCGTTCGACTTCGGCACGCCGAGCGCGCCGGCAGCCGAAGAGCCGCAACAGCACCCGGCAGCCGAGTAAGCGCGGGCGGCGCGAGCCGCCTCGCCTCGCTGTCATCGAAACCGCCCGGTTCTGCCGGGCGGTTTTTTTTATCCGTCGTTCCCGTGCATGACGCGCCTGCGCAACGCCGGCTCAGGCCGCTGCAGGCGCGTCATGCACGGGAACGAACCCTGTCCGATTGGCCAACATTGCACGATTCGCCACGCGTCGTGCGAGCGGGTTGTTAAACTTGCGGTCATCGTTCTGCCGTCCTCGTTCTCATTCATGTCCCGCGCCCTCGAAATTCTCGACGAAGTTTTTGGTTATTCCGCATTTCGCGGCCAGCAGGGCGAGATCGTCGAACACGTCGCCAGCGGCGGCGATTGTCTCGTGCTGATGCCCACCGGCGGCGGCAAGTCACTGTGCTACCAGATTCCGGCGCTGCTGCGCCGCGAGACCGGGCAGGGTGCCGGCATCGTCGTGTCGCCGCTGATCGCGCTGATGCAGGATCAGGTCGCCGCGCTGCGTGAAGTCGGCGTGCGCGCGGCATACCTGAATTCGACGCTGTCGGGCGCCGAAGCCGCGGCGACCGAGCGCGCGCTGCGCGAAGGCGAGATCGACCTGCTGTACGTCGCGCCCGAACGGCTGATGACGGGGCGGTTCCTCGAGTTGCTCGAACGCGCGAAGATCGGCCTGTTCGCGATCGACGAAGCGCACTGCGTGTCGCAATGGGGGCACGATTTCCGTCCGGAATACATCCAGCTGTCGGTGCTGCACGAGCGGTTCCCGTCGGTGCCGCGCATCGCGCTGACTGCCACCGCCGACGAAATCACGCGCGACGAGATCATCCATCGTCTCGCGCTCGACGACGCGCGCGTGTTCATATCGAGCTTCGATCGCCCGAACATCCGCTACCGGATCGTCGAAAAGGACAACGCGCGTTCGCAACTGCTCGACTTCATCCGCGCCGAACACACGAACGCCGACGGCACGACGGATGCAGGCGTCGTCTATTGCCTGTCGCGCCGTAAGGTCGAGGAAACGGCCGAGTGGCTGAAGGCGCAGGGCGTGCGCGCGCTGCCTTATCACGCGGGCATGGAGTTCGAGGTGCGGCAGAAGCACCAGGAAATGTTCCAGCGCGAGGAAGGTGTCGTGATGTGCGCGACGATCGCATTCGGCATGGGCATCGACAAACCCGACGTGCGCTTCGTCGCGCACCTGGACCTGCCGAAGAGCGTCGAAGGCTACTACCAGGAAACGGGCCGCGCGGGCCGCGACGGGATGCCGGCGAATGCGTGGATGGCGTATGGCCTCGGCGACGTCGTCCAGCAACGCAAGATGATCGAGGAGTCCGATGCGGACGACGCCCACAAGCGCGTTCAGACGTCGAAGCTCGACGCGCTGCTCGGGCTGTGCGAGACGATCTCGTGCCGCCGCGTGCGGCTGCTGAACTACTTCGGCGAAGAGAGCCGGCCGTGCGGCAACTGCGACACGTGCCTCGAGCCGCCCGATTCGTGGGACGCAACGCGCGAGGCGCAGATGGCGCTGTCGTGCGTGTTCCGCGCGCAGCGCGCGAGCGGCTTCAATTTCGGCTCCAGCCACCTGATCGAGATCCTGCGCGGCGGGCGTACCGAGAAAGTGTTGCAGCGCGGCCACGACCAGCTCACGACGTTCGGGATCGGCGCGTCGCTGTCGGAACCCGAATGGCGCGCGATTTTCCGGCAGCTGGTCGCGTACGGCTACCTGGCCGTCGATCACGGCGGCTTCGGCGCGCTCGTGCTGACCGAGGCCGCGAAGCCCGTGCTGAAGAACGAGGAAAAGGTCACGCTGCGCCGCTACGTGAAGCCGCAACGCACCCGTCAGTCGTCGAGCCGCAGCGGCACGCGCGTCGATCCGACGGCCGGCATGGGCACGCGGGAGCGCGCACGGTGGGATGCGCTGCGCGCGTGGCGCGCGGAAACCGCGAAGACGGACGGCGTGCCGGCCTACGTGATCTTCCACGACGCGACGCTCGCGGAAATCGCGCGCAACGCACCGGAGTCGATCGACGACCTGCGCCATATCCCCGGCATGGGCGTGCGCAAGCTCGAGCGCTTCGGCGACGAGATCATCGACGTGGTCGAATCGGCCTGACACAGGTGTTCCGACCCTTCCGGTAAACCACGCGGCTGCCCAGTAAATCACGCAAGCCGTTGACTTGGTTGGTATTTCCGGAATATTATGCTGGGTTCCGGTATTCGGTGGGTCAGGTCGCGTTCCAAGGTTCGCGTCCGTTTCGCCGGCCCGGAAGTCAACTGTGCGTCGATTCTCGCTTTGCCCGAAATCGATGCGCGGATTTTGTTCAATTTCAGGAATAAACAATGCCAACCATCAACCAACTGGTTCGCAAAGGCCGTCAGTCGGAAACGACGAAGAGCAAGAGCCCGGCCTTGCAGGACTGCCCCCAGCGTCGCGGCGTGTGCACCCGTGTGTACACGACGACGCCGAAGAAGCCGAACTCGGCACTCCGTAAGGTCGCCAAGGTTCGTCTGACGAACGGCTTCGAAGTGATTTCGTACATCGGCGGTGAAGGCCACAACCTGCAGGAACACTCGGTTGTGCTGATCCGCGGCGGCCGTGTGAAGGACTTGCCGGGTGTGCGTTACCACATGGTTCGCGGCTCGCTGGATACCCAGGGCGTCAAGGATCGTAAGCAAGCGCGCTCGAAGTACGGCGCGAAGCGTGCAAAGGCTGCGAAGTAAGCAGTTTTTGATCAAGGATCGCCGTAGGGCGGTCGAGGCGGGAGTGCCGGATTGCCGGTGCTGTCGAGTAAGTGGTCACCCGGCCAAGCTGGTTAGTCTTGAAGATGTGATCGGGTTTGTTGGTGGCCGCGGGGCTGGATCCAGCTCCAACTGAACAAGTAAAGGAAGAATCATGCCGCGTCGTCGCGAAGTCCCCAAGCGGGAAGTGTTGCCGGATCCGAAGTTCGGTAACGTTGATGTAGCCAAGTTCATGAACATGCTGATGCTGTCCGGCAAGAAGTCGGTCGCAGAACGCATCGTTTATGGCGCATTCGAACAGATCCAGACCAAGGGTGGCAAGGACCCGCTGGAAGTGTTCACGGTTGCGCTCAACAACGTGAAGCCGGTGGTCGAAGTGAAGAGCCGTCGCGTTGGTGGTGCCAACTATCAAGTTCCGGTCGAAGTGCGCCCGTCGCGTCGTATGGCATTGGCGATGCGCTGGCTGCGTGAGGCTGCGAAGAAGCGCAGCGAGAAGTCGATGGCTCTGCGCCTGGCAGGTGAACTCTCCGAAGCGGCCGAAGGCCGTGGCGGCGCGATGAAGAAGCGCGACGAAGTTCACCGCATGGCAGAAGCCAACCGCGCGTTCTCGCATTTCCGTTTCTAAGCGCCTGGCTGGGCTTTTTCGGAAATAAATTCCGGGCGGGTGCGCTTTTCAGGCGCCTCGCCCGTTTGTGTTGAAGCGCGATGCAGCAGGGCTGCGTCGCGCCATCCCAGTAGAGGATCAAAGTGGCTCGCAAGACTCCTATCGAGCGCTACCGCAATATCGGTATTAGCGCTCACATCGACGCCGGCAAAACGACGACGACCGAGCGCATTCTGTTTTACACCGGTGTGAACCACAAGATCGGTGAAGTCCACGACGGCGCAGCCACGATGGACTGGATGGAGCAGGAACAGGAGCGTGGCATCACGATCACGTCCGCTGCTACCACGGCCTTCTGGAAGGGCATGGGCGGCAACTATCCGGAACACCGCATCAACATCATCGACACCCCGGGCCACGTCGACTTCACGATCGAAGTGGAACGTTCGATGCGCGTGCTCGACGGCGCGTGCATGGTGTACTGCGCAGTGGGCGGCGTGCAGCCGCAGTCGGAAACGGTGTGGCGCCAGGCGAACAAGTACAAGGTGCCGCGTCTCGCGTTCGTCAACAAGATGGACCGTACCGGCGCGAACTTCTTCAAGGTCTATGACCAGCTCCGTCTGCGCCTGAAGGCAAACCCGGTTCCGGTCGTGGTGCCGATCGGCGCGGAAGAAGGCTTCAAGGGCGTCGTCGACCTGATCAAGATGAAGGCGATCATTTGGGACGAGGCGTCGCAAGGCACCAAGTTCGACTACGTGGACATCCCGGCGGAACTCGCCGACACGTGCAACGAATGGCGCGAAAAGATGGTCGAGGCGGCTGCAGAGTCGAACGAAGACCTGATGAACAAGTACCTGGAAGCAGGCGAGCTGTCGGAAGCCGAGATCGTGAAGGGTCTGCGTGACCGTACGATCGCGTGCGAAATCCAGCCGATGCTGTGCGGTACCGCGTTCAAGAACAAGGGCGTGCAGCGTATGCTCGACGCCGTGATCGATTTCCTGCCGTCGCCGGTCGATATTCCGCCGGTTACGGGCGAACTCGAAAACGGCGAGAAGACGGAGCGCCGTGCTGCCGACGACGAGAAGTTCGCGGCACTCGCGTTCAAGATCATGACCGACCCGTTCGTCGGCCAGCTGATCTTCTTCCGCGTCTACTCGGGCGTCGTCAATTCGGGTGACACGCTGCTCAATGCGACCAAGGACAAGAAGGAACGTCTCGGCCGTATTCTGCAGATGCACGCGAACCAGCGCGAAGAAATCAAGGAAGTTCGCGCAGGCGACATCGCTGCTGCGGTCGGCCTGAAGGAAGCGACCACGGGCGACACGCTGTGCGATCCGGCACATCCGATCGTGCTCGAGCGCATGATTTTCCCGGAGCCGGTGATTTCGCAGGCGGTCGAGCCGAAGACGAAGGCTGACCAGGAAAAGATGGGCCTGGCGCTCAACCGTCTTGCTCAGGAAGATCCGTCGTTCCGCGTGCAGACCGACGAAGAATCGGGTCAAACGATCATTTCGGGCATGGGCGAGCTCCACCTCGAAATTCTCGTCGACCGGATGAAGCGTGAATTCGGCGTGGAAGCGACCGTCGGCAAGCCGCAGGTGGCATACCGCGAAACCATTCGCAAGTCGGCCGCGGACGTCGAAGGCAAGTTCGTCAAGCAGTCGGGCGGCCGTGGTCAGTATGGTCACGCAGTCATTACGCTCGAGCGCAGCGAACTGGGCAAGGGCTACGAGTTCATCGACGCGATCAAGGGCGGCGTGATTCCGCGCGAATACATTCCGTCGGTTGACAAGGGTATCCAGGAAACGCTGAAGAGCGGCGTGCTGGCAGGCTTCCCGGTTGTCGACGTGAAGGTCACGCTGACGTTCGGTTCGTACCACGACGTCGACTCGAACGAAAATGCGTTCCGCATGGCCGGTTCGATGGCGTTCAAGGAAGCAATGCGCCGCGCTGATCCGGTTCTGCTCGAGCCGATGATGGCCGTGGAAGTGGAAACGCCGGAAGACTTCATGGGTAACGTGATGGGTGACCTGTCGGGTCGCCGCGGCATCATCCAGGGCATGGATGACATGGTTGGCGGCGGCAAGATCGTGCGCGCCGAAGTGCCGTTGTCGGAAATGTTCGGCTACTCCACGTCGCTGCGTTCGCTGACGCAAGGTCGCGCAACGTACACGATGGAGTTCAAGCACTACGCTGAAGCTCCGAAGAACGTTGCCGAAGCGATCATCAGCGCGAAGTCGAAGTAATTCGCTATCACAATCGATTATTTTTGAAAGAAGAGAATCATGGCAAAAGGTAAATTCGAGCGGACCAAGCCGCACGTGAACGTTGGTACGATTGGTCACGTTGACCACGGCAAGACGACGCTGACGGCAGCGATCACGACGGTGCTGACGAAGAAGTTCGGCGGCGAAGCGAAGGCATACGACCAGATCGACGCGGCACCGGAAGAAAAGGCGCGCGGCATCACGATCAACACGGCACACGTCGAGTACGAAACGGCTAACCGCCACTACGCACACGTCGACTGCCCGGGCCACGCTGACTATGTGAAGAACATGATCACGGGCGCGGCACAGATGGACGGCGCGATCCTGGTTTGCTCGGCAGCAGACGGCCCGATGCCGCAAACGCGTGAGCACATCCTGCTGGCGCGTCAGGTTGGCGTTCCGTACATCATCGTGTTCCTGAACAAGTGCGACATGGTGGACGACGCTGAACTGCTCGAGCTGGTCGAGATGGAAGTTCGCGAACTCCTGTCGAAGTACGACTTCCCGGGCGACGACACGCCGATCGTGAAGGGTTCGGCGAAGCTGGCGCTGGAAGGCGACACGGGCGAGCTGGGCGAAGTGGCGATCATGAGCCTGGCCGATGCGCTGGACACGTACATCCCGACGCCGGAGCGTGCAGTTGACGGCGCGTTCCTGATGCCGGTGGAAGACGTGTTCTCGATCTCGGGCCGTGGCACGGTGGTGACGGGTCGTATCGAGCGCGGCGTCGTGAAGGTCGGCGAAGAAATCGAAATCGTCGGTATCAAGCCGACGGTGAAGACGACCTGCACGGGCGTTGAAATGTTCCGCAAGCTGCTGGACCAAGGTCAAGCAGGCGACAACGTTGGTATCCTGCTGCGCGGCACGAAGCGTGAAGACGTGGAGCGTGGCCAGGTTCTGGCGAAGCCGGGTTCGATCACGCCGCACACGCACTTCACGGCTGAAGTGTACGTGCTGAGCAAGGACGAAGGCGGCCGTCACACGCCGTTCTTCAACAACTACCGTCCGCAGTTCTACTTCCGTACGACGGACGTGACGGGCTCGATCGAGCTGCCGAAGGACAAGGAAATGGTGATGCCGGGCGACAACGTGTCGATCACGGTGAAGCTGATTGCTCCGATCGCGATGGAAGAAGGTCTGCGCTTCGCAATCCGCGAAGGCGGCCGTACGGTCGGCGCCGGCGTCGTCGCCAAGGTCATCGAGTAATATCGACGATCCGCGGATCCCGATGGGGTCCGCGATTCCGCGGCATGCAGTCGTGCCGTCGAAACCGGGTGTCCAGCTTGCGCTGGCACCCGGTTTTGTTTTTCCGGCGCCTGTTGCGTGGATCGATAAACCCGCACCACCGCTTCAGAATTTCGTGTAGAATCGCGGGCTTAGCAGTGGAAGTACTGTCCGGAACCTGATGCCTCGCTCCCCGCAGGCCTCACGTTTCACGTTCTTTTGGTGTTCGGCGATGCAACATCGCCTCGCTCTTTTCAAGGAATCGTCATGCAGCAACAAAAAATCCGCATTCGCCTGAAGGCTTTCGACTATCGTCTGATCGATCAATCGGCAGCCGAGATCGTCGATACCGCGAAGCGGACTGGCGCAATCGTCCGTGGCCCGGTGCCGCTGCCGACGCGCATTCAGCGTTTTGACATCCTGCGTTCGCCGCACGTCAACAAGACGTCGCGCGATCAGCTCGAAATCCGCACCCACCAGCGCCTGATGGACATCGTCGATCCGACCGACAAGACGGTTGACGCGCTGATGAAGCTCGATCTGCCGGCTGGCGTCGACGTGGAAATCAAGCTGCAGTAAGGCTTCCAGCGCCGATCGGCTCGCCGGGCGGCGCTAAGTCTTTGATTGCTTGCGGAAAACGAAGAATCGGGCTATACTGCTTGGCTTTTCGCGTATTCGCGTAAAAAAGTTGGGCCTTGCGTGCCCGGCATTTTGTAAATCAGCCCCGACCAATCGCAGTCGGGAATGGAGAAAATGATGAGCCTTGGACTCGTAGGTCGCAAGGTTGGCATGACCCGTATCTTCACGGCGGAAGGGGATTCGATTCCCGTCACCGTGCTGGACGTGTCGGACAACCGCGTGACGCAGATCAAGACTGTTGAAACCGACGGCTACACGGCCGTGCAGGTTGCATTCGGCTCCCGCCGCGCATCGCGCGTGACGAAGCCGCTGGCAGGTCATCTCGCCAAAGCCGGTGTCGAAGCCGGTGAAATCCTCAAGGAATTCCGCATTGACGCGGCCAAGGCAGCCGAGCTGTCGAATGGCGCCGTGGTCGGTGCAGATCTTTTCGAAGTGGGCCAGAAGGTCGACGTGCAAGGCGTGTCGATCGGTAAGGGCTACGCCGGTACGATCAAGCGTTACAACTTCTCCTCCGGCCGTGCCACGCACGGTAACTCGCGCTCGCACAACGTGCCGGGCTCGATCGGTATGGCGCAGGATCCGGGTCGCGTGTTCCCGGGTAAACGCATGACGGGTCACATGGGTGATGTGACGGTGACGGTGCAGAACCTCGAAATCGCTCGTATCGACGCAGAGCGCAAGCTGCTGCTCGTCAAGGGTGCGATTCCGGGCGCGAAGGGTGGCAAGGTTTTTGTCACGCCGGCCGTCAAGACCAAGGGGGCGAAATAATGGAACTCAAGCTCCTGAACGAAAATGGTCAGGAAGGTGCAGTGGTCAACGCATCGGACGTCGTGTTCGGTCGTGACTACAACGAAGCGCTGATCCACCAGGTCGTCGTCGCTTACCAGGCGAATGCTCGCCAGGGTAACCGCGCGCAGAAGGACCGCGAGCAGGTCAAGCACACCACCAAGAAGCCGTGGCGCCAGAAGGGTACGGGCCGCGCTCGTGCCGGTATGTCGTCGAGCCCGTTGTGGCGTGGCGGTGGTCGTATCTTCCCGAACTCGCCGGAAGAAAACTTCTCGCACAAGGTCAACAAGAAGATGCATCGCGCAGGTCTCTGCTCGATCTTCTCGCAGCTGGCCCGTGAAGGCCGTCTGTCGGTTGTCGAGGACATCATCCTCGAAGCGCCGAAGACCAAGCTGCTGGCCGAAAAATTCAAGACCATGGGTCTCGACTCCGTGCTGATCATTACCGACACGGTCGACGAAAACCTGTACCTGGCTTCGCGCAACCTGCCGCACGTGGCAATTGTCGAGCCGCGCTACGCTGACCCGCTGTCGCTGATCTACTTCAAGAAAGTCCTGGTCACGAAGGCTGCGGTCGCCCAGATCGAGGAGTTGCTGTCATGAGCGAGATTCGCAAGAACGATCATCGTTTGATGCAGGTCCTGCTCGCACCGGTGATCTCGGAAAAGGCGACGCTGGTTGCCGACAAGAACGAGCAAGTCGTGTTCGAAGTCGCGCCGGATGCCACGAAGCAGGAAGTGAAGGCGGCTGTCGAGCTGCTGTTCAAGGTTGAGGTTGACTCCGTCAACGTGCTGGTTCAGAAGGGCAAGCAGAAACGCTTTGGCCGTTCGATGGGCCGCCGCAAGGACGTGAAGAAGGCGTACGTTTGCCTGAAGCCCGGCCAGGAAATCAACTTTGAAGCGGAGGCCAAGTAATCATGGCAATCGTTAAAGTTAAGCCGACTTCGCCGGGTCGCCGCGCGATGGTCAAGGTGGTCAACAAGAATCTGCACCAGGGCAAGCCGTTCGCGGCACTGCTCGACTCGCAGAGCTCGACCGCCGGCCGTAACAACAACGGCCGCATCACCACGCGCCACAAGGGCGGTGGTCACAAGCAGCACTATCGTATCGTCGATTTCCGTCGCACGAAGGATGGCATCCCGGCAAAGGTCGAGCGTCTCGAGTACGACCCGAACCGTAGCGCGAACATCGCGCTGGTGCTCTACGCAGACGGCGAGCGTCGCTACATCATCGCCCCGAAGGGCCTGACCGTCGGCCAACAGCTGATGTCGGGTTCGGAAGCGCCGATCCGTGCAGGCAACACGCTGCCGATCCGCAACATTCCGGTCGGTACGACGATCCACTGCATCGAGATGCTGCCGGGCAAGGGCGCGCAAATGGCGCGTTCGGCTGGCACGTCGGCCATGCTGCTGGCACGTGAAGGCGTCTACGCGCAGGTTCGTCTGCGTTCGGGCGAAATCCGTCGCGTGCACATCGAGTGCCGTGCAACGATCGGTGAAGTCGGCAACGAAGAGCATAGCCTGCGCCAAATCGGCAAGGCTGGCGCGAACCGCTGGCGCGGTATCCGCCCGACGGTGCGTGGCGTTGCGATGAACCCGGTTGATCACCCGCACGGTGGTGGTGAGGGCAAGACGGCTGCAGGTCGCGACCCGGTGAGCCCGTGGGGTACGCCGGCTAAGGGTTATCGCACCCGCAGCAACAAGCGCACGACGACGATGATCGTCCAGCGCCGTCACAAGCGTTAAGGAGTAGGCAATGGCACGTTCTGTTAAAAAAGGTCCGTTCTGCGACGCCCATTTGCTGAAGAAAGTTGAGGCGGCTGCAGCTTCGCGCGACAAAAAGCCGATCAAGACCTGGTCGCGTCGCTCGACGATTCTGCCGGATTTCATCGGCCTGACGATCGCTGTTCACAACGGCCGTCAACACGTTCCGGTGTACATCTCGGAAAACATGGTCGGCCACAAGCTTGGCGAGTTCGCACTGACCCGTACGTTCAAGGGTCACGCAGCCGACAAGAAGGCCAAGAAATAAGGGGCAATCAAGATGGAAGTGAAAGCAATTCATCGCGGTGCCCGCATCTCGGCGCAAAAAACGCGCCTTGTGGCTGACCAGATCCGCGGTTTGCCGGTCGACAAGGCGCTGAACGTTCTGACGTTCTCGCCGAAGAAGGCGGCTGGCATCGTGAAGAAGGTTGTGCTGTCGGCAATCGCGAATGCGGAGCACAACGAAGGCGCCGATATCGACGAGCTCAAGATCAAGAGCATCTACGTCGATAAGGCTGCATCGCTCAAGCGTTTCACCGCGCGCGCCAAGGGCCGCGGTAACCGCATCGAGAAGCAATCCTGTCACATCACTGTGACGGTCGGGAATTAAGGAGCCATACGATGGGACAGAAAATTCATCCGACTGGCTTCCGCCTGGCTGTCAGCCGCAATTGGGCTTCGCGTTGGTACGCGAACAACAACAATTTCGCGGCGATGCTTCAGGAAGACATCGGTGTTCGTGAGTACCTGAAGAAGAAGCTGAAGAACGCTTCGGTCGGTCGGGTTGTCATCGAGCGTCCGGCAAAGAACGCGCGCATCACGATTTACAGCTCGCGTCCGGGCGTGGTCATCGGCAAGAAGGGCGAGGATATCGAACAGCTGAAGACGGAACTGCAACGCCGCATGGGCGTGCCGGTTCACGTCAACATCGAAGAGATCCGCAAGCCGGAAACCGATGCGCAACTGATCGCTGACTCGATCACGCAACAGCTCGAGCGCCGGATCATGTTCCGTCGCGCGATGAAGCGTGCGATGCAGAACGCGATGCGTCTGGGTGCCCAGGGCATCAAGATCATGAGCGCAGGCCGTCTGAACGGTATCGAAATCGCACGTACGGAGTGGTATCGCGAAGGTCGCGTTCCGCTTCACACGCTGCGTGCCGACATCGACTACGCGACTTCGGAAGCGAAGACGACCTACGGGATCATCGGCGTCAAGGTGTGGGTGTACAAGGGCGACACGCTCGGCCGCAACGACGCGCCGGTGGTGGAAGAAGTAGCCGAAGACAAGCGTCCGCGTCGCAATGCGCGCCCGGGCGATCGTCGTCCGCGCCGTGACGGCGAAGGCGGCGCTCCGGGTGCTCGTCGTGGCGCACCGCGCCGTGGCGCCGGCAAGCCCGAAGACGGCAAGACTGGAGAATAACGATGCTGCAACCGAAACGCAGGAAGTATCGCAAAGAGCAGAAGGGTCGTAACACCGGCAAGGCGACGCGCGGCAACGCAGTGTCGTTCGGTGATTTCGGCCTGAAGGCGATCGGTCGCGGCCGTTTGACCGCGCGTCAAATTGAAGCGGCGCGTCGTGCAATGACGCGTCACATCAAGCGTGGCGGCCGCATCTGGATCCGGATCTTCCCGGACAAGCCGATTTCGCAGAAGCCGGCCGAAGTGCGTATGGGTAACGGTAAGGGTAACCCTGAGTACTACGTCGCCGAGATTCAGCCGGGCAAGATGCTCTATGAAATGGACGGCGTCACCGAAGAACTGGCACGCGAAGCGTTCCGTCTGGCTGCAGCCAAGCTGCCGCTGAAGACGGCGTTCATCGTGCGCCAGCTCGGCGCCTAAGGAGAAAATATGAAGGCTTCCGAACTTCTCCAGAAAGACCAGGCCGCGCTCAACAAGGAGCTGGCGGACCTGCTGAAGGCGCAATTCGGCCTGCGCATGCAACTCGCGACCCAGCAGCTCACTAACACGAGCCAGCTGAAGAAGGTTCGTCGCGACATCGCACGTGTGCGGACCGTCATGACTCAGAAGGCGAACCAGAAATGAACGATAGCGTGAAAACCTCGCTGAAGCGGACGCTGGTCGGTCGGGTCGTCAGCAACAAGATGGACAAGACCGTCACCGTGCTGATCGAGCACCGCGTCAAGCACCCGATCTACGGCAAGTATGTCGTGCGTTCGAAGAAGTACCACGCGCACGATGAAGCGAACACCTGCAACGAAGGCGATCTCGTCGAAATCCAGGAAACTCGTCCTGTTTCGAAGACGAAGGCCTGGGCAGTGTCGCGCCTCGTCGAAGCAGCTCGCGTCATCTAAGCGGGCAGTGCAGTAGGCAGCAACAGGCACTTCTCCACGAAGTGCTTGAAATCGCAAAGTTTTTGCTTGCGTGACCAGGATTATTTGTTATAATCCTGGTCTTCCCTCTTTATGGGAGCCCCGTCGCGGGCGAAGTTGGTGGGGGAAGCGGACTGGCGCCAGCCTGTCTGAAAGATTCACCGAATTGCGATGGCGGGTTTCGTTTGCCGTCGCTGCTGTTCCAACCCAAGCAGCCGATTGGCTGACGGGACCAAGACTGACCGAATGCATCATGGTGGTGCATCCGGATTAAGTTGGGAAAGACAAACCATGATCCAGACCGAATCTCGGCTCGAAGTAGCCGACAACACGGGTGCACGTGAAGTCATGTGCATCAAGGTGCTCGGCGGCTCGAAGCGTCGTTATGCCGGCATTGGCGACATCATCAAGGTGACCGTCAAAGAGGCAACGCCGCGCGGGCGCGTGAAGAAAGGCGAAATTTACAATGCCGTGGTGGTTCGCACCGCCAAGGGCGTTCGCCGTCAAGACGGCTCGCTGATCAAGTTCGACGGCAACGCCGCTGTGCTTTTGAATAACAAGCTCGAGCCGATCGGCACCCGTATCTTCGGGCCGGTGACGCGTGAGCTGCGTAGCGAACGATTCATGAAGATCGTTTCGCTTGCGCCGGAAGTGCTGTAAGGAGTCGCGATGAACAAGATTCGCAAGGGTGACGAAGTGATCGTCGTCACCGGCAAGGACAAGGGCAAGCGCGGCGTCGTGCTGGCTGTCGGTGCTGAACATGTGACGGTTGAAGGTATCAACCTCGTCAAGAAGCATGTGAAGCCGAACCCGATGAAGGGTACGACGGGCGGCGTGGAAGCGAAGACGATGCCCCTGCATATTTCGAACGTCGCACTGGTCGACGCGAATGGCAAGGCGTCGCGTGTTGGCATCAAGGTCGAGGAAGGCAAGAAGGTTCGCTTCCTGAAGACGACCGGTGCCGTACTGAGCGCCTGACGCAGCGGAGTAAAAAATGGCTCGTTTTCAAGAGTTTTACAAAGAAAAGGTTGTGCCCGGCCTGATCGAGAAGTTCGGTTACAAGTCGGTCATGGAAGTGCCGCGCATCACCAAGATCACGCTGAACATGGGTCTTGGCGAAGCGATCGCTGACAAGAAGATCATCGAGAACGCCGTTGGCGACCTCACGAAGATCGCTGGTCAGAAGCCGGTCGTGACGAAGGCACGCAAGGCAATCGCAGGTTTCAAGATTCGTCAGGGCTACCCGATCGGCGCGATGGTGACGCTGCGCGGCCAGGCAATGTACGAATTCCTCGATCGCTTCGTGACCGTCGCCCTGCCCCGCGTGCGTGACTTCCGTGGTGTGTCGGGTCGTGCTTTCGATGGCCGTGGCAACTACAACATCGGTGTGAAAGAGCAGATCATTTTCCCCGAAATCGATTACGACAAGATCGACGCACTGCGTGGGCTGAACATCAGCATCACGACGACTGCGAAGACCGACGACGAAGCAAAGGCTCTGCTCGCCAGCTTCAAGTTCCCGTTCAGAAACTGAGGTTACCGTGGCTAAACTGGCACTGATCGAACGTGAAAAGAAGCGCGCCCGCCTGGTCGCGAAGTTCGCAGCAAAGCGCGAAGCGCTGAAGGCGATCGTCGAAGACCAAAGCAAGTCGGAAGAAGAGCGCTACGAAGCACGCCTGGAGCTGCAGCAACTGCCCCGCAACGCAAACCCGACCCGCCAGCGTAACCGCTGCGCGATCACGGGCCGCCCGCGTGGCACGTTCCGTAAATTCGGCCTCGCGCGTAACAAGATTCGTGAAATCGCATTCCGTGGCGAGATTCCTGGCCTGACCAAGGCGAGCTGGTAATAGGAGAAACGTAAATGAGCATGAGTGATCCTATCGCCGATATGCTGACTCGCATCCGCAACGCGCAGATGGTCGAGAAGGTATCGGTCGCGATGCCCTCGTCGAAGGTCAAGGTTGCAATCGCGCAAGTCCTGAAGGACGAAGGTTATATCGACGATTTCGCGGTGAAGAGCGAAGGCGCAAAGGCTGAACTGAATATCGCGCTGAAGTACTACGCTGGCCGTCCGGTCATCGAACGCCTCGAGCGCGTGTCGAAGCCTGGCCTGCGCGTCTACCGCGGCCGTAACGACATTCCGCAGGTCATGAATGGCCTCGGCGTGGCAATCGTGTCGACGCCCAAGGGCGTGATGACCGACCGCAAGGCGCGCGCTACCGGCGTCGGCGGCGAAGTCATCTGCTACGTCGCTTAAAGCCGAGGAGAGAGAAACATGTCTCGAGTAGGTAAGAGCCCGATCGCGCTGCAAGGCGCGGAAGTCAAGCTGGCTGACGGCGCAATCACCGTCAAGGGCCCGCTGGGCACCATCACGCAAGCGATCAATCCGCTCGTGAACGTGGCGAACAACGACGGCACGCTGAATCTGTCGCCGGTCGACGAAAGCCGCGAAGCAAATGCACTGTCGGGCACGATGCGCGCGATCATCGCGAATGCCGTGCACGGCGTGACCAAGGGTTTCGAGCGCAAGCTGACGCTGGTTGGCGTCGGTTACCGTGCACAAGCGCAAGGCGACAAGCTGAACCTGTCGCTGGGTTTCTCGCACCCGGTGGTGCACCAGATGCCGGAAGGCGTCAAGGCTGAAACCCCGACGCAAACCGAAATCGTGATCAAGGGGATCAACAAGCAACAAGTCGGTCAAGTGGCTGCGGAAGTCCGCGGTTACCGTCCGCCGGAGCCCTACAAGGGCAAGGGCGTGCGCTATTCCGACGAGGTTGTGATCCTCAAAGAAACGAAGAAGAAGTAAGGGTGCGCAATCATGGATAAGACTCAATCTCGCCTGCGCCGCGCTCGCCAGACGCGTATCAAGATCGCTGAGCTGCAGGTCGCGCGTCTCGCCGTGCATCGCACGAACACGCATATCTACGCTCAAGTGTTCTCGCCCTGCGGCACCAAGGTGCTCGCCAGTGCGTCGACGCTCGAGGCAGAAGTGCGCGCAGAGCTCGCCGACAAGTCGGGCAAGGGCGGCAACGTTAATGCTGCGACGCTGATCGGCAAGCGTATTGCCGAGAAGGCAAAGGCCGCCGGCATCGAATCCGTCGCCTTCGACCGCTCGGGCTTCCGCTACCATGGCCGCGTCAAGGCGCTGGCTGAGGCAGCTCGCGAAGCTGGGCTCAAGTTCTAAGGAAGGAATTCGTCATGGCAAAGATGCAAGCGAAAGTTCAGGCTGACGAACGCGACGACGGCCTTCGTGAAAAGATGATTTCGGTCAACCGCGTGACCAAGGTCGTGAAGGGTGGCCGTATTCTCGGCTTCGCCGCACTGACCGTGGTTGGCGACGGCGATGGCCGCATCGGCATGGGCAAGGGCAAGGCGAAGGAAGTGCCGGTCGCTGTCCAGAAGGCAATGGAACAAGCTCGCCGCAACATGTTCAAGGTGCCGCTCAAGAACGGCACGCTGCAGCACGAAGTGCACGGCAAGCACGGCGCTTCGGCCGTCCTCCTCGCTCCGGCGAAGGCAGGTACGGGCGTGATCGCCGGCGGCCCGATGCGCGCAGTGTTCGACGTGATGGGCGTTCAGAACGTTGTGGCGAAGAGCCACGGTTCGACGAACCCGTACAACCTCGTTCGCGCCACGCTGGACGGCCTGCGCAAGCAGTCCACCCCGGCAGACATCGCGGCGAAGCGCGGCAAGTCCGTCGAAGATATTTTGGGCTAAGCCCGGGTGGTCACCATGTCTGAAAAAACTGTCAAGGTTCAGCTCGTTAAGAGCCTGATCGGGACCCGCGAATCGCACCGCGCGACCGTGCGTGGCCTGGGCCTGCGCCGACTCAACTCGGTTAGCGAGCTGCAGGACACGCCGGCGGTCCGCGGCATGATCAACAAGGTCTCGTACCTCGTTAAGGTCATCGCGTAAGCGGCCCTACGGATCAAGGAGTTGATATGGAATTGAATAACCTGAAGCCGGCAGCTGGCGCCAAGCACGCCAAGCGTCGCGTCGGCCGTGGCATCGGTTCGGGCCTCGGCAAGACGGCTGGCCGTGGTCACAAGGGTCAGAAATCGCGTTCGGGCGGCTTCCACAAAGTCGGTTTCGAAGGCGGTCAGATGCCGCTGCAACGTCGTCTGCCGAAGCGCGGCTTCACGTCGCTGACGAAGGAATTCGTCGGTGAAGTGCGCCTGAGCGACCTCGAGAAGCTGCCGGTCGATGAGATCGATCTGCTCGCACTGAAGCAAGCCGGCCTGGTCGGTGAGCTGACGAAGAGCGCAAAGATCATCGCGACGGGCGAACTGAAGCGCAAGATCGTCGTGAAGGGTCTCGGTGCCACCAAGGGTGCGCGCGCTGCGATCGAAGCGGCTGGCGGTTCGTTCGCCGAGTGACACGCGTAGCGCGTCGTCACTTGCATTCATCGGAGAAGGTACTTGGCTAACAGCCCGAGTCTTGCAAAACCCGGTCGAAGCACGGCGAAATTCGGCGATCTGCGTCGGCGAGCGATGTTCCTGCTCCTGGCGCTGATCGTCTATCGCATCGGCGCGCACATTCCCGTGCCGGGCATCGATCCGGATCAACTGGCTAAGCTGTTCCAGAGCCAGGCGGGTGGCATCCTGGGCATGTTCAACATGTTCTCGGGTGGCGCACTTTCCCGCTTCACGATCTTTGCGCTGGGGATCATGCCGTATATTTCGGCGTCGATCATCATGCAGTTGCTGGCGATCGTCTCGCCGCAGCTCGAGGCGCTGAAGAAGGAAGGGCAGGCAGGGCAACGGAAGATCACGCAGTACACGCGGTATTTCACCGTGGTGCTCGCGACCTTCCAGGCATTCGGTATCGCGGCTGCGCTGGAAAACCAGCCGGGCCTCGTCACCGATCCCGGCATGCTGTTCCGACTGACGACGGTCGTGACGCTGGTTACTGGCACGATGTTCCTGATGTGGCTCGGCGAGCAGATTACCGAGCGTGGTCTGGGCAACGGTATCTCGATCATCATCTTCGGCGGGATCGCAGCAGGGTTCCCGAATGCCGTCGGTGGGTTGTTCGAGCTGGTGCGTACGGGTTCGATGAGCATCATTTCGGCGATCATCATCGTCGTTCTGATTGCCGCGGTGACTTACCTGGTCGTGTTCATCGAACGCGGTCAGCGCAAGATCCTCGTGAACTACGCGAAGCGCCAGGTCGGTAACAAGATCTACGGCGGGCAGTCGTCCCACCTGCCGCTGAAGCTGAACATGTCGGGCGTGATTCCGCCGATCTTCGCATCGTCGATCATCCTGTTCCCGGCAACGATTCTCGGCTGGTTCAGTACCGGTCAGCCGACGGGAAGCTGGATTTCCAATACGTTGCATAACGTTGCGGAAGCGCTGAAGCCGGGCCAGCCGGTCTATGTGCTGCTGTACACGCTGGCAATCGTGTTTTTCTGCTTCTTCTACACCGCACTGGTGTTCAACAGCAGGGAGACCGCAGACAACCTGAAGAAGAGCGGCGCGTTTGTTCCGGGCATTCGTCCGGGCGATCAGACCGCACGATATATCGACCGCATCCTCACGCGTCTGACGCTGGCCGGTGCGATCTACATCGTCTTCGTGTGTCTGCTGCCGGAATTCCTGGTGCTGCGCTGGAACGTGCCGTTTTATTTTGGTGGAACGTCGCTGCTGATCATTGTCGTCGTCACGATGGACTTTATGGCGCAGGTGCAGTCGTACGTTATGTCGCAACAGTATGAGTCACTGCTCAAGAAGGCGAACTTCAAGGGCGGCAACATCCCGATGCGTTAAATAGGACTATGGCCAAAGACGATGTAATCCAGATGCAGGGTGAGGTGATCGAAAACCTCCCGAATGCGACCTTCCGTGTGAAGCTGGAAAACGGCCATGTCGTATTGGGGCATATTTCCGGAAAGATGAGGATGCACTACATCCGCATCCTCCCGGGCGACAAGGTGACGGTTGAGTTGACGCCTTACGATCTGTCTCGTGCGCGGATCGTGTTCCGGGCGAAGTGATTTGAAAAAAGGGTATTATCATGAAAGTGATGGCATCGGTTAAGCGCATTTGCCGCAATTGCAAGATCATCAAGCGCAAAGGCGTCGTTCGCGTGATCTGCAGCTCGGATCCGCGCCACAAGCAGCGCCAAGGCTGACCGCGCGTTTGTTTGCGCTTTTTGTTTGAGGAAAAACAATGGCTCGTATCGCAGGGGTTAACATCCCGAATCACCAGCATACCGAGATTGGCCTGACGGCAATCTTCGGTGTCGGCCGCACGCGCTCGCGCAGCATCTGCGCGGCAGCTGGCGTGGAATTCTCGAAGAAGGTCAAGGACCTGACCGACGCAGATCTCGAAAAGCTGCGTGAAGAAGTGGGCAAGTTTGTCGTCGAAGGCGATCTGCGCCGTGAAGTGACGATGAACATCAAGCGCCTGATGGACCTCGGTTGCTACCGTGGCGTCCGTCATCGCAAGGGCCTGCCGATGCGCGGTCAGCGTACGCGTACGAACGCACGCACTCGCAAGGGTCCGCGTCGTGCAGCGCAAGCGCTGAAGAAGTAAGCGGAACTGACAGTTACAGGAAAACGTAATGGCTAAGGCTTCGAACACCGCGGCGCAACGCGTACGCAAGAAGGTTAAGAAGAACGTCGCTGAAGGCGTGGTTCACGTTCACGCGTCGTTCAACAACACGATCATCACGATCACCGATCGCCAAGGCAACGCACTGGCATGGGCGACGTCGGGCGGCCAGGGCTTCAAGGGCTCGCGCAAATCGACGCCGTTCGCTGCTCAGGTCGCAGCCGAGTCGGCAGGTCGCGTCGCGATGGAATACGGCGTGAAGAATCTGGAAGTGCGGATCAAGGGCCCGGGCCCGGGTCGCGAGTCGGCAGTGCGCGCACTGCACGGCCTCGGCATCAAGATCACCGCGATTTCGGACGTCACCCCGATTCCGCACAACGGCTGCCGCCCGCCGAAGCGTCGTCGTATCTAAGAATGTGCTGGCACGTTCGTGCTAGCGCATTGCCTGTCGCCGCGTAGCGTCGACGGGCTGTGCTTTTTTGATTGACTAAGCCCACCGTTCGCCCCAAAGGGAGCGGACTAGCGCGGATTTCGGTTCGCGTGACTGATTGATAAAGGAATGCAAAGTGGCACGTTATATCGGCCCCAAAGCCAAGCTGTCCCGCCGTGAAGGCACCGACCTGTTCCTGAAGAGCGCGCGCCGCTCGCTCGCCGACAAGTGCAAGCTCGACAGCAAGCCGGGTCAGCACGGCCGTACCTCGGGCGCTCGTACGTCCGACTACGGTACGCAGCTGCGCGAAAAGCAGAAGGTCAAGCGCATTTACGGCGTGCTGGAGCGTCAGTTCCGCCGCTACTTCGCCGAAGCCGACCGCCGCAAGGGCAACACGGGTGAAAACCTGCTGCAACTGCTCGAGTCGCGCCTCGACAACGTCGTGTATCGCATGGGCTTCGGCTCGACCCGCGCTGAAGCGCGTCAGCTGGTGAGCCACAAGTCGATCACCGTGAACGGCGTCGTCGCGAACGTCCCGTCGCAGCAAGTGAAGGCGGGTGACGTCGTCGCGATCCGCGAAAAGGCGAAGAAGCAAGCGCGTATCGTCGAATCGCTGTCGCTGGCCGAGCAAGGCGGCATGCCGAGCTGGGTTGCAGTCGATGCGAAGAAGTTCGAAGGCACGTTCAAGCAAATGCCGGAACGCGTTGACATCGCAGGCGACATCAACGAAAGCCTGATCGTCGAATTGTATTCGCGTTAATCCGATTGACGGCCGAGGTACCCCGATTGCGTTGCGCAAGGAGGGGCCTCGGCTGTTTATTTTCTGGTTGTTACCGGTCAGCCTTATCGGTGTAACGAGCCGAGGGTATTGAAAAGGAAAGCCCATGCAAACCAGTTTGCTGAAACCCAAGATCATCGCCGTGGAATCGCTTGGCGAGAACCACGCGAGGGTGGTCATGGAACCGTTCGAACGCGGTTACGGCCATACCTTGGGCAATGCGCTTCGCCGCGTGCTGCTGTCGTCGATGGTCGGCTATGCGCCGACCGAAGTCACGATCGCCGGCGTGGTGCACGAGTACTCGACGCTTGATGGCGTGCAAGAGGACGTCGTCAACCTGCTGCTGAACCTGAAGGGCGTGGTGTTCAAGCTGCATAACCGTGACGAAGTGACGGTTACGCTGCGCAAGGAAGGTGAAGGCGTTGTCACGGCCGGCGATATCGAGCTGGCTCACGATTGCGAAGTCATCAACCCGAATCACGTGATCGCGCATCTGTCGAAGGGCGGCAAGCTCGACGTTCAGATCAAGATCGAGAAGGGTCGTGGTTATGTGCCCGGCAACGTTCGTCGCTACGGCGAAGATACGGCCAAGATCATCGGCCGCATCGTGCTGGACGCATCGTTCTCGCCGGTTCGCCGCGTGAGCTACGCTGTCGAAAGCGCACGTGTCGAGCAGCGTACCGACCTCGACAAGCTCGTGATGAACATCGAGACGAGCGGCGTGATCACGCCGGAAGAAGCGATCCGTCAATCGGCCCGCATCCTGGTCGACCAGCTGTCCGTGTTCGCGGCGCTGGAAGGCACGGAAACGGCTGCCGAGGCGCCGTCGCGTGCACCGCAGATCGATCCGATCCTGCTGCGTCCGGTGGACGATCTCGAGCTGACGGTTCGTTCGGCGAACTGCCTGAAGGCCGAGAACATCTATTACATCGGCGACCTGATCCAGCGCACGGAAAACGAGCTGCTGAAGACGCCGAACCTCGGTCGCAAGTCGCTCAACGAGATCAAGGAAGTGCTCGCTTCGCGCGGTCTCACGCTGGGCATGAAGCTCGAGAACTGGCCGCCGGCTGGTCTCGACAAGTAAGCCCGGTTGTAGCTGTAGTTGGCAAAGATGCGGATTTTCCTTTAAAATCCGCATCTTGCTTTTTTCGCTACCGGCCCGTGCACCCTTCGAGGTGCGATAGAAGAGCTGGATCAAAACTTTGAATCAAGGAAACTGAAATGCGCCATCGTCATGGTCTGCGGAAACTGAACCGCACGAGCAGCCACCGTCTGGCTATGCTCCGTAACATGTCCAACTCGCTGATCGAGCACGAAGTCATCAAGACGACGCTGCCGAAGGCGAAGGAACTCCGTAAAGTCGTCGAGCCGCTGATCACGCTCGGCAAGAAGCCGTCGCTGGCAAACCGTCGCCTGGCGTTCAACCGCCTGCGCGATCGTGACTCGGTCGCGAAGCTGTTCGACGTGCTCGGTCCGCGTTTCGCGAACCGTCCGGGCGGCTACCTGCGCGTGCTGAAGTTCGGCTTCCGCGTTGGTGACAACGCACCGATGGCACTGGTCGAGCTGCTCGATCGTCCGGAAGTCGACGAAACGGAAAACGTGCAAGAAGCTGAATAAGCTTCCGGTACGCAGCAGTATCTGAAAGGGGCCGAGCAATAGCTTGGCCCTTTTTGTTTTTGCGGCGCCGGCTGCGATCGATTGTCGCAGGCCGGTGCCGGCAGCGTTGCGCGGGCTGCGCTACGATACGGGGCAGCCGACGTGGTTCCAGCGGGGCAACCCGTGTCGGCAGAAGCCGGTAGACCAGCCAGGAGGGCGCGGATGATAGTGGTGCTGATGCTGACGACGGCGCCCGATGCGGCGACGGCCGCGGCGCTCTCCGACGGCGCGCTCGATGCACGGCTTGCCGCGTGCGTGTCGGAGCTCGGTGCGATCAAGTCGCGCTATCACTGGCAGGGCAAGGTCGAAACGGCCGACGAGATCCAGTTGCTGTTCAAGACGAGCCCCGTGCGGGCGCTCGAACTGGAGCGATTTATTCTTGCGAATCATCCTTACGAGACGCCCGAAATCGTCTCCTGGCAGTCGACGGCTTCGGCCGCGTACGGTCAGTGGGTGACCAGCGAAACTCAACGTCTATTTCATGTTTAACGGTATGGCGCTTCCCGTGCGCGTGCGCGCGCTGCGGTTCCTTGCAGTCCTGTTGTCGTTCGTGCTCGTGCTGGGCGGCCTGTCGGTCGCGCGCGCGGCCGACGACTTCCTCGATCCGTCGGTCGCGTTCAAGTTCAGTGCGAGCGAATCGCCGGGACAGGTGGACGTTCACTTCAAGGTAGCCAATGGCTATTACCTATACCGCGAGCGGTTCGCGTTCGCGGTGAAGGGCGGGCAGGCGACGCTCGGCGAGCCGCAATTCCCGGCCGGCCACGTGAAGTTCGACCAGACGTTCCAGAAGAACGTCGAGACCTATCGTGACGAAGTCGTCGTGCATGTGCCCGTCAAGCAGGCGTCGGGGCCGTTCGAGCTCGCGGTGACGTCGCAGGGGTGCGCGGACGAGGGGATCTGCTATCCGCCGGCCGAGCACGTGGTGAAGGTCGACGGCGCCGCGCTCGGTGCCGCGTCGTCGTCCGGCGAAACGGCTGCCTCGGGCAGCTGGTTCGACAAGGTCACGAGCGCCGATTTCGCGCAGTCGCTGCTCGAAGGGCAGGGTTTCTTCACGATCGTCGCACTGTACTTCGTCGCGGGCGTCGTGCTGAGCCTCCTGCCGTGTTCGTACCCGATGATTCCGATCGTGTCCGCGATCATCATCGGCCAGGGCACGCGCGCGACGCATGCGCGCGGTTTCGCGCTGTCGCTGACCTATGTGGTCGGCATGGCGCTGGTCTACACGGCGCTCGGCATCGCCGCGGCACTGGTCGGCCAGAGCCTCGGCGCGTGGCTGCAGAACCCGTGGGTGCTCGGCGCGTTCGGCGTGCTGCTCGCCGCGTTTGCTGTGTCGCTGATTTCGGGCAAGGACATCGCGCTGCCCGCGCGCTGGCAGAACGGCGCGTCCGAGGCATCGAGCGCACGCCAGGGCGGTCACTTCATTGCGGTCGCGGCGATGGGCGCATTGTCGGCGCTGGTCGTCGGCGCGTGCATGACGGCACCGCTGTTCGCGGTACTCGCGTTCATTGCGCACACCGGCAATGCGCTGCTTGGTGGCGCGGCGCTGTTCGCGATGGGGCTGGGGCTCGGCGTGCCGCTGCTCGTCGTCGGCGTCGGCGCCGGGACGGTGCTGCCGCGCGCGGGCGCATGGATGGATGGCGTGAAGGTGTTCTTCGGCATCGTGCTGCTCGCGGCCGCGCTGTGGATCGTGTGGCCGGTGCTGGCGGGTGGGCTGAAGATGGTGCTCGCCGCGTTGTGGTTGCTTATCGCCGCCGCGGCCCTCGGCCTGTTCACGCCGAATGCCGGCGCCGCGTCGATCTGGCGCCGCCTCGGCCGCGGTGTGGGCGCCGCACTCGCGATCTGGGCGGCGACGCTGCTCGTCGGCCTGGCCGCCGGATCGACCGATCCGGTCAAGCCGCTGGCCGTGCTCGCGGCGCGCACGGTTGCGTCGGGCGGCACTGCGGCGGCTGGCGCGACCGCGCAGGATGGCCCCGCGTTCGCATCGGTGCGCTCCAGTGGCGAGCTCGACGCGCTGTTGAAGACGTCGGGCCAGCCCGTGATGCTCGACTTCTACGCGGACTGGTGCGTGAGCTGCAAGGAGATGGAGCATCTGACGTTTACTGACGCGCGCGTGCAGGCGCGGCTGGCGAAGCTTCATCTCGTGCGCGCGGACGTCACCGCGAACAACCCGGACGACCAGGCGCTGCTCAAGCGCTTCAACCTGTTCGGCCCGCCGGGGATCATCTTCTTCGATCGCAACGGCAACGAGATCGGGCGCGTGGTCGGCTATCAGGCGGCCGAGACGTTCCTGCGCAGTCTCGATCGGGCTGCTGTCCCGACGGTATGACGATGCCCGCCGGGCACGTGCCGGCGGCGATACGGGGCGCTCCTGCAGCATGAGCTGACGACTCGACGCCGACAGGCGGCCTCGATCGGCGACCAACAAAAAAACGGCGGAACACCGAGGTGTCCCGCCGTTTTTCTTTCCGCCTGCCGGTGCGCGATCAGCGTTGCGCTTTCAGCAGACGCGCGGCGTCGAGCGCGAAGTACGTGAGCACGCCGTCGGCACCCGCCCGCTTGAACGCGAGCAGCGATTCGAGCACGACCTTGTCGTGGTCGAGCCAGCCGTTCATCGCGGCGGCCTTCAGCATCGCGTATTCGCCGCTCACCTGGTACACGTAGGTCGGGAAGCGGAACTCGTCCTTCACGCGGCGCACGATGTCGAGGTACGGCATGCCGGGCTTGACCATCACCATGTCGGCACCTTCGTCGATGTCGAGGCGCACTTCGCGCAGCGCTTCGTCGCTGTTCGCCGGATCCATCTGGTAGGTCATCTTGTTGCCCTTGCCCAGGTTGGACGCCGAGCCGACCGCGTCGCGGAACGGGCCATAGAACGCCGACGCGAACTTGGCCGAATACGCCATGATCCGCGTATGGATGTGGCCGTCGCTTTCCAGCATTTCGCGAACCGCACCGATGCGGCCGTCCATCATGTCGGACGGCGCGACGATGTCGACGCCGGCTTCAGCCTGCGCACGCGCCTGATCGACCAGGATCTCGATCGTGTCGTCGTTGATCACGTAGCCGTTCTCGTCGAGCACGCCGTCCTGGCCATGGCTCGTGTACGGATCGAGCGCGACGTCGGTCAGCACGCCGAGCTCCGGGAAGCGCTTCTTCAGCTCGCGTACCGCGCGCGGGATCAGGCCTTCCGGATTGGCTGCCTCGCGGCCGTCAGGCGTTTTCAGCGACGGCTCGATGGCGGGGAACAGCGACAGCACGGGCACGCCGAGTTCGACGCATTGCTCGGCGACATGCATCAGCAGATCGACGGACACGCGTTCGACGCCGGGCATCGACGGCACCGGCTGCCGTTCGTTGGTGCCTTCGACGACGAACACCGGATAGATCAGGTCGTCGGTGGTCAGGCGGTTTTCGCGCATCAGGCGGCGGGAGAAGTCGTCGCGGCGCATCCGGCGCGGACGATGAAGCGGATGGAAGCTCATGGCGATTGGGCAGAAATCAGGGCAGTAAGGACCTTACGGAACCCTTAGGTGATTTTTGAGAGCGTTGGTATATGATAGCGATCGAGCGGCACGCGTTGCGTGTTGCTCCCCGCTTCTCCTCCCTGAGCGGGTGCCTGTCGTTTTTCGATTAGGCTGTTTGACCCGCCGTTAAACGGCGGGTTTTTTTATGAGCCGGCCGAATCCGCAGGCGCCGTCAGGTGCGCGCCGCCGATCCCGGCCGCGCGTTGCCCGATCATTGTGCTACAGGCGCGATTTCTTCGTCGGCGACGGACGGCCGCACCCAGCTCTCGATCAACTCATGTGCCTCGTCGAGCCCCGTGCGCTTCAATGCGGAGAACAGCTGGACCGTCAGCTTGCCCTGGACGCCCTGGTCGCGATACGCATCGAGCCCCTTTTGCGTGGTCCGTAGCGCATTGATGCTTTCCTGCCGCGTCAATTTGTCGCACTTCGTCAGCAGCGTGTGGATCGGCTTGCCGGTCGGCGTGAACCACTCGATCATGCGGCGATCGAGGTCGGTCAGCGGACGGCGCGAATCCATCATCAGGATCAGGCCGCAGAGCTGCGAGCGGGTCGCGAGATAGGACGACAGCAGCATTTCCCAGTGCGCCTTTGCGGCGCCTGGCACTTCCGCGTAGCCGTAGCCGGGCAGGTCGACGATGTTCGCGACGGGCTCGTCGGCCGGGCCGACGGAGAAGTAGTTGATATGCTGCGTGCGGCCGGGCGTCTTCGACGCGAAGGCCAGCCGCTTCTGGTTGCACAGCACGTTGATCGCCGTCGACTTGCCGGCATTCGAGCGGCCCGCGAACGCGATTTCCGGCTGCACCGTCGGCGGCAGGTCGCGCAGATGGTTGACGGTCGTGTAGAAGCGGGCTTGATGGAGCAGAAAGGCCATGGGAACCGGAAGGACGGGCGGCGCGAGCCGCTTGGTGGAGGCGGGGTAGCCCCGATAGGCGCAGGGGCTTTCAACACGATATTGTACAATACGGCGGTTTTACCGAAGGCCACCGGGCGCCTGCCTCGCGCTTTTATGCGGCTTCTGCGGTAGACTGAACGCCGTCGTTTTTTGCAGAACCTCAAATTCCCACAAGACGAAACAGGGTGTGCGAATGAATCGACTGTGCAAGTCTCTGATGGTGCTTCAGGTTGCAGCAGGGTTCGTAGGTTTCGTAGCAGAGGCAAACGCGGCGGATGCGGCCAAACCGGATCTCGACCGTGGCAAGGCGATTGCCGGGCAAGTCTGCGCGTCGTGTCACGGCGCCGACGGCAATAGCGCGTCGGGCAGTTTCCCGAAGCTTGCCGGCCAGCATCCCGAATATCTGGTCAAGCAGTTGAACGACTTCAAGACGCAGCCGGGCGCGAAGGGGCCGGTGCGTACGAACGCGGTGATGGTCGGGTTCGCGAGTGCGTTGAGTGCGGACGACATGCGCAACGTCGCCGCGTACTACGGGTCGCAGACCACGAAGCTCGGCACCGCGCGCGATGCGGCGACCGTGCCGATCGGCCAGAAGATCTACCGCGGCGGCCTCGCGGAGAAGGGCGTGCCCGCCTGTGCGAGCTGCCACGGGCCGACAGGGCAGGGAATCCCGGTCCAGTATCCGCGTCTGTCGGGGCAATGGGCCGATTACACGGTCGCGCAGTTGACCGCGTTCCAGCAGGGTGCCGGCGCGCGTAACAACAACGAGGCGATGCATCAGATCGCGACGCGTCTGTCGGACATCGAGATCAAGGCCGTCGCGGATTACATCGCGGGCCTGCGTTGATCGGTCAGCCGCGAATCGAATGACCGGGCGCCCGAAGGGCGGCCGGAGTCAGAACAAGAAAAGGGTGGGGCGCCGCACCGTAGCGGTCGCCTTGCCCTTTTTTGTTGTCAGTCGGAGTTTGAATGAGCGTTACCACGTCGGGGTTGCAGTCGAAGTCGGGCCAGGGTGCATCGAAGCGCGCGATCGAGCTATTGAGCTCGATGCGTTTCGCGATTGCGCTGCTGGTGGTGCTGTCGATCGCGAGCATCATCGGCACGGTCCTGACCCAGGACGATCCGTATCCGAACTACGTGAACCAGTTCGGGCCGTTCTGGGCGGATATCTTCCGCTCGCTCGGCCTGTACAACGTGTACAGCGCGTGGTGGTTCATGCTGATCCTGATCTTCCTCGTCACGTCGATCTCGCTGTGCGTGATCCGCAACGCGCCGAAGATGCTCGCCGATGCGAAGAGCTGGAAGGACAAGGTCCGCGAAGGCAGCCTGCGCGCGTTCCACCACAAGGCCGAATACACGGCTTCCGGGACGCGCGCGACCGTGGCGGCGACGCTCGCCGCGTTCGTCACCAAGGCCGGCTACAAGCACGTCGTGCGTGAGACCGACGGCGCGACGCTGATCTCCGCGAAGCGCGGCGCGATGACCAAGTGGGGCTATATTTCCGCGCACTTGGCGATCGTCGTGATCTGTATCGGCGGCCTGCTCGACAGCAACCTGCCGATCAAATTCCAGATGTGGATGTTCGGCAAGAGTCCGGTCAACACGAGCGCGACGATCAGCGAGATCTCGCCCGACCATCGCCTGTCCGCGTCGAACCCGACGTTCCGCGGTTATGCGTGGGTGCCCGAAGGCCAGTTCGTGTCGACCGCGATCCTGAACCAGCCGAGCGGCTCGCTGATCCAGGACCTGCCGTTCTCGATCCAGCTCAACAAGTTCATCGTCGACTACTACACGACGGGCATGCCGAAGCTGTTCGCGAGCGACATCGTCGTGATCGATCGCGAGACCGGCCAGAGGATCCCCGCGCGCGTCGAGGTCAACAAGCCGTTTACGTACAAGGGTGTGTCGATCTACCAGTCGAGCTTCCAGGACGGCGGCTCGCAGATGCAGATGACGGCCTATCCGATGACGGGCGGCAATCCGAAGACCTTCCCGGTGCAAGGCACGATCGGCAGTTCGGCGCCGCTGCAGATGCCGGGTGCCGACGGCGACACGATCGAATTCTCCGATTTCCGCGCGATCAACGTCGAGAACATGGCCGACGCGAACGGCAAGCCGGACGTACGCGGCGTCGCGAAGACGGAGTCGCTGAAGGAGGCGTTCGACGAACGGCTCGGCTCCGGCGCGAAGACATCGAAGCCGACGCAGCTCCACAACATCGGCCCGTCAGTGCAGTACAAGATCCGCGGCAAGGACGGCCAGGCGCGCGAATTCAACAACTACATGCTGCCCGTCGACATGAACGGCGAGCGCGTGTTCCTCGCCGGCGTGCGCGCGAGCCCGAACGACCCGTTCCGCTACATGCGGATTCCGGCCGACAGCCAGGATTCGATCGGCGAATGGATGCGCCTGCGCGCCGCGCTCGAGGATCCGGCCGTGCGCGCCGAAGCCGCCGCGCGGTTCGCGCAGCGTTCGCTGCCGGGCACCGACGCATCGTTGCGCGGCCGCCTGCAGGACAGCGCGTCGAAGGTGCTGACCCTTTTTGCGGCAAGCGACGACAGCGTCGGCCGCGGTGCCGACGGCCAGCCGGTCGGCGGCTTCCAGGCGGTGGCGACGTTCATCGACCGCTCGGTGCCGAAGGCCGAGCAGGAGAAGGCCGCGAGCCTGCTGCTGCGGATGCTCGAAGGGTCGATGTGGGAGGTCTGGCAGATCGCGCGCGAGCGTGCCGGCGAGCCGGTTGCCCAGCAGGGCACCGATACGGTCCGCTTCGTGCAGAACGCGATCAATGCGCTATCCGACAGCTTTCTGTATGGATCGCCGGTCTATTTACAGCTTGACTCATTCAAGCAGGTGCAAGCTTCGGTATTTCAGTTGACGCGCGCACCCGGAAAGAATCTGGTGTATCTTGGCAGCCTGCTGCTGGTCGCCGGCATCTTCTCGATGTTCTACGTGCGCGAGCGGCGCCTCTGGTTCTGGCTCAAGGATGCCGGCTCGGGCGTCGGTGTGGTGATGGCGATGTCCACGGCCCGCAAGACCTTCGATTTCGAGAAAGAATTCGTGCAGACGCGCGACGCGGCCGGCGCCGCCTTGCGCTCCGCACCTCGCGACGCCGCGCCCGCCGGTGCGGCATCGACGGCCCGCCCGCCTGCCGGCGGCGGTTCCGATTCCGAGAATTCCACCCGGTAACATCATGGATCTCACGCAAGTTTCCTCTTCCCATACGGCGTCGGCCCAGGCGCCGATTTCGTCGCCGCTGTTCGACGACCGTCCGTTCCTCGCGCGCCTGTCGCTGTTCGACTGGCTGTTCGCACTGGCGCTCGTGGTGGGCGCGGGCTATGCGCTCGCGCACTACAACGCGCACATGGACTACTACGACAAGGCGGTGATGATCGGCGCCGTGCCGGCGCTCATCACGCTCGGCTGGCGCTGGAAGCCCGCGCGGCTGGTGATGGCGTCGATCGCCGTGATGTCGCTGCTGTCGATCCAGATCTACCAGGGCGATCTCGCGCGCGCCGATTCGGCGTTCTTCCTCAAGTACTTCCTGTCGAGCCAGTCGGCGATCCTGTGGATGAGCGCGCTGTTCGTGCTCGCGACGATCTTCTACTGGATCGGCTTGCTCGCGCGCTCGCAAACGGGCGCCGCGATCGGCCAGAAGCTCACGTGGGTTGCCGTGCTGATGGGCTTCACGGGGCTGATGGTGCGCTGGTACGAGTCCTACCTGATCGGTGCGGACGTCGGGCATATCCCCGTATCGAACCTGTATGAAGTGTTCGTGCTGTTCAGCCTGATCACCGCGCTGCTCTATCTGTATTACGAAGGCCACTACGGCACGCGCGCGCTCGGCGCGTTCGTGCTGCTGGTCATCAGCGCCGCGGTCGGCTTCCTGATGTGGTATTCGGTCGCACGCGATGCGCAGCAGATCCAGCCGCTCGTGCCTGCGCTGCAAAGCTGGTGGATGAAGATCCACGTGCCGGCGAACTTCATCGGCTACGGCAGCTTCGCGCTGTCGGCGATGGTGTCGGTCGCGTACCTGATGAAGGAGCGCGGCGTGCTCGCCGATCGCCTGCCGACCCTCGAGGTGCTCGACGACGTGATGTACAAGTCGATCGCGGTCGGTTTCGCGTTCTTCACGATCGCGACGATTCTCGGCGCGCTGTGGGCGGCCGAGGCATGGGGCGGTTACTGGAGCTGGGACCCGAAGGAAACCTGGGCGCTGATCGTGTGGCTCAACTACGCGGCGTGGCTGCACATGCGGCTGATGAAGGGCCTGCGCGGCGCGGTTGCCGCGTGGTGGGCGCTCACCGGCCTGCTCGTGACGACGTTCGCGTTCCTCGGCGTCAACATGTTCCTGTCCGGGCTGCACAGCTACGGCAAGCTGTAAGATTTTCGCCGCTCGTCCGACTATAAGACCGCCGGTGCACTGCGTGCCCGGCGGTTTTCTTTTGTAACGGGCGGGCGACCCGGGCGTCGAACGGCGCACGGTGGGTCGGGTCGAACGCTGATGAAGCGTGCGCGCGGCGCATGCAGGAGGAGCTGCACGATGTGGATCAAACGTCCTTTGCGGAACGTACTGACCGGCGGTGATATCGCGCCCAGCGAGATCACGCCGCGCGCGGTGTTCGAGAACCGGCGGCGTATCTTGCAGGCGGCCGGCCTCGCGGCGGCGGGCGGGCTGCTCGGCGGCAGCGGCCCGGCATTCGCCGCGTATGCGTCGCCCGACGCACGGGCGGCGAAGCTCGCGGCAAAAACGAATCCGAAGTTCGTCGCGGCGGACAAGGTGACGCCGTTCAAGGACATCACGTCCTACAACAACTTCTACGAATTCGGCACGGACAAGAGCGATCCGGCGCAGAACGCCGGCACGCTTCGGCCACGCCCGTGGCGCGTGAGCGTCGAGGGCGAGGTGCAGCACCCGAAGGTGTTCGATCTCGACGAACTGCTGAAGCTCGCACCGCTCGAGGAGCGCGTGTACCGGCTGCGCTGCGTCGAGGGATGGTCGATGGTGATTCCGTGGATCGGTGTGCCGCTATCCGAGCTGATCAAGCGCGTGCAGCCGACCGGCAACGCGAAATACGTGCAGTTCATCACGCTGGCCGATTCGTCGCAGATGCCGGGCCTTTCGACCCCCGTGCTCGACTGGCCGTACTCGGAAGGGCTGCGGATGGACGAGGCGATGAATCCGCTGACGCTGCTGACGATGGGCGTCTACGGGCAGGTGCTGCCGAACCAGAACGGCGCGCCGGTGCGGATCGTCGTGCCGTGGAAGTACGGTTTCAAGAGCGCGAAATCGCTCGTGAAGATCCGGTTCGTCGACAAGCAGCCGAAGACAAGCTGGAACACGTACGCGTCGAACGAGTACGGCTTTTATTCGAATGTGAATCCGAACGTCGATCATCCGCGCTGGAGCCAGGCGACCGAGCGGCGCATCGGCGAGGACGGCTTCTTCACGCCGAAGCGCAAGACGCTGATGTTCAACGGCTACGGCGATCTGGTCGCGTCGATGTATCAGGGCATGGACCTGAAAAAGAATTTCTGAGCGCGATGGTGAGAAACGACATGCCTCCTTCGACGCTGACGCCCGCCCGTGCGGCCGGCGCCCGACCGGCCGAACGGGCGGCGCGGGCCGGTGCGATCCGTGCCGCCGCGCCGCGCTGGCTCGTGCCGGCCAAGGTGCTGGTTTTCGCGGCCGGCCTCTATCCGCTCGTGCGTCTCGTGCTGTTCGGGCTGACCGACCGGCTCGGTGCGAACCCGATCGAATTCATCACGCGTTCGACCGGCCTGTGGACGCTCGTGATGCTGTGCATCACGCTGGCCGTCACGCCGCTGCGGCGCATGACGGGGGCCGCCACGCTGCTGCGCTTTCGCCGGATGATCGGGCTGTTCGCGTTCTTTTACGCGACGCTGCACTTCACGACCTATCTGTGGTTCGACAAGTGGTTCGATGTCGTCGCGATCCTGAAGGACGTCGGCAAGCGCCCGTTCATCACGGTCGGCTTCGCGGCGTTCGTGCTGCTGATTCCGCTTGCCGCGACGTCGCCGCGCGCGATGGTGCGCCGGCTCGGCCGCCACTGGGCGACGCTGCACCGCGCGATCTACGCGATCGCGCTGTTCGGCGTGCTGCACTTCTGGTGGATGAGGGCCGGCAAGCACAATCTCGCGCAGCCTAGGCTTTACGCCGCGATCGTCGCTGCGCTGCTGGGCTGGCGGCTGATCGCATGGGGATGGCGGCGCGTGCGTGCGTAACGGCGCGGCCTGAAAAAACGAAAGGCGATGACCGGGAGGCCATCGCCTTGTTTCGCGAGCCGCACGGGCGGCGTCGCGCGGTTACTGCGTGACGGCCGGGCTCGACGCCGGTGCGGGCATTTTCGACGTACCGCTCGACAGCTCGGGCGACAGCATGAGCGGCGTACCGGACGAATCGGGCACACTGTCGGACGACGCGTTGTCATCGGTAGGCGTCACGTCCGACGGCGGCGTGTCCTGCTGCTGGATCGGCTTCGGCAGCGGAGGCACGGTGGGCAGATAGAGCGCGCCGCTTTGACCGCAGCCGGCAAGAATCGCCAAAGCCGCTACAATCGCGCTCATCCGGAAAACGACTCGCATGATCGTCCCTGAACAATTGAACCGATAGAGTTTAGCATGTCCGATACTGAATACCTGACCCGTGCCGAGGCCGTGCTGACGGCCGTCGAGCGTACCGTCGACACCGCGAACGACGGTGACCACGACATCGATCTGGAGCGCAACGGCAGCGTCCTGACGCTGACGTTCGAGAATGGCTCGAAGATCATCGTCAACCTGCAGCCGCCGATGAAGGAAGTGTGGATCGCCGCGAAGGCGGGCGGATTCCACTACCGTTTCGTCGACGGCGAATGGCGCGATACGCGTACGGGCACCGAGTTCTACTCGGCGCTCACCGAATACGCGACCCAGCAGGCCGGCCTGCCGATCACGTTCAGCGCGTGACGGCCGGGGCGCCGGGCCCCGAAACGTCGTACCCAAAGAAAAAGCGCCCCGCGGGGCGCTTTTTTGATGTCCGGGCCGCGTGTCAGTGGCCGCGGAACAGGTTCATGATGTCCTGCTTTTCCTGTTCGTCGACGTGCGGCACGGCTTCGTCGACGTTCTGCGCGACCGGCGCCTGCGGCACACCGACCGTCGACACGAAGCCGTGGCCCGGCGTGAAGTCGGTGAAGTACAGCTCGCTGCCGAGCGATTCGACGCCGTCCGGCACCGTGGGCTTGAACTCGGGCACACCCTTCAGCGCGGCGCCCATGTAGTCGATCCAGACCGGGAGCGACAGGCCGCCGCCGGTTTCGCGATCGCCGAGGCTGCGCGGATTGTCGTAGCCGATCCATGCGATCGCGGCGAGCGTGTGCTGGTAGCCGGCGAACCATGCGTCGTGCGAGTCGTTCGTCGTACCGGTCTTGCCCGCGAGGTCGGTGCGTTTCAGCACGTTGGTCCGTGCGCCCGTGCCGCGCTGCGCGACGCTCTGCAGCAGGCTGTTCATCACGTAGGCGTTGCGTGCGTCGATCGCGCGCGGCGCGTTCTGCTCGGCGACGAGCGGCTGTGCGCGCGCGACGATCGCGCCGTTCGGATCGGTGACTTCGGCGATCAGGTACGGATTGACGCGGTAGCCGCCGTTCGCGAATACCGAGTACGCGCCGGCCATCTGCAGCGGCGTGACCTGGCCCGCGCCGAGCGCCATCGGCAGGTAGGCCGGATGGCGATCGGCGTCGAAGCCGAAGCGCGTGATGTACTGCTGCGCGTACTTGGTGCCGATGTGGTTCAGGATCCGGATCGACACGAGGTTGCGCGAGCGCTGCAGCGCAGTGCGCATCGACATCGGGCCTTCGAAGCCGCCGCCGTAGTTCTTCGGTTCCCACGGCTGGCCGCCCGTTTCGGCGGCGCTGAAATACAGCGGGCCGTCGTTGATCACGGTTGCCGGCCCGAGGCCCTTGTCGAGAGACGCCGAGTAGATGAACGGCTTGAACGACGAACCCGGCTGCCGCCAGGCCTGCGTGACGTGGTTGAACTTGTTCTTGTTGTAGTCGAAGCCGCCGACGAGCGAGCGGATCGCGCCGTCCTGCGGAATGATCGACAGGAACGCGCCTTCGACCTGCGGCAACTGCGTGATCGACCATTTGCCGGCATCGTTCTTCACGACGCGGACGATCGCACCGGGGCGGATGCGGCGGTTCGGCTGCGCGCTGGTCGACAGCGCGCCCGACGCGAAGCGCAGGTTGTCGCCTTCGATCGTCGCATTGCTGCCGTCGATGAACGCGACCGTGATCTGGCGCGGGTTCGCGGCCGTGACGACCGCGGCAATCAGTTCGCCGTTGTCGGGGTGCTCGAGCAGCGCGTCGTCGATCGCCTGTTCGCGGTCGTCGGCACCGGCCGGCAGCTCGATGAAGCCTTCCGGCCCGCGATAACCGTGCCGGCGCTCGTAATCCATGATGCCCTTGCGCAGCGCGGTGTACGCGACCTGCTGGTCCGCGGAATCGATCGTCGTCACGACGTTGAAGCCGCGCGTGTAGGTTTCCTCGCGGTACTGCGCGTACATCATCTGCCGGACCATTTCCGCGACGTATTCGGCGTGCACGCTGAAATCGCGCCCCGGGCCCTTGACGACGAGCGGTTGCGCGACGGCTTCGTCGTACTGCTCGCGCGTGATGAAGTTCAGCTCGAGCATCCGCTGCAGGATGTATTCCTGGCGCACCTTCGCGCGCTTCGGATTGACGACCGGGTTGTACGCGGACGGCGCCTTCGGCAGCCCCGCGAGCATCGCCGCTTCCGCGAGCGTGATGTCCTTCAGGTCCTTGCCGAAATAGACCCGCGCGGCGCTCGCGAAGCCGTATGCGCGCTGGCCGAGATAGATCTGATTCATGTAGACCTCGAGAATCTGATCCTTCGTCAGCGCGCGCTCGATCCGGTACGCGAGCAGCATCTCGTAGATCTTGCGCGTGTAGGTCTTCTCGCTCGACAGGAAGAAGTTGCGCGCGACCTGCATCGTGATCGTGCTCGCGCCCTGCGACGCGTGACCGTTCGTCAGCGCGACGAAGCCGGCGCGGATGATGCCGGTGAGGTCGACGCCGCCGTGATCGTAGAAGCGCGCGTCCTCGATCGCGAGGATCGCCTTCTTGAGCGAATCGGGCACGTCCTTGAAATGGACGACGTCGCGGCGCTCCTCGCCGAATTCGCCGATCAGCACGTGATCGGACGTATAGATGCGCAACGGCACCTTCGGGCGATAGTCGGTCAGCGCATCGAGCGACGGCATGTTCGGCCAGGCAACGACGAGCGCGTAGCCGAGCACGAGGCCGCCGGCCACGACGAGGGCCACGCACATCGCGGCGAAGCCGAGCATGACTTTTTGCCACCAGGGCCGCTTTTTCGGCTCCGGGGCAGGAGGCGGGGACGTAGGAGTCGTGGATTGCATAGGCATACCGGAAAACAGTCCCGCGATTATAGCTGCCCGGTAAGACCGGTCCTGACGCGGGGGCCGCCCGCCGGAACATCGCGGGTTGGCATACCACCAGCATAGCCCTCGCGCGGCCGCCGCGAGCCATTGCTGGCCGTTCGGCCGACTGTCGGCAGCACGCAGCGTTTTGCAGAATCAGGCCTCGGAAATGCGGCGTGGGCCGCGTCGATCGCGGGAGGCCGGGATGGCGGGACGATGGGGGGCGCGCTTTGCGCAGGGCAGGCACTGGTCGACGGGAATCGACGTCGGCGCGGACGAGGTGAGGGTGGTCGTGCTGAGCCGGCGCGCCCGTGTCGCGGAGGTGTGCATCGAGGGGCTCGAGCGGGAGCCGGTCGGGCTGGCGGGCGGGCCGGACGACGCGCGCTGGGCCGCGGTCGCGCGTGCGCTGGCGGCGGCCGTGTCGCGGCTGTCGGCGGCGGGCGTGCGTTGCGACGCGCGCGGCGTGATGGCGCTGCACGACGACGAGATGCGTACCGCGACGCTGGACCTGGCCGGGCGTGACGACATCGCGGACGCCGCACGGCAGGCGGCCGAGCGAATCTCCGGGCTGGCGCCGGACAGCCTCGCGTTCGACTGGCGACAGGACGGCGGGGCGCGATCCGGCGAGATCGCGGTTGCGGTGGCTCCGCTCGCGCTGCTCGAACGGCGGATCGACGTGGCGGCCCAGGCCGGTGTCGATCTGACGGCGGTCGACGGCGAGTCGGCCGCCGTGCTGCGCGCGTTGCGCTATGCCGCGCAGTTCGAGCTCGACGTACATGGCGGCTACGCCGCGCTCTGGTTCTGCGACTCGGGCGTGCACGGCTGGCGCATCGACGGCCCGGTGGCCGCACCGGTGCTCACGCTGTCCGGCGCCGTGCCGGGGGCGTTCGCCGATGCATTGCGCCAGCGTGCGCTCGGGGCCGCGCGCTGCGTCCTCGTGGCCGGGGACGAGCGGTGCATCGCCCGCTTCGGTACGTCCGTCGCCGAGATCGGCGACGTGCTCGGTGTGGTGGCGGTGCCGTTCGACTGCACGGGTTGGGACGGGCTGCCGTGCCCGTCCGCCGGCATGCCGGGTGGCCCGGCGTTCGCCGTCGCGTTCGGGCTGGCGTTGCGCGGAGTGTGGGAATGATGGCCGGGCGTATTCCGATAAACGTGTTTGGGGCGGGTCCGGACGGCCGCGCGGGGCTCGGCGGCTTCAACCTGCTGCCGTACCGCGAGCGGCTGGCACGGGCGTTGAGGCGTCGCCGGGCCGTGCAGTGCGGTATGGCGATCCTGCTCGGCGTATTCGGCGTCGGCTTGTGGACAGGCGTCGCCACCGTGTCGCGGTGGCGGGCGGACGCCGAGCGCGCGAGCGTGGAGGCGCGGCTGCGGCAGTTGCAGCCGCAGGTGGGCGCCGCGACGCGCGCCGCCAATGCAGCCGTTGTCATCGCGCAGCGCGAAGTGCAGGCAGCCGCGCTGGCCGAGCCTTACCGGCGCGTCGCAGGGCTGCTGGTTACGCTGGCGCAAGTGCGTGACGGCACCGTCCGGCTCGACGCGCTGCGCACCACAGCGACCGGTGCCGTGCTCGATGCGCGCGCCACGAGTTACCGGGCGGCCGCGCGGTGGCTCTCGGCGATGGCACGCGAGCAGCGTGACTGGCGGATCGACATAGAGGCGCTGAAGCCGGCTTCGGAGGCTCCGGTCGCAGCGGCCGGGATGCCGTTCCGGTTCTCGGTCCAACTGCGCTGGCACGACGCGATGCCGCCGCGGCAACCGCCAGGAGGTAGCGCATGACGGCGCTCACGCATCGGGGCGCGTTGCGCAGCGACGCGTGGCTGAGCGGCATGGGGCGCGTGTCGCCGGCGGCTGCGCACGTCGCAGGCTGTGCGCTCGCGTTTGTCGCCGTACTGGCAGGCGGTATTCATCTGGCGAATGCCGGCGACTGGGGCGGACTCGCGCACAGTCGCGCGTTGCTGGCGGCGGCGCAGGTGCGCGCGGTCGACGCGCAGCGCGTCCTCGCCGCCGCTGCGCAACGGCGCGACGCACATCCGGCGCCAGCGCGCGACGATCGCTTGTCGCGTGCGCCGGAATGGGCCGCGCTGATGCTTGAACTGGCCGATCTCGCCGCATCGAGCGGGTTGAATGGCGTATCGATCGAGCCGCAGCGTGTCGATGGTGCGGCGCCGGACGGCCGGCGCACGGTGCGTGTCGTCGCGGATGGCGGCTTTGGCGCGTTGTTGCACACGATCGGCGGGCTGGCGCGCTTCCCGGTACTGGCGGTGCCGTCGGCGCTGCGCGTTGAACGTGGCATGCAGTCGGCGCGAGTGGAAATGTCGATCGACGTGTTTCTGGCGCTGCCGGCGGTAACGGCCGCAGGTGGCACGGTGCTGGTTCAGGCCGCCGCGCTCGACACCGATCCCTTTGGCGGGGCTGGTCCGTCTGACGCGGAGAGTCGGGCGGCCCGCCTGGCCGGCACGATTCGCGACGCGCGTGCCGGTCTCGCGTTGTTCGACGATGGCGACGGTGCGTTCACGGCCGTGGCGCCCGGGGAAGCACTCGGAGCCGCGCGCGTGGTGCGTGTCGACCCCGCGGCCGTAACGCTCGCGACGGCCGACGGGGCGCATCGGCTCGTCATGGGCGATGGAGGTCGGCCATGACGAGATATGGATATTGGACACTCGTCGTCTGGGCGGGGTTGACGGCGGCCGGTGCAGGCGCGTCGTTGCCGCCGTTGCCGGCCGCCTGGCCCGCCGTGTCGATGGATACACGGGTGCCGGGCCTGCCGCCGCCGTCAGGCGTGGCCGGCAGCGTGGGCAATGACTTATCGGCGGAGGTCGGCTCGCCGCCGTTCGATCAGGCGGCTCGCGCGGCGGTTCAGGCGGAAGCCGAAGCCGTCGCAACGGCCCCCGGGCTTGAAGGGCCGCCGATCCCGTTGGCGCCGCCGGCCCGGATGAGCGACGCCGCGGCACGGCAACCGGGCGATGCGGACGACGCGCGGCGGATCTCGCTGAATCTGCAGGGCGCCGGGCTCGCCGCCGCGTTCGACGCGTTCGCGCGGTTCACGGGGCTCAATATCGTCGTCGGCGAGCAGGTGCGCGGCACCGTGACGTTACGTCTGAACAATGTCCGCTGGCGCGATGCGTTCGACACGCTGCTCGACACGCACGGGCTCGCGATGTCGCGGCGCGGCAACGTGATATGGGTCACGCCGGCGGCGGAACTGGCCGCGCGCGAACGCGAGCGCTTCGAGATGCACGCGCGGGCCGCCGATCTGGAGCCGCTCGCGAGCCGTACATTCGCGCTGCGCTACTCGCGCGCGCAGGACGTGCAACGGCTGCTGGCCGGCGCAACCGGCCAGCGCCTGCTGTCGAAACGCGGCGCCGCGGCAGCCGATCCGCGCACGAACCTGCTGTTCGTCACCGACCTTGCCCCGCGTATCGCGCAGATCGAGGGCCTGATCGATGCGATCGACCGGCCGTCGCGGCAGGTCCGGATCGAGGCCCGCATCGTCGAGGGGGAGCAGGGTTTCTCGCGCAATCTCGGCGCACGCGTCGCGCTGCGTGCGCAGGTGCGGCCGTCGTCGGGCGACGGCGCCACGTTCACGACGGACGCGCGCAATGCGCTCGACCTTGCCGCGCGGCCGCTCGGTGGCTTCGACGCGGCGACCGCCGGCTTCACGCTGTTTGCCGCGCCGCTCAGCCGCGTACTCGACGTCGAACTGAGCGCGCTCGAGGCGCAGGGGCGGGGCCAGATCGTTTCGCGTCCGCGCGTGGTGACCGCCGATCGCGTCAAGGCGATCGTCGAACAGGGGGCGGAGCTGCCGTATCAGGCCAAGGTCGGCAACGGCATGAGCGGCGTGCAGTTCCGCCGCGCGACGCTCAAGCTCGAGGTCGAGCCGCAGATCACGCCGGACGGGCGTGTGGTGCTCGACCTGGACGTGACGAAGGACAGCGTCGGCGAGCCGACGGCGGCCGGCCCGGCGATCCATACGAAGCATGTGCAGACCCGCGTCGAGGTCGAGGACGGCGGAACGGTCGCGATCGGCGGGATCTATGAACAACTGAACCGGAACGATGTGACGCGCGTGCCGCTCTTGGGCAAAATACCGTTTCTGGGCGCGCTTTTCCGGCACCGCGCGCAGCGCGACCAGCGCAATGAACTGGTCGTCTTCATCACGCCGACCGTCGTCGATGCGCGCTGCGAAGCGCGCGGCGCGGGCGGCGCAGATGCAGAGAAAACGGGGCCGGAAGCCGCCGGCGCAGGCTCGACAAGGCAGCCGCTTTGCCAGTAAGCTGCGCCACACACCAGCAAGATTGAAGCAGAGGAAGCCGTTGCAAGCGCGGGACCCACATGCAAACGTATTTTTCGTCGGCCTTATGGGAGCGGGTAAGACCACCGTGGGCCGCGCGGTCGCGCGTCGTCTCGACAGGACGTTTTTCGACTCCGACCACGAAATCGAGGCCCGCACGGGCGCGCGCATTCCGGTGATCTTCGAACTGGAAGGCGAGGCCGGGTTTCGCGATCGCGAAACGCAGGTGATCACCGATCTCACGCAGCGCGAGAACATCGTGCTCGCGACGGGCGGCGGCGCGGTGCTGCGCCAGGAAAATCGCGACTGCCTGAAAAACAACGGCATCGTCGTCTACCTGCGTGCCAATCCGCACGATCTGTGGCTGCGCACGCGCAAGGACAAGAACCGCCCGCTGCTGCAGACCGAAGATCCGAAGGGGCGTCTCGAAGCGCTGTACGAAGTGCGCGACCCGCTGTACCGCGAATGCGCGGATTTCGTCATCGAGACCGGCCGTCCGTCGGTCAACGGTCTCGTCAACATGGTGCTGATGCAACTCGAACTGGCGGGCGTCATCGCCAAGCCGCTACAAGCATGATTACTGTCAACGTCGATCTGGGCGACCGCGCCTATCCGATTCACATTGGCGCCGGCCTGATCGGCCGCGCCGAGCTGTTCGCACCTCACATCAAGGGTTCGTCCGTCACGATCGTCACGAACACGACGGTCGATCCGCTCTACGGCGATGCGCTGCGCGCGGCGCTCGCGCCGCTCGGCAAGCGCGTGTCGACGGTCGTGCTGCCGGACGGCGAGGCCTACAAGAACTGGGAAACGCTGAACCTGATCTTCGACGGCCTGCTGACCGAGCACGCGGACCGCAAGACGACGCTCGTCGCGCTCGGCGGCGGCGTGGTCGGCGACATGACGGGCTTTGCCGCCGCATGCTACATGCGCGGCGTGCCGTTCATCCAGGTGCCGACGACGCTGCTGTCGCAGGTCGATTCGTCGGTCGGCGGCAAGACGGGCATCAACCACCCGCTCGGCAAGAACATGATCGGCGCGTTCTACCAGCCGCAGGCCGTGATCGCGGACATCGGCGCGCTGACGACGCTGCCCGATCGCGAACTGGCGGCCGGCGTCGCCGAAGTCATCAAGACCGGCGCGATCGCCGATGCGGAATTCTTCGACTGGATCGAGGCGAACGTCGGCGCGCTGAACCGTCGCGAGCCGGCTGCACTCGCGCATGCCGTGAAGCGTTCGTGCGAGATCAAGGCGAGCGTGGTCGCGGCCGACGAGCGCGAAGGCGGCCTGCGCGCGATCCTGAACTTCGGCCACACGTTTGGCCATGCGATCGAGGCCGGGCTCGGCTACGGCGAGTGGCTGCACGGCGAGGCGGTCGGCTGCGGGATGGTGATGGCGGGCGACCTGTCGGTGCGGCTCGGCCTGCTCGACGAAGCGTCGCGGCAGCGCCTCGACGCGGTGATCGCGGCCGCGCATCTGCCGACCCAGGCGCCTGCGCTCGGCGACACGCGCTACATGGACCTGATGCGTGTCGACAAGAAGGCCGAGGCCGGCGCGATCAAATTCATCCTGCTGAAGCGATTCGGCGATACGCTGATCACGCAGGCGCCGGACGAGGCTGTGTTCGCAACACTGGCGCAGACGACGCGCTAACGGCGGCCCGGATGCCCGGCGCCCCTGACATGGAGGAGACGTGAGCGAGACATCCAGCAGCACACTGCCCGAAGCCAACCGCGCACCCGCTGCGCCGGTGGCCGAGCCGCCGACGCTGGCGGCGCTGGAAGCCCATCTCGCTCCGTATGCCGCCCACGCGTCGCAGTCGCGCGGCCGCCGCCATCCCGAAACGCCGCCGGCGGCGCGCACCGAGTTCCAGCGCGACCGTGACCGCATCGTCCATTCGACCGCGTTTCGCCGGCTCGAATACAAGACGCAGGTTTTCGTCAATCACGAAGGCGACCTGTTCCGCACACGCCTCACGCACAGCCTCGAAGTCGCGCAGATCGCGCGCTCGGTCGCGCGCAACCTGCGCCTGAACGAGGATCTCGTCGAGGCGATCTCGCTCGCGCACGATCTCGGCCATACGCCGTTCGGCCATGCCGGGCAGGACGCGCTGAACGCATGCATGCGCGAGCATGGCGGCTTCGAGCACAACCTGCAGAGCCTTGCGGTCGTCGACGAGCTCGAGGAGCACTACGGCGCGTTCAACGGGCTGAACCTGTGCTTCGAGACGCGTGAAGGCATCCTGAAGCACTGCTCGCGCGAGAATGCGCGCAAGCTCGGCGCGCTCGGCGAGCGCTTCCTGCAGGGCCGCCAGCCGTCGCTCGAAGCGCAGCTCGCGAACATCGCGGACGAGATCGCCTACAACAACCACGACGTCGACGACGGCCTGCGCTCCGGCCTGATCACGATCGAGCAGCTCGCGGAAGTCGAGCTGTGGCAGCGCCACTACGAAGCGGCGCTCGCCGAATTCCCGCACCTCGAAGGCCGCCGGCTCGTGCACGAGACGGTGCGCCGCATCATCAACACGCTGATCGTCGACCTGATCGACGAGACGACGCGCAATCTCGCGCGCGTCGCGCCCGCGTCGCTCGACGACGTGCGCGCCGCGCCGCCGCTCGTGTCGCATAGCGAGACGGTTGCCGCACAGGCGGCCGCCCTCAAGCGCTTTCTCTTCAAGAACCTGTATCGCCACTACAAGGTGATGCGCATGGCGAGCAAGGCGCAGCGCGTCGTCACGGGGCTGTTCGACGCGTTCATCGAAGATCCGCGCCTGCTGCCGCCGCCGTACCAGTCGGAAGACCAGGCGCAGCAGCCGCGCCTTGTTGCACACTACATCGCCGGCATGACCGACCGCTTCGCGCTGAAGGAATATCAGCGCCTGTTCGTCATCAACGACAACTGACTGTCACAAACGATCACTAGACTTCGCCGGTTCAATGGCGACGGGAATGTTGCACACGCTGTTGGTAACGTTTTCATAGGAGAGAGGTCGATGAAGAAGAAGCCTGCGGGGACCGTGGTTCGTTCGATCGCGCTTGGCGGCGCGCTGATGTTCGGTGTGCAGCATATGGCGCTCGCCGCGACGGAGATCCAGTTCTGGCATGCGATGGAGGCCGCGCTCGGCGAGCGGGTCAACGCGATCGCCGAGCAGTTCAACGCGTCGCAGAGCGACTACAAGATCGTGCCGGTCTTCAAGGGCACCTACGACCAGGCGCTCGCGGCCGGCATCGCCGCCTATCGCAGCGGCAACGCGCCGGCGATCCTCCAGGTGTATGAAGTCGGCACCGCCACGATGATGCAGGCGAAGAAGGCCGTCGTGCCTGTCTACGACGTGTTCAAGCAGGCCGGCGTGCCGCTCGACGAAAAGGCGTTCGTGCCGACCATCTCGAGCTACTACAGCGACGCGAAGACGGGCCATCTCGTGTCGATGCCGTTCAACAGCTCGACGCCGGTGCTGTACTACAACAAGGATGCGTTCAAGAAGGCCGGCCTCGATCCGAACCAGCCGCCGAAGACGTGGGCCGACGTGAAGGCCGATGCCGAGAAGCTGCGCAAGTCGGGGATGGCGTGCGGCTTCACGACCGGCTGGCAGGGCTGGATCCAGCTCGAGAACTACAGCGCATGGCACGGGCTGCCGTTCGCGAGCCGCAACAACGGCTTCGACGGCACCGACGCCGTGCTCGAATTCAACAAGCCGCAGCAGATCGCGCACGTCGCGTTCCTGCAGCAGATGGCCAAGGACGGCACGTTTACGTATGCGGGCCGCAAGGATGAAGCGTCGGCGAAGTTCTACAGCGGCGACTGCGGGATCATGACGACGTCGTCGGGCGCACTCGCGAACGTGCAGAAATTCGCGAAGTTCAGCTACGGCACGGGGATGATGCCGTACGACGCGAACGTGAAGGGTGCGCCGCAGAACGCGATCATCGGCGGCGCGAGCCTGTGGGTGCTGGCCGGCAAGGATCCGGCGACCTACAAGGGCGTCGCGAAATTCCTCGCCTACCTGGCCTCGCCGGCCGTTGCCGCGAAGTGGCATCAGGACACGGGCTACCTGCCCGTCACGACGGCCGCGTACGACCTCACGCGCCAGCAGGGCTTCTACGCGAAGAACCCGAGCGCCGAAACCGCGATCAAGCAGATGCTGAACAAGCCGCCGCTGCCGTACACGAAGGGGCTGCGCCTGGGCAACATGCCGCAGATTCGCACGGTCGTCGACGAGGAGTTCGAGCAGGTCTGGGCGGAGAAGAAATCGCCGAAGGACGCGCTCGATTCGGCGGCCTCCCGCGGCGACGAGCTGCTGCGCCGCTTCGAGAAGTCGGGCGGCTGAGCACGCATCGCTTCGTGCCGCCGGTCGTGCCGCGCTTGCGCGCGTGCCGCCCGGCGGCGCGGTTTCCTTTCCGTTTCGCCTGACCGGATATCCGCGATGCAATCCCGTTCCCGCTTCGGTACGAGCCTGGTGCCGTACCTGCTGATCGCGCCGCAGCTCGCGATCACCGCCGTGTTCTTCCTGTGGCCGGCCGGCGTCGCGCTGTGGCAGTCGACGCAGATGCAGGACGCGTTCGGCACGTCGAGCGAATTCGTCGGCCTCGCGAACTTCACGCACCTGTTCGCCGATCCGCTGTATCTCGATTCGTTTCGCACGACCCTGGTGTTCAGCTCGCTCGTCACGGTGAGCGGGCTCGTCGTGTCGCTGGTGCTCGCCGCGTGTGCCGACCGCGTGATCCGCGGCGCGCGCGTGTATCGCACGCTGCTGATCTGGCCGTACGCCGTCGCACCGACGATCGCGGCGGTGTTGTGGGCGTTCCTGTTCAACCCGAGCATCGGGCTCATCACGTATGCGCTCGCGAAGGGCGGCATCGTGTGGAACCACGCGCTGAACGGCGGACAGGCGATGTTCCTCATCGTGCTCGCATCGGTGTGGAAGCAGGTGAGCTACAACTTCCTGTTCTTCTACGCGGGCCTGCAGGCGATCCCGCGCTCGCTGATCGAGGCGGCGGCGATCGACGGTGCCGGGCCGGTGCGGCGCTTCTTCAACATCGTGCTGCCGTTGCTGTCGCCGACGAGTTTCTTCCTGCTGGTCGTGAACCTCGTCTACGCGTTCTTCGACACGTTCCCGGTGATCGACGCGGCCACCGGGGGCGGCCCGGCGCAGAGCACGAAGACGCTGATCTACAAGATCTTCGCGGAGGGCTTCCAGGGGCTCGACATCGGCAGTTCGGGCGCGCAGTCGGTCGTGCTGATGATCATCGTCGTCGGGCTCACGGTGATCCAGTTCCGCTTCGTCGAACGCAGGGTGCAATACGCATGATCGAAAATCGCAAGGGTTTCGACCTGTTCTGCCACGCGGTGCTGATCGCGGGCGTCGTGCTGATCGTGTTCCCCGTCTACGTCGCGTTCTGCGCGGCGACGATGAACGCGCAGGAAGTGTTCACGGTGCCGCTGTCGCTGGTGCCGAGTACGCACCTGTTCGAGAACATCGCATACATCTGGGGGCACGGCAGCGGCGGCACGACGGCGCCGTTCGGCCGCCTGCTCGTCAACAGCTTCGCAATGGCGCTCGGCATCGCGGTCGGGAAGATCGCGATGTCGATCCTGTCCGCGTACGCGATCGTCTATTTCCGCTTCCCGTTCCGCAACACGGCGTTCTGGCTGATCTTCATCACGCTGATGCTGCCGGTCGAGGTGCGGATCTTCCCGACCGTGCAGGTCGTGTCGACGCTGCACCTGACGAACACGTACGCGGGGCTCACGCTGCCGCTGATCGCATCGGCGACCGCGACGTTCCTGTTCCGCCAGTTCTTCATGACGCTGCCGGACGAGCTGATGGATGCCGCACGCATCGACGGTGCGGGGCCGCTGCGCTTCTTCTGGGACGTCGTGCTGCCGCTGTCGAAGACGAGCATCGCGGCGCTGTTCGTGATCACGTTCATCTACGGCTGGAACCAGTATCTGTGGCCGATCCTGATCACGACGGAGGCGTCGCTGTCGACGGCGGTGGTGGGCATCAAGACGATGATCGCGAGCGGCGACGCCGCGACCGAATGGCAGTACGTGATGGCGGCGACGCTGCTGGCGATGGTTCCGCCGCTCGTCGTCGTGCTGGCGATGCAGCGCTGGTTCGTGCGCGGCCTCGTCGATTCCGAGAAATAAATGACGGACGGCAACCGGGAGAAAGACCAAGTATGGCTGCGCTGAGCTTGAAGGGCGTCAGGAAATCCTACGACGGCAAGCAGCACGTGCTGCATGGCATCGACGTGGAGATCGCCGACGGCGAATTCATCGTGCTGGTCGGCCCGTCGGGCTGCGGCAAGTCGACGCTGCTGCGGATGATCGCGGGCCTCGAGACGGTGACGGACGGCGAGATCGCGATCGGCGAGCGCGTCGTCAACACGCTGGAGCCGAAGGATCGCGACATCGCGATGGTGTTCCAGAACTATGCGCTGTATCCGCACATGACGGTCGCGCAGAACATGGGCTACGGGCTGAAGATCCGTGGCATCGAGCGCGCGACGATCGATTCGCGGGTGGCCGCGGCGGCGAAGATCCTCGAACTCGAGCCGCTGCTCGCGCGGCGGCCGCGCGAGCTGTCGGGCGGCCAGCGGCAGCGCGTCGCGATGGGGCGTGCGATCGTGCGCGAGCCGTCGGTGTTCCTGTTCGACGAGCCGCTGTCGAATCTGGACGCGAAGCTGCGCGTGCAGATGCGGCTCGAGATTCAGCGGCTGCATGCGCGGCTCGCGACGACGAGCGTCTACGTGACGCACGACCAGATCGAGGCGATGACGCTCGCGCAGCGCGTGATCGTGATGAACCGCGGTTACGCGGAGCAGATCGGCGCGCCGGTCGACGTGTACGAGAAGCCGGCGACGGTGTTCGTCGCGGGCTTCATCGGCTCGCCGGCGATGAACCTGATGCACGGCCGGCTGTCGGACGACGGCGCGACCTTCACGGTCGCGGGCGGCGGCCCGGCGCTGCCGGTCGCCGGCGCGCCCGGCATCGGCGCGGCGATCGCCACCGGGCGCGACTGGGTGCTCGGCGTGCGTCCGGAACACATGACGCCGCAGCCGGGCGTCGCGCAGGCGACACTGCCCGTCGATTCGTGCGAGCTGCTGGGCGCGGACAATCTCGTGCACGGCCGCTGGGGCAATCATGACGTCGCGGTGCGCCTGCCGCACGCCGACCGTCCGGCGCGCGGCACGGCGCTGGCGGCCGCACTGCCCGCGCACCGGCTGCATTTCTTCGATCCCGAGACCGGCAAGCGTGCCGACTGAACCTGCTGCACCTGGCGAGAGACCGACGATGACTTCCCGTACCGACTGGCCCTACCCACGCGTCGTCGCCCATCGCGGCGGCGGCACGCTCGCGCCGGAGAACACGCTCGCCGCGCTCGACGAGGGCGCGCGACGCGGTCACCGGATGGTCGAGTTCGACGCGAAGCTGTCGGCCGACGACGTGACGTTCCTGCTGCACGACGACACGGTCGACCGGACGTCGAACGGCCACGGGGCGGCGGCGGACATGCGCTATGCGGCGCTGGGTGCGCTCGACGCGGGCGCGTGGCTCGACGCACGCTTCGCGGGCGAGCGGATGCCGACGCTCGAGGCGGCGGCGGCGCGCTGCATCGCACACGGGCTGGCCGCGAATGTCGAGATCAAGCCGTGCCCGGGGCGCGAGCGCGAGACCGGGCAGCGCGTGGCGGCCGATGCGGCCGCGTACTGGCGCGATGCCGACGTCCCGCCGCTGCTGTCGTCGTTCTCGTTCGATGCGCTGCAACAGGCGCGTTCGACCGTGCCGACGCTGCCGCGCGGGATGCTTTACGAGGCCGTGCCGGACGACTGGCATGCACAGGTCGTCGGTGCGCTCGGCTGCGTTTCGTTGCACGCAGACCACAAACGGCTCGACGAACCGCTCGTGCGGGCGATCAAGGCGGCCGGGCTGCGCATCCTGGTGTACACGGTCAACGACCTCGAACGGGCGCGCGAACTCGCCCGCTGGGGTGTCGACGCGGTCTGCACCGACCGGATCGACCTGATCGGCCCCGGCGCGCTCGACGACATCGCGTAGCGCCGGGTCCCGCGCGATGGCTGGTGCGGGAAGACCCTGAGACAAAAAAACGACGCCCCGACGGGAATCTGCCGGGGCGTTTTGCATCGTGGAGACGTTACGTCACGAAAAATCCGCTACAAATTGCAGCAGGATTAACCATTCCCCAAATATTCGACTACGCTTAGAAGCGGTAACCGACGTTCAGGTACGTCACGATCGGGTTCAGCGAGATGTGAGCCTTCGACGTTTCCGTCAGCGTACCGACCTGGGTCCGCTTGGCCGTCGTGAAGGTCGCCGTCACGCTGACCGGGATGTACGACATCGAGAAGCCGGCAAACCAGTGCTTCGTGAAGTTGTACGTGAAGCCGGCGTTGAACACGGGCGCCCACTGGTTGCTGGTCTGCGCGCTGGTCGGGCCGCCGAGCACGCCGTTCTCGAACGAGCTGTTCGTGATCTTTGCGCCGGTGAACCAGATATACGTCGCGCCGACGCCGACATACGGACGGAACTTCGCGTTGGCGTCGTTGAAGTAGTACTTCAGGAGGAGCGCGGGGCTCCACTGGTACGCGCGGCCGAGCGTACCGAAACTTGAGAACTGGCCCTTGCCTGTGATGTCGAACTTCGGCGGGATGCCGGCGATGAACTCGGTGGCGATGTGGTCGGTCACGAAGTAGCCGGTCGCCAGCGCGAGCGTGTCGGCATCGCTGATGCCGGCACCGGTGTTGGGAACCGACTGGTTGATGGGCGTGCCGCCTACGCCGTACAGGAACAGCGGGTCGCTGCTGTCTTGCGGTGCGAGGTGCAGCCAGCCGGTGCTGACGTAGAAATCACCTGCGGATTGTGCATGTGCCGTACCGCCCGCGAACGTGAATGCGAGCGCTGCGGCCCCCGTAATGGCCAGTTTTCGTTTCATTGTGTCTCCTCCGATCAAAGGCGTGCTCATTATGACGACTGCGTTTAAAACCAAACAAGCTCGTAAGTTAGAGTTTTCTCCCTAGGATTCGTACGACCGTACGCTTTCGCGCGCCGCAGGGACAGGCATTCTACGCAGGTGCGCAATTTCGGACCTACGGGTATTTCCTAACGCGTTCAAACGGACATTCAGCATGGCACGGTTAGCACGACTCTACGTTCCCGACCAGCCGCAGCACGTGATTCTGCGCGGCCTGGATCAGCAACCCGCGTTCGTCGACGACCAGGACTACGAACTCTTCATCGATTGCCTGAAGGCCGCCGCACGCGATCATCACCTGTCGGTGCATGCCTACGTGCTGCTGCCGCGCCAGGTGCAACTCCTCGTGACACCGAGCGACGAGGCAAGCCTGCCGAAGGCAATGCAGGCCGTGGGCCGTCGTTACGTCGCGCATTTCAACCGGCGCTATTCGCGGCGCGGCACCCTGTGGGAAGGCCGCTATCGCGCGACGGTGATCGAAGGCGAGCGCTATTTCCTGCTCGCGAGCCGCGTGGTCGAGATGAGCCCGGTGCGCGCGCAGCTCGTCGCGACGCCCGAAGCGTATCGGTGGTCGAGCTACCGGCATCACGTCGGGCTCACCGTCGACAGCCTGATCACCGACCATCCGCTCTACTGGGCGCTCGGCAACACGCCGTTCGACCGTCAGCGTGCGTACAAGGAGCTGTGCGAGCAGCCGCTCGACGAGCGGCAGGCCGACCAGCTGCAGCAGGCGACGCTCAAGGGCTGGGTGCTCGGCGGCGAGAATTACCGCGAGTGGGCGGCGCGTACCGCGAACCGGCGCGTGTCGCCGCTGCCGCGCGGACGCCCCAGAAAGGTGCGTGAGAGCACGCCGCCGATCCAGCAGTAACGCGGGAACGGCGGTCGAGGAGGCGGCGCTGCGTGCGCCGCTTCTTTTTGCACCAAAACGATACGGCCCCAATAAAATGGCACCAGATCGAAGCATCTATTTAATTGGGGTTCGATCAAGCGGTTTTTGTTGCTATTCCTTTGATTCGTCGCGTATATTCCGAATTCCGGTGGCCCGGGAGAAGCATGCCCAGCCACTGACGGCCGCGCCGTCTCCCGTCGGGAGCGGGATGACGGCAACAAAAAATGGTTCAACGGCCCTCCAGGCCCCCTTTACGACGGTGTCCCCATGAACGACCACCAGCAGCCGCTCGCCGCGGTGCCCGCCGCACAAGGTCTGTACGACCCGCAAAACGAACACGACGCCTGCGGCGTCGGCTTTGTCGCTCACATCAAGGGCAAGAAGAGCCACGAGATCATCCAGCAGGGTCTGAAGATCCTCGAGAACCTCGACCACCGCGGCGCGGTCGGTGCCGATCCGCTGATGGGCGACGGCGCGGGCATCCTGATCCAGATTCCGGACGCGTTCTATCGCGAGGAAATGGCGAAGCAGGGCGTGATGCTGCCGCCGGCCGGCGAATATGGGGTCGGGATGATCTTCCTGCCGAAGGAAAACGCATCGCGTCTCGCGTGCGAGCAGGAGCTCGAGCGCACGGTGAAGGCCGAAGGCCAGGTCGTGCTCGGCTGGCGCGACGTGCCGGTCGACCATGCGATGCCGATTTCGCCGACCGTGAAGGCGAGCGAGCCGCTGATCCGCCAGATCTTCATCGGCCGCGGCAAGGACATCATGGTGACGGACGCGCTCGAGCGGAAGCTGTACGTGATCCGCAAGACGGCGAGCCACCGCATCCAGGCGCTGAAGCTCAAGCACGGCAAGGAATACTTCGTGCCGTCGATGTCGGCGCGCACGGTCGTCTACAAGGGGCTGCTGCTGGCGGGCCAGGTCGGCGTGTATTACCGCGACCTGCAGGACGCGCGTGTCGTGTCGGCGCTCGCGCTCGTGCACCAGCGCTTCTCGACCAACACGTTCCCGGCGTGGGAACTGGCCCACCCGTACCGGATGATCGCGCACAACGGCGAGATCAACACCGTGAAGGGCAACGTGAACTGGCTGAACGCACGCACCGGCGCGATCGCGTCGCACGTGCTCGCCGACGACCTGCCGAAGCTCTGGCCGCTGATCTACCCGGGCCAGTCGGACACCGCATCGTTCGACAACTGTCTCGAACTGCTGGTGATGGCCGGCTACCCGCTCGTGCACGCGGTGATGATGATGATCCCGGAAGCGTGGGAACAGCACACGCTGATGGACGAGAACCGCCGCGCGTTCTACGAATACCACGCCGCGATGATGGAGCCGTGGGACGGCCCGGCCGCGATCGCGTTCACCGACGGTCGCCAGATCGGCGCGACGCTCGACCGTAACGGCCTGCGTCCGGCGCGCTACATCGTCACGGACGACGACCTCGTCATCATGGCGTCGGAAGCCGGCACGCTGCCGATCCCCGAATCGAAGATCGTCAAGAAGTGGCGCCTGCAGCCGGGCAAGATGTTCCTGATCGACATGGAACACGGCCGCATCATCGACGACAAGGAACTGAAGGACAACCTCGCGAACGCGAAGCCGTACAAGAGCTGGATCGACGCCGTGCGCATCAAGCTCGACGAGATCGAGCCGAAGGCCGAGGAAGTCGCGGCCGGCCGCACGCAGGGCGCCGCGCTGCTCGACCGCCAGCAGGCGTTCGGCTACACGCAGGAAGACCTGAAGTTCCTGATGGCGCCGATGGCGCAGCAGGGCGAAGAGGCCGTCGGTTCGATGGGCAACGACTCGCCGCTCGCGGTGATGTCGAACAAGAACAAGACGCTCTATCACTACTTCAAGCAGCTGTTCGCGCAGGTCACGAACCCGCCGATCGACCCGATCCGCGAGAACATGGTCATGTCGCTCGTGTCGTTCATCGGCCCGAAGCCGAACCTGCTCGACACGAACAACATCAACCCGCCGATGCGTCTCGAAGTGTCGCAGCCGGTGCTCGACTTCAAGGACATCGCGAAGATCCGCGCGATCGACCAGTACACGGGCGGCAAGTTCAGCGCATACGAACTGAACATCTGCTACCCGGTTGCATGGGGCAAGGAAGGCATCGAGGCGCGCCTCGCGTCGCTGTGCGCGGAAGCCGTCGACGCGGTGAAGTCGGGCTACAACATGCTGATCGTGTCGGACCGCAAGACGGATGCCGAGCACGTCGCGATTCCGGCGCTGCTCGCCACGTCGGCGATCCACACGCACCTCGTCCAGCAAGGGCTGCGCACGAGCACGGGCCTCGTCGTCGAGACGGGCTCCGCGCGTGAAACGCATCACTTCGCGCTGCTCGCGGGCTACGGCGCGGAAGCCGTGCACCCGTACCTCGCGATGGAAACGCTCGCGAAGATGGCCGAAGGCCTGCCGGGCGACCTGTCGCCGGAGAAGGCCGTCTACAACTTCACGAAGGCGGTCGGCAAGGGCCTGCAGAAGGTGATGTCGAAGATGGGCATCTCGACGTACATGTCGTACACGGGTGCGCAAATCTTCGAAGCGCTCGGCCTGTCGAGCGACCTCGTCGAGAAGTACTTCAAGGGCACGGCGTCGAAGGTCGGCGGCATCGGCCTGTTCGAAGTCGCGGAAGAGGCAATCCGCCTGCACCGCGACGCGTTCGGCGACAACCCGGTGCTGCGCGACATGCTCGACGCGGGCGGCGAATACGCATACCGCGTGCGCGGCGAAGACCACATGTGGACGCCGGATTCGATCGCGAAGCTCCAGCACGCGACGCGCAGCAACTCGTACCAGACGTACAAGGAATACGCGCACCTGATCAACGACCAGACCAAGCGTCACATGACGTTCCGCGGCCTGTTCGAGTTCAAGGTCGAGCCGACCAAGGCGATCCCGATCGACGACGTCGAATCGGCGAAGGACATCGTCAAGCGCTTCGCGACGGGCGCGATGTCGCTCGGCTCGATCAGCACCGAGGCGCACGCGACGCTCGCGATCGCGATGAACCGGATCGGCGGCAAGTCGAACACCGGCGAAGGCGGCGAGGACCAGAAGCGCTACCGCAACGAGCTGCGCGGCATTCCGATCAAGGCCGGCGAGACGCTGAAGTCGGTGATCGGCGATGAAATCGTCAGCGACATCGCGCTGAAGGACGGCGATTCGCTGCGCTCGAAGATCAAGCAGGTCGCGTCGGGCCGTTTCGGCGTCACCGCCGAGTACCTCGCGTCGGCCGACCAGATCCAGATCAAGATGGCGCAGGGTGCGAAGCCGGGCGAAGGCGGCCAGCTGCCGGGCCACAAGGTGTCCGAGTACATCGGCAAGCTGCGTTACTCGGTGCCGGGTGTCGGCCTGATTTCGCCGCCGCCGCACCACGACATCTACTCGATCGAGGATCTGGCGCAACTGATCCACGACCTGAAGAACGTGAACCCGAGCTCGAGTATCTCGGTGAAGCTGGTGTCGGAAGTGGGCGTCGGCACGGTCGCGGCCGGTGTCGCGAAGGCGAAGGCCGATCACGTCGTGATCGCCGGCCATGACGGCGGCACGGGCGCATCGCCGCTGTCGTCGGTCAAGCATGCGGGCACGCCGTGGGAACTCGGCCTGGCCGAAACGCAGCAGACGCTCGTGCTGAACCGCCTGCGCGGCCGTATCCGCGTGCAGGCCGACGGCCAGATGAAGACGGGCCGCGACGTCGTGATCGGCGCGCTGCTCGGCGCGGACGAATTCGGCTTCGCGACGGCGCCGCTCGTCGTCGAAGGCTGCATCATGATGCGCAAGTGCCACCTGAACACGTGCCCGGTCGGTGTCGCGACGCAGGATCCGGTGCTGCGTGCGAAGTTCCAGGGCCAGCCCGAGCACGTCGTGAACTACTTCTTCTTCGTCGCCGAGGAAGTGCGCGAGATCATGGCGCAGCTCGGCATCGCGAAGTTCGACGACCTGATCGGCCGCGCCGACCTGCTCGACACGCGCAAGGGCGTCGAGCACTGGAAGGCGAAGGGCCTCGACTTCTCGCGCGTGTTCTACCAGCCGGAAGAGTGCGAGGACGTCGCGCCGCGTCACGTCGACGTGCAGGATCACGGCCTCGAGCGCGCGCTCGACCACGTGCTGATCGAGAAGGCGAAGGCCGCGATCGAGAACGGCGAGCATGTGTCGTTCATCCAGCCGGTGCGCAACGTGAACCGGACGGTCGGCGCGATGCTGTCGGGCGTGATCGCGAAGAAGCACGGCCACGACGGCCTGGCCGACGACGCGGTGCACATCCAGCTGAAGGGCACGGCCGGCCAGAGCTTCGGCGCGTTTCTCGCGAAGGGCGTGACGCTCGACCTCGTCGGCGACGGCAACGACTACGTCGGCAAGGGCCTGTCGGGCGGCCGGATCATCATCCGCCCGACCAACGACTTCCGCGGCAAGTCCGAGGAAAACATCATCTGCGGCAACACGGTGATGTACGGCGCGATCGAAGGCGAATCGTTCTTCCGCGGCGTCGCGGGCGAGCGCTTCTGCGTGCGCAACTCGGGCGCGACGGCGGTCGTCGAAGGGACGGGCGACCACGGCTGCGAATACATGACGGGCGGCACGGTCGTCGTGCTCGGCGAGACGGGGCGCAACTTCGCGGCCGGCATGTCGGGCGGCCTCGCGTACATCTACGATCCGGAAGGCACGTTCGCGGCGAAGTGCAACAAGTCGATGGTCGCGCTCGAGCCGGTGCTGCAGGCGGCCGAGCAGGAGCGCACGGTCGACCGCGCGCTCTGGCATGCGGACACGACGGACGAAGCGCTGCTCAAGGGGCTCGTCGAGCGTCATTTCCAGTTCACGGGTTCGCCGCGCGCGAAGTCGCTGCTGGAAAACTGGGACGCGGCGCGCCGCCAGTTCGTGAAGGTGTTCCCGCACGAATACAAGCGCGCGCTCGGCGAGATCGGTGCGAAGAAGGCGGCGAAGGAAGTGCTGGCCGCCTGAGCGACGAACGACATAGCGAATGCCGCGCGCGCATGACTGCCGCGCGCGGCTCCCCCACCCGATACACCGAACAGAAGAGCACCTTATGGGCAAGGCAACCGGTTTTCTGGAGTTCGAACGCCGCCACGAGGCGTACGAAGCACCGCTCACGCGCGTGAAGCACTACAAGGAATTCGTCGCGGCACTGACCGACGCGGACGCGAAGGTCCAGGGCGCGCGCTGCATGGATTGCGGCATCCCGTTCTGCAACAACGGCTGCCCGGTCAACAACATCATCCCGGACTTCAACGATCTCGTTTACCGCCAGGACTGGCAGCAGGCGATCGAAGTCCTGCATTCGACCAACAACTTCCCGGAATTCACGGGCCGGATCTGCCCGGCGCCGTGCGAGTCCGCGTGCACGCTCGGGATCAACGACGACCCGGTCGGCATCAAGTCGATCGAGCACGCGATCATCGACAAGGCCTGGGCGGAAGGCTGGGTGAAGCCGCTGCCGGCCGAGCACAAGACGGGCAAGAAGGTCGCCGTCGTCGGTTCGGGCCCCGCGGGCCTCGCCGCCGCGCAGCAGCTCGCGCGCGCGGGCCACGACGTGACGGTGTTCGAGAAGAGCGACCGGGTTGGCGGCCTGCTGCGTTACGGGATTCCCGACTTCAAGCTCGAGAAGTGGCTGATCGACCGCCGCATGCGCCAGATGGAAGCGGAAGGCGTGACGTTCCGCACCAGCGTGTTCATCGGCAAGGATCCGCTGCCCGAGTCGATCGGCAGCCTCGCGAAGGAAACCATCTCGCCGGACACGCTGAAGGAAGAATTCGACGCGGTCGTGATCGCGGGCGGTTCGGAAACGCCGCGCGATCTGCCGGTGCCGGGCCGCGAGCTCGCCGGCGTCCATTTCGCGATGGACTTCCTGCCGCAGCAGAACCGCGTGAACGCGGGCGACAAGCTCGTCGACCAGCTGGTTGCGAAGGGCAAGCACGTGATCGTGATCGGCGGCGGCGATACGGGTTCGGACTGCGTCGGCACGTCGAACCGCCACGGCGCGAAGCAGGTCACGCAGTTCGAGCTGCTGCCGCAGCCGCCGGAAGAGGAAAACAAGCCGCTCGTGTGGCCGTACTGGCCGATCAAGCTGCGCACGTCGTCGTCGCACGAGGAAGGCTGCGAGCGCGACTGGGCGGTCGCGACGAAGCGTCTCGAAGGCAAGAACGGCAAGGTCGAGAAGCTGATCGCGGCGCGCGTCGAGTGGAAGGACGGCAAGATGCAGGAAGTGCCGGGCTCCGAGTTCGAGCTGAAGGCCGATCTCGTGCTGCTCGCGATGGGCTTCACGCAGCCGGCCGCGCCGGTGCTCGACGCGTTCGGCGTCGCGAAGGACGCGCGCGGCAACGCGCGTGCGGCGACCGAAGGCGATCGCTCGTACTACACGTCGGTCGACAAGGTGTTCGCGGCGGGCGACATGCGCCGCGGCCAGTCGCTTGTGGTGTGGGCGATCCGCGAAGGCCGCCAGTGCGCGCGTTCGGTCGATGCGTACCTGATGGGGCATACGGAACTGCCGCGCTGAGCTGAATAGCGCGACGGGTTTCGATGAAAACCGGGCGTCCGACAGGACGCCCGGTTTTTTTACGTGCAAAGCCGGCAGGTTGCCGCTTAACATGAACGGGACACCGTGCAGGGCACCGGCCCGATCGACGGTCGATTCCTGCGTCAACCACGATCGCGTCCTGCACACCATGTTTCGAGACAACGCCCCGGAAATCACCCGCCCGTGCTTCACGGCCGACGGCAACCGCGTTCGGCTGGAGGAAGTCGTTGCGCTGCTGCTTTCGCACGGGCCAGGCCTACACGTCGAAGACCACGCATTCGTCGCGCAGCAGCGGCAGATCGACGTCGACATGCGCGTCGTCGACACGATCGGGGAGCGGATGACCCTTGAAGGCTTCGCGCAGTTCACGCCGGCCGACGACGTGCGCAGCACCTTCCCGCTTGCCGCGATGCGCGACATGGTGACGAGCCTCGCGCAGACCGGCATTCCGCCGGTGTTCGCTTTCGTGTGCGACGAATTCTGGCTCACCTACTGGCGGTTGCAGAAGGTCGTCGCGGCGGCGCTGGGTACCACGGCCTTCATGCTGATGCCGGATTTCTGGGTATGGCACGTCAGCGCGAAGGCGGGGCAGGCCGGCTGGAGCATGCACCGCGATGCGGGGGCGAGATCGCTGCTGCCGGACGGGCGCGCCGGCGCGCTGTCGCTGTGGATGCCGTTGACGCCCGTCGACTCGTCCACCGGTTGCGTGATGCTGCTGCCGAAGCATCGCGATCCCGACCACGGAACGGATCGCGTGTCGCAAGCCGGATTCGACGTGCGGGATATCCGTGCGCTCCCCGGCGCCGCCGGCGATCTGATGATGTGGAGCCAGTCCCTGCTGCATTGGGGTAGCCGCGGCAGCACGCTCGCGGAGACATCGCGCATCAGCATGTCGATCGGCGCGCAGGTCGAGGCACTGGGCCCGTTGAATCCGCCGCTGCTGAAGCCCGACATGTTGCCCGCCGCCGGCCTTCGGCTCGAATTGATCGCCAAGCAGATCCTGCAATACGAGCAATTCGCGGCCATCGATCCGTCCTGGGCACATTTCGCGCGAGTCGTGCTCGCCAGCGGATTGTCCGGGCTGGTCTTCGACATCCCTGTCGAATGGCGGCTTCGCTGACTGGAGGGGCGGTGGCGCAAGCGAAGGTTGGCGAGGCGCCGCCGGACAGCCGGTGAATTGCTTCGACACCATGCCGTAACGTCGGCAGCGCTGCTCCGTGTCTCACCGTCCGCCTTTGTTCGGCCCTCCGCATTTTCGCGAAGCGTCGTCTAACCTGATGACATCCGTCCTCAATTTCTCGGCATCTCTATTCCTTTCGTTTTGTAATAATCCTTGAAAACTGTCATATCATGTCGCCCCTCGGGCCGCGTTCGCGGTGGCTGCATGTAACTGACCCTATTTACAAGGAAACCGGATGGAAGCATTCGTGCATGGGCTGATCGACGCCGTCAACGGCGTGTTGTGGAATTACGTGCTGATCGCGCTGCTGCTCGGCGCCGGTGCGTGGTTCACGTTGCGGTTCCGGATGATCCAGCTGAAGGCGTTGTTCCTCAGCATGAAACTGGTCGGCAGCAAGGGCGAGCCGGGCAGCATTTCGTCGTTCCAGGCATTCGCGACCGGGCTCGCGAGCCGCGTCGGCACCGGCAACATCGCGGGCGTCGCGGTTGCGCTGACGGTCGGCGGGCCGGGCGCGATCTTCTGGATGTGGATGACGGCGCTGGTCGGGATGTCGTCGGCGTTCGTCGAGGCGACGCTCGCGCAGATCTTCAAGGTCTCGCACCCGGACGGCAGCTATCGCGGCGGCCCCGCGTACTACATCCAGACGGGCCTGCGTTCGCGCGCCTTCGGCGTGCTGTTCTCGCTGTCGCTGATCCTCGCGTTCGGCTTCGTGTTCAACGCGGTGCAGGCCAACGCGATCGCCGATGCGTTCCATACGTCGTTCGGATTGAGCCGCGAGACGGTCGGCCTCGGTCTCGTGCTGCTGAGCGCACCGATCATCTTCGGCGGCATCCGCCGGATCGCGACGGTCGCGCAGGTGATCGTGCCGCTGATGGCGATCGGCTATCTCGCGCTGGCGGTGTACGCGGTCGCGACGCACATCACGTTGGTGCCGGGCGTGATCGTATTGATCGTGAAGAGCGCGTTCGGCCTCGAGCAGGCGGCGGGTGGCCTGACGGGTTATGCGGTCAGCCAGGCGATCGCGATCGGCGTGAAGCGCGGGCTGTTCTCGAACGAGGCGGGGATGGGCAGCGCGCCGAACGCGGCCGCGACCGCGAGCACCCGGCACCCGGTCACGCAGGGGCTGATCCAGATGCTCGGCGTGTTCGTCGACACGATCGTGATCTGCAGCGCGACCGCGTTCGTGATCCTGCTGTCGGGCCAGTACGAACTCGGCACCGGCATGGAAGGCGCGGCGCTCACGCAGCGTGCGATCTCGAGCCACGTCGGCGACTGGGGCGGCATCTACATGGCCGTTGCAATCTTCTTCCTCGCGTTCTCGTCGGTGATCGGCAACTACGCGTATGCGGAAGGCAACGTCGAATTCATCACGAAGCGGCGCGGCGTGCTGCCGCTGTTCCGCGTCGCGGTGCTCGGGATGGTGATGTTCGGCAGCGTCGGGCAACTGCCGCTCGTGTGGGCGATGGCCGATACGAGCATGGGGCTGATGGCGATCATCAACCTGATCGCGATCCTCGCGCTCGGCAAGTATGCGCACGCTGCGTGGGCCGACTATCGCCGCCAGCGCGCGGCAGGCATCGCCGATCCGGTGTTCACGCGCAACACGATCCCCGAACTTGCACGCGTGCTGCCGGCCGACGTGTGGGGCGAGCACGGCCCGCTGCCGCAGCGTCCCGTTTCGGCCGATCCGGCGCGCGCGCCGCGTGCCGCGGTGAGCGAGTCATGAACGGCGACCGGCTCCGTGCGTTCGTCGCGCTGATGCCCGATGCGGCATCGCGCGACGCGCTGCACGCGTTGCCGGTCACCCGTGGTGCGCGGCGCACGTTGCCCGCGCAACTGCACATGACGCTCGCGTTCATCGGCGCGATCGAACGGGAACGTTGCGACGCGCTGGCCGCACACCTGCCCGCGCTCGCGGCCGCGCATGCGCTGCCGCTGCTGCCGGTCGAGCGGATCGCGTGGTGGCCGAGCCTGCCCCGCGCGCGGCTGATCGTCGCGGAACTCGAGGCCGAACCCGCGTGCGTCGCGCTGAATGCGGGGCTGGCAACGCTGCTGCGCGGACTCGGCGTGCCGGCCGACCGGCGGCCGTTCCGGCCGCACGTGACGCTCGCGCGGCTGCCGCGCGACGCGGTCGGCCAGCCCGCGCACGGCGGCGCGCCGGGGCGGCCGGTCGTGCTGCGCATCGAGGCGCTGACGCTGTTCGAAAGCCGGCTGTCGCACGAGGGCGTATCGCATCGGCCGATCGTATCGGCGCCGATCGCCTGGGCGGAAGGCTGGGCAGCGGGTTGAGCGGTTCTCGCGACACACCGCGATGGCCGCACGCTGCGCGTATCGCGCCCGCGCATTGCGTCGACGGCGTTGCCCGGTGCCGAGCCTACCGGTCGTAACGCGCGAGCGTCAGGCCCGACAGGTCGATCTCCGGTTCGCGCCCCGTGACGAGGTCCGCCAGCACCTTCCCCGAACCCATCGACATCGCCCAGCCCGTCGAGCCGTGGCCGACGTTGAGCCAGAGCCCGTCGATCCCGCTCGCGCCGAGCAGCGGCGGCCCGTCGGGCGTCATCGGCCGGCGGCCGACCCAGAAGCGCGCCGACGCGCGATCGGCCGCGTGCGGAAACCAGTCGTCGAGCACCTTCATCAGCGTATCGAGCGCCTGCTGCCGCAGCGCCGCGTGCCGGTTGCCGAGTTCCGCGGTGCCCGCGACACGCAGCGTCGGGCCGAAGCGCGTGATCGCCGTCTTCAGCGATTCGTCCATCAGCGCGGCGCGCGGTGCCTTTTCGTCGTCGACGACCGCGAGCGTCGCCGAGTAACCCTTCACCGGATACAGCGGCACGTCGATGCCGTGCGGGCGCAGCAGGCCGGCGCTGTCGACGCCGAGTGCGACGACGATCGCGTCGGCCGCGAGCGGGACGTCACCACGTGCGGTGGCGCCTTCGTCGACCGATGCGACCCGCACGCCGCGCACCTTGCCGCCCGCGACGTCGAGCGCGCGGATCTCGGTGCGAAAGCGGAACGTCACGCCGTTCGCCTCGCACAATGAGCGCAGTTCGCGCGTGAAGCGCGCGCAGTCGCCGGCTTCGTCGTCGGGCAGGTAGATGCCGCCGACGGGCGTCTGCCGCGCCCAGCGCAGGCCCGGCTCGATCGCCGTGCAGCCGGCCGCGTCGAGTTCGCGAAACGCGATGCCGGCGTCGCGCAGCACCTTCAGCGCGGGCTGCACCATCTCGACGTCGAACGCGCCGCGCAGCAGCTGCAGGTAGCCGCGGCTCGCGCCATAGTCGAACGGATAACGCTCGCGAAACTCATGCAGGCACGCGCGGCTGTAATACGCGATGCGCTGCATCCGCTGCTTGTTCACGCGGAACCGCTCGAATTCGCATTCGCGCAGCCAGCGCGCGATCCAGCGCCACTGCGCGGCATCGAGCGTCGGCCGGAAGATCAGCGGCGATGCGGGCTTGAACAGGTACTTGAGGATCTTGCCTGGCATGCCGGGGGCGGCCCACGGCGTCACGTAGCCGGGCGCGATCACGCCCGCGTTGCCGAGGCTCGTCGCCTGTGCGACATCGGCCTCGCGTTCGATCACGGTGACGTCGCAGCCTGCTTCGCGCAGGTGCCAGGCGGTGGTGACGCCGATCACGCCGGCGCCGAGAACGATCACGTGCATGCGGTTTCCAAAACGATGCGGGCGCTCACGATGCGACGGCCGGCTCGTCGACGAGCGACTTGCCGCGCGTTTCCGGCAGCACGAGTGCGGCGACGATCACGAGCAGGTAGCCGCCACCGGCGACGAGGCCGATCGCTTTCACGAGCGACATCGACTGCGACAGCGAGCCGACGAGGATCGGGAAGAACGAGCCGAGCCCGCGGCCGAGGTTGTAGCAGAAGCCCTGGCCCGAGCCGCGGATCGCGCCCGGATACAGCTCCGACAGGTATGCGCCGACGCCCGCGAAAATGCCCTGCACGACGATGCCGAGCGGAAAACCGAGCAGCAGCATCGCGGTATCGGTGATCGGCAGCATCGTGTACGCCATGCCGAGCGAGAACGAGCCGATCGCGAACAGGATGAACGACGCGCGGCGACCGAGCCGGTCGGACAGGATCGCGCCGACCACGTAACCGACGAACGAGCCGACGATCAACACGACGAGATAACCGCTCGTGTTGAACACCGACAGGTGGCGGACGGTTTTGAGGTAGGTGGGCAGCCAGGTCGTGATCGCGTAGTAGCCGCCGAGCATCCCGGTGCACAGTGCGCTGCCGAACAGCGTCGCGCGCAGGTGCGGCGGCGAGAAGATCTCGAGGAAGTGGCCCGACACGCGGCCTTCGTCGCGCGCGCGGCGCGTGGCCGTGTAGATGTCCGGATCGCTGACATTGCGGCGGATATAGAGGATCCACAGCGCGGGCACGATGCCGATCCAGAAGCATGCGCGCCACGCGACCTGCTCGGGCAGCAGCGCGAAGAACGCCCAGTAGAGGATCGCGGCCGCGGCCCAGCCGAACGACCAGCTGCTCTGCACGGTGCCGACGGCCTTCGCGCGATGCTCGGGCGAGCGGATCGTCTCGGCCATCATGATCGTCACGACCGACCATTCACCGCCGAAGCCGAAGCCCTGCAGCGTGCGCGTCGCAAGCAGCTGCCAGAACGAGTGCGTGAAACCGGACAGGCACGTGAACAGTGCGAACGTCGCGATCGTCCACTGCAGCACGCGCACGCGGCCGTAGCGGTCGGCGAGGATGCCGGCGACCCAGCCGCCGATCGCCGACGAGATCAGCGAACTCGTCGCGATCATCCCGGCCTCGCTCTTCGACATGCCCCAGGTCGCGATCAGCGTCGGAATCAGGAACGAATAGATCATGAAATCGAACGCATCGACCGCGTAGCCGCCGAATCCGGCGTACAGCGTCTTGCGCTCGCGCGACGACAATTCGTTGAACCACTGGAATGCCTGCATGCTTGCCGTCCCCTGTTGTCTCGTCTCGCGCTGCCGCGTGGCGGTTATTTTACGGTCGCGATGGGGCCGGCCAAAAAAAGGCTGATGCGGGTTCGTGCAGGAAAACGGGGAGGCGGGAAGGAAGGGCGACGCCGCGTCAGAGCGTCAGGCCGCCGTCGATGTGGACGACCTGGCCGGTAATCTGCCGCGCCGCGTCCGACAGCAGGAACGCGATCAATGCGGCGACGTCGTCGGGTTCGGCGATCCGGCCGAGCGGGGTCGCCTGTTCGGCTTGCGCCCACGCGTCGGCGTTGCCGGCGCTCGGACCGTGATCCTTGCGTGTGAAGCCCGGCGCGACCGCATTGACGGTGATGCCATGCGCGGCGAATTCGACCGCCGCGGTGCGCACGAGCGATTCGAGCGCGGCCTTTGCGGCGGCGGTCGCCGCGAACGGCGCATCGGCGCGGTAGCGGTGCGCGACGAACGAACTGACCGCGACGATCCGCGGCGCGGCCGACGCTTCGAGCAGCGGCCGTGCGTGGCCCGCGAGCGCGGAAAACGCGCCGGGCATCGCCGCGAAGGCGGACGCGAGCGTGTCTGCGGAAAGATCGGAAAAGGCCTGCCGCGCGGCGAAGCCGGCGTTCGCGACGAGCTGGTCGAGCCCGCCGAAGTGCGTGGCGGTTGCATCGACGAGCGTGGCCGCGACGCCCGGTGCGGCGAGATCGCCGGTGAGCGTGATGCACGCCGCGCCGGCCGCCGTGCAGGCGCGCGCGACTTCGGCGAGCCGGGCTCGCGCCGCGTCGTCGGCGCCGCGCGCGTGCAGCGCCAGCGCGATGCCGGGCGCCGCGAGCCGCCGCGCGAGCGCCGCGCCGATCCCCGAACCTGCGCCGGTGATCAGTGCGATGCGCGCGGCGCGTGCACTCACGCCGCGACCTTGTCGCTGTTGTTCACGCGCTCGACGTGGATCGTGCCGCCGTGGAACGCGGCCAGCGATTCGCGGTGCGCGATGCTGACGATCGCGGCCTTCGGCAGCCGTTCGGCGAACAGGTGGTAGAGGCGTGCCTCGTTGTCGGCGTCGAGCGCGCTGGTGGCTTCGTCGAGGAACAGGAAGTCGGGCTTGTGCAGCAGCACGCGCGCACCGGCCAGGCGCTGCTGTTCGCCCGGCGACAGCACGCGGGTCCAGTGCGCGGTCTCGTCGAGGCGCTCGACGTAATCCTCGAGTCGGCATGCGCGCAGCGCGTCGCGGCAGGCGTCGTCGCTGAACGTGTCGGGCGTCGCCGGATAGGTGAGCGCGGCCTTCAGCGTGCCGATCGGCAAATAGCTCGTTTGCGGCACGAACATCATCCGCGCGCCGACCGGCGCGTCGATCGCGCCGTCGCCGAACGGCCACAGGCCTGCGAGCGCACGCATGAACGTGCTCTTGCCGGAACCCGACTTGCCGATCACGAGCCAGCGCGAGCCGGGCTCGATCGTGACGCTGCCGATGTTCGCGAGCGCGTTGCCGTTCGGCAGCGCGAGCTTGAGCGACGACGTCGACAGCTTCGCGCCGTCGATGTAGTGCAGGTTGATGCCGCCGTGCTCGGTCGCGGGCGACAGGCTTTCCTTCAGGTGCGACGTGCCCATCACGCGCTTGAATTCGCGCAGACGGTTGACGGTGGCGCGCCATTCGACGAGCGTGCGATAGCTGTTGAGGAACCAGGAGAAGGAGTCGCTGACCGTGCCGAATGCCGACGAGATCTGCATCAGCACGCCGAGCGTGAACGCACCCGCGAAGTAGCGCGGCGCGGCGACGACGAACGGGAAGATGATCGCGATCTGTCCATAGAAGGCGTTCACGAACGTCAGACGCTTTGTGTATTTCATCACGCGCCACCAGTTGTCGCGGATGCGCAGGAAGATGCCCTGCGCATTGCGGTTCTCGGTGACCTCGCCGTCGTAGAAGGCGATCTGCTCGGCATTTTCGCGCACGCGGATCAGCCCGAAGCGAAAGTCCGCCTCGACGCGCTGCTGCTGGTAGTTGATCGACACGAGCGGATGACCGACCTTCTGGATCACGACCGAGCCGACCACCGCGTACAGCGCGGCCGCCCACACCATGTAGCCGGGAATCGAGATCGGCGTGGCGCCGAGCGAGAGCGTCAACGCACCGCCGAGCGTCCAGAGGATCGTGATGAACGACGCGAGCGTGACGACCGTCGACAGCAGATCGAGCGACAGCGCGAGCGTCGTGGTCGCGAACGACTGCAAGTCGTCGGCGACGCGCTGGTCGGGGTTGTCGGCGAGGCGGTCGCGCTCAATCCGGTAGAACGCGCGGTCGCCGAGCCATTCGCCGAGGAAGCGCTCGGTCAGCCATTGCCGCCAGCGAAAGCCGAGCATCTGGCGCAAGTACAGTCCGTACACGGCGAGGATGATGAAGCCGAACGCGAGCATTGAGAACTGCATCATCAGGTGCGGGAAATCGTGGACGTCCTTCGTCTGCAGTGCGTTATAGAACTGCGCGTTCCACTTGTTCAACTGCACGGTGATCCAGACGTTGCAGAGATTGATCACGATGATCGTGACGAGCAGCGTCCACGCGATTTTCCATTCGGACGATACCCAGTAGGGCTTGATGAGGCTCCACGCGGATACCGGGCGCTCGTCCTGTGGCGCGTCGGAGGCGGAGCGGACGGGATCGATCGATTGGGTCATGTGCTTCCTGATGAGTAGCCGGCGCGCGGGCCGGGCGAAGCCGGGCGCGCGCCGCGATACGGCATGCCGGGGCGCGGCGCCGACTGACGGCGGGCGCACGGATGGTCGCCCGCGCGTCTTAAACGGCACTTAAGGGCCGGCGGTGACGCGGCAACCGGCCGCTCGCGCGGCCGGCCTGCGGGCATTGTGCCAGAGCGGCGCGACGCGACGGCGAATTTGCCGCATGGGGACAGTTTGCGGCGCTTTCCGCTTTTATGGTCTAATGGCCGACGACGAAACAGGGGTGCTTCGTGCGCGGCCGGCGGATGTTCCAGGCGATGCAGCGAGGCTGAGAAAGACCCTTCGCACCCGATCCGGGTAATACCGGCGAGGGAAGTTTCTGATCCCGCCGGGCCGCGCTGGCCGCCATCCCACATGGTCAGCGCCCGAGTCCCGCCCGGCCGGCCTTTGCTGCCGGTTTCGTCCTTTTGGGTACGCGCATTGCGCGTTACGGAAGGAATGATGACCGCACAATCTTCAGTCTTTTGCATGGCTCCCGGCCCGATGTCGCGTGCGTTCGCACGGGACGGCGCGTGCGCGTCGACGTTCGTCGTGCGCGCTCGCGCGGAGGGGGCGCGATGAACGTTCCCGATTCACGGCCGGATGTCGCGGTGCTCGGCGGTGGCCTCGTCGGCCGCCTGATCGCATGGCGGCTCGCGGGCGACGGGTGTCGCGTCGCGCTCTACGAGCGTGGCGGCCCGGATGGCGAGCAGTCGGCCGCGTGGATCGCGGCCGCGATGCTCGCACCGCTCGCGGAAGCGGCGAGCGCGGAGCTGCTGATCACCGAGCTCGGCGCCGCGTCGCTCGCGCGCTGGCCGCAGTGGCTCGCGGAGTTGCCCGAGCCCGTCTTCTTCCAGCATCACGGCACACTCGTCGTCTGGCATCAGGCGGACCGCGCGGAGGCGCCGCTGTTCGAGCGGCGCGTGCGCGCGAACGCGCCGGCCGACCTGTTCGACGGCGGCTTCGTGACGCTCGCCGGCGCGCAGGTCGATGCGGCCGAGCCCGCGCTCGCGGGCCGTTTCGCGCGCGGGCTGCTGCTGCCGCGCGAAGGCCAGCTCGACAATCGCCAGGCGTTGCGCGCGCTCGCCGCGGGTCTCGTCGAGCGCGGCGTCGACCTGCACTGGCACGTCACGATCGACGACGCGCACCTGCCCGACGCGCATTTCACGATCGATTGCCGCGGGCTCGGCGCGAAACCCGCGCTGCCCGCGCTGCGCGGCATCCGGGGCGAAGTCGCGCGCGTGCATGCGCCCGGTATCGGGCTCACGCGGCCCGTGCGGCTGCTGCATCCGCGCTATCCGCTGTACATCGCGCCGAAGCAGGACGATCTCTATGTGATCGGCGCGACCGAGGTGGAGGGCGAGGACATGTCGCCCGTCAGCGTGCGCTCCGCGCTCGAACTGCTGAGCGCGGCATTCTCCGTGCATCCGGCGTTCGGCGAGGCGCGCATCCTCGAACTCAATGCGCACTGCCGGCCGACGCTGCCCGACCATCGCCCCGCGGTGATCTGGGACGGCGCGTCGACGCTCGCCGTCAACGGCCTGTACCGGCACGGCTTCATGATCGCACCGGAAGTCGCGCACGCGGCGGTCGCGTGCGCCGAAGCCGCGCTCGGCGGCGCGTTCGGCGATGCCGACGCGTTCGCCGCCTGGCGCGACGCCGCGCGCTGGCCGACGCTCCTTCATCACCGCAACGACGCGCGCCAGCCGGCCTGACGCGCGCTGCCGACCGAATCCGACGAAGCCTCATGGATATCCAGATCAACCAACAGACCCTGACGCTGCCCGACGGCGCGACGGTGGCCGACGCGCTCGCCGCGTACGGCGCGCGCCCGCCGTACGCGGTCGCGCTGAACGGCAACTTCGTCGCGCGCACGCAGCATGCGGCGCGCGCACTCGCGGCGGGCGACAAGCTCGACGTCGTGCACCCCGTCGCGGGCGGCTGAGCGCCGCCGGTTCGTCCCCGCTCTTCCAGGAAAACGACATGACGTCCCTCACATCCGCCGACGCGCTGACGCTGTACGGCGAAACCTTCGCAAGCCGCGTGCTGCTCGGCACGTCGCGCTATCCGTCGTTGCAGTCGCTGTCCGATTCGATCGCCGCGTCGCGGCCGGGGATGGTGACGGTCGCGCTGCGCCGCCAGATGACGGGCGGCACCGCCGAAGCCGGCTTCTTCGACCTGCTCAAGCGCCACGCGGTGCCGCTGCTGCCGAACACGGCCGGCTGCCAGACCGTCGCCGAGGCCGTGACGACCGCGCACATGGCGCGCGAGGTGTTCGGCACCGACTGGATCAAGCTCGAGCTGATCGGCGACGACTACACGCTGCAGCCCGACCCGGTCGGGCTGATCGAGGCCGCCGCGCAGCTGGTCAAGGACGGTTTCAAGGTGCTGCCGTACTGCACCGAGGATCTCGTGATCGGCCGGCGCCTGCTCGACGTCGGCTGCGAGGCGCTGATGCCGTGGGGCGCGCCGATCGGCACGGGCAAGGGTGTCGTGAACCCGTACGGCTTGCGCGTGCTGCGCGAGCGGCTGCCCGACGTGCCGTTGATCGTCGACGCGGGGCTCGGCGTGCCGTCGCACGCGTGCCAGGTGATGGAGTGGGGCTTCGATGGCGTGTTGTTGAACACCGCCGTGTCGCAGGCCACGCACCCCGAGATCATGGCGCGCGCCTTCGCACAGGGCGTCGAGGCCGGCCGTGCCGCGTATCTCGCCGGGCCGATGGACGCGCGCGAGACCGCGCATGCGAGTACGCCGGTCGTCGGGATGCCGTTCTGGCATCAGGACGGGGGCGGCGCATGAGCGCGCGGTTTGCCGATGCCTTCTGGCCGCCGGCCGACGAGCTGGCCGAAGCGGCCGAACGGATTCGCGCACGGCTCGGCGACTGGCCGCGCGACGCGGCGCCGTGGCGGCTCTGCGTGGCAGTGCCCGACGCGCCGGCCGACGGCGACGTGCTGATCGTGTCGGCCGGCGACCGCATCGCGCAGATGCGTGCTTCGGCCGTCTCGCGGCCCGCGTCGCCGGACGCGGTCGCGATCGAATTCGACGAGCAGGGTGCGGTGCTGCACGCGGCGGGCGTGCGCTACGCGCTCGAAGCCGCGCATCCGCTGGCGGACGACTGGATCGCGGCGCTCGCCGCATTCCTCGATTGCGGCTTCGCGCCGGTCGATGCGTTGGTGCTCGCGCTGGCGTGGCGCGACGGCGACGAGACCCGCGCCGCCGACGCCTGGCCGGTCGATGCCGCGCGGTTCCCGCGCGTCGCCGGGCTGCCGGCCGCGCCCGAGCCCGCGTTCGCGCCGTGCCCCGCGCAGCTCGGCCTCTATCCGGTCGTGCCGGATGCCGAATGGGTCGAACGCGTGCTCGATTGCGGCGTGCGGACCGTGCAACTGCGCGTGAAAGGCGCGACGCCGGACGCATTGCGCCGGGAAATCGCGCGCGCGGTCGCGGCCGGGCGTCGTTATCCCGATGCGCGCGTGTTCATCAACGATCACTGGCAGATCGCTGCAGATGAAGGTGCGTACGGCGTTCATCTGGGCCAGGAAGATCTCGAAACGGCCGATCTGGCCGCGATCGCCCGCGCGGGCCTGCGGCTCGGACTTTCGAGCCATGGTTATTACGAGATGTTGCGCGCGCTGCACGAGCGCCCGAGCTACCTCGCGCTCGGCCCCGTGTACGCGACCGCGACCAAGGCCGTCGCCGCGCCGCCGCAGGGCCTCGCGCGGATTGCCCGCTACGCGCGCTTCGCGGGGGCGCGGGCGCCGCTCGTCGCGATCGGCGGGGTGGGGCTCGACGCGCTGCCGGCCGTGCTGGCGACGGGCGTCGGCAGCGTCGCGGTGGTCAGCGCGGTCACGGGCGCGGCCGACTATCGGGCCGCGCTTATTGCGCTGCAGCAATGTTTTGCCGGACAATTTGACAATCATTGACCGCAGGGCCCGGAACGGCGTCACGACATCATTCCAAGGCAGGCCCTATAATTCGGCGTTCTGCGTAAAAGGACTGTCCGCTCCGTGAGCCCCACTCCTCCCGAGACATTGCTGGAACTTCGCGACGTCGACTTCGGCTACGGCGACCGCCTCGTCCTGTCCAACCTGAACCTGCGCTTCGGGCGCGGGCAGGTGGTCGCGGTCATGGGCGGGTCGGGTTGCGGCAAGACGACCGTGCTGCGCCTGATCGGCGGCCTCGTGCGCGCGCGCCGCGGCCAGGTGCTGTTCGACGGCGCCGATGTCGGCGCGCAAACGCGCGACGGCCTGTACGCGCTGCGCCGCAAGATGGGCATGCTGTTCCAGTTCGGCGCGTTGTTCACCGACATGTCGGTGTTCGAGAACGTCGCGTTCGCGCTGCGCGAGCACACCGATCTGCCCGAAGACCTGATCCGCGACCTCGTGCTGATGAAGCTCAACGCGGTCGGGTTGCGCGGCGCGCGGGACCTGATGCCGTCCGAGGTATCGGGCGGGATGGCGCGCCGTATCGCGCTCGCGCGCGCGATCGCGCTCGATCCGCAGCTCATCATGTACGACGAGCCGTTCGCGGGCCTCGATCCGATTTCGCTCGGCATTACCGCGAACCTGATCCGCACGCTGAACCAGGCGCTCGGCGCGACGTCGATCCTCGTCACGCACGACGTGCCCGAATCGTTCGCGATTGCCGACTACGTGTATTTTCTGGCCAACGGCGGCGTGCTCGCGCAGGGTACGCCCGACGAACTGCGTGCGTCGACCGATCCGAGCGTGCGTCAGTTCATCGACGGCGCGCCGGACGGCCCCTTCAAATTTCATTACACGAGCCCGCCGCTCGCAGCGGATTTCGGGCTCGGCGGAGGGCGCGCATGATCAGCGCGATCGGACGTTACGTCATCGGCGGCCTCGGGCGCGCGGGCTACGGCACGCGCCTGTTCGTGCGCCTCGTGCTGGAATTCTTCCCGCTGTTGCGCCGGCCGCGGCTTGTCACGAAGCAGATCCACTTTCTCGGCAACTATTCGTTCGTGATCATTGCCGTGTCGGGGCTGTTCGTCGGCTTCGTGCTCGGCCTGCAGGGGTATTACACGCTGAACCGCTACGGCTCCGAGCAGGCGCTCGGCTTGCTGGTCGCGCTGTCGCTCGTGCGCGAGCTCGGGCCGGTCGTCACCGCGCTGCTGTTCGCGGGCCGCGCGGGCACGTCGCTCACGGCCGAGATCGGCCTGATGAAGGCCGGCGAGCAGCTCACCGCGCTCGAGATGATGGCCGTGGACCCGATCAAGACGGTGATCGCGCCGCGCATGTGGGCAGGGATCATCACGATGCCGCTGCTCGCCGCGATCTTCAGCGCGGTCGGCGTGCTCGGCGGCTATATCGTCGGCGTCATACTGATCGGCGTCGATCCGGGCGCGTTCTGGTCGCAGATGCAGGGCGGGGTCCAGGTCTGGGCCGACGTCGGCAACGGCGTGCTGAAGAGCATCGTGTTCGGGTTCGCCGTGACCTTCATTGCGCTGTTTCAAGGGTATGAAGCGAAGCCCACGCCGGAAGGCGTATCGCGTGCGACCACCAAGACGGTCGTGTTCGCGTCGCTCGCCGTACTCGGCCTCGATTTCCTGCTGACTGCGCTGATGTTCAGCTAAGCCTCAGCCAAGCCATATTTTGGGATGACGATGAAAAAGACTGCTCTCGACTTCTGGGTCGGCCTGTTCGTGGTGGTGGGCTTCCTTGCGGTGCTGTTCCTGGCGCTGAAGGTCGGCAACATGAGCTCGCTGTCGTTTCAGCCGACCTACGCGGTGAAGATGAAATTCGACAATATCGGCGGGCTGAAGCCGCGCGCGGCCGTGAAGAGCGCGGGTGTCGTGGTCGGCCGCGTGAAGACGATCGGCTTCGACACGAACACGTACCAGGCGCTGGTGACGATCGATATCGACGGCCAGTACCCGTTCCCGAAGGATTCGTCGGCGAAGATCCTGACGTCGGGCCTGCTCGGCGAACAATATATCGGCCTCGAGCCGGGCGGCGACACCGAAATGCTGAAGGCGGGCGATACGATCACGATGACGCAATCGGCGATCGTGCTCGAAAACCTGATCGGTCAGTTCCTGTACAGCAAGGCCGCCGATGCGGGCGGTGCGAAGCCGGCAGCCGGTGCGCCGGCCGCGCCGGCACCGGTGGCGGTACCTGCGTCGGCTGTGTCCGGTTCGGCAGCCCAATAACCACACGAGAGAATACAAGAGGGTAATGACCATGCAGACGATCCGCATCAGGCACGCCGCGCTCGCGGTGGCGGCAGTCGCCGCGTTGAGCGGCTGCGCGACCGTGCAGACGCCGACCAAGGGCGATCCGCTCGAAGGCTTCAACCGGACGATGTACAAGTTCAACGATACGGTCGACACGTACGCGCTGAAGCCGGTCGCGCAGGGCTACCAGTACGTGGTGCCGCAGCCGGTGCGGGACAGCGTGACGAACTTCTTCTCGAACATCGGCGACGTCTACATCGCGGCGAACAACATCGTGCAGTTGCGGATCGCGGACGGCGTCGGCGACCTGATGCGCGTCGTGATCAACACGGTGTTCGGCGTCGGTGGTCTGTTCGACGTCGCGACGATCGCGAAGCTGCCGAAGCACACGGCCGACTTCGGGATCACGATGGGCCGCTACGGCATGCCGTCGGGCCCGTATCTCGTGCTGCCGCTGCTCGGACCGAGCACGCTGCGCGACACGGCCGGCCTCGGCGTCGACTACGTCGGCAATCCGCTGACCTATGTGAAGCCGGACGGCGTGGGTTATGGCCTGTTCGGCGTGAACCTCATCAACACGCGTGCGAACCTGCTCGGCGCGGGCGACGTGCTGAACGCCGCGGCGCTCGACAAGTATTCGTTCGTGCGTAACGCGTACCTGCAGCGCCGCCAGATGCTGATCGACAATGCGCGCGGCGAAGCCGGCTCGACGGCGAGCAACGACGCGCTGCCGAAGTACGATCTGCCGGATGACGGCGCGGCACCGGCGGCAGCCGGTGCGACGGCGCCGGCAGGCGCATCGGGTACGGCGGTGGCCGCGCCGGCTTCGGGCACGGCCGAATCGCCGAACCCGGCCAGCGAAACGAGCGTGCCGCCGATGCAGGTGGCGCCGCCGTCGCCGGGCGGGTTCCGCTTCCCGAGCATCCGGCTGCACTGACGGATTTACATTCGTTACAGCCGGAAACGATTCAGTCGGTAGCGTGCGCGAACTTGCGCGTAAGCTACCTGCTCCAACCTTCGCATCGACTCATTCATGCAGGTCACTATGATGAAAAAACTGTTCCTGATCCCCGTATTCGCGGCGCTGTTCTCGTTCGGCAGCGCAGCTCACGCGCAAGTCGACCAGTCGAACCCGCAGGCGCTGATCAAGACGGCGACGCAGCAGGTGCTCGACGAAGTCAAGGCGCAGACGATCAAGCAGGGCGACACCAATCGCATCATTACGATCGTCAACAAGGACATCCTGCCGTACACCGATTTCCGCCGCACCACGCAGCTCGCGATGGGCCGCAACTGGCGCACGGCGACGGCCGAGCAGCAGCAGCAGGTTCAGGAGCAGTTCAAGCTGCTGCTGATCCGCACGTATTCGGGTGCGCTCGCGCAGCTGAAGCCGGACCAGCAGATCCAGTACCCGCCGTTCCGTGCGGATCCGGCCGATACCGACGTCGTGGTCAAGACGGTTGCGTTGAACAATGGCCAGCCGGTCCAGATCGATTACCGCCTGTACAAGTCGGCGAACGGCTGGAAGGTGTATGACCTGAACGTGCTCGGCGCATGGCTGATCCAGACGTACCAGCAGCAGTTCAACGAGAAGATCCAGCAAAGCGGCGTGGACGGCCTGATCCAGTTCCTGACGCAGCGCAACCAGCAACTTGCCGCCGGCAAGCAGGCGTCGTGAGCGGTTTCGAAGCCGGCTCCTCGCTGACCGTCGCGAGCGCGAAGTCCGCGCTCGCGGACGGTCTTGCGCGCATCGGCGCGGGTGCGACCGCCGTCGATTGCGCGGCGCTGACGCAGTTCGACTCGTCCGCGCTTGCCGTGCTGCTCGCATGGCAACGTGCCGCCAAAGCGCGCGGCGCGACCCTCGACATCCTCAATCTCCCCCCGAAGCTCGCCAGCCTCGCGCGCGCCTACGGCGTCGACGCGCTCATCGAAGGCACCGGGCGACATTGACCCTGTCCGACCGGAGCCTGCCGCGCCAGCCGGCGCGCGCACGCTTCACGCCGCGCGTCTCCGGCGCCGGCTCCACCAGCCGGTTTGCCCTATAATCAAGCGTTTTGCGGGGCAGCCAATCGGCGTCCGGCCCCCATTTTCTTTCGCAGCAAGCACAGAATAGGCGTCGCGGCCATTGCGTCGCGCACAGTCATGTCAGCCATAGAAATCCGTCACGTCAAGAAGCGCTACAAATCGCTTCAGGCGCTCAAGGGCGTCAGCCTGTCGGTCGAGGAAGGCGAGTTTTTCGGTCTGCTCGGCCCCAACGGCGCAGGCAAGACCACGCTCATCAGCATCCTCGCCGGGCTTGCCCGGGCCGACGAAGGCAGTATCTCGGTGCGTGGCCACGACGTCGTCAAGGACTTCCGTGGGGCGCGCCGCGCACTCGGCGTCGTGCCGCAGGAACTCGTTTTCGACCCGTTCTTCACCGTCCGCGAGACGCTGCGGATCCAGTCCGGCTATTTCGGGCTGCGTCGCAACGACGACTGGATCGATGAAGTGATGGCCAATCTCGACCTCACCGAGAAGGCCGACGCGAACATGCGCGCGCTGTCGGGCGGGATGAAGCGCCGCGTGCTCGTCGCGCAGGCGCTCGTGCACCGGCCGCCCGTGATCGTGCTCGACGAGCCGACCGCCGGCGTCGACGTCGAACTGCGCCAGACGCTGTGGAAATTCATCTCGCGCCTGAACCGCGAGGGCCACACGATCGTGCTGACCACCCATTACCTCGAGGAAGCCGAGTCGCTGTGCGATCGCATCGCGATGCTGCGCCGCGGGGAAGTGGTCGCGCTCGACCGCACCGACGCGCTGCTGCGCCGCTTCGCGGGGCTGCAGCTCTATCTGCGCCTGGCGACGGGCGCGCTGCCCGCCGAACTGCGCGGGCTGGAGACCGACCCGGCCGCACGCGCGCCGGGCGAGCACCTGCTGCGCCTCACGAGCTACGACGATGTCGAGCGCATCCTCGCGCAGTGCCGCGCGGCGGGCTGCACGTTCGACGAGATCGAGGTCCGCAAGGCCGACCTCGAGGATGTGTTCGTCCAGGTGATGAACGGGGCCGAGGTGATCGAGGGATTGGCATGAGCGGTTTTCAAACGCTGTTCTACAAGGAACTGCTGCGTTTCTGGAAGGTGTCGTTCCAGACGGTATGCGCACCGATCGTGACGGCGCTGCTGTATCTGACGATCTTCGGCCACGCACTGTCGGGCCGCGTCGAGGTGTATCCGGGCGTCGAGTACGTGAGCTTTCTCGTACCGGGCCTCGTGATGATGAGCGTGCTGCAGAACGCGTTCGCGAACAGCTCGTCGTCGCTGATCCAGTCGAAGATCACCGGCAACCTCGTGTTCATGCTGCTGCCGCCGCTTTCGTACCGCGACATCTTCGGCGCGTACGTGCTCGCGTCCGTCGTGCGTGGGCTCGCGGTTGGCGCGGGCGTGTTCGTCGTGACGATCTGGTTCATCCCGATGCACTTCGCGGTGCCGCTGTTCATCATCGCGTTCGCGCTGCTCGGCTCGGCGATCCTCGGCACGCTCGGCTTGATCGCGGGGATCTGGGCCGAGAAGTTCGACCAGCTCGCCGCGTTCCAGAACTTCCTGATCATGCCGCTGACGTTCCTGTCCGGCGTGTTCTATTCGACGCACTCGCTGCCGCCCGTGTGGCGCGAGATCTCGCGTCTCAATCCGTTTTTCTACATGATCGACGGCTTCCGTTTCGGGTTCTTCGGCGCGTCCGACATCAACCCGTTCGCGAGCCTGGCGATCGTCGCCGGTTTCTTCGTGCTGCTCGCGATGATCGCGATGCGGCTGCTCGCGACCGGCTACAAACTGCGTCATTGATATCACTGGCTGCGGCCGCCTCGGGCGGCGCGCGCCGACAGGAGCCTTACACCATGTTGCCGACTCCCGAACAGGTCAAGCAATACATCGCCGGCGGTCTCGCCTGCACTCATCTGGAAGTCGAAGGCGACGGCCAGCATTTCTTCGCGACGATCGTGTCGGCGGCCTTCGAAGGCAAGCGGCCGATCCAGCGGCACCAGCTCGTCTACGCGGCGCTCGGCGATCGCATGAAGCAGGAAATTCACGCGCTCAGCATGAAGACGCTGACGCCCGCCGAATGGCAGAACGCATAACCGGAAAAACTGAGTGCAAGTCACCGTCAACGAGCGCGACGCCGTCAAGAGCGTCGCCACGGCACACCCGGCCGCCAACGGGGAATCGCACGGACATGGGATGGACAAGCTCGTGATCGAGGGCGGCCGCCGCCTGTCCGGCGAGATCGTCGTGTCGGGCGCGAAGAACGCCGCACTGCCGATCCTGTGCGCGGGGCTGCTCACCGCCGATCCGGTCGATCTCGACAACGTGCCGAACCTCAAGGACGTGCGCACCACGCTGAAGGTGCTGAACCAGATGGGCGTGAAGAGCGAGACCGACGGTTGCCGCGTGCAGCTCGACGCGTCGCGTGTCGACAACCTCGTTGCGCCGTACGAACTCGTGAAGACGATGCGCGCGTCGATCCTCGTGCTCGGGCCGCTGCTCGCGCGCTTCGGCGAGGCGAAGGTGTCGCTGCCGGGCGGCTGCGCGATCGGCGCGCGTCCGGTCGACCAGCACATCAAGGGGCTGCAGGCGATGGGCGCCGAGATCAGCATCGAGCACGGCTTCATCGAAGCGCGTGCGAAGCGCCTGAAGGGCGCGCGCATCGTGACCGACATGATCACGGTGACGGGGACGGAAAACCTGCTGATGGCCGCGACGCTCGCGGACGGCGAGACCGTGATCGAGAACGCGGCGCGCGAACCGGAAGTGAGCGATCTCGCACACTTGCTGGTCGCGATGGGCGCGAAAATCGACGGCATCGGTACCGATCGCCTCGTGATCCAGGGCGTCGAGCGGCTGCACGGCGCGCGCCATTCGGTGATCCCCGACCGCATCGAGGCCGGCACGTTCCTGTGCGCGGTCGCGGCGGCGGGCGGCGACGTGATGCTGACGGGCGTGCGCCCGCACATCCTCGACGCGGTGATCGACAAGCTGCGCGAAGCCGGCGTGTCGATCGAGGAAGGCGACAGCTGGCTGCGCGTGAAGATGGACCGCCGGCCGTCGGCCGTGACGATCCGCACGTCGGAATACCCGGCGTTCCCGACCGACATGCAGGCGCAGTTCATGGCGCTCAATACGGTCTCGACGGGCACCGCGCAGGTCGTCGAAACCATTTTCGAGAACCGCTTCATGCACGTGCAGGAGCTGAACCGGCTCGGCGCGAACATCACGATCGACGGCAACACGGCGCTCGTGACGGGTGTCGAGAAGCTGTCGGGCGCGAACGTGATGGCGACCGACCTGCGTGCGTCGGCGAGCCTCGTGATCGCCGGGCTGCGTGCGGACGGCGAAACGCTCGTCGACCGCATCTATCACCTGGACCGCGGTTACGACCGCATGGAAGCCAAACTGACCGCCGTCGGCGCGAACGTGCGCCGCCTCTCCGGGAGCCAAGCATGACCGCGCCGCTGACCCTCGCCCTGTCGAAGGGCCGGATTTTCGAGGAAACCCTGCCGCTGCTCGCTGCCGCGGGAATCCAGGTGGCCGAGGATCCGGAAACGTCGCGCAAGCTGATCCTGCCGACGACCGACCCGAACCTGCGTGTGATCATCGTGCGCGCGAGCGACGTGCCGACCTATGTCGAATACGGCGCGGCCGATTTCGGCGTGGCCGGCAAGGACGTGCTGGTCGAGCATGGCGGCTCGGGCCTGTACCAGCCGATCGATCTGAACATTGCGCGCTGCCGGATGTCGGTGGCCGTGTCGGCCGGCTTCGACTACGCGAACGCGGTGCGCCAGGGCGCGCGCCTGCGCGTCGCGACGAAGTACGTCGAAACGGCGCGCGAGCACTTCGCCGCGAAGGGCGTGCACGTCGACCTGATCAAGCTGTACGGCTCGATGGAGCTGGCGCCGCTGGTCGGGCTGGCCGACGCGATCGTCGACCTCGTCAGCTCGGGCGGCACGCTGAAGGCGAACAATCTGGTCGAGGTCGAGGAGATCATGGCGATCTCGTCGCGCCTCGTCGTGAACCAGGCTGCGCTGAAGTTGAAGCGCGCGGCGCTCAAGCCGATTCTCGACGCGTTCGAACGCGCGTCGCAGAATGGCGGTTGAGCGCATCACCGTAACGGAACTCCCATGTCCATCACCATTCGCAGGCTCGATTCGACGAACGAAGGCTTCGGCGCCGCACTGCGCGCGTTGCTCGCATTCGAGGCGAGCGAAGACGCGGCGATCGAGCAATCGGTCGCGCAGATCCTCGCCGACGTGAAGTCGCGCGGCGACGCCGCGGTGCTCGAGTACACGAACCGCTTCGACCGGCTGAGCGCGAGCAGCGTCGCCGCGCTCGAACTGCCGCAGGACGCGCTGCAGACGGCGCTCGACGGCCTCGCGCCGAAGGCGCGCGCGGCGCTCGAAGCGGCCGCGGCGCGGGTGCGCGCGTACCACGAGAAGCAGAAGATCGAGTGCGGCACGCATAGCTGGCAGTACACGGAAAGCGACGGCACGGTGCTCGGCCAGAAGGTCATGCCGCTCGACCGCGTCGGCCTGTACGTGCCGGGCGGCAAGGCCGCGTATCCGTCGTCGGTGCTGATGAACGCGATTCCCGCGCGCGTCGCGGGCGTCGGCGAGATCGTGATGGTCGTGCCGACGCCGGACGGCGTGAAGAACGACCTCGTGCTCGCCGCGGCGCTGCTCGGCGGCGTCGATCGCGTGTTCACGATCGGCGGTGCGCAGGCGGTCGCTGCGCTCGCGTACGGCACGGCGACGGTGCCGGCCGTCGACAAGATCTGCGGCCCCGGCAATGCGTACGTCGCGTCGGCGAAGCGCCGCGTGTTCGGCACGGTCGGCATCGACATGATCGCCGGTCCGTCGGAAATCCTTGTGATCTGCGACGGCACGACCGATCCGAACTGGGTCGCGATGGACCTGTTCTCGCAAGCCGAGCACGACGAGCTCGCGCAATCGATTCTGCTGTGTCCGGACGGCGCGTTCCTCGATCGCGTCGAAAAGGCGATCGACGAGATGCTGCCGTCGATGCCGCGCCGGGACGTGATTCGTGCGTCGCTCGAAGGCCGCGGCGCGCTGATCAAGGTGCGCGACATGGCCGAGGCGTGCCGGATCGCGAACGACATCGCACCCGAGCACCTGGAAATTTCGGCGCTGGAACCGCAGCAATGGGGCCAGCAGATCCGCCACGCGGGCGCGATCTTCCTCGGCCGCTACACGAGCGAGAGCCTCGGCGACTACTGCGCGGGCCCGAACCACGTGCTGCCGACGTCGCGCACCGCGCGCTTCTCGTCGCCGCTCGGCGTGTACGACTTCATCAAGCGCTCGAGCCTGATCGAGGTCAGCGCCGAAGGTGCGCAGACGCTTGGCGAGATCGCGTCCGAGCTCGCGTACGGCGAAGGGCTGCAGGCGCACGCGAAGAGCGCCGAGTTCCGGATGAGGGGCTGACCGCGCGCGGCGCGGGGCCGGGGCAGGCGCCGACGCGCCGGTGCCGGCGGACCCCGAAACCCGGGGTTGGAGACGAGTGCAGGGCGGCGGCCGCCGCCTTGCCGACCATTTGACGCCGGCGCGACGCACGCCGGCTTGAGACCATGACGACGCCACAAGACATCATTCGCCGCGACGTGCTCGCGATGACGAGCTACCCGGTGCCGGACGCGAGCGGGTTCGTGAAGCTCGACGCGATGGAGAACCCGTATCCGCTACCCGAACCGCTCGCCGCGGCGCTCGGCGAGCGTCTCGCGCAGGTCGCGCTGAACCGCTACCCGGCGCCGCGCCCGGCCGCGCTGCTCGACAAGCTGCGCCACGCGATGGGCGTGCCGGCCGCATGCGACGTGCTGCTCGGCAACGGGTCGGACGAAATCATCAGCATGATGTCGGTCGCGTGCGCGCGGCCGGGCGCGAAGGTGCTCGCGCCGGTGCCGGGCTTCGTGATGTACGAACTGTCCGCGAAGCTCGCGCAGCTCGAATTCGTCGGCGTGCCGCTGAAGGCCGACCTGACGCTCGACGTCGATGCGATGCTCGCGGCGATCGACGAGCACCGGCCGGCGATCGTCTATCTCGCGTACCCGAACAACCCGACCGGCACGCTGTACGACGATGCCGACGTCGAACGAATCGTCGCGGCCGCGCGGCACAGCCTGGTCGTGATCGACGAGGCATACCAGCCGTTCGCCGAGCGTTCGTGGCTGCCGCGCGCCGCCGAGTTCGACAACGTCGTCGTGATGCGCACGGTGTCGAAGCTCGGCCTCGCGGGCATCCGCCTCGGTTATCTCGTCGGTTCGCCCGCGTGGCTGACCGAATTCGACAAGGTGCGCCCGCCGTACAACATCAACGTGCTGACCCAGGCGACCGCCGATTTCCTGCTCGATCACCTCGGCGTGCTCGACGCGCAGGCGGCCGAATTGCGTGCGGAACGCACGCGCCTCGCGCAGGCCGTGGCCGCGCTGCCGGGTGCGACGGTGTTCCCGAGCGCCGGCAATTTCCTGCTGGTGCGCGTGCCGGACGCGGCTGCCGTGTTCGATGCGCTGCTCACCGAGCGGGTGCTGGTCAAAAACGTGAGTAAAATGCATTCGTTGCTGGCTGAATGCGTGCGGCTGACCGTCGGTTCTCCCGACGAAAACGCTCGCCTGCTGGCTGCTTTGAAACTCGCGCTGCCCGGTTGAGCCCAGGGCGCGGCGGCGCGCGACGATCAATCCCCATTTACATCAGACTCAATCAAGGAATTGCCATGCGTGTGGCGGAAGTCGTTCGCAATACCAGCGAAACGCAGATCCGTGTGAAGCTCGATCTCGACGGCACCGGCCGGCAGAAGCTGGCCACCGGTGTGCCGTTTCTCGACCATATGCTCGACCAGATCGCGCGACACGGTCTGGTCGATCTCGAGGTCGAAGCGCATGGCGACACGCATATCGACGACCACCACACGGTCGAGGATGTCGGCATCACGCTCGGGCAGGCCGTCGCGAAGGCGATCGGCGACCGCAAGGGCATCCGCCGCTACGGCCATTCGTACGTGCCGCTCGACGAGGCGCTGTCGCGCGTCGTGATCGATTTCTCGGGCCGGCCGGGCCTCGAATTCCACGTGCCGTTCACGCGTGCGCGGATCGGCACCTTCGACGTCGACCTGTCGATCGAATTCTTCCGCGGTTTCGTGAATCACGCGGGCGTCACGCTGCACATCGACAACCTGCGCGGGATCAACGCGCACCATCAGCTCGAGACGGTGTTCAAGGCCTTCGGCCGTGCGCTGCGCGCGGCGGTGGAGCTGGACGAGCGTGCGGCGGGGCAGATTCCGTCGACGAAAGGCAGCCTCTGAACTTCCGAACGGACGGACGCTAAGGACAACCTCACGGCTTCGGCGCACGGCGCCGGCTTGCGATGGATCTGCTCAAATCGTTCATTTCGCTGCTTGCGCTGATCAATCCGATCGGCGCGGTGCCGTTTTTCCTGAGCCTGACGGCGCAGCAGACGGACGTCGAGCGGCGTCGCACGATCCGGATCGCGTCGGTGTCGGTGTTCTGCGTGATGACGGTGACGACGCTGCTCGGGCAGCAGATCATCGACTTCTTCGGCATTTCGGTCGGGTCGCTCGAAGTGGGCGGCGGGATCATCATGCTGCTGATGGCGATCAACATGCTGAACGCGCAGATCGGCAACACGCGATCGACGCCCGAGGAGCGCCACGAGGCCGAGCTGAAGGACAACATCGCGGTCGTGCCGCTGGCGATTCCGCTGCTCACGGGCCCCGGCTCGATCAGCACGGTGATCATCTATGCGGCGAATTCGCGTCACTGGTATGAGCGGGCCGGGCTGGTCGCGATCGGCGCGGTCCTGGCTTTGCTGTGTTTCGTCGCGATGCGGCTCGCCGAGCCGATCGCGAACTGGATCGGCCGCACGGGCATCAACATCGCCACGCGGCTGATGGGTCTGATGCTGTCGGCGCTGGCGGTGGAATTCATCGTCAATGGACTGAGGGCGCTACTGCCTGCACTGAGATGAAAACTTCGATTGCGATTGTGGATTATGGGATGGGCAACCTGCGCTCGGTCGCGCAGGCGCTCAAGAAGGCCGAACCGGCCGCCGACGTGGCGATCGTCGACACGCCGGCCGCGATTCGCGCGGCCGACCGCGTCGTGCTGCCCGGCCAGGGCGCGATGCCCGACTGCATGCGCTGTCTCGGCGAATCGGGCCTGCAGGAGGCCGTGATCGAGGCGTCGCGCACGAAGCCGCTGCTCGGCGTGTGCGTCGGCGAGCAGATGCTGTTCGACTGGAGCGCGGAAGGCGACACGAAGGGCCTCGGCCTGTTGCCCGGCAAGGTCGTGCGTTTCGAGCTCGACGGCCGGCTGCAGGATGACGGCTCGCGCTTCAAGGTGCCGCAGATGGGCTGGAACCGCGTGCGTCAGTCGCAGCCGCATCCGCTGTGGGACGGCGTGCCCGACGACGCGTATTTCTACTTCGTGCACAGCTACTACGTGACGCCGGACAACCCGGCGCACTCGGTGGGCGAAACTGCCTACGGCGCGCCGTTTACGTCGGCGGTCGCGCGCGATAATCTCTTCGCGACCCAATTCCACCCCGAGAAGAGTGCGGAGGTCGGGTTGCGTCTGTATCGCAACTTCGTACACTGGAAACCGTGAACGTCGCGTGCGTGCCACAGTCGGCGGGCCGGAAAGGCCCGTCGCACGGGGCTTGCCCGCCAAGACGCCGAAAGAGTTGTACTAAACTAGCGAGACGGCGCGGCACCGGTTTGGCCGGTGCGCGCCGGATTCTTTTCTTTTTCCACGACGACATCCGATTGCTATGTTGCTGATTCCGGCCATCGATCTAAAAGACGGTCAGTGTGTACGCCTGAAACAAGGCGATATGGACCAGGCTACGATTTTCTCCGAGGACCCGGCGGCGATGGCCCGCAAGTGGGTCGATCTCGGCGCCCGGCGGCTCCATCTGGTCGACCTGAACGGCGCATTCGCCGGCAAGCCGAGGAATCTCGAGGCGATCGAGGCGATCCTCGACGAAGTCGGCGATGAAATCCCCGTGCAGCTCGGCGGCGGCATCCGCAGCCTCGAGACGATCGAGAAGTACCTCGACGCCGGCCTGTCCTACGTGATCATCGGCACGGCGGCCGTGAAGGATCCGGGCTTCCTGCAGGATGCGTGCACCGCGTTCGCGGGCAACATCATCGTTGGCCTGGATGCCAAGGACGGCAAGGTCGCGACCGACGGCTGGAGCAAGCTGACGGGCCACGAAGTGATCGATCTCGCGCGGAAGTTCGAGGACTACGGCGTCGAATCGATCGTCTACACGGACATCGGCCGCGACGGGATGCTGCAGGGCATCAACATCGAGGCGACCGTGAAGCTTGCGCAGGCGGTCGGTATCCCGGTGATCGCCAGCGGCGGCCTGTCGAATCTCACGGACATCGAGAACCTGTGCGAGGTGGAAGAGCAAGGCGTCGAAGGCGTGATCTGCGGCCGCGCGATCTACTCCGGCGATCTCGATTTCGCGACCGCGCAAAAGCGCGCGGACGAACTGAACGGCGAACTCGACAACGCGTAACCGCGGTTGTCCCGTTCGCCGGGGCTGCCCGCGGGCGGCCCCGACCGGAAGCCTCGCGCGAGGCTTCCGTAACCGGCCGTCCCATCGCGGCATTTGGCGCAACATCATGGCTCTAGCTAAACGCATCATCCCCTGCCTGGACGTGACTGCCGGGCGTGTCGTCAAGGGCGTCAACTTCGTCGAGCTGCGCGACGCCGGCGACCCCGTCGAAATCGCCCGCCGCTACGACGACCAGGGTGCCGACGAACTGACCTTCCTCGACATTACCGCGACCTCCGACCAGCGCGACCTGATCCTGCCGATCATCGAGGCCGTTGCATCGCAGGTCTTCATTCCGTTGACGGTCGGCGGCGGCGTGCGCGCCGTCGAGGACGTGCGACGCCTGCTGAACGCGGGCGCGGACAAGGTCAGCATGAATTCGTCGGCGGTCGCGAACCCGCAGCTCGTGCGCGACGCGGCCGACAAGTACGGCTCGCAGTGCATCGTCGTCGCGATCGACGCGAAGCGCGTGTCGGCCGATGGCGAGACGCCGCGCTGGGAAGTGTTCACGCACGGCGGCCGCAAGGGCACGGGCCTCGACGCGATCGAATGGGCGCGCAAGATGGCCGAGCTCGGCGCGGGCGAGATCCTGCTCACGAGCATGGACCGCGACGGCACGAAGTCGGGTTTCGACCTCGCGCTCACGCGCGGCGTGTCGGACGCGGTGCCGGTGCCGGTGATCGCGTCGGGCGGCGTCGGCTCGCTGCAGCATCTCGCGGACGGCATCAAGGACGGCCGCGCCGACGCGGTGCTGGCGGCGAGCATCTTCCACTACGGCGAGCACACGGTCGGCGAGGCGAAACGCTTCATGGCCGACCAGGGCATCCCGGTGAGGCTGTGATGAATACGGAAACGAAATCCCTGCCCGCGTGGCTCGACAAGGTTCGCTGGGACGACAACGGCCTCGTGCCGGTGATCGCGCAGGAAGCGTCGACGAACGACGTGCTGATGTTCGCGTGGATGAACCGCGAGGCACTGGCGAAGACGATCGAGACGCAGCGCGCGGTCTACTACTCGCGCTCGCGCAAGCGCCTGTGGTTCAAGGGCGAGGAGTCGGGCCACGTGCAGCATGTGCACGAGGTGCGGCTCGATTGCGATGAGGACGTCGTGCTGCTGAAGGTCGAGCAGGTGTCGGGCATCGCGTGCCACACCGGCCGGCATTCGTGCTTCTTCCAGAAATTCGAAGGCAACGTCGACAGCGGCGACTGGGTCGCGGTCGATCCGGTGCTGAAAGACCCCGAACACATCTACAAATGACGCAATCCACCGAAGACACGCTGCTGCGCCTCGCGGCCGTGATCGATAGCCGCAAGGGCGGCGATCCCGATCAATCGTACGTATCGCGCCTGTTCCACAAGGGCGACGACGCGGTGCTGAAGAAGATCGGCGAAGAGGCGACGGAAGTCGTGCTGGCCGCGAAGGACGTGCGTCAGGGCGGCGCGCCGACCGCGCTCGTCGGCGAGGTGGCCGACCTGTGGTTCCACTGCCTCGTGATGCTGTCGCACTTCGACCTGAGCCCGGCCGACGTGATCGCCGAACTCGAGCGCCGTGAAGGATTGTCGGGCATCGAGGAGAAGGCGCTGCGCAAGCGCCGCGAGCGCGAGGAAAACGGCGGGTGACAGGCTTTGTCGCGGGACGGCCACAGTGCGGTAAGCTGTAAGAAATGTCATCTAACGGGGGTAGCATCATGACCGATACGCCAAGCCAGTTTCCGCCGCCGTCGGTGCCGGGGGCCGCGGACGCCGAACGCCTGAACGGGCTGCGCACGCTGACTCACGTGCTCTACGGCCTTTATGCGTTTCATTGGCTGACGGGTGGCGTGACAGGCATCATCGCGATCATCATCAACTACGTGAAGCGCGGCGATGTGGCCGGCACGCCGTACGCCGATCACTTCGAGTGGCAGATCCGCACGTTCTGGCGCGCACTGATCGCCTATGTGATCGGGTTCGCGCTGATGTTCATCGTGATCGGATTTGCAGTGATGTTTGTCACATGGATCTGGACGCTGTACCGTATTATCAAGGGTTGGCTGTACCTGAACGACAACAAGACGCTCGATCCGCAGGCGTGGTTCTGACCGGCCGCGCGCGGGCGTCAGCAGGAGCAACATGAGTCACGATCCGAATTGCCTGTTCTGCAAGATCGCGGCAGGCGAGATCCCGAGCACGAAGGTGCACGAGGACGACGAATTCGTCGCGTTCCGCGACATCCGCCCGGCGGCCGAGACGCACGTGCTCGTGATCCCGCGCCAGCATCTGCCGACGCTGTCGGCGGCGAGCGACGGCGATGCGCCGATGCTCGGCCGGCTGATGCTGCTCGTGTCGCGCCTCGCCGAGCAACTCGGCGTCGCGTATACGGGCGGCGAAACCGGTTTTCGCACGGTGATCAATACGGGCCCCGGTGGCGGGCAGGAGGTCTATCACCTGCACGCGCATATCCTGGCCGGCCCGCGCCCCTGGCAGCGGATGGGTTGACGGCGCGGGGCGTTTCCCCGCATCCGATAGTCGAAGCCGGCGCGTCGCCGGCGATTTGCGCCGCGAAGCGGTGTGGTTGAGGAGAGGTTTCATCATGGGTGGATTGAGCATTTGGCACTGGCTGATCGTGCTGCTGATCGTCGCGCTGGTTTTCGGTACGAAGAAGCTGCGCAACATCGGCAACGACCTCGGCAGCGCGGTGAAGGGCTTCAAGGACGGCATGAAGGAAGGCGAGACGCCGGCGGACGCGCAGCAACTGCCGCGCACGGGCTCGGTCGACGTCAACGCGAAGGAAACGACGCGTTCCGATTCGAACAAGGCGTAACGCCCGTACGCTGACAGGCTCGCGATGCTGGATCTCGGTCTTTCGAAGATGGCGCTGATCGGCGTCGTCGCGCTCGTGGTGCTCGGCCCCGAGCGCCTGCCGCGCGTCGCGCGTACGGCAGGCGCATTGTTCGGCCGCGCGCAGCGGTACATCAACGACGTGAAGGCCGAGGTCTCGCGCGAAATCGAACTCGACGCGCTGCGGACGATGAAGACCGATTTCGAGTCGGCCGCGCGCAATGTCGAGACGACGATTCACGACAACCTGCGCGAGCACGAGAAGGAACTGAACGACACGTGGCATTCCGCGGTCGGCGGTCTTAACGAAGGCTCCGGCGATGCCGGGTCTTACGGTTCCGGCACGCCCGCGGCGCCGTCGTGGCGCGGCAGCATGACCGCACTTGCGCCGAAGCGCCGCAACTGGCGCGTCAAGCAGGCGGCGACGCCTGTCTGGTACAAGCGCGCGACCACCCGCCGCACGCACGTGCAGTCGGGCGCCGCGCGTGTCGCGCGCCACCAGCCGGCCAGCCTGCGCCGGCCGACGCGCTTCTTCTGAGCCGAGCGCATGCTCGCACGTTTATCCTACCGAGGGCCGGCGTGAGCGACCCCCAGCAGAACCCGGGCGACGCCCCGGAAGAAACCTTCATTTCCCATCTCGTCGAGCTTCGCGATCGCATCATTCGCGCGGGGCTGGCCGTGATCGTCGTGTTCCTCGGGCTCGTCTACTGGGCGCCTGACATCTTCAAGCTGCTCGCGCGGCCGTTGATGCAGAACCTGCCGAAGGACGGCAAGATGATCGTGACCGACGTCACCGGCTCGTTCTTCGTGCCGATGAAGGTCACGATGCTCGTCGCGCTTGTGATCGCGCTGCCGGTCGTGCTGTACCAGATCTGGGCGTTCGTCGCGCCGGGGCTGTACCAGCACGAGAAGAAGCTCGTCGTGCCGCTCGTCGGCAGCAGCTACTTCCTGTTCCTGTGCGGGATGGCGTTCGCGTACTTCCTCGTGTTCCCGACGATCTTCCGCGTGATGGCGCACTACAACGCGCCGCTCGGGGCCGAGATGACGACCGACATCGACAACTACCTGAGCTTCGTGCTCGGGATGTTCATCGCGTTCGGGGTCACGTTCGAGGTGCCGATCGTCGTCGTGCTGCTCGTCCGGATGGGCGTGCTGACGGTGAAGAAGCTCAAGGAGATCCGCCCGTACGTGATCGTCGGCGCGTTCGTCGTCGCGGCGGTCGTCACGCCGCCGGACGTGTTCTCGCAGCTGATGCTCGCGCTGCCGCTCATCGTGCTGTACGAGGCCGGGATCCTGGCCGCGCGGTTCTTCGTGCCGAAGAAGCCGGCCGAAGAGGGCGAGGCGGGGAACGGCGAAGCCGCGAGTTGACGATGAGGCGCCGGGCGGCGCGCGGCGGCTGGCCTTGCGGCCAGAGGCTTGATGCGGCCCGGTGGCGTTGCTGGCGGGAAGTGGGTCGAGGTTACGTCACCGGCCAACACCACACGGTCTCCGATGCAAAACAAAAGGGCAGCCTCGGCTGCCCTTTTTCATTTCCGTCCATGGCTGGCGTGCCGCCCGCCGAACGTCATTCGGTATCGCTGTCCTGCTCATCGAGCGTCTGTTTCGGCGGCGGCGGACGCTTGCCGATCACGACGTTCACGTCGAACTCCTTGCCCTTGCGCACGACGTGCACCTTGGTCGGCGTGCCCGGCTTGATCTGCGCGACGACGTTCAGCAGCTTCGTCGTGTCGGTGATGTCCTCGCCGTTGACCGTGACCAGGATGTCGCCCGGCTTGATGCCGGCCTTGTCGGCCGGGCCGCCCTGCAGCACGCCCGCGACGATTGCGCCCGATTTCTGCTGCAGCCCGAACGACTCGGCGATTTCCGGCGTGACGTCTTGCGGCTCGACGCCGATCCAGCCGCGCGTGACCGAGCCCGACGTGATGATGCTTTCGAGCACCGTGCGCGCGGTCGACACGGGAATCGCGAAGCCGATGCCGAGCGAGCCGCCCGAGCGCGAGTAGATCGCCGTGTTGATGCCGAGCAGGTTGCCGTTCACGTCGACCAGCGCGCCGCCCGAGTTGCCGGGGTTGATCGGCGCGTCGGTCTGGATGAAGTTCTCGAACGTGTTGATGCCGAGGTGGTTGCGGCCGAGCGCGCTGATGATCCCCATCGTGACCGTCTGGCCGACGCCGAACGGGTTGCCGATCGCGAGCACGACGTCGCCGACCCGCGACTGGTCGGAGCGGCCGAGCGTGATCGTCGGCAGGTTCGTCATGTTGATCTTCAGCACGGCGAGGTCGGTCTCGGGATCGCTGCCGATCACCTTCGCGGTGGCCGTGCGGCCGTCGGCGAGCGCGACTTCGATCTGGTCGGCGCCGTCCACGACGTGCTGGTTCGTTAGAATGTAACCTTCAGGGCTCACGATAACGCCCGAGCCAAGGTTGGCTGCCGGTTCGTCCTGCTGCTTGCGGGCGTTGCGGTCGCCGAAGAAGTAGCGGAACAGCGGATCTTTCGCGCGCGGGTCGGGCGGCAGCGAGCCGTCCTTGCTGGAGAAGACGTTGACGACGGCCGGCATCGCCTTCTGCGCGGCTTCCGCGTACGACGTGGTCGCCGGCGCGCCGCCGATGCCCGGTGCGACTTCCCGCAGCGCAACGATCGGCGTGGCGAGCTGCTTGCCGAGCTGTCCTTGCCGTTGCAGCCATTGCGGCTTGAGCGTCACGACGATGAACATCAGCGCGAGCAGCACGGTAACCGCCTGCGCGAAGAACAGCCAGAAGCGTCTAAGCATCTGAATGGATTAGAGGTTTATATGGATCGGATCGAACTTGAATTGTACTTGAACAATACCCTTGAAACCGCCCGCTTCAAGGACTATTGCCCGAACGGTCTCCAGGTCGAGGGGCGCCGCAAGGTCGAAAAGATCGCCACCGGCGTGACCGCGTCGGTCGCGTTCCTGGAGGCCGCGCTCGAATGGGGGGCGGATGCCGTGCTCGTTCATCACGGCTATTTCTGGCGTAACGAGGCGCCGCAGATCACGGGTCGCAAGTACCAGCGCCTGAAGCTGCTGCTCGCGAACGATCTGAACCTGTTCGCGTTCCACCTGCCGCTCGACGCGCATCCCGAATTCGGCAACAACGCGCAGCTCGGCGCGAAGCTCGGCCTGATCGGCGAGCAGCGCTTCGGCGACGGCGACCTCGGCTGGATGGCCACGCTGCCGATGCCCGTTACGCTCGAGCACTTCGTCGCGAAGGTCGAACGCGTGCTCGGCCGCACGCCGCTCGTGCTCGGCGATTCGGACATGCAGCTGCGCCGCATCGCGTGGTGCACGGGCGCCGCGCAGAGCTATTTCGACGCGGCGATCGATGCCGGCGCGGATGTGTACCTGACCGGCGAGGTGTCCGAATACGTGACGCACACGGCGGCCGAGAGCGGCGTCGCGTTCGTTGCGGCAGGGCACCATGCGACCGAACGCTACGGAATCCAGGCGCTCGGCGCCCATTTATCCGAAGAATTCGATCTCGAACACCTTTTTATCGATATTCATAATCCGGTCTGAACGACGGATTTGCGGCGGCGCATCGAAATTTCGCAATGAAGCGGCTGCTTAAAAGTGAAATGATTTAATCGCTCCGGTAGTGGGGGAAAACCCTTAACTATCAATCACTTCGAAGGGATTTTCATCTCCGGGCCTTGTAAATGACGACTCCATTCGAGCAAACTAGCGGCGGAATGGAAAGTCGTGACGGAAAATCCAACTCAGAAGTGGGGCGTGTGATGCGAGACAAGGAAGAGAAACGCGTCGACAGCGGCCGCCGTACCTGGCTGATTGCGACATCCGTAGCAGGTGGCGTGGGAGGCGTAGCCACCGTCATACCTTTCGCGGCGTCGCTTGCGCCGTCCGAGAAAGCGAAAGCGGCCGGTGCGCCGGTCGAGGTCGACATCAGCGGCCTGAAGCCCGGCGAGATGGTCACCGTGCCGTGGCGCGGCAAGCCCGTCTGGATCCTGAATCGCACCGATTCGATGCTGGCCGACGTGGTCAAGGCCGACAAGGAAGTGGCCGATCCAACCACGAAATCCCCGTATTCGATGCCGTTGCCCGTGTATTGCGCCAACGAATATCGCTCGCGGGCCGATCGCAAGAACATTCTCGTCGTGATGGCCGTGTGTACGCACCTCGGCTGCACGCCTAGCCAACGCTTCACGCCGGGTCCGCAGCCGAACCTGCCGGACGACTGGCCGGGTGGTTTCCTGTGCCCGTGCCACGGTTCGACCTACGACCTCGCCGGCCGTGTGTTCAAGAACAAGCCGGCGCCTCAGAATCTCGACATCCCGCCCTATATGTTCACGTCGGCGACGTCCCTCGTGATCGGCAAGGACGAGAAAGGAGAAGCGTGATGGCTGGCGACAACAAAGAAGTCTCCACGACAGGTCTCACCGGCTGGATCGACCAGCGCTTCCCGCTCACATCCACCTGGAAGAAGCACGTTTCCGAGTACTACGCGCCGAAGAACTTCAACTTCTGGTACTTCTTCGGCTCCCTCGCGCTGCTGGTGCTCGTCAACCAGATCGTCACGGGCATCTTCCTGACGATGAACTACAAGCCCGACTCGACGCTCGCGTTCGCGTCGGTCGAGTACATCATGCGCGAGGTGCCGTGGGGCTGGCTGATCCGCTACATGCACTCCACGGGTGCGTCGCTGTTCTTTGTCGTCGTCTACCTGCACATGTTTCGCGGGCTGATGTACGGTTCGTACCGCAAGCCGCGCGAACTCGTGTGGATCTTCGGCTGCGCGATCTTCCTGTGCCTGATGGCCGAAGCGTTCTTCGGCTATCTGCTGCCGTGGGGCCAGATGTCGTTCTGGGGCGCGCAGGTGATCGTGAACCTGTTCTCGGCGATCCCGTTCGTCGGCCCGGACCTGTCGCTGTGGATTCGCGGCGACTACGTGGTGTCGGACGTCACGCTGAACCGCTTCTTCGCGTTCCACGTGATCGCGATTCCGCTCGTGCTGGTCGGCCTCGTGATCGCTCACCTCGTCGCACTGCACGAAGTGGGGTCAAATAACCCGGACGGCATCGAGATCAAGGCGAAGAAGGACGAGAACGGCATTCCGCTCGACGGCATCCCGTTCCACCCGTACTACTCGGTGCACGATTTCTTCGGCGTGTGCGTGTTCCTGATGGTGTTCGCGCTGATCGTGTTCTTCTCGCCGGAGATGGGCGGCTACTTCCTCGAGGCGAACAACTTCGTCCCGGCGAACCCGCTGCAGACGCCGCCCGAGATCGCGCCGGTCTGGTATTTCACCGCGTTCTACGCGATGCTGCGCGCCACCACCGACCCGTTCAAGATCGTGCTGATGATCGTGATCGCGCTGCTCGGCGTGCTGGCGTTGATCCGCGCGCGCGGCAAGTGGAAGGCCGGGCTGCCGGTGCTGGCCGCGGCGATCGTCGTGTTCATGTTCCTGACGGAATCGAAGTTCTGGGGCGTCGTCGTGATGGGTTCAGCGGTGATCACGCTGTTCTTCCTGCCGTGGCTCGACCGCAGCCCGGTGAAGTCGATCCGCTACCGGCCGCTGTTCCACAAAGTGTTCCTCGGGATCTTCATCGCGGCGTTCTTGATCCTCGCGTTCCTCGGCACGCGGCCGCCATCGCCGGCTTCGACGCTGATCGCGCAGGTCTGTGCGCTGATTTATTTCGCGTTCTTCCTCGGCATGCCCGTCTGGACGCCGCTTGGCACGTTCAAGCAGCCGCCGGAGCGGGTGCGCTTCAAGCCCCATTAACGAGAGCGAGGAGAGAACGACATGAAGAAACTGCTTTCGACACTCGCGCTGATCGGGGCGACCGCGTGTGCGCTGCTGGCGGCGCCGGCCCTGCGGGCGGAAGGTAATTTTCCGCTCGACCGGGCGCCCGATAACACGGAAAATCTCGTTTCGCTTCAGCACGGCGCGCAATTGTTTGTAAACTATTGCTTGAACTGCCACAGCGCGAACCTGATGCGCTACAACCGTCTGACGGATCTGGGCATATCCCAGAAGGAGATCGAAACGAATCTCCTGTTCACGACCGACAAGGTCGGGAACACGATGTCCGTCGCGATGCGGCCCGAAGACGCGAAGAACTGGCTCGGCACCTCGCCGCCCGACCTGTCGGTCGAGGAGCGGGCGCGCGGCCGCGACTGGCTGTATACGTATCTGCGGAGTTTCTACCGCGACGATACGCGGCCGACCGGCTGGAACAACGCGGTGTTCGAGAACGTCGGCATGCCCCATGTGTTGTGGCAGCTGCAGGGGCAGCGCACCGCCAGATTCGAAGACAAGACGGACGAGGAGACGGGCGAGAAGGTCCACACGCTCGTCGGCTTCCAGCAGGTCACGCCGGGGACGCTGTCGTCACCGGATTATGATGCTGCGGTTGCCGACCTGGTGGCCTATATGACGTGGATGTCCGAGCCGGCCCAGCAGACCCGCAAGCGCCTTGGCGTGTGGGTGCTGATTTTTCTCGGTGTCCTGACTTTCCTGGCCTGGCGGCTCAATGCCGCGTACTGGAAAGATATCAAGTAATCACGCCTGACCGGCGTGGGGCCGGCGCAAGGCGGAACCCGTGAAAGGGGTTGCGCCGCGTGTCGGCCCTCGGCTTTTTTGAGGAAATGTAAATATGATGGTTCTGTATTCCGGCACAACTTGCCCGTTCTCCCAGCGTTGCCGGCTGGTGCTGTTCGAGAAGGGCATGGACTTCGAGATTCGCGACGTCGACCTGTTCAACAAGCCGGAAGACATTTCGGTGATGAACCCGTATGGCCAGGTGCCGATCCTGGTCGAGCGCGACTTGATCCTGTACGAATCGAACATCATCAACGAGTACATCGACGAGCGCTTCCCGCATCCGCAACTGATGCCGGCCGACCCGGTGCAGCGCGCGCGTGCGCGCCTGTTCCTGCTCAACTTCGAGAAGGAACTGTTCGTTCACGTCAGCACGCTCGAGAACGAGAAGGGCAAGGCTGCGGAGAAGAACCACGAGAAGGCACGCCTCGCGATCCGCGATCGCCTGACGCAGCTCGCGCCGATCTTCCTGAAGAACAAGTACATGCTCGGCGAAGAGTTCTCGATGCTCGACGTCGCGATCGCACCGCTGCTGTGGCGTCTGGATCATTACGGCATCGAGCTGTCGAAGAACGCCGCGCCGCTGATGAAGTATGCCGAACGGATCTTCAGCCGTCCGGCCTATATCGAAGCACTGACGCCGTCCGAAAAGGTCATGCGTCGTTAATGGCATGACGGAGAGGGTGACGCGGCGTGCCGCGCGCCCGCTCCGGGTTCGAGGATTGTGATGCAAGAGATTTCAACGAAGCCTTATCTGCTGCGCGCGTTGTACGAGTGGTGCACCGATAACGGTTACACGCCGCATATCGCGGTGAGGGTCGACAACTCGACGCGCGTGCCGCGTCAGTTCGTGCGTGACGGCGAGATCGTGCTCAACATCAGCTTCGAGGCGACGAGCCAGTTGCAGATGGGCAACGAGTGGATCGAGTTCACGGCCCGGTTCTCCGGGAAGGCGCACAAGATCGAGATTCCGGTTGCCAACGTGCTCGCGATCTATGCGCGCGAGAACGGGCAGGGGATGGCGTTCCAGGTCGATGCGGTTGCGGGTGAAGGCGAGGATTCGGGCACATTCGACGAAGAGGCTGTGCAGGCGGATGATGCGCAGCGCGACGAGCCGCCGTCACCGCTGACGCCGGTTGCCGACAGCGGCGCGAACGAGGAACCGTCCGAAGGCGCCGACGAACCGCCGAAAACTGATGGCGATGGTTCGAAAGGCGGCAGCAGACCTCGCCTCAAGATCGTGAAATGAGGTAGAATCTCGCGCTTATGCCGGCTTAGCTCATCTGGTAGAGCAGTTGATTTGTAATCATCAGGTGGCGGGTTCGAGTCCTGCAGCCGGCACCATATTGAACGAAGGGTTACGTGAACTTCACGTAACCCTTTGTGCTTTCTGGGCGCTGAAAAGTGCTTTTTCGGTGCAATCAGCTCTCAGAACAGGGACATGGCAACCATCGTCAAGACGCCTTCCGGGACGTGGAAGGCGGTCATCCGCAAGATTGGTTGGCCGACTACGGCCAAGATTTTCCGCACCAAACGTGATGCCGGGGGTTGGGCTCGCCGGACCGAAGATGAGATGGTCCGGGGCGTCTATGCTCACAAACAGTCGAACCGAGGGCTTGTTCTCAAGAGCAGTACCCATCCCGTGAGTATCAACGAGCAGGTGAGCAATAAACCGTAGTTGAGTGTTGAGCCAGCACGCCTCACGCCATTAGAACCGATCAACCGAAAACTGCACCTGATCGACGTATGTATTGAACGAAGTCAATGCACGGCACGGCAACGTCCCGCAACGAACAAACGGACGGAATTTTTCGTTTGGAATTTACCTCGGGCGGTACGTTTTGCCGGCCTTCATTTGATATCAATTCTCGCCCGTGAGCGCGCGCTGTCGCGATAATGAGTAAGTCGTTCTCGCCGACACCCTTGGGGTGATAGTTGTCGTCAACGATCCCAAGTAGTGCCTTAATGCGCATCGCGTCTTGCGCAATCGCGTTTGTAACCTCTAAGCGCTCAAGGTTGGCATGCACCAACCATTCGCCACAATCGGGCGTACCGGCACAAACCTCTCCATACGCCACGATAGGCATCGTGAGCCGTTGCTCGTTGATCTCGGTCGCCAGCCATGCCCATAACCCGGGAAATTGGCCTACCGGGTAATTGTCCCAGGCGTAGATCATCGAGGAGGCATCAAACACCTGCATAGTGGCGTTCCAATTGATGCAGGTCGTTGATCTTCAAGCCATCGAGATAGCTACTCGCCTTTGCCAGCGTGATGTATCGGTTGTTGAGCGCATCCAATACCGTGCGCACAAATCGATCACCAAAGATATGCGATGGCTCGCGATGACGATACATTCTTGTGCCGCCCTCTTGCTCGGGAACAGGCTGGGCAGACCGCCAGTGGCGGTAGCTACTGTACCTCTCTTGCGACAGTCGACCAACATCAAGCAACCGTCGTAATATGACCTCCGTACTCACGCCCCATTCTCGACGTAGGGGCTTCAGCCAGTCGTCGAACTCAGAAACTTCTCGGGGACGATCTCTATCGTTCACTCTTGCGAGGAATGCAGGAGGCACAAGCAAATGCCCAGCGAACGCGTTTGCGTCTCTCTCGTGACCTTGATGAGACTGCATATCGTGCTCGTCGTCAATCGAGCTACTCCGATGCAGCAGCAAATGCCCTAGTTCGTGCATTAGGGTAAAGGATTGCTGGGACTCGAAAGCCTGTTTTTTTACGACGATAACTGGGCAGTCATTGTCGTAAATGCTGAAGCCGAGAATCGGGCTCTCTTTGGCGATCTGCCATTTTCCGTTGTATCCGTTACTACGGAAAACCAGTACCCCGCGCGCTTCGAGAGCAGTCCTGTAGTTATCAAACGTATTGTGATCGCCGAGGCCTAACCAACGGCGCGCGACTTGAGCTGCCTCCGTCGGATTGGCACGTGGCAGATCCGGCTCTTCAAACCGAGGGAAATCGGTGTCGTCCAGGTCCTCGCGAAGACTCCGATATATCTCTCGCTGCTTTTCGACACGTTCGATAAGTAGTTTTAGCTTGGTCGTCAGCTCAGGCTTTTGATTTGCTAGAGTTCGAAATGCGGCCGTATGAACCTGAGCTTCATCGACGGGCCCGGGCTCCAGGAAGAAAAGAGCTCCGCGGCCAAAGTGGCTTGCGACCTTGCTGAGCTGGGAGAACGTCAACCCGCTTTCTCCTGCGAGGACACGCTCCATCGTTGCTTGCGAAATGCCGACCGTGGACGCGAGTTCGCCGGGCGTTGTGCCGTGGTCGGCGCAGCACCAAGCTATCCGTTCAGGATTGATCGACTGAATTCGCTCCATAACGCTGCATTATAGCTGCCCGTCGTTCCTGTGTAGTTTACGCGCGCGCACTGAGACGCACACCTTGGCTCAAGGAGCGATCTCTTCGTCTCTGCACGGTCGACCGAGGCGACAGAATGGCACACGCCATGTATCGCGACTCGACGTCCTCTAGTCGTCTGCGGGAGGGCAAACTCCACCTTAGTGATGGTGTCTAGCGGATCCCTCAAATGTCAACGACGGCTGTGGTAGACCTCTCCCGCTGTGCGCTTGCTGAGTATCATCGTGTGTAAGGATGGTTCGGAAATGACATTTGAGGGATGGCTGAAAGCGCATCCATCATCGCGACACACCGCTACCCGACTGAACGACGGGCCCGTCCACTGGTGATCATGACAGAGCGAGGAAGGGGGGGGGCGCGATGTCGCCGATGGTGCGTCGCAGCATATTGTGTTTGTCAGGTTTCATCTGTCACGAGATAAACCCAGCACCCAAGTAGGGGGGGCGGACCCAAAAAAAGCATATCGACTCACACACGAAGCATCTCGGGGGGCTTGTATGCCATGGAGGCGGCAAAACTCAATTGCCTCAAAAAAGCACGCCGTCCCTTCCCAAAATACCACCAAGTTCTCCCGGGTAGAGCAAGAGGTGAGTCTGTTTTCGCAAATATAAGAATGAACGTCTACGTCGAATCTGATGGTAGGAGAACAGTGGCTTAGACGAACGTCCTGGCGCCGGCATGATCGCGTGTATTCGGCAGCGCTAGGGGCTTTACCTGCATACATCCAAAGAGCGCTCGATGGTATTATGAAACACGCACTAATCTAAGATGCAAAGTTTGAAATTTAACTAATAAATTGCGCGGGGTTATATGGATCGAGTAAAGGCGGAAGAGTGGGAGGCTCATCTACGTGGTAAAAATGTAGGTGGGTATGAGGTGGAGAGGTTAATTGATAATGGTAAATCTGCCGCAGTCTTTCTTGCTCATAGGGATGGGGTTCGTGTTGCGCTCAAGATTTTTGATGATGAGTTAATCGCTCGCTATGGAGACAAGGCGCAGTTGGCGAGAATTGAGCAGGAGCTGAAGCTGGTTGAAGTCTCTCATCCAAATATGGTGAAGATTTTGGCCGGTGGAGTTGATGCGTTGACGAGCAATCACTACCTTGTTATGGAATATTTGGACGGGAGGAATCTGAAGAAATGTCTGAATGATATTCCCGATGAGAATGTTCCAAAGCTCGTGGCCCAATTGGCGGAGGCCGCCAAATTTCTTGAGGATATGGGGTTGGTCCATCGAGATATTAAGCCTGAGAATATTCTTGTATCAAATGATTTTGAGCGGATTACTCTGCTCGATTTTGGCGTCGTTAGATATATTGGTAAGCCTGGTGTAACTGATGATGATGGTATTCAGCCATTTATTGGGACGCTTCAGTATAGTTCGCCAGAATTTCTGTTGCGTAAGGAACGTGACACGCTTGACGGCTGGCGCGCGCTGACTTTTTATCAGATAGGTGGGGTAATTCACGATTTGCTGATGCGGCGTTCGCTATTTGAGGAATATGCGACGCCATATGCTCGACTCGTGAATGCGGTGCAATATGTATCGCCTATAATAGAGGCGATAAATCAACCGTATCGATTAATACATGTTGCGTCATGCTGTTTGTTGAAGAATCCAGAGCTGCGCGTTACATTTATCAAGTGGGAAGATTTTAAACTCGAGGCTCTAATGCCGCCTGCGCAGGAGTCGGCTAAGCGGCGCGTGCTTGATCGCTTGGCGCTCTCGAAGGCGAAGCGAGCCGATGAAGTTAAACCCACCCAAGAGACTGATGCGGAGAAAAATCGTATTGCTGACGAGATATTTAATCTGCTTAGTGGATCCATTAGAAGTATACGGCGCGATGCATTTCCTCCGGTAACTATCCGTCCCGGGAAAGGGCTTCCTCGATTTTTCGAAGTGGGATTTGCTGCCTCAGAAGATCATCTGATTCCTAGTGGATTGAAGATTTCTATCCAAATCGATATTTTGGATGTTGTCGATCGAGCAATTGTGTTGAGTGCTTATGCTATCCCTGACGTCAAGGGTGATATCCCTGTGGATGCCTCATATGATGCCTTTTACGAAGGGATTTCAGATGTATCGGCTATACACGGCGCACTAGAAGACCGAGTGTACTCAATTTTTGAAAGCGTGCAGGGCAATATCTAATTCGGGGGGGAGAAATGGACGCGACATGGTGGACTAAGCCGGAGGATCTTGATGATAACCAAAAGGAAATTATCTCCTTGGGCGAGGATGGTAGCTACTTGGTTATGGGGCCGCCGGGGTGTGGGAAAACGAATCTTCTCGTTCTTAAGGCATCTCAGTTGTATAGAAATAAAATTAGACATTTCGCGATACTGACGCTTGGCAGAGTTCTCAAAGAGTTCTTGGTAACGGGGGCGGAACAGTATCCGTTTCCCAATGATAAAATTCAGACGTATGTTGGTTGGGCGACGGGCGTTCTGAAAAGTAATGGTATGTCTGTCCCGGAGGGTGATTTCGATTCTATTCGAGATAACCTGCTGGCCTCCTTGAAAGAGGTTGCGAAAAAGAAGCAGTCTGAGGATCAGTTTGATTGTATATTTCTAGACGAGGCGCAGGATTACTCGGCTGAGGAAATTGAGGTAATTAGATCATTTGCGAAGAATGTGTTTGCTGTCGGTGATAATCGGCAAAATATTTATAGCAAAACGGGAGGATTGGACGCGCTGGCGGCCTTTGTTGATGATGTCAAGGAGCTGGAGCACCACTATAGATGTGGTATCAAAATTTGTCGCGTTGCCGATGGCGTAATGAATATATCTGGCACCGCCGAAGCGCTGGAGGGAACGTCAAATTATGACGAATCCGATAATCCGTCTTCTGTTGAGTCATATATTGGATTGGATGTCAATGCGCAACTCGAAAAGTGCGTGGAAAATCTGAAGACTCAATATCGCGCATATCCAGAGGGATTGCTGGGTGTCTTGTGCCCTAAGCGCGATGACGTGAAAATGGTGTCGGAATATTTGGCCAAATCTGATATTGGTCAGTATTGTCAAGTGCAACTTTTTGAGGGTGGATATGTGGCTCTTGAAAGGGACAGGCGAATTGTAGTAACTACAGTTCATGGTGCGAAAGGGTTGGAATTTAGGGCGCTGCATTTGCTTTGTATGGATTCTATTAAGAAATTTGCGGCGCAAAAGAAGATGACCTATACCGCTGTTACGCGTGCGAAAACCACTCTATCGATATACTCGGCCGGCTCTTTGCCTGGATATCTGGAAAAGGGACTTGTGGCGGCGGACGGCGGAAAGCCTGCTAAGAAGGTTGGTTTGGCTGAACTATTTGGCAAAGGGTGATATATGTACACAGCCAGGTTGAGTCGTAAGGAATTTTTGGATTGGATCGGTTCTCAGAGAGTTCCTGCTTTAGAATCAATGCAGGATGGTAAAAACTCGGACGATGAAGTGATGTTGGTGTGGGAGAAGCGGCCAACATCTAAAAATGCGTCGACTCCTATATTGTTGATCGATGAACACAAAATTGAAAGCTTTTTTGCTTTCACTAGCACATACGTTTCGACGTATTTCCCATTGTCGGCATTTTTTCCTGTATATCGAGCGAGAGCTCTCCATACGGTACTCGATCGTCGCGAATTAAGCGAGAATAAGCTGCCTCACACGCTTGTGGCAGTCGTTATTGCGGAAGCCTTTATTCAAATGCGGGGAAAGGTCGCGAACGTGTCAGACATTACACTTTCTGCGTGCTCTGCAACTTTCTCTGCTTCTGCTATCCAATTGGCGTTTCAGGGCGGAACTGCCAGAGAGCTTGGAGAGATGAGTGACAATTGGAATGATTGTCGCAGTATTTTAGGTGGTGAATCACTTGCATTACCATCGCAGGAATTGGAGGCATTTTGGTCATTTTTGATCGATTCGTTTATTGATGGGCCCGAATTTCGGCTGCGATTCGATGGAGACGACGAGCGCACTTATCGAGCAAATTTTCTAAGTTCGATTACAGGGCGCGGGCAGGGAAATTTGAAGAGTTGGGCCGAACTCTGCCGGAATCTTCCAAAATCCTTTGAAGCCCTGGAGTCAATGAACGACTCGAAGGAGCGTCGTGTCAGAAGTCTCGATGAGGCAATGGCCGAGTTGCTAAGCGAGCGTGGCACCTCGAAGGCAACTCGCGAATTCGTCGCAGGATACCTGCTCTCTATGGTCGGGGGAGGCTCGTTGCAGTACCTGAATTTGGTGGAGCCGTTTCGGGAAGCGTTGCCTGCCGCCGTACTGTGGTTCGGGGTTTTTTGTGGTTTGAGCAGCAAAACCGATGCGATGACTATCGGCGGATGTTTGGGGCGGAGGCTCGCTAGGGATTTGTTGCGCACACCGACTCTATTCGAAGCAGGTCGATACGACATATCTGCGGATGAGCTAAGGGTCGTGCGACCGGAGGAAAAGATCAATCAGACGTTTAGATCTGCACACGCGTCGTCTGTCGTTGTGGAGGTTCATCCTGGCGTAGTGGCTTCATTCCGGACCGGAAGACGAGCCGATACGGCAGTCTCGAATCGCGCAATGGCTGAACGTGATCACGAAATTCGGTTCCTGCTAGACAGAGTTTACCGGCTGCTGGAAGGACCGGAAAACGCCCGAAAGCAGAGTGAGCTCTTCGAGGACCGCCCGATCAAGCGATATCGCCGATGAGGGGACGGAGTTCAATTGCGGTACACACGTAAGGAGGGCTTACTTCCCTTAGATTTCAGTAAGTTATTGATATTGAGGAATAACTGCGTCTCCCTCGTTTCGCTTGATTTGCGTTATTTTTCAATAACTTATTGATTTGCGAGGAAATTTATAATCATCAGGTAGCGGGTTCGAGTCCTGCAGCCGCGCCATATTCCGCAAGGGGTTACGCGATGTTTGCGTAGCCCCTTTCGCATTTGTGGCGTCGTGTACGCGAAAACTACTGCGTGGCCACTAGGCTTATCACGACGCGACTTCCCGTCGCCTTCGCGTAGCCGGACAGCCTGCGCAGCGACGGCATTGTGTGACCACCTTCCATACGCTCGATCGTTGATTGGGTCGTCCGCATCCTCTCGGCTAGCTGTTCCCGAGTCAATCCGGCACGTAGGCGTGCGGCGACGAGCTCGTGTGCAACGGCAAACCCGAACGCCTGCGCATCGTACTCGGCCTTGGTAGCCGGGTCGGCTAGTAGGCGGTTTTTCAGGGTTGCAAGGTCAGTCATCATCCAATCCTCTTTCATTTGGGCACCGGCCGTTTCACCTCGGCATGCAGATTTCCTGCGGCCTGTGCCCTCACGGGCACACATGAAGCGTGCCGATACATCGTTTGTGGCCACTTGGGGCGACGGTCGCATGTCGTTCACGGAAACCGATCGCCCCTGGAAATATCGAGAGCCAACTCGCAACGCAGTCGATCAGCCCGTCAGCGACATCCCCGGAAGTTCGAACTGGAACCCGCGCTGCTGGAAGCGTTCCACCACATGACCCCTGACAAGCGGATCTTCGTAATCCGGCGTGATGGAAATCTTCCTGTCTACGTGATTGATGGATAGATACACATGCCCGCCCGGTTCGAATCCGAACAGTTTGAAGTGCGCGTCGATAACTTCCATCCACGGGATGCAGGGCCGATCGGACCACGTGACCGGATCGGGTGAGCTTCGAAGCGGCAACCGAAGAGTGGTCTCCGGTTCCCGGCGCTTGGCGCGTGACTTATGATTGGCCTTAGCCATGGTCAACTCCTGTGTTGAGTTGGTTGTGGTCAGCGGGTCATGAGTGCTCCAACACTCATGGCCCGCGCTTCATTTACTGCTTGGTGCTCCTTTTCTCCAGGAACTGATTTCGAATGATCAGCGCATCCAGCACTTCCCGCGCAAGCTCGCAAACGTGCGCAGGCATTTTGGAGAGCGTCTCGAACCGATCCCGCAACGCATGATCAGGTTCGCGCTCTCTGTCACCGAACACAATTGCATCGGCACTCACCTGAAGCACGATGGCCAGTTGGCGAGTCACTTCAAATTTCGGGAGTGCAGTCCCCCATTCGAAGCGCCGGATTTGCAAGACGGAGATGCCAACCGCATCTGCGAGTTCCTCTTGGGTGAGACCGCGTGTAACGCGAAGCTGTCTCAAGCGCCGTGAAAATTCCATATGCATATCTCGGTTGAAGTGCGCGGATTTCGACACGATCTTTAACGATCTCATCGACAATTTTCGGAGCACGGATTGCTCGCGCAGTAGTCTTCAATGTAAGCCGCTTCACGGGCTTTGAGGGGAAATTGGCCGATCGGATAAGGAACACTGATGAGGCGCTGGAGGGGCAGCGCAACGCATGAAGGAATGAGCGCGACCGCGATGAATGTCTCGACTCGGGCCGCAAACAAACATCGATCACATCTGCTTGAACAACCCCGCATACGCGCGGCCGACCGGCAGCATCTCCGGCTGCCCGTGCACGCGAATTCGCAGCCTTCCCAACAGGTCACGCTCGACCCGATCGATCGCCGCATACGCGACGATCACGCCGCGATGCACCTGCGCGAACCGCGCCGCCATGCGGCTCTTCGTCGCCAATCGCTTCGGCATCGAATGGAAACGGCGTGTAACGTGCGCTGTTGCGCCCCCGTTTCGCTGTCACGGTCGCGTCACGGTGCGCCCCTAAGGTTGCACGTTCCCGTCGCGGCGGCATCGCCGGATCGGGAACGTACGCAATCCGCTCGCGACGCCGTGCCCGTGTCGCAGGTGGGCAACCGGGATCTCGCTCCCGGCGGCGCAGCAGTCATGCATCGCGCCAATTCATTCGAAAACAGGATCGACGCCGATTCGAACCGAGTCGCGGACGATCAGGAGACAGGGGCCATGCTGAGTCCGCACGAATTCTCGATGCTGTTGCGCATTGCACGTGCGCCGGACAGCGTCGATCAATCGAATCCGGCTTTCGCCGTGCTGGTCGAGAAGCGGCTGGTCGACGCGACGCAGGCGCGCATGAACGCGGTGGCCGTGCGCCCGGCGCTGACGCCGATCGGCCAGATGCTGCTGGCGCGCTTCGACGAAGCCGCTTGAGGGGAAGCGTCACGCCTTCATCGGGACGAAGGGCGTGACGCGTTGCAACACCGCGCCGCTTACTGTGCGACCGGCACCGTCACGTCGCTGCCGAACCAGTGCATCGAGATCTTCTTCAGCGTGCCGTCCTTGTGCAGCGATTCCAGCGCGTCGTTGATCGCCTTCTCGAACTTCGGATTGCCCTTGCGGAACGGAATCGCCATTTCCTGCTTGCCGCCGTTCAGCACCGCACCCGCGCGCAGCGGCAGGTTCGACGTCTTGATCATGTACGGCAGCATCAGACGGTCGTCGAGCGTCGCCTCGATCCGGCCTGCGGCGAGGTCGCGCAGCTTTTCCGGTGCGCCCGGGTACGTCTGCACCTCGATGCCCGGCACCGTGCGCGCCATCTGGTCGTAGTTGGTGCCGAGCGTCACGCCGAGCTTCTTGCCCTTGAAATCGTCGAGCGACTTGAAGTTGCGCGTGTCGTCCTTGCGCTGGATCAGCTGTGCGGCCGAGTACGTGTACGGCTGGCTGAAGTCGAGCGCTTCCTTGCGCTGCGGCGTGATCGTGACCTGGTTGACGATCACGTCGAACTTGCCGGCCTGCAGGCCCGCGATGATGCCGCTCCACTCGGTCGGGATGAACTGCGTCTTCACGCCGAGCTTGCCGGCGACCGCGTTCGCGACGTCGACGTCGAAGCCTTCGAGCTGGCCCGACGTGCCGCGCGAGTTGAACGGCGGATAGGTACCTTCGAGGCCGACGCGCAACACGCCGGCTTGCTTCACCGAATCGAGCAGATCGTCCGCGTGCGCGGCGACGGCCGTGAAGCCGAGGGCCGACGCGAGCAGCAGGCCCGACAGCAGGAACTTCGAACGTTTCATCTCAGATCTCCAGGGTTCAGTGTTGTGTGTGTGGTGAGCGCAGGGCGCCGGTCGGGCCCGGCGGGCCGCAATACGGGCACATAGACACTACTCGCAACCAAGCCGCGCCGGAAGTCGAATTGGCCCTGATTGCAATCGATTTCAGGGGGCCGCGACGGGTGCACGGGCTGGCCGGCGTTAGTGCAGATGGCGTGTGGACGGAACGAATGACGCGTCACTAATTCCGGCGAGTTTTCAGGGACTGACGTAATTTCTCTGTAAAATCGCGCGAGCGAAATCCAATGCTCGCGCCATCCGAGGGCGCGCCAAAAGAAGAAAAGGCCGTTGCCATGAACATGCAGAACACAGTTGCCGCATTGCGCGGCGGGTTGCTTCAGCAGGACCGGCTGTTGAAGCTCGATACGCCGTTGGGGGCCAATGTCCTGACCGTGCAGCGGGCAGTCGGCCGTTCACGCATCGGGCGCGCGTACGGGTTCACGCTCGACGTGCTGTCGACCGATAGCGATCTGGAACTTAAAAAGCTGATCGCGCAGCCCGTCACGTTGTGGATCCAGCAGAGCGACCGCAGCTACCGGCCGATCAACGGATACGTGCATACCGCGCGCCGGCTGGGCGCCGACGGCGGGCTCACGACCTATCAGCTCGAGTTCGCCGATTTCACCCATTTCCTGAAGTTCCGTCGCGATCAGCGGCTCTGGAACGACACGACCGTCGACCAGATCATCAGCGACGTGCTGAACAAGCATCCGCAGGCGCAGGGCCATTTCCGCTTTGCGCTGTCGAAGCCGCTGCCGAACCGCTCGTACACACGCCAGCACGACACCGACTGGCATTTCGTGCATCGGCTGATGGAGAACGAAGGGCTCTACTGCACATGGCAGCAGGCCGACGACGGCAAATCGCATACGCTCGTCATCACCGACAACCTGCAGGCGTTCACGCCGCTGTCGCCGGAAGCGGTGCGCTTCTATCACGGTGGCGTGGCCGGCGAGGCTGACGCGTTCACGCAATGGTCGGGCACGCGCACGCTGCAGAGCGTCACGCGTTCGACGCGCACGTTCGACTACAAGAATCCTTCGCAGCCGTCGAACCCGAAGGGCACGTCGCTGCCGACGATGGGCGGCCAGGGCGATTTGCCGGACCAGCTCGAAGTCTACGAGTACACCGGTGCTTACACGTATCTGGACCAGACGCGCGGCGACCATCTGACGAAGGTCAAGATGGAGGAGTGGGAGTCGCAGGCGAAGCGCTTCCATGGCGCGGGCGGTGTGCGCGCGATCGACGCCGGACGGCGCTTCACGCTGGCCGATCATCCCGAGCACGATCGCGATCCGGCCGATCAGCGCGAGTTCGCCGCGATCGAGGTGGCGTGGTGGATCGAGAACAACCTGCCCGTCGCGAGCGACAGCGCGGACTTTCCATACAGCCTGCGCGAGGCATTGACGCAAGCGCAGGACGGCTACGGCGCCGATCCCGCGTTTCGCGTGCCGCACGACGATGGGTCGGCCGGCTTCTATCTCGTCGAAGTCGAGGCGCAGCGCGTGAACGTGCCGTATCGCAGCCCGTTCGAACATCACAAGCCCGAGATGCATCTCGAGACGGCGATCGTCGTCGGGCCGCAGGGCGAGGAAGTCTATACCGACGAACTGAACCGGATTCGTGTGCAGTTCGTGTGGGATCGCCTGAATCCGGGTAACGAGAACGCGTCGTGCTGGGTGCGCGTCGTGCAGTCGGATACGGGTGGCGGCTACGGCGGCGTGCACGTGCCGCGCATCGGCGAGGAAGTGCTGATCGACTACGTCGGCGGCGACTGCGACCGGCCGCTGGCGGTCGGGCGCGTGTACAACGGCGCGAACCAGCCGCAGTGGCATACCGACGGGATCCTGTCCGGATATCGGTCGAAAGAGTATTCGGGCGGCGGCTACAACCAGCTCGTGATGGACGACGCGACCGGGCAGAACCGCGTGCAGCTGATGAGCAGCAGCGCGAACAGCCTGCTGCATCTCGGCTACATCATCGACCACAGCGGCAATTCGCGCGGGTCGTATCTCGGCAGCGGGTTCGACTTGCGCTCCGATGCATATGGCGCGGTGCGGGCGAGCCAGGGCCTGTACGTGACGACGCATCCGAAGTCGGCGAACAGTCAGCCGCTCGATGTGAAAGAGGCGCAACAGCAGCTCGTGACAGGCGAAAGCCTCGTCGAAGCGATGTCGGGCGTGAGCGAGCAGCATCAGGCGGAAAGCCTGAAGGATGCGCAGGACACGATGCGCGCGTTCACCGACGCGACGCAGGACAGCGCATCGGGCAGCGCGTCCGGCGGACGCACGGCAGGCGGCGGCACCGGCAACGCGAACGCATTCAAGGAACCGGTGATGCTGTTCGGCAGCCCGTCGGGGATCGGGATGTCGACGCAGCAGTCGGTGCACGTGGTTGCGAACGATCACGTGAACGTCGCGAGCGGACAGAGCGTGCACGTTGCGGCAGGCAAGTCGCTGCTGGCGAGTATCGGGCAGAAGCTGAGCCTGTTCGTGCAGAACGCTGGGATGAAGCTGTTCGCGGGCAAGGGCAAGGTCGAGATCCAGGCGCAGTCGGACAACGTCGAGGTGACCGCGCAGAAGGCGGTGAAGGTCGTGTCGGCGACGGGGCAGATCGAGATCGCGGCCGATCAGGGGATCCTGCTGACGAGCGGCGGCGGGTATATCCGCATTCAAGGCGGGAACATCGAGATTCATACGCCGGGCGCGGTGGATGTGAAGGGCGCGTCACATACGTTCGCGGGGCCGGCGAGCATGGGGTATCCGTTGCCGAGTCCGCGGCCGGATCAGCCGGGGCAACTGGAGTTGTTGCACAAGTACGTGAACGGCGAGGCGGTCAAGGGCGGGTTGTTCACGGTGAGAGACGTGAACGGCGCCGTGTTGAAGAAGGGCGCGCTCGACAACAGCGGCCATACGGTCGTGAGCGGCTTGCCGCCCGGCGCGGTGCGCGTCGAGTTCGGGAAGGACCCGCGCGAGTCGGATCAGCCGGCGAACTATTTCAAGCAGGCGAAGTGGCCGGCCGAGCCCGTCGAGCCGTCGCCGGAAGCTGCGCAGGCAGCGGCAACGGGGCAGCTTGCCAGCCAGTTGCAGGGCATGGCGCCTGCCGCGGCGACGGCTGCCATGGGGCTCGTGAGCGGTGGTGGTGCAGGCGCAGCGCTGGGCGGGCTGGCGAGCTCGGCGTTGCCGGCTGCGGCGGGCGCGCTGGGTGGCGCGGGCGCGGTGTCCGCGTTGCAGACGGCTTCGAGCCTGGGCAGCGCCGCGAAACAGGTGGCCGGAATGGTGCAGGCCGCACGCCAGGGCGGACTCGCGGCGTTGGCCGCGCCGGCTGCGAACGCGGCATCCGGGGCACTGCAGGGCGCATTGCCCGGTGTCGCCGGGATCGCGGGCAAGGGCGCGGCGACGGTGGCGTCGGCTGCCGGTGCCACCGGCATGAAGCTGCCGACGAGCGGGTTTGGCGGACCGCTGAAATCCTGAGAGAGCGGCGCGTCAGCCGTCAAGAACAACTAAATCACGATTTGAACGAAAAACGACATGGCACAACAACTTCCGCCGGACGCCGAGAAGGAACAGGCCGTTACCTGGCTCAGTGATATTTCGCCGAAGGATGTCGCGCAGGGCGGCAATCGTTTCGACGCGTGGCTGCGCAAGATCAGCGGCAACCACGTCACGTTCGAGGACGTGAAGACGGTTGCCGGCGCGGTGCCGATCGTCGGCAACATCATGGCGGCGATCGATGCGCTCGGCGATATTGCCGAGATCATTCAGAAGCGCGGCGGGAAGGTTCTCGACTACATGAGCCTCGCGATCAACCTGATCGGCATCATCCCCATTCCGCCGACGCTCGCGCCGTTCCGGATGTCGGCGCGTCCGTTGCTCGCACTCGTGCGAAACCAGTTGCTGATCACGCGCAGCAATCTCGGCGCGGCGCTCATTTCGGTGCTCATCACGCATATCAACGCGACCTGCGCGACGGAGATCGAGGACTTTCTGAACAAGCTGAAGGAAGGACTCGGGAAGCTGCTCGACGGGTGTGCGGCGAAGGCGGAAGAACTGATGGTCGCGATCGCGACGGGGATGGATCGTGCGTTGCACGGCCAGCTCTTCGACAACAGCGGCAACCTGGAGCGCGCAAAACAGCTGGCGAGGAAGATGCGCGACGACCGGCCGTGGTACAGCCCGAGCCGTGCGCGTGACGGGCTCAAGTTTGCGTATGAGGGCTATAAGGCACTCGGCAAAACGGTCGGTAACGCGACCGTAGGTACTGCGGCAAAGCTCGCGCCGGATTCGTGGCTCGAGCCGTTTCGCAGCACGGTGACGTTCCTGAAGACCGAGGCGCCGAAGGTCGCGTCATCGATCCGTTCGCTGGCCGGCAGCGAGGAAGGCAAGATGATGTGGCTCGTCTTGCAGTTGATCGAGGCGGTAGGGCGCGTGAAGGCGCGTGCGAAGCTTCACGAGCAGAGTGCGGAGGTCAAGCCGGCGGGGAAGGGACAGGCGAAGAAGACGCGAGAGCAGGAGGGGCTGGAGGCGACTCATGGGCAGGCGCCGGCGGAGGGGCCGGGTCGGAGCTGCCGCAAGGGGCGCGCGATCGGGGCGCCAAAAGGGGCATCGATCGGATCGATCGACTTCGCATTTGGTAACGAAAGATTCTCCCACACGGATTTCGATCTGCCGGGCGCATTGCCGCTGGTTTGGGAGCGCACGTACCAATCTCGATTATCAACATATGACAATGGAGAATTGGGCGCACGTTGGATCACGCCTTATACGACTCGCGTCGACATTTCGAATGGTCAGTGGTTCTATCGCGACGCGGAAGGGCGCAGCATTGAATACCGCGCACTTGCGGTCGGTGAGGTATACGACGATCTGGCAGAGGAACTTACGTTGTCTCGTCTCGACGAGACATGGTTGACGATCACGTACAGCCACAAGGCGCTGTATGTATACGAGCGCCGTGGGGATGCGTTCCGGCTCGCGATGCATAAGGATCGCGCTGGCAACACGATTACGCTCGACTATGACGGGCTTGATCGCCTGGCACGGCTGATCGACGCGAGCGGCAACGTGCTCGCATTCGAGAATGACAGGCATGGCAGGATCGTACAGATCGAACAGGTGCTTGAAGGCGGTGAGCGCCGTTCGCTTGCCCGTTATGAATACGACACGGAAGGGGATCTCGTGCGCGCGATCGACCGCCATGGTAACGCTTGGGCTTATCGATACCATCGGCATCTGGTGACTCGCTACACCGATCGAACAGGGCGGGGGATGACGCTCGAGTGGCAAGGAGCAAACGAGGAAGACAATGCAAGCGCCAAATGCGTGCGCGAATACGCAGACGACGGCAGTCTCGACATTCGCCTTGTATGGAATCCGAACATTCGTTTGACTTATGTGACGGATGCACTCGGGCAGATGACGCGGTACTACTACAACATTCATGGTTGCATGTATCGGATTGCTTATCCGGACGGCAACGAAGAATGGTTCCGGCACGATGAGCATCACAACCCAGTATTGCACATCCTGCAGAACGGAAGCATTGAGCATATGTATTACGACGTGCGCGGTAATCTGACTCGGCACGAGCGTCCGGATGGTAGCGTCGTCGAGATGGCGTATGACGACAAAGATCAAATGATTCGTCTCGTCGATCCAAACGGACATGTATGGCAACGGAAATATGACGATGCCGGTAATTTGACTGAAGAGCTTGATCCTCTCGAACGAGCAACGAGGTACAGCTACAACGGCGAGGGGCTGCCGGAGAAAATCACCGATGCCAAAGGGGGATCGAAGGCGCTTGAATATAACGAAGCTAGTCAACTGACGAGTTATACCGACTGCTCTGGCAAAAAGAGCGAATGGAAGTACGACGAACTCGGTCGCGTGATCGAGGCGAAGGACGCGGCAGGCGGGATGGTCACCTATTGCTATGGTTCGAACGGGCAACTCGCGGAGATTCGCTCACCGGCTGGAATCGAGCGTATGCATTACGACGCTGAGGGCCGGCTGTTGCGCCATACCGATCAACTTGAACGTTCGACGCGATATGGTTACGACGCGGTCGGTCGTATTGCGAGCCGTGCTGATGCCCTTGGACAGACGCTTGCCTATCGTTATGACCGTCTCGGACGACTGGCCACGTTGACTGATGCGAACTTGGCGACGTATCAGTTTCACTACGATACAGCTGGTAGATTGATCGAGGAAATCGGTTTCGACGGGAAGTCGACGCGCTATGAGTACGATCAGGCAAGCGGCAGCCTTCTTACGGTAAACGAAGCCGGTAATGTGACGTCGATGGAGGTCGATGGTAATGGCCGCGTGACGAAGCGTGCTTCAGGCTCGAGTGTAGAGTGGTTCGCATACGACCCCTCGGGGCGGGTGGTCGAAGCTGCGAACCACAACAGTCGTATGCAGCTCTTTTTTGATCCCGTCGGTAATCTCGTTCGGGAGCACCACGGCTATAGCGTGTTCGAGGAGCATCGCAGCTATGTCTGGCATCACGAATACGATGAACTGGGCAACCGGAGGCGGACCGTGCGTCCGGACGGGCACGTGGTCGATTGGCTGATGTACGGCTCGGGGCATGTGCACGGGATGCTGCTGGATGGCGAGGAGCGCTTGCAGATCGAGCGCGATGACTTGCATCGGGAGACGGTTCGGATGCTGTCGAGCAAGGTCGGACAACGCACGATATATGACCCAGCGGGACGTATGCTGCAGCAGACGATTCAGCGTACGACATCGCCGGGACCGTTATCCGAGCGGCGATATCGCTATGACGCAGCGGGGCAACTTTCGAGTATTGAAGACAGTCGGAAGGGCGGGAGCGACTATCGATACGATCCAGTCGGGCGATTGATCGAGGCGATTAGCCCGCTCGGGAAGGAACGGTTTGCATTTGATCCGGCGAGCAATATTATCGATACGGCGCGACAGCAATTGGCGTTTTCCTCTCGACCTAACCCCATGCGCCCAGAGGGCACGTTGCCGACAGAGGTGCCGAAGGTGCTCGGCAATCTATTGAAGATGTATGCCGCGATGCGCTTCGAGTATGACGCGCGAGGGAATTTGATCCGCAAACATACGCCGAGCGAGGAGCAGGAGTACGAGTGGGATGAGTTCAATCGTTTGCTGGCGGTGCGTGTCACGAATGCGTCGCAGCAGAGCCGGGCGCAGTATTTCTATGATGCGTTCGGTCGTCGGATCGCGAAGGAAGTGAACGGTGAGCGGACCGTGTTTGGATGGGATGGCGATACGCTCGCGTACGAGAGCAATGGCGAGTGCGGCACGCACTATATCTATGAGCCTGGGACGTTCGTGCCGTTGGCGCAATATGTGGCGGAACCGGTGGAGGGAATTGCGACGCCGGTGCAGCGGAGTACCGATCGCTATGTCCCGGAGGAAGATCCGTTGCAAAAGATGCCTGAGCGTCGCGCAGCGGCGCGACTGTTCTATTACCACTGCGACCGGATTGGCACACCACAGCTGCTGACCGATGACGAAGGTGACGTCGTGTGGGAGGCATCTTACAAGGCTTGGGGCGAGGCGCGGGAAATAGTTGCGCGGGTGTCGAAGGCAGCGGGCTTTGTACCGAGGAATCCGCTGAGATTTCAGGGACAATTGATCGACGACGAGACAGGATTACATTACAACCGAAATCGCTATTATGATCCCGGCACTGGGCGATTTGTCTCCAAGGATCCGATCGGGCTGAGAGGCGGGCTCAATGTCTATGCCTATGCTTCTAACCCTATCGAGTGGGTCGATCCGCTAGGGTTGTCGCCTTGCGACTGCCTGACTAAGACTGAATGCAAACTCCTTTTGGCCAAGATATATCTTAAGGCCTTAGGTCAGAAGAAATCCGACGGTAGCCGAGGGCTACAGGAAAGAATCGATCATCTGAAGGAGGATACGTATAAGCTTTACGATTTTGCGCCGAAGATGGGTGATAAGCGAGATTATGGTGCGCTCGCAGGAAAAGGAACTTATGAGGGGCACGTAAAGGCGGCGCAGCAATTGCAGAGTGGACTCAGGCAGAACATCAAAGATTTTGACGAGGGTGGGTGCTCTAATTTTTATACAATCCCTCAAAAAATCCGCACCGTTGCGTTTGATGCCGACATTCCTACTGCTCCGGAGGGTAGATAGTGGATTTTAATGATGTGATCTTCGCGGTCAGTGCGGATTGTTATTCGAGTGTGCTCATCCCGGAAGCGAGTTGCGAGGAACGGGATAAGTTGAAAATGGTCGCTCGCGAGGCGGTGGGCGTTGTTCTTGATGGAGCTCGCGATTATTATATGGAGGCAAATTTATCTCCCGCAAAGCTCTTGAAGAACAAAGAGTTTTTTTGGGGGCTAATGGGTGAGAAAAATGTCGCGGATGATGTGGCCTTGAGGTTGCATTTTTTTGAAGAGGTCATTGTCAATCGTGACGAAGTTCGCGAATCGGCGGCGGCACTTATCGGTAGCGTGTCTGCTCGATTGAGGTGGTTGCACACAGACAGTTTTTCGATTGAGATCGATGATGATCTAATAGAAGCGGTCGCCGCAATACAGGATGAGACGTTCGATCAGAATGAGGTCGGCCAGATTGGTTGGCGTGAAATAAACAGAATCTGGGATAACGCGGACTCAGAGTGGGATCGGTATTTGGTTGGTGTTATGTGTGATGTGCCGGACTCAATCTGCGTGACTGTTAATGGTTTGCTTAATTCTGAAAATTCTCTGAGCTATCTGCTGAAATGGAAGCGAGGGGTTTCGAATGTAGATTTCTTGCTGTTAATTGATGCTGTCGAGCGTCAGGCGATAAGCGAGTTGCCAACAAATAAAAATGTGGCAAGTCAGGTTGTGGAAATATTGAGGCTATTGAGAAAATAGATCGAATGCGTGATGCATTGTGGCTTATTCCTATAATTTGAAAATTGACTTGGGTGTGATCTGATGAGTCCGTCAGTGCGAATTGCGTTTGCCTCCTTTATCCTCCTCGCGCTTTCGGCAACATCATACGCCGACGATTTTCGACCAAGAGCCGCTGCAGCCCCTGATCTGGCTCATCCGAAGCTCTTTAAAGCCAACGGTCTGAGCTTCCAGCTCCCGGCAGACTGGCGGGTCACGGCAAACGATCGACTTCAGGATACCAACGGCCGAGGAATCAGCATCGAAGCCGACAAATCCGCATTCGAAGTACTGAATCTGGACGTCGTTGTTCAGGTGCTGCGAACCAAGGTCGCACCTTCGTTCGAAGGTACAGCGCAGTACCTCTACGAGAGCCAGGTGGACGACAAACCCGCTCAGTACACGAAGCCGGACTTTGCGCCTTTCATGCTGAACGACAAGTATCCGGCGCTTGCTTCACGCTATACGCACAACATCTTCAATCAAGACGAGCTCTATGCACATCGTCTCGATCTCGTTACGAGCAAGGTCTGCGGCAACGGATGGACCTGCATTGTCTTCTCGTCGGGATTGGCTGCGAACGAGAGTGCCGCGAAGCAGGGCATGGCCAAGATCTATGAAACGATCCGCTACCAACCCTGACTTTCGGCGTCGGTGACGGTCCACTACGCTTCTCTCGACGCCGCGTTTCGGGCGCATCCGATCCGGATTGCAGACTGGGGATACATGCTCTGCCGAGAGGTCGAACTCGCTGCATCGGGCGCAGTGTTTTTCGACGACTTCGAAGATCCTGGGTACTGCCGGCGCGCCGCGTTTGCGGGAAGGGCCGGCAACCTGATCGTGTTGACCATTGACGCCGCTTCAACGTGTGGCAGCGTGCTGTTCGCATGCGACAGACGAATCGACACCGACAGGATCTGGCGGGATGTGCTGCCAGACGAATTCTCGGGCTGGATCGATGCATTCGACATCGTGTATTTCGGGCAACCGACATAGCGGATTGCGGTTCGTCGGGAATGCGCTGTGGAGCATCCGGGCAACGTGCAATGTCCGTGACCAAAGACAGCCGGCCAAGCCCACCAGCGTGGAATTGGCATAATCATGGCTTGCCGCCGCGATTTCTCGGCAACCCCGACGATTCACCCAGTTACAACTGCAATACCCATGTCGATCTCCACCGCGACCGAAGTGTCGCTGAAGCACATTCTTGAACACCCTGGCGATTTCTCCGGATGGCTCTGCCTGCCACCGATGCCGTGGACGCTCGATACCGAGGGCATCTTCTCCGAAGACACGAAGGACGCAGACACCGACGAAAACACGGCGCCCGTCATCGCGACCCAACCCGGCTGGCAAGTCACTCTGGACAGCGCGACAATCGAGGACATCGTGATCAATGCGCACGACCAGGTCGACGAACCGAGCGTTACGCAATTGCTCGACGCGTTCGTCTTCTATGTCGAGAACGACGCATTTATCCTGTTCTGACGATGCACTAGTCGCACGATGACGATCCCCGGCGATGTGCTGCATGTCCGTTGTTCGACCGCCACGGCGCCGACTCCTGGGCAGCATTACGCGCCGCGCCATCCCTCATGGATTTCGCCCGCGTGCCGCGATGAGACGCGCCGGCTATGCACGTGCGACAAGCTTCTGACCGGAACAAGACCTCACACATGGTGCGAATGACATGCGCGACCACGAATTCGAAGTGATCTACGTCTACGCAGGCCGCTCCAGCGACGGGCATCCGGTTCACGAAGAACTCCCCGCGCGCGAGATCGCCCCAGGCCACTACGAACTGCTGGCGTCCCCCGGGCTCACGCTGAATCTCGCCAAAGGCGACGTCATCCGCATCGACGATCCGGATCACCCGGCGACCGTGTTGAAGCGGGGCGGCAACTACTGCATCCAGGTCTACGGCGACACCATTCCACACAACGAAATCGACCGGCTTGTACACGAAGTGGAGATCGAACTCGGCGGCACGCTCGACGGTCGCTACGGCGGCTCGCTTGCGCTATCGGTGCCGTCGAAGGCCGGTGACGAGCGAATTCGCACAGTATTCGATGGCTTTACCGCGAGAACCGGTCTCGCGTGGTACTACGCGAACATCTACCTGAACTTCGAAGATCCCGACGACGAGACGTTGCTCGACTGGTGGATTGACGGATAACGGAACAGCACCGATCGAGCGACCGGAGCGACCACGCGTCGGGCGCCGGCCTGCTTCTCATTCGGGCTAACTCGTCGCACGACAGGAAAAGGAATGGAATGAACATGACAGACGATCCGTCGGCACTGCTTGCGCATCAGGAAGCCATCTGCACGCGATACGGCCTATCCGCCGTCGAACCCGAAGACATGGTCGCCGTCGCGATGTCGACGCTTGGGCAGATGCCTGTCTATGGCACGCGCATCGTGCTATCGGAAGGCGACAACATCGGCTGGTTTTTTCATTGCGGCGAATTTTCCGATGCCGCCGATTTTTACCAGCCGCTGCACACCGCGCATCTGTCGACATACTTGCCGTTGGTTCGACCGTACCTGAGGTTGCCGCCCGGCGCGCGCTTCATCATCGACGACGCTGGCTACGAAGATGTCTGGATGGGTTCGCCCGCCGACGACGCATCGCGGTAAGCCCTCGACGGCCCACCGCACGCCGCAACAAAAAAGGACCGCTCAGCGGTCCTTTTTTCATGAAGCGTTGCCGCAACAACCGGCACCCCTCAAGGCAACGAAATCGTCAAATTAGCCGACTCCGGCCCGACCTTGATCACCTGCGAATAAGGCGCCAGCGCTTGCAGCGTCTTGTCCTTCAGATACGTGTTGAGCCCGAGGAACCCGAGCAACGCAACCAGCGCAAAAACCGCCCCGATCGCCCACACCGGCACCTCGCGCTTCAACCGATGCGCAATCTGATCCGGCAACGGCCAGTGCGGCGCAAACGGCGCGCGCTTGCCCTTCATATGCGCGATCTCATCCCCGAGCCGCGCCGTCAGATAAGCGAGCTTCTCCGGCCCCTCGAGCAGATACTTGCCCTGAAACCCGAGCAGCAGGCACATATGAAACACCTCGAGCGACTGCAGCCGCGCCGCGCCTTGCGCACGGCATTCCTCGAGATACTGGAAGAACTTCTCGCCCGCGAGCTGCTCGCCGAACAGCACGAGCTGCAGCGGCCGGCGTTCCCAGTCTGCACGGATCTTGAACTGCGACGACAGCACCATCTCGTCGATGGCCGCACAGAACGCGAACTTCGCGCCGTACACGTCCTCGGCGGCGATATTCAGCTTCTTCGCGCCGCGCTCGAAATCCGACAGGAATTCCTGGATCTTCGTGCTGAACTCGCTCGCGCTGTCCGGCTCGCGGCCGTTCTTGAGCAGGAACAGCATGAAGAACCCGTCGTACAGCAGGTCGACCAGCGAACGGGCCTGGAACGCGGAATCCGTCGACGCCGGGGTATGCATGGGGGCCGGCGCGTTGTCGCCGAACAGGGAAGGCGCGTAGCTCATGATGTGACCGCGATCAGTTCGAATTTCAGGTCATTGATGCCAGTCGGCGCGTAGATCATCGCGGACTGGGCCTGCAGCATGCGCTCGTACAGCGCACCGCGCGAATCGAGCGAGAAGTAGCAGGCGCCGGGTCGCACCGGAATCGCGGGCGGCACCTGCGGCGTGTACGAGAGCCGCACGCCGGGCATCGCCGACAGAACGAGCTTGTCGACGTCGTCGGGCGCGCCGACCTTGAAGCGGGCCGGCACGGCATCGACGAGCTCGACGCTCGGCATGTCCGCGGACACCGCCAGATAGAACTCGGTCTTGTCGTCGATCTTGCCCGAATCGAGGCGCCCGAGGTGGAACGACGGACGCACTTCGTCGAGCGTGATCGAGAAGTAGCGCGTCGAGATCACGGTGTCGAGCAGCTCGCGCAGTATCAGGTCGAGACGCGCAAAGCTCGGGCCCGGATCGTCGTGGCGGTACACGGGCAGGTCGGCGAGCGTATAGCCCTTCGAGAACGTCATCAGCTGGCCCGCGAGGCGCAGCAGTTCCTGGTACAGCCGCTCGGGATGCAGCGCCGCGTGCTGGTGCAGGTGCGCGAGCGTCGCGAACGCGGCGTTCGCGGTGTGCAGCAGCCAGAACGACGCGATATCGCCCGAACGGAACTCGATGATGTTCTTCGACGGCTCGCGGTGGAAACCGTACAGCGCGTTCACCTTCGCCTGCAACGCGTCGACCAACTGGCGCAGCCGCTGGTGCAGGATCGGCGAGGCCTCGATCGCGAGGCACGGCGGTACGAAGCTGTCGTCGATCTCGAACCCGGACGTCGCGGTGCGGCGCACGCGCACGAGCGGCACCGACAGCAACTGGTCGCGCGGTTCGCTATGCGCGATCAGCTTGACCTGCGTCTTCAGGAACGTGATGTCGGCTTCGGCCGCGTCGGTGAAATTGTCGGCGACGCTCGTCTGCTCGCTGACGAAACGCGTCATGAAGCCGGCGGCCGGATCGTCGCTGTAATTGGTGCTGTTCTCGCGCAGCGGGTGCAGCGCGAGATAGAACACGAATTCGTTGATGCCCTCGGGCAGCGTGTCCAGCGCGATCGGCGGCGGCAGCTCGTCGGCCTGCGGCCCGGCGTACAGCGCGCCGTCCGGGAACACGAGCGCGAGTTCGGCAACCCGCAGCACGTTGCTGCCGAGCGCGTCGCGGTCGATGCGCACCGAGCGCACGCCCCAGTTGTAAGGCTGGATCGCCTGGATCGATTCGAACAGGCGCGCTTCGTGGTACGCGTCCTGTCGCTGAAAGTGTTGAGGCCGGAGGAACAGCCCTTCCCCCCACAGCACCTTGGCCGAATAACTCATGTCAAATCCGGTTAATGTCGCGTTGCGAAGTAATCGATTTGTTCGTGCCCGAATTAAATCGCCAATTGTTAACTCTTGTTAATTGACATTCGTGCGTCATGCTTAACCGCAAGAGACCGAAGACAGCATATTCAGCGGCTGCGAAGGCGCACCTTGTTGCGGTGCGATGACGGTGCCGTCGGTGACCGTCATCGCGCAATTATGCAGGCCGATAATTATGCCGGATTTCTCCGACTTTACCGGATCGAACGTCAGTTTCCATCGTTGTAGTGCGGGATCGCGGAACAGCGCGACGATGCCGAATGCCTGCGCTTCGCGCGAAACCTTCTCGGTCGCCGTGTAGCGCTGGCCCGGAATCAGCGTGATTTCACGCACGTTCAGCAGGTCGGCGCCGAGCGCGGCCTTTTCCTTGGTCGGATCGGTAAATGCGTCGAACGGCGCCTGCTGGAACGACGTCGGGTCCTTCAGCGCATAGAGCCGCACGACGAGCGCGAGCGGTTTGTTGTCGGTCGCGGCGTTCAGGTTCGGCGCGGCGGCCAGCGTGAGCCCGATATTGCGCGGCGGCTTTTGCGCGTCCGGCAGGTCGGGCTTGCCGACGCCGGCAGCCTGCAGCACGGCGCTCGCGGCCGAGCCGAGCAGCGGGGCGGCCGCGCATCCGGCCAGAAGGGCGCAGGCAACCAGCGGCAGCGCGTAGCGAATCATGGACGATCTCATCGTGTTTCCGGCGTGCCGCCTTTATCCCTGTCAAAACTGCCGGGTATTTCCGCGTTCAATGCGTATCCCCGGCATTGCACTGTTCAACTATTAAGCACGCCCGCGTCGTGGCAAGCGCTCGGAAATTTTTTCCGCCACCCGGGCGGCGCGTCGCGCAACCAGTAAAACTTGCGCATTCCGGCCGAAAGAAAAACCGCTGCGAGCCTGCAGCGAGAGGCCATTCGAGGGGGTAGCGCCCGGATTTAAAAGGAATTACTCTTCACACGACGATTGAATTATGAAAAATTGATCGGTACTATACCCGCGCGCTTCTTGCAAAGCAAAAGAACCAGATTCTCAACGATTTAAAACTCACGCGCCGGTGGATATAACGATGAAAGACCGTCTCTTCGCAAAACTGTCTGGGGTAGTAGTGGCTTGCGGCGTGATCGCCGGCTGTGCGAGCCAGCCTCCCGCGCCGCCGACTGCCGAGGTGTTCAACAAGTCGCTGGCCGATGCGGACGCGGTTGCGAAGGCGGGTGACCAGGACAAGGCCCTCGGCCTGTATCAGCAGCTCGCGAAGTCGGATCCGACGCGCGAGGAACCGTGGTCGCGCATCGCGCAAATCCAGTTCGCCCAGAACCATTACGGCCAGGCAATCGTTGCCGCGCAGGAAGCACTGCAGCGCGACGCGACCGACCGTCAGGCGAAGAGCGTGCTGGCCGTCGCCGGCCTGCGGATCGCGACGCAGTCGCTCGGCGAGCTGCGCCAGGATTCGTCGCTCGCGGGCGACGCGAAGTCCGATGCGCAGGCGCTCGCGAAGCAGCTGCGCGACACGCTGGGCGAATCGGCGCTGTTCCCGCCTGAAACGAAGACCGTGAAGCCGCGCCCGCCGCGCCGGATCGTCCATCGTCCGAAGGGCGCTGCCGCACCGGCAGCCGAAGCAGCGGCGACCACCGCGCCGACGCCGCCCGCCACACCGCAAAAGGGCGGCGGTGACCCGTTCGGCGCACTGCGCAACTGACGCGACAACTACAACCAACCTGGGAGCCGTCGATGGCCAAGAAAGAAAGCATTCAGAAAAGCTTGCAGAAAATACGGCCGCCGCGCGTCCAGCTGACCTACGAGGTCGAGAAGGGCGACGCGATCGAGGTGAAGGAACTGCCGTTCGTCGTCGGGGTTGTCGGCGATCTGGCGGGCCAGTCCGAAATCGAGCAGCCGAAGCTGCGCGACCGCAAGTTCGTCAATATCGACCGCGACAATTTTGACGACGTGATGAAGGCGATCGAGCCGCGTGCCGCGTTCCAGGTGGAAAACCGCCTGAGCCCGGAAGGCGGCAAGTTCGCGGTCGACCTGAAGTTCCGCTCGCTGTCGGATTTCAGCCCGGACGAAGTCGTCGAACAGGTCGAGCCGCTGCGCCGCCTGCTCGAGGCACGCTCGAAGCTCGCCGACCTGCGCAACAAGCTCGCCGGCAACGACAAGCTCGAGGATCTGCTGTCCGAGGTGCTGAAGAACACGCAGCAGCTGCAGGAGCTCGCCAAGGGCACCGGCGGCGACAAAGACGGCGAATGACGACGGAGTGTTGAGATGAACCAGCAAACGGCTGCGGCCCAAGCCAGCGGCGCGGAATACGCCGCCGGGACCTCGCTGCTCGACGACATCGTCGAGAAGAGCAAGGTCGCGAAATCCGATTCCGAGCATGCACGTGCAAAGGACCTGATCGGCGAACTCGTGCACCAGGTGCTCGACGGCACGGTGATCGTGTCGGACAACCTGTCGGCGACGATCGACGCGCGCGTCGCGGAACTCGACCGCCTGATCTCCACGCAGCTTTCCGCGGTGATGCATGCGCCGGAATTCCAGCGCCTCGAAAGCACGTGGCGCGGCATGGATTACCTGGTCAAGGAAAGCAACACCGGCCAGACGATCAAGATCAAGGCGCTGCACGCGCCGAAGCGCGACCTCGTGCGCGATTTCAAGGGCGCGAGCGAGTTCGATCAGAGCGCGCTGTTCAAGAAGGTCTACGAAGAAGAGTTCGGCACGTTCGGCGGCTCGCCGTTCGGTGCGCTGATCGGCGATTACGAGATCTCGCGCCAGCCGGAAGATTTTTACTTCATCGAGCAGATGTCGCGCGTCGCGGCGGCCGCGCACGCGCCGTTCATCGCGTCGGCGTCGCCGGAGCTGCTCGGGCTCGAGACGTTCTCCGATCTCGGCAAGCCGCGCGACCTGGCCAAGGTGTTCGACACGGTCGAATACGCGAAGTGGAAGTCGTTCCGCGACTCCGAGGATTCGCGCTACGTCGGTCTGACGCTGCCGCGCTTCCTCGGCCGCCTGCCGTTCAATCCGAAGGACGGCCAGACCGCGGAACGCTTCAATTTCGTCGAGGACGTCGACGGCACCGAGCACGACAAGTATCTGTGGTGCAACGCCGCGTGGGCATTCGCGGCGCGCCTGACGGCCGCGTTCGACGACTTCGGCTGGTGTGCGGCGATCCGCGGCGTCGAAGGCGGCGGCCTCGTCGAGGACCTGCCGACCCACACGTTCAAGACCGACGACGGTGAAGTCGCGCTGAAGTGCCCGACCGAGATCGCGATCACCGATCGCCGCGAGAAGGAGCTGAGCGACCTCGGCTTCATCCCGCTCGTCCATTGCAAGAATTCCGATTACGCCGCGTTCTTCGCAGCGCAGTCGGTGCAGAAAGCAAAGAAATACAGCACCGACAGCGCGAATGCGAACGCCGTCCTGTCCGCTCAGCTGCAGTACATCTTCTCGGTATCGCGCGTCGCGCACTACCTGAAGGCGATGATGCGGGACAAGATCGGCAGCTTCGCATCGGCGCAGAACGTGGAGACTTTCCTCAACCGGTGGATTTCGCAGTACGTCCTGCTCGACGACAACGCCTCGCAGGAACAGAAAGCGCAATTCCCGCTGCGCGAGGCATCCATACAAGTGTCGGAGATTCCGGGCAAGCCGGGCTCGTATCGTTCGGTCGCGTTCCTGCGCCCGCACTTTCAGCTCGACGAACTCTCGATTTCTCTGCGACTTGTCGCTGATCTGCCCAAATCGGCAAATTCATAAGCGAGCAAAATCGCCCGGGCGGGCCGCCTGGGTAGGACGTTAAAACCACCTCTTTGGGGAGTAGAAGGACCATGTTACACATTCACTTGCAGTTTGGTAGCCCGGCAGTCAAGGGCGAGTCCGCGGACAAGGACCATCAGGGCTGGCTCGAGCTGAAGTCGTGGGATCACTCGATCCTGCAGCCGCGCTCGGCGACTGCTTCGTCGGCCGGCGGCCTGACGCAGACGCGTTGCGAACACGGCGACATGGTGTTCTCGAAGGAAATCGATTCGGCGAGCCCGCTGCTGTACCAGCACGCGTCGGGCGGCACGACGTTCGACGAGGTGACGATCCATTTCTCGCGCGCGGACGGTGAAGGCAAGCGCGTGCAGTATCTGGAAGTCAAGCTCAAGTACGTGATCATCTCGAGCATCGCGCCGAGCGTCCGCGAGGAAGGCCTGCCGATCGAGACGTTCTCGCTGAAGTACGCTGCCGTGCAGTGGAAGCAGACCCAGCAGAAGATCGGCGGCAACCAGGGCGGCAACACGCAGGGCGCCTGGAGCCTGACGAAGAACGACAAGACCTACGCGGTCTAAGGTCGGTTGCGGCAACGGGGCGCGCGGCGTCCCGTTGCCGCTTTAGCAGTGCATGCCGGCCGATGAAACGATTCGAACCCAGTTTTCTCGACAAGCTGTTCGACGACGAACCGCACCTGCCGGCCTCGGCAGCGATGCGGCAATTGTCGCTGGACGAGCTCAAGAACACGGTCGCCCGCGACGTCGAGGCGATCCTCAACACCCGTATCGCGCACACCGAGAACGAGCTGGCCGCGCTGCCGGAATGCCAGAAATCGGTGCTGACCTACGGGCTGAACGATTTCGCGGGGCTGAGCCTCGCGAGTCACTACGACCGCGCGTTCATCTGCAAGTCGATCCAGCAGGCCATCGCGCGCCATGAGCCGCGCCTGCAGCAGGTCCAGGTGGCGTTCGAGCTGAACGAGCAGGCGACCAACGCGCTCTACTTCGCGATCCAGGCGCTGCTCGTCGTGCACCCGGCCGAGGAGCCGGTGAGTTTCGACGCGATGCTGCAGCCGTCGACGCTGCAGTATTCGGTCACGCGCGCACGCGCCGCGAGAATGCAGTAAATCAAGCCGCCGAGCGGGCCGGACCGCCCGGTGGTTGATCAGGTCCGGCAGGAAATATTGAGGTTCGGGGTCGTCGATGGAAGAATTGCTGCCGTATTACGAGCGCGAATTATCGTTTTTGCGGCGCTATTCGCGAGATTTCGCCGAACGCTATCCGAAAATCGCGGCACGGCTCGCGCTGTCGGGCGAGCATTGCGAGGATCCGCACGTCGAGCGGATGATCGAGTCGTTCGCGCTGCTCGGCGCGCGCATCAACAAGAAGCTCGACGACGACTACCCCGAATTCACCGAAGCGCTGCTGGAAGTGCTGTATCCGCACTACCTGCGGCCGTTTCCGTCGTGTTCGATCGCGCAGTTCACGCCGGCGTCGCCCGGCCAGCAGACCGAACCGGTCGTGATCGATCGCGGCACCGAACTGAAGAGCCGCCCGATCCGCGGCGTGCAGTGCCGGTTCCGCACCGCCTACGACGTGACGCTCGCGCCGATCCGCATCTCGGAAGCCCGCTACACGCCGGTCGCGCTCGCGCCGAGCGCGACGGTGCTGCCGTCCAACGCGACGGGCGTGATCTCGATCACGTTCGAATCGCTCGCCGCGCAGCTCGATCTCGGCGCGCTGAAGGTGCCGACGCTGCGCGCGCACCTGCACGGCGAGCAGTCGTTCGTCGCCGCGCTCACTGATTGCCTGTTCGTCAACGTGCTCGGCGCGTATGTCGAGCCCGAACGCAACGGCCGCTGGACCGCGCTGCGCAAGCTGCCGATCGCGCAGGCCGGCTTCGGCGAGGACGACGCGCTGATCGACTACCCGGCGAAATCGCATCCCGCGTACCGCCTGCTCACCGAATACTTCGCGTTCCCCGACAAGTTCGATTTCGTCGACTTCGACCTCGCGGCGATCGCGCGTGCGTCGGGCCGCTGCCAGCGCGCGACGCTGCACCTGGTGCTGCAGGACGTACGAAGCGATTCGCACGTCGCGCGGCTGCTCGAACTGCTGACGGCGAGCCACTTCCGGCTGTTCTGCACGCCGATCGTCAACCTGTTCCGCCAGCACGGCGAGCCGATCCGCATCACGCACCGTGCGGTGTCGTACCCGGTGATTGCCGAGGCGCGCCGCGCGTTCGCGTACGAGGTGTACTCGATCGACTCGGTGAAGCTCGTGCGGCAGCAGGCGCATGAAGAATCGGTGATCGAGTTCCGGCCGTTCTATTCGCTGCATCACGGCGAATCGGCGCGGATCGGTCATTACTGGTTCGCGCGCCGCAACGACTGGGTCGCGCAGAAGAGCCCCGGCTACGAAACGGAGATCTCGATCGTCGACATCGACTTCGAGCCGACGTCGCCGCAAACCGACACGCTGAGCCTCGACCTCACTTGCACGAACCGCGACCTGCCGGCGATGCTCGCGTTCGGACTCGAGGGCGGCGACCTGTTCCAGGAAGGCGGTGCGCAGACGAGCGGCATCTCGCTGCTGCGCCGCCCGACGCAGAGCGTGCGCTTCGAGCGCGGCCGCGCCGCGCACTGGCGGCTCGTGTCGCACCTCGCGCTCAATCACGTGTCGCTGGTCGCGCACGGCCTCGCGCCGCTGAAGGAAATGCTGACGCTGTACGACCTGCGTCGCACCGCCGTGTCGATGCGCCAGATCGACGGCCTGGCCGGCATCGAGCAGCGCGGCGCCGTGCAGTGGCTGCCCGGCAAACCGTTCGCAACCTTCGTGCGCGGCATCGAGATCCGCCTGACGATCGACGAGGAACACTTCGTCGGCGCGAGCCTTGCGTCGTTCGTGCGCGTGCTCGACAGCTTCTTCGGGCTTTACGTCCACCTCAACAGTTTCGTTCAACTAGTCGTCGTGTCGAAGCGCACCGGCGAGGAGATCATCCGATGCAAGCCCCGGACCGGCGAGTCGATCCTGGCGTAGTCGACGCGCTGCTCGACGAACCGCACCGCTTCGAATTCTTCCAGGCGGTGCGTGTGCTCGAAGGACTGTTCGCGCGGCAGGCGTCGGATGCGCCCGGCGCATGGCGACAGGGCGACGTGGTCGCGCAGCGCATCGAATTCCGCAACACGCTGTCGCTCGGCTTTCCGCCGAGCGAGATCGAGGGCGTGCGCTCGTTCGACGACGACGGCGCGCTGCTCGACTCGGGCGAGCAGCGCAAAGCCGCGCTCGCGTCCGGCGAACTCGGCCACGTCGAGCTGACGCCTGCGTTCTTCGGGCTGCTCGGCGCGCAGGGCGCGCTGCCGCTGCATTACACCGAGCAGATCGTCGCGCGCGAGCACCATAAGCGCGACCACGCGGCCCGCGCGTTTTTCGATGTATTTTCGAACCGCGCGACCGCGCTGTTCTATGCGGCGTGGAAGAAATACCGGCTGCCGTTCCATTACGAGCTCGACCGCGACGAGCGCTACCTGCCGCTGCTGCTCGCGATCGCGGGTGTGCCGAGCGACGAGGTGCGCGACAGTCTCGCGGCGGGCGTCGGCGGCGTGCTCGACGAGGCCGTTGCAGGTTACGCGCTGGCCGCGCGGCACCGGCCGATGTCGGCCGCGTACCTGCAGCGCACGCTGTCCGACTATTTCCGCGTGCCGGTGAAGATCGACCAGTTCGTCGGCAAGTGGTACGACGTGCCGCCCGACCAGCTGAGCGTGCTCGGCGAGGTCAACGCGGTGCTCGGCGCGACGGCGCTGGTCGGCGAACGCGTGTGGCAGCGCGACATGCGCGCACGGATCGTCGTCGGCCCGCTGTCCAAGCGCGACTACGAGGCGTTCCTGCCCGGCGGCCCGCAGGCCGTCGCGCTCGAACGGATGCTGACGCTGCTCGCCGGCGTCACGCTCGAGTACGAGGTGAAGCTGGTGCTGAAGCGCACCGAGGTCGGCGCGAGCGTGCTCGGCGCGGGCTCGCGGCTCGGCTGGGACGCGTTCCTCTGCACGCGCGACGCGATCGACGACCGCTCGGACGCACGCTACGAGCTGCACGTGATTCACTGATTCCGAACGACAACAACACACAATCGAACCTGAGATCGACGCCATGAGCACGCCTCTGAAGACCCTGATCACGAAACTGAACCCGCTGAGCCGGCACGCGACCGAGCGTGCGGCGAGCGCGTGCCTGGCGCGCGGCCACTACGAGGTCGATCTGGAGCACCTGTTCCTCGCGTTGCTCGAGGAGCCGGCGGGCGACCTGCCGCTCGCGCTGCGCGCGAGCCGCGTCGATCCGCATGCGCTGCGCGCCGATCTGGAACGCGAACTGACACGCCTGAAGACCGGCAATACGCGCACGCCGGTGTTTTCCGTGCACCTGATCGCGCTGTTCGAGCAGGCCTGGCTGATCGCGTCGCTCGATTCGCATCTCGGCCGCATCCGTTCGGGGCACCTGCTGCTCGCACTGCTGACCGCGCCGGATCTCGCACAGTTCGCGCAGCGCATGTCGTCGCAGTTCGCGGAAGTGAACGTGACGGACCTGAAGCACAAGTTCGACGAGATCGTCGCCGGGTCGAGCGAAGCCGAACCGCGCCAGGCCGATACCGATGACGGCGGCGTGGCGCCGGCCGCCGATGGCACGGCGCCCGCGGCCGGCCCGTCGAAGACGCCCGCGCTCGACACGTACACCACCAACCTCACGCAGCGCGCGCGCGACGGCAAGATCGATCCGGTGATCGGCCGCGAAGCCGAGATCCGCCAGGCGATCGACATCCTGATGCGCCGCCGCCAGAACAACCCGATCATGACCGGCGAAGCCGGTGTCGGTAAAACGGCGGTCGTCGAGGGCCTCGCGCTGCGGATCGCGGCCGACGACGTGCCGCCGCCGCTGCGCGGCGTCGCGCTGCACGTGCTCGACATGGGGCTGTTGCAGGCCGGCGCGAGCGTGAAGGGCGAGTTCGAGAACCGCCTGAAGAGCGTGATCGACGAAGTGAAGAAGAGCGCGCACCCGATCATCCTGTTCATCGACGAAGCGCACACGATCATCGGCGCGGGCGGCCAGGCCGGCCAGAACGACGCGGCGAACCTGCTGAAGCCGGCGCTTGCGCGCGGCGAGCTGCGCACGATCGCCGCGACGACGTGGAGCGAATACAAGAAGTACTTCGAGAAGGACGCGGCACTCGCGCGGCGCTTCCAGGTCGTGAAGGTCGAGGAGCCGAGCGAACCGCTCGCGGCCGCGATGCTGCGCGGGATGTCCGGTCTGATGGAGACGCACTTCAACGTGCGGATCCTCGACGATGCGATCACCGAGGCCGTGCGCCTGTCGCACCGCTACATCAGCGGCCGCCAGCTGCCCGACAAGGCGATCAGCGTGCTCGATACCGCGTGCGCGAAGGTCGCGCTCGCGCACAGCGCGACGCCGGCCGCGATCGACGACACGAAGAAGCGCATCGAGCGGATCGACGCGGAAATCGCGTCGCTGGAGCGCGAGGCGGCCGGCGGCGCGCCGCACGACGAGCGGCTCGCCGAGCTGCGCGGTACGCGCGACACGGCGCTGGAGCAACTTGCGAAGGACGAAGCGCGCTACGAAGCCGAGCGCGTGATCGTCGCCGAGATCACCGAACTGCGCGACACGCTCGACAAGGCGCGCGGCCCGTCGGAAGACGGCCAGCCGGTCGACGTGCAGGCGACGCGCGACCGGCTCGCCGAACGCGTCGCGGCGCTGCATGCGCTGCAGGGCGCCGAGCCGATGGTGCCGCTGCAGGTCGACGGCCACGTCGTCGCCGAGATCGTCGCCGCGTGGACGGGCATTCCGCTCGGCCGCATGGTGAAGGACGAGATCGATACCGTGCTGAACCTGCAGCCGCTGCTCACCGCGCGCGTGATCGGCCAGGACCATGCGCTCGACGCGATCGCGCAGCGCGTGCGCACCGCGACCGCGAACCTCGAGGATCCGAACAAGCCGCGCGGCGTGTTCATGTTCGTCGGGCCGTCGGGTGTCGGCAAGACCGAGACCGCGCTCGCGCTGGCCGACATCCTGTACGGCGGCGAGCGCAAGATGGTCACGATCAACATGAGCGAGTACCAGGAAGCGCACAGCGTGTCGGGCCTGAAGGGCTCGCCGCCCGGCTACGTCGGTTACGGCGAAGGCGGCGTGCTGACCGAGGCCGTGCGCCGCAACCCGTATTCGGTCGTGCTGCTCGACGAGGTCGAGAAGGCGCACCCCGACGTGCTCGAGATGTTCTTCCAGGTGTTCGACAAGGGCACGATGGACGATGCGGAAGGGCGCGAGATCGATTTCCGCAACACGCTGATCATCCTGACGTCGAACGTCGGGTCGACCGCGGTGATGCAGGCCTGTCTGAACAAGCCGGCCGAGGAACTGCCCGATCCGGACGCGCTTGCCGAGGCGCTGCGCCCGCAGCTGTACAAGACGTTCAAGCCCGCGTTCCTCGGGCGGATGAAGGTCGTGCCGTACTATCCGATTTCCGACGACGTGCTGGCCGAGATCATCGAACTGAAGCTCGAGCGGATCCGCCGCCGGATCGAGGCGAACCACAAGGCCGCGTTCGAATGGGACGAGTCGCTCGTCGATGCGGTGCTGGCGCGCTGCACCGAGGTCGATTCGGGCGCCCGCAACGTCGACCATATCCTGAACGGCACGCTGCTGCCGGAGATCGCGGGCCACGTGCTCGGCCGGATCGCCGACGGCGCGGCCATCGCGCGCATCGCGGTGCGTGCGGACGAGGCCGGCGAATTCGCGTACACCGTCGAATGAGCGCGGCCGCGCAACGCAAGCATTGATGAACTGACCGAACCATGCCGATCAATCTCCCCGAGCTGCTGACGCCGATCAGCGATGCGTCGCCCAGCGGCGACGACATGCTGTTTTCAAACGAATTCGACGCGATCCAGGACGCGCGGCGCTACGACGATCCGACGCTCGACCAGGGCGAATGGGTGACCGAGATCAAGGAGGCCGACTGGGGCTTCGTCGTCGACCATGCGGGCGAGCTGCTGCGCACCCGCACCAAGGACCTGCGGCTCGGCGTGTGGCTGACCGAGGCGCTCGCGCTCGAGGACGGCCTCACCGGCCTCACCGAAGGTTATGCGCTGCTCGAGGGCCTGTGCCGCGAGTTCTGGGACACCGTGCACCCGCTGCCCGAAGGCGACGACACCGAGTACCGGCTCGGCAACGTCGCGTGGCTCTCCGGCCGCACGGCCGAGCTGCTGCGCGCGGTGCCGATGACGGACGGCGCGTCGAACGCGTTCAGCACGCTCGACTGGGAAGTGGCGCAGCACGTCGCGCAGTCCATCAAGCGCGACCCCGAACACGCGGACGACATCGCGCGCGGCAAGCCGACGGTCGACCAGATCGATTCGTCGCGGCGCGTGACGCCGATCGCGTTCTACACGGCGCTGCTGGCGAACCTGAAGGCGTTCGAATTCGCGCTCGATGCATTCGAGGAGCGGCTCGTCGAGCGCGCCGGCGATTCGGCACCGAGCTTCCGGCAGGCGCGCGACGCGTTCGAGACCGTGTACCGGCTCGCCGAGCGCTTCGCGCGCGAGCAGGGTTATACGGGCAGCGCGCCGCACGCGCCATCGGCGCCGCAAGCGCAACCCGAGCGCATCGAGCCGGTTTTCGGCAATTCGATCCAGACCGAGGAGACTCACGTGCAGTCGCAGACCGCTCCGCGTCCTCCGATGACGCAAATGATCGCCGGCATCCAGAACCGTGCGCAGGCCGTTGACCAGCTGCGTGCGGTGGCGCGTTATTTCCGCCAGACCGAGCCGCACAGCCCGGTCGCGTATCTCGCCGACAAGGCGGCCGAATGGGCCGACATGCCGCTGCACAAGTGGCTCGAGAGCGTCGTCAAGGACGACGGCTCGCTGTCGCATATTCGCGAGTTGCTGGGCGTGAGGCCGGACGAGCAGTCGTAAGTGGCGGGCCTTTGACCTGAGAGCGCGGGCCCGGCGGGCGCGCGGCAGACAAGAACATGGATGACGCATGAACGTGAGCGAACTGGCACAGGCGATCCGCGGTGGCCTGATTCAGCAGGACCGCCTGCTGAAGATGGACATCCCGTCGCTGCCGAACAACGCGCTGGTGCCGCGCCGGGCCGTGATCTGTTCCGAACTGGGACGCGATTTCAGCGCCGCGCTCGACCTCGTGTCGACCGCGAGCGACATCGAGCTCAAGACACTGATCGCCAAGCCGATCACGGTGTGGATCCAGCAGACGAACCAGTCGTATCTCCCGATCAACGGCTATATCCATACGGCGCGCAGGCTCGGCGCGGACGGCAGCCTGTCGGGCTACCAGCTGACCTTTGCGTCGTGGATGCACTTTCTCAAGTTCCGCAGCGACATGCGGTACTGGCAGGACAAGAGCGTCGACGCGATCCTGGCCGACGTGTTCGATGCGCATCCGCAAGCCAAGGGGCGGTATCAGTTCGCGCTGTCGAAGCCGTTGCCGTCGCGGTCCTACTGCCGCCAGAGCGAAACCGACTGGAACTTCGTGCATCGCCTGATGGAGGACGAAGGGCTGTTCGGTTTCTGGCGGCACAGCGAGGACGGCAGCGCGCACACGCTCGTCATTACCGACGACCTGCACGCGGTCGACGAACTGTCGCCGAAAACCGTCAGGTTCGACCGCTCGGGAACGGGTAGCGAAACCGCCGGCTTCACCCAATGGGCAGCGTCGCGGACATTGCAGAGCTCGCTGCACACCACACGCACGTTCGATTACAAATCGCCGTCCTCGGCCGGCAATCCGAACGGCACGACGTTGCCGACGAAGGCTGGCCAGGGCGATCTGCCGGACCAGACGGAAATCTACGAATACACCGGTGCGTATTCGTACGCGGGCCAGGACCGCGGTGAACATCTGTCGAAGATTCGCCTGGAACAATGGGAATCGCGCGCGAAGCGCTTTTTCGGCGTGGGCGGTGTGCGCGGGATCGACGCCGGGCGGCGCTTCACGCTGGCGGATCACCCCGAGCACGATCGCGATGCGGCGCAAGACCGGGAATTCGCGGCATTGAAGGTGTCGCGGTACATCGAGAACAACCTGCCGCTCTCTGACCACGAAGCGAATTTCCCGCACAGCCTGCAGGATCGGCTCGCACAGGTGAAGGCCGGCCACGGTGAGGCGGCCGCATTCGAAGTCGGGCACGCCGACGGTTCGGCCGGGTTCTATCTCGTGGAAGTCGAAGCGCAACGCGCGGCCGTGCCGTATCGCAGCTCGTTCGAGCACCGGAAGCCCGCGATGCAGCTCGAAACGGCCGTGGTCGTCGGGCCGAAGGGCGAGGAGGTCTACACGGACGAACTGAACCGGATCAAGGTCATGTTCGTCTGGGACCGGCAGAACGAAGGTCGCGAAACCGCGTCGTGCTGGGTGCGCGTCGTACAGTCGGATACCGGCGGCGGCTACGGTGGCGTCCATATTCCGCGGGTTGGCGAGGAAGTACTGATCGGCTATATCGGCGGGGATTGCGACCGGCCGATCGTGATGCATCGCGTCTACAACGGGGCCGCCAAGCCGCAGTGGCATAGCGACGGGATCCTGTCTGGCTTCCGGTCGAAGGAGTACGCGGGATCGGGTCACAACGAGATGGTGCTCGACGACGCGACCGGGCAGAACCGTGCGCGCCTGTTCAGCAGCAGCGCGAATTCGCTGCTGCATCTCGGCTATCTGATCGAACAGAGCGGCAACACGCGCGGCGCGTATCTCGGCTCGGGTTTCGACCTGCGCACGGATGCTTACGGTGCGGTGCGTGCGACACAAGGGCTGTATGTCACGACGCATCCGAAGCAGGCGAACAGCCAGCCGCTCGATGTGAGCGAAGCGCAGCAGCAGCTCGCCAATGCCGACGGGCTGATCGAGTCGATGTCGCAGGTCAGTGAAATGCATCAGGCCGAAAGCCTCGGTACCGGGCACGATGCACTGAAGCAATTCACCGATGCCGCGAAGAGCAGCGTCGCGGGCGCGTCGTCGGGAGGCAGGACCGCCGGCGGCGGGACGGGTAGCGCGAATGCGTTCACGGAACCGGTGATGTTGTTCGCGAGTCCGGCGGGTATCGCATTTGCGTCGCAGCAGTCGGTGCACGTATCGGGCGATCAGCAGACCAACATCGTCAGCGGTCAAAGCACGTTCATTGCCAGCGGGAAGTCGTTGGTCGCCGGTATCCGGGATCGCATCAGCCTGTTTGCCCAGAACGCCGGGATGAAGCTGTTCGCGGGCAAGGGCAAGGTCGAGATTCAGGCGCACTCGGACAATATCGAGTTGACCGCGCAGAAGATCGTCAAGCTCGTGTCGGCGACCGAGAATATCGACGTGGCCGCCAAACAGGAAATCCTGCTGACCTCGGGCGGCGCGTACGTGCGGATCAAGGGCGGCAACATCGAGATTCACGCGCCGGGGAAGATCGACATCAAGGGTGCGCAGCACGTGTTCAGCGGCCCGACGAGCATGCCGTATCCGCTGCCAGCGATGCCGGGCGGCACGTGCAAGCAATGCGTGCTGAATGCGCATAGCGGGCGCGAATCGATGGTCGAGGCGGATTGATGGGTGAGGTGAGCAACATCAGCGACCTGGGCAACGGGAACGATGCCGTCGACGTGAACGAGGCTGTCGAGGCTGCGCCGAATCCGCGGGCGCCGGAATGGCCGGCATTTCTGGAGAGGCTGAAGGCGTCGCCGATGGGCGAGGCTGGCAAGGGCCGGTCGATGCGACTCTACGCAATCGTCGATACGCGCGGTTATCAGGAGCTGGATACGCAACTCGTAACGGTGCGTGGCCTGCGCCATGCGTCGCTCTGGACGGATACCGGTCTCGACGCTTATACGGATATCGCACCGTATCTGATCGCGTTCGATAGACAGGCGCTCGACGACGAAGGCACCGAGCAACATCGACTGCTTCGCCAGTTGTGGCTGGACGCGGTCGATCTGCACGCGGTGACGTGGCTGTGGTCGGCGTGGTCGTTCGAGGCACTCGATGCGCATCTGCGCAGGTATGTGAAGTACGCGCTGCCGAACGGTCGCGCTTATTACCTGTTCTTCTTCGACAATCATGTATTCGGACGACTTCGGCAGGTGTGGAGCGACGCGCAGGCGCAGCAGTTCGTTGCACCGTTCGGCGAGATCCGCTATCGCAATCGACGGCTCGAGGAGGTCGTGTGGCGCAACGATGCGCCGGCGTTTGCCGGGAGAGCGCCGGCAGGCGATGTGCAGGGCTTGAGCGAGAAGCAGCATGCGCGGCTGATCGAACTCGGCTATCCGGACAAGCTCGTGCTGAAGTTTCGCGAGACGATGGCAGCGTCGATCGAGCACCTGTCCGATGGGGAACTGTACGAGCGAGTCGTGGAGCAACTCGCGCGCGCAGCGAACTATGGAATCGTCGATGAGCAGCAGACGCTGTATTACGTATTGACCGGCGTGCAGGTCGCCCCTCGATTCGACGAGCATCCGGCGGTGCAAGGCTGTCTTGCGGCCGTGTCTCGTGGGGAGTCGAGTCTCGACGACGCGTTGTTGACGATCGATGACGCGACGTGGAATGCGATTCGCGACGAGTACGATCGGAGCCTTCAGGATGAACGCAACGGTGTGGCGTAAGTTTGCGATCGCCGTTTGCGGCGGCAAGGACGACGCACGTGTGGCGTGGATACCGAAGAAGCCTCCGTTCGAATCGACGAACGAAAATATCAAGCTGGCCGCCGGGCCGGCATTGCCCGACGGCAGGCTGCCGCGGCCATGTGAAGAGAGTGTTTATGTCTGATTGCATGCAACACGCTGCACCGAAATTCCCTGCGATTGTTCCAGGCCGTCGCAGTACGCGCTCGGCTCGCGGACGGTTATCCGCCGCGTTGCGAGTTGCCGCGGCAGGCTTGCTGTTCGTGTCGATGGCGGCGTGCAGCAAGTCCGATCCGACCTACACGAGCATTTCAACGGAAGCGTTGAACTACCTGCCGTACAACCTGGTGCGGTTCACGATCACCGACCAGTTCGGCAACAAGGCACGCGGAGGCGGTGATCTGGAGCCCGGGGCAGGGGAAGGCAGCATCGCCTGCTGTTACTTGCTGAAAGGCACCGATTTCAAGGTTCAGTGGACGTATTACGATGCGGACGACTGGCGACCGGGCGAGCAGGTGAAGAAACAGCAGGCGGAGACGGACGTTTCGTTGCCGCCGACCAAGGAGCCGGATTCGATAGGCTCGCGTATTCTCGAGATCCACTTCTACCCCGATCGTCATGTCGAACTGGCATTTCCTGGCGAGATGCTGGGCAGTACGCGATTGCCGATCGTGAACGTGTCGCGCGACCTGACGAAACGGTACGGCAAGCGGCTCGACAAGAAGTACGAGGACAGCGACGCCCAGTCGCACCGCCGGATTTCGAGAACGGTTGCGCAAGCGTGGATCAAGTACCGCTTCACCGATCGCAGCGACCTGGAGCAATACACGTATTACGCGCTGCTGGTGAATCCCCGGTTCGACGCGCACCCGGAGGTGCAGAAGCTTATTCAGTCGAGCAAGGGGACGCCGGGGGCATTCGCGAAGGCGGTGGCCGCTCTGTCGCCGACGGTTGTGAAGGAACTGGGTCAGAACCGATTCCAGGCGGTTGCGGTGCCGTCGATTCCGGCGGGGCTGGTGCCGCCGCCACGTGAGGAGAATAGCCATGGCCGGAGCTAACGATCGAAACGCCATCCGACTTGATCCCGACGACGCTACGCCGCAGAGCGTTCGGATGGCAGTCGACAAGATGGCGACGGCCAACTACCCGAAGGGAGACTGTCTGCCGTGCGGGGCAACGATCCGTATCGGCGTATTCTTCGATGCGTTTGGTCGCAGCAAGGACGAAGACGATTCGGACAGCGGACTGTACTCGAACATCTCGCGTCTTTTCGATGCACACCGCACCAACATGGACGTCGACCGTCCCGTGAATCAGTTCTGGTTCCGGCTCTACTATTCCGGCCTCGGGACGGATCTCAACGCGGATGCCAAATCGAATGACTGGCTCAATGCCGGCCTCGCCGCGGGGAAAATGATCGGCAAGAAGGCGCTCGACGCGACGAAGGGTGTGGCCGAGTCGGTCGCACGCGTGAACCAGCCGATCAAGCAGCTGGAAGTGAAGAAACGCGTGACGACGGCAGCAAAGCAGTCCGCATCGGAGTTCTCGTTTCGCCCGATGCTGAATGCTTTCAACGACTTCAAGAAAGACATCCAGAACATTCCCCGAACCGCGCGCCGCATCGCGAACGTGCTGGATGCGTCGCCGGAGCGGATCTGGGAGCGCACGAAGGCGGGCGGTATCGCGGTGTTCCGGAACGCGAAGAACGACCTGAAGCACAACCCGCTCAAGATCGTGCAATCGACAGTCCGTCAGGTCATTACGGGAATCGCGATCGAGAACGTACCGATCGTGCGCGATTCGCAGGTGATGAGCGCGTACTTCGGTACCGGCGTCGATTCACGGCTCGTCGCCGCGAAGGACCAGCTGGAAAAAGTAGTCGAGGCGGTGAAGGGGCAGGCGACAAAGATTCGGAAGGTCGAAGTATCGGTGTTTGGCGCCGATCGCGGTTGCGTGCTGGCACGCACGTTCGTCAACGATCTGGCGACCAAGTACAAGCGCCGGGACGATCAGGATCTCGCGATCGATGGCATTTCGCTTGAAATCAAATTCGTCGGCCTGCTGGATGCGGTGTCGTCGATCATGTCGGAAGAGGCCGGCGAGATTATCGGCATCCTGCCGTTTCTCGGGACCATCAAGCCGAATTACAAGGACCGGTCGCTTGCCGTGCCTGCGAGCGTCCAGCGATGCGTGCATTTCGCCGCCGCCCACGAAATGCGTATGTACCAGCGTCTCGACAGCCTGGAAAAGACTCGTGCCGAGCAGCGGCTCTATCCGGGAACGAGCAGCGATATCGCAGGTGGTTCGTTGCATGGCTCGCTGGGCTTCAATGCGGAACTGATGCGTATTCCGCTCAGGGACATGCTGTTCGAAGCACTCAAGGCCGGTAGCGCGCTTCTCGACATGGAAACGCTGGCCAAGCGGCGGCCTGACGTATTCAGTCGGTTCTCGATTGCGACGCCGATCACCTACGAAGGCAAGCAATACAAGATCAAGGCGCTTGTCGACGCGTACCGCAAGGTCGTTCCGGATACGCAAGGCGTGAACTTTCTGCCGCATGCGGAAGTGTTCCTGCGCTGGATCGCCGTGCGGTACCAGGATCCGGAGTTTCGTCATTCCGTGACCGACCCGGCGACCGAGTGGCGCAAGGACGTCGAAAAGGCCGACTACGATCGTCGCGACGCAAAGGCGAAGCTCGATTGGGCGATGATGGGCAGCCAGCGGATGGACTCGCCCGAGATCCAGAAGTTGAAGCTCGCGAAGCAGGCGGCGGACAAGCGTTACAACGATCTGTGGAAGGATGTTCCGCCGAGCAACTACACGACGGTGTGGCAGCGCCTCGACAAGGAGGCGAAAGAGATGACCGGCAAGTGGGAGAAGATGCGACCGGAATACGAGGCCCAGCAACAGCGCCGCTTCACGCAGTCGTTCAACAACAAGCTGACCTATACGCCGCTGTTCCTTGCGCCCGCATTTGCACGCCATGTCGAGCTGAATGAAGACGAGGTTGCGCTCGTCAAGGCCTGGGAGCAGGGGTATGCGGGGAAGAACCCGCTTCCGTCCGAGGTGATGGCGATGTTCGACATGCTCGTCCACGATACGTTGCTGACGAGTTGGCAGGATCACGTGCTCGCGCCGTCACTGTATTTCAGGACACGGGACAAGGACGTGTTCGGAAAAACGGACTATGCGAAGGAAGACAAGCAGCGCAAGAGCGACGATCTCACCGCCGAACGGGTCGAACAGGCGAGCAAGCAGAGCCAGCAATGGGCGAGAAGCTACCAGGGGACGCCGCCGACACATTGACGTCATTCAGCGGCGCGCAATTGCGTACTGCTGACACCCCGCCGCACCGGGGCGGCTCATCCCGAGCCGCCCGCTGCAAATTTACTGCCCCACCCGGAACTCGATCCTCCGATTCCGCGCCCGTCCATCCGTCGTGTCATTCGGCGCGATCGGCTGATCCGGCCCGACACCCGTCGTCGTCATCTGCTGCGGCGGGATGCTCTTCGTGATCAGGTAACCCTTCACCGCATCCGCGCGCGCCTGGCTCAGCGCGATGTTCGACGTCCGGTTCCCCGAGTTGTCGGTGTGGCCGATGATGTCGACCGTGCGGTTCTGCATCTTCGAGAGCGCGGCCGCCATCTGGTCGAGGATCAGCTTGCCCTGCGGCGTCAGCGTCGCGCTGCCCGTCTCGAACTCGATCGTCCGGTTCGCGAGCGTCTGGTCGAGCACGCCTTGCTCGGACGCCGACACACGCAGCCCGTTCTTGATCGTGTAGGTCGGGTTCAGCGTGTTCGCCATGTCGCTCGCGAGCTGCTGGCGCTGTGCCTCGTTGTGCACCTCGCCCTTCATCTCGATCTGCGTGCCGTTGATCTTCAACTGCCCCTTGCTGATCTGCTTGAGCTGCGCGCCGAGCAGCTTCTGCACGTTCGCGCTCCAGTTCGGCGGCGTCGCGACGTCGCCGACTTCGATCTGGTCGACGACGTTCGTCGCGCCGTAGGTGTCGCGCAGCTTCTGCAGCACGGCGGCCTTGGTCGCCTCGTCGGGCACCTTGCCGCCGACGACCACCTGGCCGGGCGCCGCGTTCGCGGGCGGCGGCGTGATGGTGCCGGCCGTGCCGCGCACCACCGTGCCGGACGCGGTTGCCGGCGCGGTGCCGGGGTTCGTGTTCGCAGACGGCAGCGCGGTCGTCGTGACCGTGCCGTTGCCGACCGGCGTGACGGTCGCGCCGGTGTTCTGCGCGAAGCTCGCGCCGCTGGCAACGAGGCCGGCGGCGAGCAGGGCGGCGAGGGCGGGCGAGAAGCGTGCGCGCCGGACGTGAATCGTGCGATGCATCCCGTCAGCCTCCGATGAACGCTTCGCGGAACGCGTCGATGGCGACCCGCAGCGAGAGTTGCGGTTGGTCGAGGTAGCTGACGAGCTTGCTGATCTGATGATCGTTTTGCGCATGGGCGTCGATCCACTCGGGATCGTCGATGTCGATGTTGTGGGCGGCGTAGGTCTGCGGGTCGACAACGCTCAGCAGCGTCTTCGCCGACGCACCGTTGAAGCCGATGATGAGCCGTTCGCGCTCGGCGATCGTGCCGATGAAGATCGCGAGCTCGAAGTCGGCCTGCGCGACGAACGGCGCGATCAGTTCGAGCCAGAACGCGGCGACGAGGCTGCGGTAGAACGGATCGACCGGCAGCGGCAGTGTCAGGCCGCGCTCGATGTGCGACGAGCCGCTCTGCATCACCGGCCGCAGCAGCGAGCCGAGCGCGAGCATCGCGCCGCGCAGCCGCACCGGGTGCCCGCTTTCGAGCAGCATCTGCTGGAGCCCATACAGCGATTGGTGTTCGACGAAATCGTTGAAGGTGCCGTCATGCGACGTGCCGGGGCCGCCGACGTCGATCGGCACCTGCGTGTCGCCGAGCGCCTGCAGTGCGCCGGGCGGCTCGTCCTTGCCGAGCAGCGGCGGGATCTGCGTGGCGACGCGCGACCACAGTCGCGCGAACGCGAGCGGGCTGCGCGCGAGGAACGCGAGCGGCCGGTCGACCTCGAGCGCGGTTGCGCCGAGGAACGGGAAGCGGCGCATCGACACGTCGTGGCTCGCGACCATGTGGCCCGCGATCGCGAGCTTGCTGCGCGAGCCGAGGAACGCGAAGTGCATCGGCTTCGCATCCTCGTAGACGAGCTTCCAGCGCGGATCTTCCGCGAGCAGTTCGAGCGCCTGCGCGATCCAGCGATCAAGCGTCTGCAGCAACTGCGGATTGTGCGGGCTCTTCACGAAGTCGCCGCGCGACGGAATCTTGCCGAAGTAGGCGATTTGCGCCTGTACGGTTTGCGTCATTGCGCCCCCTGTGCATTCGTTGCGTTGGCGGCCGCGACGGCCGGCGCTGCGCCCGACGTGCCCGTGCCGGACTGGGTCGCGTTCTGCGCGGCGCCCGCGCTCGCGTCGGCGACCGACGACGGCAGCTGCAGGCCGCGCAGGCTCTGCTGCTGCGGTTGGTCGCCGCCACCGCCGGACGGTTGCGACGTGCTGATGATGCGCATCGTCACCGACACGTTCACGCTGCCCTGCACCCACGTCAGGTCGAAGGTGCCGTCCGGACGGCGCTTGCGCTGCGCCGAGTTGATCAGCTTTTCGAGACCGTAGCGGCCCGGCTCGTTGACGAGCTGCACCGTGCGGCCGTCGAAGGTCGTCGCGGACAGCGTCGCGCCCGGCGAGCCCTGCGGGTTCGGCCACACGAAGTTGGTCCACTGCGGCGGCGTGTTGCGGTAGCGCAGTTGCTGGCCGTCGATCGCGATCGTGTATTCGGTCGTGCCCGTGCTCGGCTGCGGCAGGATCTGGAACACGGTCTGCGGCTCGGACGCCGCGGCCGCGCTGCCTGCGGCGCCGCCCGCGAGCGGTGCGACCCAGCGCGCGAAACCGTTCGTGAAGTCCGGCGTGAGCCCGATGCCCATGTCGCCCCACGTGCGGGCGGCGAGCGTGTCGCCGCGGCGCACCGCGAGCGGCCCGAGCGTCGTGCCGACGAACTTCGCGATCGAGCCGTCCGGACCGAACACCTGCGCGATCTCGCCGGCGCCGGCTTCGACCTTCGCGCTCGCCGCGAACGGGTACTTCGTCGCGAGCGAGTTCTGGAACGGCTGGTAGACCTGCGCGTTCCACACCTTGTTGACCTCGGCGCTGGCCGGCTGGATCACGACCGCGAACGCCTGCATCAGCGGCCGCACGAGCAGCGGACGCAGCGACTTGCGTTGCGAATCGGTGAGGCCCGTCAGCATCTGCTCGTCGACGAGCTTCAGCGAATCGGCGAGTTCCGAACCATTGCCGTCGAGCGTCTGCTGCATCAGCTGGCGCGCGCCGGGGCCCGGGTCGCCCTGGTTCTTGATCACGTTGAAGCGGGTACGGACCTTCGACAGCGAATCCATGTAGCCCTTGAGCATCGACGTGCCGTCATGCGTCGCGACGATCCGTGCGAGCCCGATGAACTCCTGGCCGATCGGACCCATCGGCACCTCGGCCGGATTGCCGTTGATGTCGATGTTGGCGGCCGCCACCTGGCCGGCCTGCGAGCGCGAGAACAGTTGCTTGACCCAGTTCACGACGCCGGTCTGCGCTTTCTTGATCGTCACGTTCGCGAGCGACGGGTTGTCCCACGACGTCTGGTCATACGCGGTTTCGAGGATCTTGCGGATCGGCGAATCCTGCGGGTCGCCGAGGCGGTTCATCCCGTCGACGGCCTGGCCGAAGCTGCTGAAGCCCTGCACCGCGATGCCCTGCATGAACTTCTGCCAGTGCTGCGCGTACTCGGTCTTGTACATGCCGACGAGCGTCTTCTGGATCTGCTCGGGGCTGCCCTCGAGCGTCAGGTCGTCCTGCGTCGACGTGTTCAGCACCCAGTCCTTCGCCTGCAGTTCCTTGGTCGCCGCGTCGCGGATCGCCGGCTGCACGTAGTCGAACCACGCTTCGCGCGTGAACGTGCCCGGAATCGCGTAGCTGCCTGCAACGAGCCCCTGGTTGCCGTCGCCGACGATGCGCGCGATGGTCATCGGCGCGAAACGGGTCGACGCGCGTGCCTTGATTTCCTCGTAGACGCGCTGACGGGCCGGCATGCCGCGCACGACGCGGCGCAGGTTCTCGCGGGTCTGGTCGACGAGCGCGAGGTTCGCGTCGATCATCGGCCAGTCGTCGTCGTTCACGCGCGACAGGTAGAACGAGATCATGCGCTCCGCGCTCTTGATCATCTCGTCACGCGGCATGTTGCCGCGATTCGTCTCGAGCCAGCCGCGCCAGAAGCGGGCGAGCTGGTCGGTCAGGTGTGCCTGCTCGACGTGACGCTTGTCGGACAGCATCAGGTACGTCTTGAGCGCGTTGTACGCGTCCTGCACGTTGGTCGGCGACGCGTCGCTGTAGAGGCCGCCCTGCGGTGCGGCTGCCTGTTGCGGCGCGGCGGCCGGCGCGGTGCCGGACGCGGCCAGTGCGGCACCGGCCAGCGGCGTGGCGCCTGCCGCGTTCGTCGAGACCGGCAGCGCGCCGGCCTGCACGGCGCCCGACTCGGGCGGGCGCGTCATCGGCACGAGCTGTTCGGGGTGCGCGTTCACGTCCTTCATGAACGAGGCAAGGTTCTGCGACACGGGGGCCAGCAGGATCTGGCGCACGCCGTTGTAGTACTCGGTCAGCAAGTGCTGCTCGAGACGGTCACCCTGGTACAGGCCGAGCGACACCGACAGCGGCTTGTCGCGGCGGAACTGCTCGAGCTGCTCGATCCGGTCTTCCAGGATGTCCATCGCCTGCAGGCGCGACTGCAGGTCGTTGCGGCCCTGCTGCAGGCGCGTGACGTTGTCGAGGTCGGCCTGCACGTTCGAGACGAGCTGCTGGTTGCCGATCGTCGACCAGGTCCAGCCGCCGAGCGCGATCGCGAGCGCCGCGACGAAGCCGAAGAAGGTCGCGTAGCGCAGCCGCGTCTTGTTCGGGCTGGCGAACTGGCGCACCGTCTGGCGATCCGCGAAGATCACCTTCGAGAACAGGTCGCGCAGGAAGAAGCCGTTCTTCGAGAACGCGCTGTGCGGCTTCGGCAGCGCGTTCGCGTCGAGGCCGAAGCGGTGCGCGATGCGCTGCGCGGCCGCGCTGTTGGTTTCGCCTTCCTGCAGCGCGCTGGTGAAGTAGAAGCCGCGGAAGATCGGCTTGTACTGGAACGGGTTGTTCTCGAACAGCGTCGCGAGGAACGCGCGCAGCGACGGCTTGATCGTCGAGAATTCGAGCGGGAAGCTCAACTGGCCCGGCGACAGCTGGTTGCCGCGCGACAGCGACAGCTGCGCGACGCTGATCTCCTTCAGCCCTTCGTAGAGTTCCTCGAAGTGCGTGTCGAACTGCGCGACGACGTCGCGCTTGTCGTCCGGCTCGTAGGGCAGGGTGGCGCCCCACACGCGGTCGTACTCGTGCTTGTCGTTGCTGCTGAAGAATTCGGTGAAGCCGGTAATCAGGTCGGCCTTCGTGAACATCACGTAGACCGGCGCGAACACCTCGAGTTTTTCCGTCAGCTCCTGAACGCGCTGGCGGAGGTTTTTCGCGAGGTTGATCGCGAATTCGGGGCGGTTGCCGGTGAGTTCGGCGATGCTCGCGGTGACGATGATGCCGTTGATCGGCGCCTTCGGGCGATAGCGCTTGAGCAGGCCGAGGAAGCCGAGCCACTCGCTGCGGTCTTCCTCGTGCACCGAATAGCGGCCGGCCGTGTCGAGCAGGATCCCTTCGGTCGTGAAGAACCAGTCGCAGTTACGCGTGCCGCCGATGCCGTGGATCACGGCGCTGTTCTTGTCCGCGAACGGGAACTGCAGGCCGGAATTGAGCACGGCGCTGCTCTTGCCCGCGGCCGGGTTGCCGATCACGATGTACCACGGCAGTTCGTACAGCGCGGAGCCGCCCGAGACCTGGCCGATCTTCGACGTCTTGATCGTCTTCACCGCGTCCGACAGGCGCGTGCGCAGCACGTCGAGGTCGGCGGTCTTCGAGTCGGGCGCGAGCGCTGCGGCGGCGGGCGCGGCGATCTTGCCGGTTTCCGCCTGCTCTTCCAGCACCTGGCCGAGCTGCTGGTTCGCGCGCTTCACGCGCCAGCGGCGCAACAGTGCGACGACCAGCCACAGCGCGAGGATCGCCGCGAAGGCGATCGCCGCCCACAGGAGCGGCAGCTGCAGCATGTCGGCGACGATGAAGAGGATGGCCGCAAGCGCGACGATCCCGACGATCGAGAGCGTACGCGGATGAGTCAGCACGTTGAGGATGCGTTGCATAGGACGTTCAGGTTCCGGTGCGATTCGGTGAGGCGACGCAGGCGCGCCGAGCGGCAAGGGTGGCGCCGCGATGTGTCGCCACGCTGTCAAACGGGATGAAGAAGGGGGCTGGCATCAATGCGCCCGCGGCATCGGAGAAGGCGCGCGCATTAATGAAAGGACGCTGTGAGATTTAAAACGGAAGTGGCGGCCGAAAGAAATCACGCACCGGAATGCCCGATTTTTTACGCCGCCCATATCGTTTCCTGCCGGGATATTAAAAAGCCCCATGCCGCCCTCATTATTTCCTGTCCGGCAGCCATGGCTAGCTGCCGCGTCCCAGTTTAAAACCGGGTTTATGGTATTCCACGTGCCCGAGATCCATCATTTTCCATCGGCCCCCCCAGGTCAGGCCGACCTGCTCGGCGACCTGGCCGTACAACTGGTAGCCGCGCATCGCCCACGGATCTTTCTCGGAAATGACCAGCTTGCCGTCGCGCAGGAATGCGTTGTCGGCCGCCAGCCCGAATTGGTGATAACTCTGGAAGGCCGCCGCGTTGGTCACGTTGCCGCCCATCTGCGCCAGCCGGTTTTGCCGTTCCGGGCTCCGGTAACCTTCCAGCAGCGCCATTTCATAACCATATTGTTCGTGCATGATCTTGTAGACCAGCAGCAAACGCGTACGGAAATCCGGATCCAGCAGGTTCCAGTCCCGGCTCGCATCCTTCAGCGCCGGGCGCACCTGTTCGACTTCCTTGGTGGCGAAGACTTCCGGCGGCAGCGGCGGCGGCGGCACGAGCTGTTCGCCCTGCAGCAGCGCGGCGATCTTCTCGTCGGGCACGCGCGCCGTGTCGTCGTACTGGAACAGTTGCCGGCCGCGTAACGCAATGGCGACCAATGGCGGCGTCGCAAGAATACCTGCCGATACCATAATCATCAAGCGCCGGCGAACCAGTAAATTTTGCACATCGTTTAAAGCGCCGCGCGTAACGCTTGCCGATTTAACAATCTGACTTCGCGTACGCGTGGCGCGATCGTGCGCACGGCGCGTAAGACGGCCGTGAAACTGGGCAACCGATTCGAAAACGGTCGCGCGGATACCCGGTAAAAGCAACAGTGCCGCAACCGCGACGGCAAGGGCGAAATAGGCGACGAGTGCGACGGCAATCAACGAAATCCCCGGAAATTGGAATTGATTGTGTTTTGCAATGCTTGCTCTTAGAATCAGGCTGCTTCGAGAGGCCGGGCTATATTATCGCGGTGAATTAAACCAGGATTCAATGAGACGCTGAATGAGTGCGCCGGAAAATTCAAATTCGAAAACTCCGCCCAGCCTGCTGTCGGATACTAAACCGGCCAGCGACGGAGGAGCTCAGCAGTCGCGCATTCTCGCGAATCTGGAAGGACGTGTCACGCCGCCGGCCGAATCTCCGCGCCGTTCGCTGAAGGCGCCGATCGCGGCCGTCGTCGCATTGGTGGTTGCCGTCGGCGGCTGGGGCGCGTGGCGCATGCAGCAGCATCCGGGCGAGCAGGCCGCCGTCGTCACGGCCGCCGCGCCTGCGGCAGCTGCGCCGGCCAAGGCCGCACCGGCCAGCGACGCCGCCGTCCAGGTCGCGCAGAATACCGCGCCCGCCGCGCAGCCGGCCACGATCGTCAACGACGATTCGGCCTCCCAGACCGTTGCATCCGCATCGTCCGCGTCCGCCGCGGACAACAGCCGCCTGTCGCGCGCGCTCGCCAGCGGCGCCGACGACGCATCGGGCGCGGCCACGGCCGGTGCTGCCGCAGCCGCCACGGCCGCCGCGGCCGCGACGACCAAAACCGCGAAAGCCGACGCCGCGAAGAGCGCGAAGGTCGCGGCGCATGGCAAGGCAGAGACGAAGGCCGAAGCCCGCAAGCATCGCAAGGAACAGGAGGCCGAGCTCGCACAGGCGAAGAAGCGCCACGATGCGACGCCGACCCGTACCGCGAGCGCGAAGGCGGGCGGGAAGGACGATCCGGATGCCGATCTGCTCGCGGCGCTCGTCGCGCGCACGAAGCCGGCCGACAAGAAACTCGCCGCGCAGAAGGGGCAAGCCGTGCCGACCAAGACGGCGGCGACGGCCGGCTCGCTCGGGGCGCGCGTGAAGGAGTGTTCGGAGCGCGGTTTCTTCGAGGATCAGCTGTGCCGCTGGCGCGTCTGCGACGGCCACTGGGGCAAGGATCCGGCGTGCCCGAGCGCCGCGCAGTCGGAGACGCGGCAGTAACCCGTCTTGCACGAGCCGTCATGCCGTACCTGCGCCGCCCGTTGGGCGGCGCGTTGCTTTTGGGGCAGGGAAGCAGCCGGTATGATGCCGCGTGACGCTGTCACGCGTGCGTCACGCCCGTCGGGCATACGTCTCCTTTCTTTTTCCCGGCGCGGGCCCGCGACCCGCGATGTGCCGCGCGCCGCACGACCTTCGACACGATGGACCTGATCGTTCAGACTTACGGCGCCGATACGTCCGGCATGGTGTGCGGATTCCGCTTCGTTCCGGGCGGATCCGGCGCGCCGCTCGATGCCGACGCGGCCGCCGAGTGGCTGCACACGTATCGCGCGCACGATGCGGCCGTGTCGGGCGATTTCGTCTGGCTGCACTTCAATCTGGCGCACGGCGCGAGCGAGCGCTGGATGCGCTCGCATCTCGCGCTGCCCGACAGCTTCTTCGCATTCCTCCACGAAGGTTCGCGCTCGACACGCATCGAGCAGGAGGACGGCGCGTTGCGCGCGGTCGTCAACGACGTGATGTTCAACCTCGAACTGACGCCGTCGGAGATCGCGACGCTGTTCGTCCACGTCGAGCGGCGCATCATGGTCACCGCGCGGCTCAAGCCGCTGCGCTCGGTCGACACGCTGCGCGCATGCGTGCGCGACGGCGAGCAGTTCCGGTCGCCCGCGGAACTGCTCGTGCACCTGCTGCGCGACCAGGCCGACCTGCTGATCCAGATCATGCGGCGCACGAGCGTCGACGTCGACCGCATCGAGGATCGCTTCCTGTCGCAGCGGCTCACGTCGAGCCGCATCGAGCTCGGTGCGATGCGCCGCACGCTGACGCGGCTGCAGCGCATGCTCGCGCCCGAGCCCGGGTCGATCTTCCGGCTGCTCGCGAAGCCGCCCGCGTGGCTGCACGCGGAAGACGTGCAGGAGCTGCGCGAATCGACCGAAGAGTTCTCGCTGGTGCTTGCCGATCTGTCGGGGCTCAACGAGCGGATCAAGCTGTTGCAGGAAGAGATCGGGTCGCGCCTCGACGAGCAGAACAACCGGACGCTGTTCACGCTGACGCTCGTGACCGTGATCGCGCTGCCGATCAACATCGTCGCCGGCTTCTTCGGGATGAACGTCGGCGGTGTGCCGTTCTCGGAGAACAAGCACGGCTTCTGGCTGATGGTGCTGCTCGTCGCGGGCTTCACCGGGCTCGCCGCATGGTGGGCGTTCCGTCGTCGCGACGACCGTTAGCGTCGGCGGGTACCGCCGGTGTGCGGGTTGTGCGGTGCAAGCTGGACGGTATTCGTTCGGATGCCTACAATCCGCAAAAAAACAAACCGAGGGCAACCGCCATGACGAACCGATACACTGCCGAACGCGGCATGCCGAGCGTGCCGATGTGCGGCCGCTCGACCATCACGCTGCGCTTCGACGGCCGCGTGCTGACCGTGTCCGGCGGACTGAGCAGGGTCTATCCCGGCGTGTCCGGCCAGCCTGACGGCAAAGGGCGATTCGACTATTCCGTCGAGCGCCAGCAAAAGAGCAACGGCGGCCCCATTCCGGCCGGTCATTACTGGGTTCAGCCGTCTCAGGTGTGGACCAATCACTGGTACAACGTGACGCCGCGCGACGGGTGGGGCGATCACCGGCTCACGATTCACGTGCTGCCGGGCACGCAGACCTATGGCCGCGGCGGCTTCTTCATCCACGGCGGCACGCATCCCGGTTCGGCCGGCTGCATCAACCTGCATGCAGGCATGGAAAAGTTCGTCACGGAGATCGAGTCGGCCCTCGCCGATTCGCCCGACTGCTTCCTTCCGCTGACGGTGCAGTACTGACATGCGGGCACGGCGCATCCTGGTCGGTGCGGTGCTGCTCGTGGCGCTGGCGCTTGTCGTCGCGTTCAACGTGGCCAATGTCAGCGAGGCGTACGGCGACGGGCCGCCGTACTACGCGCGCACCGTCAACATGGACAAGTGGCGCGATCCGCTGCCGGTGCTCGGCGTGGTCGACGCGCTGATGCTCGTCGCGATCGGCGCATACGCGTACTGGCTGCGGCGGCGCGGCGGCGCGGGCCGCTGACAGGCGCGCTGCCGCCGCTTCAGCGCAGCAGCGCGATCGCGCGCTCGCCGATCACCATCCCGAGCAGGCCGACGAGCGCGACGAGCGGCGGGGCTGGCGAGCGCACGTGCAGCAGCGCGTACAGCACGCCGACACCGAGGCCCACCACAAGCGAAGCCACGTAATCCGTCATGGCGGTCTCCCGTGCGGCCAGGTGTCAGGGCTTGAGGATGACGCGCTCGCGCGCGCCGGCCAGCACCGCGCGATACGCGTCGTGCGCGCGCTCCAGCGGGTACACGTAGTCGTCGCCGATCGGAAACGGGCGCAGCGTGCCGTTGCCGAAACCGGGCGCGAGCGTGTCGAGGATCTGCGCGACCGCGGCGCCGTCGAGCTGGATCGAGTCGACCCCCACGTACGTGTGCTGGCCGCGATAGAACGAGAAGATGTCGAACGGCACGCTGCGGTCGATCGTCGAGATGAAGATCTGCCGCGCACCGATCGCCATCGACGCGTTCGCGGCTTCGAAATACGGGCTGCCGACCGTGTTGTAGACGATGTCCGCGCCGTGGCCGCCGGTTGCGGCGCGCACCGCGTCGGCGACCGGCCCGCTCGACGCATCGATCATGTGCACGTCGCCCGACGCATGGCCGCGATAGCCGCCGGGCCCGCGCTCAACGCCGATCACGGTGGCGCCGCGCGCGGTCGCGAGCTGGATCGCGGCCTGGCCGACCTTGCCGTTCGCGCCGAACACGAGCACGACGTCGCCGGCGGCCGGCATGCCGGCCCGGCGCAAGCCCTCGTACGCGGTGACGAACGGCACGCCGATGCCGGCCGCTTCGTCGAGCGTCAGCACGCCCGGTTTGCGGCGCACCAGTGCCGCGTCGAGCACGAGCCATTCCGCATGCGAGCCGTTGCGCCCCACGCCAAGGTCGCCGCCCGAGCCCCACACGGGCGCGCCGATCCATTCGGCAGGACCGCTGCGCACGATGCCGGCCCAGTCACGCCCGGGCGTGCGCGGCCACACCGCGTGCGGCATGCGCCCGAGCGCGGCCTTCACGTCGCTCGGGTTGACGCCGGCCGCGCGCACCTCGATCAGGAGCTGGCCGTCGGCCGGCACGGGCGGGTCGATTTCCCTGACGCGCGCGTCGAGCGACTCGATGTCGGCGGCGGGCGCGTCGAAGCGGATGCTGCGCATGATGATCTCCGTGAAGGATGGTTGCCGTGCGGCCCGGCGGGCCGGCGCGTGCAACGGATGAAAAGGATGAATGCAGTCTAGTCGGCCCGATTTGACGCGGAAACACGCAAAGGCGGATGATTGTTTTGCGATTTATGCATAGCAAAACCCGAAGCCCCCGAATGGACGACTTCCTTTCCCCGCATCTGGCGCTGTTCGTCGAAGTGGTCGACCAGCAGAGCTTCTCGGCGGCCGCGCGCCGGCTGGGCGTCGCCGCGTCGTCGGTCACGCGGCGCATCGACCGGCTCGAGGCGCAGCTCGGCATCCGCCTCCTGCATCGCACCACGCATGCGCTGCGGCCGACCGAGGCCGGGCAGTTGCTGTACGGGCGCGCGACGCGGATGCTGGCCGAGCTGCGCGGCCTGCAGGAAGACCTGCACAGCCAGCACGACGAGCCGAGCGGGCTGCTGCGCGTCGACTGTCCAGCGCCGTTCGGCCGGCTGCACCTGATGTCCGCGCTGGCCGCGTTCATGCAGCATCATCCGGCATTGCAGGTCGACCTGATGCTGACGGACAGCATGGTCGACCTGCAGGGCGCACGGCTCGGCTCCGACGTCGATCTCGCGGTGCGCATCGGCCCGCTCGAGGACACGCGTTTCGTTGCGACGGTGCTGGCACCGCAGCGGCGCGTGCTGTGCGCGAGCGCGGCCTACCTCGCGCGGCGCGGCGAGCCCGATTCGCCCGACGCGCTCGCCGGGCACGACTGCCTCGCGTGGCAGGGGGCACCGCCGCCGGGCGCGTGGCACTTCGGCGACCGTCGGCACGCGCCAGCGCAGCCGCGGTTTCGCAGCAATCATTCGGAGGCGTTGCTCGAGGCCGCGATCGATGGTCTCGGGCTCGCGCATCTGCCGACCTGGCTTGCGGGGGACGCGCTGCGCGACGGACGGCTGCGCGCGGTGCTCCCGCAGTACGCGGCGACGCCCGAGCCCGCGACGATCCACGTATTGCGCCAGCAGGCGCGCGGCAGCGCCCGCGCATCGCGGCTCGTCGCGTTCCTGGCGACGTGGTTCGCGCAGCCGGCGTGGGACGCCGCTTGGGCGTGACGGCGAGCGGGTGCGTGGGGCGATGCGGCGACAGGGCCGCGCCGAAATAAAAAAAGGGCCTCGCTCGCGAGGCCCGTCAAAGGTCGGGGAGACTGGTACGCCGGCCGGCGCCGCGGGTTGGGCGGCACCGGTCGGGCGCAACCCGTTACTGCGTCACTACCTTGCGCGGCTTGAAGATGCCCTGGTATTGCAGTGCCGGGCGCTCCTTCGTCGTCGGCGCGATGCCGTCGAAGGTCGGCGTCTGGCGCAGCTTCATCGCGGCCGGCGAAGCGACCGAACCGATCGACGTCGAGCGCGAAGCCGGTGCGAGGTTGTTCGCGACGAGCAGCGCGGCCTCGCTCTGCAGGTTCGACAGCAGCACCGGATCGGTCGAGCGGTTGACCTGCGTGAGCAGCCCGCTCCAGGCCGCGTCGCTGTAGTTCACGACGTAGTAGTCAAGCCCGCTCGGGTCCGCGACCACGCCCGTGCAGCCGTCGATCCGCGTCTGCGTCTGCGTATCCTTCAGCGCGAGCGTCGTGCGTTTTGCGAGACCCTGGCCATACGCGAGCGTGATCGGCACCGTCCACTGCAGGCCCGGATACGCGTTCTTGTTCGGGAACGGCTGCTGCTTCAGCGTGACGATCGTCTGGTTCTTCGTCAGGTCGCACTGCGTGTCGAGCGAGATCAGCGGCACGCCGGTCTGGCGCACGTAGCTGTCGCCGATCGCGCCGATCGACTGGCCGCTCTCCTTCGACAGCGCATCCCACAGGCGCTTCGGCGTGCCGTTGCCGAACGAGTAGTCGACCAGGTACTGCTGCAGACCCTTGCGCAGCGTCTGTTCGCCGAGATAGTTCTCGAGCGTCTTCAGCACGTGGCCGCCCTTGTCGTACGTGAACGCGCTCGCGCTCAGCACGAAGTCGTTCGACGCCCAGCCGTTGAAGTTCGGCGCGACCGGGAACGCGTTCGGGCCGATGTCGCGATTGATCACGCGGTACTTGTTCTTCACCTGGTCGAGCCAGCTGAACTCGTTGGGGAAGAATTGGATCGTCGTCTTCGTCTCGAAGAACGTCGCGAACGACTCGTTGAGCCACACGTTGTCCCACCAGTCGGTCGTGACGAGATCGCCGAACCACTGGTGCGCGACTTCGTGGGTCAGCACCTCGTTACCGTAGTGCGACATCGGCTGGCCCGGCTGCGGCAGGATGTCGTCGGCGAATTCGAGGATCGACCCCCAGTTCTCCATCCCGCCGAAATTCAGGTCCTTCTGCTCCTTGAACGCGTCGTTCGCGGCCACCGTGTCGAACTTCGTGAGCGGCAGCGCGATGCCCGTGTAGCGGTAGTAGAAGTCGAGCGCCTGCTTGGTGCGGTCCATCGCCGGCTTCGCCCAGTCGCTCATGCCCGGCGGCGTGAACACGCGCAGGTGCAGGCCGCCCTTGCCGCCCGGCAGCGGGCTGGTGAAGTCGTCCTCGTAGGTGTCGAACAGGCCGCCGCCGAAGAACAGCAGGTACGACGGCATCGGCGGGGTCTTGTCGAACTGCACGAGCTTGTAGCCGCCGCCGATGCTGGTCGACGGCTTCTCGGCCGCGTTCGACACGACGCGCCAGCTTTGCGGCACTTCGGCCGTCACTTCATAGGTCGGGCGGAATGCCGGCTCGTCCCAGCCGGGGAACCACTGGCGCGACAGGTTGGTTTCGCCTTGCGTGAGGATCGCGCCGCTCGTCTTGCCGTCGGTGCCCTTCAGGTCGACGCGGAAGATGCCTTCCGCGGCCGAGCAGCCCGGATACGGATCGTTGCCGCAGCTGCCGCCCGTCTTCGCGACGGGATCGTCATACGACTTGAAGTTGATGATGCCCGACCATTCCATGTGCAGCGAATAGGTGCCCGGCGAGATCGTGCCGCTCACGGGGCGCAGCTGATAGAAGTCGCCCTTGTCCTGCGGCGTCGCGATCAGCTGGATGTTGCCCGGCTGCAGCGTGATGCGGCCGTTCGTGAACTTGATCCGGTGGCCGGCGATCACGATGTTGTTGACCGGCTTCAGCACCTTGATCTCGACGTCGGCGCGGCCGTCGAACGCGTTAAGCGCTTCGTTCGGGCGGAACCACAGCCGGTAGTTCACGGGCACCACGGTGTCCGGCAGCTCGACAGGCGATACGCTCTTGTCGACGTTGGATGCGCTCGGCGGCGCGGTGACGGCGGGCGACGAGCCCGGTTGCGGCGCGCCGGCGGAGCTGAGCGCGGAAGCCGAGCCCACACCGCCATCGTCGCCGCCGCACCCGGCGAGCGCGAGTGCGGCAACGAGCGGCAGATAACGCATCTTGCGAATGTTGATCGACATGACTGAAACCTCGATTGTAGAAAGAATCGTTCAGTGCTGCGAAAGCGCCGGCAAAAGCAAGCCCCTCGCCGTTAATCAACAGCGAAGAAAATGCTAATGACGGATTATTCGAAAAGACGGCGGCCGACTACGTATAGGTAATCATGGTTTACTGCCCCCTCTGGATTTCCGGATGTCGGTTAACTTGCCGGTTCAAAATGGCCAGACGCGTGTTGTACTGAATTGATTTCGCGCGCACGACACGGAGCCGCACGCCCGGCACGGGCGCGCAATCCCTTTGAATCGACGACCTACGGGGCTGGCCGGGCCCGGCCACCGGACGGCAGGAAGGCGTGTCGCCATTCCGTAAAATCACCGTCATGCGGCTTCAAGGTTTGTCGGCTTGCTCGAAGGATGCGTAAATATACTTGATGGTTTTAGGTAAAGGAAACGAAAAATTTAGAAAGTGCGCCTATTGATTTCTGCGCGCTTGATTGAATGCTGGAAGTCATTAATGCGCTTTCCGTTTAGCTGGTGATTTCGTAGTTTTAATCTATTAACGATCTTGCGTGGCTGCGAAAACTACGAATCCCGGCGCGACGGGGCGTGCTCGGTACAATGCTTCGACGATTCGATCACCGATTGCCGCGAGGAGGCCCTCCCATGTCACGTGCCCTGTTCCGTATCGCGCCGCTGCGCGCCGTGCTGCTGCTGTGCGCCGCGGTGTTCCTGCTCGGCGGTTGCGCGGCGCTGTCGCGCGACCCCGTGCGCGTGACGGTCGTCGGGCTCGACCCGCTCGTCGGGCAGGGGCTCGAGATGCGTTTCAGCCTGAAGCTGCGCGTGCAGAACCCGAACGATGCGCCGATCGAATACGACGGCATCTCGGTTGCGCTCGACCTGAACGGCACGGCGTTCGCGAGTGGCGTCAGCGATCGCTCGGGCACCGTGCCGCGTTTCGGCGAGGCCGTGCTCGACGTGCCGGTTTCCGTGTCGGCATTCGCGGCCGCGCGGCAGGCGTGGAACCTGCCCGGCGCGGCCGCGAACGGCGAGTTGCCGTATGCGCTGCGCGGCCGGCTCGCGGGCGGCGTGCTCGGCACCGTGCACTTCAACGACGCGGGGACGCTGCGCATGCCAGCGATGCCGGGGTGGGGCGGCTGAACGGCGCGCCCGATCGCGGGTCCGTGCGCGCGCTTTGCCGCGCGGGCAAAGCGCGGTATGGTGTGAGCCGCGCGGCGCGACGCCGCCGCCTGTTGAAGCCAACCGTAACCGAGCTCGCGTGACCGATTTCCCCGTTTTCCACTGGACCGACGCCGACGGCGTCGATCATGACGTGCGCTGGCGCTCCGAAGCCGGTGTGCAACCGCCGAAGCGCGCGGTGTCCGCCGACGACCGCGTCACTGCCGATGCGGCCTACCGCCTTGCCTGCGAGGGCACCGCGCTCGTCTGGCAGGGCGATTTCCAGAATGCGCGCCAGCTCGTGCAGGCGATGGCGCGCCGTGTCGAACGCAAGCCGAAGAAAGCGAAAGAGGCGAAAGCCGTGGCCGGCGTCGACGCGTTCAACCTGCATCGTCTCGCGCAGTCGCAGCGGGCCCGCACGCTCGGGATGCTGCTGATCCCGCTCGACGCCGACTACACGATCCCGCTGCGCCGCGCGCCCGACGTGCGCGCCGCATGCGAGGAGGCGTACGGGCCCGGCGGCGCGCCGTCGGTCGTGTCGCTGCGGGAACTGCTCGGCCTCGTCGGCGCGCATGAATGGCGCAAGAAGGGCGTGCCGATCCCGGCGCTCGGCGGCGCGCCGATCCATCCGTACTACGGCGTGTTCTCGCCGGTGCGCGGCGAATACGTCGAACTCGTCGCGCGCGCGAAGCTGCCGGCGACGTCGCTCGCGTTCGACATCGGCACGGGCACCGGCGTGCTCGCGGCCGTGCTCGCGTCGCGCGGCGTCGAGCGCGTCGTCGCGACCGACCAGGATGCGCGGGCGCTGGCCTGCGCACGCGAGAACGTCGCGCGGCTCGGTCATGCGGATCGGGTCGACGTCGTCGAAGCCGACCTGTTTCCGGCCGGCCGCGCGCCGCTCGTGGTCTGCAATCCGCCGTGGGTGCCGGCCCGGCCGAGCGCGCCGATCGAATACGCGATCTACGATCCCGACAGCCGCATGCTGCGCGGTTTCCTCGCGGGGCTCGCCGCGCATCTCGAACCGGGCGGCGAGGGCTGGCTGATCCTGTCCGATTTCGCCGAGCATCTCGGCCTGCGATCGCGCGACACGCTGCTGCAATGGATCGACGAAGCGGGCCTCGTCGTGCTCGGCCGCGACGATATCCGCCCCGCGCATCCGAAGTCGACCGATGCCGACGATCCGCTGCACACGGCCCGCCGCGCCGAGGTCACATCGCTCTGGCGGCTCGGCGCCCGAGCCTGACCGCGCATTTTCGGTAAACTGTCGCCATTCCTCACGAATTCCCGCCGCCGGGCCGTGGTCGACCGACCGTGGCCCGGCGCCGCTTCCAGATGTCGAACAAGACCCACGAAATCCGTCCGGAGCAGTCCGTCGAGCTGCTGAAGGAACTGCACATCCTCACCCGCGACGGGAAGCTGAACCAGGACAGCCGCCGCAAGCTGAAGCAGGTCTATCACCTGTTCCAGTTCATCGAGCCGCTGCTCGCCGGCGTGCAGGCCGACAAGGGCAGCGTGACGCTCGTCGATCACGGCGCCGGCAAGTCGTATCTCGGCTTCATCCTGTACGACCTGTTCTTCAAGCAGCAGCCGGGGCACGGCACGCCGGCGTTCGCGTCGCACGTGTACGGGATCGAGACGCGCGAGGAGCTCGTCACGCGCTCGGCCGAGCTGGCCGCGCGGCTCGGGTTCGGCGGCATGTCGTTCCTGAACCTGTCGGTCGCCGATTCGATCACGTCGCCGCAGCTGCCCGAAACGGTCGACGTCGTCACCGCGCTGCACGCGTGCGACACGGCGACCGACGACGCGATCCGCTTCGCGCTCGCGAAGCGCGCGCAGCACATCGTGCTCGTGCCGTGCTGCCAGGCGGAAGTCGCGGGCGTGCTGCGCCGGAACAAGGGCAAGTCGCTCGCGAATGCGCTGACCGAGGTATGGCGGCATCCGCTGCATACGCGCGAATTCGGCAGCCAGATCACCAACGTGCTGCGCTGCCTGCAGCTCGAAGCGCACGGCTATCAGGTGAGCGTGACCGAGCTGGTCGGCTGGGAGCATTCGATGAAGAACGAGCTGATCATCGCGCAGTACAAGAACCTGCCGCGCCGGCGGCCCGGCGAGCGGCTGAACGAGATCCTCGGCATGTTCGGGTTGGCCGAACTGAACGAGCGCTTCTTCGTGCCGGAAGCCGCGGCGGCGGACGGCGACGCCGTCGAGCCCGTCGAGGGCTGACGCGCGGACGGCCGGCGCGGCGCACGTTGCACGCCGCGTCAGACGTCGTCGCCCTGCCGGCGCATCCATTCGCGCCAGCCGTCGTGGCCGAGGCGGCGCAGCGTTTCCTGATTCCTTTCGTAGATCGCGGACGCGTCCGGGAACGCGTCGACCGCGCGCGCGATGCTGTCTTCGCGCAGCAGGTGCAGGATCGGATACGGCGCGCGGTTCGTATAGTTCTCGATGTCGTCGGGTTCGCTGCCTTCGAACCGGTAGTGCGGATGGAAGCTCGCGATCTGCAGCACCCCGTCGAGCCGCAACTGCTGCACGAGCCGGTCGGCAAAGAACAGCGCATCGTTGTAGTCGACGAAATCGGCGAACGCATGCGGGAAGATCACGAGCGTCGTGTCGACCTGCTGCGGGTCCGCCGCGTCGAGCGCGCGCAGCTCGGTTTCGAGCTCGGTGAGCGCGTCTTCCAGCGTCGTCGCTGCGCTGATCGCGTAGCGCACCTGTTCCTTCACATAGACGCTTTTCGCGAACGGGCACAGATTGAGCCCGATCACCGCGCGCGCGAGCCAGTGCCGCGTGGCGGCGAGGATGTCGTCGTGCGATTCGGGGCGGGTGTCGGTCATCGTGAAATCAATCAGGCGGGAAAGCGGCGAGGGCCGCATTGTAGCGGGCACGCCGGGGCTGGGCGTGCGCGGCGCGTCATGCGCACGCGGCTTCGATCAACTGCGTGACGAGCGCCGGCGCGGTGCCGATCGGCGTTTCGCCATGCCGGTAGGTCTGGCTCGCCGCATAGATGCCTTCGACCACCAGCGCGAGCGCATCGGCGAGCGCCTTCGGCTGCCGCGCGCCGGCGCCTTCGCATAGCGCGACGAGCCGCTTCATCAACTGTTCCTTGTTCTGCGCGACGCGCTCGCGGGCCGGGTGCGACGTATCCGGGAATTCGGCGGCGACGTTAACGAACGGGCAGCCACGGTAGTCCTTCTGTGTCGCGCGCTCGGCAAGATCGACGAAATACTGGATCAATTGCGCCTTCGGCTGGCCCGGATGCTTCGCGGCGCTCGTATCGAGACGCTCGAAGAAGCACGCGTCCATCCGTTCCAGATACGCGAGGATCAGCTCGTCCTTCGACGAGAACTGGCGGTACAGGCTCATCTTGTTGACGCCCGCGCGCTCCACGACCGCCTCGACGCCCACCGAGCGAACGCCCTCCTTGTAAAACAGCTCCTCGGCGGCGCGCAGCAGGTGCTCCTGCGCGGTGGCTCCGTCGATCGACCGGCGCGTGCGGCGCGCAAGCGGTTTGGCGATCTCGATGCCCGACATGATGACCCTCGACTGCGTGATGAATTGCTTGACATGTTACCGACTGGTAACTACGATCGCAACACAGTTGTGACCGATCGGTAACAATGCCGGCCGGATCGACAGACAAATGCCAAGCATCGGCCCGGGTCAGCCGATGCGGTGTGCGGCGGAGGTGGCCTGGCTGGGTGGGGTGGAGCAGGTGCGATGGCGCCGGAGCCGCCAACGGGAGAGCATGAAGATGAATTGGGTGGTGACACGAATCGGCGGGCGCTTCCACTACGGATGGCTCGCGGCGGCGGTGGTATTCCTGATCCTGCTGGCGGCAGCCGGCACGCGCGCGACGCCGAGCGTGCTGATGGTGCCGCTCGAGCGCGAACTCGGCTGGAGCCGCGCGACGATTTCGCTGGCCATCTCGGTGAACATCGCGTTGTACGGCCTGACGGGCCCGTTCGCGGCCGCCGCGATGCAGCGCTTCGGGCTGCGCCCGACGATCCTCACCGCGCTCGTGACGATGAGCGCGGGCGTCGCGCTGTCGTCGATGATGACGCACAGCTGGCAGATGGTCCTGATCTGGGGCCTGATGGTCGGCTGCTCGTCGGGCGTCGTTGCGCTGACGCTGTCCGCGACCTTCGTCACGCGCTGGTTCCATGCGCGTCGCGGCCTGATCATGGGCATCCTGACCGCGAGCACCGCCACCGGCCAGCTCGTGTTCCTGCCGATGCTGGCGGCGATCGCGCAGCACCATGGCTGGCGGCCGGTCGTGCTGGTCGTCGCGATTGCGGCCGCGATCGTGATTCCGCTGGTCGCGTTCCTGTTGCCCGAACGGCCGGCCGACGTGAAGCTGCGCCCGTACGGCGAGCCGGCGGATGCGCCGCCCGCGCCTGACACGACGAAGGAGAACCCGCTCGCGGTCGCGTTCCGCACGCTGCTGACGGCCAGCCGTTCGCGCGACTTCTGGCTGCTGTTCTTCAGCTTCTTCATCTGCGGCGCGAGCACCAACGGTTATGTGGGCACGCACCTGATCGCGATGTGCAGCGACTACGGGATGACCGAAGTGCAGGGCGCGTCGCTGCTCGCGGCGATGGGCGTGTTCGACCTGTTCGGCACGACGCTGTCGGGCTGGCTGTCCGACCGCTACGACAACCGCGTGCTGCTGTTCTGGTACTACGGGCTGCGCGGGCTGTCGCTGATTTACCTGCCGCACGCGTTCGGGATCGATTTCTTCGGGCTGCCGCTGTTCGCGATGTTCTACGGGCTCGACTGGATCGCGACCGTGCCGCCGACCGTGCGGCTGGCCACCGACGTGTTCGGCAAGGCCGCGGCGCCGGTCGTGTTCGGCTGGATCGTCGCCGGCCACCAGCTCGGTGCGGCGTTCGCGGCACTTGGCGCGGGGATGCTGCGCGCGAGCCTCGGTACCTACACGATCGCCTCGATGATCTCGGGCGGGCTCTGCATCGTCGGTGCGCTGATCGTGCTGCGGATCAACCGCGGTCCGTCGCGCGCGGCCGCGCAGGCCGCCTGACCGCGGCGGCCCGGCCGGCCGCGCGGCCTGCGGCCGGCCTATGCAGGCACGATGATTTGCATAGCGCGGGAGGATCGGGCGCGTAATGGCTCAAGCGGGTATGCTTGCGGTTTGCCGGGGCGTTCGCGCCCCTTCATCGATGTCAGCGAGGAACCGCATGTCCGTCAAACCTGCTCCCACCACTGTTTCGATTCACGATCTGATCGCGGGCCGCTGGAGCCCGCGCGCGTATTCGGATGAGCCGGTCAGCGCCGGCGATCTGCACGCAGTGCTCGAAGCCGCGCGCTGGGCCCCGTCCGCGTACAACGCGCAGCCGTGGCGTTTCATCGTATTCGATCGCACGCAGGACGAAGACGCTTTCAAGCGCGCGTTCGCGACGCTGGTGCCGTTCAACCAGGGCTGGAATGCGCCGGCACCCGTGCTGATCGCGGTGACCGCGCACACGCTCACGCCGAAGGGCGAGCCGGCGCCGACCGCGCTGTACGACGCGGGCGCCGCCGCGATGTCGCTGGTGCTGCAGGCGCATGCGCTGGGCCTGGCCGCGCACCAGATGAGCGGTTTCGACGCGAAGGCGTTCCGCGACGCGTTCGGGATCCCGGCCGACGTCGCCATCCCGGCGATCATCTCGATCGGCCACTACGGCAACGTCGACAAGCTCGATCCGGTGCTGCGCGATCGCGAGAAGGCGCCGCGCACGCGCCATGCGATCGGCGAGGTCGTGTATGCGAGCGCGTGGAAGAAGAGCTTCGACGCGGCAGCCTGATCCGCCAGGCGGGCGGGCTGCGTCGTGCAACCCGTCCGCGTGTCTCCCCGGCGCGCCAGGCCGCGCGCCGGTGCCACCGAAGCCCGTTCCGCGGCACTGGTGGCTAGCCCGGTTGTGATCCCGCGGGCTTCATGTTAAAAAGCCGGTCCTTTCCGTTTTCGCGCCGGCCCTGCTGCGGCAACTTCCCATGACTTACTGCGCGATCGATTTCGGCACGTCCAATTCCGCCGTGGCGCTGCCCGACGGCGACGGCATGCGCCTCGCGCCCGTCGAGGGCGACCACCTGACGCTGCCCACCGCGATCTTCTTCAACAATGACGAAGAGACGGTCGAATACGGCCGTGCGGCGCTGGCCTCCTATATCGACGGTTTCGACGGCCGGCTGATGCGTTCGATGAAGAGCATCCTCGGCTCGCCGCTCGCGGAAACGACGACCGATCTCGGCGACGGCAGCGCGATCGCGTACACCGAAATCATCGCGCGCTTCCTGACGCACCTGAAGCGCAAGGCCGAAGCCCGCGCAGGTGCGCCGATCGGCCGCGCGGTGCTCGGCCGGCCGGTGTTCTTCGTCGACGACGATCCGCGCGCCGACCGCCTCGCGCAGGATCAACTCGAGGCGGCCGCGCAATCGGTCGGCTTCGCGGACGTTCACTTCCAGTACGAACCGATCGCGGCCGCATTCGATTACGAATCGCGCCAGCAGGCCGAGCGCCTCGTGCTCGTCGCCGACATCGGCGGCGGCACGTCCGACTTCTCGCTGGTGCGCGTCGGGCCCGAACGGATGGCGCGGCTGGAGCGCAAGGACGACGTGCTGGCGCACCACGGCGTGCACGTCGCGGGCACCGATTACGACCGGCGTGTCGAGCTGGCGGCGATCCTGCCCGCGTTCGGCTACCGTTCGCTCGACCCGGAAGGGCGCGAACTGCCGAACAAGATCTATTTCGATCTCGCGACCTGGCACCTGATCAACACGGTCTACACGCCGAAGCGGGTCGGCGAGCTGAAGCTGATGAAGCACCTGTACCAGGATGCCCGACAGTACGACCGGCTCACGAGCGTGGTCGAGCAGCGGCTCGGGCATGCGCTGATGGCGCGCGCGGAAGAAGCGAAGATCGGTGTCGCGGCGGGCGGGGAGACGATGATCGACCTGAACGACGTGGAAGAGGACCTGCTGATCGCGTTCGATGCCGACCGCCTCGTCGATGCGAGCCACGACGACACCGCGCGCATCGTCGACGCCGCGCGCGAGACGGTGCGGCTTGCCGGCATCGCGCCGCGCGACGTCGGCGCGTTGTATTTCACCGGCGGCTCGACGGGCCTTGCGTTCCTGTCGGGCGCGCTCGCGGGCGCGTTTCCGGAGGCGCAACCGGTGTTTGGCGATCGTCTCGCGAGTGTCGCGACGGGGCTCGGCATTCACGCGCAGCGGCTATTCGGCTGAACATGGGCGGCGGTATTGCCGCCGTGCCGAATTAGCGCAGAAAAACAAAAAGCCCCGCCGAAGCGGGGCTTTTTTACACGAATTATCGCGCCAAGCTTAGACCGGACGGATGTTCGCAGCTTGCAGACCCTTCGGGCCCGTCTTCACTTCGAATTCAACCTTCTGGTTTTCTTGCAGCGTCTTGAAGCCTTCGACGCGGATTTCCGAGAAGTGCGCGAACAGATCGTCGCCGCCGCCTTCCGGGGTGATGAAGCCGAAGCCCTTTGCGTCATTGAACCACTTGACGGTACCGGTTGCCATGTTACTTGTTCCTAAAAAGATAAAACGGGGCCGAGGCCCATGGGGTGCGGAAAATCAAGGAAGGGGTAATAGGACCAACCGGAGTACCGTTGATGGGCGAACTACGAAAGAACCAATTCACTCGCCGCTTGAAATCCTGCGAAGTCCTTTATACGGCTAATCGATCGTATGGTCAACCGTAATTCCATGCTCTCAGGGTTATTGCGTAGATCAGGTTTACAAAGCTTGCAGGCGATGCGAATTTTTTGTAGGGGCCGAACGATTTTGGCGCCACGTTTCAGGTGCAACCGTTAAACTACGCGCCGCGTGGACGGGTTGCCCCGATCGGATGACTCGTCCCCCCAAGAATGCGTGCGCGGTGCTGTCCGAGCCGATCCCGGACCGCAGGCCGACCATGCTTTTTGAGACACAGGAGAGGATGTGAAGAGTTCTATTCAACGGAACATCGGCCCGTTTGCATTGATGCTGACGGGGCTGGGTTCGATTATCGGCTCGGGCTGGCTGTTCGGCGCCTGGAAGGCCGCGAAGATCGCCGGTCCGGCGGCGATCTGCGCCTGGATCATCGGCGCCGTCGTGATTCTCGCGATTGCACTGACGTATGCCGAACTGGGCGCGATGTTCCCCGAGTCGGGCGGCATGGTGCGTTATGCGCGCTACTCGCACGGTTCGCTGGTGGGCTTCATCAGTGCATGGGCGAACTGGATCGCGATCGTATCCGTGATCCCGATCGAGGCCGAAGCGTCGATCCAGTACATGAGCACGTGGCCGTATCCATGGGCGCACGCGCTGTTCGTGAACGGCGAGTTGACGACACCAGGCCTGTTGCTGTCGGCCGTGCTGGTCGTCATCTACTTCATGCTGAACTACTGGGGCGTGAAGGCCTTCGCGCGGGCAAACACCGCGATCACGATCTTCAAGTTCCTGATCCCCGGCCTCACGATCCTCGGCCTGATGCTGACGAGCTTCCACTCGGACAACCTCGGCACCGCATCCAATGCAAGCTTTGCGCCGTACGGCTGGTCGGCGGTGCTGACCGCGGTCGCGACGAGCGGCATCGTGTTCGCGTTCAACGGCTTCCAGAGCCCCGTGAACCTCGCGGGTGAAGCGCGCAATCCGTCGCGCAGCGTGCCGTTCGCGGTGATTACGTCGATCCTGATCGCACTCGTGATCTATGTGCTGCTGCAGGTCGCGTACATCGGCGCCGTGAATCCGACCGACATCGCGGCGGGCTGGTCGCACTTCAACTTCAAGTCGCCGTTCGCCGAACTGGCGATCGCGCTGAACCTGAACTGGCTCGCGATCATGCTGTATGTCGACGCGTTCGTCAGCCCGAGCGGCACCGGCACGACCTACATGGCGACGACGACGCGGATGATCTACGCGATGGAGCGCAACAACACGATGCCGAAGATGTTCGGCAACGTGCACCCGCTCTACGGCGTGCCGCGTCAGGCGATGTGGTTCAACCTGCTGGTCTCGTTCATCTTCCTGTTCTTCTTCCGCGGCTGGAGTTCGCTTGCGGCGGTGATTTCGGTCGCGACGGTGATTTCGTACCTGACCGGTCCGATCAGCCTGATGGCCCTGCGCCGTGCGGCGACCGACATCGAGCGGCCGCTGTCGATCCCGGGCATGAAGCTGATTGCACCGTTCGCGTTCGTCTGCGCGTCGCTGATCCTGTACTGGGCGAAGTGGCCGCTGACCGGCGAAATCATCCTGCTGATGATCGTCGCGCTGCCGGTGTACTTCTTCTTCCAGGCGAAGGCGGGCTGGACCGGTTGGGGTGAAGACCTGCGGGCCGCATGGTGGCTGGTCGCGTACCTGCCGACGATGGCCGTGCTGTCGCTGATCGGCAGCAAGGAATTCGGCGGTCACGGCGTCCTGCCGTACGGCTGGGACATGCTGATCGTCGCGGCAATCGCGCTGATGTTCTACTTCTGGGGCGCGAAATCCGGCTACCGGACCAAGTATCTCGACGAGCGCGAGTCGCACGACGAGATCCTCGAAGGGGTCGGTGCCTGACGCCTGATCTGTCGCCGGATTCGGCGGCGACGGAACGCGGCAAAAAAAGCCCGCCCGAGCAATGCTCGGGCGGGCTTTTTGTTTGCGGTCGCCGGTTGTCGCGTGACGCTCAGGCGGCCGCGCTGGCGAACACGTAATTCGTCATCGCGAGCACGCGCTGGTAGGTGCCGAGCGACTGGATGCCGAGCTGGTAGTCGTCGTCCGCCGCGCCGAGCGCCGTGAATACCGGCAGCAGATGCTCGTCGGTCGGGTGCATCAGCGCCGCATGCGGTGCCTGCCGGCGATAGTCGAGCAACGCGTCGACGTCGCGCGCGGCAAGCTTTGCCTCGAACCAGTCGGTGAATGCCTTGACGCGCGGGTCCGCATCCTCGGGCGCCGCGCCGAAATCGGCGGCGCGCAGGTTGTGCGTGATCTGGCCCGAGCCAATCACCATCACGCCTTCGTCGCGCAGCGGCCGCAGCGCGCGGCCGAGCGCGAAGTGGTGGGCCGCATCCGCACGCGGCTGGATCGACAACTGCGCGACGGGCACGTCGGCTTCCGGGAACATCAGCAGCATCGGCACCCACGCGCCGTGGTCAAGACCGTGCTCGGTCGTCGCGGTCGCGATGCCGGCCGCGTTCAGCAGCGCGGCCGCGCGCTCGGCGACGTCGGGCGCGCCCGGCGCCGGGTAGCGAATCTCGTACAGCGCGCGCGGAAAGCCGTAGAAGTCGTGGATCGTTTCCGGGTGCGCGGCGACGCTCGCGACCGGCTGCTGCGTGCCCCAGTGCGCTGACAGCATCAGTACCGCGCGCGGGCGTGGCAATTCGGCGCCGAGGTGCGTGAACGCACCGGACGGCAGCGACGGGTCGATCGGCAGCGTCGGGGCGCCGTGGGACAGGTAGAGCGAAGGCAAGCGGTTCATGGTGGTGGCCTGCAAAGGGATTTGCCTGTGACTATAGGCGCGCACCGCGTATTGATAAATCCACGCCGTGGAATTTGATTGACGCTTGTTTGTTGATAATCGGGGCGCTGCAACGCGCACCGAAGCGGGTAGGCGTCCGTAGGCGTTAATTCGAATGAATTGCCAGTGGAATAGGCGAAGATGCCCGAAAAACGAGGCTGCGGCAGGCCGCTTATTGCGCGTGCCGGATACCGGCCCACGGCGTGGTCAGCGGTGCGCTGAGCGCGAACAGATCGAGTACGCGCGTGACGGTCTGGTCGACGAGTTCCTCGATCGTCTTCGGCATCGCGTAGAACGCGGGCAACGGCGGAAAGACGATGCCGCCCATTTCGGTGACGGCGGTCATGTTGCGCAGATGCGCGAGGTTGAACGGCGTTTCGCGCACCATCAGCACGAGACGGCGGCGTTCCTTCAGCGTGACGTCGGCCGCGCGCGTGATCAGGTTGTCGGACAGCCCGTGCGCGACGCTCGCGAGCGTCTTCATCGAGCATGGCGCGATCACCATCCCGTCGGTCGCGAACGACCCCGATGCGATCGTCGCGCCGACGTCGCGCACCGAATGCACGACGTCCGCACGGCTTTCGACATCGGCCTTCGGCAGCTTCAGTTCGTGCTGGATGTTGAGCCAGCCGGCGTTCGAAATCAGCAGGTGCGTTTCGACGCCGCCAGCGGCGCGCAGCAGATCGAGCAGCCGCACGCCGTAGATCGCGCCGGTGGCGCCGGTGATCGCGACGATCAGCCGGCGTGGCGGCGCGCTGGGAGATGCCATCGAACGGGGAGCGTTACGCGGCGGCGAACAGTTGCTGCAGTTCGCCCGACTGGTACATCTCCATCATGATGTCCGAGCCGCCGACGAATTCGCCCTTCACGTAGAGTTGCGGGATGGTCGGCCAGTTCGAGAATTCCTTGATGCCCTGGCGGATTTCGTCGTCCTCGAGCACGTTGACCGTCTTGAACTGGTCGACGCCGCAGGCCTTCAGCACCTGCACTGCGCGGCCCGAGAAGCCGCACATCGGGAATTGCGCGTTGCCCTTCATGAAGAGCACGACCTGGTTTTCGTCGACGATTTGCTTGATACGTTGTTGGGTGTCCATGACTGACCTTGCGTGTTTGCGGGGCGTTAGATCGAAATGATAGCGGATTTCAACCGGGCGGGCCGGGCATCAGCCCGGCAGGCGGCCGCCGGTCGTGCGTTCGATCGCGGCCAGATCGGCGAGCGATTCGACCGCGACGAAGCCGTGTGAGACGAGCACCGCGCGTACGGCTTCGGCCTGGTCGTAACCGTGCTCGATCCAGAGCGTGCCGCCCGGTTTCAGATAGGTGCCGGCGCCCGCGACGATCGTGCGGATCGCGCTGAGGCCGTCGGCATCGTCGGTGAGCGCGCCGCGCGGCTCGAAACGCAGGTCGCCCTGCGCGAGGTGCGGATCGTGCTGCGCGATGTACGGCGGGTTGCTGACGATCGTGTCGAATGCGAGCGCCGGGTCGAGCGCCGCGTACCAGTCGCTCTGCAGCCAGTGCAGCGGGCCGCCCGGGCGGCCCGCGTCGAGCAGCTTGTCCGCGTTGCGTTGCGCGACCGCGAGCGCGGCCGGCGAACGGTCGAGCGCCCACACGCGTGCATCGGGACGCTCGGCGGCGATGGACACGGCGATCGCGCCGCTGCCGGTGCCGAGATCGAGCACGGCCGGTTGCGGCAGCCCGTCGATCGCATCGAGCGCGGCGTCGACGAGCAGTTCGGTTTCGGGGCGCGGGATCAGCACGTCGGGCGTCACGTCGAACGGCCGGCCGAAGAATTCGCGCATCCCGACGAGCTGCGCGACGGGCTCGCCGGCCACGCGGCGCGCTTCGAGTGCACGGTAGCGTTCGACCGCGGCCGCGTCGAGCGGCGTGTCGCCGCGCGTGATCAGCTGCGTGCGGGTCCAGCCGAGCGCGTGCGCGAGCAGCACGCGTGCATCGACCGCATCGAGCGGCGACGCGCGCAGCAGTTCGTCGGCGGTGGTGTCGGGCATCGCGGCCTCAGTCGGCTTCGCCGAGCGACGCGAGCAGTTCGGCCTGGTGCTCGGTGACGAGCACGCCGATCAGTTCGTCGAGATCGCCGTCCATGATCGCTTCGAGCCGGTACAGCGTCAGGTTGATCCGGTGGTCGGTCATCCGGCCCTGCGGGAAGTTGTACGTGCGAATCCGCTCCGAGCGGTCGCCGGAGCCGATCAGGCTCTTGCGCGTCGCGGCTTCCTTCGCGTGCTGCTCGTGATACTGCTTGTCCTTGATGCGCGCGGCGAGCACCTTCAGCGCGCGATCCTTGTTCTTGTGCTGCGAACGGTCGTCCTGGCATTCGACGACGATCCCGGTCGGGATGTGCGTGACGCGCACCGCCGAATCGGTCTTGTTGATGTGCTGACCGCCCGCGCCGGATGCGCGGAACGTGTCGATCCGCAGGTCGGCCGGGTTGATCTCGACCTCGCCGATTTCATCGGCTTCCGGCATCACGGCGACCGTGCAGGCGGACGTATGGATGCGCCCCTGCGTCTCGGTCGCCGGCACGCGCTGCACGCGATGGCCGCCCGATTCGAACTTCAGGCGCGAATACGCACCCTGGCCCGCGATCCGCACGATCACTTCCTTGTAGCCGCCGAGATCCGACGCGCTCTCCGACATCATTTCGACCTGCCAGCGCTGGCGTTCCGCGAAGCGCAGGTACATGCGCAGCAGGTCGCCCGCGAACAGCGCCGATTCGTCGCCGCCCGTGCCCGCGCGGATTTCGAGGAAGATGTTGCGATCGTCGTTCGGATCCTTCGGCAGCAGCATCTTCTGCAACTCGACCTCGAGGCGGGTCATGCTTTCGCGTGCGCTGCGGATCTCGTCCTCGGCGAAATCGCGCATCGACGGATCGGTGAGCAGCTCCTGCGCGGCCGTCTCGTCGTTGCGCGACTGGCGCCACAGTGCGTACTGCTCGACGACCGGACCGAGTTCCGCATGTTCGCGGGTCAGCTTGCGGTACTGGTCGAGATCGGCCGTGACGTTTTCGCGGCTCAGCAGGTCGTTCAGTTCGGCCAGCCGTGTAGACAGCTGGTCGAGCTTGCGTTGCATGCTCGTCTTCATGGTGTGGAGCGGCGCTCCCGGGCAAGGGGTATTCGGAAAGGATAGGCCGGCTCGCGGCCGGCGGCAGGGCGACTGGCCGGCGCTAGTGGCCGGATTGGTCGTTCGAGCGCGGTGCGTGCTGGTAGAAGCCGCGCATCAGGTCGATCAGCGAATCGCGATCGGCGCCGTTCACGCGGTTGAGCGCGCTCGTCGGGCCGTGGATCAGCTTGTTGGTCAGCGCCTGCGACAGCGCTTCGAGCACCGCGGCCGGATCGTCGCCGCGCGCGAGCAGCTTCTGCGCCTTGTCGACTTCGGCGCGGCGCAGCGCGTCGGCCTGCGTATGCATGTGACGGATCACCGGCACGACGCTGCGCGTGTCGAGCCATTGCATGAAATTCTGCACGCGCGTCTCGATGATCGACTCGGCCTGCGCGACCGCGGCCTGGCGCGATGCGTTGCCTTCGCGCACGATCGCGCCGAGATCGTCGACGGTGTAAAGGAATACGTCCTTCAGCTTGCCGACTTCGGGCTCGATGTCGCGCGGCACCGCCAGGTCGACCATGAAGATCGGCCGATGGCGGCGCGCCTTCACCGCGCGCTCGACCGCGCCGAGGCCGATGATCGGCAGCGTCGACGCCGTGCACGACACGATGATGTCGAATTCCTGAATGCGGGCCGGCAGATCCGCGAGCGGCATCGCGCGGCCGTTGAAGCGCTCGGCGAGGCGCTGGCCGCGTTCGGCCGTGCGGTTCGCGACGACGAGTTCGCGCGGGCCTTGCGCGGCGAAGTGCGTCGCGCACAGCTCGATCATTTCGCCGGCGCCGATGAACAGCACGCGTTGATCGGACACCTTTTCGAAGATCCGCTGCGCGAGGCGCACCGCGGCGGCGGCCATCGACACCGACTGCGTGCCGATCTCGGTCGTGCCGCGCACTTCCTTCGCCACCGCGAACGTGCGCTGGAACAACTGGTTCAGATAGGTGCCGAGCGCGCCGGCTTCCGTCGCGGTGCGGACCGCATCCTTCATCTGGCCCAGAATCTGGGTTTCGCCGAGCACCATCGAATCGAGGCCGGATGCGACGCGGAACGCGTGCCGGACCGCTTCCGACTGCGGCAGCGCGTAGACGTGCGGAGCGAGCTCGTCGACCGGAATCCGGTGATACTCCGACAGCCAGCGGATCGCGCCCTCGCGTGCCGCGCGATCATCGGTCGCGCAATACAGTTCGGTGCGGTTGCAGGTGGAGAGGATCGCCGCTTCGGGCGTATTGGGTGCCTGGGGGCCGAGAAACACGTTCTTGAACGTGACGAGAGCCGGCTTGATTTGCTCGAGCGGAAACGCCACGCGTTCGCGCAGGGCGACAGGCGCAGTGTGGTGATTGATTCCGATCGTGAGGAGTTGCATATCGAGGGCTATCGTTTAGCCCCATATTATAGCGTTTCAGCGATTTCCTCACTCGACGCATACCGGGCATCAGCGTGCCGGGGGCGAGAATTTGGGGGTTCGATCGGCACGCGATCGAGCTGATAACCGTAGCCGTAGAGCGGCAGCAGCCGGTAGCCGCGCTCCGGCAGCAACCGCAGCTTGCTGCGCAGCCGGGACGCGTGCGTATCGAGCGTGCGCGACTTCATGTCGCGGCGGCATGCCCACACCGTTTCGAGGATATGGGCGCGCGACACGGGCCGCGACAGGTTCGCGAACAGCAGTTGCGCGAAGCGGAACTCCTTGGGCGTGAGTGAAACGATTGCGTCGCCGAAGCGCACGAGGCCGTGCGTGGCGTCGAACGCGTATTCCCCATACATTTCGCGCGAGCGGGTCGGCGGCCGGCGCACGCCCGCGCGCCGGCTCAGCGCGTTGACGCGCGCGAGCAGCTCGGGCCCGCTCACGGGGCGCACGAGGCAATCGTCGGCGCCCGCGTGCAGGCACGATACGATTTCGCTTTCGCGCGGCAATTGCATCACGGCGATGGCCGGCAGCCCGGGCAGGATCGTCTGCGCGCGCGGAATGACTTCCTCGGCCGGCTGGTCGCCGGCCCAGTTGCCGGTGATCAGCATGTCGCAGGTGTCGGTGGCGAGCCATTCGAAGAACGCCGTACTGGACGAAAACGCGTGGCACACATGACCGCCCGCAAAGAGCAGGCGATTCAGGAGTGCGGCATGACGCGCCTCCGGATCGATCAGAGCGATTCGCATGAGAATTTCTTCATTACGGCAGCCGGTGCGCGCTTGCCATAACGTCGAGTCGGCCCCTACACTCGAATGTTGGCGGCACCCGGCTGGTCTCGGGTTCGATGGATGAATCGATGCTAGCCGCTGGCAACGTTCACGCCTATGGGACGAATCCGAATTTATCGAAGGCGTCGAATGAACTGGTTTGGAATCCTTGTCCTGGGAGCGGCCGTCGGGCTGTTCGGCCGATGGCTGCATCCGATGCGGCGCACGAGCCGGCCGGCATGGTGGATCGCGGTGCTCGTCGGCATCGCGGGCGCGGCCGCCGCCCGAATGGCCGGCAATCTCTCGGGACTGTTTTACGATGGCGAGACGCTCGAATGGCCGGTCTGCACCGGTGTCGCGTTCCTCGCCGTAGCCGCGACGGTCGCACTGTCGGCCCGTCGCTGAATGCTCTCAGGTGAAATCATGAATGCCCGTCTCCCCGAAGTCTCGTCGGTGCCGGCCCGCCTCGCGCTGCTGCGCGGCGCCATGGCCCGCGAGGGCCTGGCCGCCTATCTCGTGCCGTCCGCCGATCCCCACCTGTCCGAGTACCTGCCCGAACGCTGGCAGGCCCGCCGCTGGCTGTCCGGTTTCACGGGCTCGGTCGGCACGCTGGTCGTGACCGCGGATTTCGCGGGTTTGTGGGTCGACAGCCGCTACTGGGTGCAGGCCGACGCCGAGCTGGCCGGCACGGGCGTGCAGTTGATGAAGATGACGGGCGGGCAGCAGAGCGCGCCGCACGTCGACTGGCTCGCGCAGAACGTGGCGGTGGGCGCGACGGTGGGCGTTGACGGCGCCGTGCTCGGTGTCGCGGCCGCGCGCGGGTTGACGGCCGCGCTGAGCGCACGCGGCATCGCGCTGCGCACCGATCTCGACCTGCTCGACGCGATCTGGCCCGAGCGGCCGGGGTTGCCCGGCGATGCGGTGTTCGAGCATGCCGCGCCGCAGGCCGACACGACGCGCGCGAGCAAGCTGGCTGAAGTGCGCCGCGCGATGCGCGCGCAGGGCGCACAGTGGCATTTCGTGTCGACGCTCGACGATCTCGCATGGCTGTTCAACCTGCGCGGCGCCGACGTCAACTTCAATCCGGTGTTCGTTGCGCACGCAATGATCGGCGCCGATCGCGCGACGCTGTTCGTCGCCAGCGGCAAGGTGTCGCCGGCGCTGGCCGCGTCGCTCGCGCAGGACGGCGTCGACGTTCGTGCGTACGACGCCGCGCGCGCATCGCTCGCGGCCTTGCCCGACGGCGCGACGCTGCTGGTCGACCCGCGCCGCGTGACGTTCGGCACGCTCGAGGCCGTGCCGGCCGGCGTGAAGCTCATCGAGGCCGTGAATCCGTCGACGTTCGCGAAGTCGCGCAAGACGTCCACCGAGATCGAGCACGTGCGCGTGACGATGGAGCACGACGGCGCCGCGCTCGCGGAGTTCTTCGCGTGGTTCGAACAGGCGGTGAACCGCGAGACGATCACCGAGCTGACGATCGAGCAGAAACTCACGGCCGCGCGCGCCCGGCGCCCCGGTTACGTGTCGCCGAGCTTCGCGACGATCGCCGGGTTCAACGCGAACGGCGCGATGCCGCACTACCACGCGACGGCCGAGTCGCACGCGACGATCGCCGGCGACGGCCTGCTGCTGATCGATTCGGGCGGGCAGTACACGACGGGCACGACCGACATCACGCGCGTCGTGCCGGTCGGTACCGTCAGCGACCTGCAGCGGCGCGATTTCACGATCGTGCTGAAATCGATGATGGCGCTGTCGCGCGCACGCTTTCCGCGCGGCATCCGCTCGCCAATGCTCGACGCGATCGCGCGCGCGCCGATGTGGTCGGCCGGGCTCGACTACGGCCACGGCACCGGGCATGGCGTCGGTTACTTCCTGAACGTGCACGAGGGCCCGCAGGTCATCTCGCACTACGCGCCGGCCGAGCCGCACACGGCAATGGAAGAGGGCATGATCACGTCGATCGAGCCGGGCGTGTACCGCCCCGGCCAGTGGGGTATCCGGATCGAGAACCTGGTCGTGAATCGCGCGGCCGGGCAGACCGAGTTCGGCGATTTCCTTGCGTTCGAGACGCTGACGCTGTGCCCGATCGACACGCGCTGCGTGCTGATCGAGATGCTGCACGACGAAGAGCGCGCGTGGCTGAACACGTATCACGCGACGGTGCGCGAGCGCGTCGGCCGGCATCTGAGCGGCGATGCCAAGGCGTGGCTCGACGCGCGCACGCAGCCGATCTGACGCAACGCGCTTCAGCGGCCGGGCGGCGGCCGGACAACAACAGCGAGGGCAACACATGGCGGACACCGCAGTGATCGTGGTCGACATGCAGCGCGGGCTGGTGGAGCGGGCGCAGCCCGCTTACCGGCTCGACGACGTGGTGTCGGGCATCAACCGGTTGACGGCGGCGGCGCGCGCGGCGAACGCGCCCGTATGCTTCGTGCAGCACGACGGCGATGCGGACGACGACATCGTGCCCGGCACGTTGGGCTGGGAGCTGCATGCGGGGCTGGTCGTCGGGAGCGATGACTGGCGTGTGCGCAAGCAGGTGAGCGACTCGTTCCACGACACGCCGCTCGCGGCGCAGCTCGAGCGCCACGGCATCCGTTCGGTGCTGATCTGCGGTTATGCGACCGAGTTCTGCGTCGATTCGGCCGCGCGCCGTGCGGCGCTGCTCGGCTACCGGACGACGGTCGTGTCCGACCTGCACACGACGAACGAGCGTGCGCACCTGTCGGCCGCGCAGATCGTCGCGCACCACCACTTCATCTGGCAGAACAATTCGCTGTCGGGCAACGCGGTGACGCCGCGTCCGCTCGCGGACGTGCTGGCCACGGAGTTCGCATGACGATCAAGGCCGTGGTGTTCGATTTCGGCGGCGTGCTGATCGACTGGAGCCCCGAGTACCTTTACCGGGAACTGATTCCCGACGACGCCGAGCGCCGCTGGTTTCTCACGCACGTCTGCGCGATGGACTGGGTGATCCGCCAGGACGGCGGGCAGACGATCGAGGAAGGCACGGCCGAACTCGTCGCGAAGTTTCCCGGGCACGAGGCGCTGATCCGGGCGTTCTACGCGCGCTGGCACGAGATGATCGGCGGTGTGCTCGACGAAGGCGCCGCGCTCGTCGACCGGCTCGACGCGCAGGGGATGCCGCTGTTCGGGCTGACGAACTGGTCCGCGCAGACGTTTCCGTATGCGTGGGAAAACTTCCCGGTGCTGCGGCGTTTCAAGGACATCGTCGTGTCGGGCCGCGTGAAGCTCGTGAAACCCGATCCGGCGATCTACCGCGAGATGCACGCGCGGATCGACCCGCACCTGCCGGGTATCGCGCCGCACGAACTCGTGTTCATCGACGACAACGCGAAGAACGCGGCGGCCGCGACGGCGCTCGGCTGGCACGGCATTCACCACACGAGCGCGGCGGCGACCGAAGCGCGGCTGCGCGAACTGGGCGCGCTCGCCTAGGCGGAGGGCGAACGGCGGTCGAAAAAAAAAGCGGGCCACGGGCCCGCTTTTTCGTTTTGCCGATCCGGAAGCGGCCGCCTTCGGCGACCGGCCCCGCGTTGCCGCAGTGCCGGGCGCCCGGGCCGCGACGTTCAGCGGCTGATCGGCTTGTAGCGCAGACGCTTCGGCTTCGCGGCTTCCTCGCCGAGGCGAGCACGCTTGTCCGCTTCGTATTCCTGGTAGTTGCCGTCGAAGAACGTGACCTGCGAGTCGCCTTCGAACGCGAGGATGTGCGTCGCGATCCGGTCGAGGAACCAGCGATCGTGCGAGATCACCATCACCGAGCCCGCGAATTCGAGCAGTGCGTCTTCCAGCGCGCGCAGCGTTTCGACGTCGAGGTCGTTCGACGGTTCGTCCAGCAGCAGCACGTTGCCGCCCGAGATCAACGTCTTCGCGAGGTGCAGGCGGCCGCGTTCGCCGCCCGACAGGTTGCCGACGATCTTCTGCTGGTCGCCGCCCTTGAAGTTGAAGCGGCCGATGTACGCGCGCGACGGCGTTTCGTACTTGCCGACCGTCAGCACGTCGGCGCCGCCCGAGATTTCCTCGAACACCGTCTTCGAGCCGTCGAGCGCGTCGCGGCTCTGGTCGACATACGCGAGCTTCACCGTCGGGCCCATCACGACCTCGCCCGAATCCGGCTGTTCCTTGCCCGTCAGCATCCGGAACAGCGTCGACTTGCCGGCGCCGTTCGGACCGATGATGCCGACGATCGCGCCCGCCGGGATCTTGAGGTTCAGGTTGTCGATCAGCAGGCGGTCGCCGAACGCCTTGCTGACGTTCTTGAACTCGATCACTTCATTGCCCAGGCGGTCGCCGACCGGGATGAAGATTTCCTGCGTCTCGTTGCGCTTCTGGTATTCCTGGCTGTTCAGCTCCTCGAAGCGCGCGATACGCGCCTTCGACTTCGCCTGGCGGCCCTTCGGGTTCTGGCGCACCCACTCCAGTTCCTTCTTGATCGCCTTCTGGCGCGCCGACTCCGACGCTTCTTCCTGCTTCAGGCGTTCTTCCTTCTGGTCGAGCCAGCTGCTGTAGTTGCCCTTCCACGGAATGCCGTGGCCGCGGTCGAGTTCGAGAATCCACTCGGCCGCGTTGTCGAGGAAGTAGCGATCGTGCGTGACGGCAACGACGGTGCCCGGGAAGCGCACCAGGAACTGCTCGAGCCAGTCGACCGATTCGGCGTCGAGGTGGTTGGTCGGTTCGTCGAGCAGCAGCATGTCGGGCTTTTCGAGCAGCAGCTTGCACAGCGCGACGCGGCGCTTTTCGCCGCCCGACAGGTGCTCGATCTTCGCGTCCCACGGCGGCAGGCGCAGCGCGTCGGCGGCCACTTCGAGCTGCTGCTCGGGGCTGCCGCCGTCGCTCGACGCGAGAATCGCCTCGTACTTCGCCTGTTCGGCCGCGAGCGCGTCGAAATCGGCGTCCGGCTCGGCATAGGCCGCGTAGATTTCCTCGAGCTTCTTGTTGGCCTGGAACAGGTCGCCGAGACCGTCCTCGACGGCTTCGCGCACCGTCTTCGTCGGATCGAGCTGCGGTTCCTGCGGCAGGTAGCCGATGTTCAGGTTCGGCATCGGCGTCGCTTCGCCTTCGATGTCCTTGTCGACGCCCGCCATGATGCGGATCAGCGTCGACTTGCCCGAGCCGTTCAGGCCGAGCACGCCGATCTTCGCGCCGGGAAAGAACGACAGCGAGATGTCCTTCAGGATCTGGCGCTTGGGCGGCACGATCTTGCCGACCCGGTTCATCGTGAAAACGTATTGGGCCATTTGGGTGTGAAAGTCAGAAATGGTTGAGACTGCCGCGCAGCGCGCTGGCGTGGCGGCGTCGGGTGATTCGGTACGGAGCGTGCCGCGCGGGGCGCGGCGGCGTCGCCTGGTGTCGGCGGCGCGAGCGGCTATTGTACTTCGCCGCCGGCTGCCGCTGGCGCGGCGCAGGCATTCGGGCGTGCCGCGTTCACAGCCACGCGGCGACGCCGCCGTGCCCCGAGCACGTGCCGCGCCGATGGCGGCTGAAGCTGTATGTGTCGTCCCGGCAGCGCGCGCTCGCGCCTTCGGGCACGCGGCCCGATCTGGAATGCGCGGGCGCGTGCACGGTCTCGCCGTCGCGGTTGCGGTACGTGTCGTGACGGTCGAGATCGGCTTCGTTGCCGTAGCCGGGCGGTGCGCGGTATGCATGCGCCGGAACGGGCAGGGTGGCGCAGGCGACGAAGAGCGCGGTCGACAGGGTCGCGATGTGCGTCGCGCGGCGCAGCAGGGCAGGCATGGTCTCTCTCGGTCGGTATGTTGTTGTCGATGTCGGGCCGCCGGCCCGCGCCGCATGTTAGCCGATCGGTTCCGGATCGGCGCCGGCGCTGCGCAACGGAGCGACGTTACGCCGCGCCGGACATCGACGCCGCGCCGTCGGCCTGCGCGGCATCGAGAATCCAGCGGCGGAACGCGGCTACCTTCGGCCGCTCCGCGTGATGCGGCGGGTAGACGAGGTAGTACGCGAAATCGTCGAGCCATGCGACGTCGGCGAGCTGCACGAGCCGGCCGCTTGCCAGCTCGCCGCGCACCATTGCCGCCGGCAGCAGCCCGGCGCCCTGACCGGCGGCGATCGCCTGCAGCAGCAGGCCCGAGTCGTCGAACGCGGGGCCGCGCGGCGGGCCGAAATCGTCGATCCGCTGCGCGCCGAACCAGATGTGCCAGCCCTTGCGCTCCGCGTCGTGCAAGTGCGGCCAGCCGACGAGATCGGCCGGCGTCGCCGGCATGCCGAGCCGCGCGACGAGGTCGGGCGACGCAAGGGCCACGATCTCCACCGTCAGCAGGCGCTCGCTGCACAGCCCGATGTAGCGCCCGAGGCCGTGACGGATCGCGACGTCGACGCCGTCGCGCGAAAAATCCGCGAGCGCGTGGCTCGTGACGACCTGCAGGTCGACGTCCGGGCAAGCCTCCCGGAACTGCGCGAGGCGCGGCACGAGCCATGCGGACGCGAAGAATGGCGTGACGCTCACCGTCAGCACGCCGCTGTCGGCGGCGCCCGACACACGCTGCGACGCATCGGCGATCTGCCGGAACGCGTTGCGCACCGGCGGCAGGTAGTCGCGGCCGGCGGCCGTCAGCAGGATGCCGCGATTGACGCGCTCGAACAGCTGCACGCCGAGATACGTTTCGAGCGTGCGGATCATCTGGCTCACCGCGCCAGGCGTGACCGACAGCTCCTCGGCCGCCGATTTCACCGACAGGTGGCGGGCGGCTGCTTCGAAGGCGCGCAGCGCGTTGAGGGGCGGCAGGCGGGAACGATTCATTCAGTTTTTCTAAAGCGAAAGGCCGACGAAATATCGTTTGAGGCGATGCGTACGCGCGAGTACCGTTGTCGCGTCGGATCACATTGTTTGTGGCTGCCTGTCGGCGGCCGATGTGATCAACATAGTTCAACTATATCCATGAGGCAATCCGGACGCCGCTCGGCGGCCGGTGCGACCTGAGAGGAGCATCGTCATGAACCGCCCGGGCGCATCGCGCCTCTTTTATGGCTGGTACGTGGTCGCGGCTGCGTTTGCCGTCACGTTCGTCGGGTTTGGCAGCGCCTATACGTTCAGCGCGTTCGTCGAGTCGCTGCAGCGGGATTTCGCCGCATCGCGCGGACAGATCTCGCTCGTGTTCTCGCTCGCCGGCTTCCTGTATTTTGGTTTCGGCATTGTCAGCGGGCCGCTTGCCGATCGCTTCGGCTCGCGGCGCCTCGCCATCGCCGGGATGCTGCTGATGGGCGCCGGGCTCGCGGCCGCCGGCGCCGCGCACACGCTGGTGCAGGTTTATGTCGCGTACGGGCTGGGTGTCGGTCTCGGCGTCGGCTGCGCGTATGTGCCGGCCGTTGGCGCCGTGCAGCGCTGGTTCGTGCGCCGGCGCGGCTTTGCGTCGGGGCTCGCGGTCGCGGGGATTGGCGTCGGCACGCTCGTGATGCCGCCGCTCGCGTCCGCGCTGATCGCGCATGTCGGCTGGCGCGGCGCGTATTTCACGCTGGCCGTGATTGCGGTGGTCGTGGGGGCTGGCATGTCGCTGCTGATCGAGAACGATCCGCGCGGGCGTGGACTGTTGCCCGACGGCGATGTCGGTGGCGACGGCAGCCGGAATGCCGGTGCGGCGGCGGCCGCCGCGACCGTGCATGCCGGCGCGACGGTGCGCGAAGCCGTCACGTCGCGGCCGTTCGCGAGCCTCTACGCGGCATGCCTCGTGTGCTCGTTCGGCGTGTTCGTCCCGTTCGTTCACCTCGTGCCGTACGCGCTCGATCATGGCGTCGCGCCATCGACGGCCGTGCTGCTGCTCGGCGCGATCGGCGTCGGCAGCACGGCCGGCCGCTTCTTCCTCGGCGGCCTCGCCGACCGCTTCGGCCGCCGCGCATCGCTGCTCGCGATGTTCGCGGGCATGGCCGTCGCACTCGTCGCGTGGGCGGGCGCCGGCACCGTCGCGACGCTTGCCGCGTTCGCACTCGTGTTCGGCGTGTTCTACGGCGGCTGGGTCGCCGTGCTGCCGGCAGTCGTGATGGACTACTTCGGCGGGCGCAACGTGAGCGCGATCATCGGCATCCTGTATACGAGCGTCGCGTTCGGCACGCTGATCGGGCCGGCCGCCGCCGGCTTCATCTACGACGCGGGTGGCGGCTATCTCGTGCCGATCCTCGCGAGCGCCGTCGCGAATGCGATCGCATTCGCCATCGTCGCGACCACCGGACGGGTGCCGGCAGCTGCGCGTGCGGCCGGCGGATAGGCGCAACGGGCTGGGCGCGCCGGACGATTTCCGGTAGGGTGGCCGGACCGTCAACCATCGACGAACGGTCGGGGAGGCATCGTGACATTCGACGAAGTCCGGCAGATCGCGCTGGCGTGGCGCGGCGTCGAGGAGGGCACGTCGTACGGCACGCCCGCACTCAAGGTGAAGGGCAAGATGCTCGCGCGGCTGCGCGAGGACGGCGACACGCTCGTCGTGAAGGGCGTCGGCCCCGACGAGCGCGCGTGGCTGATCGAATCGGAGCCCGACGTGTATTACGTGACCGATCACTATGTGGGCTGGCCGATCGTGCTGGTACGCCTGTCGGCCGCGCATCCCGACGCCGTGAAAAACCTGCTTCTGCGAGAATGGCACGCGATCGTACCGGCCAAGTGGCGCGACGAAGCGGCGCGTGGCTCGAACTGAGCGTTCGGCACGCCACGCTGCCGAAATGCCATAGACGCGAGCGGCCTGACGGCTCGCAAGCCTGCGTCGCACCGGATCAAGCGTTGCATCGGTTCGCATCGATGCAACAAGTGGTTCCATCGAAATTCTTCAATTGGTTCTTAGTGAAGAACCGTTTGATGCTTACACTCCTTCGCTTCGAAGGCGGCTAACGAAAGCCGATGGAAAGGGCGCACGCGACGCGCCGGCACCCTGCGTGCCGCATCGCACCCGCAGCTTCGCAGACTGCGCGGCGCACCGACCCGAACGGCCCCGTCCGGCCTCATGCCCGCGTGCGATGCACGCGCGGCCGTAGCCGGACTCAAGAACGACAACTCCCCGCGCCGCCTTCATGCGACACCCGGTCGAACCGGAACCGTTTTTTGGAGAGAGACAGATGAGTGGAAGCAACACAGGCCTCGGCACGGGCCTGAAGCAGCGTCACGTGACGATGATGTCGATTGCCGGCGTCATCGGCGCGGGCTTGTTCGTCGGCTCCGGCCACGCGATCGCGGAAGCCGGTCCGGCGTCGATCCTCGCGTATGCGATCGCGGGCGTGCTGGTCGTCCTGGTGATGCGCATGCTCGGCGAGATGGCCGTCGCGCATCCCGACAGCGGGTCGTTCTCGACCTATGCCGATCGCGCGATCGGCCACTGGGCCGGCTTCACGATCGGCTGGCTGTACTGGTGGTTCTGGGTACTCGTGATCCCGATCGAGGCGACGGCCGCCGCAACCATCCTCAATGCCTGGTTCCCGGGCATCGCGACCTGGATCTTCGCGCTCGGCATCACGCTGCTGCTTACCATCACCAACCTCTTTTCCGTCAAGAACTACGGCGAATTCGAATTCTGGTTCGCGCTGATCAAGGTCGTCGCGATCGTCGTGTTCCTGTGCATCGGCGGCGCGGCGATCGTCGGCATCGTGCCGGCGCCGGCCGTATCGGGCGTGTCGAACCTGTTCGCGCATCAAGGCTTCATGCCGAACGGCGCCGGTGCGGTGCTGGCAGCGATGCTGACGACGATGTTCTCGTTCCTCGGCACCGAGATCGTGACGATCGCGGCCGCCGAATCGGACAACCCGCAACGCCAGATCGTGCGTGCGACCAACTCGGTGATCTGGCGCATTACGCTGTTCTATCTCGGCTCGATTCTGGTCGTCGCGGCCATCGTGCCGTGGAACGATCCGCTGCTGCCGACGCACGGCTCGTATCAGCGCGCGATGGAGCTGATCGGCGTCCCGAACGCGAAGGCGATCATCGACGTGATCGTGCTCGTGTCGGTCGCGAGCTGCCTGAATTCGGCGCTGTACACGGCGTCGCGCATGCTGTTCTCACTGTCGAAGCGCAACGACGCGCCTGCGTTCCTGCATCGCACCGATTCGACCGGCACGCCGCGTGCGGCCGTGCTCGCGTCGACGGCCTTCGGCTTCGTGACCGTGATCGCGAACTACCTGATGCCGGAGCACGTGTTCGGCTTCCTGCTCGCGACGTCGGGCGCGATCGCGCTGCTCGTGTACCTCGTGATCGCGATCTCGCAGCTGCGGATGCGCAAGACGCTCGAATCGAGCGGCGCCGACCTGACGCTGCGGATGTGGATGTTCCCGTGGCTCACGTGGGCCGTGATCCTGTTCATCTGCGGCACGCTGACCGTGATGTTCGTCAGCGAGGATCACCGGATGGAAGTCGGTGCGACGGTCGTGCTGGCGTTGCTTGTGCTGCTTGCGTCGTGGCTGAACAAGCGAGGTCGCGATGCGCAGGCGAATGCGGGGCGGCGGGTGTCGGCGACGTGATGCAATGAAGTGACGGTACGGCGGGGAGGACCCGCCATGAAAAATGGCCCGATCGGCGTTTGCCGGTCGGGCCATTTGTCTTTCGTGCCTGGGCACGCGTTGCGCGATGCCATGCCTGTCGCACGGCATCGGCTGATGCAGGTGTCAGACGTTGAACAGGAAGTTCATCACGTCGCCGTCGTGCACGACGTATTCCTTCCCTTCCGCGCGCATCTTGCCGGCTTCCTTCGCGCCTTGCTCGCCCTTGTACGTGACGTAGTCGTCGAACGCGATCGTCTGCGCACGGATGAAGCCGCGCTCGAAGTCGGTGTGGATCACGCCGGCCGCCTGCGGGGCCGTATCGCCGATATGGATCGTCCACGCGCGCACTTCCTTCACGCCCGCGGTGAAGTAGGTCTGCAGGCCGAGCAGCTTGAAGCCCGCGCGGATCACGCGGTCGAGGCCCGGCTCTTCCATGCCCATGTCGGCGAGGAACGCTTCCTTGTCCGCGTCGTCGAGATCGGCGATTTCCGCTTCGATCGCCGCGCACACGGCGACCACCGGCGCGTTTTCGCTTTCCGCGTACTTGCGCACCACGTCGAGGTGCGGATTGTTCTCGAAGCCGTCGTCCTTCACATTGGCGACGTACATCGCCGGCTTCGCGGTGATCAGGCAGAACGGCTTGATCAGCGCCTCTTCGTCGTCCGACAGCGCGAGGCCGCGCACGGCCTTGCCCTGGTCGAGTTGCGCGCGCACCTTGTCGAGCACCGCGACGAGCTTGCCCGCTTCCTTGTCGTTACCCGACTTCGCGGCCTTCGAATAGCGCGCGAGCGCCTTTTCGACGGTGCTCAGGTCGGCGAGCGCGAGTTCGGTGTTGATCACTTCGATATCGTCGATCGGGCTGACCTTGCCGGCGACGTGAATGACGTTCTCGTCTTCGAAGCAGCGCACGACGTGCGTGATCGCGTCGGTTTCGCGGATGTTCGCGAGGAACTGGTTGCCGAGGCCTTCACCCTTGCTCGCGCCCGCGACGAGGCCGGCGATGTCGACGAATTCGACGACGGCCGGCACGACACGCTCCGGCTTGACGATCTCGGAGAGCGCGTTCAGGCGCGTATCGGGCACTTCGACGATGCCGACGTTCGGCTCGATCGTGCAGAACGGGTAGTTCTCGGCGGCGATGCCGGCCTTGGTCAGCGCATTGAACAGGGTGGACTTGCCGACGTTGGGCAAGCCGACGATGCCGCATTTGAGGCTCATGGAATCCTTCGGACGGGTAAAGCGGCGCGGCCGGACAGGGCACGGCGGCGCGGGAAAAAAGGGCGGCCGGCGCTTGGGGCGCGGCGGGCCGACGGGCAAAGACGCTATTGTACCGTGCCGACGCCCCGGATTCCGGGCTTGCGCCGAACGGCAGATGCGGCGGGCCGACGCGCCGCCGCATCCACCCGCGATTCTGCTGATTTCCCGCAAAGTCCGGCCGCGTAAGGGTTTGGCCCCACGGCTATAATGCCCGCCATGACTGCCCACCACACCTTCGATGTCGCCGTGGTCGGCGGCGGGCTCGTCGGCAAGACGGCCGCGCTCGCGCTGACCCAGTCCGGCTACAAGACTGCCTTGCTCGCCCAGCCGGCCACGCCGCGCCCGGCCGATCTCGCGTTCGATACGCGCGTCTACGCGCTGTCGTCCAGCTCGCAGGCCTTGCTCGAGCGGCTGCGGGTCTGGCAGGCGCTCGACCACAGCCGGCTCGCGCCCGTCTACGACATGCGCGTGTACGGCGATGCGCACGCGGAACTGCATTTCTCCGCGTACCAGGCCTCCGTGCCGCAACTCGCGTGGATCGCCGAATCGTCGCTGGTCGAGACGTCGCTGGATGCCGCGCTGCGGTTCCAGCCGAACCTCACGTGGTTCGATGCGCGCGCACAGGGCTTCGACGTGCGCGACGATGCGGCCGTGCTCACGCTGTCGTCGGGGCAGGTGCTGGAAGCGGATCTCATCGTCGGCGCCGACGGCGCGCATTCGTGGGTCCGTTCGCAAATGGGGGCCAAAGTCGAGCGGCGCGACTACCGGCAGACGGGTGTCGTCGCGAACTTCAAGGCGTCGCTGCCGCACCGCGAAACGGCTTACCAGTGGTTCCACGAAGGCGAGATCGTCGCGCTGCTGCCGCTGCCGGACGGTCACGTGTCGGTCGTCTGGTCAGCGCACACCGCGCATGCGGACAAACTGCTCGCACTCGATCCGGCGCAGCTCGCGGCGGAGGTCGAGCGCGTGTCGCACGGCCAGGTCGGCACGCTCGAATGCGTGACGCCGGCCGCCGGCTTCCCGCTGGCGCTGCAGACGGTCGACAAGCTGATTGCGTCGCGCGTCGCACTCGTCGGCGATGCCGCGCACTTGATCCACCCGCTCGCGGGGCAGGGGATGAACCTCGGGCTGCGCGACGTCGCGGCGCTCGCCGACGCGATCGCGGGCAAGGAAAGTTTCCGCAACCTCGGCGATACGGTGCTGCTGCGCCGCTACGAGCGTTCGCGGCGCGAGGACATCCGCGCGCTGATGGTCGCGACCGACGGCCTGCAGCGGCTGTTCGCGGTGCCGGGCCCGCTCGCGAAGGCCATACGCAATGCGGGCATGGCATTCGTCGGCGCGCAGCCGCTCGTGAAGCGCTGGCTCGTGTCCTCCGCGCTCGGTTGAGCGAACCTTCGGCCGTATCGGCGGTCGGACTCGGTTCCGTTACGGCGTACACTGTGCCGTGCACTCCGATTGAGCTGAAGGAAGATTTCGATGAAAAAAACGATCCGCATCGCGTCGCTGGCGCTGGCCGTCACGATGGCGACGCTGGGCTGCACCGCGCAGGCCGACCAAACCACCGACAAGCTGAAAGCGACGCTGCAGGCCCGTCTCGGCAACGACGCGCCGATCAAGAGCGTGTCGAAATCGCCGGTCGCGGGCCTTTACGAGGTAAACCTCGGCTCGCAGATCATCTATAGCGACGCGGCGGGCGACTACGTGTTGCTCGGCGATCTCGTCGACACCAAGACGCACAAGAACCTGACCGACGCCCGTCTGTCCGAAATCAACAAGATCGACTTCGCGAGCCTGCCGTTCGCGAATGCGATCAAGGTCGTCAAGGGCAACGGCGCACGCAAGATCGCGGTGTTCTCCGATCCGAACTGCCCGTACTGCAAGAAGCTCGAGACGACGCTGCAGTCGATCGACAACGTCACCGTCTACACGTTCCTGTACCCGGTGCTGTCGCCGGATTCGACCGTGAAGTCGAAGGCGATCTGGTGCGCGACCGATCGCGCGAAGACGTGGCAGAGCTGGATGCTCGACCATCACGCGCCGTCCGGTGCCGGCACCTGCGATACCAGCGCGCTCGACAAGAACCTCGCGCTTGGCCGCGGGATGAACGTCACGGGCACGCCGACGATCTTCCTGCCGGACGGTCGCCGTCTGCCGGGCGCGGTATCGGCCGACCAGCTCAACCAGGCGCTCGCCTCGAGCAAGTAACCGACCGACACGCCGGGCCGCATGGCCCGGCCAGCGAGGGGCGCCCGCGTTATCTGCCGGCGCCTCTCTTCGTTTTCGCCGCCGTATTCGACCGATTGCCACGATGACCCAGCCGATCCGCTATTCGATTGTCCCGAAAGATCTTGCCGCGCACCTGTTCGAGGTGACGGTGACGGTCGCCGATCCCGATCCCGAAGGCCAGCGCTTCTCGCTGCCGGTGTGGATTCCGGGCAGCTATCTCGTGCGCGAGTTCGCGCGCAACATCGTGACGCTCGGCGCGTTCAACGACGCGGGCCGCAAGGTGCGGATCGCGAAAACCGACAAGCACACGTGGCAGGCCGCGCCCGTGAACGGCGCGCTGACGCTGCGCTACGACGTGTATGCGTGGGACCTGTCGGTGCGCTCCGCGTATCTCGACGAATCGGGCGGTTTCTTCAACGCGACGGCCGTGTTCCTGAGCGTCGCCGGCCGCGAGGATGCGCCGTGCGAAGTCGACATCGCGAAACCGGCCGGCGCGGCGTTCCGCACGTGGCGCGTCGGCACCGCGCTGCCCGAGGCGCGCGGCACGAAACGCTACGGCTTCGGCGCGTATCGCGCGTCGAACTACGACGAGCTCTCCGACCATCCGGTGACGATCGGCGAATTCGCGCTCGCGACGTTCGACGCGCACGGCGTGCCGCACGACATCGTGGTCGCGGGGCGCGTGACGCAGCTCGACCTGGAGCGGCTGCGTACCGACCTGAAGCGCGTGTGCGAAGCGCAGATCGCGCTGTTCGAGCCGAAATCGAAGAAGGCGCCGATGGACCGCTACGTGTTCATGACGCTCGCGGTCAGCGACGGCTACGGCGGCCTCGAGCATCGCGCGTCGACCGCACTGATCTGCAACCGGACCGACCTGCCGGTGAAGGGGCGGCCCGAAACGACGGAAGGTTATCGCACGTACCTCGGCCTCTGCAGCCACGAGTACTTCCACACGTGGAACGTGAAGCGCATCAAGCCGGCGGCGTTCGTGCCGTACGACCTGACGCGCGAGAGCTACACGTCACTGCTGTGGCTGTTCGAAGGCTTCACGTCGTATTACGACGACCTGATGCTGGTGCGCAGCGGGCTGATGTCGCAGGATGAATATTTCGCGGCGCTCGGCCGCACGGTCGGCGGCGTGCTGCGCGGCACGGGCCGGCTCAAGCAGAGCGTCGCGGAAAGCTCGTTCGACGCGTGGATCAAGTACTACCGCCAGGACGAGAACGCGACCAACGCGATCGTCAGCTACTACACGAAGGGTTCGCTCGTCGCGCTCGCATTCGACCTCGCGATCCGTGCGCAGACGCGCAACCGGAAGTCGCTCGACGACGTGATGCGTTTGCTGTGGCAACGCTACGGCCGCGATTTCTACCGCGGCAAGCAGGCGGGCGTCGAGGAAAACGAAGTCGAGGCGCTGATCGAAGAGGCGACGGGTGTCGCGCTCGGCCGCCTGTTCGCCGACGCGGTGCACGGTACGCGCGACCTGCCGCTCGCCGAGTTGCTCGCGCCGTTCGGCGTGACGCTTGTGCCCGATGTCGCGATCGGCGCGACCGCGAAACCGACGATCGGCGCGCGCCTGCGCGGTGGCGCGGACTGCACGTTCGCGGCCGTGTACGAAGGCGGCGCCGCGCATCGCGCGGGGCTGTCGGCCGGCGACACGCTGGTCGCGGTCGACGGGCTGCGCGTCACGGGCACGAACCTCGACGCGCTGCTCGCGCGCTACCGGCCGGGCGACAAGGTCGAGATTCACGCATTTCGCCGCGACGAGCTGCGCACCGCAAAGCTGAAGCTCGACGGTCCGGAAGTGACGCGTTACCGGCTGACGGCCGCCGCCAAGCCTGCGGCATCGCTCAAGGCCCGCGAAGCCTGGCTGAAGGGCTGACGACGCGAAGGTGGGAATCGGGGCGCGATCTGTAATTGTTCTGCTGTTGCAACAATCCGTCGCCCTGAACCCGCTTTTTCGCGCTCATGCGGCCACGCACAATGGCGTCACTCGCGCTACCGAAGCGCAACCCAACCGGAGCATGACATGACGACCATTCTGCAAATCAATTCCGCGGCGCGTTCGCAAGGCGCGCAATCCACGCTGCTGGCCAACGAACTGACGGCAAAGCTGCAACAATCGAACCCCGGCGCGAAGGTCGTGGTTCGCGATCTGCTGGCCGATGCGCTGCCGCACCTCGACGAATCGGTGCTCGGCGCGTTCTTCACGCCGGCCGAGAACCGCACCGCGGAGCAGAATGCGATCGTCGCGAAGAGCGATGCGCTGATCGCCGAACTGCAAGCCGCCGACACCATCGTGATCGGCGCGCCGATGTACAACTTCGGCATCTCGTCGCAACTGAAGACGTACTTCGACTGGATCGCCCGTGCAGGCGTCACGTTCCGCTACACCGAGAATGGTCCGGAAGGCCTGATCAAGGGCAAGAAGGTTCACGTGGTGACGGCCCGCGGCGGCAAGTACGCCGGTACGCCGAACGATAGCCAGACGCCGTACCTGCGCACGTTCCTCGGCTTCGTCGGCATGACCGACGTGAGCTTCATCTTCGCGGAAGGCCTGAACCTCGGGCCGGATGCGCAAAGCGCCGCGCTGGCCAGCGCACGCGAAGCGATCGCCGCCGCGTAAGGTCGACGCGGGTGCGACGCACCCGCTGGATCGTCCGATAAAAAAACGCCGCGTCCCCGAAGGGGCGCGGCGTTTTTGCATGCGGGCCGGCGAAACAACCGGCTTGGCCGTTACGCGAGCGTTTCGGCCACTTCCGGCAGGCGCCAGTCGATCGGTTCGCGGCTGGCTTCGACCAGATAGTCGTTCGCGAGCGCGAAATGGCGGCAGCCGAGAAAGCCGCGGTGTGCGGACAGCGGCGACGGATGCGGCGCCTCGAGCACGCAATGCGCGCTCGCGTCGAACAGCGCGCGCTTCGCCTGAGCGTGCGCACCCCACAGCATGAAGACGAGCCCGCGATGGCGGCCGGCGAGTTCGCGGATCAGCGTGTCCGTGCATTGCTCCCAGCCGCGCTTCGCGTGGCTCGCGGCCGCGCCGCGCTCGACCGTCAGCACGGTGTTGAGCAGCAGCACGCCCTGGCGCGCCCAGGTGTCGAGACAGCCGTGGCGCGGGGTTTCGTGACCGAAGTTCGCGGCGATTTCCTTGAAGATGTTGCGCAGCGACGGCGGCGTGCGGACGGCCGGCGGCACCGAGAACGCCAGGCCGTGTGCCTGCGGCGTGCCGCGATCGTCGCCGTGGTACGGGTCCTGACCGAGGATCACGACCTTCACGTCGTCCGGGCTCGTCAGGCGCAGCGCGCGGAACACGTCGGTCGGGTAGACCGTCTTGCCGGCCGCACGCTCGTCGTCGACGAAGCGGCACAGCGGCGCGTATGCGTCGCTGTCGGTAAAGGGTTTCAGTACGTCGCGCCAGACGGCCGGCAGCGCGTCGAATTGCGCGGCGAGGTGCGGAACGTCGGCGGCAACGGGCTGCGGCGCCGCGGCGGCCGGGGCCGCGGTTTTCTTTGCGGGCTTGCGGCCGGCCGCGGGCGACGCGGAAGCCGGGGACGGAATGTCGGCCGGTGCCGTTTCCGGCACGGGATCATCGAATAGCGACGCCTGTTGCGGCGCGCGGGAAGTCTTGCGGGTTGCCATGCGTGATGCGGGTTTATTGCGCGCGCAGCCGGTAGCCGCGCTGCGCCTTGCTGATGTTTTCGGGAGCGAGGCCCGGCAGCGCCTGCTGCAGTTCGCCGGCGAGCGTCGCGAGCGCCGCTTCCGGGCCGTCGATCAGTTCGAGTTCGATTTCGCTGATCGGTTCGCGGCGCGTTTCGTGTTCCGCCTGGACGACGATCTCGCCGAGGTCCACAGCGGCTTCGACGGTTGCGCCGCCGATTGCGATGCGCCACAGCGTACGCGAAAAATCCGTGCGGAACAGCGCATGCAGCGCGCCGGCCGCGTCATTGAGCGCGGCGGCGGCTTCCGGTACGTCGCAGGCCGCGACGAGCGCATCGATCTCGAGCGCGTCGCCGGCGACGGGCAGTTCCCATTCGTGGCGGCGGTGCAGGCCGCCTTCCGCGCTGCCGACCGTCTTGAAGGTCTGCAACCAGCCGTGCGGCGCGCGGCGCACGCGCACCGCGCTCTTCGAGCGGGCCAGCGCGAGATCGGGCGTGTCGTAATAGACGTTCGCGAGCGCGATGTCGTGACCGGGTTCGCCGGTCAGCGTCTCGAAGAAGTGCCGCGCATCGTCGGCCTGACCGGCCGGCAGCGCGAGCTTGATTTCCTTTTCGATCGCCATCAGAAGAACATCCGCGCGAGTTCCTCGCCCGGCTGGTCGGCGCGCATGAATGCTTCGCCGACGAGGAACGTGTTGACGTTCGCCGCGCGCATCGTGTCGACGTCGGTGCGCGACAGGATGCCCGATTCGGTCACGACGATCCGGTCCTGCGGAATCATGTCGAGCATGTCGAGCGACGTCTGGATCGACGTCTCGAACGTGCGCAGGTTGCGGTTGTTGATGCCGAGCAGCGGCGTCTTGAGCGTCAGCGCCTGTTCCATCTCGTTGCGGTCGTGCACTTCGACCAGCACGGCGAGGCCGAGCGAGTGCGCATACGCCTCGAGGTCCTGCATCAACGGCGTGTCGAGCGCGGCGGCGATCAGCAGGATCGCGTCGGCGCCCATCGCGCGCGCTTCGAGGATCTGGTACGCATCGACGATGAAGTCCTTGCGTAGCACCGGCAGCGTGCAGGCCGCGCGCGCCTCTTCGAGGTAACGAACGCTGCCCTGGAAGAATTGCTCGTCGGTCAGCACCGACAGGCACGCGGCACCGTGCGCCGCATACGAGCGCGCGATGTCGGCCGGCACGAAATGCTCGCGCAGCACGCCCTTCGACGGGCTTGCCTTCTTGATTTCGGCGATCACGGCGGCGTTGCCGGCCGCGTGCTTCGCACGCAGCGCGCCGACGAAGTCGCGCAGGTCGCGCGCGGATGCTTCCAGTTTCAATGCCTCGAGCGGCGTGCTGCGCATGGCCGCCGCGACTTCTTCGCGCTTGACGGCAATGATTCGGTCGAGAATGTCGCTCATGTGGGTTCCTGCTTGATTCGTAAAGGGAGTCAGCGCTTGAACTGCTGCGTGAAGCGCACGAGTTCGTCGACCTTCGCGCGCGCCTTGCCGCTCGCGATCGCTTCGCGGGCGAGCTGGATGCCGTCCGCGATCGATTCGGCGACGTTCGCCGCATAGAGCGCGGTGCCCGAGTTCAGCGTGACGATCTCGCGCGCGACACCCGGCTGGTTGTCCAGCGCACCGAGCAGCATCGTGCGCGATTCGTCGGCATTTTCCACCTTCAGCGTGCGGTTCGACACCATCTGCAGGCCGAAGTCCTCCGGGTGGATCTCGTATTCGTGCACCTTGCCGTCGCGCAATTCGCCGACGAGCGTCGCGGCGCCGAGCGATACCTCGTCCATCCCGTCCTTGCCGTACACGACGAGCACGTGCTGCGCGCCGAGGCGCTGCATCACGCGCACCTGGATGCCGACGAGGTCGGGGTGGAATACGCCCATCAACTGGTTCGGCGCGCCGGCCGGATTGGTCAGCGGGCCGAGGATGTTGAAGATCGTGCGCACGCCGAGTTCGCGGCGCACGGCCGCGATGTTCTTCATCGCCGGGTGATGGTTCGGCGCGAACATGAAGCCCATGCCCGTTTCGGCGATCGACGCGGCCACCTGGTCGGATTGCAGGTCGATGTTCACGCCGAGCGCCTCGAGCACGTCGGCGCTGCCGGACTTGCTCGATACGCCGCGGTTGCCGTGCTTCGCAACCTTCGCGCCGGCCGCCGCCGTGACGAACATCGACGCGGTCGAGATATTGAACGTATGCGAGCCGTCGCCGCCGGTGCCGACGATGTCGACGAAGTTCGAGTTGTCCTGCACCTCGACGTGGTTCGCGAATTCGCGCATCACGGTCGCGGCGGCGGCGATCTCGCCGATCGTCTCCTTCTTCACGCGCAGCCCGGTGATGATCGCGGCGGCCATCACGGGCGACATGTCGCCGCGCATGATGAGCCGCATCAGGTGCAGCATCTCGTCGTGGAAGATCTCGCGGTGCTCGATCGTGCGCTGCAGCGCTTCCTGCGGGGTAATCGTCATCGTGAGGCTCCGGTCAGGCGGCGTGCGCGGCCGCGGCGCGGACCTGCTTCAGGAAATTCTCGAGCAGCGCATGGCCATGCTCGGACAGGATCGATTCCGGGTGGAACTGCACGCCTTCGACCGGCAGCGTCTTGTGGCGCACGCCCATGATCTCGCCGTCGTCGGTCCATGCGGACACCTCGAGGCAGTCGGGCAGCGACTCGCGCTCGATCGCGAGCGAGTGGTAACGCGTGACGTCGAAATGCTTCGGCAGGTCGGCGAACACGCCGCGGCAGTCGGTTTCGATCCGGCTTACCTTGCCGTGCATGATGGTCGCCGCGCGCACGACGCGGCCGCCGAATGCTTCGCCGATCGCCTGGTGGCCGAGGCAGACGCCGAGGATCGGTTTCTTGCCCGAAAATTCGCGCAACACGTCGAGCGTGATACCCGCGTGCTGCGGGTTGCTCGGGCCCGGCGACAGGCAGATCGCGTCGGGATTCAGGCGCGCGATTTCGTCGAGCGTGATTTCGTCGTTGCGGTACGTACGCACGTCCTCGCCCAGTTCGCCGAAGTACTGGACCAGGTTGTAGGTGAACGAGTCGTAGTTGTCGATCATGAGCAGCATGGTCAGTCTCCGGTCAGAAGTCGCTATCGAGGCCGTCCTGGACCTGTTCGGCCGCACGCAGCACCGCGCGCGCCTTGTTTTCGGTCTCTTGCCATTCGGATTCGGGCACCGAATCTGCAACGACGCCAGCTGCCGCTTGCACATACAGGTTGCCGTTGTGGATCAGGCCCGTGCGGATCGCGATCGCGAGATCCATCTCGCCCGAGAACGACAGGTAACCGACCGCACCGCCGTACAGCCCGCGCTTGATCGGCTCGAGTTCGTCGATCAGCTCCATCGCGCGCACCTTGGGCGCGCCGGACAGCGTGCCGGCCGGGAACGTCGCGCGCAGCACGTCGTAGTTCGTCATGCCCGGCTTCAGTTTGCCCTCGACCGAGCTGACGATGTGCTGCACGTGCGAATACTTCTCGATGACCATCTTGTCGGTCACCTGCACCGAGCCGATTTCCGCGATGCGGCCGACGTCGTTGCGCGCGAGGTCGATCAGCATCACGTGCTCGGCGATCTCCTTCGGATCGTTGAGCAGTTCGGTCGCGAGTTCCGCGTCGCGCTCGGGCGTGTTGCCGCGCGGGCGCGTGCCGGCGAGCGGGCGAATCGTGACGATCTGGTCTTCGCCGCGCTTTTCCTGGCGCACGAGGATTTCCGGCGATGCGCCGACCACGTGGAAATCGCCGAAGTTGTAGTAGTACATGTACGGCGACGGGTTCAGCGAACGCAGCGCGCGATACAGCGACAGCGGATTGTCGCGGTACGGCTTCGTCAGCCGCTGGCCGACCTGGATCTGCATCAGTTCGCCGGCCGCGATGTATTCCTTCGCCTGGCGCACGGCGGCCAGATAGTCTTCCTTCTTGAATTCGCGGAACGTCTCGGTGCGCACGCTCGCCGACGTGACGGGCGGCTGCACGGTCGTGCGCAGGCGCTGCTTCAGCTCGCGCAGGCGGTGTTTCGCCTTCGCGTACGCCTCGGGCTGGCCCGGGTCCGCGTAGATGATCAGGTACAGCTTGCCGGCGAGGTTGTCGATCACCGCGACTTCCTCGGTCAGCAGCAACTGGATGTCGGGCAGGCCGAGATCGTCGCGCGGCGCGGTGTTCGCGAGCTTCTTCTCGATGTAGCGCACCGCGTCGTAGCCGAAATAACCGGCGAGGCCGCCGCAGAAGCGCGGCAGGCCCGGGCGCTGCGCCACCTTGAAGCGCGCCTGGAACGATTCGATGAACTGGAACGGGTCGCCGTCATGCGTCTCGACCACCTGGCCGTCGCGCACGACTTCCGACACGCCGTTACGGGTGCGGATGAGCGTGCGTGCGGGCAGGCCGATGAACGAGTAGCGGCCGAAGCGTTCGCCGCCGACCACCGATTCGAGCAGGAACGAGTTGGCGCCTGCGCGTTCGGGCTGGGCCAGCTTCAGGTAGAGCGACAGCGGCGTTTCGAGATCGGCGAGGGCTTCCGCGATCAGCGGGATGCGGTTGTAGCCTTCGTTCGCAAGCGATTGGAATTCGAGTTCGGTCATGTTCCGGTCCTGTTCGGGACGAGCGGCGGCGTGCGCCAGGGATCACTTGACGCTGCGCGGGTTGCCGTCGGCGAAAGGGCGGTCGATCGAGAAGTGCCTGTTGCCGGCCGGCACTCCGGGCGTGAACGTCGCGAGCCTGCGACCGATCCTGAACGCAAGCGTTCGGACACGGTGGAACTCGAGGTGGTGCGACGATCGGCGCGCGGATGCGCAGCGAGATAAAAAACGGCGCTGAAGACGTGCTTCAGCGTACCTCATCGAAGAGGTTAGCGCGACCAGCGACGCCAGGGCCAGGCTCCCCGGTCGATGCTGCTCAGACTCCGTTTTTTATTCAGAAACATGCGGATGGAAGAAATAATCAGAGGGTTGGCCGGCCGGCGTTGTGCGCGGAGATCGCGCGGGCTGCGACCAGCAACGAATCGACTATACCATCCGAATTTATCGTTTGTATAGCCTTGCCGTGGTTGTAGCCGTACGGCACCGTCAGCGTCGCCATCCCGGCCGCGCGGCCTGCCAGCGCGTCGTTTTCCGAGTCGCCGATCGCGACCGCAGCGTCCGGCGCGACGCCGAGCGCGTCGCAGGCCGTCAGCATCGGCAGCGGATCGGGCTTCTTGCGTGCGACGCTGTCGCCGCCGAGCACGATGCCGAAGCAATCGGCCAGCCCGTATTGCTCGAGCAGCTCGACCGCGAAGCGGTGCGGCTTGTTCGTCACGCACGCGAGCCGGATGCCGGCCGCGCGCAGCGCGTCGAGACCGGCCACGACCTCCGGATAGAGGCGCGTGTGGCGGCCGTTGATCTTCGCGTATTCGGCTTGGTAGATCGCCAGCGCGTCGTCGAAGCGCGCATGGGCTTCATCCGCGGTGAAGCGCGGCTTCAGCACGCTCTGGATCAGGTGTTCGGAGCCCTTGCCGACGTAGCCGATCACCTCGTCGCGCGACGTGGCCGGCGCGTCGAGTTGCGCGAGCATCCCGTTCAGGCCGGCCGTGAAATCGTCGGCCGTGTCGACCATCGTGCCGTCGAGATCGATCAGCGCCGCGTCGATGCGCGGCGCGGCGAAGCGGATCGGGGCGGCGTCCGTTGCGGCCCCGGCCGGCGCGTGCCCGGCGAGCGACGATTCGGCCATGGCGTCAGCTCTGCTTGACGGTGGCGAGCGCGGCGCGCATCTCGTCGATCACCTTGCGGTAGTCGGGCTTGCCGAAGATCGCCGAGCCCGCGACGAAGGTGTCGGCGCCGGCTGCCGCGATTTCCGCGATGTTGTCGGTTTTCACGCCGCCGTCGACCTCGAGCAGGATCTCGCGGCCCGTGCGCTCGGTGTAGGCGTCGATGCGCGCGCGGGCTTCGCGCAGCTTGTTCAGCGTTTCCGGAATGAACGACTGGCCGCCGAAGCCGGGGTTGACCGACATCAGCAGCACGAAGTCGAGGCGGTCCATCACGTGGTCGAGGTAGTTCAGCGGCGTGGCCGGGTTGAACACGAGGCCGGCCTTGCAGCCGTGGTCACGGATCAGCGACAGCGTGCGGTCGATGTGATCGGAGCCTTCCGGGTGGAAGCTGATCAGGTTCGCACCGGCCTTCGCGAAATCGGGCACGATCCGGTCGACCGGGCGCACCATCAGGTGCACGTCGATCGGCACCTGCACGTGCGGGCGGATCGCTTCGCACACGAGCGGGCCGATCGTCAGGTTCGGCACATAATGGTTGTCCATCACGTCGAAGTGGATCCAGTCGGCGCCGGCGGCGACGACGTTGCGGACTTCTTCGCCGAGCCGTGCGAAATCGGCCGACAGGATGCTGGGAGCGATGCGGAATTGGGTCATGGCAGGGGAGCGGGGACGTTGCGGCGCAAAACCGACATTCTACCGCCCGGCGGCCGGGGCGCGGCGGCGGGCCGTGCGGTTGCAGCCCGATTCCGCATCAAGCAGAATGCCGAACCAAAGCGGCGCGTCCGCGGCCCCGTCGCCCATGCCGGCACGGGCAGTCACACTCCAGCGGAACCATCATGAGTCAGTATCAGTTCACCGTTTCGGTGAAAACCAGTTACTTGCCGGAACAATCCGACCCCGATCGACGTCAATACGCATTCGCGTACACGCTGACGATCCGCAACACGGGGCAGGTCGCGGCGCAACTGATCGCGCGTCACTGGATCATCACGGACAGCGAGAGCCACGTGCAGGAAGTGAAGGGGCTCGGCGTCGTCGGGCACCAGCCGCTGCTGCAGCCGGGCGAGCAGTTCGAATACACGAGCTGGGCCGTGATTGCGACGCCGGTCGGTACGATGCGTGGCGCGTACTTCTGCGTGGCGGAGGACGGCGAGCGTTTCGAGGCGCCGGTCGACGAGTTCGCGCTGCACATGCCGCGCACGCTGCATTGAGCCGAGTGTCCGGAGCGCGTCAGCGTGGCTGGCGGTCGTTGTTGCGGGCGTGCTTCTTTCTTCCCGACGACGTCCATACGACGATGAAGATCAGCAGGGCAAGCGCTACGAAGGCTTCGAGCGCGAAGATGAGCATCGGATATTGGTCGAGAAAATCTGACATGGCGGTTTCCATCAAGAACGAACATTGTATGTGGTTTGGGCCCCGGTTGGCCGGCTGGATTGCGGCGGCCGCGGCGGCGGCGCTGCTTGCCGCGTGCGGTGGCGCGCCGACGCGGACGTCTGCGCTGAAGCCGCCGACCGGCACGGCGATCGTGCCGGGGCAGGTCGCAGCGAAGCGGCTCACGCCGGTCGCGTGGCAGCAGGTGCCGGGCTGGCAGGACGATTCGCTGCTCGGCGCGACGGCCGCGCTGCGGCAGAACTGCGTGCGGCTCGCGCGCCAGCCGGCCTGGCAGCGCGCTTGCGCGGCCGCCGACCGGCTCGACGAGCTCGACGTCAGCAGCGCGCGCGCCTTCTTCGAAGCGTATTTCACGCCGTTCCAGCTCGCGAACACCGACGGCACGCTCGACGGGCTCGTGACCGGTTATTACGAGCCGCTGCTGCATGGTTCGCGGGTGCGCCGCGGCCCGTATCAGTACGCGCTCTATCGCTGGCCGGCCGGTTATCGCGCGGGCTCCGCGCTGCCGGCGCGATCGCAGCTCGAGCGCGCCGGCATCCTGAACGGCAACGAGCTCGTATGGGTCGACGATCCGATCGAGGCGTTTTTCCTGCAGGTGCAGGGCTCGGGGCGCGTGCTGCTCGACGATGGTTCGGTGATGCGGGTCGGCTTCGGCGGCACCAACAACCAGCCGTACCGCTCGATCGGCAAGTGGCTGCTCGATCGCGGCGAGCTGACGCCCGCGCAGGCGACGATGCAGGGCATCAAGGCGTGGGCGAAGGCGAACCCGAACCGCGTCGACGCATTGCTCGACACGAATCCGCGGTTCGTGTTCTTCCGCGACATGCCGACCAAGGAAGATGCGCCGCACGGCGGCGCGGACGGCCCGATCGGCGCGCTCGGCGTGCCGCTGACGCCGGAGCGTTCGATCGCGGTCGATCCGTCGTCGATCCCGCTCGGCACGCCGGTGTTCCTGCAGACCACGCGTCCGCTGACGAATACGCCGATGAACCGGCTCGTGTTCGCGCAGGATACGGGCTCCGCGATCAAGGGCGGCGTGCGGGCCGACTATTTCTGGGGGCTCGGCGACGACGCAGGCGACCAGGCGGGCCGGATGAAGCAGGTCGGCCGGATGTGGCTGCTGTTCCCGAATTCGTGATGCACGGCGGCGCCGGCTGTCCGAGCGCAGCGGCGCTGATGTTTCATCCGAAGTGCTTGATGTGACGTGATGCGACGGGCCGTGCCCGAGATGAAACAGCCCGATCGGTTTTGGCCGATCGGGCTGTTTCTTTTTTGTGCAGCGGGATTGCCGCGCTGCGCGGCCGACGCGCCGTGCGTGGCGCGTTGCGTCAGCCCTTGCGTTTGTCGATGACGCGGCGCGCCTTGCCGACTGACCGCTCGATCCCGTTCACGGGCAGCACGTTGATTACGGCCGTTACGCCGATCAGCGACTTGATGTCGTACGCGAGCGCCTGTTTCGCCGCGTGGATCGCCGCCGTATCCGGCGCGGTCTCGGGGCACGGCTCGACGTTGAGCGTCAGCACGTCGAGCGGACCTTCCTTCGTCAGCACGATCTGATAGTGCGGCGCGAGTGCGCGTTGCTTGAGCAGTTGTTCCTCGATTTGCGTCGGGAACACGTTGACGCCGCGCACGATCATCATGTCGTCCGAGCGGCCGGTGATTTTTTCCATCCGGCGCATCGTACGAGCGGTGCCGGGCAACAGGCGCGTGAGGTCGCGTGTCCGGTAGCGGACGATCGGCAGCGCTTCCTTCGTCAGCGACGTGAACACGAGTTCGCCGAGTTCGCCGTCCGGCAGCACTTCGCCGGTTTCGGGATCGATGATTTCCGGATAGAAGTGGTCTTCCCAGATGGTCGGGCCATCCTTGGTCCCGACGCATTCGGACGCGACGCCGGGGCCCATCACTTCGGACAGCCCGTAGATGTCGACCGCGTCGATGCCCATCCGCTGTTCGATCGCGACGCGCATGTCATTGGTCCAGGGTTCCGCGCCGAAGATGCCGATGCGCAGCGAACTCTGCACGGGATCGAGGCCCTGGCGCTCGATTTCGTCGGCGATCGACAGCATGTAGCTCGGCGTCACCATGATGATGTCGGGCCGGAAATCCTGGATCAGTTGTACCTGCTTCTCGGTCTGGCCGCCGCCGAACGGGATCACGGTCAGTCCTGCGCGTTCGGCGCCGTAGTGCGCGCCGAGCCCGCCCGTGAACAAGCCGTAGCCGTAGCTGACGTGCACCTTGTCGCCGCGGCGTGCGCCGGCGGCGCGGATCGAGCGTGCGACGAGATTCGCCCACGTGTCGATGTCGCCAGCCGTATAGCCGACGACCGTCGGCTTGCCGGTCGTGCCCGATGACGCGTGGATGCGCGAGATCTGGTCCTGCGGCACCGCGAACATCCCGAACGGGTAACTGTCGCGCAGGTCGCTCTTGGTCGTGAACGGGAAGCGCGACAGGTCGGCGAGCGTCTTCAGGTCGTCGGGATGGACGCCCGCATCGTCGAACTTGCGACGATAGACGGGGGAGTGGTCATACGCATGCCGGAGCGACCACTTGAGGCGTTCGAGCTGCAGCGCGGTCAGCTCGTCGCGTGAGGCGGTCTCGATCGGCTCGAGCGGTAGCGGGGTAGTCATGCATGTCTCCAGTACTTGTTATGTGCGAGCCGTCGGCGTCAGCGGTCTTCCGGGATGACCGTGCCCTTGATCTGGGCGGATTTGCCGCGAAACATCGCGACGGTTTCGCCGGTCTGGTTCGTGACGCGGATGTCGTAGATGCCGTGGCGGCCGGCGCGCGCCTGTTCGATCGCCTCGGCGGTCAACACGTCGTTGCCGTGCACGGGGCGCAGGAATTCGATCGAGCAGCCGGCCGCGACCGTGTTCAGGTTGTACGAGTTGCACGCGAACGCGAACGTCGAATCGGCGAGCGTGAAGATGATCCCGCCATGGCAGGTCTGATGCCCGTTCAGGAATTCGGGCCGCACGCGCATCTGCAGGCGTGCGTAACCGGCGCGTACTTCGGCGATTTCCATGCCGAACGCGCGGCTGCATGCGTCCGCGTCGTACATGGCCTGCGCGGTGGCGCGGGCGAGCGAATCGGGGTCGAGCGTGGCGGTGGCGTTCGTCATGTCAACGCCCCTCGAAGCGAGGCGCCCGCTTCTCGATGAATGCCTTCACGCCTTCCGCGTAATCGTGCGACTGGCCGAGCTTGCGCTGCAGGTCGCGTTCCAGGTCGAGCTGCTGGTCGAGCGTGTTCGTGACGCTGTCGCGCATCGATTGCTTGATCGATGCGATCGCGAGCGTCGGCTGTTGCGCGAGCTGGGTCGCCAGCTCGCGGACCGACGCGACGAGTGCGTCGTCGTCGACCGCGCGCCAGATCAGGCCCCATTGCTCGGCCTGTTCGGCGCCGAGCTTGTCTCCGGTCAACGCGAGCCCCAGCGCGCGTGCCATACCGACACGTTGCGGCAGGAACCACGTGCCGCCCGAATCGGGTACGAGCCCGATCTTGACGAAGGCCTGGATGAAACTGCTCGAGCGTGCGGCGAACACGAGATCGCATGCAAGCGCGAGATTTGCGCCGGCGCCGGCCGCCGTGCCGTTGACGGCGGCGATCACCGGAATCGGCAGACGCTGCAGGCGGCGGATCAGCGGATTGAAGTGCTCGTCGATCAGCGTGCCGAGATCGGTGGATGCCCCCGGCGTGAAGTCGAGGTCGGCCAGGTCCTGGCCCGCGCAGAAGCCGCGCCCCGCACCCGTCAGAATCAGCGCGCGTGCGCCGGCCGCTTCGACTTCATCGAGTGCCGACTGCAGTTCGCGATGCATCGCCCGCGTGAAGCTGTTGAGCTTGTCGGGGCGGTTGAGGGTAATCGTGGCCACGCACGCGGCCTGATCGATATCCAGCTGGATCGCCTGATAGGGCATGCAGTGTCTCCTTCATGACTTCGTTATAGGCGCGCGGCGTGGCAGTTACACGCGTTCGATCGCGAGTGCGATGCCCTGGCCGACGCCGATGCACATCGTACAGAGCGCAAAGCGGCCGCCTGTACGCTCGAGTTGATAGAGCGCCGTGGTGACCAGCCGGGCGCCCGATGCGCCGAGCGGATGGCCCAGTGCAATCGCACCGCCGTTCGGGTTCACGCGAGGATCGTCGTCGGCCACGCCGAGCATGCGCAGCACCGCGAGACCCTGCGACGCAAACGCCTCGTTCAGCTCGATCACGTCGAACTGGTCGATCGTCATGCCGAGTTGGCGCAGCAGTTTCTGCGTGGCCGGTGCGGGCCCGATACCCATCACGCGCGGCTCCACGCCGGCGGTCGCCATGCCGATGACGCGCGCGCGGCGGCGCAGGCCATACTGGTCGGCTGCCTGCGCATTGGCAAGCAGCAGCGCGCACGCGCCGTCGTTGACACCCGATGCGTTGCCGGCCGTCACCGAACCATCCGCACGCACGACGCCCTTCAGCTTTGCGAGCGCTTCGAGCGACGTCTCGCGCGGATGTTCGTCGCGGGACACGATCACCGGATCGCCTTTCTTCTGGGCAATCGTGACTGGCACGATTTCCTCGGCGAGCGTGCCGTCCTGCTGCGCACGCGCGGCCTTCTGCTGGCTGCGCAGTGCGAACAGGTCCTGGTCGGCACGGCTAATGTTGTAGTCGACCGCGACGTTCTCGGCCGTCTCCGGCATCGAATCGACGCCGTGCAGTTGTTTCATCAGCGGATTGACGAAACGCCAGCCGATCGTCGTATCGAAGATGTCGGCCTGGCGCGCGAACGCGCTCGCGGCCTTGCCCATCACGAACGGCGCGCGCGTCATGCTCTCGACGCCGCCCGCGATCATCAGGCGCGCCTCGCCCGCCTTGATCGCGCGCGCAGCCGTGCCGACCGCGTCCATCCCGGAGCCGCACAGCCGGTTCAGCGTCGTGCCCGGCACGGCGGTCGGCAGGCCCGCGAGCAGCGCCGACATGCGCGCGACGTTGCGGTTGTCTTCGCCGGCCTGGTTCGCGCAGCCGTAGATCACGTCATCGATTGCCGTCCAGTCGACATCGAGGTTGCGCTCGATCAGCGCCTTGAGCGGCACCGCACCGAGGTCGTCGGCGCGGACGTCTTTCAGGGCGCCGCCGTAGCGGCCGATGGGGGTGCGAATCGCATCGCAGATGTAGGCGTCTGTCATGGGCGTATCGATGAGCAACGAACCCGCCGGGTGGCGGATTCGTTCATGGTAGAGAACGTGGCGGCGTTTGCACGTCGGCCATTCGGGTTATGCCGGTTGGCCAGCTTCCGCAGGTACCGCCTTCGGGGCAACATGGACGCGGCTTTGCACCACACGGAACCGGTTGGCGACGAACGCCGGGTCGGCCAGCGCCGCGTTGGCTGCCGGATTCGCGCCCGTGCCGTGGAAGTCGGAGAAGGCGGCCGACTGGTTCACGAACACGCCGCCCGTCAGGTTGATCGACAGTGCGACACCGCCGCGCACCGCTGCATCGTGTGCGGCGTCGATGATTGCTTCGTCGGTGCTGTAGACGGAGAGGGTCAGCGCGCCATGTTCCGCCGCGATTTCGCCGGCGAGATCGAGCGACTGGGCGGTCGAATCGGTCGCGATCACGAACGAGATCGGGCCGAACCACTCCTGCGTGAATTTCTCGCGATCGGCCACGTCGAGTTGCAGCACGAGCGGCGTGCGCACGCGAGCATCGGGGAATGCGGGGTGCTGGAGTGTCAGGCTGTCGGCGAGCACGCGGCCGAGCTGGCGGGCGTCGTCGATGCGAGCGGTCACGCCATCGTTCTGGATTGCGCCGATCAGTTCGACCGAGCGTGCCGGGTCGCCGGTGAGCTTTTGCACGGAAACGGCAATTGCCTGCGCGACTTCGTCGAAGCTCGCATGGCCGTCCGCCGTGCGGATGCCGTCGCGCGGCACGTAGATGTTTTGCGGGGCCGTGCACATCTGGCCGGAGTACAGCGCGAGCGAGAACGCGATGTTCTTGGCGGCGGCCTTCAGGTCGTCGGTCGAGTCGATCACGATCTGGTTGACGCCTGCCTTCTCGGTATAGACCTGTGCCTGATGGGCATGGCGTTCGAGCCACGTGCCGTTCTGCGTGCTGCCGGTGAAGTCGATCAGCTTGATCTCGGGGCGCAGCGCGAGGTCCTGAACGAGGGCGCCGTCGTTGGGCTCGGTCGCGAGGAGCGTGACGACGTTCGGATCGAATCCGGCTTCGCGCAGTACGTCGCGAGCGATCCGCACCGTGATCGCGAGCGGCAGGATTGCGCCCGGATGCGGTTTGACGATCACGGTGTTACCGGTTGCCAGATCGGCGAACAGGCCCGGGTAGCCGTTCCAGGTCGGGAACGTGCAGCAGCCGAGCACGAGCCCCGTGCCGCGCGGGACGACCATGTAGCGCTTGTGCATCGCGAGCGGCGGGTTCTTGCCTTGCGGCTTTTCCCAGTGCGCGTCGGCCGGGATGCGGCGCAGTTCGTCCCATGCATAGGCAACTGCCTCGAGCGCGCGATCCTGCGCGTGCGGGCCGCCGGCCTGGAACGCCATCATGAAGGCCTGCCCGGTGGTGTGCATCACGCTGTAGGCGATCTCGAAGCTCGCCCGGTTCAGGCGCGCGAGGATTTCGAGGCTGACGCCGACCCATGCGCTCGGGCCGGCTTCGCGCCACGTGCGTTGCGCGGCGGCCGCGGCGGCGATCAGTGCGTCGGGCGTCGATTTCGGATACCGGATGTCCAGTGCGATGCCGTACGGCGAGCGCTCCGCGCCGACCGTTTCGCCGGACGCCGGCTGATCGAGCGCGAACGTCTTGTCGAGGTGCGACTTGAACGCGGCTTCGCCGTCGGCGCTCGCGCTTTCCCCGTACACTTTGGGACTCGGCATTTCGGCGAACGGGCTCCAGTACCCGCGGCTCTCGATGGCGGCGAGTGCGTGCTTCAGCGTGTCTTCGTGCTTCGTGAACAGTGCGTGGGTCATGGCGGCAGCCTGATGAACGTTGAGAGGGATTGGATCGATTAATTAACCGACCGGTTGGTCGGAGAATGGTAGCATCAAATTATTCGCATGTGCGAGGCGTTTCTCATTTCATTGATCGAGGAGAAATAGATGGCTTACGAGAACATCCTGGTGGAGACCCGGGGGCGTGTCGGGCTGGTTACGCTGAACCGTCCGAAGGCGCTGAATGCGCTGAACGATGCGCTGATGGATGAGTTGGGCGACGCGCTGAAGGCATTCGATGCCGACGACGACATCGGCGCCATCGTCGTGACCGGGAGCGAGAAGGCGTTTGCGGCCGGCGCGGACATCGGCATGATGGCGACCTACTCCTATATGGATGTTTACCGGGGCGACTACATCACGCGGAACTGGGAGACGGTCCGCGAGATCCGCAAGCCGATCATTGCGGCGGTTGCGGGCTTTGCGCTGGGCGGCGGCTGCGAGCTCGCGATGATGTGCGACATCATCTTCGCGGCGGACACCGCCAAGTTCGGCCAGCCGGAAATCAAGCTGGGCATCATGCCGGGTGCGGGCGGCACCCAGCGTCTGCCGCGCGCGGTGTCGAAGGCGAAGGCGATGGACATGTGCCTGACCGCGCGTTTCATGGACGCTGCCGAAGCTGAGCGCGCGGGGCTCGTGTCGCGCGTGCTGCCGGCCGACAAGCTGCTCGACGAGGCGATTGCCGCCGCGACGACGATCGCCGAGTTTTCGCTGCCGGCGGTCATGATGGTCAAGGAGTCGGTGAACCGCGCGTACGAGACGACGCTGGCTGAAGGCGTCCACTTCGAGCGCCGGTTGTTCCATTCGTTGTTCGCGACCGAAGACCAGAAGGAAGGGATGGCGGCATTCGTCGAGAAACGGAAGCCGGCGTTCAAGAACCGCTGATTGGGCCGCACTGCGGCGGGTGTCGGCGACTGGTTGGTATCGGTGCCGGCATGATTGCCCGACCCTTTCTATTAAGAGCCCCCGTGCGCGTCAGCGCACGGGGGCTTTTTTCAAATTTTCTTCACAAAGGGGCTTGCGCGAACGGGGCGGGGTGCATAGAATCACGCCTCTTTCGCGCTAACGGAAACGCAGCGCGGGAGAGGGAAGCGGTGCGGTCGGGGTGTGGTGGTAACGAGCCCTGGCAGTGCACGGAGTTGAACCCCGCAGTCGCAACGAAGCAGTTAAAAAGTTGTTGACGAGCTGCGAAACACGGTTCATAATCTCGCTTCTCTGCTGCTGAAAACGCAGCGCTGCTGAGAAACACGAAGTTCCTCGCAGATTGCTCTTTAAAAATTAACAGCCGATAAGTGTGGGCGCTTGATGGAAGCGAGCTGATCCTCGGATCAGATGGCAAAAGTATCAAGAGTCTCACACTAAAGTAAGTCAGGTTTATGAAGCAATTCATATTCCTGTCAGCTTTGAGTGAGCGACCGGTTCTTAACTGAACCGAAAACAGTAACAGGTTTAAACTGAAGAGTTTGATCCTGGCTCAGATTGAACGCTGGCGGCATGCCTTACACATGCAAGTCGAACGGCAGCACGGGTGCTTGCACCTGGTGGCGAGTGGCGAACGGGTGAGTAATACATCGGAACATGTCCTGTAGTGGGGGATAGCCCGGCGAAAGCCGGATTAATACCGCATACGATCTACGGATGAAAGCGGGGGACCTTCGGGCCTCGCGCTATAGGGTTGGCCGATGGCTGATTAGCTAGTTGGTGGGGTAAAGGCCTACCAAGGCGACGATCAGTAGCTGGTCTGAGAGGACGACCAGCCACACTGGGACTGAGACACGGCCCAGACTCCTACGGGAGGCAGCAGTGGGGAATTTTGGACAATGGGCGAAAGCCTGATCCAGCAATGCCGCGTGTGTGAAGAAGGCCTTCGGGTTGTAAAGCACTTTTGTCCGGAAAGAAATCCTTGGCTCTAATACAGTCGGGGGATGACGGTACCGGAAGAATAAGCACCGGCTAACTACGTGCCAGCAGCCGCGGTAATACGTAGGGTGCGAGCGTTAATCGGAATTACTGGGCGTAAAGCGTGCGCAGGCGGTTTGCTAAGACCGATGTGAAATCCCCGGGCTCAACCTGGGAACTGCATTGGTGACTGGCAGGCTAGAGTATGGCAGAGGGGGGTAGAATTCCACGTGTAGCAGTGAAATGCGTAGAGATGTGGAGGAATACCGATGGCGAAGGCAGCCCCCTGGGCCAATACTGACGCTCATGCACGAAAGCGTGGGGAGCAAACAGGATTAGATACCCTGGTAGTCCACGCCCTAAACGATGTCAACTAGTTGTTGGGGATTCATTTCCTTAGTAACGTAGCTAACGCGTGAAGTTGACCGCCTGGGGAGTACGGTCGCAAGATTAAAACTCAAAGGAATTGACGGGGACCCGCACAAGCGGTGGATGATGTGGATTAATTCGATGCAACGCGAAAAACCTTACCTACCCTTGACATGGTCGGAATCCCGCTGAGAGGTGGGAGTGCTCGAAAGAGAACCGATACACAGGTGCTGCATGGCTGTCGTCAGCTCGTGTCGTGAGATGTTGGGTTAAGTCCCGCAACGAGCGCAACCCTTGTCCTTAGTTGCTACGCAAGAGCACTCTAAGGAGACTGCCGGTGACAAACCGGAGGAAGGTGGGGATGACGTCAAGTCCTCATGGCCCTTATGGGTAGGGCTTCACACGTCATACAATGGTCGGAACAGAGGGTTGCCAACCCGCGAGGGGGAGCTAATCCCAGAAAACCGATCGTAGTCCGGATTGCACTCTGCAACTCGAGTGCATGAAGCTGGAATCGCTAGTAATCGCGGATCAGCATGCCGCGGTGAATACGTTCCCGGGTCTTGTACACACCGCCCGTCACACCATGGGAGTGGGTTTTACCAGAAGTGGCTAGTCTAACCGCAAGGAGGACGGTCACCACGGTAGGATTCATGACTGGGGTGAAGTCGTAACAAGGTAGCCGTATCGGAAGGTGCGGCTGGATCACCTCCTTTCTAGAGCTATCTCGCAAAGTTGAGCGCTCACGCTTATCGGCTGTAAATTAAAGACAGACTCAGGGGTCTGTAGCTCAGTCGGTTAGAGCACCGTCTTGATAAGGCGGGGGTCGTTGGTTCGAATCCAACCAGACCCACCAATGTCTTGTCTGGCGGTAGTACCTGAGGAATCTGTACTCATGGGGGCATAGCTCAGCTGGGAGAGCACCTGCTTTGCAAGCAGGGGGTCGTCGGTTCGATCCCGTCTGCCTCCACCAATCTTCAACGGGAAGCGTTTGGATCACACGTAAGTGACGTGTGAGACGAGCATTTGCCATTGGCGATTGAGCCAGTCAGAGTGATACGTAGTACGTATCGGCTGTCGTTCTTTAACAATCTGGAAGAAGTAAGTAATTTGGATAGCGGAAGCGTCTTGAGATGGACGTGAAAACTATCCGGGTTGTGATTGTATCGATGTATCTCAAGATGATTCGAACTCTATGTTTGACTCAATTGGAATACGGCACAACGCGAAAACTCAACCTGTAACGACTGTCGGAGAGACAGACTCGTTATAGGGTCAAGCGAACAAGTGCATGTGGTGGATGCCTTGGCGATCACAGGCGATGAAGGACGCGGTAGCCTGCGAAAAGCTACGGGGAGCTGGCAAACAAGCTTTGATCCGTAGATGTCCGAATGGGGAAACCCACTCCTTTTGGAGTATCCATGGCTGAATACATAGGCCATGCGAAGCGAACGCGGTGAACTGAAACATCTAAGTAACCGCAGGAAAAGAAATCAACCGAGATTCCCAAAGTAGTGGCGAGCGAAATGGGATGAGCCTTGTACTCTTTATTTGTATTGTTAGCCGAACGCTCTGGAAAGTGCGGCCATAGCGGGTGATAGCCCCGTAGGCGAAAACAGTATGAAAGAACTAAGTGTACGACAAGTAGGGCGGGACACGTGAAATCCTGTCTGAAGATGGGGGGACCATCCTCCAAGGCTAAATACTCGTGATCGACCGATAGTGAACCAGTACCGTGAGGGAAAGGCGAAAAGAACCCCGGGAGGGGAGTGAAATAGATCCTGAAACCGCATGCATACAAACAGTCGGAGCCTCGTAAGGGGTGACGGCGTACCTTTTGTATAATGGGTCAGCGACTTACGTTCAGTAGCAAGCTTAACCGTATAGGGCAGGCGTAGCGAAAGCGAGTCCGAATAGGGCGTTCAGTTGCTGGGCGTAGACCCGAAACCAAGTGATCTATCCATGGCCAGGATGAAGGTGCGGTAACACGTACTGGAGGTCCGAACCCACTAACGTTGAAAAGTTAGGGGATGAGCTGTGGATAGGGGTGAAAGGCTAAACAAACTTGGAAATAGCTGGTTCTCTCCGAAAACTATTTAGGTAGTGCCTCGTGTCTCACCTTCGGGGGTAGAGCACTGTCATGGTTGGGGGGTCTATTGCAGATTACCCCGCCATAGCAAACTCCGAATACCGAAGAGTGCAATCACGGGAGACAGACATCGGGTGCTAACGTCCGGTGTCAAGAGGGAAACAACCCAGACCGCCAGCTAAGGTCCCCAAATATAGCTAAGTGGGAAACGAAGTGGGAAGGCTAAAACAGTCAGGAGGTTGGCTTAGAAGCAGCCACCCTTTAAAGAAAGCGTAATAGCTCACTGATCGAGTCGTCCTGCGCGGAAGATGTAACGGGGCTAAGCTATATACCGAAGCTGCGGATGCGTGCTTTGCACGCATGGTAGGAGAGCGTTCTGTAAGCCTGCGAAGGTGTCTCGGAAGGGATGCTGGAGGTATCAGAAGTGCGAATGCTGACATGAGTAGCGATAAAGGGGGTGAAAGGCCCCCTCGCCGTAAGCCCAAGGTTTCCTACGCAACGTTCATCGGCGTAGGGTGAGTCGGCCCCTAAGGCGAGGCAGAAATGCGTAGCTGATGGGAAGCAGGTCAATATTCCTGCACCATTGTTAGATGCGATGGGGGGACGGATCGCGGAAGGTTGTCCGGGTGTTGGAAGTCCCGGTCGCTGCATTGGAGAAGGCGCTTAGGCAAATCCGGGCGCGGAATTCAAGGGTGTGGCGCGAGCTCCTTAGGGAGCGAAGCAATTGGAAGTGGTTCCAAGAAAAGCCTCTAAGCTTCAGTCTAACGATGACCGTACCGCAAACCGACACAGGTGGGCGAGATGAGTATTCTAAGGCGCTTGAGAGAACTCGGGAGAAGGAACTCGGCAAATTGGTACCGTAACTTCGGGATAAGGTACGCCCTTGTAGCTTGATGCCCCTGCGGGCAAAGGGTGAAGGGGTTGCAATAAACTGGTGGCTGCGACTGTTTAATAAAAACACAGCACTCTGCAAACACGAAAGTGGACGTATAGGGTGTGACGCCTGCCCGGTGCCGGAAGATTAAATGATGGGGTGCAAGCTCTTGATTGAAGTCCCGGTAAACGGCGGCCGTAACTATAACGGTCCTAAGGTAGCGAAATTCCTTGTCGGGTAAGTTCCGACCTGCACGAATGGCGTAACGATGGCCACACTGTCTCCTCCCGAGACTCAGCGAAGTTGAAGTGTTTGTGATGATGCAATCTACCCGCGGCTAGACGGAAAGACCCCATGAACCTTTACTGTAGCTTTGCATTGGACTTTGAACCGATCTGTGTAGGATAGGTGGGAGGCTATGAAACCGGAACGCTAGTTTCGGTGGAGCCGTCCTTGAAATACCACCCTGGTTTGTTTGAGGTTCTAACCTTGGCCCGTGATCCGGGTCGGGGACAGTGCATGGTAGGCAGTTTGACTGGGGCGGTCTCCTCCCAAAGCGTAACGGAGGAGTACGAAGGTACGCTAGGTACGGTCGGAAATCGTGCTGATAGTGCAATGGCATAAGCGTGCTTAACTGCGAGACCGACAAGTCGAGCAGGTGCGAAAGCAGGTCATAGTGATCCGGTGGTTCTGTATGGAAGGGCCATCGCTCAACGGATAAAAGGTACTCTGGGGATAACAGGCTGATACCGCCCAAGAGTTCATATCGACGGCGGTGTTTGGCACCTCGATGTCGGCTCATCTCATCCTGGGGCTGTAGCCGGTCCCAAGGGTATGGCTGTTCGCCATTTAAAGAGGTACGTGAGCTGGGTTTAAAACGTCGTGAGACAGTTTGGTCCCTATCTGCCGTGGGCGTTGGATATTTGAAGGGGGCTGCTCCTAGTACGAGAGGACCGGAGTGGACGAACCTCTGGTGTACCGGTTGTCACGCCAGTGGCATCGCCGGGTAGCTATGTTCGGAAGAGATAACCGCTGAAAGCATCTAAGCGGGAAACTCGCCTTAAGATGAGATATCCCTGGGGACTAGATCCCCTTGAAGGGTCGTTCGAGACCAGGACGTTGATAGGTCAGGTGTGTAAGCGCAGTAATGCGTTCAGCTAACTGATACTAATTGCCCGTAAGGCTTGATCCTATAACAAGTCTGTTTCGACAGCCGTTAGCGCTTCAGCGCTTACGGATGTCGAACGCCGAGTGCAAGGCACTCGGCGTACGACGGTTGAGTAACCGCGTACGTGTGAGATACAGCTCACAACCCAAAATTACTGCTTCTTCCAAGATTGGTCGCGCTGCGAAGCAACGCGACAACCCTCTTTGCCTGATGACCATAGCGAGTCGGTCCCACCCCTTCCCATCCCGAACAGGACCGTGAAACGACTCTACGCCGATGATAGTGCGGATTCCCGTGTGAAAGTAGGTAATCGTCAGGCTCCCTAAGCCAGAAACCCCCGCCCGAAAAGGCGGGGGTTTTTGCATTTCGGCGAAGGAAATGTACGCGGGGTGGGCGAGGTCCTCGCCGCCCAAGCCACTCTCTCTCAGCGCAACCTATTGCGTCACCGAATTCTCTCAATGATCGATATGTTTCGTGATTTACTGGCATATTGATCCCATCTTCGATCAAAGCTGCACTCCGAACACAGCGTTGGCAGTGCAGTTCGCTCCCCGCGAAGACATGCGTCGCAACTGAAACTCCCCGCTCCTCCCAACGCTCTTCACGGTCGAATAGCCCAAGATCCGTACGAAATGAACGCTTTATTCGGCGCGTCCACGTAAAATTTGCAAATCCCCATCCCCGCATTCAAAACGATGAACGCCGCCACACAGGTAGCTCGGGCCGTTTGCCCGCACGATTGTCCGGACACGTGCGCAATGCGCGTGACCGTCGAGAACGGCAAGGCGATCAAGGTGACGGGCGACCCCGACCATCCGCCGACGCAAGGCGTGCTGTGCACGAAAGTCAGCCGATACGCCGATCGTGTTCATCATCCCGATCGCCTCACGGTCCCGTTGAAGCGCGTCGGCGCGAAGGGAGAAGGGCGCTTCGTACCGATCAGCTGGAGCGAAGCGTTCGACGAGATCGGCCGTCGCCTCGGGGAAATCGCGGCGCGTGCACCGGAAGCGATCGTGCCGTACAGCTATGCGGGGACGATGGGGCTCGTGCAGGGCGAGGGCATCGCCCAGCGTTTCTTCCACAAGCTCGGCGCATCACGGCTCGAGCGCACGATTTGCGCGGCCGCCGGCGCGGCGGGGCTTCGTTACACATACGGCGGGAGTCTTGGCATGCACCTCGAGCATTTCGAGGAAAGCGAGCTGATTCTGATATGGGGCGCGAACCCGATCGCATCGAGCCTGCACTTCTGGACGCGTGCGCAGGAAGCAAAGCGCCGCGGCGCACGTCTCGTCGCGATCGACCCGTACCGCTCGCTGACAGCCGAGAAATGCCACCAGCACATCGCATTGAAGCCAGGTACCGACGGCGCGTTTGCGCTCGGCATGATGCACGTGCTGATGACTGAAGGTCTGCTCGATCACGACTACATTGCCAGCCATACGCTCGGCTTCGACGCGCTCAAGGAGCGGGCGATGTCCTATCCGCCGGAGCGCGTTGCGCAGATCTGCGGCATCGACGCGTCGGAGCTGGTCGACCTTGCGCGTCGATACGGCGCGACCCGCAAGGCATCGATTCGTCTCAATTACGGCATGCAGCGCGTACGAGGCGGCGGCAATGCGGTTCGCGCGATTGCAAGCCTGCCGGCGCTGACGGGGGCGTGGCGGGATCGGGCCGGCGGGCTGTTGCTCTCGTCGTCGGAATCTGCGCCGGTGAACCAGTCGGCGCTGCTGCGCCCGGATCTGATGCCGGGTTGGCCGCACGAGCTGCCGCGCATCATCAACATGAACGCGATCGGTGACGCGCTGTTGCACGAGGGCGACGCGACGTTCGGGCCGAAGGTCGAGGCAGTGATCGTGTACAACTCGAACCCGGTGGCCGTCGCGCCGGATTCTTCGAAGGTCGCGGCGGGGTTCGCGCGCGACGATCTGTTCACGGTCGTTCTCGAGCATTTCAAGACAGATACCGTCGATTTCGCCGACATTGTATTGCCGGCTACCACACAGCTCGAGCATCTGGACGTCCACAAATCGTACGGCCATACCTACGTGATGGCGAACCTGCCGTCGATTCCGCCGGTGGGAGACGCACGGCCGAATACGGAGATCTTCCGCGGCATCGCGCGTAGCATGGGGCTCGACGAGCCCGCGCTCTATCACAGCGACGAAGAGGTCGCGCGCGCGGCGCTCCGGTGGGACGATCCGGCGCTCGACAGCGACTGGGATACGCTGAAGCGGGACGGCTGGCTGAAGCTCAAGCTGCCGGAAGCGCCGTTCGCGAATGGCGGTTTCCGCACGCCGTCCGGCAAGTGCGAGTTCTACAGCGCACGGCTCGAGCAGATGGGCATGGACCCCGTTCCCGACTACCTGCCGCCGTTCGAATCGGCCGAGGCCGCACCCGAGCTTGCCGCACGCTATCCGCTCGCGATGATTTCGCCGCCGGCCCGCCACTTCCTGAACAGCACGTTCGTGAACGTCGACAGCCTGCGTACGACGGAAGGCGAGCCGCATCTCGACATCCACCCGTCCGACGCCGAAGCGCGCGGCATTGAGGAGGGCGACGTCGTCCGCATCTTCAACGACCGCGGATCGATGCAGGCGCTCGCGAGAATTACCGATCGCGCACGCGCGGGGCTCGTTGTCGGGCTGTCGATCTGGTGGAAGAAGCTGTCGCCGGACGGCAGGAATGCAAACGAGGTGACGAGCCAGGCGCTGACCGATCTCGGCAATTCGGCGACGTTTTACGATTGCCTTGTCGAAGTTGAGCGGATTTGATCGAATACCCCCGTATGATCAGACGAATTTCGGCGGAAGTTCGAAGTGGACATCTAACCCTGTTGTATCGGGACGGGCGAGCCGTTACGATGCGTTTTAGCACGACCATTCGAAAATCTGTGAGGAGACGCGCGGTATGGAAAAAATTTGGCTGAAATCGTACCCACCCGGCGTTCCAGCCGAAATCGACGCGTCTCCTTATCCCTCTGTTCCTGACCTGCTCGACGAAAGCTTCCGGCAGTATCGCGACCGCACGGCGTTCGTCTGCATGGGCAAGGGCATCACCTACGGCGAACTCGACACGCTGTCACGCCAGTTCGGTGCGTGGCTGCAATCCCGTGGCCTCGCGCGCGGCGCGCGCGTCGCGATCATGATGCCGAACGTGCTGCAGTACCCCGTGGCGATTGCCGCGGTACTGCGCGCAGGCTACACCGTCGTCAACGTCAATCCGCTCTACACGCCGCGCGAGCTCGAGCATCAGCTGAAGGACAGCGGTGCGGAGGCGATCGTCATCCTCGAGAATTTCGCGTCGACGCTGCAGGCCGTCATCGCCAATACGGCGGTCAAGCATGTCGTCGTCGCATCGATGGGCGACCTGCTGGGCATCAAGGGATGGCTCGTCAATTACGTCGTGCGCAACGTGAAGAAGATGGTGCCCGCGTGGCAGCTTCCGTCGTTCACGCGCTTCAAGGCCGCGCTGTCGGAAGGCGCGCGGCAGGCGTTTAAGCCGCTGAAGATCGGCCCCGACGACGCCGCGTTCCTGCAATATACGGGCGGTACGACCGGCGTGGCGAAGGGCGCGACGCTGCTGCACCGGAACATCGTGTCGAACGTGCTGCAGGCCGGCGCCTGGCATCATCCGGCGCATGAGAAGTACCCGGAGGTGAAACAGTTCGTGACGGTTGTCGCGTTGCCGCTGTATCACGTGTTCGCGCTGACCGTCTGCGGCTTCCTGACGATGCGCACGGGCGGGATGGGCATCCTGATCCCGAATCCGCGCGACATCGCCGGCATGATCAAGGAACTGAAGGGTTACCAGATCTCGACGATTCCGGCGGTCAATACGCTGTACAACGCGCTGCTGAACCATCCCGAATTCAACCAGCTCGACCTGTCGAAGCTCGTGATCGCCAACGGCGGCGGCATGGCAATCCAGGAGGGTGTTGCGAAGCGCTGGTATGAAAAGACCCATACCGCCATCATCGAAGGCTACGGGCTGTCCGAGACGTCGCCGGTGGCGACGTGCAACCCGGTGACGGCGACCGAATACAGCGGGACGATCGGCTTGCCGCTGCCGTCGACGGAAGTTGCGATCCGCGACGACGCCGGCAACGACGTTGCGCTCGGCGAGCCCGGCGAGATCTGCATCCGCGGGCCGCAGGTGATGGCCGGCTACTGGAACCGGCCGGACGAGACCGCGAAGGTCATGTTCCCGGATGGTTTCTTCAAGACGGGTGACGTCGGCGTGATGGATGCCCGCGGTTACGTGAAGATCGTCGACCGGAAGAAGGACATGATTCTCGTATCCGGCTTCAACGTGTATCCGAACGAAGTCGAGGACGTCGTGGCGTCGCATCCGGGCGTGTTCGAGGTGGCGGCGGTCGGCGTGCCGGACGAGCATTCCGGCGAAGCCGTGAAGCTGTTCATCGTGAAGAAGGACCCGGCGCTCACCGACAAGGACATCCTGGCGTACTGCAAGGAGCGGCTCACCGGGTACAAGCGCCCGAAGCTGGTCGAATTCCGCACGGAGCTGCCGAAAACGAACGTCGGCAAGATCCTGCGGCGCGAGCTGCGCGACGGACGCGCGTAACGGCGCGTAGGAACGCGCGGTCGAACGAAAAAAAGCCCGGCTCGTGCCGGGCTTTTTTGTTTGCAGCACCGATCGGAAGCGGAGGGTTCCCGAGGGGGAAGGCGGCCGGCCGCGCGTTTCGACGCAACGGCCGGGCGCGGAGCATCGCGACGCGTGCAACGCGACTGGCCGATCCGCCGCACACCGGGGCCCTGCTGCCGCGCCGGAAAAGAAAAAGGCGCCCGAAGGCGCCTTCAATGTACTGCGGCTTGTCAGGCAAGCTGATTAGAACTTGTGACGGATGCCGACGCGTGCTGCGACCTGGTTGCTGGTGCTCGACCCAGCGAGACCGTTGATCGATGCAGTGGCCTTGATGACGTCGCCGTTCGCGTCGAGCACGCTGCCCGATGCGTGCTGGTACACGCCGATCGCGTAGACGTCGGTGCGCTTCGACAGGAAGTAGTCGACGCCCAGCGAGCCCTGGTGGTACTTGGCTGCCGAGCTGCCGTTGATCTTGCTGCCTTGCGTGTAGTCGTACGCAGCACCGAGAATCAACGCCGGGGTCAACTGATACTTGAAGTTGAGTTCGCCGTTGTTGAACGTCGCGCTTTGGTTCACGAACGGACCGGCCGAGAAGCCCTTGAACTTCGTGTTCGAGTACGTCGCGCCGATCGTCGCTGCGCCGAACGTGTATGCGCCGCCCGCACCGATGACCTGATACGTGTTCGCATTGTTCGCGTACGTGCCGTAGACCGGCGACGAGACCGACGAAGACGCGGAACCGTTGTTGAACATGCCGCCGAACTGGTTCGGCGTGCGTGCGTTCAAGTAGCCGACGCCCAAGACCAGCGGGCCGTTGTTGTAGCCTGCGCCGAGCGACCAGACCTGGTTCTTCGAGAACTGGCCGGCTTGACCGCCGAAGCTGTACAGGCCGCCGAACGAGAAGCCGCCGTAGGTCTGGCTCGTGAACTTGACTGCGTTGTTCACGCGGTACGCGTTGTTGAAGTTGTCGAGGTCGCCCGGGTGAGCGGCGATGTAGCCGCCCCACTGGTCGCCTGCCTCGAGCGGGCCGACGAAGTCGACGACGGAGTCGTATTGACGACCCAGCGTGACCGTACCGTACTGGCTCGAAAGGCCGACGTAAGCCTGACGGCCGAACATCAGGCCGCCCTGGCCGAGCTTGCCGCTGTTCACGTCGAAACCGTTTTCGAGGGTGAAGATCGCCTTCAGGCCGCCACCGAGATCTTCGGTGCCGCGCATGCCGAAGCGGCTGCCTTGCATCACGCCGCTGGCCATGCTGTACAGATGCTTGCCGCCTGCGTTGTTGTTGAAGAGCAGGCCTTCATCGATGATGCCGTAAAGCGTCACGCTGCTTTGCGCATGGGCAGCGCCAGCGAACGCGCCCAGCGCGACGAGCGCGAGAAGCGACTTTTTCATTAACGGATCTCCAAGAATCACTGAATTTTTTTGGCGGGGCGGATAGTTATGTTCTGTTGACGGGCCCCATCAACTTCGCAAGAAGTCGCACGTAATGTAGCAAAACCGTTTTTTGCCACAAAGCGAAATGGCGTAGCGCAAGGCCGCCATGTTTCCTTTATGCAACAATGGTTAAAATCACGGGTTAACCGCAATTTCCGCTGAATAATCAAGTCGGTTACGCAGCGGACTCGTGCCCTTGCCGCTCGCGGCAGCACACGCAGCCAGGAGAACAGGATGGTGTTGGATGAACTGATCAGCGAATTCGATCGCGGCCTGCGATCGCTGACCGGCATTAGCCGGATGAGCCGCCCGGTGCCCGTGCCGGCCGAGGCGCCGGCCGTCGAACTGACGCCCGCGGAGCGCTCGCATGCCGCCGGGCTGATGCGCGTGAACCACGTCGGCGAGGTCTGCGCGCAGGCGCTCTACCAGGCGCAGAAACTCACCGCGCGCACGTCGTCGGCGAAGGCGATGTTCGAGGAGGCCGCGCGCGAGGAGGAGGACCACCTCGCGTGGACCGCGCACCGCCTGAAGGAGCTCGACTCGCGCCCGAGCCTGCTGAACCCGCTGTGGTACGCCGGCGCGCTCGCGATCGGCGTGGCGGCCGGCACGCTCGGCGACAAGGTCAGCCTCGGCTTCATGGCCGAGACGGAGCGGCAGGTCGAGAGTCATCTCGAAGGCCACATGTCCGAGCTCCCGGAGACCGACACCGCGTCGCGTGCGATCGTCGACCAGATGCGCATCGACGAAGTGAAGCACGGCAAGGCCGCGACCGACGCCGGCGGGATCGAACTGCCGCTGCCCGCGCGGATGCTGATGCGCGCCGCGTCGAAAGTCATGACGAGCACTGCGTACTATCTCTGAGATTCTCACCGGGGCGACGCGCGACGTCGCCCCGGTTCACCGCCCCCGATACTGCCCGCTGACTCCTCGTTTTCCCGCCCCCGAAAGCCCCGTCCTCACGCGTGTCTGGCCCATCTTTCTCACGTATCACCTTCACAAGTTGCACTAGCTCATTCATTTATAACGGTTTTTGGAATGAGGGGCCGCATGAGCATGTGCGCGTAAGTCCTTGTTCTAACTAACAAAATTCGTCAAAAAAGCGGGCCGCTCCCTTGACCGTGCCACACCCTTCCTCTAAAGTGGGAGACAGTGTGAGAAAGTGTATTTTTGTGTGATTTAGCAGGCTGTTCCGGCTAAATTCTCAGCATTGAGCGGGTGCTTCGGTGCCCTGAACGGGAGAGCGGAAAGTGTTCCAAGGGGCGTCGGCGCTGACGCTCGATGCGAAAGGGCGGATGTCGGTGCCGGCTCGCTATCGCGAAGCGCTGCAAGGACAGGCAGAAGGACGGGTGACTGTGACCAAGCACCCGGACGGCTGCCTGTTGCTGTTTCCGCGCCCGGAATGGGAAGTGTTCCGCGCCAAGATCGCCGCGTTGCCGATGGACGCGCACTGGTGGCGGCGGATTTTTCTCGGCAATGCGATGGACGTCGATCTCGACAGCGCGGGCCGGATTCTTGTATCGCCCGAGCTGCGTATGGCAGCCGGACTGGAAAAGGAAGTCATGTTGTTGGGAATGGGTAGTCACTTCGAGCTGTGGGATTCGCAGACCTACAACGCGAAGGAGCAGGCAGCGATGGCGCAGGGCATGCCCGACGCGCTGAAGAATTTCACGTTCTGATTGCGGTGACGGAGACGCCCGCGATGGGAAACGAATTGCAGCATCGGACAGTGCTGTTGGACGAGGCGGTCGAGTCGCTCGTGACGCGCCCGGACGGCATTTATGTCGACGGTACGTTCGGGCGCGGCGGCCATAGCCGCGCGGTGCTCGCGCGGCTGGCGGCGGACGGGCGGGTGATCGCGTTCGACAAGGATCCGAGAGCGATCGAGACGGCGCAGGGCATCGAGGATGCGCGCTTCTCGATCGTGCATGACAGCTTTGCATCGATGCGCGACGCGCTTGCGGCGCGCGGCGTCGAGAAGGTGTCGGGTGTGTTGCTTGACCTGGGCGTGTCCTCGCCGCAGGTGGACGATCCGGCGCGCGGCTTCAGCTTCCGCGCCGATGGTCCGCTGGACATGCGAATGGATCCGACGCGCGGCGAGTCGGCGGCCGAATGGCTCGCGCGGGTTTCGGTGCAGGAATTGACGGAGGTGATACGAGATTATGGGGAAGAACGGTTTGCTTTTCAGATTGCAAAGGCGCTTGTTGCTCGCCGGGCAGAGTCCGACCGTCTTGGGCCTCTCGACACCACGGGCGAGCTTGCCCAAATCGTGGGTCACGTCGTCAAAACCCGTGAGAAGGGCAAGGATCCGGCAACCCGCACCTTTCAGGCTATACGGATTCACGTCAATCAAGAGCTTGCGGACCTGCAAGTCGTACTAGACGCGGCACTGTCGTTGCTGGAGCAAGGGGGGCGGCTGGTGGTCATCAGCTTTCATTCACTCGAGGACCGGATCGTCAAGCGATTCATGCAGGCGCACGCGAGTGCGCCTGCGGTCGATCGTCGCCTGCCGATCCGTGCCGTCGACCTCCCGAGCCCGCCGCTCAAGATCATCAGCCGCCAGTTTCCGAGTGAAGCGGAAGTCGCCGCGAATCCGCGCGCCCGGTCCGCCGTGATGCGCATTGCGGAGCGCGTCACGCCATGAGCCGCTTCAATATCTTCCTGCTGATCATCGTGATGGGTTGCGCGCTGTCGGTCGTCAACTCGACGAACCAGCAGCGCCAGATCTTCATCCAGTTGCAGCGCGCGCAGTCGCAGGAGCATCAGCTCCAGCAGGACTACGCGCAGCTTCAATATCAGCAGAGCGCGCTGTCCAAGACATCACGCATCGAGCAGCTCGCGAACGATTCGCTGAAGATGCAGGCGATCACGACCGGCCGTACGCAATACCTGACGCTGGCGCCGGGCGCCGCGAAGGCGATCGACGCGCCGATCCCGGCTTCGGCCGATACGACCGGCAAGGGCAAGGGAGGCGCGCAATGAAGCCGTCCCCGAAGCGCCAGAACGTGAAATTCTCGTCGAGCCCCGTGCTGGGCGTGCATCTGCCGATGTGGCGCTCGAAGTTCGTCGTGTTCATGCTGTTCATGGCGTTCGTCGCGCTGGCCGCGCGGGCGTTCTGGATCCAGGGCCCCGGCAACGCGTTCTACCAGAAGCAGGGCGAGAGCCGCTACCAGCGCACGATCGAGCTGCCCGCGACGCGCGGCAAGATCCTCGACCGTAACGGGCTCGTGCTCGCGACGAGCCTGCCCGTGCGCGCGATCTGGGCGATTCCCGACGCCGTGCCGGACGATCTCGATGCCGACAAGGTCAACCAGCTCGGCAAGCTCCTCGGCATGACGCCGAAGGAACTGCGCGTGAAGTTGTCGGAAGACAAGGGTTTCGTCTACGTGAAGCGCCAGGTGCCGATCGACGTCGCGGACAAGGTCGCCGCACTCGACATCCCGGGCGTCTACCAGCGCAACGAATACAAGCGCTTCTATCCGGAAGGCGAGATCACCGCTCACCTGATCGGCTTCACGAACGTCGAGGACGAAGGGCAGGAGGGCGTCGAGCTCGGCGACCAGAAGATGCTGTCCGGCACGTCGGGCGTGCGTCGCGTGATCAAGGACCGGATGGGGCACATCGTCGAGGACGTCGCCGAGCAGATCCCGCCGCACAACGGAACCGACGTCGACCTGTCGATCGACAGCAAGATCCAGTACATCGCGTACGCGAACCTGAAGGCCGCCGTCGACAAGTTCAAGGCGAAGGCCGGTGCGGCGATGGTCGTCGACGTGCGTACCGGCGAGGTGCTCGCGCTCGTCAACTACCCGACGTACAACCCGAACGACCGCTCGCGCATGACGGGCGAGCAGTTGCGCAACCGGATCATGACCGACGTGTTCGAGCCGGGTTCGATCATGAAGCCGTTCACGGTGTCGCTCGCGCTCGATTTGCATCGCGTGACGCCGAACACGCTCGTCGAGACGGGCAACGGGCATTTCGTGCTCGATGGCGCGCCGATCACCGATGACGCGGGCTTCGGCACGCTGACGGTCGGTGGCGTGATCCAGAAATCGAGCAACATCGGCGCGACGAAGATCGCGATGACGATGCGGCCCGAGGAAATGTGGAACATGTATACGAGCATCGGCCTCGGCCAGGCGCCGAAGGTCGGTTTCCCGGGCGCGGTGGCCGGCCGCCTGCGGCCGTGGAAGAGCTGGCGCCGCATCGAGCAGGCGACGATGTCGTACGGCTATGGCCTGTCGGTGTCGCTGTTCCAGCTCGCCCGTGCGTACACGGCGATCGCGCATGACGGCGAACTGATGCCCGTGACCATTTTCAAGACCGACCCCAATCAGCAGGTGACGGGCACGCAGGTGTTCAACCCGACCACCGCGCGCGAAGTGCGCGCGATGCTCGAGACGGTGGTCTCGCCGGGCGGCACGTCGCCGGATGCGGCCGTGCCGGGCTATCGCGTCGGCGGCAAGAGCGGTACCGCGTACAAGCATGAAGGCCATGGCTACACGCGCAAGTATCGCGCGTCGTTCGTCGGGATGGCGCCGATGCCGAATCCGCGCGTCGTCATCGCCGTATCGGTCGACGAGCCGACCGCCGGCAGCCACTTCGGTGGCGCGGTGTCGGGCCCCGTATTCTCGGCGATCGCCGGCGACACGATGCGCGCGCTGAACGTACCGCCGAACATGCCGATCAAGCAGCTCGTCGTGTCTGACGATTCGCCGGCAGCACCCGCCGCATCGGGGCCGCAAAAGCTGGCCGCAGGTGGCGGTGCGAAGCATATGATCGTGTCCAGCACGACGCGTAATTCACCAGGAGTTGTTCGATGAGCGCCGCCCGCAGTTCCCATCCGGCGCATCAGCAGATCGCAGCCGCGCTTGCGTGGCTGCGTCAGCATGTGACCCCCGCAGCGCAACTGCATGCCGACACGCGCAGCCTCAAGGCTGGCGACGTGTTTCTCGCGTATGCGGTCGACGGGGCGGATAACCGTGCGTTCATCGCCGACGCCGTTGCACGCGGCGCGGTTGCCGTGCTGTATCAACCGGAAGGGCTGGCCGCCGCGCCGGCCGTGCCCGTCGCGCTCGCGGTGCCGGCGCTCGACCAGCTCGCCGGCGAGATCGCCAGCGGCTGGTACGGCGATCCGAGCGACAGCCTGCTCGCGGTGGGCGTAACCGGCACGAACGGCAAGACGTCGTGCACGCAATGGATCGCCACCGCGCTGACGGCGCTGCACCAGCCGTGCGCGGTGATCGGCACGCTCGGCAGCGGGATGCCCGGCCAGCTCGTGCCGACGGGCTTCACGACCCCCGACGCGCCGCAGCTGCAGCGCAGTCTCGCGCAGTTGCGCGACGCGGGTGCGAAGGCCGTGGCGATGGAGGTGTCGTCGCACGCGCTGCACCAGGGGCGCGTGAACGGGACGGCATTCGACATCGCGGTGTTTACGAACCTCACGCAGGATCACCTCGACTATCACGGCACGTTCGACGCATACGAGGCCGCGAAGGCGAAGCTGTTCGCATGGCGCGGCCTGCGCACCGCGGTCGTCAACCGTGACGACGCGGCTGGCCGGCGCCTGCTCGAGAAGCTGGCCGGTCGCGTGCGCACCATCGCGTACGGGATCGGCGACGCGCAGGCGCCCGACGCCGATCGCGAACTGGTCGCGCTCGACGTGCGCGCCACCGCGACCGGCACGGCATTCCGCCTGCGTTCGTCGTGGGGCGACGCCGACGTCGAAGTCGGCACGCTCGGCACGTTCAACGTCAGCAACCTGCTCGCGGTGCTCGGCTCGCTGCTCGCGGCCGACGTGCCGTTCGACGCGGCGATCGCCGAGATCGCGCGGCTCGAGTCGGTCAACGGCCGGATGCAGCGGCTCGGCGGCCGGCTGCAGAACGACGAACCGCTCGTCGTGATCGACTACGCGCACACGCCCGACGCACTCGAAAAGACGCTCGACGCGCTGCGTCCGATCACCGCGGCGCGCGGCGGCCGGCTCGTCTGCATGTTCGGCTGCGGCGGCGATCGCGATGCAACGAAGCGGCCGCTGATGGGCGCGATCGCGGAACGGCTCGCCGACGAAACCGTCGTCACGAGCGACAACCCGCGCAGCGAAGATCCGCAGCGCATCATCGACCAGATCGTCGCCGGCATGACCGCGCCGGATCGCGCACGCCGGATCGAGGATCGCGCGAGCGCGATCCTGCAGGCCGTGCGCGGCGCCGCACGCGAGGATGTCGTCGTGCTGGCCGGCAAGGGCCACGAGGCAACGCAGGAAATCATGGGCAAGAAGCGCACGTTCTCCGACCAGGATCACGCACGGCTCGCGCTTGCGGCGCGTGCGACGCACGGCAAGGGAGGCGGCGAATGACGATGCTCAGTCTCGGCGAAGCCGCTCGCCTGATTCCCGGCGCAACCGTCCACGGTGATGCGGGCGTCACGTTCGACCGCGTGTCGACGGACAGCCGCACGGTCGGCCCGGGCGACCTGTTCGTCGCGCTGAAGGGCGAGCGTTTCGATGCGCACGACTTCCTCGGCGACGTCGCCGCGCGTGGTGCTGCCGCGGCGCTCGTCGCGCACCTGCCGGCGGGCGTCGCGCTGCCGGCGATCGAGGGCGGCGAAACGCGTGCCGCGCTCGGCGCGCTCGCACACGGCTGGCGCAAGCGATTCCCGCTGCCGCTCGTCGCGGTGACGGGCAGCAACGGCAAGACGACCGTCAAGGAAATGATCGCGTCGATCTTCGCGGCGGCGGTCGGCGCCGACGCGCGGCTCGCGACGGCCGGCAACCTGAACAACGACGTCGGCCTGCCGCTGACGCTGCTGCGCCTGTCGGCTGCGCATCGGCTCGCGGTGATCGAACTCGGCATGAATCACCCGGGCGAGACCGAAATCCTCGCGCGTCTCACGGCGCCGACGGTCGCGCTCGTCAACAACGCGCAGCGTGAGCACCAGGAATTCATGGCGACGGTCGAAGCGGTCGCGCTCGAACACGCGGCCGTGATCCACGCGCTGCCGCCGGACGGCGTCGCGGTGTTCCCGGCCGACGATGCGTACGCGGGTATCTGGCGCGTCGCGGCGACCGGCAACCGGATCCTCGATTTCGCATTGCACGATGCCGAACGGCAGAACGACGCGCAGGTCACGGGCCGTCTTCATGGCGGTGAGCTCGCGATCGACACGCCGGCCGGCGCCGTCACGGTGCGGCTGCGGGCGCTCGGCGAGCACAACGCGCGCAACGCGCTGGCCGCGACGGCCGCGGCGCTGGGCGCCGGCGTTGCGCTGTCGGCGATCAGGCAGGGCCTCGAATCGTTCGAGCCGGTCAAGGGCCGGCTGCAGGTGAAGCAGGCGAGTGCCGGCAGTCTCGCGGGCGCGACGGTCGTCGACGATACGTACAACGCGAATCCCGATTCGATGCGTGCCGCGATCGACGTGCTCGCCGCGCAACCGGCGCCGCGCGTGCTGGTGTTCGGCGACATGGGCGAGGTCGGCGACGAAGGGCCGGCGTTCCATCGCGAGATCGGCGCGTATGCGCGCGAGCGCGGAATCGACGCGCTGTTCGCGCTCGGCGACGCATCGCGCGATGCGTGCACCGCGTACGGCGACGCGGCTCGCCATTTCGGCGACGTCGATTCGCTCGTGGCGGCGCTGCTCGCGGCGGGCTACGGCGCGCAGGCGACGGTGCTCGTGAAGGGCTCGCGGTACATGAAGATGGAGCGCGTGGTCGACGCGCTGACGAACCAACCCGCGGCGGGCACGGCGCCCGCTGCACACTGAGTAGAAGGAAGGAAGCATGCTGCTGGCGCTGGCGCAATGGCTGCAAGGTGACGCAAGCTTTTTGCGCTTGTTCACGTACCTCACGTTCCGGGCGGTGATGGCCACCATCACCGCGCTCGGGATCGGGCTCGTGTGCGGACCGTGGGTGATCCGCAAGCTGACGCAAATGAAGGTCGGGCAGGCCGTTCGCAAGGACGGTCCGCAGACGCACCTCGTCAAGTCGGGCACGCCGACGATGGGCGGCGTGCTGATCCTGATCGGCATCGCGGTTGCGACGCTGCTGTGGGGCGACCTGACGAACCGTTTCATCTGGATCGTGATGCTCGTCACGTTCGGTTTCGGCGTGATCGGCTGGGTCGACGACTACCGCAAGGTCGTCCACAAGGACCCGCGCGGGATGTCGTCGCGCGAGAAGTATTTCTGGCAGTCGGTGATCGGGCTGTTCGCGGCCGTCTACCTCGCCTTCAGCGTGTCCGAGGCGAACAACGTGCGCGTGTTCGACCTGTTCATGGCGTGGGTGCGCAGCGGCCTGTCGATGGGGCTGCCGGCACGTGCCGACCTGATGCTGCCGTTCCTGAAGTCGATCAGCTACCCGCTCGGCGTATGGGGCTTCATCGTGCTGACTTACTTCGTGATCGTCGGCGCGAGCAACGCGGTGAACCTGACCGACGGCCTCGACGGCCTCGTGATCATGCCGGTGGTGCTGGTCGGCGCGTCGCTGGGTGTGTTCGCGTACGTGATGGGCAGCGCGGTGTACTCAAAATACCTGCTGTTCCCGCACATCCCGGGCGCGGGCGAACTGCTGATCTTCTGTTCCGCGATGGGCGGGGCAGGGCTCGCGTTCCTCTGGTACAACACGCACCCCGCGCAGGTGTTCATGGGCGACGTCGGCGCGCTGGCGCTCGGCGGCGCGCTCGGCACGGTCGCGGTGATCGTGCGCCAGGAAATCGTGCTGTTCATCATGGGCGGCATCTTCGTCGCGGAGACGCTGTCGGTGATGCTGCAGGTTTCGTGGTTCAAGTACACGAAAAAGCGCTACGGCGAAGGGCGACGTCTGCTGAAGATGGCGCCGCTGCATCACCATTTCGAATTGTCCGGCTGGAAGGAAACGCAGGTGGTGGTGCGTTTCTGGATCATCACGCTGATGCTGTGCCTGTTCGGTCTGACCACCCTCAAGCTGCGGTAAAGGAAAGGTAACAAGGATGTCTGGCGAGATGTTTGGAGATCGGCAACGGCCGATGGTGCTCGTACTGGGGCTCGGGGAATCGGGTCTCGCGATCGCGCGATGGTGCGCGAGGCACGGGTGCCGGCTGCGCATTGCCGATACCCGCGAGGCGCCGCCCAACCTTGCCGCGCTGCAGGCCGAAGGCATCGATGCGGAATTCGTCGGCGGGGCGTTCGCGCCCGCGCTGCTCGACGGCGGTGTCGAGATCGTCGGGCTGAGCCCCGGGCTGTCGCCGCTCGAACCGGCGCTCGCGGCGCTGGTCGCGGCGGCGAACGAGCGCGGGATCGCGGTGTGGGGCGAACTGGAATTCTTCGCGCAGGCGCTGCGCGCGCTCGGCACGAGCGGCTACCAGCCGAAGGTGCTCGCGATCACGGGCACCAACGGCAAGACCACGACGACGAGCCTCACGGGCCTGCTGTGCCAGCGCGCGGGCAAGAAGGTCGCGGTCGCGGGCAACATCAGCCCCGCGATGCTCGACCGGCTCGCGGGCGCGATCGACGAAACGGCGCTGCCCGACGTGTGGGTGCTCGAACTGTCGAGCTTCCAGCTCGAGACCGCGCGCACGTTCGCGCCCGATGCGGCCGCGATCCTGAACATCACGCAGGACCACCTCGACTGGCACGGCAGCTTCGACGCATACGCGAAGGCAAAGGGCCGGATCTTCGGCGCGACGACGACGCGCGTGCTGAACCGCGACGATGCCGCCGTGATGAAGTTCGCGCCGGCTGCGGGTGCGGCCGACGCACCGCGCACGGTCACGTTCGGCCTGAACGAACCGGTGCAGGACGGCGACTACGGGCTGTCCCGCGACAACGGCATCGCATGGCTGGTGGAAGCCGTCGATCGCGACGCGCCGGATGAAACGGCGACGACCCGCCGGCGCAAGCGCGACGCCGCGCATACGCCCGACATCGGGCAGAAGCGCCTGATGCCGGCCGACGCGCTGCGGATTCGCGGGTTGCACAACGCGGCGAATGCGCTGGCCGCATTCGCGCTCGCGCGTGCGATCGACCTGCCGGCCGCGCCGCTGCTGCACGCGCTGCGCGAATACCGCGGCGAAGCGCATCGCGTCGAAGTGATCGCGACGATCGACGACGTGGACTACGTCGACGACAGCAAGGGAACGAACGTCGGTGCGACGGTTGCCGCGCTCGACGGGCTCGCGCAGAAGATCGTGCTGATCGCGGGCGGCGACGGCAAGGGGCAGGATTTCGCGCCGCTGGTCGCGCCGGTCGCACGCTGGTGCCGCGCGGTGATGCTGATCGGCCGCGACGCGCCGGCGATCCGCGACACGCTCGCCGAAACGGGCGTGCCGCTCGCCGACCACGTGACGCTCGAAGGCGCGGTGCACGCAGCGGCCGACCTGGCGGAGCCGGGCGACGCGGTGCTGCTGTCGCCCGCATGCGCGAGCCTCGACATGTTCAGGAACTACGCCCATCGCGCGGATGTCTTCCGCGCGGCGGTCGACGAAATCGCCATCGACAAAGGAGCGACGCCATGAGCTGGTCCGATCGCATCGTCTCCCGTTTCAACGACCGGCGCGATGCCGGCGGCAATGCCGCGGGCGGCCGCGTCTCGTCGGCCACGCGCGCCGCGACGGGCGGCCTCGCGAGCGTCGTCAACGGCGTGCGCCCGAGCCGTTCGCGGATGCTCGACTTCGACTATTCGCTGCTGTGGGTGGCGATCGCGCTGCTCGGGCTCGGCGTCGTGATGGTGTATTCGGCGTCGATCGCGATGCCCGATTCGCCGAAATACGCGTCGTATCACGATTACGCGTTCCTGATGCGCCACTGCGTGTCGCTCGTCGTCGCGTTCATCGCGGCGGTGGTCGCGTTCCGCGTGCCGGTGTCGACGTGGGACAAGTACGCGCCGCATCTTTTCCTGATCGCGCTCGTCAGCCTCGTGATCGTGCTGATCCCGCACGTCGGCAAGGGCGTGAACGGTGCGCGCCGCTGGATTCCGCTCGGCATCACCAACATGCAGCCGTCGGAAATCATGAAGCTAGCCGTGACGATCTACGCGGCGAACTACACGGTGCGCAAGCAGGAATACATGCAAAGCTTCGCGAAGGGCTTCCTGCCGATGGCGTTCGCGGTCGGCCTGGTCGGCGCGCTGCTGCTGCTCGAACCGGACATGGGCGCGTTCATGGTGGTCGCCGCGATCGCGATGGGCGTGCTGTTCCTGGGCGGCGTGAACGGCAAGCTGTTCGGCGGCCTCGTCGCGACGGCGGTCGGCACGTTCACGATGCTGGTGTGGCTGTCGCCGTGGCGGCGCGAGCGGATCTTCGCGTATCTCGATCCGTGGGACGAGCGCTACGCGCAGGGCAAGGCCTACCAGCTCACGCACTCGCTGATCGCATTCGGTCGCGGCGAATGGTTCGGCGTCGGCCTCGGCGGCAGCGTCGAGAAGCTGAACTACCTGCCGGAAGCGCATACCGACTTCATCCTCGCCGTGATCGGCGAGGAACTCGGTTTCGTCGGCGTGCTGGTCGTGATTCTGCTGTTCTACTGGATCGTGCGCCGCGCGTTCGAGATCGGCCGCCAGGCGCTCGCGCTCGATCGCACGTTCGCGGGCCTGATGGCGAAGGGCATCGGCATCTGGTTCGGCGCGCAGACATTCATCAACATGGGCGTGAACCTCGGGCTGCTGCCGACCAAGGGCCTGACGCTGCCGCTCGTGAGCTACGGCGGCTCCGGCATTCTGCTGAACTGTGTCGCTCTTGCGGTGCTGCTGCGGGTGGACTATGAAAATCGCGTGCTGATGCGGGGAGGGAAGGTATGACCTCCCCGCGTCAGTACGCGATTTCGGCGAAGGCTAACTTCGTGCGCGAAGCGTGCGAAGTTAAGCGCAGCGGCCGTAGCCAAAACGCTCGTTCATTCTTGTTGATGCGCGGAGGGAAGGTATGACCGCGTCGCGACGCACGCTGATGGTAATGGCAGGCGGCACCGGGGGCCACGTGTTCCCGGGGCTCGCGGTCGCGCACCGGATGGAAGCGGCGGGTTGGCGCGTCGTGTGGCTCGGCAATCCGGCCGGGATGGAAGCGACGCTCGTGCCGAAGCACGGCATTCCGATGGAGTACGTGCGGTTCGGCGGGCTGCGCGGCAAGGGCCTGAAGACCAAGCTGACGCTGCCGCTCAACCTGCTGCGCGCGTGCTGGCAGAGCCTTGGCGCGTTGCGCCGCGTGCGGCCGGACGTCGTGCTCGGGATGGGCGGCTACATCACGTTCCCGGCGGGCGTGATGACCGCGCTGTCGGGGCGTCCGCTCGTGCTGCATGAACAGAATTCGATCGCGGGCCTGACGAACAAGGTGCTCGCGAAACTCGCGAAACGCGTACTCGTCGCGTTCCCCGGCGCGCTGCCGCACGCGGAATGGACGGGCAATCCGATTCGTGTGGAACTTGCGCGCACGGAACCGCCCAAAGCACGCTATGCATCGCGCAGCGGCCCGCTGAACGTGCTGGTCGTCGGCGGCAGCCTCGGTGCGGCCGCATTGAACGAAGTCGTGCCGCGCGCGCTGGCGATGCTGGCGCCGGGCGAACGCCCGCGCGTCGTGCACCAGGCCGGCGCGAAGCACATCGACGCACTGAAGGCGAATTATGAAGCGGCCGGTTTCGCGGCCGGCGAAGACGCACGGCTCGTGCCGTTCATCGACGACATGGCGGCCGCGTATGCGGCGGCGGATCTCGTGATCTGCCGGTCGGGCGCGATGACGGTGTCGGAGATCGCGGCGGTGGGCGTGGCGGCGCTGTTCGTGCCGTTCCCGTACGCGGTTGACGATCACCAGACGACCAATGCCGCGTTCCTCGCCGATGCGGGCGCGGCCGTGCTGGTGCAACAACGCGACCTGTCGGCGGAACTGCTTGCCGACTGGCTGCGCGGCCAGTCGCGGGCATCGCTCGCGGAAATGGCGGAACGTTCGCGCGCGTTGGCGAAGCCCGAGGCCACCGAGGAAGTCGCGCGCGTGTGCGCGAAGGCGGCCGGCGCGAACCTGGAAGAACTGCAATGAAACACATCGTCAAACACATTCATTTCGTCGGGATCGGCGGCGCGGGCATGAGCGGCATCGCCGAAGTGCTCGTCAATCTCGGCTACGAGGTCAGCGGCTCGGATCTGTCGCGCAACGCGGTGACCGATCGTCTCCAGGCGCTCGGCGCGCGGATCGCGATCGGCCACGACGCGGCGAACATCGAGGGCGCGAACGCGGTCGTCGTGTCGACGGCCGTGCGCTCGGACAACCCGGAAGTGCTGGCCGCGCGCCACAAGCGCGTGCCGATCGTGCAGCGCGCGGTGATGCTCGCGGAACTGATGCGCCTGAAGCAGGGGATCGCGATCGCCGGTACGCACGGCAAGACCACGACGACGAGCCTCGTCGCGAGCGTGCTCGCCGCGGGCGGCCTCGATCCGACCTTCGTGATCGGCGGCCGGCTGATCAGCGCCGGCGCGAATGCGCGGCTCGGCACGGGCGATTTCATCGTCGCCGAGGCCGACGAGTCGGACGCGTCGTTCCTGAACCTGTATCCGGTGATCGAAGTCATCACGAACATCGACGCCGACCACATGGACACCTACGGCCACGATTTCGCGCGGCTCAAGCAGGCGTTCATCGAATTCACGCAGCGGCTGCCGTTCTACGGCAGCGCGGTCGTGTGCGTCGACGATCCAAACGTGCGCCAGATCATCCCGTTCATCTCGAAGACGGTGGTGCGCTACGGCCTGTCGCCCGACGCGCAGGTGCGCGCGGAAGACATCGACGCGCGCGACGGCCGGATGTATTTCACGGTGATCCGCGAAGGGCGTGCCCCGCTCGCGGTCGTGCTGAACATGCCGGGCCTGCACAACGTGCAGAACGCGCTCGCGGCGATCGCGATCGCGACCGACCTCGACGTGGCGGACGAGGCAATCCAGCAGGCGCTGGCGGAATTCAACGGCGTCGGCCGGCGCTTCCAGCGTTACGGCGACGTGCCGACCGCGGACGGCGGCCAGTACACGCTGATCGACGATTACGGGCATCACCCGGTCGAGATGGCCGCGACGATCGCGGCCGCGCGCGGCGCGTTCCCGGGCCGTCGCCTCGTGCTGGCGTTCCAGCCGCACCGCTACACGCGCACGCGCGACTGCTTTGACGATTTCGTCAACGTGCTGTCGACGGTCGATGCGCTGGTGCTGACGGAAGTCTATGCGGCCGGCGAGGCCGCGATCTCGACGGCCAACGGCGACGCGCTGTCGCGCGCGCTGCGCGCGGTGGGGAAGGTTGACCCGGTGTTCGTCGCGACGGTCGACGACGTGCCGGACGCATTGGCGAAGGTCGCGCAGAACGGCGACGTGGTGATCACGATGGGCGCGGGTTCGATCGGCGGCGTGCCGGCGAAGGTCGTCCAAAACACGCAACAGAAGGGATGACATGAGCGGGATCGATCCGAAACGTTTCGGCAAGGTGGCGGTGTTGTTCGGCGGCGAATCCGCCGAGCGCGAGGTGTCGCTCACCTCGGGCCGCCTCGTGCTGCAGGGCCTGCGTGACGCGGGCGTCGATGCGCATCCGTTCGACCCGGCCGAGCGGCCGCTGTCGGCGCTGAAGGACGAGGGTTTCGTGCGCGCATTCAACGCGCTGCACGGCGGCTACGGCGAGAACGGCCAGATCCAGGGCGCACTCGATTTCTACGGGATCCGCTACACGGGCAGCGGCGTGCTCGGGTCGGCGCTAGGTCTCGACAAGTTCCGCACGAAGCTCGTGTGGCAGCAGACGGGCGTGCCGACGCCGCCGTTCGAGACGGTGATGCGTGGCGACGACCTCGCGGCGCGCGCGCCGGAAATCGTCGCGAAGCTCGGCCTGCCGCTGTTCGTGAAGCCGGCGAGCGAAGGCTCGAGCGTCGCGGTGCTGAAGGTGAAGACGGCCGACGCGCTGCCGGCCGCGCTCGAGGAAGCCGCGACGCACGACAAGATCGTGATCGTCGAGAAGAGCATCGAGGGCGGCGGCGAATACACCGCGTGCATCGCCGGCGATCTCGACCTGCCGTTGATCAAGATCGTGCCGGCGGGCGAGTTCTACGACTACCACGCGAAGTACGTCGCCGACGATACGCAGTACCTGATCCCGTGCGGCCTGCCGGCCGAACAGGAAGCGGAACTGAAGCGCATCGCGCGTCGCGCGTTCGACGTGCTCGGCTGCACCGACTGGGGCCGCGCGGATTTCATGCTCGACGCGGCCGGCAATGCGTATTTCCTGGAAGTGAACACGGCCCCCGGGATGACCGACCACTCGCTGCCGCCGAAGGCCGCGCGTGCGGTCGGCATCAGCTATTCGGAGCTGGTCGTGAAGGTGCTGTCGCTCACGCTCAACGACTGACGCAGGAACGGAACGACGTATGTGGAACAACGTTCGCCAACTCAACCTTGCCGCCAGCGCGCTGTACGCGCTGCTGCTGCTCGTGTTGGCGGCGGCCGGCTGCTACTGGCTGATCCAGCGCCCGACTTTTGCGCTGCGCGAAATCCGGATCGACGGCGACACCGAGCACATCAACTCGCCGACGGTGCGCGCGGGCGTGGTCGGCCGGCTGAAGGGCAATTTCTTCACCGTCGATCTCGACACGGCGCGCGCCGCGTTCGAGCAGATGCCCTGGGTGCGCCATGCGAGCGTGCGCCGGGTGTGGCCGAATGCGCTGGCTGTCACGCTCGAGGAGTACAAACCGCTCGGGACCTGGGGCAGCGACCAGCTCGTGAGCGTCGACGGCGAGCTGTTCACCGCGAACCAGGGCGAGCTGGATCAGGAGCTGCCGGCGTTCGACGGCCCGGAGGGCAGTGCGAAGGAAGTCGTCACGCGGTATCGCGACTTCGGGAAATGGTTTGCGCCGCTGAAGGCGGCGCCGGAAGAAGTGACGCTGTCGGCGCGGTACGCGTGGACGGTGAAGCTGTCGAACGGCATGCAGGTGGAGCTGGGCAAGGAACGCAACAGCGACACGCTGCATGACCGGAGCCAGCGCCTTGTCGCCGCATGGCCGGCCGTCACGGAGCGCTGGGGCAACGACATCGAGTACGCGGACCTGCGTTATCCGAACGGATTCGCAATTCGTGCGGCAGGCATGCGGTTCCTGACCGATACCGACAAGCGCAAGAAGTAACGAGAGATCACACGCAAGAGCACTTTATGAGCAAAGACTACAAGGATCTGCTGGTTTCCCTCGACATCGGCACGTCGAAGGTGGTGGCCATCGTCGCCGAGCTGAAGGGCGAAGGCCACTACGAGGTGATCGGTCTCGGCCAGAGCGAGTCGAAGGGTCTGAAGAAAGGCGTGGTGGTCAACATCGAGGCCACCGTGCAGTCGATCCAGCGCGCGCTCGAGGAAGCCGAGCTGATGGCCGACTGCAAGATCACCAACGTGTTCACGGGGATCGCGGGCAGCCACATCCGCAGCTTCAACTCGAGCGGGATGGTCGCGATCAAGGACAAGGAGGTCACGCAGACCGACGTGGCGCGCGTGATCGAGACCGCGAAGGCGATCAACATCCCGACCGACCAGCAGGTGCTGCACATCCTCACGCAGGAATTCATCATCGACGGCCAGGAAGACGTGCGCGAGCCGATCGGGATGAGCGGCATCCGCCTCGAGGTGAAGGTGCACATCGTGACGGGCGCGGTGAGCGCCGCGCAGAACATCGTCAAGTGCGTGCGCCGCTGCGGTCTTGAAGTGAACGACCTGATCCTGCAGCCGCTCGCGTCGTCGCTGGCCGTGCTGACGGAAGACGAGAAGGATCTCGGCGTGGTGCTCGTCGACGTCGGCGGCGGCACGACGGACATCGCGATCTTCGCCGAAGGCGCGATCCGGCACACCGCGGTGATTCCGATCGCCGGCGACCAGATCACGAGCGACATCGCAATGGCGCTGCGTACGCCGACGCCGGATGCGGAAGACATCAAGGTCGGCTACGGGATCGCGAAGCAGGCGCTTGCCGATCCGGACGAGATGGTCGAAGTGCCGGGCCTCGGCGAACGCGGCCCGCGCACGCTGTCGCGCCAGGCGCTCGCGGCCGTGATCGAGCCGCGCGTCGAGGAACTGTTCTCGCTCGTGCAGCAGGTCGTGCGCGAGTCGGGTTACGAAGAACTGCTGAGCTCCGGCGTGGTCATTACCGGCGGTGCCGCGATGATGCCGGGCATGGTCGAGCTCGGCGAAGACATTTTCCTGAAACCGGTGCGCATCGGCGCGCCGGAGTATGCAGGCGGCCTCTCCGACGTCGTGCGCAATCCGCGCTACTCGACGGCGATGGGGTTGCTCGTCGAAGGCAGCGCTCAGCGCATGCGCGGCCGCAAGGTCGCCGTGCAGTCCGGCAACGCGGGGCAGGTGTTCTCGCGGATGAAGGAATGGTTCCTGAGCAACTTCTGACGAACCGAATCGAAATTCGCGCCGGTGCCGGCGGCTGGCGCGCGACAGGGGGTTGCCCGATCTCCTGCCGAATAACGGCCGAGTAGCAGTAATTCTCTTGACGGAGGCAACATGGAATTCGAAATGCTGGAAACCGAGACCAACGGCACCATCATCAAGGTGGTGGGCGTTGGCGGCGCTGGCGGCAATGCCGTACAGCACATGATCAACCGCGGCGTGCAGGGCGTCGATTTCATCGTGATGAACACGGACGCGCAGGCGCTGTCGCGTTCGCGCGCATCGTCGGTGATCCAGCTTGGCAACACGGGCCTCGGCGCCGGTGCGAAGCCGGAAATGGGCCGTGCGGCAGCGGAAGAAGCGCGTGAGCGCATCGCCGACGCACTGCGCGGTGCGCACATGGTGTTCATTACGGCCGGCATGGGCGGCGGTACGGGCACGGGCGCGGCACCGGTGGTCGCGCAGATCGCGAAGGAGATGGGCATTCTGACGGTCGGTGTCGTCAGCAAGCCGTTCGAATTCGAAGGCGGCAAGCGCATGCGCGTCGCCGAAGCAGGTTCGCAGCAACTGGAGGATCACGTCGACTCGCTGATCGTCGTGCTGAACGACAAGCTGTTCGACGTGATGGGCGACGACGCCGAGATGGACAAGTGCTTCCAGTGCGCGGACGACGTGTTGAACAACGCGGTCGCAGGCATCGCTGAAATCATCAACGTCGATGGCCTCGTGAACGTCGACTTCGAAGACGTGAAGACGGTGATGGGCGAGCAGGGCAAGGCGATGATGGGCACGGCGACGGTCGCCGGCGTCGATCGCGCGCGCCTCGCGGCGGAACAGGCCGTGGCGAGCCCGCTGCTCGAAGGCGTCGATCTGTCGGGTGCGCGCGGCGTGCTGGTCAACATCACGTCGAGCCGTTCGCTGCGCCTGTCGGAAACGCGCGAAGTGATGAACACGATCAAGAGCTACGCGGCGGAAGATGCCACGGTGATCTTCGGTGCGGTGTACGACGACGCGATGGGCGATGCACTGCGCGTGACGGTCGTGGCGACGGGTCTGGGCCGTGCGGCGAAGAAGCAGCAGTCGGCACCGATGACGCTGCTGCGCACGGGTACGGACAACCAGCCGGTCAGCGCGGTCTCGCACGGTTATGCACCGGCGCATCACGTCAGCACGGCCGACTACGGCGCGCTCGATACGCCGGCGGTGTGGCGCAATTCGCGCGAAACCGCGGCATCGCACGTGCAGGCGCTGCAGGAGAAGGGTGTCGACACCTACGACATCCCGGCTTTCCTGCGCAAGCAGGCTGACTGACGCAAACACAGGCGAAGCCGCGGCGAAATCGCCGCGGTATCGCCGGCGTGACGGATGCTACGGACCACGACAGGCCGCGTCGGATACGACGCCGGGCCGGGAAACGTGCCCTCTTCGCTTCGGCGGGGCGGGATGGGCCGTGCTGTCCGCAACACGCTGAAAAACCGTATCGCTATGAGGGACCAGCCATGATTCAAGTGGGCGACGCGCTGCCCGACGCGCAATTGTTCGAATTCATCGACGACGCGCGCGATGGGTGCACGCTGGGGCCGAACGCCTACAGCGTGCGCGACCAGGTCGCGGGAAAGCGGGTGGTGATCTTCGGATTGCCGGGCGCTTTCACACCGACCTGCTCGGCGCAGCATGTGCCGGGCTATGTCGAGCACGCCGAGCAACTGCGCTCGGTGGGTATCGACGAGATCTGGTGCGTGTCCGTCAACGACGCATTCGTGATGGGCGCATGGGGACGTGATCTGCACACCGCGGGCAAGGTGCGCATGATGGCGGACGGCAGCGCGGCTTTCACTCATGCGCTGGGGCTGACACAGGATTTGTCCGCGCGTGGCATGGGAATTCGTTCCCTGCGCTACGCGATGGTGATTGACGGCGGTGTGGTCAAGACGCTGGCCGTCGAGGCGCCAGGCAAATTCGAAGTGAGCGATGCGGCGAGTGTTCTCGCGACGTTGACGTCCTGATCGTGCGGTGCGCCGTTGCCTGCCGGCAACGCTGCTCACCGGCCTCAGGGCAGTTGTAACACGGGCTGATGACCGGAAACGCCTCCGTTCCGGGCATCGGCCCGTCCCGTATCGGCGCGGGTAAACTGCCGAAACAGATTGATACGCAGTTTCAAACAGCGTTGAATAGGGAATTACGCTATAATCCCGCCTATCGAATATAACTCCTGATTGACATCTTCAATCAAGACGAAGAACACCATGCTGAAGCAGCGCACCATCAAATCCATCGTCAAGACCGTGGGGATTGGTGTCCACTCGGGCCGCAAGATCGAGCTGACGCTCCGTCCCGCCGCGCCCGGCACGGGCATCGTTTTCTCGCGCGTTGACCTGCCCACGCCCGTCGACATTCCCGCCTCGGCGATGTCGATCGGCGACACGCGGCTCGCGTCGGTGCTGCAGAAGGATGGCGTGCGCGTGTCGACGGTCGAGCACCTGATGTCCGCGTGCGCGGGCCTCGGCATCGACAACCTGTATGTCGACGTGACGGCCGAAGAGATCCCGATCATGGACGGCAGCGCGGCGACCTTCGTGTTCCTGATCCAGTCCGCCGGCATCGAGGAGCAGAACGCGCCGAAGCGCTTCATCAAGGTGAAGAAGACGGTCGAAATCCGCGATGGCGACAAGTTCGCGCGTCTCGATCCGTATTTCGGCTTCAAGCTGAAGTTCTCGATCGATTTCCGGCACCCGGCTGTCGACAAGACGGGCCAGGAGCTCGAGGTCGATTTCGCGAATACGTCGTACGTGCGCGAGATCGCGCGTGCGCGCACGTTCGGCTTCGCGCACGAGGCAGAGATGCTGCGCGAGATCGGCCTGGCGCGCGGCGGCAGCATGGACAATGCGATCGTGCTCGACGAGTACCGCATCCTGAACAACGACGGGCTGCGCTACGACGACGAGTTCGTGAAGCACAAGATGCTCGACGCGATCGGCGACCTGTACGTGATCGGCCATCCGCTGCTGGCGTCGTACACCGCGTACAAGTCGGGCCACGGGCTGAACAACGCGCTGCTGCGCGAGCTGCTCGCGCATGAAGACGCGTACGAGGTCGTCACGTTCGACGATCCGCAGGCCGCCCCGCGCGGCTTCGCGTTTGACGCGCAGACTGCGTTCGCCTGACCGGCATTCGGTATCGGTAATAAAAAAAGCGGCCTGCGGGCCGCTTTTTTATTGGTCTGCCGCCGTCGGCGGCGCGCTCAGCGCGGCGATTTCGCGCCGTGCCGGGCCGCCATTCGTGCGAGCGCGGCCTGCAGCGGCGACGGTTCGAGATGATCGGCGAGGTCACGCAATGCGGCGGCGCCGACCGAGGTCATCCGCGCCTGCTTCACGTGCGGCGGCTCCGGCGCGTCCTTCGGACGCACGCGCACGCGCAGCGTCGTGACGGGCCAGCCGCGCTTCTGCAGATCGGCGAGCAGCCGCGGCTCGACCTGTCGCAGCCGGGCTGCCAGCGCATTGTGCGCGGCAAAGAGGGTCAGGGTGCCGTCCTTGATGAAGCCCGGTTCGACATGATTCGCGAGATAGTCGGGCAGCAGCGCGCACAGATCGCGCTGCAGCGACGCGACCTGTTCGACGCCGACGCGCAGCGCCGCAAACGCGTCGGTGCGGTTGAGCACTTCGGACACGGGCTGGGGGCGATATGCGGCGAGCGGGCCGAAACGCTTGGAAAATCGGTTCATCGAGGCATTCTTCGGGCGCGCACGCGCGCGGACGTTGACGCCGATTGTACCCGCGCGGGCCCGTGCACGGGCGGCTTTCGCCCCGTCGGCCCGGCCGTCGGCGCGTTATGCCCGTCCGGCCGAGACACGGGCGCACGCGTCCCCGCGTGCTAAAATTCACCGTTTGAGTCCACTAATTCGCTAAGCCGCCGAGGCTCGGGCGTCGGGGCGCGCAACACGCGCCGGGCGCCGGTGCTGCGACGCAGGATCCGATCCGATGACAACCGGTTTTCTCCAGAAAATTTTTGGCAGCCGCAACCAGCGGCTCGTCAAGCAATACCAAAAGACCGTCACGACGATCAATGCGCTCGAAACGCAGATCGAGAAGCTGACGGACGACCAGTTGCGCGGCAAGACGGACGAATTCCGCCAGCGGGTCGCGGCCGGCGAGTCGCTCGACAAGCTGCTGCCCGAGGCGTTCGCGGTCTGTCGCGAGGCAAGCCGCCGCGTGCTGAAGATGCGGCACTTCGACGTGCAGATGATCGGCGGCATGGTGCTCCACTACGGCAAGATCGCGGAAATGCGCACCGGCGAGGGCAAGACGCTCGTCGCGACGCTGCCCGTGTACCTGAATGCGCTGGCGGGCCGCGGCGTGCACGTCGTGACCGTCAACGATTACCTCGCGCAGCGTGACGCCGAATGGATGGCGCGCCTCTACAACTTCCTCGGTCTGTCGGTCGGCATCAACCTGTCCGGCATGGAGCACGACCAGAAGCAGCAGGCCTACGCGGCGGACATCACGTACGGCACGAACAATGAGTTCGGCTTCGACTACCTGCGCGACAACATGGTCTACGAGACCGACGCGCGCGTGCAGCGGGCGCTGAATTTCGCGGTCGTCGACGAAGTGGACTCGATCCTGATCGACGAAGCGCGTACGCCGCTGATCATTTCGGGCCAGGCCGAGGATCACACCGAACTGTACGTGCGGATGAACGCGCTGCCGCCGCTGCTCGAGCGCCAGATCGGCGAGGAGAAGGGCGACGGCACGGGCGTCGAGAAGCCGGGCGACTACACGCTCGACGAGAAGGCGCGCCAGGTGTTCCTGACGGAATCGGGCCACGAGAAGGCCGAGCGGCTGCTCGCCGAATGGGGCCTGATCGGCGAGGGCGAGAGCCTGTACGCGCCGCAGAACATCACGCTGATGCACCACGTGTACGCGGCGCTGCGCGCACACACGCTGTTCCACAAGGATCAGCACTACGTCGTGCAGAACGGCGAAGTGGTCATCGTCGACGAATTCACGGGCCGCCTGATGGCCGGCCGCCGCTGGTCCGACGGCCTGCACCAGGCGGTCGAGGCGAAGGAACACGTGAAGATCCAGAGCGAGAACCAGACGCTCGCATCGATCACGTTCCAGAACTACTTCCGGATGTACGCGAAGCTGTCGGGCATGACGGGTACCGCGGACACCGAAGCGTACGAATTCAACGAGATCTACGGCCTCGAGACGGTCGTGATCCCGACCAATCGTCCGCCGAAGCGGATCGACAAGCAGGACCAGATCTACAAGACGGCCAAGGAGCGTTACGACGCGGTGATCCGCGACATCCGCGACTGCTACGAACGTGGCCAGCCGGTGCTGGTCGGCACGACGTCGATCGAGAACTCCGAGCTGCTGTCGCACCTGCTGAAGCAGGCCGGGCTGCCGCACGAGGTGCTGAACGCGAAGCAGCACGAGCGTGAAGCCGCGATCGTCGCGGAAGCCGGCCGTCCGAAGCGCGTCACGATCGCGACCAACATGGCCGGCCGCGGCACCGACATCGTGCTTGGCGGCAACGCCGAGAAGCAAGCCGCGTTCATCGAAGCCGATGACGCGATTCCCGCCGACGAGAAAGCGCGCCGCATCAAGCAGCTGCACGACGAGTGGGAAACGCTGCACGAGCAGGTGAAGGCCGCGGGCGGCCTGCACATCATCGGCACCGAACGCCACGAATCGCGCCGGATCGACAACCAGCTGCGTGGCCGTGCGGGCCGCCAGGGCGATCCGGGCTCGTCGCGCTTCTACCTGTCGCTCGACGATCCGCTGCTGCGCATCTTCGCGGGTGACCGCGTGCGCTCGATCATGGATCGCCTGAAGATGCCGGAAGGCGAGGCGATCGAGGCGGGCATCGTCACGCGCTCGATCGAATCCGCGCAGCGCAAGGTCGAAGCGCGCAACTTCGACATCCGCAAGCAGCTGCTCGAATACGACGACGTGTCGAACGACCAGCGCAAGGTCATCTACCAGCAGCGCAACGAACTGCTCGAAGCACACGACATCACCGAGACGATCTCCGCGATGCGTCACGGCGTGATTGCCGAAGTCGTCCGCCAGTTCGTGCCGGAAGGCAGCATCGAGGAGCAGTGGGACGTGCCCGAGCTCGAGGAAGCGCTGCGCAACGACTGGCAGCTCGACCTCGCGATCCAGGAAATGGTGAACGAGTCGACGTCGATCACGGCCGAGGAGATTCTCGACGCCGTGATGACGGCCGCCGACGAGCAGTACGAGGCAAAGGTCGCGATGGTCGGCCGCGAATCGTTCAGCGCGTTCGAGCGCTCGGTGATGCTGCAGACGGTCGACCGCCTGTGGCGCGAGCACCTCGCGGCGCTCGATCACCTGCGCCAGGGTATCCACCTGCGCGGTTATGCGCAGAAGAACCCGAAGCAGGAATACAAGCGCGAAGCGTTCGAGCTGTTCGCCGCGATGCTCGAGGCGATCAAGCAGGAAGTCACGCGTGTCGTGATGAACGTGCAGATCCAGTCGCCGGAGCAGCTCGAGGAAGCGGCCGAGCAGATCGAGGAGCGCGGTGGCCATCTCGAGAACGTCGAGTACCAGCACGCCGAGTTCGCCGAAGCCGCTGCGCCGGTGGCCGGCGGGGCAGCCGTTGCGGCTGCTGCCGCGACGGCCGACATGGTCGGCAGCGCGATGGCCCACAGCGGCCCCGGCGGCGAGATGCCGAAGGTCGGTCGCAACGATCCGTGCCCGTGCGGCAGCGGCAAGAAGTACAAGCACTGTCACGGGAAGCTGTCATGATCGACGGCGGCGCGCGTGATGCGTGCCGCTTCGTTCGCAGCTTCGAATCAGTGATGTGAGTTGCGGCGGCCCGCGCGTGCGGCCGCCGGTTCTTCCAATCGATGCCGGCACGTGCCGGCATTTTCCATCCGGCAGGTGTGCCCCATGGCTGTCAATTTTCCGTCGATCGATCCCGCCCAACTCCATCCTGTCGCCGGCGTCACGCTCGGCTGGGCGGAAGCGAACATCCGCAAGCCGAATCGCAAGGACGTGCTGGTCATCTCCGTCGACGAAGGCTCGACGGTCGCGGGCGTGTTCACCGAGAACCGCTTTTGTGCGGCGCCGGTAACGGTTTGCCGCGAGCACCTGGCGAAGGTGCGCGCGGGCGGCGCGGGGATTCGCGCGCTCGTCGTGAACACGGGCAATGCGAACGCGGGCACCGGCGAACCGGGTCTCGTGAACACCCGCGAGACCTGCACGGAACTCGCGCGCCTCGCGGGCATCGAGCCGGCGCAGGTGCTGCCGTTCTCGACCGGCGTGATCCTCGAGCCGCTGCCGATCGACCGCCTGAAGGCCGGGCTGCCGGCGGCGCTCGCGAACCGCAAGGCCGCGAACTGGTTTGACGCCGCGCAGGCGATCATGACGACCGACACGCTGCCGAAGGCCGCGTCGCGCCAGGTCGCGATCGACGGTCACACGGTCACGCTGACGGGCATCAGCAAGGGCGCGGGCATGATCAAGCCGAACATGGCGACGATGCTCGGTTTCCTCGCGTTCGACGCGAACGTCGCGCAGCCGGTGCTCGACACCCTCGTCAAGGAAGTCGCCGACCGCTCGTTCAACTGCATCACGATCGACGGCGATACGTCGACGAACGACTCGTTCATCCTGATCGCGTCGGGCAAGAGCACGCTGCCGGCGATCACGTCGACCGATTCGCCGGCCTATGCGGCGCTGCGCGATGCGGTGACGGAAGTCGCGCAGCTGCTGTCGCAACTGATCGTGCGCGACGGCGAAGGCGCGACGAAATTCATGACGGTGCAGGTCGAAGGCGGCAAGAGCGTCGCCGAATGCCGCCAGATCGCGTACGCGATCGGCCATTCGCCGCTCGTGAAGACGGCCTTCTACGCATCCGACCCCAACCTCGGCCGGATTCTCGCGGCGATCGGTTATGCGGGCGTCGCGGATCTCGACGTCGGCAAGATCGACCTCTATCTCGACGACGTGCTCGTCGCGAAGGCGGGCGGCCGCAACCCGGCCTACCAGGAAGAGGATGGCCAGCGCGTGATGAAGCAGAGCGAAATCACGATCCGCGTGCTGCTCGGCCGCGGCGACGCGCAGGCAACCGTCTGGACGTGCGACCTGTCGCACGATTATGTGAGCATCAACGCGGATTACCGCTCCTGATCGGGAGCGCTCGAACGACATGGACAAGCTTGAACAGTTTCTGACGCGCGCGGAAGCGCTGCTCGGCCGTCTCGAAGGGATGCTGCCGCCCGCACCGGCCGCCGTCGACTGGAACGCCGCTCACGCGTTTCGCTGGCGCAAGCGCCAGGGGCGCGGTTACCTGCAGCCGGTGCCTGCCGCATCGTCGATCACGCTTGGCGACCTGCACAACATCGATCGCCAGAAAGGGCTGATCGAGCAGAACACGCGGCAGTTCGTGCAGCAGAAGCCGGCCAACAACGTGCTGCTGACCGGCGCGCGCGGCACCGGCAAGTCGTCGCTGATCAAGGCGTGCCTGAACGCGTATGCGAAGGACGGGCTGCGCCTGATCGAGGTCGACAAGGACGATCTGCACGATCTCGGCGATATCGTCGATCTGATCGCGCAGCGCCCCGAGCGGTTCATCGTGTTCTGCGACGACCTGTCGTTCGAGGAGGGCGAATCGGGCTACAAGGCGCTGAAGGTCGCGCTCGACGGCTCGATCGCCGCGCAGTCGGACAACGTGCTGATCTACGCGACGTCGAACCGCCGCCATCTGCTGCCCGAGTACATGAGCGACAACGAGTCTTACAAGCATCTCCCGGACGGCGAGATTCACCCCGGCGAAGTCGTCGAGGAGAAGATCTCGCTGTCGGAGCGCTTCGGCCTGTGGGTCAGCTTCTATCCGTTCAAGCAGGACGACTACCTCGGCATCGTCGCGCACTGGCTGCGTCATTTCGGCTGCGAGGATGCGGAGATCGAGTCCGCGCGCGGCGACGCGCTCGTGTGGGCGCTCGAGCGCGGTTCGCGGTCGGGGCGCGTGGCGTGGCAATTCGCACGTGACTGGTCGGGCCGCAAGGAGCAGGCATGAGCGCGGATCTCGCACAGGGCGCCGTACGCGCGCCGGATGGCCGCAAGGTGACGGAAGTGGCGGTCGGCGTGATGGTGCAGCCGGATGGCAGGTACCTGCTTGCGCAGCGGCTGCAGGGCAAACCGTATGAAGGCTACTGGGAGTTTCCGGGCGGCAAGCTGGAGGCCGGTGAAAGCGTCGAGGACGCGCTGGCACGCGAGCTGCACGAGGAACTCGGCATCGTCGTCACGGCCAGCCATCGCTGGCACACGCTCGAGCACGATTATCCGCACGCGTACGTGCGGCTTTATTTCTGCAAGGTGACGGGCTGGACGGGCGAGCCGCACAGCAAGGAAGGGCAGGCGTTCGTGTGGCAGCAACTGCCGGTCGACGTCGCGCCGCTGCTGCCGGCGGCACTGCCGGTGCTCGAATTGCTCGAGAAGGAAGCGGCGTCGCACTGACGCCGTCGCACCCTGCCGAAAAGGCGGGCCATATCGGCGGCGGGCGGTGCCGCGAGCCGCTCAGCTGTCGCGGCGGCCGTCCTCTCCGTCTTCCTCCGACGAGGGGCCCTCGTCGGAGGTGCCGCCGATCCGGTACTTTTCCGCGGCCCATGCGCCGAGGTCGAGCTGCTTGCAGCGGGCCGAACAGAACGGACGGAACTGATTTTCAGGCGTCCAGCGCACTTCGGCGCTGCACGACGGGCATTTCACAACGGTAGTCATACGAAAGCATTGATCCGGCACGCGGCCGTTACAGATTGCACAGTGTCAGATGGAACGGCACGTCGATGTCCACCGCACGTGGCCGCACATCGCCGTCCTGCATGGTGAACCGTACCCACAGCATGTATTTGTTGGCGCTCGCTTCGGGAATGACGCGCAGCTCCGGCGGCACACGCACCTGCATCAACTGGTAGGTGCGGCCGGACAGCATCTGCTGGTAGCTGCCCTGCATTGCCATGACCTTCGACGCCTGACCCGATTCGCGCGCGAGGCGCAGCACGATTGCCGCGGCGTCGCGCAGCGGCAGCATCGGCATGATCCACTTCGCGATGTCCTGGCGCCGCTGCTCGGCGGGCCATTGCTGCCACGCGTAATACGACGGCAGGTCGAACTTGCACGTGCCGCCGGGAATGACTGCGCGGCTGCGGATGCTGGCGAGCCACTCGTTGTCGACGAGGTGTTGGCCGGTCTTGCCCTGCATCTGCGCGAGATTCGCGAGCGTCTGCTCGATTTCGCCGAGCACGGCTTCGAGCGCGTTCTGCTCGATGCCCGGATTGCCGCGAAAGGGGGCGAGCGTCTGGCGTTGACGTTCGAGCTCCTTCATCAGATCCGATTTCAGGTCCGCGCGGCCCGTTACCTCGGCGATTTCGAACAGCGTCGTCAGCGCGACGTGGTGTTCACGCGGGTCCTCCTGAGCCAAAAAGAACGTGAAGCGCTCGAAGAGATCTTCGAGGCGCAACAGCGTGCGAATTCGCTCGTTGAACGGATACTCGTAAAGAATCAAGCGCGCTCGCCTCTTGGGTAGGGATTGAAACAATGCAGGACATTCTAATGCTCACTCTCTACCCTAGCAACGCGCCAATTTCGTACGCCATCAGGATCGCATGCAATGCTCAGTGCGCGGCGGCCGCGAATCCGAGATAGCGTTGGTGCAGTGCATTGACCTGCACGGCGAGCGCAGCGGGCGTCGTCGCGTCGTTGACGATCACGTCGTCGGCCGCCGCGAGACGGGCTTCGCGCGTTGCCTGCCTCGCGATGATCGCCTCGACCTGCTCGCGCGTGAAGCCGTTGCGCTGCATCACGCGTGCGATTTGCGTTTCCACCGGGCAGTCGACGACGAGTACGCGATCGCTGCGCGCCTTCCAGTTGCCGGACTCGACGAGCAGCGGCACGACGAACATCACGTACGGGCCCTGCGCTTCGCGGGCTTCGCGATCGGTCTCCGCGCGGATCAGTGGATGCGTGATTGCTTCGAGGCGCCGGCGCGCGTCGTCGTCGCTGAAGATCAGTGTGCGCATCTTCGCGCGATCGAGCGAGCCGTCGGTGGCCACGAAGCCGCGGCCGAATGCCTGTTCGATCGCCGGCATCGCGAGGCCGCCCGGCGCGGTGATGCGGTGGGCAATCAGATCGGTGTCGACGAGCGATGCACCTCGCGCGGCGAACAGGTCGGCGACGGTTGTCTTGCCGCTGCCGATGCCGCCGGTGAGTCCTACTGCGAACATGTCAGCCTCCGAGCGCCGCATAGAAAGGGGTACCGAAAAACAGCGTCGCGACGCCGCCTGCCGCGAGGAACGGGCCGAACGGAATCGGCTCCTCGAAGCGCATGCGGCCGCGCCAGGTCGCGACCAGCCCGACGATCGCGCCTGTCACCGCGGCGAACAGCACGACCTGCGGCAGTGCGGCCCAACCCATCCACGCGCCGAGCGCGGCAAGCAGCTTCAGGTCGCCGAAGCCGATGCCCTCGATGCCGCGCAACCATTTGAACAGCCAGTAGATCGACCACAGAAACAGGTAGCCGGCGATCGCGCCGATCACGGCCGAGCGCAGCGACGTGAACGTACCGCCGAGGTTCAGCACGAGCCCCGCCCAGAGTAGCGGCAGCGTCATCGAGTCGGGCAGGTAGCCGGTGCTGATATCGATTGCGCTCATCGCAAGCAGCGCGGCGCACAGCGCGAAGGCGGCAAGCGCGGCGACGGTCGGGCCGAACGCCGCGAGCGAGCCGGCGGCGAGCAGCGCGCATGCGAGCTCGACGAGCGGATAACGGATGCCGATCGGGTGGCTGCAGCGCCGGCAGCGCCCGCGCAGCATCAGGTAGCTGACGACCGGGATGTTTTCCCATGCGCGCAGCACGTGACCGCAATGCGGGCATGCGCTGCGCGGGCCCCACAGATCGTAGCGCGGCGGATAACCGTCGTCGGGGGCGGCGTCGGTGTTGCCGGTCGCTTCGGCGATCTCGGCCTGCCACGCGCGCTGCATCATCACCGGCAGCCGGTGCACGACCACGTTCAGGAAGCTACCGACACAGAGACCGATGACGACCGCGAACGCATACTGCAGCGCGGGCGGCAGCATCGCCAGCGCGAGTAGCGTACTCTCGGGCGAATCGGGAACGGCGGACAGGGGCGCTGGCGTCATGAGGCTCAAGGTTCGGACTAAAAGGCGACAGAATCGGTTGCGATGCTACACCACGTTGCCGAGCTGAAGGATGGGCAGATACATCGCGATCACGAGGCCGCCGACGAGTGCGCCCAGCACGATCACGATCAGCGGTTCGCCGAGCGCGGCGAGCGTTTCGAGACGTGCGTCGAGCTGGCGTTCGCATAGCGCGGCGATGTCGGCGAGCATCGTGTCGAGCGCACCGGTCTCCTCGGCGACGGCGATCGGCTGCACGACGTCGTCGGGAAAGCAGCCGGCCGACTGCATCGCGTCGGCGAGACGCGCGCCGCGCAGCACACGTGCGGCGATGTGCGCGGTGGCATGCTCGAACACCGGATGGCCGGCCGTGCGCTCGAGCGTGGCGAAGGCGTCGGCAAGCGGCACACCGGCGCCGAGCAGCGTGGCAAGCGAGCGGCACCATCGGGCGACCGCGAACCGCCCGAGCGCGCTGCCCGCGAGCGGCGCGTGCAGCAGGTGCCGTGCGACCGCGTGGCGCAGCGGTGCCGACCGCCGAAGCGCTTGATGTGCGGCAAGCCCCGCTGCCGCGGCACCGGCAACCAGCACGCCACCCCACGCCGACAGCGCGGAGGACATCGCGAGCAGCGCGCGGGTCGGCGCGGGCAGTGCGGCGCCGAACCCGTCGAACATCTGCCGGAACGTGGGTACGACCCACACCATCAACGCAGCCGAGATCGCGAGCGCGAACAGGATGACGGCCGCCGGATACGCGAGCGCGGCGCGCAGCTTGCGCCACTGCGCGTCGGCGCGCTCGCGGTGTTCCGCGACCCGTGTCAGCACGATGCCGAGCGAGCCGGATGCTTCGCCGACCTCGATCAGCTGGCGATACAGCGTGCCGAATTGGGACGGATAGCGTGCGAGCGCGTCGGCGAAGCGGCGCCCGCCGACGATCTCGCGGGCGAGGCCCGCCGCGATGCGCGGCAGGCCGTCGCGCGTACGCGTACGCGCGAGCATCTCGAGCGACGGCGCGAGCGGCAGCCCGGCTTGCAGCAGGCTCGCGAGCTGGCGCGTGAAGCGCGTGACGTCCCGTGCGCCGGCCGTCGGCGGCCGGGCCGGCCCGCGGACATCGAGCGACAACACCGCGATGCCGTCGCGCGCGAGCGTGGCGCGTGCACCGGCGGCGTCGAAGGCAATGACACCCCCGCGGCACGGCGTGCCGTCGCGGCGGCGGCCGCGCCACGCGAAGCGGGTTTCGCGCGGCGGCGTGCGCATGCTCATGCCACGGGTGTCGCGGCGACGGCTTCCGCGATGCTCGTCGTGCCGTCCCGGACACGCGCGAAGGCCGCGTCGCGCAGACTGCGCACGCCTGCGGCCGCCGCGCATTGCGCGAGTTCACCGACGCTCGCCCGCGCGACGATGCGCTCCGCCAGCTCGGGAGAAACCGGCATCGTCTGATGCAGGCCGATGCGGCCACGATAGCCGATACCGTGACACGCGGAACAGCCCCGCGCGACGAACGGCCGCCATCCGCCTGCCAGGGCCGCGGGGTCGCAGCCGGCTTCCCGCAGCACGCGCGCCGGTGCGTCCGAGTGCGCGCGGCAGGCGGTGCAGAGCCGCCGGACGAGACGCTGCGCCGTGACGAGGTGCAGCGCGGCCGCCAGGTTGTACGGTGCGACGCCGATGTCGAGCAGCCGCGCGACGGCTGCCGGCGCGTCGTTCGTGTGCAGCGTCGACAGCACGAGATGGCCGGTTTGCGCAGCCTTGATCGCGACGTCGGCGGTCTCCGCGTCGCGAATCTCGCCGACCATGATGATGTCCGGATCCTGCCGCAACAGCGCGCGCAGCGCGGTCGCGAAGGTGAGCCCCGCCTTTTCGGCGACACCGACCTGGTTGATCCCGTCGAGCTGGATCTCGGCGGGATCCTCGACCGTGCAGACGTTGTGCGCATCGCGATCGAGCATCTGCAGCGCGCAGTAGAGCGACAGCGTCTTGCCGCTGCCGGTCGGGCCCGTGACGAGCACGAGGCCATGCGGTGCGCGTATCGCGGCCTCCATCGCGGCCGCCTGCTGCGCGTCGAAGCCGAGGCGGGCGAGCGTGAGATCGGGCGGCAGCGTGTCGAGGCGCCGCAGCACGATCTTTTCGCCGAACAGCGTGGGCAGCGAGCTGACCCGGTAGTCGCCGCGCGTGCCGCCGTCGATCGAGATGCGCAACCTGCCGTCCTGCGGGAGCCGCCGCTCGGCGATGTCCATGCGCGCGAGTACCTTGATCCGCGTGACGAGCGCGTCGCGCAGATGAACGGGTGGCCGCGCATGTTCATGCAGCACGCCATCGATGCGCAGGCGGATACGCCAGCCGGCTTCGAACGGTTCGACGTGGATGTCGGACGCGTCGCGTACGCGTGCCGCGTGAAGCGTGTCGGTCAGTAACCGCACGGCCGGTGCATCGTCGAGCTGGGCCGCGTCGAGCGCGCGTGGCGCGGCGGCGGGCGACGCGTCGGCGGGGAGGGGCGGCTGCGTGCGCAGTGGCGCCCCGGGAGGAGGGAAGTGCATGTGAGCCGGCACGTTGGCCGCCTGTTGACCGTGACCTGCAGATGGTCGCGCGTCGCGGGCGGCGCCGGCAGTCGGCCGTTCGGCTAGCGCGTGGCGGCGCGTGCGGTGCGCGCGCCGCTGCGCGGCTTGAAGATCTTGACGGTGCGCACGGCCTGATCGTCGCTGCGCATCACCTCGAGCATCACGTCGCCGATTTTCACGCACACGTCGTCTTCCGGAATTTCCTCGAGGATTTCGAGAATCAGCCCGTTCAGCGTCTTCGGCCCGGTGGTCGGCAGCTTCAGGTGCAGCCAGCGGTTCAGCTCGCGCAGCGGCATGCTGGCGGAGACGATGCATTCGCCGTTCTCGTCCCAGCCGCCAGCACGTTCGCTGCGCGGCATCGACGTCGTGAATTCGCCGATCAGTTCCTCGATGATGTCTTCGGGCGTGACGAGCCCTTCGAGCTCGCCGTACTCGTTGACGACGAGCGCGGTACGCTGCCGCGATTCCTGGAAATACTGGAGCTGCTGGACCACCGGCGTGCCCGACGGCACGTAGTACGGCTCGGCGAGCAGCGAGCGCAGCGTCTCGCGGTCGAAATCCTGGTTGTGCAGCGCGGTGAGCGTCTTGCGCACGTGCAGCACGCCGAGCACCTTGTCGATGTCGCCTTCGTAGACGATCAGGCGGTTGTGATAGCAGGTTTCGAGCTGATGCAGGACGTCGTCGAGCGGCGCGTAGAAGTTCAGCGACTCGATCTGGCGGCGCGGCACCATCACGTCGTCGACCGTGATGTTCTCGAGGTCGAACAGGTTGAGCAGGATGCTGCGGTGCTTGGTCGGCATGAAACTGCTCGACTCGAGCACGATGGCGCGCAGCTCGTCGGCCGACATCCGCTGGTCGCGGCCCTTCTTCGTATTGATGCGCAGCACCCACAGCACGCCGTTCGCGAGCGCGTTGACGAACCAGACGAGCGGCTTGAACACGCGCATCAGCGGCGCGATCACGAGGCTCGCGGGCAGTGCGATGCGTTCGGGGAAGGTCGCGCCGACGATCTTCGGCGCGATTTCCGCGAACACGATGATCAGGAACGCGACGATGCCGGTCGCGATCGACAGCGCGAGGTTGTTGCGGCCGAACGTATGGAGCGCGAGCGACGTCGTCAGGACCGGAATGATCGTGTTGAACAGGTTGTTGCCGATCAGGATCACGCTGAGCAGCAGGTCAGTCCGCGTCAGCAGGCCCTGCGTGGTTTTCGCGCCGAGCACGCCCTGGCCGGCGAGATGCTTCAGCCGATGGCGGTTGAGCGCCATCATCGCGGTCTCGGAAATCGAAAAAAAGCTGGAACAGAGAAGAAGCAGGAAGACGGCGCCGATTTGCGCCCATAAGGGAATTTGGTCCACGCGTCGGAAAGGGCAGTGAAGGACAGGGATGGAGGGAATATAGCAGAGGCCGGCGACCGCGATGTGTCGTGCGCGACACGATGGGTCCGCTGCGGCCGGACAAAAAAAAACCGTGCACGCAGTGCACGGTTTTTCACAAATCTGGTCGGGGTGAGAGGATTCGAACCTCCGGCCTCTACGTCCCGAACGTAGCGCTCTACCAGGCTAAGCTACACCCCGATTTGTACTCTTCCGATTTCGCAGTCTTTTTCAAGACCGCTGCGTCGTCGAGCAAGAACGTAACTATAACGACGTTTTTTCGAAAATGGAATACCTTGGCGAAGAAAATTTTCGAGACGGGTGATTGTCCCGTGTCGAACATGCGTCGTCACGGCGGTGGCGACGCATGCGATGCGCTCAAGACTGCCGCGACGTCGAGTACGAGCACAGCTCGAGCAGGCTTTCCTTATAGATCGAATCGGGGAATGCCGCGATCGCTGCCGCTGCCGCCTGCGCTTCCTGGCGCGCGCATTCGAGCGTGTGATCGAGCGCGCCCGAGCGCGTGATCGCTTCGAAAATCGTGTCGAAGCGATCGGTGCCGCCCTGTTCGATCGCCTCGCGAGCAAGCGCCGACTGTTCGGGCGTGCCGCGTTCGATCAGATAGATGAGCGGCAGCGTCGGCTTGCCTTCGCGCAGGTCGTCGCCGGCATTCTTGCCCATTGCCTCGACGGTGCCCGCATAGTCGAGCCAGTCGTCCATGATCTGGAACGCGGTGCCGATCCGGCGGCCGTATTCGGCGGCGGCAGCCTCGGTCGGCGCATCGGCGCCCGAGAGCACCGCACCCAGGCGCGCCGACGCCTCGAACAGCTTGGCCGTCTTGTAGCGGATCACCTGCATGTAGCGCGTTTCGTCGACGTCCGCGTCGTGCATGTTGAGGAGCTGCAGCACCTCGCCTTCGGAAATGATCGTCGTCGCTTCGGACAGAATCTCCATCACGCGCATCTTGCCGACGCCGACCATCATCTCGAACGAGCGCGAATAGAGGTAATCGCCTACCAGCACGCTTGCCGCGTTGCCGAACAGCGCATTGGCGGTCTGGCGGCCGCGGCGCAGCTCGGATTCGTCGACGACGTCGTCATGCAGCAGCGTGGCCGTGTGGATGAACTCGACGACGGCAGCCAGCACGTGCCGCTGATGCGACGTTTCGCCGAGCGCGCCGGCGACGAGCAGCAGCAACGCCGGACGCAGCCGCTTGCCGCCCGCGCCGATGATGTACTCGGCGATCTGGTTGATCAGCAGCACGTCGGACGCGAGGCTTTGCCGGATAACGCGATTCACCTGCTCCATGTCGCTGGTGATCGGAGCGAGCAGGTGGGCGGCGCTGAGGGTGGGGGAGGCGGTGGACGACGACATGATGATGGAATTGGGTGATGCCGCGGATTATAAGTCGAATCCGCGATATCCCGGTCTGTCGGACGCGCCGCGGCCATGATTTTGGCCGTCCGGCCGAGGCCCGTGCGCGGTAATCGTCGATCGGTTTTGACTTCGGTGCTAACCCCATGTATAATCACGTGTTTTCCGCGCGTGGTGTGCGGAAAATTTGGATCCAGAGTGAGGTTCTCAATGTACGCGGTCATAAAAACCGGCGGCAAGCAGTACAAAGTTGCCGTTGGCGAAAAACTCAAAGTAGAACAGATACCGGCTGACATTGACGCTGAAATCACGCTCGACCAGGTTCTCGCAGTGGGCGAAGGCGAATCGATTAAGTTCGGTACGCCGCTGGTCAGTGGGGCTTCCGTCAAGGCCACCGTTGTGTCGCACGGTCGTCATGCCAAGGTCACCATCTTCAAGATGCGTCGCCGGAAGCACTACCAAAAGCACGGCGGCCACCGCCAGAACTACACTGAGCTGCGCATCGACGCGATCAACGCGTAAGCGCCTCGGTAAAGGAGCAATCAGATGGCACACAAAAAGGCAGGCGGCTCTTCCCGGAACGGCCGCGACTCCGAGTCGAAACGTCTCGGCGTGAAAGTGTACGGCGGCCAGGCAATCAATGCCGGCGGCATCATCGTGCGTCAGCGCGGTACGCGCATGCACGCAGGCGAGAACGTCGGCATGGGCAAGGATCACACCCTGTTCGCGCTGGTCGACGGTCACGTGAAGTTCGCGACGAAGGGCGCGGACAAGAAGCATCTGGTCATCGTTGTCCCGGCGGCTGCCTAAGTTTATTTAGGCACCAAGGGCTTCGTAGCCGAAAGGCCCCGCAGTCTTCGCGGGGCCTTTTTTTATTGGGTCGCCGGGCGCATGTGCGTGCCGGCGACCGTCGCGTGACCGGCGTACGATCGGCCGAACGGCAGATTGTTCAAGCGCACCGGCGCGCGGCACAATAGCGGAAATACTGGGCGGAGTGACGAATGAAGTTCATTGACGAAGCACGAATCGAAGTCATCGCCGGCGACGGAGGCGATGGCAGCGCTTCGATGCGCCGCGAGAAATTCGTCCCGTTCGGCGGGCCGGACGGCGGCGACGGCGGCCGGGGCGGTAGCGTCTACGCGATCGCCGACCGCAACATCAACACCCTGATCGACTACCGTTACGCGAAGAAGCACCTGGCGCGCAACGGCGAAAACGGTCGCGGCTCGGATTGCTACGGCAAGGGCGGTGACGACGTCACGCTGCGCATGCCGGTCGGCACGATCATCAGCGACATGGATACCGGCGAGCTGATCGCCGACCTGACCGAGCACGACCAGCAGGTGATGCTCGCGCAGGGCGGCTCCGGCGGGCTCGGCAACCTGCATTTCAAGTCGAGCACGAACCGCGCGCCGCGCCAGAAGACGGACGGCAAGCCGGGCGAACGGCGCATGCTGAAGCTCGAGCTGAAGGTGCTCGCCGACGTTGGCCTGCTCGGCATGCCGAATGCGGGCAAGTCGACGTTCATCTCGTCGGTGTCGAACGCACGGCCGAAGATCGCCGACTACCCGTTCACGACGCTCGCGCCGAATCTCGGCGTGGTGCGCGTCGGCCCGAGCAAGAGCTTCGTGATTGCCGACATCCCTGGGCTGATCGAGGGCGCCGCCGAAGGCGCGGGCCTCGGGCATCAGTTCCTGCGCCACCTGCAGCGCACCGGCGTGCTGCTGCATCTGGTCGACCTGGCCCCGTTCGATGAAAGCGTCGATCCGGTCGCGGAAGCGACCGCGATCGTCGGCGAGCTGCGCAAGTACGACGAGGCGCTCTTCGAGAAGACGCGCTGGCTGGTACTCAACAAGCTCGACATGGTGCCGGAAGACGAGCGCAAGGCGCGCGTCGCCGATTTCCTCGACCGCTTCGGCTGGGACGGCCCCGTGTTCGAGATCTCGGCGCTGACGGGCCAGGGCTGCGAAGCGCTGTGCTACGCGATCTACGACTACCTGTCCGAACATTCGGACGCGCATCGTGCGGCGGAAGCGGAAGATCTCGCGGCGGACGTGCGTTTCCGCGATGCGCCGCCGCCCGCGGACGGCGGTGCAGCGCCGGGCGACGACGCCTGAGCGGTTCCGGAACGCGCCGGGCGTGCCGCCCGGCGTCGGCCAATCGCGCCCGGCCGGGCAGGCATCAGATACAGGAGACAGTGCAGGATGCGTTCGATCATCGCGGATTCGAAGCGATTGGTGGTGAAGGTGGGTTCCAGCCTCGTGACCAACGACGGCAAGGGGCTCGATCATGCTGCAATCGGCCGCTGGGCGGCCCAGATCGCTGCGCTGCGCGCTCAGGGCAAGGAAGTCGTGCTCGTCAGTTCGGGGGCGATTGCCGAAGGGATGCAACGGCTCGGCTGGAGCAAGCGGCCGCGGGAAATCGACGAGCTGCAGGCCGCTGCCGCAGTCGGCCAGATGGGGCTCGCGCAGGTCTATGAGAGCCGCTTCACCGAGCACAACATCCGCACCGCGCAGATCCTGCTCACGCACGCCGACCTGGCGGACCGCGAGCGTTACCTGAATGCGCGTTCGACGCTGCTCACGCTGCTGCGGCTCGGCGTCGTGCCGATCATCAACGAGAACGACACGGTCGTCACCGACGAAATCAAGTTCGGCGACAACGACACGCTCGGTGCGCTCGTTGCGAACCTGATCGAAGGCGATGCGCTGATCATCCTGACCGACCAGACGGGGCTGTTCACGGCCGATCCGCGCAAGGATCCGAACGCGACGCTCGTCGCCGAGGCCAATGCGGGCGCGCCGGAACTCGAGGCGATGGCGGGCGGTGCGGGTTCGAGCCTCGGCCGCGGCGGGATGCTGACGAAGATCCTCGCGGCGAAGCGTGCGGCGCATAGCGGCGCGAACACGGTGATCGCGAGTGGCCGGGAGTCCGACGTGCTCGTGCGTCTGGCGGCCGGCGAGGCGATCGGCACGCAATTGATCGCACGTACCGCGCGGATGGCAGCGCGCAAGCAGTGGATGGCAGACCATCTGCAGGTGCGCGGCCATGTCGTGATCGATGCCGGCGCGGTCGAGAAGCTGACGGCTGGTGGCAAGAGCCTGCTGCCGATCGGCGTGATCGACGTGCAGGGCGCGTTCGCGCGCGGCGAGGTGATCGCGTGCGTCGGCCCTGACGGGCGCGAAGTGGCGCGCGGGCTCACCAACTACAGCAGCGCGGAGACGAAACTGATCCACCGCAAGCCGAGCGGCGAGATCGAGGCCGTGCTCGGCTACATGCTGGAGCCCGAACTGATCCATCGCGACAACCTCGTGCTGGTGTGACCGCCGGCTGCGGTTTCGGCAGTCAAATAAAAAAGCCCGCATCACGCGGGCTTTTTTCATGCGGCGGGACGGGCGTATGGCCCGCACCGCGCGCCGTCAGCGCAACTGCGTCATCGCGGTGCGGTGAAACCGGATGTTCTCCAGGATTTGCTGGGTCGAGCCCTGCGGCATCTTGTTCGAGCAGAAGTAGTCCTGGTAGAGCGACGAGTGGTAGGCATTCAGTTCGCCGTTCTCGATGCGCTGCCAGTCGTTTTCGACCGTGCGGTCCCAGCCGTCGTGATCCGAATTCAGGCCGGCGTACTGTCGCCATTCATACGTGTCGCAGCGGATGCCTTCGTAGTTCACGTTGCGCGCGCCGGCCGGGCTCGTGATGACGACCGCGTAGCGCACGACGCCGTCGGTGCCGACCGCGAGCGACTTCGCATCGACGAAGAACTTGAGCGGCGTGTTCTGCGATACGCTGAACGGCAGCAGGTCGCCCGCTTGCGGCAGCGGCGGCAGCGTGTCGACCGCGTTTTCCTTCCAGTTGCCCTGACGGTCCAGCAGATACACGAACTCGCTGTCATCCTTGTTGGTCGGCGTCTTCGAATTCGCGCAACCGGCCAGGGTGGCCGCCGCGGCAATCGATGCGAGCGCGAGAGCAATCGCTTTCAAAATGCATTCCTCGTAAAAAAAGGGCGCGACACCAAGGTCGCGCCCGGTCATGCAGTCCGACTCGTTATTTGCCGACGATCACGCGGGGCGGCATCTCGTCCAGCGTGCCCGCTTCCACTTCGATCTCCGAACAGACTACCGATGTGTCGACAATCGTCAACGTCTGCTGGGCCTGTACGCCGATGACGCGCGGATAGCGCGACAGGCGCGGGCCACGCGGCTTCTCGGCTCGCTGCGCCGGGCGGCGCAGGAAGCGCGACAGTTCCGTCAGCGCCAACTGATAGACATCCCGCTTGAACTCGATTACCGCATCGAGCGGCACCCAGTACTCGTTCCAGCGCCACGCATCGAACTCCGGGTGATCGGTCGCGCGCAAGCAAATGTCGCAATCGCGTCCGACCATCCGCAGCAGGAACCAGATCTGCTTCTGGCCGCGGTAATGACCGCGTACTTCGCGTTTGATGAACTTGTCAGGCACCTCGTAACGCAACCAGTCGCGCGTGCGACCGATTATCTTGACGTGTTCCGGATGCAGGCCCGTTTCCTCGTGCAATTCCCGGTACATCGCCTGCATGGGGGTCTCGCCGTACTTGATCCCACCTTGAGGAAACTGCCAGGAATGCTCGCGGAGCCGCTTGCCCCAAAACACCTCGTTGCGCGCGTTCAAGAGGATGATGCCGACGTTCGGGCGAAAGCCTTCACGATCCAGCATACAACCACCTTCGAATCCTTTAAAATTGCTTTGATTATAAACAGATAACGGGCGCTGCGCACCGTGACGGAGCGAATCCGCGCGGGGTGTGCCGGTTGAATTGTCCCTGATTGGTCTGCTAAGTCATCTGCGCCATCGTCGTTCGTCGCGCGCAGCTTTTTCACCTTGAAACTTTTTCGGGCGCCCCGCCTGGGGGCGCCGTTTTTGGAACCGTCCGCATGAAAGCTTCCCGTTTCTTTATCGGCACCCTGAAAGAAGCACCCGCCGACGCAGAGATCGTCAGCCACAAGCTGATGGTACGCGCCGGCATGATCCGTCGCGTCGCCGGCGGCATCTATAACTACCTGCCGGTCGGCCTGCGCTCTATTCGCAAGGTCGAGGCGATCGTGCGCGAGGAAATGAACCGGGCGGGCGCGATCGAGCTGCTGATGCCGGCGGTGCAGCCGGCCGAACTGTGGCAGGAATCGGGCCGCTGGGAGCAGTATGGCCCCGAGCTGCTGCGCTTCAAGGACCGCAAGGACAACGATTTCGTGATCGGGCCGACGCACGAGGAAGTCATCACCGACATCGCGCGCAACCAGATCAAGAGCTACCGGCAGATGCCGGTGAACTTCTACCAGATCCAGACGAAGTTCCGCGACGAGATCCGTCCGCGCTTCGGCGTGATGCGCGGCCGCGAATTCATCATGAAGGACGCGTACTCGTTCGACAAGGACGCGGCGGGCCTGAACGAGTCGTATCGCAAGATGTACGACGCGTACGTGCGCATCTTCACGCGCCTCGGCCTCGAATTCCGCGCGGTCGCGGCCGACAGCGGCTCGATCGGCGGCAACTTCTCGCACGAATTCCACGTGATCGCCGATACCGGCGAGGACGCGATCGCCTACTGCCCGACGTCCGAGTTCGCGGCGAACATCGAGGCAGCCGAAGCGCTGCCGCTGATTGCCGAGCGCGCGGCGCCGGCCGAAGCGATGGAGAAGGTCGCGACGCCCGGCAAGGCGAAGTGCGAAGCCGTCGCCGAACTGCTGGCCATCCCGCTCGAGCGCACGATCAAGTCGATCGTGCTTGCGACCGACAACGAAGGCGCCGAGCCGACCATCTGGCTCGTGATGCTGCGCGGCGATCACGACCTGAACGAGATCAAGGTGTCGAAGCTGCCGGGCCTGAAGAACCACCGCTTCGCGACCGAGCAGGAAATCGTCGAGTGGTTCGGCACGCCGCCGGGCTATCTCGGCCCGGTCGGCACGAAGAAGCCCGTGAAGGTGATCGCGGACCGCACGGTCGCGAACATGAGCGACTTCGTCGTCGGCGCGAACGAGGTCGACTATCACATCGCGGGCGTGAACTGGGGCCGCGACCTGCCCGAGCCGGACGTCGCCGACGTGCGCAACGTGAAGAAGGGCGATCAGTCGCCGGACGGCAAGGGCGTGATCGACATCTGCCGCGGTATCGAGGTCGGCCACGTGTTCCAGCTCGGCACCAAGTATTCGGAGGCGATGGGCGCGACGTTCCTCGACGAGTCGGGCAAGCCGCAGCCGATGCTGATGGGCTGCTACGGCGTCGGCGTCACGCGTATTCTCGGTGCGGCGATCGAACAGAACTTCGATGACAAGGGCATCATCTGGCCCGAGTCGATCGCGCCGTTCGAGGTCGTGCTGTGCCCGATGGGCTATGACCGCAGCGACATGGTGCGCGAGTCCGCCGACAAGCTGTACGCGGAACTCTCCGCGGCCGGCATCGACGTGATCCTCGACGATCGCGGCGAGCGCCCGGGCGTGATGTTCGCCGACTGGGAGCTGATCGGCGTGCCGCATCGCCTCGTGATCGGCGAGCGCGGCCTGAAGGAAGGCAAGATCGAGTACCAGGGCCGCCGCGACGCCGAAGCGACGCTGCTGCCGGCCGATGAGGCCGCGGCGACGGTCGCGGAGAAGATCCGCGCCGCGCTCGCACGCTAAGCACGGCGACCGGGGGACACGATGGAATACACGTTCCTGTCGGCCACCGTGCTCCTCGTGCTGATCACCGATCCGCTCGGGAACATCCCGCTGTTCATTTCGGCGATGCGGGATGTGCCGCGCGAGCGGCGCGTGAAGCTGATCCTGCGTGAAGTGGGGATTGCGTTCGTGATCCTCCTGTTCTTCATGGTGGTCGGCGACCGCTTCCTGCGGATGATGAGCCTCACCGACCTGTCGTTGCGGCTCGGCGGCGGGATCGTGCTGTTCCTGATCGCGCTGCGGATGATCTTCCCGCATCCGGACGGCGCGCTCGGCAGCGATCCGCGCGCGGGCGGCGAACCGTTCATCGTGCCGCTCGCGATTCCGGCGCTCGCCGGGCCGTCCGCGCTGGCGACGGTGATGCTGCTGACGTCGCAGGCGCCGGGCAAGATGTTCGAGTGGGTCGGCGCGCTGACGGTCACGATGATCGTCTGCGCGATCACGCTGGTCCTGGCCGAACGGATCCAGCAGTGGCTCGGCGAGCGGACGGTCGCGGCGTTCGAGCGGCTGATGGGCCTCGTGCTCGTCGCGATTTCGGTCGAGATGCTGCTGGCCGGCATCCGCGCGTTCGTGCACCAGTTATAGCGCGGGCGGCATCCGCGCGAAAAAAAGCGGCGCTCCGGGAAACCGGAGCGCCGCTTTTTATTTATAGGGCGGGCAGGGCGATCAGACGTTGGTGGTCAGCGCGCGGATCGTCGGCAGGTTGCGCCAGTATCCCTTCGCATCCATCCCGCAGCCGAACACATAGCGGTCCGGCACCGGGAAGCCGCAGAAGTCGGGGTGCAGCGGTTTCGCCTTCGCGAGCGTCTTCTCGCACAGCACGGCCGACATGAAGCGCTGCGCGCCCATGTCGAGGATACGGTCGCGGATCGCGGCCATCGTCTCGCCTTCGTCGAGGATGTCGTCGAGCACGAGCACGATCCGGTCCTTCACCGATTCGCGCGGCGCGACGCGCCAGTGCATCTCCGGGCTGCCCTGCGTCGTGTTGCGGTAGCGGGTCAGGTGGATGTAGTCGAATTCCAGCGGGAAATCGAGATGCGGCAGCAGCATCCCGGTAAACACCGCGGCGCCGCCCATCACCGAGAGAACGAGCGGGAACGCATCGCCGATCTCGGCGCGGATCGCGTCGGCCATCCTGGAGATCGACGCGTTGACGGCGTCGGCCGAGACGATCTCTTCGGAGTGGTTGAAAATGTGGAGGGCTTCTTCGCGGTTCATGTGTTCTGGCGGGCAGTCGGTATACAAATAAGAATGAAGCAGAACGGACGGCGCGCGCTACAGCAAAAACCCGTGCGCCGGCCGACGGGTGGAATCAGCGCATGCCGGGCATCATGCCCTTCAGGCCGCGCATCATCTTCTGCATGTTGCCGCCCTTCAGCTTCTTCATCATCGTACGCATCTGGTCGTACTGGTTCAGCATCCGGTTGACTTCCTGCACCGGCACGCCCGCACCGGCTGCAATGCGGCGCTTGCGCGTCGCCTTGATGATCTCGGGTTTCGCGCGCTCGGCGGGCGTCATCGAGCTGATGATGCCTTCCATCCGGCGGATCTGCTTTTCGGCCTGGCCCATGTCGGCGCCGGCCGCCGCCTGCTGGAATTGCGCGGGCAGCTTGTCCATCAGCGACGACAGGCCGCCCATGTTCTTCATCTGCGAGATCTGCGCACGGAAATCGTTCAGGTCGAAGTCGCCGCCTTTCTTGACCTTGTCGGCGAGCTTTTGCGCGGCCTGTACGTCGACGCCGCGCTGCGCTTCCTCGACGAGCGCGAGGATGTCGCCCATGCCGAGGATCCGGTTCGCCATCCGGTCGGGGTGGAACACCTCGAGGCCGTCGAGCTTCTCGGCGACGCCGACGAACTTGATCGGCTTGCCCGTGATGTGACGCACCGACAGCGCGGCGCCGCCGCGCGAATCGCCGTCGAGCTTGGTCAGCACGACGCCCGTGAGCGGCAGCGTGTCGTTGAACGCCTTCGCGGTGTTGACCGCATCCTGGCCGAGCATCGCGTCGACGACGAACAGCGTTTCGGCGGGCTTCAGCGTGTCGTGCAGCGCGGCGATTTCCTGCATCATCGCCTCGTCGATGCCGAGGCGGCCGGCCGTATCGACGATCAGCACGTCATGGTAGTGGCGCTTGGCCCAGTCGACGGCCGCGATTGCAATGTCGACCGGCTTCTGGTCCGGCGTGGACGGGAAGAAATCGGCGCCGACCTGTTCGCTCACCGTTTTCAGCTGCATGATCGCGGCCGGGCGATACACGTCGCACGACACGGTCAGCACCTTCTTCTTGTACTTCTCGCGCAGCAGCTTCGCGAGCTTGCCGACGGTCGTGGTCTTGCCCGCGCCCTGCAGGCCGGCCATCAGGATCACGGCGGGCGGCGTGACAGCGAGGTTCAGCTCGGCGGCCTTGCCTTCGTAGTCGCCGCCGATCACGGCGGTCAGTTCCTTCTGGACCACGCCGACGAGCGCCTGACCCGGCGACAGGCTGCTGATCACTTCTTCGCCGAGCGCCTTTTCCTTGACCTTGGCGATGAATTCGCGGACGACCGGCAGCGAGACGTCGGCCTCCAGCAGCGCGAGACGCACCTCGCGGAGCATCTCCTGGGTGTTCGCCTCGGTAAGCCGGGCCTCGCCGCGCAGCGTCTTGACGACGCGCGCCATCCGTTGAGTGAGATTGTCGAGCATGGGGAGCGATGGACAGTGGGGCCCGAAGGCGCGGCGGAACCGAACAAAGGGAGCCGTCGCGGGAAGGGGGCCTAGTGTAAACTTCGAACATGGATATTGTACTGTATGCCCTCACCGCATTCCTGTACGGCGGCCTCGCCGTCGCAGGCTGGCGCACGCACCGCCAGGGCGCGACGCCGCTCGTCGCGAGCGTGCCGGCCGTGCCGGTTCCCGCGTCCGCCGCGTCCGGGATGAGCGGGGCCGGCCGCGGGCTGCTGTTCGCCGCGCTCGTCGCGCACGGTGTGCTGCTCCATACGACGATCTTTCCGCACGACGCGATGGTGTTCGGTTTCGCGTTCGCGCTGTCCGCGATGTTCTGGCTCGGCGCCGGCATCTACTGGATCGAGAGCTTCTTCTTCCCGCTCGACAGCCTGCGCCTGCTGGTGCTGCCGCTCGCGTGCGGCGCATCGCTGCTGCCGCTGATGTTCGGCGGCGTGCGGGTGCTTCCTTATGCCGCAGCGCCGCTGTTCAAGCTGCACTTCCTGATTGCGAACATCGCGTACGGCCTGTTCGCGATCGCGGCGCTGCATGCGGTCCTGATGCTGATGGTCGAGCGGCGCCTGCAGTCGCTGCGCAGCGGCGGGCGCGACGGCTCGACGGGCTGGATCGCGAGCTGGCTCGAAACGCTGCCGCCGCTGCTCACGCTCGAGAAGCTGCTGTTCCGCCTGATCGGCGCCGGCTTCGTGCTGCTCACGCTGACGCTCGCGTCGGGCATCCTGTTCAGCGAGCAGGTCGACGCGCGCGCGCTGCGGCTCGACCACAAGACCGTGTTCGCGATCCTGTCGTGGCTGATGTTCGGCGGCCTGCTGGTCGCCCGCAAGACGTCCGGCTGGCGCGGGCGCGGCGCCGCGCGCTGGGTGCTCGTGTCGTTCGCCGCGCTGCTGCTCGCGTATGTCGGCAGCCGGTTCGTTTTCGAGGTGCTGCTGCACCGTTCCGTGGTTTGACCGCAGGTTTCCGATGCGACAGATTCTTCTCCTGATTCTTCTCTTCTTCGCGGGTTCGTGGATCGCGCGCAAGCTGCGCCAGGCCCAGGAGCACGCACAGGCGCGTACCGGCCGCGGCGCGGGTCACGACGGCACGCCCGGCTCCGGCGCGGCCGGCGCGGCGCGCCCGAACGGCGACGCGCGTTCGCTGCCCGAGCCGATGGTGCGCTGCGCCGAATGCGGCGTGCATGCGCCGAAGGGCGATGCCGTCGCCGCGGGCGGCGAATACTTCTGCAGCGCCGAGCACGCGCAGCGTCACGCGGCGCGCGCGAGCGGTCACGACGCGCGATGAACGACGCGCCGCTGCTGTCGGTCGACGCGAACGGCTGGGTGCGCGAAGCGCGCCATGCGCCGTCGCCGAACTTCGAGGCGCGGCCCGCCGGTGCGGTGCCGACGCTCGTGGTCGTCCACAACATCAGCCTGCCGCCCGGCGAATTCGGCGGCGATGCGATCGAGGCGCTGTTTCTGAATCGCCTCGACTGCGACGCGCACCCCTATTACCAGAGCCACCTGCGCGGCGTGCGCGTGTCCGCGCACTTCCTGATCCGCCGCGGCGGCGAGCTCGTGCAGTTCGTGTCGTGCGACGAGCGCGCGTGGCACGCGGGTTCGTCCGAGTTCTTCGGCCGGCCGCGCTGCAACGACTTCTCGATCGGCATCGAGCTCGAAGGCGCGGACGACGTGCCGTTCGACGACGCGCAGTACGCGACGCTCGCCGCGCTTTCCCGTGCACTCGCCGCACGCTATCCGGTCGACGCATTCGCCGGGCACTCGGACGTTGCGCCGGGCCGCAAGACCGACCCGGGCCCGCACTTCGATTGGCAACGCTTCGCGAGCGATGCCGGCTTTTCCGCCGAATACTTTCCTTTCCGTCAGCACTGAGCGCGGGGTTTTTTGACCGGAGAAAGTTTTTTCTCCGACCAATGCCTTGTCGTGTCGGCGCGTGAGCGATGTCAAGACCTTCATCGCAAATTATCCGTTTGGACGTCGTCCGAATGTCCACTATACTTGGTGCCAGTTGAGCAGTTCTGCACTAGATATAGTGTGTGTCGCAGGGGAAACCCGAGCGGCACCGGCCGGCGGGCAACGCCGGCGGACAGGGTTCTCAGGGCGGCGCGTCAGGCCGGCGGTCCAGGCGTCGCGATCAGCGCAGCGAACTTCGACGGGGCAGGGGATACATGACGAAGCACACGACCGGATCGGTTGTCGCGCATCGACCGAACCGGCTTCCCCGGCGCATCGCTCGCCTCTTACCGCTCGCGCACCGCGTTGCGCAGCGTTCGTTTTAATCCGCGGTTCTCTCCGCACCATCCAACACCAGGAGCTTTGCACATGCAAACCACCGACAACGCGACGTCCCAGTACGAGAGCGCCTCGAGCCGTCCGCTCGGCGGGACCGAACAGGGCGCAAAGGCGCTCGCGCCGCAGGCCACGTTCGCCGACTACAAGGTGATCCGCCGCAACGGCAGCGTGGTGTCGTTCGAGCCTTCGAAGATCGCGATCGCGGTGACCAAGGCTTTCCTGGCCGTCAACGGCGGGCAGGGCGCGGCATCGGCTCGCGTGCGCGAGCAGGTCGAACAGCTGACGCACAGCGTCGTGCGCGCGCTCGTGCGCAGCCGCCCGAACGGCGGTACGTTCCATATCGAAGACATCCAGGACCAGGTCGAACTCGCGCTGATGCGCGGCGGCGAGCACAACGTCGCGCGTGCCTACGTGCTGTATCGCGAGAAGCGTCACCTCGAGCGCCAGCATTCGGGCGAGGAAGCGGCGGTGGGCGGCGAGTCGAACACCGGCATCAACGTCGTCGACAACGGCGTCACGCGTCCGCTCGACCTGAACGCGCTGCGCGCGCTGATCGCGTCGTCGTGCGATGGCCTCGGCGCTGCGGTTAACCCTGAGCCGATCGTCGCGGAAACGGTGAAGAACCTGTACGACGGCGTGCCGATGAGCCAGGTCTACGACTCGGCGATCCTCGCTGCGCGCACGATGATCGAGAAGGATCCGGCATACAGCCAGGTCACCGCCCGCATCCTGCTGCACACGATCCGTCGCGAGATCCTCGGCGAGGAAGTGGTGCAGGCCGAGATGTCGGCGCGTTACTCGGAATACTTCCCGCAGTTCCTGAAGCGCGGCGTCGACGCCGGCCTGCTCGACGACAAGCTGCTGCAGTTCGACCTGAAGCGCCTCGGTGACGCGCTCGACGCGAGCCGCGACATGCAGTTCGGCTACCTCGGCCTGCAGACGCTGTACGACCGCTACTTCCTGCACGTCGAAGGCACCCGCATCGAAATGCCGCAGGCATTCTTCATGCGCGTCGCGATGGGCCTGTCGCTGAACGAGATCGACCGCGAAACGCGCGCGATCGAGTTCTACAACGTGCTGTCGAGCTTCGACTTCATGAGCTCGACGCCGACGCTGTTCAACTCGGGCACCCACCGCTCGCAGCTGTCGTCGTGCTACCTGACGACGGTCGCGGACGATCTCGACGGCATCTATGAAGCGCTGAAGGAAAACGCGCTGCTGTCGAAGTTCGCCGGCGGTCTCGGCAACGACTGGACGCGCGTGCGCGCACTCGGCTCGCATATCAAGGGCACGAACGGCAAGTCGCAAGGCGTGGTCCCGTTCCTGAAGGTCGTCAACGACACGGCCGTCGCGGTCAACCAGGGCGGCAAGCGCAAGGGCGCGGTCTGCGCGTACCTCGAATCGTGGCACCTCGACATCGAGGAGTTCCTCGAGCTGCGCAAGAACACGGGTGACGATCGCCGCCGTACGCACGACATGAACACGGCGAACTGGATTCCCGACCTGTTCATGAAGCGCGTGATGGAAGGCGCCGACTGGACGCTGTTCTCGCCGTCGACCTGCCCGGACCTGCACGACAAGTTCGGCGCGGCGTTCGAGACGGCTTACACGGCTTACGAAGACAAGGTCGCGCGCGGCGAGATCAAGCTGTTCAAGAAGATCCCGGCGGCGCAGCTCTGGCGCAAGATGCTCGGCATGCTGTTCGAGACGGGCCACCCGTGGATCACGTTCAAGGATCCGTGCAACATCCGCTCGCCTCAGCAGCACGTCGGCGTCGTCCACTCGTCGAACCTGTGCACGGAAATCACGCTGAACACGAGCGACACCGAAATCGCGGTGTGCAACCTCGGCTCGGTGAACCTCGTCGCCCACCTGGTGAAGCAGGCCGACGGCAGCTACGCGCTCGACCACGACAAGCTGAAGCGCACGATCAGCGTCGCGATGCGCATGCTCGACAACGTGATCGACATCAACTACTACGCGGTGCCGAAGGCGCGTAACTCGAACCTGAAGCACCGTCCGGTCGGCATGGGCATCATGGGCTTCCAGGACTGCCTGCACCTGCTGCGCACGCCGTACGCGTCGGAAGCGGCAGTCGAGTTCGCCGACCGTTCGATGGAAGCGGTCTGCTACTACGCGTACTACGCGTCGACCGAGCTGGCCGAAGAGCGCGGCCGCTACTCGAGCTACCGCGGCTCGCTGTGGGATCGCGGCATCCTCCCGCAGGACACGCTGAAGCTGCTGGCCGAAGCGCGCGGCGGTTACGTCGAGGTCGACACGTCCGAGTCGCTCGACTGGACGACGCTGCGTTCGCGGATCGCCTCGCACGGCATGCGCAACTCGAACTGCGTCGCGATCGCGCCGACGGCGACGATCTCGAACATCATCGGCGTGTCGGCGTGCATCGAGCCGACCTTCCAGAACCTGTACGTGAAGTCGAACCTGTCGGGCGAATTCACGGTGGTGAACGAGTTCCTGGTTCGCGACCTGAAGGAACGCGGCCTGTGGGACGAGGTGATGGTCTCCGACCTGAAGTACTTCGACGGCATGCTGTCGCGCATCGACCGCATCCCGGCCGACCTGCGCGCGATCTACGCGACCGCGTTCGAAGTCGACCCGACGTGGCTGGTCGAGGCGGCATCGCGTCGCCAGAAGTGGATCGACCAGGCGCAGTCGCTGAACATCTACATGGGCGGCGCGTCGGGCAAGAAGCTCGACGAGGTCTACAAGCTCGCATGGCTGCGCGGTCTGAAGACGACCTACTACCTCCGCACGATGGCGGCGACGCACGTCGAGAAGTCGACGGTTGCACACGGCGCGCTGAACGCAGTGCCGACAGGTGGTTCGAGCAGCGGCGGCGCGCAAGGCGCAGCCGGCGGTTTCGGTGCGGCAGGCGGCGATGCGTCGTCGGGCGCGATCAACGCGGCGGCACTCGCACCGGTCGAGGCCGACGGTCCAGTGTGCACGATGCGTCCGGGCGATCCGGGCTTCGACGAGTGCGAAGCGTGCCAGTAACGCAGTGCGTATGACCTGAAGATGTGCCGGGCGGCGCGCACGACAACCGATCGAGGTTGAAGTGTGCGCCGCTCTCTACTAAAAAAATGATAAGGAATCTGTAACGCGGCACCTGCGTTGCAGGCAGTGACAAGCGATCGAAACATCCCCGACGACGTCGCGTTTCGATCAGCGTTCGATGCGTCGAATGCACCTCGCGATACACGCGCGACACACGTCGCGCTCTGCATGAACGACGATGCGTTGCTCAAAGTGTTGTATCGAGGTCGCAACGCGAATCGAAAAAAGGATTTTTCGTGAGCGAACCCTTTTATCGCTCAGGAAAAGATGGTACAAACCGTTCTAAATTGATGGTGAGAATTTATGCTCAACTGGGATGAAGAGAAGACTGCCGTAACTCCCGCGAGCGGAGCGCAGCAAAACGCGATGCGCACCTCCGCCGGGATGGCTGTCGGAATGCAGGCTGCAACGCCTGCCGCCCATCAGGTCCGCGACATTTTCGAAGGCGATCTTGCGGTGCCGCCGCAAGCATCGGCTGTTCCCGCCGGCGGTTCGGAAGCCCGGGTCAATGTCGCCGACAAGCGCATCATCAACGGCCAGACTGACGTCAATCAGCTGGTGCCGTTCAAGTACAAGTGGGCGTGGGAAAAGTATCTGGCTGGTTGCGCGAACCACTGGATGCCGCAGGAAATCAACATGTCCCGCGACATCGCACTGTGGAAGGACCCGAACGGTCTGACCGAGGACGAGCGCCGCATCGTGAAGCGCAACCTCGGTTTCTTCGTGACGGCCGACTCGCTCGCGGCGAACAACATCGTGCTCGGCACGTACCGCCACATCACGGCGCCCGAGTGCCGGCAGTTCCTGCTGCGCCAGGCGTTCGAAGAGGCGATCCACACGCACGCGTACCAATACATTGTCGAATCGCTCGGTCTCGACGAAGGCGAGATCTTCAACGCGTACCACGAGGTCTCGTCGATCCGCGCGAAGGACGAATTCCTGATTCCGTTCATCCACACGCTGACGGATCCGGCCTTCAAGACCGGCACGCTCGAAGCGGATCAGAAGCTGCTGAAGTCGCTGATCGTGTTTGCCTGCATCATGGAAGGCCTGTTCTTCTATGTCGGGTTCACGCAGATCCTCGCCCTCGGCCGCCAGAACAAGATGACGGGTGCTGCAGAGCAATATCAGTACATCCTGCGCGACGAGTCGATGCACTGCAACTTCGGCATCGACCTGATCAACCAGATCAAGCTCGAGAATCCGCATCTCTGGACCGCGGAATTCCGCGCCGAGATCCGCGAGCTGTTCAAGCAGGCTGTCGAACTCGAATACCGCTACGCCGAGGACACGATGCCGCGCGGCGTGCTGGGTTTGAACGCGTCGATGTTCAAGAGCTATCTGCGCTTCATCAGCAACCGTCGTTGCCAGCAGATCGGCCTCGATCCGCTGTACCCGAACGAGGAAAACCCGTTCCCGTGGATGAGCGAGATGATCGACCTGAAGAAGGAACGCAACTTCTTCGAGACGCGTGTGATCGAGTATCAGACGGGGGGCGCGCTGTCCTGGGAATAACCCGCAGCAGCGAACCCGTTACATGATGGAGCAGCCGGCGGCCTCTCGGCCCCGGCCCAAGGTTTAGGAGCAAGAACGCCTGATGCAAAGCATGCCCGGTGCCTTAACGGCCCAACGATACGACAGGCACTTTGCGAACCCTTCAGTGGGATGGGCAAACTTCCCTCCGGATAAAGCGGACGGCCGTGTGGCGGTCCGCTTGATCAAGCGATTAGGGGTAGCGGCGCGAGGTGCGCCGGCTACCGACTTGATTTGGCGCGCGAGGCCGGGTGGTCACGCGCGCCATACCGTATTCATTAGCGTAAGCGCGTGGTATCCGCGTACGCCGATGAATAGCCCGCTTCGAAGCGCACGTCCTGAACAGCGTCCGCGGGAAGCGGGTTTTGACGAAGGGTGTAGTTTGAACTGACTCTCATCTGAACCTGAAGGAGAACAACATGGCTACTGCCAAGAAGAAACCGGCTGCTAAGAAAGTTGCTGCCAAGAAGACCGTTGCGAAGAAGGCTGCAGCTCCGGCGAAGAAGGCCGCTGCGGTGAAGAAGGTTGCTGCGAAGAAGGTCGCGGTGAAGAAGGTTGCCGCGAAGAAGGCAGCACCGGCGAAGAAGGCCGCTGCGAAGAAGGTCGCAACGAAGAAGGTTGCAGCGAAGAAAGTCGCAGTGAAGAAGGTTGCTGCGAAGAAGGCAGCACCGGCGAAGAAGGCCGCTGCGAAGAAGGTTGCAGCGAAGAAAGTCGCAGTGAAGAAGGTTGCTGCGAAGAAGGCAGCGCCGGCCAAGAAGGCTGCTGCGAAGAAGGCCGCGCCGGCGAAGAAGGCTGCTGCGAAGAAGGCCGCGCCTGCCAAGAAGGCTGCTGCGAAGAAGGCTGCGCCCGCCAAGAAGGCTGCCCCTGCGAAGAAGGCTGCCGCTCCGGCGAAGAAGGCCGCTGCTCCGGCGAAGAAAGCCGCTGCTCCGGCGAAGAAGGCTGCTGCTCCGAAGAAGGCCGTCGTGAAGAAGGCTGCACCGGCAACCACCGCGTCGACCGCATCGGTTGCGCCGGCATCGGGCGTGAAGACCGCGCTCAACCCGGCAGCGGCATGGCCGTTCCCGACCGGCAGCCGTCCGTAATCGCGGCTGACCAGCACCACCCGGGCACTCATGTGGTGTCCGTGGGTTGAGTAGCGCTACTCAATCAGTCCCGCCATCTGGCTCAGGTGGCGGGTTTTTTTTTGCCCGCGTTCTGTTCGTTCATGCGCCGGCCGCGGCGAGTACGGACGAAAAAAAACGCATGTGCAGCTTCGCACATGCGTTCGACCGCGGCTTGCGCCGCGTGCTGAGGTACCTGGTTAGTGCGTGACGCGCGTGACGCCGCCGCTCGACAGCAGTCGCACACGCTCGCCGGCGCGGAATGCTTCGCCGCTTGCTGCCTGCGTGATCGAGCGCAGATCGCCGTTGTCGAGGCGCACGGTGATTTCGACACCGTTCGCCGTGCTGAGGTTTTCGCCGACTGCGTTGCCCGCGACCGCGCCGACGAGACCGCCGGCGATCGCCGTCAGGATCGATCCCTTGCCGCCGCCGATCGCGCTGCCCGCAACCGCGCCGAGTGCGCCGCCGCCGAGCGTGCCGATCGCGCTGCCGCCGCCGTCGGACTGGATGCGCACCGCACGGACGCTTTCGACCACGCCCATGCGGACCGTCTGCTCGCGCTGCGCCTGGCCGACGCTATAGACATCGGCCGAACCCGGTGCCGTGAAGCAGCCGGCGAGGGTCAGCGTGGCCGTCAGCATGGCCGCGAGCGTGAGGGTTTTTTTCGTCAACATCTTTGCTCTCCCACAAAATTCATTTGAGACTGTACCCGAAGGCAGCCTCGAAGCGCGCGTCGATCTCGGCACGCGTCAGTACGTAAGTCTGGGGCCCCTGGTGGGCGATCTTGAGCGAGCCCATGAGGCTCGCGAGGCGGCCGGTGGTTGCCCAGTCGAGGCCGTTCTCGATGCCGTACAGCAGGCCGCCCCGGAAGGCATCGCCGCAGCCGGTCGGATCGACGACGCGCTCGGCACCCACGACGGGAATCTGTTCTTCGCCGTTTTTGTGAAGAATGGTGGAGCCGTGCTCGCCGCGCGTGATGATCAACGCCTGAACCCGGCTGGCGATTTCCTGTTCGGACCAGCCCGTCTTGTCGCTGACGAGCTTGCCTTCGTAGTCGTTGACCGCGACGAACGTCGCGAGTTCAATGATGCGGCGCAGCGTCGCACCGTCGAACAGCGGCAGGCCCTGGCCCGGATCGAAGATGAACGGGATGCCGGCCTTCGCGAATTGTTCGGCGTGCTGGACCATCCCGTCGAAGCCGTCCGGCGCGACGATGCCGAGCTTCACGCCCGGCACTTCGTCCGCGCGGTTCAGGTGCGACTGCATCATCGCGCCCGGGTGGAATGCGGTGATCTGGTTGTTGTCGAGATCGGTGGTGATCATCGCCTGCGCGGTGTGCGTATCGGGCACCACGCGCACGCTTGCCTTCGACAGGCCGAGGCTGTCGAGGCGCTCGAGATAGCGGTCCGCGTCGTTCGCGCCGACCGTCGCCATGATGCGCGCGTCGCCGCCGAGCATGTGCAGCGCGTAAGCGATGTTCCCCGCGCAGCCGCCGAATTCGCGACGCATCGTCGGCACGAGGAAGCTCACGTTGAGAAGGTGAACCTGGTCGGGCAGGATGTGCTCGCGGAACCGACCTTCGAAGGTCATGATGTTGTCGTAGGCGAGCGAGCCGCAAATCAGCGTAGTCAAGGCGTGCGTTCCTGTAGAGAGCAAAGGGAAGCGCCGCCCGGCCGGCGCGCGGCGGGCCCGTCGGGCCTCGCGCGGCAGGGCCGGGCGGCAGCGGATTACTTCAGTGCGGCGAGCGCGGCGTCGTAGTTCGGCTCGTCCTTGATCTCGCCGACGAGTTCGGCGTGGATCACCTTGTCCTGCGCGTCGAGCACGACGACCGCACGTGCGGTCAGGCCGTTCAGCGGGCCGTTCGTCACGTCGACGCCGTACGCGTTCGCGAACGCGCGGCCGCTGCGGAACGTCGAAGCCGTCACGACGTTTTCGAGGCCTTCGGTCGTGCAGAAGCGCGTGGCGGCGAACGGCAGGTCGGCGGACACGACGACCACGACCGTGTTGTCGAGCGACGATGCGGCTTCGTTGAACTTGCGGGTCGACGTCGCGCAGGTCGGCGTGTCGAGGCTCGGCACGATGTTCAGCACCTTGCGCTTGCCGGCGAAGCTGGCGAGCGACAGGTCGGCGAGGTCCTTGCCGACCAGCTTGAAATCGGCGGCTTGCGCGCCGACGGCCGGGAACGTGCCGGCGATTTCGATCGGGTTGCCACCCAGCGTAACTTTGCTCATGTTCGTGCTCCGAAATAGCGCGCCGCTCGGGCGCGCGGGTTGAGACGGGCGCGCCTGCGCGCGCCGCGGCGCGTCACGGATAGAAGATCTGGACGCGGAAATTCGAGGCGGGCGTGCCGTTCGTTTCGAGGCGGACGATCATCGTCTGCGTCGTACCGGGCGGCAGCCCGGCGTCGATCGGCGTGCCCGGGCGCACGTAGTCGCGCGGCGCGAGCACGCGGCGCACGGTTACGTGATTGGTGTCGTCGAGCAGCGTCAGCTCGAGCGACGGATACGCGAGTGCGACGCGATAGCGGTTCGTCAGCGGTACCTTCAGTTCGAGTTCGCGCGGGCCGTCGAGCTGGCGCAGGTCGGTTGCGTCGAGCCTCAGGCCGTCGATCGCGCGCGGCGGCGCGACCGTGCAGCCGAGCGGCCCGCAGGCCTGCCGGAACCAGCCCTGCGTGACGGGCCAGTAGATCATCAGCGTTTCGCGTTGCCACCACGCGAGTTGCGTGACGAGCAGCACGGCCAGCACGGCGGCGACCAGGCCGCCGAAAAAGCCGCCGAGCATCCCGCGCCGCTGCGGCGCGCGCGTCTCGCGCGTGACGGCGAAGTGCGGGCGATCGTCGTCGGTCAGCGCGGCCGGGAACGGGGCTGCCGGCTCGTCGGCGGCCGTGGTCGGTGTCTTGTCGTGCCGCGCGATGCCGGCGTCGGGCTCGGGTTCGGCTTCGGTTACAGCCGGTGCCGGAGCAAACGCGAAACGCGGTTCGCGCGGCGCGCGTTCGTCTTCCGGCACGGCGAAGTGCGTGTTGCCGACGGGTTCGGCGTCATCGGCAGCGGTATCCGCGTCCGATGGAACGCGGGCGACGAAGCGGGGCTCACGCGGGTCGCGCTCGACGGGCGACGACTCGACGGGTGCGGCCGGAGCTTCGGTATCGTGTTGCGGCTGCGTCGAATGCGCTTCGGTCGGTGACTCGATGGCAGCGGAGGCGTCCAGTTCGGCCGGCGAGGATGCGATCGGCGAGGGCGTACCCGACAGGTGAACGACACCGGCTTCCGTGGCCGGGAGCGCGAGCGGTATCAGCGGCTCGGTGCGCACGGTCTCCACGCTGTGCTGCAGCGACGGATCGACGCCGGCGTCGAGCCATGGCGCCCACATGTCCCAGCCTTCCGGCTTGTAATCGGTGTCGGATGGCGACCCGGCGGCCGGTGTGCTGGTGAACAGCCGTGGCGGCGCGGCCTGCTGGTGCGCGTCGCCGTCGTCCGGCGCGGCAGCCGTTTCGGTCAAGGCCGGTTCGGGCTGCTGCGCGTGCTCGGGAACGAGCGATTCGGACGCGTTGAAGACTTCGTGGCAATGCCCGCAGCGCACGAGCCCTTGATGCAGCGAGAGCTGTTCCTGCTGCAGCCGGAAGACGGTTTCGCAATGAGGGCAGCGCGTCGCAAGAAGCATGTCGAGCCGGGCGGCCTGCTGGCCAGAGTGAAGGACAGCGCTATTCTAATGGCTTTCCCGCCGGGTTCCGGCGAGGCATACCCAACCTTCGTGTTCGCGCCAGACCGAGATGTCGACGTAGCGCGCGTAGACGGCCGCGACTTCGTCCGCCTGACGCGCCAACACGCCCGACAGCGCGATGCGCCCGCCCGGTTTGACCTTCGACGCCAGCATCGACGCCATCAGCTTCAGCGGGTTCGACAGGATGTTCGCGACGACGATGTCGAATTCGCCTTCCGGGCATGCATCGGGCAGCCCGTACGTGACTTCCGCACGGTTGCGTTCGCTGTTCTGCCGCGCCGATTCGACCGCCTGCGGATCGATGTCGATGCCGATGACGGGGTTCGCCCCGCATTTCTTCGCGAGGATCGCGAGAATGCCGGAGCCGCAGCCGTAGTCGAGCACCGACTGGCCGGGCTTCACCGACTGTTCGAGCCATTCCATGCAAAGGCGCGTGGTCGGGTGGCTGCCGGTGCCGAATGCGAGGCCGGGGTCGAGTTCGAGGACGAGCGCGTCGGGATCGGGCGCATCGTGCCACGACGGCACGACCCAGATCCGCTCGCCGATCGGGATCGGCTCGAACTGCGATTGCGTGAGCCGTACCCAGTCCTGTTCCTCGACTTCGCGAACGGTGAAGGTCGGCGTCTCGGCGACGCCGATTTCATTCGCGGCCGCCGCGAGCAGCACGGCCGGCTCGTGGTCGGCCGACAGCAGCGCGACCACGCGCGAGTGCTGCCACGCGGTGCGATCGGGCACGAGGCCCGGCTCGCCGAAGAGCGGCTGTTCGTCGGGCGTGTCGGCGTCGGCGTCCTCGACGGACACCGACAGCGCGCCGAGTTCGAGCAGCGCGTCGGACAATGCCTCCGCATGCTCACGGGCCAGTTCGACGACGAGTTCGCGATAACTCATGCTTACGCTTCTTCCGGTGCGACCTGCTGCTTCTGCGCGAGCCGGTTTTCGAGGTAATGGATGCTGGTGCCGCCTTCGACGAACTTCGAGTCGATCATCAGCTCGCGGTGCAGCGGGATGTTGGTCTGGATGCCTTCGACGACCATTTCCGACAGCGCGATGCGCATCCGGCGGATCGCCTGGTCGCGCGTGGCGCCGTAGGTGATCAGCTTGCCGATCATCGAATCATAGTTCGGCGGCACGAAATAGCCATTGTAGGCATGCGAGTCGACGCGCACGCCGGGGCCGCCCGGCGTATGCCACGACGTGATCCGGCCCGGCGACGGCGTGAACTTGAACGGATCCTCGGCGTTGATCCGGCACTCGATCGCATGACCGCGGAACTGGATGTCGCGCTGGCGCAGCGCGAGCTTCTCGCCGGCCGCGATGCGGATCTGTTCCTGCACGATATCGACGCCGGTGATCATTTCCGACACCGGGTGCTCGACCTGCACGCGCGTGTTCATCTCGATGAAGTAGAACTCGCCGTTTTCGTACAGGAACTCGAACGTGCCCGCGCCGAGGTAGCCCATCTTCTTGCATGCGTCCGCGCAGCGGTCGCCGATGCGGTCGATCAGGCGGCGCGGAATGCCGGGCGCCGGCGCTTCCTCGATCACCTTCTGGTGGCGGCGCTGCATCGAGCAATCGCGCTCGCCGAGCCAGATCGCGTTCTTGTACGCGTCGGACAGCACCTGAATCTCGATGTGGCGCGGGTTCTCGAGGAACTTCTCCATGTACACCTGCGGGTTGCCGAACGCACGGCCGGCTTCCTCGCGGGTCATGTTGACCGCGTTGACGAGCGCGGCCTCGGTGTGCACGACGCGCATCCCGCGACCGCCGCCGCCACCGGCGGCCTTGATGATGACCGGATAGCCGATCGAGCGCGCAATCTTCACGATCTCTTTCGGATCGTCCGGCAACGCGCCTTCCGAGCCCGGCACGCACGGCACGCCGGTCTTGATCATCGTCTGCTTCGCGGTGACCTTGTCACCCATCATGCGGATCGTTTCCGGGCGCGGGCCGATGAACGTGAAGCCCGACTGCTCGACGCGCTCCGCGAAATCGGCGTTCTCCGACAGGAAGCCGTAGCCGGGGTGGATCGCCTCGGCATCGGTGACTTCCGCGGCGCTGATCAGCGCCGGCATGTTCAGGTAGCTCAGGTTCGACGGGGCCGGGCCGATACAGACGGCTTCGTCCGCGAGGCGCACGTACTTGGCTTCCTTGTCGGCTTCCGAGTAGACGACCACCGTCTTGACGCCGAGCTCGCGGCACGCGCGCTGAATGCGCAGCGCGATTTCACCGCGATTGGCAATGAGGATTTTTTCAAACATAGCGAGTATTCGTCTCTTCGAGGGGCGCGCGAACGGCGCCTGGCGAGCATCGGCGGCGCGCGGCCGGCTGGCCGCGCGGCGGGCTTAGCCGATCACGAAAAGCGGCTGGCCGTATTCGACGGCCTGGCCGTTCTCGACGAGGATTTCCTTGACCACGCCGGCCTTGTCCGACTCGATCTCGTTGAGCAGCTTCATCGCTTCGATGATGCAGATCGTCTGGCCTTCCTTGACCGTATCGCCGACCTGAACGAACGGGTCCGCGCCCGGCGACGGCGCACGATAGAACGTGCCGACCATCGGCGACGTCACGATATGGCCCTGCGGGACGGCGGGCGCTGCAGCGCCGGCTGCCGGCGCAGCAGCGCCTTCGGTCGGCAGTGCGACCGACGGAGCGGGTGCGCTGAATTGCGGGGCATACCCAGCCGTCGGCTGTACGTAGACCGGCGGTGCGTTCTTGACGATGCGCACCTTGCCTTCGCCTTCCGTCACTTCCAGCTCGGAGATGCCGGATTCGGAGACGAGGTCGATCAGAGTTTTCAGCTTACGAAGATCCATCGGGAATTCCCCTTTCAATACGTAAAAGCGCCGGTTAGGGGCCGGCGCTGAATCTAGATCGCGAAATCAGCCGCGCGACGTGCCTTGCAGCTTGTCCAGCGCGTACTCGAGCGCGTACAGATAACCTTTCCAGCCAAGCCCGCAGATCACGCCTTCGGCCTGGTCGGAAAAGTAGGAGTGGTGCCTGAACGCTTCGCGGCGATGCACGTTCGACAAGTGAACCTCGACGAACGGGATGCCAACGCCGGCGATCGCGTCCCGGATCGCGACGCTCGTGTGCGTATACGCGGCCGGATTGATCAGGACGAAATCGGTCTGTTCCTCCCGCGCGGCCTGGATGCGGTCGACCAGCGCACCTTCATGGTTGCTCTGGAACGACGACAGTTCGGCACCGGCTTCCCGGGCGCGTGCGGCAAGCGCCTGATCGATCTGCGCCAGCGTGACGTGGCCGTACACCTCCGGTTCCCGGGTGCCGAGAAGGTTCAGGTTGGGGCCGTGCAGCACCAGCAATCGTGTCATGGTCGCTTCTATTTCTGCGGAATTGCGCGAACTTTAGCGCTATTTAGAGAATTTTGTCTAGTTTCGCCGAACGGCCGGGCACGCCGGACCCGCAAGAATTACCGGTGCGAATGTAAAGTATCGGCGAATTCACGCGAAATTGCGGCGATCGACCCACAAATCGCCGCCAACGTGCGGGCCGTCGTTCGGGCAGGTTACAGCGCGTCGAGCGTCTTTTTCAGCTCGGCCGGCTGGATTTGTCCCAATTTTGTCTCGCGAACCTTGCCGGTCTGGTCGATCACGACCGTGAACGGCAACGCACCGGCGGTATTCCCAAAATTACGGGCCAGATCGGCCCCCGCATATCCGCTGACGAAAACCGGATAGTCGACCTTCACTTTCTGCAGAAAGTTCTTCACGTTCTGCCCGGAATCGACGCCGATCCCGATGAAACGGATGCCCTTCTGCTTGTACTGGTGTGACAGCGCGACGAGCTCGGGCATCTCCTCGACGCACGGGCCGCACCACGACGCCCAGAAATTGACGACGACCTTCTGGCCCTTGAAGGCGGCCAGCGTGACCGGCTTGCCGTCGACGTCGGTCAGCGACGACGCCCACAACTGGTCGACCGGGTTGCCCTGCGCGGCGGGCGCGGCGACGGCGACACCGTCGTCGGCACTGCCGCGGAACCAATGGCCGGCGGCGATCCCGCCGGCAACGGCGGCGGCCGCGACCACCGCGAGCGCCATCATGCGTTTCATCATCATCGTTGAATCATTCCGGTTCGGAAGGGGCCTTGCCCGCCTCGACGAGCGCGCGCAGCGCGGTGGCATCCGCGCGGGCGACGCGGCCGCGCGCGTCGGCCTTGACCGCGCCGCGCAGGTCGTCGCTCGCATAGAGCGCGAGGTGGATGCCGATTGCGTCCACGTCGCGCCGCGGGCGCCACAGGAAGCTCAGCGTCTCGACGTCGTTGCGGCCCGCGAAGTGCCGCGTCTCGGACACGTCGTACTGGACGTTCTGGTTCAGCAGGTAAATCGCGACGTCCTTCGGGTTGTCGGGGAATGCCTGCAAATGGATGTCCGAATGCGCGTTCGCGGTGCCGTTCAGCACGGCGCCGGTCACATACGGACGGAACTCGGCGAGCCGCTGCATCCAGTCGAGCGCGACTTCGCGCAGGCGGCGCAGTTCGTCCGGCTGCGTGTCGCTCTGGAACAGGGCGAGATACTCGCGCAGTTCTTCCTCGATCTGGTCGTTATCCGGCAGCCATTCGCCGGCAACGCGCGAATCGCCCAGCAACTGGCGCGCGGCCTTGCGTTTCGCGCTGGCGTAGTCCAGGCCGTCCTCCGCGATCAGGCGGGCGGCGGACTGGGCGATTTCCTCGCGGACGCGCCGCGGGTCGACAAGAGGTTTGCGAGACATGATCCGGCAATCATACTCGATCGCTGCGGCGCCCGAGCACGGGGGCAGCCGCCTGCCGCCCGGCGCGCCGGCGCCGTTCGCGCGCATCGTTCGGGCCGCCGGGCATGGCAGGCCGTCAGTTACAATACTGCTCTTTGTGTCGCGGCGACGAGCGCCGGTCGCACGGCCTGTCCGGCGCGCCGCAGACGCATCTTTTCCGAATCGACGGCGCCCGGCGGCGCGAAAGCATTCATCTATGCACATCCACATTCTTGGCATCTGCGGCACCTTCATGGGCGGTCTCGCCGTACTCGCGCGCGAGGCGGGCCACACGGTGACGGGTTGCGACGCGGGCGTCTATCCGCCGATGAGCACGCAGCTCGAGGCGCAGGGCATCACGTTGATCGAAGGCTACGGCGCCGAACAGATCGACCTGAAACCGGACCTGTTCGTGATCGGCAACGTCGTCACGCGCGGCAACCCGCTGATGGAGGCGATCCTCGATCGCGGCCTGCCGTACGTGTCGGGCCCGCAATGGCTCGGCGAGCACGTGCTGGCGGGCAAATGGGTGCTGGCGGTGGCGGGCACGCACGGCAAGACGACCACGTCGTCGATGCTCGCGTGGCTGCTGGAAGACTCGGGGCTGAACCCGGGTTTCCTGATCGGCGGCGTGCCGCTGAACTTCGGCGTGTCGGCACGGCTGACCGATTCGAGCTTCTTCGTGATCGAGGCCGACGAATACGATACGGCGTTCTTCGACAAGCGCTCGAAGTTCGTCCACTACCGGCCGCGCACCGCGGTGTTGAACAATCTTGAATTCGATCACGCCGACATCTTCCCGGATCTCGCCGCGATCGAGACGCAATTCCATCATCTCGTGCGTACCGTGCCCGGTGTCGGCCGGATCGTCACGAACGGCCGCTCGGACGCGCTCGAGCGCGTGCTGGCGCGCGGCTGCTGGAGCGAGGTCGAGCGGTTCGGCGTCGACGGCGGCTGGCAGGCGCTGCCGGCCGAGGACGGCGTGCCGGTCGACGAGCGCTTCGCGGTGTATTCGCATGCCGAACGCGTCGGCGAAGTCGCGTGGCAGGTGCAGGGCGATCACAACCGGATGAACGCGCTCGCGGCGATTGCCGCCGCGCGCCACGTCGGCGTGCCGCCCGCGCAAGCCGCCGCCTCGCTCGCATCGTTCCGCAACGTGAAGCGCCGCATGGAAGTGCGCGGCAGCGTGGACGGCGTGACCGTCTACGACGACTTTGCGCACCATCCGACCGCGATCGAAACCACGATCGCCGGCCTTCGTGCGCGCATCGGTAGCCAGAATGCCCGCATCCTCGCGGTGCTCGAGCCGCGCTCGAACACGATGAAGCTCGGCGTGATGAAGTCGCAATTGCCGGCGAGCCTGGCCGATGCCGATCTCGTGTTCGGTTACGGCGCGCCGACGGGGCGCGATGCGCTCGGCTGGAATCTCGCCGAGGCGCTTGCGCCGCTTGGCGGCAACGCGCGCGCGTTCGACGATCTCCACCTGCTGGTGAAGGCCGTCGTCGAGGCCGCGCGCCCGGGCGACCACGTGCTCGTGATGAGCAACGGCGGCTTCGGCGGCGTGCACCAGAAGCTGCTCGATGCGCTTGGGAGCCGCACGTGATCCTGTATCTGCACGGCTTCCGGTCGTCGCCGGAATCGCAGAAGTCGCGGCTGCTCGCCGCGCGCATGGCCGAACTCGGTCGCACGGACGAGTGGCGCTGCCCATCGCTGTCGGTGTCGCCGCTCGAGGCGATCGCCGTCGCGGAAGCCGAGGTCGCGGGCGCACGCGACGTGACCGTGATCGGCAGCTCGCTCGGCGGCTATTACGCGACCTGGCTGGCCGAGAAGCACGGCTGGAAGGCCGTGCTGCTGAATCCGGCCATCGTGCCGCAGCGCGATCTCGAGCAGCATCTGGGCGAACAGCCGCTGTGGCACGGCGGCGGCACGATCGTCGTCGAGCGCCATCACCTGCACGAGCTCGACGCGCTGCGGGTGCCGGCAATCACGCGTGCCGAACGCTACTATCTGTTCGCGGCGACCGGCGACGAAGTGCTCGACTACCGCGAGATGCTGGCCCATTACCCGGGCGCGAACACCCGCGTGATCGACGGCAGCGATCACGGGATCAGCGAATTTGCCGACTATGTCGACGACGTTCTCGCGTTTTGCGACGGAAAAGCGCGATAAACCGGCCCTGTGCCGATCGAATCCCCATCATCATGCGGCGCCGCCGACGCGGCGCCCGGCAGTCTGAACGAGAGTACTGAGTGAACGTTTTCTTCGAGGAATCGGGCAGTTTCAAGGCGGGCAGCGTGCTGTCGCGCCAGGGCGACGCATTTCAGGTCGAGTTGCCCGGCGGGCGGCGCGCGAAGGTGCGCGCGAAAGACGTGCTGATCGAATTCGACAAGCCGGCCGCGGGCGAACTGATGCAGGAGGCCGATACGGCCGCGCAGCAGATCGATCTGGATTTCCTGTGGGAATGCGCGCCATCCGACGAGTTCGCGTATACGGCGCTGGCCGCGGAGTACTTCGGCGCGACGTACGGCCCGGTCGAGCGCGCGGCGCTGGTGCTGCGGCTGCACGGCTCGCCCGTCTATTTCCGCCGCAAGGGGCGCGGCCAGTACCAGCGCGCGCCGGAAGAGCAGCTCAAGATGGCGCTCGCGTCGCTCGAGCGCAAGCGCCAGCAGGCGCTGGTCCAGGTGCAGTATGAAGAGGAACTGAAGGCCGGCAAGCTGCCGGAAGCGTTCGCGGGCAAGGTGCTCGGGCTGCTGACGCGGCCGGACAAGAACGCGATCGAATACAAGGCGATGGAAGCGGCGGCCGGCGCACGCGGAGTGTCGCCGGCGCGCCTGATGCTGGACTGCGGCGGCATCGCGTCGCCGCGCGCGCTGCACGAGGCGCGCTTCCTCGCGGAGTTCTTCCCGCACGGCACGGGCTTTCCGCCCGTCACGGTCGGCGCGCTGCCGGACGACCTGCCGCGCGCGAACGTCGAGGCCTTCTCGATCGACGACATCACGACGACCGAAATCGACGACGCATTCTCGGTCGAGCACCTGTCCGACGGCCGCGTGCGGATCGGCGTGCACATCGCCGCGCCGGCGCTCGGCATCGTGCGCGGCGACGCGGTCGACGCGATCGCGCGCACGCGCCTGTCGACCGTCTACATGCCGGGCGACAAGATCACGATGCTGCCGGACGACGTCGTCGACGTGTTCACGCTGAAGGAGGGCGATTACCGCCCGGCGCTGTCGCTGTACATCATCGTCAACCGCGAAACGCAGGACATCGTCGCGAACGAGACGCGCGCCGAACTCGTGTTCGTGAAGAACAACCTGCGTCACAACACGCTCGACGAGCTCGTCAACGAAGAGACGCTCGCGGCCGGCACCGGCGAGTATCCGCACAAGGACGACATCGCCGTGCTGTGGCCGCTCGCGCAGGCGCTGTTCGAGAAGCGCCAGCTTGCGCGCGCGGGCTACGGCCTGAAGCGCGAAGTGCAGCGCAACACCGACTACAACTTCTACGTCGACGGCGAGCACGTGTCGATCACGCCGCGCCGTCGCGGGTCGCCGCTCGACCTGATCGTGTCGGAGCTCGCGATCCTCGCGAACTCGACCTGGGGCGCGTTCCTGCATGACCACACGGTGCCCGGCATCTACCGCTCGCAGCGCGGCTTCGGCGCGCCGGGCCCGAAGCGCACGCGGATGCAGACGACGGCCGCGCCGCACGAAGGCCTTGGCGTGCCGCAGTACGCGTGGAGCACGTCGCCGCTACGCCGCTACGTCGATCTGGTCAACCAGTGGCAACTGCTCGCGTGCGTGCAGCATGGCGTCACCGCGAAGCTCGCCGCGCCGTTCAAGCCGAAGGACGCCGACCTGTATGCGGTCGTGCAGGGCTTCGACGACACCTACACGGCCTACGCCGACTACCAGCGCCGGATGGAGTATTTCTGGTGCCTGCGCTGGCTCGCGCAGGAGAAGAAGAAGCAGGTCGTCGCGGCGGTGGTGAAGGGCGATCTCGTGCGCCTCGAGGAAATTCCGCTGCTGCTGCATGTGCCGGGGCTCGGCGTGCATGCACGCGGCACGCGCGTGCTGCTCGACGTGATGTCGCTCGACGAGCTGACGATCGAGGCGTCGGTGCGGTTGCTGAACGTGCTCGATGCGCCGACCGTGACGAGCGGCGATGCGGCCGAGGAAGAGGATGACGCCGAAGGCGACGACGACACGCTGATCGACGCGGAAGACGCCACGGCGGAAACCGAGGCGGAAGCGCTGGCCGAAGCGGACGGTGCGGCGGCGGACGGCGGCGGCGAAGCCGCGAGCGGCAACGGCAACGATAGCGAAGAGGGACGCGCATCATGAATGCGGCTGCGTCGACGAGCGGCGCCGACCGCTACGTGGTGTTCGGCAACCCGGTGGCGCACAGCAAGTCGCCGTTCATCCACGCGCAGTTCGCCGCGCAGACGGGCGAGCCGGTCGACTACACGCACCGGCTCGCGCCGGTCGACGGCTTCGAAGCGGCCGTGCGTGCGTTCGTCGCTGAAGGCGGTCGCGGCGCGAACGTGACGGTGCCGTTCAAGCTCGAAGCGCATGCGCTCGCCGACACGCTGTCGCCGCGCGCGGCGGCGGCGGGTGCGGTGAACACGCTGCGCATCGACGCCGACGGCCGCATCCACGGTGACAACACCGATGGCGTCGGTCTCGTGCGCGACATCGAGTCGAACCTCGGCGTGTCGCTCGCGGGCGCACGCATCCTGCTGCTCGGCGCGGGCGGCGCCGCGCGCGGTGTCGTGCTGCCTTTGCTCGACCGCGCGCCGCTGTCGATCACGATCGTGAACCGCACCGCGAGCAAGGCCGAGGCGCTCGTCGGCCAGTTCATGCAGGCCGCGCACGATGCGGGCTGCACGCTCGCGGGCGGCGGCCCCGACGTGGTGCGCGCGGAGCCGTACGACGTGATCGTCAATGCGACGGCCGGCAGCCTCGACGCGGCGCTGCCGGCGTGCGACGCGGCCGCGTTCGGCGCGGGCACGCTGGCGTACGACATGATGTACGGCGCGCAGCCGACCGTGTTCATGCAGCATGCGGCGTCGCTCGGTGCGCGCACGGCCGACGGGCTCGGGATGCTCGTCGAGCAGGCGGCCGAATCGTTCTTCATCTGGCGCGGTGTGCGGCCGGACGGTGCACCGGTGCTTGCCGCGCTGCGCCAGGCGCTCGCGGCGAGCTGAGCGGAGCGCGGCAGGTGGCGGCGGTGAGCGGCACGCAGCGCACGCGGACGGTCAGCCCGGCCCGCTGGATCGTCTATGCGGGGGCGGTGTTCGCGGGCGCGTGGCTCGCGACGCAACTGTTCTATCTCGCGCAGATCGCGCTGTGGTCGTTCGTGAATCCGGGTTCGACCGCGTTCATGCGCACCGACGCATGGTGGCTGTCGCGCGAGCAGCCGCCCGCGCAGATCCAGCACCAGTGGGTGCCGTACGACCAGATCTCGCGCAACCTGAAGCGCGCGCTGATCGCGTCGGAAGATTCGACCTTCGCGACCAACAACGGCTACGACGTCGACGCGATCCTGCAGGCGTGGGAGAAGAACAAGGCGCGCGGCCGGATCGTCGCGGGCGGCTCGACGATCACGCAGCAGCTCGCGCGCAACCTGTTCCTGTCGCGCGAGAAGAGCTACATCCGCAAGGGGCAGGAGCTCATCATCACGTGGATGCTCGAAACGGTGCTCGACAAGGAGCGGATCTTCGAGATCTACCTGAATTCCGTCGAGTGGGGGCGCGGCGTGTATGGTGCCGAAGCAGCCGCGCGCTATTACTACAAGATCCCCGCGAGCCGGCTCGGCGCGTGGCAGTCGGCGCGCCTCGCGGTCATGTTGCCGAAGCCGCGCTGGTTCGATGCGCACCGCGGCTCGGCCTACCAGGCGCAGCGCGCGGCGATCATCGCCCGCCGGATGGGCGCGGCCGCGCTTCCGCAATCCGAGTGAGCGGCGCGTTCGCGCCGTCGCATTGTCCGTTTCGCCGCCGACACGCCGTTTGTGCGCTGCAGCGCAATCGTGTCACGCGCATTTCGGGCCATATCCATTAGACGAATTCGTCTATTTCGCTTTACTGATCAATACGTTCGATCGCGCGATTTTATTGGGCGATATGGCACGAAATCCGCGCTTTTTTAGTATTGCCGGGTAAACGCGAAAGTCGATGAAAGGCACGTGAAATGCAACGTTTCATGAACCGAAGCATTTCTGAAAGGTGTGCGCTGCACCGGTCTCCCGCCAAATATTTCAAAATTTTTCAAAGCTGACGGGCTCGCGTATATTGGCCAGCGCCTCGGCTTATCGGCCGCAATCGAGGCGGGGGGCGGCTTATCAGGCTGCTCGATACAAAAACATCCGAGAGAAGGAAAGCAACAATGCCAGCGAGCAAAGCCAAGCTGTTGTTGGGGGTTGTGTTCTCTTCGCTGATCCTGACGGCCTGCAACGACGACGTGACGTCGTCCGCCGCTTCCAGCGCCGACAATTCAGCCGATCCCGCCAGCCAGGTGGACAGGGCGTACAACGATCCCAACAGTTATTCGTCGAGCGCGACCGCGTCGCTCGACGCGTCCGCCGCGGTGGAAAAGGCCGCCGTCACGCATCACCAGATCACGCTGAACGGCAAGACGATCCATTACACGGCCACGGCCGGCCACCTCGTCGCGCGTAATCCGCAGACAGGCGCGCCCGAAGCGTCGTTCTTCTATGTCGCCTACACGGCCGACAACCAGCCCGCGGCGAAGCGGCCCGTCACGTTCCTGTACAACGGCGGCCCCGGCTCGGCATCGGTGTGGCTGCACCTCGGCTCGTTCGGCCCGCGGCGGATCCAGACGGGCGACCCGAACGCGAACACGTCGACGTTCCCGTTCGTCGACAATCAGGAAAGCCTGCTCGACACGACCGACCTCGTGTTCGTCGATGCGATCGGCACCGGTTTCTCCGAAGCGATTGCGCCGAACACGAACCAGTCGTTCTGGGGCGTCGACCAGGACGGCGGCGCGTTCCGCGATTTCGTGGTCCGCTACCTGACCGTGAATCAGCGCAACGATTCGCCGAAATACCTGTTCGGCGAGTCGTACGGCACGCCGCGCACCGACGTGCTCGCGAACCTGCTCGAGACGGCCGGCGTGAAGCTCGCCGGCATCGTGCTGCAGTCGTCGATCCTGAACTACAACACGAACTGCGACATGGCGAGCGACTACATCGGCAACTCGAACAACGGTTCGAGCCCGGTGAGCTGCGCGGGCTTCGTGCCGTCGTACGGCACCGTCGGCGCGTACTATCAGCTCGACAATCCGAACCCGTCGAACCTGCCGCAGTATGCGGACCAGATGCGGCTGCTGACGGCCGGCAGCTACGCGCCTGCCGTGAACGCGTACCTCGCGAGCCATACGCCGCCGCCGCCGAATCTCGTCACGACGATGGCGAACTCGACCGGCGTGAAGCAGGCGCTGTGGAACGCGAACTTCAACGTGATCCCGACCTTCTTCGACAACAGCTTCCAGTTGTCGCTGGTTCCGGGCACGCTGATCGGTCGCTACGATGCACGGGTGAACGTGCCGGTATCGAGCCCGCTGGCGTCGGGCGGCGATCCGTCGAGCACGTACATCACGCAGCCGTTCACCGACACGATCGGCCGTTACCTGCCGAACGAGCTGAAATACACCGCGCAGTCGGCGTACTCGTTGAGCAGCAATGCGATCAACACGTGGGACTGGACGCACGACGGCCTCGCGATGCCCGACACGATCCCCGATCTTGCCGCGGCGCTGACGCTGAATCCGTCGCTGAAGGTGCTGTCGCTGAACGGGTATCACGACATCGCGACGCCGTTCTACCAGACGGAGCTCGACCTTGCGCGGCTCGGGTCGCAACCGAACCTGACGATCAAGGACTATCAGGGCGGACACATGGTCTATCTCGACGATACGTCGCGTCCGCAGGAGAAAGCCGACCTCGTGACCTTCTACAACGCGGCCGCGCACTGATGCGATGCGCGAGGCCGGCGACCGACGCCCACGGTGGCGCGTCGCCGGCCGTCGACGACCTCATTCCAGACTGGAGCCTGATATGAAGAATCGTTTCATCGTCGTTGCCGCGGCGCTCGTTTGCGCCGGCGCCGCAGCATCCGTATCCGCGTTCGCGCAGGCGAGCGACACCGCCGCACCGGCGCGCGCGCGCCAGGCGCAGCTCGGCGATCCGTACGTGCCGCCGGCCGCACGCAAGCCGACGGCCGGCACGCAGACGACGGGCGCCGCGCTGCATGCGCAGGTGGTGCGCAAGCTCGCGCGGCAGTTCGACGCGGCCGATACGCAGAGCACGGGTTCGATCACCGAGGCGCAGGCGCGCGCGGCCGGCCTCGGTTATGTCGCGAACCACTTCCGGCAGATCGACGCGAGCGGCAACGGCCGCGTATCGTTCTCCGACGTGCAGCGCTACATGCAGGCACGCAGCACAAGCCAGCAGTAAGCGCGACGGATGTGGACAAACGGGGGCGGAACCTGCGTGACAGCGGGTTCCGCCCCCGTGCACTTGGCGCGGCCGTTTCATCCTGCATGTGGCGGATGTTCGCCGAATTCTCATTATCTGGGCAACGCATTCAAATATTGGAGACAAGTGCGTGCGCTCCTACAATCCGAAGCACATCGACAGCTTCGGACCCACGCATCGCGCGGCGCCCGACGCACACGGAGACACATTCCATGAAGTTCGCCGGGCGCTTCCCTCGGTGCATCGACCGCCGCCACGCCGCAGCACCGGACGCAGTTCCGGCGCCGCGCGAGCGGCTTCACCGATTCCGTTGAAGAAGCCCGCTCCATGACCAAGATGCCCGTACCCCTTGCCCTCGACACCCGGCGCGCGACGCCGGACGATACGTCGCTGACCGACAGCATCGGCGCGACCAGCACGCCGCTCGATCTCGCCGCGCAGCAGGCCGGCACGCAGACGCTGCTGCGCGGTCTCGCGATCCTCGAGGCGATCGCGAACGGCGCGCGCGACATGCGTGCGATCGGCGCCGCGCTCGGCACGACGCGCAGCACGACGCACCGCCTCGTCAGCAGCCTCGTGCAGGCGCGCTACCTGCGGCAGGTGCAGGGCGGTTACCTGCTCGGCCCGAAGCTGATCGAGCTCGGCACGATCGCGCTCGAACAGATGCCGCTCACCGCGGTGGCACGGCCGCATCTCGAAGCGCTCGCGGAAGCGACGCTCGACACGATCCATCTCGGCGTGCGCGACGGCGACGACGTGCTGTACATCGACAAGATTCCCGGCACGCGCGGCCTCGAGATGCGTTCGCGCGTCGGCCACCGGATGCCGCTCGCATCGACGGGCATCGGCAAGGCGATGATGCTCGACCTCGATCCCGATCTGTGGCGCTCGCTGTTCGAGGCCGCGCGGCGCGCGCTGGCCGGCGTCAATTTCAAGCCCGACAACCGGCCCGAGACGAGCGCGTTCCTGCAGCGCATGGCCCATTACGCGGCCGGCGGCTATACGTTCGATCTCGAGGAGAACGAGGCGTCGATCCGCTGCGTGGCCGCGCCGATCCGCGACGCATCGGGCGCGGTCGTCGCGGCCGTATCGGTCGCGAGCACGATTCCGTACATGCCGCATGACCGGATGGACGAACTGATTCCGCTCGTGCAGCGCGAAGCGCGAGCGATTTCCGCGGAACTGGGCTGGAGCCCGCCGCAGGGTACCCGCAGGATCAAACGATGACGACTTCGACCCGGCCCGTTCCGGATGCCAGCTCCGCTACCCCGTCGCTGATCGCGCTCGACTGGGGCACGACGTCGCTGCGCGCCTATCTCTACGATGCGCATGGCGCGCTCGTCGACTCGCGCAGCCGTGCGGCAGGCGTGATGCATGTCCCGGGCGGCGGCGCGCGCGCGTTCGACGCGGTGTTCGAGGAAGCGTGCGGCGACTGGCTCGACCGCACGCCCGGCGTGCCGGTGCTCGCCGCCGGGATGGTCGGCAGCGCGCAGGGCTGGCGCGAGGCGCCGTACGTCGCGGTGCCGGCCGGTGCCGACGCGCTCGTCGCGGGCCTCATCACGGTGACGACGTCACGCGGCACGACGGTATCGATCGTGCCGGGCGTGATCGCGACGGGCGAATTGCCCGACGTGATGCGCGGCGAAGAAACGCAGATATTCGGTGCACTCGCGAGCGATCCCACGCTTGGCACCGATCGTTCAGGGGTACTGATCGGCTTGCCGGGCACGCATGCGAAATGGGCGTGGGTGAAGGACGGGCTGATCGAGCGCTTCCAGACCTTCATGACGGGCGAGCTGTTCGCGGTGCTGCGCGACCACACGATACTCGGCCGCACGATGCGCGCGGGCGCGTCGCCCGACCACGCGGCGTTCGTGCGCGGCGTGTCGGTCGCGCGCGGCGCACAGCGCACGGGGCTGCTCGCGACGATTTTCAGCACGCGCACGCTCGGCCTGACCGACCGGCTCGCGCCCGATGCGCAGGGCGACTATCTGTCGGGCCTGCTGATCGGCCATGAACTCAACGCGCTCGACGCGATGCTCGCGGAGCGCGGCATCGCGCTCGCGTCCCAGCCGCTGCTGTTGATCGGCGACGACAGCCTGTGTGCGCGCTATGTCGCTGCGCTCCGCGAATTCGGCCACACGCATGCACGGGTCGTCGCGCATGCGACCGAGCGCGGCCTGTGGCGGATCGCGTCGCGCGCCGGGCTCGTGCGTGCGGACGGCGAGCCCGTCTTCGCCGACCAATGAACCGATTGCAGAGGAACCTCGTCATGCCGTCCGACCTTACGTTGCCCGCGCCGTACACGCCCCACGCCGCACTGATGCGCGCGTTCGATGCGTGTCCGCTGATCGCGATCCTGCGCGGGATCACGCCCGCCGACGCGGCCGACCATGGCCATGCGCTCTACGAAGCCGGCTTCCGGATCGTCGAGGTGCCGCTCAACTCGCCGGACCCGTTCGGCAGCATCGCGGCGCTGCGGCGCGCGCTGCCCGACGACGCGATCGTCGGTGCCGGCACCGTGCTGCGCGCCGAGTTTGTCGACCGCGTGCAGGACGCGGGCGGCGCGCTGATCGTGATGCCGCACAGCGACGCGGCCGTGATCCGCCGCGCACGCGAGCGTGGCCTCGCGAGCGCACCGGGTGTTGCGACGCCGACCGAAGCGTTCGCGGCGCTCGCGAACGGCGCCGACGTGCTGAAGATGTTCCCGGCCGAGCAGCTCGGCGTGCCCGTCGTGAAGGCATGGCGCGCGGTGATCAACCGCGCGGTGCCGCTGATCCCGGTCGGCGGTATTTCGCCCGACAACATGCAGCCGTTCCTCGCGGCCGGCGCGAACGGCTTCGGGCTCGGCTCGGCGCTGTACCGGCCCGGCCAGCCGGCCGACGCGACCGCGGCGAACGCGCGCGCGTTCCAGGCCGGATTGCGCGTCGCGCGCGGCGGAGCCGCATGATGGGCCGCCTCGCGGGCAAGGTCGCGATGGTGACGGGCGCGGGCCGTGGCATCGGCGCCGCGATCGCCCGTGCGTTCGCTCGCGAGGGCGCGGCCGTCGCGCTCGTCGATCTCGACTTCCCGCAGGCGCAGCACACGGCCGCCGCGATTGCGCACGACACCGACGGCGCGCGTGTGCTGCCGCTGCATGCGGACGTCGCGCGGCAGGATTCGGTGCGCGCCGCGCTCGTGCAGACCGAGGCGGCGTTCGGCCCGCTCGACGTGCTGGTGAACAACGCGGGCATCAATGTGTTCGCCGATCCGCTGACGATGACCGACGACGACTGGCGCCGCTGCTTCGCGGTCGACCTCGACGGCGTGTGGCACGGCTGCCGCGCGGCGCTGGAAGGGATGGTCGAACGCGGCCGCGGCAGCATCGTGAATATCGCGTCGACGCATGCGTTCCGGATCATCCCGGGCTGCTTTCCGTACCCGGTCGCGAAACACGGCGTGCTGGGCCTCACGCGCGCGCTCGGCATCGAATACGCGGCACGCAACGTGCGGGTGAACGCGATCGCGCCGGGCTACATCGAGACGCAGCTCACGCGCGACTGGTGGGACGCGCAGCCTGACCCGGCCGCCGCGCGCGCCGAGACGCTTGCGCTGCAGCCGATGAAGCGGATCGGCCGGCCGGAGGAGGTCGCGATGACGGCCGTGTTCCTGGCGTCCGACGAGGCGCCGTTCATCAATGCCGCGTGCATCACCGTCGATGGCGGGCGCGCGGCGCTGTATCACGACTGACGCAACGATTCGAAAGACCGCACGTGCGACGGCCGCGCGCACGCTGCGTCGAAACCAACAAGCGGCTGCATCCTGTTCGATGAAGACAAGGAGACACTGGAGATGAAACGCAGAACGTTCGTAACGCTGGCCGCGGCTGCCGCGGTGGTGATGGGCAGCCCGGTCGCGCACGCGGCCGATCCGGTCAAGATCGGCTTTCTGGTGAAGCAGCCGGAAGAACCGTGGTTCCAGGACGAGTGGAAGTTCGCCGAGATGGCGGCGAAGGAAAAGGGCTTCACGCTCGTGAAGATCGGCGCGCCGTCGGGCGAGAAGGTGATGAGCGCGATCGACAACCTGTCCGCGCAGAAGGTGCAGGGCTTCATCATCTGCACGCCCGACGTGAAGCTCGGGCCGGGTATCGTCGCGAAGGCGAAGTCGCACAACCTGAAGATGATGACGGTCGACGACCGCCTCGTCGACGGCGCGGGCAAGCCGATCGAGGCGGTGCCGCACATGGGGATCTCCGCGTACAACATCGGCAAGCAGGTCGGTGACGGCATTGCGGCCGAGATCAAGAAGCGCGGCTGGGACATGAAGGACGTCGGCGCGATCGACATCACCTACGAGCAGCTGCCGACCGCGCACGATCGCACCAGCGGCGCGACCGACGCGCTGGTGGCCGCCGGTTTCCCGAAGGCGAACGTGATCGCGGCACCGCAGGCGAAGACCGACACCGAGAACGCGTTCAACGCGGCGAACATCGCGCTCACGAAGAACCCGCAGTTCAAGCACTGGGTCGCGTACGGCCTGAACGACGAGGCGGTGCTCGGCGCGGTGCGCGCGGCTGAAGGGCGCGGCTTCAAGGCGGACAACATGGTCGGTATCGGCATCGGCGGTTCCGATTCGGCGATGAACGAATTCAAGAAGCCGCAGCCGACGGGCTTCTACGGCACCGTGATCATCAGCCCGAAGCGCCATGGCGAGGAAACCTCGGACCTGATGTACACGTGGATCACGCAGGGCAAGGCACCGCCGGCGCTGACGCTGACGACGGGCATGCTCGCGACGCGCGACAACGTGTCGAAGGTGCGCGAGGAGATGGGTCTCGCATCGAAGTAAGCGGCCCGCCGGCTGCCGCGGCGATGCGGCGGCCGGCGGTCGATCGGTTTCGGAAGTGGGGAGACGACGTGTCAGCGGCACTGCGTTTTGACAATATCGGCAAGGTATTTCCCGGCGTGCGCGCACTCGACGGCATTTCGTTCGACGTGCATGCGGGCGAGGTGCATGGCCTGATGGGCGAGAACGGCGCGGGCAAGTCGACGCTGCTGAAGATTCTCGGTGGCGAATACCAGCCCGATGCGGGCAGCGTGCTGGTCGACGGCCAGCCCGTGCAGTTCGCGAGTGCGGCCGCGTCGATCGCGGCCGGCATCGCGGTGATTCACCAGGAGCTGCAGTACGTGCCCGACCTGACGGTCGCGGAAAACCTGCTGCTCGGCCGCCTGCCGAACGCGTTCGGCTGGGTGAGGAAGCGCGAGGCGAAACGCCATGTGCGCGAGCGGCTCGCCGCGATGGGCGTCGATCTCGATCCCGACGCGAAGCTCGGGCGGCTGTCGATCGCGCAGCGGCAGATGGTCGAGATCTGCAAGGCGCTGATGCGCAATGCGCGCGTGATCGCGCTCGACGAACCGACCAGTTCGCTGTCGCATCGCGAGACCGAGGTGCTGTTCAAGCTCGTCGACGACCTGCGCGCGCAGGGCCGCGCGCTGATCTACATCTCGCACCGGATGGACGAGATTTACCGGCTGTGCGACGGCTGCACGATCTTCCGTGACGGGCGCAAGGTCGCGTCGCACGCGTCGCTCGACGACGTGCCGCGCGAGCGGCTCGTCGCCGAGATGGTCGGGCGCGAGATTTCGGATATCTACCATTACGCGCCGCGCGCGCTCGGCGACGTGCGGTTCTCCGCCGAAGGCGTCGACGGCCCGGCGCTGCGCGAGCCCGCGAGCTTTTCGGTGCGCGCGGGCGAGATCGTCGGCTTCTTCGGGCTGGTCGGCGCGGGCCGCAGCGAACTGATGCGGCTCGTGTACGGCGCGGACCGCCGGCGTGCGGGCGTGCTGACGCTCGACGGCGCGCGCATCGACGTGAAGCGCACCGGCGACGCGATCCGCCACGGCATCGTGCTGTGCCCCGAGGACCGCAAGGAAGAAGGGATCATCGCGATCGCGTCGGTCGCGGAGAACATCAACATCAGTTGCCGCCGCCATTCGCTGCGCGCAGGGCTCTTCATCGATCGCAAGACCGAAAACGAAACCGCCGACCGCTTCATCCAGCGGCTGAAGATCAAGACGCCGAACCGGCGGCAGAAGATCCGCTTCCTGTCGGGCGGCAACCAGCAGAAGGCGATCCTGTCGCGCTGGCTCGCGGAGCCCGACCTGAAGGTCGTGATCCTCGACGAACCGACGCGCGGGATCGACGTTGGCGCGAAGCACGAGATCTACGACGTGATCTACCGGCTCGCGGAGCGCGGCTGCGCGATCGTGATGGTGTCGTCGGAACTGCCGGAAGTGCTCGGCGTGTCCGATCGCATCGTCGTGATGCGCGAAGGCCGGATCGCCGGCGAGCTGTCGCGCGAACAGGCGAACGAGCACGCGGTGCTGAACCTCGCGCTGCCGCAGACGAGCGCCGCCCAGGCGGCCTGACGCGGCGCACGACATTCGAATCGACCAGGCGCGGCGCGGGCCGCGCGATGCAAGAGCAGGAGACACAATCATGCAAGTCAGGGAAAACCTCGCCAGCACAGCCGTGAAGCCGTCGGCCGATACGCTGGTTCCGCAGCCGAACGACCGCCAGAAGTGGTGGCAGCATCTGACCGAATACAGCCTGATCGCGATCTTCGCGGTGATGTTCGTGACGATGTCGCTGACGGTCGATCACTTCTTCTCGATCGACAACATGCTCGGGCTCGCGCTGTCGATCTCGCAGATCGGCATGGTCGCGTGCACGATGATGTTCTGTCTCGCGTCGCGCGATTTCGACCTGTCGATTGGCTCGACCGTCGCGTTCTCGGGCGTGCTGTGCGCGATGGTGCTGAACGCGACCGACAACACGTTCGTCGCGATCGTCGCGGCGGTCGCGGCGGGCGCCGCGATCGGCTTCGTGAACGGCGCGGTGATCGCGTACCTGCGCATCAACGCGCTGATCACGACGCTCGCGACGATGGAGATCGTGCGCGGGCTCGGCTTCATCGTGTCGAAGGGGCAGGCGGTCGGCGTGTCGTCGGATACCTTCATCGCGCTCGGCGGGCTGTCGATGTTCGGCGTGTCGCTGCCGATCTGGGTCACGCTGCTGTGCTTCATCGCGTTCGGCGTGCTGCTGAACCAGACCGTGTACGGCCGCAACACGCTCGCGATCGGCGGCAACCCGGAGGCGTCGCGGCTCGCGGGGATCAACGTCGAACGCACGCGCGTGTACATCTTCCTGATCCAGGGCGCGGTGACGGCGCTCGCGGGCGTGATCCTCGCGTCGCGCATCACGTCGGGCCAGCCGAACGCCGCGCAGGGCTTCGAGCTGAACGTGATCTCCGCGTGCGTGCTCGGCGGCGTGTCGCTGATGGGCGGCCGCGCGACGATCTCGGGCGTCGTGATCGGCGTGCTGATCATGGGCACCGTCGAAAACGTGATGAACCTGTTGAACATCGACGCGTTCTATCAATACCTCGTGCGCGGCGCGATCCTGCTCGCGGCCGTGCTGCTCGACCAGCTGAAGAACCGCGGCGTACGCGACTGACCCGAGCCGCCTTCACGGAGACGAACCGCATGACCATCGACACGTTCGCGCACGACCCGCTCACCGCGAGCCCTGCGCGTTATGCAAGTTACCCGAGCCTCGCGGATCGCGCGGTGCTGATCACGGGCGGCGCGACCGGCATCGGCGCGTCGTTCGTCGAGCACTTCGCGCAGCAGGGCGCACGCGTCGCGTTCGTCGACCTCGACGCGGACGCCGGCACGGCGCTGGCGGAAAGCCTCGCGCACGTGCCGCATGTCCGTCACGCGCCGCTGTTCATCCGGTGCGACCTGACCGATGTCGACGCGCTGCGTCATGCGATCGACGCGATCCGTGCGCGAATCGGCGCGATCGCGGTGCTCGTGAACAACGCGGCGAACGACACGCGCCATGCGATCGGCGACGTGACGCCCGCATCGTTCGACGCGGGCATCGCGGTGAACCTGCGTCACCAGTTCTTCGCCGCGCAGGCGGTGATCGACGACATGAAGCAGCAGGGCGGCGGCTCGATCGTCAATCTCGGCTCGATCAGCTGGATGCTGAAGAACGGCGGTTATCCCGTCTACGTGATGGCGAAGGCGGCCGTGCAGGGCCTGACGCGCGGCCTCGCGCGCGACCTCGGCCCGTTCGGCATCCGCGTGAATTCGCTGGTGCCCGGCTGGGTGATGACCGACAAGCAGCGCCGGCTGTGGCTCGACGACGCGGGCCGCGCGGCGATCAAGGCCGGCCAGTGTCTCGACGCCGAACTGCTGCCCGGCGACCTCGCGCGGATGGCGCTGTTCCTCGCGGCCGACGACAGCCGGATGATCACCGCGCAGGACGTGATCGTCGACGGCGGCTGGGCCTGACCGTTCGCACCGACCTGCATCGTTTCTTCGACGAAGGAAAGGAGCTCATCATGACCGCCACGTCCTCGCACGCATCGTCGTCCACCAGCCAGTCGCGCCGCGCCCGGCTGGCCGCCGCCGCGCAGCCGGTCAGCCCCGGCCCGCAGACGGCCGCCTTCGCGCAGGGCGTTGGCGCCGCGCATGCGGCGGCCGTCACGCTGTCGAACGCGTCGCTGCGGCTCGACGTGTTGCCGCACCTGGGCGGCGGCATCGCGCGCTTCGACTGGCGCGGCGACAACGGCGCGCTGATGCCGGTGTTCCGCCGTTGCGAGCATCCGGAGACGGCGACGGACCCGAACGAGCTCGCGTGTTACCCGCTGCTGCCTTACTCGAACCGGATCGGCGACGGGCGTTTCGAATGCGACGGCCGCAGCGTCGCGGTGCCGCGTAACCGCCGCGACGAACCGCTGCCGATCCACGGCGACGGCTGGCTCGCGCCGTGGCAGGTGGACGATGCGACCGACACGACGCTGCAGCTGTCGCTCGATCGCACCGGCGGCGCGCCGTATGCGTTCCGCGCGATCCAGTCGTTCGAACTCGACGATGCGACGCTGTCGATCGCGCTGTCGATCGAGAACGCGGGGCGCGCCCGGCTGCCGTTCGGGCTCGGCGTGCATCCGTTCCTCGTGCGCGACGCGGTGACCGAGCTGGCCGCGGCCGCCGGCGGGCTGTGGCTGTCGGGCGCCGATTTCCTGCCGGTGCGGCACGTGAGCGTGCCGCCGGCCTGGCAGTTCGGCGTCGCCTATCCGTTGCCGGCCGCGCTCGTCAATCATGCGTTCACCGGCTGGGGCGGCCACGCGACGGTGAGCTGGCCGCGCCGCAGGCTGTCGCTGACCGTCGCGGCCGACACCGACGCGTACGTGCTCTATACGCCGCCCGGCGAGGATTTCTTCTGCTTCGAGCCGGTCGATCATCCGATCAATGCGATGAACCTGCCCGGCGGCGCGGTCGCGCACGGGATGACGCTGCTCGCGCCGGGCGAGCGGCTCACGCGGCGTTTTGCGTTCACCGTCGAGCGCGCCGATGCGCGCAGCAATGCCGCGACACGCGAGGGACGCCGGCGACGCGGGTAAAATACGCGGTCTACCAACGGTTTGCCGCGAGTACCCGCCATGTCTTCCCCGCTTACTTTCATTGAATCGCTGCGCGCCGCGTGGCAGCGCACCAATTCGCTGCTGTGCGTCGGCCTCGATCCCGAGCCGTCGCGCTTTCCCGTGCAGTTCGACGGCCAGCCCGACGCGATCTTCGAATTCTGCCGGCAAATCGTCGACGCGACCGCGCAGTACGCGAGCGCGTTCAAGCCGCAGATCGCCTACTTCGCCGCGCATCGCGCGGAAGACCAGCTCGAACGGCTGATCGCGCACATCCATCTCCAGCATCCGGGCCTGCCCGTGATCCTCGACGCGAAGCGCGGCGACATCGGCAGCACGGCCGAGCAGTACGCGCGCGAAGCGTTCGAACGCTATCGCGCGGACGCGGTCACGGTGAACCCGTACATGGGCTACGACTCGGTCGAGCCGTACTTCGAGCATGAAGGCAAGGGCGTGATCGTGCTGTGCCGCACGTCGAACCCGGGCGGCTCCGACCTGCAGTTCCTCGATACGAACGGCCGCCCGCTGTACCAGGTCGTCGCGGATCTCGCGGCGAACAAGTGGAATGCGAAGAACGGCCAGCTCGGCCTCGTGGTCGGCGCGACGTTTCCGAAGGAAATCGAGATCGTGCGCGGGATCGTCGGCGACATGCCGCTCTTGATTCCCGGCATCGGCGCGCAGGGCGGCGACGTGCAGGCGACCGTCAACGCGGGCCGCACGGTCGACGCGACGGGAATGATGATCAACTCGTCGCGCGCGATCCTGTACGCGAGCAACGGCGAGGATTTCGCCGAAGCCGCGGCGCTCGCCGCGCAAAAGACCCGCGATACGATCAACGCGTATCGCTGAAATGTGCAGGCCGCCCGCCCGGGCGGCCTGTTGCCGAGCCCGCGCGCGGCGGGCCGTGCTTCAGCCTTCGCGCTCGTCGAGCAGCTTCAGGAGCCCGCGCAGCGCGTGCACGGCCGCCTGCGTGCGGATCTGTTCGCGGTCGCCCTTGAACACGAGCGTCTCGACGTCGGTATGCAGCCGGTTGCTCCAGCCGAACGACACGGTGCCGACCGGCTTCTTCTCGCTGCCGCCGGCCGGGCCCGCGATGCCCGTGACCGACAGCGAGACCTGAGCACGGCTGTTGCGCAGCGCGCCTTCGGCCATCGCGCGCGCGACGGGCTCGCTGACGGCGCCGTGCTTGTCGATCAGCTCGGGCGGCACGCCGATCATCTCGATCTTGGCCTGGTTCGAGTAGGTGACGAAGCCGCGCTCGAACCACTGGCTGCTGCCGGAGATGTCGGTGATCGCCGCGGCGATCATGCCGCCCGTGCAGGATTCGGCGGTGGCGAGCGTCAGGTGCTCGTCACGCAACTTGTTGCCTGCGCGGATCGCAAGCTGGTGGACGACGGAATCGGTTGGCATGCGCGTCGGGAAACGGGAGTCGGGAAATCGGTCAGCCGACGACGGAGCGCCACAGGGCGATCACGAGCAGCGTCATGAACGCGGCGATCAGGTCGTCGACCATGATGCCGAGCCCGCCTTTCAGGCGACGGTCGAAGTAGCGGATCGGCGGCGGCTTGAGCATGTCGAAGAAGCGGAACGCGACGAACGCCCACAACTGGCCGACGAATGTCGCGGGCGTGACGAACAGCATCACCAGCCAGATCGCGACGATCTCGTCCCAGACGACGGGCCCCGGATCGGACGTGCCCATCTTCCTCGCGGTGAAACCGGTGATCCACGTGCCTGCCACGAAGCTGGCCGCGATCAGCCCCCACCATTCGGGCACCGTCAGGTAGCGGTTGAGCACGACGAACGTGAGCCAGCCGAACAGCGAGCCGAACGTGCCGGGCATGATCGGCGCGAGCCCGCTGCCGAAGCCGAGCGACACGATGTGCGCCGGGTGCGTCAGCATGAAGCGCGCGTTCGCACGCTTCGGCGCGTTCTGTGCGGCGTCGGGCTCGGCCGCGGCGTGCGCGGACGTCGGGTCAGTCTGCATGGAAGTGATCGAAGCCGTGCAACGTGAGAGCCAGGGGGGCGCCGGCGGCGTCGCGCCACGCGATCGCGGGCTGCTCCGACGGGGCGGACAACGCGCGTATTGTACCGACTCGCGTGACCGCAACGCCGGCCGTTGCACCGGCCGCTTCGACCGCCGCGCGGGCCGCGGCCGGCGCGGTGAAGCACAGCTCGTAGTCGTCGCCGCCCGCCAGCGTGCAGCGGCGCTGCACGTCGGGCGACAGCGTCGCGAGCGCGGCCGAGCGCGGCACCGCATCGGCGTCGATCTCGGCGCGCACGTTCGAGCGAGTGAGGATGTGTTGCAGGTCGCCGGCGAGGCCGTCCGAGATGTCGAGCGCCGCGTGCGCGACGCCCGCGAGCGCAAGGCCAAGCGCGACGCGCGGCTCGGGGCGCTCGAGTGCGCGCCGGAACGCGGCCGCTTCGTTCACGCCGGCGGCCCATTCGCCGCGTGCGACGCCGAGGCCGGCGCGCGCATCGCCGAGCGTGCCGGACACCCAGACGTCGTCGCCGTCGCGCGCGGCATCGCGCCGCAGCGCCGCGTCGGGTGCGACTTCGCCGAAGACGGTCACGCACAGGTTCAGCGGCCCGCTCGTCGTGTCGCCGCCGATCAGCTCGCAGCCGAACCGCTCGGCGAGCGCGAACAGCCCGTTGCTGAACGCCTCGAGCCATGCCGCGTCGGCACGCGGCAGCGCGCACGCGAGCGTGAACGCGCGCGGCTCGGCGCCCATCGCCGCGAGGTCGGACAGGTTGACCGCGAGTGTCTTGTGGCCGAGCGCGTCGGGCGCGACGTCAGGGAAGAAATGGCGGCCCTCGACCAGCATGTCCGTCGAAATGGCCAGCAATTTCCCGGATCGGGGTGTGATCAGCGCGCAATCGTCGCCGATGCCGAGCGTCGACGCGCGCGTGCCCTGTGCCGCGCGGCGCGCGAAGAAGCGTTCGATCAGCGAAAACTCGGAGAGGGCGGCTGGCACGGCGGATGGATCCGATACGGTTGAAGGAACGGCATTGTACGAGGCGAACGGCGGGTGTTCGTGTACCGTTCTGGACATTTTTGTCGCGGCTGTCGCACCCGAAACGCCGGTCTGGCGGCCGGTGATTGGCGCTACAATGCCGTCGAAGAGTTATTCTAATCCGCCCGTCAAGAGACACATGTCCACGCAAGCCTCCTCCAAAGCCAAGCTCCGCGAAGCCGCGCTCGACTATCACGAATTCCCGACGCCCGGGAAGATCGCGATCGCCCCGACCAAGCAGATGATCAACCAGCGCGACCTCGCGCTCGCGTATTCGCCGGGTGTGGCGTTCGCGTGCGAGGAGATCGTCGAGAATCCGCTCAACGCGGCGCGTTTCACCGCGCGCAGCAACCTGGTTGGCGTCGTCACGAACGGCACGGCGGTGCTCGGTCTCGGCAACATCGGCCCGCTCGCGTCGAAGCCGGTGATGGAAGGCAAGGCGGTGCTGTTCAAGAAGTTCGCCGGCATCGACGTGTTCGACATCGAGCTGAACGAGTCGGACCCGCACAAGCTCGTCGACGTGATCGCCGCGCTGGAGCCGACCTTCGGCGGGATCAACCTGGAAGACATCAAGGCGCCGGACTGCTTCATCGTCGAGCGCGAGTGCCGCAAGCGGATGAAGATTCCGGTGTTCCACGACGACCAGCACGGCACCGCGATCGTGGTGGCCGCGGCCGTCACGAACGGCCTGAAGGTCGTCGGCAAGGACATCAAGAAGGTGAAGCTCGTCGCGTCCGGCGCGGGCGCGGCCGCGCTCGCGTGTCTCGACCTGCTGGTCGACATCGGCCTGCCGATCGAGAACATCCTGGTGACCGACCTGGCCGGCGTGGTCTACAAGGGCCGCACCGAACTGATGGACCCGGACAAGGAGCGTTTCGCACGCGAAACGGAAGCCCGTACGCTGGCCGAAGTGATCGACGGCGCGGACATCTTCCTCGGCCTGTCGGCCGCCGGCGTGCTGAAGCCGGAGATGGTGAAGGGCATGGCCGAGCGCCCGCTGATCCTGGCGCTCGCGAACCCGACGCCGGAAATCCTGCCGGAAGCGGCGCTCGAAGTGCGCCCGGACGCGATTCTCGCCACCGGTCGCACCGACTACCCGAACCAGGTCAACAACGTCCTGTGCTTCCCGTTCATCTTCCGCGGCGCGCTCGACGTCGGCGCGACGACGATCACGCGTGAAATGGAGATCGCCGCCGTCAACGCGATCGCCGAGCTTGCGCAGCACGAGCAGAGCGACATCGTCGCGACCGCGTACGGCATCCAGGACCTGTCGTTCGGGCCCGAATATCTGATTCCGAAGCCGTTCGATCCGCGCCTGATCGTGAAGATCGCGCCGGCCGTCGCGCAGGCCGCGATGGACGGCGGCGTCGCGACGCGCCCGATCGAGGACATGGAGGCGTACCGCGTCCACCTCCAGCAGTTCGTGTATCACAGCGGCACGACGATGAAGCCGATCTTCCAGATCGCGCGCGCCGCGCCGGAAGAGAAGAAGCGCGTGGTGTTCGCGGAAGGCGAAGAAGAGCGCGTGTTGCGTGCCGTTCAGATCATCGTCGACGAAAAACTGGCGACGCCGATCCTGATCGGCCGCCCGTCGGTGATCGAGCACCGTATCCACCGCTACGGCCTGCGCCTGAATCCGGGCGTCGACTTCACGGTCGTCAACACCGAGCACGACGAGCGTTACCGCGACTTCTGGCAGACGTACTACAAGCTGATGGCGCGCAAGGGCATCAGCGAACAGCTCGCGCGCGTCGAGATGCGCCGCCGCACGACGCTGATCGGCGCGATGCTGGTGAAGAAGGGCGAAGCGGACGGGATGATCTGCGGCACGATCAGCACCACGCACCGCCATCTGCACTTCATCGACCAGGTGATCGGCAAGCGCCCGGGCTGCAGCGTGTACGCGGCGATGAACGGCCTCGTGCTGCCGGGCCGCCAGATTTTCCTGGTCGACACGCACGTGAACGTCGATCCGACCCCGGAACAACTGGCCGAGATCACGATCATGGCCGCGGAAGAAGTGCGCCGCTTCGGCATCGAGCCGAAGGTCGCGCTGCTGTCGCACTCGAATTTCGGCACGAGCAACGCACCTTCGGCGAAGAAGATGCGCGATACGCTCGAGATCCTGCAGGAACGCGCACCGGAGCTGAAGGTGGACGGCGAGATGCACGGCGATGTCGCGCTCGACGCGGCGCTGCGCAAGGAAATCCTGCCGGAATCGACGCTGGAAGGCGAAGCGAACCTGCTGATCCTGCCGAATATCGACGCCGCGAACATCGCGTACAACCTGCTGAAGACGGCCGCCGGCAACAACATCGCGATCGGGCCGATCCTGCTGGGCGCTGCCCAGCCGGTGCATGTGCTGACCGAATCGGCGACCGTTCGCCGCATCGTCAACATGGCGGCGCTGCTGGTCGCCGATGTCAACGCCACGCGCTAAGCAAAAACGAACGCGCCAGGCCGGTCGAACCGGCGTGGCGCGTCGGGCGAAATTGTAAACAAAAGAAAAAAGCGGCGTGCCCGCAATGGGCACGCCGTCGGGCAGGGCGCAAACGCGCTTCCCTCAAGCAACAGCAGCATCTCTCACCGCTCCGGGTAGCGAGCGTGGCAAGGAGGCAGGTCTTGCCATGGAGAAATGCCGCCTGTATTTTATCCTGTGTAAGATAAATGTAGTGTAATTTCGGTAAGAAATGCGCAAATCGGCGCGTCGTCGGGCTTTCGATTCCCAAACGGACATTGATTCGCGCGGCCAATAACGCTACGCTAACGCCTTTGTTGGTCGTCAACTACTTGATTTAACAGCGGGAACCCTGGTTCATGGCACGCAAGTGGCTCCGCAACGGCGCGCTCGCGTCCGTCTTCGCGATGTTCGCGATGGGTATCGTCGGCACGCCGACGGGCAGTCTGGTTTCCGCCGCTTACGCACGGGAGGCCGTTTCGGCCGACGTGGCCGCGAGCGGGCTCGATACGATTCCGACCGCCAGTCTTCCGCGCGAGGCCGTGACCACGCTGGGCCTGATCGGCGCCGGCGGTCCCTATCCGTACGAGAAAGACGGCGTCGTGTTCGGCAACCGCGAGCGGATCCTGCCGAAGGCGAAGCGCGGCTACTACCATGAATACACGGTGCCGACGCCGCGTGCCCGCAATCGCGGCGCGCGCCGGATCGTCTGTGGCGGGCCGTTGCGCCGGATCGACAACTGTTATTACACGGGCGACCACTACAACAGTTTTAAACGTATTGTTGAATGACTTCGGGATGAATGGCATGAGCGACTCCATCTACGCGCACGATACGGCGACGGCGGCGGAACTGTTCGCGACCGGCGACGGCAATCTGTTTCAGCGCGTGATCCAACTTCACGCGGCGGCGCAGGCCGGCAGTGCGCCGGAGCAACAGGAAGCCGAGCCCGGGCTTTCATCGAACGAGGAGCCTATGAGCCTTTTCACGAGCGTGCGACCTAATCTCGTGCAGTCGATCCGCGCGTTCCGCGTGCAGGATCTCGCCGACGAAGCCACCCGGCTCGGCCAGCATTTCCTGTACGCGTTTTGCGGCGCCGCGCAGTCGAAGCAGGAAGTGATGGAAACGATCGCGACGTCGTTCCTGTTTCCGAAGCATTTCGGGAAGAACTACGACGCGCTGTACGACTGCCTGACCGACCTCGTCGCGAAGGCCGGCGCGCAGCCCGGTTTCGTGATCGTGCTCGAAGGGCTGCCGATCGCGCAGAAATTCGACAAGGAAGGGCGCGAGACGCTGCTCGACGTGTTCCGCGAAGCGGCCGAGTTCTGGGCCGAACGCAAGGTCGCGTTCCGGGTGTTCTACTCGTTCGCGTAAGCGCGAACCGGCCCGCGGCCGACCCGGTGAAAAGCCCGCTTCGAGCGGGCTTTTTTGCGTCCGCGCCCGGCGAGATTCCCGTCGCCGGTCTCATTCCGACGAAGTCCTTTCGTCGCGCCCCTTTTTTCTGGACAATCGCATCCGTCCCGGACGACTGATTGCGTCGCCGGACGACATTCGAACAATCCGAGAGAGGGCCGTATTCCCATGAATCAATCCCGTTTCACGCCGGGCGTCGTCGCTCGCCGTCCGCGTGCACGCGCCGTTCGTGCGCTCGTCGTTTCCGCGCTGGTCGTTGCGGCAGGTGCCGTGCATGCCGCGCCGCTGACCCCCGAGCAGACCGTCGACCTGTATCTGGGCATGTTCGTCAACGGCGATGCGTCGAAGGCCGCCCAGTACAACGACGCGGTTCGATCGCAGTACGACGGCAAGGACCCGATCGATACCGATGCGATTGCGCATCTAGGCGACGGCATGAAGAAGGAGATGGCCGACGGAATGCTGTCCCGGATGCCGCCGAAGACGCGCGCGGCGCTGCGTGCGCCGGTCGATGCGATGGTCACGTCGTATCTGCGCGCGCTTCAGCGCACGCAGTGCAAGTCGACCGGTTCGACGCAGGCGCCGAACGAATACATCGAAGGCCAGCAGATCGCGACTGTCGCGTTCGAATGCCGCGTCGCGGATGTGGAGCCGGGGGCGAAGGCGCTGCAGGCGCAACTGGGTGGACGCAAGCCGAAGGGCGACAAGGCGATGATCGCCACGTTCACGGCGATCTACTCGGGCATGACGCGCATCTTCGACGATGCGCCGATGAACCGGACGGTGTCGTCGAAGTTCGACGTTTATGGCACGAACGACAAGGGCTGGTTCAACGGCCGGCCGGGCGAGGTGCTGTCGCCGGTCATCGATGCGCTCGTCGACCCGATTCCGGTGCCGGGCGACGCAAAGTAGTACGTGGCAGCGGGCGGGCTTACCACCCGCCCCAGCGTGCGGCGAGCGCAGCGAGCACAGCCGCGCCGGCCGTCTCCGTGCGCAGCACGCGGGGCCCAAGCGACAGCGCGGTGAATCCGCGCGCACGCGCCGCGTTTTCCTCGTCGGGCGACAGCCCGCCTTCGGGGCCGATCAGCAGCGTCACGGTGGCCGCGGGCGGCGCGTCGGGCAACGACGCAAACGAGATGCTCGCACGCGGCGACAGCAGCAGCCGCAGCTCGCCGTCGGCCGGTGTGGCAGGCAGCGTATCGAGCCACGCGTGGAAGCCGGCGACCGGCGCAACGTCGGGTACACGGTTGCGTCCGCACTGTTCGCACGACGCACGCACGACGCCGCGCCAGTGTGCGACGCGCTTGTCCGCGCGTTCGCCGGACAGCTTCACGACGCCGCGCGCGGTCGACAGCGGCACGACCGCCGCGACGCCGAGCTCGACGGCTTTCTCGATCACCCAGTCCATCTTGTCGCCGCCGGCGATGCCTTGCGCGAGCGTCACGCGGTAGGGCGGTTCGGCTTCGGCCGGTTCGAACGTGTCGATCTGCGCGATCGCGCTGCGCTTGTCGATCTCGACGAGCCGCGCGCGGTACTGGCCGCCGGTGCCGTCGAACAGTGCGAGCACGTCGCCGGGCTGCAGGCGCAGCACCTGTGCGTGGCGTGCGACGTCGGCCGGCAATGCGAGTGTTGCGTCGGCGCGCAATGCGGCTTCGACGAAAAAGCGCGGCACGGCCGCGGTGGTGGTGGCTTCGTTCATGCGTGTTGCGGTGTCGGTCATGCGTGGAGACGGTGTCCGAGCGCCCATCGGTAGCCGTCGAGATCCTCGATCTGCGCGAAGCGGTCGCCCCAGAACTGGTCCTGCGGCGCGCTCAGCGATTTCGCGCCCGCGTCGAGCGCGCGCTGCCAGGTGGCGTCGACGTCGTCGACATACAGATAGAACGATTGCGGCGCGGTCGTGTTCGCGCTTTTCGGCGTGAGCGCGGTCGAGCCGAACGCGCCTTCGGGCGCGAACATCACGATCAGCTGGCCGCGATAGGCCATCTCGACGTGCATGATCGCGCCGTCCTCGTCGTGCACGTCGCGCAGCTCGAAGCCGAATGCGGCCTTGAAGAAATCGATGGCCGCGCGCGCGTTGCGTACGGCCAGGTAGGGCGTCAACCAAGGCACGTTGGCCGGACGTGGATCGGTCATCGGTAGTTCTCCTGCGTGGGGAAAAGCGGAACGGCTCGGGCCGCCCGGGTGCTCAGCGGCGAGCGCCCAGTGTATCGCGCAGCGCGCAGGGCAGGGCAAAGAGGGACGCATGCAGCCGCGCGTCGTAGTAGCGCAAGCCCTGCACGCGACGGGCGGCGAGCCGGTCGTCGATGTCGTGCGCGAACAGCGCGGCCGCATCGAGCGTGTCGCTCGCGATCGCCATCAGCCACTGCGAGCCGTACAGCGGCACGTGCGCGGACAGCGGATCGACGACCGCGAAGCTCGCGCGCAGGTCGTCGAGCAGCGCGGCGATGCGCGTGGCATGGAACACGGGCGAGCCGAGGTGCATCGAGATCGCGCCGCACGGCGTGAGGATCCGCTTGAGCCGCGCGTAGAACGCGCGCGTATAGAGGCCGGCCGCCGGCGAATCGGGCGGCGTGAGGTCGAACACGACGAGATCGAAATGCTCGACGGTCGATTCGACGAAATGCGCGGCGTCGCCGATCACGACCTCGACGCGCGGGTCGTCGAGCGCGCCCTGGTGCACGTCGTCGAGATAACGGCGCGCCATCCCGACCACCTCGTCGTCGAGCTCGGCGATCACGATCCGCTCGATGCACGCGTGCTTGAGCAACTGGCGCGCCGCGCCGCCGTCGCCGCCGCCGAGCACAAGCGCCTTCCTCGGCGACGGATGTGCGAGCGCGGCCGGGTGCGTCATGCACTCGTGATAGACGTACTCGTCGCCGACCGACGTCATCGGCTGGCCGTCCAGCGTAAACAGGCGGCCGAGCTGCGGCGTTTCCCAGACCTCGATCTGCTGGTGCGGGGACGCGACATGCGCGAGCCGCCGCGCATTCGGGAAGCCGTAGGTGGCGTCGGGCGTAGGGTGAAAGAGAAGCGTGGTGCTCACGGGCGGGGCCGCTGAGGGCAGGCAGTTCTGACGTCTGAATTATAGGAGGCGCGCGGTTTGACGGAAAACCGTGCCGGAACACTACGCGCGGACAAGGGAAATGTCAGCCCATCTGTTAAAATGACGAGCTTTGCAGCCCCGTCCGTAGGCTCCGTCCGCTTCGCGTCCGTCAGGCGCCGCACCGCGCGCCGGGAACGATTGACGCTCGAGCTTCCGGATGCCGCCGTGCCCCCGTTTCCTCGACTCGTTCTCCGGACTCGACATGACGACTTCGTCTCCCGCCTCCACCACCCTGATGGCCAACGCGATCCGTGCGCTCGCGATGGACGCCGTCCAGCAAGCGAACTCCGGCCACCCCGGCATGCCGATGGGCATGGCCGAAATCGGCGTCGCGCTCTGGTCGCGCCACCTGAAGCACAACCCGACGAACCCGCACTGGGCAGACCGCGACCGCTTCGTGCTGTCGAACGGCCATGGCTCGATGCTGCTGTACTCGCTGCTGCACCTGACCGGCTACGACCTGCCGATCGAAGAGCTGAAGAACTTCCGCCAGCTGCACTCGAAGACGCCGGGCCACCCGGAATACGGGATCACGCCGGGTGTCGAGACGACCACCGGCCCGCTCGGCCAGGGTCTCGCGAACGCGGTCGGCATGGCGCTCGGCGAAGCGCTGATGGCCGACGAGTTCAACCGCGACGGCGCGAAGATCGTCGATCACCACACGTACGTGTTCCTCGGCGACGGCTGCCTGATGGAAGGCATCTCGCACGAAGCCTGCTCGTTCGCGGGCACGCTGAAGCTGAACAAGCTGATCGCGCTGTACGACGACAACGGCATCTCGATCGACGGCGACGTCGTGAACTGGTTCCACGACGACACGCCGAAGCGCTTCGAAGCGTACGGCTGGAACGTGATCCCGAACGTGAACGGCCATGACGTCGACGCGGTCGACGCGGCGATCGCGAAGGCGAAGCTGTCTGACAAGCCGACGATGATCTGCTGCAAGACGGTGATCGGCCAGGGCGCGGCCACGAAGGCGGGCGGCCACGACGTGCACGGCGCGGCGCTCGGCGCGGAAGAAATCGCGAAGACGCGCGAAGCGCTCGGCTGGAAGTGGGAGCCGTTCGTGATTCCGCAGGAAGTCTACGCGGCATGGGACGCGAAGGAAGCCGGCAAGCGCGCTGAAACCGAATGGGACGCGACGTTCGCTGCCTATCGCGCCAAGTTCCCGGCAGAAGCCGCCGAATTCGAGCGCCGGATGGCGAACAAGCTGCCGGCCGACTGGGCGCAGAAGGCGGCGGCGATCATCGCCGGCGCGAACGAGCGCGGCGAGACGGTGGCGACCCGCAAGGCGTCGCAGCAGGCGATCGAAGGGCTGGCAGCCGCGCTGCCCGAGCTGCTCGGCGGCTCGGCCGACCTGACCGGCTCGAACCTGACCAACTGGAAGGCCTCGAAGGCCGTTCGCGCGAATCCTGAAGGCGCGGGCGTGCTGCTCGGCAACCACATCAACTACGGCGTGCGCGAATTCGGCATGAGCGCCGCGATCAACGGCCTCGCGCTGCACGGCGGCCACAAGCCGTTCGGCGGCACGTTCCTGACGTTCTCCGACTACAGCCGCAACGCGCTGCGCGTGGCCGCGCTGATGAAGGTGCCGTCGATCTTCGTGTTCACGCACGATTCGATCGGCCTCGGCGAAGACGGCCCGACGCACCAGTCGATCGAGCACGTGTCGAGCCTGCGCCTGATCCCGAACCACGACGTGTGGCGTCCGGCCGACACGGTCGAAACGGCCGTCGCGTGGACCCACGCGATCGCAGCCGACCGTCCGTCGAGCCTGATCTTCAGCCGCCAGAACCTCGCGTTCAACCCGCGTTCCGATGCACAGATCGCCAACATCGAGAAGGGCGGTTACGTGCTGAAGGACTGGGACGAAGAGATCGTCGCGCGCAAGATCATCCTGATCGCGACGGGTTCGGAAGTCGAGCTCGCGATGAAGGCCGTCGAGCCGCTCGCGCAGCAGGGCATCGCGGCGCGTGTCGTGTCGATGCCGTCGACCAACGTGTTCGACCGCCAGGACGCCGAATACCGCGAACGCGTGCTGCCGCACGGCGTGCGCCGCGTCGCGATCGAAGCGGGCGTGACGTCGTTCTGGCACAAGTACGTCGGCCTCGAAGGCGGCGTCGTCGGGATCGACACGTTCGGCGAATCGGCGCCGGCCGGCGTGCTGTTCAAGTACTTCGGCTTCACCGTCGAGCACGTCGTCGAGACCGCGAAGGCCGTACTGGCCTAAATGCATTCGCGACGCGCGCCCCCTGCCGCGCGCGTCGCACCGTGAAGCTGCACGAAACGAATTTTTTCAGCCATCAGGAGATAGACCATGACGATTCGCGTCGCAATCAACGGCTACGGCCGCATCGGCCGCAACACGCTGCGCGCGTTTTATGAAAACGGCAAGAAGCACGATCTCGAGATCGTCGCGATCAACGACCTGGGCGATGCGAAGACCAACGCGCACCTGACCCAGTACGACACCGCACACGGCAAGTTCCCGGGCGAAGTGTCGGTCGACGGCGATTACCTCGTCGTGAACGGCGACAAGATCCGCGTGCTGGCGAACCGCAACCCGGCTGAACTGCCGTGGGGCGAGCTCGGCGTCGACGTCGTGATGGAGTGCACGGGCTTCTTCACGACCAAGGAAAAGGCAAGCGCGCACCTGAAGGGTGGCGCGAAGAAGGTCATCATCTCGGCGCCGGGCGGCAAGGACGTCGACGCGACGATCGTCTACGGCGTGAACCACAACGTGCTGAAGGCCGAGCACACCGTCATCTCGAACGCATCGTGCACGACGAACTGCCTCGCGCCGCTCGTCAAGCCGCTGAACGACAAGATCGGCCTCGAAACCGGCCTGATGACGACGATCCACGCGTACACGAACGACCAGGTGCTGACGGACGTCTATCACGAAGACCTCCGCCGCGCGCGTTCGGCCACGCATAGCCAGATCCCGACGAAGACGGGCGCTGCTTCGGCCGTCGGCCTCGTGCTGCCGGAACTGAACGGCAAGCTCGACGGTTACGCGATCCGCGTCCCGACGATCAACGTGTCGGTCGTCGACCTGTCGTTCATCGCCAAGCGCGACACGACGGTCGAGGAAGTCAACGCGATCATGAAGGAAGCATCGGAAGGCGCGCTGAAGGGCATCCTCGGCTACAACGACGCACCGCTGGTGTCGATCGACTTCAACCACAACCCGGCTTCGTCGACGTTCGACGCGACGCTGACCAAGGTGTCGGGTCGCCTCGTCAAGGTGTCGAGCTGGTACGACAACGAGTGGGGTTTCTCGAACCGCATGCTGGATACGGCTGTCGCATTCGCGAACGCGAAGTAATCCCGCACGTTGCGCGGCCGCCGCAACGCGGCACGCGCGGCGAACGAGCCCGGCCCGGTTTTCCGGCCGGGCTTTTTTATTGCGTTGACGCTGCCGTCACCTGCTCGAGCGCGTCGACGAAGGCGCGCTTCAGCGGGCTGTCGAGGTCGGTCCATGCGAGGCCGATGCCGGTCCGGTGCCCGGCCAGGTCGAGCGGCCGGGCGAGCACGTTCGGCGGCAGCGCGCTGGCGGCTTCCGCCGGGATCAGCCCGATGCCCATGCCGGCCGCGACGAGCGCCAGCATCGTCGTGAATTCCCCGAACTCCTGCGCGATCTCGAGCGTCGTCCCCGCGCGGCTCAGCGCGAGCAGCATGTCGTCGTGAAAGCCGGGCGCGTAGCGGCGCGCGAGCACGAACGCGGGCTGGCCGCGCAGCGCGGCCGGCGGGATCGCGTCGTGGGCGGCGAGCGGGTGGTCGAGCGGCAGCGCGACGACGAAACCTTCCTCGAGCACCACGCGCGTGTCGATGCCCGCATACGCGGCCGGCAGCCGGATCATCCCGAAATCGATCCGCCGGTCGCGCAGCGCGGCGATCTGGTCGGGTGTCGGCATGTCCTTCAGTTCGAGCGTGATCAGCGGATAACGCTCGCGCATCGTGCGCAGCACGGCCGGCAGCAGCGTGGGCAGCACCGACGACACGAACGCGATCCGCAGCGTGCCGATCTCGCCGCGGCTCGACAGCCGCGCCATCTGTTCCGCGCGCGCGGCCTGCTGCAGCGTGGCCCGCGCTTCGGGCAGGAACACGCGCCCCGTATCGCTCAGTTCGACCTTGTGCCGGTCGCGCTCGAACAGGCGCGCGCCGAGTTCTTCCTCGAGCGCCTTGATCTGCATGCTCAGCGCGGGCTGCACGATGAACAGGCGCTGCGCGGCGCGCCCGAAATGCAGCTCTTCCGCGAGCGTGACGAAGGCGCGCAATTGCTTGAGTTCCATGGGCGGCGGGCAGGCGAGGGCAGTAATCAGATTTCATGATAACCGCATCAAAAAAGACCATTGGCGCGGTGCCCGGGCGGCAGCCGAAGATACCGTCAACGAGAGACCGGCCGCGACGGGCGCCCGGCTCCACCGGCACGAGGAGACATGCATGACGAACGCGCTTGAACGGTTCCGCCTGGACGGCCGCCGCGCACTGATCACGGGTTCCGGACGCGGGATCGGGCTGACGCTCGCCCGCGGGCTCGCGGAAGCCGGTGCGGCGATCGTCATCAACGATCGCAATGAGGAGAAGGCCGCGACGCTCGCGCGCCATTTCCGCGAGGAAGGTTTCGCGGCCGACCATGCGGTGTTCGACGTCGCCGAGCATGCGCAGGTGCGCGCGGCGATCGACGATTTCGAGGCGCGCGTCGGCGCGATCGACATCCTCGTGAACAACGCGGGCATCCAGCGCCGCGCGCCGCTCGACACCTTCGAGCCCGACGACTGGCATGCGCTGATGCGCGTGAATCTCGACGGCGTGTTCAACGTCGCGCAGGCGGTCGCGCGTCACATGATCGCGCGCGGCCACGGCAAGATCATCAACATCTGCTCGGTGCAGAGCGAGCTTGCGCGGCCGACGATCGCGCCGTATGCCGCGACGAAGGGCGCGGTGCGGATGCTGACGAAAGGGATGTGCGCCGACTGGGCGCGCCACGGCATCCAGGCGAACGGCCTCGCGCCCGGCTATTTCGAGACCGAACTGAATCGCGCGCTGGTCGACGACGCGGCGTTCTCGGACTGGCTGTGCAAGCGCACGCCGGCCGGCCGCTGGGGGCGCGTCGACGAGCTGTGCGGCGCGGCGATCTTCCTCGCGTCGGCCGCCTCCGATTTCGTGAACGGCCAGACACTGTTCGTCGACGGCGGGCTGACCAGCGCCGTCTGAGCGGCGGCGCGCCCGCGCGATGCGCGGCGTGCCGTCGGCCGGCTTCGGCCGGCATCCGAATTCCCAGAAGAGCCCGCCGCACGAGCGGGCCGATGTCCCGGCGCGCGCCGCGTAGCCAGGTTCCGGAACGGAAGCAGGAGACAGGAGACAACGATGGATCGCACTTCCCCGCCGCCCGCGCGGCACGATGCCGTGCCGGCCGAGACCGTCGAGCGCCGCGGCGTCGACACGAAGCAGCTCAACCGCGCGGCATGGACCTGCTCGCTCGGCAGCGCGCTCGAGTACTACGATTTCGCGTTGTACACGCTCGCGTCGGCGCTGGTCTTCGGGCCGCTGTTCTTTCCCGGGCAAACCGCGGAGATGCGGTTGATCGCGAGCTTCGGCACCTACTTCGTCGGCTTCGCGGTGCGCCCGCTCGGCGGCGTCGTGTTCGGCGTGCTCGGCGACCGGATCGGCCGCAAGTTCGTGCTGACCGCGACGGTGCTGCTGATGGGCGTCGCGAGCACGTTGATCGGCGTGCTGCCGACCTTCGCGACGGCCGGCTACTGGGCGCCCGCGCTGCTCGTGCTGCTGCGCATCCTGCAGGGCCTCGGCGCCGGCGCCGAGCAGGCCGGCGCGGCGGTGCTGATGACCGAATACGCGCCGCCCGGCAAGCGCGGCTTCTATGCGTCGCTGCCGTTTCTCGGCATCCAGCTTGGCACGGTGCTCGCGGCCGCCGTCTATTTTCTGCTGCTCGCGAACCTCGACCGCGTCACGGACGGCTGGGGCTGGCGCGTGCCGTTCCTGTTCAGCGCGGTGATCGTCGCGGTCGGGCTCTACATGCGGGTGCGGCTGCACGAGTCGCCGACCTTCGTGCGACTCGAGAAACGCGCGCAGGTCTCGGCGAATCCGCTGAAGAGCGCGGTCCGGCATTCGAAGCGCTCGCTGCTGATCGGCATCGGCCTGCGGATGGCCGAGAACGGCGGCTCGTCGATCTACCAGGCGCTCGCCGTCAGCTATCTCGCGGGCGTGATCGGGATGAAGGGGCCGATCGGCGCGCTCGCGCTGGTGTGCGCGGCGACGGTCGGCGCATGCACGGTACCGCTGGCGGGCCGGCTGAGCGACCGCTTCGGCCGCGTGCGCGTGTATCGCGCGTTCGCGTGGCTGCAACTCGCGCTCGCGTTCCCGGTGTGGTGGATCTTCAGCCAGGGGAACGTGGTCGCGAGCGTCATCGCGATCTCGGTCGCGCAAGGCTTCGCGAACTGGGGGATGCTCGGCGCGCAGGCCGCGCTGCTGCCCGAGCTGTTCGGCGCGCGCCATCGCTACATGGGCGTGTCGTTCTCGCGCGAAGTATCGGCCGTGCTCGCGGGCGGGATCGCGCCGCTGATCGGCGCGACCCTCATCGCGACCGTGATCGCGCTGCACGGCGGCGACCACGCGGCCGGCGTGCGCGCGTGGGTGCCGATCGCCGCCTATCTGGCGCTGCTGACGCTGATCACGCTGTTCACGACCGCGCGGATGCCCGAAACGCTGAACCGCGATCTCGACGATCCGCGCGATGCGGCGCAAACAGCACCGGCGCCGGACGCCGATCCGCTCGCGCGGCACGCATGAACGGGCCGGGCGGCCGACGCGGCCCGGCCCGGCATGGTTTCGCCTTCAACTCACCTCGACAGGAGCAAGCGCAGATGGCGCACGAATCGACCCAGCGGCCCGCACTGCTGATGACGGGCCCTTACCAGCCGTGGGACGACGCATGGCTGTCGGCCGGCTACGACGTACACCGGTTGTGGGAGGCCGCCGACCGCGCGGCGTTCCTCGCCGAACAGGGCGCCGGCGTGCGCGCGATCGCGACACGCGGCGACCTCGGCGCCGATACCGCGCTGATCGCCGCGCTGCCGAAGCTCGAGATCATCGCGTGTTATGGCGTGGGCACCGACGCGATCGATCTCGCCGCCGCGCGCGAACGCGGCATCCGCGTGACGAACACGCCCGACGTGCTGACCGGTGACGTCGCCGATCTCGGTGTCGGGCTCGCGCTCGCGATGATGCGGCGGATCGGCGCCGGCGATGCGTACGTGCGCTCCGGCGCATGGCGCGACGGCGACATGCCGCTCGTCACGCGGCTCTACGGCAAGCGCGTCGGCGTGGTCGGCTTCGGCCGCATCGGTTCGACGCTCGCGCGCCGGCTGTCCGGCTTCGACGTCGAGTTCGGCTACTTCGACGTCGCGCCGCGCGCGGATAGCCCACACCGCTTCTTCGGCGATCTGGCCGAGCTGGCCGGCTGGTGCGACCTGCTGATCGTCACGCTCGCGGGCGGGCCGTCGACTCGCGGGCTCGTCGACGCACGCGTGCTCGACGCACTCGGACCACACGGCTATCTCGTGAACGTGTCGCGCGGCACGACCGTCGACGAACCCGCGCTGCTCGACGCGCTCGAGCGCGGCGCGATCGCCGGTGCCGCGCTCGACGTGTTCTGGAACGAACCGCGCATCGACCCGCGTTTCCTCGCGTTGCCGAACGTGCTGCTGCAGCCGCATCATGCGAGCGGCACGATCGAGACGCGCCAGGCGATGGGCTGGCTCGTGCGCGACAACCTCGCCGCGCACTTCGCCGGCGAGCCGCTGCTCACGCCGGTCGTCTGAGGAGAGTGTCATGCGTATGCGTTGCATGTGTGTCGTGATCCACGGGCCGAACGACCTGCGGGTCGAAGAGCAGGATGCGGGCGAGATCGGCCCGGGCCAGGTGCGCGTCGACGTCGCGATGGGCGGCATCTGCGGCTCCGATCTGCATTACTTCCGGCACGGCGGCTTCGGCGCGATCCGGCTGAAGCAGCCGATGGTGCTCGGCCACGAGGTTGCCGGCACGGTCGCGGCGGTCGCGCCGGACGTGACGGCGGTGAAGGTCGGCGATCGCGTCGCGGTCAATCCGAGCCGGCCGTGCGGCGCGTGCCGCTATTGCCTCGAAGGCTTGCCGAACCAGTGTCTCGACATGCGCTTCTACGGCAGCGCGATGCGGATGCCGCACGTGCAGGGCGCGTTTCGCAACGCGCTCGTGTGCGACGCGGTGCAGTGCGTGCCGGTTGCCGATCACGTGCCGCTGTCGCTCGCGGCGCTCGCCGAGCCGTTCGCGGTCGGGCTGCATGCGGTGTCGCGCGCGGGCCCGCTGATCGGCAAGCGCGTGCTGGTGTCGGGCTGCGGGCCGATCGGCGTGCTGGCGGTCGCGGCGGCGCGCGTGCACGGCGCGGCGGAGATCGTCGCGACCGATGTCGTCGAGGCGCCGCTGGAAGTGGCGCGCTCGCTCGGCGCCGACCGCACGATCAATGCGGCGACCGATGCCGGATGGGTCGCGCGCTACGCCGCCGACAAGGGCACGTTCGACGTGATGATCGAGTGTTCGGGCAATGAGCGTGCGCTGCGCGACGGTCTGGACGTGATGCGTCCGCGCGGGGTCGTCGTGCAGCTCGGGCTCGGCGGCGATGTCAGCCTGCCGCAGAACGTTGTGGTCGCGAAGGAGCTGTCGATCTGCGGATCGTTCCGCTTCCATGCGGAATTCGCGCTCGCGGTGCAGTTGATCAACGCGGGGCGCGTCGACCTGCGGCCGGCCGTGACGCGCGTGTTCCCGATGCGCGATGCGCATCTGGCGTTCGAACTGGCCGGCGACCGGCAGCGCGCGATGAAGGTGCTGATCGATTTCGCGGACGAGTCCGCCTGATCGTCCGGCGCCAGCCCACAACACGACGGCGCAAGCAAAAAAGGCACGCTCGCGGTTCGCGCGGCGTGCCTTTTTTCGTGGCGATCTGGAAACGGATTACTGCGTGACCTGCCGTACGCCGACGCGCTGCGAAGCGAGCCACAGCGCGATCAGCACGCCGGCAAGCGCCGCGCCCGCGATACACACGCCGCGCCAGCCGTCGATGCCGTACGCGACGCTCGCCGCGAACGACCCGAGCGCGCCGCCGATGAAGTAGCTCGTCAGGTAGATCGTCGTCACGCGACTGCGCGCGTTGCCCGCCAGCGCATAGATCACGCTCTGGTTCGAGATGTGCATGCCCTGCACGCCGACGTCGAGCAGCAGGATGCCCGCGATCAGCGCCGCGAGCGAGTGCGCGCCGGTCGCGATCAGCGCGAACGACGCGAGCACGGCCGCTGAGAACAGCCCCGTCGCCGCATTGCCGTGGCCGCGATCGACGAGCCGGCCGGCCGACGTCGCCGCGAGCGCGCCCACCGCGCCGACGATCCCGAACAGGCCGATCTGACCTTCGGAATAGCTGTACGGCGGCTGGCTCAGCAGGAACGTGAGGCCCGTCCACAGCAGGCTGAAGCACGCGAACACGAGCGCGCCATAGGTGGAGCGCAGCGCGATCAGTGGTTGCGCGCGCACCAGTGCGACGAGCGACTTCATCAGCGCCGCATAGTCGACGCGCGTATCGCGGCGATCCTTCGGCAGCTTCACGGCGAGCACGCCGGTCAGCGCGAGCACCATCACCGCGGCGATGCCGTACACCGCGCGCCAGCCGAACCCGTCGGCGATTGCGCCGGCCGCGACGCGCGCGAGCAGGATGCCGAGCAGCAGCCCGCTCATCACCGTGCCGACCGCGCGGCCGCGCGAACGCGCGTCAGCGAGCGATGCCGCGAACGGCACGAGCAGCTGCGTCGAACACGTGACGAAGCCGACCGCGACGTTCGCGACGACGAACATCGTGAAGTTCGTGCTGAACGTGACCGCGACCAGCGCGACGACGTTGAGCATCAGGAGCCGTACGATCAGCGTATGGCGGTTGACCGCGTCGCCGAGCGGGACGATCAGCAGCAGGCTCGCCGCGTAGCCCAGCTGCGTCAGCGTGACGAGATAACCGAGCTCGGTCGGCGCGCGCCCGAAGCTGCGCGCGATCGCGGCGAGCAGCGGCTGCGCGTAATAGATGTTGCCGATGACGATGCCGCACGCGCAGGCGAACAGCAGCGTCATGCCGCGGGTCAGGGGAGGATGGGTGTCGTGATGCGGTTCCATGGTCGCGAAAAACAGCGGCGCCGGCCGGCGGCACGGGGCCGTTGGCTGCGCGGGGTGACGGAAATCGGGGCCGGCGTCGACGGATCGGCGGTGAGCCGATGCGCGCCGGGCGGATCGCGGCCGATGCCCGGATCGGGCGGGCGGCGGAGCGCCGTGCGGCGGGCGAGGGCAGGCGGGCCCGGGCGTGCCGTTCCGGTGCGGCCAGGCGCGGTGCAGCGGAACGGATGTGCGTATCATGCGGGAATCGAACCATAGCGTCCAAGACTGGATCGTTATGGTATCCATTGGTAAAACCAATACATTGGCCGCGATGCTTCTCCGCCATATCCGCTATTTCCTGGCCGTCGCCGAGCAGCGCAGTTTCACGCGTGCGGCCGACGCGCTGCACGTGTCGCAGCCGACGCTGTCGCAGCAGATCCGCCAGCTCGAGGAAACGCTCGGCGTGCAGCTGTTCGACCGCTCGGGCCGCACGGTGCAGCTCACCGAATTCGGCGAGGTCTATGCGCGCCACGCGCGCGCCGCGCTGCACGAACTCGATACGGGGCAGCGCGCGCTGCATGACGTCGCCGATCTCGGCAGCGGCTCGCTGCGGCTCGCGATGATGCCGACCTTCGCGGCCTACCTGAGCGGCTCGCTGATCGACGCGTTTCATGCCGATTATCCGAACGTCGCATTGACGATCGACGCGATGCCGCAGGAGCGCATCGAGGCTTTGCTCGCCGACGACCGGCTCGACGCGGGCTTCGCGTTCGTGCCGCCACGCGCGCCGGATATCGACGCGCTGCCGCTATGGGACGAACCGCTCGCGCTCGTGACGGGCCGCACGCACCGCCTTGCGCGGCGGCGCCGCGCGCTAACACCGGCCGAGCTGAGCGGCGAGCCGCTGGTGCTGCTGAGCCGCGCGTTCGCGACGCGCGAGAGCATCGACCGCTATTTCATCGAGCATGGCGCGCGGCCGTTGATCGCGATCGAGACGAATACGATCAGCGCGGTGCTGGAGCTCGTGCGCTGCGGCCGGCTCGCGACGGTGCTGCCCGATGCGGTCGCGCGTGAAAGCGCCGGCCTGTGCGCGCTGGAGATCGATCCGCCGCTGCCGACCCGCACGGCCGCGCTGCTGACGCGCAAGGGCGCATACCGCAGCGTCGCGGCGCGCGCGTTCATCGAGCGCGCGCTCGCGTATCGCGATCCGTCGGGAGGTTGACCGGTACGACCGGGCGGCGGCCCGGGCGCGTTACGCGCCCGGTGTCGGGAAGAAGATGCCCGCGCGCTGCGCGGCGTTCGCGATGTGCGTTTCGATCGCGGTGCCCGCGGCGGCCGCGTCGCGCGCGATCAGCGCGTCGACGATCGCGCGGTGCTCGTGCCACGTCGACAGCAGCAGCTCGCGCCGGTAGAACGGCATGCGCTGGCTTTCCTTCATGATGTCCGCGCTGCTGCGCAGGACCGATTCGATCGCCGCGTTGCCGGCGAGATGGATGATCCGCATGTGGAAGTCGAAGTCGAGCTGCGATGCCGCGTCGAGCGCGCTTTCGGTCAGCGCGACGTGCAGGTCGGCGAGGTTGTCCTCGAACCACGCGATGTCGTCATCGCTGACGACGTGCGCGGCCATCCGCGCGGCAAACCCTTCGAGCGCATAGCGCATCTGGTACGTGTCGGGCGGCGACGATTGCTCGGCGAACCGCCATGCATGCGCGGCCGTTGCCTGCGCGCTTTCGACGTACACGCCCTTGCCCGCGCGGATGCGCAGCATCCCGAGCGCCTCGAGCGTCGACAGCGCCTCGCGCAGCGACGCGCGGCTGATCTCCAGCTCCTCGGAGAGCTGACGCTGGGCCGGCAGCAGGCTGCCGACCGGATAAACGCCTGCCTCGATCCGGTCGCGGATCGTCGCGATGGTGGCGTCGGTCACGGTATGCGGAACATTTTTCATGATGTGAACGATGGCCGGTCTGACCGGCATTGTAATCCGCACATGCGCGGTGCATGACCGCCCTACGGGTAAGCCACGATCAGGCACGCTTTCGGGGCAACCGGGCGCGTGCGGAGGGGGGCGGGAAATCCCTATTTTGTCCGTCCTTGACGCCACTATATCGGCTTCCTACTATCCTCCATAACATCACTGGTCTTACCAGTATGAACAGACGAAACTGCAACCGTTGGATCGGGAGAGCGCCGTGTCGAAATTCTTCAATTCGCTGTTTGGCCGGGTAGTCGTCGCATTGATCCTGGGGGTCGCGCTAGGCGCGTTCTTCCCGCATTTCGCCGAGTCGTTGCGACCGCTTGGCGACGGCTTCCTGAAGCTCATCAAGATGGTCATCGGCCCGATCGTGTTCTGCGTGGTGGTCAGCGGGATGGCCAACGCGGGCGACCTGAAGAAGGTCGGCCGGGTCGGCCTGAAGGCGGTCATCTACTTCGAGATCATGACGACGCTCGCGCTCGGCATCGGCCTCGTCCTCGCGTGGCTCACGCGCCCGGGCGTCGGGATGAACATCGACCTGCGCTCGCTCGACGCGTCGTCGCTCACGTCGTACGCGAAGAACGCCGAAAGCCTGAAGGACACGGCCGGCTACCTGATGAAGATCATCCCCGAGACCGCGATCGACGCGTTCGCGAAGGGCGACATCCTGCAGATCCTCGTGTTCGCGGTGCTGTTCGGCTCCGCGCTGTCGCTGCTCGGCGACAAGGCGCAGCGCGTCAACTCGCTGATCGAGGAACTGTCGCACGTGTTCTTCCGGATCATCGGCTTCATCATCAAGCTCGCGCCGCTCGGCGTGCTCGGTGCGATCGCGTTCACGACCGGCAAGTACGGCGTCGCGTCGCTCAAGCAGCTCGGCTACCTGGTCGCCGTGTTCTACCTGAGCTGCTTCGTGTTCGTCACGGTCGTGCTCGGCATCGTGATGCGACTCGCGGGTTTCTCGGTGTTCAAGCTGATCCGCTACCTGCGCGAGGAACTGTCGATCGTGCTCGGCACGGCGTCGTCGGATGCGGTGCTGCCGCAGGTGATGCGCAAGCTCGAATACATGGGCGTCAAGGATTCGACGGTCGGCCTCGTGATCCCGACCGGCTATTCGTTCAACCTCGACGGCTTCTCGATCTACCTGACGCTCGCCGTGCTGTTCATCGCGCAGGCCACCAACACGCCGCTGTCGACGCATGACTTGATCGTCGTGCTGCTCGTGTCGCTGGTCACGTCGAAGGGCGCGCACGGCATCCCGGGTTCGGCGATCGTGATTCTCGCGGCGACGCTGTCGGCGATTCCGGCGATTCCGGTGCTCGGCCTCGTGCTGATCCTGCCGGTCGACTGGTTCGTCGGCATCGCCCGCGCGCTGACCAACCTGATCGGCAACTGCGTCGCGACGGTCGTCGTCGCGGTGTGGGAGAACGATATCGACCGCGCCCGCGCGACACGCGTGCTGAACCGCGAGCTGCGCTACGTGCCGGCCGAAGAGGAAGGCCGCACGGCGCCGGTCGCCGGCGACCAGGCTCACGCGCTCTGAGCGCCGCTTATCGCGCGGGTCGGCTTCGGCCCCGGTAGTCCCGCGCGATCGATTTACATGCGCCCGGCGCCTCGATGCGCCGGCGCTTCACACTAATCTGGAGACGACATGGCAGCCCCCATCCTCGATCCGAACGCGCCGGCGTTTACGCGGCGTTACATGAACCTCGCCGACCCGCGCCTCGGTGCGCAGGCGCTCTTCGCCAGCGACGAATTCTTCGCGCCGAAGGAGCGCATGCTGAATCCCGAGCCGGCCGTGTTCATTCCCGGCAAGTACGACGACCACGGCAAGTGGATGGACGGCTGGGAAACGCGCCGCAAGCGCACGACCGGCCACGACTTCTGCGTGGTCCGCCTCGCGCGGCCGGGCGTGATCCACGGCGTCGATCTCGACACGAGCCACTTCACCGGCAATTTCCCGCCGGCCGCGTCGATAGAAGCGTGCAGTGCCGACGGCGACACGCCGCCCGACGATGCCGAGTGGCGCACGATCGTCCCCGCGACGACGTTGCAAGGCAATTCGCATCACTACGTGAGCGTCGACGACGCGCAGCCGGTCACGCACCTGCGCGTGAACCTGTATCCGGACGGCGGGCTGGCGCGGCTGCGCGTGTACGGCCAGCCGCAGCGCGACTGGCGCGACGTGCCGGCCGGCGAGCTCGTCGATCTCGCGGCGATCGAGAACGGCGGTCATCTCGTGGCCGCGAACAACCAGCACTTCGGCCCGGCATCGCAGATGCTGATGCCGGGGCGCGGCGCGAACATGGGCGACGGCTGGGAAACGCGGCGCCGCCGCGAGCCCGGCAACGACTGGGCGATCGTCGCGCTCGCGCGGCCGGGCATCATCCGGCGCGTCGAGGTCGATACGGCGTTCTTCAAGGGCAACTTCCCCGACCGCTGCTCGCTGCAGGCCGCGCGGGTCGCGGGCGGCACCGACGATTCGCTCGTCACGCAGGCGATGTTCTGGGCCGAACTGCTCGGCGAGCAGAAGCTGTCGATGGACCACGTGCATACGTTCGACCAGCTCGCGGCGCTCGGCCCCGTCACGCACGTGCGTTTCAACATCTTCCCGGATGGCGGCGTGTCGCGCCTGCGTCTGTGGGGCGAGCCGGCTTGAAGGAGGGTAACGGCATGAGCGGACCACACATCCTGCGCGTCGAGCGCTTGACCCGCGAAGCGTTCGCGCCGTTCGGCGACGTGATCGCGCTCGAAGGCGCGCGGCATTTCCCGATCAACGGCGGCACGACCGAACGTTTCCACGATCTCGCGACCATCGACGTGTGCGCGGACGGCGGCCGGCCGCTCGTCAGCGTGTTTCGCGCGCAGCCGCGCGCGCTGCCGGTCGCCATCACGCTGATGGAGCGCCATCCGCACGGCAGCCAGGCTTTCATCCCGCTCGCGGCCGTGTCGCGCTACGCGATCGTCGTCGCACCGGCCGGCGAATTCCGGCCTGACGCGATGCGCGCGTTCCTGGCCGAAGGCTGGCAGGGCGTGAATTATGCGAAGGGCGTCTGGCACCATCCGCTGCTCGCGCTCGACGCGGTCAGCGATTTCGTGATCGTCGATCGCGGCGGCTCGCAGCCGAATTGCGACGAGATCCCGCTCGACGTCGCGTGGGCGCTCGAGTTCGAACCAGCCTGCGCGAGCACGGCCTGACGCGACGCGCAGCCGGCGCCGGGTTCCGGGCGCGGGCGGCGCGAGACGGCCGAAGGGCTTTCGTAAGCGTTCCGAACCGGTCCGCGCGCGGCGCGCGGCACAACCCCGAAAAGAACACGGCCCGGGCGGCGAAATGCCGGCCGGGCCGTGCTGCGTGCGCGGGTCGCGCGCTTTAGTGCTTGCGGTGCGGGCAGTTCTCGGTGGTGCAGGAACCGTACATCGCGAGCGAGTGTTCCTGGAGCCGGAAGCCGCGCTCCTTCGCGATGGCCTGCTGGCGGCCCTCGATCTCGGCGTCGAAGAATTCCTCGACGCGGCCGCAATCGAGGCACACGAGGTGGTCGTGGTGCGAACCTTCGTTCAATTCGAACACGGCCTTGCCGGATTCGAAGTTGCTGCGCGTGAGCAGGCCGGCCTGCTCGAACTGCGTGAGCACGCGGTAGACGGTGGCGAGCCCGATGTCGAGCTGCTCGTTGAGCAGGTTGCGGTAGACGTCTTCGGCCGTCAGGTGGCGCACCGGACTCTGCTGGAAGATCTCGAGAATCTTGAGGCGCGGTAGGGTGGCCTTGAGCCCAATATTCTTGAGATCCGTCGGATTGGTCATGGCTAGGCATCCCTAGAGTACAATGCAGGGCTTCAATGTTACCGGCTTTTCGCCGTTCCAGAAACACGCGCGGCCTGCATACGGGCCAGCACGGTGAAGGAAATGATCCCAGAATCGCTTTCGCACTTTCAGAGGAGTCGCATGCGGAGTGCCATCATCGCTGCCGCCGCCGTTGCGGCGCTGGCTGGTTGTTCGTCGTACGACAGCGTGACGCAGCGCATCGCGCAGAGCATCACGCCCTATCGGATCACCGTCGTGCAGGGCAACTTCGTATCGCAGGAGAAAGCCGCGCAACTGCAGGTCGGCATGACGCGCGAGCAGGTGCGCGCGTTGCTCGGCACGCCGCTGCTGGCGGACATGTTCCACGCCGACCGCTGGGATTACCTCTTCTACTTCAAGCGCGGCTCGACGGCAGTCGTCCAGCAGCGCGATCTCGTCGTGACCTTCGCGGGCGATCGCCTCGGGGGCTGGACCGGCGCCGACAACCTGCCGTCCGAGCTCGACCTGCTGGCCGACATCGACGGCGACCGCGGCGGCAAGAAGGCGAAGGCAGCCGCGGCGGCGAGGGCCGCTTCCGAGGCGGCTGCCGCGAGCGCTGCGCAAGCGGCGAGCGCGCCGGCACCGGATACCGTCGCCAGCCCGTCCGTCGTGCCGGCATCCGGCGCGGTGGTCGACCAGGATGCGAACGCGCAGGCTGCCCGCGCGGCAAACCGCGCGACCAACCAGGTGTCGGGTCAGGGCTCGAACGCGCGCCGTTTCGCGCCGTCCACGCAGGCTGCCGGCGGTGCGCCGGTGCCGGGCGGCCAGCCGCCGGGCGCGGTGCCGGCGATCCAGCCGCAGTTCCAGTTCCATCGTCCGCCGCAGCCGAACGTGTCGAACGAGGCGGCGCCGCCGGTCGGCCCGCAAGGCTCGGACACGCTGCAGAACCAGCCGATCACCGCGCCGGCCCAGTCGCAGTAAGCGGCCGGCAAGCGGAAACAGGGCGGCATGTGCCGCCCGCCTTTAGACCTGTCGTGTAGAAAGCCATGAAGATTGCGATTGCCGGCGCATCGGGCCGTATGGGCCGGATGCTGATCGAAGCCGTTCTCAACGATCCCGATGCACAGCTCGTCGGCGCGCTCGATCGCGCCGATTCGCCGTTCCTCGGCCAGGACGCGGGCGCGTTCCTCGGCAGGGAAACCGGGATCAAGCTGACCGACGACCTCGACGCCGTATTCGCGCAGGCCGACTACCTGATCGATTTCACGCGTCCGGAAGGCACGATCGCGCACATCGAGGCCGCGCTGCGCCACGACGTGAAGCTCGTGATCGGCACGACCGGCTTCACCGCCGAGCAGAAGGCCGAACTGCAGGCCGCGGCCGGCAAGATCGGCATCGTGTTCGCGGCGAACATGAGCGTCGGCGTGAACGTCACGCTGAAGTTGCTCGAATTCGCGGCGAAGCATTTCTCGCACGGCTACGACATCGAGATCATCGAGGCGCATCACCGCCACAAGGTCGATGCGCCGTCGGGCACCGCGCTGATGATGGGCGAAGCCGTCGCCGGCGCGCTCGGCCGCTCGCTCGACGATTGCGCGGTGTACGGCCGCCACGGCGTGACGGGCGAGCGCGATCCGTCGTCGATCGGCTTTGCCGCGGTGCGCGGCGGCGACATCGTCGGTGATCACACCGTGCTGTTCGCCGGGATCGGCGAGCGCATCGAGATCACGCACAAATCGTCGAGCCGCGTGTCGTACGCGCAGGGCGCGCTGCGCGCGGTCCGCTTCCTGTCGGCGCGCGGCGCCGGCCTGTTCGACATGCAGGACGTGCTCGGCCTGCGCTGACACAACGGGGAAACTCCGATGGCGATTCCCACCGGCGTTGTCCACTACCTCGAAAGCGGCGATGCGATCACGCACGCCGTCGCCTATGTGCTGCTGGCGATGTCCGTCGCCAGCTGGTGCTTCCTCTTCATGAAAGCCTGGCTGCTGGTCCGCGCGAAGCGGCAGGGGCCGCGTGCGCTCGCCGCATTCTGGCGCGCGCCGTCGCTCGACGCGGGCATTGCCGCGCTCGCCGGCGCCGATCGCGAGCGCGTGTTCGTGCCGCTCGCCGAAGCCGCGCGCGATGCGGCCGACGACCACGACCCGGCCGCGCTGGCCGCGCGCGTCGAACGCAACGAACGCGTGCTGCGCGCGTTGCGCCACGCGATGCTGCGCTCGCAGCGGCGTCTCGAATTCGGCCAGGTGCTGCTCGCGTCGATCGGCAGCACCGCGCCGTTCGTCGGGCTGCTCGGCACCGTGTGGGGCATCTACCATGCGCTCGGCAGCATCGCCGCGAGCGGGCAGGCGCAGATCGAGAACGTCGCGGGGCCGGTCGGCGAGGCGCTGATCATGACCGCGTTCGGGCTCGTCGTCGCGATTCCGGCGGTGCTGGCCTACAACATCCTCGGGCGGCTCGTGCGGCAGCTCGCCGAGGAACTCGACGGCTTCGCGCGCGACCTGCACGTGTTCGTGTGCGCGCAGGAAGCCTGACGCGCCCATCCCGGAGGAGCAACCATGGCATTCGGCGGACTCGAGCACCACAAGACGTCCGCGCCGATGGCGGAGATCAACATGACTCCGCTGATCGACGTGATGCTCGTGCTGCTCGTTATCTTCATCATTACCGCGCCGTTGATGACGCATGCGATCCGGCTCGACCTGCCCAAGGTCGCGGCCAGCGTCGCGCGCGACACGCCGCAATCCGTCACGCTGTCGATCGACGACGCGGGCAAGCTGTACTGGGACGATGCGCCCGTCGCGCTCGACGCGCTGCCGGCGCGCTTCCGGGCCGCCGCCGCGGGCGCCGCGCCGCCCGAGCTGCGGCTGCGCGCGTCGCGCGCGACCCGCTACGACGTGATCGCGCAGGTGATGGGGGCCGCGCAGGCCGCGGGCCTCACGCGGATCGGCTTCGTGACCGACATGCCGCCGCCGGCGGGCGCCGCCGGCGCGAAACCCTGACACCTCGTCGTGTTGAGGGCCCAAGCCCGCGAGACCGGCCGTGCGGGCCGGCGCGGGCGGTATAATCGACGTTTTTCCCGGTCTGCAGGGTTTCCCTGGTCATCCGGAGCTCGTCCGGGCGTTCCGGGTTCTGCCGGCAACCGCGGTCGGGCCTGGAAACCGCCAGCCTGTTCCCGCGCCGGGCAAGCGCGATTTTCGATCCACACCTGCGCGCGAGCCGTCGCGCCGCTTAAAGCCTAGTCCGAACCACACCATGCACGAGAGATACGTACCCGCCGACGTCGAAGCCGCCGCCCAGGGCGACTGGCGCGCAGCCGATGCCTACAAGACGAAGGAAGATTCGCAGAAGCCGAAGTTCTACTGCGTGTCGATGCTGCCGTACCCGTCCGGCAAGCTGCACATGGGTCACGTGCGTAACTACACGATCAACGACGTGATGTACCGCTATCTGCGGATGAACGGCTACAACACGCTGATGCCGATGGGCTGGGACGCGTTCGGGATGCCGGCCGAGAACGCCGCGATGGCGAACGGCGTGCCGCCCGCGAAGTGGACCTACGACAACATCGACTACATGAAGGGCCAGATGCAGTCGATGGGTCTCGCGATCGACTGGTCGCGCGAAATCGCGACGTGCAAGCCCGACTACTACAAGTGGAACCAGTGGCTGTTCCTGAAGATGCTCGAGAAGGGCATCGCGTACAAGAAGACGGGCACCGTGAACTGGGACCCGGTCGACCAGACCGTGCTCGCGAACGAGCAGGTGATCGACGGCCGCGGCTGGCGTTCGGGCGCGCTCGTCGAAAAGCGCGAGATCCCGATGTACTACCTGCGGATCACGCAGTACGCGGATGAGCTGCTGAACGATCTCGACGGCCTCGGCTGGCCCGAGCGCGTGAAGATCATGCAGCAGAACTGGATCGGCAAGAGCTTCGGCGTGAACTTCGGTTTCCCGTACGAACTCGACGGCGAGCAGAAGCTGCTGCGCGTGTTCACGACGCGCGCCGACACGATCATGGGCGTCACGTTCTGCGCGATCGCGGCCGAGCACCCGCTCGCCACGCGCCTCGCGCAGGACAAGCCCGAGCTGCTGGCGTTCATCGACGAATGCAAGCGCGGCGGCGTCGCCGAGGCCGACGTCGCGACGATGGAGAAGAAGGGCGTCGCGACGGGCTTCTCGGTCAAGCATCCGCTGACGGGTGAGCCGGTCGAGGTGTGGATCGGCAACTACGTGCTGATGAGCTATGGCGAAGGCGCGGTGATGGGCGTGCCGGGCCACGACGAGCGCGATTTCGCGTTCGCGAAGAAATACGACCTGCCGATCAAGCAGGTGATCTCGGCCGAGGGCCAGGCTTACTCGCTCGACGCCTGGCAGGAGTGGTACGGCGACAAGGAAACCGCGGTCTGCGTGAACAGCGGCAAGTACGACGGCCTGCGTTATGCGGACGCGGTCGACGCGGTGGCGGCCGACCTGAACGCCGGCGGCTTCGGCGACAAGCAGGTCACGTGGCGCCTGCGCGACTGGGGCGTGTCGCGCCAGCGCTACTGGGGCACGCCGATCCCGATCATCCACTGCCCGTCGTGCGGCGACGTGCCGGTGCCGGAGCAGGACCTGCCGGTCGTGCTGCCGGAAGATCTCGTGCCGGACGGCTCGGGCAACCCGCTCGCGAAGTCGGAAGCGTTCCTGAACTGCACGTGCCCGAAGTGCGGCGCGGCCGCGAAGCGCGAAACCGACACGATGGATACCTTCGTCGATTCGTCGTGGTACTTCTCGCGCTACACGGCGCCGGACGCCGAGACCATGGTCGACGCGCGCACCGATTACTGGATGCCGATGGACCAGTACATCGGCGGCATCGAGCACGCGATCCTGCACCTGCTGTACTCGCGCTTCTGGACCAAGGTGATGCGCGACCTCGGCCTCGTGAAGTTCGGCGAGCCGGCGAAGAACCTGCTCACGCAGGGGATGGTGCTGAACGAGACGTTCTACCGCGAAGACGCATCGGGCAAGAAGACCTGGTACAACCCGGCCGACGTGACGGTCACGCACGACGACAAGGGCCGCCCGGTCGGCGCGACGCTGAACACGGACGGCGAGCCGGTCGTGCTCGGCGGCATCGAGAAGATGTCGAAGTCGAAGAACAACGGCGTCGATCCGCAGGTGCTGATCGACCTGTACGGCGCCGATACCGCGCGCCTGTTCACGATGTTCGCCGCGCCGCCCGAGCAGCAGCTCGAGTGGTCGGGCGCGGGCGTCGAGGGCGCGAGCCGCTTCCTGCGCCGCGTGTGGAGCTTCGGCTACGGCAACAACGAAGCGCTCGCCGCGCGCGCGGGCTTCGATGCGGCCGCGCTCGGTGAAGCCGACAAGGCGCTGCGCCGCGAGATCTACAGCGTGCTGAAGCAGGCCGATTTCGACTACCAGCGCCTGCAGTACAACACGGTTGTGTCGGCCGCGATGAAGATGCTGAACGCGATCGACGGCGCGAAGGGCGCGACGCCCGGCGTGTTGCGCGAGACGTACGGCGTGCTGCTGCGCGTGCTGTACCCGGTCGTGCCGCATGTCACGTTCGAGCTGTGGAAGACGCTCGGCTACGCGGACGAATTCGGTACGCTGCTCGATGCGCCGTGGCCGAAGGTCGACGAGGCTGCGCTCGAGCAGGCCGAGATCGAACTCGTGCTGCAGGTGAACGGCAAGGTGCGCGGTGCGCTGAAGGTCGCGAAGGACGCGAGCCGCGAGGCGATCGAAGCCGCGGCGGTGGCCGACGACGCGTTCGCGAAGTTCAGCGACGGCAAGCCGGCGAAGAAGATCGTCGTCGTGCCGGGCCGCCTCGTGAACATCGTCGTCTGACGGCCGCCGGCCGTCGGACGTACACAGAAGGAGCGAAGGTGATCCGCAGATCGTTTTTGATGCTCGTCGGCAGCGCGGTCGCGCTGTCGGCATGCGGCTTCCAGCTGCGCGGCCAGCAGGACTACGCGTTCAAGCACCTGTTGGTGGCCGGCGCGCCGGCGCCTGTCGAGGCGCGGCTGACGCGCCTCGTCGAGGCCGGCAGCGACACGAAGATCGTCAAGTCGGCGGACGACGCCGACGCCGTGCTGCGCATGTGGGAGTCGCGTGGCCAGAACACGCTGACGCTCAACAAGCTCGGCTCGGTGCAGGAGTACGCGCTGTTCTATACGCTGAACTACACGCTGACGAGCAAGGACGGCACCGTGCTGATCCCGCCGAGCGCGATCGCGCTGAACCGCGCGATGACGTACAGCGACCAGTACACGAACGCGAAGGCGCAAGAAGCCGACATCCTGTATGGCAACATGCAGAACGATGCGGTCGATCAGCTGATGCGGCGTCTCGCGATCGTCCACTCGCTGACGCCGGCGCCGGAAGACGTGGTGCCGGGCGTCTCGCCGCGCGCACCGCTGCCGCCGCCGCCGCTCTGATCGACGGCGCACGCACCGATGCAATTGCGACTTGATGCGCTGGAGCCGCACCTCGCGAAGGGGTTGGCCGGGCTCTATACCGTCTACGGCGACGAGCCGCTGCTCGCGCAGGAAGCGTGCGACCGCATTCGTGCGGCCGCGCGCGCGGCCGGCTTCACCGAGCGATCGGTGCATACGGTCGAGCGCGGCTTCGACTGGAGCGTGCTGCTCGGCGCGACCCAGGCGATGTCGCTGTTCGGCGAGCGCCAACTGATCGAGCTGCGCATTCCATCGGGCAAGCCCGGCAAGGAAGGCGCCGATGCGCTGAAGACGCTCGCGGCCACGCCCAACCCCGATGCGCTGATGCTCGTCACGTTGCCGCGCCTCGACGCGGCCACGCAGAAATCCGCGTGGTTTACCGCGCTGCAGAACAGCGGCGTCGCGCTGAAGATCGATCCGGTCGATCGCGCGCAACTGCCGAACTGGATCGGCCAGCGTCTCGCGTTGCAGGGCCAGCGCGCCGCGCCCGGCGAGGACGGGCGGCGCGCGCTGCAGTTCATCGCGGAGCGCGTCGAGGGCAACCTGCTCGCCGCGCACCAGGAAATCCAGAAGCTCGGGCTGCTGTATCCGCAAGGCGCGCTGTCGTTCGAGCAGGTGCACGACGCGGTGCTGAACGTCGCGCGCTACGACGTCTTTAAGCTGAACGAAGCGATGCTCGCCGGCGACGCCGCGCGGCTCGCGCGGATGATCGACGGGCTGAAGGGCGAGGGCGAGGCGATCGTGCTCGTGATGTGGGCCGTCGTCGAGGAGTTGCGCACGCTGCTGCGGATCAAGCGCGGTGCGGACGCCGGCAAGCCGTTGGCGACGCTGCTGCGCGAGAACCGCGTGTGGGGGCCGCGCGAGCGGTTGATCGGCCCCGCGCTGAACCGCGTGTCGGCACCCGCGCTCGAGAAGGCGCTCGCGTTTGCCGCGAAGCTCGACCGGCAGGTCAAGGGGCTCACGGCCGTCATGCCGGGCCGCCGCACGCAGGACGAGCCGCCGCCCGATCCGTGGGACGGGCTGTTCCAGCTCGCGATGACGGTTGCGGGCGCACGCGGCGAACGACCGCCGACCGCGGGTCGCGTGCGGCGTTAAGTCCCTCCGGGCCGTCAGCGCGCACTGCGCAACCCGCTTACAATGCTTCGATGGTCGGGGCGGCCATCCGGCCGCCGCCCCACATGCTTCCCCACGAATTCATGCCGCCCAGCGCGGCTCGCTTCTCGAGTCACACGATGGATATCGATCAGTACATGACCGACCTGGGCCGCCGCGCCCGGCACGCTTCCCGCGCGATGGCGCGCGCCAGCACGGCCGCGAAGAACGCGGCGCTCGACGCCGTGGCCCGCGCGATCGAACGCGACGCGCAGGCGCTGAAGGAGGCGAATGCACGCGATGTCGCCCGCGCCCGTGAAAAGGGGCACGATGCGGCGTTCATCGACCGTCTGACGCTGTCGGACAAGGCACTGAAGACGATGGTCGAGGGCTTGCGCCAGGTCGCGTCGCTGGCCGATCCGATCGGCGAGATCGGCAACCTCAAGTTCCGCCCGAGCGGGATCCAGGTCGGCCAGATGCGCGTGCCGCTCGGCGTGATCGGCATCATCTACGAATCGCGCCCGAACGTGACGATCGACGCGGCCGCGCTGTGCCTGAAGTCGGGCAACGCGACGATCCTGCGCGGCGGTTCCGAAGCGCTCGAATCGAACGCGGCGCTCGCGAAGCTGATCGGCGAAGGTCTCGAGGCGGCCGGCCTGCCGCAGGATGCGGTGCAGGTCGTCGCGACGGCTGATCGCGCGGCGGTCGGCAAGCTGATCACGATGACCGACTACGTCGACGTGATCGTGCCGCGCGGCGGCAAGAGCCTGATCGAGCGCCTGATCAACGAGGCGCGCGTACCGATGATCAAGCACCTCGACGGCATCTGCCACGTGTACGTCGACGATCGCGCCGATCTCGACAAGGCGCTGACCGTCTGCGACAACGCGAAGACGCACCGCTACGGCACCTGCAACACGATGGAGACGCTGCTGGTCGCGAGCGGCATCGCGGCGACGCTGCTGCCGCCGCTCGGCAAGCTGTATCGCGACAAGCAGGTCGAGCTGCGCGTCGATGCGGCCGCGCGCACGGTGCTTGCCGATGCGGGCGTCGGGCCGCTCGTCGATGCGACCGAGGAAGACTGGCACACCGAATATCTCGCGCCGGTGCTCGCGATCAAGGTCGTCGACGGCCTCGACGCCGCGATCGAGCACATCAACCATTACGGCTCGCATCACACGGATGCGATCGTCACCGAGGATCACGACCGCGCGATGCGGTTCCTGCGCGAGGTCGATTCGGCGAGCGTGATGGTCAACGCGTCGACGCGCTTCGCGGACGGCTTCGAATTCGGCCTCGGCGCGGAAATCGGCATCTCGAACGACAAGCTGCACGCGCGCGGCCCCGTCGGCCTGGAAGGGCTGACGTCGCTGAAGTACGTCGTGCTCGGACACGGCGAAGGCCGCCAGTAAAGCGAGGCGCACAACCGATGGCAATGCTCTGGGTCAAGACGTTCCATATCATTCTGATCGCCGCGTGGTTCGCGGGGTTGTTCTACCTGCCGCGCATCTACGTGAACCTGGCCATGGAGACCGATCCGGCCGCGGTGCGGCGCCTGCTGCTGATGGCGCGCAAGCTGTTCCGCTTCATGACGATGATCGCGGTGCCGGCGCTGGCCTGCGGGCTGTGGCTCTGGCTCGTGATCGGCATCGGGCAGGGGCAGGGCTGGATCCATGCGAAGGTGACGGTCGTGCTGCTGCTCGTCATCTATCACGCGTACTGCGGGCACCTGCTGCGGGTGTTCGAGCGCGGCGAGAACCGCCGCACCGACAAGTGGTATCGCGTGTTCAACGAGCTGCCGGTGCTCGGCATGCTCGCGGCGGTCGCGCTGGTCGTGATCAAGCCGTTTTGAGCGGTGTTGCCGGCTAGGTGCTGCCGGCGTCGATCCATGCGCAACGGCGCCCCGCGGGGCGCCGTTTGTCGTTTACGCGCGGGTTCATTTTCAGTCCTTCGTGCCGTCGTCGATCCGGCGGCGCGTGATCGCTTCCTTCGCGCGGCCGACCCGTTCCATCAGCGCGGGGCCGCGCGACAGCGCGACGCCGACCGCGAGGATGTCGCCGATCGCGAGATGCGACATCCGCGACGTCATCGGCGAGAACACGTCCGTTTCCTCGGCGACGTTCGATGCGAGGCTGACCGTCGCGAGCTTCGCGAGCGGCGAATGGCTCTGCGTGATCGCAACGACCTGCGCGCCGCACGCGAGCGCGGAGCGCGCGGCGTCGACGATGTCGCGCGTGCGGCCGGTGTTCGAGATCGCGACCACGACGTCGTGCGGCCCGAGCAGCGCCGACGACATCGAGAACGTGTGCGGATCCGAATACGCGACGCTCGGCACGCCGAGCCGGAAGAACTTGTGCTGAATGTCCTGAGCGGCGATGCCCGAGCCGCCGGCGCCGTAGAACTCGATGCGCGACGCGTTCGACAGCAGCGCGATCGCATCGGCGACGCTGCCCGCGGACAAGCTGTTGCGCACCTCGATCAGCGCGCCGATCGTGCGGTCGAACACCTTGCCGATGATGCCGGGCGCCGGTTCGTCGGGCTCGACGTCGCGGTACACCGACGACACGCCCGGCGCGACGCTCTGCGCGAGCCGGATCTTGAATTCGCGAAAGCCGCTGCAGCCGAGCGCCTGGCAGAAGCGCGCGATCGTCGGCTGGCTGACGCCCGCGCGCGTCGACAGCTCGGTCATCGCGAGGTCGAGCACCTCGCGCGGCGCGGCGAGGATGTAGTCGGCGAGCTTGCGCTCGGACGGGCGCAACTCGGCGCGGATCGCTTCAATGCGAGGCAGCATGGGACGGCAGGCGGTAATCGGGTTCGGATGAGCGAGTGTATCGCAATCGAATTGTAGAAAATCTACATAAAAATACTAGCTACATCATTGCTCTTTCGTGGTGGTGTGGGTGGAAGGAATTAGGGTTTTCACTAGGTTAAGCCTTGCTGGTGGCGGGAGTAAGGGTTGTGCGTGAATCGATCTGCATTGCATGCGTGTAGTTTTTCTACTAGACTGACTTCGTTCTGTCGATGCATTCGACCGTCCCCACGATTCCAACCGCCGGTGTCGGCCGGCATACAGGAGCGCCCAGCATGACGTCGCTGCACCCCACTCTGGCGAAGGTCACCGAACGCGTGATCGCCCGCAGCCAATCGACCCGTTCCGCCTATCTGCAGCGCATCGACGGCGCGCAGGGCAAGTTCCCGGCGCGCGGCGCGCTGTCCTGCGCGAACCTCGCGCACGGCTTCGCGGGCCTCGAGGGCAACGACAAGTTCGCGATCAAGGCGATCCGCGAGCCGAACATCGGCATCGTGTCCTCGTACAACGAGATGCTGTCCGCGCACGCGCCGTACAAGGATTTCCCCGAGATCATCAAGGCCGCCGCGCGCGAGAACGGCGGTGTCGCGCAATTCGCGGGCGGCGTGCCGGCGATGTGCGACGGTGTCACGCAGGGCAATCCGGGGATGGAACTGTCGCTGTTCTCGCGCGAGGCGATCGCGATGGGCACGGCGATCGCGCTCACGCACAACATGTTCGACGCGGCGCTGTGCCTCGGCATCTGCGACAAGATCGTGCCGGGCCTGCTGATCGGCGCGCTGCAGTTCGGCCACCTGCCGACGATCTTCGTGCCGGCCGGCCCGATGACGAGCGGCCTGTCGAACGACGACAAGGCGAAGATCCGCCAGCAGTTCGCGACCGGCCAGGTCGGCCGCGACGCGCTGCTCGAAGCCGAATCGGCCGCGTATCACGGCCACGGCACCTGCACGTTCTACGGCACCGCGAACAGCAACCAGATGCTGATGGAGCTGATGGGGCTGCACCTGCCGGGTTCGGCCTTCGTCCATCCGCACACGCCGCTGCGCACCGCGCTGACGGCCGAGGCCGCGCGCCGCGTGCTCGACCTGACCGTCGAGCGCGGCCACTACACGCCGATCGGCCATGTGATCGACGAGAAGGCGATCGTCAACGGGATCGTCGCGCTGCTCGCGACGGGCGGCTCGACCAACCACACGCTGCACCTCGTCGCGATCGCGCGCGCGGCCGGCGTGCTGATCGACTGGAACGATTTCGACGAGCTGTCGGCCGTCGTGCCGCTGCTCGCGAAGATCTACCCGAACGGCAAGGCCGACGTGAACCATTTCCACGCGGCCGGCGGCGTCGCGTTCCTGGTGCGCAACCTGCTCGAAGGCGGGCTGTTGCACGAGGACGTGACGACGGTCGCCGGCAAGGGCCTGTCGCACTACACGAAGGAGCCGAAGCTGATCGACGGCAAGCTGACGTGGGTCGACGGCGCGGCCGAGAGCCACGACCCGAAGGTGCTGCGCGGCATCCGCGACCCGTTCCAGCCGGACGGTGGCCTGCGCCTGATGCAGGGCCGGCTCGGCCGCGGCGTGATCAAGATCTCGGCGGTCGCGCACGAGCATCGCAAGGTGACGGCGCCCGCGATCGTGTTCGATTCGCAGGAAGCCGTGCAGGCGGCATTCGATCGAGGCGAGCTGAAGCGCGATTTCGTCGCGGTGGTGCGCTTCCAGGGCGCGCGCGCGAACGGGATGCCCGAGCTGCACCGTTTGACGCCGCTGCTCGGCGTGCTGCAGGATCAGGGCTTCCACGTCGCGCTGGTGACCGACGGCCGCATGTCGGGCGCGTCGGGCAAGGTGCCGGCGGTGATCCACGTGTCGCCGGAGGCGCTGCTGGCCGGCCCGCTCGGCAAGGTGAAGACGGGCGACACGCTCGTGATCGACGCGGAAGCCGGCGTGCTCGACATCGAGGTCGACGACGCCGAGTGGCACGCGCGCCCGGTCGCGCAGCCGCAGCACCAGGCCGAGAATGAAGTCGGTTTCGGGCGCGAACTGTTCGGCGTGTTCCGCGCGGCCGCGGCGCCGGCCGAGCAGGGCGCATCGGTTTTCGGGACGCTGGTCGGCGAAACGGCCGTCCGCGTCGCCGCATGAATTTCAAGGAGTGTTATCGATGAAGACGATTGGTGAAATCGTGAAGCTGGGCCCGGTGATTCCGGTGCTCGCATTCGACTCGGTCGAGCAGGGCGAACAGGTGTCGCGCGCATTGCACGCGGGCGGCGTGAAGGTGCTCGAGATCACGCTGCGCACGCCGGCCGGCCTGGAAGCGATCCAGCGCGCGAGCCAGCTCGCGGACGACATCGTCGTCGGCGTCGGCACGATCACGAAACCCGAGCATTGCGCGCAGGCGAAACGCGCGGGCGCGAAGTTCGGCGTGTCGCCGGGCCTGACGAAGGACCTGCACCTCGCGTCGCTCGACGCGGGCCTGCCGCTGCTGCCGGGCGTGATGACGCCGAGCGACATCATCCAGGCGCTCGAATTCGGCTACGAGATCGTGAAATTCTTCCCCGCGCAGCAGGCGGGCGGCGTGCCGATGCTGCAGGCGTTCCACGGCCCGTTCCCGGCGCTGAAGTTCTGCCCGACGGGCGGCATCACGGTCGAGAGCGCGCCGAATTTCCTGAAGCTGCCGAACGTCGTCTGCGTCGGCGGTTCGTGGCTCACGCCGAAGGCCGCGCTCGCCGCGCAGGACTGGGCCGAAGTCACGCGCCTCGCGCAAGCCGCGAGCCAGCTGCCCCGCTAAGACTTGTACGAAATGGTAGTCTGACCCTCGGAGAACAAGCGCTTAGTGCTTGTTTTACCGAGGGTTTTTGCTGATGGAACCGGTTCTATCCGTGGACCGTAAAGATAAGTAAAATTCAGCGTCCTGACGGCGGGTGGGGGACCTCCCGTGTTTCGGAGACCTGCATAGCCGGGCATACTCGCAACGACTCGCCCGGTTCGAACAATTCTAGGAGGAGTGCCACATGGGGGCTGTCCAAGGCAGCATGCTGCTCGTATTCACGCTGATCGCGATTGCCGCGCTGATCCTGATGATCGCGCGCTACAAGATCTACCCGTTCCTGGTGCTGATCATCGTTTCGCTCGGCCTCGGTCTCGTCGTCGGCATGCCGATGGACAAGATCGTCAAGTCGTTCGAGACGGGCACCGGTGGCACGCTCGGCCACATCGCGATCGTCGTCGGCCTCGGCACGATGCTCGGCAAGATGATGGCCGAATCGGGCGGCGCCGAACGGATCGCGACCACGCTGATCGACTGGTTCGGGGAAAAGAACATCCACTGGGCGATGATGTTCGTCGCGATCATCGTCGGCCTGCCGGTGTTCTTCGAAGTCGGCTTCGTGCTGCTGATCCCGATCGCGTTCAACGTCGCGAAGCGCACCGGCAAGTCGCTGCTCGTCGTCGGCCTGCCGATGGTGGCCGGCCTGTCCGTCGTGCACGGCCTGATTCCGCCGCACCCGGCCGCGCTGCTGGCCGTCCAGCAATACGGCGCCGATATCGGCAAGACCATCGCGTTCGGCCTGCTCGTCGGCGTGCCGACCGCGATCATCGCGGGCCCGATGTTCGCGCTGATGATCTCGAAGTTCGTGAAGCTGCCGGAACACAACCCGCTCGCCGCGCAGTTCGTCGATTCGCACACGGATGGCCGCAAGCGCGAACTGCCGAGCTTCGGCATCACGCTGTTCACGATCCTGCTGCCCGTCGTGCTGATGCTCGTCGGCAGCTGGGCCGACCTGCTGTTCACGCCGAAGTCGCTGCCGAACAACCTGCTGCGCTTTGCCGGCAACTCGGACGTCGCGCTGCTGATCGCGGTGCTGGTCAGCTTCTGGACGTTCGGCGCGAAGCAGGGCTTCAACCGCGACCAGATCCAGAAGTTCTGCAGCGAGTGCCTGGCGCCGATCGCCGGGATCACGCTGATCGTCGGCGCGGGCGGCGGCTTCGGCGGCGTCCTGCGCGACAGCGGGATCTCGCAGCAGATCGTCGAGACCGCGAAGCACGCGCACCTGTCGCCGCTGCTGCTCGGCTGGTTCGTCGCGGCGCTGATGCGTCTCGCGACGGGCTCGGCGACGGTCGCGATGACGACGGCCTGCGGCATCGTCGCGCCGATCGCGGCGGCGGCCGGCACGACGGTCAGCCCGGAGCTGCTGGTGCTCGCCACGGGCTCGGGCTCGCTGATCTTCTCGCACGTGAACGACGGCGGCTTCTGGCTGATCAAGGAATACTTCGGGATGACGGTCGGTCAGACGTTCAAGACCTGGTCGTTGCTCGAAACCATCATCTCGGTGCTTGGTCTGAGCTTCACGCTGCTGCTGAGCCTGGTTTTGTAACAAGGGGTAGTCAATGATTCTGATCGCAATGGGCGTGTCGGGCGCGGGCAAGTCGCGAATCGGCGAAATGCTGGCGGAACGCCTGTCGTGCAGCTATACCGACGGCGACGCGTTTCACAGCGCGGCGAACAAGGAAAAGATGCACCACGGCATTCCGCTGACCGACGACGACCGCTGGCCGTGGCTGCGCGCGATTCGCGCGGCCATCGAGGAAAAGCAGCGCGCGGGGGAGACGGCCGTCTTCACCTGCTCGTCGCTGAAGCGGTCGTACCGCGACGTGCTGCGCGGCACCGACGCCGACGTGCGGTTCGTGTATCTGCAGGGTTCGTTCGAGGTGTTGCACGAGCGCCTGAAGACCCGCACCGGCCATTTCTTCGATCCGTCGCTGCTGAAGAGCCAGCTCGACACGCTCGAGGAACCGGGCCCGGACGAAGCGATCGTGGTCAGCATCGAGCTGACGCCCGAACAGATCGTCGATCAGGTGATGACGAAGATCGACAGCGCGCATCCGCACTGAGCGTGGTTCGCGGCAATACGTGATGAAAAAGGCGCCCTTCGGGGCGCCTTTTTTCGTTGGCGGCCCGCCGGCCGGTCAGGCCGCGTGCGCGCGGTTCGCGATGCCGTCGAGCAGCACGTCGAGCATCGTGTCGTGCACGGCCGCCGGATCGAGCTGCGCATAGAGCGGCGCGGCCGACCGGACGAGCGGATGCTCGGTGTCGGACAGCGCGTGCATTTCCGCGAGCTCGACGTCGTTCGCGGGCCGCGTGAGCCCGCCGGCCTCGGCGGCGGCGAGCCCGATCACGCTCGCAAACCAGCCGACGCACACGGCCGGCAGCGCCGCGCGCGGGATGCCGGCGTCGACCAGCGCGCGATGCACGGCCTCGATGTGCGCGAGATCGGCGGGCCCCGTGCTCATGTGGCGCTGCAGGAGCGCGAACGCGGCAGGGTGGCGCAGCGCGAGCGCGCGGTACTGGCGCGCGAGGTCGCGCAGCCGGTCGCGCCACGGCAGCGCGTCGTCGACCGGCACGAGCGAGCGCGACAGCGCGTTCGCGATCGCGCGGCTCAGGCCGTCCTTCGACTTGAAGTGGTACAGCACGCTCATCGGGTCGCAGCCGACCGATTGCGCGAGCTTGCGCACGCTGAATGCGGCTTCGCCGACGTCTTCGAGCAGCGCGAGCGCGGCCGCGACGATCGCGTCCTTGTCGAGGCCGCGCGGGCCCTGGGCGGGTTTGTCTTTCATCGATGCGGACTGGTGGCCGGCGCAGGCCCGGCCGTAAACTTGACGAAAGCTTATTCTACACTGTAGAATTATTTCTGCGATGTAGAAATTGGGTGTCCCGGCACCTTTCAATACGTGCTTTCGCACAGTCCGGGATCCAGGCGGCACAAGCGTGCCCGCCGTCAACACGGGCCATTGCGCCCCTTTTCTCGTTGACACCCATGTGGAACCGGCTGCCCCACACGCAAAGCCAACAGGCTCTTCGAAGGTGGCCCAAGACCATGCAAGTGCAATCATGACTTCCAATCACCAACCCCTGATCCAGGGCGAATCGCGTTTCGAGCAAACGCAACTGAACATCGAAAAAGACAACTGGAACTGGTGCGACCCGGCCCGTTACGACGGCGAGCGCCCGGCCAACTGGTACGAGGCGTCGTTGTCGCGCCACGCGAACACCGCGCCGCTCGCGCACGACGCCGTATGCGACGTGCTCGTGATCGGCGCGGGGCTGCTCGGCGCGTCGGCCGCGCTGCATCTCGCGGAAGCGGGCGTCGACACGATTCTCGTCGACAAGCATCACGTCGGCTCGGCGGCATCGGGCCGTAATGGCGGTCAGCTCACGCCCGGCCTCGCGCGCTGGGAAGCCGCCGACATGATCGATCACCTGTCGCACGACGATGCGAAGCGGCTGTGGCGCTTCGCATCGGCCGAATCGATGGGGCTGATTGATACGATCGGCGCGCGTTACGCGCTCGATCTCGACCGCAAGCGCGGCCACATCACGGCGGCGGTCCACCCGGGCCATATGAGCGCGCTGCTCGACGGCGCGGATGCGCGCCGCCATCTCGGCGACGCGGGCGTGACGCTCGTCGGCCGCCATCAACTGCATGACGAATACGTGCGCTCGGGGCTCTACCACGGCGCGGCGATCGACACGATCGGCGGGCAGATTCACCCGCTCGCGCTGGTGCGCGGCCTCGTGCACGGCTTCCGGCTGAACGGTGGCGCGCTGTTCGAGGGCACCGAGGTGCTCGAGCTTGACGACACGCCGGCGGGCGTCGTCGCGACGACACCGGGCGGCACGATCACCGCGCGCAAGGGTGTCGTGCTCGCGCTGCACAACACGACGTTCCGGCTGCTCGACGACGGCGCCGCGACGACCGTGCCGTTCTTTACCTACGTGAGCGTGACGGCGCCGCTCGACGTCGACGTCGCGACGCTGATGCCGGCCGGCATGCCCGTGTACGACACGCAGTTCCAGATCGACTACTACCGGCCGGTGCGCGGCAACCGCCTGCTGTTCGGCGGGCAGGGTACCGGCAGCTGCTGGGCGCAGCCCGACGTCAACGCGTATCTGCTGACGCGGCTGAACACGGTATTTCCGCAGGTCGACGGCCAGTTCGCGCTCGACTACTGCTGGAGCGGCGTCAGCGATTTCACGCTGAACGGCGCCACCGACAGCCGCAAGACCGACGGCCGCGTGCCGATGTACATGGTGCAGGGCTGGAGCGGCCACGGCGTCGCGCAAACGGTGCGGATCGGCAAGGCGATCTGCGACGATTTCGTCGGACGCAACGACGATTTCTCGATGCTCACCGGCATCGACCACCGCTCGATTCCGCTCGGCCGTCAGTTGTCGCCGATCGCGATCCCGGCCGCGAAGGCGGCGATGAGCGTGATGAGCGCGCTCAACCCGGGCCGGATGATTTCGTTCTGAGCGCCTGAAAGGAAAAAAGCCCGATGCGATCGCTCGCATCGGGCTTTTTCGCGTCTGGCGACGGCGGCGCTTACGCGATCCGCTTCGCGAGTTCGACGGCCTTGCCGATGTACGACGCGGGCGTCATCTCGAGCAGGCGATCCTTCGCATCCTGCGGGATCGCGAGCGTGCCGACGAACTGCTGCAGCGCTTCGCGCGTGATGCCCTTGCCGCGCGTCAGTTCCTTCAGCTGCTCGTACGGGTTCTCGATGCCGTAGCGGCGCATCACCGTCTGCACCGGCTCGGCGAGCACTTCCCAGCAGTTGTCGAGATCTTCGTTCAGGCGCTGCGGATTCACTTCGAGCTTGTCGAGGCCGCGGATCAGCGAGTCGTACGCGAGCAGCGAGTAGCCGAGCGCGACGCCCATGTTGCGCAGCACCGTCGAGTCGGTCAGGTCGCGCTGCCAGCGCGACACCGGCAGCTTGTCGGCGAGGTGGCGCAGCGTCGCGTTCGCGAGGCCCAGGTTGCCTTCCGAGTTCTCGAAGTCGATCGGGTTGACCTTGTGCGGCATCGTCGACGAGCCGATTTCGCCGGCCTTCGTCTTCTGCTTGAAGTAGCCGACCGAGATGTAGCCCCACACGTCACGGTCGAGGTCGAGCAGGATCGTGTTCGCGCGTGCGACCGCGTCGAACAGCTCGGCCATGTAGTCGTGCGGCTCGATCTGGATCGTGTACGGGTTGAACGTGAGCTTCAGGCGGTTTTCGATCACGTCGCGCGAGAACGCTTCCCAGTCGAATTCCGGATACGCGGACAGGTGCGCGTTGAAGTTGCCGACCGCGCCGTTCATCTTGCCGAGGATCTCGACCTTCTCGATGCGAACGATCGCACGGGCGAGGCGCGCGGCGACGTTCGCGAGTTCCTTGCCGAGCGTCGTCGGGCTGGCCGGCTGGCCGTGCGTGCGCGACAGCATCGGCTGTTCGGCGTGCGCATGTGCGAGCGCGACGAGGCGCTGGTAGACCGTGCGCAGCGCCGGCACGATCACGTGTTCGCGCGCGCCGGCGAGCATCATCCCGTGCGACGTGTTGTTGATGTCCTCGGACGTGCACGCGAAGTGGATGAATTCGCTCGCCTTCTCGAGTTCGGCCTGGCCCTTCACCGATTCCTTCAGCCAGTATTCGACGGCCTTCACGTCGTGGTTCGTCACGCGCTCGATTTCCTTGATGCGTGCGGCGTCGTGCGCGGTGAAGCGCTCGGCGAGCTGCAGCAGGAACTGCTCGGCGGCGTCGGAGAAGCGCGGGACTTCCGCGAAGCCGGCGCGCGACAGCGCGATCAGCCAGTGCACCTCGACGGTGACGCGGTGGCGCATGAAGGCGGCTTCGGAGAGCCAGTCGCGCAGCGCTTCGGTCTTGCTGGCGTAGCGGCCGTCGATGGGCGAGAGCGCGGTGAGGGCGAAAAGCGTATCGGGACGAGTGTCGGACATGATCGGGCGGGCCTTGAAGCCGGGGCAAGCGAGGGGAGGAGAATCCGGTATTTTACCATCGGCGCGGGACGATCCCGGCCGCGGCCGGCCGGCGGGTGCCGTCGCGGGTGAACGCCGCGCCGGCGCCCGTCCGCAGCGGGCCGCCGGGCCGCTCGCCGCGCCGCCGGCCGGGCCCGGCCGCCGGTAGAATGCAGGCTTCTTCCCGACCGCCGCCCGCCGCGCCCGCCTGCATGGAACTGAAATGGCTCGAAGACTTCGTTTCGCTCGCGGAAACGCGCAGCTTTAGCCGGTCCGCCGAACTGCGGCACGTGTCGCAGCCGGCGTTCTCGCGGCGCATCCAGGCGCTCGAGGCATGGCTCGCGACCGAACTGATCGATCGTTCGGTCTATCCGACGCGCCTCACGCAGGCCGGCCAGATCTTCTACGAGCAGGCGCTGACGATGCTGTCGCAGGCGCACGAGGCCCGGACGCTGTTGCGCGGCCACGTCGGCGCGCCGGTGCCGACGATCGAGTTCGCGGTTCCGCACACGCTGTCGCTCACGTATTTCCCGCGCTGGCTGCAGCGGATCGAGGCGAAGATGGGCCAGGTCCACACGCGGTTGCGCGCGCTGAACGTGCACGACGCGGTGCTGTCGCTCGTCGAGGGCGGCTGCGATCTCGTGATGGGTTACCACCATCCAAGCCATCCGGTCGCGCTCGACCCGGCGCGCTACGACATGCTGGTCCTCGGCAGCGAGCCCATCAGCCCGTTCTCGGCGCCCGGCCGAGCGGGCCGGCCGCGCTATACGCTGCCCGGAACCGCCGACGCGCGCGTGCCGTACCTGTCGTATACGCCGAACGCGTATCTCGGCCGGATGACGGAAGTCATCGTCGCGAACGCGCCGACCCGGCTGTTCCTCGATCGCGTCTATGAAACCGACATGGCCGAAGGGCTGAAGGCGATGGCGCTTGCGGGCCACGGCGTCGCGTTCCTGCCGCACAGCGCGGTCGAGGACTCGGTTGCCGGTGGCCGCCTGATCCGGCTCGACCGGTCGGTGCGCGGCGGCGCGCATCCGTTCACGCTGACGATGGAGATCCGGCTGTACTGCGACAAGCTCGCGCTGCAGGGCGACGATCCGCGCCAGAAGCTGGTGCGGGCGCTGTGGGACGTCGTGCGCGACGAGCTGCGCGATACCGACGCCTGATTGTGGCCGCTTGATTGTGGCCGCTTGAAGGCGGCGGGCTGACGGCGACCTTGCGGCGCCTGTCGGACGGCTGTCCGGCGGCCGGCCCGCACCCGACAACACGATTTTTCGCGGACGCGATGCATGACCGATCGCGGGCGTTCTTGCGCAAATCGACCGCAGATTTGCGAAAAATCGCGATCATGCAAGAAACGCATAATCGAATAAGCAAACGGCATTGGATAAAAAAAACGGGTTTTTCGACAATGTGCGCACCTGTTGACCGTTGGAGCATCCATGTCTTCGCAATTGCAGTCCATCCCGTCCTACCTGCACGCCGACGATCTCGGCCCGTGGGGCAACTACCTTCAGCAAGTCGATCGCGTCGCGCCGTACCTCGGCTCGCTGTCGCGCTGGCTCGAGACGCTGAAGCGTCCGAAGCGCATCCTGATCGTCGACTGCCCCATCGAGCTCGACAACGGCACCGTCGCGCACTTCGAAGGCTATCGCGTGCAGCACAACGTGTCGCGCGGCCCGGGCAAGGGTGGCGTGCGCTACCACCAGGACGTGACGCTGTCGGAAGTGATGGCACTGTCCGCATGGATGTCGGTCAAGAACGCGGCCGTGAACGTGCCGTACGGCGGCGCGAAGGGCGGTATCCGCGTCGACCCGCGCAAGCTGTCGCGTGGTGAGCTCGAGCGCGTGACGCGCCGCTACACCAGCGAAATCGGCATCATCATCGGCCCGAACACCGACATTCCGGCGCCGGACGTCAACACCAACGAACAGGTGATGGCGTGGATGATGGACACCTACTCGATGAACCAGGGCCAGACGTCGACCGGCGTCGTGACCGGCAAGCCGATCGCGCTCGGCGGTTCGCTCGGCCGCAAGGAAGCAACGGGCCGCGGCGTGTTCGTCGTCGGTTCGGAAGCGGCGAAGAAGAAGGGCCTCGAAATCGCAGGCGCGCGCATCGCGGTGCAGGGCTTCGGCAACGTCGGCGGCATCGCGGCGAAGCTGTTCCAGGAAGCGGGTTCGAAGGTGATCGCGGTGCAGGATCACACGGGCACGATCTACCAGCCGGCCGGCCTCGATTCGAACAAGCTGCTCGACCACGTCGCACGCACGGGCGGTGTCGCGGGCTTCGAAGGCGCTGAGCCGATGCCGAACGACGAGTTCTGGACGGTCGAAACCGACATCCTGATCCCGGCGGCACTGGAAAACCAGATCACCGAGAAGAACGCATCGAAGATCCGCACGAAGATCATCGTCGAAGGCGCGAACGGCCCGACGACGACGGCGGCGGACGACATCCTGAGCGCGAACGGCGTGCTCGTGATCCCCGACGTGATCGCGAACGCGGGTGGCGTGACCGTGTCGTACTTCGAGTGGGTGCAGGATTTCTCGAGCTTCTTCTGGACGGAAGACGAGATCAACCATCGTCTCGAGCGCGTGATGCGCGATGCGTTCGCCGGCGTGTGGGCGGTCGCGGAAGAGCACAAGGTGTCGGTGCGCACGGCGGCGTTCATCGTTGCGTGCAAGCGCATCCTGATGGCGCGCGAAATGCGCGGCCTCTACCCCTGATCGTCGACTTCGATCGATTCATGACGCAATCCACCCGATTGCGGATATGAACCCTCGCGGGCGGTGCCGGATCCGGCACCGCCCGCGCGCGCATTCGGGCTGCCCGGAGCCGGGAGGAAGGCTTCGCACGGGGCGATTCGTAGTGCGGTAAACAACCAGTACTTTCAAAAATATTACTTTGATACACTGGCGCGGGTTTTAGCCAAGGAGATGACCAAAATGAAATACCAAAAGGCTGTCCTGATGATCGCGGCGCTTTGCGCATTCGCAAGCGGCGCGCATGCTCAGGAGACGGGCACGCTGAAGAAGATCAAGGACACGGGCGTGATCGCGCTGGGCCACCGCGAATCGTCGATCCCGTTCTCCTACTACGACCAGAACCAGCAGGTGGTCGGTTATTCGCGCGAATTCCAGATGAAGGTGGTCGACGCGGTGAAGAAGAAGCTGAACCTGCCGAACCTGCAGGTGAAGAACATTCCGGTCACGTCGCAGAACCGCATTCCGCTGGTGCAGAACGGCACGGTCGACATCGAGTGCGGCTCGACGACCAACAACGCCGAGCGTCAGCAGCAGGCTGCGTTCTCCGACACGATCTTCGTGATCGGCACGCGCCTGATGACGAAGAAGGATTCGGGCGTCAAGGATTTCGCGGACCTGAAGGGCAAGACGGTCGTGACGACCGCCGGCACGACGTCCGAGCGCCTGCTGCGCAAGATGAACAACGAGAAGCAGCTCGGCATGAACATCATCAGCGCGAAGGATCACGGCGATTCGTTCAATACGCTCGAATCGGGCCGCGCGGTCGCGTTCATGATGGATGACGCGCTGCTCGCGGGCGAGCGTGCGAAGGCGAAGCAGCCGGGCGAGTGGGTGATCGTCGGCACGCCGCAATCGGAAGAAGCGTACGGCTGCATGATGCGCAAGGGCGATACCGATTTCAAGAAGGTCGTCGACGACGCGATCTCGCAGGTCGAGAAGTCGGGCGACGCCGCGAAGATCTACGCGAAGTGGTTCGAGAACCCGATTCCGCCGAAGGGGCTGAACCTGAACTTCCCGCTGTCCGATTCGATGAAGAAGCTGTACGCGAACCCGAACGACAAGGCGCTCGACTGACCGCACGGCCGTTGATGCAGAAATGACGCTAATGAGACGGAAGAGGCCACGCTTCTTCCGTCTCTTTTTGCTGGAGTCTTGCCCATGTCTTACCACTGGAACTGGGGCATCTTCCTGAGCCCCGTGTCGACCGGCGAGCCGACGACTTATTTCGGATGGCTGATGTCCGGCTTCTGGGTGACGATCGAAGTGTCGCTCGCCGCCTGGGTCATCGCGCTGATCGTCGGATCGTTGTTCGGCGTGCTGCGCACCGTGCCGAACAAATGGCTGTCCGCGCTCGGCACCCTGTACGTGTCGATCTTCCGGAACATTCCGCTGATCGTGCAGTTCTTCGTCTGGTATCTCGTGATACCCGAGCTGCTGCCCGCGTCGATCGGCACCTGGATCAAGCAGTTGCCGCCCGGCACGCAGTTCTTTACCGCGTCGATCATCTGTCTCGGCCTGTTCACGGGCGCGCGCGTGTGCGAACAGGTGCGCTCGGGGATCAACGCGCTGCCGAAGGGCCAGCGCGCCGCCGGCCTCGCGATGGGCTTCACGCAATGGCAGACGTACCGCTACGTGCTGCTGCCCGTTGCGTACCGGATCATCGTGCCGCCGCTCACGTCGGAATTCCTGAATATCTTCAAGAACTCCGCCGTCGCGTCGACGATCGGCCTGCTCGACCTGTCCGCGCAGGCACGCCAGCTCGTCGACTACACCGCGCAGACCTATGAGTCGTTCATCGCGGTCACGCTCGCGTACGTGCTGATCAACCTGGTCGTGATGGCGTTCATGCGCTGGATCGAAGCCCGTACGCGGCTGCCCGGCTATATCGGAGGCAAGTGATGCATCAGTTCGACTGGAGTAGTATTCCCGGCGCGCTGCCGACGCTGTGGACGGGTGCGATCGTCACGTTGCAGATCACGCTGATCGCGATCGTGATCGGGATCGTCTGGGGCACGCTGCTGGCGCTGATGCGGCTGTCGGGCGTCAAGCCGCTCGCGTGGTTCGCGCAGGGCTACGTGACGGTGTTCCGCTCGATCCCGCTCGTGATGGTGCTGCTGTGGTTCTTCCTGATCGTGCCGCAGCTGCTGCAGGGCGTGCTCGGGTTGTCGCCGACGATCGACATCCGTCTCGCATCGGCGATGGTCGCGTTCTCGCTGTTCGAAGCCGCGTATTATTCCGAGATCATCCGCGCCGGCATTCAGTCGGTGCCGCGCGGGCAGGTGAACGCCGCGTTCGCGCTCGGCATGAACTACGCGCAGGCGATGCGCCTCGTGATCCTGCCGCAGGCATTCCGCGCAATGGTGCCGCTGCTGCTCACGCAGGCGATCGTCCTGTTCCAGGATACGTCGCTCGTGTACGTGATCAGTCTCGCGGACTTCTTCCGCACGGCCGCCAACGTCGGCGATCGCGACGGCACGACCGTCGAGATGGTCCTGTTCGCCGGCGCATGTTATTTCGTGATTTGCTCGTTGGCGTCTGTTCTCGTCAAGAGTCTCCAGAAAAAGGTCACACGATGATTTCCATCAAGAACGTTTCGAAGTGGTACGGCCAGTTTCAGGTCCTCACCGACTGCACGACCGAGGTCAAGAAGGGCGAAGTGGTCGTCGTGTGCGGCCCGTCGGGCTCCGGCAAGTCGACGCTGATCAAGACCGTGAACGGCCTCGAGCCGTTCCAGCAGGGCGAGATCCTGGTGAACGGCCAGTCGGTCGGCGACAAGAAGACGAACCTGTCGAAGCTGCGCTCGAAGGTCGGGATGGTGTTCCAGCATTTCGAGCTGTTCCCGCACCTGTCGATCACCGAGAACCTGACGCTCGCGCAGGTCAAGGTGCTCGGCCGCGGCAAGGACGAGGCGAACGAGAAGGGCATGAAGCTGCTCGATCGCGTCGGCCTGAAGGCGCATGCGCACAAGTTCCCGGGCCAGCTGTCGGGCGGCCAGCAGCAGCGTGTCGCGATCGCGCGCGCGCTGTCGATGGACCCGATCGCGATGCTGTTCGACGAACCGACGTCCGCGCTCGATCCCGAGATGATCAACGAAGTGCTCGACGTGATGGTCGAACTCGCGCAGGAAGGGATGACGATGATGGTCGTCACGCACGAGATGGGCTTCGCGAAGAAGGTCGCGCATCGCGTGATCTTCATGGACAAGGGCGCGATCGTCGAGGACGACCGCAAGGACGATTTCTTCTCGAATCCGAAATCGGAACGCGCGAAGGACTTCCTCGCGAAGATCCTGCACTGAGCGTTCGCATATCGCGTGCGCTTCGTGCGCGCCAATACGAAACCGCCCGGCCGAACGCCGGGCGGTTTTTTGTTCGCCGGCTGCCGTTGCTCGCAGCCGACGGACGGGGCCGTGCGCCGTTCGTTACCAGCTGTACCGGTAGCCGACCTGTCCGACGACGCCGCGCCGATACGCGCCGCCGATGTTGCGCGCGATCTTCGCATTCGCGTACAGCTCGCCCGACTTGCCGAAGCCCGCGGTGACGCCGACGCCGAGCTCGTACCACGTGCGGCCGAGATGCGTCGCGAACGGCGTGCCGCCGACGACGGTCTGGCCCGGCGACAGGAAGTCGTGCAGCACGTCGGCCGTGAAGTACGGCGTCGCGGCGCCGCCGCCCGAATCCGCGGCGAGGTTCGGCCGGAAGATGCGCACGCCGACGCGGCCGCGCAGCGCGTTGGTCGTCGTGCCCGACACGGCCGACACGTTGTCGTTGAACCCGTTCAGTTTCAGGTACTGATACATCAACTGCGCCTGCGGCTCGACCGCGATCGGCGTGTTGCCGATCGCGAACGGCTTGCCGACCTCTTGCGACAGCGCGAAGCCGAAGCCGTTCTGCGACGCCTCGTTGCCGTAGCTGTCGCGATAGCGGTTGCCGTAGTGCGTGACCTGTCCGACGCTGTCGAAGTACGTGCCGTCGGACAGATAGCGCGTCCAGTAGCCGCCGACGCTCTGCGCGTGCATCTCGACCGAGCCCGTCGACGTCGACAGGTTCGGCGAGCCGGCGCGCGCCATGTCGCTGAAGCTCGCGTTCGACACGCCGATGCTGGCCGTCACGCCCGCATGCGTGCTGCCGCCGCCGTTCGGCGCCTGGTCGAGCGTCCAGTCCTTGCCGAACTGCGCGAAGAACGTACGCTCGTCGGCTGCGAAGCGCCCCGCGTCCGCATCGAGGCTCTCGCCGCCGATGCGCCCCCACACACCGTCGCGGTTGCCGGGCTGCTGCTTTCCGAGGTTGTAGATGTCGCCCACGCGCTCGTGCAGCTTGCCGAGCGTCGAGAAGCCGTAGTCGGCGTTCAGCAGCGGCGTCAACGCGTAGCCGGCGACGCCCGGACGATACGCGAGCGTGCCGCCGTTGCCATTCCCGTTGCCGCCGCCGCCGTTCGTGGTGGCCGGATCGATCGGGTCGCCCGGGTCCGTCGAGTCGAGTTGCGAACGCAGGTACCAGTTGTTCGTGCCGCTCTGGCCGCCGCGGTAGAGCCGGTACTCGTAGGCGCCGGCCTGCACGGGGCCTGCCAGCTGGAATGCCGATGCCGTGGTCGTGCCGCCGTTCGTGGCGACGACCACGGGAATCCCGTCGCCCCTGGTCTGTGCGCCGGTGCCGGCTGTATTGGCGATCTTCAGGCCGGTCGTGCCGCTCGCGGTGCCGCCGTTCACGATCAGCTGGTCGGTCGGCGACGCATCGGCGCCGAGATACGTGTTGAGCGCGATCGTGCCGCCGTTGCCGACGTAGCTGCCGGTCGTCAGCGTCTTGTAGCTGCCCGTGAGCGTCGGCGAGCCGACCGGCGCGGCGAACGCAACCAGGCCCGCGTTGTTCAGGCTGCTCAGCACCGAGCTGCCCGTCATGCGCCATGTGCTCGTGCCGTCGATCGTCAGCGCGACCGGATCGATCTTGCCCGTCAGCGTCGTGCCGTTCGCGAGGAACACGTTGCCGGTGCTCGATGCGTCGGAGACGATGTCGCCGGCGAGGTTCACCGCCGACGCGTTGAACGTCACGTTGCTGCCGTTCACGAGACTCAGCAGCGTACCGTTGCCGGCCGTCACGACCGTGCCGTTGCGCACCGCGATGTCGGCCGTGCCGCCGCGCGCAAGGAATGCCGGCCCGGCGGCGGACGTCACGCTGCCGCCGTCGACGAGTACCGAGCTCGTCGCGCCGTTCGCCAGTGTGTCCGACGTCAGCACGCCGGCCGTCGCGCCCTTGAGCGTCGTGCCGGTCAACGCGAGCACGCCGCCGCTGTCCGCGGTCGCGCCATTGCCGGCCGCGCTGGCGATCGACGACCCTGCATCGGCGACGCGGCCGCCGTTCTGCGCGACGACGCCATCGGCCGCACTGCCCGACGCGGTGATGGCCGTGCCCGACAGTAGCGCCGTCGCACCGCCGTCCATCACGATCGCATGCGCGCCGGCACCGGTCGTCGCGACGGTCGTGCCGGTGGCCGCGAGCGTCGAAGCCGCGCCCGACACGAACAGGCCGCGCGCGTTGGCGCCGGCGGTGCGGACGACCGTTGCCGCATCGGTCGCGATGCGCGCGCCCGCGCCGGTCGACGTGAGGCCATCGGCGCCGTTGCCGGTGGTGGCGACCTGCGTGCCGGACAACGCGATCGTTGCATTCGTGCCGAGGTTGCGGATCCCGCTGCCCGATCCGCCGACCGCGATCGACGTCGCGCCGGCGGCAAGCCCGCCGCCCGATACGGTCGAGTCGATCAGCACGCCGTCGGCGCTGCCGTTCGCGATGACGGTGCCCGCGCCCGACAGGGCGACCGACGCACCGGCGCCCGTCAGGCGCACGCCCGCGATGCCGTCGTCGGCTTCGATCGAACCCGTGTTGGCGAGCGTCGCGGACGCGCCCTGCACGAGCGCGCCGGTGCCGTCGGAGACGCGGATCGTCGACGCGTTGTTCACCGTGCCGAGCGTGCCGGCCACGACGCCGGTCGAGCCGGCGCCCGTCAGCAGCACCGTGTCGCGGTTCTCGAGCGTGCCGAGGTTTTGCGCGACGAAGCCCGTCACGCCGGCGGACGACGACGTGACGGCGGCGTCGTTGATCAGCGTCGTCGCGGCCGGCGCGCCGGCATTCGCGCCGGTAAGGTCGTGCGCCTGGCCGTCGACGACGCCCGCAATGGCGCCGGCCGCGTTCAGGTTGATCGTCGCACCCGCGTCGATCGTGCCCTTCGCGCCGCCTTCGACCGCGATCGCGATGCTATTCGCGCCGTTGACGTTGTAGATCGCGTTGCCGGTCGACAGCGTGGTGCCGGCGTCGGTCGCGAGCACGCCGTGCGCGCGCTGGCCGTTGACGTCGGTCGTCAGCGCGCCGGCCGTCGACGCGCCGGTGTAGGCCGCGCCGCCCGCGACGCGGAACAGCGTCGAGTCGTCGGTGTCGACGCTGAGGTGCTGCGCGGCGACGTTGATCTTCGAACCCGCGCCATACGCGTAAAAGCCGATCTGGCTGGTGCCCGACATGAACGCGGGCACCGCGTTCGCACCGACGTCGATCGTCGCACCCGAGCGCGCGTGCACGCCGATCGCGCCGGTGCCCGTCAGGTTGAGCGCGCCGTCGAGCGTCGCCTTCGCGAGCGGCCCTTCGGCCCACACGCCGTAGTTGCGCGTGCCCGATGCGGGATCGAGGCCGCCGGCCACGTTGATCGTGCCGGTCGAGGTCGCGGCGGTCGCGTTCGTGCCGGTTCCGACGACCATGATGCCGATGCCGTTCACGCCGTTCAGCGTGATGGTGCCCGTGTTGGTCACGGTCGCGGCGGTGTCGGAGGCCAGCATGCCGACGTTCGCGAGCGGCGTGCCGGGCGCCGCGCCGTTGACGACGATCGTGCCCGCGTTGCTCAGCGTGCCGGACGACGAGCCGATGCTCGCCAGCGCGGCGCCGTTCTGCGTCTGCGAGCCGATCACGATCGTGCCGAGGTTGCTCGCGGTGCCGGATGCGCCGAGCAGGATGCCGTACGCGTGCGCGGACAGCGCGACGTCATTCGCGGCTTCCGGCGACGCGGCGTCGTACTGGGCCGCGCGGCCGAGGTAGATCGTGCCGCCGGCTTCGTTCGTGAAGCTGCCGCCGTCGACGAGGCCGCCGATCACCTGGCTGTCGAGCGTCGTCGCGTTGACGCCGACGTTGATCGTGCCGGCGTTCGATGCGCTCGCGCCGCCCGTCGCGGCCACCGCGTAGTTCTGCAGGTCCGGGCGCGTGCTGTTGAAGGTCCACGCGCCGACGTTCATCACGCCGTGGTTGACGAACGTCGTGCCCGCACCGTTCGCGTAGACGCCGTTACCCTCGGTGTACGCGTTGAGGCTGAAGTTGTCGGGCAGCGCGGTGCCGCCCGTATTGAAGTTGTCGCCGGCGGCGTAGCCGGACGAGATCACGCCGTTGTTGACGCCGCTCGCGCCGGTCAGCAGGCGCACGAGCGTGAAGTCGCCCGACAGGCGTCCGTCGTTGACGAAGTGCGCGCCGTTTTCGGCGAGGACCGCCGAGCTCGAGGCGATCGTATTGGTGCCGCGGAAGTCGATCTGGCCATCCTTGCCGATGTGCAGCGTCGCGTTCGCGCCCGTGCCGTGCAGTACCGACAGATAGTTCAGCGGCAGCGCATTCTTGTCGCTCGGCGACACGTTGTTCGCATACTCGAAGGATTGCGTGGAGAACGTGACGGCCTGGCTGAACGCGTTGTCGTAGGCGGCCTGCGAACCGAGCGCGCCGTTCTGGACCGACCGCACGAGAAAGTTGTTGTACGCGGCGAGCGACGCGGCATCGGTGACGGTCCACGCGCTGCCGTTGAACGCGGTGAAGGTGCCCGCATAGGCCGGCACGTCGAGCAGGACATGGCTGACGGGGCCGCCGCTCGCGAGATAGTCGCCCGTGCCGAGCCAGATCTGGTTGCGCGAATTCCAGTTGACGACGCTTTTCGCGGCGCCCGTGCCGTCCGCGACGAACAGGTCGCTGTTCTTCGGCGCCATCGTGATCGCGTTGCCGGCTGCCGCAGGCGAGCTCGCCGGGTTGCCGATCGACACGTCGAGCGTGCCGCCGGAGCTGTCGACCGTGCCGATCCGCGTGTTCACGTACTGGTTACCGTTCACGTCGTGATAGACGGGTACGCTGGTCGAACCCGCGCTCGACGCGGCAAACGTGGTCGAGTCGTAGGTGGCGACCGACGCATGGCCGCCGGTGATCGCGTCGGGCGTGCTGACGCTCTGCGTCTTGCCGCCGATCGACAGCAGCGGCTGGTTGGGATTACCCGACACGACGGACGTGCCGCTGAGCGGCGTCAGCGTGTAGCCCATGTCGCCGGTCGCGCCGGTCCATGCACCCGTCAGGCCGACCCGGTCGCCGCCCGACACGGTCGTGGCGCCGGCCAGGTTGTCGTTGACGGTCGGGCTGAAACTGCCGAGCGCGCAGTTGCCGCCGCTCGCGACCGCCGCGCCGCTGCCGCACGTCGACGCATACGCGGAGCCGGCCGACAGCGCGGCCAGCGCGGCGCTCAGCGCCGCGACGCGAAACGGCGACCGGCGCGCGGCCGCGCGTACGGCACGGCGGCTTGTGCCCGATTCGCTGCCCGAACGCTTGCCGCGCGCCCGTGTCGTTTCCGCAACCGCGACCCAGCAGCCGGCGGCCTCGCTCCATATCGATCGAAATGAGTGATTCACGACAAGCCTCTCTTTCTTTTTTTGAAGTGGTATTCACCGCGCTGCAGTGAAATCGCAATCCGCGGTGGAGAAATGGCCTGAATGGACGTGCAGCGGCCGTGGCCGTTTCTGCGCCAAGCGTGATTCGTTACACCGAGGATGAACGGAGTCTACTGATCGAGAGGGCGCTCGATTATCAAAAAAATAATGAGTGTGGCGATAATGCCGACTTCTGGCGGTATATTTTGATTGTGTGATGAATCGAACTGAAAGCCTTTGTGGATAAGGCTTTGTGGGAATTTGTCGATATCAATCGATGAATGCCGGATCGGTGGGGTGGCGCACGGTTTGCGTCGGGATGCTGCGCTAAAATGTGGCTTCCGGATTATATGTATTGCGAATCCGCTGATTTATTTATTTTGTATTTGTGTTATTTTCGCTCGGAAATTAATTAAATCAAGCGAATGTTGTGCGGTGTTGATTCGATATGCCCGAGTGTGGTTCGGATGAAACGAATTCGGCGCCGGGCGAGCGATTTTCTCCGGCCGCGAAGGTTGCCGCATCGCGTGCGCACGCAACCGAACGCAACCGAACGCCGCAACCGGGCGTTGCGGGCGATTGTCTTGCGGTGTCGTGTCGTGGCGAAGAGGGAAGGGCGCCGCCGCGCCGCGCTCAGAAGTCGATCGCGTCGTCCGAATCGCCGTCGGCGGCGGTTGCGAGCGCCTCGCGTGCGTCGCGCGGCGCCGATGCCGACGCGTCGAGCGCCGGATTGCGCAGCTTCTCGAGCACGCGCTCGGGCACCGGGATCTGCATCCGCGCGGCGACGTCGCCGCACTGGAACATGATCAGCTCGCCCGGCTCGAACGCGGTCCAGACTTCGTTGTCGGTGAGCGGCTGCGTCGCGATCACCGCGACGCGATCCTCGGGCGTCGTGTATTTCGCGAAGTCGATCGACAGGTCTTCGTCGACCAGATGCGCGGTCGAGAACGGCCAGCGCCGCACGAGGTAGTGCAGCCGAGTCGAGCAGTGCGCGAAGAGCGCCTGGCCGTTCGACATCAGGAAGTTGAACACGCCGTGATCGGTGATGCCGCGCGTCAGCTCGCCGACCCGCTCGAACAGCTCGGGCAGCGGCGGCTGCGCGCCGGGAAATGCCTCGCGCAGCCCCTGCATCAGCACGCAGAACGCCTGTTCGCTGTCGGTCGTGCCGACTGGATGGTAGACGCTGCCGTCCATGTCTGGTGCGTAGTCCTGCAGGTCGCCGTTATGCGCAAAGATCCAGTGCCGGCCCCACAGCTCGCGCATGAACGGGTGGCTGTTCTCGAGCAGGATGTGCCCTTGCGTGGCCTTGCGGATGTGCGCGATCGTGTTCTTGGACTTGATCGGGTAGCGCTTCACCATTTCGGCGATCGGCGAGGTGGCCGAGGCCTGGTGATCGATGAACAGGCGGCAGGCCTTGTCCTCGAAGAACGCGATGCCCCAGCCGTCGGCATGGTGATCGGTGAGCCCGCCCCGGGCCGCGAAACCTGTGAAGGAGAATGTGACGTCCGTCGGCGCGGCGCAGTTCATTCCTAAGAGTTGGCACATTTTACTTGGGGCGGCAGGCAGAGGCGGGGGGTAACGAACCGGGCGAACCCCGGTACAATGCGGCTTCTAGCATATCACCGAGCCCTCAGCGGTAAAAAGCGGATTCCGCCGGCCGAAGGCCTCGTGTTGCGGTTTGCCGTCAGTCGGCCCGCGCACGTGGGTTCCGGCCCCGCCGATGGCCAGCACGTTCCTCACGATGCCTCCTATGACTGCCTCGAACGCTTCCTCCCCGGCGACGCTCTCGCTCGCCCGTCCCGACGACTGGCACCTGCACCTGCGAGACGGCGACATGCTGGCCGCCGTGCTGCCGCACACCGCGCGCCAGTTCGGCCGCGCGATCGTCATGCCGAACCTGAAACCGCCGGTGACGACCACCGCGCAGGCGCAGGCCTATCGAGAGCGCATCCTGGCCGCGCTGCCGGCCGGGATGACGTTCGAACCGTTGATGACGCTGTACCTGACCGACAACACGCCGCCCGACGAGATCCGCCGCGCGCGCGAAAGCGGCTTCGTGCACGGCGTGAAGCTGTACCCGGCCGGCGCGACGACGAATTCCGACCACGGCGTCACCGATCTCGCGAAATGCGCGAAGACGCTCGAGGCGATGCAGGAAACCGGCATGCCGCTGCTCGTGCACGGCGAGGTGACCGATGCGTCGATCGACCTGTTCGACCGCGAGAAGGTCTTCATCGACCGCGTGATGACGCCGCTGCGCCGCGATTTCCCGGGCCTGAAGGTCGTGTTCGAGCACATCACCACGAAGGACGCGGCCGACTACGTGCGCGATGCCGACGCCGCGCCCGGCCTGCTCGGCGCGACGATCACCGCGCATCACCTGCTGTACAACCGCAACGCGCTGTTCGTCGGCGGGATTCGCCCGCATTACTACTGCCTGCCCGTGCTGAAGCGCGAGACGCATCGCGTCGCGCTGGTCGAAGCCGCGACGTCGGGCAACCCGCGCTTCTTCCTCGGCACCGACAGCGCGCCGCATGCACGCGACGCGAAGGAAACCGCGTGCGGCTGCGCGGGCTGCTACACGGCGCTGCACGCGCTCGAGCTGTACGCGGAAGCGTTCGACCACGCCGGCGCGCTCGACAAGCTGGAAGGTTTCGCGAGCTTCTTCGGCGCCGATTTCTACGGGCTGCCGCGCAGCGCCGAGACCGTGACGCTGCGCCGCGAGGCGTGGGAGCTGCCGCGCGAGATCTTCGCGGGCGATACGCCGGTCGTGCCGTTGCGCGGCGGCGAGACGATCGGCTGGAAACTCGCGTGACCGGTGCGCCGCCGCGCGAAGCCGGCCACACGGCCGGTAGCGGGGCGGCGGATTTCGCGCGGATCGACTGGTCCGCGCCGCGGCTTGCGCATGACGCTGAGCCCGGCCGCGTCGCGCAGTGCTAGAATGCGCGTCGCAAAGCAGGCCAGGCAGTCGCGGCCTCGCCGCCTTCGGGCGCGCGGGGGCGAGGAAAGTCCGGACTCCACAGGGCAGGGTGATGGCTAACGGCCATCCGTGGCGACACGCGGAACAGGGCAACAGAAAGCAAACCGCCGATGGCCCGGCGCAAGCCGGGATCAGGTAAGGGTGAAACGGTGCGGTAAGAGCGCACCGCGGCGACGGCGACGTTCGCCGGCACGGTAACCTCCACCCGGAGCAATTCCAAGTAGGCAGGCGCGCATTTTCGGATGCAGGACGGGGCCCCCGTCTCGTCTGCGGGTAGGAAGCTTGAGCGCGTCAGCAATGGCGCGCCTAGAGGAATGGCTGCCACGCGCTGGGCGTTTCGGCGCACAGCGTGCACAGAATCCGGCTTATCGGCCTGCTTTGCCGTTCGAATGCGAAAGGGCCGGCGTCTCCTTGCGGAGCGCCGGCCCTTTTTTCATGCGCGCGCCGTGGCTTCAGGCGGCGACGATGTCGAACGAATGCGTGAGTTCGGCCGTCTTCGCGATCATGATCGACGCGGAGCAGTACTTGTCGTGCGACAGGTTGATCGCGCGCTCGACCGTGGCCGGGCTCAGGTTGCGGCCCGTGACGGTGAAGTGGAAGTGCACCTTCGTGAACACCTTCGGATCTTCGCTCGCGCGCTCGGCCTTCAGCGTGACCGAGCAGCCGGTGACTTCCTGGCGGCTCTTCTTCAGGATCAGCACGACGTCATAGGCCGTGCAGCCGCCGGTGCCGAGCAGCACCATTTCCATCGGGCGCGGCGCGAGGTTGTGGCCGCCGCCTTCGGGCGCGCCGTCCATCGCGACGAGGTGCCCGCTTCCGGTCTCGGCGGAAAACGCCATGCCGTCCTGACCCATCCAGCTTACTTTGCATTCCATGCTTGCACTCCAGCGTTGCCTGATTCGGATTCGATCCGGCATTGTAGCCCGCAGCGCAACGCTCGGCTGATGCACCGCACGACGTGAAATGCCGGACCCGGGCGGGCGCGGCGCGGCAGCGCGTCGGACGACAATTTCCTTGCTGTTTTTAGGGGTTTTACTCTAGGCGGAGCGGATTTGCGACGGTGTTATCGGGTCTTATGCCACTGATTTAAAAGAAGAAATGCTTTTTTGAGACGCCCTGTCATAAATTTCACATCATGGTGCTTGATTTCGTAATGCAAATTTTCTTGTGAAGTCGGCGGCGCGTTCGTATAATGAGCCTCATTGGTTGTCGCGCTGCGGCAACCTCCGCATGTCTCCTCCACCCTCCTCCTTAGGTGGATTAAGCCCGAACCAGCCGTTCGGGCTTTTTTTCGTCCCATGCAAACATCGTCGCGCGGTTCGCGCGCCCCGGGCATCGTTAGGCGGGCTGCCGCGCGGCCGGCTGCGACGTTGCGTCGGGCGCGGTGCCGCGCGAGCGCGCGTCAGGCGCCGGCGCGTGGACGGCCGACGCATGGCCGTGGCCGCGTGCGCAGAAGTGGCGTACGCGTTCTCGCACCGCGCGCAGGCGGGCGACGCGATCCTCGGCATGGGCGGTCCGGGCTTCGGCAATGCGCGCATCGAGCGCGTCGAGCTTGGCTTCGCAACTGGCGTGGGCGGCGACGGCAGGCGCCGCGGCGGCCACCAGCGTGGCCGCGAAGAAGGGCGTAAGTCGTTGTTTCATCATGCTTGTTTGTTGTTTTCCGTGTTCGGCCGGTCTGGCGCGGCAAGGTCAGGTGCCGCACGTCGATGGGTGCCTCCCCGGGCGCTCGGATCGCCTGGCTTGTCGGGGCACGAACGGATTTTGGCCCATTTCGGGCGCCGCGGACACGGGACGTGGATTCCCTTTGACCGCGTCGCCGTATTTCCTTTATAATTCAGGGCTTTTCCGCATTCATGCCCACGGAAAAAGAACAGGGAGAGCCTGCACCGCGCCTCGAAGCGCACACAGACAAGCAGGAAGAACACATCGGGCAAAGCATTTTTTTTGGATCGATCATGAAGACGTTTTCCGCAAAAGCCCATGAGGTGACGCGCGAATGGTACGTGATTGACGCGACGGATAAGGTTCTCGGCCGTGTTGCCAGCGAAGTGGCACGCCGTCTGCGCGGCAAGCACAAGCCTGAGTTCACCCCGCACGTCGACACTGGTGATTTCATCATCATCATCAACGCCAGCAAGTTGAAGGTCACGGGCAACAAGACTCTGGACAAGAAGTACTACCGTCACTCGGGCTACCCGGGCGGCATCTATGAAACGACGTTCGGCAAGATGCAAGAACGCTTCCCGGGCCGTGCGCTCGAGAAAGCGGTCAAGGGCATGCTGCCGAAGGGCCCGCTCGGCTACGCGATGATCAAGAAGCTGAAGGTCTACGCAGAAGCGACGCATCCGCACTCGGCTCAACAGCCGAAGGCGCTCGAGATCTAAGGGGACCCACATGATCGGTAACTGGAACTACGGTACGGGCCGCCGCAAGAGCGCAGTCGCTCGTGTCTTCATCAAGGCTGGCAAGGGCGACATCGTCGTCAACGGCAAGCCCATCGCCGACTACTTCTCGCGCGAAACGTCGCTGATGATCGTGCGTCAACCGCTGGAACTCACGAACCACGGCCAGACGTTCGACATCAAGGTGAACGTGAATGGTGGCGGTGAAACGGGTCAGGCAGGCGCAGTGCGCCACGGCATCACCCGTGCACTGATCGACTACGATGCGACGCTCAAGCCGTCGCTGTCGAGCGCAGGCTTCGTGACGCGCGATGCGCGTGAAGTCGAGCGTAAGAAGGTCGGTCTGCGCAAGGCACGCCGCGCCAAGCAGTTCTCGAAGCGTTAATTCCGCTTCATGGCCTCGCCGCTTTCGGGCGGCGTCCGCCGGAAAAACCGCCAGCTTTCACGCTGGCGGTTTTTTTATGCCCGCTTGCATGCCCGTGCAGCGGCGGTCCGCCCGGGTACGTTTGATGAAATCGACAAGAACCTATTGATTTCATGGACTTCAGCACGATCTTCTGATCGGCCCTACAATAGCGGCTAAAGCTTTTTGGAGAGTTCGCAATGAACGCTGTTACCGAATCCGCAGCAACGACGGCCGAAATGCCGGTTCCGTTCGTCTTCACCGACGCCGCGGCCGACAAGGTCAAGCAACTGATCGACGAAGAGGGCAATCCCGACCTGAAGCTGCGCGTGTTCGTGCAGGGTGGCGGCTGCTCCGGCTTCCAGTATGGCTTTACGTTCGACGAGGAAGTCAACGAGGACGACACCGTGATGAACAAGAACGGCGTCCAGCTCCTGATCGACTCGATGAGCTACCAGTACCTGGTTGGCGCCGAGATCGACTACAAGGACGACCTCAACGGCGCCCAGTTCGTGATCAAGAACCCGAACGCGAGCACCACCTGCGGGTGCGGTTCGTCGTTCTCGGTCTGAGCGCACGGCAGATTCCTTCCGGTTCGCCGGAATGAAAAACGGGGCTTCATGCCCCGTTTTTTTGCGCCCATACGCGGCGAGCACAGCGCGGCTGGATTCGAATCAGCGCGGATAGAGCGCGCCGAGCACGCGGTCGCCGGCCGCACCGGTGACCGTCGCGAGATTGCCGGGCTGGCGCGCGGTGAAGCGGTACGCGAGCCACGCGAACGCGAGCGCCTCGACCTGTTGAGGCGGCACGCCGAGCGCGGCCGTCGTATCGACCGTGGCCGGCACGCCGGCCTCGCGCAGCGCTTGCCTGAGCGCGTCGAGCAGCACCGGGTTGCGCGCGCCGCCGCCGCACACGAAGACGGCCTTGCAGCCGGGGGCGTGCTGCGCGATCTCGCGCGCGACCGACACGGCGGTGAGCGCCGTGAGGGTCGCCTGCACGTCCTCCGGCGCGACCTGTGCGAACGCGGCGAGCTTCGCGTCGAGCCACGCGGGGTTGAACAGGTCGCGTCCGGTGCTTTTCGGCGGCGGCGCGGCGAAATACGGCTCGTCGAGCAGCGCGTCGAGCAGCGGCGCGTGCACGGTGCCGCGCGCGGCGAACTTGCCGCCGTCGTCGTACGGCTTGCCGAGATGGCGGGTCGCCCATTCGTCGATCAGTGCATTCGCGGGGCCGCAGTCGAAGCCGCGCACGTCGCCGCCTTCGCCGGGCAGGATCGTGATGTTGCTGATCCCGCCGAGATTGCAGACAACGCGCGTCTCGCCCGGCGCGCCGAATACCGTCGCATGGAACGCCGGCGCGAGCGGTGCGCCGTGGCCGCCCGCGGCGACGTCGCGGCTGCGGAAATCGGCGATCACGTCGACATGGGTCAACTCGGCGAGCAGCGCCGGATTGTTGAGCTGCCGCGTATAACCGCGCTCGGGGCGATGGCGCACCGTCTGGCCGTGCACGCCGATCGCGCGGATCTGGTCGCGCGACAGCCCGGCCGTGCGCTGCAGTTCGTGGCAGCACACCGCGTAGCGCGTGACGAGTGCGTTGGCCGCGAGCGATTCGCGGTCGATCTCGTTGTCGCCGGGCTGTTGCAGCGCGAACAGCGCGTCGCGCAGCGATTGCGCGAATCCGACGAACGCTTCCGCGAGCACGACCGGCGCCTTGCCGGTCTCGAAACGCACGGCGACACCGTCGACGCCGTCCATGCTGGTTCCCGACATCAGCCCGAAGTAGATGCCGTCGGCCGGATGGGCGTTTTGCGGAGGTCGTTGCGGCACGTTGGGTTCTCCTCGATCATGCGGCGCGGGCCGGTGCCGCGCGTCTTGCGCCCGATTATCCGCGTAACGTGACGCGTCGTTAAGCGATGCGCGCGCAAGTTATGGGAAAATCCCTGTTTTTGCGACATTCTTCCTGGCACCGATGAGCACCGAACCCAGTTCCAAGCCTGTTTTCCCGATCACCGACGAAGTCCGGCATGCGCTCGCCGTCACGAAGCGCGGCGTCGACGAGCTGCTGATCGAGGAAGAGTTCGCGCAGAAGCTCGCGCGCAGCGCGGCCACCGGCACGCCGCTTCGCATCAAGCTCGGCCTCGACCCGACCGCGCCCGACATCCACATCGGCCATACGGTCGTGCTGAACAAGATGCGTCAGCTGCAGGACCTCGGCCACACGGTGATCTTCCTGATCGGCGATTTCACGTCGCTGATCGGCGATCCGTCGGGCCGCAACGCAACGCGCCCGCCGCTCACGCGCGAGCAGATCGAGTCGAACGCGAAGACCTACTTCGAGCAGGCTGCGCTCGTGCTCGATCGCGAGAAGACCGAGATCCGCTACAACAGCGAATGGTCGATGCCGCTCGGCGCGGACGGGATGATCAAGCTCGCGTCGCGCTACACGGTCGCACGGATTCTCGAGCGCGAGGATTTCACGAAGCGTTTCCAGGGTGGCGTGCCGATCTCGATCCACGAATTCCTGTACCCGCTGATGCAGGGCTACGATTCGGTCGCGCTGAATGCCGATCTCGAACTCGGCGGCACCGACCAGAAGTTCAACCTGCTGGTCGGCCGCGAACTGCAGAAGCAGTACGGCCAGGAACAGCAGTGCATCCTGACGATGCCGCTGCTCGAAGGCCTCGACGGCGTCGAGAAGATGTCGAAGTCGAAGGGCAACTACGTCGGCATCAGCGAGAAGCCGACCGACATGTTCGGCAAGCTGATGAGCATTTCGGACACGCTGATGTGGCGTTACTTCGAACTGCTGTCGTTCCGCAGCCTGGACGAGATCGCCGGCTTCAAGCGCGAGGCCGAAGGCGGCCGCAACCCGCGCGATTTCAAGGTGCTGCTCGCGCAGGAAATCGTCGCGCGGTTCCACTCGCAGCCCGACGCCGAGCGTGCGCTCGAGGACTTCAACCACCGCGCGAAGGGCGGGGTGCCGGACGACATTCCGTCGGTCACGCTCGCCGGCGCACCGCTGGCGATCGGCCAGTTGCTGAAGCAGGCCGGCCTCGTGCCGTCGACGAGCGAGGCGCTGCGCAACATCGAGCAGGGCGGCGTGAAGATCGACGGCGCGATCGTGTCGGACAAGGGCCTGAAGGTCGAGGCCGGCGAGTTCGTCGTGCAGGTCGGCAAGCGCCGCTTCGCGCGCGTCACGCTGACCGCATGATCGCGCTGATCCAGCGCGTGAAGCGCGCCGACGTGCGCGTCGGCGAGCGCACGACGGGCGAGATCGGCGCGGGCCTGCTCGCGCTCGTCTGCGCGGAGCGCGGCGACACCGACGCGGCGGCCGACAAGCTGCTGGCGAAGATGCTCGGCTACCGCGTGTTCAGCGATGCGGCCGGCAAGATGAACCTCCCCGTGTCGAACATCGACGGCGAGGGCCGCGCGGGCGGCCTGCTGCTCGTGTCGCAGTTCACGCTGGCGGCCGATACCAACAGCGGGCTGCGTCCGAGCTTCACGCCGGCCGCACCGCCCGACGAAGGCGCGCGGCTGTTCGACTACTTCGTCGCGGCCGCGCGTGCGCGCCATCCGGTCGTCGAGACGGGCGAGTTCGGCGCCGACATGCAGGTGTCGCTCGTCAACGACGGTCCCGTGACGTTCTGGCTGCAAGTGCGGCCCTGATTCTTTCCCGGAGACGCACCGCGATGGCCACCACGCAGATTCTTTTCATTCGCCATGGCGAGACGGCCTGGAACCGCATCAAGCGCATCCAGGGCCATATCGACATCCCGTTGGCCGACTCGGGGCTCGCGCAGGCGCAACGGCTGGCCGCGCGGCTCGCACGCGAAACGCGTGACGGTGCGCGCCTCGACGCGGTGTATTCGAGCGACCTGATGCGCGCGCAGCAGACCGCTTTGCCGTTTGCCGATGCGCTCGGGTTGCCGCTGCTGCTGCGTGAAGGGCTGCGCGAACGCTCGTACGGTGCGTTCCAGGGGCACGACAGCACCGAGATCGAAGCGCTGTTTCCGGACGCGTATGCGGCCTGGCAGACGCGTGATCCGGGCTTCGCGCCGGAAGGCGGCGAGTCGCAGCGCGCGTTCTATCACCGCGTGCTGCATGCGCTCGAGCCGATCGTCGCCGCGCATCCGGGTGGCCGGATCGCGTGCGTCGCGCACGGCGGTGTGCTCGATTGCGTGTATCGCTTCGCGAACGGGCTCGATCTGTCCGCACCGCGCAACTATCAGTTGCTCAACACCAGCATCAACGTCGTCGATTACGTGGACGGTCGCGCACAGGTTGTGCAATGGGCCGACGTGTCGCACCTCGATGCCGAGAGCGACGACGACGGGTATCGCAAGGTACTCTGACTGAGTGTGCGGGCCCCGCCCGGCATGGCCGGCCGGGGTTCCCATTCGTGCATGATCCTTACTGCGGCAGCCCGTGGCGCGTCTTGTAGTCGAGCGCGTATGCGATCTTGCCGGGCTTGTCGGCCGTGATCGGCTGGCGCAGCTTGTCGAATTCCCCCTTGTTGTATTTCTTCCCGCCGTTGATCGCATCGGCGCGCCCGAGGTCGGCGCCCGTCTTGCCGTCGATCACCGGGTCCGTGGCCGCGACCATGCGCGTCGACGCAATCCAGACCGCATTCAGGTAGCCCGTGTCGGCCTTCGCCGGATCGGGGTCGGTCGCACCGGCACGCGTCAGGTCGTAGCCGGCGAGCGAGAACGTGCCCGGCTGCGCGCGCAGCCAGTCGGACCAGTAGAACTCGAGGTAGTCGGTGGCTTGCGCGGGCTTGCTGTAGCCGATGTCGCGCGTGAAATAGACGAGCGACCGGTAGCGGTCGTTCGTCATCCCGAGCTTCAGGCCGAGCCCGGTCGGCAGTTGCGCAACCGCGATCGGTTTGCCTTCGCCGTTCTTCAGGCGCACATAGCCGCGGTTTTGCATCTGCTGCCAGAACGCGTCGCCCGAGTAGTCGCTCAGGTTGTCCTTGACGACGACGTGCACGTGCAGCGCCGGGCCGCCGTCGGGTGTTTCGTAGTAGGTCGACAGGCCGTGGTGGCCGTCGGTCAGGTACAGCGCATCGCCGTTCGGGCCGATCACGACGGGGTTCAGTACCGAACGGTCGCGGGCGTTCGCGTCGGTCGTCGAACATGCGTAGCTCGCGGGTTCGCGCAGCGACGATTTGGCCGTGTAGCCGCTCGATGCGACGCCGCCGAGCCCTTCGTCCGCGCAGAAGTCGTCGAATTTCTTGTCGGGCTGCAGTTCGTAGCGGCCGAGCTTGTAATAGATCTGGTCGTAGCCGATCGCGCCCTGCGTCGGATGGAGATCGCCGAGCGTCACGTCGATCAGGTCGCCCGCGCGGGCGGCCTTCCACTTGCCCGGTTGCGGCGTGACGGTGGCAGGCGGCGTGGGGGCGGGCGTTGTCGTCGTGCCGCCGGACGGCGTCTGCGCGTCCGTGCGCGCGACGGCGGCGACATCGTCGCCGCCGCAGGCGGTCAGGGCGAAGACGGCGGACAGGCTGGCGGCAAGGGCGAAACGGATCGGCAGGCGTGGGATCGCGGGCATAGGGTGTCGGTCGGGTTGGCAGGACACCGCGCGGGTAACGGACATGCGGGACGTACGGGACGTGTGACCGTGCGCGGGTGCGAGCCCGTCAGCTTGTCACAGGAATTTGACAGTAAATTGAAATGTTCTGAGGAAGCTGATCGTCAGACTGGCGGGTCGCCGTCGGGCGGTGTCGCGGTCGCGCGGCGGCGCGCGCGCTTCGACGCGCCGTTGACGAGCGCCCAGCGCAGCACGGGGGCGACGGTCCGTACGCCGGGCCGGACCACCGCGCGACGCAACGGCGCGAACGTCGACACGCCGAGCATGCGCTGTGCCCACGGCGGCAGCAGGTCGATCCCGGCATGCATCACCAGCGACGCGGCCGGCCGCAGCGCGGGTGTCGCGACCGGCACATTCAGCAGGATGGACATCACTTCGAAGGTATGCGGCCCGGCCTCGAGTTCGGGCTGCATGCGCGCGAGATAGGCGGCGACCTCGGCGCGCGAGCGGGGCACCTCGTGTGCGCCGAGCAGTTCGGCGATCAATGCCGTTTCGGCGTAATAGCGGTCCTGCAATTCGCCCGGCAGCGCCGGATTCACGTAGCACAGATGCGCGGCGAGGAAGCTCGATACTTCAGCGATATGCACCCAGGTCAGCAACGCCGGATCGTCGGCGCGGTACGGCCGACCGTCGGGTGCGGTACCCGCTATGCGCGCGTGGATCGCTTTCACGCGCTCGATCAGCGCGAGGGCGTCCGCGCGACTGCCGAACGTCGTGCCCGTGATGAACGTGGCGGTGCGCCGCAAGCGGCCGAGGATGTCGGTGCGAAACGACGAGTGATCCCACACGCCCGCGAGTGCGAGCGGATGGAGCGCCTGCAGCAGCAGCGCGGCGATGCCGCCGGTCATCATCGACGTGAAGTCGGCATGCACGCGCCAGCAGATGGCGTCGGGGCCGAACAGCCCGGGATCTCCGGGCGGCGAAGAGAGGTCGAGCGACGGGCCGCCGCCACCCGCCGTCAGGTGCGTGATGCCGGCCACGAGCCGCTTGCGGATCGGCTCGGCCCAGCGCGGGCCCGGTGCGGGTGCGGCGGGGTGGCGGCTGGGCGGCGTCGTCATGGCGGGTACGGCTCGGGCGACGGGCTACTTCCCGTCGGGGGCATCCCACGCGCCGCGTTCGGCGCGGCCGGTGTCGGGCACGGAGAGCCCGAAGTGGCGATAGGTGAGCAGCGTCGCGACGCGCCCGCGCGGCGTGCGTTGCAGGAAGCCCTGCTGGATCAGATACGGTTCGATCACGTCCTCGATCGTGTCGCGCTCCTCGCCGATCGCCGCCGCGAGGTTGTCGAGGCCGACCGGGCCGCCGTCGAACTTGTACAGGATCGCCTCGAGCAGCTTGCGGTCCATCAGGTCGAAGCCGACCGGATCGACGTCGAGCATCGCGAGCGCGGCATCGGCGACGGCCGCGGTGATCTGGCCGTCGGCCTTCACTTCCGCGAAGTCGCGCACGCGGCGCAGCAGCCGGTTCGCGATCCGCGGCGTGCCGCGCGCGCGCTTCGCGATTTCCAGCGCGCCGTTCGGATCGATCTGCGCGTTCAGCAGCGACGCCGAGCGTCGCACGATGCGCGACAGTTGCTCGGCGTCGTAGAACTCGAGCCGCGCGACGATCCCGAACCGGTCGCGCAGCGGGTTGGTCAGCATCCCGGCGCGGGTGGTTGCACCGACGAGCGTGAACGGCTGCAGGTCGAGCTTCACGCTGCGCGCGGCCGGGCCTTCGCCGATCATGATGTCGATCTGGTAATCCTCGAGTGCCGGATACAGGATTTCCTCGACGACCGGCGACAGCCGGTGGATCTCGTCGATGAACAGCACGTCGTTCGCTTCGAGGTTCGTCAGCAGCGCGGCGAGATCGCCGGCGCGTTCGAGCACGGGGCCCGACGTCTGGCGCAGGTTCACGCCCATCTCGCGCGCGATGATGTGCGCGAGCGTCGTCTTGCCGAGACCGGGCGGCCCGAACAGCAGCACGTGGTCGAGCGGCTCCGAGCGGCGCTTGGCGGCTTCGATGAAGATCTCGAGCTGGCCGCGCACCTTTTCCTGGCCGACGTAGTCGTCGAGCTGGCGCGGCCGCAGCGCACGTTCGAACACCTCCTCGTGCGACGAGGCGGGCGTGGCGGCGATGATCCGCTGCTCGGTGGCGAGTTTGTCGGTTTCAATCATGCGGCCATTGTACCGCGCGCAGTGGTCCCGCCCACCTGACCAAACGGCCGACTGGCGAGCGCCGCGCGGCCGCGCGACACTGACTTCAACAGCCGGTTCGGCCGCGCGTTACGCCTTCGACAGCGCCTTCAGCGCAAGCTTGATGCCTTCGGACACGCCGGTGCCGGCCGGCACGTTTTTGATCGCGGCAAGGCCTTCCTTTTCGGAGTAACCGAGCGCGAGCAGTGCGTTGAGGATGTCGGTCGCGTGGTCGGACGGCGATGCGGCGCCGGCGAGCGCGCCGAGATCGGCGCCGAGCTTGCCCTTCAGCTCGAGCAGCAGGCGCTCGGCCGTCTTCTTGCCGATGCCGGGCAGGCGCGTGAGGCGCGCGGCGTCCTGCATCGTCACGGCCTGCGCGAGCTCCTGCACGCTCATGCCGGACAGCACGGCGAGCGCCATGCGCGCGCCGATGCCGGTGATCTTCAGCAGCTCGCGGAAGGTCGTGCGCTCCTGCAGCGTCAGGAAGCCGTACAGCAGGTGCGCGTCCTCCCGGACGATCTGCTGCGTGAGCAGCACGACGCGTTCGCCTGTTTGCGGCAGGTTGTAGAAGGTGCTCATCGGCACGTCGATTTCGTAGCCGACGCCGTTGCAGTCGACGAGCAGGTGAGGCGGGTTCTTTTCGAGCAGGATGCCGGCGATGCGACCGATCATGGGGGGGGCGGGATGCGAGGAAGAAAGCGCGAGTGTAGCGCACGCGCGGCGCAATGCCGACGGGATCGGCCGTCAGGCCGAAGCAAGGCGTGTCGTGTGCGCGCCGTGCGCGGTCAAAACGGTCGATCCGGCGTGCCGGGCGACGGCGTGCCCGGTGTCAGCCGACCAGCCGCCCGCGCCGCACGCGCAGCCCCTTCTTCGCGAGCGCCGGCGCGAGGCCGCCGAGCGTGCTGAGTGTCGTGCCGCCGTGCGCATGGCAGATCGCCATGCCGAGCGCGTCGGCCGCGTCGGAGCCCGGTTGTCCGGAGAGATTGAGCAGCCGCGTGACCATTTCCTGCATCTGCGTCTTGGTCGCGCGGCCGTAGCCGACGACGGCCTGCTTGAGCTGCAGCGCCGTGTATTCGGCGACGGGCAGGCCGCCCGCGACGAGGCCGCAGATCGCGGCGCCGCGCGCCTGGCCGAGCAGCAGCGTCGACTGCGGGTTCACGTTGACGAACACCTTTTCGATCGCGGCCTGGTCGGGCGCATGTTCGCGCACGATCGTCGAGACGCCCTGGAAGATCGTGCCGAGCCGGGTGGCCAGGTCAGCCGTCGGCGTGCGGATCACGCCGCTCGTGACATAGGCGAGCTGGTGGCCGCTGACGTCGATGACGCCGAAGCCGGTGACGCGCAGGCCGGGGTCGATGCCGAGAATTCGCATGAGTGAGGAGAGTTGCCTGATGCAGCGATACTACAACGAATGGTGCGGCGACCCGGCAGCAGGGTCGCGCGCCGGGGCGTCGCGCAATAAAAAACCCGGCGGGTGCGACGCCGCCGGGCTTGCGTACAACGGCCGCGCGGGCCGTGTGCGATCAGTGACGGAAGTGGCGCACGCCCGTCAGGATCATCGCGATGTTGTGCTCGTCGGCCGCGGCGATCACTTCGTCGTCGCGCATCGAGCCGCCCGGCTGGATCACGCAGGTCGCGCCGGCTGCCACGACGACGTCGAGGCCGTCGCGGAACGGGAAGAACGCATCCGACGCGACGGCCGAGCCGGTGAGCGTCAGGCCTGCATTCTGCGCCTTGATGCTCGCGATGCGCGCGGAATCGACGCGGCTCATCTGGCCCGCGCCGACGCCGAGCGTCATGCCGTTGCCGCAGAATACGATCGCATTCGACTTCACGTACTTCGCGACGCGCCACGCGAACAGCAGGTCGTCCATTTCCTTCGGCGTCGGCTGGCGCTTCGTGACGACGCGCAGCTCGTGCGGCTGCACGTTCTTCGAGTCGAGCGACTGCACGAGCAGGCCGCCGCCCACGCGCTTCAGGTCGAATGCGTTATGGCCGTCGCCGAGCGCGATTTCGAGCAGGCGCACGTTCTGCTTCGCGGTGAACACCTGCTTCGCGGCGTCGGAGAACGACGGTGCGATCAGCACTTCGACGAACTGCTTCGCGACAGCCTGAGCGGCCGCTTCGTCGACTTCGCGGTTGAACGCGATGATGCCGCCGAATGCGGAGGTCGGGTCGGTCTGGAACGCCTTCGCGTAAGCGTCGGCCGAGTCGTTGCCGACCGCGACGCCACACGGGTTCGCATGCTTGATGATCACGCAGGCCGGCGCGTCGAACGTCTTCACGCATTCCCACGCCGCGTCCGAATCCGCGATGTTGTTGTACGACAGTTCCTTGCCCTGCAGCTGGCGGTAGTTCGCGAGCGCGCCGGCTTGCGGCGCGATGTCGCGGTAGAACGCCGCGCTCTGGTGCGGGTTCTCGCCGTAGCGCAGGTCCTGCACCTTGTCGAACGCGATGTTCAGCGTCGCCGGGTACGCGTTGCGCGATGCGTGCTGCAGCTCGTCGGTCAGGCTCGTCAGGTAGTTCGTGATCGCGCCGTCGTATTGCGCGGTGTGCGCGAACACCTTCGTCGCGAGGCGGAAATTGGTCGCGTAGCCGACCGCGTTGCCGTTCGCCTTCATTTCATCGAGCACGACCGCGTAGTCGGCCGGATCGACGACGACCGTCACGTCGCGATGGTTCTTCGCGGCCGAGCGCAGCATCGTCGGGCCGCCGATGTCGATGTTCTCGATCGCGTCGGCGAGCGTGCAGTCGTCCTTCGCGATCGTCGCGACGAACGGATACAGGTTCACGACGAGCAGGTCGATCGTCGGGATGCCGTGCTGTTCCAGCGCCTGCATGTGCTCGGGCAGGTCGCGGCGGGCGAGGATGCCGCCGTGCACCTTCGGGTGGAGCGTCTTCACGCGCCCATCGAGCATTTCCGGAAAGCCTGTGTAGTCGGCCACTTCGGTAACGGGCAGGCCCGCGTCGGCGAGCAGTTTCGCGGTGCCGCCCGTCGACAGCAGCTTGACGCCGAGGTCGGACAGCGACTTCGCGAAGTCGACGATGCCGGTCTTGTCGGAAACGGAAATGAGCGCTTGCTTGATCATGATGGAACCACCAATAGCCAGGGAAACGGGGACGGGACGGCCGGCTACAGCAGGCCGTGCTGCTGCAGCTTCTTGCGCAGCGTATTGCGATTGATGCCGAGGTACTCCGCGGCGAGCGACTGGTTGCCGCCTGCCTGTACGAGCACGACCTCGAGCATCGGCTTTTCGACGCAGGACATCACCATTTCATAGACGTCGTGCGGATTGGAGCCGTCTAGATCCCGGAAATACACGTCCAGGCTCTCGCGGACACATTGTTCGATGTTGTGCTTGCTCATGCTGCTAACTGGTTATGGTCGTCCGACTCGCCCTGGCCGTTTTCCTCTTCGTCATCGACATAGACGAGATGGTCCGACAGCGCTTTTTGCGCCTCGAAGAATTCATTGACGGCGGCGAGCTGCTCGCGGGTGGAATCGAGCGTGTTCATCCTGTGCCGGAACCCGTTGGCACCGGAAAGGCCGCGAGTGTACCAGCCGATGTGCTTGCGCGCAGTACGGACTCCCGTGAATTCACCATAGAAAGCGTAGTGGTCTTCCAGATGTTCGTTCATCACGTGCTGGATCTCGTCGATCCGCGGCGGGGGCAGCAGCTCGCCGGTTTGCAGGAAATGATCGATTTCGCGGAACAACCACGGCCGGCCTTGCGCGGCGCGACCGATCATCAGCGCGTCGGCGCCCGTTGCGTCGAGCACGGCCTTCGCCTTCGCGGGCGACGTGATGTCGCCGTTCGCGACGACCGGAATCCTGACGGCCGCCTTCACGGCCGCGATGGTTTCGTATTCGGCGTCGCCGCGGTACAGGTCGGCGCGCGTGCGGCCGTGCACGGTCAGCATCGAGATGCCGGCGGCTTCGGCCAGGCGCGCGACCGTGATCGCGTTCTTGTGCTCGCGGTCCCAGCCGGTGCGGATCTTCAGCGTGACGGGCACTGCATCGGGCCCCGTGCCGACCGCCGCGACGACGGCCTCGACGATCCGCTGCACGAGCGGCTCGTTCTGCAGCAGCGCGGAACCGGCCGCGACGTTGCAGACCTTCTTCGCCGGGCAGCCCATGTTGATGTCGATGATCTGCGCGCCGTTGTCGACGTTGTAGCGGGCCGCTTCGGCCATCATCGCCGGATCGGCGCCCGCGATCTGCACCGCGATCGGCTCGACCTCGCCTTCGTGGTTCGCGCGCCGCATCGTCTTCGCGCTTTTCCACAGCTGCGCGTTGGACGCGACCATCTCGGACACGGCGTAACCGGCCCCCAGTTGCTTGCACAGCTGGCGGAACGGACGATCCGTCACGCCGGCCATCGGTGCGACGAACAGGTTGTTACGCAATACGTGAGGGCCGATAACGGGCATCGCAATGGCACCGCCCGCGACAGGTGCGGGCATGAAAAGGGCGGACGGAAAACGCGCATTTTACCGTATTCCCATGCCCCGCCGATTTGACCCGGTTTGCGTGGTCCGGCCGGGCGCACCCTGAGGTGCGCCGCGCGTCAGTTGCGCTGGCCGAACATCATCTGGCGCGCGATCACCTTCTTGAGCGGCGGCACGAATTCGAGCGCGGTGAGCGCGGCGCCGCGCAGCAGCGGCAGCGGGCCCGAGTCGATCGTAAACAGGCGGGCAAGCGTGTCGGTCGCGCCGATCGTGAAACGCCGGTCGAGCGCGCGTCGTGCGTTGAAGGCCGCGAGCGCGGTCGCTTCGAGGCCTTGCGCGGACAGCGTGTCGACCAGCGTATGCGCATCGCGCAGCCCGAGGTTGAGCCCCTGGCCCGCGACGGGGTGCAGGGTTTGCGCGGCATTGCCGACGATCGCGACGCGGCCGCTGACGAGCGTCTGCGCGGCGTTCAGGCCGAGCGGGAACGCCGCGCGGCCCGCGATCGCGACGAACCGGCCCATGCGTTCGCCGAACGCGCTGCCGAGCTCGCGCAGGAGCGCGTCGTCGGGCAGCGCGGCGCGCCGTGCCGCTTCGTCGGGCGTGCAGCACCAGACGAGCGCGTAGTCGGCTTGGCGCGGCCCGCCGAGCGGCAGCAACGCGAGCGGGCCTTCGTGCGTGAAGCGTTCCCATGCGACGTTCGGGCGTGGCGCCGAGACCGTGACCGTGCCGACGAGCGCGGTCTGCCCGTAGTCGCGGCGATGCTGGCCGGCGTCGGCCGCCTGTTCGTGGAACAGCCCGCCTTCGGCGTTGATGACGATGCGCGCGCGCAGCGTGCGCTCGCCTTGCGGGCCGTCGAGCGTCAGCGTGACGTCGTCGGTATCCTGCTGCGGCGCGCGCGCGGTGGTCGACGTGAGCCAGTCGACGCGCGTGCCGCGCACGGCGCCCGCAAGCGCCTGCACGAGCGAGCCGTAGCGCACGACATAACCGAGCGCGGCAAGGTCGTGCTCGTCGCGGTCGATCAGCGTGCGGCCGAAATGGCCGCGCTGCGACACGTGGATATGTTCGATCGGTGTCGCGTCGGCGGGCCACGCGAGCGTGTCGAGCAGCACGCGGCTGCCGTGCGAGACGGCGATCGCGCGCGGGTCGTTCACGCTCGCGACCGGTTCGCGCGCATCGATCAGCGCGATCGACGCGTGTTGGGTTGCGCTGCGGCGCGCGAGCCAGCCGGCGAGCGCGAGCCCGACGGGGCCGGCGCCGACGATGGCGAGGTCGTAGTCCGGCGTGGCCGGGGAGGAAGCGGTCGTCATCTTGATTCGTGATACGGAAATAACGGTCGACGGCGGGTCGACGGCGGCGCGACGAACAGGCGGCGGCCGGTCATGCGCCGTGCGCCGCGCCTGCGCGCATCAGCGCTTCGATCTCGTCCGCGGCGACGGGCACACCGCGCGTGATCAGCTCGCAGCCGTGCTCGCGCACGATCGCGTCGTCCTCGATGCGGATGCCGATGTTCCAGTACTCGGGCGGCACGTCGTCGGCTGCCCGCACATACAGGCCGGGTTCGACGGTCAGCGTCATGCCGGGCTTCAGCGTGCGCCACGGCAGCGCGCCATTGCCGTCGCGCTCGGCGAGTCGCTCGCGGTAGTCGCCGCAGTCATGCACGTCCATCCCGATCCAGTGGCCCGTGCGGTGCATGTAGAAGCGCGTGTATGCGCGCTCGGCGATCACGTCGTCGACGTTCGAGAAGCGTGTTTTCGGGATGATGCCGGTGTCGAGCAGCCCCTGCGCGAGCACGCGCACGGCCGCGTCGTGCGGTGCCTCGAACGGCACGCCCGCGCGCGTCGCGTCGATCGCGGCCTGCTGCGCGGCGAGCACGATGTCGTACAGCGTGCGCTGCGCGGGCGAGAAGCGCCCGTTGGCCGGGAACGTGCGCGTGATGTCCGACGCATAGCCGTCGAGTTCGCACGCGGCGTCGATCAGGATCAGGTCGCCGTCCTTCGCGGCCGCGTTGCCGGCCGGGTAGTGCAGCACGCACGCATTCGCGCCGGCCGCGACGATCGAGCCGTACGCGGGCGCCTGCGCGCCGTGTTTGCGGAACAGATACAGCAGCTCGGCCTCGAGTTCGTATTCGCGGATGCCGGGGCGGCACACCTGCATCGCGCGGCGGTGCGCGAGTGCGGAGATGTGCGCGGCGCGCATCATGATCGCGAGTTCGTGTTCGTCCTTCACGAGCCGCATGTCGTCGACGAGCGGCGTGAGGTCGAGCATCGCGTCCGGCGCGGCGACACCCGTGCGCGCCAGCGCGCGCACCGCGTCGAGCCAGCCGGCGAGCTGGCGTTCGAAGTCGGCCGATGCGCCGAACCGGTAGTGCACGGTGCCCGCGTCGGCGAGCAGGCGCGGCATCTCGGTGTCGATCACGTCGACCGCGAACGCCGCGTCGAAGCCGAACGCGTCGCGCGCGGCTTCGGGGCCGTAGTGGAAACCTTCCCAGATCTCGCGGTCGGGATTCTTGCCGCGGCAGAACAGGATCGACTCCGGCGCGCCGTGCGGCGCGGCCGCGTTCAGCACGAGCACGGCATCCGGCTCGGTGAAGCCCGTCAGGTAATGGAAGTAGCTGTCGTGCCGGTACGGGTAGGCCGTATCGCGGTTGCGCAGCATTTCCGGCGCGGTGGGGACGATGGCGACGCCGCCGCCCGCGGCGCGCAGTGCGGCAAGCACGCGTTCACGGCGTTGGCGGTAGACGTCGACGGCGATGGCGGTATCGAGGGGCGCATTCATCGTGCGATTGTAGCGCCGCCGGACGCGGCGCGTGAGAGGGGCGGCCGCGAGCCGCGCCGGCAGGCCCGCGCGGCGGCTGTTGCAAACCATCCACAGGCCGGCCGGGCGATTTTCTACCGCGCGACCCTGCCCGGTTATGATCGGCGACAACGTATACTCTCGGCGGTTCCCTTAAAAAGGCAGATGATGAAATTAATCGGTTCGCTCAGCAGCCCGTACGTCCGAAAGGCGCGGATCGTGCTTGCTGAAAAGAAGATCGACTACAAGCTGGAGCTCGAGAACGTGTGGGCGCCGGAGACGGATATTCATGCATCGAATCCGCTCGGCAAGGTCCCGTGCCTCGTGATGGAGGATGGTGCCGCGGTGTTCGATTCCCGCGTGATCTGCGAATACGTCGATACGCTGTCGCCGGTCGGCAAGCTGATTCCGCCGTCGGGCCGCGAGCGCGTCGAAGTGCGTTGCTGGGAAGCGCTGGGCGACGGCGTGCTCGACGCGGCCGTCGCGATTCGTCTCGAATACACGCTGCGCGACGACGTGCAGCGCAGCGCAAGCTGGATCGCGCGCCAGCAGCGCAAGATCGACGATGCGCTCGTCGCGATGTCGCAGGGCCTCGGCGGCAAGACGTGGTGCGTCGGTAATCATTACACGCTCGCCGACATCGCACTCGGCTGCGCGCTCGGTTATCTCGACTTCCGGATGCCCGAACTGAACTGGCGCGAGCATCACCCGAACCTCGACAAGCACTTCGTCAAGCTGCAGCAACGGCAGTCGTTCGCGGACACGTTGCCGCAGAACTGAGCCGCTGCCGGCTGCGCGTTCAAGCGTTCAAGTCTTCACGTATTCGGCAGACAAAAGAAAAGCGCCCCGCGGGGCGCTTTTCTTTTTGCCGGGCCGCCGCCGGAGCAGGGCGGCCGCGAGCGTCACTCGATCGACGCGTACACGGCCTCGCCGAGCGTGAACGAATCGCTGCGCGCAATCGGCCACCAGCTGTCGTACAGCGTGAAGCCGCAATGGTTGCCGTCGAGCAGCGCGCCGGGCTTCAGGTACTTCAGCAACTGCGACATCAGCCGGACCTCGTGCGGCGAGATGCGCTGCACGATGTGATGCGCGCGCAGCTCCGACGGATGCGACAGGCCGGCCGCCTGCACGAGTTCCTGCAGCGCGTGCAGCGTATTGCGGTGGAAGTTGTACACGCGGTCGGCCTTGTCGGGCACGACGAGCGCGCGCTGGCGCACCGGGTCCTGCGTCGCGACGCCGGTCGGGCAGCGGCCCGTGTGGCAGGTCTGCGCCTGGATGCAGCCGACCGCGAACATGAAGCCGCGCGCCGAGTTCACCCAGTCCGCGCCGATCGCGAGCGTGCGCGCGACGTCGAACGCGGTGATGATCTTGCCGCTCGCGCCGATCTTCACGCGATCGCGCACGCCGATCCCGACCAGCGTGTTGTGCACGAGCAGCAGCCCTTCCTGCAGCGGCACGCCGACGTGGTCGGTGAATTCGAGCGGCGCCGCGCCCGTGCCGCCTTCCGCGCCGTCGACGACGATGAAGTCCGGCACGATGCCCGTCTCGACCATCGCCTTCGCGATCCCGAAGAATTCCCACGGATGCCCGACACACAGCTTGAAGCCGGTCGGCTTGCCGCCCGACAGCGTGCGCAGCCGCTCGACGAATTCGAGCAGCCCGCGCGGCGTCGAGAACTCCGAGTGCGTCGCGGGCGAGATGCAGTCCTTGCCCATCGGCACGCCGCGCGTCTCGGCGATCTCCGGCGTGATCTTCGCGGCCGGCAGCACGCCGCCGTGGCCCGGCTTCGCGCCCTGCGACAGCTTTACCTCGATCATCTTGACCTGCGGATCGGCGGCCTGCTTCGCGAATTTGTCGGGGTTGAACGTGCCGTCGTCGTTGCGGCAGCCGAAGTAGCCGGACGCGATTTCCCAGATGATGTCGCCGCCGTTCTCGCGGTGGTACTTCGACAGCGAGCCTTCGCCCGTGTCGTGCGCGAAACCGCCTTTCTTCGCGCCGAGGTTCAGCGAGCGGATCGCGTTCGCGGACAGCGAGCCGAAGCTCATCGCCGAGATGTTGAAGATCGAGATGTCGTACGGCTGCGCGCGATTCGCGCCGACGCGGATGCGGAAATCGTGGTTCGGCAGCTTCGTCGGCGCGAGCGAGTGGCTGATCCATTCGTGCGCGACGGCCTTCACGTTCAGCTCGGTGCCGTACGGGCGGTTGTCGGCGACGTTCTTCGCGCGCTGGTAGACGAGGCTGCGCTGCGCGCGCGAGAACGGTTTCTCGTCGGTATCGTCCTCGACGAAGTACTGGCGGATCTCGGGGCGGATGAACTCGAACAGGAAGCGGAAGTGGCCCCAGAGCGGGTAGTTGCGCAGGATCGCGTGACGGTCCTGGTTCAGGTCGTACACGCCGAGCGCGACGAGGGCGGCGGGGATCAGGATCCACAGCCACGAGAGGGCGTGGATCGACGCGAGCGCGGCCGTTGCGACGAGCAGCAGGACGGCGCACCACATCGCCAGATAGCGTCTTGAAAGCATGGGGACTCCGTAAGAATCTTGAAATACCGCCATGCGTGCGCTGCGCGGCGGTCTGCCGGCCTCGGCGGAATCGTGTTCCGCCGGGCGCGGCGTGCCGCAAGTCTAAACCGAATATGTGTCAGCGTGCGTCGGCGAGCGCCGGGGCGCGACCTTCCGCCGGTGCGGAAGGGCTGGCCGCCGCGGATTCGATGATGCCGCCGCCGAGGCAGATCTCGCCGTCGTACAGCACCGCCGACTGGCCGGGCGTGACGGCCCACTGCGCGTCGTCGAACGCGAGCGAGAAGCGCGCTTCGCCTTCCGGACCGGACGCGGCGCCGCCGAACGTGCACGCCGCATCGGCTTGCCGGTAGCGCGTCTTCGCGCCGCACGCAAAGCCTTCCGCCGGCGGCTCGCCCGCGACCCAGCTCACGTTGCCGGCGACCAGCTCGCGCGACAGCAGCCACGGATGATCGTGGCCCTGCACGACGTACAGCGTGTTCGATGCGATGTCCTTCGCGGCGACGAACCACGGTTCGCCGCTGCCGTCCTTGCTGCCGCCGAGACCGATACCCTTGCGCTGGCCGAACGTGTAGAACGCGAGGCCGATGTGCTTGCCGACGACCTTGCCGTCGGGCGTCTTCATCGGGCCGGGTTTCGTCGGAAGGTAGCGGTTCAGGAAATCGCGGAACGGCCGTTCGCCGATGAAGCAGATGCCCGTCGAATCCTTCTTCTTCGCATTCGGCAGCCCGATCTGCGCGGCGATTTCGCGCACTTTCGTCTTCGGGATCTCGCCGAGCGGGAACATCGTCTTCGACAGTTGCGCCTGGTTCAGCCGGTGCAGGAAGTACGACTGGTCTTTCGTATGATCGAAGGCCTTCAGCAGTTCGAAACGCCCGTCGCGCTCGCGCACGCGCGCATAGTGGCCGGTCGCGATCATTTCCGCGTCGAGCGACATCGCGTGATCGAGGAACGCCTTGAACTTGATCTCGGCATTGCACAGCACGTCGGGGTTCGGCGTGCGGCCGGCCGAGTATTCGCGCAGGAACTCGGCGAACACGCGGTCCTTGTATTCCGCCGCGAAGTTGACGGCTTCCACGTCGATGCCGATCAGGTCGGCCACCGACACGACGTCGATCCAGTCCTGGCGCGTCGAGCAGTATTCGCCGTCGTCGTCGTCTTCCCAGTTCTTCATGAACAGGCCGACCACGTCGTAGCCCTGTTCCTTCAGCAGCCACGCGGTCACCGACGAATCGACGCCGCCCGACATGCCTACCACTACACGGCGCTTGCTCATTTGTTGACCGCCTGACGTTCGAATGCCTCGGGGCGCGGCGCGACCGAATGCGTGTGCACGAAATCGAGCGGAATGCGCCGCCCGGCGAGATAGTCGTCGACGCAGCGCATCACCGCGGGCGAGCGGTGGCGCTCGCTGCACGCGCGCAGTTCGTCGGCGGTCATCCACAGCGTGCGGACGATGCCTTCGTCGAGCGCGTGGCCCGCGACCGGCTCGCCGGCCGTGCCGCAGAACGTGAAGCGCAGGTAGGTCGCGCCGGCGGTGCCGGGGCGCTCGTAGTGCGCGAGATAAACACCGACGAGCGCGTCGGGTGTGAACGGGTGCGCGGTTTCCTCGAGCGTCTCGCGGATCACGGCGTCGGCCAGCGTTTCGCCGGCCTCGAGATGGCCTGCCGGCTGGTTGATGCGCAGGCCCGTCGAGGTTTCTTCCTCGATCACGAGAAAGCGGCCGGCGTGCTCGACGAGCGCGGCGACCGTCACATGCGGGGTCCAGATTTCGGGTTTCATGGATCGGCATTTTACCGGTTGCGCCCGAACGCTGCCGGCCGTCTGATCAGACGATAGACGAATCCGACCCCCGCGGATCATCCGTCCCGCCGATGCGCGGCGGCGCGGGCCGGGCTAATGTCTCATTCGCGCACGATCGTGCGGAATGTGCTGGCGCGACCATCGCTTTCGGTTAAAGTGCAGCGTAAATGCCGTTGCTCGTGAGCCGGTAAGTCAGCCTGTCCGGCTCGTTGTGCAGTAAAAATTGCAAGAAAAGAAATACTGACAATGACTGGAGGAACTGACGATGCATATTGGAGTGCCTGCTGAAACGCGGGCGAACGAGGCGCGTGTGGCTGCGACGCCGGAAACCGTGAAGAAATACGCGGCCGCCGGCCATCGCGTCAGTATCGCGAAAGGGGCGGGCAGCGCAGCCAGTTATCCCGACGAAGCCTATGCGTCCGCCGGTGCCGAATTGACCGATCAGTCGGCTGCTTTTGATGCCGACATCGTGTTGAAGGTCCAGGCGCCTACCGACCCCGAACTGCCATCGCTGAAGCGCGGCTCCGTGCTGGTCGGCATGCTCGAGCCGTTCAACGCCGAGCAGGCGGCGAAACTCGCGGCGGCCGGCGTGACCGGTTTCGCGCTCGAAGCCGCGCCGCGCACGACCCGCGCGCAGAGTCTCGACGTGCTGTCGTCGCAGGCGAACATCGCGGGCTACAAGGCCGTGCTGGTCGCCGCCGCGCTGTATCCGCGCTTCTTCCCGATGCTGATGACCGCTGCGGGCACGGTGAAGGCCGCGCGCGTGCTGATCCTCGGCGCGGGTGTCGCGGGCCTGCAGGCGATCGCGACCGCGAAGCGGCTGGGCGCGGTGATCGAGGCCTCCGACGTGCGGCCGGCCGTGAAGGAGCAGATCGAGTCGCTCGGCGCGAAATTCCTCGACGTCCCGTTCGAAACCGACGAAGAGCGCGAGGCCGCGCAGGGTGTCGGCGGTTATGCGCGCCCGATGCCGCCGTCGTGGCTCGGCCGTCAGGCCGCGCTCGTGCACGAGCGCGCGAAGCAGGCCGACATCGTGATCACCACCGCGCTGATTCCCGGGCGCCCGGCACCGACGCTGATCTCGGTCGAAACCGCGCAGTCGATGAAGCCCGGCTCGGTGCTCGTCGATCTCGCGGCCGGCCGCGGCCCGGAATTCGATGGCAGGAAGAGCGGCAACTGCCCGCTGACGGTCGCCGACCAGGTGATCGTGCACAACGGCGTGACGATCGCCGGCTACACGAACCTCGCATCGATGGTCGCGTCGGACGCGTCGGCGCTGTACGCGCGCAACCTGCTCGACTTCATGAAGCTGATCGTCACGAAGGAAGGCACGCTGAACATCGACCTGACCGACGACATCGTCGCCGCGACGCTGCTGTGCCGCGACGGCGAAGTCACGCGCAAATAACGGAGGAGACCATGGAAGTCATCAATCACACGGTGATCAACGTGATCATCTTCGTGCTGGCGGTGTACGTCGGCTACCACGTCGTCTGGAACGTCACGCCGGCGCTGCATACGCCGCTGATGGCCGTGACCAACGCGATCTCGGCGATCGTGATCGTCGGCGCGATGCTCGCGGCGGCGCTCACCGTCGGCGTGACCGGCAAGTTCTTCGGCACGCTCGCGGTCGCGCTCGCGGCCGTCAACGTGTTCGGCGGCTTTCTCGTGACGAGGCGAATGCTCGAGATGTTCCGCAAGAAGGAGCCGAAGGCGGCGAAGGAGGGCGCGCGATGAGCATGAACGTCGTTACGCTGCTGTACCTCGTCGCCTCGGTGTGCTTCATCCAGGCGCTGAAAGGCCTGTCGAACCCGAAGAGCGCGCGGCGCGGCAATCTGTTCGGGATGGTCGGGATGGCCATCGCGATCCTCACGACGGTCGCGCTGATCGTCAAGCAGGCGGCCTGGCTCGGCGCGAACCTGCCGCTCGGCCTTGCACTGGTGCTCGGTGCGCTGATCGTCGGCGGCGGCGTCGGCGCATTCGTCGCCGCGCGCGTCGAGATGACGAAGATGCCGGAACTCGTCGCGGCGATGCACTCGCTGATCGGTCTCGCGGCCGTGTGCATCGCGTATGCGGTGGTGTCGGAGCCGGAAGCGTTCGGGCTCGTACCGCAGGACGCCGTCGCGGCGAACTTCATCCCGTACGGCAACCGCGTCGAGTTGTTCATCGGCACGTTCGTCGGCGCGATCACGTTCTCCGGTTCGGTGATCGCGTTCGGCAAGCTGTCGGGCAAGTACAAGTTCCGGCTGTTCCAAGGCGCACCGGTCGTGTACGCGGGCCAGCACCTGATCAACCTGATGCTCGCGATCGCGATGCTCGGCTTCGGCATCCTGTTCGTCATCACGCAGGCGTGGCTGCCGTTCATCATCATGACGGCGATCGCGTTCGTGCTCGGCGTGCTGATCATCATCCCGATCGGCGGCGCGGACATGCCGGTGGTCGTGTCGATGCTGAACTCGTACTCGGGCTGGGCGGCGGCCGGCATCGGCTTCTCGCTGAACAACGCGATGCTGATCATCGCCGGCTCGCTCGTCGGCTCGTCGGGTGCGATCCTGTCGTACATCATGTGCCACGCGATGAACCGTTCGTTCTTCAACGTGATCCTCGGCGGCTTCGGCGGAGAGGCGTCGGCCGGCGGTGCGGCGGGCGGGCAGGAGCAGCGCCCGGTGAAGTCGGGCTCGGCCGAGGATGCGTCGTTCATGCTCGGCAACGCGGAATCGGTCGTGATCGTGCCGGGCTACGGGCTGGCCGTCGCCCGCGCGCAGCACGCGCTGAAGGAACTGACCGACAAGCTGATCGAGAAGGGCGTCGATGTGCGCTACGCAATTCACCCGGTTGCCGGGCGGATGCCGGGGCACATGAACGTGCTGCTCGCGGAAGCGGAAGTGCCGTACGACATCGTGTTCGAGATGGAGGACATCAACGGCGAGATGGGCCAGGCCGACGTGGTGCTGGTGCTCGGCGCGAACGACGTGGTGAACCCGGCCGCGAAGAACGATCCGAAATCGCCGATCGCGGGGATGCCGATCATCGAGGCGTACAAGGCGCGCACGGTGATCGTCAACAAGCGCTCGATGGCGGCCGGCTACGCGGGCCTCGACAACGACCTGTTCTACATGGACAAGACGATGATGGTGTTCGGCGATGCGAAGAAGGTCATCGAGGACATGGTGAAGTCCGTCGAGTAACGCGCGGACCGGCAACGCGCCCGCCTGCTTCGATTCGCGGGCGGTTCGCCCGGAACGGCCCGACCGGCGCAAGCCGGCCGGGCTTTTTTCATGGTGCGACGAGGTTCGCGACGCAGGCGGCGATCGTGTCCCGCACGCGCACGATCGCCGGGTCGCGCTGCGTGCTCGTGCGCCAGCCGATTTCGACCGGATAGCGCGGCAGCTCGACCGGGCACGCGAGCGCGCGCAGCGGTGCCGATTGCGCGATCGCGCGCGCCGCGTGTGCGGGAATCGTTGCCACCGCGTCGGAGCCGGCGAGCAGATACGGCAACGCGGCGAAATGCGTGGTCGATGCCGCGACGCGGCGCTTGTGGCCGAGCGCGGCCAGTGCTTCGTCGACGATCCCGATCACGCCGCCCGACGACACGAGCAGGTGGTCGCGCCGCAGGAAATCGGCGAGCGTGAGCGTGCGCGGCGGCCGCGCGCGGGCGGCCGGATCGATCAGGCACGCATAGCCGCCCGTCGCGACCGCGCGGCGGCTGAGCCCGTTCGCCGAGAAGCCGCCCGACGCGATCGCGAGATCGACGCCGTGTCGCAGCAGCGCGTCGCCGGCGATGCCGCTGTGGGTCTGCCGGAAGATCAGCCGGATGCCGGCGGCCTCTCGCGCGACCGCGTCGATCAGCGCGCGGCCGAGCGCGATCTCGAAGTCGTCCGACAGCCCGATCGAGATCGTGCGGCCGACGCGGTCGCCGCTGTCGGCGGCGATCGCGAGGCTTTCGCGGCAGCGGTCGAGCGCGTCGGACAGGATCGGCTTCAGCTCGTCCGCGCGCGGCGTCGGCGCGAGCCCGCGGCCAGTGCGCACGAACAGCGGATCGGCATAGATCACGCGCAGCCGCGCGAGCGCCGCGCTGACGGCCGACTGCGTGAGATCGAGCCGCAGCGCCGCGCGGCTTGCGCCGCCTTCCTCGTACAGTGCCTCGAATACCTTCAGCAGGTTCAGGTCGAGGCCGGCGATATCATCCGCATTCATGACAGTTATCGTTCTATCGATTTGATCGATGACATCTTATCGATAAAGATGGCGGCATCCCATTCACCGGAGACGCCCTCATGTCCACATCCGTCATCGCCGCGCTGCAGATCGGCGCATCACCCGCCGGCACGCGCGCCACGCTCGATACGATCCTCGGCTACGAAACCGCGATCCGCGACAGCGGCGCGTCGCTCGTCGTGCTGCCCGAGGCCGTGCTCGGCGGCTATCCGAAAGGCGAGATCTTCGGCACGCGGCTCGGTTACCGGCTGCCCGAAGGTCGCGACGCGTATGGACGCTACGCCGCGCAGGCGATCGATGTGCCGGGGCCCGAAACCGACGAGCTGGCCGCGCTGTCGCAGCGCACGGGAGCGAGCCTCGTGGTCGGCGTGATCGAGCGCGGCGGCAGCACGCTGTACTGCACGGCGCTGTTCTTCGATCCGCGCGACGGGCTCGTCGCGAAGCACCGCAAGCTGATGCCGACCGGCACCGAGCGGCTGATCTGGGGGCAGGGCGACGGCTCGACGCTGCCGGTCGTCGACACGGCCGCAGGGCGCGCGGGCGCCGCGATCTGCTGGGAGAACCACATGCCGCTGTTGCGCTGCGCGATGTACGCGAAAGGCGTGCAGATCTGGTGTGCGCCGACCGTCGACGAGCGCGACTTGTGGCAGAGCTCGATGCGGCACATCGCGCACGAGGGGCGCTGCTTCGTCGTGAGCGCGTGCCAGGTGCAGCCGTCGCCGCGCGCGCTCGGTATCGACGTGCCGGGCTGGGATCCCGAACGGCCGCTGATCCGCGGCGGCAGCGTGATCGTCGGGCCGCTCGGCGACCTGCTGACGGAGCCGCTGATCGGCGAGGCCGGGCTCGTGACCGCGCGTATCGATACCGACGAGCTCGTGCGTGCGCGCTACGACTTCGACGTCGTCGGCCACTACGCGCGTGCCGACGTGTTTTCGCTGCACGTCGACGAGCGGCCGAAGCGGCCGGTGGTGTTCGGCGGGTAGGAACGGCGAGATAGGGAACGAACGGCGGCGGCGCGCGGCACGCACGTGGTGCGCGCCCGCCGTCGTGCCGCGTCAGCGCATCGGCGCTTCCGCGATCCGCATGTAGTCGGCGATCCGCCGTCCCTCCATGTCCGGAAACTGCTCGTGCACGGTGATGTCGCCCATCCGTGCGATGTCGAAGGTGCGGAAATCGTCGCGCAGCTCGCACCACGCGCCGATCGTCCAGCGGCCGCCCCAGTAGACGAGCCCGAGCGGCCACACGCGGCGTTGCGAATGCGCGCCGAGGCGGTCGCGGTAACCGAAGCTGACGACGTGGCGCGTGTCGATGGCCTGGTGGATCGCGTCGACCTTCGCGCAGAACGTCTCGTCGATGTGGAACGACGGCGCGAACACGGGCAGGCGGTCGAGCGCCGTGCGCTTGTCGGCCGGCATCGCCGACGCGATCTTCGCGAGCGCCGAGCGGGCGCCGCTCGCGAAGCGTGCCCCGCCCCAGGTTTCGAGCATGCGCGCGCCGGTCGCGAGCGCCGCGAGCTCCTCGGCCGTGAACGTGAGCGGCGGCAGGCTCGCGTTGCGGTTCAGCCGGTAGCCGATGCCGGCTTCGCCTTCGATCGGCACCCCTGACAGTTGCAGGTCGCGCACGTCGCGATAGACCGTGCGCGGCGACACCGACAGCCAGTCGGCAAGCTGCTGCGCGGTCGTGAGACGACGTCCGCGCAACAGCTCGGCGATCTGGAACAGGCGGTCGGCACGGCGCGTCATGGCAGCACCTCGATTCCTTCAGCAACGGGGACTTCGCGATGATAGCGCCGCGCCGGCCCGATGGCCGATGCGCTCAATGGCATTTCGGCGCGTGCAGGCCGACGCGGTTGCCTTCGGTATCGATCAGGTAGCCGATATAGCCGTAGTTGTTCGGCAGTTCGACGACCGTGCCCTGCACGATGCCGCCCGCGCGCTTCGCGCGTTCGAGCGCCGCGACGACCGACTCGCCGGCGTTCAGGTACACGAGCACGCCGTTCGCGCTCGGCTTCATCTGCTGCGGATCGAACACGATGCTGCCGCCCGTGCTCGACGCATCGCGATCGAACGTGGCCATCGGCACGCCGCCGATGACTTCGCGCTGCAGCGTCGTTTGCAGCACGGTTTCGTAGAAGCGGATCGCCCGGTCGAAATCGAGGGACGGAATGTCGAACCACGCGATCGCGCGCTCCAGGGTTGCGGTGGCAGTTGCGGACGTCATGACGAGCTCCTTGTTCGTTCGGGTTCTGTGTGGAAACCAGCCTTGCATTGCGCCGGGATTGCAGTGTGATCGCGGCCTGCTGACACCGTATTGTCAGTAGAGTTGTCACCCTTGACATGCAACCGTTTGGTTGCATAATAAAGCCATTGACCCGGGAGCGGCATGGATCTCGTTTTCAAGGCGCTGGCCGATGCCACGCGCCGCCAGTTGCTCGACCTGCTGCATGCGAAAAACGGCCAGACGCTGTCCGAACTGTGCGACGGGCTCGCGATGAGCCGGCAGGCCGTGAGCAAGCATCTCGCGCTGCTCGAGGCCGCGAACCTCGTCGCGACCGCGTGGCGCGGCAGGGAGAAGCTGCACTACCTGAATCCGGTGCCGATCCACGACATCGCGGAACGCTGGATCGGCAAGTTCGAGCGTCAGCGCCTGCAGGCGCTGGCGGATCTCAAGCGCGGGCTGGAAGCGGCCCGCGAGACAGGAGACGACGATGGGTAATCCCGCTTTTGTGTACGTGACTTTCATCGCAGCGACGCCCGAGCGCGTGTTCGACGCGCTGACCAATGCCGAGCTGACGAAGGACTACTGGGTGCGGCATCGCAACGCGTCGCCAGACTGGCGGCCGGGCTCGCGGTGGGAGCATCAGGACTACGACGATCCGTCGCGTGTCGACATCGTCGGCGAAGTGGTCGAGAACGATCCGCCGCACCGGCTGGTCGTCACGTGGCGTACGCCGTCAGGGGAAGGCGAGGAATCGCGCGTGACCTATCTCGTCGAGCCGTTCGAGGGCGTCGTGAAGCTGACCGTCACGCACGACGGGCTCGTGGCCGGTTCGGAGATGGATCGCGGGATTCGCGGCGGGTGGCCGGTCGTGCTGTCGAGCCTGAAGACGCTGCTCGAGACAGGGCAGGCGCTGCCGTTCACGATGGAGCGCTGGTCGAAGTCGAAGCACTGACCGGCACCGGGGGGAGGCGCGCGCGGGCGCCGCGATGGCGGCCCCGCGCGCTAGCGTTGCTTACGCGTCGCCTTCCGGCGTGGCCGGGCGCGCCTTCACGCTGCCGGCGATCAGGTCGAAGCGGAACAGCCGGCATTCGAGCGCGCCGTTGAACAGCGGCGTCTTTGCCGATTCGCGCAGCCGCAGCTGGCCCGGCAGCGAACGGTCGGACGTCAGCAGGAATGCCTGCCAGCCCGTGAAGCGCTGCTTCAGCGCATCGCCGAGCGCGTTGAAGAACTCGCTGTCCGGCGCGTCGGTGTGCGTGCGGCGGAATGCGTCGTCGTTGCCGCGGTTGCGGCCGGTTTCGCGCACCTCGCCGCGCGCGCTGCGGCCGCGCACTTCGATCCGCTCGCCGTACGGCGGGTTCGCGAGGATGATGCCCGGGCCGTCGCACGGCGGCGTCATTCCGCGCGCGTCGACCTGCTTGAGCCACACCGACGGCACGCCCGCGCGTTCGAGGTTCGCGCGCGCCTTCTCGAGCATGTCGCCCGAGATGTCGCTGCCGTACACGCCAAGCGCGTCGGCGCGCTTGCCGCGCGCCGCGCGCTTCGCGTCCAGCGCCGGCACCTTCAGGCCCTGCCACGCGGTGATGTCGTACTGCTTGAGTTTCTCGAAGCCGAACCGGCGCTCGACGCCGGGCGCCACGCCGAGCGCGATCTGCGCGGCTTCGGCGAGGAACGTGCCGCTGCCGCACATCGGGTCGTACAGCGCGGTGCCGGGCGTCCAGCCCGTCAGGCGCAGGATGCCGGCCGCGAGGTTCTCGCGCAGCGGCGCCGCGCCCTTGTCGAGACGCCAGCCGCGCTTGAACAGCGGCTCACCCGACGTGTCGAGGTACAGCGTGCATTCGTTGGCCGTCAGGAACGCGAACACGCGCACGTCCGGCGCACCGGTATCGATGCTCGGGCGCGCGCCGGTCTTGTCGCGCATCCGGTCGCAGATCGCGTCCTTCACGCGCAACGTCGCGAATTCGAGGCTCTTCAGCGGCGACTTGATCGCGGTGATGTCGACGCGCAGCGTCTGCGTCGCCGCGAACCAGCGCTCCCACGGCTGCTCGAGCGCGAGCGCGTAGACGTCCTGCTCGTTGCGGTACGCGCGGTGCGCGATCTTCAGCAGGACCCGGCTCGCGATCCGCGAATGAAGGTTTGCGGCCATGCCGGCCGCCCAGCCGCCGCTGAAATGGATGCCGCCCGGCACCTGCGCGCCCGCGGTGAACGGCGCGCCGTTCAGGTGTCGGCCGGCGATTTCGGCCAGCTCGGCGGCAAGCGCCGCTTCGAGGCCGCGCGGGCAGGGGGCGAAGAATTCGTACAGGGTGGGCGAGGACATAAGGCGGGGGAGGACGTGCAAAAGTCCACTATTGTACGCGGCGCGGGCGGCCGGGGCCGGGGTTGCATCGCGGGGCGGGGCGTTTCGGCGCGGCGACGCGGGCGCGACGGCCGCGATTGCGTGCCGGGAGGCCGGTGTGGCGGCGCCCGGCCGGGCACCGCCATACCGCCCCGCAGGCTCAGTGCGAGCCCGGCTGACCGGCGCGCGTGGCCTGGCCGCCGGCAGGCCAGAACAGCGCGAGCGGATTCGACAGCATCGTGCGGACGATCGCGGCGACGAGCGCGCGCACCTTGGTCGGGCGCAGGCTGCGCGAGCGCACGGCCATCGTGAACGCGAGCGCGAAACTCACGAGCACGTTGAGGATCGCCATGCTGAGCACGCCGGCGCCGGCCCACCACAGCTCGGGCGTCCCGAGCGCATCCTTGCCCAGCACGCCGAGCGCGATTCCGATCGAGCCGGCCGACAGCGTCACGTGCCGCACCTCGAACGGGAACATGAACACGGTGACGATCGCCGGAATCAGGCCGAGCATCAGGCCGAGGCCGACGTTCGCGACCACGCCGGCGACGTTCGAGCGGCAGAAGTGCGCGAGCTTCGCGGCACCGGCCGCGCCGAGCGTGAGGCGCAGCCGGCGGTTGTACGTGAGCGCGTCGCCGACCCGGTGCAGCACGAACCAGTTGTCGGCCCAGCCCGCGAGCAGGCTCGACGCCCACAGCAGCACGCCGGTCAGCGCCGCGTAGAACGGCGTCGGGCCGAGCAGCGAGAACGAGTGCAGCGTCGCGTGCGCCTTCTCCGGCGAGATCAGGTTTGCGTGCAGCACGTTGCCCGCGAACAATTGCACGAGCAGGCACACGGGCAGCACGACGAGCACGTTGCCGGAAATCGCGGCCGCCTGCGTGCGGATCAGCGCGATCACCGACGAGACGAACGTCTTCACGCCTTCGTCGTGGCCGGTGTCGTCGAGCTCGCGGGCGAGCGTCGGCGCGGTCATCGCGGGCTGCTTGGTCGCGAGCGTGAAGTGCAGGAAGTGCATCAGCATGAAGCTGGCCGCGTAGTTGACGCCCGCGAGCAGCCCTTCGAGCATCGATTGCAGGTGCGCGCCCGTGATCGCGAACTTCACGCACACGGTCGCGACGGTGACGAGGCCGCCGCCCGCGGCCATCCGCAGCATCTTCAGGTACTCGGCGCGGCCGCGCGAGATGTAGTGCTCGCCGGTATCCGCGTTGGTCTCGACCAGCTTGCGCGCGAACAGCGAGAAGTTGCTGCGCACGAGGTGCGTCACGCTCTGGCTGTTCTGGTTCGCGTCGACCAGTTCGGCCGTCAGGCGCGCCATCCCGTGCAGGTCGTCGCGCGCCATCCACGCGTTCAGCAGCGTTTCGGCGCGCAGGATGCGCATGCGCATCCGCTCGACCTGAAACACGATGTCGACCGATACGCCGTTGCGGTACAGGTGCGAGAACACGTCGTCGACGGCGATCCGGCATTCGTCGAGCAGCACGCGCAGGTAGTTCACTTCATGCAGCAGCTTGCTCGGGTCGCCGCCGTCCTCGACGGCCGCGTGCGCGGTCTCCACCGCGAGCATCGCGCGCGTGAGGCGGTAGAACGGCTGCGTTTCGAGCGGCTTGCGCGCATCGTCGTCGGACAGCCGGCTACGCACCGTCTGTGACAGGCCGGTCGAACTGATCTGGCAGGTCAGGTTGTGCAGCGCGGCCAGCAGGTCGCGCGAGAACGAACCCGGCTCGTGGCGTTCCTCGTCGGTGACGTCGAACGAGATCAGGTCGGCGAGGCGCGTGAGCAGGTCGTCGGGCAGCGCGTCGATCCATTGCACGTCGTCGGGCGTCGGGAACATCAGCGTGAACAGCGCCGACAGCTCGCGGCGGTTCGGCGCGGGCGGGATCAGCGACGAGTCGATCCGCTCGAACAGCGCGCCGAAGAAGCCCGAGTGCACGGGCATGCCGGCGTCGCACAGCAGCGAGATGCCGTCGCAATCGCGCAGGACGCCGCGCAGGATGCGCGCGGCGTGCGCTTTCCATGCGGGGTTGCGATCGAGCACGTGGAACAGGTAGCGCAGCCGCGCATGAGCCGGATACGCGCGCGCGTCGGCGTCGCGATCGGCCGCGGCTTCCTGCGCGGCCTGCATCGTGCCGCCGCGGCGCAGCCAGTGCGCGAGTTCGATCAGCCATTCGCTGCGCTCGGCATACGACGCATCGGCATCGGCGTGCGCGAGCAGCGCATCGAGCTGGTGACCGGCATTGCGCGACGCGCGCCACTTCTTGATCAGGGTCGTCAGGGAACGAAACATAAACGGAATAGCGAAAGCCCTGGACGGGCGGGTTCGGGATGCCTGCCGGGAATTCGGCACGGCGCCGGGGAGAACGGGTGAGACGGGGCCGGTTGCCGGACGATGCGCGGCGACCCGCGATGCGGCTGCCCCGCTGCGATGCACGCCGATCGCGTGCAGGCGCCGGGAGGCACGGCGGTCGGGCCGAACGCGGCCCGGCGCCGCTGACTGGCGCGCCCGACGGGCGGCGCGAGCCTGAAAGTGCGTAGGATCGTCAATCGGGCCGGAAAACGCAAGCCGACCGCGTTGATTGACGCCGGTTCCGGCCGACTTTGACAAACAATGCAAACCGGCCGTTCGGCCGATGACGGCGGGGCGAGGCTGGCTGCGGCCGGATCATGCCGGTGGCTGCCGGCGATCGCGATCGGCCGCACCGGGCCGGACGCAGCCGCGCGGACGAACGCCGCTTCGGACGTTCGCCTGCGCGCCGCGCGCTTATGCGCCGGACTTGCCTGTCGCGCCGTCGCTGCCCGACGTCGGGTTGGCCGGGCACGGCACGACCGGCGCGGCGGCCGTCTTGCTGCCGGTCTGCGGCGCGGTCGCGCCGCGGCGTGCGGCCATCGCGCGCACGCCGGCCGCGGCCTGCGTGGCAATCACGTCGAGCGCGCGCCGGTGGCCGGCGACGAGCGCGTCATAGCCGTCGGCGACCGGTTCCGCGACGCTCGTGCGGCAGGTCATCACGGCCTGCGTGCCGAGCGAGCGCACGCTCCACACGGCGTCGACCGCCGCGCGTTTGCCGGGCCACGACTCGAAGCGCTGCACGTTCACGCTGACGCGATACACGGGCACGCCGGCCGGGTACGCGGAATTCGCGACGTCGATCGTGCCGAGCTGCGCGGCGAGATCGTCGGACAGCGCGCGGCGGATCTCGTCGGCGGGCGGCGACGCCCAGCGTTCCTGCTCGAGCACGTCGACCTGCGCGGCGTTCTTCTGCACGACCAGCTGGTTCTTCGCGACCTGCTCGGGCACGCCGACGGACGGCACCTCGATCAGGAACGCCGGGTTGGCCGGCGCGGTGCGTACCGGCGCTGCGGCGTCGGCCGGGCTGAGCGTGTAGAACCGCGCGGGCGGCGAGCTGCACGCGGCGAGCGCGAGTGCGGCGATGGCCGCCGCCGCGCCGCTCGCGAAACCGTTCACGCGTGTCGTCATTGTTGATCTCCTGGCTTGCCCTTGAGCAGCGATTCGGGGTGACGCTCCAGATAGTCGGCGAGCGCGTTCAGCGATTGCAGCGTGCGCGTGAGTTCCTTCAGCGCGCCGCGCACGTCGGACTGCAGCGGCGAATCCTGCTGCAGCGTTGCCTCGGCGGTCGAGAAGGTCTGCTTCGCGGCCGACAGCGTGTCGCGCGCTTCCGGCGCGACCTGCGTGTCGAGCTGCTTGAACAGCTTGTCGGCGTTCGACAGCGCGCTGTTCAGGTTCGCGCCGATCTGGTCGAACGGCACCTTGTCGAGCTTCTTCGCGATGTCGGCGACCTGCAGCTGCAGTTCGTCGAGCGTGTTCGGCACGGTCGGCAGCTCGAGCGGCTGGCGCGACGTGTCGAGCTTCGCGGCCGGCGCCTTCGGGAAGAAGTCGAGCGCGACGTACAGCTGGCTCGTCAGCAGGTTGCCGGTGCGCAGCTGGCCGCGCAGCCCGTGCTGGACGAGCCGCTCGACGATCTCGCGGCGGGCCGGTTCGCCCTTGCTCTCGATCGACTCGCGGAAGCGGCGGCCGAGGCGCTCCGGATACACGTTCATCGTCACCGGCATCATGAAGTTCTTCGACTTCGGATCGAAGTCGATGCCGATATTCGTCACTTCGCCGAGCACGATGCCGCGGAAGTCGACCGTCGCGCCGACGGCGAGCCCGCGCAGCGACTGGTTGAAGTTCATCACGACCTGCAGCGGCTGGCCGTCCGGGTCGCGCATCGCGTCGCCCTCGTCGGAGCCCAGGCGGAACGTCGTGTTGTTCGGCGCCGTCGTGCCGCTGCCCTGGTTCGGCGGTGTCTGGAACGCGATGCCGCCGAGGATCACCGTCGCGAGCGACTGCGTGTTCAGCTTCAGGCCGCTCGAATCGAGCCGCAGGTCGACGCCGCTCGCCTGCCACCAGCGCGAGTTCACGCCGACGTACTGGTCGTACGGCGCATTGACGAACACGTTGAACGTAACGCCCGTGCCGTCCTTGTCGAGCGAGAAGCCGACCACCTGGCCGACCTGCACGCGGCGGTAGTAGACGGGCGAGCCGATGTCGACCGAGCCGAGCGAATCGCCGCGCAGCACGTATTGCGTGCCCTTCTGGTCGCCGGTGACGGCCGGCGGCGTCTCGAGGCCCGTGAAGTCGGTCTGGGAATCCTGCGAGCGGCCGGCGTCCACGCCGATGTACGCGCCGGACAGCAGCGTGCCGAGCCCCGACACGCCGGTCGCGCCGATGCGCGGACGCACGATCCAGAAGCGCGAGCCCTTGACCGCGAAGTCCTCGGCTTCCTTCTTGAGCTGCACCTGGACGAGCACGCGGGACAGGTCTTTCGACAGCTTGATCGTCTTGACCGTGCCGATCTCGACGTCCTTGTACTTGACCTGGGTCTTGCCGGGCTCGAGCCCTTCGGCGGTGTGGAAGCTCAGCGTGATTTCCGGGCCGCGCTCGCGCACGGACTTGATCACGAGGCCGATGCCGATCAGCGCGGCGATCAGCGGCACGAGCCAGACGAGCGACGGCAGCCAGCCGCTTTTCGTCGAGATCGTCGGATCGGGCGGCCGGGGCGCGTCGTGCTGCGGGCCTTGTGGACTATTCATTGAGATTTCCTGAGTTTTCGACTGGATCCCAGATCAGGCGGGGATCGAACTGCATCGACGCGAGCATCGTCAGGATCACGACCGAGCCGAACGCAAGTGCGCCGGGGCCGGCCGTGATGACGGCGAGTGAACGAAAATGAACGAGCGCGACGGTGAGCGTCACGACGAAGATGTCGAGCATCGACCAGCGGCCGATGCGCTCGACGATCCGGTAGAGGCGCGTGCGCTGCATCGGTCGCCACGGCGAGCGGCGCTGCGAGCTGATTACGAGGATCGTCAGCACGCCGAGCTTGAGCATCGGCACGAGAATGCTCGCGACGAACACGACGACGGCGAGCGGCCAGTCGCCCGACACCCAGAAATAGATGACGCCGCTCATGATCGTGTCTTCCTGCGAACCGACGATCGACGACGTGCGCATGATCGGCAGCAGGTTCGCGGGAATGTAGAGGATCACGGCAGCGAGCAGCAGCGCCCACGTGCGCATGATGCTGTTCGGGATGCGGAAATGCAGCACGGCGCCGCAGCGCGCGCAATGCGCGTGCGGCCGGTCGAGCGTCTGCACGAGCCCGCACGAGTGGCAGCTCGCATAACCTTCGCGGGCGGCGGTCGGTGTCGTCATCGGCGGGCGGCCTCGGGCAGCGGCGCGGCGTCGTCGGGTTGCGCCGGCGATTCAGGCGCGCGCCCGGCGCGCAGGTCGTCGGCGATGTCCCACAGCGTGCGCGGATCGAACATCAGCACGACGGCGATCATCAGCGTGAGCGCGGCGAACGCGAACAGCGCGGCATCCGGCACCACGCGCGCGAGGCTCACCATTTTGACGATCGTCACGAGGATCCCGAGCATGAACACTTCGATCATCCCCCATGGCCGCACGAGCTCGATCGCGCGCAGCACCAGGTTGAAGCCGGGCGGCACGACGCCGCGGCGGATCGGCAGCAGCAGGTACAGCAGCGCGGCCATCTCGACGAGCGGGAACAGCACGGTCGAGCAGAACACCATCACGCCGACGATCGCCATGTCCTGGCGCCACAGCGAGTCGATCGCGCCGATCAGCGTCGTCTGCACGCGGTTGCCGTTCACATCCATTTCGAGGATCGGGAACGCCTGCGCGATCGAGAACGTGATCAGCGCCGCGAGCGCGAGCGCGCAGATCCGCTCGATCTGCGCGGCGCTGTTGCGATAGAGGAGCGCGTCGCAGCGCGGGCAGCGCGCGATTTCGCGGCCGCCGAGGCGCGGTTTGTGCAACAGTGCGTCGCACTCGTGACAGGCAATCAGGTCGTTTCGTTGCATGGAAAATGCGGTTGTGCGACGGCGGGGGGACGCGTCGACGGGGCCGGAACCCGCGCCAATCTTACCAAAAGGCCTTTTTCGGCGTGTCAACGATCGCATGTTGAGTGACCGAGCGGTAACATGACAGGAAACCGTCAGGCGGCTGGCACGCCTGTCCTCAGAGTCCGCGCACGTCAAAAGGTTGCGGTAGCATGGCGCCCTTGACAAGCGTCGGACTCCTGCCCGGCGCGGCTGTTCGCTGAACTGAGGAAATCCAAGATGGCATCGAATTCGCTGCCGGCCAAGCCGGTACGCTATACGCAGACCGCGATCGCGCTGCACTGGCTGATCGCGCTGCTGATCGTCTGCGGCTTCGCGCTCGGCTGGGTGATGACGGACATCCCCGGCTTCACGCCGACGAAGCTGAAGTACTTCTCGTGGCACAAGTGGATCGGCGTGACGGCATTCGTGCTGGCCGTCGTGCGCGTGCTGTGGCGCGCGACCCACGTGCCGCCGTCACTGCCGGGCGATACGCCGGCATGGCAGCGCGCGGCGTCGAGCGGCGTGCACTTCCTGCTGTACCTGCTGATGCTGGTGATCCCGATCACGGGCTACCTGTACAGCTCGGCGGCGAACATCCCGGTCGTCTATCTCGGCATCGTGCCGCTGCCGCGGCTGATCGACCCCGATCCGGTGCTGAAGGAAACCTTCAAGACGCTCCACGTGTCTTTGAATTACATTCTGCTTGCGCTCGTGTCGCTGCACGTGGTCGCCGCGCTCAAGCACCAGCTGTTGGACCGCGACGGCCTGCTGTCGCGGATGCTTCCCTTTGCCAAATGAAGGATCCCATGAAAGTGTCTTTCTCCCGCTCCATGCTGACCGCGTTCGCCGCGGTGTCACTTGTCGCGTCGGGCGCGGCGCTCGCCGATGTCGATCTCGCGAAGAGCAAGGTGTCCGCCGTGTCGAAGCAGATGAACGTGCCGACCGAAGGCGCGTTCAAGAAGTTTTCCGCTCAGGTGAAGTTCGACCCGGCGAAGGCCGCGCAGGGCAGCGCCCAGATGACGATCGACGTCGCGAGTTATGACCTCGGCGACAAGATGTACAACGACCAGGTCGCCGGCAAGGACTGGTTCGACGCGAAGACCTACCCGCAGGCGACGTTCGTGTCGTCGGCGATCGCGCCGGCGGGCGGCAACAAGTACAACGTGACCGGCAAGCTGACGGTCAAGGGCAAGTCCGAGACCGTCACGGTGCCCGTCACCGTCACGCAGAGCGGCGCGACGCAGACCTTCGACGGCGTGCTGCCGATCAAGCGTTCGACGTTCAACGTCGGCACCGGCGAATGGAAGGACACGTCGGTCGTCGCGGACGAAGTGCAGATCAAGTTCCATCTCGTCGCCACGAAGTAAGCGGCGGCCTGTCACCTCACTGAATGCCGCGCGAGGGCGCGGCGCCGTTCCAAGGAGAAAGAGTTGAAAAAGCATCTGATGATCGCCGCGGGCGCGCTGGCCGCTTCGCTGTCGTTCTCGGCGTTCGCCGACAGCGCGACGTACCAGTTCGACCCGGCTCACACGTACCCGAGCTTCGAGGGCGACCACATGGGCGGCCTGTCGGTCTGGCGCGGCAAGTTCGACAAGTCGAGCGGCACCGTGACGCTCGACCGCGCGGCAAAGACCGGTACGGTCGACGTGACGACCGACATCGCGTCGATCCACACCGGCAGCGCGAAGCTCGACGAGCATCTGCAAACGGACGAGTTCTTCAACGTCGCGAAGTTTCCGCAGGCGAACTACAAGGGCACGATCAAGTTCGACGGCGACAAGCCGGTATCGGTGGTCGGCAACCTGACGCTGCATGGCGTCACGAAGCCGGTGACGCTGAAGATCGACTCGTTCAAGTGCATGCCGCACCCGATGCTCAAGCGTGAAGTGTGCGGCGTCGACGCGGTCGGCGAATTCAGCCGCGACGATTTCGGCCTCGACTACGGCAAGCAATACGGCTTCAAGATGAAGACGAAGCTGCTGATCACGGCCGAAGCGATCAAGCAGCAGTAAGGTTTCCGGCCGGGTCAGCCCGGCGCGAGCCAACCGCCGCGTTCCCGTTGCCGGGGGCGCGGCGGTATTTTTTTGCGCGCCTATAATCGCCCGAGCGCCGCCCGCGGCGCCGGGCAGGCCGACGGTGCCGCAAGCGGCCGCCTCGAACAGAACGTACAACGACAAGGAGATCGCCGATGCATGCCGCCACGCAGTCCCGTTCCATTGCCTCGTCGCCGCGCGTGTGGCGCGCGGTGGTCGCCGCGTCGATCGGCAATGCGCTCGAGTGGTTCGATCTCGTCGTCTACGGCTTCTTCGCGGTGACGATCGCGAAGCTGTTCTTTCCGGCCGGCAACGACACCGTGTCGCTGCTGCTCACGCTCGGCACGTTCGGCGTGTCGTTCTTCATGCGGCCGCTCGGCGCGATCGTGCTCGGCGCGTATGCCGACCGCGCGGGCCGCAAGGCCGCGCTCACGCTGTCGATCCTGCTGATGATGGTCGGCACGCTGATCATCGCGGTGCTGCCGACCTACGAGACGATCGGCGTCGCGGCGCCGGTGATCCTCGTCGCCGCGCGGCTGATGCAGGGCTTCTCGGCGGGCGGCGAGTTCGGCAGCGCGACCGCATTCCTCGCCGAGCACGTGCCGGGCCGGCGCGGCTTCTTCGCGAGCTGGCAGGTCGCGAGCCAGGGGCTCACGACGCTGCTTGCCGCCGGCTTCGGCACCGTGCTGAACGCGCAGCTCACGGCCGCGCAGATGGCCGCGTGGGGCTGGCGCGTGCCGTTCTTTTTCGGCCTGCTGCTCGGGCCCGTCGCGTACTACATCCGCACGAAGGTCGACGAGACGCCCGAATTCCTCGCGGCCGAAGGCACCGCGAACCCGCTGCGCGACACGTTCGCGTCGCACAAGGCGCGCCTGGTCGCCGCGATGGGCGTGGTCGTGCTCGGTACCGTCGCGACCTATCTGGTGCTGTTCATGCCGACCTACGGCGTGAAGCAGCTTGGCCTCGCACCGTCCGCGGCGTTCGCGGCGATCCTCGTCGTCGGCGTGATCCAGATGGCGTTCGCGCCGCTCGTCGGCCACTGGTCGGACCGTTACGGCCGCGTGCGCGTGATGGTCGCGCCGGCCATCGGCATCCTCGTGCTGATCTATCCGGCGTTCGCGTATCTGGTCGCGCATCCGGGCTTCGGCACGCTGATCGCACTGCAGGTGCTGCTCGCGTTCCTGATGACCGGCTACTTCGCGGCGCTGCCGGGGTTGCTGTCCGAGGTGTTCCCGGTGCAGACGCGCACGACCGGGATGTCGCTCGCGTATAACGTCGCGGTGACGATCTTCGGCGGCTTCGGGCCGTTCATCATCGCGTGGCTGATCCGCGCGACCGGGCTGAAGACCGCGCCGAGCTTCTACCTGATGTTCGCGGCCGTGCTGAGCCTCGCGGCGCTGATCGTGCTGCGCCGGCGGTTCGGGTTCCGGTGACGTTCCGGTGACCGGGCAGGCGGCGGCGCGTCAGCTGCCGCCGCGCTCGCACACGGGCTGCGCGGGCATCAGCTGCGCCGGCGCGTCGACGGTCCGCACGGGGCGCCCCGCGAGTGCAGCGAGCGCCTGCTGCAACTGCCAATCGCCGGCCGTGCCGAACGCGCGCTGCGGCAGCGCCGCGCTTTTCGACGTATCGACCTTCGCGCGCACGCGCTGCTCCCGCAGTGCCTGCCGTTCCTTGCGCACGTGCGCGAACGGGTCGGGCGCCAGCCGGTCCGCATACGGCGCGCGGGCGAGATCGGCTTCCCGGTACCACAGCAGCACGCCGTCGACGTCCGAGTCGCGGCGCGGTGGCACGAGCCAGTCCGGCACGACGCCGTAACCGTCCATCGGGCAGCCGTTGGGCCGCAGGTTGCGCGCGAACGTGAAATTCAGGCGCGTGCCGTCGATCAGGTCGACACCGGTCTGCGCGAGCCCCTTCCCGTAGGTCGGCATGCCGAGCAGTTTCGCCCGGCCGAGATCCTTCAGCGCCGCCGCGGTCGCTTCGGCGGCCGACGCGCTCTGGCCGTCGACGAGCACGACGAGCGGCACGGTGCGCCACCAGTCGTCGGCCTGCAGTGGCGCGAGCGGATCCTGCCCGTGCATCACCGGCAGTTCGTAGTCGGGCCAGTTGGTCGAGAAGCGGCGGCGGTTGGCGTCGCCGCGCTCGACCGTCACCATCGCGGTGCGGTCGCGTCCCGCGAACAGCGCGGTGATGCCGATCGCCGCATTGAGCGCGCCGCCGCCGTTGATGCGCAGGTCGAGAATCATGCCTTTCACCGGCGGGCCGGCGCGGCGCGTGGCCTGCACGGCATCGATGTAGTCGCCGACCGCCGGTTCCGGAAAGCTCGACAGTCGCGTGTACAGGATGTCGCCGGCCAGCCGCTTCGCAATCGCCGGATGCGGTTTGACGATCGCGCGCACGGGCGCGAAGTTCAGCACCGCATGGTTCGGGCCGCGCTGCACCGTGAGCTTCAGCGGGACGCCCGCGTCGCCTTTCGCGAGTTTCACGAGCTCGCTGCTGTCGATGCCGACGACGCTCCTGTCGTTCATCGCGACCACGAGATCGTCGGGACGCACGCCGGCCTTCTCGGCGGGCGCGTCGGGAATCACGTCGATGATGTGCAGCCCGTCGGGCCGCGTCTCGAAGACGATCCCGATGGCCGGTGTGCCATCGCGCGCGCGCCGCTCGTCGTCGCGCCGTTCCTGCTCCTCCTTCGCGTTGAAGAAGCGCGCGTACGGCAGCGTCTTCATGCCGTCGTGCACGGTGGCGTCGAGCAGCGCGCCGATGTCGACGTCGGTCAGGTGCTGCTTCTTCAGTACTTCGACGGCCGCCTTCAGTTCGCAGAGCTGCGGTTCCCAGTCGGGCGGGCAGGGCGACGGCTGCGACGCGGCGGGTGGGGCGGAGGCGGATTGCGCGCGGGCCGGCGGCGCGAATGGCATGGCGACCGCCGCGACGGCTGCGCTGCAGAGGGCGAGGCGAAGAACGGCACGCGCGGGAGGCATCATGGAAGCCGCAGTCTCGGACGGGTGGCGGGGGCGGGACGCCGACGATTGTAGCCGACGCCCCGGCGGGACTGCCGCGATCCGGCCGAGGCGGGCCGCGGCCCGCGCATGAAAAAAGGCCGGTCCTGTCGGACCGGCCTTTTTTGCGTTTGCCGAAGCGGCGTGCTGCTTAAACCTGCGCGCCTGCGTTCGGATCGTCCGGATCGTGCGCGGTCTTCTTGTCCTTGATCAGGTCTTCGCGCTTGATGCCGAGCCACATCGCGAGCGAGCCCGCGACGAACACCGACGAGTAGATGCCGAACATGATGCCGACCGTCAGCGCGAGTGCGAAGTAGTGCAGCGTCGGGCCGCCGAAGAAGAACATCGACAGCACCATCATTTCCGTCGACGTGTGCGTGATGATCGTGCGCGACATCGTGGTCGTGATCGCGTGGTTGATCACTTCCTGCACGTTCATCTTGCGTTCGCGGCGGAACGTTTCGCGGATCCGGTCGAAGATGACGACCGACTCGTTGACCGAGTAGCCGAGCACCGCGAGGATGGCCGCGAGCACCGCCAGCGAGAACTCCCACTGGAAGAACGCGAAGAAGCCGAGAATGATCACGACGTCGTGCAGGTTGGCGATGATGCCGGCGACCGCGTACTTCCATTCGAAGCGGAACGACAGGTAGATCACGATGCCGATCACGACGCACGCGAGCGCGAGCAGGCCGTCGGTCGCGAGCTCCCGGCCGACCTGCGGGCCGACGAACTCGACGCGCTGCAGCGTGACGTCCGGGCTCTGCGCCTTCAGCGCGTTCATCACCTGGTCGCTCTGCTGCGCGGACGTGAGGCCTTCCTTCAGCTGCAGCCGGATCAGCACGTTGCGCGACGTGCCGAAGTTCTGCACCTGCGCATCGGCGTAGCCGAGCTTGCCGAGCGTCGCGCGCACCGGTTCGAGTTCCGCGGTCTGCTGGTACTGCACTTCGATCACCGTACCGCCGGTGAATTCGACGGACAGGTGCAGCCCGCGGTGGAACAGGAAGAACACGGCGGCGAGGAACGTGACCAGCGAGATCACGTTGAACACCAGCGCGTGCCGCATGAACGGAATGTCTTTACGGATGCGGAAAAATTCCATGGTCTCGTCTCCGGGGCCTTATTGGGTCGAGCCCGGTTTCTTCGGCGACACGCCTTGCTGCGCGCGGTTGCGCAGCTGCGGCTTGCCGGTGCGCGGCGCATTGCCCTTCGCGGGGGCGGCGAGCTTCGCGGCGCGCGCGGTGTCGGTCGATTCGTCCGCCGCGTCGAACGAGGCGGGGGCTGCGGCGCCTTCCGGCTTCCACACCTGGCCGATCGCGAGCGACTTCAGCTTCTTGCGGCCGCCGTACCAGAGGTTGACGAGCCCGCGCGAGAAGAACACCGCGGAGAACATCGACGTCAGGATACCGATACAGTGCACGATCGCGAACGCGCGCACCGGGCCCGAGCCGAACGCGAGCAGCGCGAGGCCGGCGATCAGCGTCGTGACGTTCGAGTCGAGAATCGTTGCCCACGCATGCGCGTAGCCGGACTGGATCGCGAGCTGCGGCGGCTGGCCCGCGCGCAGTTCCTCACGCACGCGCTCGTTGATCAGCACGTTCGAGTCGATCGCCATACCGAGCGCGAGTGCGATTGCCGCGATACCGGGCAGCGTCAGCGTGGCCTGCATCAGCGACAGCACGGCGACGAGCAGCAGCAGGTTCACCGACAGGCCGATCACCGACACCACGCCGAACAGCATGTAGTACGCGATCATGAACACGGCGATCGCGCAGAAGCCCCAGATCACCGAGTGGACACCCATCCGGATGTTGTCGGCGCCGAGGCTCGGGCCGATCGTGCGTTCCTCGATGATGTCCATCGGCGCGGCGAGCGAACCGGCGCGCAGCAGCAGCGCGAGGTCGGCCGCGGCCTGCGGCGTCGGCTGGCCCGTGATCTGGAAGCGGTCGCCGAGTTCGGACTGGATCGTCGCGACCGTCAGCACTTCGCCCTTGCCCTTCTCGAACAGCACCATCGCCATCGGCTTGCCGATGTTGTCGCGCGACACCGTGCGCACCGAGCGGCCACCCGCCGAGTCGAGACGGATGTTGACCGACGGACGCTGGTGGTCGTCGAAACCGGCCGATGCATCGATGATGCGGTCACCCGTGAAGATCACGTCCTTCTTCAGCAGCACCGGCGCCTGGATGCCCTGCGTGAACAGTTCCTCGCCCGGCGGCACCGGGTCGTTCGGGTTCGGGTGCGTGTTGATCGGATCGGCGAGGCGTGCTTCGAGCGTTGCGGTGCGGCCGATGATGTCCTTCGCCTTCGCGGTGTCCTGCACGCCCGGCAGTTCGACGACGATGCGGTCGCTGCCTTGCTGCTGCAGGATCGGCTCCGACACGCCGAGTTCGTTCACGCGGTTGTGGAGCGTGGTCAGGTTCTGCTTGAGCGCGGCGTCCTCGACGGATTTCTGCACGGCCGGCGTGAACGTGCCGACGACCTGCGTGCCGCCGCCGCCGGGCTGGGTCGCCCATTGCAGTTCGGTGATCGACAGCGCGAGCACCTTGCGGGCATCTTCCGCCGTTTGCGCATCGCTGAAGTTGACGACGACGGACTGGTCGACGCGGCTCACGCCGCCGTCGCGGATGTTCTTGTCGCGCAGCAGCGTGCGCGCGTCGGACGCGTCGGAGTCGAGCTTCTTCGTGAGCGCGCCCGTCATGTCGACCTGGAGCAGGAAGTGGACACCGCCGCGCAGGTCGAGGCCGAGATACATCGGCAGCGCGTGCAGGGCGGTCAGCCAGCGCGGCGACGCGCTCTGCAGGTTCAGTGCGACGACGTATTGCGGATCGTTCGGATCGGCGTTCAGCGACTTCTGCAGCAGGTCCTTGACGCGCAGCTGCGTATCGGTGTCCTTCAGGCGCACGCGGATGTTCGCGTTGGTCGCCGTGTTCTCGAAGGTGACGTCGTCCGGCGTGATCTGCGCGGAGGCGAGCGCGGATTCGACCTGGGTCAGCGTGGTCGAGTCGAGCTTGACCGTGGCCTTGCCGCTCGACACCTGCACCGCCGGCGCTTCGCCGAAGAAGTTGGGCAATGTGTACAGAAAGCCGATGGCGAGCGCCACGACCATCACGACATATTTCCAGAGTGGATAACGATTCATGAGGGGGCCGAACGGGTGGTTGGCGTGAAAGCGTCGCGTCCGGCGCCGCGGCGGCCCGCTCTCTCAGGCGGGCACGGCGCGGGGAGCCGGACGCTCGGTGAAGGGCTTACAGCGACTTGATCGTGCCCTTCGGCAGAATGGTCGTGACCGCAGCCTTCTGCACGGTGATTTCAGTGCCTTCGGCGATCTCGACGCCGATGTAGCCTTCGGTGACCTTCGTCACCTTGCCGACGAGGCCGCCGCTCGTGACGACTTCGTCGCCCTTGGCCATGGCCGAGAGCATGTTGCGGTGCTCCTTCTGCCGCTTCATCTGCGGACGGATCATGATGAAGTAGAGCACAGCGAACATCAGGATGAGCGGCAGGAAGCTCATCAGGCTCGATTCGGCGCCACCGGCACCTTGCGCGAAGGCATTGGAAATGAACGGCACGTTGGTCTCTCCGTAGGGGAACTTCGAAAAATAAGCCGGTTATTCTACCACCGGCCCCATGCGCAAACGGCTCGGCAAATGCGCTGTCGGATCAAGCTGTTAAAGCGCGAACCGACACCGTTGCGACTTGTTTGGAAAGGCAATTGTAATATTTGGCGGTCGTGACGGGCGACTGGAACGCGTTATTTAGTACTCGTCCTATGTGACGGGCCGCCGCGCGGCCCGCCGGCCCGTCAGTCGACGCCTCTCGCGCGATCCTCCGCGAAGCGCTGGCGGAACGCGTCGAACGTATGGGTTTCGATCGCGTCGCGGATCTCGCTCATCAGCTGCAGGTAGTAGTGCAGGTTGTGGATCGTGTTGAGCTGCGCGCCGAGGATTTCGCCGACGCGGTGCAGGTGATGCAGGTAGCCGCGCGAGAAGTTCTGGCACGTGTAGCACGTGCAGCTCGCGTCGAGCGGCTTCAGCGAGTTCTTGTGCGTCGCGTTGCGGATCTTCACGTCGCCGAAGCGCGTGAACAGCCAGCCGTTGCGCGCGTTGCGGGTCGGCATCACGCAGTCGAACATGTCGACGCCGTTGGCGACGCCCTCGACCAGGTCCTCCGGCGTGCCGACGCCCATCAGGTAGTGCGGCTTGTTGGCCGGCAGCTTCGGGCCCACGTGCCGCAGCACGCGCATCATGTCTTCCTTCGGCTCGCCGACCGACAGCCCGCCGATCGCGAGGCCATGGAAGCCGAGTTCCGACAGGCCCGCGAGCGATTCGTCGCGCAGGTCCTCGAACATCCCGCCCTGGACGATTCCGAACAGCGCGTTCGGGTTGCCGAGCCGGTCGAACTCGTCGAGCGAACGCTTCGCCCAGCGCAGCGACATGCGCATCGAGTCGGCCGCTTCCTTGTGCGTCGTCGGCACGCCGTTGGTTGCGTACGGCGTGCACTCGTCGAACTGCATCACGACGTCGGAATTCAGCACCTTCTGGATCTGCATCGACACTTCCGGCGACAGGAACAGCTTGTCGCCGTTGATCGGCGACGCGAACGTGACGCCGTCCTCGGTGATCTTGCGCAGGTCGCCGAGCGAGAACACCTGGAAGCCGCCCGAATCAGTCAGGATCGGCTTGTTCCAGCCCATGAACGCGTGCAGGCCGCCGTGCGCGTCGATCGTGTCGAGGCCCGGGCGCAGCCACAGGTGGAACGTGTTGCCGAGGATGATCTGGGCCTTGATCTCGTGCAGCTCGCGCGGCTGGATCGCCTTCACGGTGCCGTACGTGCCGACCGGCATGAAGATCGGCGTTTCGACCACGCCGTGGTTGAGCTTCACGCGGCCGCGGCGCGCGTGGCCGTCGGTCGTCAGCAGTTCGAATTCGAGCCCGTTTGCCGGGCGGTCCTGCACGGGGGCGTGCGTATCGTGGGATGAACCTTCGGTCATCGTGTCGTGCTCCTTGCTACCGGAGAACAGTCCGGCGCATGTTGGAAACGCCGCCGGGCACCCGGCGGCGGGGAAAAAACGCGTACGTCGCGCTTATGCGCTGGTTTGCACGCCAGCCGCCTCCGGCGTGTCGCGCCGCGTGAGCAGCATCGCGTCGCCATAGCTGAAGAAGCGGTAGCGCTGGTCGATCGCGTGCCGGTAAGCGGCGCGGATCGTCTCGACGCCCGCGAACGCGGACACGAGCATCAGCAGCGTCGACTTCGGCAGGTGGAAATTCGTGACGAGCCGGTCGACCACGCGGAAACGATAGCCGGGCGTGATGAAGATGTCGGTTTCGGCCTGCGTCGCCGCGAGCGGGCGGCCCGCTTCGTCGGCCGTGCGTGCGGCGGCTTCGAGCGCGCGCATCGACGTCGTGCCGACCGCGATCACGTTGCCGCCGCGCGCGCGGGTCGCAGCGATCCGGTCGACCAGCGACTGCGGCAGGTCGTACCACTCGCTGTGCATCTTGTGCTCGGCGATGTTGTCGACGCGCACCGGCTGGAACGTGCCGGCGCCGACGTGCAGCGTCAGCGTCGCGCGCTCGACGCCCATCGCGTCGAGCCTGTCGAGCAGCGGCTGGTCGAAGTGCAGCCCGGCCGTCGGCGCGGCGACCGCGCCCGGATTGCTCGCGTAGACGGTCTGGTAGCGCGTCTCGTCGGTCGCGTCGGGATCGTGCTCGATATACGGCGGCAGCGGCAGGCGGCCGAACTGCTCGATCAGCACGAGGCACGGCTCGGGGAAGTGCAGCGTGAAGAACGGCTCGACGCGCTCGCCGACCGTCACGTCGAACGCGTCGGCGAGGCGCAGCGTCGTGCCGGCGCCCGGCGACTTGCTCGCGCGGATCTGCGCGAGCGCCGTGTGGGTGCCCGTCACGCGCTCGATCAGCACCTCGATCTTGCCACCGCTGGCCTTCTGGCCGAAGAAACGCGCCTTCAGCACCTTGGTATCGTTGAAGACGAGCAGGTCGCCGGGCGCGATGCACGACGGCAGCTCGGCGAATTTGCGGTCGACGAGGCGCGCGGGCTCGACGGTGCGGTCGACCTCGAGCAGGCGGCTCGCGGTGCGATCGGGCAGCGCGGTTTGTGCAATCAGCTCGGGCGGCAGATTGAAATCGAAATCGGAAAGCGTGAACATGCGGGCTGGTTCGAAACGGCCGGCGAGCGTTGCCGGCAGGGCGGAAACGCGTAAATGGGGCGCGCGAGCCGCTATGATGACGGGATGCGCGGCCTGGCCGGCGTCGTTCGTTCGGACGACGTGAAAGCCGCTATTGTACTTGCCTTGCGAAGCACCCAGACGATCCGATGCCTGTGTCACCACGCCGTTCCACCGCCACCGTTGCCGATTCCGCCGATCCGTTCGACGCGGAGGATGCCGCGCTCCCCGCGCAAAGCGCGCAGGAGCCTGCCGAGCCGCCGCGCACCGCGCCGCGCCGCGCCGGGCCGAAGCGCGGCGCCGACGGGCGGCTCGCGCAGCCGGCCGCCGCCGCGCCCGATGCCGACGGCGCCGCCGCGAGCGACGAAGCCGGTGCGGCCGGTGCGAAGCGCAAGAAGAAGGCCGCCGCCGACAAACCGGTAAAGACCGTCGACAAGCTCGCGAAGCTCGGCCTCACGCGCTCGATCGATCTCGTGCTGCATCTGCCGATGCGTTATGAGGACGAAACCACGCTCACGCCGATCGGCGAGCTGCTGCCGGGCGGCATCGCGCAGACCGAAGGCGTCGTGTTCGACAACGAGGTCGCGTACCGGCCGCGCCGCCAGCTCGTCGTGAAGATCCAGGACGACGACGGCGAGCTCCTGGTGCTGCGCTTCCTGAATTTCTACGGCTCGCAGGTCAAGCAGATGGCCGTCGGCCAGCGGCTGCGCGTGCGCGGCGACGTGCGCGGCGGCTTCTTCGGGATGGAGATGGTGCATCCGGCGGTGCGCGTCGTCGAAGCGGATGCGCCGCTGCCGCAGGTGCTCACGCCCGTCTATCCGAGCACGGCCGGCGTGTCGCAGGCCTATCTGCGCAAGGCGATCGAGAACGCGGTCGAGCGCACGCCGCTGCCCGAGCTGCTGCCGCCCGAGATCGATCGCGCGTACCTGAAGCCGCTCGGCGTGCCGTCGCTCGAGCAGGCCGTGCGGATCCTGCATCATCCGCGCGTCGATTCCGACGAAGCCGCGCTGATGGACGGCTCGCATCCGGCGTGGACGCGCATCAAGTTCGAGGAGCTGCTCGCGCAGCAACTGTCGCTCAAGCGCGCGCACGAGGAGCGCCGCACGCGTGCGGCGCCCGCGATGCCGCGCCGCACCGCGAGCGATGCCGATGCGCTGACGACCCGGCTCTACGCGGCGCTGCCGTTCACGTTGACGGGCGCGCAGTCGCGCGTCGTCGACGAGATCGCGCACGACCTCACGCTCGCGCACCCGATGCAGCGGCTGCTGCAGGGCGACGTCGGCAGCGGCAAGACGGTCGTCGCGGCGCTGGCCGCCACGCAGGCGATCGACGCCGGCTACCAGGCCGCGCTGATGGCGCCCACCGAAATCCTCGCGGAACAGCACGCGCGCAAGCTGCGCGCATGGCTCGAGCCGCTCGGCGTCACGGTGGCGTGGCTCGCGGGCAGCCTGAAGGCGAAGGACAAGCGCGCGGCGATCGAGGCGGCCGCGCTCGGCACCGCGCAGCTCGTGATCGGCACGCACGCGATCATCCAGGACACGGTCGAATTCGCGCGGCTCGGCCTCGTGATCGTCGACGAGCAGCATCGCTTCGGCGTCGAGCAGCGTCTCGCGCTGCGCGCGAAGGCCGCGAACGCGGCCAACGGCGCGCGCGATTTCCAGCCGCACCAGCTGATGATGTCGGCCACGCCGATTCCGCGCACGCTCGCGATGACGTACTACGCGGATCTCGAGGTCTCGACCATCGACGAACTGCCGCCGGGCCGCACGCCCGTGCTGACGCGCCTCGTCGGCGACGCGCGGCGCGAGGAGGTGATCGCCCGCGTGCGCGAGGCCGCGCTGACCGGGCGCCAGGTGTACTGGGTGTGCCCGCTGATCGAGGAGAGCGAGACGCTGCAGCTGCAGACGGCCGTCGAGACCTACGAGACGCTGATCGCCGCACTCCCCGAGCTGAAGGTCGGGCTCGTGCATGGCCGGCTGTCGCCGGCCGACAAGGCGGCCGTGATGGAAGCGTTCACGCGCAACGACGTGCAGCTGCTGGTCGCGACGACCGTGATCGAAGTCGGCGTCGACGTGCCGAACGCGTCGCTGATGGTGATCGAGCATGCTGAACGCTTCGGCCTCGCGCAGCTGCACCAGCTGCGCGGCCGCGTCGGGCGCGGCACCGCGGCGTCGGTGTGCGTGCTGCTGTACACGGGCCCGTTGTCGATTACCGGTCGCGAGCGGTTGAAGACGATGCGCGAGACGACCGACGGCTTCGAGATCGCGCGGCGCGACCTCGAAATCCGCGGCCCCGGCGAATTCCTCGGCGCGCGCCAGTCGGGCGCGGCGATGCTGCGCTTCGCGAACCTCGAGACCGACGGCTGGCTGATCGACCCGGCCCGCGAGGCCGCGACGCGGCTGATCGACGGCTATCCCGAGGTCGTCACGCAGCATCTCGCGCGCTGGCTCGGCGCGCGCGAGCAGTACCTGAAGGCTTGATCCACCGGTTTGGGGCCGGATCCGAAGCGCCAATCGATGCGTCGCGATGCAGAGAAACTTGGCGAACCGGTGCCAGAGGGTGTATAAATTAAACCTATCGCCTGTATATCTCTGATTGACCCACAATGACGCTGACTGAATTGAAATACATCGTCGCGGTTGCGCGTGAGCGGCATTTCGGCCGCGCGGCCGAAGCATGCTTCGTGAGCCAGCCGACGCTGTCGGTGGCGATCAAGAAGCTCGAAGACGAGCTCAACGTGCAGATTTTCGAGCGCGGCGCGAGCGAAGTGAGCGTGACGCCGATCGGCGACCAGATCGTCACGCAGGCGCAGCGCGTGCTCGAGCAGACCTTCGCGATCAAGGAGATCGCGAAGCAGGGCAAGGACCCGCTGGTCGGCCCGTTCCGTCTCGGCGTGATCTACACGATCGGGCCGTACCTGCTGCCGACGCTCGTCAAGCAGATGATCCAGCGTGTCCCGCAGATGCCGCTGATGCTGCAGGAGAACTACACGCTGAAGCTGCTCGAACTGCTGAAGCAGGGCGAGATCGACGCGGCGATCATGGCGCTGCCGTTCCCGGAAACCGGCCTGATGGTGCGACCGCTGTACGACGAGCCGTTCGTCGTCGCGCTGCCGGCCGGCCATCCGTGGGAGAAGCGCGTGGAAATCGACGCCGAGGACCTGAAGCAGGAAACCATGCTGCTGCTCGGCAACGGCCACTGCTTCCGCGATCACGTGCTCGGCGTGTGCCCGGAGCTGATGCGCTTCTCGCAGACGGCCGACGGCATCCAGAAAACCTTCGAGGGCTCGTCGCTCGAGACGATCCGTCACATGGTCGCGAGCGGCGTCGGCATCACCGTGCTGCCGCGGATGTCGGTCGCCGAGGTCGGCCCGCGCGCGAACGGCCCCGATGCGGAGCTGCTGTCGTACGTGCCGTTCAACGAACCGGTGCCCGATCGCCGCGTGGTGCTCGTGTGGCGCAAGAGCTTCACGCGGATGCCCGCGATCGACGCGATCAGCGACGCGATTGCCGCGTGCGTGCTGCCGGGCGTCGCGAAGCTCGACATGCCGGCGACGATGAACTGAGTCGCCGCGGCCCACGGCTCTGGCCGATAGACGGGGTTCACGACCCCGTTTAATTTTATCTATTCAATAGATAAAATTAATCAAATATCTTGTTTGAATAGTATTTAATAGAATCTCTCACATGGATCGTTTGCCGGTTCGGCAGCCGGTCCGCACGCTGAATGCAAGCGTCAAAGGAGGATGTCATGATGCGTTCGATACTGGGGCACGCGCAGCGGAACATCCCGCCGCGCGGACATGTCGTAGATCGCGCCAGGGCCGCAATTCTGAGCCTGCGCCCGATCGCATTCGCGTACCTGGCGGACCGCGCGTATGGTGGATGAGTGCCGCCGCCCGCCGGTCCTGTGTTCCCCCGAGTCACCCGCCGTCAAGCCATGAGGGAGCAACGCATGTCAGAAAGCTGGAAACCCGCACGCGTCGCCGGCACGCCACCCGCCGGCCACCGCCTGCCGCGGCGCGCCGCTCGCGGCACGCGCGTATCGAAGCGCTCGCACGACATCCCGTAGGACGCAGGAGGATCCACCCGTTCCGTTTCTTACCCCCGCAATGACACTTCACCCGCCGGTTCCGGCACGATGCCGGATCGCGCAGGTGGGGAAATACGAGCAAGCCAAGGAGAAAACGCATGTCGAACGAAACGAAGTGCCCGTTCAACCACGCCACCGGCGCCGGCGCGACGAACAAGGACTGGTGGCCGAATCAGCTGAACCTGAACATCCTGCACCGGCACTCGGCGCTGTCCGATCCGATGGACAAGGATTTCGACTACGCCGAGGCATTCAAGAAGCTGGACCTCGCGGCGGTGAAGAAGGACCTGCACGCGCTGATGACGACGTCGCAGGACTGGTGGCCGGCCGACTTCGGCCACTACGGCGGCCTGTTCATCCGCATGGCATGGCATAGCGCCGGCACGTACCGCACGGCCGACGGCCGCGGCGGCGCGGGCGGCGGACAGCAGCGCTTCGCGCCGCTCAACAGCTGGCCGGACAACGTGAGCCTCGACAAGGCGCGCCGGCTGCTGTGGCCGATCAAGCAGAAGTACGGCCGCAACATCTCGTGGGCCGACCTGCTGATCCTGACCGGCAACGTCGCGCTCGAATCGATGGGCTTCAAGACCTTCGGCTTCGCCGGCGGCCGCGTCGATACGTGGGAACCGGACGACGTCTACTGGGGTTCGGAAAAGATCTGGCTGGAACTGAGCGGCGGCCCGAACAGCCGCTACTCGGGCAAGCGCGATCTCGAAAGCCCGCTCGCCGCCGTGCAGATGGGCCTCATCTACGTGAACCCGGAAGGCCCGGACGGCAACCCCGACCCGGTCGCCGCCGCGCACGACATTCGCGAGACGTTCGCGCGGATGGCGATGAACGACGAAGAAACGGTCGCGCTGATCGCGGGTGGCCACACGTTCGGCAAGACGCACGGCGCCGGTCCGGCATCGAACGTCGGCGCCGAGCCGGAAGCCGCCGGCCTCGAGCAGCAGGGTCTCGGCTGGAAGAGCACGTTCGGCACCGGCAAGGGCGCGGACGCGATCACGAGCGGCCTCGAAGTCACGTGGACGTCGACGCCGACGAAGTGGAGCAACGACTTCCTCAAGCACCTGTTCAGCTATGAGTGGGAGCTCACGAAGAGCCCGGCCGGCGCACACCAGTGGGTCGCGAAGGACGCCGGCGACGTGATTCCGGATGCCTTCGACGCGTCGAAGAAGCATCGCCCGACGATGCTGACGACCGACCTGTCGCTGCGTTTCGATCCGGCCTACGAGAAGATCTCGCGCCGTTTCTACGAGAATCCGGCCGAGTTCGCCGATGCGTTCGCGCGCGCCTGGTTCAAGCTTACGCACCGCGACATGGGCCCGCGCGCCCGTTATCTCGGCCCGGACGTGCCGGCTGAGCATCTGCTGTGGCAAGACCCGATCCCGGCCGTCGACCACAAGCTGATCGACGACGCCGACGTCGCGGCGCTGAAGGCGAAGGTGCTGGCATCGGGCCTGTCGGTGTCGCAGCTCGTGTCGACCGCGTGGGCGTCGGCTGCGACGTTCCGCGGTTCGGACAAGCGCGGCGGCGCGAACGGTGCGCGGATTCGCCTCGCGCCGCAGAAGGACTGGGAAGTGAACCAGCCGGCGCAGCTCGCGAAGGTACTCGCGACGCTCGAAGGCGTGCAGAAGGCGTTCAACGACGCGCAGACGGGCGGCAAGAAGGTGTCGCTCGCCGATCTGATCGTGCTGGCCGGTGCGGCCGGTGTCGAGCAGGCGGCGAAGAACGCTGGCGTTGCGGTGACGGTGCCGTTCGCACCGGGCCGCGCGGATGCGTCGCAGGAGCAGACCGACATCGAAGCGATGGCCGTGCTCGAACCGCTGGCGGATGGTTTCCGCAACTTCCTGAAGCATGCGTACAAGACGCCGGCCGAGGCGCTGCTGGTCGACAAGGCGCAACTGCTGACGCTGAGCGCGCCGGAGATGACGGTGCTCGTCGGTGGCCTGCGCGTGCTTGGCACGAACGTCGGCGATGCGAAGCACGGCGTGTTCACCGACCGTCCGGAAGCGCTGACGAACGACTTCTTCGTGAACCTGCTCGACATGGGCACGGAATGGAAGCCGGCGTCGGCCGCGAACGACGTGTTCGAAGGGCACGATCGCGCGACGGGCAAGGTCAAGTGGACCGGCACGCGCGTCGACCTGATCTTCGGCTCGCATGCGCAACTGCGTGCGCTGGCCGAGGTGTACGGCAGCGCGGATGCGAAGGAGAAGTTCGCGCACGACTTCGTCGCGGCCTGGAACAAGGTGATGAACCTCGACCGCTTCGATCTCGCATGAACCTTGCCGCCGCGTAATGCGGTAGTGAAGTAACGCAGCAACGCGAAACGGCCGGTCGAACGACCGGCCGTTTCTTCTGGACCCTGAGTTTCGTTGAAGGAGTGACGACCATGACGCAATTGATGTTGAACATGCGCGCCGCACTGGCGGCGCCGAAGATGCGGGCGCCGGCCGAGATCGCGCGATACGTAGCCGGATTCGCGATCGTCATCGGCGGTGCGGCCGAACTGGTGTCGCAGGCGCTGCACGCGATCGCGGCCGCCTGAGCGCGGCGCGTCACGCGCCACGCTGCAGTGGCGAGCCGTGCGCGCGGGTGGTGCGGTGTCGACAGGCAGGTAGCCCGATTCGCTTTCATTGCCTTGGTTCATTGAATAAGGAGTCCGTAACATGGCCGGGAAGACTCACGCCACGCAGATCAACATCGGCATCAGCGACAACGATCGCAGGAAAATCGCGGACGGCCTGTCGCGCCTGCTCGCCGATACGTTCACGCTGTACCTGAAGACCCACAACTTCCACTGGAACGTCACGGGCCCGATGTTCAACACGCTGCACCTGATGTTCGAGGCGCAGTACAACGAACTGTGGCTCGCGGTCGATTCGGTCGCCGAGCGCATTCGCACGCTCGGCGTCGTCGCGCCGGGTACCTTTGGCGATTTCGCGAAACTGTCGTCGGTGCCGGAAGCGAACGGTGTGCCGGCAGCGGAAGACATGATCCGCCAGCTCGTCGAAGGGCACGAGGCAGTCGTGCGAACCGCGCGCGCGATCTTCCCGATTGCCGACGCGGCGAGCGACGAGCCGACCGCCGACCTGCTGACGCAGCGGCTGCAGACGCATGAGAAAACCGCGTGGATGCTGCGGTCGCTGCTCGCGTAAGCGCGGTGTGGCCGGGCAGGGCGCGCCGGCCGGCGCGATCCGGGGTGTCGTCGAGTCTGTCCCTTGATTGATGCGTATCGCGGCGCGGCCGCGTGCGGCGGGCCTCGGCGGTCCATGCGCGTGCCGCGACTGCCGGCCGCGGGTCGCGCCGACATGACGCGAAGCGCCGCTCGGCTCTAAAATGCCGGGGTTATCTTCCCGGTGCTTCGCCATGCTTGCCCGTTTTCCGCTGTATCTGCGGCTCGTCCGGATGGACAAGCCGATCGGCAGCCTGCTGCTGCTCTGGCCGACGCTCAACGCGCTGTGGATCGCGTCGGACGGCCATCCGCGCTGGCCGCTGCTCGTGATCTTCACGCTAGGCACGCTGCTGATGCGTTCGGCCGGCTGCGCGATGAACGACTACGCCGACCGCGATTTCGACCGCCACGTGAAGCGCACGGCCGACCGGCCGCTGACGTCGGGCAAGATCCGCGCATGGGAAGCCGTCGCGATCGCGGTCGGGCTGTCGTTCATCGCGTTCCTGCTGATCCTGCCGCTCAACACGCTGACGAAGGAGCTGTCCGTCGTCGCGCTGTTCGTCGCGGGCTCGTATCCGTTCATGAAGCGCTTCTTCGCGATTCCGCAGGCGTATCTCGGCATCGCGTTCGGCTTCGGCATCCCGATGGCGTTCGCGGCCGTGCAGGACACGGTGCCGACGATCGCATGGGTAATGCTGATCGCGAACATTTTCTGGTCGGTCGCGTACGACACCGAATACGCGATGGTCGATCGCGACGACGACATCAAGATCGGCATTCGCACGTCCGCGCTGACGTTCGGCCGCTTCGACGTCGCGGCCGTGATGGCGTGCTATGCGGCGACGCTCGGCATCTACGTGTGGATCGGCGTGACGCTCGGCTTCGGTCTGGCGTACTGGGCCGGCTGGGCGGCAGCGGTCGGCTGCGCGCTGTATCACTACACGCTGATCAAGGGCCGCGAGCGGATGCCTTGCTTCGCGGCGTTCCGGCACAACAACTGGCTCGGCGGCGTGCTGTTTGCGGGGATCGCCGCGCATTACCTGCTGGCCGGCAGCTGAACGGCGCTGCGCGCCGGTGTGCGGTGCCAATGAAAAAAGCGGCCAATTGGCCGCTTTTTTTACGTCCGGTGCCCGAGAAGCCAGCACCGCGGGCGCGCTTACGCGCGGCCGAGTTCGTCGCCCATTTCCTTCGCGCGCGCCTCGGCCGCGAGTGCGCCGCGCACGATCGCTTCCTTCACGCCCTGCGCGTCGAACGATGCGAGCGCGGCGGCCGTCGTGCCGCCCTTCGACGTCACGCGTTCGCGCAGCACGCTCGCCGGCTCGCCCGATTGCGCGGCGAGTTGCGCGGCGCCCGCGAACGTCGCGACCGCGAGCGCGCGGCCCTGTTCGTCGTTCATGCCGACGCGGCGCGCGGCTTCCTGCAGCGCTTCGATGAAATAGAACACGTACGCCGGGCCGCTGCCCGAAATGGCCGTGACGGCGTCGAGCTGCGATTCGTCGTCGAACCACACGATCTCGCCGACCGCGCCGAGCACGCTCGATGCGAGTTCGCGGCCCGTCGCGTCGACGCCCGGCAGCGCGGCGAGGCCCGTCACACCCATGCCGACGAGCGCGGGCGTGTTCGGCATCGTGCGCACGACACGGGCGTAGTCGCCGAGCCAGCGCGCGAGGTCCGTGCCGCGGATGCCGGCCGCGATGCTGATCACGAGCTGCGACTTCAGGTGCGGCGCGAGCGCTTGTGCGACGTCCTTCAGCACCTGCGGTTTCACCGCCAGCACGATCGCGTCGTAATCGGCGAGCGTCGCGTCGACGGCCGCGCCGGTGCGCACGCCGAATTGCTGCGCGGCGCGCGCGCGGACGTCTTCGTTGATGTCGATGGCATACAGGCCGTCAGCGGCGACGCCGCGCTTGATCAGGCCGCCGATCAGGGCCGCGGCCATGTTGCCGCCGCCGATGAATGCGATTTTCATGATGTCCGATTGAGCGAGTGAGTGAACGGAAAGGCGGAAAGGGCGCGGCGTTCAGTGCGAGTAATCGCGCGCACCGAAGATCGCGGTGCCGACGCGCACGATCGTCGCGCCTTCGAGCACGGCCGCGTCGAGATCGGCGGACATGCCCATCGACAGCGTGTCGAGCGCCAGGCCGTCGGCGCGCAACGCGTCGAACAACTCGCGCAGCGCGCGATGCGGTGCGCGTTGCGCTTCGGTGTCGCCGGCCGGTTCGGGAATCGCCATCAGGCCGCGCAGCCGCAGCGACGGCAGCGCGGCCACCGCGCGCGCGACCTCGGCCACGTCGGCGGGCGCGACGCCGCTCTTCGACGCCTCGCCGCTGATGTTCACCTGCACGCAGACGTTGAGCGGCGGCAGGTGCGCGGGGCGTTGTTCCGACAGGCGCTGCGCGATCTTCAGTCGGTCGACCGAATGAACCCAGTCGAAGCGCTCGGCGACCGGGCGCGTCTTGTTCGATTGCAGCGGCCCGATGAAATGCCATTCGAGGTTCGCGCGCAAGTCGGCGAGCGCGTCGATCTTGTCGATCGATTCCTGCACGTAGTTTTCGCCGAATGCGCGTTGCCCGGCCGCATGCGCGGCGCGCACGTCGTCGGCGGGAAACGTCTTCGAGACGGCGAGCAGCGACACGGTGGCGGGATCGCGGCCGGCCGCGCGGGCGGCGTCGGTGATGCGGCGATGAACGGATTCGAGACGAGCGGCAAGATCGGACATGACGGGCACGAAGACAGGCACGGAAGCGGGCATGAAGCGGCTGCGCCGCGGCACGCGGCGCATCGATCCGTCCATTATACGGACGCCGCGCGCGAGGCCTAGCCGTACAGCAAATGCTCGACGAGCTGGATCCAGTGGGTGACCGGAATCTGCGTGCCGCTCTGCAGGTGCGCGATGCAGCCGATGTTGCCGGAGACGATCATCTGCGGTTCGAGCGCCTGCAGCTTCAGCAGCTTCTGCTTGCGCAACCGGTACGACAGCGACGGCTGCGTCAGCGAATAGGTGCCGGCCGAGCCGCAGCACAGATGGCTGTCGGCCGGCAGCCGCACGTCGATGCCGAGCGTCTCGAGCAGGCGTTCGACCTTGCCGCGCGACTGCTGGCCGTGCTGCAGCGTGCACGGCGGGTGGTACGCGACGGTATGGATCGCGCGGCGCCGTGCGAGTGTCGCGAGTTCTGCCTCGAACGCGAGCAGCACGTCGGAGATGTCGCGCGTCAGCGCGACGATGCGCTGTGCCTTCTCCGCGTAGATCGGATCGTCGCGCAGCAGGTGTGCGTATTCGAGCACCGTCGCGCCGCAGCCCGTTGCGTTCATCACGATCGCCTCGGCGCCCTGTTCGACGTGGGGCCACCACGCGTCGATGTTGCGGCGCGCGTCGTCGAGCGCTTCATCGTGATAGTTCAGGTGCAGGCGGATCGCGCCGCAGCAGCCCGCGTCGGGCGCGACGACCGTCTCGATGCCGAGCGCGTCGAGCACGCGCGCGGTCGCGATGTTGATGTTCGGCAGCATCGACGGCTGCACGCAGCCGCCGAGCATCAGCATCTTGCGCGTATGCGTGCGGTGCGGCCATTCGAGCAGCCGGGTGCGCGGCGGCACCTTGTCGCGCAGCCGCTTCGGCAGCAGCGGCCGCACGTGCTGGCCGAGCCGCATCATCGGCGAGAACAGCGCCGCATTCGGCACGAGGCTCGCGAGCACGCGGCGCACGAGCCGCTGCTGCACGGGGCGCTGCACCTGCGCCTCGACATGCTTGCGGCCGATCTCGACGAGCCGGCCGTACTGGACGCCCGACGGGCAGGTCGTCTCGCAGCTGCGGCACGTGAGGCAGCGGTCCAGGTGCTGCTGCGTGCTGCGCGTGACGTTCGCGCCTTCGACCAGCTGCTTGATCAGGTAGATGCGCCCGCGCGGGCCGTCGAGTTCGTCGCCGAGCAGCTGATAGGTCGGGCAGGTCGCGGTGCAGAACCCGCAATGCACGCACTTGCGCAGGATCGCTTCGGCCTCGTCGCCGTCGGGCGTATTGCGGATGAAATCGGCGAGGTTCGTTTGCATCGAGCTCTCAGAGATCGGGGTAGAGCCGGCCGCGGTTGAAGATGCGCGCGGGATCGAACGCGGCCTTCAGCCCGCGGTGGATTTTCATCATCGGGGCGGGAAGCGGCGTGAACACGCCCGCGCTGCGGTCGTAGGCGTCGCCCGCGCGGAACAGCGTCGCGTGGCCGCCGGCCTGCTTCGCGCTCATGCGCACGGTCTGCGCATCGGCGTCGGTGATCCACCAGCGCTGCGCGCCGCCCCATTCCATCAGCTGGGTGCCCGGCAGGTGCATCGGTTCGGTGATCGACGGCAGCGCGAGGCGCCACAGCGCATAACCGGGCGGGATGCCGTTGAAGAACGGGTCGGTATGCTCGCGCAGGCCGGCCCAGAAGCGCTCGGCTTCGACCGCGTCGACGACTTCGCCGCCGAGCAGCGTTTTCGCGGATTTCACGGCCGCTTCGGCGCCCGACAGGCGCAGCACGAGCGTGCCGTTGCGCCACGCGCTCGCGCTGACGGGCAGCGGATGGCCGCCCCATTCGTTGAGCTTGCGCACCGCGTCGGTGGCGGTCATCTCGAACTTCAGCGTGACTTCGGCGACCGGCATCGGCAGCACCTTGATCGACAGGTCGAGCATCAGCCCGAGCGTGCCGAGCGCGCCGGCCATCAGCCGCGACACGTCGTAACCGGCGACGTTCTTCACGACCTGCCCGCCGAAGCGCAGCATTTCGCCGCGGCCGTTCATCAGTGTGACGCCGAGCACGAAATCGCGCGGCGCGCCGCAGGTGGCACGGCGCGGGCCCGCGAGGCCCGCCGCGACGCAGCCGCCGACGGTGGCTGCGCGGCCGAAGTGGGGCGGCTCGAACGGCAGCATCTGGCCGCACTCGGCGAGGACGGTTTCCAGTTGCGCGAGCGGCGTGCCCGCGCGGACCGTGACGACGAGTTCGGCCGGGTCGTACGACACGATGCCCTGAAACGCGCGCGTGTCGAGTATTTCGCCCTCGAGCGCCTGGCCGTACCAGTCCTTGGTGCCGCCGCCGCGAATCCGCAGCGGCCGGCCGTCGGCGCTGGCCGCGCGGACGCGTTCGGCCCATCCGGCGACGATGTCGTCCTCTTCCATGTTCTGTTGCTGCCTCGACTTGTTGTTCGGTCGATTGTACCGGGGTGGCGCGATTCCACATCGCGACTATCCCTAAGCCCGGTATTGCGGACCGCATGCCCGCGCCGACGCGCGAACGGGCCGCGCGGGCACGGCAGTACGCCGCGGCCCGGCCGCCGGCGCGGGCCGCGCACCGCGCGCGACGCTCAGAAGCGCGGCAGGTCGGGGTGCGGCAGCAGCCCGCCGCGCACGTGCTGGCGGCCGTACTCGGCGCAGCGCGCGCGGGTCGGGATGCCCTTGTCCGGGTTCAGCAGCCCCGCCGGATCGAATGCGCGCTTGACCGCGAAGAACGCATCGCGCTCCTGCGGCGAGAACTGTACGCACATCGAATTGAGCTTCTCGATGCCGACACCGTGCTCGCCCGTCACGCTGCCGCCGAATTCCACGCAGCATTCGAGGATTTCCGCGCCGAACTGCTCGGCGCGGTGCAGCTCGTCCGGATCGTTCGCGTTGTAGAGGATCAGCGGATGCATGTTGCCGTCGCCCGCATGGAATACGTTGATGCAGCGCAGCCCGTAGCGCGTTTCGAGCTGCTCGATGCGTGCGAGCAGCGGGCCGATCGCGCGGCGCGGCACGGTGCCGTCCATGCAGTAATAGTCGGCGGAAATACGGCCGGCGGCCGGGAACGCGTTCTTGCGGCCCGACCAGAAGCGCAGCCGCTCCTGTTCGTTGCGCGACACCTGGATGCGCGTCGCGCCGTGCTCGCGCAGCACGGCCGTCATCCGCACGACTTCTTCCGCGACTTCTTCCGGCGTGCCGTCCGATTCGCACAGCAGGATCGCCTTCGCGTCGAGGTCGTAGCCGGCGTGCGTGAACGCCTCGACGGCCTGCGTGGCCGGCTTGTCCATCATTTCGAGCCCGGCCGGGATGATGCCCGACGCGATGATCGCCGCGACGGCCTCGCCGCCCTTGACCACGTCGTCGAAGCTCGCCATCACGAGTTGCGCGGTCTGCGGTTTCGGGATCAGCCGCACCGTGACCTCGGTGACGATCGCGAACATCCCTTCGCTGCCGATCATCACGGCGAGCAGGTCCAGACCCGGCATGTCGAGCGCGAGCGAGCCGAACTCGACGATCTCGCCTTCGATCGTCACCGCGCGCACGCGCATCACGTTGTGCACCGTCAGCCCGTATTTCAGGCAGTGGACCCCGCCGGAGTTTTCCGCGACGTTGCCGCCGATCGTGCACGCAATCTGCGACGACGGATCGGGCGCGTAATACAGGCCGTACGGCGCGGCGGCTTCCGAGATCGCGAGGTTGCGCACGCCGGGCTGCACGGTTGCCGTGCGCGCGTACGGGTCGACTTCGACGATGCGCGTGAAGCGCGCGAGCGACAGCACGACGCCGAGCGCGATCGGCAGTGCGCCGCCCGACAGGCTCGTGCCCGCGCCGCGTGGCACGATCGGCACTTCCATGCGTCGGCAGATCTGCACGATCCGCTGCACCTGCGATTCCGTTTCGGGCAGTGCGACCGCGAGCGGCAGGCGGCGGTAGGCCGACAGGCCGTCGCATTCGTACGGCGCGGTATCTTCGTCGCGGTACAGCAGGCAGTGCGTCGGCAGCACGGCCATCAGCGCCTGCACGACTTCGCGCTGGCGCTGCGCGCGTGCCGCGCTCGACAGTTCGACGGGAGCATTCATGGGGTCTCCTGCGGGAGGCGCGACGTCGCGCCGCCGTCTCAGCACGTGAAAATCTTGCCGGGATTCATCAGATTGCGCGGATCGAGCGCGAGCTTGATCGCGCGCATCGTGTCGATCGCGTTGTCGCCGTGCTCCTTCGGCAGGAAGCGCATCTTGTGCAGCCCGACGCCGTGCTCGCCCGTGCAGGTGCCGCCGAGGCGCAGCGCGCGCTCGACGATCCGGTCGTTGATGTGCTCGGCTTCGGCGAGTTCCTCGGGCTTGTCGGGGTCGATCAGGATCGCGACGTGGAAATTGCCGTCGCCGACGTGGCCGACGATCGGGCAGGGCAGCGACGACGCGCGCAGGTCGACTTCGGTTTCCTCGACGCACGCGGCGAGCTGCGAGATCGGCACGCAGACGTCGGTCGTCACCGCGCGGCAGCCGGGTTTCAGCTGCAGCATCGCGAAGTACGCGTTGTGGCGCGCGGCCCAGAGCCGGCTGCGGTCTTCGGGACGGGTCGCCCATTCGAAGCCCTGGCCGTTGTTCTCGCCGGCCAGCGCTTGCACGAGCTCGGCCTGTTCCTTGACGGAGGCCTCGGTGCCGTGGAATTCGAAGAACAGCGTCGGCGCTTCGGTGAGCGTCAGGTTCGAGTGGCGGTTGATCGACCGCACGGCGAGCGAATCGACGAATTCGACGCGTGCGATCGGCACGCCGATCTGGATCGTCTCGATCACGGTGCGCACCGCGTCGCCCATCGTCGGGAACGTGCAGATCGCGGCCGATACGGCTTCGGGCAGCGGGTGCAGGCGCAGCGTGATCTCGGTGATCACGCCGAGCGTGCCTTCGGAGCCGACGAACAGGCGCGTGAGGTCATAACCGGCCGACGACTTGCGCGCGCGCGAGCCCGTTTTCACGACGCGGCCGTCGGCGAGCACCGCGGTCAGGCCGAGCACGTTCTCGCGCATCGTGCCGTAGCGCACGGCGTTGGTGCCCGATGCGCGGGTCGCGGTCATCCCGCCGATGCTGGCGTCGGCGCCCGGGTCGATCGGGAAGAACAGCCCGGTGTCGCGCAGTGCTTCGTTGAGCGCCTTGCGCGTGATGCCCGGCTCGACCGTCACGGTCAGGTCTTCGGCGTTGATCGACAGCACGCGGTTCATTTCCGACAGGTCGAGCGAGATGCCGCCGCGCACCGCGAGCAGGTGGCCTTCGAGCGACGAGCCGGCGCCATACGGGATCAGCGGTACGCTGTAGAGCGAGCACAGCGACACGGCTTCGCGCACGTCGTCGGCGCTGCGGGCGAACACGACGGCGTCGGGCAATTGCGGATCGAACGGCGATTCGTCGCGGCCGTGGTGGGCGCGGACCGCGTCGGCGGTCGATACGCGTTCGCCGAAGGCGGCGCGCAGCGCATCGAGCATGGCGGGGGGCAGCGGGCGGCGCGTGACGGCCGGCGGGGCGGGGTGATTCACGAATGTCTCCTGGCTGCTTGTCGAACTTTCGGCTCATTCTACGCCGTAACGCCCGCTGCGCCTGCCGCCGCGGGCTGCGATAATCACGTTCCAAACCAAGCGGGCTGCATCGCGGCCGCGCATGACAGGAGATTCGCATGGGCAACCGCTTGAGCAAGATCGCCACGCGCACCGGCGACGACGGCACCACCGGCCTCGGCGACGGACGCCGCATCGGCAAGGACGACGCGCGGATCGCGGCGATCGGCGACGTCGACGAACTGAATTCGAACCTCGGCGTGCTGCTCGCCGAGACGCTGCCGGACGACGTGCGCACGGCGCTCGTCACGATCCAGCACGACTTGTTCGATCTCGGCGGCGAGCTGTGCATCCCCGGCCATGCGGTGCTCGACGACACGCATCTCGCGCGTCTCGACCAGTGGCTCGCCGACTACAACGCGACGCTGCCGCCGCTGAAGGAATTCATCCTGCCGGCCGGCTCGCGCGCGGCGTCGCTCGCTCACGTGTGCCGGACCGTATGCCGCCGCGCGGAGCGCTCGATCGTCGCGCTCGGGCGCACCGACACGCTCAACGACGCGCCGCGGCGTTACGTGAACCGGCTGTCGGACCTGCTGTTCGTGCTGGCGCGCGTGCTGAACCGCGCCGGCGGCGGGGCGGACGTGCTGTGGGAGCGCGGGCGCGTCCGCTAGCGCGCCGCGGCCCTTTTTGCGCACTGCGACAATTTGCCCGGGGAAGGTCGTTTTTTAAACATGTATCGTATGTGCATGTTTAACGGAGAACGAACATGACCCACATCACCGCTGACCAGATGGCCCGTGTGAAGGCCACCGCCCCCGTCCTTGCCGAGCACGGCACGACGATCACGAAGCACTTCTACCAGCGCATGTTCGCGCGTCATCCTGAACTGAAGAACCTGTTCAACCAGACGCACCAGAAGACCGGCAGCCAGCCCGAGACGCTCGCGAAGGCCGTCTACGCGTATGCGGCGAACATCGACAACCTCGGCGCGCTGGGCGGTGCGGTGTCGCACATCGCGCACAAGCACGCGAGCCTGAACATCCGCCCCGAGCACTACCCGATCGTCGGCGAGAACCTGCTCGCGTCGATCGTCGAAGTGCTCGGCGACGCGGTCGATGCCGATACGCTCGAAGCCTGGCGCGTCGCGTACGGCCAGCTCGCGCAGATCCTGATCGGCGCCGAGGCCGACCTGTACGCGGGCGCGGCCTGGAGCGGCTTCCGTCCGTTCAAGGTGGCGCGCAAGGTGCGCGAGAGCGACGAGATCACGTCGTTCTACCTGAGCCCGGCCGATGGCGGCACGGCGCCGACCTTCGAACCGGGTCAGTACATCACGGTGAAGCGCTTCGTCGGCGAGCTCGGCGTCGACCAGCCGCGCCAGTACAGCCTGTCCGATGCGCCGCACGGCAAGTGGCTGCGCATCTCGGTGAAGCGCGAGGCCGGCACGCCGGAAGCGATCCCGGCCGGCAAGGTGTCGACGCTGATGCATGATGGCGTGGAGGAGGGCGCGATCGTCGAGGCGACCGCGCCGATGGGTGAATTCTCGCTGAAGCGGGGCGTCGAGACACCGGTCGTGCTGATCTCGGGCGGCGTCGGCCTGACGCCGATGGTGTCGATGGCATCGACGCTGGTCGACGAACGCAGCACGCGCGACGTGCGGTTCGTCCACGCCTGCCGTTCGGGCGCGGTGCACGCGTTCCGCGACTGGCTGAACGATACGGCGCGCGAGCATGCGAACGTCAGGCGCACGGTGCTGTACGAACTGGTCGGCCCGAACGATCGCGCCGGCATCGACCACGACGTCGAAGGGCGGCTCACGCCGGAACGCGTGAAGGCATTCGCGCTGGTGCCGGACGCCGATTACTACATCTGCGGCCCGATCGCGTTCATGAAGGCGCAGCGCGACGCGCTGGTGGCGCTCGGCGTCGCGCCGGAACGCATCAATACCGAGATCTTCGGTTCGGGCGCGCTCGCGTGATGGGCTGAAGGATGATGTGCGGCCAACGAGAAAGCCCGGCGCGAGCCGGGCTTTTTTATCGCTTGCGATACCGTGCGAATGACGTCAGGCGTGCAACATCAGTGTCGCGTGGTAGCGCCACACCTTCGGATCGGCGCTGACGAGCGGCATGCCTTCGTGGAGCGCCTGCGCGACCATCACGCGGTCGAACGGGTCGGCGTGGTCCGGGAAGTCGGGCAGCGCGGCGACTGCTTCGACGTGATCGCTGTTGATCGGCAACTCCGCGAAGCCGGCGAGCCGGAACGCTGAGCGTGCGTCGCGCGGATGAACGGGAAGGTTGCCTTTGCGGTACTTGATCGCGATTTCCCAGATGGATGCGGCACTGACGTACAGCGTGTTTTCGGGATCGTCGATCAACGCGGCGGCAGTCGACGAAAGTTGAGGTGCGCCTTCGGCGGCCCACAGCGCGATATGCGTATCAAGCAGCAGTCTCACGGCGCGAGCCCCCGGTCCGCGCTGGCATCGAAGTCAGCGGCGATCGATTCGTCGCCGACATTGAATGCCTCGACAGTGGCCGGGATGTTCAACCCGGCAAGCAACTGACGCGCCGCACCGATCCGCTTCGGCGCTTCATAAGGAACGATCCGGGCGACCGGATGGCCATTGCGGGCGATCACGACTTCGGATTCGCGCCCCGATTCAAGCGCCTCGACAAGGCTCGAGAGCCGTGACTTGGCATCGTGCATGTTGACGGTCGGCATGGTCGATTCCCGGTTAGCTAGGATGTATTAGCTAGTCTAGCAGAGCCGAACGCCATCCGCAGGCTGGCCAGATGGCCAGCCCGCCGGCAGGCGGGGGCCATCGTGATTCAGCCTGCTCGTGCCAGTCAGTTGCCGCTGCCGCGCGTCACGCGGCGCGCCTTGACCGATTCCGCGAGGCCTTCGAGCACCTTCACGCTGTCGTCCCAGGCGATGCACGCGTCGGTGATGCTCTGGCCGTAGGTCAGCTCGCAGCCTTCCTTCAGGTCCTGACGGCCTTCGACGAGGTGCGACTCGATCATCACGCCGACGATGCGCGCGTCGCCGGCCGCGATCTGGCGGCCGATGTCCGCGCAGACGGGGATCTGGTTCTCGTGCTTCTTCGAGCTGTTCGCGTGGCTCGCGTCGATCATCAGGCGCGCGGCGAGGCCGGCCTTGCCGATGTCCGCGCAGGCGGCGTTCACGCTGTCCGCGTCGTAGTTCGGCGCCTTGCCGCCGCGCAGGATCACGTGGCAGTCCTCGTTGCCGGCCGTCGACACGATCGCCGAATGGCCACCCTTCGTCACCGACAGGAAATGGTGCGGCTGCGACGCGGCCTTGATCGCGTCGACCGCGATCTTCACGTTACCGTCGGTGCCGTTCTTGAAGCCGACCGGGCACGACAGCCCCGACGCGAGCTCGCGGTGCACCTGCGATTCGGTCGTGCGTGCACCGATCGCGCCCCACGAGATCAGGTCGGCGATGTACTGCGGGCTGATCATGTCGAGGTATTCGGTCGCGGCCGGCAGCCCCATCTCGTTGATCTGCAGCAGCAGCTCGCGCGCGGTGCGCAGCCCTTCGTTGATCTTGAAGCTGTTGTCGAGGTGCGGATCGTTGATCAGCCCCTTCCAGCCGACCGTCGTGCGCGGCTTCTCGAAGTACACGCGCATCACGATTTCCAGTTCGCCCTTGAAGCGCTCGCGCTCCTTCACGAGCCGGCCCGCGTACTCGATCGCCGCCTTCGTATCGTGGATCGAGCACGGTCCGACCACGACGATCAGCCGATCGTCCATCCCGTGCAGGATGCGGTGCATCGACTGGCGCGAGTTGTAGATCAGCTCGGACGCGGCTTCGGAGCACGCGAATTCGCGGATCAGGTGGGCGGGCGGCGTCAGTTCCTTGAGTTCGCGAATGCGGACGTCGTCGGTATTGTGCGGGGGCATGCTGTTTCTCCTATGTCGACCGGAGTTAGCGCTTTAGCGGTTACTCCGGTCCCATGCAAAGCGGTTGAGGGCGCCGTTCGGTCAGTGCGCGCGCGGCAGATTCATCAATTCAAGCGATTCAGTGGTGTCGGTCGGGGCCGCGGGACGCTGCGGCGGCGACCGGGTGGCGAAGGGCGAAAAAAAACCGCCGGGTTCGCCGGCGGTTTTTTCGGGAATTTCGGTTGCGCTTTACGCGCCATCAACCCTCTCGATCCGCCAGCGGTCTGAGATACCAAAAAAAGTAAAAGTAAAACTTGGCGGACATGACGGGGATTCGGTTCGTCAAAAAAAGTTGATTCGGAATTTATACCCCGTCGCCGTGCGGCTGGCAACCGGGAAACGTCGAAAATGCGGAAAATCCGCGCGTTTTCTTCAAAATGCGCGGATTGTCTGCGCCGCGATGCGGTTATGCCGTACCGCCAACCGTCATCTTGTCGATCCGCAGGGTCGGCTGGCCGACACCGACCGGCACGCTCTGGCCTTCCTTGCCGCAGACGCCGACGCCCGTGTCGAGCGACATGTCGTTACCGATCATGCTCACATACTTCAGCGATTCCGGGCCGCTGCCGATCAGCGTCGCGCCCTTCACCGGGTAGGTGATCTTGCCGTTCTCGATCATGTACGCCTCGGATGCCGAGAACACGAACTTGCCGTTCGTGATGTCGACCTGGCCGCCGCCGAAGTTCACCGCGTACAGGCCGTTCTTCACCGACGCGATGATTTCCTGCGGATCCTTGTCGCCGTTCAGCATGTACGTGTTCGTCATGCGCGGCATCGGCAGCGCCGCATACGACTCGCGCCGCGCGTTGCCCGTGACCGGCATCTTCATCAGGCGTGCGTTCAGCGTGTCCTGGATGTAGCCCTTCAGGATGCCGTCCTCGATCAGCGTCGTGCACTGCGTCGGGTTGCCTTCGTCGTCGATGTTCAGCGACCCGCGGCGGTTCGGCAGCGTGCCGTCGTCGACGACGGTCACGCCCTTGGCCGCGACCCGCTCGCCGATCCGGCCGGCGAATGCCGACGAACCCTTGCGGTTGAAATCGCCTTCGAGGCCGTGGCCGATCGCCTCGTGCAGCAGCACGCCCGGCCAGCCCGGCCCGAGCACGACCGTCATCGCGCCGGCCGGCGCGGGGCGTGCGTCGAGATTGACGAGCGCCGCGTGCACGGCGTCGTCGACGTAGCGCGACAGCACTTCATCGGTGAAGTAGCCGTAGTCGAAGCGGCCGCCGCCGCCGCCGGAGCCGATCTCGCGGCGGCCGTTCTGTTCGGCGATCACCGTGACCGACACGCGCACGAGCGGGCGGATGTCGGCCGCGAGCGCGCCGTCGCTGCGCGCGACGAGCACGACGTCGTATTCGCCGGCGAGGCCCGCCATCACCTGCGTGACGCGCGGGTCGCGCCCGCGTGCCATCTGCTCGATGCGCTCGAGCAGCTTGACCTTGGCCGTCGCGTCGAGCGACGCGAGCGGATCGGACGGCAGGTACAGGTCGCGACCGGAGATGCCCTTCAGCGACGTCGCGGCCTTGATCTTCTGCCGGCCGCCGCCGGCCGCCGCGATCGCCTTGGTGGCGGCAGCGGCCTGCGCGATCGCTTCGGGCGACAGGTCGTCCGAGTATGCAAAGGCGGTGCGGTCGCCCGCGACCGCACGCACGCCGACGCCCTGGTCGATGCTGAAGCTGCCCGACTTGACGATGCCTTCCTCGAGGCTCCACGCTTCGCTGCGGGTCGCCTGGAAGTACAGGTCGGCATAGTCGACGCGATGCGTGAAGATGTCGGCGATCGTGCGCGTGAGCAGGCTTTCGTCGAGGCCGTACGGCGTGAGCAGGATGTCCTTCGCCAGCGCGAGGTTGCGGATGCCGGGTTCGATGATGTTCATGCGGATATCGGGGTTTCTCAAAAAGTTGTCGGGTGCTTCTGGGCAGATGGGTTGGCCGCGCGGTGTTTCAAGCGGCGAAGCGGATTCAGGTCAGCACGCGGTGCCGCCACGCGGGCAGGCTCTGGCGCACGTCGGCGATGCGCTGCGGATCGATCGCGCCGAGCACGACGCTTGCGCCCACGTCGCGGACCGCGACGATCTCGCCCCACGGGTCGATCAGCATGCTGTGGCCCCAGGTGCGCCGGCCGTTCTCGTGCTTGCCGCCCTGCGCGGCCGCGAGCACGTAGCACTGGTTCTCGACGGCCCGCGCGCGCAGCAGCGTTTCCCAGTGCGCGCGGCCCGTCGTATACGTAAACGCCGACGGTACGACGATCATCGCGCAGTCGCCCATCCTGCGATACAGCTCCGGAAAGCGCAGATCGTAACAGACCGACAGGCCGACCCGCCCGAACGGCGCGTCGAACGCGACGACCGTATCGCCCGCGCGGATCGTGCGCGCCTCGTCGAACGACTCGTCGCCTTTCTCGAAGTTGAACAGGTGGATCTTGTCGTAGCGCGCGGCCTCGTTGCCGGACGGATCGAACACGAGCGTCGTGTTCAGCACGCGATCGGGCTCGGGCGCCTTCAGCGGCAGCGTGCCGCCGATCACCCAGATGCCGTGGCGCCGCGCGGTGTCCGCGAGGAAGCGCTGGATCGGGCCGTCCTGATAGGGCTCGGCGAGCGCGAGCTTGTCGGTGTCGCGATGGCCCATGAAGCAGAAATACTCGGGCAGCAGCACGAGCTGCGCGCCTTCGCCGGCCGCTTCCGCGATCAGGCGGCGGGCTTCGGCGAGATTGCGCGCGACGTCCGGCGTGCTCACCATCTGCAGCGCGGCAACCCGAAAGGGTGTAGCGGAACGGGTGTGGTCGGTCATCGCGGGATCGGTTGCGTCATAAATGGGGTGCGGCCCGGCACCGTGCGCGGTTCGACGCGCGGCTCATTGGTTCACCGCATCGGCGGGACCGTGATTTATCTTACCCTGATCGCTCCGCACCCGCTCGATGTGCGGGTGCGCCCATGAACCCGTGATCGCGTAGTCGAGCGCGAACGCGTGCGACAGCGTCTCCGACAGCGCGTAGTTCGCGGCCAGCACGCCGACGCCGAGCAGCGGATTGATGATCGCGGCCGCGATTGCCGCCGTGCCGGCGCCGATCTTCGGTGCGACGTGCGCGTGCAGGTCCTGCGTCTCGTGGCCGAGGTCGACCGCGCCGCGTACCGTCACGTTCGCGGGCGCCGTCGTCATCGAGAAGTCGTCGGTGCGCGCGATCCCGTTCGAGATCCGGCCGGTGCCCGTGATCTTGTCGAACGGCAGCCCCTTGCCGACCACGTCGCGGAAATTCAGCGTCAGGAAGCGCGCGAGGCTTTGCAGGCTCAGCACGCCGAGGAGTTTCGCCGCACCCGGATCGACTTTCAGGATCTGCCCGTGTTCGAGGTCGAGCGCGACCTGGCCGCCGAGCGACGGGAAGTCGAGCGCGGTCGGACCGCCGCGCCAGCCGACCTTGCCCGTGACCGAGCCGTGACCGTCCGCGAGCGTGCGCGGCAGGCCGACGCGGTCGAGCAGCGCGCCCGCATTGTCGATGTCGAGCTTGAAGTCGAACACGGTGCGGCGCGGCGCGTCGTTTTCGTCGGCGCCGCGGGCGAGCGCGCGGCGCGACGTGCGCCAGTTGCCGGTCGCCGTCAGCTTCGCGGCCGGGTTCGACAGCTCCAGCTTGTCGAGTTGCCACACGGGCGTGCCGTCCTCGTCGATGTTGCGTGCGTTGACGACCAGACGGCCGATGTCGTGATTGCGCGCGACCACTTGATCGACGATCAGGTCGATCGACGGCATCGGGCGGTCGGTCGGCGTCGGCAGGTTCATCGCGCGGCCGACGAGGTCGTGCTGCGCGCTGTCCGGGATCACGAGCTTCGCGAGCCGCGCGTTCAGCACGCCCGCACCGTTGTGGCCGCCGCCCGGCGCCCACGACAGGTAGCCCGACACCTGGTTCGACGCGATGTTCGCCTGCCACAGTTCGTCGATGTGCGATGCGCCGACGATCACGTTTTCCCAGTTGCGCTTGAGCAGCTTCAGCGTGCCGAAGTGGAACGCGAAACGCTTCGGCGCGAAGCTCGCGAAATCGACGCGCGGCGCGGCCGGCGGCTCCGGCGCGCGCGGCGTCGCGGGCTGCAGCGTGTGGGCGAGCGCGAGCCACGCGTCGGCATCCAGCTCGTCGACGTCGACGGCCGCGCTCACGCCGTCCTGCGGCATGTCGGGCATCCGGTGGATGCCCATCGCGCCGCGCACCGCGCGCAGCGGCTGGCCGCGCGTCGCATCGAGCAGGTAGGTCGCGGATACGGGGCCGAGCGTCAGGTCGGCGTGTTCGAGGCGCTTGCCGTCCGCCTGCGGCGCCGGCTGCAGCGTGAAGCTGAACGGCATCGGCGTGCCGGCCGGCTTCGCGAACGGCGCCGGGAAATTCAGCGCGACACCCGTCAGGTCGGAATGCGCGCTGATGTCGGGCAGGCGGCCCGGCGCGCCGCGTACGGCGAGCTTGTACGGTGCGTCGCCGACCACGTGCTCGAGCAGCGCGGCGGCCGGGCCGTGCAGGTTCAGGCCGCGCGCGGCGTCGAGCGCGAGCCGGCCGTCGACGTCCACCGTGTACGGGCCGTGCGACTGGAAGTTGCCGTTCGCGTGCACCGGGCCGCCGAGGAAGCGCCCCGACAGGTCGTGCAGCGACGCGCCGGCCTCGGTGAACCGGACACTGCCGCGCAGCGCCGACAGCGGCGGCACGCCGCTGGTCGACAGCGTGTTGCCGCCGAACGCGAGTGCGCCTTCGATGTGCGTATGCGGATGCGCGACGTGCTGCGGAATCGTGATCTTGAGCCCGAGCGACGCAGGCCCCTGCGCATCGATCCGCTGGCCGATATGCCCGCTCATCGTGCCGAGCGAGCTGTTGTCCGCGTAGTCGATCAGGTCGGCGAGCGGGCCCTGCGCATGGCCGTCGATGACGAGCGGCGAGTGGGTCGGATTGCCGAGATCGTCGATGCGGCCGGCGACCTTCGTCAGCGCGACGCGCTTGTAGTGCGCGCGGTCGATGTCGAAGCGCAGCTTGTTCTGCGCGAGCTCGAACTTGCCGTCGATCCCGTCGAGCGCCGGCCAGACGCTCGGCGTGCCGTTCGCGAGCTTGCGCGGCGGGTACGGCGTCGGCTCGAAGCGGCCGCCGGTGAACGGCGCGACGATGTGGAACACGCCGGCGTCCGGCTCGTGTTCGAACGGGAATTTCTCGAGCGGACCGCGGGCGACGATCGACGCGCCCTTGGTCACCGTGCCGTCCTGCAGCGCGTGGCCGAGATAGTCGCGCAGGTGCTCGGACATCCCGGTCGGCAGGTAGCGTGGAATGCGTGCCACCGACGCGCGTGCGAACTCGGCGCGCAGGTCGAGCGAGCCGCGGCCGTGGCCGGGATTCGTGTACGAGCCGGACACCGCGATTTCGGCATCGGGGTTCGAGACGAGCAGGTCGGGCAGCGTCACGTCGACGCGCGCGTGCTTGTCGCCGGGCGCGGGCGTGATCGCCCATTTGACGTTGCCGCGCAGCCGGTCGAACGTCAGGCGCGGCTCGTCGAACTCGCCGGGCACCGTGACGGCCGCGTTGACCGTGTCGAAATGCGCGGTGCCGCCCGTCTCGCTCGCGTCGACGCGGCCCCACAGGTTCTCGATGCCCGGCCAGCCGGCGCGCGGGTGGCCGCGCGGCGACAGGCCGGGCGGCGGCTCCTGCGCGGCGAAGCTGAGGCCTTGCAGGTCGCCGAGGAAGCGATAGCGGACGATCGGCGCGGCGCCGGTGCGGCGCTCCTCTTCCGCGAGGTCGGCCCGCGCGGGTTTCGCGCGCTCGACTTCGATCTGGTAGTTCGCCATCATCCCGCGCGGGTCGATCTTGATCAGTTCGTTGCGCAGGCGTGCAGGCAGCGGCAGGCCGCGAATGAATTCGCTGAGGATGCCGAGATCGACGCGGTCGCCGACAACGCTGATCAGTTGCCCCTGGGTCGCCGTCGGCACGCGGTAACGGGCCGTCAGCGTCGACAGCGCGAGCGAGCGGGCGAGCGGCGTGCCGTCGTCGAGCGGCGGCTGGCCGAGTTCCGCATGGAAGCGCGACAGGTGCAGCGTGTAGTCGTGCCCCGTGTCCATTGCCATGTCCCAGCCGAATCCGACCACCGGCACGTCGAGCCGCGGCTGCGTCGGCCGCACGCGCAGCGTGACGTCGGCGCCCTGCAGGTCGCCGCCCGCCGAGCGCAGCCGGCCGTCGCGGAAGGTCGCCCAGATCGCGTTGTCGATCCGGCCGGCATGGATCGTGAGCGGAATGTCGAGGTAACGGGCGAGCGTCTGCAGATCGACGGGGCCGGTCGACAGGTACGCATCGCCGGTCCAGTTGGACGGCTTGCCGACCGGCGCGAGCGCCTTGTGCGTGAAGCGCGCGCGGAAATCGAGCGGGCCGAGCAGCAGCGTGCCGTTCGCGGGCGCCTGCAGTGCGGCCCGGTGTACGCGGCCGTTGTTGAGCACCGCGATCCGGATGCCCGACAGCACGAGCTCCGGCGCGTCGTGCTGCGCGTCGCGCCAGCGCAGCGTGCCGCCGCGCAGCACGATCGCTTCCTGCTTCAGCAGCCAGGTACCGAACGTGTCGTTGCCGCCGTGGGTGGTCGCGACGCCGACACCCGCGATGCTCAGCGAGCCGTCGGCGGCGCGCGCGACGACGAGGTCGGGCTGGTCGACGATCAGGCTCGATAGCGCGGGCGACAGCCGCAGCAGCGACATCCACGACAGCGCAGCGGTCGCATGCGGCACCGACAGCGCGATCTTGCCGTCACGGCCGCGGATCGTCAGGTTCGTGAGTTCGACGCCCGGCTGCATGCCGGACCAGTTCGGGGAAAGCTTGCCGATCGAAAGCTGCGCGTGGAGCTTGTTGGACACGAGGCGCTCGATGCGCGGACGGAATTCGTCGATGCGGGGCAGCAGCACATAGCGCAGCCCGAGGAACGCGCCGGACGCAACGAAGTAGGTGCCGATCCCGACTGCCAGCGTCACCTTGAACACGCGACGCAGGACCGGATGATCGTGCTTCGGAGGTCCCGCTTCGGGCGCAGCTACGGCGGATTCCTGACGGTCGGACATGCGGCGGACGGGCGGCGATATGGTAGTTTTGCAGACTGACGTTGAAATGTATCACACGGGTTCGTGCCGGCGGCCGTTGCGGCAGTGCGGCACGGGCTTTCCGGCGCGCGGTTTCGCGACGGACGCACGGGCGTCCCGCGATGCCGCGCCGAGTCCATGGGGCCTGTCGGCAGCGGCGCGCGCACGCGTTTGCCCGCACCGGCCGGCCTTACCGCCAGGCCCGCTTCTCGATGACCGACGCTTCCGCCCTGATCAGCACGTCCTATTCCCGTTATATCGCGCGCGCGGCCGCCGCGCGGCCCGCGCTGGCCGAACAGGTCGCCGCATGGGCCGCCGCGCCGCTCGCCCGCGCGCAGCTCGACGCGCGCCTCACCGAACTGCTCGCGATGCCGGCCGGCCCGGCCGCGCCGACCGAGGAGCAATTGAAGCGCGCGCTGCGGCAACTGCGCGCCGAGGCGTTCGGCGCGGTCGCGGAGCGCGACCTGCGCGGGCTGGCGGACGTCGCCGAGGTGACCGGCGCGATGACCGATCTCGCCGAAGTGGCCGTGCAGCGCTCGCTCGCACTGCTGTCGGCTGAACTCGAGGCGCTGTACGGCGAGCCGCGCGGCGCCGACGGCCAGCGCGTCGTGCTCGGCGTGGTCGGGATGGGCAAGCTCGGCGGCCGCGAACTGAACGTGTCGTCGGACATCGACCTGATCTTCGTCTACGAGGACGACGGCGAGACGACCGGCGGCGCGCGCGCGCCGCTGTCCACGCAGGAATACTTCACGCGGCTCGGCCGGCGCCTGATCGGTGTGATGTCCGAGGTCACCGCCGACGGCTACGTGTTTCGCGTCGACATGCGGCTGCGTCCGAACGGCGATTCCGGGCCGCTCGTCTGCAGCCTCGGGATGCTCGAGGAATATTTCTACGTGCAGGGGCGCGAGTGGGAGCGCTATGCATGGATCAAGGGGCGGCTCGTGTCGGAAGGCGACAGCGACGCGGCGCAGCGGCTCGAGTCGCAGCTCGAGTCGATCGTCAAGCCGTTTGTGTACCGCCGCTATCTCGATTTTGGCGTGATCGGCGCGATCCGTTCGCTGCACCAGCAGATCCGGCAGGAAGCCGCGCGCCGCGTGTCGATGCGGCCCGACAAGGCCGACGACATCAAGCTCGGGCGCGGCGGGATCCGCGAGATCGAGTTCAGTGCGCAGGTGTTCCAGCTGATCCGCGGCGGCCAGGACGCGGAATTCCGCGTGCGGCCGACACTCGCGGTGCTGCGCCATGCGCAGGCGCGCGGGCTGATCGGCGAGGACGTGCGCGCGCGCCTGACCGACGCCTACAACTTCCTGCGCACGCTCGAGCACCGGCTGCAATACCGCAACGACGCGCAGACGCACGCGATGCCGGTCGAGCCCGACGAACGCGCGGCGCTGGCCGCGTCGCTCGGCTTTGCCGACTATGCGGCGCTGATGACGGTGCTTGATGATCACCGGACCTTCGTCGAGGCGCAGTTCCGCCAGATCTTCGCGGACAAGGTGGGCGGCAACCCCTGCGCGGCGGGCGACGATACGGCGGCGGCGTGGATCTGGAGCGGCGCGCTGGCCGACGACGGCGAGGACGACACGCTGGTCGCGCGCCTCGACGGACTCGGCTTCACCGATCCGGCCACCGTGCTCGCGCGGCTGCGCGCGATCTGGCAGTCGTCGCGCTACACGGGCCTGCCGGAAAAGAGCCGGCAGCGCTTCGACAGCGTCGCGCAGCGGGCGCTCGAGGCCGCGCCGCGGATCGACGCCGCGCGCCGCGACGACACGATCGTGCGCCTGTTCGACTTGTTGGAGACGGTCAGCCGGCGCGGCGTCTATCTCGCGCTGCTGACCGAATATCCGGCCGCGCTCGATCGCGTGCTGTCGGTGCTCGGCGCGACGCGCTGGGGCGGCGGCTACCTGATCCGCCACCCGCAGCTGCTCGACGAACTGCTCGACGACGAGGCGATCGCGAGCCCGTTCGACTGGCCCGCGTTCAAGGACGCGCTGCGTGCGCGCCTTGCGGCGGCCGACGGCCCCGAGCAACAGATGGACCTGCTGCGGCACGCGCAGCACGCGGAGGTGTTCCGGATCCTGCTGATCGATCTCGCCGGGCAACTGTCGGTCGAGCATGTGAGCGACCGGCTGTCCGAGTTGGCCGATGCGGTGCTCGACGTGACGATCGAAGTCGTCTGGTCGCAGCTCGCGAAGCGCCATCGCGACGTGCCGAAGTTCGCGGTGATCGCGTACGGCAAGCTGGGCGGCAAGGAGCTTGGTTATGCATCCGATCTCGACCTGATCTTCCTGTACGACGACCCCGACGAGCGCTCGGCGGACGTCTACACGACCTTCACGCGGCGGCTCATCACGTGGCTCACGACGGCGACCGGTGCGGGCGCGCTGTTCGACATCGACCTGCGGCTGCGGCCGAACGGCGAGGCCGGGCTGCTCGTCACCGATCTCGACGCGTTCCGCCGTTACCAGCTGCGCGAGGGCGATGCCGCGAATACCGCGTGGGTGTGGGAGCACCAGGCGCTGACGCGCGCCCGCTACAGCGCGGGCGACGCGCAGATCGGCGCGGACTTCGAGGCGATCCGCCATCAGGTGCTGACGACGCCGCGCGACGGGGGCGTACTCGCGAAGGAGATCGTCGACATGCGCGGCAAGGTGTTTGCCGGTCACCCGAACCAGACCGAGCTGTTCGACCTGAAGCACGATCGCGGCGGGATGGTCGACATCGAGTTCATCGTCCAGTACTGGGTGCTGCTGCACGCGTCGAGCGACGCCGAGCTGATCCGCAATACCGGCAACATCGCGCTGCTGCGCGAGGTCGCGCGCTTCGGGCTGATGGGCGAGGACGAGGCCGAGCAGGTTGGCGCGGCCTACCGCAAGTACCGGAAGCTGCAACACAAGCTGCGGCTCGACGGGATGGAGAAGGCGCGGGTCGACCCGGCGACGGTCGCCGGCGAGCGGGCCGCGGTGACGGCGTTGTGGGAGCGGGTGTTCGGCGGCGCGTGACGGCGGCGCGCGGGCCGTCCGGGCCGCGCACCCGAGGCTTTGAGATTCGATTGAGATTGTTTGAGCGGAACGGCCGGCATCGAAAAAATGCGGCTTTCCGTTCAACCGGCACCGCGTGTGCACGAAGCGATCTCGAGCCTATTTTGAAACCGATCCGCCATTCACTTGTCACGACGGCGCTGTCCGCGGCCGTCACGGGACTTTTCTCCGTTGCCGCCCATGCCGCCGATGCGGCGCCGACCCCGCTCACGAACCGGTTGCTTGGCGCAGGCCAGTGCCTCGCGTGGCAACCGGGCGGCGACGCGGTCGCCTTCGCCGCGTGCGATGGCAGTGCGGCGCAGGACTGGCAGTTTCAGAAGCAGAGCGGCGGTTATCAGCTGATCCGCAACCGGGCGGCGATCGCGCAGGGCGGCGATCGTTGTCTGCGCGCCCACTCGGACGGCGACGCGGGCCGGGTCACGCTGGGGACCTGCAACGGAGACGGCTACACGTCGATGCGCACCTGGCAGGTCAGCGCCGGCGTCGACGGCAGGATCGTGCTGCGCAACAAGTATCGCGGCGATCTGGGCCGAACCGAAGTGCTGAGCGCGTCGGCCGACAACCGCGACGTGGCGATGCGTCCCGGCACGGGCTTCACACCGGCGTCGACGTTCACCTATCCGCTGCCGCAACCGCTGCCGACCCGGCCGCTTGCCGGCGATAAATCCGTGCTGCTGATGGTCACGCACTTCAACGACTCGAAACCGGCCGATGCCGACGTCGTGCGCAAGGCCGTGTTCGGCGATGGCGACGACTACGCGTCGCTGCGCCGTTATCTCGAGGTCGCGTCGCGCGGCAAGCTGACGGTTCACGGCGAAACGCTCGACAGCGTCAATCTCGGCGACCGGCCGGCAACCTGCGATTCGGGCGCGATCCGCACGGCCGCGCGCAAAGCGGCGCTCGCGCGTGGCGTGAACCCGGACCAATTCGATTACCTGTTCGTCGACCTGCCGAAAATGAGCAACTGCGGCTGGAGCGGCCTTGCCGCGACGCCGGGCAACTGGATCCTGTCGAACGCGAGCGGCCACGGTTACTGGATGTGGTCGCACGAGTTCGGCCACAACCTCGGCGCGAAGCATCCGGGCTCGCTCGTCGATTGTCCGACGCCGGGCGGCACGGTCGAGGTCGGCGGCGCATGCCGCGCCGGCAAGGTCGACGATCCGTCCGACACGATGGGGGGCGGCGGTCGGCGCCTGTACCCGGCGAGCTACCAGCTGTTCGCCGGCTGGCTCGGCGAAGCCGACGTACCGGAGATTCGCGCTGACGGCACCTACCGGCTTGCCCCGCTGTGGGGCGATGCGCCGGGCGCGAAAGCGTACCGGGTCGCGCGCACCGACGGCTCGACGCTGTGGTTCGAGTTCCGCCAGCCGCTGCGCGGTTTCGACGACTGGAAGGCGGGCGATCCGTTCGTCAACGGCGTGATCGTGCGGACCGTTGCGCACGGCGGCAACGTGCTGACGAACACGCTGGTCGACGCGATGCCCGGCAGCGCGGACGGCATGAAGGACGCGCCGCTGATGCCGGGACACACGCTGCACGATACGCTGTCGGGCAAGCTCGTCACCGTGAAATCGGTCGGGCCGGACGGCGCGGTGATCGAGGTGAGGAACGACGGCCTGCTGCTGCCGAATGCGGTGGTCACGGGCCCGCAGCAGGCGGACGCGGGCGCGCGGGTCGTGCTGTCGGGCGCGTCGTCGGGCGGCGAGCATTTGCGCTACGCATGGAGCGCGCCGGCCGGCATCGACGCGAAGCCGGCCGGCGCCGAGTTGCGCTTTGTCGCGCCGGCGCTCGAGCAGGACCGCGACTACGCGTTTCGCTTGACCGTCGCCAACGACCACGACTACACCGCGCAGGCGACGCACGTCGTCAAGGTGAAGGCGCAGGAGGTCGTCGCGCCGCCGCGCGCGGCGATCGGCGGACCGGCGTCGGCCGACGGCGGCGCGAGCGTCACGCTGTCCGGCGAGTCGTCGACGGGCAAGGGGCTGAGCTATGCGTGGACGGGGCCGGCCGGCGTGCCGCTCGTGCAGACCGGCGCGGTCGCGACGTTCACCGCGCCGACGGCGGCGGATGAGCGGCGCTACGACTTCAGGCTGGTGGTGACCGATGCGCTGGGCCGCACGTCCGACGCGACCCACCGCGTGACCGTGCACGCATCGGTCGGCGAGGGCGTGGCCGCGTGGGATCCCAGGCAGACCTATGCGCAGCCGTGCCAGAAGGTCAGCCATGCGGGCAAGGTCTGGGCCAACGGCTGGTGGGTGCTGGGCGACGTGCCCGGCACGGGCGGCGAGTGGGCCGCGTGGCGTCCGGTCGGCGCGGCCAACATGCATGAGCAGTGCAAGGGGTAACGGGCGGGCGGCAGGGCGAGCGCGATGATGGCTCGATGCGGCGCTGGGGGCGGGCTTGGCCGGATGAATCGTGCGAGTCCGCCCCCCGGCCTTTGCATGGCCGGGCGCCGAGTCGTGAAGGCCGAGTCAGGCCGCCAGCATTTCCTTCGCGTGCTTGCGCGTCGTGGCCGTGATCTCGAGCCCGCCGAGCATCCGCGCGACTTCCTCGATCCGGTTGGCCCGGTCGAGCGCGACGACCGTCGAGACCGTGCCGCCGCGGTCGTCGGCGCCCTTCGCGACCTGGAAGTGGTGGTCGCCGCGCGCGGCGACCTGCGGCAGGTGCGTCACGCACAGCACCTGGCGATCGCGCCCGAGCTGGTGCAGCAGGCGGCCGACCACTTCGGCGACGCCGCCGCCGATCCCCGTATCGACTTCGTCGAAGATCAGCGTCGGCGTCGGGCTCGCCGCGCTCGCGATGACCGCGAGCGCGAGGCTGATCCGCGCGAGCTCGCCGCCCGACGCGACTTTCGCGAGCGGCCGCAGCGGCACGCCGGCGTGCCCGGCGACCCGGAACTCGACCTGCTCGAGCCCGTGCGGGCCGCCGTCGGCGAGCGGCACGAGCGAGACTTCGAAACTTCCGCCCGCCATCGACAGTTCCTGCATGCCAGTCGTGACGGCCGTGCCCAGCGCCCTGGCGGCCTGTGCTCGCGCCTTGGACAGGTGCTTCGCGTCGGCGAGATAGGCTTCCCGCGCCTTGGCCTGGATCGCCTCGAGCGCGCCGAGATCGGCGGCCGCGTCGAGCGCGGCGAGCTGGGCGCGGCGCGCCGCATGTTCTTCGTGCAGCGTGTCGGGCGGCAGCCGGAACTTGCGGGCGGTCGAGTGCAGCGCATCGAGACGCGTTTCGACCTGCGCGAGCCGCTCGGGGTCGAGATCGACGCGCTGCGCGTAGTGCGACAGCGAGTAGACGGCTTCCTGCAGCTGGATCTCGGCCGGTTCGAGCGACGCGAGCGCGTCGCCGAGCGTGGTGTCGTAGTCGGCGAGGCTGCGCAGCTTCGACACGATCGCGCCGAGCTGCGCGAGCATCGCGTCGTCGGCCTCGGACAGCGCGTTGAGCGCGCCCCGTACGCCTTCGATCAGGTTCGCCGAATGCGACAGGCGCTTGTGCTCGTTGCTGACTTCATCCCATTCGCCGGCCTGCGGCGCGAGCTTGTCGAGCTCGGCGAGCTGCCACGCGAGCTTTTCGCGTTCGAGCTGCAGCTCGCGCTCGTGCGCCTTCGCGGCGTCGATCGCCTGCGTCGCGTCACGCCAGACGCGCCACGCACGTGCGACGTTCGCGGCATCGGCGACGAGCCCCGCGTGCGTATCGAACAGCTCGCGCTGCGCGTCGGGCCGCATCAGCAACTGGTGAGCGTGCTGGCCGTGGATGTCGACGAGCATCTCGCCGAGTTCGCGCAGTTGCGCGAGCGTCGCGCTGGTGCCGTTGATGAACGCGCGCGAACGGCCGTTCGCGTCGATCACGCGGCGCAGCATCACGGTGTCCTCGGCGTCGAACGCATGTTCGTCGAGCCAGCGCACGACGCGGTCGTGCGGCGTGAATTCGGCCGTGATGTCGGCGCGGCCGCAGCCGGTGCGCACGACGCTCGCGTCGGAGCGTTCGCCGAGTGCGAGCGCGAGGGCGTCGATCAGGATCGATTTCCCGGCGCCGGTTTCGCCGGAAAAGACGGAAAAGCCGCTGTCGAATTCGAGATCGAGCGCGGCGACGATGACGAAGTCGCGTATCGAGAGGTGGCGGAGCATGGTGTCGGGCGGAGGGGCGTCAGGACGCCTTGTCGTCTTCGTTCGATGCGTGTTCGTTCCAGTGCAGCTTCTTGCGCAGCGTCGTGTAGTAGCTGTAGCCGATCGGGTGCAGGAACGGCACCGTGTGCTTCGAGCGGCGCACCTCGATCGTGTCGTTCAGTTCGAGCGAGGTGAACGACTGCATGTCGAAGTTCACGTTGACGTCGCGCCCGCCGACGATCTGGATCGCGATCTTCGTGTCGTCCGGCAGCACGATCGGCCGGTTCGACAGCGCGTGCGGCGCGATCGGCACGAGCACGATGCCCTGCAGCTGCGGATGGAGGATCGGGCCGGCCGACGACAGCGCATAAGCGGTCGAGCCCGTCGGCGTGGCGACGATCAGGCCGTCCGAACGCTGGTTGTACATGTACCGGCCGTCGACCGACGCGCGTAGCTCGACCATCCCGGAGAAGCCGCTGCGGTTGACGACGACGTCGTTGAATGCGATCGCGTGGTAGATCGGTTCGCCGTCGCGCATGATCCGCGCCTCAAGCAGCGAGCGCTCCTCGCGCTCGAACTTGCCCGACAGCATCACGGGGACGAGCGCGTGCATGTCGGCGGCCGCGATGTCCGTGATGAAGCCGAGCCGCCCGTGGTTGATCCCGATCAGCGGCGTCCGGTACGGCGCAAGCTGGCGGCCGATGCCGAGCATCGTGCCGTCGCCGCCCAGCACGACCGCCACGTCCGCACGCGCCCCGATTTCGGCCGGGGTGAGCGCCGGATAACCGGTGATGCCGAACTCGCGCGCGGTATCGCCTTCGAAGACGACCTCGAAGCCCAGCTTCGCGAGGCTGGCAGCCAGGGTGGCGAGCGGCTCGGCGATGCCGGGCGTGTTGCTCCGGCCGACGAGCGCGACAGTATTGAACTGATTACCGGTTTTCATGCCGGCATTACACCATAGCTCGTTGACGAAAAGAACCGGCTGTGCACCGGTGGGGCCGGATCGGGCCGGCCCGCGCAATGGCGGCCGACGCCACTCGCCGCGGTCGCGCGGTTGCGCTAAAATTTTCCACCATGCTAGATCCTCGCGCACGAACCCTCCTGAAAACCCTGATCGAACGGTATATCGCCGACGGTCAGCCAGTCGGATCGCGCACGTTGTCCCGTTATTCCGGGCTCGAGCTGAGCCCGGCGACGATCCGCAACGTGATGTCCGACCTGGAGGAGCTCGGCCTCGTGTCGAGCCCGCACACGTCGGCCGGCCGCGTGCCGACGCCGCGCGGCTACCGGCTGTTCGTCGACACGATGCTCACGGTCGAGACGCCGATCGACGCCGAGGCCGTCGCGCGGCAGGTGCAGAACACGCTGCAGGCCGGCGAGCCGCAGCAGCGGGTGGTCGCCGCCGCGGCGAGCGTGCTGTCGAACCTGTCGCAGTTCGCGGGCGTCGTGCTGACACCGCGTCGCAGCCACGTGTTCAAGCAGATCGAGTTCATGCGGCTGTCGGACAAGCGCATCCTGCTGATCATCGTCACGCCCGAGGGCGACGTGCAGAACCGGATGCTCGCGACGCCGCGCGACTACTCGCCGTCGCAACTGACCGAGGCGTCCAACTACATCAACGCGCATTTCGCCGGCCTGTCGTTCGACGAGGTGCGCCGCCGCCTGCGCGACGAGATCGACCAGTTGCGCGGCGACATGACCGCGCTGATGCATCTGGCGGTGACGGCCAGCACCGAGGTGCCCGACACCGAGGACACCGTGCTGATTTCCGGCGAGCGCAACCTGCTCGAGGTGGCGGACTTGTCGTCCGACATGGCGCGGCTGCGCAAGCTGTTCGACGTGTTCGACCAAAAGACGGGCCTCCTGCAACTGCTCGACGTGTCGAGCCACGCCCAGGGCGTGCAGATCTTCATCGGCGGCGAATCGACGCTCGTGCCGATCGAGGAAATGAGCGTCGTCACCGCGCCTTACGAGGTGAACGGGCAGATCGTCGGCACGCTCGGCGTGATCGGCCCGACCCGGATGGCGTACAACCGCGTGATTCCGATCGTCGACATCACCGCGCGCCTGTTGTCGCTCACGTTGAGCCAGCAGTAGCACACCCGATCCCGCCCCGTCATCGTGCCGCGGCGCCGTGCGTGCCGACAGTCGGCCGAACGGTGCGGGGCGGCCCGCTATAATTGAGAGCCGTCCGGTCCCGTGCCCCGAGCACGTTCTTGCCCATGCGTTTCGATCTTGAGCCGCCTTCGAGCATCGCGGCAGCCCACCGCATCGGCGTGCTGCTGATCAATCTCGGCACGCCCGACGCGCCCACGCCGCGCGCGGTACGGCGCTATCTGGCCGAATTCCTGTCGGATCCGCGGGTCGTCGAAATTCCGCAGGCCGTCTGGCAGGTGCTGCTGCGCACGTTGATCCTGCCGCTGCGCGGCCGCGCGTCCGCGAAGAAATATGCGGCCGTCTGGATGCCGGAGGGCTCGCCGCTGCGCGTGCACACCGAGCGCCAGACCGACGGCGTGCGGCACCTGCTCGTGTCGAACGGCTATCACGTGCTCGTCGACTACGCGATGCGCTACGGCAGCCCGAACATTGCGCACGCGCTCGCGCAGTTCAAGCGCTCGGGCGTCGAGCGCGTGCTGCTGATGCCGATGTATCCGCAATACTCGGCGTCGACCACGGCCACCGCGTTCGATGCCGCATTCGACGCGCTCGCGCGCATGCGTAACCAGCCGGAGGTGCGCACGGTGCGGCACTACGCCGACCATCCGGCCTATGTCCACGCGCTTGCCGAGCAGGTGCGCCAGTACTGGGCGCAGCACGGCCGGCCCGACTTCGCGGCGGGCGACAAGCTCGTGCTGAGCTTTCACGGCGTGCCGAAGCGCACGCTCGACCTCGGCGACCCGTATCACGACCAGTGCCAGCAAACAGGCGCGCTGCTGATGGCCGCGCTCGGGCTGTCGACGACCGAATGCCGCGTCACCTTCCAGTCGCGCTTCGGCAAGGCCGAATGGCTGCAGCCGTACACCGCGCCGACGCTGCGCGAATTCGGCGAGGCCGGCGTGCGGCGGGCCGACGTGTTCTGTCCCGGTTTCACGGCCGATTGCCTGGAGACGATCGAGGAAATCGGCATGGAAGTGCGCGACGAGTTCCTCGCCGGCGGCGGCAAGGCGTTCCACCGCATTCCGTGCCTGAACGGCGCACCCGCGTGGCTCGGCGCGATCGGCGAGATCGTCGCCGAGAACCTGCAGGGCTGGCCCGTCCGGGTCGCGCAGCCCGAAACGGTGAACTGAGATGAAACGACCCCCACGCTCGCTTTGCTCGCTGCCCCCCGAGGGGGCGGTCAGCCTCCTTGGGGCGGCCCGGCGGAGGCTGACATGAACTACAAGATTTCCACGGAACCGGGCGCGAAGCTGCGCATCGACAAATGGCTGTGGGCGGCCCGGTTCTTCAAGACGCGCTCGCTCGCGACCGATGCGGTCGACAAGGGGCACGTGAAGATCGGCGGTGCGGCGATCAAGCCGGCGAAGGAGGTGCGCGTCGGCGACGAGGTCGAGATTGCGATGGACGGCATCGTCTGGCACATTGCCGTGCGCGGCGTGTGCGATGTGCGCGGGCCGGCGAGCGTCGCGCAGACGCTTTACGAGGAAACGGAAGCGGGGCGGGCCGCGCGGCTCGCCGAACTGGAGCGGCGCCGCACGTATCGCGAGCCGGCGGCCGAGCTGCACGGCCGGCCGACGAAGCGCGACCGGCGCATCATCGACAGATTTTCTGGTGGGAGCTGAACATTTGGTCGAACGTCGCCCGCGCGCTTCCGTATTCGGTCGTGCGATCGGTCACGGCTCCCGATAGACAGATGGTGGTGGTGCCGGCAATGAGTACCAGCGCGACCACCGAAATCGCAAAGGTCAGTTTCACGGTACTCCCCTCGAGAAGACGGGTGAAAAGGCGCCTGGTGGATGTAAGGCGACGGTCAGCTTAGGGTAAACACGCTTTTCCGACGCTTGAGTGGAGTGTAGTGCAGCGGCGTTGTGCGCAGCTAGTACTTGCCAGGTAAGCGTTGTTACAGGCCGTTTCTCCCGATCCGGCGAACGCTGCGACGCATGCACCGGCAGGACGCGCGGTTGTTTCGCGGCAATGGCGAATGCCGGCGAATAACCCTCTTGAAATTGTAGTTTTCGCCCTTATTTGCACCAGCAATGTGCGGTACCGCCGGGTATACGGTCCGGCGGTGACCGATTTGGCTTCAACCTCTAATCGACTTTCAGCGACATGGAAAACACGCAAGAGAACCCGGCACCCCAATCGGCCGAAGACATCGGCAGCGAGAAGCAGGCGGCGCAAGGCGCCACTCCCGCCGCCGAAGCCGCCGACGCGGCGCTCGCGGAGGCTCAAGCCAAGGTCGCCGAGCTGCAGGAGAGCTTCCTGCGGGCCAAGGCCGAGACCGAGAACGTGCGCCGTCGCGCGCAGGATGACGTCTCGAAGGCGCACAAGTTCGCGATCGAAAGTTTCGCGGAACACCTGCTGCCGGTGCTGGACAGCCTGGAAGCGGCCGTCAGCGACACGTCCGGCGACATCGCGAAGGTGCGCGAAGGTGTCGAGCTGACGCTGCGCCAGCTGACGAGCGCGCTCGAGAAGGGCCGCGTCGTCGCGATCAACCCGGTCGGCGAGAAGTTTGATCCGCACCAGCACCAGGCGATTTCGATGGTGCCGGCCGAGCAGGAGCCGAACACCGTCGTCGCGGTGCTGCAAAAGGGCTATACGATCGCCGACCGCGTGCTGCGCCCGGCGCTCGTCACCGTCGCGCAGCCGAAGTAAGGCCGTCGCGATGGCTGCCGCCGGCGTCGATCCGGCCGCGTTCGACGTGTTCGACATGCAGCCGCTGGCTGCCGACACGTTCGACGCGGGTATCGACGGCGCGGGCGATGCGCTCGCGGTGGTGTTCTTCTGGGGCGTTGACTGCTTCAACTGCGAGATCGCGAAGAAGGCGATGCTCGCCCGGCCCGACGCGATCCGCGCGCTGGACCTGAAGTGGTTCCACTGCAACGTGTACGAACACCATCAGCTGGGGCACCGCTTCGGGCTGCACGGCGTGCCGACGTGGTTCTTCTTCCACCGCGGCAAGCGTCTCGGCCGTGCGACGGGCTGGCATGGCCTCGCGCAGTTCCAGGCGGCCGTTTCCGCGGCGCGCGCGAAGATCGCGGCGGCCGGCATTCCGGCGGCCGGCGATCCGGTAGCCGGCGGCGATTGAAAAAATTTAATATCCGCATCGCTTGTCGGGTCTTGAAAACGGGCCGGACGGACGCATGTCGGGAGCAGAGTTGAATTCTGGCGCGTGAAACCGCCCAAAAACGCGGCGTTTCGCGCAGCAATCAAGCATTTCTGGAGATTAGGAAAAAATGGGAAAGATCATCGGTATTGACCTCGGCACCACGAACTCGTGCGTCGCCATCATGGAAGGCAACCAGGTCAAGGTCATCGAGAACTCGGAAGGCACGCGCACCACGCCGTCGATCATCGCCTACATGGACGACAACGAAGTGCTCGTCGGCGCGCCGGCCAAGCGTCAGTCGGTGACCAACCCGAAGAACACGCTGTTCGCGGTGAAGCGCCTGATCGGCCGCCGCTTCGAAGAGAAGGAAGTCCAGAAGGACATCGGCCTGATGCCGTACAGCATCGTCAAGGCCGACAACGGCGATGCATGGGTCGAAGCGCACGGCGAAAAGCTCGCGCCGCCGCAGGTTTCGGCTGAAGTGCTGCGCAAGATGAAGAAGACGGCCGAAGACTACCTCGGCGAGCCGGTCACGGAAGCCGTGATCACGGTGCCGGCGTACTTCAACGACAGCCAGCGCCAGGCGACCAAGGACGCCGGCCGCATCGCGGGCCTCGAAGTCAAGCGGATCATCAACGAGCCGACGGCAGCTGCGCTGGCGTTCGGCCTCGACAAGGTCGAGAAGGGTGACCGCAAGATCGCCGTGTATGACCTCGGCGGCGGTACGTTCGACGTGTCGATCATCGAGATCGCGGACGTCGACGGCGAAATGCAGTTCGAAGTGCTGTCGACCAACGGCGACACGTTCCTCGGCGGCGAAGATTTCGACCAGCGCATCATCGATTACATCATCGGCGAGTTCAAGAAGGAGCAGGGCGTCGACCTGTCGAAGGACGTGCTCGCGCTGCAGCGCCTGAAGGAAGCTGCTGAAAAGGCGAAGATCGAGCTGTCGTCGAGCCAGCAGACCGAAATCAACCTGCCGTACATCACGGCGGACGCGTCGGGCCCGAAGCACTTGAACCTGAAGATCACCCGCGCGAAGCTGGAAGCGCTGGTCGAGGACCTCGTCGAGCGCACGATCGAACCGTGCCGCATCGCGATCAAGGACGCAGGCGTCAAGGTGTCGGACATCGACGACGTGATCCTGGTCGGCGGCCAGACCCGCATGCCGAAGGTCCTGGAGAAGGTGAAGGAGTTCTTCGGCAAGGATCCGCGTCGTGACGTGAACCCGGACGAAGCCGTCGCGGTTGGCGCGGCGATCCAGGGCCAGGTCCTGTCGGGCGACCGCAAGGACGTGCTGCTGCTCGACGTGACCCCGCTGTCGCTCGGCATCGAGACGCTCGGCGGCGTGATGACGAAGATGATCAGCAAGAACACGACGATCCCGACGAAGCACGCGCAAGTGTATTCGACGGCGGACGACAACCAGGGCGCCGTGACGATCAAGGTGTTCCAGGGCGAACGCGAAATGGCGGCCGGCAACAAGCTGCTCGGCGAGTTCAACCTCGAAGGCATCCCGCCCGCACCGCGCGGCGTGCCGCAGATCGAAGTGAGCTTCGACATCGACGCGAACGGCATCCTGCACGTCGGCGCGAAGGACAAGGCGACCGGCAAGGAAAACAGGATCACGATCAAGGCCAACTCGGGTCTGTCCGAGGCTGAAATCGACCAGATGATCAAGGACGCGGAAGCGAACGCAGCGGAAGATCACAAGCTGCGCGAGCTGGCCGATTCGCGCAACCAGGGCGACGCGCTGGTCCACAGCACGAAGAAGGCGCTCACCGAGTACGGCGACAAGCTGGACGCAGGCGAGAAGGAAGCGATCGAAGCGTCGCTGAAGTCGCTCGAGGAAGTGCTGAAGGACACGTCGGCCGACAAGGCAACGATCGACGCGAAGGTCGAGGAGCTCGGCAAGGTCTCGCAGAAGCTCGGCGAGAAGATGTACGCCGACATGCAGGCTCAGCAGGCGGGTGCCGCCGCCGGCGCTGGTGCAGCGGAAGGCGCGGCCCACGCGGGTGGCGCGCAGCAGGCTGCCGACGACGTCGTCGACGCCGAGTTCAAGGAAGTGAAGAAGGACTAAGCCGGGTTGCAATGGCACCGCACGCCGCGCGCGGAAACGCGCGCGGCGCGACTGACCAGCGGCTGAAAAGCGGTCTGTCTTTCCTTCCGGATGGCCGGATCGACTCCACGCCTGGCGGGCTTCGCGGCCCTCCGGGCACATTTGTTTTTTGGCGGGTGCTGCGCGAGCCGTCCGCGGACGGGTGCAGCGCCAGACGAGTCGAGAGACTTTACTGCAGGCGAAAGGAGCCGCCGCGTGCGCGATGCGTGGCGGCACAGTGAATCGATATGGCGAAACGGGATTACTACGAGGTTCTGGGCGTCGCGAAGAATGCGGGCGACGACGAAATCAAGAAGGCATATCGCAAGCTTGCGATGAAGTATCACCCTGACCGTAATCCGGACAGCAAGGATGCGGAAGAGCATTTCAAGGAGGTGAAGGAAGCCTATGAAATGCTGTCGGACAGCCAGAAGCGGGCCGCGTACGACCAGTACGGCCACGCGGGCGTCGATCCGAACATGGGTGGTGCGGGCGCACAGGGCTTCGGCGGCTTCGCGGATGCGTTCGGCGACATCTTCGGCGACATCTTCGGCCAGGCCGCGGGCGGCGCCGCACGCGGCGGCCGCGGCGGCCCGCAGGTGTATCGCGGCGCCGACCTGCGCTACAGCATGGAAATCACGCTCGAGCAGGCCGCGCACGGCTACGACACGCAGATCCGCGTGCCGAGCTGGGTGTCGTGCGAGGTTTGCCACGGGTCGGGCGCGAAGCCCGGCACGAAGCCGGAAACCTGCCCGACCTGTCATGGCCAGGGTACGGTGCGCATGTCGCAGGGCTTCTTCAGCATCCAGCAGACCTGCCCGAAGTGCCATGGCACCGGCACCTATATCCCCGAGCCGTGCGTGCACTGCCACGGGTCGGGCAAGGTGAAGGAAACCAAGACGCTCGAAGTGAAGATCCCGGCCGGGATCGACGACGGGATGCGGATCCGCTCGGCCGGCAACGGCGAGCCGGGCATCAACGGCGGGCCGCCGGGCGACCTGTATGTCGAGATCCACATCAAGCCGCACTCGGTGTTCGAGCGCGACGGCGACGATCTCCACTGCCAGATGCCGATCCCGTTCACGACCGCCGCGCTCGGCGGCGAGATCGAGGTGCCGACGCTGGCCGGCCGTGCGTCGTTCCCGGTGCCGGAAGGCACGCAGTCGGGCAAGACGTTCCGCCTGCGCGGCAAGGGTATCAAGGGGCTGCGTTCGAGCATCGCGGGCGATCTGTACGTGCACGTGCAGGTCGAGACGCCCGTGAAGCTGACCGACCACCAGCGCGACCTGCTCAAGCAGTTCGAGAAGTCGCTGGCCGAGGGCGGCGCGCGTCACAGCCCGCAGAGCAAGAGCTGGTTCGACCGGGTGAAGAGCTTCTTCGAGTAACAGCATGACTGAAGGCAACGAGAGCGCGTCGTTCGCGCTCTTGGACGATTGCGACTCGACCGCGTCCGCGCGGTCGAGTCGTTTGTATTCGGGTTTCGTGCGCGAACGCGTGTGCACGGACCCGGCGCGGCTCGACGAGGTCGACGCGGCGGTTGCGCAGGATCTGCGCGACGGGCTGCATGCGGTCGTCGTCGGCGATTACGCATTCGGACGCAACCTGCAACGAGCGCAGCCGGGCGATGCCCCGCTGCGCTTTTTGTTGTACGCGCGCTGCGAGCGCCTGTCGCGCGACGAAGTCGACGCGTGGCTCGCGCAGCAGGACGGCGGCGGCACGCCGTCGATCGCGGGCGTCGCGCATGTCGCGAAGAGCGTGTCGCGCGATGCGTTCGACGCGGCGATCGCCGCGGTGCACGACGCGTTGCGCGCGGGCGATTCGTATCAGATCAACTACACGTACCGGCTGAATTTCGACGTGTTCGGCACGCCGCTCGCGCTGTACCGGCGACTGCGCGCGCGCCAGCCGGTGCGGTACGGCGCGCTGATCGCGCTGCCCGGCGGCGCGTGGGTCGTGTCGTGCTCGCCCGAGCTGTTCGTCGAGAAGCACGGCGACGTGCTGCGCGCACGGCCGATGAAGGGCACCGCGCCGCGCTCGGCCGATCCCCGCGAAGATGCGGCGGCTGCCGCGTTCCTCGCGAGCGATCCGAAGAACCGCGCGGAAAACGTGATGATCGTCGACCTGCTGCGCAACGACGTGTCGCGGATCGCGCGCACCGGTACGGTCCGCGTGCCGGCGCTGTTCTCCGTCGAACCGTATGCGTCGGTGTGGCAGATGACGTCGACGGTCGAGGCCGGCTGGCGCGCCGGCACGACGTTCGCGCAGATGCTGCGCGCGCTGTTTCCATGCGGATCGATCACGGGCGCGCCGAAGTACCGGACGATGCAGCTGATCGACGCGATCGAAACGACGCCGCGCGGGCTCTATACGGGCGCGATCGGCTGGCTCGACGCGCCGCCGGACAGCGCCGATTCCGTCGCGCGCGGCGAGCGTGCGGGCGGTTGCGGCGATTTCTGCCTGTCGGTCGCGATACGTACGTTGACGCTCGATGCGACCGACACCGAAATCGAAGCATGCGATCCGGCAACGGCAACCGCCGGCCGGCGCCGCGGCACGATGGGTGTCGGTGCGGGTATCGTGCTCGACAGCGTCGCGGCCGACGAATATGCGGAGTGCGAATTGAAAGCGCGATTCCTGACGGACGCCGATCCCGGCTTCCAGTTGTTCGAAACGACCGCCGCCACGCATGCGGACGGCATCCGGCATCTCGATCGTCATCTTGCGCGGCTGCAGCGCAGCGCGGATACGCTCGGCTTCCGCTTCGACGCCGACGCGTTGCGTCGCGAGATCGACGCGCGCTGCGCGGCGCTCGACGGCGACGGCGCCTACCGGATGAAGCTCTCACTCGCGAAGGACGGCACGATCGAGATCGTCGCGGCGCCGCTCAAGCCGCTGCCGGCGGGGCCGGTCGGCATGCTGTTGGCGTCCGCGCACGGCTTCGCGCCGACCCGTGCGAGCGATGCGCTGCTGCTGCACAAGACCACGCGCCGTGCCGAATACGACCGCGCGTGGCACGCGGCGGAGGCGCTCGGCGGTTTCGACATGCTGTTCGTCAACGAGCGCGGCGAGGTGACGGAAGGCGGGCGCTCGAACCTGTTCGTGAAACTCGACGGCCAGTGGGTGACGCCGCCGCTGGCGTCCGGCGTGCTGCCGGGCGTGATGCGCGGCGTGCTGCTCGACGATCGCGCGTTCGGTGCGACGGAGCGCGTCGTGACCTGCGACGATCTTGCACGCGCGCAGGCGTTGCTGCTGACCAATGCGTTGCGTGGCGCGCTCGACGCGGTATTGAAGTGATGAGGTGACGGATCTGGCATCGCCTTGCACCGATGCTGCGTGCAAACAAAAAGCGCGGCGCCCCGCAAAGGGCGCCGCGCTTTTTGACATCCAGATGCCGGCGAACCCGCCGCCAGCCCCGCGTCAGAACGAATGTTCCGGCCCGGGGAACGTGCGGTCCTTGACCGCGCTCACGTACGCTTCGACGGCCGCCTGGATGTTCGGCTGACCCTGCATGAAGTCCTTCACGAAGCGCGGCCGCTTGCCGGGGAAGACGCCGAGCATGTCGTGCAGCACGAGCACCTGCCCCGAGCAGTCGACGCCCGCGCCGATGCCGATCGTCGGAATCTTCAGCATGTGCGTGACTTCGGACGCGACGAGCGTCGGCACTGCTTCGAGCACGACGAGCTGCGCGCCCGCGTCCTCGATCGCGCGCGCATCGCGCAGCAGCTGCGCGGCGCCGGCTTCGGTCTTGCCCTGCACCTTGAAGCCGCCGAACGCATGCACCGATTGCGGCGTTAGGCCGAGGTGCGCGCACACGGGCACCGAGCGTTCGACGAGGAAGCGGATCGTATCGGCCAGCCATTCGCCGCCTTCGAGCTTGACCATCTGCGCGCCCGCGCGCATCAGCCTGACCGAGTTCGCGAATGCCTCGGCCGGCGTGCCATATGTGCCGAACGGCAGATCGGCGACGACGAGCGCGCGCGGCTGCGCGCGTGCGACACAGGCCGTGTGATACGCGATGTCGTCGAGCGACACGGGCAGCGTGGTCGAGTGGCCCTGCAGCACGTTGCCGAGCGAATCGCCGATCAGCAGCACGTCGGTGCCCGCGCGATCGAGCAGCGCGGAAAAGCTCGCGTCGTAGCAGGTGAGCATCGCGATCTTCTCGCCGGCGTCGCGCATTGCCTGCAGCTTGGGTACCGTCACGGCAGGCCGGCTCGATTCCTGGAGATAGGTCATGGGGAAATCCGGGTCGATAGGTGAAGAACGGCAGGCGGGACGCGTCAGCGCGTCGTCTCGCCCTTGACGAAGAATTCCTTGCGGCCGCGCATCGTCTCGATGCGCTCGACCAGCAGGGCAAGGTCTTCGGGGGAATCCAGCGGGTTCAGGTGTTCCGCGGCGACCGTCAGCACCGGGGTGCGGTCGTAGTGGTAGAAGAATTCGTTGTACGCGTCGACGAGCGAGCGCAGGTACGCGTCGCTGATCTGCAGCTCCATCGGCAGCCCGCGCTTCTGGATACGCGAGAACAGCACTTCGGGGCTGGCCTGCAGATAGACGACGAGGTCGGGCGACGGCGCCTGCGGCACGTCCACGTGCGTCGCGACCGAGCGATAGAGCTGCCATTCGTCTTCCGGCAGGTTCAGCCGCGCGAAGATGTCGTTCTTCTGCGGCATGAAATCGGCGACGACGGGGCGGCCCGTTTCGAGCGCACCGATCAGCTCGCGCGCCTGCTGCGCGCGCTGCAGCGCGAACGACAGCTGCACGGGCAGCGCGTAGCGCGCGGTGTCGCGATAGAAGCGTTCGAGGAAAGGGTTGTCCTGCGGGCGTTCGAGCAGCGTCTGCATCGACCAGCGCTCGGCGAGCAGGCGCGCGAGCGACGTCTTGCCGACGCCGATCGGGCCTTCGATCACGAGATAGCGGTGCGGGGCGCGCAAGTCGGGCGCAGTGACGGTCAGCGGAGTCGAGTTCATCGGCAGCGGTTCTTGTCGGTGTCTTCGCCGGCCGCGAGCGCCTTCTGCATCAGGCACTGGCAGGTCTGCACCTTCTCGACGCGCTGGTCCGCGACGGCGGCGAGAAAGGCGTCGGCGCGGCCGCGCGCGGGGATATCGAGCGCCGGATCGATCTCGACGAGCGGCACGAGCGCGAACGCGCGGTCGGTGAGGCGCGGGTGCGGGACGATCAGGTCGGGTTCGTCGATCGAGTCGGCGCCGAACAGCAGGATGTCGAGATCGAGCGTGCGGGGCGCGTTGCGATACGGGCGCTCGCGCCCGAAGTGATGTTCGATCTTCTGGCAGAGCGCCAGCAGCTCACGGGCCGAGAGCGTCGTGTCGAGCTTGACGACGCAGTTGTAGTAATCGTCGCCGCCCGCTTCGAAGGGCGCCGTGCGATACAGGCTCGATTTGCCGAGGATCGAGATGGTGCGCTGCTGCGCGAGGCACACCACCGCGTCCTTCAGGGTCTGGCGCGCATCGCCGAGATTCGCCCCCAGTCCGATATATGCAACCGTCATGGCATCACTTCCTACGTCGTTCGCCGACGAGCGCGTCAATCGTCGGAACCGCCCGCGGTGTCCGGTGCCTGCTCGGCGGCACCTTCACCCGGCTTGCGGTTTCGCACGCCGCCGCGGCGGCGCCGCTTGCGGGGCGATTTTTCCTTCGAGCCGCCTTGCGTGAGCAATGCCTCGCGAGCGGCCGCGTCGCCTTCGATGAAATCCGTCCACCACTGTCCGACATCCGCATCGAGCTCGCCGGATTCGCAGCGTAACAGGAGGAAATCATACCCCGCTCTAAACCTTTGGTGTTCCAGCAGCCTCATCGCGCTGCGGCCCGAGCGTTTTTCGAGGCGCAACTGCAGGCCCCAGATCTCGCGCATGTCGGCCGAATAACGCTTGTGGATCGCGAGTTTCTCGGTCTGCATGTCGAGCACGTCGTCCATCGCGCGATGGAGCGCCGGCACCGGGATTTCGCCTTCGGCCGTGTATTGCTCGAAACGCTGGCGCATGTCGTGCCACAGCAGCGTCGCGAACAGGAAGCCCGGCGACACCGGCTTGCCGGCACGCACGCGCGCATCGGTGTTGTTCAGCGCGAGCGTGATGAACTTCTCGCCCTGCGGCTGTTCGAGCACGACGTCGAGGAGCGGCAGCAGCCCGTGGTGCAGGCCTTCCTTGCGCAGCCGCGTCAGGCACGCGAGCGCGTGGCCCGACAGCAGCAGCTTCAGCATTTCGTCGAACAGGCGCGCGGCCGGCACGTTGTTGATCAGGTCGGCGAGCGCGTTGATCGGTTCGCGCGTATGCGGCTCGATCTCGAAACCGAGCTTCGCCGCGAAGCGCACGACGCGCAGCATCCGCACCGGATCCTCGCGGAACCGGGTAGCCGGGTCGCCGATCATCCGCAACAGGCGGGCGCGCATGTCGGCCATCCCGTCGTGGTAATCGAGCACCGTCTGCGTCGACGGGTCGTAGTACATCGCGTTGATCGTGAAGTCGCGGCGCGCGGCATCTTCGTGCTGCTCGCCCCACACGTTGTCGCGCAGCACGCGGCCGCTCGCGTCGACCGCGTGCGTGCGGCGATCGAGTTCGTCGCGCTTCAGGCGCTTCGGCGGCTCGGCCGCGGCGGCAGCCTCGGGCGGCGCGTCGACCAACGCGCGGAACGTCGACACCTCGATCAGTTCCTGGCCGAACTGCACGTGGACGATCTGGAAGCGGCGGCCGATCAGGCGCGCGCGGCGGAACAGGCGCTGCACCTCGGTCGGCGTCGCGTCGGTCGCGACGTCGAAGTCCTTCGGCGCGATGCCGAACAGCAGGTCGCGCACCGCGCCGCCGACGATGAACGCACGAAAACCCGCCTGCTGCAGCGTGTCGGTCACGCGCACGGCATTCTTCGAGATCAGCGATGGATCGATCCCGTGCACGCTGGCCGGCACGATGGTCGGCTCATGGTTGCTGCGCGGTTTTTTCGCGCCGCCGCCGCGGGTGCCCTTCGAGGGGCGCGGGGCAGCAGGGGCCGCTTCGTCGGCCGGGGCCGCTGCGGGGGGCGTTTGCTCGGATTCGTCCTGACCGAGCAGCTTGCGAATGAATTTTTTGATCACGACGTTCAGAAGAGATCGAGGATACGCCAGCCGCGGTTGCTTGCATGCGCGCGCAGCGTGTCGTCAGGGTTGGTCGCGATCGGGTCGGTGACTTTCTCGAGCAACGGGATGTCGTTGTGCGAGTCGCTGTAGAAATAGCTGTGCGCGAAGTCGTCCCAGTGCTTGCCGAGTGACGCGAGCCACGCTTCGGTACGCACGATCTTGCCTTCGCGATAGCTCGGCGTGCCGGTCGGCCGGCCCGTGTACGGTGAATCGGGATGCCCGTCGGTCGTTTCGACCTCGCACGCGATCAGCGTGTCGACGCCGAATGCGGTGGCGATCGGGCGCGTGATGAATTCGTTGGTGGCCGTCACGACGCAGCACAGGTCGCCCGCATCGAGGTGCTTGCGCACCAGCTCGAGCGCGGCGGGCGTCATCGCGGGACGGATCACCTCGTGCATGTATTGCTCGTGCCAGTCGGCGAGCTGCGCACGCGAATACTTCGCGAGCGGCGTGAGCATCGCCGTGAGGTACGCGTGGATGTCGAGCTTGCCGGCCTTGTAGTCGGCGAAGAACTGATCGTTCTGACGCGAGAAGCTTTCCGCGTCGACGATGCCGAGCTTCACCATGAAGCGACCCCATTCGTGGTCGCTATCGGTCGGGATCAGCGTGTGATCGAGGTCAAAGAGTGCCAGATTAGTCATGGAAGCGCATTTTACTCGAAGCGGTTCGGGCCCGTGCCCGGTGGTGTGATGTCGTCGCCGGGACGCGCCAGCATTCGGCGCAGCAACGGCAGCGTGACGGCGCGTTTCTGCTCGAGCGAGAAGCGGTCGAGCGCGTCGAGCAGCGCCATCAGGCTCGGCATGTCGCGGCGGAAATGGGTCAGCAGGTAGGCGGCGATGTCGTCGGTGAGCGCGATCCCGCGCTCCTTCGCGGCGAGCTTGAGCACGGCGATCTTGCCGGCGTCGGACGGCGGCGACAGGTGGAACACGAGCCCCCAGCCGAGGCGCGTGCGGAGATCCTCGCGCACGTCGAGCGCGAGCGGCGCCGCGGGGCCCGCCGCGACGAATGCGCTCGACGGATGCGCGCGGACCTCGTTGAACAGGTTGAACAGCGCGACCTGCTGCGTGTCGGTCATCCGGTCGCAGTCGTCGATCGCGTAGATGCCGATGCGCGGGTCGAAGGTGAACGCGCCGAGCGGGCTCTGCGGCGTCAGATAACGCGCATAGCCGTACGACGCGTCGCTCACGAGCGCCTGCAGCAAGTGGGTGCGGCCGCTGCCGGGCTCGCCCCAGATGTAGAACGAACGGTCCGGCACGGGGCCCGCCGCGAGCGCGAGGTCGAGCTTCTGCAGGCGCGAGATGAGCTCGTCGTTCTCCTCGTTCATGATGAAGTTGTCGAACGTGGCGGGCGGCGGCGTGCCGAGATCGAGCGTCAGTTGACGGGACACAACAGTCACAATGCGGGTCGGTTGAAAAAACGCGTGCCGTACGCCGGGCACGCGCGGGGGAATGCGGCTCCGCTGGCTGCACGCGCGACCGTACGCACGGCGCCGTGCCGGTTTCGGCGCGGTTCGCTGGGCGTTGAAAACGGGGACGTGTTGACCAAGATGCAATCCCTGACGATTCGGTGCTGGGAATTCCGGCCAACCGGCCGGCTTCGGGTAAAATCGCATTTTACCGACCTTCTCGCATTCCCCCATGAATCCTCCGAAATCCGCTCCTGACGCTCAGGGTCTGTCCTATCGCGACGCAGGCGTCGACATCGACGCGGGCGACGCGCTCATCGACAAGATCAAGCCTTTTGCGAAGAAAACCCTGCGCGACGGCGTGCTCGGCGGCATCGGCGGGTTCGGCGCGCTGTTCGAAGTGCCGAAGAAGTATCGCGAGCCCGTGCTCGTGTCGGGCACCGACGGCGTGGGCACCAAGCTCAAGCTGGCGTTTCATCTGAACAAACACGACACCGTCGGCCAGGATCTCGTCGCGATGAGCGTGAACGACATCCTCGTGCAGGGCGCCGAGCCGCTGTTCTTCCTCGACTACTTCGCGTGCGGCAAGCTCGACGTCGACACGGCCGCGACGGTCGTCAAGGGCATCGCGCAAGGCTGCGAACTGTCGGGCTGCGCGCTGATCGGCGGTGAAACGGCCGAAATGCCGGGCATGTACCCGGACGGCGAATACGACCTGGCCGGCTTCGCGGTCGGCGCGGTCGAGAAGAGCAAGATCATCGACGGCAGCACGATCGCCGAAGGCGACGTGGTGCTGGGCCTCGCATCGAGCGGCATCCACTCGAATGGCTTCTCGCTCGTGCGCAAGATCATCGAGCGTGCAAACCCGGACCTGTCGGCCGATTTCCACGGCCGTTCGCTTGCCGACGCGCTGATGGCCCCGACGCGCATCTACGTGAAGCCGCTGCTCGCGCTGATGCAGAAGCTGTCGGTGAAGGGCATGGCGCACATCACGGGCGGCGGCCTCGTCGAGAACATTCCGCGCGTGCTGCGCGAAGGCCTCACCGCCGAGCTCGACCAGAACGCATGGCCGCTGCCGCCGCTGTTCAAGTGGCTGCAGGAGCACGGCGGCGTCGCCGACGCGGAAATGCACCGCGTGTTCAACTGCGGGATCGGCATGGCCGTGATCGTCGCGGCGGCCGATGCCGACGCAGCGATCGCCGACCTGACCGCCGCCGGTGAACAAGTGTGGAAGATCGGCACCGTGCGTGCGACCCGCGAAGGCGAGGCGCAGACGGTCGTGGTCTGACGCGTCGCCCGCAGCAGATGCAGCAGGAAAAGCCGCCCGGAGTCGATCCGGGCGGCTTTTTTTCGGGCGCCGTGCGGCGTCGATGAAGGAGGGACGACGATGACCGAAGACGAACGCGCGATCCGCGAGCTCGTGGAAAACTGGTTCGTGTCGAGCCGGCGCGGCGATCTGGCGACCGTGCTCGACCTGATCGCCGACGACGCGATCTTCATGGTGGCCGGCAAGCCGCCGTTCGACAAGGCGGCGTTCGCGGCGGCGTCGCGTGATGCGAACGCGGGTGCGGAGCACGCGCCGAAGGTCGACGGCCGCTACCGGATCGACGAACTGCGCGTGATGGGCGACTGGGCGTACATGCGCAATTTCCTCGAAATCGACGCGACGCCGCCGGGCGGCGAGACGATCCGCCGTTCGGGGCATACGCTGACGATCTTCCGCAAGGCCGACGGCCGCTGGCAGCTCGTGCGCGACGCGAATCTCGTGACGCTCGCGCACTGAGCGCGGCGGCGCCCGCCGTCGCTCATGCCGACGGCCGCGGCGCGCCCGCCGGACGCGCGCCGGCCAGCAACGGCGGCACGAGCAGATAGAGCAGCGCGGCCGCGGCCCACACGAGCCCCGGCCACGTCGCACGTGTCGCCGCATAGGTCGCGGTGATGACCAGTGGCCCCGCGACGCCGATCAGGCTGGCCACACTCGCGAGCGTGCCCTGCAGTTCGCCCTGGCGCGCATCGTCGACCTGCCGCGCGAGCATCGCCTGTAGCGCCGGCAGCGTCATGCCGCCCGCCGCGAACAGCGGCAGCAGTGCGAACGGCACCCACGCGGCGGTCGCGAACGCGATCGCCACAAGCCCGAGCGCGTCGCCCGCGAGACCCAGCGCGAGCGCGCGGCGCTCGCCGAGCCGTGCGATCAGCGGCCCGATCGCGAATGCCTGCGCGAGCGCGTGGCACGCGCCGTAACCGGCGAGCGACAGTCCCGCGATCGGCGTCGACCAGCCGAAATGCTCCTGGCCGTACAGGATCCACAGCGTCGCGGGCGCCTGCGATACCAGCGCCACGATCACGTAGATGCCGACCAGCGGCGCGAGCGCGGGCGCGCCGCTCAGCCGGCGCAGGCTCGCGAACGGATTGAACGCGGCGATCGCGCGGCCTTCGCGGGCCGAGCGCGGCCGCGACTCCGGCAGCGCGCGCCACACGAGCGCGAGATTGAGCGCATTGAGCAGCGCGGCCGCGACGAACGGCGCGCGCAGGTGCAGCGCGCCGAGCAACCCGCCGATCAGCGGGCCCGCGATGAAGCCGATGCCCATCATCGCGCCGAGCTGGCCGAAGCGCTTGGCGCGGTCGGGTTCGGCCGTGACGTCAGTCACGTACGCGGTCGCTACCGCGACGTTCGCGCCCGTGATGCCCGCGATCAGCCGCCCCACGTAAAGCCAGGCGAGCGTCGGCGCGAGCGCCATCAGCAGGTAGTCGAGCGCGGCGCCGGCGAGCGATACGAGCAGCACGGGCCGGCGGCCGAAACGGTCGCTCAGCGCGCCGAGCAGCGGGGCGCACAGGAACTGCGCGAACGCGTACAGCGCAAGCAGTACGCCATAGTGCGTGTCGATGCTTCCCGCGCCGGCGAACGAGCGCAGCAGCCCGGGCAGGATCGGCATCACGATCCCGACGCCGATCGCGTCGAGCAGGACCGTGGCCAGGATGGCAATCAGGGACGGATTCAAGAGTGTGACTCTCTATCGATGATAGAGTGGTGATTATTTCATAGTTTCCCTATCGGTGATAGAGATGAAGGACACAGGCGCGCGGCTGACGCGCGACACGGTATTGCGCGCGGCGCTCGAATTGCTCGATGAAGTCGGTATCGACGGATTGTCGACGCGGCGGCTCGCCGAACGGCTCGGCGTGCAGTCGCCGACGCTTTACTGGCATTTCCGGAACAAGGCCGAGCTGCTCGACGCGATGGCCGAAGCGATCATGCTCGAGCGCCACGACGCGTCGCTGCCGCGCCCGGGCGAAGCATGGGATGCGTGGCTCGCCGAGAATGCGCGCAGTTTCCGCCGCGCGCTGCTGGCCTATCGCGATGGCGCGCGCCTGCACGCCGGGACGCGGCCGCGCGCGCTGCATTTCAGTTCGATCGAACGCAAGGTCGCGCTGCTCGCCGAGGCGGGCTTCGCGCCGGACGAAGCGGTCGACGTGATGTATGCGCTCGGCCGCTTCGTGGTCGGGTGGGTGCTGGAAGAGCAGGCGGAGCCGGACGGCGACGCCGATGTGCCACTGCCGGATGCGGCCGAGTATCCGTTGCTCGCGAAGGGTTGGGCCGCGCTGCGCGAGCGCGGCGGTGACGAAGCGTTCGAGCGCGGCGTCGCGTTGATCGTCGAAGGTGCCCGTGCGGGTCTGGCGGCGCGCCGGCGCGGCTGACGCCGGCTGCCGTTCGTCCGCTCAGTCCGGCGTGCGTCCGTCGAGCACGTGTTCGAGCGCGTCGAGCGCGCGGGCGGTCGAGTCCGGCGCAATGCAGTCGACGACGATCCGCTCCGGCATCGCGCGCAGCCACGTGAGCTGGCGCTTGCAGAGCTGGCGCGTCGCGAAGATGCCCTTGTCGCGCATCGTCCGGTAGTCGGTGTCGCCGTCGAGGTATTCCCATGCCTGCCGGTAACCGACGCAACGCATCGACGGCAGGTCGGGATGAAGGTCGTCGCGCCGGCGCAGCCGCTCGACTTCGTCGATGAAGCCCGCGTCGAGCATCGCGTCGAAGCGTTGTTCGATCCGCGCGTGCAGTACCGCGCGATCGGACGGTTCGAGCGCGACCGGCACGAAGCGGTACGCGGTGGCCGCATCGTCCGCGCGCGGCGGCGCGGCGAGCAGCACCGACATCGGCTGCCCGCTCAGCATGAAGATCTCGAGGGCGCGCTGGATTCGCTGCGAATCGTTCGGCGCGAGCCGCGCGGCCGTATCGGGATCGACCTGCGCGAGCCGCGCATGCAGCGCGGGCCAGCCGTCGCGCGCGGCGTCGGCATCGAGCTGCGCACGCACGGCCGGATCAGCGGACGGCAGGTCGTTGAGCCCCTGCGTCAGCGCCTTGTAATACAGCATCGTGCCGCCCGCGAGCAGCGGCGTGCGGCCGCGCGCGACGATCTCGCCGATCAGGCGCAGCGTGTCCGCGCGGAAATCCGCGGCCGAATACGCGTCGGCCGGGTCGATGATGTCGATCAGGTGATGCGGCACGCTCGCGCGTTCTTCGCGCGTCGGTTTCGCGGTGCCGATATCCATGTCGCGGTAGACGAGCGCCGAATCGACGCTGACGATCTCGATCGGGCGGCGCGCGGCGAGCGCCAGCGCCGCGGCCGTCTTGCCCGAGGCGGTGGGGCCGAGCAGGCAGGCGATCGTCGTCGGGCGGGAGGGCGGAGCGACGCTCATTGGCCGCGCATGAACAGGCGGTCGAGATCGTTCAGCGTGAGCTGATACCACGTCGGCCGGCCGTGATTGCACTGGTCCGCGCGTTCGGTCGCCTCCATCTGGCGCAGCAGCGCGTTCATCTCGTCGAGCGTCAGGCGCCGGTTCGCGCGCACCGCGTGGTGGCACGCGAGCGTGCCGAGCAGTTCATGCTGACGCTCGGTGAGCACACGCGAGCCGCCGAACGCATGCAGGTCGGCGAGCACCGCGCGCGCGAGCGACTGCAGGTCGGCATCCTTCAGCAGCGCGGGCACCGCGCGGATCGCGAGCGTCGTCGGCGACAGCACCGCGAGATCGAAGCCGAGCGATTCGAGCGTGTCGCGTTCTTCCTCGACGGTACCGATCTCGATCGGCGTGGCCGTCATCGATACCGGCAGCAGCAGCGACTGCACCGCGACCGAGCGATCGGCGAGCGCGTTCTTGAACTGTTCGTACAGGATCCGTTCGTGCGCCGCGTGCATGTCGACGATCACGAGCCCGTGCGCGTTTTGCGCGAGCACGTAGATGCCGTGAATCTGGCCGAGCGCGAAGCCGAGCGGCTGCTCGTCGTGCGCGCTGGCGGCGATCGGCGACGCGGAGAAGCCCGGCAGCGGCGCGCCCGGCGCGTCGGCCGAATCGCGGGCGAGGCTCGTCGTGCCGTCCGGCGTGCCCGCGCCCGTGTCCTTGCGGCCGAACAGCGCATCGTAGAGCGCGAGCGGCTGCGCGACGGGCAGCGTGCCTTGCGTCATCCGCGCCTGGCGCATCCAGGTGTTGCCCGTCGACGAAGCGGACGACGACGGCGACGAGAAGCCGCCGCCGGTGGCCTGGCCCTGGCCGAGGGGCGTGTCCAGGAACGATGCGGGCCCGCGCGGCGCGGGTTCGAGATGCGCGGCATGGCCGCCCGCGGTGGTTTCCGGCGACGCGCCCGCGTGGCGCGCGAGTGCGCGCTGGACCGCGTGGAACACGTACTGGTGGATCGAGCGCGAATCGCGGAACCGCACCTCGATCTTCGACGGATGCACGTTCACGTCGACGGCTTCGGGCGGCAGGTCGAGGAACAGCACGTACGACGGGTAACGGTCGCCGTGCAGCACGTCCTCGTAGGCCGCGCGTACCGCGTGCGTCAGCAGCTTGTCGCGCACGAAGCGGCCGTTGACGAAGAAGTACTGCTGGTCGGCGCGCCCGCGGCTCGCGGTCGGCAGCCCTGCGCAGCCGTAGACGGCGAGCGGGCCGGCCTGCTCGTCGAGCGGCAGGTGCGCGGTCGCGAAGCTGTCGCCGAGGATCTTCGCGACGCGCTGCGCAGGTTCGGTCGCATTCCAGTGCTCGACGGCCTTGCCGTTGTGCAGCACCGAGATCGCGACGTCCGGCCGCGCGAGCGCCGCGCGGCGGATCATTTCCAGGCAGTGGCCGAACTCGGTCTGCTCGCTCTTCAGGAACTTGCGCCGCGCGGGCGTGTTGAAATACAGCTCGCGCACCTCGATCGTCGTGCCGGTCGAGCCGGCGGCGGGCGACAGCACGCCCGTCTGCGCGTCGATCTTCATCGCATGCGTGGCATCGGCCGTCCGGCTCGTGATCGACATCTCGGCGACCGACGCGATCGAGGCGAGCGCCTCGCCGCGGAACCCGAGCGTCGCAACCGCCTCGAGCTCCTCGAGCGAGCGGATCTTGCTGGTTGCGTGGCGCATCAGCGCGAGCGCCAGTTCGTCGGGCGGAATGCCGCAACCGTCGTCGGTGATCGAGATGCGCTTGACGCCGCCTTCTTCGAGCACGATGCGCAGCGTCGTTGCGCCGGCGTCCATCGCGTTCTCGAGCAGTTCCTTGACGACCGACGCCGGGCGTTCGACGACCTCGCCGGCGGCGATCTGGCTGATCAGCTGGTCGGGCAGGGGCTGGATCGCGCGCAGCGGGCGCGGAGTCGGGGCGGGCGCGGCGCCCGCGGCCGTTTCGGTGATATCGGACATGGCCGAATTATAGCGAGGCGGCGGATACGTGCCGGGGCGACGAACCGTTACGTTTTTTCACGGAGCCTTAAGGTAGTTTCGGTATCATGGGTCCGATACACGCGCTGCGCCTTGGCCGGCGGGCGCTTCCGCCTTTTCTGGCCGTTCCGGCCCTTTCGCCTTCGAGGAATCGCATTTGGATACGCTGCTTCATTTCGTCAATCTGGTCCTGCATATCGACGCATTCCTCGGCGATTTCATCCGGCAGTACGGCGCATGGGTCTATCTCGTGCTGTTCCTGATCGTGTTTTGCGAGACGGGGCTCGTCGTGTTCCCGTTCCTGCCCGGCGATTCGCTGCTGTTCATCGGCGGCGCGTTCGCGGCGACGGGCGAAATGAACGTCGGCGCGCTGATCGTGCTGCTGCTCGTCGCGGCGATCTCCGGCAACACCGTGAACTACCTGATCGGCCGCTGGGTCGGCCCGAAGGTGTTCAATACGCATATCCCGGTGCTCGAGCGCTTCCTCGACCGCGCCGCGCTGCAGAAGACGCACTCGTTCTACGACAAGCACGGCGGCAAGACGATCGTGCTCGCGCGATTTATCCCGGTCGTGCGCACGTTCGCACCGTTCGTCGCGGGCGCGTCGTCGATGAGCGCCGCGCGCTTCCAGCTCTTCAACGTGATCGGTGCGCTGGTCTGGGTGCTGCTGCTCGTGCTGCTCGGTTATTTCTTCGGCAACATCCCGTTCATCCGCCAGTACCTGAACGTGATCGTGCTGGTCGGGATCGGTGCGGCGATCGTGCCGGTCGCGCTCGGCGCGGTGTGGAAGCTCGTGCGCGGGCGGCAGTCGGACGATGCGCAGAAGACGGGCGGGCGCTGAGCGGGCGCGTATCCGGTTCTGTTTCGAGCAATAAAAAAAGCGTGGCAATTCAATTTGCCACGCTTTTTTTTCGTCAGCCGCGTTCGTTACGCGCTGCGATGCGAGACCGGCGTTTCGGGCGTCGGGTATTGCGCGTCGCGGAACGTCTCGAGGATCACGCGGTTGGTGTCGCAGTACACCTGCCAGTAGTTCTCGGGTGCCGTTGACGGGCGCACGAACAGCAACGGGCCTTCCGGCGTGAACTGGAACACGCCGACGTCCGGTGCCGGGTTGGTCAGCACGTTCGGGATCTGCTGGATCGACGCCTTCAGGCGGTTGATTGCATCGACCGCATCGACGCCGTTGGCGATCTTCGCGGTCAGGTCGACGCGACGATGCGACGTCGCGCTGTAGTTCGCGATGTTGTCCGAGAAGATCTTGTTGTTGCCGACGATCGTCACGATGTTGTCGGGCGTGATGATCGTCGTGCCGAACAGGCCGAGCTCCTTCACCGTGCCGGTGACGCCGCCCGCGTTGATGACGTCGCCGATCTTGAACGGGCGCAGCACCTGCATGAACACGCCGGCGGCGAAGTGCGCGAGCAGGCCGCCCCAGGCCGTGCCGATCGCGAGGCCGAGGCCGGCGAGCAGCGCGGCGAACGAGGTCGTCTGCACGCCGAAGATCTGCAGGATCGCGAGGATCAGCAGGACCGTCAGCAGCACGCCGACGACGGAGGTCAGGTAGTCGGTCAGCGTCGGGTCGACCTTGCCGCTGCGGCGGACGACCTTGCCGAGCAGGCGGGTACCGATGCGGATTGCCCAGCGGCCGATGAACCACAGTACGATCGCGGCAAGGAGGTTGAGGCCGAAGTCGAGGCCGCGGGTCATCAGGAATTGCTGGGCGGTGGCGAGATCGATCATGGGGGCTCCGAGTGGGGAATCGGGGCGCGGAGTGCGCCGGATTCGCAGTTATACCCGGGCGGCGACGACGCGGCAATCGATCAGCTGTCGTGGAACGCTCAAGAAATGTCAGGGGCGATGCCGATCGGGGCAGTATTGGTCCAAGGCCAATATCGACACTGAAGCCATCTTCGCGAATGCTCGTCACGCCGAGGGGCAAATGCAGGCGCTCGCTGAGCGGAGAACGACGGATGCAGAACAGGGGGCGAGTCGGATCGCATTGCCTGTAGAGGCGAGTCGATGGCCGACGCGTCGTTTCTGCCGACACATACGGGCCGCAGCTCGGGCGACGCTGCCGGCGAGAGCGTCTGTGGAAGGGGGGGATCTGCAGCGTATGCCGGAGAATGGGAAGCCGTGCCGCGAAGAGCGGCACGGAGATGTCTCTTTAGCGGCCTGATTTACTTCGGCGCGCGGCCGTAGGTATCTTCAAAGCGGACGATATCGTCCTCGCCCAGATACGAGCCCGATTGCACCTCGATCAGTTCGAGCGGGATCTTGCCGGGGTTGCTCAGGCGGTGTGTCGCGCCCAGCGGAATATAGGTCGACTGGTTCTCCGTCAGCATGATTTCCTTGTCGCCGTTCGTGACGAGTGCAGTGCCCTTCACGACGATCCAGTGCTCGGCGCGATGGTGGTGCATCTGAAGGCTGAGCTGCGCGCCGGGTTTCACGACGATACGCTTGACCTGGAAGCGGTCGCCCTGGTCGAGACCTTCGTAATCGCCCCACGGACGCACGACGCGGCGGTGCGTGATCGATTCATGACGGCCCGAGGCATTGAGCCATTCGACGATTTTCTTGACGTCCTGCGTCTTGTCGCGATGCGCGACGAGAACGGCGTCGGCCGTCTCGACGATGACCAGATTGTCGACCCCGATGGTGGCGACCATGCGGTGATCGGCACGGACATAGGAGTTGGTCGTCTCGTGGGAGAACACATCGCCGATCTTGGCATTGAGATCGGCATCGCGCACGGCGATGTCGGCGAGGGCTGTCCAGGATCCGATATCGTTCCAGCCCAGGTTCGCGGCTTCGACGACAGCAGCGAGTTCGGTCTTTTCCATCACCGCATAGTCGATTGAAATGTTCGGGCAGGCGCCAAACACTTCGGGATCAAGGCGGATGAAGTCCGCATCCTGACGTGAGGTCTCGACCGCGAGTTCGGCGTGGTGAGCAACCTCCGGGGCATGGCGCTTGAGTTCGTCGATATAGCTCGAGGCCTTCAGCATGAACATGCCGCTGTTCCAATAGTAGCTGCCGTCCTCGAGGAAGCGCTCGGCGGTTTGCGCGTCCGGCTTTTCAACGAACGCGTCGACGCGATAAACAGACTTGCCGTCCGCAGCGGCGTGGCCGCGTCGGATGTAGCCGTAGCCCGTGTGAGCCTCGGTCGGGGTGATGCCGAACGTGACGAGATGGCGATCCGCCGCGATCGGTGCTGCTTCGAGCACGGCATCGATAAAGGCTTTCTCGTTCTGGACGACGTGATCGGACGGCAGCACGAGCAGCACGGCGTCCGGGGATTCGCGCAGCGCCAGCAGTGCTGCGATGGCGATGGCGGGGGCCGTGTTGCGCCCGACGGGCTCGAGCACGACCGACGACGGCGTAATGCCGACCTGGCGCAGTTGCTCGGCGACGAGGAAGCGTTGATCGTTGTTGGTGACGACGATCGGATTGGCGACATCCGGAATATGGCTGGCGCGCAGCGCCGTTTGCTGGACCAGCGTATCTTCACCCGCAAGCTTCAGATATTGCTTGGGATAACCGCCGCGAGACATCGGCCAAAGACGCGTACCACTTCCACCGCACAGAATTACCGGGTAAATCATTGCGTTGCTCCAAGATATAAACGTCGACGCCGTTCGTTGAATGCAGGCGAATCGGCAGTTCTAATGATTCGGATACAGCTGTAACGATTTTTCAGAATTGATTTTCGTGTCCGTGCCTCAAGCCATGCGCAATCTCCAGGCGAGGTGGTCCAGTGCATTGCGGGTCCAGCGGACCGCCTTGACGAGAAATCGAATTCGTCGCGAGCGAATCCGGACGAGCGGGCGGTTCGCAGTGGCGGCGAGCTGATTCACGACCGCTTCCGCTGACGTGAAGCGTTTGAGCCGCCAATCCCAGTAAATCGGATATCGCAGCAATACGGCGGCGACCAGCATGTCGATCGTCAGCGTCCGTTCGCGCCAGCGCTGCGGCACGGCATCCGTCGTCAGTCCCCAGCCGGCATAAAACGGCAAGCCGTACGTGTGTACTTCCTTGCCGCGCAACAGGGCCTCGAAGCCGGATAGTGACGAGAGCGTGTGCACTTCGTCGGCTACTTCGATCAGCGAGATCAGGTCCGACGAGGCATCGACGATGTCGGCCACCGCGGTTGTGCCAAGATGGCCGATACGATTGCCGGACAGCACGTCCGGATGGGGCTTGTAGACGATGAAGGCATCGGGGCGGCGCGTGCGGACCTCGTCCAGCAGGGCTTCGGTCGTCGTGATGCCATGTGTGCCAAGCCGAATCGAAGCATCGTCCGCCACCTGGCCGGAAACGAGTATGACCCGCACTCCGGCAGGGGCGGCCCAATCCGGTTTGCGTCGCCCGAGATTGTATTTTGTCAGGCCGTATGCCGCGATTGCCTCGCGCAAGGCGGCTGCGCGTTGCAGTTCGACCTCGGTGAATTCGGCAGTATTCAGTATTGCCGTCAATTCATTGGGGCGGCTGGAATCGAAATAAATGCCGAGACGATCGATGACCTGGCTGTACGGCGCAACCATGTCGGAGCCCAGCCCTGTCGAATGCAGGAAGCCGTCTTCGATTCTGATGTGTCGGGTATCGTCACGCAGACCTGCGGACGATCTACCGCCCCAGATCGCGGCGACTTCCCCGGCCTCGACGTCGGGCGCTTGTTTGACCCAGCGAAGCCTGCCGCCGCCCGCGGTCAGATAAGGCGTTGCGAAAGGACGTTTCCACCACTGAAAGCCGATGCCCGCAACCGTGTTCAGATCCGAAAAGCGCCGGGCGACCGAATGCTGGAGCTCGATGAAGCTCAGGACTGCATCCAGTGTTCCTCGGCCGTAGGTAACGGGGTCGAGGTAGTTGGCGGCTTTCAGGAAGACCGTCTCGAATAGCGTGTCGACGGAATCACATTGCCGTCGCGGGGACAATTCGACGTGGTCGTGAGTCAGGCCCCATCCTGCGTAGTAGGGGGCGCCGAATACATGTAGCGCAATTCCCGCGAGCAAGGCACCCATGCCTTCCGAAGCTGCGACGACGTAAGCGATATCCGCCGCCGCCAGGACTTCGTGCAGCGAATGTTCGACTTCGAGTCGTTTCGTTCCGGGGGGAAGCATCGTCAGGCTCGACATCCAGCGCCCGCTGCCGCCGTCAGCCGAAGGGAGCAGCCAGAAATCCGCGTCGGGGTGAGCCGCTTGTGCTGCGTGCACCATTGATTCGAAGTCGAGGCGTCGCTGTCGTCGGCTCGAGCGCGAATCTGCATGCGATACCGATCGTTCGTCGATGAGCACGACACGCGGCCGGCCGGTGGCGATATGCCAGGCGTCAGGGAGTGGCTGAATGCGAGGCCTGACATGCAAGGCATCGGATTTCAGTACGCGCTCCATCAGCGCCCGCGTCCGGGACGGAGCCGTGGATCCGCCGTTGGCGTGCAACAGCGATTCGAGTGTTGCGACGAGGCCCGGCTGGCCGGCTTCGGGTGATTGGGCGGCAAACCAGGAGAGTGGCGGGACATGGCGATTGCACGCGGACAGCACGGGGCCTGCACATATATGGCCCTGGTCCGAATCGATTGCGACACTGGTATTCGCGAGCGCCGCACGATATTTCGCGCAACGCCGGCGAAATGCATAGCTTGTTTCCCCGCGGTACTCACGGAATCTGCCGCCGGGCGCGATTGGCGATCTGGCGCTTTCGGCCGGAGTGATTCGGCGGCGCGTGAGGAATGTCATTAGGCCAGCGAATCGATGAATGGATCCACGCATTCGAAGTGACCGGCCCAGGTGGGTTCGCGAAAGCCTGCAATCCGGGCGATCTGTTCGTTTCTCTCCACGCCGTCAGGGCGTGCGTAGGCGAGGATGCGTGCTATCCACGCAGGGCCGTCCAGCGGGTCCAGATAGTCCGGGATATCCGCGGCGATTTCGCGAAAAACGGACAGATTGCTGGCGAGAACCGGCACTTTCAGGCTCAATGCCTCGACGAGCGGCATGCCGTAGCCTTCGACGAACGAAGGAAACAGCAGGGCGCGAGCGTGCTGAAGCCACGCGTGCAACTGTGTGTCGGTGCAGTCAGGAAGCTCGATCACCGAACCCTTCAACGGTGCGCAGCGCTCGAGCATGTCGACAACGTTTTCGCATTCCCAGCCGCGCCTTCCGATGATCACCAGCTTGGGCGCTGCGCCTTTCAATTGCTCGACAAGACGTCGCCAGACATGAAGCATGAACCAGTGGTTCTTGCGTGGCTCGATGGTGCCGAGCATGACGAAATACGGATCTTGAATCGGTGGCTGCGTGGGTTCGATCGAGCGATATCCGGCCGCGAGCGGTGCGACGACGCACGGCGGCATCGAGAGGCTGGCGCGACGGGCTTCCTCTTTGATTGCGGCGTGAGTATCTTCCGAATTTGCAATCAATCCATCCGCGTAGCGCAACGCGGTATGAATGCGTCGACGATGACTCTCTTCGACGCCCGGACGGCAGTACTCCGCGTGCGTGAGCGGAATGAGGTCGTGAATCATGAATACCGCGCGAACGTTACGTTGATGCATTGCCTGATAGTAACGAACATGCTCCATGCCGTTGTGACTCGTATGAAGCAGGACGGCTCGTTCCACGCGGACTCGTCGAGGATCGAGATAGGCTCGGGCAATCGCGCTGCGAATGACGAATCTGTGTTGATTCGGTCCAGTCAGTAAATTGAAAGTGCGCGAAGATGCTCTTTCGGTCAGTATCCGGGGGAATCCGGCCTGGCTGATGACCGCGTGGGCGCGGGAGCGATAGTGCTCGAGGTATGCGAGGCCGACCCGGTCAACCCCGGTGGGCAGCAAACCCGCCGAACGACGAGTAAGCAGGCGCGTAATATCCAGGCAAATATTTAACACGGATGCAATGTTCGTGTGGCATGCATAGTGGCACGCGTGCCGTGCGGAAATGCGGAGGGTGTAGGAAATTGCGTCAAGTTGCGTCAACTGTACGCAAATTTATTCTGCATCGTGCGACAATTGCCGCCGCCTCTACCCTGGCGGTGACCGGATTGTATAAACGGCAAGTATACGCAAATTTATTCTGCATCGTGCGACAATCGTCGCCGCCTCTATCCTTGGATGACCGGATTGTATAAATGGCAAGTGTGAAACGCGGAGTGCAGTTGGCAATTGTAGCCGTTGGCTTGATCGGATTGGGGGCCTGTTCGGCCATTCCAACATCCGGGCCGAGTCGCTCGCAGGTCGATGCGGCGGCAACGAAAGGCAACCCGCAAGGCATTCAAATCATCGATGTAACCGACACTGTTGCACGTGAACTGTACGCCAAGCGCGTCCACGCGGACTTCGCGACCTTGCTCGGCGACGATCGGTCGTTTCGCCAGCAGCTTGGGGTGGGGGATTCCGTCGAAGTCTCGATCTGGGAGGCGCCGCCCGCTACGTTGTTCGGCGGTGGCATATCCGACAGCAGTGCAAGCAGCGCCCCGAGTGGTTCGCGGGTGACGACGCTGCCGCTTCAGGTAATCGATGGAGACGGAAATATTAACGTCCCGTTCGTCGGGGCGGTGAAAGCGTCGGGGCAGACGCCGACGCAGTTGCAGCGATACATCGCCGGGCGGCTGAAGAATATCGCGCATGATCCGCAGGTGCTGGTACGGCTGGCGCGCAACGAGACGTCCTACATTACCGTGGTCGGTGACGTGGGGACCAGCAAGCGAATGGAATTGAGCGCGCGCGGCGAGCGGTTGCTCGATGCGCTGGCGGCGGCCGGTGGTGTGCGTCAGTCGGTGGACAAGATCACGATCCAGATCACGCGGGGCAATGAAGTTGCCTCGTTGCCGCTGCAATCCGTCATTCGCGATCCGCGCCAGAACGTTCCGTTGCGGGCAGGCGATGTCGTCACGGCGCTGTATCAGCCTTACAGCTTTCTTGCGTTGGGCGCGACGGGGAAAAACGAAGAGGTCAATTTCGAGGCGCAGGGCATCACGCTGGCGCAGGCAATCGCGCGATCCGGTGGCCTGCAGGATACGCGTTCGGATGCCCAGGGCGTATTCATCTTTCGCCTCGAGGATGCCAAGGCGCTGAATTGGCCGGACCAGCCTGTCAGGACTACCGCTGACGGCAAGGTGCCGGTTATTTATAGGGTCGATTTGCGTGACCCGAATGCATTTTTTGCCGTCCAGAGTTTCATGATGGACAACAAGGACGTGTTGTACGTCTCGAATGCGCCGATCACCGAAATCCAAAAGGTCCTGAATCTGGTATTCACAGTTGTCTACCCCGTGGTGACAGGGGTTCAGTCTTTCAAATAACAAGGTCCGCGATGTGGGCCAAGATATAAGTCGGATGGATCTGGGGAGCGCTTTTTGAGATACTCCCGGGTTCGTCTGGCTTGATGTTCCTGGTGATTCTCGGCGAAGACGCGTAGCGCCACCGTTTGTCCGGGCTGCGTATGCATGTAATTGGCGAATTATTTACGTTGAATTAGGGAAGAATATGAAGACGGCTCTTATTACCGGTATCACTGGGCAGGATGGCGCATATCTGGCGGAGTTTCTGCTGGAAAAAGGCTATCGTGTCTACGGTTCATATCGCCGGAACAGTTCGGTCAACTTCTGGCGTATCGAAGAGCTGGGGATTCTCAATCATCCGAATTTGAATCTGGTCGAATACGATCTGACCGATCTGGGCTCGAGCATTCGCTTGCTGCAGAACACCGAGGCGACCGAGGTTTATAACCTTGCGGCGCTGAGTTTTGTAGGTGTTTCATTTGACCAGCCGTTGACGACCGCCAATATCACCGGATTGGGCGCGGTGAATCTGCTCGAGGCAATCCGGATCGTCAATCCGAAGATTCGCTTCTATCAGGCAAGTACGTCGGAAATGTTCGGGAAGGTGCAGTCGATTCCGCAAACGGAAGCCACGCCTTTCTATCCGCGCAGCCCCTATGGCGTCGCCAAGCTGTATGCGCACTGGATGACGATCAACTATCGAGAAAGTTACGATATTTTTGCGTCGAGCGGCATTCTGTTCAATCACGAATCGCCGCTTCGCGGGCAGGAGTTCGTGACGCGCAAGATCACCGACACGCTGGCGAAAATCCGCCTGGACAAGGCGAGTGTTCTCGAACTCGGCAACATGAACGCACTGCGTGACTGGGGTTATGCCAAGGAATACGTCGACGGGATGTGGCGCATGTTGCAGGCCGAGCAGCCCGACACCTATGTGCTTGCCACGAATCGTACGACGGCGGTGCGCGATTTCGTATCGCTCGCAGCCCGTGCATGCGATTTCGATCTTGAGTGGCATGGCAAGGACGAGAACGAAGTGGCTGTTGATCGCAAGACCGGCAAGACCATCGTTCGCGTGAATCCCAAGTTTTACCGGGCCGCTGAAGTCGACCTGCTGATCGGCGACCCGAGCAAAGCCAAGCAGGATCTCGACTGGCAACCGAAAACGACGCTGGAAGAACTCTGCCAGATGATGGTCGAGGCCGATCTGCGTCGTAACAAGATCGGTTTCTCGTTCTGAGAGACCGGACTCGCTTGACGATCCGCCTGTCGTTACCGCTTCGGGCGTAAGGCGGATCGGGCTCGTCGCACTCCGGTCGGGGCCCGCGGCTTCGCGAGGCGGGCATTAGGGACGGGAGTCAGTTCGCGCGCGGGGACGCGCGGGCGGTTGCGGCGGCTCTCCGATGATGTTTTCAGAATTCGGCTGGTGTGGCTATTGTGGATATTATAGATATGTCTCTGACGGAAATTAAGAAGACCGTTGCTGTTGTAGATTATTGGCCCACCATCGAAAATGCCGAAACGGAATGCATTTTACGGATCAAGTCGGCGCTTCAAGAGTTAGGCTATGAAACCGTTTCGATCAATCGTCACGGTTTTCTCGTCGATGATGCGCTGACGCATGTCGACGAGCTCAAGATCGAGTTTGTGCTCGCCTTGCATTTCGATTCGGCGAAGGCGTGGAGCGCCTTTACCTATTATGCATTGTGGAATCCGCTCGATTTCTATTTTCAGTGGAGCTACCGGGAAAAATCGGAAAATGCGTTGTCCAACGACGCTTTCCTGTCGTGCGGTTCGCAAGTGGCCGACGATCACGCCCGGCGGCTGCTGAAGGGCTCGGGCCGGGCGACAACGACGCCGTTTTTGACGTTGTTCCATGCAGTGCATGAGCCGGTGATTCCTCCCGCACTCGGACACGGCAAGCTGTTCTACTGCGGCATCAATTGGGAAGCGCTGAGCGGCCGCGGCGGTCGTCACCACGAGTTGATGAAGCTGCTGGATCAACGCGGCATGCTGGATATCTATGGCCCCGAGGTCTTCCAGAATGTGCGTGTCTGGGACGGCTACGCTTCGTACCAGGGATCGATTCCGTTCGACGGGAAGACGTTGATCAAGCGTGTTGCGCAATCAGGCATCGGTCTTGTCCTGTCTTCAGATGCACACATCAAATCCGGGCTGATGTCGAGCAGATTGTTCGAGTGCCTGTCTGCAGGTGTGCCGATCATCTGCGATCAAAACCGATTCGCAAGCGACAATTTCGGCGATTTGCTTTTTTATATCGACACGACCGAGCCGGCCGCGACCGTGGCACGCAAGGTCGAAGAGCACGTCGAGTGGATTCGCGACAATCCGGCGCTCGCGATTGAAAGGGCGACCCGTGCGCAGGAGATTTACAAGCAACGCTTCAGTCTCGTCGAGAACTTCAAGCGCATCTTCGCGACGGGGCCTCACCTCGACGTCGTCAGGACGGGCGAGATCGGCAGCGCTCTGTCGACCATCTTCATCGCAGACGAATGCAATCCGGCATTCACGTCGAAAATCCGCTCCTATGCGATGCAGATGGCCGGCAAGCGGAACGCCAAGTGCTATGCATTGATTCCCGAGACGAGTTCGGCCGCGCGCGAAGACGATATCCGGAAAGCCTGCGCAGGCGCGGAAATTATCCGTTTCAAGCGGGATACGAAGGACTACATCGGTACGGTCGAGGAAATCGTCGGAAAGATCGTTACCACCCTGCAGGCATTGCCTGAGGGCGAAATCTTCCAGGTCGTCCCTGCCTGGGAGCGCCCGGTCTGGCCGACGGTCGAATCGATGTGGGAAAAGCTCGACGCGGCGGCGGACATGACCTACGTGGCCGGTGGCTTTACCGTGCTCGAAAACACCGGCAAGCCGCACGAAGGTCGTGCGACGTTCACGAGGCAGACGCTGCTGACCTCCATGATGGACGCGAATGCGCCGTTCTCGTGCTCGTCGACGCTCTATCGCCGCACGGATTCGATGAGCGAGGTTTTCGCGACGTTCGCCTATGCCCCGTACTTCTGGCAGCGCTTGATGTCGATTGCCTATCAGCGGTTCGGAGAGGGTTTCGACGACGTGCGCGTCGCGGCGGTGGAGGATCACGAGTACTACGTCGTCCACCATCGCATTTCCAATCACGATCAACTGATGCGCGAATCCGAGATCCTGAGAGACGTCCTGGGTTTCGATTACGTAGACAAGCATCTTCGTGCCGCAGCAGTCGTGCAGGGCCAACTCGTCGAGCCGATGGCGTTCGTGAGGCAAGTCGATTCGGCCGCTGCACGCGCGTTGCTGGTCAAGCTGTACGATTCGGTGAAGATACCTAAATTCATTTCTGCTCCCATCCAGTGGTTGTGGAAGAAAAAGGCTATTTAGGAGCATCCATGGACAAGTATTTCGTAACAGGCGGATACGGACTCGTTGGCTCGGCAGTTTGCCGGCAACTCGAGATGGCGGGCGCGTCGTTTGTCGCGCCGCGTCGCGCGGAGCTGAATCTGCTCGATCGCGAAGCGGTCGAGGGCTTTCTCGCGGACGAACAGCCGACCCATCTGATTCATCTCGCTTCGCAGGTTTTCGGGCTGCAAGGCAACTTGCGCAATCAGCTTTCTTCGCTGTCGCTGAATACGCGGATCAACGAAAATCTGCTGACGGGGCTTGCGGGCAGCTCCGTCAAAAAGGTGTTCTTTGCCGGCACGGTGGCTTCGTATCCGTTTCCCTATATCAGTCTTCCGTTGCGTGAAGATGACATGTTCAAGGGGTTGCCGCATTTCGGCGAATACGGTTACGCAAACTCGAAGATTCACGCGTTCCATTATTTGGAATTGCTGAAGAAATATAACGACATCGAATACGTCTATGGTGTTTTCACCAACATGTATGGGCCGAACGATCGGTTCGATGTGGAAAACGGTCATGTGGTGCCGTCGTTGATTCGCAAGGCCGAGCAGGCGATGGCAAACGGTACGCCGCTTGAGGTCTGGGGACGGCCGGATACGACGCGCGATTTCATGTACGTCGACGACGCCGCACGCGCTGCAATTCATTTGCTCGATCGTGCTTCCGGCGTGGTCAATATTGCATCGGGGATCGAAAGCTCGATGGGCGATCTTGCCGATGCCGTGTGTACGGCCGCCGGCATCTCGGTGCCGATCAAGTGGTTGTCCGACAAGCCGGTGGGGATTCCCCGTCGATCGGTTGACGTCGCGCGGCTCGCAGAAACGGGCTTCACCGCGAACACGAGCCTGAAGGACGGTGTCGGCAAGACCTATAGCTGGTTCAAGGAAAATCTTGCATCGGCGCGATTGACGTAAGCGCGCTTTGGTCGGATGCGGTTGCAGTGGATGATTTGAGGTCCATTGCCTGATGAACGCGCGCCCAGGGGCGCGCGTTCATCATTATCCGGCCATGCTGACTCATGGAATGCTTGTTTTATCTACGGAACATGGACGTATTGGGCAACGAGAGGCTGGCGAGCACATTGCGGAAGATTCGTCTTTGCGTGTACGAATCGGTGCACCGGTATCTTCTGCGGTTGCTGGATCTCTGGTGGGTCCCGGGCGGCGCCGTGACGATGCGTCGCGCAATAGCCAAATCAAACACCCGCGCTCGAGCTCAGACGCAGCGACCCGCGCAGCGCAATCTTTTCATTGACGTCTCGATCATTGCGATCAGCGACGCCGGGACCGGCATTCAGCGAGTCGTCCGATCCATCGCACAGCATCTGCTGGCGGATCCACCCGCCGGCATGACAGTCCATCTCGTGCGTGCCACGCGCAAGCAACCCTATCGATATGCCAGGCAATATCAGGCACGCCTGACCGGGCAGACCGGGCTCGGCGACGAGAGCCTGCTTGACGTGCAACGCGGCGATGTGTTCCTTGGTCTCGATCTGGCGGGGCGCCCGCTGGTCATGAGGCAAAAAGAATTGCGCCGTTGGCGCGAACTCGGTGTGAGTTGCGCATTCGTTGTGTACGATCTGCTGCCTGCTGCACATCCCGAATGGTTTACGCCCGTCGCAGCGAAATCCTATCGCCGATGGCTGGAAACCCTGGTGATGCATGCCGATGCGCTGTTCTGCATTTCGCAGTCTGTTGCCGGAGAAATCGATACCTGGCTTCAGGACAAGTTCAGTCTCGAGCACAACGAGATTCACATCGACTGGTTTCATCTCGGGGCGGATTTCAACGCGAGCGAACCGACCGCGATCGCCGCGCCGAAATCCGCCGACGTGGTCGCGGCAACGGAAGCGTCGCGGCTCGTGCTGATGGTAGGGACGGTCGAACCGCGCAAGGGACACGCCGAGATGCTGACTGCGTTCGAGTCGGCGTGGCGCGATGGTATAAACGTAACGCTGGTGATTGTCGGCAAGGCGGGGTGGCGAGTCGATGATCTGATCGAGCGGATCAAGTATCTGCAGGGCGTCACGGATAAGCTCGTCTGGATCGCGGATGCGAGCGACAGCGACCTGACGGCGCTGTATGAGCGCGCGGACGGGTTGATCATGGCGTCCGAGGCCGAGGGATTCGGCTTGCCGATCATCGAGGCTGCGTTGCGCGATATCCCGTTGTTCCTGCGAGACATACCCGTGTTCAGGGAGGTTGCGCACGAGCATGCAACCTACTTCCGCGGGGCGTCTCCGGCGGAGGTTGAGTCGAGCCTCGAGCATTGGCTGCGGGATCTCGAGCGTGATCGCGCCGTCAGAAGCGGGAACATGGCGACGCTGACATGGGAGCAGAGCGCGCATCGGCTGGGCGAGCTGGTTGCGAGGCTGGAGTAGTTTTCGGGCGCGCGGGGATCGAGGTCGAGCCGGCGTCGTGGCAGGCACGAACAGGAATGTCAGGGCAGGGGAATGGATATTGCCTGCCTAATAGAAATTGGGGAGTGATCGAATGGATAGTTCTTATCTGGTAAGTAATTTCCGAGCAGTCGACAACGGTGGCGAGTCGCGAAAAAGATCTGCGTTGGAATATGCTTACCAAGTGAGTGGTCTTAATTGCTCGTTCGATCAATTTTTGAACAAGAACTCGGAATTCGTCAGGAATTATGTGTTTGGTGGCGAAGCTGACGATTATTATTTCACGTCGATGCTGGCCACGTTCGAGCAGCACGAAACCGATCTTGACGCTTTTTTTGCCGCCGTACTCAACAAGATCGTTCTGCAGCTCGAATTCCAGACCCGCCACTTCACTTCCGGCTACGGCCCCGAACTATTCGTCTGTGATGCACCCAGGAGTCACTTTCGCGTTGCGATAGCCAATGCAAGTACAACGGCCGGACTGTTGTTCGGCGACCCGGCTCAACAGGTGCTTCCGGAGTGGGCTGGCAATCTCCCGCATATCGAATACAACTTCGATAATATCCATTGCCGACATATTCACGAGCTGGGTCAATTCGTCGAATCCATTCGTCGAAAGGTCGGGGCGGTGGCGCTGTCTTTGCCGGCCGATGTCGATCAATTGAAGGTTTCAGAAAGATTTGCCGCGCTGGCTGGCTGGGTCGATGAAAACACGACCTACGTGTTCTGCGGCAAAAAATCTGTTCTGCAGAACGTCAAGCGGAAACTGGAAGAGAAATATCCGCATGCTGTCGTGCAGAGTCGTGAATACACATTGAATTCGTCGGCGGCACGCGAGGAAAAAGCGATCGTCCTGGTGGATGGATTGAGTGGTCTTCCTGACATCGAAATCGAATGTTTCGACATTCTTGATTGCAGCTTCACTACGGCGGCCGCCAGTGATAACGCCGATTTCCGCAATCTCAGTTTTGCGGAAACCGAATTTTTCAAACCCGTTGAACCCAAGAAAGTAATCAGCTTCTCGCCGATTTCAACGGAGAACACCTTGAAAATGACATCGGAGATACAGTTTTTCAACGATGTCGTGACGATCAAGAATGGTTCGATTACAGCCCAGCGTGGCACGGTTGATTCAACCTACCTGCATTTTGCCGAAAGCGGCGAAATTGCAATGGATGCCGGGAACGAAATTGCCCGCACGGAGATGACCGAGCTTTACAGAAGCGGGGTCAACGTGGACGGTATCGTCACCGCGAAGCTGCGGCAGGCGCGAATTCTGAATGTTGCGGGTCCGGCCATGCCGCTGGCCTTTACACCCGACGTACATACCTTCTTTTCCCATTTCATTCTCCAGTGTTTCCCCCGGATATTGATCCTGAGGGAACTTGGTATTCCGAACGCGAAAATCATCGTTCCGCACAATCTGCGCGCGAAGCAACTCGCGATGTTGCGACTCGCGGGTATTGCCGACGATCAAATCGTGAAAATGCCGCCTGGAGTAATCGTCAAGGCCGACGAGCTGATCGTGCCGCGCGCCTGGCCATTGGCGATGTCGTCGTTCACGATTCGCATCTACGAAGAGTTGCTGGGGCGTGTGGTTAAGACGAAGCGGCGCCCGATAAAAAATCTTCTGATCAGCCGCGAAAGCCGTCGGACCTGGCGAAATATGGTCAACTACGACTCGGTGCGGAAAATTCTGGTCGATAGATATCGCTTCGAGGAAGTCAAGCCGGAGAAACTGACGATTGAGGAAGAGATTGACCTGTTCAATCAATCGAAGGTGCTCATCGGCGCGGAAGGGGCAGGGATGTACGCGTCCTGCTTTTCCCAGGAAAATTCACACGTCGTCAGTATTTGTGACGAAGACTACATGATGCCGATTCTCGGCACCATAGGACGCCTGCGCGGGTTCAATTTATATCACGTCTTTGGCGAGAGTTTCCGGTCCGCACGCGATGTCGATCGGCGCCTGCCATATGGTCATTGTGATTTTGCAGTCAATCCCCTTGATGTGGTGGGGTTGGTGGAACAGTTAATATAAACTTTGCATCAAGCTGTTTTGGATAACTGCCAGGTAAATACTGTGAATATTAGTAATTCTGAAAAACGCACTGATGCTCTCTCGCGACCGGATCGTGTCATCTTCGTCGGAGAGGTTCAGGCACTTGGCATGTATCGCCACTTTCAGCAGGTTTTCGAGAAGAGCAGCTCGGGAACGTCGGATGTCCATTTCGTCGATACAAACGACGACGGCTGCCTTGGTTCGGTGAAGGCCCTGGTTGGCTCGGGCTCCAGGGTCGTGTTGCAGATCAACCCGAATCGCAGAGGCATCTGCTCGGATATCGCGAATTTCCTCGAGGAGCACGATGGCACCTCGGTTGTCAAAGTGCCGATGCTGCTGTGTTCCGGCCTGTGGCCCTATGACTGCTTTGACAGCGCGTTGCAGCAGTCCGGCTCGTCGATTGCCGGAACGCGCGGCGATTCGAAGCTCAAGGCTCTGGTGCAATCCGACGATGTGTCGGAGGAGGAAGTCTTCGAGTACATCGGTGGAGAGGGTCTAAGCGAGTCCGAAGTAGAGTCGGCATTTGAATCGGACAAGGAGCAATGGGGCGTATTGCAGAGCGAGTGCGGGTGGAATTTTCGCGATTATCTGGTGGGGAATTTTTCCAACAGGAAATTATTTAATTCGCATACGCTTCCGTCGAACGCATCACTGGGATTGCTGATTCAAAAGATTGAGAGCTTTCTTGAACTGAATGCTGCCGAACGCGCGGAATCGGAAAGACTGATGTCGCTTGCCGAAATCCTGCAGCCGGAAACGCCGATTCATCCGAGAATCGGAAAGGTCTTGAATCTCGCATGGCTTTCGGCCGACAAGAAGTTCGATATCTACGGACGCAAGATCGACTATCAGCGCTGGGTCACGGAGTATGCGAAATTCTATGCGCCGATGTTGGAGTTTCCCCGGAGTCGATTCACTGACCGGCCGCATGGTGCTGCGAAAACGATGGTCGATGGTGGCGCGCGCCATGCCGCTACCCGGGCTTCCGTTGCCCAGAATGCTTCGAATTCGGATCAGCGTTCCACGGGCACCCTGCTCGAGAGAATGGACAAGCTTTTCGTCCTGTGCGTGATCGTGCCGTTTGTCGTGTCGGCCCTGTACTTTGGCTTGATGGCGTCAGACGTCTACGTATCGCAGTCATCCTTCATCATTCGCACACCAAGCAAGAGCAACCAGTCCAGCGGCTTCGTTGGCCAGTTGCTGCAGACCACGGGTATTTCTCGTGCGTCGGACGACACCTACGCCGTCAACAATTATCTGACGTCGCGCGATGCACTTGCTTCGCTGAACGCGGGAGCTCGGTACGAAACTGCCTATAGTGGCGGGAAGGCCGACCTCTTCAGCCGTTTCGGCCTGCTTCCCCAGCGCCGCACGTTCGAAGACCTGTTCAAGTACTTCCAGGATCACGCCAACGTCCAGTTCGATTCGGATACCGGGATTTCGACCCTGGAGGTCAACGCGTTTTCGGCGTCGGAGGCCCGAGATCTGAACGAGCATCTGCTCGAACTCGGCGAGAAGCGCATCAATCAGATGAACGATCGGGCCCAGCAGGATCTCGTCACTTATGCGCAGCGCGAAGTCGTGCTGGCAGAATCGAACCTCAAGCAGGCGGCGACCGCTCTCTCCCAGTATCGTGAGAAGCAAGCTGTCTTTGATCCGAATCTCCAGTCCTCGTTGATCCTGCAGAGTGTTACCAAACTTCAAAGCGAACTGGTGGCGAGCAAGATTCAACTGGCTCAGTTGAAAGCAGTGTCGCCGAGCAATCCGCAAATCGGTGCGCTGGAGGTGAAGATCAAGTCACTGCAGGAGCAGGTAGACGCTGCGTCGAAGAATGTGACCAACGGACAGTCGTCGTTGGCGTTCAAGAGCCCGGCTTATGAACGGCTGGAACTCGACAAGCAGTTTGCCGACAAGCAGCTGGCGGCCGCGGTTATGTCGCTTGAGACGGCACGTAGCGATGCGCAGCGTCAGCACCTGTATCTCGAGCGTATTTCGCAGCCGAACGAGCCGGACAAGCCGCTGTTGCCGCGTCGCCTCAGAACCGTGCTGGCGATCCTCGCAATCGGATTTATCGTCTGGTGTACGCTGAAGCTACTCATTGCCAGTATCAAAGAGCATCGCGATTGAGGTGGCTTAAATTGAATATCCATTTTCGAGAGCTGACCGGCTCGTTGAAAATTCAGGGACGCGTCTTGTATGCGCTCTTGATGAGAGAAATTATTACCCGCTACGGACGGCACAACATCGGTTTCGCATGGCTGTTTGCTGAACCAATGCTGTTTTCGATCGGTGTGGTGATTCTTTGGAATGTCGCGCACAACGAGGGAACCAGCCACCACATCAGTGCGATCGCCTATTCGTTGACCGGTTACTCGACAATTCTGGTGTGGCGAAACACGATCGGTCGATGCGTGATGGCTGTTGAGCCGAACGCGGCGCTTTTGTATCACCGCAATGTACGGGTCATCGACTTCTTTCTGGCTCGCATTCTTCTCGAACTGCTGGGGACGACGCTGTCGATGATGATTCTGTTCGCCTTCTTCATGGTGATCGGGCTCATTCCGTTTCCCAACGATGTCATGAGCATGATCATCGGGTGGGCATTGCTGTGCTGGTATGCGGCCGCGATGGGCCTGCTGGTCGGCGCGCTGGTGGAGTTCAGCGAGGTTGTCGAGCGACTGTGGCACCCGATTGCCTATTTTCAGCTGCCCGTATCCGGAGCGCTCGTGATGGCTGCATGGTTGCCCGTGTCGGCCAGAAATATTGTGCTGAAATTTCCGGTTGCCAACTGTGTCGAGCTGTTTCGTCACGGATACTACGGAAATGAAGTTCGTACATATTTCGATGTCTCGTACGTGGTTCTGTGCAACCTGGTCTTGACCTGCCTTGGTTTGTTTGTCGTTTCTGCGGCTTCTCGCCGAGTGGAGCCTGAATGATTCAGCTCGATGACGTCAGGAAATACTATTCGACCCGCAATGGGCAGAGGCTGGTGCTCGATGGAGTAAATTTGACCATCAATCCCGGCGAGCGAATCGGCATATTGGGTAGAAATGGCGCGGGCAAGTCGACCATCATTCGTCTGATCAGCGGTTCCGAGCTGCCGTCGTCCGGCCGGATTTCGCGGAGCATGAGCGTTTCCTGGCCGCTGGCTTTTTCCGGCGGGTTCCAGGGTAGTCTGACTGGACTGGATAATCTGCGATTTGTATGCCGGGTATACGAAGCATCCTTCGAAAATGCACTGCCGTTTGTCGAGGAATTCTCCGAGCTGGGGGAGTATCTGCGAGAACCGGTGAAGAAATATTCGAGCGGCATGCGTGCACGCCTCGCATTTGCCATTTCAATGGCAGTCGAGTTTGATTGTTTTCTCATCGATGAAGTGATCGCCGTGGGCGATCGAAGATTTCACGAGAAGTGCAAGTACGAGTTGTTTGAAAGACGCAAAGACCGCGCGATGATTCTGGTTTCACACGATGCGGTCACGGTGAAAGAGTATTGTGATCGTGCATGTGTGCTCGAAGGTGGCAGATTGCATCATTTTGACGATGTCGACGATGCTTATGATTTTTACAATCATATCTGACGGCATTCTGGCTCGATCGTGGATGGGGACTCGGCGCCGATTCGAAAAGCGGGCGGCCGTTCAGGCTGATCGTACAATCGGTGGGCGATGCGGCGCTATTGTGTCAAGGCCTCCGCTGGAAGTTGAGTAGGAAGGGTTAAAGGCATGTGCGCGATAGGATTCATGCCTGAGTCTTCCGAGGCTATGAAGACCAATATCAGGAAAATATGAAAATCAACAGGCGTGAATCAAGTAATCGAGCGGACCGTCTCGCGTTATATACATTGCTTTCGAACTCGTTCGTCAGCGAAGCGGTGGGGAAGGAGGCGTGGGTCGCGCACGCCAAAAATAATACCGAGCTCGCCAGGTTTCTCGAAGGACTGGATCGCAGAAATCTTTATCGCATCATTTTCGATCGCCCCCCCGAGAGCGTATGGGGAATCGGATCGGCAGCGGAGTTGAATCGGAAGGCGGATTTTGAGTTGCTCCATGACCTTATTTTTTCGGAAGAAAATAAGGTCATGGGTGAGATTGTCTATGCCAAGACGATTGAAAATCAGGGGATGGATATTTTCATCCATATTCCAAAAACTGCGGGGACGACGGTAAACAACCTCCTCGAAACTGATGCAACTCTCCTGCGTAATTCCTGCTTCGATATATCTACGCTCGTAACCATGTATCGGGAAAATTCGCGAGCGCGCAGAATTATTTTTTCTGGCCACCGAACCCTGGAATTCTACGATCGAACCATCAATTTGAGTGAGATTGGGGTAATTTTCACATCCATTCGCGATCCGATCGATATAGCGATTTCGTATTTTAATTTCGCCTTCACGATGGTGCGTAACAACGACGAAGCATGGGGTGCGCAGTGGCGACCTTTTGTCGAGGAGTGGCAGCGTGGTAGCGATAACCCCAGCGATTGGTTCGTGAATTACTGTGGGTCGGATTTTTTCAGTCGTAACGTATCGAATATATATTTCGATTATCTTGGCGGAAGGGATAGTCCTCCGGAGGATGCGAGAGCGATTATTGACAATATGCTCAGATTCGGGGTGTTTGCGGTCAGGTCGGATCTTGTGAATGATTTTGTTTCCGATTCCGAGGGTGGAGAAAGGCTGGAGAAAAACAAATCGGAAGCGGTGGTTACGCGCGATACGTTGGGTTTCGATATACTTCTTCATTTGCGTCGGCTTATGCCGGCCAACATGGAATTCTACGCGTTGCTGGATAATTTCTCGACGTGGAGAAAATCCGGATATGTCGATTTCAGAGCGGTTTGACTGCCTTGTGTTTGACGCGGGATTCTGTTGCGCTGAGGGCTGCTGGTCGAACCTGATCGATTTCGGGCGTTGCAAGCTCTACGCCATGGGCTCGTTGGCCGACATCAAATGATGTCGGCTGCACCTCGTCGCTGATTGAGCGCCTTTTCGAGTTGCCGGCTGTGGCGAGCTGTCTCCCGGTCGATGTTCGGAATCGGCATCGACAGGCCGGCGTACTCGCCATCGCTGATCCCCCGATTCATTGCGGCCACCAGGTCCAGGCGGGGCGCGACGAATAGGTGATTCGTAGGGTATCGCCCGGTGCGATCGGAAATGGTGCTTCAGGCGCTGTATTGAAAAGCGTGTGGCCGTTCAGGTCGATCGAGGTGATCTTCCCGCCCCGAATCGACACGAGCGCGCGTGAGCCCAATGGATTTTTGAATTCCGTGCCGGATGCCGGAAATGGTGGCGAAACGGTGGCTCGATTTCCATTGAAGCCCGGGCAGTCGGTAATCTGGTTGTTGCTTGACTCGGCATTCGACACGCCGTTGGTGGGAGACTGATTGCCGTTCAAGTCCGCCGCGGTAACCGTCACATTTCTGGAGGAAGGGGAGATCGCGATGCCGTGCGCCTGGTTTCCGACGCCTCTGCCATAAGCGTCACCGCCGACCCGTCCGCCGGATATGCGAACGCCAACGGCATGCGCTCCGATGTCGATACCGTTGCCTTCATCGATCTTCAGGAAACTGTTGCCGAATACGTTGGGCGAAGGGATGTTGATGTTTTGGCCGCCGGCCAGATTGATGCCGTGTCGGCGCCATCCGCTCACTTGTGCCGGCGACAAGGTGGCATTGATAACGGCTTGTGAATAAGCACCCCCACGGTTGGTGCCGTCGATGACGATGCCATCGAGGCCCGAACCCGACTGGCCTTTGACCGTCGAATAAATCGATAGCTGCCCGATATATTGAGAGCCGTTACCCGATGGCCCGCCTACCCATATCCCGGCGCGACCGGCGCCGTCGATGTATCCGCCCGGCGCCAGAGTGGGCTCCAGTATCAGCTTGTTGTCGGCACCCTGTTCGATGTGTACGTTGTCGACCGTCGATTGCCCGACATAGTAGGTGCCGTCGAGTGTGACGTGTTCTCCGGCAAAGATGGAAATACCGTATTGCCAGCCCTTCAGTAATGGCCCGTTGATGTAGGGGCTTGCAATTTCGACTTCGGTTGGTAATTCGACGGCGCCGGTCGATGCTTTGTATCCTGACGCGGCACTCAAGGGAAGCAACGAAATGGCCGTGTGTGAATTGCGAGCCGGGCCTGCTTCCGGGTCATAATTTCCCGGAGCAACGATTTGATCCAGTTTTATACCCTGTCCGCCATACAGAAATATTCCGTAAGCGCCATTTGTAAAGGAGGCGCGAATCGTGGACTGGATAGGGGACAGCAAGACTACGTGTGGCTTCGTTTTGACGACGGCGTTGTTGTGAAAAAAGCCGATGTCGATGATGTCGTTACCGACCAGGGCAGTGACCGGATTCGTACCGACGACGATATCGACGATGTCGGAATTTGTTGCGATGACGGTCGCGGATTTCCCGGCGCCGCGTAATCTGACGTGGGAGCGGGTTTCTCGTAGCGTCGACTTGACGAGGTACACCCCGGAAGGCAGATCGCAGGTGCCTCCGCGTCGCTTGCTCGATTGGTAATCAATGCAGGCCTGGATGGCTTTCGACACGTCGACGCTGGCGGTACCGGCTTTGACATCGGCGATCTGTGCCGGAGACATGAAATCGAATACGTTGTCGCTGTCGGACAGTTTGTCGGCGATTGTGCGAGGGACGCTTCCAGCGGCCGGTAATTGAAATACTCGTGCCGAATCCACGCGGGCGGCATTTGAGTTTGTTTCAGGATGAGAAGTGAGATCATCCGCGTATGACGGTGTCAAACAACTGCAGCTTGCGAGACCGAGCCCCAGCAGCCACGCGAGTGTGGTGGTTCGATGGTATTTGCCGATATCAAATTCGTGATTTCTTTCTTCATTCAGATAAATGGCTCTTGTTGATATTCGAGAAAATCGAAAGGCGCGATTGAATATCGTTTTTATATTTATCGACGCTGGCATAGTTAATTTTCTCGAGTTTTTGCTTGACGCGATGGCGGTACACCGATATTGTTTGTTCCCTGTTTTCATGTCGTCCTTTCAATTCCTGCGCCGTCGCGGTGGTGTTTTGGCGGCTGGTCGCTGTCATCGGCCCGTTAGCGGTTACTGATGCGTATGACCGCAGCTTGCCCACGGGCGTTCTGCCGGATCGAGGCAAGAAAGCGATTTGCAGGGTATTGCTGTTCGCATTCCGCATCGGCCGGCGCAATTTCCGCGAACTGTCGTTAGGTTTGTCACATTCGTAGTGATATATTTGTCGGCCGTCGTCGGGAGGCGGCACGGCCTGGCGCCAATGTGCGCGCACGGTCAGGATCCACAAGAGCAGGCCAATTTTTCGAATAAGTCCGCGTCACCCATACCATGCCTCGCTCATTTCTTGTGCTGCAAGGCACGGCGTCGTCTTTCTTTGCCCGGCTTTCCGACGCGCTTCGCGCGCGTGGACACGTCGTTCGTCGAATCAATTTCTGCGGAGGAGACTGGTTTTATGACGGGCGCAGCCGTGGCGTAAGCTACGGCGGCAAGCTCTCGGATCTGCCGGCTTGGTACGCCGATCTCGTGCGTCGCGAGCGCATCACGGACGTCATCATGTTTGGCGATTGCAGAGAGATTCACCGGCACATGCATCCGATTTCGGAATCGCTGGGGCTGCGTGTGCATGTGTTCGAGGAGGGTTATGTCCGCCCTCACTGGATCACGCTCGAGCGCTACGGTGTCAATGGCCGCTCGCTGATGCCGACGGATCCAGCCGAATATCTGCGTCAGAGGGATCTCGTTCCGCCCGCTCAACCCGGTCAGCCGACCGGCTACAATCTGTACGAGCGTGTCTTTCACGACATCACGTATCGCGTTGCCAACGCGCTGCTTGCCTGGCGCTATCCCCGCTATCGCAGTCACCGGCCGCGCAACGGAGTCGTCGAATACGCAGGACTTGCGTTTCGCGCGCTGTTGCAGGGGCGTCATCACCGTCAGGCCGAGGCAGTCGCGCGCGAATTGCTCGACACCGGCCGGCCCTATTACCTGTTTCCGCTTCAGCTCAACTCGGATGCGCAGATCGTCGTGCATTCGCCCTTTGAAGGCGTACGCGATGCGATCAACTACGTCGTACGCTCGTTCGCGCAGCATGCGCCGAGTGATGCGGTTCTCCTGATCAAGAACCACCCGCTCGACACCGGCATGATCGAATATCATCGTTTCGCGTTGTCGATCGCGCGCGAGGCCGGCATCGGGGATCGAATCCGCTTCATCAACTCAGGCCACTTGCCCACGCTACTCGAGCATGCGCGCGGCGTGGTCGTGGTGAACAGCACGGTCGGCTTGTCGGCGCTGCACCACGAGCGCCCGCTAGTGGTGCTCGGAACCGCCATTTATAATATGCCCGGCTTGACCTGGCAGGGAAAACTCGACGATTTCTGGCGCGGCGGCGAACTGCCGGACATGCGCCTCTATCACGCCTTCCTGGACTACGTGATGCATCACACGCAAATCAACGGCGATTTCTACACGCGAACCGGTATCGAGATGGCGGTCGCGGGTGCGGTCGAGCGCCTGGATCGCGCGGATGCCTGATCAACTGCCGCGGTGCATCGTCATCACCGGCGCCAGTGCCGGTCTCGGCCGCGCGCTCGCGCTCGCCTATGCGCGACCGGGCGCGACACTCGGCATTGTCGGCCGCAATACCGCCGAGGTCGATATAACGGCAGCGGCCTGCCGTGAGCGGGGCGCCGTGGTCAACACGGGCATGATCGACGTGCGCGACGCCGTGTCGACTGCCGCATGGCTGGCCGATTTCGACACCCGTCACCCGATCGACCTGCTGATCGCGAATGCCGGCGTGGCCAGCACGATCGCCGACGCGAGCGACTGGGAAAACCTCGAGCGCACGGCTCGCGTCATCGACACGAATCTCTACGGTGCATTGCATACGGTCCTGCCGGTCGTCGACCGGATGCGTGCGCGCAGGCGCGGCCGGATCGCGATGGTCAGTTCGATCGCGGCACTGCGGGGCATGGCGATCTCGCCGGCCTATTGTGCGAGCAAGGCCGCGATCAAGGCCTATGGCGATTCCGTGCGCCCGCTGCTGGCGCGCGACGGTGTGGGCGTCACGGTCATCCTGCCCGGCTTCGTGAAGACGGCGATGAGCGATGTGTTTCCCGGCGACAAGCCGTTCCTCTGGAGTGCCGAACGCTCGGCCGCATACATCCGCCGGCGGCTCGATGCGGGACGAAGCGAGATCGCATTTCCCGGATTGCTCGCGTTTGGCATGCGCCTCCTGCCGCTGCTGCCCGTCGCGCTCGCTGACGCGATCCTCGACCGTCTGTCTTATCTGCCGTCGAAGGATCGGGTCAATTGAGCGCGCGTCTTGTCGCGACGCTGGCCGCCACCGTTGCGCTGTCGTTCGCGGTCGATATGATCGCCGTCCCGCGCGCGCAACTGCGGCGGCCGCTGCTGTCGTCAGTGCTTCATATTCTTTCCGTACTCTTCGTATTCGACTTGGTGTTCGCCGTCACGTCGCGGCCGTTATTTTCGGCCTGCGCGTCGCTTGCGCTCGTCGGTCTTGTCGCCGCAGTCAGCAATGCGAAGTACGAGTCGCTGCGCGAGCCGTTCGTATTTACCGATCTGAGCCTTTTCAGCCAGTTGTTTTCGCATCCCCGTCTATACCTGCCGTTCCTGAGTGTCGGCAAGGTTGTTGCGATCGGCGCGGGCATCGTGCTCGTGATCGCGGGTTTCATCGTCGAGCGGCCTGTGTTGCCAGGCTCCCGTGCATTGGTCTGGCTCGCGGCAGTGCTGCCGTTCGCGCTTGCCTTTCCCGTCGCCGCGCGCTTGCCTCTCACGCTCGATCCGTACGTCGATCAATGCCGCAACGGTTTTTTTGCCGTGTTCGTCGCTTATCTGCTCAACGGCTTGCGTCCTGCGACGTTCCGGCGGTTTCGCGAGATTGTGGCGGCCGGGCCATTCGCAACCGGTGAACCGATTCGGTGCCCTGACGTAATCCTGATCCAGAGCGAATCGTTCTTCGACGCACGCCGGCTCGGCGACGAGGTCGCGCCGGAACTCTTCAGGCGCTTCGACGACGCACGTCGCGAGGCTGTCTGGCATGGCGAGATGACGGTGCCTGCCTGGGGCGCGAATACCATGCGAACGGAGTTCGCGGTGTTGACCGGCACGGAATCTTTTTCGCTCGGGTACGCGCGCTTTTATCCTTACGCATTCGTAAGAAATAAAATCGCGTCACTCGCATCCTGGTTCGGCCGTTGCGGCTACGACACAGTCGCGATTCATCCCTATTACGCCGATTTCTTCGGTCGGGACCGGGTATTTCCGTTACTCGGCTTTGCGCGCTTCCTCGATATCCGTCACTTTGCGTCGGCATCCCGTGCGGGGCCTTACGTGGCGGATGCGTCGGTCGCCGAGGCGATCGTTGCGGAACTCGAGGCGGCGGATGACGACCGCCCGCGCTTCGTGTTTGCGATGACGATGGAGAACCACGGCCCGTTGCATCTGGAGCAGGTTTTACCTGGAGAATCGTCTTCACGGCATACTCTGGGCGAGCACGCATCCTGGCGCGATCTGACTGCCTATCTGCGGCACATTGAAAATGCAGACGCGATGATCGGGCGCTTGATCGATTATTTGCGCACCAGCAATCGTGAAACGGTCGTTTGTTTTTACGGCGACCACGTTCCCGCTCTGCCCCATGTCTTTCATAAGCTGGGCGCTACTCCACAGCGCAGCGACTACTTCATTTGGCGGAATTGCGGCGCAGCGACTCCGGAATACCGGAATCTCGCCGCCGAGGAGTTAGGGGCGGCATTGCTGCGCGTGGTACAAGAGGGCGGACATCGTGCGGAAGGGCCGTGCGCATCCGAGAAAGCGACATAAAAGATGAACAGTAAGATTGCAATAATTGGGATAGCTTGTCGGTTTCCCGGGAGCGCAAACAATCTTGGCGACTTCTGGCAACTGCTGCGCGACGAACGCGACGCAGTGACCGAGATCCCCGCCGAACGTTTCGGTACCGATTTCTATCGGCACCCGTCCAAACGCGAACCGGGCAAGAGCTACACGTTCTCGGCCGGCGTGCTCGACAACGTCGCCGGCTTCGACGCCGCGTTCTTCGGCATCTCCCCGCGCGAAGCGGCCCAGATGGATCCGCAGCAGCGCCTGCTGCTCGAACTCGCGTGGGAAGCGTTCGAGGATGCGGGCGTGCGCCCGGCCGACATGCGCGGCAGCAACTGCGGCGTCTATGTCGGCGTCGCGGGCACCGACTACGGCAACCGCAACATGGACGATCTGAACGTGATCGATCCGTATTCGGCGACCGGCAATACGCTGAGCATCGCGTCGAACCGCGTGTCCTATCTGTTCGACCTGCGCGGCCCAAGCATGTCCGTCGACACGGCGTGCTCGTCGTCGCTCGTCGCACTCCACCAGGCCGTTCGCGCGCTGCAGTCCGGCGAAGCCGACACGGCGCTCGCGGGCGGCGTCAACCTGCTGCTGCACCCGTTCGGCTTCGTCAGTTTCTCCAAGGCGTCGATGCTGTCGCCGCGCGGCCGTTGCCGCGCGTTCGATGCGACCGGCGACGGCTACGTCCGCTCGGAAGGCGGTGCGTTCGTGCTGCTCAAGCCGCTCGATCGCGCGCTCGCCGACGGCGACACGATCCATGCGGTGATCGCCGGGTCGGGCGTGAACTCGGTCGGCCACTCGCCGGGCGGCATCAGCGTGCCGGGCGCGGCCGCGCAGGCGTCGCTGCTGCGCAGCGTATACGCGCGCGCGGGTATCGATCCGCAGTCGCTCGCGTACCTCGAGGCGCATGGCACCGGCACGGCGGTCGGCGATCCGATCGAGGCGCGCGCGCTGATCGACGTCGTGTCGGGCGAGCGCCCGGCGGATCGCCCGCTGCTGATCGGTTCGGTCAAGACCAACATCGGCCATCTCGAGACGGCATCCGGCATGGCCGGCCTGCTGAAGGCCGTGCTGTGCCTGAAGCATCGCGCGGTGCCGCGCTCGCTGCATTTCGTCACGCCCAATCCCGGCATCGATTTTGACGGCGGGCGTCTGCGCGTCGTCGATCGCTACATGCCGCTCGATGCAGGCGACGCGCAGCTGACGGTCGGCATCAACTCGTTCGGCTTCGGCGGAACGAACGCACACGTCGTGCTGACCGAGGCGCCGGCGGCGGTCGCAAAGGATGCGTCGACGGCTGCGCAAGAACCGTCTCAAGCACCGTCCCCGCTCGTGCTGACCGCCCGTAGCGCGAACGCGCTCGGCGCGCTCGCAAGCCGCTATCTGGCAGCGCTCGAGAACGGCGCCGACTGGCAGGCGCTTGCCGCCGCGGCCGCACGTCGTCGCCAGTGGCTCGAGCATCGCGCGATCGTCGCGCCGGCCGACGTGGCCGCAGGGCGCACGGCGCTCGCGGCGCTGGCGCAGCCGGCGCAGGAAGGGTTGCCGGCTTGCGTTGTGACCGGCCAGGCACCCGCCGACGCGCTGCGCACCGCGCTCGTGTTTTCGGGCAACGGTTGCCAGTGGGTCGGGATGGGCAACGAACTCTATGCGGAGAACGCCGTCTTCCGCGCGGCGCTCGACGAAGTCGACGCGCTGTGGTGTGCGGACGGCAGCCCGTCGCTGGTCGACGTGATGCGCGGCGGCCCGAGCGCGGATTGGCTGGCCGGCGCGGGCGCCGAATGGCTTGCCGCGACGGAGAACGCGCAGCCGCTGCTGTTCGCGATCCAGGTCGGCATGATCCGTGTGATCGACGCGCGCGGCATGCGATACGACGCGGCGATCGGCCATAGCGTCGGCGAAATTGCGGCGGCGTGGGTAACGGGCGCGCTGTCGCTCGCCGACGCGGTGCGCGTGATCAAGATCCGCAGCCGCGCGCAGGCGATGACGCGCGGCAGCGGCCGGATGGCGGCAGTCGGCATCGGCGAGGCGGCGGCACGCGAACTGATCGCGCGCCACGGGCTGGCGCGTCGCGTCGAGATCGCCGGCATCAACAGCCCCGATGCGGTGACGCTCGCGGGCGAACTGCAGGGATTGCAGGCGCTGGAGGCCGCGCTGCGCGGCAGCGGCAAGTTCTTCCAGATGCTGGATCTCGACTATGCGTTCCACAGCAGCCACATGGACCGCATCGAGCCGGTCGTGCTGGCCGAACTGGCGAGCCTGCGGCCGCAACCGGGCAACGGCGCTTTCGTGTCGACCGTGACCGGCGGCGCGCTCGCCGGCAGCGAGCTCGATGCGCGCTACTGGTGGCGAAATATCCGCGAGCCCGTGCGCTTCGGCGACGGCATCGCGCATCTGATCGAGCAGGGCGTCCGGCTGTTCGTCGAGGTATCGCCGCATTCGATCCTGCGCACGTACGTGAAGCAGGCGCTCGCGGCCGCCGGCGCGACCGGCGCGGCGCTGCCGACGCTCAAGCGCGATCACGGCAGCGCGGCGACGCTGCGGCAAGCGATTCTCGCGGCGATCGCGCATGGCGCGAGCGTCGATCCCGACCGCTTTGCGCCGGGCACGTCGCGTGCGGCACTGCCGTCCTATCCGTGGCAGCGCGACCGCTACTGGCTGACGCCGACCGCCGAAGGCTACGGCCTCGTCAATCGCCGTCGCGAGCATCCGCTGCTCGGCTATCGCCTGCACGAACACGCATTCGCGTGGGAAAACCAGCTCGATCCGGCGAAGCTGCCGATGCTGGCCGATCACGTCGTCGACGGCGGCGTGGCGTTCCCGGGTGCGGGATACGTGGAAATGGCGCTCGCCGCGGCACGCACCTTCTTCGATACGCCGGATGCGGCACTCGAAAACGTCGAGATTCGCACGCCGGTCGTGTTCCAGCCGCAGCAGGCGAAGCTGTTCCGGCTCGTGATCGAGCCGCGCACCGCGACCTTCACGATCGAGACGCGCGACCGGATGTCCGACGGCGGATGGACGCTGAACGTGACGGGGCGGATGCTGGAAAGCGGCAACGTGCTGGGTGCCGCGAGCGTCGTGCCGTCCGACACGCTCGCTCGCCTGCTCGCGCTGCCGGCCGCTGACGGCGATACGCTGTACGCGAACACGGCGGCCATCGGCCTCGGCTACGGGCCGGCGTTCCGCTGGGTCCGCTCGGTGCGGGTCGCCGCGGACGACGACGCGGCGCTGGCCGACGTCGCCGCACCAGCCGCATGCGGCGACGCGCGGGCGCTGTCCGCTTATCTGCTGCATCCGGCGCTGATGGACAGCGGGTTTCATCCGCTGTTCGCGTTGCTGGCGGCGCACGCGCGCGACGGCGAGCATCCGGCTTACGTGCCGGTGCAGATCGGCCGGGTCGACTATCTGCGCGGCGACGCGGTCGAACGGGTGCTCGCGCGGATCGACCGGCGCAGCCCGCATTCGATCGTCGCGCATTTCGAATTCCTCGACGCGCACGGCGCGATCGTCGCGCGGCTCGGCGGGTGCCGGTTCCGGCGCGTCGATCTCGTCGGCCGTCGGCAGAACCTGCCCGCGCGCTTCGTCTACCGCCTCGAAGAGGTGCCGCTGCCGAACGAAGTCGACGCAGCCGGTTTGCCGGCCCCCGACGCACTGCTCGCGCAAGCCGTCGCGCGGCTCGATGCCGCCGAACACGACGGCCGCCGCACGCAGCATCTGACCGAAATTCTGCCGCTGCTCGACGTGCTGGCGAGCCTCTACGTGCTTCGTGCATTCGATGCGCTCGGCGCATTCGCCGGCACGTGGCAGCCGGCGGCCGGGCGTGCGGCGCTGGCCACGCGTCTTGCCGACATGCTCGTCGAGGACGGTCTGGCCCATCGCGACGGCGATCGCGTCGTGCGCGACGATGCAGCGTGCGCGGCGTTGCCGCCGCTCGACGAGCTGTGGCGCGGGCTGCTGGCCGAGTCGCCGGGGCACGTGGCCGAGCTGACGCTGCTCGCACATTGCGGCGCGGCGTTGCCCGACGTGCTGAGCGGCGCGAAGGATGGCGCACGTTTGCTGTCGCCGACCGGGCACAGCCTGGTCGAGCAACTCCTTGCCGCATCGCCGACCTGGCAGCACGTGCACGCACTGCTGACGGCCGGCGTCGAGCAGGCGGTCGACGCATGGCAACCGGCGCGCCGGTTGCGCGTGCTCGAACTGGGCGCGACGGACGGCGACGTGCTGCAGACGCTCGGCATGCATCTCGCGGCCGCGCGCTGCGATCACACGATCGCCGCGACGGCCGGCCAACTGGCCGGGTTCGACGCGGATGCGGAATCGGCGGTGCGCACGGTTGCGCTGCAACCGGGCGAGCGGTTGTCGCTGGCGGCCGACGAAGCCGGCCCCTACGACCTGATCGTCGCGAACCGTGCGTTGAGCGGCCGTCAGGATGGGGTCGATGCGCTGAACGCGATGCGTTCGTGGCTCGCGCCGGGCGGATTGCTGCTGCTGGCCGAGTCGCGCCGCGGCCGCTTTTCCGACATCGTGTTCGGCTCGCAGGCGTCGTCGACGGAAGCCGGCGCGCCCGTGCCGCTGGTGCCGGCCGATCTCGATGCGGCGCTCGAGCGCGCGGGCTACGTCGACGTCGTGCGGCACGTCGAGCAGTCGCTCGACCTGGACGGCACGCCGACGTTCGTCATCGCGCGCAACCCCGCGAGTGCCGCTGCCGCGCAAGGCTGCGACGGCACGAACGATCTCGATACGCTGGCGCGCAGCGAGCAGTGGCTCGTGATGCACGCGCCAGATGCCGTCGGCGGTTTTGGCGGACGGCTGGCCGATGCGCTCGCGCACGCGGGTTATCCGGCCGAAATCGTGGACATCACGCACGCGGCCGATGCGATCGCGTCGTTGCCGGCCGGGCAGCCGGCGCATGTCGTGTTCTGCGCGCCGGAAACGCCGCTGGCCGAATCGGCCACGGGTGACGGCCTGATGGCCGCGCAGCGCGACGGCGTGATCGCCCTTGCGGCGCTCGTGCGCGCGCTCGGCGCGCAGCCGAACGCGGCCACGCGGCTGACCGTCGTCACGCGTGGCGGCGCGCCGTTCGCCGGTGCGGCGAACGCGCATCCGGAACAGGCGACGCTGTGGGGCCTCGGTCGCGTGCTGGCGAACGAGCATCCCGAACTCGCGTGTCGCCTGATCGACGTCGATCGCGCGGCGGACCGGATTCCCGACGCGCTGATTCGCGAGCTGACCGGCGCGGCAGTCGAGGAAGAAGTCGTCCTGAGCGCACGCGGGCGGCTGGTGCCGCGCATGCTGACGGCCGCACAGGCCGCAGCGCGCAACGACGGCGCGATCGCGCGCGCGGCCGTGCTCGCGTTCGATGCGCCGGGCTCGCTGCGCAATCTCGAATGGTTTGCATTGCCCGAACGCGCGCTGGGCGCGGACGAGGTGGAAATCGAGCCGGTCGCGACCGGCCTGAATTTCCGCGACGTGATGTATGCGATGGGGCTGCTGTCCGATGAAGCGGTCGAGACCGGCTTCGCGGGCGCGACGATCGGCATGGAGCTGTCCGGCCGCGTCGTGCGGGTGGGCAGCGACGTGACGGAATTCGTGCCGGGCGACGCGGTCCTCGGGTTCGCGCCGGCCTCGTTCGCGACGCGCGTCACGACGCGTGCGCAAGCGATCGCGCTGAAACCCGAGCGCCTGTCGTTCGAGGAAGCGGCGACCGTGCCGACCACGTTCTTCACCGCGTATTACGCGCTCGTCGAACTCGCGCGGCTGCGCCGCGGCGAGCGCGTGCTCGTGCATGGCGGCGCGGGCGGCGTCGGCATCGCCGCGATCCAGCTCGCGCGCCACTTCGGCGCGGAAGTATTCGCGACGGCGGGCAGCGACGAGAAGCGCGAGTTCGTGCGCCTGCTCGGCGCCGACCACGTGCTCGATTCGCGCAGCCTGGCGTTCGCGGACGACATCCGCGCGATGACGGGCGGCCAGGGCATCGACATCGTGCTGAATTCGCTCGCCGGCGAAGCCATGGTGCGCAGCATCGATACGCTGCGTCCGTTCGGCCGTTTCCTCGAGCTCGGCAAGCGCGATTTCTACGAAAACAGCCATATCGGGCTCAGGCCGTTCCGCAACAACATCAGCTATTTCGGCATCGATGCCGACCAGTTGATGGGCGTGCTGCCGGAGCTGACGGCGCGCCTGTTCGGCGAAGTGATGGCGCTGTTCTCGGCAGCGGCGCTGCATCCGCTGCCGTATCGCGCGTTCCCCGCCGAACGGGCCGAGGATGCGTTCCGCTACATGCAGCAGGCGCGCCAGATCGGCAAGGTGCTCGTGACCTATCCGTGCGGCACGCCGGCACCGACGCGCGGCGTCACGGGCGCGGGTTCGCTCGCGCTCGATCCGCATGGCGCGTACCTGGTGGTCGGCGGCACGGGCGGGCTCGGTTTCGCGAGCGCGCGCTGGATGGTCGAGCGCGGCGCACGCCAACTGACGCTGGCGAGCCGTTCCGGCGAACTCGCCGTCGCGGCGCGCGACGAAGTCGAGCGCTGGCGCGACACGCTCGGCGTCACCGTCGACGTCGTGTCGTGCGACGTGACCGACGCCGCGGCGGTCGATGCGATGATTGCCGCGATCGTCCGGCGCGACATCCCGCTCAAGGGCGTACTGCATTCCGCGATGTCGATCGACGACGGCCTCGTGCGCAATCTCGACGATGCGCGCATGGCCGCGGTGCTCGCACCGAAGGTGGCCGGCGCGTGGAATCTGCATCGCGCGACGCGCGCGCTGCCGCTCGACCTGTTCGTGGTCTATTCGTCGGCGACGACCTATCTCGGCAATCCGGGGCAATCGAACTACGTCGCGGCCAACAGCTTCCTCGAGGCGCTCGTCGAACATCGCCGCGCGGCGGGTTTGCCCGGCACGTTCATGGCCTGGGGGCCGCTCGAGGACGTCGGCTTCCTCGCCCGCCACGCGGATACGCGCGAGGCGTTGCAGTCGCGGATCGGCGGCGCGTCGATCACGTCCGACGAGGCGATGATCGCGCTCGAGCGGGCGCTGGTCGCGGGCGCGGCCGGCGAAGCCGTGGTCCGGCTCGACTGGCACGCGGTGGCACGCGGGATGCCTGCCGCGAAGGCGCGCCGCTATTCGCTGCTGCAATCGCATGCGAAGGGCGGCGATGCGCGCGACGGCGGCACGCAGTTGCGCGAAGAGGTGCTCGCGTTGCCGCGTGACGAGGCGATTGCGCTGGTGGCCAGGACGCTGCAGGCGCAGATCGCGCGGATCCTGCACATGACGCCCGATCGCATCGCGCTCGACAAGTCGGTGCTCGACATGGGCATGGATTCGCTGATGGGGATGGAACTCGGCCTCGCGGTCGAGGAAGCGTTCGAGGTCAAGCTGTCGGTGATGGCGATCGCCGAGGGCGCGTCCGTGACGACGCTGGCCGGACGCATCGTCGATTCGATCGGCGCGTCGGCCGATGCCGAAGCCGGCTCCGCGACCGATTCTGCACACGAGGCGGTCGCGGCGCTCGCCGCGAAGCATGCGATCGACGGCGAAGCGCGCGCGATGCTCGATACCCGGGCAGCGCCGGTCGCGGGTCATGCGTCGCCGACGCTGGAGGTCGCCCGGTGAGCGCACCGACCGGCTGGGCGACCCGTCAGGGCACGCTGGCACGCCCGCTGACGATCGACGGTCACGGCTTGCACACCGGGCGCCGGGTGGGCGTGCGGATCCTGCCCGGGCGTCCGGAAGACGGTGTGACGGGCATCGCGTTCCGTCGCGTCGAGCAGGGGCGTACTCTCGCGACGCTGCCGGTCGACCCCGCGCTGCGCCGCGCCCAGCCGCTCTGCACGATGCTGCGTAATGCCGACGGCGTCGGCGTTCGCACGATCGAGCATCTGCTCGCGTCGCTGCTCGCGTGCGAGATCGATCACGCGATCGTCGAGCTCGACGCAGAGGAAGTGCCGATTCTGGACGGCAGCGCGACGCCGTGGGTGGATGCCATCCTGGCGTGCGGCCGCGTCGCGCTCGATGCGCCGAAGCGCTTCATCCGCGTGCTGCGGCCCGTCGTCGTCACGGACGGCGAGGGCGACCAGCGGCGCGAAATGCGGATCGAGCCGGCACCGCGCTACGAACTGAGCGTGCGCAACGACCTGCGCGGCTTCGGCGACATGCACTGGGATGGTGCGCTGACGCCGGCCGCATTCGCGACCGAAATCGCGCCGTCGCGCTCGTACGGGCGCGTGAAGTGGGCCGTGCCGGCGATCGTCGCCGGTTATCTGCGCGGCGTGCCGATCCTGCGCGGCGCGCGGCCGTCGTGCACCGCGTCGATCGTCGGCAATCGCGTGCTGGGCGGGATGCGGCTGCCGGAGGAGTTCGTCCGGCACCGCGTGCTCGACCTGGTCGGCGATCTCGCGCTGGCCGGCGCGCCGCTGCTGGCGCGCGTGAGCGCGTTGCGGCCGAGCCACGAGATGAATTTCCGATTGGTCGATGCGCTGCTGGCCACGCCCGATGCGTGGCAGTGGGCCGAGTTTTCCGACGCGTGACACCACGCTTTTTCAAAATGCGCGGCGTAACATAGCGTCTTTTCGAGATACAGCGAAGGAAGCAATGGCACTGGGAGAGCATCTTCGCCAGCAACTGGCGGCGAAAGCCCTGAAACGGCAACTGGAACGCGCGACCGATGCCGCCGCGGCGCCTGGCGTACCCGGCACGCCGGCTGCGCAGACCGCGTCGGCGCGCAGCCGCTTCGAATCGATGCCGCAGTATCAGCAGGTCCGGATCATGCGCGAGATGGGCGAGAAACTGCGGGTCGACTCGCCGTTTTTCCGCGTGCACGACGGCGTTGCCGGTGCGACGACGCAGATCGGCGGCCGCGAATACCTGAACTTCGCGAACTACAACTACCTCGGCCTTGCCGGTGATCCGGCCGTGTCCGCGCGCGCGAAAGCCGCGATCGACCGCTACGGCACGTCGGCATCCGCGAGCCGGATGGTCGCGGGCGAGCGCCCGGTGCAGCGCGACCTCGAGCGCGCGCTGGCCGCGTTCTACGAGACCGACGACTGCGTCGCGTTCGTGAGCGGCCACGCGACGAACGTGACCGTGATCGGCGCGCTGTTCGGCCCGGGCGACCTGATCGTCCACGATGCGCTCGCGCACAACAGCATCGTGCAGGGCGCGCAGCTGAGCGGCGCGAAGCGGCTGAGCTTCGCGCACAACGACTGGCAGGCGCTCGACGACCTGCTGTCGCGCGTGCGCCGCGAATACCGGCACGTGCTGATCGCGATCGAAGGGCTGTACAGCATGGACGGCGATTTCCCCGACCTGCAGCGCTTCGTCGACGTGAAGACGCGCCACGGCGCATTCCTGCTGGTCGACGAGGCGCATTCGCTCGGCGTGCTCGGCGCGACCGGCAAGGGCATCCGCGAGCATTGTGGCGTCGCGCCCGACCAGGTCGACATGTGGATGGGCACGATGAGCAAGACGCTGGCCGGCTGCGGCGGTTTCATCGCCGGCTGCCAGCCGCTCGTCGACATGCTGCGCCATCTGGCGCCGGGCTTCCTGTACAGCGTCGGGCTGGCGCCGACGCTCGCGGAGGCGTCGCTGGCCGCGCTCGAGCGCCTGCAGGCCGAACCGGAGCGCGTCGCGCAGCTGCAGGCGCGCGGGCGACAGTTCCTGACCGAGGCGCGCGCGGCCGGGCTGAATACCGGCACGAGTGCCGGATATGCGGTCGTGCCGGTGATCACCGGCAGCTCGCTGAAGGCCGCGCAGTGGGCGAATGCGATGTTCGACGAAGGGATCAACGTGCAGCCGATCTTCTATCCGGCCGTCGAGGAAAAGGCCGCGCGCCTGCGCTTTTTCATCTGCTCGACGCACGAGCCGGAGCAGATCAGCCGGACGGTCGCCGTGTTGTCGCGGCTCGCGGGCCGCACCGCATGACGCAGGCTGCCGCGGTCGCACAAGCGGTCCCGCGCGCTGGCGAGCGTGTGCGGTTTCGTGCGGCCGGCGCGGACGATGCGGCCGCGTGCGCGCCGCTCGTGTTTGCTTCCGGCGTGGCGGAATTCGGCTTCTTTCTCGGCGAAAGCGACGCGCGCTGCATCGCTTTCCTGCAGCAGGCGTTCCGGTCGCGTTTTGGGCGCTTCTCGTGGCGCCGGCATCGCGTGGCGGTCGGAGAGGACGGCACGGTGCTCGCCGTGATGGCGATTCACGACGGGCAGCGGACGACATTCGACGACGTGCATGTCGTGTGGGCGCTCGCACGCTGCTTCGGCGTGCGCCGCACGATCGGCCAGTTGCTGCGCGGGCTGATCCTCGAAACGGAAATCCCGGCGCCGAAGCGGGCGCAGATCCTCGTCGCGCATTGCGCGACGGATGAGCGCCAGCGCGGCACGGGCCTCTTCAGCGCGCTGTTCCGCGACGCGCTGGAAACCGGCGCGTTGCCGGCCGACGGCAGCCGCGACATCGTGCTCGACGTGCTGACCCGCAACGTGCGCGCCCGCGCGCTGTACGAGCGGCTCGGGTTCACCGCGCTGCCGCGGCCGCGTGCCCGCTCGCGCCGGCTACCCGCAGAGCTCGATTCGATCCGGATGCGGTTCTCGCGCGGCGCCTGACCGCGCGAACAGCGCCGGCTGCTACTTGTGGCGCGGGCTGAACGGCCGCTGCTCCACGTCGGCGCCGTGCGCGACGATCGCCGTGCCCTCGGGCACTTCCTCCCACGCGCCGCTCAGGTCGACGAGCGGCTCCGACACGACCATGAACGCGTCGTCGCCGGCTTCGGCGATGCGCGGGTTATGCGGATACAGTTCGTGCAGGTGCTTGAACGACGTGCTGTGGAACAGCGAACGCGATTGCCGTTCGCTGGAATAGCGCACCGCGATGATCCGTTCGCCGTCGGTCGCGCAGATCGTCATGTTGAGCGGGTCGGCCACGCGATGCCGCGCGGCGGTTTCCTCGACCACACCGACCATCCGTTCGAGCGCCGGCAGCGGCGTCTGCTCGAGGCCGTACGTCAGCGCGAGGCGGAACATCAGCTCGGAATCGGTCGAGCCTTCGAGCGTCGGGAACAGCGCGGGATCGACCTTCATCGTCAGGTCGCGGCGCAGCTTGTGGAAGTCGCGGATCAGCCCGTTGTGCGCGAACAGCCAGCGGCCGTGGCGGAACGGGTGGCAGTTGGTTTCCTGCACGGGCGTGTCGGTTGCCGCGCGGATATGCGCGATGAACATCCGCGAGCGGATCGCACGCGCGGCTTCGCGCAGGTTGCGGTCGTTCCACGCGGGATGCACGGAGCGGTAGCGGAACGGCAGTTCGTCGGGGTGCCCGTACCAGCCGATGCCGAAGCCGTCGCCGTTGGTGGTCGTGGCGCCCAACTCCGAATGCAGGCTCTGGTCGATCAGCGAATGCTTCGCGCGGAACAACACGGTCTCGAGATGGATCGGATTACCCGTATAGGCGAGCCAGCGGCACATGGAGCGCTCCTTCACGATGGATCGTTCGCGCATGGTAGCCGACTTCGCGGCGCATCCGCGTCCGGGTGCGCCGCCGAATCTTCATACAACGCGTGCCCGCACGCGCGCCGCGCAACCGCCCGGCCAGGCGGCCGGGCGCCACGCGGTAGTCGTCATGCAGCGGCCGTCACGCGCCGTCGCCGAGCGCGTCCATCACGCGCGCCGAATAGACGAGCGCCGCGCCCGCATTCAGCGCAATCGCGACGCCGAGCGCTTCCGCCACTTCTTCCTTGGTCGCGCCGTGCTTCGCCGCTTCGGCCGTGTGCACGGCGATACAGCCGTCGCAGCGCGTGGTGACGGCCACCGCGAGCGCGATCAGTTCGCGTGTCTTCGCGTCGAGATGGCCCGTCTTGGCGCCGGCGCCGGACAGCGCCTTGTAGCCGGCCAGCGTATCGGGCGACAGCTTGGCGATCTCGCCGATGCGCGTCGAGAGTTCCTTCCGGTATTCGTTCCAGTTCAGCATGATGCGTCCTTTCGAGTAGAGGTGAGGAGGGCGGCGGGCGCCGCGATCTCGGGCGATGCAGGGCTATTCTGATCGCTCGCGCTGAGGGTTTCGATACGCTAGAGTGTCAATTTTTAGCGCGATCGTCTCATGGATGCATTGAGTCAACTGCTGTCGCTGGGCCGCAGCCATGTCGAACTCGACGTGCGCTGTCTGCTCGACGGGCCGTTCGCGATGCCGCACGACCCATTGCCGCCCGGCGAGGCGGCGTTCCACCTGGTGCTGGCCGGAACCTGCCGGCTGCGTACCGCCGACGGGCGCACGCTGCAGCTCGACGACGGCGATTTCGTGCTGCTGCCCGCGGGCGGCGCGCACGACCTGCTCGATGCGGGAGCCGGCCGGTCGCGGGCTATCGCACCGCTGCGCGAATCGGGCACCGGCGGCGCGGTGCTGCCGGTCAAGTCGAATCTCGACCCGGCCGAACCGGGCGGCGCGAGCGTGGACCTGCTCTGCGGGCGGTTCGTCTATGCGCGCGGCGCGGGCGAGCTGCTGATGCGCACGTTGCCGCACGTGCTGCACGTCGGGTTGCGCGAGGCGTCGGGATTCGCGCCGCTGCAACTGCTGACGAGCGTGCTGCGCACCGAGGCATCGAATGTGCAGCCCGGCGCCGGTGCGATCGTCAACGCGCTCGGACAGGCGCTGCTCGCGTATGCGTTGCGTGCGTATGGCCGCGGCGCGCGCGTGCCGTCCGGCTGGCTCGCGCTTGCGGCCGACGCGCGGCTCGGCCCGTCGGTCCAGGCCGTGCTGCAGGCGCCGGAGAAGCCCTGGACGGTCGAGTCGCTCGGCGGCGCGTCGGCGATGTCGCGCGCGACATATGCGCGGCATTTCCGCGAGAAGGCCGGGATGAGCGTCGGCGCGTTCGTCGCGCAGATCCGGATGATGCATGCGTGCGCGCTGCTGCAGGACACGCAGCGCGGGCAGGCGGAGATCGGGCAGGCGGTCGGCTACCAGTCCGAGGCCGCCTTCGGCAAGGCGTTTCGGGCGGTGCTCGGCACGACGCCGGGGCGCTGGCGGCGCGCGCAGCGCGAAATGTAAGACTGCAAGTGCGGCTGTCTTGGCGCGTGCCAAAGCTGCTACCATGCGCGAAACGCAGTTCAACGAAAACGATTTCGAACAAGAAGAAAGAGAGGGCAAAGTTATGAACCAGACCAGCATCCAGCAGCCGTCGTTCGCGTTCGTGGCCGCATCGTGGGCCGCGCTGCTCGCCGGCTTCGCGGCATTCCTGATCGGACTCTGGAACGCCGGCATGCAGCTCAACGAGAAGGGCTACTACTTCACCGTGCTGGTGTTCGGCCTGTATGCGGCGATCTCGCTGCAGAAAAGCGTCCGCGACCGCGCGGAAGGCATTCCCGTCACCGGCATTTACTACGGCCTCAGCTGGATCGCGCTGCTGCTGTCGATCGTGCTGCTGATCGTCGGCCTGATCAACGCGACGCTGCAGTTGAGCGAAAAGGGCTTCTACGCGATGTCGTTCGTGCTCGCGCTGTTCGGCGCAGTGGCCGTGCAGAAGAACACCCGCGACCTGCAGAGCGCGAAGCCGCGCTTTACCGACTCCGATTCCGCGTCGTCCGTCCAGGAGTGACGGCCCGCGAGGCGGGCGCCCACGAGGCCGCCCGTTTCGCGATGACGGCCGTGGGCGAACCGCATTCGCCGGTACGCCGCGGACTCCCCGCCGATTCGTTTCATCCATGCCGGTGCGCATGACGATGGAGATATTCAGGATGCCAGACCTCACAGAAGAAACCGCGCCGCGCACGCGCGCGGCCGCCCGTTCCGTGGCCGCGAGGGCCGCGTTCGTGCTGGAGACGAACAATCTGCGCGGCGGCGCCGGCCTCGCGCAGGCCGTCGACAGCCTGAAGCGCCTCGTCGCGGCGCTGTCGAAGCAGACCGTGCCGCCGACGGCACTCGCGCAATGGATCATCACGCACGACGGCCTGCCCGCCGACGCGTGCGCGCAGATCGCCGCGCTCGCCGGCCGCCCGATCGACTTCGTCGAGATCGGCGCGAGCACCGGCTACTACGATGCGAAGAACGATGGATTCGACCGCGTCGACGCGGAGCGCTGCGACATCGTCGTGTTCGGCGATGCCGATTGCCGGCCGGCCGACAACTGGCTCGAGCACCTGCTCGCGCCATTCGCGCGCGACGCGGGCGATGCACCCGTCGCGGTGGCGGGGCGCACCAGCTATGCGCCGAACGTGCTCGGCACCGCGCTGACGTCGATCGATTTCATGTATTTCCCGAGCCCGCTGCGCGACGGCGCGACGCGTAATTTCTACGCGAACAACGTTGCGTTCCGGCGCGACGTGTTCGCGTCATTCCGCTACGAGCCGCTCGACGGCGTCTATCGCGCGCATTGCCAGGTGATGGGGCTGCGGATGCAGGCGGCCGGTGTGGCCATCGAGTTCGCGCCGGACGCGCACACCGAGCATCGGCTGCCGGACACGCAGCGCGAATCGCTGAAGCTGCGCTGGATGCGCGGCGAGGACAGCGTCGCGCTGACGCCTTATCTCGTGAGCGCGTATCTGCCGCGACACTGGCAGTGGTTCGGACGCAGCGGCCCGCTCGCCCCGTTCTGCGTGATGGCGATGCGACTCGGCTACAGCCTGCGCGCGCTCAATCGCCAGCAACTGCCGCGGCTCGGCGCCGCCCGCTATCTCGCGGCGGTCGGCGTCACGATCGCCGCGTCCGGCGTCGATACGCTCGGCGCGATCGCGCGCGGTTTCGGTCTCACCGGGCGCGCATCGGCCCGGCGCGATCTCGAAGCGCTGTCCTATCACCGTCATTGACACGGCGCCGCCACGACCGCCGACACCCTGCATCCATCCCGACGACGACCATGCCCTCACTCGCCACCCGTGTTGCCTGCCTCGCCCTGTTTGCCGCCAGCGCCGGCGTCCATGCCGCACCGGTCGATCACGCGGGGCGCGGGATCTACCACTTCGCGTCGCAAAGCGGCTGCCCGTTTGCGAGCGCGGCCGCGACGGACTGCAATCGCGTCGCGCTTGATGCGCCCGACGTTCATGCCAGCATCGATACCGACGCGCATGCGATCGTGTTTTCGAGCGATGCGAATCGCCGCACGAAGGACGTGCTCGGCGACGTGCTGTTGCAGGGCACGGGCGTCGACGGCGACGGCCGGCGCGTGCCGTTGAGCGTGCACGTGCTGCTGCGTCGGGATGGCGCGAAGTGGGATCGCGACGTGTACGTTCATGCGCCCGTGCGCGGCAAGTTCACCGATGTCCGGATCGATCCTTATCGTGTGCGCGTGAAGGAGGGCGACGGCGAGCGCGACATGCTCACGCCGGACGAAACGCTTGCGCTGTTCGCGCATCCGTCGCTGGCATCGCGGCTCGCGCGGCATCTCGTGAAGGTGAGCGCGACCGATCCGAAGCAGCCGTCGGCGGACGACATCACGATCGCGCTCGGCGTCGGCGGCCTGACGAAGTCGGTCGCGCGCGCGAGCTTCACGTCGAACGCACCGCACGATGCCGACGTCGAGCGCGCGCTCGCGTCCGGCACGTGGTCGATCCGTTTCGATGCGCTGAGCGATCACATTCCGGTGTGGGTCGCGCAGCGCGAGCTGTTCCTGTTCGGTCTCGACGGCAGCGCACTCGTGAAGGACGTGCGCGAGCGCGGCTTCAGGAAGAACGACCGGATCGAATTCGGCGCGCGCGACGGCAACGGCTATCTGCGTGTGAACGGCCACGAGGAGGCATTCGCGGGCGCGGCCGCATCCGCGCATGCGTTCATGCAGGAAAGCTTCGTCGGCCTGATCCTCGGCTGGCGTCGCGATTCAATTGCTGCTGCGGCGGCCGCGACGAAATCCGTGTCCGCACGAGGCGTGCCCGCATGACCTCGGCGCGCGAACTGCCCGCTTCGCCGCAGGCGTCGCACGGCGAGCGCTTCGACTGTCTCGATGCGCCCGTGCCGCGCGGTGTGGCGCGGGCACGTGCCTATCTCGTCGATCGCATCAAGCGGGCGGCGCTCCGGCGGCTGCATCGCAGCCCGCATGGCGAGCGCTGGCTGTTGCGCATGTACCTGATCGGCGAAGAAGCGACCGAGTGCGCGCTGCACGAGGACTGGACCGGGCAGCCGCCGGACTGGCTTGCGCCGCGGATCGAGCAGCATCTCGCGGACGAGCACCGCCACGCGGCCGCGTTTGCCGATGCGCTGCGTGCGCGCGGCGTCGTGCCATCGACGGCGCCGCACGAACTCGACTGGCTGAGCCGGCGCAAGATCATCCGATGGCGGCGGCTCGCACAGCGCCATGCGCCGCACTTCGCGCAAGGCAAGCTCGTGCCCGCCTATGCGGCGGGCCTGTGTGCGGAGCAGATGGCGATGCGCGTGCTCGCGCGCCACTGCGAGACGATCGGCGCGGCGCATCCGCTGTATCCGCTGTTCGCGCGCGTGCTCGCCGACGAGACGCGGCACGTCCGGCTCTGCTCGGACGCGCTGCGCCGTCTCGTTGCACCGTCCGAAGCCGCACATCTCGCCGCGTTGTTGGACGAGATTCGCGCGATCGAGGCCGGCTTCGGCGTGACGGGCGCACTGGCGCTGTACGCGGCCGGCTGGCTCCAGTCGCTTCGTCCGCGCGCATGATGCAGCGGATCGTCTATCTCGCGACGGCCGACGCGCGCGGCCACCTGATGCGTGCGCAACTGCTCGTGCATGCGTTGCGCGCGGCCGGTGCGCAGGTCGACGTGCTGACGACGTCCGATGCGGGGCAGGCATTCCTGTCGGCATTCGGCATCGACGCGGCCGTGCTGTCCCGTCACTACGCGGTGCAGTTCGACGAACGGCAGAACATGCTGCGCGACGCGACCGATCGCAACGTCGCGCACTACGTGTTCAGGCCGACGCGCATGCTGCGCGACATCGCGCGGCTGCATGTGATCGTCCGCGATGCCGATCTCGTGATCAACGACTCGTTTCATCCGGCGCTGCTGTTCATGGGCGCGGTGCCGGGCTGGCGGCGTCGCATCGTTCACGTGTATGGCGGCAGTCTCCGCCGCGCGTTGACCGCGAACTTCGACGAGCGGCTGCCGCGCGCGCTGGCGCGTGCTTTCGCGCGGATCGTCGACTGGCAGATCGATTCGGCGCTGGGCTGCATCGAGCACGACTTTGCGTACGACGTCCCCGACGATGCGCCGCGCTCGCACCTGCATTGCCGGCTGCCGACGCCGGTACCGGTCGCCGCCGAACTGCCGGCTTCGGAACCGGCTGCCGCGGCCGTTTATCTGAACCCGCACTTTCGCGATGTCGCGATTGCCGATGCGCTGTCGGCCGGCATGCGCGACGCGGGGCTCGCCGCGCACCGCGTGGGCGAGGGGTACGCCGGGCACGACGGCTGGACCGGCGTCGACGCGGACTGGCCGACTCGCGCCGCACATGCGCCGCTGATCGTATCGGCGCCCGGCATGGCCGCGCTGTCGATCGCGCGCGTGTATCGCCGCCCGATCCTGCTCGTGCTGACCGATCAGCCCGAGCAGGCGAGCAACGCCGCACGCGCGGCACGGCTGCAACTCGTGCACCGCGTCGTCACGTGGCGCGGCGATGCGGCCGCGTTCCGGCACGAAGTCGGGCAGGCCGCAACCGAGCTGCTGCGCGATCCCGGTACGCCGGCAGGAACGATCGCCGGTCGCGAGCATGCGCGTGCGCGCGTCGATGCATGGACGTCGCGCGTCCTCGCGTTGCGCCCGCGGGCGCAGGCGATCGACGCCGATACGCGATGCGAGGCGCCGGCGCCGCGATGAACACGTTGTCGTTTCGAGACGAGCGCCGGCTCGATATCCGGCAGATGCTGGCCGCGATGTTCGGCATGGTTGCCGGCCTTGCGATCTTCCTTTTGCTGGAACGCGGCGTCACGCCGCGCTATGTGTTCGCCACGGCGATCGATGCGCGGATTCCGTTCATCGCGTGGTCGTGGGCCATCTATGTCGGCTTCTTTCCGTTCGTGATTGCGCTTGCCGCGTATGCACGGCCATCCGCGTTCGCCGCGTTCAAGGAGGCCGCGCTGATCGCGTTCGTGCTCGGTGTCGTGTCCTTCCTGCTGTTTCCGGAAGCGGTGCCGAGGCCGGATGTCGCGGAGATCGGCAATGCGTTCCTGCGCCAACGTCTTGCGCGCATGTGGCAGCTCGATGTCGCGGCCAACGGTTTTCCGAGCCTGCACGTCGCGGTGACGTGCCTTGCCTGCCGGATGCTCGCGGAGCGGCGCCGGATCGTGGCAACGGCGATCGGGCTGCTGATCTGTGCGTCGACGTTGACGCTCAAGCAGCATACGGTTGCCGACGTGCTGGGCGGCGTGGCGCTCGCGATGGCCAGCGCGCTGTGGGTCGAGCGCCGTTCGCTGCGCAGGAGGCTCGCGTGACGGATGCCCAGGTTCATCACGCCGGATCGAACGCCGAGCTCGCGCGGTTCGTGCCCGATCCCGCGCTGTTTCGCGTGAGCGCGTCGCGCGTCGGCGCGGCGCTGGCAGGCGACTGGCTGATGATTGCCGCCGCGTTCGCGGTTGCGATCGCATTCCCGCATCCGCTCGTGTACGCGCTGGCCGCGATCGTGATCGCGCGCAGCCAGCTTGCGCTCGCGGTGATGATGCACGAAGGCGCGCACGGGTTGCTGGCACGGAACCGGCGCGTCAACGACGCACTCGGCCAGCTGTTCGCGGCCGGCCCGCTGTGGCTGTCGCTGCGCACGTATCGCGCGGGCCATCTGAAGCATCATCGCGCGCCGATGGAGTCGGACGATCCCGTCGCGCTGCTGTTCGGCGTTCACGACTATCCGGTGACGCGCGTGCGGCTGATCGGCCGCCTGCTCGCCTACGCGTGCGGGATCGGATACGTGACGAGCGTCGTGAAGCTCGCGCGCGGCGAGTTTGCGCATGCGTTGCCGAAGGTCGGCAAGTCGCGCGCGTATGCCGTGTGGGAAGTCGCATCGATGCTGGCCGGCAACGGCGTGCTGTTCGGCGCGCTGGCGCTGGCCGGGCATCCTCTGCTGTACGTCGCGTTGTGGATCGTGCCGTCCGTCACACTGTTGCCGTTCGTCGGGCAGGTGCGCGCGATCTTCGAACATGCGGGGCTGCCGGCTGGCGAGGACCAGAGCCGCAACGCGCGCACGATCGTCCGGCGTTCGTGGCAGACATTCCTGTTCGGCCCGCACGCGATTCATTTCCATATCGAACATCACCTGTTCACGCGGATGCCGTTCCATAACCTGTCGATCGTGCACCGGCAACTCGCGCAGCGACAGTTGCTGCCCGACGGCAATCTGTACGCGGGATACGGTGCGGTGCTGCGCGACGTGAGCGTGCGCTGACGCGTCGTCCGGCGCCGCATGCCCATCTTCCAGGAGCAAAAAAGTGAGAGTCGATTTCAAGCCGCGGATCCTGCATCGGGCGGTGCTTTCCGTGGCGCTCGCGATGCTGGCGGCCGGCGCGTGCGCCCAGACGGACCCTGCGGCGGCGACACCCGCGAAGACCGATGCGCCGGCCGTCATCGCGGTCGGTAGCGGGCCGGCCGGCATCGCGTTCGGGCTGGACGGCAAGCGCCTGTACGTCACCAGCAACAGCGACAACACGGTCGCGGTGATCGACGTGGCGGCCGGGCAGCGCATGCGCGATCTGGGTGATCGACCGGCGAAGCCAGCCAAGGATGGATGTCCTGACAACTTTTGTCGCGGGATGGGGGCGACGGGCATCGCGATCGCCGCCGACGAACGCCATGCATACGTCAGCTCGATGCGTCCCGATTCGCTCGCGCAGCTCGATCTCGACAGCGGGCGTGTCGATGGCGTTGCGAAGGTGCAGCGTTTTCCGCAGGCCGTCGCGGTGTCGCCGGACGGCACGCGTGCGTATGTGCTGAACGTGGTCGCCAATTCGGTATCGGTCGTCGATCTCGCGACTTTTCGCACGCTCGGCAAGCCGATTGCGCTGAGCGGCGGGAACGCCGGCAACCAGCCGTTCGGGCGGCCTGCCGCGCTCGCGTTGTCCGCCGACGGCCGGCGCCTGTTCGTCACGAACGGCGTGGCGGGCGGCATCGACGCCTTCGATACGCAGACGCGCGCGCAGGTCGGCACGATCGCGGATTCCGATGCATACGACGTTGCGGTCGAACCGGGTTCCGGCGATCTGGTCGCGCTGTTTCGCGACGGCATCGCGGCCTATGACGCGAACACGCTGCGGCCGCGTCAGGCCGCGCAGTATTGCCGCGCGCTGACGAGCTATCACTTGGCGTTCAGCCCGGACGGCCACACGGTGGCTTTTACGCTGCCGCAGGAGAACACCGTGCTGGTCGCCGATCGCTCGACAGGCATGCTGCGCGCGGCATATCGCACCGGCGAATGGCCGCTCGCGCTGACGTTCAGTCCGGACGGCAGCCGGCTCGCGGTGCTCAATGCGAGCCAGGACGGCAGCGTGTCGCTGTTCGATGTGCGCGATCCGGGGCGATTGGCCGACTATGTCGCCGCCAACGGCGAGCTGTTCTGCCAACCGGCTGCGCAAGCCGCGTCGCAGTGATCGACAGGAATCGTCCGGCTGGCCCGCGCGATGCGCGTACCGGTAGCCGGCGTGAATGGAACGGGTAAGGAGAACAAGATGATCCGGAATGCGAACGGGTTGGGCGTGCGCATCGCGACCTGCGCGGCCGTGGCCGTGCTGCTGAGCGCATGCGGCAATTTTCCGCTGGCGGGCGGGCCGTCGCTCGAATGGGTGGCCGGCACGCCGGGTTCGGAAGGCAATCTCGACGGCACCGGCGCGGCTGCGCGTTTCGCCGGCGCCCTGCGGCTGCATGCCGATCGTGACGGCGGCGTGCTCGTGGTGGACAAGTACGCGTCGACGGTGCGGCATATCGATGCGCAGGGCCGTGTGACGACGCTGGCCGGCCGCAGCGGCGTGCGCGCGTATCAGGACGGCGTATCGTCCGCCGCGCGCTTCGACCAGCCCGGTGACGCCGTGCGCGCGCCGGACGGCACTGTCTACGTGGCCGACGCCGGCAATTCGCTGGTGCGCGCGATCCGGCCGGACGGCACCGTCGTGACGATCGCCGGTGTGCCGGGCAAGTCGGGCGACGCCGATGGCCCGCGCGGGGTCGGCCAGCTCGATCAACCGGACGCCATCGCGCTCGACGGGCAGGGTCGGCTCTGGACGCTCGAACAGTATTCGGGCCATTTGCGTATCGTCGGCGCCGACGGATCGGTGGCGACATGGAAGCAGCCCGACGGCGATTGCACGCCGACGCGGATCCGCGCGATCGCGGCGAGCCCGGATGGCGCGATCTGGATCACCGACGGCAAGACGTTCGGCCGTGTGACGCCGACCGGCTATACGCCGCTGCCTTCATGCAAGGCCGCCGACGCGTCGGACGTGGCGGCGGCTGCGAGCGACGCAGCCGCCGCTGCCACGCGCGTGCCGCCCGAACCCGGTCCGGTCGCCGCATTGGCCGGCAGCGTGCCGTTCATCGGCGCGGCGCCGGCCAGCGAGACTGACAAGCACACCGAAGCAAGCGACGCACATGACGATCCCGACTACATCGCACTTGCGTTCGACGGCGCGGGACAGATGATCGCGGCCAGCGCACGTTCGATCGTGACCGTCGGTGCCGACGGCAAGCCGGGCGCGACCGTGCGCATCGCGCAGCCGACGTTGCGCCGCGGCCGCTCGGACGATCGCGACCTGACGTCGCTGGCGATCGACGGATCGGGCCGCCGGCTGGTGACGACGGGCAGCGGCGAGGTCGTGCTGCAGGCGGCGCCGGACGGCCGCCTGCTCGCGTACGCGGGGGTGAGCAATCGCAGCGATGCGCTGCTGGTGACCGACACGGCCGACGCGAAGATCGTGCCGTTGCCGGGATCCGTCGACGACGACTTCGCGGTTGCCGCCGACGGCACGATCTACTACGTCGACCGGCTCGACGACGCGATCTACCGGATCGCGCCGGACGGCAAGGGCGAGCTGTGGGCAGGCGCGCCGGACGACAAGGGGCGCAGCGACGGGCCGCGCTTGAGCGCACGCTTCCGCTATCCGTCGGGGCTCGCGCTGGATGCGTCGGGCAACCTGTATGTCGCGGATAGCGGCAATGCGCTGATCCGGCGCATCGATCCGCAGGGCAACGTGCAGACGGTGAGCGGCAAGGTCAGCGACGAGACGCGGGTCGACGGCCCGTTCGCGCAGGCGACGTTCTGGCGGCCGCGCTACCTGCGTTTCGATCGCGATGGCCGGTTGTACGTGCTCGACGACAGTCCGTATGTGGCGGGCCACGGCGCGAGCATCCGCCGGCTCGATTTCTCGACGGGAACGGTCGCGACGGTGGCGCGCGAGGCGCAGCAGTACAAGATTCCGCGCGAAGACGTCGAGCGTTTCGTCGCGAGCCGGCGGCGGCCGGGCAGCTATGAAGATCTGGCGATCGGCCCGCAAGGACAGCTCTACGTGCTGAGCCGCGATGTGATCTGGCAGATCGATCCCGCGACCGGCGCCCACCGGATCCATTTCCTGCCCGGGCCGTGGCCGGCCGCCGAGCACGCGTACTACGGTGCGCTTGCGAATGCGAAGTCGCGCGACGAGGAGGACCGGCTGACGAACAACCTGATCAGCTGCGACTGGACGTGGTGCATGCCCGACCGGATCGCGGCCGATGCGAGCGGCAACGTGTACATGAGCGACAGCGGGAACCATACCGTGTTGCGCATCGACGCGAAGGGCGATGCGGCGGTGATCGCCGGGCAACTCGGGTCGCGCGGTAATCGGCCCGGCGCGTTGCCGGGGTCGCTGAATCGTCCGTCAGGGATGGTCGTCACGCCGCACGGCGATCTGTTCGTCGAAGTCGGGGAGGCGGGAATCGTGCGGTTGCGCGCGCCGGGAGCAGCGGCGGGGCAGGTGCCGGTTGCGGCGGCGACGTCCGACGGGGCCGTGGCGGCGAATGCGCGTCAGCCGTGACGGACAGGGCGATTGTGGTTTGTTTGCAGGCGCGTGGGCCGTAGCGACGGCCAGTGCCGGTCACGAGCCGAAGGAAAAGGGGCTTGGCATTGCTGCCGAGCCTCTTTTTGCATCCTGCTAGGCGATGAGCCTTGAGTCATCAGGCGAGTCAGGAAGGATGCCGGATGCTTGCGAATTCGATGCGCAGAAAGCAGACGCAAAAAAGCCTCCGCGCGGGAGGCTTCAATTGCATCTATCAAAAAGATAGATGGTAGGGTGGGAGGGACTCGAACCCTCGACTCTCTGATTAAAAGTCAGATACTCTAACCAACTGAGTTACCACCCCACGTGCTCAAGCACTTCTCGAGATCCGCTGCGCTAACAACTAAGCCAACGACCCGAAGAGCAAAAGATTATAGCGGCAGATTATTGGTGCGTCAACAATCCGCCACGATAATTATTTGATCGTTTCGAGCTTGCCCTGTGCCGTCTGCGCCGCGTTCGACCCGGCGTACTGCGAGACAACCTGCTCGAACGTCTTCTTTGCGGCCGCCTTCTGGCCTTGTTCGAGCTGGTTCGTACCGATCGCCACGAGGGCGTCGGCCGCACGCGGGTGCTGCGGGAACTTGCTGACGATCCCTTGCCACGTTGCAGTCGAACCACGGTAGTCGCGCAGCGCGTATTGCGCGTTGCCGAGCCAGTACTGCGCGGTCGGCTGGTAGGGGCTCTGCGGATACTTCGCGATGAAGCTGCGGAACGAAGCCGCCGCCGCCTTGAAGTTGCCGTTGCGGAACTGCTGCTGCGCCGCGCTGAGCGCATCCGTCTCACCCGGCTGCACGGTGCCTTCGACGCCGTCGATCGTCGCCTGCTGCGGCTCGAACTTCTTGAGCCGCGTGTCGAGATCCTGGTAGTACTCCTTCTGCTGCCGCTCGAGCGTCGTCAGCCGGTTCGTCAGGTCCTCGTTCTCGCCGCGCAGCGTCGCGACCTGCTGGTTCAGCTGGTCGAGACGGCTGGTTTGATCGAGGATCGTACGCTGGGCGGCCGACAGCTGGCTTGCCAGGTTGTCGGTCTTGCTGCGCAGGTCGAGCACGGCGCGGCGCGCTTCGTTGTCGTCGAACACGCCGGCGTGCGCCGGCGCGGCCGACCACGCCGCGCCCGCGACGCAGATTGCTGCGGCGACGCGCAGCCAGGATACACGGTGCGTCATACGGCGATTCTTCCGTTACTTACTGTTGGTAGACGAGGTCGGCGCGACGGTTCTGCGCCCACGATGCTTCGTCGTGGCCCGTTGCCTGCGGCTTTTCCTTGCCGAGGCTCACGGCTTCCATTTGCGAATCGGACACGCCGAGCAGTGCCATCGCACGGCGGACGGCTTCCGCACGCTTCTGGCCCAGCGCGAGGTTGTACTCGCTCGTGCCGCGTTCGTCGGTGTTGCCCTGGATCAGCACGTGGCGCTGCGGGTGGCTCTTCAGGTACTGAGCGTGTTGCTGCATCAGCGACTGGTAGTCGTCCTTCACCGAATAGCTGTCGAAGTCGAAGTAGATGCTGCGCTTCGCGAGCGGGCCGTTCGGGTCGTTCAGCGGATCGACGTTCACTTGCGCGACGTTGTCGGCGCTCGGCTGCGTGCTTACCGCACCTGCGTTTGCCTTGTCGTCGAGCTTCACGCCCGACTTGCACGCTGCGAGCGCGCTGATCATCATCACGGCCAGGGCCAGACGAGCTTTATTCGACATCATGGTTACTCTCCTTGTGGTCATTGCATGAAGGGCCCCCACGACGGCTCACGAACGGAGCCGCCCTGGACGGACAGGATTTGCGGCGGCGCGCTGCCGTCGGAGGGCACTGCAGCCAGAACGTTGCGACCACCCGACTGGGTAGCGTACAGAAGATACTGGCCGTTTGCCGCGAAGCTCGGCGATTCGTCGTGATTCGTGTTCGTGATGGCGTTCGCCGCGCCCGATTGCAGATCCTGAACGTACAGCTTGAAGCCCCCGCCCGTGCGGGAGATGTAGGCAAGCTGCTTGCCGTCCGGGCTCACGCGCGGACTCGTGTTGTAGCTGCCGGTGAAGGTCACGCGCTGCGCGGCACCGGCGCTTTCGCCCTGTGCGGGCATCCGGTAGATTTGCGGCGCGCCGCCGCGATCGCTCGTGAAGTAGATCCAGCGGCCGTCCGGCGAGTAGTACGGCTCGGTGTCGATCGAGCTGCTCTGCGTGAGACGGCGCAGGCCGCCGCCGTTCGCATTGACCGTATAGATTTGCGTATTGCCCGTGAGCGACAGCGCGACGGCGAGCGTGTTGCTGTCCGGCGACCATGCCGGTGCGCTGTTGTTGCCCTTCTGGTCGGAGACCATGTAACGGCGGCCGGTCGGCAGGTCGTGGATGTAGACGATCGGCTTCTTGCGCTCGAACGACACGTACGCGACCTTCGTACCGCTCGGCGACCAGGCCGGCGAGATGATCGGTTCGGTGCTCGACAGCGCGATGCGCGCGTTCTGGCCGTCCGAATCCGAAATCTGCAGCTGGTAGCGGTTACCGGTCTTGATCACGTAGGACAGGCGCGTGGCGAATACGCCGCGCACGCCGAGCAGCTTCTGGTAGATGTAGTCGGCGATCTTGTGGCCGGCCGTGCGCAGCGTGGTGTCGGTGGCCGTCAGCGACAGGCCGCCGAGGCTTTGCTGCTTCACGGTGTCGTACAGGATGAAGTTGACCTTGTACTGGCCGTTCCCGTCGCGGTTCACGCTGCCGGCAACGAACGCATTCGCGCCCTTGGCCTTCCATGCGCCGAGATCGACCGAGGCGGTCTCGGGCACGGGCGTGCTGCCCGCGTCGATGTTGGTGAATTTGCCGCTGCGGGCGAGGTCGGCGCGGACGATCGACGTGACCTGCTGCGGCAGGCCTGCCTCATTCGCGAAATTCGCGGTGGCAATGGGGAACTGGGTCGACCCGACACCGGTGATCAGCACGTTGACCTGGGCGTTAGCGGCGCTGCCCGCCGAAATCAGACACGAGGCCACGAGTGCCCTGAAACCTAGCTTTGTCATCAAACTCATGCTTCTTGCTTCCCGTATGGCTTGGATCGCTGCGCAACCGCAGAGAGACAGTAAAAATACCCGATTCGTTCCCGTCTGACCGCGACGCACGGAGTGTAAGTGTATTTCCTTTCACTCCGCCGCCTTGAAGGTAATCGTAATGTCAGACGGGGTACGACCGTTAGAATCGGGCGGCAACGGGACCGACGCGTGGATCGCACTGACCACGGCTTGATCCCACCCCGAATTCCCGCTGGAGCGGGAGACCGATGCGCTCAATACGTCACCGGTCGGCGTGCACCGAATCTTGACGACGGTGGTCAGGCCTGTACGCTCGCCGGCCCAGACGATGTTCGGCTTGACGCGGCGGCGCACCTTGTCAGCATAGCCGGGCGTGGCGGCATTGCCGCCCGAACCCGTGCCGGTGCCGCTCTTCGCGAGGCCTTCGCCGCCGCCTTCGCCGGCGCCGGACAGGCCCTGCATCTGCGCGAGGCGTGCGCTGCGCTCGCGGTCGAGCTTGGCGTTTGCCGCCGCGTTAGCCTTCGCTTCGGCCTTCGCCTTTGCCTGGGCTTCCGCCTTCGCCTTCGCGGCCGCGTCGGACTTGGCCTTCGCCGCCTGCTGCGCCTCGAGCTGTGCCTGCTTCTGCTGCTGAAGTTTCTGCTGTTCGAGCTTCTGCTGCTCGGCGAGCTGCTGTTGCTTGAGCTTGTCGGCCTGCTTCTGCTTGTCGCGTTCCGCGGCCTTCTGCGCGGCGAGCGCGGCAGCCTGCTGCGCCGCGAGCTGCGCGCGCCGGGCGTCGTCTTCCTGCTGGGCCTTCAGTTGCTGCGCGCGGCGCTGCTGCTCGAGCAGCGCTTCGCGCGCGGCCGCTTCCTGCTGCCGCTTCTTCTGCTGCAGCGCGATGTCGGCCTGCTCGTCGCGCACCGGGGGAGGGGGCGGCGCGACCTTCGCGGGCGGCGTCACGACGGGCCGCGGCGCGGCGACGTCGGGCACCTCGGTCCACAGCTCGGCTTCGGCGCCGGCCGGCGTGCTGTTCTGCCACTGCACGCCGTGATAGAGGAACAGCGCGAGCAGCACGTGCATCAGCGCGGCGAGCGCGAACGCGCGCCACGTGCCCCGCTCGCGGGGAGGCTGAGGCGGGTAGCCGGTGCCGCGCGTGGATTGCTGCGGGTTCATTGCGATTTGACGAGGAGACCGACGCGCTTGACGCCGCGCGCCTTCAGATCCGACATCACGGTCATCACTGCATCGTACTGCACGGTCTTGTCGGCCGCGATCACGACAGGCTGGTCCGGATGATCGGCCTGCCGGGCCGAGATGAAGCCGTCGAGCTCGGCCTTCGTCATCGTGTCTTCCTGGGTCGCGCCGGAGTCGCCCTTGTACTTGACGCTCATCGTGCGGTCGGCCTTGATGTTGACGACGACGGGCGGGGTCTGCTCCTGCGGCGCGGCATTGCCGACGGTCGGCAGATTGATGATCGACGGGGCGACGAGCGGTGCGGTGACCATGAAGATCACGAGCAGCACCAGCATCACGTCGATGTACGGCACGACGTTGATGTCGGCCATTGCACGGCGCGAGCGGCCGCCGCGCATGCTGGATCGGATGGGACTTCCTGCCATGGCGCGCTCCTTACTGGGCCTGACGCTGCAGGATGTTCGAGAACTCTTCGATGAAGGTCTCGAAGCGGATCGCGAGGCGGTCGATGTCGTGCGCGTAGCGGTTGTACGCGACCACGGCCGGAATCGCGGCGAACAGGCCGATCGCGGTGGCGACGAGCGCCTCGGCGATGCCCGGTGCGACGTTCGCGAGCGTGGCCTGCTGCACGTTCGCGAGGCCGCGGAACGAGTTCATGATCCCCCAGACCGTGCCGAACAGACCGATGTACGGGCTGACCGAGCCGACCGATGCGAGGAACGCGAGGTTCGCTTCGAGCACGTCCATTTCACGCTGGAACGACGCGCGCATCGCGCGGCGTGCACCGTCGAGCACGAGGCCCGGATCGCTGATGCGCTTTTCCTTCCCCTTCAGGAATTCGCGCATCCCCGATTCGAAGATCCGCTCGAGCGCGCCGATCGTGTGGCGGTTGTTGGCCGCGCTCTGGTACAGCGCCTGCAGGTCGCCGCCCGACCAGAAATCCTTCTCGAAGCGTTCGGTCTGCGCGCGTGCGCGGCGGATCGCAAACCACTTGCGGAAGATGAAGGTCCACGACATCAGCGACAGCAGCAGCAGCAGCCCCATCACGGCCTGGGCCAGCACGCTCGCGTTGAGGACGAGGGAAATGATCGACAGGTCTTGAGAAGTGTTCATAGAGGTTTGAGTAACGTCCCTTCGGGGCGCCCGGTATGCGTGTGGCGCGGCGCGCCGGCCATGCCTGGCGCCGAACCTTGCTTAGTATCGAATCAGGAAGGCAAGTTCATGGGCTTTGTCTAAACGGCGCTCATGCGAGCTTCGTTGACAATACAGTCTGCCCGGCCTCGATGACGGGCCCGCGGTGCAGTGCGTCGAGCACGACCGGCGGGATGGCCGCGGGCCGGATGCCGGTACGGTCGACGCAGCCGAGGCGGATGTGTCCGGCCACGAGCAGCGTATCGCCACACCAGGCTTCCTGCCTGAATTCCACCGATGCGCGGCCGATGCGTCCGGGCCGGCTCGTGATCGCCAGCGTGTCGTCGAGTCGCGCCGGCGCGCGGTAGTCGAGCGACGTGCTGCGGACGATGAAGATCGCGTCGGTATCGTCGGCGAGCTGGCGCTGGTCGATGCCGCATGCGCGCAACCACTCGGTGCGGGCGCGTTCGAAGAACTTCAGGTAGTTGGCATAGAAGACGATGCCGCCTGCATCGGTATCCTCGTAGTACACGCGCACCGGCCAGGTAAAGCCGGAAGGCGCTTCCGGGGGGCGGGTAGGCTGAGTCATGGCGCGCATTCTACCGGAAGGCGGGAACCGGATTCGTAACGGTTTCGTAACGGAATGTAGTACGACGTAGCACACCGCGGGCCGGCCGGAGGCGGCCCGCGGTGTGCCCGGTGTGTCAGCCGCGATGGATCGTGAGGCCGGCCGGCGCCTGGGCGACCGGCATCATCTCGATCGTGTTGATGTTCACGTGCGCCGGGCGCGTCGCGATCCAGTAGATCGTGTCGGCGATGTCCTCGGCCGTGAGCGGCTGGACGTTCTGGTAGACGTTCGCGGCCTTCGTGTCGTCGCCGCGGAAGCGGACGTTGGAGAACTCCGTGCCGCCGCACAGGCCCGGCTCGATGTCGGTGACGCGCAGCGGCGTGCCGAGCAGGTCGGCGCGCAGGTTCAGGCTGAATTGTCGGACGAAAGCCTTGGTCGCGCCGTATACGTTCCCGCCCGGATACGGATAGGTGCCGGCAACCGAACCGAGATTGAAGATGTGGCCGCGGCCGCGCGCGATCATGCCGGGCAGCAGCGCGTGCGTGACCGTGACGAGGCCCGTGCAGTTCGTGTCGATCATCGTGTGCCATTCGTCGAGGCTGGCCTTCTGGGCCGGCTCGACGCCGAGCGCGAGGCCGGCGTTGTTGACGAGCACGTCGAGCGCCGCGAATTCGGCGGGAAGGGCGGCCGGCACGGCTTCGACGGCCGCGCGGTCGCGCACGTCGAGCTCGAACGGCAGAAGGGAATCGCCGAGTTCGGCGGCGAGCGTATCGAGACGATCCTTGCGGCGCGCGGTCGCGACGACGCGGTGGCCTCCGTTGACGAAGGCTCGGGCGATGGCGGCGCCGAAGCCGGCGGACGCGCCTGTGACGAACACGATCATTGCTGCTCCTGGTCGGTGACAAAGTAGCGGGTGGTATCCCGCAAGCCTACTGAGATTGCCGCACCGCGGCAAGGCGCCAAAGCGTTTCGGCACGGGCGCGTAGAGTCTGGCCCCAATTGCTTGGGGCGCACTGCCGTGCGGTTGCCTATTCATGACGCATCCAATACACTAACGCGCTCATCACCCCTGCGTGACTGGCGATAGAACCCTTCGGGTTCAAGGTGGAGCATCCCACCGTGAAGCGCGGGGCGCCGTTTTTGCCGTTCGCCTGGGCAGCCGTTGTGCGCCGTTGCGTGCATCGCCGGTGGCTGTCCTGCCTCGCGTCATACGGATTCTTCCGCCACGTCGAGCTGGTCCCGCCAGCAACGCACCGTACTCGGCCACTCCGGTCAACCTGTACACACTTAACGGAAACCGTATGTTTGACAGAGCCCAAAGCACCATCGCGAACGTCGATCCCGAAGTCTTCGCAGCGATCGAACAGGAAAACCGCCGCCAGGAAGATCACATCGAGCTGATCGCGTCGGAAAACTACACGAGCCCGGCCGTGATGGCCGCGCAGGGCTCGCAGCTCACGAACAAGTACGCGGAAGGTTATCCGGGCAAGCGCTATTACGGCGGCTGCGAGTATGTCGACGTGGTCGAGCAACTGGCGATCGAGCGCGTGAAGCAGCTGTTCGGCGCGGAAGCCGCGAACGTGCAGCCGAACTCGGGTTCGCAGGCGAACCAGGGCGTGTTCTTCGCGATGCTCAAGCCGGGCGACACGATCATGGGCATGAGCCTCGCGCACGGTGGTCACCTGACGCACGGCTCGCCGGTGAACATGTCGGGCAAGTGGTTCAACGTGGTGAGCTACGGCCTGAACGAGAACGAAGACATCGACTACGAAGCGGCCGAGAAGCTTGCGCAGGAACACAAGCCGAAGCTGATCGTCGCGGGCGCATCGGCGTTCTCGCTGAAGATCGATTTCGAGCGTCTGGCGAAGATCGCGAAGTCGGTGGGCGCCTACCTGATGGTCGACATGGCGCACTACGCCGGTCTGATCGCAGCGGGCGTGTATCCGAACCCGGTGCCGCACGCGGATTTCGTGACGACGACGACGCACAAGAGCCTGCGCGGCCCGCGCGGCGGCGTGATCCTGATGAAGGCCGAGTACGAGAAGCCGATCAACTCGGCGATCTTCCCGGGCATCCAGGGCGGCCCGCTGATGCACGTGATCGCGGCGAAGGCGGTGGCATTCAAGGAAGCGCTGTCGCCGGAGTTCAAGGCCTACCAGGAGAAGGTGGTCGAGAACGCACGCGTGCTGGCTGAAACGCTGGTGAAGCGCGGGCTGCGGATCGTGTCGGGCCGCACGGAAAGCCACGTGATGCTGGTGGACCTGCGCGCGAAGAACATCACGGGCAAGGCAGCGGAAGCGGCGCTGGGCGCGGCACACATCACCGTGAACAAGAACGCGATCCCGAACGATCCGGAAAAGCCGTTCGTGACGAGCGGCGTGCGCCTGGGTTCGCCGGCGATGACGACGCGCGGTTTCGGTCCGGCGGAAGCGGAGAAGGTGGGCAACCTGATCGCCGACGTGCTGGAGAACCCGGAAGATGCAGCGACGATCGAGCGCGTGCGCGCGCAGGTCGCCGAGCTGACCCAGCGTTTCCCGGTCTATCGCTGATCGATGCGCTGCCCGTTCTGCCGGCATGACGACACGCAGGTCGTAGACTCGCGCGTGTCCGAAGATGGCGCCGCGATTCGCCGGCGCCGTCGCTGCTCGGCTTGCGACAAGCGCTTCACGACCTACGAGCGGGTTGAGCTGTCCCTGCCGTTCGTCGTGAAGAAGGACGGCAGCCGCACGGAATTCGACCGTCGCAAGATCGTCGCCAGCATGCAACTCGCGCTGCGCAAGCGGCCGGTTGCTGCCGACGCGATCGACGCGGCGGTCGCCCGCATCGAATATCAACTGCTCGCGACAGGCGAGCGCGAAGTGCGTAGCGAGAAGCTCGGCGAACTCGTGATGAACGAGTTGCGCGGCCTCGATACGATCGCCTATGTCCGCTTCGCATCGGTATATCGCCGGTTCGAGGACGTTTCCGAATTTGCCGACGTGATCGAAGAGTTCCGTCGCGCCTCTCCCGCCAAGACACCGCGTAAGCGCTGACGCGCCGCGTCCGTTCATCGTCTTCTCCGTTGGTTCAGTTCGCGTCGATTGTGTCGGCCGCGATCGCATGTCGCCAGTCGGCCGTTCGGCAAATGGCGTGCGTCCGCACGCGTCGCTACAGTCGTCGCATCACCTTGACGGAAGGCGGTTGCGATGAGACTTCACTGTCACCTCTTGAAAAACGTGGTGCGACGCTCGGGCGGGTTCACGCTCGTCGAGTTGATGGTCGCCATCTCGCTGGCGGCCGGGCTCGCGCTCCATGCGGCGCCCGCGTTCGACCAGTGGCGCATGCGTGAACGCGTGGATGCGCGCTCGCGCGCGTTGCTCGGCGCGCTGTCGTTTGCGCGGTCCGAGGCGACGCGTCTCGGCGTGCGCGTCACGCTGTGCCGGGCCGGGAGTGACGGCACCTGTCTGCGTGCCGGCGAGCGGTGCGATCCGGCCGAGTGGTCGTGCGACTGGATCGTCAGCGGGCAGTTCGACGGCCAGTCGCGCGTTCTGCGGCGCTATCCGCGCGATGCCGAAGTGGCCGTCGCGGGCGCAGCGCACGATCTGGCTTTCGCGCCGCCGGTCGGTCAGGCGGTCGGCGGAATCCGGCGCTTCGAATTGCGTCCGCGACGCGGCCCGTCCGGGGTCGACGACACGCGCGTATCGCGTTGCGTGCGGATCGCGGCAGGCGGCCGGGCGCGTGTCGCCGCCGGCCGTTGCGACGCGGCGTGATCGCCATGCGCAACGCCGTGCACGGCACGTCGCTGATCGAGGCGATGCTGGCCATCGCGCTGCTCGCGACGGTGATGCTGGCGGTGGCCGGCAGCCAGCTCGCGATGGCGCGCGGGCAACGCGCGACGATCTGGCGCGAGCGCGCGCTTTGGCTGGCCGACGCGCGCATTGAGCTATCGCACGCAGCAGCGGGAGGCGACGCCGGTCTCGCGGCGCTGGCGGCTGCGTCGTTGCCAGGCGGAGCGATGACGCTGGATGAAGGCCCCGGCGGTGTGCGTTACGCGGTGGTCGGCTGGCGCGGCAGCAATACGGCCGCGTCGCCGCGATGCGAAACCGCTGGCGTGTCGGCGCAGCCGCCGTCGTGCGTCCGGATACCGTTTCGGGAGGCTGCCGCCGATGCAGGTTGATCGCCGCATGCGCGCCCATACGCTGCTCGAAGTGCTGATTGCGATGACCGTCGGTCTCCTCGTGCTCGCTGCGGCCGGTGCGCTGTACCACGCGCAACGCGTTGCGCAGCGGCACGCGGAAGACGGGTTCCGGATGCGCGATGCGGCCGGCACCGCGCTGATGCTGATTGGTCAGCAGATCCAGATGGCGGGATTCAGGCCGCTCGATGCCGAAGGGGCGTCGTTGTTGCCGTCGGTGTTCGGTTGCTCGATGGCGCGCGTGCGGGGCGACGGCGCGCAGGTGCGGTGTGAGCCCGGGCGCGCTTTGTCGGACGGGTTGCTGATCCGGTATGTCGGCGATGTCGTGTCGACATGGCCGACCGTGAGCGGGCAGGTGTCGGACTGCCTCGGGCAGGGTGTCGGCGAGTCCGGCGAACGGTCGCCGGTCGAGAACCGCTTCGATGCGCATGTCAGCCCGTCGACGGGCGAACCCGAACTGTATTGCGAGGGAAGCGGCCGCCCGGGCACGTCACAGCCCGTCGTGTCGGGAATCGATCAGTTGCGCGTGCGCTATCTGCCGCGCGACGGCATGCAGTTCGTCGATGCCGATGCGATGCGTATCGACGACTGGCGCGGCGTCGTGGCCGTGCATGTTTGCGTGCGTGCGCGCGGCGAGCCGATGCGCGCGCCGGTTCGCCACGTCGACTGCGACGGTCGCGTTGCCGTTGCACAGGACAACCGCGCACGTTTGACGCTTGATCGCATCGTCGCGTTGAGGAATTCCGCGATCGCATTCAACGACACGTTGAGCGACGCAACGCACGCACGTGAGGTGTTGCGATGAGCGGAGCAGGACATCACGTACGGGAGATATCGCGATGCGTTGCGGCAGGCAACACGCATCGGCGCATCGCGGCGAACGGCGACGAACCTCGGCATGCTGCCAGCGCGGGAACCCCGGCGGCGACCCGGTGCGAGCCGCGCATACGCTTGCGGTCAGCCGGTCGCGATTGGCGACGCGACGCAGGGCTTGCATTGCCGGCAGTGATCGCGGTCGGTGCGGCCGTCGCGGCGCTGACAGGCACGTGGTTCGAATCCGCGCTGACGGAAGCGCGCCGCACGCGTGCGTTGTCGGATCGGCTGATTGCATTCCATGCGGCCGATGCCGCACTTGCGGCGTGCACCGCGCGCTTGCTGCGCGGCTCGGCGCCGTACCTGAGCGAACGCGAATCGCACGCGGAGCCCGATGCGTGGCGGCGTATGCCGGCGCTGGCAACCGACGAAGCGTTCGTACCGTTTGCCGGATGGCCGATGGCCGCGCAGCCGCCGCGATGCCTGATCGAGGCATGGCGCGGGGCAGGGCCGGCCGGTGGCCGCGCTTACCTCATCACCGCGCGTGGCGTCGGCGCGCATGCGTCGAGCGCCGTCTGGCTGCAGCATCAGGTCGCGATACGCGACGGGCGCATCGTCGCACTACGCTGGCGTCGTGTCGCAGCGGGGCTTCGATGAGCGGCCGCACGTTCGTGTACCGATCGGCGGGATTCACGCTGATCGAGCTGATGATCGTGCTCGCGATCGTCGCGGTGCTGGCCGGCTGGGGCGTCCCGTCGTATCGCGAGCATGTCGTGCGCGTTCATCGCGCGTCGGCGGTGTCCGCGCTGTACCGGGCGGCCCACTATCTCGAAACGCTGGATGGTGCGCGGCCTGCGGCATTGCCGGACGCGCTCGCGCAGGCGCCGCCGGACGGGCGGGCCGTCTATCGATTGACGCTCGGGCAGCCGGACGGCGACGACTCGCCGGTGAGCTATGAACTGGAAGCAAGCCCGCTCGACACAGGCCCGATGCACGACGATGCCTGCGGCGCATTCACGCTGCGCTCGGACGGAACGAAGGGCAATGTACGGAACGATGGCGCGGACGAACAGCGCGCTGCTTGCTGGGGTGTGCGTTGAATTCGCAAGAAAGGCGCGCGACGGCGCATGGCCGTGCGCGCATGTCGCCGGGTGTCAGTCGTCGTGCGCGTCGAGTCCGCGCTCGTCGCGGGACTGCTTCCAGATCCGGTAGACCTCCCATGCGGCGAAGCCGAGCGTGCCCCACTTCAGCGCGGGGCCCGCGCTCGCGCGCAGCAGCGAGCGAACGGGTTTCGCCAGCACGAGCGACGCGAGCGAACTCAGCATCGGATACTGGTTGACGAGGTTGCCGAGGCTCGCGTTCAGGTTTTTCGCGGACTGGCCGAACTTGTTGCTCGACAGGCCGGGGACGAACACCTTGAGCCAGCTGAAGCGCGTGACGGCCTGGCGCATTTCGCCGGCAGCCTCCGCGAGTTCGAGCCGCTCGACTTCGGATCGCAGGATCAGCAATTCCTTGCGGAGTGCGCGGTGCTGCGACGCGCTCCAGTTCGATCGCGACGAATGGGAGCGGGGTGAATTGCCCGTAACGTTCTGGCTCATGGCGCGTCGGCGAAGTAGGTGGGAAGGGTGAGCGCGACTGCGTTCACGGCTTGCCGCGGAACAGTTCGCGGTCTTTGTCGAGTTCGGCGAGCGTCGCCTCGAACACGGTCGGCGCATCGCGCAGGCTCGAGCGTGCCTTCAGCGCGCACGCGATGCCGCCCGCCGCATACAGCGCGGTGATCGCCGCGAGCGACTGCCAGCGATAGGTGTCCCAGAACGCGATCGCGACGAGCACGGTCAGGCTGATGAGCGCCATCGTCGCGAGCATCATCGCGGCGAGCCCGAGGAACAGCACGCCCATCAGGCGCTCCTTCTCCTCGGCGAGCTCGATGCCCACCAGTTCGAGGCGCGTCTGCAGAAGTCCGATCACGGAGCCGACGAGGCGGCGCAGCGGTCCTTGGCCGGACGGCTGCGAAGTAGTGTCTGTCGTCATGGATGAGATGCTTGCGCGTGCAGTGAGCAGCTAGGACAAAGCCGGCCGGCGGCACCCGCCGGCCGGCTTCGACGCCCGTGGCCCGCGCGACGTGGCCCACGGGACGGAACGGCGCAGAGCGCGTTACTTGCGGTTGATCAGCAGACCGACCAGCACGCCGACGCCGGCGGCGACGCCGATCGACGTCCACGGATGCTCGTGCACATAGTCGTCGGTCGCGCGAGCGGCCTTCTTGCCTTTCTCGACCACGACGACCTGGACGTCGGCTGCCTTGTCCTTGGCCTGCTTCAGGCGCGACATGGCCTTCTCGCGCAGTTCGGCTGCACGGTCGCCGGTGCTGCTGGCGGCTTGCTTGAGCAGGTCTTCGGCGTCCGCGAGAACGGTTTTGATATCCGACATCAGTTTCTCCTTGTTGATTTCCGACATTGCAACTCCCATCGTGCTGTCATGCTGCAGGTTCACATCGTAGCGAAACGACTGCCTGCTGGCGAGCCGGGAAGACGCACGGCGGCAGCGCAAGACTGCATGGTAAACGACTTGTAATCATGAACAGAGCGGCAAACGGGGTGAAAAGTTTCCTCCACGGCCGGTCGTCGCGCAGCAGCACCGGGTAAAAATGACAAAAAAGTATGAATATCAAACGGAATAATCGTTCGCACGGCCCATTGCTTCCCGTAAGCTGACAGACTGTCCCGCGCCGACCCGGCGCGCGATTTCAACCAGCATCGTTCGAGGAGGGAACATCATGAGTCTGCGTCTTGGCGACATCGCACCGGATTTCGAGCAGGAATCGAGCCTGGGCCCCATCAAGTTTCACGAGTGGCTCGGCGACGGCTGGGGCGTCCTGTTCTCCCATCCGGCCGACTACACGCCGGTGTGCACGACCGAACTCGGCCTGACCTCGAAGCTGAAGGGCGAATTCGAGAAACGCAACGTGAAGGTGATCGCGCTGTCGGTCGACGGCGTCGAATCGCACAAGGGCTGGATCAACGACATCAACGAAACGCAGTCGACGGTCGTCGGCTTCCCGATCATCGCCGATGCGGACCGCAAGGTTTCGCAGCTGTACGACATGATCCACCCGAACGCGAACGAGACGCTGACGGTGCGCTCGCTGTTCGTGATCGACCCGAACAAGAAGGTGCGCCTCACCATCACCTATCCGGCCAGCACGGGGCGCAACTTCGACGAAGTGCTGCGCGTGATCGACTCGCTGCAACTGACCGACAACTACAAGGTCGCGACGCCCGGCAACTGGAAGGACGGCGACGACGTCGTGATCGTGCCGTCGCTGCAGGATCCGGAAGAGCTGAAGAAGCGTTTCCCGAAGGGCTTCAACGCGGTGCGTCCGTATCTGCGTCTGACGCCGCAGCCGAACAAGTAAGTATCGGCGGCGCTTGAACGCGGTACCGGGCCGGCGGCCCGGACCTGCGGATCCGATGAAAAACGGCCCGCCCGGCAGTCATGCCGGGCGGGCCGTCTCTTTTGCGCGTGCGCGGCAGGGCTGCCGCGCACGCCGCATCCGGACGATCAGAAGAATGCCTGGATGCCGGTCTGCGCGCGGCCGAGGATCAGCGCGTGGATGTCGTGCGTGCCTTCGTACGTGTTGACCACTTCGAGGTTCACGAGGTGGCGCGCGACGCCGAATTCGTCGGAGATGCCGTTGCCGCCGAGCATGTCGCGCGCGAGCCGCGCGATGTCGAGCGACTTGCCGCACGAATTGCGCTTCATGATCGACGTGATCTCGACCGCCGCCGTGCCTTCATCCTTCATCCGGCCGAGACGCAGCACGCCTTGCAGGCCGAGCGTGATTTCGGTCTGCATGTCGGCGAGCTTCTTCTGGATCAGCTGGTTCGCGGCGAGCGGCCGGCCGAACTGCTGGCGGTCGAGCACGTACTGGCGCGCGGTGTGCCAGCAGGACTCGGCGGCGCCGAGCGCGCCCCATGCGATCCCGTAGCGGGCCGAGTTCAGGCACGTGAACGGGCCGCGCAGGCCGCTCACGTTCGGCATCAGGTTCTCTTCGGGTACGAACACCTCGTCGAGGACGATCTCGCCGGTAATCGACGCGCGCAGCCCGACCTTGCCGTGGATCGCGGGCGCCGACAGGCCCTTCCAGCCCTTTTCGAGGATGAAGCCGCGGATCGCGTCCTTGCCGTTCTCTTCCAGCTTCGCCCATACGACGAACACGTCGGCGATCGGCGAGTTCGTGATCCACATCTTCGTGCCGGACAACGCGTAGCCGCCGGGCACCTTCTTCGCGCGCGTGACCATGCTGCCCGGATCGGAGCCGTGGTTCGGCTCGGTCAGCCCGAAGCAGCCGATCCATTCGCCGGTCGCGAGCTTCGGCAGGTATTTCTGCTTCTGCGCGTCCGAGCCGAATTCGTAGATCGGCACCATCACGAGCGACGACTGCACGGACATCATCGACCGGTAGCCCGAATCGACGCGCTCGACTTCGCGGGCGATCAGCCCGTAGCTCACGTAATTGAGGCCGGGGCCGCCATATTGCTCCGGAATCGTCGGGCCGAGCAGGCCGATTTCGCCCATCTCGCGGAAGATCGCTGCGTCGGTGCGTTCGTGGCGGAACGCTTCGGTGACGCGCGGCGCAAGCTTGTCCTGCGCGTAGGCCTGCGCGGCATCGCGCACCATCCGCTCTTCCTCGGTCAGCTGCTGGTCGAGCAACAGCGGATCGTCCCAATGAAAAGTTGCAGCGCTCATCGTGTCATCTCCTGTGGGCCCTGCGGGTTTGGGGGCGGGCCTCGTGCGTAAAGTTCGCTTGACTGAAGTTCCGCTATGCGGAACAATGTTTTGCAAATCGAACCCAGTGTAGCATCAGATGACACTTTCAACCATCGACGAAACCACGATCGACGAACGCAAGTTCGTCGTCGCGCTCGCGCGCGGGCTCGACCTGCTGCGCGCATTCCGGCCCGGCGAGGCGATGCTCGGCAATCGCGATTTCGCGGAGCGCACGGGGCTGCCGAAGGCGACGGTGAACCGGCTCGCCTATACGCTGACCGTGCTCGGCTACTTGCGCTACGACGAGACGCTCGGAAAGTATGCGCTCGACGCCGGCGTGCTGTCGCTCGGCTACGCACTGCTGTCGGGCTCGGGGACGATCGACCTCGCGCGGCCGCACATGCAGGCGCTCGCGCGCGAGATCGGCGCGGCGGTGTCGCTCGGCTGCCGCGACGGGCTCGACATGATCTATCTGGAGACGATCCGCAGCGAGACCGCGCTGACGCTCGGGCTCGCGCCCGGTTCGCGGCTGTCGATGCTGACGAGCTCGATGGGGCGCGCGTACCTGGCCGTGCAGCCGGAGGACGTGCGCCGCGCGCTCTATGCGGAACTGCATCGCGCGGCGGGCGGCGCGGCCGATGCCGATGTGCTCGTCGTCGCCGCGCAGCAGGCGGTGGCCGAGTTCTCGGCGGGTGGTTGCTGCTATTCGTTCCGCGCGTGGCACATGGACGTGAACGCGGCGGCCGTGCCGTTTCGCGAGCCGCGCGAGGGGCGCTGGCTGATCCTGAGCTGCAGCGGCCCTGCGTCGTCGATGGACGAGGGCGCATTCCGCTCGCAGGTCGGGCCGAAGCTGAAGGCGCTCGCGCAGCGGCTCGGGCAGACGGCCTGAGCCTGGCGGCGCACGGCAACCGGTCGGTCACCGGTGTCGGCGGGAACGGGCGAGGGCGGCAGCGCCACTTTCAGGCCGGACCGGCTGTTCCCCGCCTCCAATAACGAACCGGCCGGCGTCGACTATCCCGTCGCGCCGGCCGGATTCCGCAAGCAGCATTCTCCGATTCAGGCATCCGGCGCGCCGCTTCCCGCGCGCGCCGGCCACTTCCCTCCGTTCAGGCCGTCACGACCTTCGCGAACACGGGCCCCTGCATGAACCGCACGTCGTGCTGGCGCAGCAGCTCGCACTGCATCTCGTCGACGACACCGTCGAAGATCAGCGGAATCCGCACGCGCTGCGCATACGCGACCAGCGCCTTGACCATCCCGTCGCGCAACGCGATGCCCGCATCCATCTTGATGTAGTCGGGTCGTGCCATGTCCGATTCGACCGCGAGGATGCGGCCCGGATCGGGCAGCTTGTCCGCGACCTTGAAGCCGTGATGCTGGTAGCTGCGCGTCAGGTAGCCGAGGAAGGTCTTGTGCGCGACCGCGACCGCCGGCAGCTCGATCACGATCCGCTCGGTCGGTAGCCCGAAGCGCTGCAGCACCGACGAGAAATGCTTGCCGTGGTCGTACTTCACGCTCTTGAGCAGCCGTTCGTGCACGCGCAGGAACAGCAGCCCGTGGCGCTGCGCGCCGAAGAAGTTGATCGCGTGCAGCGAGCGCGACAGGCGGTCGATCGCGACGAGCGTCTGGTCGTCGACGGCCGAGTCGACCGGATCGTGCGGCGCACCCGTGACGAGCGTGACGGCCTGGAAGCCGAGTTCGTCGCCGTAGCGCTCGATCGTATCGGCGAACGACGTCGATTGCGGCGCGCCGGGCATCGTCACGTCGTAGATCGGTTCGTAGGCGCTGCCGAGCGTGCGCTCGGGCAGATTCGCGCCCGCGGTGCCGCCTTCGGCGAGCGTGAGGTGATCCCGCAGATACGGCAGTTGCCCGGCACGGGCGACCAGCTCGGGAATGGTGGGCGGAATCATCGGCGTAAGAAGGAAAACGGCGGCCGAACGGGCCGCCTCGTATCTCGATATTAGCAGTGCGCGCCCCGCTCGGCTTGGCGTTTCGCTCATAAGGTTATCCCGTCTTGAAGCCGATACCTCGGGTTTACGTTGATTTCACTATTCGTAATTGGTTTTACTATTCGTAAATCCAAGATTTGTCGCCGATCAAGAAATGCGGCATTCGGGCGCTGCGGAACGGCGCCGTTCGCGAATCAACAGGAAGCAAGGAGCGAGACGTGGCGGTTGACAGGAAATGCGCATCGAACGGCGGGCCGGCGCACCGGCGGATGACGGGCGGGACGACGGGTGCGCCGGTGCGCGCGCGGCGGCGTTGAGGAGCGGATGGCGACCATGAGCATCGATTACCAGACGCTGAAGTTCGAGTACCGTCCGCGCGGGCATGACGCGGCCGTCCACCCGGTGATCGTCGTCGGCGCGGGCCCGGTGGGCCTGTCGGCCGCGATCGACCTCGCGCAGCAGGGCGTGCCCGTCGTGCTGCTCGACGACGACGACACGCTGTCGACCGGCTCGCGCGCGATCTGCTTCGCGAAGCGCACGCTCGAGATCTTCGACCGGCTCGGCTGCGGCGAGCGCTTCGTCGACAAGGGCGTGAGCTGGCACGTCGGCAAGGTGTTCCTGCAGGACGAGCAGCTGTACGCATTCGACCTGCTGCCCGAGGAAGGGCACGCGCGCCCCGCGTTCATCAACCTGCAGCAGTACTACGTCGAAGGTTATCTGGCCGATCGCGCGTTCGAGCTGCCGAACATCGACATCCGCTGGAAGCACAAGGTGACGGGCGTCGAGCAATCGGCCGAGCACGCGGTGCTGACGATCGAGACGCCGGAAGGCGTCGCGACGCTGCGCGCGCAGTACGTGATCGCGGCCGACGGCTCGCGCAGCCCGATGCGTACGATGATGGGCCTCGAAAGCCACGGCCGCACGTTCAAGGATCGCTTCCTGATCGCCGACGTGAAGATGAAGGCGGAGTTTCCGACCGAACGCTGGTTCTGGTTCGATCCGCCGTTCCACCGCAACCAGTCGGTGCTGCTGCACCGCCAGCCCGACAACGTGTGGCGCATCGACTTCCAACTCGGCTGGGACGCGGATCCGGTCGCGGAGAAGCAGCCGGAGCGCGTGATCCCGCGCGTGCGTGCGCTGCTCGGGCCGGACGTCGAGTTCGAGCTTGAATGGGTGAGCGTCTATACGTTCCGCTGCCAGCGGATGGACACGTTCCGTCACGGCCGCGTGCTGTTCGCGGGCGATTCCGCGCATGGCGTGTCGCCGTTCGGCGCGCGCGGCGCGAACAGCGGCGTGCAGGACGCGGACAACCTCGGATGGAAGCTGAAGCTCGTGCTCGACGGCCGTTCGGCCGACCGCCTGCTCGATACGTATGCCAGCGAGCGCGAATTCGCGGCGGACGAGAACATCCGCAACTCGACGCGCTCGACCGACTTCATCACGCCGAAGAGCCCGGTGTCGCGCGTGTTCCGCGACGCGACGCTGAAGCTTGCGCGCGACTACGAGTTCGCGCGCAAGCTCGTGAACAGCGGCCGCCTGTCGGTGCCGGCGGTGCTCGCCGATTCGCCGCTGAACACGCCGGACCGTGACGGCGACGCGTTCGCGGGCGCGATGCGGCCGGGCGCGGCGGCGGCCGATGCGCCGGTGCGCGCGCAGGGTGCGTCGAGCTGGTTGCTGCAGCACTTGAGCGGCGGTTTCACGGGCGTGCTGTTCGGGTTGCCGGGCGATGCAGGTGCGTTCGCGCAGGCCGTCGACGGCCTCGCGCTGCCGGTACGGCCCGTGCTCGTCGTGCCGGCCGGGCACGCGCAGCCGGTGGCCGGCGTCGACGTCGTGGAGGACGTCGACGGTTTCGCCGCGCAACGCTATGACGCGAAGCCCGGCACGTTCTACCTGCTGCGTCCCGACCAGCATGTCTGCGCACGGACGCGCACGCTCGACCGCCAGGCGATAACCGACGCACTGGCGCGCGCGACCTGCGCACGCTGAACACGATAACGACACCGGAGACCCCGTCATGCCCCCACTCGATACCCGTCCGCGCCTGGCCGATCCGGACGCGTTCTACGAAGCGCTGATCGACATGCATCGCGACCTGTCCGACAGCGACAGCCAGCTCGTCAACGCGAAGCTGATCCTGCTGCTCGCGAACCAGATCGGCGACGCCGACGTGCTGCGCGAAGCGATGGCGCTCGCGCGGCAGGGCGTGACGCCGCCCGCGCATCCGGCCGCCGAGGTGGCGCAATGAGCGCGGCGCCGGCCGACGCGCGCGTGCTCGAAGTCGAGCGCGTGATCGACGAGACCCATCGCCCGGGATTTCACTGGATGCTGCTGGTGCTGTGCGGGCTGTGCCTCGTGATCGACGGTTTCGATGCGCAGGCGATGGGCTACGTCGCGCCGAGCGTGATCGCCGAATGGGGTGTGCCGAAGCAGGCGCTCGGCCCGGTGTTCAGCGCGAGCCTGTTCGGGATGCTGCTTGGCGCGCTCGGGCTGTCCGTGCTGGCCGACCGGATCGGGCGGCGCCCGGTGCTGATCGGCTCGACGCTGTTCTTCGCGGTGACGATGCTCGCGACGCCGTTCGCGGGCTCGATTCCGGTGCTGATGGCGCTGCGCTTCGTCACGGGCCTCGGCCTCGGCTGCATCATGCCGAACGCGATGGCGCTGGTCGGCGAGTTCAGCCCGGCCGCGCATCGCGTGAAGCGGATGATGATCGTGTCGTGCGGCTTCACGCTCGGCGCGGCGATCGGCGGCTTCATCAGCGCGGCGCTGATCCCGGCGCTCGGCTGGCGCGCGGTGTTCTTCGTCGGCGGCGCGGTGCCGCTCGTGCTCACGATCGCGATGGTCAAGCGCCTGCCCGAGTCACTGCAGTTCCTGGTGCTGAAAGGGCGCGACGCGCAGGCGCGCGACTGGCTCGCGCGTTTCGCGCCGCAGGCCGGCATCGATGCGAACACGCGGCTCGTCGTGCGCGAGCGCGCCGCGACCGGCGCACCGGTCGCCGAGCTGTTCCGCCACGGCCGCCTGCCGGTCACGCTGCTGCTGTGGGCGATCAGCTTCATGAACCTGATCGATCTGTACTTCCTGTCGAACTGGCTGCCGACCGTGATGCGCGACGCCGGTTATTCGCCGGGCACCGCGGTGATCGTCGGCACCGTGCTGCAGACCGGCGGCGTGATCGGCACGCTGTCGCTCGGCTGGTTCATCGAACGCTACGGCTTCGTGCGCGTGCTGTTCGCGTGCTTCGCGTGCGCGGCCGTGTCGGTGGGGCTGATCGGCTCGGTCGCGCATGCGCTGCCGTGGCTGCTGGTCGTCGTGTTCGCGGGCGGGTTCTGCGTGGTCGGCGGGCAGCCGGCCGTGAATGCGCTCGCGGGCCAGTATTACCCGACGTCGCTGCGCTCGACGGGCATCGGCTGGAGCCTCGGCATCGGCCGGATCGGCTCGGTGCTCGGGCCGCTCGTCGGCGGGCAACTGATTGCGCTCAACTGGACCAACGGCGCGCTGTTCCATGCGGCCGCGGTGCCCGTGCTGTGCTCGGCGCTGTTCGTCCTTGGGCTGGCGGGCGTAACGCGGCGCAACGGCGTGCAGGCGCCGAACGCCGCCATGAATTGAGGGAGAAAGGAAACGATGACGCTTGACCTGTCGAAACCGGCAACCGCCGGCTACCTGAGCGGTTTCGCGAACGAATTCGCGACCGAGGCACTGCCCGGCGCGCTGCCGCACGGCCGCAACTCGCCGCAGCGCGCGCCGTACGGGCTGTATGCGGAGCAACTGTCGGGCACCGCGTTTACCGCGCCGCGCGGCCACAACCGCCGCTCGTGGCTGTACCGCATCCGCCCGGCGGCGGTGCACCGGCCGTTCGAACCGTTCGCGGGCCCGCAGCGGCTCGTGTCGGAATTCGGCGACTCGGCCGACGTGCCGCCGACCCCGCCGAACCAGTTGCGCTGGGATCCGCTGCCGATGCCGGTCGAGCCGACCGATTTCGTCGAGGGGCTGGTGACGATGGCCGGCAACGGCTCGGCGGCCGCGATGAACGGCTGCGCGATTCACCTGTACGCGGCGAACCGCTCGATGCAGGACCGCTTCTTCTATAGCGCGGACGGCGAACTGCTGATCGTTCCGCAGCAGGGGCGCCTGTTCATCGCAACCGAATTCGGCCGGCTCGACGTCGAGCCGTTCGAGATCGCGGTGATTCCGCGCGGCGTGCGTTTTTCCGTCGCGCTGCCGGACGGCGACGCGCGCGGCTACATCTGCGAAAACTTCGGCGCGCAGCTGCGCCTGCCGGATCTCGGCCCGATCGGCTCGAACGGTCTCGCGAACCCGCGCGACTTCCTGACGCCGCAGGCCGCATACGAAGACCGCGAAGGCGCGTTCGAGCTGATCGCGAAGCTGAACGGGCGCCTGTGGCGCGCGGACATCGGTCATTCGCCGCTCGACGTCGTCGCGTGGCACGGCAACTACGTGCCGTACAAATACGACCTGCGCCTGTTCAACACGATCGGCTCGATCAGCTTCGACCATCCCGATCCGTCGATCTTCCTGGTGCTGCAGTCGCAGAGCGACACACCGGGCGTCGACACGATCGACTTCGTGATCTTCCCGCCGCGCTGGCTCGCGGCCGAGGATACGTTCCGTCCGCCCTGGTTCCACCGCAACGTCGCGAGCGAATTCATGGGGCTCGTGCACGGCGCATACGACGCGAAGGCCGAAGGCTTCGTGCCGGGCGGCGCGAGCCTGCACAACTGCATGTCAGGCCACGGGCCCGACGCGGACACGTTCGAGAAGGCGTCCGCGAGCGACACGACGAAGCCGCACAAGGTCGACGCGACGATGGCGTTCATGTTCGAGACCCGCACGCTGATCCGGCCGACGCGTTACGCGCTCGACACCGCGCAGCTGCAGGCGGATTACTTCGAATGCTGGCAAGGCATCCAGAAACACTTCAACCCGGAGCAACGATGAGCGATACCCAAGACTGGCGCGCGACGCTCGACCCGGCCCGCAAGAGCTGGGTCGACACGGCGAACGATCCCGCCTGCGATTTTCCGATCCAGAACCTGCCGTTCGGGATCTTCAGCGATACGAAGCAGGCGGCGCGTCGTGCGGGCGTCGCGCTCGGCGACCAGATCGTCGATCTCGCGGCGCTCGCGCGCGCGGGCCTCGTGACGTTGCCGGCCGGCGCCGATGCGTTCGCCGCGCCGACGCTCAATGCGTTCATCGCGCTCGGCCGCGATGCATGGCGCAGCGTGCGCGTGCAACTGTCGGACCTGTTCTCGCGCGACAACGCGCGGCTGCGCGACGACGCTGCACTGCGCGCGCAAGTGCTGGTCGCGCAGCGCGACGCGACACTGCATCTGCCGGTCGAGATTCCCGGCTACACCGATTTCTATTCGTCGAAGGAACACGCGACCAACGTCGGCTCGATGTTCCGCGATCCGAAGAATGCACTGCTGCCGAACTGGTCGGAGATGCCGATCGGCTACAACGGCCGCGCGTCGTCGGTGGTCGTGAGCGGCACGCCGGTGCGGCGCCCGAACGGGCAACTGAAGCTGCCCGACCAGGAGCGCCCGGTGTTCGGCGCGTGCCGCAAGCTCGACATCGAACTGGAGACGGGCTTCATCGTCGGCCGCGGCAATGCGCTCGGCGAGCCGATCGCGTGCGAGGACGCGGAAGCGCATATCTTCGGGATGGTGCTGCTGAACGACTGGAGCGCGCGCGACATCCAGCAGTGGGAATACGTGCCGCTCGGCCCGTTCAACGCGAAGACCTTCGCGACGACGATCTCGCCGTGGATCGTCACGCTCGACGCGCTCGAGCCGTTCCGCACCGCGCAGCCCGAGCAGGCGCCGCAGCCGCTCGCGTATCTGCAGCACGCGGGCAAGCATGCGTTCGACATCGCGCTCGAAGTGACGCTGCGCGCCGAAGGCGACGCCGAAGCCACGTCGATCTGCCGCACCAACTTCAAGCACATGTACTGGACGATGGCGCAGCAGCTTGCGCATCACACGGTCGCGGGCTGCAACACGCGGGTCGGCGACCTGATGGGTTCGGGCACGATCAGCGGGCCGACGAAGGATTCGTTCGGCAGCCTGCTCGAACTGACGTGGAACGGCAAGGAGCCGATCGCGCTGAACGGTGGCGGCAGCCGCGCGTTCATCGAGGATGGCGATGAGCTGACGCTCGCCGGATGGTGCCAGGGCGACGGTTATCGCGTCGGCTTCGGCACCTGCGCCGGCAAGATCCTGCCGGCGCGAAGCGCATAACGCGACGGACGTCGCGCGCGACACGGAAGGTCCGGACGGCCCGCATTGCGCGGGCCGTCGTCATTTGGTGGGCCGGTATCAGACCGCGCGTTGCAACGCGGCGCGGCGTTCCCACAGCGCGGCCGCGACGAATGCCGCGACGCAGACGACCAGCACGCCGACCAGCGCGTTGCTGCCCACTTGTTCCATCAACGCGCCCGCGACCAGCGGGCCGCCGAAGCTCGCGGCGCTCCACGAGGCCGACACGAGCGAGCTCGCGGTGACGAGCGCCGCGCCGCGGAAGCGTTCGCCGCACGCGACGAGCGACAGCGTGTAGATGCTGCCGGCCGCCGCGCCGAGCACGAACAGCAGCGGCCAGCACAGCCACGGATTCGCGATGACGAACGGCAGCAGCGGCAGGCCGGCCAGCACGATCCAGCCCGCGCCGAGGTGCACGCGTTCGCGGCCGAGCTTGTCCGCGAGCCAGCCGATCGGGAACTGCATCGCGGTATCGCCGAACAGCATGATCGACGCGAGCAGCACGGCGGTGGCGCTCGCGACGCCGTGATCCATCGCGTAGAGCGGCAGCAGCGACAGCGCGAGCGTATCGAACAGCGCGAAGAACCCGGTGCCGATGATCAGCGCGGGCATGCGCGGCAGCACTGCGAGCCAGTGGTCGTGTTCCGCGTGACGCGCGTCGTCGCCGGCGAGCGGCGCGCGCCGGATCGTCGCGAGCGTTGGCAGCGCGAGCAGGAACAGCGCGCCGCACAGCGCGAAGCGGATGCTTGTCGCGCCCGCGATCTGGCTCACGAGCACCGGGCCCGCCATCTGGAACAGCGTGAAATTGGTTGCGTAGATCGCGACGACGCGGCCGCGCGTCGAATCGTCGGCGAGCTGGTTGACCCACGCCTCGCCGATCGTGAACAGCAGCATCAGCGCGGCGCCGCACAGCACGCGCAGCACGCCCCACAGGATCAGGTTCGACGTGAACTGCATCAGCGCGGTGGCCGCGGCGAGCAGCACGACCGACACGACGATCGCGCGGCGCGAGCCGATGCGCCGCGCGAGCGCGGTGACGAACGGGACGATCGCGAGGCCGCCGAGCGCCTGCGCGGCCGTCAGCATGCCGACGACGTTGGTGCCGTGTCCGGCTTCGGTCAGCGCGAGCGCGGTGAGCGGCAGCGTGGCGCCGGTTCCGAGGCCGACGACCGCGACGCTCAGGATCAGCGCGAGGAAATCACGATTGAGAATGGCTTTCATCGGCCGGGATGCTACACCGCGGACCTTGAAAGGTCCATGAAGGCCATCAGCATCGAATGGGGTTGCGCGCGCAACGAATGCGCGCTGTTGCGTTACACGTATTCGGTCGGTACGGCCACCGGACGACGTTCGAGCGACGCCGACCACAGCGTGAGCGCGAGCGCCGCGACGGCCATCGCGACCCCGACCCACGGCAGGTTCACGAGCGACACGCCGGAACCGATCGCCATCCCGCCGAGCCACGCGCCGGTCGCATTGCCGAGGTTGAACGCGCCCTGGTTCAGCGTCGACGCGAGGTTCGGTGCGTCGCTCGCGCGATCGACGATCATGATCTGCAGCGGCGGCACGATCGCGAACGCGAGGATGCCCCACACGAAGATCGTCGCGAGCGCGGCGAACGGCAGGTGCATCGTGCCCGCGAACAGCGCGAGGACGACGCCGATCAGTGCGAGCGTCGCGATCAGCGACGGCATCCGGCGCCAGTCGGCGAGCTTGCCGCCGAGCGTGCCGCCGACCGTCAGGCCGAGGCCGAACAGCAGCAGCACGTAGGTGACCTGGCGCGGCGAGAAGCCGGTCACATCCTCGAGGATCGGCGTGATGTAGGTGAACACGCTGAACAGGCTCGCGGACGCGAGCACGCTGATGCCGAGCACCATCAGCACCTGCGGGTGCTTCAGCACGCTGAATTCGCGCGTGATGCTGGTGTCGGGCATCGCGAGATTTTTCGGCAGGCAGACCGCGAGCGCGGCGGCCGCGACGATGCCGATGCCGGTGACGGCCCAGAACGTCGCGCGCCAGCCGAACGCCTGGCCGAGCGCGGTGCCGAGCGGCACGCCGAGCACGTTCGCGAGCGTGAGGCCGGTGAACATCAGCGCGATGGCCTGCGCGCGGCGGTTCGGCGCGACGAGGTTGCTCGCGACCACCGAACCGATCCCGAAGAACGCGCCGTGGCAGAACGCGGTGACGACGCGCGCGGCCATCAGCACTGCATAACCGGGGGCGATCGCGCAGAACAGGTTGCCCGCGATGAACAGCCCGATCAGCCCCATCAGCGCGCGCTTGCGCGGCATTTTCGCGGTGACGATCGCGAGGATCGGCGCGCCGATCGTCACGCCGAGCGCGTAACCCGACACGAGCATCCCGGCGGCCGGAATCGACACGCCGAGATCGCGCGCGACATTGGGCAGCAGCCCCATGATCACGAATTCGGTGGTACCGATTCCAAAAGCGGCGACGGCAAGGGCGAAAAGAGGTAAGGGCATCGCGGTAGGCTCGGGAAAAGCCGCCGCTCGAGCCAGGCGCAGGATGCGCGGGACGGGCGGACGGTAAGGCGAACGACAGCGCGATTCTACTTCAGTGAAAACCCCTACGCTCGGGGCCAAAACGGTTGTTGCCGGCGTGCGACGGGGCAACGCGCGTGACGCTCACAGTGTGGGATTCGGCAACGGTTTGCGGCGGTGAGTGCGTCGGGGTCGGAACGAGGGTGGCGGCCGGGCCGCGGTTTACGCGATTCGTTCAGGTGATCCGTCGGCGCTGGGGTTCGATGCGTTGGCCGAGTCGGCATCCGGCGCCGGGGTTGCGGGCGACGCGGGCGAGCCGGCGGCGTCGAGCGTGGCCGGATCGTCCCAGCCGTTCTCGAACAGGCACGCTTCGATCGGCATCCGCGCGGCCCAGCGCTCTTCTTCCAGCATCGGCTTCGCGTAGAACGCATCGACATGCCCGACGCACAGCACGGCGATCGGTTTCGCGCCGTCGGGCATCCGGAGCAGCGTGCGCAGCGCATCGACGTCGAACAGCGACACCCAGCCCATCCCGAGCCCTTCCGCGCGGGCTGCGAGCCACATGTTCTGGATCGCGCACGCGGCGGACGCGAGATCCATCTCCGGCAGCGTACGGCGGCCGAACACATGGCGCTCGCGGCCGTCGGCGAGCGCGACGACCAGCAGCTCGCCGCATTCGCGCACGCCTTCGACCTTCAGTCGCATGAACTCGTCCTGGCGCTCGCCGAGCGCATCGGCGGTTGCGCGGCGCTCGGCGTCGACCAGCGCGTGGATCGCGGTGCGCAGCGCGGGATCGGTGATGCGGATGAAGCGCCACGGCTGCATGAAACCGACGCTCGGCGCATGGTGCGCCGCGCGCAGCAGCCGCGCGAGCACGGCCGGATCGACGGGCGCCGGTGTGAAATGGCGCATGTCGCGCCGTTCGAAGATGGCGCGGTAGACCGCGGCGATGGCGGAGTCGTCGAAACGCATGAGCGGGAGGAGGCGGGGTAACGTCGGCGCAACGATAGCAGACGGCGCGCGGGAATCGTTACATCAGTCGAAACAAAGCGCGAAATTGTTCATGAAAAAGACCGGTTGCGCAGCAGTGGGCGCAAGCAAACGATTGCGGTGGCGCCGGCAACCATCAAATGAGCCAATTTCGTCGATTTGTCAGCGAATCGCCGTCACGACGTTCTGCGGCGTGCCCGCATGCCAGGCCTCGATGTTGCGCAGCGTCGTCTGCGCGATCTCCGCCAGCGCCTCGCGCGTGAAGAACGCCTGGTGCGACGTGACGATCACGTTCGGGAACGTCAGCAGCCGTGCGAGCACGTCGTCCTGCAGCGGCTGGTCGGAGTGATCCTCGAAGAAGAGCCCGCTTTCCTCCTCGTACACGTCGAGCCCGAGATGGCCGAGCCGGCCGCTCTTGAGCGCGTCGATCAGCGCCTGCGCGTCGACGAGGCCGCCGCGGCCCGTGTTGATCAGCATCGCGCCGTGCTTCATCCGCGCGAGCGTGCGTTCGTTGATCAGATGGTGCGTCGACGGCAGCAGCGGGCAGTGCAGGCTGACGACGTCGGCGTGGTGCAGCAGCTCGTCGAGCTCGACATAGCGCGCGCCGAACGCAATCAGCTCGTCGTTGTACGGCGGCACCGAATGCGCGAGCACATGCATCCCGAAGCCCATCATGATCTTCGCGAACACGCTGCCGATGATGCCGGTGCCGATCACGCCGACGGTCTTGCCGTGCAGGTCGAAGCCGAGCAGCCCGTTCAGCGAGAAGTCGCCTTCGCGGGTGCGCGCGACGGCGCGCGGCAAGCGACGGTTGAGCGCGAGGATCAGCGCGACCGCGTGCTCGGCGACCGCATGCGGCGAATAGGCGGGCACGCGCACGACCGTGATGCCGAGCCGCTCGGCCGCCGCGAGGTCGACGTGGTTGAAGCCCGCCGAGCGCAGCGCGATCAGGCGCGTGCCGCCGTCGGCGAGCCGTGCGAGCACGGCCGCGTCGACGGTGTCGTTGACGAACGGGCAGACGACTTCATAACCATGCGCGAGGATCGCGGTTTCCGCGTCGAGGTGCGACGGCTGGAAGTGCAGCCGATAGCCGAACTGCCGGTTGACGACAGTAAACGAATCGTTGTCGTACTGCCGGCTGCTGAACAGGATCACGCGCACGCTGCACCTCCGATGGCTGTCGCACGCAGTTTACTGCAGGCCCGTGACGATGTCGGAGCGTTCGGGCCCGCGCGGCGGACGCAGGAAGCTGTAGTCCACCCGCTCGCGGGCCGTCTGCGCGCTGAAATGATCGAGCGCGTGCTCGACGAAGCTGCGCGTGCGGGCCGGCACGTACTGGCGGTTCGGATAGACGAGCGACAACTGCGTGTCGGGATCGTCGATCCGGTAGCCGGCCAGCAGCCGCACGAGTGTGCCGGTGGCGAGCGCGTCGGCGACGCACGGTTCGGGCAGCACCGCGATGCCGGCCCCGGCAACGGCGGCCGCCTGGACGAGCGCGAGTTGGTTGACCGTGCAGGCCGGGCGCACCGTGACGGAATGCGCGACGCCGTCGTGACCGATCAGTTGCCACGCGGGCGCATGCTGGTGCGGCGCGAGCGTGACCCAGTCGTGGCCCGGCAGGTCGTCGGGCACGCGCGGCTCGCCGCGTCGCTCGAGATAGGCCGGCGCCGCGCACGCGACGAACGGGTTCGGCGCGAGCGCATGGCCGATCAGCGTCGGATTGCCGTCGAGCCGGTTGCCCGTGATGATGCCGACGTCGTAGCCCGAATCGAGCACGTCGAGCGGCCCCTCGGAGACGGTCAGCTGCACGCGCAGCTCGGGGTAGCGGTGCCGGAAGCTGCTGACGAGCGGCGTCAGCGCAAGCGGCGACAGCAGGCCCGACGCGACGACGCGCAGCGTGCCGGCCGGTTCGCGCACGGCATGCGCGACGGACGATTCGAGGTGATCGAACTCCTCGAGCAGCGCACGGCAACCGTCGAGGTAGCGTACGCCGGCCTCGGTGAGCGACAGGTTGCGCGTGGTGCGGTGGATCAGCCGTGTGTTCAGGTGGCCCTCGAGCATCGCGATCGAACGCGTGACGAGCGCATTGGACACGCCGAGATGGTGCGCCGCGCGCCGGAAGCTTTGCTGCTCGGCGACGCAGACGAAGACACGCATGGTCTGAATCTGGTTCATGGCTGGCGTATTTCTGGCCCGGTTGATTGATTATGGTTGTGGATTTTCGCCGCGCAACCTCGAAAGCGCATCGCGCGGCCCCCAGTTCTCCATCGCATCGAAAAAATCGTTTTTCGATTCTGTAGACGATTGTTAAATACAGAAGCGATATCCGTCAACCTGAGAAAATGGGCGGGTTGCGGAAAATCTAAATCGCGAGTACCGGTTAAACGTGGTAGAGCGCGCAAGCGCCTGCCTGGAAAACCGGATCGGTATTTGAGTATGTGCCGAAGGTGCGAATATTTCTTATGTTAATCAATCGGTTGTGTGTGATTCGGACAGCCGGGATCGGATAAATAGGGGAATCGCTCCCCAATACATGCAACCGTAATAGATGTTTTTTCCACACGCGAATTTTGCGTATCGTATTCCGCGCGGCGGATTTTTATCCGGCATCCGGTCTATTTTGTTCGATGCACAAGTCGTGCTGAACCGTCGGCCTCGGCCAATCGCAGCGATACTGCCCGAGAAAATCGCGTGCATGGAACCGTTTCACAACCGGCCGGCAATCCTTTTCCAATCCGGAATCTCGTCGCGAGATAAGTGTCCTGCCGGCTGGCCCGGTCCGGCGACCGGGCCACCGGCGCGCTGTCCGGCGGCGCGTGCCTCTTGCGCGAGGCCGCGGAACGCGGAATGATCGATCAGTTCGCCATGCAGCGCGGCGAGCATCCGTGCATTTCCTTTCCTCATCCTTTACCAGCCATGTCCATCGATTACTCGCCGATTCCCTGTCCCGTCGTCGTGCCGCTCGACGCGATCCTGCCCGAAGAACCGCTGCTGATGATGGGGGCCGGCCCGGTTCCGATCCCGGCCGCCGTCGCGAAGGCGAACACGATCGTGATCAATCACCTCGGCGCGACGATGGCGAAGATCATCGAGCAGGTGAAGGAGATGGCGCGTTACGTGTTCCAGACCCGCACGAAGTGGGTGCTCGGCGTCGCGGGCCCCGGCTCGGCCGCGATGGAAATGGCGATCTCGAACCTCGCATGGCGCGGCACGCGCGTGCTGTCGATCCGCAACGGCTTCTTCAGCGCGCGGATGGCCGAGATGGCCACGCGCGTCGGCGCCGACGTCGCGACGCTCGAGGTGGCCGACCGCGCGGTCGCGAGCCTCGACGAGATCGCGGACGCGATCGCGCGCGAGCGGCCCGAGATCGTCACGATCGTGCAGGGCGAGACGTCGAACACGGTGTGGAACCGCGACCTGCGCGATATCGCGGCGCTTGCGAAGGCGGCCGGCGCGCTGGTCGTCGTCGACGCGGTGTGCACGCTGTCGACGATGCCGCTCGAGATGGACGCGTGGGGCATCGACGCGGTGATCACCGGCGGTCAGAAGGGCTTGTCGTCGATCCCGGGCGTATCGCTGATCGCGTTCTCCGACGCCGCGTGGGAGCGGATGAAGCATCGCGCCGAACCGAACACGCACTGGTGCCTCGACATGGCGCTCGCGGAGAACTTCTGGCACAACGCGGGATATCACTACACGGCGCCCGTGTCGGGCGTGCTCGCGCTGCACGAGGCGCTGCGGCTCGTCTGCGCGGAGACGCTCGAAAGCCGCTTCGCGCGCCATCTGCGCTGCTCGCTCGCGCTGCAGGCGGGCGTCGAGTCGATGGGGCTCAAGCTCTATGCGCCGAAAGACTGCCGGCTCAATTCGGTGGTCGGGATCGAGACGCCGGAAGGGCTGACGCCCGGCATGGTCTGCGGCCATATCTCGAAGCAGTACCAGGTCGAGATCTCGGGCTCGTTCGGCTTGCCGATCGTGCGGATCGGGCAGATGGGCGAGCAGTGCCGCGAACACAACCTGTTCCGCACGCTGCATGCGTTCGGCCGCACGATGGTCGACCTGAAGGTGCCGGTCGACCTGCCGGCCGGTGTCGCGGCGCTCGAACAGGAACTGTCGCAACGCGGCGCGTAACGCCGCGACGGGCCGCGCTCAGCGGCCCTGCATCGCGCGCCGGTACGTATTCGGCGTCGTGCCGTGCGCGTCGCGAAAGCGATGGCTGAAGTGGCCGGCGTTCGCGTAGCCGCAGTCGGCCGCGATCTGCGCGAGCGGCAGTGCCGTCGTGCGCAGCAGCTCGCGCGCTCGCGCAAGCCGCTGCTCGGCAACCCACGCATGCGGCGCGCGGCCGAACGATAGCCGGAACATCCGCGAGAAGTGGTATTCGGACAGCGTGGCGACGTCGGCGAGTTCGCCGAGCGTCAGCGGCTGTGTCAGATACGTGTCGATGTAGTCGCGCACGCGGCGGCGCACGGCCGGCGCGAGCCCGCCGCGAAACGATACGTCGGTGCGCGTCGTGCTCTGCCCGCGCAGCAGCAGGCTCAGCACCTCGTGCGCGGTTTCGTTCACGCGCAGCCGCTCGTCGGCATCGTCCCAGCCGTCCAGCGCGAGCGAGCGCAGCAGCGCGGCGACGCGCGCATCCTCGAAATAGGTGCGGTCGGCGAGCTTCAGCTCGCGCGGCTCGCGGTCGAGTTCGCGGATCGCGCGCTGCGTGAAGTGCTCCGGCAGGAAATACAGGTGGATGAAGTGCATCTCGCCGCGCACCCACCAGCGCGATTCATGGTCGCCCGGCAGCGCGCACAGCAGGCTCGGCGCGCCGTAGCGCGGCACGCGCTGGCGCTCGGTCCGGTAGCCGCCGTCGAGGTAGCACGACAGCGTGTGGTGGCCGGGCTGCTCGTAGACCGTCTCGCTTTCGTCGGTGATGCGCGTCCATTCGGCGATCGCGAGATGGTCGCCGAGCCACGCGAAGCGCTCGAGCGTCGCGTTCGCGTCGGCGAGCGTGCGGCAGACCGACTGCAGGCCGAACGGCAGATCGCCGTCGGCCAGGGCGGCGGCGCGGTCGACGGGCGGGGCGGAGAGGGAGAGGCTCATGATGCGACGAGTATAAGCGGGCGCGCGGCAGCGGGTGCGGCGGCCCGCAAAAGACCGCAATTCCGGACAATCGGCGCGCGCCCTGCGGCGGCATAGTCGGGATCCCGTTTCACCCGCCTTTCGGACCGCCACCGCCATGAACCTGTCGCTTTATTTCGTCACCGTGCTGATCTGGGGCACCACCTGGATCGCGATCAAGTGGCAGCTCGGCGCCGTGCCGCCGCCCGTGTCGATCGCGTGGCGCTTCTGGCTCGCGGCCGCCGTGCTGTTCGCGCTGCTGCGCGTGATGCGCCGGCCGGTCCGGCCGCCGCGCGAGGCGTGGCGCTTCCTCGTCGCGCAGGGCTTCGCGCTGTTCTGCCTGAACTTCCTGTGCTTCTACTACGCGGAGCAGGTCGTGCCGAGCGGCCTCGTCGCGGTGATCTTCTCGACCGCGCCGCTGTTGAATTCGATCAACGGCCGGCTGTTCATGGGCCGGCCGCTGCGTCCGTCGGCGATCGCCGGCGCGTTGCTTGGCCTGGTCGGCATCGCGTGCCTGTTCTGGCAGCAGATGGCCGGCCATCTCGACGATCATGCGACCTGGATGGGGCTCGCGATCGCGTTCGCCGGCACGATGTGCTTCTCGGCCGGCAACCTGCTGTCGAGCCGGATGCAGTCGATGGGGCTGCATCCGCTTGCGACCAACGGCTGGGCGATGCTGATCGGCGCGGTGATCCTGACCGTCGGCAGCGCGGTGGCCGGAATGCCGTTCACGCTCGACCTGAGCCCGCGTTATCTCGGCGCGCTCGTCTACCTGGCCGTGCCGGGTTCGGTGATCGGCTTTACCGCGTACCTGACGCTCGTCGGCCGGATCGGGCCGGAGCGCGCCGCGTATTGCACGGTACTGTTCCCGATCGTCGCGCTGGCCGTGTCGACGGTGTTCGAGGGTTACCAGTGGTCGCCGCTCGCGGTGATCGGGCTGCTGCTCGTGGTGGCCGGCAATCTTGTCGCGTTCGACCTGACGCGCCGGTTGTTTCTCCGGACGGCCTGACGACGGCTAGACGGGTGAGGCGCGGCATGGCGCGACTGGACGAAAGGTTGACTTGGTTGACTTGGTTTCGATTCGGGGCTAGGCTGGCATCTCCGGTTGGGTAAGGAGGCGGAGATGGTCAGGCAGGCTCGTGCACTTGAAAGCGTGGCTGAGATTCTCGATGTCGAGACGGAGGAGGCGTTGCGCAGCGCCGTTGGGGCCGCGACCATGCTCGGGCCCGATCGGGCCCGTGCGCTGCTCAAGCTGTCGGACGAACAACTCGGGCACCTGTTCAAGATCGGTATCGCCCAGGTCATCGATCTGGCGGGCACGATCACGTTCGGCATCGCGGCCGCCGCGACCCGCGACCGACAACCATCCCGCCGTGCGAAGCAACATGCGAAGTCGCTGGCGCGCGCGGATGCCGCAGTCGCTGATTTCGAGCAGCGCGCGCTGGCCGAACGGCGGGCGCTCGTTGCGCAGGGCGCGCTGCTATCGGCCGCGGAGTTCTGGGCAGCGCTCGGCATAACGCGGCAGGCGCTCAGCAAGGCGGTCGCGTCGGGGCGCATCTTCACGGTCGACGTGGGGGCGGTGCAGTATTACCCGGCCTTCTATCTGACGGGAGATATCGATCGCAAGACGCTCGGGAAGGTGACACAACGCCTGGGTGGTTTGCCGGGGTGGAGCAAATGGCAATTCTTCACGACACCCAAGGCGTCCCTTGGCAACACCACGCCGCTGGAAGCGCTGTCGGCAGGGAAGCCTGCCGAGGTGGAGCGTGCCGCGGCGGCGTTCGCGGAACGCTAGGAGGCGCGGTTGACGTTGAGGCTGCCGAGCGAACATTTCGCGAATGCGACGCTGGTCACGCGGGAGATTGCACCGGCGTCGCTGGTGCGCGTTTCCCGATACGAGACGGGCGAGCCATACTTCGGCAAGTCGGGTGGCAATCGTTTCGACGACCCGCGCAAGCGGCGCCGGTACGGCACCAGCTATTTCGGATTCGACCTGCACTGCGCGTTCGCCGAGACTGTGCTGCACGACGAAGTCGCTGATCTCGCCGCTGGCGGCTTTCCGCTCGTGACGACCGAGCTTGAGCGCTTCGTGCTTTCGTTCACCGGTTCGCCGCTGACGGTGGCCATCTTGCACGGCGTGCCGCTGAAAATCCTCGGCGGCGATGGCGCGCTGTCGACTGTCGTACCGTACGACATCCCACAACAATGGTCGCTCGCTGTGCACGGGCATGATCGTCGGGTCGACGGTTTTCTGTATATGTCACGCCATATCAACACGTCGGAAGCGCTCGTGCTCTTCGATCGTGCAGGACCCAAAGTCAGGCTGGCACAAGCCGTTCCGTTCCGGCGCCACGCCGACGCTGCCCGCGTGCTGCGGGACTTCAACATACTGCCACGTTAAGCCGCGTATCGCCGGCCGCCCGGCGGGCGGCTTCGCGTTGGGGACATTCCGAAGGCGCGCGAGATGCGTCGCGCGCCCGGGCGCCTACGCCGCCGCGCCGCTCCCCTCAACGCGCGCCTGCCGCTGGTACAGCACCATCGACAGCGCGACGCCCGCCGCGGCGGCGGCCGCCGCGAACAGGAACACCTGCGGATAACCGAACGCGCCCGCGATATAGCCGGCGAGCGGGCCCGTGATGCCGAGCGACAGGTCGAGGAACACCGAGTACGCGGACAGCGCCGCGCCACGGCTCGCCGGCGGCACGAGCGCGACCGCCTCGACGCCGAGCGCGGGGAAGATCAGCGCGAAACCGAAGCCCGTCAGCGCGGCGCCGACGAGCGCGACGTGCGGCACGGGCGCGAGCCACAGCAACACGAGGCCCGCGCATTCGAACGCGAACGACACGATCGCGACGCGGAAGCCGCCGTAAGTTTTGATCGTGTTCGCGAACAGCAGGCGCGCGCCGATGAACAGCGTGCCGAACACGGTCAGCGACAGCGCGGCGTTCGGCCAGTGGCGCGCCGCGTAATACAGCGTGACGAAGGTTGCGATCGAGCCGAAGCCGGCCGAGCCGAGCGCGAGGCCGAGGCCGTGCGGCAGCACGCGCGTGAACACGCTCGCATACGACATCCGTTCGCCGTGCACGAGCGGCACGGCGGCGATCAGGCGCGCAAGGTAGAAGCCGGTCGCGGCCAGCGCGATCACGATCACGCCGATCAGCGCCGGATTCAGCGTATGCGCGATCGCGACGCCGACCGGCGCGCCGAGCGCGAGCGCGCCGTAGGTCGCGATGCCGTTCCACGAGATCACCTTCGCGTTGTGCGTGACGCCGACCCGGCCGATGCCCCACAGGATCGCGCCGGTGCCGCACAGGCTCTCGCCGACGCCGAGCACGAGCCGGCTCGCGACCAGCAGCACGAGGCTCGCGACCGGCCAGTGCGCGAGCAGCAGCGCGATGAGCAGCAGCACGCCCGACACGCCGCAGCCGATCAGCCCGCGCAGCACCGTCTGCTTCGGGCCGAGCGTATCGGCGAAACGCCCGGCGAGCGGCCGCGATGCGAGCGTCGCGAAATACTGGACGCTGATCGCGCCGCCCGCGACGATCGCGGAAAAACCGAGGTCGTCATGGACGAAGCCCGGCAGCACCGCGAGCGGCAGGCCGATGGTCAGGTAGCAGATGAACGTGAAGCAGACGACGGACACGATTTGCAGCGTGACCGCGAACCCGCTGCGCGGTGGTGTGGCGGAGTCGGTTGACATGGGGTCGGAACGATTGAGCGAAACGGAGCGTGACGGAACGGAAGACGGCGAAAAGCGGAATCGGGATTTTCCCATGGAACCGGTTTTCACGCAGGTACCATTTAGTTAATCACGACCCGATTTCAACGCTCGCGAACCGGCGAGGGCACGCTAGAGAGGCGCGCGGAGCACCGTGCGAAGGGGCGCCGGGCGGCCTCGGCGCTCATATCGCGGCAGTTATATGGGCCCCATGCGTGATGGGCTATGGGTTGCGGAATTTGATGGTGATAGCGTGCAAACTGTCAGAAAAACGTCGGTCGAGCGCCCCGCGCAGGCCGCTTTGCCCCCCATTTGAAGAATCATAGAGACATGAGTGAGCCGATTCGCTTCTACCATCGTCACGCGATCCGCGAAGTCAGCGGCGCGGACGTCACCCGCACCGTGCTGCAATACCTGCGCGAGGACGCGCATTGCACCGGCACCAAGGAAGGCTGCGCGGAAGGCGACTGCGGCGCGTGCACGGTCGTCGTCGGCGAGCTGACCGACACCGGCGCGGTCGAGTTCAAGGCCGTCAACGCGTGCATCCAGTTCCTGCCGACGCTCGACGGCAAGGCGCTGCTGACGGTCGAGGACCTGCGCCAGCCGGACGGCGCGTTGCATCCGGTGCAGCAGGCGATGGTCGACTGCCACGGTTCGCAATGCGGGTTCTGCACGCCCGGCTTCGTGATGTCGATGTGGGCGCTGTACGAGAAGCACGGCCACGAAGGCTGCGCGAGCGCCAGCACGTGCGCGAAGGCGAAGGACGTGCCGACGCGCACCGAGATCGCCGATGCGCTGACGGGCAACCTGTGCCGCTGCACCGGTTATCGCCCGATCGTCGACGCGGCGGTGCAGATGTTCGACGCGCCGGCGCCGTCGGCACCGGTCGACACGGCCGCGCTCGCCCGCACGCTCGCATCGCTCAAGCGCGACGACACGTTCGACTACGCCACGATCAACGGCGCGCGCTTCGCGGCGCCGCGCACGCTCGACGCGCTGGCCGCACTGAAGGCCGAGCGGCCCGACGCGCGGATCCTCGCGGGCAGCACCGACATCGGCCTGTGGGTCACGAAGCAGATGCGCCGGCTCGACGACCTGATCTACGTCGGCCAGATCGCCGAACTGCAGCGCCTCGTGGAGCGCGGCGACTGGATCGAGATCGGCGCGGGCGTGACGGTCGAGAAGGCGTATGCGGCGCTGGCCGGCACGTACCCGGAACTGACCGAGATGTGGAAGCGCTTTGCGTCGCTGCCGATCCGCAACGCGGGCACGATCGGCGGCAACGTCGCGAACGGCTCGCCGATCGGCGATTCGATGCCGGGCCTGATCGCGCTCGGCGCGCGCGTCGTGCTGCGCGGCGGCGACACGGTGCGCGAGCTGCCGCTCGAGGCGCTCTACACGGGCTACCAGCAGAAGGACATGGCGCCGCACGAATTCGTCGTCGGCCTGAAGGTGCCGACCCGCACCGGCGCGCGCGAGAAGCTGCAGTTCCGCACGTACAAGCTGTCGAAGCGCTTCGACTCCGACATCTCGGCCGTGTGCGCGGCGTTCGCGTTCATCGCGGACGGCGATACGGTGCGCGAGCCGCGCATCGCGTTCGGCGGGATGGCCGCGACGCCGAAGCGCGCGACGCACACCGAAGCCGTGCTCGACGGCGCGGTGTGGCACGAAGCCACCGCGCAGGCCGCGATGCAGGCACTCGAGCGCGACTACCAGCCGCTGTCCGACATGCGCGCGACGAGCACGTACCGCCTCGATACCGCGAAGAACCTGATGTACCGATTCTGGCTGGAGACGCGCCCGCACGACCCGCTGCCGCCGCAAGCCCTGAATGTGCGTGAAGTGGCCGCCGAAGCCGGCGCCGACGCGGCGCGCGTCTGAAGACGGAGAACACCGAAAATGAACCAGCAAGCAGAACCGTTCCTGAGTACCCTCGACCCGCAAGCCGACGCCGCGCAGGTGCACGTATCGCGCGCTCACGAATCCGCGCACCTGCACGTGAGCGGGCGCGCCACCTACACCGACGACATTCCGGTCGTTGCCGGCACGCTGCACGCGGCGCTCGGCTTGTCGGCGAAGCCGCACGCGAGGATCGTGTCGATGAACTTCGACGCGGTGCGCGCGACGCCGGGCGTGGTCGCCGTGTTCACGGCCGACGACATCCCGGGCGTCAACGATTGCGGCCCGATCATTCACGACGACCCGGTGCTCGCCAAGGGCATCGTGCAGTTCGTCGGCCAGCCGATGTTCATCGTGGTCGCGACGTCGCATGAAACCGCGCGGCTCGCCGCGCGCCGCGCGCAGGTCGACTACGAGGAGCTGCCCGCGATCCTGACCGCGCAGGAGGCACGCAAGGCCGAGACCTACGTGATCCCGCCGCTGAAGCTCGCGCGCGGCGACGCGGCCGCACGGCTCGCCGCCGCGCCGCACCGCGAGTCGGGCGAGATGCTGCTCGGCGGCCAGGAGCAGTTCTACCTGGAAGGGCAGATTGCCTACGCGGTGCCGAAGGACGACGACGGGATGCACGTGTACTGCTCGACGCAGCACCCGAGCGAAATGCAGCACCTCGTCGCGCACGTGCTCGGCGTCGCGTCGCACAACGTGCTGGTCGAGTGCCGCCGGATGGGCGGCGGGTTCGGCGGCAAGGAATCGCAGTCGGGCCTGTTCGCGTGCTGCGCAGCGCTCGCCGCGTGGAAGCTGCTGTGCCCGGTGAAGCTGCGCCCGGACCGCGACGACGACATGATGATCACCGGCAAGCGGCACGACTTCCATTACCGTTTCGACGTCGGTTACGACGACGACGGCCGTCTCGATGGCGTGGCGCTCGACATGACGTCGCGCTGCGGCTTCTCGGCCGACCTGTCGGGCCCGGTGATGACGCGCGCGGTGTGCCACTTCGACAACGCATACTGGCTGGGCGACGTCGACATCGCCGGCTACTGCGGCAAGACCAACACGCAGTCGAACACCGCGTTCCGCGGCTTCGGCGGCCCGCAGGGCGCGTTCGCGATCGAGTACATCCTCGACGACGTCGCGCGTTCGCTCGACCTCGATCCGCTCGACGTCCGCTACGCGAACCTGTACGGCAAGACCGAACGCAACGTAACGCCGTACGGGCAGACGGTCGAGGACAACGTGCTGCAGGAGCTGCTCGGCGAACTCGAGGCGACGAGCGACTACCGCGCGCGGCGTGCGGGCGTGCGCGAATTCAACGCGCGCAACACGGTGCTGAAGAAGGGCATCGCGATCACGCCGGTGAAGTTCGGGATCGCGTTCAACGTCACGCACTTCAACCAGGCCGGCGCGCTGGTGCACATCTACACCGACGGCTCGGTGCTCGTGAACCACGGCGGCACGGAGATGGGGCAGGGGCTCAACACCAAGGTCGCGCAGGTCGTCGCGCACGAGCTCGGCATCCGCTTCGGCCGGATCCGCGTGACCGCGACCGACACGAGCAAGGTCGCCAACACGTCCGCGACGGCTGCGTCGACGGGCTCGGACCTGAACGGCAAGGCCGCGCAGGATGCGGCGCGCCAGTTGCGCGAGCGGCTCGCGGTGTTCGCGGCGAAGCAGTTCGGCGAAGGCAAGGTCGATGCGGCCGACGTGAAGTTCGGCAACGACTTCGTGTGGGTCGGCGGCAACGGCGTGCCGTTCGGCGAAGTGATCGCGAAGGCGTACCTCGCACGCGTGCAGTTGTGGTCCGACGGGTTCTACGCGACGCCGAAGCTGTACTGGGATCAGTCGAAGCTGCAGGGCCGGCCGTTCTACTACTACTCGTACGGCGCGGCCGTGTCGGAAGTCGTGATCGACACGCTGACGGGCGAGATGCGCACGCTGCGCGTCGATGCGCTGCACGACGTGGGCGCGTCGCTGAACCCGGCGCTCGACGTCGGCCAGGTCGAAGGCGCGTTCATCCAGGGGATGGGCTGGCTCACGACCGAGGAGCTGTGGTGGAACAAGGGCGGCAAGCTGATGACGCATGCGCCGTCCACGTACAAGATCCCGACCGTGAACGACACGCCGCCCGAATTCAACGTGAAGCTGTTCCAGAACCGCAACGTCGAGGACAGCATCCACCGTTCGAAGGCCGTCGGCGAACCGCCGCTGCTGCTGCCGTTCTCGGTGTTCTTCGCGGTGCGCGACGCGATCGCGGCGGTCTGCGATTACCAGGTGAACCCGCCGCTCGACGCGCCGGCCACCGGCGAGTCGATCCTGCGCGCGGTGAGTGCGGTGCGTGCCGCCCGCGCGGTTGGTTCGGTTCAGGCAGGCTGACATGAACGGGCCCGCACGCTCGCTTCGCGCCGCGCCGAACCCGACGTTCGCGCCGGGCACCGGCCAGCGCAACCGCGCGACCGGCGCGCCGGCACCGATGCACATCGTGCTGTTCGGTGCCGGGCACGTCGGTCACGCGCTCGTCACGCTGCTCGGCGCGCTGCCGTGCGTCGTGCAGTGGGTCGACACGCGCGACGAGCTGTTCCCGGACGAATGTCCACCGAACGTGCAGCCGGAGCCGACCGACACGCCGGAGGCCGTCGTCGACGCGGCGCCGCCCGGCGCGTACTTCCTCGTGATGACGCACAACCACGCGCTCGACTTCTCGCTCGCCGCGCAGATCATGCGGCGGCGCGACTACGCGTACTTCGGGATGATCGGATCGCGCACCAAGCGCGTGAAGTTCGAGCGCCGGCTTGCCGCGCGCGGTGTCGATCCGGCGCGGCTCGTGGAGATGGTGTGCCCGATCGGCGTTGCGGGCATCGTTGACAAGGCGCCGGGCGCGATCGCGGTGGCCGTGTGCGCGGAGCTGCTGCAGGCGCGCTCGGGCATGCCGGTGGCCGACACGAAGGCGGCCGCTTCGGGGCGCGCGCGCGACGACGTGTCCTGCGCGCGGTAACGCCGCGCGGCGAGCGCAAGGCCGTTACCGGCGGGAGCGGGCCCCAGCACACGGCCGCGCGTTTTTGCATACACTGCACGGCAACGCGCGGCACCGGGCCGCGCTTTTCCGTGCAGGTGCCATGTCCGATCACCCGAACTATCTCGACGCGCTCGAAACGAGCCTCGTCGCCATCGAGCGCTGGCTGTCCGGCGTCGATACCGAGCCAGCGGCACTCGACGCGCTGCTTGCGTCGTTCTCCGTCGAATTCACGATGATCCTGACCGACGGCCGCGTGGTCGACCGCGACGGCACGCATGCGCTGTTCGCGAAGCTCGCCGGCGCGAAGCCGGGGCTGCGCATCACGCTGTCGGAGATCCGTGTGCTCGCGGCTGACGCGTCGCATGCGGTGATCACCTATCTCGAAGCGCAGCACGCGGCATCGGGCGAGCTGCCCGCGCGTCGCGCGACCGCCGTGTTCGAACGCGACGCGGCGGGCGTCGTGCGCTGGACCCATCTGCAGGAAACCTTCTGCACGGCCTGAGCGGCCGCGCCGCGTGTCAGCGCTTGCGGCTGCGGGCGACCGTCAGCTCGTCGGACACGCTCTGCATCAGCGAGCACAGCCACGCGATGTCGGTCGGGCGGTCGGGCTGCGGATGCGTGAGCAGGTAGCTCTTGATGCGCGGGAACGGCACGGGCGGCGTGACGACGACGAGCGGCAGCAGCTGCGCATAGTGCGTCGCGAAGCGGCGCGTCGTCGTGAAGATCAGGTCCGACTGCAGCAGCACCTGCGGCACGATCCCGAAGTAAGGCAGCGTCGTCACGATGCGCCGCGTGAGGCGTGCACGTGCCAGGCCGATCTCGATCGCGTTGCGCTTGTCGCCGGTGTACGGCGTGGGCGCGACGTGCGCGGCCGACGCATACGCTTCGCGCGTGAGCGGCACCCGTGCGAGCGGGTGCGCTTCGCGCATCAGGCACACGATCGTGTCGGAGAACAAATCCTGGCGCGCGAACTGCGGGTCGGGCTTCGGCCAGTTGCCGATCACGAGATCGAGCGCGCCGGATTCGAGCGCGCCCGCGTGGTCGAGTGCGGGATTCAGTGAATCGATTTCCAGGTGCGCATGCGGCGCCGCGTCGCGAAAGCGCTCGATCAGCGTCGGCATGAAGAAATCGTTCAGGTAGTCGGGCGCGGCGACGCGAAACGTGCGCCGTGCCGACGACGGATCGAAGTCGCCGTGCGGCGTCGCAATGAAGTCGACTTCGCGCAACGCGCGCTGCGCGGCTTCGAGCAGCGACGCGCCGTATTCGGTCGGCACCATCCCGGATTTGCCGCGCACGAGGATCGGGTCGTTCAGCGTCTCGCGCAGCTTGCGCAGCGCGGTGCTGATCGCGGGCTGGGTCTGGTTCAGCCGCAGCGCGGCCTGCGTGACGCTGCGCTCGAGCAGCAGCGTGCGCAATACGCGCACGAGCCAGATGTCGAGCGAGGCGGTACGGTCGTCGTCTTCCATCGGTGCCGGGTGATTCGGGGGAAGCGTAACCTTACCGCAGCCGCGCGTTGCCGTGCGTGATACCGGCCATCACGCACGACCCTTGGGCAGCGTGCTGATCCGCTTGACCTCGCGCGATTCGAGCCAGTTCGGCGTGCGCGCGCAGTACAGCACCATCGGCAGCGCGTCCTCGCCCCAGAACAGCTGCTGGTTCATCCAGAACGTCGGCACGCCGAACACGCCGAGTGCGATCGCGTCCGCGTTGTTGCGGGCCAGCTGCGCATGCGTCTCCTCGAATTCGATCAGTTCGTCGCCGTGGCCGACGCCGACGCGTTCGCACAGCGCCGCGAAGCCTTCCGGCGTCGACGGATCGTTGCCGTCGCGCCAGATGAAGCGGAAGATTTCCAGCACGGTCGCGATATCGGCGCGCAGCGCGATCGCGAGGCGCAGCACCTTGTCGGAATCGAACGGGTGCGCGGGCGGCATCTTGAAGCGAATGCCGAGCTGTTCCGCGCGAAACAGCGCGTGACGGTACGTGAACGTGCGCTTGGCCGGCACGTCGGCGCTCGGGCGTTGCCCCCAGTGGCGCTGCAGGTCGATGAGCGATACCGCGACGGGTTCGAACGGCACGTCCGGCCACTTGTCATGCTGTTCGAGCAGCAGATAGGAGAACGGCGACACGAAGTCGAAGAACCAGGCGGGCTGGGCGGTGTCGAGGCCGGTTGTCATGACGATCTCCAGAGGGTGGGGCGTACGGCGGCCTCCATGGTACGCGGCGGTGCGCGCTTGCAGCAATGATCGCGGATCGTCTGCTTACGCGGAACCGGGAGTCGCCCGGGGGGGATCGCCGGCCGGCGGCGCGGCATCGGTGCTTGCGTGCGGCTGGCCGCCGGCGCCCGGCGGCCCCGCCGGCGCGTCCTGGTCGTGCGAGGTGAGCCGCTCGCGCACGAAGCCGATGTGCTCGCGCAGCACGTAGAACTGCCCGGCGTAGGCCAGCGGCATCTTCATCCGGTTCACGGCTTCCTCGATGTCGTCGAGTTCGTCGAGCAACTTGACGCGCTCCTCGGCCGTATGTTCGCCGAGCGCGCTGCGTTCGAGCGCGATCAGCGCGCCGTACCAGCGGTAGATGCGCGAGCGTACGCGCCAGCCATACAGCGACGGCACGAGCCGCAGCCCGGGGATCAGCACGACGATCAGCGGCACGATCACGACGAGCAGCCGGTCCACGAGGCTCGCGACCCAGAACGGCAAGCGCCGGTACAGGAAGGTCTTGCCCGACTTGTAGTAGCGTGCCGCATCGTCGGACAGCGGGAAGCCGCGCGTGACCGACGACGGGAATTCGCCCGCATGCTGCAGGATCGTCGCGTGGCCGTGCACTTCGCGTGCGGCCTCGATCAGCAGGTCGGACAGCGCGGGGTGCAGCGAGTCGCGCGCGACCAGCTCGATCGTCGGCGCGACGGTGTGGATGTCGCTGGGCGGCAGGTTCTGGCCGAGATCGTAGACGCCCATCGGCAGCGTGATCGCGGTCAGGTACGGAAAGCGCCGCGCGTACGCTTCGGCCTGCGTGAACGAATACACGTGCACGCCGGGCGCGCGGAACAGTTTCGCCATGACCGGGATCTGCGTCGAGTCGCCGGACAGGAACGCCGCGTCGATCTTGCCGTCGAGCAGCGCGGTCGCGGCGTCCTCGCCGGCGGTCGGCAGCAGCTCGGTGGAGCCGCCCGGCACGATGCCGTTCATCTTCAGCAGCGCGAGGCTCAGCTCGCGCGCGCCGCTGCCTTCCGCGCCGAGCGCGAGCCGCTTGCCCTTGAAGTCGGACAGGCGCGCGACGACCGGGCCGCGGTACATGATCGCGAGCGGCACGTAGCCGATGCTGCCGAGCGAGACGAGCTGCTCGTCGCGCTCCTTCGGGCCGATGCCGCTCTGCACGAAGCCGACGTCGACCGCCGCGTTCGGGTTCGACAGCCGCGCGAGGTTCTGCGCGGACCCTTCGGACGATTCGACGTCGAGCGTGACGCCGTTCTTCGCGAGGATGGTCTTGTATTTCTGCGCGGCGTTCCAGTACGTGCTGCCGGGCGGCCCGGCCGAGATCACGAGGGTGGACGGCGGCGCCGGCTGGATCAGCCTGACCGCGAGCCAGACGGCCGCGCCCGCGAGCAGCACGGTGGGGCCGATCGACAGCGCGAGGTCGCGCCATGACACCGCGACGAAGCGGGCGAGGATGCGGCGAGGCGGGCGAGGGCGGGCTGGCTTCATGGGATCGGCGAATGACGCTGGCGTGACGCATCGATGACGGTCGTCGTGGACGATGCGCATTCTCGCGGCGATGGTACCCGGTTTCGCCGCGCGTGCGCGAGTCGGGCGGCCGTGGCGCGGCTGCGCGGCGACAGCACCGGGGGCCGCCGCGTCAAAAGCTTTGCGCTTCCGCGGGCGCTGGATTACATTGTGCGACGCAGCCGCGCCCGATTCGCGCGCGACCCGGCACGCAATGAGACCGGGCGCGTCCGGCCGGCGGCTGTCCGGCCCGGCCGGCCCGCTCTCGCGTGCGCCGGCTGCCGGCCCGTCTCGCCTCTCTCGCATCGCCGTGGAAATCACCGGCTGTCCCGCCCGTTCGCGCGCGGGCCGGCTGTCTTTGGGGGTATCCGGCCGTACTGTGCACGGCCGTTCCGGAGTTACAAGGAGATAGCATGAAGTCGATCGTGTTGAGAGCGTTGGGTGTCGCCGTCGTGGCGGCTTGTCTGTCGGGCAGCGTGTATGCGCAGTCGAGCGATGCGGCGGCCACCGAGGCGCCGGCGGCCGCGACGAGCACGCCGAAGGCCGCCGCGAAAACCGCGAAGAAGGCGAACCGCCAGCTCGGCTACGCGGTGCGCAAGGCGATTTCGAAGCAATCGGGCGTCGATGTGTCGAACCTCGTCGTGCGCTCGAAGGGCGGCGCGATCTCGCTGCAAGGCACGATGCCGTCCCAGGACCAGATCGACAAGGCCGAAGCCGCGGCCAAGGGTGTGAAGGGCGTGACGTCGGTCATGAACAAGCTGACGGTCCAGCAGCAGTAACGCCGGGCGGCGGCGCGCGAGCGCCGCATGCGCCTGCTTTCAGGCGGGCCCCGGCGTGCCGGGGCCCGTTTGCGCTTCAGAGGCCGCGAACCGCGTGCGACGCGGCGGCGGACCGATAACGATATCGAGAGGGCGGCGATGACGAGGCTCGGGTGGGGCAGGCGGATGGTTTTCGGTGCGGCGCTGGCCGCTGTCGCGATGCTCGGCGCCTGCAACGGCGACGAGTCGGCCGAGCGTAACCGGCTGCCCGGCTTCGTGTCCGGCAGCGTACGCACGACCGCCTACGACGGCGCGAGCGACGACCTGTTGACGGCCGGCCTCGGCAAGACCGGCCTCGGCGCGGCAACCGCGCCCGGCTTCGCGAACGCATCCCGGCCGACGAGCGCCGAGCTGCGCCGTCTCGCGATCTGGTCGAACTACCGCGCGCTCGTCGACATGAGCGCGAACGGCGGCTACGGCCGTTTCTGGGGGCCGAACGTCGACCTGAACGGCAACGACACGCTCGGCGAAGGCAAGATCCCCGGCACCGAATATCTCGCGTACTCCGACGACGGCAGCGGCAGCAAGAACGTGACGCTGCTCGTGCAGGTGCCCGCCAGCTTCGACCCCGCGCAGCCATGCATCGTCACCGCGACGTCGTCGGGCTCGCGCGGCGTGTACGGCGCGATCTCCGCGGCCGGCGAATGGGCGCTCAAGCGCGGCTGCGCGGTGGCCTACAACGACAAGGGCGGCGGCAACGGCGCGCACGAACTCGGTTCCGACACGGTCACGCTGATCGACGGCACGCTCGCCAATGCGGTGCTGGCCGGCACCGCGAGCCTGTTTACCGCGAACGTGACGAGCGGCGATCTCGCGGCGTTCAACAACCGCTTCCCGAACCGCTATGCGTTCAAGCACGCGCATTCGCAGCAGAATCCCGAACAGGACTGGGGGCGCGTGACGCTGCAGTCGGTCGAGTTCGCGTACTGGGCGCTCAACGAGCAGTTCGGACCGCTGATCGACGGCTCGCATCACGGCGTGCGCTATCGCGCGGGCGACATCACGACGATCGCCGCGTCCGTCAGCAACGGCGGCGGTGCGTCGCTCGCGGCGGCCGAGCAGGACAGCCGCGGCTGGATCACCGCGGTCGTGGTCGGCGAGCCGCAGATCAACGTGCGGATGGCGCCGAACGCGGTCGTGCGCACGGGCGGCCAGCCGGTGCCGTCGTTCGGCCGGCCGCTGGCCGACTACGCGACGCTCGCGAACCTGTTGCAGCCCTGCGCGGCCGCGTCGGCGTCGCTCGCCGGCGCGCCGTACCTGAGCGCGCTGCCGGCCGCGACCACGCAGTCGATCCGCACGCAGCGCTGCGCGACGCTTGCAGCAGCCGGGCTCGTGTCGGGCGGCGATACGCAGAGCCAGGCCGCCGACGCGCTCGCGCAGCTGCATGCGGCCGGCTATCTCGCCGACTCCGACCTGTTGCAGGCGCCGATGTGGGATTCGCAGGCGATTCCGGCGATCGCGGTCACCTATGCGAACGCGTACACGCGCTCGCGCGTCACCGACAACCTGTGCAATTTCAGCTTCGCGACGACGAACCCGGCGACGGGCGCGGTCGCGCCGCCCGCCACGTCGCCGATGCCGGCCGTGTTCGGCCTCGGCAACGGCGTGCCGCCGACGTCCGGCATCGACCTCGTGTTCAACACGGGGGCCGGCGTCGACCACCGGCTCGCGACGCCCGACGCGAGCTTCGCGGGCGCGCTGTGCCTGCGCCAGCTGTGGACGAACGGGATGCTCGGGATGCCGGCGAACGTCGACGCGGTGCGCGTGAACGCGAACCTGCAGGGCAAGCCGGCAATCATCGTGCAGGGCCGCAGCGACGCGCTCGTGCCCGTGAACCACGCGTCGCGCGCGTACGTCGCGCAGAACGGCATCAGCGAAGGCTCGCGCAGCCAGCTCGTGTTCTACGAGGTGACGAACGGCCAGCACTTCGACGCGTTCCTGCCGGTCCCGGGCTTCGATACGCGCTTCGTGCCGGTCCACTACTACAACCTGCAGGCGCTCAACCTGATGTGGCGGCACCTGAAGAACGGCGCGCCGCTGCCGCCGTCGCAGGTGATCCGCACGGTGCCGCGCGGCGGCACGCCGGGCGCCGCGCCCGCATTGACGAGCGCGAACCTGCCGCCGATCTCGGCCGCGCCCGGCGCGAACGCGATCACGACCGGCGCCGGCGCGATCGACGTGCCGCTCTGACGGCGCCCGCCGCGCCGCCATCACGAAGCCGGACAGCCGTCCGGCTTTTTCTTTTGGCCGGATGGAATCGGTCCCGTGCCGCCTTTTATCCGAATGGCGAGCGCTGTAACAAATTATTACTTTACGGCGGTAAATCAGGACCCTAATATGCGCCGGTATTTTCACTTAATTTAATAAATTCCATATACGAGAATATTCCTTTCCGTTTAGTTAATCGATCCTTTCGATTTTATTAAATCGGCTCGAGCTGCGATTGGTCGCCGCTGCGCGATTAATCGGCATCTCGCCGAGGGGGATTGTTCGTCTGTCGGAAGCGAAGCGCCCTTGTCGGGCGGGCTTTGCCGGGTATGGTTTTGCCGTTGATTTTGTGCGCATGCGAATGCGTGGAATGAATTCGCATTGCTGCGGATTATTGAATTGTCGTTTGCAATGGAATTGATTCCATTGTGCAGTCGCAAAAATATGGGTGGGGTAAATCATGCCGGTCGGTATTCGCCGACTCGGTAAAAAACTCGGAGTGCGTCGCATAACGAATGCATTCCCGGTGCGGAGCGTCGGCGCAAATGATCCTTTGCGGCCGGCGGTATTTATCGTTCTGTTCGAGAGGCAATAATGACGACACGGAAGTCCTTGAAAGACGGTTTCGCGCTATTCGGAACGACACTGAGCCTGCCGCTCGCCGCAGCCGCGGCCGCGGCGCTGCTCGTCACGGGGTGCGGCGGAGATGACGGGCCGAGCCCGACCGCTTCGGCCGCCGCCGCGGCCGCGACGACGTCCGGCGGCAGCACGTCGGCCAGCACCAACGCCACGGCCGCCACCCCGGCCGACCAGCCGTTCGTCGACACCGACGTGTACGGCACCGGGCCGAACGACGCGGTCACGGATTCGACGGAAGGCGCCGCGGTCGTGCACCGCCAGGTCACGATCGGCGGCAAGACGATCAAGTACACGGCCACCACGGGCCACCTGACGACGATCGACCCGACCACGTCGGCGCCGAACGCGAAGATGTTCTACGTCGCCTACACGCAGGACAATCCGGACCCGTCGAAGCCGCGCCCGGTCACGTTCTTCTACAACGGCGGCCCCGGCTCGTCGTCGGTCTACCTGCTGCTCGGCTCGTACGGGCCGAAGCGCCTGCAGTCGTCGTTCCCGAACTTCACGCCGCCCGCGCCGTACAAGCTGCTCGACAACCCGGACAGCCTGCTCGACCGCACTGACGTGGTGTTCATCAACCCGGTCGGCACCGGTTATTCGGCGGCGATCGCCCCGGCGAAGAACAAGGACTTCTGGGGCACCGACCAGGACGCGCGCTCGATCGACCGCTTCATCCAGCGCTACCTGACCAAGTACTCGCGCTGGAATTCGCCGAAGTTCCTGTACGGCGAGTCGTACGGCACCGCCCGCAGCGCGGTCGTGTCGTGGGTGCTGCATGAGGACGGCATCGACCTGAACGGGATCACGCTGCAGTCGTCGATTCTCGACTACGCGAACGCGCTGTCCGCGCCGGGCATCTTCCCGACGCTCGCGGCCGACGCGTTCTACTGGAAGAAGACGACGCTCAACCCGACGCCGACAGACCTCGACGCGTACATGGTCCAGGCCCGCAACTACGCGGACAACACGCTCGCGCCGCTGGTGCAGAAGCCGAACCCGCAGGACGGCGGCTTCGTGAACGTGCGTCTTAACCTGAACCTGCAGACCGCACAGCAGATGGGCTCGTACATCGGCACGGATCCGACGTCGCTGATCCAGACGTTCGGCAACCCGGCCGCGCTCGGCAACGTGCCGTCGTCGGACGACAACCCGCCGTACACGTTCTTCCTGACGCTCGTGCCGGGCACGCAGATCGGCCAGTACGACGGTCGCGCGAACTTCACGGGCAAGGGCATCGCGCCGTACATCCTGCCGAACTCGGGCAGCAACGATCCGTCGATCACGAACGTCGGCGGCGCGTACACGGTGCTGTGGAACAGCTACATCAACACCGACCTCAAGTACACGTCGACGTCGTCGTTCGTGGACCTGAACGACCAGGTCTTCAACAACTGGGACTTCAGCCACACGGACCCGACCGGCGCGAACAAGGGTGGCGGCAATACGCTGTACACGGCCGGCGACCTGGCGTCGACGATGAGCGTGAACCCGGACCTGAAGGTGCTGTCGGCGAACGGCTATTTCGATGCGGTCACGCCGTTCCACCAGACGGAGCTGACGCTCGCGCAGATGCCGCTCGATCCGACGATCAAGGCGCAGAACCTGACGATCAAGAACTACCCGTCGGGCCACATGATCTACCTGAACGACGCGTCGCGGACCGCGCTGAAGAGCGATCTCGCCAACTTCTACGACGGCATCCTCGCGAACCGCACCGCACTGCAGCGCGTGCTGAAGCTGCAGGCGCGCACGCAGCAGCTCAAGCAGCAGAAACTGCAGCAGCAGGGGCAGTAAGCGCCGCGGGCGGCTTGCCGCCCCGGATGGACGACAGCCCGATCGGCGCAGGCCGGTCGGGCTGTTTTTCTTTTTACGGCGGGTGACGGGCCGGCGCGTCGTGCGCCGGCAGGGAAGGGGCGGGCTAACCGCGCAGGAAACGGCGGCCGGACCGCCTACGCAAGCACGAGCCGCACGCCGACCGCGACGAGCGTCGCGGCGAGCAGGTTGCGCAGCAGCCGCTCGGGCGCGCGCGCCGACAGCAGGCTGCCGAGCACGATGCCGGGCAGCGAGCCGATCAGCAGCGACAGCAGCATCGACCAGTCGACCGAGCCGAGCAGCCAGTGGCCCATGCCCGCGACGAGCGTGAGCGGCACCGCGTGCGCGATGTCGGAGCCGACGATGCGGGTCGTCGCGAGTGCCGGATACAGCAGCAGCAGCACGGTCACGCCGATCGCACCGGCGCCGACCGACGTCATCGACACGAGCACGCCGAGCACGGCGCCAGTCAGCACGGTCGACCACAGCGTGCGCGCGGGGCTCGGCGCGAGCGGGTTGCGCGCGGCGAACGCGGCGAGCTGCGGCCGGAAGATCAGCGCGAGCGACGTGAGCAGCAGCGCGACGCCGAGCACGAGCTGGATCATCCGCGCGGTGCCCGGCGCGTTCATCCCGTGCGTGTGCAGCCACCACAGCGTCAGCGCCGCGGCCGGCACGCTGCCCGCCGCGAGCCGGCCCGTGATGCGCCAGTCGATCGAACCTTTCAGGCCGTGGACCAGCGTGCCGGTGGCCTTGGTCGCGGCCGCGTACAGCAGGTCGGTGCCGACCGCCGTCGCGGGGTGGACGCCGAACAGCAGCACGAGGATCGGCGTCATCAACGAACCGCCGCCGACGCCCGTCAGGCCGACGAGGATGCCGACGAACAGACCGGACAGGGAGTACAGCAGATCGATATGGGGGAGCGACATCGGAAGCAGGCGGTTATGCGGCGTTCGGCGGCGGCGCGTGGGTCAAAGTCCGCCATTGTCGCAAAAGTGGCGGGTTGGTGTACGACTGCGTTAAAAATCGGCCGGGAAGGCCCGTGCGGCGGGCGTCCGGGCGGGTGTGAAACGCGTGTTCGAGCGAGGGCGCGGCCGATGGCGGCGATCGGCCGAAAGGTATGACGAACCGTGAATGCGCGCGGCGCCCGTCATGCGCAAAAAAGGGCGCGACAGTGCGCGCCCGGGTTCGATGCCGGCGACCGGCTTCGTCTGCCGGCGATCAATGCATCGCGGGGCCGACGCCTTCGACCGCGTCTTGCCGCCGGATGCGCAGCGCGAGGCCGATCAGCGCGGCCACGGCGGCGAACGCCGCGCCGAATGCAAACGCCGCGTGGTAGCCGCCGTTCAGCGCGGCGAGCGGTGCGGCCTGCGCGGCCGCGAGCGCGTCGGTGCGGGCGGCCGCGAGGCTCGCGAGCACGGCGAGGCCGAGCGCGCCGCCCATCATGAACGCGGTGTTGACGATCCCCGACGCGAGCCCGGAATCGGCCGGATCGACGTCGTTCATCGCGGCCAGCAGCAGCGGATTGAACGCGACGCCCGCGCCGATGCCGAGCAGCGTCATGCCGGGCAGCACGTGCCAGACGAAGCCGCCGTCGACCGGCGCGCGCGAGAACAGCGCGAGGCCGCAGGCCGCGATCAGCAGGCCGGCCGCGATCGGGCCGCGGATCCCGAAGCGCATCACGATGCGCGCGGACAGCCCGAGCGAGAACGCGGCCATGATCAGGTTCGCCGGCAGGAACGCGAGGCCGACCTGCAGCGGCCCGTAGTCGAGCACGCGCTGCATGTAGAGCGCGGACAGGAAGAACCACGCGAACATCGCGGCCGCCCACAGCACGGCGATCACGTTCGCGAGCGCGACGTTGCGCGCGGCGAACAGCGTGAGCGGCATCAGCGGATGCGCGGTGCGCGACTCGATCGCAATGAACAGCGCGAGCAGCGCGATGGCCGCGCCGAGCAGCGCGACGGTTTGGGTCGACAGCCAGCCGGCTTCGTTGCCGCCGACGATCCCGTAGACCGCCAGCATCAGCGATGCGGTCACGGTGATCGCGCCCGCGACGTCGAGCCGCGCGGCGGCGGCCGGCGCGCGCATGCGCGGCAGCAGCGTGACGCACATCGCATAGACCGCGATGCCGATCGGCAGGTTGACGAGGAAGATCCAGTGCCACGACAGCGAACTCGTCAGCAGCCCGCCGAGCAGCACGCCGATGCTGCCGCCGCCCGCGCAGACGAAGCCGTAGACGCCCATCGCGCGGGCGCGTTCGCTCGGCTCGGTGAAGAGGTTCATGATCAGCGACAGCGAGACGGCAGACACGACTGCGCCGCCGAGCCCCTGCACGGCGCGCGCGGCGATCAGCATCGTCTGCGATTGCGCGAGGCCGCACGCGAGCGACGCGACCGTGAACACGACGAGGCCCGCGAGGAACATGCGCCGCTGGCCGTACAGGTCGCCGAGCCGACCGCCGAGCAGCAGGCAGCCGCCGAACGTCAGCAGGTACGCGTTGACGACCCACACGAGGGCCGTCTCGGTGAAATGGAGGTCGGTGCTGATCGACGGCAGCGCCACGTTCACGATCGTGCTGTCGAGCACGATCATCAGCACGCCGAGGCAGAGCACGATCAGCGCATACCAGCGCTTCTCGCCGTGGATCCCGTGAGTCATGGGCTCGCAGCCTTCCGATAGTTATCTGAAAGGCTGCATTGTAGATGCCGACGGCGCGGGCTTCCTGCCGGTTTGTGGCAGGAGCGTCGCGTAGTCGCGCGTCCGGACATGACGGATGTTACGAGCGCGCCGGCAGTTCGCAGCCGTCGGGGCCACACGCGGCCGCGTCGTTGCCGTCGAGTTCGACGATGCCGTCGCGCCATGCCTGGTCGAGCGCCTGCGCGAATGCGTCGGCCGGCTGCGCGCCCGACACCGCGTAGCGGCCGCCGAACACGAACAGCGGCACGCCGCGCCCGCCGATCTGCTCGGCGCGTGCGATGTCGGCTTCGACTTCGTCGCGGTACGCGTCGCTGCGCAGCACGGCTTCGACGGCCGAGCGCTCGAGCCCGGCTTCGACCGCGAATTCGGTCAGCTCCGCATGATCGAACAGCGAGCCATGCTCGCAGAAATACGCGCGGTACAGCCGCTCGGTCAGCGCATGCGCGCGGCCGGTCGCTTCCGCGAGTTTCACGAGCCGGTGACCGTCGAGCGTGTCGCCGGCGAGCGTGCCGGGCAGGTCGTAGCGCAGCCCGACGCTCGCGGCCGCGTCGGTGATCTGGCGCAGCATCTGGTCGACCTGCGGGGGCGACATCCGGTACTTGCCCGCGAGCATTGCCTCGACCGGCTCGACGGGATGGCCGGGCATCAGCCGGTACGCGCGCAGCGCGACGTCGACGCGGTCGGCGTGCGCGAACGCGGCGAGCGCCTCGTCGAAGCGGCGCTTGCCGATCCAGCACCACGGGCAGATCAGGTCGGACCAGATTTCGACGGTCAGGGTCGGGCGGGTAGTCGGGGCGGGAGCGGTCGTCATGGGCGGTTCCGGGCGGCAAAAAATGTAACCGAGACTATATCATTTTATGCTTCGACGCTTCGTCGTCGCCAGGTCCGCGTGGAACGGGCCCGTGCCGGACGTATCACGAAGCATAGACACGGAAGTCGCGTCCCGATAGCGATGGGCGACGCCGGCCGTTGCCGCGTGCCGCGACGAGGTGGGGCGAAGCGGCCTGCCGGGCCGGCGGCTTACGCGTCGCCTTGCGTTTCCTTCAGGTGCTTGAGGTGCTTGTAGACCGTCGCGCGGCCCATCCCGAGCACGTTCGCCACGTAGTTCGCCGCGCTCTTGCCGCGGAACGCGCCTTCCGCATAAAGCGCCTCGACGAGTTCGCGCCGGTGCTCGCGCGTGAGCCCGTTCAGCCCGACCTGTCGCTCGTGCAGCCAGCCGTGCAGGAACGTGTTGATGCGCTCCTGCCAGTCGTCGCGGAACAGTTCGTCGGGCTGCGCGACGATGCCCGCGCCCTTGATGAACAGGTCGAGCGTCGCGCGCACCTCGTCGAACACCGCGATGTTGAAGTTGATGCACATCATCCCGGCCGGGCGGCCGTCGTCGTCGAACAGCACGTTGCTGACGCAGCGCATCCGCCGGCCGTCCCAGTTCAGCTTCTCGTACGGGCCGATCACGCGCTCGCGCGCGGAATGATCGATTTCCTCGAGCGCGGAATCGTCGCCGACCTCGCGCTTCGACAGGTTGTTCGCGAGATACAGCACGGTCTGGTCGTGCAGGTCGTGGATCACGACTTCCGCGTACGGGAAGAACAGCGCGGCGATACCGTCGGCGATCGGCGCATAGCGGGTGAGCAGCAGGTCTTTGACGGGGGATTTCTTCTTGCGCATCGGTGTCGCCATCTCGAGTGGACGGGAGCCGGGCGGCGCATCGGGCCGGCGTGCCGCTGAGCCTGTGGCCGGCATGCCCGTGCGCCCGCGCGCGGCCGCCGCGGCGGTTGCGCCATTGTATCGGCCCCGCGCTCGCGTGCCGCTCATGCGCGTGTCAGGTGCGTGTACAGCGCGTGCGCGATGGCGATGTCCTCGAGCCCGAGGCCGATCGAGCGAAAGAACGCGTGACGCGTGCGCGACGGCGCCGCGCAGGTGCCGGCGACGAGCGCGGGCAGGTCGCCGACGATCCGCGCGGTGTCCCAGCCGTGATCGGCCGCCGCGATCTGCATCTCGCCGGCGCTCGCGGGCGTCGTGTGCCGGTAGTCGCAGTACACGTCCATGTCGGGCAGCCACGCGGGCGGAATTTCGTGCGCGCGTGCAACGTTCGTGCTGATCGACGTGACGAGCGCGGGGCGCGTGAGCATCCCGTCGCCGAGCACGGGCGTGCCCGACGACGTGCACAGCATCACGACGTCCGCGTCGCGCACGCAGGCCTCGACGCTCGCAGCCGGCCGCACGCGCGGGTCGAGCTGCGCGAGCGTTGCCTGTAGCGCCGCGTCGCCGGCGAGTGCGGGCGAATACACGCGGATCGTCTCCCAGTCGCGCAGCGCCGCCGTGTGCCGCAGGTGCGCGAGGCCGACCGCGCCCGCGCCGACGATCGCGAGATGGCGCGCATCGCGCGGCGCGAGACAGTCGACCGCGAGCGCCGTCGTGCCGGCCGTGCGCTCGACGGTCAGCAGCCCCGCGTCGCACCACATCAGCGGCTGGCCCGTGCGCATCGACATCAGCGCGGTCCACGCGGTGACGATCGGTTTGCCGCCCGTCACGACGTACGGCGACAGCTTCGCGCCGAACACCTGTTCGTCGGCGAGAGCGCCGAGATACGTGATGAAGTCGCCGGCATTTTCGGGAAACAGCGTGAGGGTCTGCGGCGGCTGCACCGCGCGCGCCGCGGCGAGCGACGCGAACATGCGGCGCAGCGTGCCGAGCACGTCGAGCGACGGCAGGGCCGCGCGCACCGCGGCTTTGTCGACGGTCAGCGGCAGGGTCGGGACGGTTTGCGTCATGGGGACATCTCCGGTCGGGGCTGGACGGCACAGTCTCGAAAGACGGCGTCCGGCGGTGTTCGTGATGGACGAAAAGTCTAATATAGACAAACTAAATCGGAAGAATTTTTCTTTTCGAGACTCTGTGCTGTCGCGGATTTTCTGGAAAACACTGGAAAATCAACGGTGTTTTCGGGTGGTCGGCAAAATTCCGACGCGACGCAACGGCGCAAAATTCTCGTATCCCCTATAGTCTAATATAGACTTTGAGTCTATATTTCGCGTGCAGGACACGACGCGTCGCCGTGCGGCGGCCACCTGCCTCGAGTGCCGATCCGGCGCCCGGTCGAGGGCGTCGTGCGACCGATCTCCTCGCCTCAATCCAGAACAGAAGGACCGCCATGAACTGGAAGCTTTCCCTCTGCGCCGTCGCGGCGCTTGCATGCACGGCCGTCGCGGCCCATGCGGAACAGACCACGTTGCGCTTCGGGATCGAAGCCGCCTATCCGCCGTTCGAGAGCAAGACGCCGGCCGGCCAGCTGCAGGGTTTCGACGTCGACATCGGCAACGCGGTGTGCGCGAAGCTGAACATGAAATGCGTGTGGGTCGAGAATTCGTTCGACGGCCTGATTCCGGCGCTGCAGGCGCGCAAGTTCGATGCGATCAACTCGGCGATGAACATCACCGCGAAGCGCAAGCAAAGCATCGACTTCACGCCGGCCATCTACGTGGTGCCGATCGTGATGGTCGCCAAACGCGGCTCGCCGCTGCGACCCGACGTCGCGAGCCTGCGCGGCAAGCACGTCGGCGTGCTGCAGGGCTCGTCGCAGGAGGATTTCCTGAAGGCGCACTGGGCCAATGCGGGCGTGGCCGTCGTCTCGTATCAGGACCAGGACCAGATCTACGCCGATCTCGTCGCGGGGCGTCTCGACGCGGCCGTGCAGGAAGCGCAGACCGCGCAGGACGGTTTCCTCGACAAGCCGGCCGGCCGCGACTACCAGATCGTCGGCGAGCCGCTGAAGGATCCGGCGACGCTCGGCGAGGGCACGGGCTTCGGGATGCGCAAGGGCGACAAGGTGCTGCAGGCGAAGATCGTCGGCGCGCTCGATGCGCTGAAGAAGGACGGTACGCTCGGCGCGCTGTCGCAAAAGTACTTCAAGCGCGACATCGTCGCGAAGTAAGCACGGCCGCGCGCCGGCCGCGGTGCCGGCGCGTGTCGCATCCAATCTCGACGCAGTACGGGGAACCATGGATTTCGACGTCATCGTTCTGGGGGCCGGCATCGTCGGCGTGTCGTCGGCGCTGCATCTGCAGGATCGCGGGCTGCGCGTCGCGCTCGTCGACCGGCGTGCGCCCGGCGAGGAAACGAGCCACGGCAACGCCGGGCTGATCGAGCGCTCGTCGGTCGTGCCGTATGCGTTTCCGCGCCGGCTCGGCACGCTGCTGCGCTATGCGCGCAATCGCTCGGTCGATCTCTATTGGGACTACCGCGCGCTGCCTGCCTATGCGGGATGGCTCGCGCGCTTCTGGCGCGAATCGTCGCCGCAGCGGCTCGCGGCCGCCGCGCGCGACCTGCTGCCGCTCGTCGCGGCGAGCGTCGTCGAGCACGACGCGCTGCTCGCGCGCACTGACGCGCAGCCGCTCGTGCATGACGGCGGATGGATCGAGGCATTCCGGTCGCCCGCGCTGTTCGATGCGGAAACGCGTGCGCAGCAGCGCGTGGCCGCCGCGCGCGGGCTGCGGATGACGGTGCTCGACGCGCGTGCGCTGCGCGAGCGCGAGCCCGGCATCAGCGACGCGTTCTGCGGCGCATTCCACTGGCAGGATCCGAAGACCGTGTCGAGCCCGGGCGGGCTGACGAAGGCTTATGCGCGGCTGTTCGAGCGCGACGGCGGCACGTTCGTGCGGGGCGACGCGACGACGCTCGCGCAGGTGGATGACGGCTGGCGGGTCGGTACCGAGCACGGGCCGATCTCGGCACGCTCGGCCGTGGTCGCGCTCGGGCCCTGGTCCGATCACGTGTTCGCGCCGCTCGGCTACCGGATTCCGCTGCGCGCGAAGCGCGGCTATCACATGCATTACCGGCCGACGCGCACGCCGCTGAACGTGCCCGTGTGCGATACCGAGGAAGGTTTCGTCGTCGCGCCGATGGAGGGCGGCCGCCTGCGGCTCACGACCGGCGTCGAGATCGCGTTGCGCGGCGCGCCGCCGACCGGCGTGCAACTCGCCCGTGCCGAACCGCTGGCGCGCGACGCGTTCGGCATCGGCGAGCGGCTCGATCCCGAGCCGTGGCTCGGGATGCGGCCGTGCACGCCCGACATGCGTCCGGTGATCGGGCCCGCGTCGCGCCATCGGCATCTGTGGTTCGCGTTCGGCCATTGCCATCACGGGCTGACGCTCGGCCCCGCGACCGGGCGCCTGCTTGCCGAAATGATGACGGGCGCGCCGACCTATATCGATCCCCATCCGTATCGGCCCGCGCGCTTCGGTTGAACCTGCCGCGCGGCGATGCGGCCCCGGTTGCCGTCGCCGCGCGCACCGCTTGCAATGCGGCTGTCACAGTTTTTCGTTCGGCTGTCCGTATTGTCGAATGCCACGCGATCGGAAATGATCTGCGTAATCGGCAAGAAAGAAATCGCGGAATAAAGAAAATAAGCCAATTCGCGATTTATCAATGCATTTTCATATCGCTGAAATGCGCAATGCGTAGCCGGCGCAGACGAGGTGCCGCACCGTCGCGACCGGACGTTCCGGCGTGACGCGGAATGTACCGGAACACGTTACCACGGGGCTCGCAAACGTTACGTTACATCCGCGTTCCGTCAGCCTTTTTCATCAGATGATTCGGACTCCGCAACCGTCTGCAACCCGCTTGTTTCGCCTGAAATCAATAAAAAAGGCGTTATTGGGTGGAAATGGACAGACGAATGGATCCGCTTTTTTGAATTGGCACGCTTCGTGCAATCCGTCCCCATGCTTTATCAACGTAGTGCCAACCGAGATGGGGTGAATAAGGATGGGACAAAATCTTAAATTGACGGGTGTGGCGCTGTCGGTCGCGACGGTGTTCGGGGTACTGGCTTCGGGTTCCGCGATGGCGGGGGCCCTCGATTCGCTGCCGATCCCGCAAGTGATCGTCAATCCGCCGACGAACAGCGTGTCGGTCGGGCTGGTCGCGACGGGCACGTCGCCGCTGGGCTCGGTGACCGTGGCGGCGGGCGGGGCAGGCGCGATCCAGACGTCGCTCGGCGATCCAGGCCAGGTGCTGTCCGGCGCCGTGGGGGCGGTGACGGGTGCACTCGGCGGTGGCGGCGGCACGGTGACGCCGCTCGCGCCGGTACAGGGTGTGCTGAACCAGGTGACGGGTGCGCTTAGCGGCGGCAATCCGGCCGGTGCACTGACTGGCGCATTGAATACGGCGACCGGCGCGTTGAGCAACGCACTCGGTACCGCAACGGGCGCACTGGGCGGTATCGGCGGCGGCTCGAATCCTCTGGCGCCGGTCCAAGGCGTGGTGAATCAGGTGACGGGCGCGCTCGGTAGCGGCAACCCGGCAGGCGCGTTGACCGGTGCACTTGGCACGGTGACCGGTGCGCTGGGCGGTATCGGTGGCGGTTCGAACCCGCTGGCGCCGGTCCAAGGCGTGGTGAATCAGGTGACGGGCGCGCTTGGTGGCGGCAACCCGGCAGGCGCATTGACCGGTGCACTCGGCACGGTGACCGGTGCGCTGGGCGGTATCGGCGGTGGGGCGAACCCGCTGGCGCCGGTGCAAGGTGTGGTGAATCAGGTGACAGGCGCGCTCAGCGGCGGCAATCCGGCCGGTGCACTGACTGGCGCATTGAATACGGCGACCGGCGCGTTGAGCAACGCACTCGGTACCGCAACGGGCGCATTGGGCGGTATCGGCGGCGGCGCGAACCCGCTGGCGCCGGTGCAAGGTGTCGTGAATCAGGTCACGGGCGCGCTGAGCGGCGGCAACCCGGCCGGTGCACTGACCGGCGCGCTGAACACGGCGACGGGGGCGCTGAGCAGCGCACTCGGCTCCGCAACGGGCGCACTGGGCGGCATCGGCGGCGGCTCGAACCCGCTGGCGCCGGTACAAGGTGTCGTGAATCAGGTCACGGGCGCACTCGGTGGCGGCAACCCGGCAGGCGCACTGACCGGCGCACTCGGCACGGTAACGGGTGCACTGGGCGGCATCGGTGGCGGCTCGAACCCGCTCGCGCCGGTCCAGGGTGTGGTGAACCAAGTCGCGGGCGCCCTCGGTGGCGGCAACCCGGCAGGCGCACTGACTGGCGCACTCGGCACGGTGACGGGCGCGCTGGGCAACATCGGTGGCGGCTCGAACCCGCTGGCGCCGGTCCAAGGCGTGGTGAACCAAGTCACGGGCGCCCTCGGCAGCGGCAACCCCGCCGGCGCACTGACCGGCGCACTCGGCACGGTAACGGGCGCACTGGGCAACATCGGCGGCGGTTCGAACCCGATCGCGCCGATCCAGAGCGTCGTCGACCAGGTCACGGGCACGCTCGGCAGCGGCAACCCGGCCGGCGCGCTGAGCAACGCGGTCAACACGATCACGGGCACGCTCGGCAACGTCGGCGGTGCAGGAAGCCCGCTCGCACCGGTGCAAGGCGTCGTCACGCAGCTCGCGGGCACGCTCGGCGACGGCAATCCGGCAGGCGCACTGACGAACGCGCTGAACTCGGTGACGGGTGCGCTCAGCGGCGCGAACCCGCTGGCGCCGGTGCAAGGCGTCGTGAACCAGGTCGTCGGCACGCTGTCCGGCGCCGGCGGTGGCAGCCCGATCACGCCGATCACGAACCTCGTCAACGGCTTGCAGAACGCGCTGCCGACGGGCGGCAACGCGGCCGGCGCGCTGACCGGTGCACTTGGCTCGGTGACGGGCGCACTCGGCAACCTCGGCGGGTCGAATCCGCTGGCGCCGGTGCAGGGCGTCTTGAACCAGGTCGTCGGCACGCTCGGCAGCAGCAACGCGGTCGGCACGGCCACGAACGCACTGGGCAACGCGGTCGGCTCCGTGGTGGGCGCGCTCGGCGGGCTGGGCGGCACGAACCCGCTGGCACCGGTGCAAGGCGTCGTGAACCAGGTCGTCGGTACGCTGTCGGGCGCGGCGGGCAACAACCCGATCGCACCGATCACGAACCTCGTGAACGGCCTGACGGGCGGCGGCAACCCGGCCGGCGCACTGACCGGCGCGCTCGGTTCGGTGACGGGCGCACTCGCGAACGGTCCGGCGGCCCTCGGGCAGGCGGCCGGCGCGTTGACGGGCGCGGCCGGTTCGACGGCGGCGGCCGGCGGCAGCCTGCTCGGTTCGGGCGCGAACGCGGCCGGCGGCACGGCGGGCGCGGTTGGCTCGCTGCTGACGACGGGCGCGAACGCAACGGCGACGGTCGTCAATGCGGTCGGCACGACGGTGGGCACGGCGCTCGGCTCCGCGCCGGGCCTGTCGGTCACGCCGCATTCGGGCAGCAGCTCGCCGAGCAACCCACTCGCACCGGTGACGTCGCTGCTCCAGTCGCTGACGGGCGCACTGCCGAAGTAACCTGCCTGATTGCCCGGCGGCGCCGTCTCGGCCGCCGGGCAATACGGGGCGCGCAACGCGGCATGACAGGAATGTCATGCCGCGTTGTCTTTTGATGTCCCGCTTTCTTTCGTCGCACGAATGGCCGCTGCCGACCCGCGCCGGACGGCATGGAATAACCGGCCGCCTCCGTCCGTTTACATACCGAATCCCGGCACGGCCGCCCGGCGGGATAATGATCGCGACGAAGCCGATCGTCCCGTCCGGTGCCGCCGTGCCGCGAGGCCACGTCAAGGAGAACGGCAATGAAACGGATGCTCCTCGCCGCCGCGCTGACAGCGGCGATCGTGCGGCCGGCGGCCGCGGACCCGCCCCAGGTCGGCGACGGGAAACTGGTCGACGAAGCGCACATGACGTTGTACGTGTTCGATCGCGACGCGCCTGGCAAGAGCGCGTGCGACAGCGCCTGCGCGGCCAACTGGCCGCCCGCGCTCGCCGACCCGTACGACAAGGCATCGGGCGCGCTGAGTCTCGTCGCGCGCGACGATGGCAAGAAGCAATGGGCGTATCGCGGGCGCCCGCTGTATCGCTGGAAGATGGATCACAAGGCCGGCGACACGGGCGGCGACGGGATCGGCGGCATGTGGCACGTCGCGCGTCCATGATGGCGCGACGGTGTGATGGCGCGGCAACGCGCGAGGCATCCTGATGAGCTACGAATCGGATCTGCTGGTGTGGCTGCCGCATCTCACGCGCTATGCGCGTGCGCTGACGGGCGACCGGGCCTGGGCGGACGATCTCGTGCAGGACACGCTCGAGCGTGCGCTGAACCGGCCGCCGCGCGATGGCGGCAACCTGCGCGCGTGGCTGCTGACGCTGCTGCGGCATCGCTTCATCGACCAGTTGCGTGCGCGGCACGAGATCGCGGTCGACGACGCGACGGCGCCGTGGCAGACGATGGCCGCGCCGGCCGGCGAGATCGGCGGGCTGGTGCTGCGCGATGTGCAGCGCGCGCTGTACCGGCTACCGGTCGAGCAGCGCGAGGTGCTGCTGCTGGTCGCGCTCGAAGAGTTGAGCTATCGCGACGCCGCGCAGGTGCTCGGCGTGCCGGTGGGCACCGTGATGTCGCGGCTCGCGCGGGCGCGCGGGCAGATGCGCGCACTGCTGTCGGACGAGCCGTCGGCGCACGGCACGGCCGCGTTACGGGTGATCGGGAAAACATGATGGACGATTCGCACAAGCCTTCGAACGAGCGGGACGACGATGCGTCGGCACAACTGCTGTCCGCGTTGCTGGACGGCGAGCTGTCCGGGCACGAACACCGCGTGGTGCTCGAGCGCCTGCAATCCGATCCGGAGGAGGCGGAACGATTCGCGCATTACCGGGCGCAGCGCGACGCGCTGCAGGCGCTGTTTCCGCTGCCGAGCGCCGCGTCCGCGCTGTTCGTGCAGCGTCGCGCGTCGCGCCGGCGCGGGTTCGCGTATGCATTCGCGGGGCTGGCGGCCGGGCTGCTGATCGGCGTCGCGCTGCACGCGGGCTGGACGGCGTTCGGCAGCGCACCGGCGTTTGCCGCGCGCGCGGATGTCGCGTATGCGGTGTACGCAGCCGATCGCGAGCATCCGGTCGAGGTCGGCGCGGGCAATCCCGAACGTCTCGCCGCGTGGCTGTCGGCGCGTGTCGGGCGACCCGTGCGCGCCCCGTCGCTCGACGAATACGGCTACGCGCTGCTGGGCGGCCGCTTGCTCCCCGGCGAAGCGGGGCCGGCCGCGCAACTGATGTACCAGCGCGCGGACGGCGAGCGCGTGACGCTGTACGTGACCGCGTACGACACGCGGCACCTCGCGCCGCAGGCGATGTCGGCCGACGGCCGCTACACGTATTTCTGGTCGGATCGCGGCATGGGCTACGCATTGTCCGGCCGCGGCGACGAACGACGCCTGCGCGAGCTCGCGATCGAAGCGTGCGGCGCGCTCGGCGGTTCGACCGACGCGTGGAAGGGATGACGCGCGCGGCGCCGGCAGGGAGCCAGACAATGAAGACGACGATGGCAAAGGGGCTGGTGCTCGCGGCGCTCGTGACGGGCGCCGCGTTTGCGCGGGCGGACGGCGACACGCCGGTGCGCGTGCCGGTTGACGCCGACGGCGTGCAGCGGGTGGCGATCGTCGGTGGCAGCTATTTCTTCCATCCGAACCACGTGATCGTGCGGGCGCACATGCCGGTCGAGCTGACCGTATCGGCGGAGCGCGGCCTGGTGCCGCACAGCTTCGAAATCGATGCGCCGCAGGCCGGCATCGCGGTGCACACCGAACTGACCACGACACCGAAGACCTTTCGCTTCACGCCGACGCAAGCGGGCCGGTTCGCCTACTATTGCACGCATCGGCTGCTGTTTTTCAGTAGCCATCGCGAGCGCGGGATGGAAGGCGTGCTCGACGTCGAGGCGGCGCCGTGATCGCCGCGTTGCTGGCCGCGAGCCTGATAGGAGCGAGCATGACAGCCGATCCCGTGACCGTCGCGCAGACGCATTTCGACCACGTCCGCTCGTACCGCGCGACGATCCGCTCGTCGGCGCGGGGCGGCGAGCACACCGAATTCCGCTATGCGTACCTGAAACCGGGTTTCGTCCGGATGGATTTCGTGTCGCCGCATCACGGCGCGGTGCTCGCGTACGATCCCGGCGAAGGCAAGGTGCGGCTGCGCCCGTTCGGCGCACACGCGCCGCCCGCGCTGACGCTGTCGCCGTCCAATCCGCTCGTGCGCGACCGCAGCGGCCACCGGGTCGACCGGTCGGACGTCGGCGAACTGCTGCGCAACGTTCATGCGCTGCAGCAAGGCGGCGCGACGGTGACCGAAGGCGAGGAGGCCGTCGGCGGCCGGACCGCGCTGCGCGTGTCGGTCACGGGCGCTCCCGCGCACGTGGTCGACGGCGTGCATCGCTACCGGCTGTGGCTGGACACCGAGGACGGCTTTCCGCTGAAGGTCGTCAGCTTCGCGGACGATGACGATGTGCCGCTCGAAACGGTGACGCTTGACGATGTCGAGATCGACGTCGCGTTTCCCGAGCGCTTCTTCGCGCCCTGACCGGCGCCCTGATCCAAGCCCCTGACGGGCACGCCGGAGGCTGCATGGCGGAATACCGGTTCTCGACGACCTGGCGCGTGGACGCGCCGCTCGCGGCGGTCTGGGATGCGATCTACCAGGTCGACCGCTGGCCCGACTGGTGGAAGGGCGCTGTGCGCACCGTGGAGATCGAGGAGGGCGACGCGCGCGGCATCGGCGCATTGCACCGATATACGTGGAAGGGCGCGCTGCCGTACCGGCTGACCTTCGACATGCGCGTGCGCCGCGTCGAGCCGCCGCATGCGCTCGAAGGCCGCGCGAGCGGCGCGATCGAAGGCAACGGATGCTGGTCGTTTGCCGGCGACGGCGCGTGCACCGTCGTGCGCTACGACTGGCACATCCGCACGCACGTGCGCTGGATGAACTGGCTGGAGCCGCTCGCGCGGCCGCTGTTCCGATGGAATCACGATGTCGTGATGCGCGAAGGTGCGAAGGGTCTCGCGCGGCTGCTGGGCGCGGCGGTCGAGACGGAGGGCCGGACGTTCCGGCCGCTGTCGGGCGCGGGCTGCGCCGACGCGTGATGACGCGTGACCGCGTGTGACGACGATCCGCGCCGCTCAGCGCGCGTACGCCATCACCGCGCCGTCCACCACCAGTGCCACGCGTTCGCCGACGGCCGGACACCGGTGTCCCGGCACGCGTACCCGCACGAGCACGTCGCTGTCGGCATCGAGGCGCGCGAGCACGTCGGCGTCCTGACCCGCGAACTGCGCGGCTTCGACGCGCGCCGTATGGCCGCGCGCCGCGTCGACCTGCGCGACCGGCACGATGCCGATCTGCTCGGGGCGCAGCATCGCGTCGGCCGGCCCGTCGGGTAGCGGTGCGACGAGGGGCAGCTCGCCGAGCGCGCACGCAATGCGCGCGTTATGCACACGGCCCGCGAGCAGCACGGCCTGACCGACGAACGACGCGACGTCGCGCGTCACCGGCTGCCGGTACAGCATCTGTGGCGCGGCTGTCTGCACGAGCCGGCCTTGCCACATCACCGCCACTTCGTCGCCGAGCGTCATCGCCTCGGGCTGGTCGTGCGTGACGAGCACCGACGTTGCGCCCGCCGCGGCGAGCGCGTCCGCGACCGCGCTGCGCGTTTCGTGCCGCAGCGACGTATCGAGCGCGGAAAACGGTTCGTCGAGGATCACGAGCGACGGCTCGGGGGCCAGCGCGCGCGCGAGTGCAACGCGCTGCTGCTGCCCGCCGGACAGTTGCTGCGGCGCACGGCTCGCATACGACGCGGGTAGGCCGACCATCTCGAGCAGTTCGTCGACGCGATGATGGCGCCGCCGCGCCGCGCGCGGCAGCCCGAACGCGATGTTGTCGGCCACCGACAGATGCGGAAACAGCGCGCCTTCCTGCGGCACGTAACCGATCCGCCGCTGTTCGGGCGGCAGATGCACGTCGGGCGCGGCCACGCGGCGCCCGTCGATCTCGACGGTGCCGCGCTCGGCACGCTCGAAGCCGCACAGCACGCGCAGCAGCGTCGTCTTGCCGCTGCCGGACGGGCCGAGCAGCGCGAGCCGCGAGCCGCGCCGCACCGTGAGATCGATGTCGTGCAGGACGGTATGCGATCCGAACGATTTGGACAGGCCGTGAATGCGTAATTCGCTCATGAGCGGTTCCGGAGAAAAAGGGCGGCGCTCAGTCGCGCACCGACGCGCGGCCGAGCAGCAGGAACAGCAGTCCCGAAGCGCCCAGCGACAGCGCGACGAGCAGCGCCGCATAAGGCGCCGCGGCCGCGAACGCGAGCGTCGCCGTATCGCTCCACACCTGCGTCGCGAGCGTGCGGGTGCCGATCGGCGACAGCAGCAGCGTCGCGTTGAGTTCCGTCACAACCGAGATGAACACCATCGTCGCGGCTGCGCCGAGGCCGGGCGCCGCGAGCGGCAGCACAACGCGCGTGAGCGTCGCGCGCCAGCCGAGGCCGAGCGAGCGTGCGGTTTCCTCGAGCCGGACCTGCACGTGCGACAGCGCCGCACGCACGCTGACGACCGCGAGCGGCAGGAACAGGATCGCGTATGCGCCGACGAGCGCCGGCGCGCTTTGATAGAGCGGCTGCAGCAGCCGCACCGTGATCGACACGATCGCGAGCGCGACGACGATGCCCGGCACGCCCTGCACGGTCATCGCCGTGCGTTCGAGGAGCGTCGCGACGCGGCCCGGATAACGGACCAGCAGGAACGCGAGCGGCAGCGCGAGCAGCGTCGTGACGGCCGCCGCCGCGAGGCCGTAGCCGCTCGACGCGAGCGTGGTCTGCAACAGCAGCTCGGGCGACACGTCGGCCGGCGTGACGGCGGCCGCGCCCTGTTGCGTGAGCCAGTAGCCGATCATCGCGAGCGGCACGCCGAGCGTCGCGGCCGCGAGCGCGGCGAACGCGACGGCGACCGGGCCGCGAAGATACCCGAGCGGATAACGCATCGCGACGCGGCGTGCGGCGCGGTGCGTATGGCCGTAGCGCGCATGGCCGCGCGCACGCGCCTCGATCGCGAGGCACAGCAGGCACAGCGCGATCAGCACGCAGCCGAGCAACGATGCGCCGCCGCCGTCGAACGCGGTGCGGTATTCCGCGAAGATCTCGGTGGTGAAGGTACGAAAGCGCAGCAGCTGGAACGCGCCGAACTCCGACAGCACGCCGAGCGCGACGAGGAGCATCCCGCCGCACAGCGCGGGGCGCAACTGCGGCAGCACGACGCGAAAGAAGGTATGCCACGGCGAGCAGCCGAGCGTGCGCGCGCTTTCTTCGAGCGCGGGATCGAGCTCGCGCAGCGCGGCGGCCACCGGCAGATAGACGAGCGGAAAGTACGCGGACGTCAGCACGATCAGCGCGCCGAGGAAATCCTGCAGGTCGAGGCTCAGCGACACCCACGCATAGCTCGTGATGAACGGCGGCACCGCGAGCGGCGCGGCGGCGAGTGCGGCCCACAGCGGCCGGGCCGGCAGGTCCGTGCGCTCGATGAACCACGCGACCGCGGTGCCGAGCAGCGTGCACGCGACGGTCGCGGCGAGCGTGATCGACAGCGTGTTGACGAGCAGTTCGCCGACGAGCGGCCGCCACAGCAGCTCGATCGCATCGTCGAAGCCGAAGGTTGCCGCGCGGTACAGCGTGAAGCCGAGCGGCAGCAGGATCAACAGCGGCCCGCACGCGGCCGCGGCGACGAGCGCGCGCGACGGGCGCCGCCGCGTCGCGGTGCGTTCGCCGTCGTGCACGGCGCGCGCCGTGCGGGACACGGCGTCGCTCACGGTCAGAGCAGGCCGGCCTGGCGCAGCAGCTTGCCGGCCTGGCTGTCGTCGCCGAGCTGTTCGAACGTCAGCGCCGGCGGGCTCAGTTCGTTGAACGGCTTCAGGATCGGGTCGGGTGCGACGCCCGGGTGCAGCGGATATTCGAAGCTGATGTGACCGCCCGCCATCAGTTTCTGCGCGCGCTCGCTGACGAGATAGTCGACGAACTTCTGCGCGTCGGCCTGGTGCTTCGACGCCTTCAGCACCGCGGCACCCGACACGTTTACGGCCGCGCCCACGTCGTGATTGCCGAAGTGGTGGATCGCGCTCTTCGTCGACTTGTCGCCGAGCTCGGCGTGCAGGCGGTCCCAGTAGTAGTTGTTGATGATGCCGGTCAGCACGCCGCCGCGGTTCACGGCCGCCGTCACGCCTTCGTCGTCGTCGAAGATCTGCGCGTTGGTCTTCAGGCCCTTCAGCCATTGCAGCGTCGCGGCTTCGCCGTGCAGTGCGAGCACCGCGCTCACGAGCGGCAGGAAGTCCGCATCGCTCGGCGCGACGCCGACCTTGCCTTTCCATTCCGGCTTCGCGAGATCGAGCAGCGACGCGGGCAGTTGCTGCGGCTGGAGTTTCGCGGTGTTGTAGACGAGCACGTTCTCGCGCGCGAGCACGCCGACCCAGTTGCCGTCGGCCGGGTTGAAGCGCGCGGGCACCGCTTGCAGTGCGGCGCCGTCGACCTTCCCGAGCAGGCCCTTGCGGTCGAGCAGCACGAGTTCGGGCGAGTTCTCGGTGAAGTACACGTCGGCCGGCGTGCGATCGCCTTCCGCGACGATCTGCGCGGCGAGCGCCGGGCCTTCGCCCGAGCGCACCTTCACGGTGATGCCGCTCTGCGCTTCGAAGTCCTTGACGAGCTGGTTGACGACTTGCTCGTGCTGCGCGTTGTACAGCGTGAGCGTCGCGGCATGCGCGTGCGAGACGTGCAGCGCGCCGGTCAGCATGAGCGCGGCGGCGGCCGCGGAGATCAGGTGCCGCAGCGGGCGGCTAACGGGTGAAGTGTTCATGTCGTCGTCGTGAGTTGCATCCGGGCGGCCCGGAAAAATGAGTGCGTTGCGTGTCGTTGCGTGTCGTTGCGTGTCGTTGCGTCGTCGTGTCGTTACGCTTCGAACAGCGCGGCGCCGATATACGAACCGGGTTGCGCGCCCGGCGGACACGCGAAGATCGCGCTGCCGACGTGCGTGGTGAACTGGTTCATGATGTCCAGCTTCGCGAGCTTCTCGTTGATCGGAATGAAGCCCTTGCGCGGGTCGCGCTGGTGCGCGACGAACATCAGCCCCGCGTCGTACTCGGTCTGCTGGCGCCACGGCGGCCAGCGCTCGATGTAGAAGTTCGCGCTGTCGTTGTACGAATACGCGCGACGCAGGATCTGCGCGCCGTTGTTCAGTTGCGGCGATGCGAGACGCGCGTGCGCGTTGTCGGGGATCACCGAATTGCCGTCCTTGTCGACCGCGTCGAGGTCGAGCGCTTCGAATTCCTGCTTGCCGCCGAGCGGCGCGCCGCTGTACTTCTTGCGGCCGAACACCTGCTCCTGGAAACCGAGCTCGGTGTTGTCCCAGTGTTCGAGCGTGATGCGGATGCGGCGCACGACCGTGTAGGTGCCGCCGTTCATCCACGCCGGGCCTTCGCTGCCGGCCCACACGAACTCGTTCATCGCGGCCGGGTCGTCGCGCGACGGGTTCATCGTGCCGTCCTTGAAGCCCATCAGGTTGCGCGGCGTCTCGCCCGGCTTGCCGGACGTGAAGCCGGCCTGGCCCCAGCGCATCTGCACGGCCTTGCCGCCGAGGCGCACGAGCTGGCGCACCGCGTGGAACGCGACCTGTGCGTCGTTCGCGCACGCCTGAATGAACAGGTCGCCACCCGTCTTCTCCGGAATCAGCTGGTCGCCGTTGAAGCGCGGCAGGTCGACAAGCGCGGCCGGGCGCTGCTTCGCGAGGCCGTAGCGGTCCTTGCCCGCAACGGCGAACAGGCCGGGCCCGAAGCCGAACGTGATCGTCAGCCGCGACGGGCCGATGCCGAGCGCGTCGCCCGAGTCGGCCGGTGCGACGTCGTCGCCGCCGGTCGCCGGCAGCGGCTGCGCGGTGTCGCCGCGCGTCAGGCGTGCGGCCGCGTCGGTCCACGTCTTCAGCAACGCAATCACGTCCGCGCGCTTGTCGGTTGCGAGGTCGAGCGCCGCGAAATACGCGTTGCGCTGCTGCGGCGTCGTGATGCCGCTCTGGTGCTTGCCGTAGAACGGCTCGAGGTCGTTGTCGTGCGCGTGCGCATCCGGCGCGGCCGGGGTGGCTGCATCGGCCGCGTGTGCGGCCGGCATCGCGCCCGCTGCGAGGCCCGCGGCCACCGCCGCGCCGCCGGCTTTCAGGAAGCCGCGGCGCGCGGGGCGCGACGGCGGGTTCAGATCGTCTGCCATGGTCGGCTCCGTTACTTCGCGAGCATCAGCGTGTTGACGTCGTCCTGGACGTAATAGAAACCGTCGCCGGCCGGCGTCATCGCGATCCCGAACAGGTCGCCGTTACCGGGCGGCGATTGCGCCTTGTCGGTGTCGATCCAGCGTGCATAGAGCTGCTTGCCGGCGACCGGATCGATCTCGACGACCTGGCCGTTCAGCGCGTTGGTCGCGAGCAGATGGCCGTTCGGCGCGGTCGCGAGCGCGAGCGGGCGGCGCAGGAAGCCGTCGGCCGTGACCTGGCGGCCGACACCCGCGCTCGTGTCGCGCGTGAGCGGATCGTCGATCTCGACGACCCGGTTGCCGATCGCGTCCGACACGTACAGCTTCTTCTGGTCGCCCGACAGTGCGAGGCCCGTCGGGCCGACGAGGAACACGCCCTTGTCGGCCTGCGCGCCGAGGCCGCTCGCGACGACCGTTTCCTGCTTGATCGCGGGCGGCTTGCCGGCGGGCACGTCGAGGTCGAGACGCAGCACGGTCGCCTGCTTGTAGACGGGCGGGTTGCCGTCCGCGCCGCCGACGCCGAAGCCGGCCATGCTGACGAACAGCGTCGCGCTGTCGCCGCGGTCGACCACGGCCATGTTGCCCCACGGGTCGTTGATGTTCGGGCTCGACCACGTCGAGGCGACCTTGCCTTGCGGATCGAGCACGATCAGGCAGCCGGCGCCCTTCGTCGACGTCGTGCCGTCGTTGCTCGGCGTGCTGCCGACGATCACCCAGCCCGACTTCAGCATCGTCATCGCGGTCGACAGGCCGACGCCGCCCGGGCATGCCTTCAGGTCGCGCGGAATCGTCGCGAACAGGCTCATCTGCTTGGTCGACGGGCGGTAGTTGACGATCGTGCTGCCGGTGCCTTGCAGGTTCGCCGCGTTGTTGAAGTTGTCGACGAGCACGTCGCCTTCCTGGATCGTGCCGGCCGACACCGGCGCGACCGCGATCGCGTACGGGTTCTGGTCGCCGTTGTCGGGCACCGTGTTGACGAGCAGCGAGTGGCGATGGAGTGTCTCGAGGAAGCCTTGCGGCTCGGCGAACGCGCCGGCGGCGGCCGTCAGCGCGACGGCGGCCAGTGCGCCCGTCGCGAGGCGGCGAAGCGGGGCGGATTGATTCATCTGGGTCTCTCCTGGGGGACGCGCCGCCGCGGCGGCGCGTGAAAAAACGGGTAGCGTGGGCGCGGTGCTCAGAACGTGATGGTCGTGCGCGCGCCGAGCACGAACGTGTTGCGCAGCGGCTGGGTCGCGTCGCTCGGGTTCTGGCCGGCACCGGCATTGAACGTGTACTGCGCGTCGGCCTGGATCACCCACCACGGGTTGACCTGGTACTGGTAGGTCGCCTCGACGGTCGTCTCGCGGGTGCGCACGCCGTACGGGCCCGTCGCGAACGTCCGCGCGGTCTGGTCGAGGTCGGTCACGTGGTTGCCGACCTGGATGTACGTGACGCCGAGGCCGACGCTGTCGTTGTCGCGGCCTTCGAACGGTGCCTTCAGCACGACGCCCGCATTGGCCGAGAAGCTCACCAGGTTGCGGTCGCCGGGAGCGCCCATCACGCGTGCGAACACGCCGAGGCTGCGCGGGCCCGTCGGGTCCGGGCGCCAGATCATCTGGTCGGCCACTGCATAGAAGCTGTAGTCGCCGTGGTGCTGCTGCGCGCTGCCGTTCGACGCGGGATCCGAGAGCGACAGCCCGTCGGTACCGACGTTCTGGTCCGCGAAGCGGCCGTTGTGATACCAGACGCCCACCTTGTAGGTGCCCGGCAGCCCGTTCGAGCGGCCGGTGTCCATTTCGCCGTCGGACGGCTGGTTCAGCGCGTACTGCAGCTCGCCGATGTAGAGCGCGCCGTTGTGCAGGTTGAAGTTCGTGCCGCTCAGGTTGTTCGGGTTGTTGCCGAGCGGATCGCCGTCGAACACGCCCGCGAGCGCGGTGAGCTTCGGCGTGATCTGCGCGCGCACACGCACACCGAGGCCGGCGAGCGGGTAGGCGGGCCCGCCATTGGGCAGGTCGTACGACGGCAGCGCGGGCCAGCCGAACATCGTGTTGACGAACGTGTTCGCATACGTGCTGACCATGAATTCCTGGTCCAGGCTCTGCTGGCCGATCTTCACGTCGACGCGCTTGTCGAGGAACGACTGCTGGTACCACAGCTCCCACAGGCGCGTTGTGCCCTGCGCCTCGATGCCGCTCGCGGTGTTGAGCGTGCCGAGATTCCGCGCGCTCAGGTTGGTGCCGTGGATCTGCAGCGCGCTGACGTTGAACGTGCCGCCGGGCAGGCCGATCGCCTTCTGCGTATCGACCGTCAAAGTCGCCGTCGTCAGCCCGTCGTACGCGCCGCCGCGATTCAGGCCGCCGCGCAGGTTCGCGAGATATTCGCTGGTTTCGGTGATCTGCAGCGTCGCGCCGTACTTGCCGAGCCACGGGCGGATGCCGCCCATGTCGCCGAGCAGGCTCTGGCGGCTCCAGATGCCGGTCCACATGTTGGTCGGCTTTGCCTGGATCGCGAGGTCGGCTTCGGGCGCTTCGGGTTGCGCGTCGACCGGCGTGGCGGCGAACGCGGCGCCGCTCGCGAACGACGCGCAAGCGAGGACGGCCGCACAGGCGGCGGGGCGCATCCGGACGCGGATGCGGTCTCCGTGGAACGACACAAACTTCATATCAAACCCCTGGTTTTCTTAGTCTGGAGTCCTGCTTTTAAGGCGCTATCCGAACGCTCGGCGCCGATTGGCCAGGGCACAAAGATGAACGCAACGCGGCGCATCGTAGGAGTGTCGAATGCGAAAGTCAATGTAAACGAGAATGATTCGCATCTAAATTACTGAATGTAATCCGATGGCTTACGGGTTTTATGCGGACGTTGTTTGGTGAATAGGTAAAACGTAAAGATCTATGTAATAAAAATGAATGGTATTGCGCGGACCGATGGATCCGAGCGGAAGGGCGCAAGGGGGCGTCCGACAAGCGCGAAGGCGGTGTTGCTGCGCGTCGGATCGACGCCGGCACGGGTTCTTTGATGGGGTGTCGTTGGGCGGCCGGTCCGGCCGGGTAGCGCGCTTCACGGTGTTGCTTTGAAAGGGGGCTTTTGTTGTTTTCGCGCGTTTTACCGCTGTCGCTGTCGTGACTCATGCAACTTCGAACCGATCATGTTGCCGATATGACGCCTTCCGGTGGGGGCGCATCGCTCGTTGAACCCGTTTTGGGGGCGGCGGTGTCCACGGCAGCGATGTTGAGGCCATGGTGCTACTCGTCATTTCGTGGGGTCAGGAGATCTGATGTGATCAATATTCCTAAATGTGACAATCGTTCAGATCTCGCCGCATACCGACGAGTAGCATTGCAATTGCGCTGTCCACTAGAGCGCAAACCCTCGGATTTTCGCCAAGCTCGCGCTTGGCGTTTTTTTCTCATCGTGGGGGGGCAGGGGGCGGGATTCCCTTGGACGGTGTTCGGCCAAGACCGATCTCTGGATATTGTTTTTTCGGTATTGAGGCGATAGTGGATATCCATCATCCATATCGCGATTCCGGACTGCGCTGCGAAACGTTCACTACCGTGGGTTGCTGATCGGGGTTCCTATGGAATCGAATATCGACGATATCCAGTTGTGCTATGACAAGGCCATCGAGGCTTATCACGCTGGCCAGCCTGAACGCGCTCTTCGGCTGGTCGAAGACGTTCTGAAGGAGTACCCGTCAAGCGGTGATGTCCTGCATCTGAGAGGGCTGATCGCTTTTTCATTGGGTAAGGCTGAGGATAGGGCTGAGGAGGCGGAGGACTGGTTCAAGAGGGCTATTGATGCATCTCCCAATGCCGTCTTCTACAACAGCCTGAGCGTGGTGCAAACACGATTGAGGGCATTTTCGCAGGCGGCAGCAAGCGCGCGAAGCGGTCTGGCGTTTGCCGAAGATCACCAGCCGGATCTGGACACTTCGAAGTTGTTGTACAACCTGTGTCTGGCTTTGGTGCTGGACGAAAAGCCGGAAGACGGCATCGATATTTGTCGACGCACGATTGAACGAAATCCGGCACGTTCGGATGCCCATAGCTATATGGGCGTGTGCCTCAGCCTGTTAGGCGAGACCGACCTCGCAATCAGTTCGTATCGTCGAGCAATCGAGTTGGATCCCAAAAATCTCGTAGCCTGCGGCAACCTTGGATATGCATTGCTTCGCGCCGGTGAATATAGGGAGGCCTGGCCGTACTTCGAACACCGGTGGGTAACCATGCTGCCGGGCGATTCGTATCCTGGGGCCAAGTACCCGGCTTTGCCGATCCGTCGGTGGCAGGGGCAAGGGCTGCCGCCTGGCGAAAACCGCCTGCTCGTTCTGGCCGAGCAGGGATTGGGCGATACGTTGCATTTTTGTCGATATCTCGAAATGGTGCTTCGGCAATTCACGGCAGTTGGCCTTTTATGCCCAAAACCACTGCGTCGGCTGCTGACTGATTCGCTCTGCTCTCGGTGGCCAAATCTGACACTGCTCGACGACAAGTCATTCGACCCGCTTCGGTGGGACTGGTATTGCCCGCTCCTGTCGCTGCCGATGGCCTTCGGAACGCAAGTAGACAACATTCCCGCCGATCTGCCTTATTTGTACGCGAATCGGCGACGGACGCGAAAATGGTCATCGAAGGTGGCGAAGTTGCAGCCAGGCACCCTGCCACGCATCGGGGTGGTCTGGGCGGGAGGGCATTCGGGCACGCCCGAAGATCGCCGGCGTAGTATCGATCTGGATACGATGGCGCCATTGCTTGCGTGGCCTCACGCGCACTGGATCAGCTTGCAGAAGACGGATGACATTTCGAAAGAGCTTTCTCACGAGAAGTATCCACACGTAGTCGACTGGATGCACGAGGTGAGGGATTTTGCCGATACAGCAGCCCTCATCGACGCGCTGGATCTTGTCATTTCCGTTGACACCGCGGTCGCTCATCTGGCCGCAGCCATGGGGAAGCGCGTGTGGTTACTGAACCGGTATGCGGGCTGCTGGCGCTGGTTGCGCAACCGCGACGATAGTCCGTGGTATCCAGGCATGCGAATCTTTACCCAGACCACGCGCGGAAACTGGACCGAGGTAATCGAGCGCGTTTTGTCTGAACTGGAGTTCGACGCTAAGGCTTTGTCGGCGGAGAGGGCGTATCGGCGCGACTAGTCGACCAAATGGAGCAAACGGAACCGTCTCCTGGGCCATTCCGGCCCGCGGCTTTCGGGCATTTCAGGCGACCGTGTCGGGCGACTGCCGGCCAGTTGTGGCCGGGCGACACAAACGCGTGAACCGTCGAGAGTCCGCTCCAATCTGATGATGCTTCGGTATCTTGGGTGAAGTCGGATTCTTCACTGATTACTCTGCATTACTGATTAATTGACTGATGAGAAATTGAAGCTGACCTCTTCCCCGAAGATCAACGACGAGCCTCTTTGTGGGCAACAAGTGATATCGCCGCGGATGCGTTCAGGGATCGCCGAAAGGCTCGGTTCGCCTTCGGGACTCGAGATAGCCAACGACCGATGCGCCTCGTCATGCCAATGGCAACTTCAGCGCGATCGACGGCATCAAGGGCGACGCGACCGTCACCAGGACGCATTCTGTGGCCGGTCATCGGGCGATCGAATCGCGTCGAGCCTTCCGGGTGTGATTCGAGCGTCCGTGCACGGTCGCCCGAGCGGCTCGATCGGTGCATTCGGTCAAACGATGCAGGGGGGCGCAGAAATGAATAAAGCAATGCTCGGGATGTGCGGTCTTCTGATCTGCGGGCTTGTCGTGACGCTGGTGGTTGTCCTCGAAACGGTACCGAAACCGCGGGCGACAATCACGCAGGCCGCGGCCAAGCCGGTGAAGGTGAGGTGAGGATGCGTGTTCTGTTGACTTTGTGGGGGAGCGCGATTGCGCTGGCCGTCTGCGTGGCCTGGCTAGCCGATCGCCCCAAACATGGTGAGCCCATGCCACTTGCGTCTCGACTGATTCAAGGCTCGACAAAGCCGATCATCAGGCCGCCGCGCGAGCAGGCTCGGTAACGGCGGCTCGTGCAGTCTCCCGTGCCGGTCACGATCGTACCGATGCGGGAAACGACGTTCCGATGTGAGGTTGAAAAATGCAACATCCATTCCCTGTATCGAATTCTGAGCGTGACGGCGCTCGCCTGGAAATTGGCGGTACCAGCAGAGAGGGAAACCATGGTCAACGGCGCGTCGATCACCGATGCCGGCTGCCGTATCGTGCAACCAGCACATGGTTTGCGCGGCGGTCAGGGTGACGCCATTTCCTGACTGCAAGCCCTCGGTGTTCACCCGGCAGGAGCGACGCGTGAAAGTTCGTCGGTCACGTAGGGTTGTCTTTGGCGCGGGTGACGGCAGCCGCTATTCCGCATCGTGCGTGTGGTTGGGATCGAGCAACTCCAGCCGATAACCGTGATTGTAGACAGCGCGAAGCCGAACACCGTTTTCGGGGCCGATACGCATCTTGGATCGCACACGATAGATGTGCGTGTCGAGCGTGCGGGAAATATGGTCGCTATGGCGCCCCCAGATCGACTTGATCAGCGCGTCTCGCGGCATTGCGCGGCCACAATTCTGAAATAGCGCAACGGCAACCGTGAACTCTCGAGATGTCAGTTTGATCGGCTCGTCGCTCAAGAACGCGGTCTCGCTCACGAGATCCAGACGGTAACGACCGATATTGATCGACGCCGGCTTTGAATTCCCCGGATAGGCCCGTCGCAGCAGAGCACGTACGCGTGCGATCAATTCATGGCGACGGATGGGCTTGACCATGTAGTCGTCGGCACCTGCCTCGAGTGCGACGACGAGCTGGTCCTCGCGCACGCGATTCGTCAGGAACAGCACGGGGAGATCTCTGCCGATTCGTGTGCGAATCCAGGCGAGGACTTCCAGTCCGGAGATATCCGGCAAGTTCCAGTCAAGCACGACCAGATCGACGGTGTCGGTTTCGAGGAACCGGATGGCCTCTGCGCCCACGGTGGCGCTCCGTACATCGAATCCCTCGGCGATCAGTGTGTCGCGGAGAAGCGCCGCCTGTGCTGGCTCGTCGTCAACGGCAAGAATTTTCATTGGCACCATCTTTCATCGTGTTGCTCGAATCCGCGCATGCCTGCTTGCATTGGAGCTGATTGACTTGTCGAATGTTCTGAAAGGCATTTGCAATAATATGTTTTGATTCCTCGTGGCCGGTAGCAGGTCTGATTTGCGTAATAGAGTGGCATTTCTCGACAGTCTTTTTGTCAACTTTTATGAACGAATTGGAGCAACTGGGGAGCGATCAATGTGTGACAAATGTTGTCAATCGACGCTCGTCGTGGATATACGATGCGACATACGGATTGTTGAAGCAGGTGTAGGGTCCGCTCCGGATTTTTTTGTGGCTGGAATTGTGCGTGAGGCCGCGCGGCGAATAATGATTGGCTGTCGTTAACGTTGCGATTCAGCTGCGACAAGTAACGAAGAATGGAGCGAGTCGCGTGATGTTTTCGGGTTGTCGACTCGATCGACATCTTTCTTGATGACGAATGGCGGTTTGTAATTATCTCAATGAGCAAGCTGGAGTCGTATCGAGAGTATCTCGATACAAAATCGAAACTGGAATCTCGGATCGCTGAGGAACGACGAATTGCCATGGAGGCGATTTTGCTCGAGATCAAGTATTGCGTTCGAGAGTTCGGTTTTGCTCCAGAAGATATTTTTACTGTCGATGTCCTGCGGCAGGCGACCAAACGGCGGCCGCGCTACTTCGATCCTGTTAGCGGAGCGACATGGTCGGGGGTAGGGCGTGCGCCCGAGTGGATTCGCGACAAGGATCGCAAGCAGTTCGAGATATCCAGTTTTGATCGTGAAGATTGAGGCGCTCGATCTCGCGGTGAAGTGACGGTCGGATGTCCCGCGCCTCCAGGTGCTTGCGTCGCTTGGGGTGCTTCAGGCGGGATCGAAATATAAATGGGTTGTCATGCAATCGACATGGCAATCCTGGTGCCGTAGTGATCATGATTGATGTCGTGAGCTGGGGCACCTCGTTTTATTTGCATTGATGCAATTCAAAAGGCTTCGATTATCCGAGGTGCTTCTGTCGTGGCTCACCTGATTAGGACGGTGGTGCGTCGATATGAGCACCGGGAAACGTGCGTGCTCAATAACAATTTATAAATCGAATGTGCAGGAGCTATTGGAATGTCGATCGATTGGCGAGATTGCTCGTCAAGTCGATTGCTCAATGTTGAATGCTATCGAAACAAATTCCGTGATTTTCGAGTAGGTGAAGTGGTGTGTCTGCGGGAAGAGACCAAGCGTCGCAAATACAAGTCATCCAGGAAACGCGAGCAGATGACGGCCGCAGCAAGCGAGGGCAACGCAATACGAATGTCGAGCCGCCGTTCAAAACGAAGGCGGTCTGGGTGCTGAGTGCGGAAGAGCGCAAGTCGTCGGGGATGGGCTTCCCCGCGCGCCAGTCTGCCGGGTTTTTTCTTTCACAAGAGCCGCTGCTGTTTTTGGGTGGCAGTGCTGAACGGGTTAGCAGAAGAAGAAGAGGGTCGAAATGAACAAGGTTTACAAGAATGTCTGGTGCGAGAAGACGGGCACCTATGTGGCCGCATCGGAAACTGCGAAAGGGCGAAGGACGGGTGGGACGAGCGCCGTAGTGGGGGCGTTGACTGCTGTGGTGTTGTTGGGGGGGGGATCCTTCGCGTCGCCGGACGTGTATGCCGCTGCATTTGTCGTATGTGGCAATGCAACGACTGCTGCTCTCAACCCGAACGGCGCGACAACCAGCTATAACATGGGCTGTGCCACCGGCAGCGACTTCCTTTTCATGGGCGGCTATACAGGGGGGCCGGGAATCAATTCGGGCGCGAGCACGTCGACCGCATGGATCACTGTCAACAACGCCACGGCGACAAGTTCGAGCGTCAGCGGCTCCGTACCGGGGCAGTCGATCGAACTGTATGCACCGGGAAGCATCATCCTGAATGGCAGTAACGTCAACGTATCCAGCAATAAAATCATCAACCTTGCGAACGGTACCGTTGCCGCCGGCAGCGGGGACGCGGTCAACGGCGGCCAACTGTTTACGCTGTCGACTTCGACGTCGACCGGCCTGTCGTCGGCCACCAGCTCGATCACGTCGCTGTCGACGTCGACGTCGACCGGTCTGTCGTCGGCCACCAGCTCGATTTCTTCGCTGTCCACGTCGACTTCGACGGGCCTTTCGTCGGCCACCAGCTCGATCACGTCGCTGTCCACCTCGACGTCGACCGGACTGTCGTCGGCCACCAGCTCGATCGCTTCGCTGTCCACGTCGACCTCGACGGGCCTGTCGTCGGCGAATAGCTCGATCACGTCGCTGTCGACTTCGACGTCGACCGGACTGTCGTCGGCCACCAGCTCGATCGCTTCGCTGTCCACGTCGACCTCGACGGGCCTGTCGTCGGCGAATAGCTCGATCACGTCGCTGTCCACCTCGACGTCGACTGGCCTGTCGTCGGCGAATAGCTCGATTTCTTCGTTGTCGACCTCGACCTCGACGGGCCTGTCGTCGGCGAACAGCTCGATCACGTCGCTGTCGACCTCGACTTCGACGGGCCTGTCGTCGGCGAACAGCTCGATCACGTCGCTGTCGACTTCGACCTCGACTGGCCTTTCGTCGGCCACCAGCTCGATTTCTTCGCTGTCCACGTCGACTTCGACGGGGATCAGCTCGTTGTCGACCGGCCTGAGTTCGACGGATAGCTCGGTGTCGTCGCTGTCGACGTCGACGTCGACCGGCTTGTCGTCGGCCAATAGCTCGATTTCTTCGTTGTCCACGTCGACCTCGACGGGGCTGTCGTCGGCGAACAGTTCGATCACGTCGCTGTCGACCTCGACCTCGACCGGCTTGTCGTCGGCCAATAGCTCGATTTCCTCGTTGTCCACGTCGACTTCGACGGGGCTGTCGTCGGCGAACAGCTCGATCACGTCGCTGTCGACCTCGACCTCGACGGGCCTGTCGTCGGCGAACAGTTCGATCACGTCGCTGTCGACTTCGACCTCGACCGGCCTTTCGTCGGCCAACAGCTCGATTTCTTCGCTGTCCACGTCGACTTCGACGGGGATCAGCTCGTTGTCGACCGGCCTGAGTTCGACGGATAGCTCGGTGTCGTCGCTGTCGACGTCGACGTCGACCGGTCTGTCGTCGGCCAATAGCTCGATTTCCTCGCTGTCCACGTCGACCTCGACGGGCCTGTCGTCCGCGAACAGTTCGATCACGTCGCTGTCGACGTCGACGTCGACCGGCCTTTCCTCGGCTAACAGCTCGATTTCTTCGCTGTCCACGTCGACGTCGACGGGCATCAGCTCGTTGTCGACGGGGCTGAGCTCGACCAATAGCTCGGTGTCGTCGCTGTCGACTTCCACATCGACCGGTTTGTCGTCAGCCAATAGCTCGATCTCTTCGCTGTCCACGTCGACCTCGACGGGTCTGTCGTCGGCGAACAGTTCGATCACGTCGCTGTCGACCTCGACCTCGACCGGCTTGTCGTCGGCCAATAGCTCGATTTCCTCGTTGTCCACGTCGACTTCGACGGGGCTGTCGTCGGCGAACAGCTCGATCACGTCGCTGTCGACCTCGACCTCGACGGGCCTGTCGTCGGCAAACAGTTCGATCACGTCGCTGTCGACTTCGACCTCGACCGGCCTTTCGTCGGCCAACAGCTCGATTTCTTCGCTGTCCACGTCGACTTCGACCGGCCTTTCGTCGGCCAACAGCTCGATTTCTTCGCTGTCCACGTCGACTTCGACGGGGATCAGCTCGTTGTCGACCGGCCTGAGTTCGACGGATAGCACGGTGTCGTCGCTGTCGACTTCGACGTCGACCGGTCTGTCGTCGGCCAACAGCTCGATTTCCTCGTTGTCCACGTCGACTTCGACGGGACTCTCGTCCGCGAACAGCTCGATTTCTTCGTTGTCGACTTCGACCTCGACGGGCCTGTCGTCCGCGAACAGTTCGATCACGTCGTTGTCGACCTCGACCTCGACCGGCCTCTCGTCGGCCAATAGCTCGATTTCTTCGCTGTCCACGTCGACCTCGACGGGCATCAGTTCGTTGTCGACGGGCCTGAGCTCGACGGATAGCACGGTGTCGTCGCTGTCGACTTCGACGTCGACCGGTCTGTCGTCGGCCAACAGCTCGATTTCCTCGTTGTCCACGTCGACTTCGACGGGGCTCTCGTCCGCGAACAGCTCGATCACGTCGCTGTCCACCTCGACGTCGACCGGCTTGTCGTCGGCTAACAGCTCGATCTCTTCGCTGTCCACGTCGACCTCGACGGGCATCAGCTCGTTGTCGACGGGCCTGAGTTCGACGGATAGCACGGTGTCGTCGCTGTCGACTTCGACGTCGACCGGCCTTTCGTCGGCCAACAGCTCGATCACGTCGCTGTCGACTTCGACGTCGACGGGCTTGTCGTCGGCCAATAGCTCGATCTCCTCGTTGTCCACGTCGACTTCAACGGGCATCAGCTCGTTGTCGACCGGCCTGAGCTCGACGGATAGCACGGTGTCGTCGCTGTCGACTTCGACGTCGACCGGCCTTTCGTCGGCCAACAGCTCAATCTCTTCGTTGTCCACGTCGACTTCAACGGGCATCAGCTCGCTGTCCACCGGCCTGAGCTCGACCAACAGCTCGGTGTCGTCCCTGTCGACCTCGACCTCGACAGGCTTGTCATCGGCCAACAGCTCGATCTCCTCGTTGTCCACGTCGACTTCGACGGGCATCAGTTCGCTGTCGACCGGCCTGAGTTCGACGGATAGCACGGTGTCGTCGCTGTCGACTTCGACGTCGACCGGCTTGTCTTCGGCCAACAGCTCGATTTCCTCGCTGTCCACGTCGACCTCGACCGGCCTGTCGTCAGCCACCAGCTCGATCTCTTCGCTGTCCACGTCGACCTCGACGGGCATCAGCTCGCTGTCGACCGGCCTCAGCTCGACCAACAGCTCGGTGTCGTCGCTGTCGACCTCGACGTCGACCGGTCTGTCGTCGGCCAACAGCTCGATCTCCTCGCTTTCCACGTCGACCTCGACGGGCATCAGCTCGCTGTCGACCGGCCTGAGCTCGACTAATAGCTCGGTGTCGTCGCTGTCGACTTCGACGTCGACCGGTTTGTCGTCGGCTAACAGCTCGATTTCTTCGTTGTCCACGTCGACCTCGACGGGCATCAGCTCGCTGTCGACCGGTCTGAGTTCGACTAATAGCTCGGTGTCGTCGCTGTCGACCTCGACGTCGACCGGTTTGTCGTCGGCCAATAGCTCGATCTCCTCGTTGTCCACGTCGACTTCAACGGGCATCAGCTCGCTGTCGACCGGCTTGAGCTCGACTGACAGCACGGTGTCGTCGCTGTCGACTTCGACGTCGACGGGTCTGTCGTCGGCCACCAGCTCGATTTCTTCGTTGTCCACGTCGACTTCGACGGGGCTCTCGTCCGCGAACAGCTCGATCACGTCGCTGTCGACTTCGACGTCGACCGGCTTGTCGTCGGCCAACAGCTCGATCTCCTCGCTGTCCACATCGACTTCGACGGGCATCAGCTCGCTGTCGACCGGCCTCAGCTCGACCAACAGCTCGGTGTCGTCCCTGTCGACCTCGACGTCGACCGGTTTGTCATCGGCCAACAGCTCGATCTCTTCGCTGTCCACGTCGACTTCGACGAGCATCGGATCGCTGTCCACCGGCCTGAGCTCGACCAACAGCACGATCCTGTCGCTGTCCACCTCGACGTCGACCGGCATCGGCTCGCTGTCCACGGGCCTCAGTTCGACCAACAGTTCGATGACGTCGCTGTCCACGTCGACCTCAACCGCGATCGAAGCCGCGAAAACGCATTATTTCAGCGTCAACGACGGCGGTACGCCATCGGCGAACTACGCCAATAGCGCCGCGACCGGCCTCTACTCGCTGGCCGCCGGCGTCGGCGCCACCGCGGCGGGCGCAAGCAGCGTCGCGGTCGGCAACGGCTCGAACGCGCAATCGAACGGCTCGGTCGCGATCGGTCAAAGCGCTTCGGCAACAGGCGGCAAGGCCGTGTCGATCGGCTCCGGCAACACCGCGAGCGGCGATGGCGCGGTCGCGATCGGCGACCCGAGCGTCGCGACGGGCACCGGCGCAGTCGCGATGGGTGCAAACGACACGGCGACCGGCACCGGCGCAGTGGCGCTCGGCAACGCGAGCACGGCAACCGGCAACAGCGCGCTCGCATTCGGCAGCTCGAGCCAGGCCACCGCGGACAACACGATCGCACTCGGCAACCAGGCCACGGCCAGCGCCATCGGCGCGCAGGCCTACGGCTCGGGCGCCACGGCCAGCGCCACCAACGCGCTCGCGTTCGGTTCGAACGCCACCGCGAACGTCGCCAACTCGATCGCGCTCGGCGCGAACTCGGTCACCGGCAACGCGGTTGCGGTGTCGAGCGTCACGGTCGGCGGCGTCACGTATCCGGTCTTCGGCACCAGTCCGGTGGGCGTCCTGAGCGTCGGTGCGCCGGGCGCGGAACGCCAGATCACGAACGTCGCTGCCGGCCAGGTCTCGGCCACCAGCACGGACGCGATCAACGGCAGCCAGTTGAACGCGACGAACCAGGCGGTCAACACCCTGTCGACGACGACCGCGACAAACGTCGCATCACTGTCGACGGGTATCAACTCGCTGTCGACGGGCCTGAGTTCGACCAACAGCAGCGTGTCGTCGCTGTCCACATCGACCTCGACCGCGATCAACACGCTGTCGACGTCGACGGCGGCCGGCCTCAGCTCCCTGTCCACCGGCCTGAGCACGACGAACAACAACGTGGCGTCGCTGTCGACTGGTGTGACGAACATCAACAACCAGTTGAGTCAGCTGTCCACGTTGATGACGACGAATACGACGAACGCTGCCGGCGTCGCGGCCGACATGAACGGCACCGGCTCCGACAAGCCGACCGTCACGGCCGGCTCGAACTCCGTGGCGATCGGTGCGAATTCGACGGACGGCGGCCGCTCGAACGTGGTGTCGGTCGGCAGCGACACGCAGCAGCGCCAGATCATCAACGTCGCGCCGGGTACGCAGGGCACCGACGCGGTCAACGTGAACCAGCTCAATGCGGTGCAGTCGACGCTGTCGACGGCGCTGTCAGGCCAGCAGGCGCAGATCAACTCGCTGGGCTCGCAATTGCAGCAGACCGACCAGATGGCGAAGCAGGGTATCGCGGCCGTTGGCGCGATGGCGTCGATCCCGCAGCTCGATCGCGACGCCAACTTCGGCATGGGGGTCGGTACGTCAACCTTCCTCGGCCAGAAGGCGATGGCGGTCAACATGCAGGCGCGCATCACCGACAACCTGAAGGCGTCGATCAACGGCGGTTTCAGCGGTGGCCAGCGGGTGATCGGTGCCGGCATGCTGTATCAGTGGAAGTAGTCGCGTGTTCATGCACTGACTGACGGAAAGCCCGGGCAGCGGCAAGCCCGGGCGACCCTAAGGCTGTGTCAGCAGGCACTGGAAAATCTGATGTGCGTGCATTGGAGATCGCTTTGGACAGTACGACAGTGCATCGCAATTATGATGATCTTGTCGACGACGCGGAACTTGGGCTGGCCCGGAAAGAATTCTTTTTCGTGTATCAGCCCAAGCTTCGCCTTGAGGCCGGATTGCTGTCCGGGTTCGAGTCGTTGATACGCTGGCATCATCCGGAACATGGTGTGTTGATGCCATCGGTATTCATTGATCTTGTCGAGGATTCGTATTTGACGAGCCAGTTCACTGATTACGTCATGACGGAATCTGCGCGGGTGCTCGCCAGTTGGGCTGCTCGCGGATATGGTGGCTTGTCGCTGTCTGTCAATTTGCCTGCCCGTGAAATTACGCGGCCGGGAGCGGAAAAAAGACTGTCCTCGATTCTCGATTCCCATGCGGTTCGTGCCGGGAATTTTCAAATCGAACTCACGGAATCCATCGACCCGGGTCCAATCGAGACGCTCGCAACTGCCATCGCTTCGATCCGGAACATGGGGGTGAGCGTTGCGATCGATGACTTCGGTTCAGGCTGTTGGTCGCTGACCAAATTGCATCGCCTGGCAGTAGACACGCTCAAGTTGGATCGGTCCTTCATGTGCGATATCCATGAAAATATCGAATCGCGGGCCATGGTGGAAACGCTCGTCGAGCTCGGGCGCCGCTTGAAGAAGCGTGTTGTGATCGAAGGCGTCGAAACCGAGGCTCAGTTCGAGTGGTTGAGGGAGATGACGCCAATTGATTGCCAGGGATATTACATATCCGAGCCCGTCCGGGAGGAGCAGGTAGGCGGGTTGATTGAACGGCGCGGAATTCAGTGTTGAATGACGAGTGGTTGTCGACGTCTTGCTCGGTGCTGCTGCTCGACGTCGACGGTAATTCCACAATGTCTGTTCGAGATCGACGGTGTTTTGCCGACATCGCTACGTGCGCGATTGAGCTTGCACGATATATACCTGGTTGCGGGTGTGCTCAATTCATCGAAGGCATATCAGACCGCAGCTCGCGAGTGATACGGTTCAAAATCGAGGGTAAAGCAGTCCCGCGTAAATGCATCAATGTAGTCCATCATCATGTCTGATGCGAGTTCGGCTTCCTGCTCGTCACCATCAGCTACTGCACGCGCGACTCTCACGTGCTGCAGACTTGCCGACGGCAAATTATTCAACCGTTTGTGATACATGAAGTAAAAGCGCCGGGACAACGCATGTAACGGTGCGATAGCCTCGGCAGCGAACTGATTTCGCGAACACTGAGCGATAAGCTGATTGGCCGCATATAGGCTTCTCAAGTAGTCGACAACGTTTTGTGATTCGCCTGCCGCGTCGAGTTTTTCAACGACGTCGCGGATCTGCTCGCGCTCCTCGGGCGATGCACGCCGTGCAGCGCGCCGTGCGATGAGGCGCTCGAGTTCACGGCGTGTTTCGAGCACGAGCAACTGATCATGAATGTTCGGGACCGTGATCATGATGCCGTGACGCGGCACGATCTGAAGCAGATGCGACGCAGCCAGTCGTTGTGCGGCCTCGCGAACCGGCGTTCTCCCCGTATTGAGCTTCTCCGCGAGGGATGCCTCCGACCAGACACTGCCGGGCGCAAGCTCGAGCGTCACGATCAGTTCTTCGAGTTTCTGGTGAGCCTGTTCGGCAAGGGTGGTACCCGTTAGTCCGTTCATGTGTCCGGTGATCCAGCAGAAAATATTACTAACATATTAGCGTGGTCACCCCCCGTTTTCAACTCGCTGTAAAAGGGGTCAATGCTGGCGAGCGGGTTTACCCGCTTTGACCTCTATCAAGCGTCTCGATATCCTGCTGATATGTCAGTAACATCTGAGTGGCATACTTGATGAGCGAGTTGGGCCGAAGACACGGCGGCGGCGTGCCGGACACCGATGGATCTGCCCAATTCGCTGATCGCTACCGAGGTCGGCATGCGCGTCGCTGATATCGGTGCCAGAGTGCGTGGCACGCTCGTGATGATCTGCTGGCTCGGTGAGTGCGGCCTCACTGGAATTGCATACAACATTCGCGAACGGATGTTCACCTGCGTGATTGCGGCCGCGGGGCTCCGGATGAATTACCGGCAACCAAAAGCGGCATCGCGCGCGAAATGGGGACGCAAAAACCGGCTATCTGCCCGTGGAGGATTCCGATGGGTGCAGCAAGACTTCCACGCTCGTCGCCGAGCACGTGCTGTTTGAAATAAAGGGCGCCGAATTTATTTTTATCGAAATGAGAATGCACGAAAAAATGTGCAGGTGTCCGCTCGGGTTGTGTTGTATCGGATCGAATGGGTCCGTTGTGAGTTGAATTGATGTTGAAGTTTGAGTGAGGAAGATCTCAATCGCTCGGTAGTGGTTAAAAATATTACATTTGTGTCTGCATGTTCGGGCGATCGATTGGAGTGGTCTGAAAATTAATCGTGTCGATGAAGGCTGGGGGTGTTATGAGTATCCTGTTAGTGGAAGGCGATCCGGGTCAGGCGTCAGCGTTTGAAAAGGCGCTGCGAGGGTCAAACCGGGAAATTTCGGTGGCGTGCGATAGTGCGCGAGCCGTTCAGTTTCTGAGAAAGAAAGTCGTGGAGCTCGTGGTGCTTGACTGGAGAATCCCGGACGCCAGCGGTCTGAATTTGTTGCACTGGATTCGAGCCAATCTTGGAGACGCGCCCGTCGTTTTGTTTCTGGCCGCGAGAACGCTGGAGGCAGATATTGCCGCTGCGCTGGATGCCGGGGCCGACGAGTACATTGGCAAGCCCTTTCGTGAGATCGAGTTGATGGCTCGAATCAATGCGCTGCTGCGTCGAAGCGGCCGAAATAAAAAAGCCGATAATAGAGTCGAGGTTGGGGCGTATGTTGTGAATCCGCTTATGCGCACGATAACCCTGCACGGCAAAAATATCGATTTGACTGCGAAGGAATTTTCCTTGGCGAGTTGCCTGTTCAATAATCTTGGAAACGTAGTCTCCCGAGATTCCTTGTCGACCTTGGCATGGGGGCGGACACTGGATGGCACGTCGCGAAGCCTTGACACGCACATCTATCGACTTCGTCAGAAATTGGCGCTTCGCCCGGAAAACGGCTTTCAATTGAGCGCTGTGTATACGCACGGCTATCGGCTCGATATGGTCGACGATTTCTCGACGGCGGAGAATTTCGTGGTCCGTGGCCAGGTCGCGCGAGGTGCGATGACTGAGGGTGCCGCTTCCGCGCTGCTTTAAAAATGCCGCGTGATTCGTCCGGTGAATGAGGGGTGTGCGGCGAAAGTGATCTGAGGTGCTCCTCGTGGTGATTTCGCGAGCGAGATCCTCGTGACCTGACCCTGTGACAAGACGAATTCGATGGGTGGCCGGTCGACGAACAGATCGTCCGGCTCTCGCACGGCAGTGCATTTTGACCATTCCGCCAACAGGCGGCTTCGAGGCCGGTTGCTTTCTCACAGGCAACCGGCCGACGTCGCTCGGGAAACAACATTCGTCCTTCCGATCGATGTGTGGCCGATCGGGCGTTCACGATTGCCCGTCGAGCGTCGGCTGAGACGCGGCGAAGTGACCAACTGCTCCGATCCTGAGAGGAGGACGTCGTGACGCGCTGCCTGCGCGTTGATCGCGAATATATGTTTGCACCCTATTTGTTTCGACAGCGCTTGCTCGGGATGTACGGGAATTCCCGAGGTGTCGCAGCCGCTGCTGCATGGCCATGGCGACGAACCGAACAGGCAACTCCTGCTATCCTCCCGGATACCGCCTCCGTCGCTCGTGGTTTTTGCTAGGCTATTGTTTTTGCACGATATATTTCCGTGGATCCGGCCTTTTCCACATCGCCTCACGCCCAATCTCGCGCGAACGAAGCTCAGCGCCGAGCGCCCCCCGCCTGCCCGGAAAAATCCTCCGGATCCCCTTCTTGAATTTGTCAAAACCCGTCCATATAATTAGCACTCGCTGCACGAGAGTGCTAACAATTCTCTGCCGGGCGATTTGCCGGGCAGATTCCCTAAGCGTTCTTCAATCTCAGTCAAGAGAGGAGTGAATATGAACCTTCGTCCTTTGCACGATCGCGTGATCGTCAAGCGCCTGGATCAGGAAACCAAGACCGCCTCGGGCATCGTGATCCCCGAAGCTGCTGCTGAAAAGCCGGATCAAGGCGAGATCCTCGCGGTCGGCCCGGGCAAGCGTGACGACAAGGGTGCACAGATCGCGCTCGACGTGAAGGTCGGCGATCGCGTCCTGTTCGGCAAGTACGCAGGCCAGACCGTGAAGGTCGACGGCCAGGAACTGCTGGTCATGCGCGAAGAAGACATCATGGCCGTGGTCAACGCTAACTAAGCGTCCTCCGACGGTACATATTCCCAAGAATTCAAGGAGTTAGAAGATGGCAGCTAAAGACGTCGTATTCGGCGATTCCGCCCGTTCGAAGATGGTCGAAGGCGTGAACATTCTCGCCAACGCAGTCAAGGTCACGCTGGGTCCGAAGGGCCGCAACGTGGTGCTCGAGCGCAGCTTCGGCGGCCCGACGGTCACCAAGGACGGTGTGTCGGTCGCGAAGGAAATCGAGCTGAAGGACAAGCTCCAGAACATGGGCGCGCAAATGGTCAAGGAAGTCGCTTCCAAGACCAGCGACAACGCAGGCGACGGCACGACGACGGCAACCGTCCTCGCGCAATCGATCGTTCGCGAAGGCATGAAGTACGTCGCATCGGGCATGAACCCGATGGACCTGAAGCGCGGCATCGACAAGGCAGTCGCAGCGGCTGTCGAAGAGCTGAAGAAGATCAGCAAGCCGTGCACGACGAACAAGGAAATCGCACAGGTCGGCTCGATCTCGGCGAACAGCGATTCGTCGATCGGCGATCGCATCGCTGAAGCGATGGACAAGGTCGGCAAGGAAGGCGTGATCACCGTCGAAGACGGCAAGTCGCTGGCCGACGAACTCGACGTCGTCGAAGGCATGCAATTCGACCGCGGCTACCTGTCGCCGTACTTCATCAACAACCCGGACAAGCAAGTCGCCGTCCTCGACAACCCGTTCGTGCTGCTGCACGACAAGAAGGTGTCGAACATCCGTGATCTGCTGCCGGTACTCGAGCAAGTCGCGAAGGCTGGCCGTCCGCTGCTGATCATTGCTGAAGACGTCGAAGGCGAAGCGCTCGCAACGCTGGTCGTCAACAACATCCGCGGCATCCTGAAGACCGTTGCGGTCAAGGCACCGGGCTTCGGCGATCGTCGCAAGGCAATGCTGGAAGACATCGCGATCCTGACCGGCGGTCAAGTCGTCGCGGAAGAAACCGGCCTGACGCTCGAGAAGGCAACGCTGGCAGAACTGGGCCAGGCGAAGCGTATCGAAGTGGGCAAGGAAAACACGACGATCATCGACGGCGCAGGCGAAGCCGTGAACATCGAAGCACGCGTGAAGCAAGTGCGCGCGCAAATCGAAGAAGCGACGTCGGACTACGACCGTGAAAAGCTGCAAGAGCGCGTGGCCAAGCTGGCCGGCGGCGTGGCAGTGATCAAGGTCGGTGCTGCGACCGAAGTCGAAATGAAGGAAAAGAAGGCACGTGTCGAAGACGCACTGCACGCAACGCGCGCAGCTGTGGAAGAAGGCATCGTGGCAGGCGGCGGCGTTGCGCTGATCCGCGCTCGCACCGCGATCGCAGGCCTGACCGGCCTGAACGCTGACCAGAACGCCGGCATCAAGATCGTGCTGCGCGCGATGGAAGAGCCGCTGCGCCAGATCGTCACGAACGGCGGCGAAGAAGCCAGCGTCGTGGTGGCGGCAGTTGCTGCAGGCAATGGCAACTACGGCTACAACGCAGCGACGGGCGAGTACGTCGACATGGTCGAAGCCGGCGTCGTCGACCCGACCAAGGTCACGCGTACCGCACTGCAGAACGCAGCTTCGGTTGCAGGCCTGCTGCTGACGACGGACGCAGCTGTTGCAGAACTGCCGAAGGAAGATGCACCGATGGCTGGCGGCATGCCGGGCGGCATGGGCGGCATGGGCATGGACATGTAATCGACTTCGGTCGATGGTGTCCGGAGCGCGCAGCGATGCGCGTTCCAGCCAAAAGAAAAGACCCGCAGCGATGCGGGTCTTTTTTTATTTGCGCGCGGGATTCGCTGCGCGCGCGGGCCGGCGTTCAGGCCTGCCGCGCGCGCTTCAATGCCGGTGCGACGTCCTCGGCACCGGGTCGACTTTCGTGGCCGGCGGCGTGTCCGAATCTTCGTTGCTGCGCGCCCAGAAGAACCGGTCGGGCATATGCGCACCCATGCCGGGCCGGAACGCGTCGCGCACGGCCTGGTACAGGTACTCCTGCGCCTCGCGGACCGCCTCGGGCGGCTCCTGGCCGTTCGCGAGCAGTGCCGCGATGGCTGCACCGAGCGTGTCGGTGATGCCCATCAGGCGGTGCGGCGAGCGATCCCACATGTCCTCGCGGAGCTGGCCTTCCTCGCCGTACAGCGTGTTGACGAGCCGGTGCGAGCCCATTTCGGACGACAGGATGTACTCGCAACCCTGCGACAGCAGGTGCGATACGGCCGCGTCGAGATTCGGCGCCTCGGCATCGCCGTCCGGCTGTGCGAGCGCGATCAGCGTCGCGTAGTCGGCGACCAGCAGCGTCGTCTGGGGTGCCAGCAGGTCGGCGATCGATTCGCGCAGGTCGTCGGCTGCCAGCACGTGTTCGTCGTCGAGCGTGAAGTCCGGCGCGAGCACGAGCGGCACGCCGTCGTAGTCGGCGACGACCTCGGCGATCGCGCTCACGACTTCCGCGCGCGTCGCCGCGCCGATCTTGAACGCGGCGACCGGCATGTCCTCGAGCAGCATGCGTGCCTGGGCGGCGACGACGTCGGGATCGAGGCCGGTCACTTCGTCGCAGGCGGCCGAGTCGCGCACGGTGTAGCCCGTCAGGACGGACACGCCGTGACAGCCCATGCTCGCCAGGGTCATCAGATCGGCTTGGAGGCCGGAGCCGCCGGTGGGATCGGACAGGCCGAAGGTGAGGACGATCGGAGGGGCGTTGCTGGACATGTAAAAATGGGGCAAGAGAAAAACGGGAAAGCGACGGGTATGCGGACGGCGAGGCGAAATGGGCTTTTTCGGCCCTGTGTTGCCCGGCAGGCCGCACTTTTCAGCCATTATGCGGCGTAATCCGGCCTGCACGACGGATTTTTTAGCGCAGCGCAACGTAGTTGCCGTACTCCAGCGCGATTGCTAGGCAGTCCGGCCCCGACACGGTACCATCATGGCTCCCGAATTTACCGACTTTCCCGACGCGGCTTAAGATGGAATACAAGAGCTGGATGTGCCTGATTTGTGGCTGGATTTACGACGAAGAAGCCGGGCTGCCGGAAGAGGGCATTGCCCCGGGCACGCGCTGGGAAGACGTCCCGATCAACTGGACGTGTCCCGAATGCGGCGCCCGCAAGGAAGACTTCGAGATGGTCCAGATCTGACCGGACCCTTGGCCCACGGACACACCGCTCAGGCCTCGCATCGGCCCGGCGCTCGCGCGCCGAGGTTCGCGCGAGCGACTCGACGATGACAGGCGCGCGTGTCCATGACGGCCGATCCGGCGAACGTTCCCCAACCTGACGCACTGCCCAACCCGCGTGGTGGGGCGGTGCGCGCGGCCGACGCGTGGCTTGCGGCGGCCGCCGACGCATTCGAGCGTCGCGACGACGCAACCGCGCCGCTGTCCGCTGCCGCGGCCGTGCTGGCGGAAGCCGGCTGGCTGCCGGCCGCGCGTTTCGCGGGGCAACTGTCGGCCGCCGCGGCGCTCGTCGCCACCGAGCCGACTTCGGCCGGCTGGCGTGCCGCGTTGCGCGATTTCCGCGCGGCCGTCGGGCGCCACAACCTGCGCGAGCTAGCCTGCTCGCCCGTTCTCTTCGAGCATTTCCGTGCGTTGCGTGCGCAAAGCGCCGCCGACCTGCGCGCGAGCGTGCCGCTCGACGCGCTCGCGCTCGTCGGTCGCGCGGTGCCGCCAGCGACGCTGCGGGCGCTGCCCGATGCGTTCGCGACCCGGATACGCGCCCGCTACGAGCAGGCGCTGCTCGGCGTGCTGCGCGCGCAGCACGGCGCGCCCGATGCGGCGCTCGACGAACTCGAGGCGATGCTGGCGGCGCTCACCGACGACGGGCCGTACGATTTCTGGCGGCTCGCGACCGCGTGCCTGCGTGCGCTGCGCGCAAGCGGCGCGCCCGAGCTGAAGCGTTTTCTCGCGCGGACGAACCTGCTGCTCGGCGAGCATGCGCAGGGCCGGCGCAGTGCGCCGCCCGAGCTCGTATGCGAGGCGGTTGCGCTGTTGTGGCGCGATTTCGCGCTGTTCGGCGCCGCGGCCGAGGATGTCGCGCTCGTCGACGTGCTGCACGACTACGGGCTGACGGTCGACTGGCACGTCGCCGGCACGCCCGCGTCCGAAGCGCTGTGGGAGGCCGATGCCGCGCGGGCCGAGCACGATGCGGTGGTCGCCGCGCCGACCCGCACGCTCGGCGTCGTGACCGTCAATGCGCATGCCTATGAGGATTTCCTGCAGACGGCCGATGCGTCGATGGCCGATCTCGCGGTCGATCCGGCTGCCGCCGACGCGGGTGCCGCGTGGCATGCGTCCGGCGCCGCCTACCGGGTCGGCACGGCCGCGTGCGCGCTCGGGCTCGGCCACGCGGCGCTGCTGGCCGATACGCTCGGGCTCGCGTGGCGCCGTGCGGCGCACGGCGTGCCGCTCGCCGACGGCGGCCTCGATGCGCACCGTCACGCGTCCGACATGTTGCGCGCGGCGCTGCTGAAGATCGCGGCCGGCGTCGCGCCGCCCGACCTCACCGCGGCGTCCGCGGCGCTTGGCGCGGCGCTCGGCCGGACCTGACGAACAAGGGGACGGACACATGGCGGCGGCCCTTGCCGCGCGGGCCTGCAACACGCTCCCGACAGCGCCCGCGCGCGTGTTAGAGTGCCGTGTGATCCGCGCGCGCCGTTGCCAGCGTGGCGCGGCGTTGCTTGTTGATCGCGGCCCGGTCAGGTCGCGGCGTCTTTGCTAAAATTCAAACCATGTCAAAGCCTTCCGATCGCATCAATCTCACCAACCAGTTCCTGATCGCCATGCCCAACATGGCGGATCCGACGTTTTCGGGAACGGTGGTCTATCTTTGCGATCACAGCGAGCGCGGTGCGCTCGGCCTCGTCATCAATCGCCCCACCGACATCGACCTCGAATCGCTGTTCAACCGCATCGACCTGAAGCTCGACATCGAGCCGTTGCTGCACATTCCCGTGTACTTCGGCGGCCCGGTCCAGACCGAGCGCGGTTTCGTGCTGCACGAGCCGGTGGAGGGCGCGAGCTACAACTCGTCGATGTCCGTCGAAGGCGGGCTGGAGATGACGACGTCGAAGGACGTGCTCGAGGCGGTCGCGACGGGCACCGGCCCGAAGCGCTTCCTGCTGACGCTCGGCCATGCGGGCTGGGGCGCAGGGCAGCTCGAGGAAGAAATTTCCCGCAACGGCTGGCTGACGGTCGCCGCCGATCCGCGCATCGTGTTCGACACGCCGGCCGAAGAGCGCTTCGAAGCCGCACTCGGCCTGCTCGGCGTCAGCTCGTCGATGCTGTCCGGCGAAGCAGGGCACGCATGAGTGGCGCGAGCGCGCGCGATGCGACGCTCATGGCGTTCGACTACGGCGAAAAGCGTATCGGCGTCGCGATCGGCAATGCGCTGACGCGCTCGGCCCGCGCGCTTCTCGTGATCCAGAACCTGAACCGCGAACACCGCTTCAAGGCGGTCGGCGACTTGCTGGCCGAATGGCGGCCGGACGCGCTCGTCGTCGGCCTGCCGATGCATCCGGACGGCACGCCGCACGACATGACGCAGCAGGCGAAGCGCTTCGGCAACCAGCTGAACGGCCGCTTCGGGCTGCCCGTCACATGGGTCGACGAGCGCTATTCGTCGGTCGAGGCCGAGGCCGGGCTGCGCGAGCGCAACGTGCGCGGCCGCGCCCGGGCCGAGATGCTCGACGCCGAGGCCGCCCGCGTCATCCTTCAACAGTATCTCGATCAATTGTCCGACCATGAGCACCATTGATGCCGAGGCGCTTTACCGCGTCCTGCTCGACCAGATCCGCGCCGCGTACGGTACGGCTTTTGCCGAACCGGGCGGCCCGCGCCTCGCCGGCATTTACAGCGGTGGCGCGTGGCTCGCCGAGCGTCTCGCGCGCGATCTCGGCGCACCGGCGTTCGGCGTCGTGAACGTCGCGCTGCATCGCGACGACTACGCGAAGAAGGGCCTGCACAGCCAGGCCAGCCCGACGTCGCTGCCGTTCGAGATCGACGGCGCGCGCATCGTGCTCGTCGACGACGTGCTGTACACCGGGCGCACCGTACGCGCGGCGCTCAACGAACTGTTCGACTATGGCCGTCCGGCCGCGGTCGAGCTCGCGGTGCTCGCCGATCGCGGCGGCCGTGAGCTGCCGGTTGCCGCGCGTTTCACGGGCGGCGCGCTCGACGTGCCGGCCGGCGCGACGCTCGTGCTCGCGCGCGACGATGCCGCGCAGTTCACGCTGCGCGTCGAGGCGCACGGCGCCTGAACGGCACGCGAAACCGTATCCCGGGCCGCTGGTTCGCACCGCGGCCCGTTTGCATAGTTGGAATCACGCACACCATGACCACCGACACCACTGGCCGCACCGGCAATCCCGCCGCGGCCGCGAGCCCCGACCGATTCCGCTACGGTTTCCTGAAGGGCAACCCGCAGCTCACGAAAAACGGCGAGCTGAAGCATCTGCTGTCGATCGAGGGCCTGCCGCGCTCGATCGTCAATCACATTCTCGATACGGCCGAGCAGTTCGTCAGCGTGACGGACCGTGAAGTGAAGAAGGTGCCGCTGCTGCGCGGCAAGTCCGTCTTCAACCTGTTCTTCGAGAACTCCACGCGCACGCGCACGACCTTCGAGATCGCCGCGACGCGCCTGTCGGCCGACGTGCTGAACCTGAACATCAATGCGTCGTCGACGAGCAAGGGCGAATCGCTGCTCGACACGATCAACAACCTGTCGGCGATGCACGCCGACCTGTTCGTCGTGCGCCACGCGTCGAGCGGCGCGCCGTACCTGATCGCCGAGCACTGTGCGCCGCACGTGCACGTGATCAACGCCGGCGACGGCCGTCATGCGCACCCGACGCAGGGCCTGCTCGACATGTACACGATCCGTCACTACAAGCGCGACTTCACGAAGCTGCGCGTGGCGATCGTCGGCGACATTCTCCATTCGCGCGTCGCGCGCTCCGACATCCATGCACTCACCACGCTCGGCGTGCCGGAAGTGCGTGCGATCGGCCCGCGCACGCTGCTGCCGGGCGGTCTCGAGCAGATGGGCGTGAAGGTGTTCCACAACCTCGACGAAGGGCTGAAGGGCGTCGACGTGATCATCATGCTGCGCCTGCAGAACGAGCGGATGAGCGGCGCGCTGCTGCCGTCCGCGCAGGAATACTTCAAGACCTGGGGCCTGACGCCCGAGCGCCTCGCGCTCGCCGCGCCCGATGCGATCGTGATGCATCCGGGCCCGATGAACCGCGGTGTCGAGATCGATTCGCAGGTCGCCGACGGTCCGCAGTCGGTGATCCTCAACCAGGTCACGTTCGGCATCGCCGTGCGGATGGCGGTGATGGGCATCGTCGCCGGCAACAACGACTGAGCCCGCTTTCGCGCATCCTTTTCACGCAATCAACGCATTCACAGACAGCGCATGAAGATTCATATCAAAGGCGGCACGCTGATCGACCCGGTCGCCGGCACCGAGCGGCAGGCCGACGTATTCGTCGCGGCGGGCAAGATCGCCGCGATCGCCGAGGCCGGCACGGCGGCGCCGGCCGATTTCAACGCCGCGAAGACCATCGACGCATCGGGCCTGATCGTCGCGCCCGGCCTCGTCGACCTGTGCGCGCGGCTGCGCGAGCCCGGCTACGAGCACAAGGCGACGCTCGCGTCCGAGATGGCCGCGGCCGTCGCGGGCGGCGTCACGACCCTCGTATGCCCGCCGGACACCGATCCCGTGCTCGACGAGCCGGGCCTCGTCGAGATGCTCAAGTACCGCGCACGCAACCTGCACCAGGCGAACGTGCATCCGCTCGGCGCGCTGACCGTCGGTCTCAAGGGTGAGGTGATCACCGAGATGGTCGCGCTGACCGAGTCCGGCTGCGTCGGCTTCACGCATGCCAACGTGCCGGTGCGCGACACGCAGGTGCTGCTGCGCGCGCTGCAGTACGCGAGCACCTATGACTACACCACGTGGCTGCGCCCGCTCGACGCGTTCATCGGCCGCGGCGGCGTCGCCGCGAGCGGTGCGCTTGCGTCGCGGCTCGGGCTGTCCGGCGTGCCGGTCGCGGCCGAGACGATCGCGCTGCACACGATCTTCGAACTGATGCGTGTGACGGGCGCGCGCGTGCACCTCGCGCGGCTGTCGTCGGCGGCCGGTCTCGCGCTCGTGCGTGAGGCGAAGGCCGAAGGGCTGCCCGTCACCTGCGACGTCGGCGTGAATCACCTGCACCTGATCGACGTCGACATCGGCTACTTCGATTCGCAGTTCCGGCTCGACCCGCCGCTGCGCAGCGAGCGCGACCGCGAAGCGATCCGCGTGGCGCTCGCCGACGGCACGATCGACGCGATCTGCTCCGACCACACGCCCGTCGACGACGACGAGAAGCTGCTGCCGTTCGGCGAAGCGACGCCGGGTGCGACGGGGCTCGAGCTGCTGCTGTCGCTGACGCTGAAGTGGGCGGAAGAAACGCGCACGCCGCTCGCGCAGGCGCTGCGCCGCATCACGTCCGCGCCGGCCGACGTGCTGAAGCTGCCGGCCGGCCGCCTGGCCGAAGGCGGCGCGGCCGACCTGTGCGTGTTCGATCCGCGCGCGCACTGGCGCGTCGAGCCGCGTGCGCTGAAGAGCCAGGGCCACAACTCGCCGTTCCTCGGTTACGAACTGCCTGCCTGCGTGCGCACGACGCTCGTCGCCGGGCAGGTCGCGTTCGAGCGCCACTGACCCACGCCGGACCTTCGCCATGACCGCCCTTCGCAAGCTGCGTCTCGTCTTTCACCTGTTGCGCGGCATGGCGATCGTCGCGCTGCGTTTTTCGCACGTCACGCCCGCGCGCCGCGCCGAGATGACGCGCCGCTGGTCGCTCAAGATGCTGCGGATCTGCGGGATGCGCGTCGTCGTCCATAACGACGGTGCGCGGCTCGACGCGAGCGCGCTCGTGGTCGGCAATCACGTGTCATGGCTCGACATCTACGCGATCAACGCGTGGCGGCCGACGCCGTTCGTGTCGAAGGCCGAGGTGCGGCAGTGGCCGGTCGTCGGCTGGCTCGCCGAGAAGCTCGACACCGTGTTCCTGCAGCGCGAGAAGCGCACCGAGGCGATGCGGATCATGCACGAGATGGCCGAGCGTTTGCGCAACGGCGGGCTGATGTGCGTGTTTCCGGAGGGGACGACGACCGACGGGCAGGAACTGCTGCCGTTCCATGCGAACCTGTTTCAGGCCGCGGTGTCGGCCGGCTGCGCGGTGCAGCCGATCTGCCTGATGTACGAGGACGCGCAGCGGCGGCAGTCGGTCGCGCCGGCCTACACGGGCGAGCTGTCGCTCGGCAAGTCGCTCGACATGGTGTTGCGCGGCGGCCCGCTCGTCGCGCACCTGTACGTGTGCGAACCGATCGCGCCGGGCGGTGACCGGCGCACGACGTCCGCGGCGGCACGCGAAGCGATCGCAGCCGCGCTGGCGACGCTGCAGGCGAACGTCGGCAAGCCGACGGCCGAGTCGCTCGCGGAGCTGGCCAGGCACGCGTATCCGGCGACCGAACTGGGCGCCGGCGCGGCGGGCGACGGGGCGGCCGACCAGCCCGTGCCAGGGCGCGAGGGCTGACGCGCTGTCCGGCCGGACGAATCAGCGCGTCATTACTCGCCGCCCGGCGCGCCGCACGCTTCGCATTGCACCTGCGTGACCGTGCGCTGCGCCGGATCGGCCGTCAGCCGCACGGCCGACAGCTGGTTCCCCCACACGCATCCCGAATCGAGCGCGACGACGTTGTCGCGCAGCATCAGGCCGAGCGCGGCCCAGTGCCCGAACACGACCGTCACGTCCTCCGTGCGGCGCCCCGGTACGTCGAACCACGGCAGGTAGCCGGGCGGCGCGCTGGCGGGGCCGCCGTTCGCCTTGAATTCCATCTCGCCGGCGGGCGTACAGAAGCGCAGGCGCGTGAATGCGTTGAACGCGACGCGCATCCGGTCACGTTTCTTCAGGTCCGCGCGCCACTGGTTCGGCTCGTTGCCGTATAGCTTCTGCAGGGTGTCGCGCCAGTCGGGCGCGCGCAGCGCGCGCTGGAGTTCGTCGGCGAGTTCGAGCGCGAGTGTCGCGTCCCATTGCGGCAGCACGCCCGCATGCACGAGCAGCATCCCGTTCTCGACGTGCACGAACGGGCGGTGGCGGACCCAGTCGAGCAGCGCGTCGGCGTCGGGGGCGTCGAGGATCTCGCCGATGGTGTCGCCCGGCCGTTCGGTGCGCAGGCCGGCGGAGACCGCGAGTAGGTGGAGGTCGTGATTGCCGAGCACGACGGTCGCACGCGGGCCGAGGTCCACGAGCGCACGCAGCGCGGCGAGGGAGTCGGGCCCGCGGTTGACGACGTCGCCGGCGATCCACAGCGGCGTGTCGGCGGGGGCTGAAAGCTTTTCCAGCAGCGACTGGAAAGCAGAATGACAGCCTTGGATATCGCCGATGGCGATGGGGGTTCGGGTCATAGGGTGGTGGATGTTGCGCGCGCTGGCTGTGCGCGAAGATTAGTCCGATTGATCATTCTTGCGCAATTTTCTTTGCGAAAAATGCGCATGCGATGGAATGAAATTTCACTGGCACGCAGGGTTCGGACTGCTGTATCAAGTTGTTAGCGGCATGGCTTTTGCGCGTGACGGCTCCCTATAATTATCGTTCTCCCCAACAAAATTAGCATTTCATGACTTTGGAGGCCATGTCGACCGGTTAAAATTCCCGGTCTGACGGAGCGGTCACAAGCGACTAGCACTTGTGAATCTGATGCGGCGAGCGCCTGACGGTGTTCGCCGCGCATTACTAGAGGGAGCCTCATGATCCTGGTTACGGGCGGCGCGGGTTTTATCGGTGCCAATTTTGTACTCGACTGGCTGCGCGAATCCGACGAAGCCGTGCTCAACGTCGACAAGCTGACGTATGCAGGGAACCTGCGCACGCTGCAGTCGCTGGACGGGAACCCGAAGCACGTGTTTGCACGCGTCGATATCTGCGACCGTGACGCTCTCGATGCGCTGCTCGCCGAGCACAAGCCGCGCGCAGTATTGCATTTTGCTGCGGAAAGCCACGTTGATCGCTCGATCCACGGCCCCGCGGATTTCGTGCAGACCAACGTCGTCGGCACGTTCACGCTGCTCGAGGCAACCCGTCAATACTGGAACGGCCTGAGCGACACCGACAAGGCGGCGTTCCGTTTCCTGCACGTGTCGACCGACGAGGTGTTCGGTTCGTTGTCCGCGACCGATCCGCAATTCTCCGAAACGACGCCGTACGCGCCCAACAGCCCGTATTCCGCGACGAAGGCAGGCTCCGACCATCTGGTGCGCGCGTACCATCATACGTATGGCCTGCCGACGCTGACGACGAATTGTTCGAACAACTACGGTCCGTACCAGTTCCCCGAGAAGCTGATTCCGCTGATGATTGCGAATGCGCTTGCGGGCAAGCCGCTGCCGGTTTATGGCGATGGCCAGAACGTGCGCGACTGGCTGTACGTCGGCGATCACTGCAGCGCGATCCGCGAAGTGCTCGCGCGCGGCGTGCCCGGCGAGACCTACAACGTCGGCGGCTGGAACGAGAAGAAGAACCTCGAGGTCGTGCATACGCTGTGCGACTTGCTCGACAAGGCCCGCCCGAAGGCGGCCGGTTCGTACCGCGACCAGATCACCTATGTGACGGATCGCCCCGGCCACGATCGTCGTTATGCGATCGATGCTCGCAAGCTCGAGCGCGAGCTCGGCTGGAAGCCTGCTGAAACGTTCGAGACCGGCCTGGCGAAGACGGTCGACTGGTATCTCGACAATCAGGTCTGGGCCGATGAGGTCGCATCGGGCGAGTACCGCAAGTGGGTCGAGACGAACTACGCGAAACGCGATTGAGGAGAGAAGCGATGGCACGCAAAGGCATCATTCTCGCCGGCGGTTCCGGCACGCGGCTGTACCCGATCACGCACGTCGTATCGAAGCAGCTGCTGCCGGTGTACGACAAGCCGATGATCTACTATCCGCTGTCGACGCTGATGATCTCGGGCATTCGCGACGTGTTGATCATCTCGACGCCGCAGGACACGCCGCGCTTCGAAGCGATGCTCGGCGACGGCAGCCAGTGGGGGATGAACATCCAGTACGCGGTGCAGCCGTCGCCCGATGGCCTCGCGCAGGCCTTCATCATCGGCAAGGCGTTCGTCGGCAACGATCCGTCGGCACTGATCCTCGGCGACAACATCTTCTACGGTCACGACCTGGCGAAGCAGCTCGATCGCGCGCATGCGCAGGAAACCGGCGCGACCGTGTTCGCGTATCACGTGCACGACCCGGAGCGTTACGGGGTCGTCGAGTTCGACAAGTCGTTCCGCGCGCTGTCGATCGAGGAGAAGCCGGCGAAACCGCGTTCGAACTACGCGGTGACGGGCCTGTACTTCTACGACAACCGCGTGTGTGATATCGCGGCCGACATCAAGCCGTCGCCGCGCGGCGAGCTGGAAATCACCGACGTCAACTCGCGTTATCTCGCTGACGGCGCGCTCAACGTCGAGATCATGGGGCGCGGTTACGCGTGGCTCGATACCGGTACGCACGATTCGCTGATCGAGGCGGCCAGCTTCATTGCGACGCTGCAGAAGCGGCAGGGGCTCGTGGTCGCGTGCCCGGAGGAAATCGCGTATCGCCGCAACTGGATCGATGCGGAGCAGGTGCTGAAGCTCGCGCAGCCGCTCGCGAAGAACGCGTACGGTCAGTACCTCAAGAACATTCTTACGGATCAAGTCGCATGGCCATCCAAGTAACGGCGACGGCGCTGCCCGAAGTCAAGATCATCGAGCCGAAAGTGTTCGGCGATGCACGCGGGTTCTTCTACGAAAGCTTCAACGGGAAGGAATTCGCCGAGCAGGTCGAACCCGGCGTCGAATTCGTGCAGGACAACCATTCGCGCTCGTCGAAGGGTGTGCTGCGCGGGCTGCACTATCAGGTCCAGCATGCGCAGGGCAAGCTCGTTCGCGTGGTCGAAGGTGAAGTGTTCGACGTTGCCGTCGACATTCGCAAGGGTTCGCCGAACTTCGGCAAGTGGGTGGGCGTCGTCCTGTCGAACGACAACCATCGGCAGCTGTGGGTGCCGCCCGGTTTCGCGCACGGTTTCGTCGTGCTGTCGGAGGCCGCGCAGTTTCTTTACAAGACGACCGACTACTGGTTCCCGGAGCACGAGCGCAGCATCGTGTGGAACGATCCCGAGATCGGGATCGAGTGGCCGATCGACTTCGAACCGTTGCTGGCGGCGAAGGATGCCGCGGGCAAGCGTCTGAGCGAAGCCGAAGTTTATGCGTGAGGTAGGTGTGAAACCTGAACCGACGATCCTCGTGACGGGCGTGAATGGCCAGGTCGGATTTGAACTGTTGCGCTCGCTGCAAGGCCTGGGTCGCGTGGTGGCATGCGATCGTTCGAAGCTCGACCTGTCCGATCTCGATCGGGTGCGTGATGTGGTGCGCGAGTTGAAGCCGTCGATCATCGTGAATCCCGCCGCTTATACCGCCGTCGACAAGGCCGAGACCGATCAGGAGGCTGCCCGCCGCCTGAATGCCGACGTGCCGCGCGTCCTGGCCGAAGAGGCGGCGCGCAGCGGGGCGGCGCTGGTTCACTACTCGACCGATTATGTGTTCGACGGTGCGAAGGAGGGCGAGTATCGTGAAACCGACCTCCCCGATCCGCAGAATGTCTATGGCCTGACCAAGCTCGAAGGCGAGGCCGCGATCGCCTCGACCGGGTGCCGGCATCTCATTTTGCGCACCAGTTGGGTATATGGCGCGCGAGGACACAATTTTCTGCTAACGATGCTCCGTCTGGGCGCTGAGCGTCCCGAACTGAAAGTCGTGGCGGATCAATTGGGCGCGCCGACCTGGAGTCATGCGATCGCAGCGGCGACTTCGCACATGATTGCGCAGGCGCGCGGTGCGGCGGATGCGGCGGAATGGTGGGACGCGCGCTCCGGCACCTATCATTTGACGGCGGGTGGCGACACCTCGTGGCACGGATTCGCTTCGGCGATTTTCGAGCTGGCCAACCTCCCGAAGCGGCCGGTCGTATTGCCGATTCCGGCTGCGGACTATCCGACACCGGCGAAACGGCCATCGAATTCAAGGTTGTCGAATATCAAGCTGGCGCAGGTTTTCGGTGTGGTCATGCCGCATTGGCGTGAATCTCTCGGGCTTTGCCTCGCCGGTATGCAGAGAACGTGATCGTTTCTGCGATGTGAGGGTCGATCGCGCGTCTTGCACGTTTCGTGCCGAAGCGCGTTGATGTGGGCTGATATCCGTGGTGTCGTACGTCGACCGTAGCGCGTCGATGGTCATTGCAGTACGAGGAACATGTGAACTTGTTGCCGATTATTCTTTGCGGCGGTGCCGGGTCGAGACTCTGGCCCGTGTCTCGTGAATCGCATCCCAAACCGTTCATTCGGCTTGCCGACGGCGAAAGCCTGTTGCAGAAGGCCTTCCTGCGCGCGGCGAGACTGGAGGGTGTCGACGAAATCCTCACCGTCACCAATCGCGAACTTTTCTTCAAGACCGAGGACGAGTATCGCGAAGTCAATGCCACCGGATTGGCGACCTCGTTCATTCTCGAACCTTTTGGCAGAAACACGGCCGCCGCGATAGCCGCGGCGACCTTGTATGCAGCGGCAACGCACGGTGAGCAGGCCGTCATGCTCGTGCTTGCGGCGGATCATCTGATCAATGACCAGCCCGCGTTTGCAGACGCTGTGGAGAAGGCATCGCAGCTGGCCAAGGGCGGGCGGGTCGTGACGTTCGGCATCGAGCCGGACAGCCCGGAAACCGCATACGGATATATCGAGGCGGACGGAACCGACATCGTGCGTTTTGTCGAGAAACCCGACCTTGCGCATGCACAGCAGTATCTCGAGTCCGGGCGGTTTCTGTGGAACTCGGGGATGTTCTGTTTTGCTGCCGGAACCATGTTGCGCGAGCTGGCCGAGCATTGTCCCGACATACTCGATTCGGTGAAAGCCTGCATCGATGCATCACCGTCGTCGTCGAGTACGGGCGGTGGAACACAGATTCGTCTCGAACCGAACAGCTTTGGCGCGGTTCCGGATGTTTCCGTGGATTACGCGGTGATGGAGAAGTGCCGGCAGGGGTCGGTGGTGCCTTGTTCGATCGGCTGGAGCGACGTCGGATCATGGACGGCACTGGGTGATCTGGCAACGCCGGACGAGCATGGCAATCGTGTGGAAGGTGAGGCGCTGCTTGTCGATGTAAAGAACAGCTATCTGCAGAGCTCCGAGCGTTTGATCGGCGCGGTCGGTGTCGAGAACCTGATCGTGATCGACACGCCTGACGCATTGCTGATTGCGACACGCAGTCGTGCGCAGGACGTGAAGCAGATCTATGCGGAACTCAAGGCGACCGGCCATGAGGCGTACAAGGTGCATCGGACGGTGCATCGTCCGTGGGGCACGTACACGGTGCTCGAAGAGGGGCCGCGATTCAAGATCAAGCGCATTTTCGTGAAGCCTGGCGCAAGCCTCAGCCTCCAGATGCATCATCATCGCAGCGAGCACTGGATTGTCGTGTCCGGGATGGCCAGGGTTGTGAATGGCGATGATGCGTTCTTCGTATCGACCAACGAGTCCACGTACATCCCCGCTGGTCACAAGCATCGGCTGGAGAATCCCGGGGTCGTCGACCTGGTCATGATCGAAGTCCAGAGCGGCGAGTACCTGGGCGAAGACGATATCGTCCGCTTCGAAGATAACTACGGGCGGACATGACGCGACGGCAGGGCCGTCGTGTCAAAACGCGTGGAAATCGCAAGAAGGCGAACATGGCCACTTCTGACGATGCTGGTGCCGTAGGCGTGGCAATTTTATGAGCAATACTCAAGATCGATCCCCGAACACCGGTGCGGTGGTCGTTTTCTTTCATCCCGATGCGGCGTGTGTAGCGCGCGCCAATCGGCTCGCCGAGTCGATGCACTGCGTCGTCGTCGACAATACGCCGGCAGTGCTTGATCGCCGTGCCCTCGGGCTATCCGATTCGATCGAATACATCGCCAACGGGTGGAATGCCGGAATTGCAATGGCATTCAATCAGGGTGTCGGCTCGCTGATTCAGGCGGGTTGCGACGTCGCGTTGCTATTTGATCAGGATAGCGAACCGCCGCAGTCTCTGCTGACGGATCTGCCGGAACTGATCGCTCGGGCCCGGGCGTCGGGCAGCCGTGTCGCACTGATCGGTCCGGCGTATGAGGATCGACGTCTGCGGGGTGTTGCGCCGTTCGTCAGGTTTGGATGGGGAAGGCTCCAACGGATAGCGCCAGTGGGCGACGTACCCATCGAAGTCGATTTCCTCATTTCGTCCGGGTCCTGCATCAACCTCGAATGCTGGGACGAGATTGGTGCGATGGACGAGTCGCTTTTCATCGACTTCGTCGACCTTGAATGGTGCATCCGTGCGAAGCAGCGTGGCTATCAGGTCTGGGGGATTCCCTGGTTACGGATGAGTCACGAGCTGGGGGGCGAGCCGGTTCGGGTACTGGGGCGTCGTTATCCGATGCATGGGCCGATCCGCCATTATTATCAGTTCCGAAATGCGATCGCGTTGATGAAACGCGCGTCGATGCCGCTGAAATGGAAGCTAACGGAGCTCGTGAAGTTGCCGTTTCGAGTCCTGATTTATTGCCTGTTCCCGGAGCGGCGCGGAGAGCATCTTGCGATGGTATGGCGCGGAATCCGGGACGGGTTGCGTGGACGGCTCGGACCTTATTCCGATCGCGTTTGATGGGCGAAGTAGAGGGGGCCGCGGAGCGGGAGCATCGATTGTGCTGCGGCTCTGGAAATTCATGCATGAATTTATTGGTATTTATGTTCCGCATGTAAATCGAATGAGCGAGTCGATTTGCGTGGTCGATCTATATTGAATACAAGAACAGGTCGTTATCGGAAATTCAATCCCCGTGAATTCGGGGTGATCCGGAATTGGTATTAACCCCACTTCCTTTCAAAAAATAATATACCTTAATATTCCGTAAGCCTGTGGGCCGGAGTCCAACCGGTTATGCGTGGAAATTTGCCACGGCTATGGCATCAGAAGCCTACCCAAACCGTCTACCTGAGAGATGCGTATGGAGCCGACTCAAATTGCCCGCGGATATTGTCACGTCTGCGGATCGCACACTATTTTCAAGTCCTACGAACCGGTCGATTTTCCCTGCAAGCGTAATTCTTTCATATGCGAGAAATGCGGCTCGTCCGCAAGAAATCGACATATTGCGAAATCGGTTCTTGATTTGTGGAAGCGCGGCGATTCCCGTGCGTCGCTGGGAAAATTCGCAAAGGAGTTTCGCGGAACGGTGTTTGTCACGAGTACGACAGGCGCCATCGTGGAATTTCTGGCGCCGCTCGGGGATCGCCTCGTCACCAGTGAGTATGTCGACGGTGCCTCGTCAGGCGAGCGTCGCAATGGCGTGCTGTGCGAGGATATTCAGGATACGTCCTTCGATGACGGTTCATTCGATCTGGTCATCACCGAAGACGTATTGGAGCATGTTCCTCACCCCGACATGGCATTTGCCGAGATTCGACGCATTTTGAGCCCCGGCGGTTATCATGTTTCAACCATACCCGTCAAATGGCACCTTGTGAAAAGCGAGCCGCGTGCAATCATCAAGGGCGGCGCGATCGTTCATCTGCAGGAACCCGAGTATCACCTCGATCCGACCAGGGCAGAGGGAATACTTGCGTTCACTGACTACGGACAAGATATTCTCGCGCGATACTGCAATATCATCGGCAGGTCGGAGATGCTGGCTGCTCATGGCGACCTTGACATGGAGCGCGCATACGCAATCTATAACAATTGGGTTTTCCTGTCGCAACGCCAAAGGGCGGCTTCGCAGACTTCCGATCCATGGACAAGGCCCGCGAGACGATGGATGAGGGGGTTAGCCATGTTCGGCCATCGACAAAACAACGGTTGATCCCGATCCGTCGGATAGTCCGTGCCGAAAACCATCGGAAAATAACGAAACAAATGATGCAAATTTCTCGAGGCCTCGCCACCGCGCTCGCAGTGCTGACCCTTGTCGGATGCGCGGGTTCCAACGTGATCCCGACAGCCAACGGCGGCGGATATCGCGTCGGGCCCGCGGTAACCGGCGGATTCTGACGGCGGCACTGCAGGCCTTGTATCGCGGGCCGTTGGCCCCGGCTGCTGTCCCGGGCGCCGGGTTCGAGCGTCTTGACGGCCTGATGCGGAGCAAGTGGCGCTGCCCCCGTTCCACGCAGATCTCGCGCCAACAGGTGTGTGCCTAGTCGAGCGTGCCGATGCGCGGAGGGTTGGCCAGCGTGAACGGCAACACGTCGACGGCGAGGGAAAGATTCGGGTTGTACGCCGGATCACGACTCAGCGCGGCTCCCCATCGTTCCTCCATCCGACGCACCTCGCCCACGAAGCGCTGGTATTTGTCCGCTGCCATGTCCGAGCCGCGCGTCGCCGATTCGTAGTGGTACAGCTCGGCGTACGGCGTCCAGACGTTGCGGAAACCGGCGTCGCGTACCCGCAAGCAGAAGTCCACATCATTGAAGGCGACGGCGAAGGATTCGTCCAGGCCACGTACGTCGTCATAGATGCGCTTGCGTACGACCAGGCACGCAGCCGTGACGGCAGACAGGTTCTGTACCGATACGGCGCGGTTGAAGTAGCCGAAATTCCCGCGCTTGAGCATGTGATGCATATGACCGGCGACGCCACCCAGTCCCAGCAGTACGCCGCCATGCTGGAGCGAATTGTCCGGGTACCACAGGGCGGCGCCGACGACGCCGATCCCCGGTTGCGACGCGATACCGACCATTTCGTCGAGCCAGTCGGGCGAAATGACCTCGGTGTCGTTGTTCAGCAGGCACAGGAAACTGCCTGTCGCTGCCGCGGCGGCGGTGTTGTTCAGTGCGGAAAAATTGAACGGCGAATCGTCCCGGATGATCCGGACATTCGGACGTTGCGTAATCTCCTGGAAATACGCGAGGGTTGCCTCGTCGGTGCTGCCGTTGTCGACGACGATGATTTCGTAGTTCGGATAGACCGTGCGTTCGACGATGCTTTCGACGCACTGACGAAGCAACGCGACACCGTCTCGAGTCGGGATGATGATCGACACCTTGGGAGCCGGGCCGGGTATCGCATATCTCACCCGGAATACCGGTAACTCGCCGAACGGGCGCTCCACGGTTGCCGCGACGCCGGTGCGCGCGAGATGCGCTTCAATGGCGCGCTGCGCCGCGGTCGATGCATACGGCTTGGCGTGACTGGTCCCCGCGGTACTGCTGGCCGTGATGCGCCAGTGATAAAGCACATGTGGAATGTGAACGACACTGTCATCGCCGGCGATCTCGACGCATCGTAGGGCGAGATCGTAATCCTGGCTTCCTTCGAATCCGCGGCGAAAGCCGCCCGCTTGTCTCACCAGCGCGGTCTCGATGACGCCAAGGTGCGAAAACAGATTCTGCGTACGGAACAACGCAGGATTCCAGTCGCATTTGAAGTAGGGGGCCGTCCGCTGCCCGCGTTCATTCAGTTTGTCCTCGTCGCTGTAGAACATGCGCGCGTGAGGGTGCCGATTGATGTATTGCGCAACGACAAACAGCGCGTGGGGCGGGAGGATGTCGTCGTGATCCAGCAACGCGACGAACTCTCCCGTCGCCAGCGACAGCGCACTATTGCTCGCCTCGGAGATATGGCCGTTCTCGGTACGAAACACGAGCCGGATTCGCGAATCTTGCGCTTGATGGCGTGTCAGGATCTCGCGCGTGGTCTCGTCCGGCGACGCGTCGTCCGCGATGCAGAGTTCCCAGAACGGGTAGATCTGCTCCTGCACGGAACGAATCATTGCTTCGAGATGCGACGGATTGCTGTTGTACGTCGGGACGACGATGGAAATCAGCGGTCGCCGTTCGAATGATTGCAGCGCGCTTGCGGCGGCGGCGCGTTCCGCGTCGCCGAACCGATCGAACTTGTCGATCCAGTCGTGATAGACCTCGTCGGGGGGCGGGGCATCGGCGAATCCTCCACCCTCGCGGAGACGCCTGGACCGCGCAATGATCCCCTGGAGACCTTCACGTTTGAGCATGGTCGCGTAGTGCCCGAGCGCGCTCGGCAGGCTGCCGCGGACTACCGCCTGGCGCCGGATCGTTGCCGTCACGATGCCCGCCATGCGGATTGCAGACGTCACGCGTCGCAGCGGCGCGGTCAGTCGCCAGGAAAGCGAATCGCGGATGTTTCGCAGTTCGTCCTCGAGCCGGATTCGATCGGCTTCTGCGTTCGCGCGCAGGATATTCTCGTTGCGCAAGCCCGCGAGTTCACGTTCCAGTTCGACAATGCGTTGCGCCAGTGCGCTGCCCTCGACGTCGTCACCGGGGGGAGCATCGTGCTCGGTCGAATCGTGCGGGGCGCGGTGTTGGCCGGAAGTCATATAGGTAAAACAGGGCCCAGTCGGTATGGGTTGATGAGGTCCTCGGATGGACTGACGCGTTTTACGTAGTTTCTCGCACAAAAAGCTCGATGCGATTCATGGGGACGCCGACGAGTCCGGACGCAACACGGGCGGACTCCGATTTCACGATGATCGCATCGTGAACGCAGTCGAGTACGCGCGTGCCGCTGTCGGAGGGGGCCGTGACCAGCACGGTGAACGCGTAGTCGCCAGGCGGAAGAATCGGCATGTCGAAGCGGAACTCCGCGACGATGTGGCTCACGTTCGGAGACGACGAACCGGTTTCTCGCAGCGCGAAAACGCTGTCGTCGCCGAACAGCGGCTGCCCGAGTCGGTCCTTGACGAAAAATGCGACGTGCGGCGTGTCGGACCCGGTCCGGCGTATGCGAATCCGAAGCGAAACGCGTTCGCCGCCCGTGACCCAGGTCACGGCGGAGCCTTTCGTGTTGGTGAGGGTCGCGGATTCGATCAGCATCGAATCGCGTTGCGCCGGAAGCTCGTGCGGATCCAGGTCGATGCTCGGCAGGGGCGGCAGTACCTCGAGCGCGTTGTGCGGGAATCCGCTCCGCTGATCCGCGCGCGGTTCGTTGCCGATGGCGGAGGCGTCGAACTTTTTCGTGTCGGATTCGACGCGAGACACGCCGTCGTCCCCGCGCTTCCGGTAGAACGCCTCGAAATAGTTCATGCAGACGGTTTTTGCGCTTCCCGACTCGCGCATGACGCCTCGATCCAGCCAGATGACCCGGTCGCAGAGGCTGCGGATCGCGGACGAATCATGGCTGACGAACAAAACCGTTCCGGTCTGTTGAAAGCGGCGCAGGAAGCGCATGCACTTTTGCGTGAAGAATGCGTCGCCTACGGCCAGCGCCTCGTCGATGACCAGGATATCGGCATCGACGTGGGCAATGACCGCGAATGCAAGGCGGACGAACATACCGCTCGAGTACGTCTTGACTGGCTGATCGATGAAATGGCCGATATCGGCGAAGGCAATGATGTCGTCGACGCGCGAATCGATCTGTTCGCGGGTCAAGCCGTGCAACTGGCCGTTGATGTAGATGTTTTCCCGGCCGGAGTATTCCGCGTCGAACCCGGAACCCAGTTCGAGAAGCGCGGCAATGCGTCCGCGGGTTTCCACCGCGCCGTTGGTCGGCGCGAGCGTGCCGCAAATGATCTGCAGCAACGTACTTTTGCCGGAACCGTTTCGGCCGATGATGCCGACCGTTTCACCGCGCGTAATCTCGAAGTCGACGTCCTTGAGTGCCCAGAACATCCGGGCGCACGCGTGCGCACGGTGGCGCAGCGATGCGCGCAAGGCCGGGACCGGTGCGAGCCCGCTCAGCAAGCTGAGGACGCTGCGCTTCAGGCGGTCGGACGGTTTCCGGTACGACTCGAATCCTTTGGCGAGCGATGCGGCACGGATGACGACATCAGATGACATCGGCGAAACCCCGGCGCGTTTTCTGGAACCATGCGAAGCCGATCCACGCAACGGCGACCGCCATGAGTGAATAGATGGACCATCGATTCCAGTCGATCATGTGCCCCCAGATGAGAACGTCGCGGCCCTGTTCGATCGGATAGGTCATCGGATTCAGGTAGACGAAACCGCGAAATTGCTCGGGCAGCGAAGACACCGGGAAGAACACCGGCGACAGGAACATCAACGCGGTGATGACGATACCCACGGTTTGACCGATGTCGCGGAGATAGACGCCGGTGGCGGACAGTATCCAGCTCACGCCCATGATGAATACGCAAAGCGGCGCGAGGACGACAGGGAACAGAAGTGCGGTCAGCGGCACGCTGCCGACGATGAACCATTCGGCCACCAGCAGGATGCAGACGCTCACGCTGAGGTGGAACAGCGCCGACAACAGCGTCACGCACGGCAGGATCTCGAGCGGGAAGACGATCTTCTTGACGAAATTGGAGTGGGACAGGATTTGTCCCGGTGCCCTGTTCACGCACTCGGAAAACAGGTTGAATACGATCATGCCGGCGAACAGCACCACGGCGAACTCGCCCTTCGATGCGGCGTGCGACGCGTCGTTCCAGCGTGACTTGAACACTTCGCTGAAGACGAACGTATAGACGCTCAGCATCATGAGGGGGGTGAGCAGCGACCAGAAGATGCCCAGAAAGGACCCCTTGTAGCGTCCCACGGCGTCGCGACGCGCGAGATCGAGCATCAGGCGGCGATTTTTCACCAGTGAAGCGGCGAGGGATCGCGGCGAAAGACTAAAGCTTTGCATAAGTTCGACGACAAGATCAGCGGATGTGGCACGGCACATGGAGCCGGCGGGAAAGCGGATCCGTGCCGCCGCGATTGGATGATCGCAGGCGGGCGTCAGGCCGGTACAGCGCCTGCGGTCCAGTGCTTTGCTTTGGCCCTGGGGCCATTCTGGTGCATGCGAATTATCGCATAGTGGTTCACCTGCGGATCGACGGCGCTGTCGTCGTGACGTGTGTCGAAGTGTAAATGTCGCAAGCAATCCCGGGTGCGCGGGCGGGGCGGCGGATTGACGCCGATCGTCGGCATTCTCGGGCAGCGAGCGGAATTCGACGGGTGTTTCGAGTCCGGCGAACGCCTTGCCCGGGGCGTTCGGTGACTATTTCCCATATTATGAAATGGTGCGCCGTGGTAGCATTCGTCGTTTACCATCAGCGCCTGATGGCACATCACTGGATCGATCCATTCGATCGCAATCCATAGGTTGGCATCGTGTCCGGACGGGATACGAAGAATGAATCCATATGTCTGACAATATCGCGATCGAATCTCACGGCATCAGCAAGGGTTTTGAGTCCTACGAGCGGCCCGGCGACCGGTTGAAGAGAGGAGTGCTCGGTGCCATTGCGCGGCTTGCGCAGGGCTCCGCGACGCGACAGGCGACGCATCGGCCCGTCGAGGCCCAGTCGAATGTCTTCTGGGCGCTTCATGACGTGAGTTTCTCCGTCGCGGCGGGAGAAACCGTCGGCATCGTGGGGCGGAACGGGTCGGGCAAAAGTACGTTGCTGCAGATCGTCTGCGGTACGTTGGCGCCGACCCGCGGCGATATCGCCGTGCGCGGCAAGGTTGCCGCGTTGCTCGAACTCGGCTCCGGCTTCGACGCCGAGTACACCGGTCGCGAGAACATCTATCTCAATGCGCAGCTGTACGGGCTGTCTCGTCAGCAGATCGACGATCGTTATGCATCGATCGTCGATTTCGCCGACATCGGCGAGTTCATCGACCAGCCCGTCAAGACCTATTCGAGCGGTATGTTCGTTCGTCTGGCGTTCGCGGTCATCGCGCATGTCGATGCGGATATCCTGGTGATCGACGAGGCGCTTGCGGTCGGCGACGCATTCTTCAATCAGAAGTGCTTTCGCTTTCTGCACGAGTTCAAGCAACACGGAACCATTCTGTTCGTCAGTCACGATACCTCGACGATCAGAAAGCTTTGCTCACGCGTCATCTGGATCGACAGTGGCCGGATCGTTGCGCAAGGGCGGCCGGCGGATGTCTGTGCGGCGTATCTGGAAGCGCGCTACAGCACGACGGGGGCAGCGATCGCGACGGTGCCCGTCGAATCGGAGCAGCATGACGGCGCATTCGATTTCCGTCGCGAACGCTTCAACGCGTCCGCGTTTCGCAACGACATCCAGGTGCTGGCGTTCAATCACGAGTCGCAGGCCTTTGGCGAAGGCGGCGCGCGGATCGTCGATGTCGCATTCTTCGACGATCAGGCGCGCAGGCTCGAATGGATCGTCGGCGGCGAAGCGGTGACGTTGCGCGTGACGATCGAAATCGACGAACCGCTGGTTTCCCCGATCGTCGGTTTCTACCTCAAGAACGAACGGGGTCAGGAATTGACGGGCGACAACACGTTCGCAACCTTCGCCGAACGGCCGGTATCGTGTGATGCGGGCGACGCGCTATGCGCGGAGTTCAGCTTCATCATGCCGGTGCTGCCGGTGGGTGCCTTCTCGATCAATGTCGCGATCGCGGAGGGCACGCAATACGACCACGTTCAGCACCACTGGATCCACGACGCATTACCCCTTCGCGTGCATGCATCCCGCGTGAGTCACACGCTCGTGGGCGTTCCGATGGTGCATGCAGGACTGTCCGAAGAGATGTAGTGCGGAACGGATTTGATCCGCAGACGTGAGCACAATCTCCCGGCGTGAAGTTGTCGTCACGTGTCCGGAGAGAGATTACTTACAAGATTTTGCAAGTTTGCAGAGCAGGATTCACAAATGACCAAGCAAGAGCGAATTTTTCGATTCAAGGCCTCGGAAGATGACCACTCGTTTACGGGTGAGCGATATCTTCCGGGCGTTGCGGGGCCGATTCAGTACGAGCACTACCATCGGTATCTTTTCTCGACGGCGATATGCGCAGGCAAGGACATACTCGATATCGCGTCGGGGGAAGGTTATGGTTCTGCTTTGCTTGCGCAGGCGGCGCGCTCCGTGACCGGTGTCGATGTCGACCCGCAAGCAGTCGAAAATGCGAAGAGCCGTTACGGTGACGTGCCGAATCTTCGGTTCGAATGCGGGAGCGCCACGCAGATTCCTCTTGGCGACGCATCTGTCGACATTCTCAACTCCTACGAAACGCTGGAACATTTCCACGAGCACGAGACGTTCATGCGCGAAGCGCGTCGGGTGTTGAAGCCCGGCGGCCTCATGATCATCTCGACGCCGAACCGGCCGATCTACTCGCCGCCGGGATCGCCTCCCAACGAATATCATGTGCGCGAGCTCGATCGCGAGGAATTCGTCCAGTGGCTCAAGAGCGGGTTTCAGAATTTCGTACTCTACGAACAGAAACCGCTTGCCGGATCGCTGCTCCAGAAGGAAGGGCGCAGCGGTGAGCGCCTCATCAACTGCTGGTCCGAACGCGAGGTGGGCGAGTATCGCGAGACGGCAGGTGCCGTCGATCCCGTGTACTTCATCGCGATCGCGTCCGACGGGCCGTTGCCTGAAATGGACGACAGCCTGCTGGATGGCGGCGTGTCGTTCACGCGCTACGATCAGGCGCGCAACGCGCATATCGGTGCCCAGGCGACTGAAATTGTCCGCCTGACGACGGAAACCATGGCGCGCGGCGACGAAATCGGCCGTCTGACCGGCGAGGCCGTGCGGTTGACCGAAGAGGTTCTCCGGCGCGACGAAGAGATCGGAAGATTGACCGTCGAAACCGTGCGCCTGAACGACGTCATCCTCGCCAACAATGCGGATATCGAACGTCTGAATGCCGAAGTCGATCGATTGACGCGGACCGTTTCCACGTTGTCCGAGGCCGCAGTCCATCGAGACGAAGCCGTGACGACGTCACGCAAGGTGCTTGAATCGCTCGACGTGCAGAACAACACGTCGACGGCTCTGGCTGCCCGGGTCGACGAGTTGACCGACCAGTTGAAACACGCGGAAGGCGTACGCGGCGCGCAGGGGCAGGATGGCAACAGCGGTCGCGAGCGTGATCCGTCGACGGTTGCATTGCTGGCCGAGAACGAAAATCTTCGACGGCAGTTGAAGCTGATCCTGAATTCCACGTCCTGGCGCGTGACGAAGCCGCTTCGTTATGCCGCCCGGCGCATCAACGCAAGCCGGCAGGGTGCCGGCGCAGCGCCGGCTTCGCATTCCGGGCAGGCCGCAGGGCAGGCCATGTCGATCGTCGAAGGCGATGGAGCGTCGCCGGCGACACTTCGGCCTTTCGAGCAGGCGTCGACACCGAAAGCGACGATCGTCGTGCTGCAGTCGCAAGGCGGTGCGGCGATGCGTGCATGCCTCGCGGCCCTGAGCCAGCATACGGCATCCGTTGCGTACCGGATCGTCGCGGTGGGTGAAATCGACGCGAGGCTTGCGGCGGAGAGCGGGGTCCGTGTCATCGATGATCGGCGTGCAACCCAGTCGATGTCGGCTCTGGCCGAGCAGGTCGGTGATGTGTCCGGGAGCGAATTCGTCGTGCTGATGTCGGACGAATTGCTGGCGCGCCCAGGGTGGCTGAAGGCCATCGATGAAGCTTTCGAACGCTTCGCCGATGCGACGGCAGTCTCTGCGATCGTCCTGGAGAGGAACGGCACGGTGCATGCCGCGGGCGGCGTCATCGATGCAGGCGCGCATCTCCTTCCCGCGCATGCCGGTGTCGGCAGCGATAACGTCGAAGTCCAGAGTGTGACCGAGATCAAGGCCGCAAGCCCCGGGTTCATCGCAGTCCGAAGCAATGCGTGGGCCCGCGTATCGCGCTTCGAGGAAGCGATGCCGGTCCTCACGACCGGATTCGCTGCTCTGGCACTCGATCTGCATGCGCGGAGCGAGAAAACCTACCTGCAGCCGTTCGCGCGTTTCGTGCTGTCGAATGCGGCGCAAACGAGCCGTCCGACGCATGACGAAAATTGGGACGACGCCTATCAGCGTTGGCTGCTGCGCCAACGTCATGACGCGCTGTTCCGCGTCGAGCGACCGTTTGGCGACGTGCTTGCGTCGCCGCAGCGGCCGAAGGTCGTGATCGTCGATGCGTTCGTGCCGAAGCCCGATCAGGATTCCGGTTCGGTCGACGTCTACTGGTACATGCGAATTTTCCGCGAGTTCGGCTACGACGTGAGCTTCATTGCGGCATTCGAACAGTCACCGCCCTTGGCCTACATGGAAGCGCTGCGGCGTTGGGGGGTGCGGGTTCAGTGCGCGAGCGATCTGACGTCGCTCAACCGGTTGGTCATGGAGGAAGTCGCCAACGCTCGCGTGGTCGTCGCGCAACGCATCATCGTCGCGCGTCATCTGGTCGAGTCGCTTCGCAAGGGCGCGCCGCACGTCAAGCTGGTGTTCGGCACGGTCGATCTCCATTACCTCCGCGAAGAACGCGCCGCGATTCACGACCGCTCCCCCGAGGCGCTGGAAGAAGCGCTGATGCTGCGCCGCACGGAAATTCAGACCGTGCGCGAAGCCGACGCGACCATTGTGGTGAGCCGTGTCGAGAACGACGTGCTGAAAGAGCTGGCGCCGCAAGCGAACGTTCATCGCATCCCGATTCCGCGGGTACCGACACGTTCAGCGCGTACGTTCGACGAGCGGTCCGGCGTCGTATTCGTAGGCGGATTTGCGCATCGTCCGAATATCGACGCAGTGCAATTCCTGGTCGAGGAGATCTGGCCGATCGTCAGGCGGAGCCAGCCCGCGGCGGAGTTGCGTATCGTCGGCAGCGGCGTGACCGACTACGTCCGCTCGCTCGAGAACCCGGCGATGGGTGTGAAGATCGTCGGATTCGTGGAGAATCTGGGCGACGTGCTCGACGTGGCTCGCGTATCGGTTGCGCCGCTTCGATTCGGCGCCGGTATCAAGGGCAAGGTCGTTTCGAGTCTGTTGCATGGCGTGCCTAGCGTGCTGAGCAAGATTGCCAGCGAAGGGATGGGCCTCGTGGCAGGCGAGCAGGTGCTTGAAGGAGACAGTGCCGAAGAGATCGCCGCCGCGATCGTCAAACTGCTCGAAGATCCGCAACTGTGGCAGCGGGTCGCCGATGCAGGTTTCGCGGCTGCGGTTGCCGAGTACTCGGTGGAGACCGTGGCAGCCAGGATGTCCACGCTTCTCGCGTCCATCAACGTTCTCGATGGCAAGCGCGGTTTGCGTCCTGGTGCATTCGATATTCACTGACAGTTTCATTCATATTGATCATCGCCATGCTGCGTTCCCTGTTTTCATTGTTTCGTAAAGCTCCGCCGCAACGTCGTCCCCGTACCGACGGGAAGCTCGGTGTCCTGATCGAATTGGCATCGTTCGACAAGGGCGGCCTCGAGAAGGTGGTGCTTGATTCCGCGATCGCATTCGATCGGGCACGTTTCGACGTCACCATCGTGACCCCCGGCAAAGTCGGGCACCTCGGCACGGTCGCACGTAATGCCGGCCTGCGTGTCGTCGGGCTGCCCGCGGCGAACCCGCTCGCGGCTTACGAGAAACTGCTGACCGAGTTGAGCGTCGATATCTCGATGTCTCACTTCTCGAATACGGGCTACCCGCTCTTCGAGCGTTTCGGGATTCCGAACATCACGTTCATCCACAACGTCTATGCGTTCTTTTCGGATGAGCAGGCTCGAGCGTTTGCAGACAATGATCGCTATGTCGATCGCTACGTTTCGGTTTCGAAGAACGCGACTCGTTTTGCCGTGAGCAATCTCGGCGTGTCGGCCGATAAAGTCGTGACGGTGCCGAACGGCCTCATCCTGTCCGAACACGAGGCGCGGGAAAAGCAGCCGCCGAAGCTGACGCGCGCCCAGCTCGGTCTGTCCGACTCCGATTACGTATTCGCAAATGTCGCCTCGTACAACCTGCACAAGGGGCATTATGTGATGGCGGACGCGATGCGCCATTTGCTGGCGCGCCGGCGCGACGTCAAGATTCTCTGCGTCGGCAACGTGATCTTTCCGCCTCATGTCGATGCGCTTCGCCACTATCTGGTCGAGCACGGCCTGGAACAGCACATCCTGATGCCGGGTTATTTCCCGGATGTCGAAGACGTGCATCGCGTTGCGGACGCGTTCATCCTTCCGTCATTCATCGAGGGCTGGAGCATTGCGATGAACGAGGCAATGTTCTATCGCAAGCCGATGATCCTGACCGATACCGGCGCGTCTGCCGAAGTCATCGAAGATGACGACATCGGCATCCTGATCCCGAACGAGTATGGCGATACGCCGAATCTGAATTCGAAGCTGCTCGACGAGCTGGCCTACGCACCGAGGCAATATGAAATCGCGCCCGTTCTCGCGGATGCGATGGACCGGATGGCGTCGAACGCCGCGGAGTGGCGCGATAGAGGGGCGAAGGGGCGCGACAAGATTTACGCCAACTACAACTTTGCCGATATCGTGACGCGTTACGAATCGATCATCGAAGATGTGGTCAGGGCGCACGGCCGATAAGAAGAGAGGCGGATATGGTGAGTTCACTCAAGTCGTTCTACCGCTTCGTCAGATGGCGCTTCAAGCCCGCCGTGTGCTTCTACCTGGGCAATCATTTGTTCATGAACTACATGCCTTATCGCATAAGGCATTGGTTCCTGGGAAGGTTTTGTCAGGTGAGGATTGGCCGCGATTCAAGCATCGCAATGGGATGCTTTGTTACCGGGTATCATATTTCGATCGGCAATAATACGGTCGTAAATCGTTATACCTATCTGGACGGCCGTGTTCCGTTGACGATCGGGAACAACGTAAATATTTCGCACTACACGTTGATCCAGACGTTGACGCATGATCCGCAGAATCCGGATTTTGTATGCCTGTGCAAGCCGGTTGTCATCGAGGATCACGTCTGGATCGGTGCTCGCGCGATCATCAGCCCTGGCGTTCGTATCGGGGAAGGGGCCGTTGTTGGCGCGGGGTCGGTTGTGACGCGTGATGTCGAACCCTACACGATCGTTGCCGGAAATCCGGCGCGTTTCATCAAGGAGCGGACGCGAGATTTGCGCTATCGGTCGCGCTATTTTCCGTTCTTCGATACCGATATCCAATGACTTCGTGTTTGAGTGTGTCGTGGATGAAATTATTGCCCGGTCCTGAATATGTCAATCTTTAAATTCCGCAAATCGCCTGCTCCTGCCGCTGCTGCGCGGGCGGACGTCACCATTTCCGTGGTCATCCCGTTGTACAACCACGCACGGTATGTCGAAGGTACGTTGCAGAGCGTTCTGTCGCAGTCTTCCCCGGCCGACGAGATCATCCTGATTGATGACGGCTCGTCCGATGACGGATTCGACATCGCGTCGCGGCTGCTTGCAAACGTTCCGAATGCGAGCGCATATCGGCAGGAGAACGCGGGCGCCCACAATACGATCAATCGTGCGATTGGTCTTGCCCGGGGCGACTATGTCGCCGTACTGAATTCGGATGACGTGTTTGCTTCGGAGAAGCTCGCACGTTGTCGGGAACTGATTCAGGAGCGGCCGGGCCTGGGGTTGATCGCGGGGCGTGCCGGCATCATGGACGACCATGGCGTCGAACAGCAAAACGGCGTTGCGATCGACTGGCTGGCACGTGCGTACGGTTTCCTGGGCGAGACCGGCCTGCCGCAGCTGGCGTTGCTGAACGAGAATTTCGTCGCGACGACGTCGAACATGGTTTTCAGTCGCGCGCTCTGGCAGGCCGCTGGCGGATTCCAGCCGCTTCGCTACTGCCATGATCTCGATTTCCTGATGTATGCGTTCGCCCACGGCAGCGTGTACATCGACCGGGACGTGCAGCACATCGTGTATCGCGTGCATGAAAGGAACACGATCAAGGAGGACCTGGGCAAGGTCCGGGTCGAGATCGCGGCTGTCATTGCACAGGCGCTTGCGATGTCGGGCCCGCGAATCTTCTCTGCGCGCCTGGACGGAAGCGATCTCGGCGCATTCAGACGGTTCCTGCAGAACAAGGGCATGACGGAGATGCTGTGTTTTCTGCAAACCGTACTTCCGGCATTTCCGACTCGTTCGGCGTTCTATGAATATGCGGTCGATGCGCGAAATGCCGATGCATTTCGCGCGGCCGTGACGGGCTGAACTGCAGCGAGCCCGGCGGGCAGGTGATCGAGGTCGCGCACGCACGGTGCGCGACCGTTCTCGCTGACGAGATCGGTACGGACTGCCGTGTATCAGAGGTAGCCGAACGCTTTCAGTCCTTCAGCCGCAGTTGCGCAACAGTGGGCGGTGATGTCCGGCGGCAGGCTTGTTTGCCACGCAGTTGCGCGGTCATTCAGGAACGGCCGCGACAGGTTGAGGTGGCTCTGATCGTTGCGCAGTACCGGAGCCCGCTTCGAGTTGTCCAGCATGGATTCTTCGAACGGCAGGCCGAGGAATTCCGTAGAACGCGACAGGACATCCCGCGGGTTCGCGACGAGATCCTCGTAGCGCACGAGCAGATAATTTGCGCGGTCGCGCATCGCGTTGTGCAAGTGGAGGTTGGTGTAATTCCACAGGCGAGGGAAATACTCTTCAATGCCTGACGGCGCCCACGTGACGTTCTTGAGAGACAGCATCGTACCGCGCACGTCTCGGACAATATGGAGAAACCGGATGTCGGAGTTCAGGAGTCCGACCTCTTCGAGCTTCCGGATCGAAAGGAGATCGTCAGGGGTCTTGTCGCCACCAAGCCGCTTCCCGGCATTGGACGCAATGCGGCGATAGATCGATGTAAGGACGCCCGCCAGAGTCGGCTCTGCTTCGCTCAGCGCGTCATCGATCTCCGCGGCGGAGATATAGGGCCCAAGAACTTCGGCGAAGTCGTCCGTCGACTTGATGATTTGACTGATCAGCGGACGTGCTACCGACCAGTCGCTGATGCAACCGATAACGTGAGCGATCGGGCTGATGAACGTAGTCTGGTTCGGGATGAAGATGCCGCTATGAAGATTGAGCGACTCCTTGAATAGCGTTGTGCCAGATCGAGGCGAGCCAAAAAGAATGAACATGCTGGGGGTATGGGGCGTGATGGGCGACAGTGTGGCTGTAGCACCGAATGGGTGCTGCGGGCCAACGTGATTCTGCCACCGCCGACTGAGTATGAACGAACCCGTACGACATCCTGGATGCCAAAACGTTTCTGGGTCCGCGCACGTCATGTTTACTTCGTAATATTAGACTTGAGATGAGTACTTCGAGAGCCACGCTGACCGTATCGATCGTCGTCTATCGGCCTGATGTCGAGCGTTTTTTTCAGACGCTCCACAGCCTGCGCGACGCCGTGTGTGCGGTGCGACGTCGCGATCCGGACTTCCACGCGGCAATCTGCGTGGTGGACAATGGCGGAACGCCCGATATCTGGAAGGATGTGGTCGGATCGAATCTGGCCGGATTCGAGTGTTCGACGTTGGGTGGTCACGGGAATGTTGGTTACGGCCGGGGCCACAACCTTGCGATCGCAGAGGCCGACAGCGAACATCATCTGATCCTGAATCCCGACATCGATCTTGACGAGAACGCCCTCGTGCATGCGTTGGGTTTCTTGAGCGGTCGTCCGGACGTCGGGCTTTTGACGCCGTATATTTCAGACGAGAAAGGTGGTATCCAGTACCTGTGCAGGCGTTCGCCTGCCATGTTCGATCTGCTCGTCCGCGGATTTTTTCCGGCGCGCTGGAAGGCGCGGTTCGTGGAGCGTCTCGCCCGCTACGAGATGCGCGACGTGATCAACGATCACGACATCGTCGAGGAGCCGCCCATCGTCAGCGGCTGCTTCATGCTGTTCCGTACCGAAGTCCTGAAGACACTCGGCGGCTTCGATCCGCGCTACTTCCTGTACTTCGAAGACTACGACCTGAGTCTGCGCACGCACGACGTCGCGCGTGTCGCGTACGTCCCGTCGGTGCGCGTGGCCCATCACGGCGGCGGCGCATCCCGCAAGGGGTTCGCGCACATCCGCATGTTCGCCGCATCGGCCTTCAAGTTCTACAACCGCTTCGGCTGGAGGTTCTGGTGAGCCACCTCGTCGTCACCGGCGCGAACGGCTTCGTCGGCCGTGCGCTCTGCCGCCGCGCGCTGCAGGCCGGGCACACCGTCACCGCACTGGTACGTCGTCCGGGCGGATGCATCGACGGCGTGCGCGAATGGGTGCACGGTACCGCCGATTTCGATGGCCTGGATGAAGGGTGGCCGATCGATCTTGCAGCCGATTGCGTGATTCATCTCGCCGCTCGCGTGCACGTGATGCGCGATGAGTCGCCCGATCCCGACGCCGCTTTCGACGCGACCAACGTCGCCGGCACCCTGCGCCTCGCCGAGGCGGCGCGCAACCACGGCGTACGCCGTATCGTGTTCGCGAGCAGCATCAAGGCGGTCGGCGAGGGTGACGGCGGCGTACCGCTGTCCGAAGCGTCCGAACCCGATCCGCAGGATGCATACGGCCGTTCCAAGCTGCGTGCGGAGCGGCAACTCGCGCAGTTCGGGAAGTCGGCAGGGCTCGACGTCGTGGTCGTGCGTCCGCCGCTCGTCTATGGTCCGGCCGTCCGCGCCAACTTCCTGCGCATGATGGACGCGGTCGCGCGCGGGATGCCGTTGCCGCTCGGCTCCGTTTCCGCGCGCCGCAGCATCGTCTATGTCGAAAACCTTGCTGACGCGCTGTTGCGTTGCGCGATCGACCCGCGTGCGGCCGGCGAGTGCTTCCATGTCGCCGACGACGATGCGCCGTCGGTCGCGGGCCTGTTGCGCCTCGTCGGCGACGCACTCGGCAAGCCGGCGCGGCTGATCGCGGTGCCTCCGGCGCTGCTGCGCGTGCTCGGGAAACTGACCGGCCGTCGCGCAGCCGTCGACCGCCTGACGGGCAGCTTGCAGCTCGATAGCGGCCGGATCCGACGCGTGCTCGACTGGCGCCCGCCCTATACGACCCGCCAGGGTCTCGAAGCGACTGCCGCATGGTATCGTTCGCGCGATACACGAAAATAAGCCCTATGTTTCTCGAGAACCCCACCTGGCTCACCACGGCCGCGGTGGCCTTGGCCGCCGCACTCGCCTCGACGGCGATTCTCCGCGCGCTACTCGCCACCGGGCTGGCCTGGCGCCTCGCCACCGACATTCCGAACGATCGTTCGCTCCATACGCTGCCGACGCCGCGCGTCGGCGGATGGGGCATCGTGCCCGTGTGCGTCGTCGGGTTTCTGGCGCTGACGCCGCGACTCTGGTTGATCGCCATCGCCGCTGCGGGGCTGGCCGCGATGTCCCAGATCGACGACCGGCGCGGACTGCCGGCCCGCGTGCGGTTCTCGGCGCATCTCGCGGCAGTCGTCGCGCTGATCGTCGTCTTTCCGGCCGACGCGCCCTGGTGGCTCCTCGCGGGCGTGGGCTTCGCGATGGTCTGGCTGACGAACCTGTACAACTTCATGGATGGCGCCGACGGCCTCGCGGGCGGTATGGCGCTGTTCGGTTTCGGCGGATACGCGGTCGCGGCGCTCGGCGGCGCGCACGCATCGCCCGATCTCGCCGTGGCGGGCGCGGCAGTCGCCGGCGCGGCGCTGGGCTTTCTTCTGCTCAATTTCCATCCGGCCCGGCTCTTCCTCGGCGATGCCGGCTCGATTCCGCTCGGATTCCTGGCCGGCGCGCTGGGCTACTGGGGCTGGCGTACGGGCGTGTGGCCGATCTGGTTTCCCGCGATGGTGTTTGCCCCCTTTATCGCCGACGCATCTGTAACACTTTCGAGACGCCTGTTACGCGGTGAAAAGTTCTGGCAAGCGCACCGCGAGCATTATTATCAAAGGATGGTCCGATCGGGTGTAGGTCACGGTCGGACCGCTCTTTATTGGTACCTCATCATGCTCGCAGGCATAATTGTCGCCGTGTGGGCACGGGGCCGCCCCGAACTGCAGCAATGGCTGTCGTTCTTCGTGTGGTACGGCGTCCTGGCATGGCTCGGATGGTTGATCGACATGCGTTGGCGCCGGTTTCAGTCGGCCGCCAAAAACAACTCTTGAGGTTTCCCGCCGATGTTGCGATCCAAAGCATCGTGGCTGTCACTGAGTGCATTTCTGTTCGACCTGACTGCGGTTGTCGCCGCCTGGTTGTTCGCTTATCTCGTTCGTTTCAATGGCAGCGTTCCGCATGACTTCCTGAGCGGCGCGCTGGTGGCGCTGACATGGGTGCTGCCCGTGTACGCGTTGATGTTCCACGGGTTCGGCCTGTATCGCGGGCTGTGGGTGTTCGCGAGCCTGCCCGACCTGATGCGCATCTCGAAGGCGGTGGCCGGCGGCGGCGTGATCGTGATGATCGGTGCCGTGATGTTCCAGCCGACGCCGATCATTCCGCGCTCGGTGCTGCTCGTGTCGCCGCTGATGCTGTTCCTGGTGATGGGCGGCGCACGCGCGCTGTATCGCGCGACGAAGGAGTACTACCTGTACGGTGGCCTCGTCGGGAAGGGCAAGCCGGTACTGGTGCTCGGCGCCGGCACGGCCGGCGCGAGCCTCGCGCGTGAGCTGTCTCGCTCCGGCGAATGGCGCCTCGTCGGCCTGCTCGACGACGACGTCACGAAGCAGGGCCGCGAGATCTACGGCTACAAGGTGCTCGGATCGTTCAACGATCTGAAGCACTGGACCGACGCGATGAAGGTCGAGTACGCGATCATCGCGATTCCGTCGGCATCGGTCGAAACGCAGCGCCGCGTCGCGACGCTGTGCGTGCGGGCCGGCGTGAAGGCGATGGTGCTGCCGTCGCTGACCGCGCTGATGCCGGGGCAGGGCTTCCTGTCGCAAGTGCGGAACATCGATCTCGAGGATTTGCTCGGCCGCGATGCCGTGACGATCGACACGCCGCACGTCGAGGCGCTGCTGCGCGGTCGCGTCGTGATGGTGACGGGCGCGGGCGGCTCGATCGGCTCGGAGCTGTGCCGGCAGATCCTGCGCTTCGCGCCGGCGCAGCTCGTCGCGTTCGATTTGTCCGAGTATGCGATGTACCGGCTGACCGAGGAGTTGCGCGAGCGCTTCCCCGACCTGCCGGTCCTGCCGATCATCGGCGACGCGAAGGATTCGCTGCTGCTCGATCAGGTGATGTCGCGCCATGCGCCGCACATCGTGTTCCATGCGGCCGCCTACAAGCACGTGCCGCTGATGGAAGAGCACAACGCCTGGCAGGCGCTGCGCAACAACGTGCTCGGCACGTATCGCGTGGCCCGCGCGGCGATCCGCCACGACGTGCGTCACTTCGTGCTGATCTCGACCGACAAGGCCGTCAACCCGACCAACGTGATGGGCGCGAGCAAGCGTCTCGCCGAAATGGCCTGCCAGGCGTTGCAGCAGACGAGCGAGCGCACGCAGTTCGAGACCGTGCGTTTCGGCAACGTGCTCGGCAGCGCGGGCAGCGTGATCCCGAAGTTCCAGCAGCAGATCGCGAAGGGCGGCCCGGTGACGGTCACGCACCCGGAGATCACGCGTTTCTTCATGACGATTCCGGAGGCGTCGCAGCTCGTGCTGCAGGCGTCGAGCATGGGGCATGGCGGCGAGATCTTCATTCTCGACATGGGCGAGCCGGTGAAGATCGTCGATCTCGCGTGCGACCTGATCCGCCTGTACGGTTTCTCGGAGGACCAGATTCACATCGAGTTCACCGGGCTGCGGCCGGGCGAGAAGCTCTACGAGGAGCTGCTGGCGGACGACGAGGCGACGACGCGCACGCCGCACCCGAAACTGCGGATCGCGCGCGCACGGGAAGTGCCGGACAATTTCCTCGACGAGTTGCTGCCGTGGCTGATGCAGCATCGCGTGCTGCCCGACGACGAAGTGCGCCGCGACCTGCGGCGCTGGGTGCCCGAGTATCAGACGGCCGCAATTCCGGCGCTGAAGAGCGTGCGGGTCGCGTCGAACCACTGACGGCCCTGCGGCTGCTGCACGGCGGCCGAGCCGCCCAAAAGAAAAGCGCCCCGCGGGGCGCTTTTTTCATGCCAGGCCGCGCACGGCTCAGCGGCTGTGGCGGTGCTTGCGCACCACCATCCACCTCGGCGCCCTGAACCGCACGATGCTGATATACAGCCACACGTAGGTCAGCGCGAACAGTACGACGAACACGAACAGGTGCACCGTGTGCCGCCAGAACAGCGTCGCCGGTATCACCGCGACGAGGCACAGCAGCCACAGGTACGGCGACGTCAGCGAATTGCGGCGCGTCAGGTCGTGCGCGTGCTTCGTGCCGACGGCCCAGCGCATCAGCCGCTTGTACACGAGCATGTGCAGGTGCACGCCGTCCGGAATGCCGGGCGACATGCCGCGGATGAATTTCTTCCGGTAGATCGAGAAGCAGGTCTCGAAGATCGGGTACATGAACAGCAGCACCGGATACCACGCGGATACCTCGCGGTTGCGCATCACGAGCATGATCGCGAGTTCCGCGAGCATGAAACCGATGAAATACGCGCCGCCGTCGCCGAGAAAGATCAGCCCGGCCGGGAAGTTCCACAGGAAGAAGCCGAGCACGGCGCCCATCATGATGATCGACGCGGACATGACGACCGGGTCACGGACCTGGAACGCGACGTACGCGAGCGACGCGAACATCATGAAGCTGACCATCGACGCGAGCCCGTTGAAGCCGTCGATGATGTTGATCGCATTCGCGAGCGCCGCGACCGCGAGCACGGTGACGAACGCCGAAATGGCCACGTAGTGCAGCAGGAAATCGAGCGGTGGCACGCTGATGCGGGTGACCGAGATATCCATCAGCCAGAACGCGAGCGCGGCCGCGCCCATCGTGCAGAGCAGCCGCGCGCGCGGCGACACGCGCTTGGTCAGGTCCTCGACGAGGCCGGACAGGAACGCCGGCAGCCCGCACGCGGCGATGCCCAGAATGCTGCCGGCGATCGTCGGATAGCGCCGCGACAGGATCAGCGCGGCAATGACGACCCCCGCGAGGATCCCGATGCCCCCGACCCGCGGCACGGGCCGCACGTGGAATTTCTGCACGCCGGCCAGGTCGCTGTCGATCGAGAATTTCTCGTGAAGGTGCGCGTAGCGCACGATGAACAGCGTGACGAGCAGGGAGACGATGAAGCCGGACGCGAAGCTGAGCATGGGATCGCTCGAAAAATGGACAGCGGATTATACAAAACCGCGCGGGTTCCCCTCCTGCCATCGCCAGTGGTCGGCACACATTTCTTCGATACCGAGCGTCGCGCGCCAGCCGATGATGTCGGCCGCGGCCTGCGGGTTCGCGTAGCACTCGGCGATATCGCCCGGGCGGCGCGCGACGAGTTCGTACGGCACCGGGCGGCCCGACGCTTTCTCGAACGCGCGCACGACTTCCAGCACGCTGTAGCCTTGCCCGGTGCCGAGGTTCACGACGAAGCTCGCGTCGCGTTTCGCCAGCGCGTCGAGCGCGGCGATGTGTCCCTTCGCGAGATCGACGACGTGGATGTAGTCGCGCACGCCCGTGCCGTCCGGCGTCGGGTAGTCGGAGCCGAACACGCGCAGCTTTTCCAGCTTGCCGACCGCGACCTGCGCGACATACGGCATCAGGTTGTTCGGGATGCCGGCCGGATCCTCGCCGATCAGCCCGCTCGCATGCGCGCCGACCGGGTTGAAGTAGCGCAGCGTCGCGATCCGCCACGACGGGTCGGATACCTCGAGATCGCGCAGGATCTGCTCGGCGATCAGCTTCGACTGGCCGTACGGGTTCGTCGCGGACAGCGGGAACGATTCGTCGATCGGCGAGCGCTCGGGCACGCCGTACACGGTCGCGGACGAGCTGAACACGAACTGCCTGACGTTGCGCTCGCGCATGACCTTGAGCACGGCGAGCAGGCCGCCGATGTTGTTCTGGTAGTACTCGAGCGGCTTCGCGACCGATTCGCCGACGGCCTTGAGCGCCGCGAAATGGATCGTGCCGGTGATCGGGTGCGCGTCGAACACCTTCGCGAGCGCGGCCTCGTCGCACACGTCGACCTGATGGAACGCGGGCGTCTTGCCCGTGATCTGCTCGATGCGCCGCAAGGACTCGGCCTTGCTGTTGACGAGGTTGTCGACGATCACGACATCGTAGCCGTTGCCGAGCAGCTCGACGGCCGTGTGCGAGCCGATATAGCCCGCTCCACCGGTGACGAGGATGGTGCCTTTAGCGGTCATTGCTGATGCGCTCCTTCAGAGGGTGATACCGGTTAACGAATGGATGGTACGCCGGTAGCGTTCGACGACCTGCTGCTCGTCGAATTCCGCCGTGACCTTCTGCCGACCGCGTGCGCCCATCGCGTCGCGTCCGGCCGTTCCGAGTTCGATCATGCGAAGCAGTTGTTCCGCGAGGCTCGCGCTGTCGCGCACGCGGCACAGGAAGCCCGTTTCGCCGTCGGCGACGACGTCTCGGCAGCCCGGTACGTCGGTCGCGACGATCGGGCGGCCCATCGCCGATGCTTCCATCAGCGTGCGCGGCACGCCTTCGCGGTACGACGGCAGCACGACGCAGTCGGCTGCCGCGATATGCGGGCGCACGTCGTGCGCCTCGCCGAGATACTCGACGATGCCTTCGCCGACCCATGCGTCGACGTCCGCGCGGCCGATCGCGCTCGGATTGTCGACGCCGAGTGGCCCGAGCAGCTGGAAGCGCGCGTTCGGGAAGCGGGCACGCACGATGCGCGCGGCCTCCACGTATTCGCGCACGCCCTTGTCCCACAGCAGCCGGCCGATCAGGATGAAGACGGGCGCGTCGCCGGCGGGCAGCGGCACGGGCGCGAACTGTTCGAGGTCGACGCCTTCCCCGTGCAGCAACCGTGCGCGGTCGGGGTGCGCGAGCAACTGCTCGTCGGTGAAGGTCGCGAGATCGTCGCGGTTCAGGAACCAGACTTCACGCGGGAAGCGGAACGCGAACCGGTACAGGCGCTTCGCGACGCTCGCCGCGCGGCTCTTCTGGATGAAGACGTAACCGAGCCCCGTCGTCACCGCGATCGACGGCACGCGCGCGAGCCACGCGGCGACCGAGCCGTAGATGTTCGGCTTGATCGTGTAATGGAACACGAGACCGGGCTTCAGCGCGCGGTAATGACGCACCAGCGCGGCGAGCGTGCCGAGATCCTCGCGCGGGCTCGTGCCTTTCGACGCGACCGCGAGCGCCACGTAGCGGCAGCCCATCTGCTCGAGCAGCGGCACCGTGCGGTCGTGCGGCGCGATCACGATGACCTCGGCGCCGCGCGCGACGAGCGCACGGATCAGCCCGTGGCGATACGTGTAGATCGCCCAGGCCGTGTTGCAGACGAGCGCGATGCGCAGCGGGGAGGTGGCGGACATGAAAAAAATGAAAAATAAAGCGTCGAAAATGCCGGCTGAGCCGAATGGTCGTCAGGCGGACGGCCGCGCGGCGAACAGCGTCTGCTTGATCCGCTGCAGCGTGCGGTACGGCGTCACGAAATGCAGCAGGTTCTTGGCGAGACCGGCCCAGTCGTACGGGTTCAGCGCGTTGAAGTGGCTCAGCAGCAGCGTGAGCGTCGACACCAGCTGGCGCCGGCGCTTGGTCGCACTGATCCCGCCCTCGTTAAGCTCGTAATACAGGCCGAGTTCGGGCAGGTTCGCGCAATCGTAGCGTTGCATTAACCGCAAAAAAAGATCGAGATCCTCGGCCGCGCGGTATTTCGCGCGATAGTTGCCGACTTCGCGCACGGCGTCGATGCGCAGCATGACCGACGGATGCACGAGCGGCGAACGCAGGAAGCGTGTGCGGCGCAGCGTGCGCGGATCGGCGGGCGGCGTCAGCATGAAGCGCGGCTCGCCGGCGCGCGACACGACCTGCGTCCACATGCCGACGCAGGCCACGCGCGGGTGGGCGCCGAGATACGCGCGTTCCTTCGCGAGACGCTGCGGCACGGCGAGATCGCCCGCGTCGATGCGGGCCGCATAACGGAAGCCGCGCGCCGCGAGCGCGTCGATGCCGGCCGCGAGCGCCCGTTCGATGCCGACGTTCTCCGGCATGCGCAGCACCTCGATCGCGAGGCCGGGCAGGTCGGGCGCGACGATCGGCGGCGTGCTGCCGTCGTCGACGATCAGCACCTGCACGGGCGCGTCCTCGCGAAACGACGCGAGGGTCCGAACGACGTCGTCGTGCCCGTTGTAGGCCGGCATCAGCACGGCCACGTCGTCGAGCGGGGGCGGGCAATCAGGGGACGTCATGGTCGCAACTTGAAACGGATGTAATAAAAATTGACGGCGGCGGCGGCCAGGTAGCCGGCCGCCAGCCCGACGAGCGCGCCGTACAGGCCGAGCCGGGGGATCGCGAACAGGTTGACGAGCGCGGCGATCGCGAGCGCGAGCAGCCATTTCGACAGCAACACGAATTTTGCTTGATATTTGAGAACGATAAGATTGCCTATCGCCTCGATGCCGGCCGGCACGGACAGCCAGACGGCCCAGCGGAAGATGTCGACCGACGCTTCGTAGCCGTGGCCGAACACCTTGCCGACGATCAATGGGGCGGCCGCATCGAGCACGAGCGCGCCGGCCGTCATCAGGCAGGCCGTCATCGCGATCAGCCGGACGATGTTGCGGCGCAGCCGCGCGACGTCCTGCACGCGGTAGACGAATGCGGGCGCGATCGTCTGCGCGAGCATCAGCGCGAGCGTGATCCAGTTCTCGTTGAGCTGCTGCGCGGCCGAATAGCGGCCGAGATCGGCAAACGACACGTGACGCTCGAGCATCAGGCGGTCGAGCTTCAGGAACAGGTACATGCAGATGAGGCCGAGCCAGAACACGGTGCCGGCCGTCGCAAAGTGCCTGAACAGCGGTTTGTCGAACGTCCAGCCGAACGCGCCGCCGTTACGATGCCGGTAGTACAGCAGCAGCGCGAAGCCGATTGCCGCGGCTTCGAGCGCCCACAGCCACGCGAAGCGCGCGGGGCCGGCGGCCGCGCGGACCAGCAGCCAGACGAGCAGCGCCTTCGCCAGCGCGGTGACCATGCTGGTGACGAGCTGCGGCTTGCTGTAGGTCATGCTCTGCAGCCACGCGTTGATCACGCCGACGAACGGCTCGCGGAACACCATCGTGACCGCCAGGCCCGCGAGCATCGCGCCGACCAGCGGATCGAAGGCGCCCGCGGCAATCGCGATCCAGGTCGCGGCGAGCGCGGCGACCGAAACGGCGATGCGCAGCACGAACGCGCTGCCGAGCACCGCGCCGAGCTGGGCGGGCGGGCGCTGGACGATGGTCGGGACGAGGATTTCCGCGCCGCACACCCAGGTGAGCGGCGCCAGTACCAGGAGGAGCGTATTCGCATACTGCCATTTGCCGAACACATCCGGCCCGAAATAACGGGCCAGAAGACCGCTGATCGCGATCGCGACGCCGATCTGCGTGAGCCGTTCGAGCCCCAGCCAGACGAGGTTCGCGACGGCCTTCGCGACATCCGGGTTGCCGAAGCGCTTCAGCATGCGGAGCGAGCGGGCACGCGCAGGGCGGCCGGCAGGGCGCGCGGAGGCTGCGGGTTGGCGGCGGCGGGACGGCTAGGCATTAAAATGGGCGACATGCGCGTCATCAAAACCCGCGATTATAAGTGGGATCGGGGTCGCTCCAGCCGTTCCGCTCCGTGTCGTGCCGGACCGGCATGTATCATGCGCGGCACCGGCGAGACGCGGTCAGGCAAGTCAGACAATTTTCCATGCACGCAACTGAGAGAGAAGAGAATCGATGATCTCCCAATCCATCTTCAAGGCATATGACATTCGTGGCGTGGTCGGCAAGACACTCGACGTCGATACGGCGCGCGGGATCGGCCGGGCATTCGGCAGCGAAGTGCGCGCACAGGGCGGCGACGCGGTCGTCGTCGCGCGCGACGGCCGCCTGTCCGGGCCGGACCTCGTCGGCGCACTCGCCGACGGCCTGCGTGCGGCGGGCGTCGACGTCGTCGATGTCGGCATGGTGCCCACGCCGGTCGGTTATTTCGCGGCGAGCGTGCCGCTTGCGCTGAAGGGCGGCGAGCGCCGCGTCGATTCGTGCATCGTCGTCACGGGCAGCCACAACCCGCCCGACTACAACGGCTTCAAGATGGTGCTGCGCGGCGCCGCGATCTACGGCGAGCAGATCCAGGCGCTGTACCGTCGTATCGTCGACGAACGTTTCGAAACGGGCAGCGGCACCTATGAGCAGGTCGACGTCGCCGATCAGTACATCGCGCGCATCGTCGGCGACGTGAAGCTCGCTCGCCCGCTGAAGCTCGTCGTCGACGCCGGCAACGGCGTCGCAGGCCCACTCGCGACGCGCCTGTTCAAGGCGCTCGGCTGCGAACTCGTCGAGCGCTTCACCGACATCGACGGCACGTTCCCGAACCACCACCCCGATCCCGCGCACCCGGAAAACCTGCAGGACGTGATCCAGGCGCTGAAGGACACCGATGCCGAGCTCGGCTTCGCGTTCGACGGCGACGGCGACCGCCTCGGCGTCGTCACGAAGGACGGCCAGATCATCTATCCGGACCGCCAGCTGATGCTGTTCGCGGAAGAAGTGCTGTCGCGCAACCCGGGCGCGCAGATCATCTACGACGTGAAGTGCACGCGCAACCTCGCGCAGTGGGTGAAGTCGAAGGGCGGCGAGCCGCTGATGTGGAAGACGGGCCACTCGCTCGTGAAGGCGAAGCTGCGCGAGACGGGTGCGCCGCTCGCCGGTGAAATGAGCGGCCACGTGTTCTTCAAGGATCGCTGGTACGGCTTCGACGACGGTCTCTACACGGGCGCGCGCCTGCTCGAGATCCTGACGAAGTCGGCCGACCCGAGCGCGCTGCTGAACGGGCTGCCGGACGCGATGAGCACGCCCGAGCTGCAGCTCTGGCTCGACGAGGGCGAGAACTTCCGCCTGATCGACAAGCTGCAGAAAGAGGCGAAGTTCGACGGCGCCGAGGAAGTCGTGACGATCGACGGCCTGCGTGTCGAATACCCGGACGGCTTCGGCCTCGCGCGTTCGTCGAACACGACACCGGTCGTCGTGATGCGTTTCGAATCCGAGACGCAGGAAGGGCTCAAGCGCATCCAGGAAGACTTCCGCCGGGTGCTGACGGCCGCGAAGCCGGACGTCAAGCTGCCGTTCTGAATGTCGGCGGCCTGCGGGCCGCCGGCGGTGCGACGGCCGATTCGCCGGTCGCGCCCTCCCCGAAAAGCGGCGCACGCCACAGGCGTGCGGCCGCTTTTTGTCTGTCTGCTCCCCCGGGCGAGCTAAAATCGCTCCTTTATGTCTGTCGCCGGCTGCCAGCCGGCGTTTTTTCAGCGTGCAAAAGATCCTGATCGTGCGCGTGTCGTCGCTGGGCGACGTCGTGCACAACATGCCGGTGATCGCCGATATCCGGCGCCGCCATCCCGATGCGCAGATCGACTGGCTCGTCGAGGAAAGCTTCGTCGACCTCGTGCGGCTCGTCGACGGCGTGCACGATGTGCTGCCGTTCTCGCTGCGCCGCTGGCGCAAGAAGCCGTTCGCGGGGGCCACGTGGCGCGAGATCCGCGCATTCCGCAAGCGCCTCGCGGCCGAGCAGTACGACCTCGTGATCGACTGCCAGGGTCTCATCAAGACGGCCTGGGTCGCGAGCTGGGCGCGCGGCCCGCTCGTTGGGCTCGGCAACCGCACCGACGGCGCCGGCTACGAATGGCCCGTGCGCTTCTTCTATCGCAAGCGCGTGCCGATCGCGCCGCGCACGCACGTCGTCGAGCGCTCGCGGCAACTCGTCGCGGCCGCGCTGGGCGACCCGGCGCCGACGCCGGCCGATCCGGTCGACTTCGGCCTCGACACGCGCGCGGCGGCGCTCGCGGTGGCCGCGCTCGGCCTGAACCTGCCGGTGCCGTACGTGGTGTTCGTCCATGCGACGTCGCGCGCCGACAAGCAGTGGCCGGACGCCGCGTGGGTCGAGCTCGGCCAGGCGCTCGTGCGGCGCGGCGCGTCGCTGGTGCTGCCGTGGGGCAACGACGCGGAGCGCGCGACCAGCGAGCGGCTCGCGAAGGAGTTCGGCGCGGCGGCGATCGTGCCGCCGAAGCTGTCGCTGCCGGCCGTGGTCGGGCTGATCGACGGCGCGGCCGCGACGGTCGGGGTTGATACAGGTCTGGTTCACATCGCGGCCGCGCTGAAGCGTCCGACGGTCGAACTGTACAATTTCGCGACGGCCTGGCGGACCGGCGGCTACTGGTCGCCGAACGTCGTCAATCTCGGCACGGCGGGGCAGCCCCCGTCGATCGCGCAGGTGAAGTCGGCGCTCGCGGGCTTCGGTCTCCTGTAATGCCCGCCATGCTTGCCATGCCTGCCACACACGCGAACCGATCATGAGCGAATCCCAGATCATCGAAGTCCCGTCCGCCGACTGGAGCGGACACAACCTGTCGGCGCCGCGCGAGCAACTGCTGGCCGCGGTCGAGGAAGGCAAGGTGCTGTATTTCCCGCACCTGCGCTTCGCGATCGAAGGCGGCGAGGAAGCGCTGCTCGATCCGGCGCTCGCCGATCCGAAACGCAAGAACATCAGCCTCGCACCGAACGGCGGCGCACTCGCCGGCGTGCTCGGCGACAGCGTCACGCAGTCGGCCGTGCGCGCGCTCGTCGCGCGCTTCCAGCAGCAGGCCGGCACGCTCGTCGACGGCCTGTTTCCCGAATACCGCGGCAAGCTGCGCGTCGCGCCGACGAGCCTGCGGCTGATGCAGGTCGAGACGCGCCAGACGTCGTGGCGCAAGGACGACAGCCGGCTGCACGTCGATGCGTTTCCGTCGCGGCCGAACTACGGCGAGCGCATCCTGCGCGTGTTCACGAACGTGAACCCGGCTGGCGTGCCGCGCGTGTGGCGCGTCGGCGAGCCGTTCGAGGACGTCGCGAAGCGTTTCCTGCCGCACATCCGGCCGCAGTTGCCGGGCGCCGCGTGGCTGCTGAACCTGCTGCACGTGACGAAGTCGCCGCGCAGCGCGTACGACCACCTGATGCTGAACCTGCACGACAGCATGAAGGCCGATCTCGACTACCAGAAGACGAGCCCGCAGCAGACGATGCCGTTTCCGTCGGGTTGCGTGTGGATATGTTTCTCCGACCAGACTTCGCACGCTGTGATGTCCGGCCAGTTCATGCTCGAGCAGACGTTCTTCCTGCCGGTCGACGCGATGGTCCGCCGCGAATGCGCGCCGCTCGGCATTCTCGAGCGCCTGCAGGGCAGGGCGCTGGTTTGAGCGCACACCTGCTTCGATTCAATACGAGGGCTGCCGCATGCTGAGGGCGATCTATCGCGCACTGTGGTGGCTCGTCGCGCCTGTCGCGGTTATCCGGCTCTACGTGCGTTCGCGCAAGGAGCGCGGCTACCGCGAGCACATCGGCGAACGCTTCGGCCATGTGGCCGGCCGCTCGCGCGACGATCGCGCGCCGCTGATCTGGGTGCATGCGGTATCGGTCGGCGAGACGCGTGCCGCGCAGCCGCTGATCGACGCGCTGACGCGCGTGCGCCCCGATGCACGCATCCTGCTTACACACATGACGCCGAGCGGCCGTGCGACCGGCGTGCAGATCTTCGGCGATCGCGTGCTGCGCTGCTACCTGCCGTACGACATGCCCGGCGCGGTGCGGCGTTTCCTGCACGCATGGCGGCCGACGCTCGGCCTCGTGATGGAAACCGAGGTGTGGCCGACGTTGATCGACGAGTGCCGCCGCGCGGACGTGCCGCTCGTGCTGACCAATGCGCGGATGTCCGCGCGTTCGTTCCGGCGCGCGGCGAAGTTCGGCACGGCGACGCGCGACGTGTTCGGCGGCTTCTCGCGTGTGCTCGCGCAGAGCCCGGCCGATGCGGAGCGGCTGACGTCGCTCGGTGCGCGCAATGTGACCGTGCTCGGCAACCTGAAGTTCGACATGACGACGCCGCAGGAACTGGCGGCGCGCGGTCATGCGTGGCGCGATGCGATCGGCGCGCGGCCCGTGTGGGTCGCCGCCAGCACGCGCGAGAACGAGGAGGCGCTGGTGTTGCAGGCGTTCGCGGCGATGCGCACGCCCGGCGCGCTGCTGGTGCTGGTGCCGCGTCATCCGCAGCGTTTCGCCGAGGTCGAGGCGCTGGTCGAGCGCAGCGGGCTCAAGTGCATGCGACGCTCCACGTGGGCGGCCGACACGGCCGCGCTCGCGGCCGGCCACCCGGCCGCCGAAGCGCTGCCGGAGGACGTGACGGTGCTGCTCGGCGATTCGATGGGCGAACTCGGTGCGTATTACGCGGCCGCCGACATCGCGTTCATCGGCGGCAGCCTGCTGCCGCTCGGCGGCCAGAACCTGATCGAAGCATGCGCGGTCGGTGTGCCGGTGCTGATGGGGCCGCACGTGTTCAACTTCACGCAGGCAACCGCCGATGCGGTCGCGGCCGGTGCGGCGCTGCAGGTCGAGGATCCGCTCGATCTCGCGCACGTGCTCGACGCGCTGTTCGCCGACAAGGCGCGGCGCATCGCGATGGGCGCGGCCGGCGCGGCGTTCGCGTCGCGTCACCGCGGCGCGACCGCGCGCACGGTCGACGTGCTCGCGGCACTGCTGCCGCCCGCCGAACGCGGCGAGCGCGCGATGCAGGACGGGCAGGACACGTCCGACAAATAGACGGCATGCGGCGCCATGCCGCGCGGGCAGGCGTGGCGGCTTCGTGTGCCGCCGCCGCGCCGTTCACGCTCAGACCGTCAGCAACCCCTTCTTCTCGATGAACGCGATCACGTCCGCGACGCCGTCGAGCGCCTTCAGGTTCGTCATCACGTAAGGCCGCTCGCCGCGCATCTTCTTCGTGTCGGATGCCATCACGTCGAGGTTCGCGCCGACCAGCGGCGCGAGATCGGTCTTGTTGATCACGAGCAGGTCGGACTTCGTGATGCCGGGGCCGCCCTTGCGCGGAATCTTCTCGCCGCCCGCGACGTCGATCACGTAGATCGTCAGGTCCGACAGTTCGGGGCTGAAGGTTGCCGCGAGATTGTCGCCGCCCGATTCGATGAACACGATGTCGGCATCGGGAAAGCGCGACAGCATCCGGTCGACGGCCTCGAGGTTGATCGACGCATCCTCGCGGATCGCCGTGTGCGGGCAGCCGCCCGTCTCGACGCCCATGATGCGCTCCTTGGGCAGCGCGCCCGCCACCGTCAGCAGCCGCTGGTCTTCCTTCGTATAGATGTCGTTCGTGATCGCGACGAGGTCGTACTTGTCGCGCATCGCCTTGCACAGCATTTCGAGCAGCGTGGTCTTGCCGGAGCCGACGGGGCCGCCGATGCCGACGCGCAGCGGCGGCAGTTTCTTCGTGCGGCGGGCGGAGGAGGAAGCAGGTGCGTTCATGGCGAGTAGCGTCGTAGTCAGGAGCGGAACAACCGCGAGTACTGGGTTTCGTGCCGCGCGGACAGGATGCCGAGCTGCGGCGCGAACGTGTTGATGGCGTCGGGCGGCGTCGCGAGTGCTCGGCGCACGGCCGCGTCGATCGCGCCGCGCAGTGCGACGATGATGCGTTGCCCGGCGAGCTGGCCGAGCGGTACGGCCTTCAGCGCGGCCGACGTCTGGTTCTCGACCCAGCCGAATGCGTACGCGGCGAGTGTCGCGTCGGCGCCGGCGTCGTGCGCGGCGGCCGCGTACGCGAACGCGGTCGGCAGCGCGACCGGCGACAGCGATGCGAGCGTCGTGCGGCGCGCGGCATCGCCCCATTCGAGCGATGCGCAGAGTTGCGCGAGCGACCAGCCCATCTGTTCGGTCTCGCGGCGCAGTTCCGCCGATTCGCGGCTGGCGACATACCACGCGTTCTCGGCAGCGAGCGCCGGCGCATCGTGTGCGTGCCAGCGCGCGAGCTGGTGTGCGAGGAACGGCAGCTCGCCGTGCGCGAGCACGTCGGTCAGGCCGCTCGCGATCCAGTCGCGCGCGGAATCGGCGTCGCGGATCAGGTTCGCGTCGAGCGCGGCTTCGAAGCCCTGCGAATAGCTGTACGCGCCGATCGGCAGCGCCGGCGACGCGAGGTGCAGCAGCGCGACGAGTTCAGTGGTGGTCATGGCCATGGCCGTGCGTGCATCCGGGACCATGTTGATGATCGTGATCGTGATCGTGATCGTGATCGTGATCGTGCGAGTGCCCGTGGTGTTCGCCGAACACCTGTTGCGCGAGCGCGTAGTCCTCGGCGAACGTCGCGTCGTGCCCGTGCTTGTGGCCGCCGCCGTAGGCGCCGGCTTCCGGCTGGAACGGCGCGTTCGCTGCGTCGACCTGCGTGCCGAGACGGCGCAGCATGTCCGCGAGCACGGGATCGGCTTCGAGCTTCAGGTAGCCGTCGCCGATCTCGACCGGCGTGTGGCGGTTGCCGAGGTGGTACGCGGCGCGCATCAGCGTGAGCGGATCGGCCGCGCGTACGAGCAGCACAGCTTCGGACGCGGCGGCGACGCGCACGAGCGCGCCGTCGTCGGCGACGAGCACGTCGCCGTCGCGCAGCACGGTGCCGCGCGGCAGCAGGACCGCGACGTCCTCGCCGGTGTCGAGCGTCGCCGCGAGGCGGCTCTTGCAGCGGGCGTCATACGCGAGCGTGAGGGTCGGTGCGCGCGCAACGAGCGACGCGGCGAGTTTCACGTTCGGGGCAATGCGTTTGTCGAGGGTGCGCATAAGGCAGAAACCGAAAATCAGAACAGGAAATAGCGCTGCGCCATCGGCAGCACCGTCGCCGGTTCGCAGGTGAGCAACTGGCCGTCGGCGATCACGTCGTAGGTTTCGGGGTCGACGCTGATCGACGGGCGCCACGCGTTGTGGATCATGTCGGCCTTCGTCACGTTGCGGCAGTTGCGCACGGGCACGATCTGCTTCGCGAGGCCGTAGCGTTCCGCGATGCCCGCGTCGGCCGCCATTTGCGACACGAAGGTCAGCGACGTGCGCGCGAGCGCACCGCCGCGCGTCGCGAACATCTCGCGGTAGTGGACGGGCTGCGGCGTCGGAATCGACGCGTTCGGGTCGCCCATCTGCGCGACCGCGATCATCCCGCCCTTCAGGATCATCGACGGCTTGATCCCGAAGAACGCGGGCTCCCACAGCACGAGGTCGGCCCACTTGCCGGGCTCGATCGAGCCGACTTCGTGGGCGATCCCGTGCGTGAGCGCCGGGTTGATCGTGTATTTCGCGACGTAGCGCTTCGCGCGGAAGTTGTCGTTGCGCGCGCCGTCCTCGGGCAGCGCGCCGCGCTGCACCTTCATCTTGTGCGCGGTCTGCCACGTGCGGATGATCACCTCGCCGACGCGGCCCATCGCCTGCGAATCGGACGACAGCATCGACAGCGCGCCGAGATCGTGCAGGATGTCCTCGGCCGCGATCGTTTCGCGGCGGATCCGCGATTCGGCGAACGCGAGATCCTCGGCGATCGACGGATCGAGGTGATGGCACACCATCAGCATGTCGAGGTGCTCGTCGAGCGTGTTGATCGTGTACGGGCGCGTCGGGTTGGTCGACGAAGGCAGTACGTTCGCCTCGCCGCACACCTTCAGGATGTCGGGCGCGTGGCCGCCGCCCGCGCCTTCGGTGTGGTACGTGTGGATCGTGCGGCCCTTGAACGCGGCGACCGTCGATTCGACGAAGCCGCCTTCGTTCAGCGTGTCGGTGTGGATCGCGACCTGCGTGTCGGTGTCGTCGGCGACCGACAGGCAGTTGTCGATCGCGGCGGGCGTCGTGCCCCAGTCCTCGTGCAGCTTCAGGCCGATCGCGCCGGCCGCGATCTGCTCGACGAGCGGTTGCGGCAGGCTCGCGTTGCCCTTGCCGAGGAAGCCGAGGTTGATCGGCCAGCCGTCGGCGGCCTGCAGCATCCGCTCCATGTGCCACGGCCCCGGCGTGCAGGTCGTCGCGTTGGTGCCGGTGGCCGGCCCCGTGCCGCCGCCGAGCATCGTCGTGACGCCGGACGCAAGCGCCTCGTCGATCTGCTGCGGGCTGATGAAGTGGATGTGCGTGTCGATGCCGCCCGCCGTCACGATCAGCCCTTCGCCGGCGATCACTTCGGTCGCGGCGCCGATCGCGATCGTCACGCCCGGCTGGATGTCCGGGTTGCCGGCCTTGCCGATCGCGGCGATGCGGCCGTGCTTGATCGCGATGTCGGCCTTCACGATGCCCCAGTGATCGAGGATCACCGCGTTCGTGATGATCGTGTCGGGCACGTCGGCGGCCACGCGCTGCGACTGGCCCATGCCGTCGCGGATCACTTTCCCGCCGCCGAATTTCACTTCCTCGCCGTAGGTCGTGAAGTCGCGTTCGATCTCGATCAGCAGTTCGGTATCGGCGAGCCGGACGCGGTCGCCCGTCGTCGGCCCGAACATTTCCGCGTACGCGCGGCGGCTCAAGCGTAGTGTCATGTCGTGCTGTTCCTGAAGAGACGGACGTGAGGCTTCGCTCAGAGCGGCCCCATCACCTTGCCCTGAAAACCGTAGACGGCGCGATCGCCCGCGAGCGCGACCAGCTCGACGGTGCGCGTCTGGCCCGGCTCGAAGCGCACGGCCGTGCCGGCCGCGATGTTGAGCCGGAAGCCGCGTGCGGCCGCGCGGTCGAACGACAGTGCGTCGTTGACCTCGAAGAAGTGATAGTGCGAGCCGACCTGCACCGGGCGGTCGCCGGTGTTCGCGACGACGAGCGTCAGCGTTTCGCGGCCCACGTTCAGTTCGTGGTCGCCGTCGTCGGTGAGGATTTCGCCGGGGATCATGCGCTGCCTCACGGAATCGGATGATGGACGGTCACGAGCTTCGTGCCGTCGGGGAAGGTCGCCTCGACCTGGATGTCGGGAATCATCTCCGGCACGCCGTCCATCACGTCGTCGCGCGTGAGCAGCGTCGTGCCGTAGTGCATCACCTCGGCGACGGTCTTGCCGTCGCGCGCGGCTTCCATCAGCGCGGCGGTGATGAAGGCGACCGCCTCCGGATAGTTGAGCTTCAATCCGCGCGCGCGACGGCGTTCAGCCAGCAGCGCTGCCGTGAAGATCAGCAGCTTGTCCTTTTCTCGGGGAGTCAGTTTCATGAAGGCAGACGTTCAGGAAAACGTAATTTTTATCGGTGCGCTCACACCCGAGCGCACGCGCGGTTCATCGTAGCACCGCGCTGTTTTGCGTGCGGCGTGTATCGGTTATGTAAGCAGCAAGGCGCGTGCCATGCCCGTGGCGGGCGGTGCGATGCGCGTTCGTGGTGCGCGGTGCATGAACGGCGTGCACCGCCGGATGCGGCGCCGCGCCGAAACGGTGCGTCGGACGAACGGGATCAGGTTTGCCAGAGGCGCAGCGGCCGTGCGTCGACGCCGTGCACGATCGGCCGCAACTGCAGCCAGCAGTCGATGAAATGGCGCTGCAACGCTTCCATCGACGTCGACAGCGCGCGCACGAGCACGACGCCGGGCGTGACGCAGGTCGCGCCCGCGCGCAGCGTGTCGTCGAACGGCATCCGCGCGGCGAGCGATTCGGCGAGCGCGGCGTCGCACGCGGCGCCGGCGGCCCACAGCGTGCCGTACGCGGGAAAGCCGGCGAGGCCCTGCAACGCGCCGCGCAGCGGGTCGTGTGCGTCGAGCAGCGCGCGCTCGGTCCACAATGGCCGGCCGTCGGTATCGACGAGCGCCGAAGTCGACGCGATGCGGCCCGCGGCCCAGGTTTCGCCTGCCGCCTGCCGGCCGAGCTGCGTCGCATCCCAGCCGATCGCGCTCGCGCCCGCGCCGAGTGTCACCGTGAAGTCGAGCGATGCGTGCGCCGCGTCGAAGAACAGGTTGTTCTGCGGCAGCCAGTCGAGCTTCGCGTTCTCACCGACCGTCACGCCGATGCGCTGTGTCGCATCGAGGCCGTTCGACTTGTACCACTTGGTCGCGCCGGGCGTCGTCAGCACCGCGTGCGTGCCGTCGCCGAGCGCGATGTCGATGTCGAGCCGGTCGCCGCCCGCGACGCCGCCCGGCGGGTGGACGATCACCGCGTGGCAGATCGCGTCGCCTTCCGGGTACAGCGGCCGCTGCACGCGCAGCGGTCCGTCGTGCAGCCGGTGCACGAGCGTCGTGCGCGCGCCGTGCCGCTCGAAGCCGAGTTCGAGACGGCCGCGCCACGACTTGGCGACGGCGGCGGGGCGGGACAGCGGGGCGTGGGAATCGGGGGCGGACATCGGCTGCGAACGGGAAACGTGGCGAACGGAGGAAAGCGGGCGCGAAGAACGTGGATGCTACCGGAACAATAATGCAGATGCCGCGTTCGGTGATAGGGCCGGTTTCGGTTGAACCGCGAACCGGCCGCCCGTGCCCGCTGCCGCGTCACACCGCGATCAACTCGCGCACGCCGTTCGTTTCCATGTCCCGCGCGTCACCGCCCGCGACGATTTCGCCGCGGCTCATCACCCAGTACTGGTCCGCGATCGAGCGCGCGAAATCGTAATACTGCTCGACCAGCAGCACCGTCATCCCCGATTCGTCGACCAGCTGGCGCAGCGTGCGGCCGATGTCCTGGATGATCGACGGCTGGATGCCCTCGGTCGGCTCGTCGAGGATCAGCAGTTGCGGTTCGCTCATCAGCGCGCGGCCGATCGCGAGTTGCTGCTGCTGGCCGCCCGACAGGTCGCCGCCGCGCCGCGCGCGCATGTCCTTCAGCACCGGAAACAGGTCGTAGATGCGGTCGGGCACCTTCGACGGCGCCTTCCGGCTCGCCGCGCCGACGAGCAGGTTCTCCTCGACGGTCAGCCGCGGAAAGATGTCGCGGCCCTGCGGCACGTAAGCGAGCCCGGCCGCGACGCGCGCATACGGCGGCATCGCGCCGAGCGCGGTGCCGCGCCACGACACGGTGCCGCTTTTCGCGGCGACGACGCCCATCAGGCAGCGCAGCAGCGTGCTCTTGCCGACGCCGTTGCGGCCGAGCAGCACGGTGAGCTTGCCGTCGTCGGCGGCAAGGCTCACGTTGCGCAGGATATGGCTGCCGCCGTAGTACTGGTTCAGTGCATCGATCTTCAGCATCGCATCATCGTCCGAGGTAGGACCCGATCACCGCGTCGTCGCGCTTGACCTGGTCGAGCGTGCCTTGCGCGAGCACCGCGCCTTCGGCCATCACCGTCACGCGGCCCGTGTCGCCCGCGAGCGCCGCGACGAAATCCATGTCGTGCTCGACGACCATCATCGAGCAGGTGCCGCGCAGCGTGTTCAGCAACTCGGCGAGTTCCATCGTCTCGTGGTCGGTCATCCCGGCCGCCGGCTCGTCGAGCAGCAGCAGCGCGGGGCGCTGCATCAGCAGCATGCCGATCTCGAGCCGCTGCTTCTGCCCGTGCGACAGCTCGCCGGCTGCGCGAAACGCATGGCTTTCGAGGCCGATCAGCGCGAGCGTCTCCTCGATCTTCGCCTGCGCCGCGCGGTCGAGCCGCGCGCGCAGCGACGCGAGCCAGCCCTTGTCGGTCTGCATCGCGAGCTCGAGGTTTTCCCACACCGGATGCTGCTCGAACACGGTCGGTTTCTGGAACTTGCGGCCGATGCCCGCGCGCGCGATCTCGGGCTCGCTCATCCGCGCGAGGTCGAGCGTCTGGCCGAGAAACACGTTGCCCGAGTCGGGGCGCGTCTTGCCGGTGATGACATCCATCATCGTCGTCTTGCCCGCGCCGTTCGGGCCGATCACGCAGCGCAGCTCGCCCGCGTCGATCGCGAGCGACAGCTTGTTCAGTGCGCGAAAGCCGTCGAAGCTGACTTCGATATCCTCGAGGTAGAGGATCGTGCCGTGCGACGTATCGATGCCCGGCGGCACGACGCGGCCCATCGACGCGGTGCCGCTGACGGCCAGCAGCTCGTCCTCGGGCGGCGGCGTGAACTGGTAGAGGGCGGTTCCGTTCATGCGCGTTTCCCCTTCGCGAGCACGGTTTCGACGAGGCCCATGATCCCGCGCGGCAGCAGCAGCGGCACGAGCACGAAGATCAGGCCGAGGAAGAACAGCCAGTACTCCGCGAAGTACGCGGTAAACAGGCTCTTCGCGCCGTTCACCGCGAACGCGCCGACGATCGGCCCGATCAGCGTACCGCGCCCGCCCACCGCGACCCAGATTGCCATCTCGATCGAGTTGCCGGGCGACATCTCGCCGGGGTTGATGATGCCGACCTGCGGAACGTACAACGCGCCGGCGATACCGCACAGCACGGCCGACACGGTCCATACGAACAGCTTGTACGCGAGCGGGCTGTAGCCGAGGAACATCAGCCGCGTCTCGCCGTCGCGCACCGCGGTGACGACGCGCCCGAGCTTGCTCGTGACGATCGCGCGCGCGGCGACGAACGCGAGCACGAGCGTCGCGAACGTCAGTAGCAACAGCACCGTGCGCGTGCCGGGCGACGTGACCGGAAAACCGGCGATGCGCTTGAAGTCGGTGAAGCCGTTGTTGCCGCCGAAGCCCGTCTCGTTGCGATAGAACAGCAGCATCGCTGCGAACGTCAGCGCCTGCGTGATGATCGACAGGTACACGCCCTTCACGCGCGAGCGGAACGTGAAGAAACCGAACACCCACGCGAGCACGGCCGGTACGAGCACGACGAGCGCGAGCGCCCACGCGAGATGCTGCGTGCCGCTCCAGTACCACGGCAACTGGTGCCAGTCGAGGAACACCATGAAGTCGGGCAGGTCGCTGCCGTATTTGCCGTCGCGGCCGATCTCGCGCATCAGGTACATGCCGATCGCATAACCGCCGAGCGCGAAGAACAGCCCGTGGCCGAGGCTCAGGATTCCGCAGTAACCCCAGACGAGATCGAGCGCGAGCGCGGCGATCGCGTAGCACATCAGCTTGCCGGCGAGCGTCATCGCGTAAGCCGACAGATGGAACGCGCTCGATTCGGGCGCGACGAGCGCGGCGAGCGGCACGCCGATGCCGATCGCGATGCACAGCGCGACGAGCGCGAGCCACGCGCGGCGCGACAGCAGCGCGGGGCGCGGCGGCAGGCCGAGCGCGAAACCGTCTGCGGTGCGTGCGGAGGAGGGCGGGGTAGCAGCGGCCGGGCGATCCGGCAGCGTATCGGTAAGGGTAGTCATGTCATGCCTCCGCGCTGCGGCCCTTCGGGGCGAACATGCCCTGTGGACGTTTCTGGATGAACAGCACGATCATCACGAGCACCGCGATCTTCGCGAGCACGGCGCCCCAGAACGGCTCGATCGCCTTGCTCGCGAGGCCAAGCCCGAAGCCGCCCAGCACGGTGCCGGCGATCTGCCCGACACCGCCGAGCACGACCGCCATGAACGAATCGATGATGTAGTTCTGGCCGAGGTCGGGGCCCACGTTGCCGATCTGCGACAACGCGCAGCCGCCGAGGCCGGCGATGCCCGCGCCGAACGCGAACGCATACGCGTCGACGCGCGCGGTCTTCACGCCGACGCACGCGGCCATCCGGCGGTTCTGCGTGACCGCGCGCACGAACAGGCCGAGCCGCGTCTTCGTCAGGACGGCCCACGCGACGAACACCACCGCGAGCGCGAACGCGAGGATCGCGAGCCGGTTGTACGGCAGGATCAGGTTCTGCATCACGGTCACGCCGCCGCTCATCCACGACGGGTTCACGACCTGCACGTTCTGCGCGCCGAACAGCATGCGCGTCGCCTGGATCAGGATCAGGCTCACGCCGAACGTCGCGAGCAGCGTCTCGAGCGGACGGCCGTACAGGTGGCGCAGCACGAGCCGTTCGAGCACGATGCCGACCAGCGCGGCCGCCGCGAACGAAGCGGGCACGGCGACGAGCGGATACCAGTCGAACGCGGCCGGCGCATAACGCTGGATCAGCGTCTGCACGACATAGGTTGCGTATGCACCGATCATCAGGAATTCGCCGTGCGCCATGTTGATCACGCCGATCAGCCCGTACGTGATCGCGAGGCCGAGTGCGGCGAGCAGCAGCACGCTGCCGAGCGACAGGCCCGCGAACAGCGTGCCGACGATCTCGCCGCGGCGCTGCAGCCCGTGCAGTGCGTCGAGCCCCTGCTGCGCGGCGTCGCGCACGCGTGCGTCGGGTTCCGCGTAGCTGCCGTCGGCGTTCTTCGCGACGAGCGGGCGCAGCTGTTCGATCATGTCGAGGTCGTGGCGCGCGGCCACCACCTGCACGGCTTCGAGACGCTTCGCCGGGTCGGCGTCGTGCAATGCGGCGATCGCCCACAGGGCGTCGAGGCGGCGCTTCAACGAGGGGTCGGTTTCCTTCGCGCGAGCGCGGTCGATCATCGGCTTGAGCGCCGGGTCCGGCGACTTCAGCAGCGCATCGATCGCGTCGCGTCGCGCGGCGACATCGGGCGACGCGAGCGCGAGCCCCGACAGTGCGCCCGCGATCTTCGTGCGCAGCAGGTTGTTCAGCATCACGGGCTGCGCGTCGCCTGCGGGCGTCGCGGCCTGCGTGAGCGCGTCGTGCGCGGTGTCGCCGGTCTGGATCAGCAGGCGGCCGTCGCCGGTCGCGAGCGCATCGCCGGTCGACAGCGCGTTGAGCAGCGCGACCGCGCGCGGATCGGTATCGGCGGCGAGCCGTTCGATCGCGGTCGTCTTCGCGTCGAAGTCGTCGCCGGCGAGCGCGGCGGTATCGGCGGCCGTCAGTGCGAACGCGGCGCGCGGCAACCCGCCCGCGAGAGCGGCGCACGCGACGATCGCGACGGCGGCTCGGCGAAAGCGTATAGGCATCGGGAAATCCTGTCGGGCGTGGAGAAGCGAATTCATGCGGCGTTGCGGAGGCGATTGCGGTTCATCACGGCAATCACGGCCCGTGCATCCGCACCTGCGAACGAGCGGGGCATCGCGCCGGTGCACGACGCCCCACATCGCGTCAGGCGAGCGCCGCGCGCTGCCGGCGCAGGAACGCCGGGATCGACGTGACGATGTCCGGCTTGCCCTGGTTGCCCGCGATGAACGGGCTCCACGGCTGCGCGCGCACCGCGGTCTTGGTCTTCCACACGACGTTGAATTGCCCGTCGCCGCGGATTTCGCCGATCATCACCGGCTTGTGCAGGTGGTGGTTGCCGTCCATCGCGAGCGTGAAGCCCGACGGCGCGGCGACGCTCTGGCCGATCATCGCGACGCGCACCTTGTCGACGTCGGTGCTCTTCGCCTTCTCGACGGCCTGTTTCCACATATGGATGCCGACGTAGGTCGCTTCCATCGGGTCGTTGGTCACGCGCTTCGCGCCGCCCGGCAGGTTGTTCGCCTTCACCCACGCGGCGAACTGGTCCTTGAACTTCGTGTTGGTCGGGTTCTTCACCGACATGAAGTAGTTCCACGCGGCGAGGTGGCCGACGAGCGGCTTCGTGTCGATCCCGCGCAGTTCTTCCTCGCCGACCGAGAACGCGACGACCGGCACGTCGGTCGCCTTGATCCCCTGGTTGCCGAGTTCCTTGTAGAACGGCACGTTCGAGTCGCCGTTGATCGTCGAGATCACGGTCGTCTTGCCGCCCTGCGAGAAGGTCTTGATGTTCGCGACGATGGTCTGGTAATCGCTGTGGCCGAACGGTGTGTAGACCTCCTGAATGTCCGCGTCCTTCACGCCCTTCGATTTCAGGAACGCGCGCAGGATCTTGTTGGTCGTGCGCGGATACACGTAGTCGGTGCCGAGCAGGAAGAAGCGCTTCGCGCCGCCGCCCTCGGCGCTCATCAGGTACTCGACGGCCGGAATCGCCTGCTGGTTCGGCGCGGCGCCCGTGTAGAACACGTTGCGCGACATTTCCTCGCCTTCGTACTGCACCGGGTAGTAGAGCAGCCCGTTCAGTTCCTCGAACACCGGCAGCACGGACTTGCGCGACACCGACGTCCAGCAGCCGAACACGCACGCGACCTTGTCCTGCGTGAGCAACTGGCGCGCCTTCTCGGCGAACAGCGGCCAGTTCGACGCGGGATCGACCACCACGGGCTCGAGCTTGCGGCCCATCACGCCGCCGCTCTTGTTGATGTCGGCGATCGTCATCAGCGCGGTGTCCTTCAGCGACGTTTCGGAGATCGCCATCGTGCCCGACAGCGAGTGCAGGATGCCGACCTTGATCGGGCCGGTGCCCGCATCGGCCGCGTGCACGAACGGACTCTTGCCCGCCAGCGCAAGCGCACCGGCCATCGAACCGAACTTCAACAGACTGCGACGTTTCATCGGGATCCCCTTGTCATGTTGGATAGGCGTGCGCCGTAACGGCGCCGGCCATGGGGTAACGCAAGGCATGTGCCAGTCGCGCGGATGCACGTCCGGCGTGCCTGCGCGGGGCGATGGGGTGGTGCGCGTGATGCGTCGTGCAGCATGCGCGGTCCGTTGCGGTGCAGGTTCGCGGGCGCAAATGGTGCACGATTGTGGTTCCCCGTTCCGGTGCTTACACTCGGTGTTCGGTCTGCCATGCACCCTGTCTTCGAATCACGCCGGTGCAGCGCCATGCCGCGCCGCCCGAACCCACCGAGGAGCCACCATGAGTCAACCGCAAGCGAACACGCCCGACCTGTCGGCGTTCTGGATGCCGTTTACCGCCAACCGCCAGTTCAAGGACGCGCCGCGGCTGCTGGTGTCCGCGAAAGGGATGTACTACACGTCGCACGACGGCCGGCGCATACTCGACGGCACCGCGGGGCTCTGGTGCGTGAACGCCGGGCACTGCCGCGACGAGATCGTCGCGGCGATCAACGCGCAGGCCGAGGAGATGGATTTCGCGCCGACCTTCCAGATGGGCCACCCGAAGGCGTTCGAAGCCGCGACGCGCATCGCGCGCCATACGCCGGCCGGCCTCGGCCACATCTTCTTCACGAACTCGGGCTCGGAGGCGGTCGACACCGCGCTGAAGATCGCGCTCGCGTATCACCGCGCGCGCGGCGAAGCGCAGCGCACGCGCTTCATCGGCCGCGAGCGCGGTTATCACGGCGTCGGCTTCGGCGGCATCTCGGTCGGCGGGATCGCGCCGAACCGCAACGCGTATTCGGGCGCGCTGCTGCCGTCGGTCGACCACTTGCCGCATACGCTGAACATCAAGGAAGCCGCGTTTTCGAAAGGGCAGCCGGCGTGGGGCGCGCACCTCGCCGACGAACTGGAACGGATCGTCGCGCTGCACGATGCATCGACGATCGCCGCGGTGATCGTCGAGCCGGTCGCGGGGTCGACGGGCGTGCTGATCCCGCCGAAGGGCTATCTCGAACGGTTGCGCGAGCTGTGCGACAAGCACGGCATCCTGCTGATCTTCGACGAGGTCATCACGGGCTGGGGGCGGCTCGGTGCGCCGTTCGCCGCGCAGTACTTCAACGTGACGCCCGACCTGCTGACGATGGCGAAAGGCACGAACAACGCGGCCGTGCCGATGGGCGCGGTCGCGGCGAGCGACGCCATTCACGACACGATCGTGAGCGGCGCACCGGCCGGCATCGAGCTGTTCCACGGCTATACGTATTCGGGACACCCGCTTGCGGCGGCCGCCGCGTGCGCGACGCTCGACCTGTACGAGCGCGAGCGGCTGTTCGAGCGCGCCGCGCAGATGGCGCCCGTGTTCGAGCGCGAGATCCACAAGCTGAAGGACGCACGGCACGTGATCGACGTGCGCAATCTCGGCCTCGTCGGCGGCGTCGAGCTGGCGCCGCGCGACGGCAAGCCGGGCGCACGCGCGTACGACGTGTTCGTCAAGTGCTACCAGAAGGGCGCGATGATCCGCTATACGGGCGACATCCTCGCGTTCTCGCCGCCGCTCATCATCGACGACGCGCAGATCACCGAGCTGTTCGCGATCGTCGCCGACGCGCTGAAGGAAACGGAATAGGGCGGAAAAGAGAAACGGGCGCGCAATGCGCGCCCGTTCGGCGGATCAGGATGGCGGGCGACGCGCGATGCGTCGCCGGAAAGATCAGTAACGCGGCACGGCCGGATCGACGTCGCGCGACCACGCGTCGATTCCGCCCTGCAGGTTGTACAGCTTCGTGAAGCCGCGCGATTCGAGGAACATCGCGACCTGCGCGCTGCGCATGCCGTGATGGCACACGCAGACGATTTCCGCTTCGTCGTCGAGCTCTTCGCTGCGCGCGGGGATCTGCTGCATCGGGATCGATACGCTGCCGGCGATCTGCGCGGTCGCGATTTCCCACGGCTCGCGCACGTCGAGCACGATCGGCGCGGGGCGCGCCGTGTCGCCGAGCCATTCCGCGAGCATCGCGGGTGTCAGGATCTGCATGGAGGCTCCGCCGCTCAGAACTTGAAGCGCGACGGCTCGATCGCGTTGACGAGGTGGTCGATGTAGGTTTCGAACACGTCGGCGACGCGGTACTGCTTGTCGTCGATGCGCGTGATGATCTGCGCCTTCATCACCGGACGGCCGCCGACGAACGCCGACAGGCGGCCGCCGACCTTCAGCTGTTCGAGCATTTCCTGCGGTACGACGGGCAGGCCGCCCGCGACGCAGATCACGTCGTACGGCGCCTTGCCGGCCCAGCCGCGCGAACCGTCGCCGAGCACGACTTCCGCGTTGGTCACGCCGTCGTTGCGGAGGTTGTCTTCCGCGAACTTCGCGATCGCCGGATCGATTTCGACCGCCGTCACGTGCTGCGCGCGATGGGCGAACAGCGCCGCCAGGTAGCCCGAGCCCGCGCCGATCAGCAGCACGTTCTCGTGCTTCTTGACCGTCAGTTCCTGCAGCACGCGCGCTTCGACGCGCGGGAACAGCATCTTGCTGCGGCCGCCGGGCAGCGGCAGTTCGAGGTCGGCGAACGCGATATCGCGGTATTCGGCCGGCACGTAGTTTTCACGCTTGACGATCGACAGCAGGCCCAGGACGTCGAGATCCAGCACGTCCCACGGCCGGATCTGTTGTTCGATCATGTTGAAACGCGCGTTTTCGATATTCATGGTGTGGTCACGCAGCCTGGTCGGCCATCAGCGGGGATAGAGAAACTTCGTGATTGTACCAAACGGGGCGGCCGCCAAGCCTTCAGGCGGCCTGCAACAGACCTTTATCCCTTGCTCTTCTTGATCTGCGCCTCGAATGCGAGGTCGAGCTTGCTCGCCTTGCGCGGCTTTTTGGGGCCGAATTCGTCGACGAACTTGACGAACTCGTCGAGCGGCAGCGGCTCGCAGCGCTTTTCGCTGGTGCCGCCGGAGCGGTCGACGAGATAGAACAGACCGCCCGCCATTGCGACGGCCGCGAATTGCGGGTTGCCGGAGCGGGTTTTCAGGCGTTCGACCGCGTAGGTCGCTTTGGTGGTGCGCATCGTGCGGGTTCTGGCGGAGCGTGAACTCCACACTGTATCAAACCGGCCGCCCGCGTGCGGCCGGCCAGGGCGTCAGACCGTGCGCGAGTAGCGTTGCCGCGGCGTCTGGCCGAGATACGCGTCGAACGCCATCGCGATGTTGCGCACGACCATCCGGCCGGCTGGATGGATCGTCAGGCGGTCGCCCGCGATCGTCAGCAGCCCGTCGCGCTCGAACGGGCGCAGCGCGTCGAGCTCGCGCGCGAAATGATCGGCGAAGCGGATGCCGTGCGCGGCCTCGACATGCGAGAACGGCAGTTCGAGGTTGCACATCAGTTGCGTGATTACGTCGCGGCGCAGCCGGTCGTCGGGCGTGAGCCGCACGCCGCGCGCGATCGGCAGCCGGCCCGCGTCGAGGGCTGCGCCATACGCGGGCAGATCCTTCGCGTTCTGCGCGTAGACGTCGCCGACCTTGCCGATCGACGACGCGCCGAACCCGACGAGATCGGTATCCGCGCGCGTGCTGTAGCCCTGGAAATTGCGCTGCAGCGTGCCGTTGCGCTGCGCGCGCACGAGCTCGTCGGACGGCCGTGCGAAGTGGTCCATCCCGATGTACACGTAGCCGGCCGACGTCAGCATGTCGATCGCGAGGCCGAGCAGCGCGATGCGCGTGGCCGGCGGCGGCAGCGTCGCGTCGTCGATCTGCCGCTGCATCTTGAACAGGTGCGGCATGTGCGCGTAGCCGAACACCGACAGCCGGTCGGGCGCGAGTTCGATGATCGTCTCGAGCGTGCGCGCGAACACGGCGACCGTCTGGTGCGGCAAGCCGTAGATCAGGTCGACGCTGATCGAATGGAAGCCCGTCGCGCGCGCGGCGCCGAGCAGGTCGGCCGTCATCGCGACAGGCTGGATGCGGTTGATCGCCTGCTGCACGACCGGATCGAAATCCTGCACGCCGAGGCTCAGCCGGTTGAAGCCGATCGTGCGCAGGTGCACGAGCGTCGCCGGCGTGACCGTGCGCGGGTCGATCTCGATCGAGAACTCGGCGTCGGCGTCCGGCGCGAGCGAGAAGTGCTCGCGGGTGGCCGCCATCAGCTCCGCCGTTTCGTCGTCGGACAGGAAGGTCGGCGTACCGCCGCCCCAGTGCAGTTGCGTGACGGGACGCGCCGGATCGAACAGCGCGGCCTGCAGCACCATCTCGCGCTTGAGCTGGTCGAGATACGGGCGCGCGCGGCGGTGGTTGTTGGTCGCGATCTTGTTGCAGCCGCAGTAGAAGCACGCGGTGTTGCAGAACGGGATGTGGACGTACAGCGACAGCTCGCTCGACGACGCGCCGGGGTCGCTGGCCGCGCGCGCGTAGTCGGCCGGGTCGAAATCGTCGCGAAACTGCAGCGCGGTGGGGTATGACGTATAGCGCGGCCCGTTCGCGCCGTATTTCGCGAGCAAATCGGGACGGAACATTGTGTCGGCAGAACCAGAACTCATGACGGTCTCGCGCTTTTTAGATGCTTTCGAGTATATAAACGCGCGATTCGGCTGCATTGTGTAATAACGTCGCAGCCGGCGATGGCACAATGCGGGGTGGGGCTGCCGGACGCCGCGTCCGGTTGCCGCACCGTTTTGTGTTGTTCGTCCGAGAGAGCCGAGTGTCCGTCGAAATGCCTGTCCGCCCGGCGCCCGCCGTTGTCCCGCCGCCGCATGCGTGCCGCGAGGGCTGCGGCGCGTGCTGCATCGCGCCGTCGATTTCCAGCCCGATTCCGGGCATGCCCGACGGCAAGCCGGCCGGCGTGCGCTGCGTGCAGCTCGGCGACGACCTGCGCTGCCGGATTTTCGGCCAACCCGAGCGGCCTGCATGCTGTTCCGGGCTGCAGCCGTCCGCCGACATGTGCGGCGCGTCGCGCGACGACGCGCTCGCATGGCTCACGCGCCTCGAGGCCGCGACGCAGCCGTCGCATACAGGAGATTGTTCAGCATGACCGCACCTTGCGCGCCCGGCCGGCGCCGTTTTCTCGCCGTCTCCGTCGGCGCCATCGGCGTGACGCTTTCGCTTGCCGCCTGCGCGTCGACGTTCCCGTTCATCCCCGATCACTACACGTTCTCGCGCGGCGACGTGCAGAAAGCCGTCGCGCGCAAGTTCCCGTACCAGAAGACGGTCGCGCAGGTCGTCGATGTGTCGCTCGCGAACCCGGCCGTCAACCTGCTGCCCGACCAGAACCGCGTCGCCGTGCAGCTCGACGCGCATTTCGCGAGCCCGTTCCTGCGCGCGCCCGTCAGCGGCAAGTTCACCGTGTCGGGTCAGCTCGCGTATGACGCGCCGAGCCGCTCGGTCGTGCTGAAGGCGCCGGCCGTCGACAGCCTCGTGCTCGACGGCGATGCGCAGATGTACGCGCAGCAGGTCGGCGCGGCCGCCGGCCTGCTCGCGACGCAGGTGCTGACCAACTATCCGATCTACACGTTCAAGCCCGAACAACTGCAATTTGCCGGCGTGAACTACGAACCCGGTACAATTACGATTCTTACAAACGGCATACGCGTGGCGATCGTCGAAAAATGACGACGTACCGCGCGCGGCCGGGCGGGCCGCGCGTGGAGAGGTGGCCCTTTCTTACGACCATTTCGGAGTTGGGCCACGAATGGACTGGATCCTGATCTGCAAGGCATTGATCCTCGGCGTCGTCGAGGGGCTGACGGAATTCCTGCCGGTGTCGAGCACCGGCCACCTGATCGTCGCGGGCAGCTTCCTGAATTTCAACGATTCGCACGCGAAGACCTTCGACGTCGTGATCCAGTTCGGCGCGATCCTCGCGGTCTGCTGGGAGTACCGGCAACGGATCGCGTCCATCGTGTCCGGGCTGCCGAGCCGGCCCGACGCACGGCGCTTCACGCTGAACGTCGTGATCGCGACGATTCCCGCGGTCGCGCTCGGCCTCCTGTTCGAGAAGAAGATCAAGGCCGTGCTGTTCTCGCCGGTGCCCGTCGCGTTCGCGCTCGTCGTCGGCGGCGCGATCATCCTGTGGGCCGAGGCACGGCAGCGCGAACGCCGCGAGCCGCCGCGCGTGATGTCGGTCGATGCGCTGACGCCGCTCGATGCGCTCAAGGTCGGTCTCGCGCAGTGCTTCGCGCTGGTGCCCGGCATGTCGCGCTCGGGTTCGACGATCATCGGCGGGATGCTGTTCGGCCTCGACCGGCGCGTTGCGACCGAATTCTCGTTCTTCCTCGCGATTCCGATCATCTTCGGCGCGACGCTCTATGAAACCGTCAAGGACTGGCAGGCGTTCACCGTCGATTCGCTCGGCCTGTTCGCACTTGGGCTCGTTGCTGCATTCGTCAGCGCGTTCGTGTGCGTGCGCTGGCTGCTGCGCTACGTCGCGACGCACGACTTCACGGTGTTCGCGTGGTACCGGATCGCGTTCGGGCTGTTCGTGCTGCTGGTCGGCTACAGCGGCTGGCTGAACTGGGCGTGATGCCAACCCCGAGGTGTGCGGGCGTCCGATAAGGAAACGGCCCGATCGTGAACTGACCCCACGAAGTTGGACAGTTGAAGGCTAGGCGCCCAAGGACTGAGTTCTGTATTGCACGGGACTCAGTCCTTTTAGTTTGAGCTTGATGCGTTCGTGGTTGTAGTAATGGATGTAGCGTTCCAGCGTCTCGCGTAATTGCTCCACGCAAGTGAAGCGCTGCCGCTTGAAGCACTCAGACTTGAGCGTGCCGAAGAAGCTTTCCATCGCGGCGTTGTCGAGGCAATTGCCCTTGCGCGACATGCTCTGGGTCAGCTTGCGTCGCTCCAACTCCCGGCGGAACTCCGGCATCCGGTAGTGCCAGCCCTGATCCGAATGCAGCAACGGCTTGTCCTTGCGTCGGAGTTTGGTCAGCGCCTGCTTCAACATGCCGCTGACCAGCTCGAAGCTTGGGCGTCGCTCCATCTGGTAAGCCACGATCTCGCCGTTGTACAGGTCCATCACCGGCGACAGATACAGCTTCTGCCCGTTGACCTTGAATTCGGTCACATCCGTCACCCACTTCTGATGAGGGCCTGCAGCCTCGAACTGGCGTTGCAGCAGGTTCGGCGCGGCCTTGCCAAGCTCCCCTCGCCACGAGCGGTATTTCTTCGGGCGCACCCAGGACTTCAACTGCAATTGCTGCATCAGCCTTTGCACCGCCTTGTGGTTGACGAGATGACCGGCCTGTCGGATCGCAGCCGTGACGCGCCGATAGCCGTAGCGGCCCTGGTGGCGTTCGAACACCGTCCGGATCTGTGCTTTCAGATCGGCGTGACGGTCCTCAGCCTCCAGCGTCCTGAGTTGGTAATAGAACGTGCTGCGTGCCAATCCAGCCGCCTTCAGGAGTGCCGCCACCGAATGGCGCTGCCTGAGCTCATGCACTATTTGCGTTTTTTCTTTTGCGCTGCTTGCTTCTTCGCTTGCAGCAGCGCATCGAGCTTTTTTAGGTACGCCACCTCCGCGCGCAGATACTCGTTTTCCTTGAGCAATTCCTCGCGCGTGCGCTCGTCCGGCGCACCGGCTTCAGTGGGTTTCGGGGGAAGTGAAGTGGCCATCTTTCTGGGGCGCCCTCGGCGGCGAGGGGACAGTGCATCGATACCGCCGTCATGATACAGGCGCGCCCAGGTTGCCACGTGCCCCGCGCTTCGAATGTCGAACAACGCGGCCGCCTGACCATATGACAGTCCGTCACGCTGGATGCGTTGCAGCACCGATAACTTGAATTGGGCGTCGTAGTGACCGACCTTCCTGCGCAGTCCGGCTACGCCATGCTCCCGGTAGCTCGCCACCCAGCGCCGGATGACCGTGCGTCCAACCCCATAATGCGCCGCGAGTGTGCGTGTGCTCGCGCCTCCATTCAGATATTCCTGAACGACCTGTAGCCGAAACGGCTCGTCATACTTCGCCATGAAAAACACCCCAAAGGTTGGATCGGTCTCCAACTTTTGGGGTGCAGTTCATCGGCAGATGCCGGTCGGGCCGTTTTGTCATCCGGGGCAGGGCGACGTGCGCTGCCACGGTGGAATACTTCAGCCTGCGCGCTTGCGGAATACGAGGTCCCACACGCCATGGCCGAGCCGCAGCCCGCGCCGTTCGAACTTCGTCACCGGGCGGTAGTCGGGGCGCGGCGCGTAGTCGGCGGCCGTGTTCTCGAGCGTCGGTTCCGCGCCGAGCACTTCCAGCATCTGTTCCGCGTAGTTCTGCCAGTCGGTCGCGCAGTGCAGGTATGCGCCGGGCTTCAGGCGCGACGCGAGATGCGCGACCAGCGGCGGCTGGATCAGCCGGCGCTTGTGGTGACGCGCCTTGTGCCACGGATCGGGGAAGAAGATGTGCACGCCGTCGAGGCTTTCCGGCGCGAGCATGTGCTCGAGCACTTCAACTGCGTCGTGCTGGATGATGCGGATGTTCGGCAGGTTCTGCTCGCCGATCAGCTTCAGCAGCGCGCCGACGCCCGGTTCATGCACCTCGACGCCGAGGAAGTCGTCGCCGGGCCGGTGCGCGGCGATTTCCGCGGTCGATGCGCCCATCCCGAAGCCGATCTCGAGGATGCGCGGCGCGCTGCGGCCGAACACCGCATTCCAGTCGGGCATCTCCGGCGCATACGGGACGACGAAGCGCGGGCCGAATTCGTCGAGCGCGCGGCGCTGGCCGGTCGATACGCGGCCTGCGCGCGTGACGAAGCTGCGGATGCGGCGGTGGTGCAGCGGGTTGACTTCGTCGGCGCCGTCGGTGGTTTCGTCGGGAATGGCGTCGTCGTGCGGCGGCAGGCCGGCTTCGTTCGGATCGTCGTGCATCATCGGTACAGAGAAAGGCTCGGTTGCGGGCGAGGGCCCGATGCGCGCAGCAGTGCGCGCGGTGAACCGGCACATGGTACAAAAAAGCCGCCTTCGACGAGGCGGCTTATGCGCAGGCTGCCGTGCAGCCGGAAAGTGGAGCGGGCGATGGGAATCGAACCCACGTCATCAGCTTGGGAAGCTGAGGTAATGGCCATTATACGACGCCCGCAGAACGCGCAATTCTACAGGGGTTTCGGTGGGGATGGCAAGCGGGGGATGGTGTACGGTGGCGTAAGGCTATGAACGGCGAGCAGGAGCCGATGTCGGAACACAAATGACGGAAGAACGGAACCCATGATGCTGAACACGCTGACCATGACCCGCGAGCAAGAACTGGATGCGCGCGCCAAAGCGTTCTACCTGCTCAAGAAATGGACCAGCGTTACATTCCTGGATCATGCGGTTGGCCTGTTCCGGGATTTCCTCCGTGCGTATGCGAAGCAATTGGACACGCCGAGCCCAAATCAAGAGGAGCTGGAGGCGGCGTACGTCAGCGATTTCCTGAATGCGTTGGCGAGGATGGATCAGGGCATTGAGACATTACGGCACGGTGCCGACAAGAGATCGGCTTACGCTGCGCTCATCACGGGTAGCGAGAAGGGCGGTGAGCTTTTGTTTGGGCGGAGTGCAACTGAAATCGGCCGGAAATTCGATCCGTTTTTTCACGCGCTAGGACTGAAGGACACCAACTTCGCGGATCCCGTGTATGCCACCGGGTTCGCCGAGGGCGTGTGGATCGAAAGCTTGATGTGCGATGCGCTCAATTGCACGGTTGGACTCGGTTTTACCGGGATGCTTGCATACGGGACACGCGCGGACGGAGGAAGCCGTGTGTTTGAGCATTGGACCTATGAATCCATGTTTGAAGACGCCCCACTTCCGGCGTGGCGGTATTGGCCGCCCGGTCGCAGCTATCCTGCAGAACTTCCTCCCTGTCCGCCCAAGAACGAATCTGGGGCCGGCGAGGTTTGCAGCGATGAGGCGGTTCCTGTCGAAGGTATCTGGGAGCCGTGGTTTCCGTCCGGCAAGGTGGGCTGTCCGAGCTACTTCCTCAAAGGCAGTATTGCCCACAAGTACCTGTTGGAAGGGGCGAACGACGAGCATGAGGTGCGCTGGCGGCTGCTGTGGGAGGACAAGCGTTACCAGGACGGCAGCATTCCGGCCGAGGAGGAAACTTACTTCCCCAAGCCTGTCGCGTAACCGAGGCTACGGGTCCTGCCCGGAGAGCCTTGTCCGCGCACCGGCTACTGGCAAAGCCCGGCCGTGAAGGATCCGGTTCATGTCGAGGCCGGGGCGCCTATGCCTGGGCCGCAGCGCACGGCGTGGGGGATGGTCATTTGGCACTATGGAGATCCTCAACCGGACAATTGAATAGCTGCCGCGCCAAGAGGGTAACGGCGCTTCGCGACTTGGTCATGAAGTGCCTGATGACCTATGTCCTGCCCCATCCGTCTCCACGCGTGTCTTCGTCCGTTGGCGGCGATGTGGCAAGTGAGGTTGTTTGGGCGCCTGGCAGACGGCGTTGCGTTCCCTACGGTGGCCCGTCTCGACGCGTCAGCCGCGCGAACGGGGCAACCGTAACGCGAGGTGGCACACCGTGGCGCGAAGGCCGAACGAAACGCGCTGTCCGTGCGCATGCCCGCAGGCCAGTGTCGAAAATAGACGAGTCGGTGTCGGAAGCATACAAGCCGCGGCAACGCTTTCGCACTAACGTGACAAGCCTCTCACACGATCGTTAGTCTGGAGTTGACATGTCCGATTTCATCACCGTTCTTCGCGAAACCTGCCCGATGCCGGTCCTTGACGCGACCAAGTGGAAGCGCATCGGCGGCGATCCGCACACCGTGAACCTCAACGCGTACGTCTCCAAGGACGGTAGCAAGATCATGGGTACCTGGATCTGCACGCCGGGCAAGTTCGAGGTGAACTACGAGAAATGGGAGTACTGCCACTTCCTCGATGGCTACTGCATCATCACACCGGAAGGTGAGAAATCGGTGCACCTGAAAGCCGGTGATGTGTTCGTGATCGAACCCGGCATGAAAGGGACGTGGGAAGTGGTGGAGACGGTACGCAAGTACTTCGTCTTCGCCTGAGCGGGCCGGTAGATTCGAGCCGCGATTGTCTTGGTCGCCCGACACCCGCCGGGGTTACGGAGCAGCGAGGCAAGCAGGGGATTCCGGCTCAATAAAACCCGATCCGGTTCGAAAACAGCTCGCCGAGCGTGGTCGCACGCTAGGCCGGCCTTGCCGCCCCGCGCGATCGCGCGGGTGCCGGCAAGACATCGCGCAAGCGCCTATGATGCGGCGATCAGCCAGTCGCGCCGGCCGCCGTGCGTGCATGGCCTGCGAACCCCGAACGTTTTCCCGGAACCCCGCCCATGCGCATCACCGCGATCCACGAGCACGCGATTCCCGTCTCCCGCTATGCCGATCCGGCGATTCCATCCGGCGGCCTGACGACGAGTGTTGTTGCAGTCGTGACCGACGTCGTGCGCGATGGCCACCCGGTAACGGGCTACGGCTACGCATCGGTCGGCCGCTTCGCACAGGGTGGCCTGATCCGCGAACGGTTTGCGCCGCGCTTGCTGGCCGCGGCCGACACGCTCGCCGACGAAGCCGGCACGAACCTCGATCCGTTCCGCGTATGGCGCGCGATGATGGCCGGCGAAAAAACCGGTGGGCACGGCGAACGATGCGTGGCGGTCGGCACGCTCGACATGGCGATCTGGGACGCCGCCGCGAAAATCGCCGGCCTACCGCTTCATCGCTTTCTCGCCGATCGGCTCGAGCGTACCGCCGAACCGCGCGTGCGCGTGTATGCGGGCGGCGGCTACCGCTATCCGGATGACGATCTCGCGCGCCTGTCGGACGAGATGTGCCGTATCGCCGATCTCGGCTACACGCACGCGAAGATCAAGATCGGCGGCGCGGATCTCGATCAGGACAAACGCCGCATCGAAGCCGCCGCTGCTCAGCTTGCCGGCAGTTCGCATCTCGCGGTCGACGCGATGAACACGTACGACGCGACGACCGTGCAAGCTGCCGCGACGATGCTCGCACCGTTCGAGCTCTGGTGGTTCGAGGACATCTGCGACCCGCTCGATCTGCCGCTCCAGGCGGACCTAGCTGCGCGATACGCACCGCCGATCGCAGCCGGCGAAGCGCTGTTCTCGCTCGCGGAAGCGAAGCTGCTCGACCGTTACGGTGGGCTGCGCCGCGACCGCGACGTGCTTGTGTTCGATCCCGTGCACTGCTACGGGCTGCCGGGTTATTTGCAGATCGTCGAGCACTTCGTGTCGCGCAGCTGGCGGCGCGATGCGTTCTTGCCGCATGGCGGCCACCTGTTCTCGCTGCACGTCGTGGCGGCGCTCGGGCTCGGTGGTGCGGAAGTCAGTCCGTTCGCGTTCCGTCCGTTCAGCGGGCTGGCCGATGGCGAAACCGTCGACGCCGGTTACGCGGCCGTACCGCAGGCGCCGGGTATCGGCTTCGAGCTTCATCGCGAAGCGCACGACGCGTTTCGTAACGTAGCGGGGCGCTGACGCCTAAAGCGCGTCGATCGCGAAACGAACCGCGAAGCCGAGCATCATCACCGCCACGAAGAAATCGAGCACACGCCACGCCAGCGTGCGAGCGAACCACGCGCGGCATGCGCGCGCACCGTAGGCGAGCATCAGGAACCACGCGAGCGAAGCCGTCATCGCGCCGATCGCAAACGGCATGCGTGCGGACGGCGTGTGGCTCACGATCACGGTGCCGAGCAGCAGCACGGTATCGATCCACGCATACGGATTGAGCAGCGAAACGGCGGCGGTCGCGAGTACCGTGCGTGCCCGCGTGGGCTCGCTGCCGGCGCGTGAACCGTCGACATGCCCGGGCTGCCGTCTGACGATCGCCGAACGCAGCGCGAGCAGGCCATAACCGGCGAGATACGCAATGCCGGCCCATAACGCCGCGGACACCACGCCGGGATGCCTCGACAGCAGCGACGACAGCCCCTGCGCGCCGAGCGCGATCAGCAGCGCATCGCTGCCTGCGCAGACGAGGGCAATGGAGAGCAGATGGGGGCTCGAGATCGAGCGCTTGATGACGAATGCGTCCTTCGGGCCGACCGACGTGAACAGGCCGGCGCCAAGCAGCAGGCCTTCGATGAAGGCGGAGGTGTCGAGCACGAGCGGGCCGACAACCTCTTAAGCTGAACCGGTGATGGTTACGATGGGAGCAACGTTACGGGGCGCCGGGGGGCGTTGTCAATGCCCCCGCGCGGCGCCGGTCACGCGCGGCCGGGATGGCCGTCCGCCCACTCCGGCCGCCGCCCGAGCGCGTCGAACAACCGCACGATCTCCGCCTTCACCTTCTGCACCGCGTTGCTGACGAGCGCCGTATCGTGCCAGCACAGCGACAAGTCGCGCGCGAACAGCCGGTGCGCGACCGTCGACAGCTTGAGCTTGCGTTCCTCGATCTCGACGTGCGCGGCCGTCCACGGCAGGATGGTCACGCCGAGCTGCGCCATCACGGCCGCGAACAGCAGCCCGGTCGAGCTCGCCTCGAAGCTGATCTCGTACGACAGCCCGGCCTCGCGCATCGCCCAGTCGACGCGGTTGCGGATCGTGTTCGGTGCGCTCGGCAGCACGAGCGGCATGCGCGCGATCGCGTCGAGCGGCACGGGATCGTCCGGCACCGGAAACTCGGGCCACGTGATCAGGTACAGCGTTTCCGTGAGCAGCCGGTGGATCGCGATGCCGCGCGTGTCGACCGCGTCGACGACGATCGCGAGATCGAGCCGCGTGCGTTCGAGCAGCGTGTCGAGATCGGCGCTCGGCGCCTCGATCAGCTCCAGCATGATGCCCGGATAACGGTCGCGCACCGCGCGTGCAAGCGGAATCGCCAGCACGCGCGCGGTGCTCGACGGCATGCCGACCGTCACGCGGCCCTGCGGCGTTTCGGCGTCGCGGCGCAGCAGCTCGCGTGTGCCGTCGGCCTGGCGCAGCAGCTCGAGCGCGTGCTGGTACAGCGTGCGGCCCGCGGCGGTCGGCGCGACACCGCGCACGCTCCGTTCGAGCAACTGCATATCGAGATCCCGTTCGAGATTGCGTATCTGCTGGCTGACCGCGGGCTGCGCGACATGCAGTGCCTCGCTCGCATGCGTGACGTTGCCGCATTCGACGACCTTCACGAAATAGCGCAACTGTCTCAAGTCCATCGCCGCCGTCTCCCCGATTCAAGCCATAAGCCAATCCGATCGAGCAAGATGAATATCATATTTTTCTCCGATCGATGGTGTTTCTATACTCGTCTCACAAAAGAGCCAGCCTGCCGGCCATCCCGGACCGGACGCGGCAAAAGTGCCGGCCGCGCCGGCAAGGAGACGAAGATGTTCAAGGCGATCGACGCGCCGGCGGCCGGCGCGAAGCCGCGGCGCACGCCGCTCACGCGCGAGCAGGTCAAGGGCTTCTGGGCCGTGTACGCGGGCTGGGTGCTCGACGGCGTGGACTCGGTGATCTACGCGCTCGTGCTGATTCCCGCGCTGACCGAACTGCTGCCGGCATCCGGCATCGCGGCGACGCCCGCGAATCTCGGGATGTACGGCTCGATCCTGTTCGCGCTGTTCCTGATCGGCTGGGGGCTGTCGTTCATCTGGGGGCCGCTCGCGGACCGCTTCGGCCGCGTGCGCACGCTCGCCGCGAGCATCCTGATCTATTCGGTGTTCACCGGCGCGGCCGCGTTCGTGCACGACGTATGGGCGCTGGCCGCGTGCCGGTTGCTCGCCGGGATCGGCGTCGGCGGCGAATGGGCGCTCGCGGGCACCTACGTCGCCGAGAGCTGGCCGGAAGACCGCCGCAAGATGGGCGCCGGCTACCTGCAGACGGGCTACTACTTCGGCTTCTTCATCGCGGCGTGCCTGAACTACACGATCGGCGCGACCTACGGCTGGCGCGCGATGTTCCTGTGCGGGCTCGCTCCCGCGCTGCTCGCGGTGTTCACCGTGATGCGCGTGAAGGAACCGGGGCAGTGGCGCCGGCACGACGCGCGAGACGGCGACGTGGCCGACGCGCGGCGTGCGCATCCGCTGCGCGAGATCTTCGCGCCGGCCTTCCTGCGCCGCACGCTGACGAGCGCGAGCCTCGTCGGCGTCGCGATCGTCGGGCTGTGGGCCGGCTCCGTCTACGAGGCGAGCGCGGTCACCACGCTGGCGACGCGCGCGGGCATCGACCACCTCGGCGCGCTGCGGCTCGCGTCGGTCGGCGCGGCGATCCTGTCGTGCGCGACGATCGCCGGCTGCCTGGTCGCGCCGTGGCTCTCGGAGCGGCTCGGCCGCCGCACGGCGCTCGGCGTGTATTTCGCGGGCATGGCCGGTGCGATCGTGTTCGCGTTCGGCTGGGCGTTCTACCAGCCGAACGGGCTCACGGCATTCATGGTTTCGCTCGCGTTCCTCGGCTTCTTCGGCGGCAACTTCGCGATCTTCTCGCTGTGGCTGCCCGAGCAGTATCCGACGCGCGTGCGGGCTACCGCGTTCGCGTTCAACGCGTCGGTCGGCCGCTTCATCGGCGCGGGCGTGAACTTCCTGCTCGGCGCCGCGATTCACGGCTACGGTTCGCTCGGCGTGCCGGTCGCGTGGACCGCGGCCGTGTTCGGGCTCGGCATCCTGATCCTGCCGTTCGCGGTCGAAACGCGTCATCAGACGCTGCCCGAATGAGCGGCGCGCCGCGATCGTTCGGCAACACGCAACATCCAGTCAGCAATATCAGGAGTCCGGAATGAAGGCATTACAAGGAATCAGGGTCGTCGATCTGAGTCGCGCGCTGTCGGGGCCGTTCTGCTCGATGGTGCTCGCCGATCTCGGCGCCGACGTGATCAAGGTCGAGTCGGGACCGAACGGCGACATGAGCCGCGCATGGGGGCCGTTCGATCGCGGCGTGAGCACGTACTACCTGTCCTGCAACCGCAACAAGCGCGGCATCTGCGTGGATTTCCGGCAGCCGGCCGGCATCGATGTCGTGCGCCGGCTGATCGCACAGGCCGACGTCGTGATCGAGAATTTCAAGGCCGGCACGATGGACGCGATGGGGCTCGGTTATGCCGCGCTCAGCGCGCGCGATCCGCGGCTCGTGATGGGCAGCGTCACCGCGTTCGGCCCGCGCGGCCCGCTGCGCGACTGGCCGGGTTTCGACCAGATCGCGCAGGGTTATGCGGGGCTGATGAGTCTCACCGGTTTCCCCGATGGCGAGCCGACCCGCACCGGCACCGCGATCGGCGATCTCAGCTCGGGGATGTGGGTCGCGACCGGCGTGCTGGCCGCGCTGTTCGAGCGCGAGCGCACGGGGCGCGGCCAGCATGTGGGCACGTCGCTGCTCGAAAGCCTCGTCGCGCTGCTGAGCGTGCACGGGCAACGCTACCTGAGCCTCGGCGACGTGCCGCGCCGCACCGGCAATGCGCATGCGGTGATCGCGCCGTACGGCGTGTTCGAGACGGCCGACGGGCCGCTCAACCTCGCGCCGATCACGACCGACATGTGGTTGCGGCTGTGTCAGTTGCTGGAGCTGCCCGACTTGCCGAACGATCCGCGCTTCGCGACCAACGACGCGCGCGTCGAGCACCGCGACGCGCTGAAGGCGCTGCTCGAAAGCCGGCTGCGCACGCGCGGCAAGCGCGAATGGACGCAGCGTTTCGTCGAAGCCGGGCTGCCGGCCGGGCCGATCAACACGCTCGACGAAGTGTTCGCCGATCCGCAGCTTGCGCATTGCGGGCTGGTCGAACCGGTCGCGCATCCGACGCTCGGGAAATTGCGCCAGGTCGTCACGCCGCTCGGCGGGATGGGCGACGACATGCCGGCACCGCGCACGCGCCATGCGCCGCCGCTGCTCGGCGAGCATACGGTCGACGTGCTGCGCGAGGCCGGCTACGATGACGGCGCGATCGACGTGCTGCTGGACGAGCGCGCGATTTTTCAGGCGGAAGCGGTGGCGGAGGCGGTGCAATGACCGACATGACGAAACAGGAAAGCGCGTCGCGCGTGATGGTCGACATGGTCGACGAGCGGATCGCGCGTGTGCGCTTCTCGAATCCGGCGCGGCGTCACGCGCTCGACGCGCCGTTGCTCGATGCGCTGGTCGCGCGTCTCGATGCGCTGGCCGAGCACCGTCCGCCGCCCGTCGTGATCCTGTCGAACGACGGCAGCGGCGACGTGTGGAGCGCGGGGCACGACCTGCGCGAACTGGCCGACGACCGCGACCCGCTCGCATACGGCAAGCCGCTCGAACGCGCGCTGCGGCGTGTGCGAACTTATCCGGGCGCGGTGATCGCGGCCGTGGCGGGGTCGGCGTGGGGCGGGGCGGTTGATCTCGTGATGAGTTGCGACCTCGTCGTCGCGGCGCGCGATGCGTGTTTCGCGATGACGCCCGCGAACATCGGGCTGCCGTATTCGACGAGCGGCCTGCTGCGTTTCTACGACAACCTGCCGATTCACGTGCTGAAGGAAATGTTCTTCTGCGCGCAGCCGCTCGATGCGGAGCGCGCCGCGCATCACGGGCTCGTGAATCGGCTGGCCGAAGCGGGCGGCGTCGACGATGCGGCGCTCGACGTCGCGCGCACGATTGCCGCGAAGGCGCCGCTCGCGGTGTACGCCGTGAAGGAGCAGTTGCGCGTGCTGCAGGACGCGCGGCCGTTGCCCGCCGATGCGTTCGAACGGATTGCCGAGCTGCGCCGGCAAGCGTGCGAAGGCGCGGATTTCGACGAGGGGCTGCGCGCGTTTGCGGAGCGCCGCGCGCCGGTATTCAACGGCGCCTAGGCGTCCGGATGTTCGAGCGGCGGCGTGCGCTACGCGCCGCCGATCGCGTGCACGCCGACGAGCAGCAGCGCGCCGATCGCGATCAGCAGCAGCGCGTGAACACGCGTGTATATCACGCACAGCGTCGACGCGATCGCGATTGCGCGCGCGGCCCAGCCGCCGTCGAGCGCCTGCAGCAGCACCCACACCGACGCGAGGATCATGCCGGCCGCGACCGGGCGCAGGCCGGCTTCGAGCGCGATCTGCCAGCGCGCGCCCTGGTGCCGCCGCCACAGGTGCGCGACGCCGTAAATCAGGAACGCGGTCGGGCCGAACAGCGCGAGGGTCGCGATCACCGCCCCCCAGAAGCCGGCCACCTGCCAGCCGATCAGCGTCGCCAGCAGCGAGCCGGGGCCCGGCGCCATCCGCGCGATCGCGAAGTCGTTCACGAATTGCGTGGCGGTCATCCAGTGATGCACGTCGACGACCTGCCGCTGGATGTCGGCGATGATCGCCTGTCCGCCGCCGATCGTCGCGATCGACAGCGGCGCGAACACGCCGAACAGCGCGGCGTAGCGCTGCGATGCGGTCATCGCGTGTCGCTCCCGGCCGGCGCGGCGGCGCGGCGGTATTCGAGCGCGACGCTCAGCGCGCCGCCGATCAGCACGGTCCACACGAGCGGCCAGTGCAGCACCGCGACCGACACGAAGGTGAGCGCCATCACCGCGAACGGCAGCGCGCGGCGCGGCAGCCGGCGCACGGCCGTGATCGCCATCGAGATCGACAATCCGATCGCCGCGGCTGCCGCGCCAGCGAGCGCGACATGCGTGAGCGGGAAGCGCGTGAGGGTCGAGAACGCGATGCCGAACAGGACGATCAGCACGGCCGGCGGCGCGATGATGCCGGTGAAGCCGGCCACCGCGCCGCGCCATCCGGCGAGCCGGTAGCCGATCCAGATCGCGAGGTTCTTCACGTTGACGCCCGGCAACGCCTGCGACAACGCGAGGCCGTTGAGGAATGCTTCTTCGTCGAGCCAGCGCCGTTCGTACACGAAGTCGCGCATCATCCGCCCGCTCAGCCCGCCGCCGAAGCTGGTCAGGCCGATCTGCGCGAACGCGACGAAGAGGGCGAGGATGCCGGGCGGCGGCGCATCGCCTGCGGGCGGCGCCGGCGGGGTGGGGGCGGAGGGCGGGGGCATCGGTCAGGCGGCGCGTGGCGATTGGGCGGGCGCCCATGTTAGCAAGCGGCACCTGTCAGCACGCTGACATCGGTGCGGAGCCGGCATGCCGAACACCCGCGGCCGATTCGGCGAGCACGACCGGGCGTCGTTACGCGCGCACGACCGTCACGCCTGCCGCCTCGATCGGCTTCGTCAGCGCGGCGTCGGTCTCCTTCTCGACCACGACGGTTTGCGCAAGCGTGAGGTCGCCGATCACGAATTGCGATGCCGCGCGCAGTTTCGACTGCGACGCGAGCACGACCGTCTCGGCCGCGCGTCCGGCCAGTGCGCGCTTGATCGCCGCTTCCTCGAAATCGCCGGTACTCAACCCCGCGACCGGATGCACACCCGTGACGCCCATGAAGTACAGGTCCGCATGGACGCGCGCAATGCCTTCCATCGCGGCGGCGCCGACGGCCACGATCGAATGCTTGTAGAGCCGCCCGCCGATCAGGATCACGTCGATCGACGGATGCGCGGCCAGCGCGACCGCGACGCTCGGACTGTGCGTGACGATCGTCGCGCGCAGATCGGCCGGCAACTGGCTGACCAGCAGCGCCGAGGTCGTGCCGCCGTCGACGATCGCCACTTGCCCGGGCGCGATCATCTCCGCGGCGCGGCGCGCGATGCGCCGCTTTTCCGCGGTTTCGATGGCCTCGCGCTGCGCGAACGGCGCGACGGCCGGCGACGCCGGCAGCGCGCCGCCATGCACGCGCTGCAACAGGCCTTCGGCCGCCAGCTCGCGCAGGTCGCGGCGGATCGTGTCTTCCGACACGCCGAATTGCGTGCTCAGCTCGACCGCCAGTACCTGGCCGTCGCGCGCGAGCGCATCGAGGATCGCTTTCTTGCGTTGCGTCGTTAGCATCGTGTTTGCACGAAAATTCTTGAAGTTGCACGAATATGAACGTTACCATGGGCGCCATCTTTTGTCGAATGGGAGGTCGTGATGGCTGCAACGCGGGACCGTGTCCGCATCGTCGATACGACGGTGCTGTCCGATGACTGGTATGTGCTGAAGAAGGTGACGTTCGATTTCCTGCGCCGCGACGGAACGTGGCAGCGCCTGAGCCGCGAGACCTACGATCGCGGCAATGGCGCGACCATCCTGCTGCGCAACGCGAGCACGGGCGACGTGCTGCTGACGCGGCAGTTCCGGATGCCGGCGTTCGTCAGCGGGCACGACGGCATGCTGCTCGAAGCCGCGGCCGGCCTGCTCGACGACGCGACGCCCGAAGCGCGCATCCGCGCGGAGGCCGAGGAGGAGACCGGCTATCGCGTGCGCGGCGTGCGCAAGGTGTTCGAGGCGTTCATGAGCCCGGGCTCCGTGACGGAGAAGCTGCATTTCTTCGTCGGCGAATACGATGCGTCGCTGCGCACCGGCGACGGCGGTGGCGTCGCGGAAGAGGGCGAGGATCTCGAGGTCGTCGAGATGCCGTTGCAGGCCGCGCTGGATGCGGTCGAGCGCGGCGAGATCGTCGACGCGAAGACGATCATGCTGCTGCAGTACGTCGCGTTGCGGGAAACCGCCGGCGCGCGCACGGCATGACGCCGCTGCTCGTGCTGGTTGCCGGCCCATATCGCAGCGGCACGGACGGCGACCCCGCGCGCATCGCCGCGAACCTGCACCGGCTGGAAGCGGCGGCGCTCGCCGTGTATCGCCGCGGGCACGTTCCGATGATCGGCGAGTGGGTGTCGCTGCCGCTCGCCGCCGCGGCCGGGTCGCGGCAGGTTGGCGACGCAATCAGCGAGGCGTTTCTGTATCCGGCCGCGCATCGGCTGCTGCGGCGCTGCGATGCGGTATGGCGGATCGACGGCGCGTCGCGCGGGGCGGACGCAGATGTCAGTCTCGCGCGCAGCCTCGGCAAGCCGGTCTATTTCGCGGCCGACGAGATTCCGGTTGCGCACGACGATTCGGATAGCTGAGCAGGCGAGGAGGCGTCGGCCGGGGAATCGCCGGCTGCTCCCCGGATCGGCTGGCGCCTGCGTCGCCGGCGGCCGGACGTGCGTGGCGTCATGGCGTTGCATCGCGCATGCCGTGCGGTACCCAACCGGCGTATGATCGCGACGCCCCCTTGCGCACCGCTCGACGTTACCGCCGCCCCATCATGCCGTTCTCCGAATCCGCTGACTCCACTGCCACCGACGCGCAGCTGCCCGCCGATCTCGTCGCTTCCGCCGTTGACGCACTCGCTCGCGCCGACGCGTTGCTCGTGACGGCCGGCGCGGGCATCGGCGTCGATTCCGGACTGCCCGATTTCCGCGGTACGGACGGCTTCTGGCGCGCGTATCCGGCGCTGCGCCACGAGCGTTTCGAATTCCACGAGATCGCGTCGCCGCACGCGTTCCGTGCGCGTGCGCAGCTCGCGTGGGGGTTCTACGGGCACCGTCTCGCGCTCTACCGCGCGACGGTGCCGCATGCGGGCTTCGCGCTCCTGCGCCGCTGGATCGACGCGATGCCGAACGGCGGTTTCGTGCTGACGAGCAACGTCGACGGCCAGTTCCAGAAGGCCGGCTTCGATCCGGCGCGGATCGTCGAGATCCACGGCTCGATTCATGTGCTGCAGTGCCTGCGTCCCTGTTCCGACGACACGTGGGACGCGGCGCCGTTCGTGCCGGACGTCGACGAAGCCACTTGCCGCCTCATCGGCGAAGCGCCGCGCTGTCCGCACTGCGGCGGCCTCGCGCGACCGAACATCCTGATGTTCGGCGACACGGGCTGGGTCGGTGCGCGCTACGACGCGCAGGAACGTGCGTTGCAAGACTGGATCGCGCGGGCCGGGCGCGTCGCCGTCGTCGAAATCGGCGCGGGCACCGCAATTCCGACCGTGCGCCTGCTGAGCGAACGGCTCGGCGCCGACGTGATCCGCATCAACGCGCGCGAAGCGCATGCGCGCCGTGCGGATGTGATCGGGTTGAAGGGCGGCGCGCTGGCGACGCTGACCGCGCTCGACGCGGCCTGGCAACACGCGTGAACGTACCGGCGGCCGGGCGAATGGGCGTGCGTCGTGCCCGCCGTCGTCGTTGCAGCGGCGCGGCGAATCCGCATACAGTTCAGCTAGCACCGCCCGTGCATGCGCCGCGTGCGCCGGGAAACGGGCATCGCCCCGGGCAACCGGGGGCCGGCGGCTGAGTCCAGCCGCATCATCGACCGGGAGCGCCCTTGTTCTATTCGATCGTCGCGATCTTCGTCGGCGCCGGGCTCGGCGCGTTATTGCGCTGGTTCCTGAGCCTCGCGCTCAACGAATTCTTTCCCGAGGTGCCGCTCGGCACGCTCGCCGCGAACCTGATCGGCGGCTACGTGATCGGCGTTGCCGCCGTCGTGTTCACGGCCCGCGTCGGGCTGCCGCCCGAGTGGCGGCTGTTCGTGATCACGGGCTTCCTCGGCGGCCTGACGACGTTCTCGACCTATTCGGTCGAAGTGATGACGCATGCGCTCGAGGGCCAATTGGGATGGGCGTTTGCGGTGGCTGCCCTACACTTGATGGGATCGTTCGCGCTGACGGCGCTCGGCATGTGGACCGCGCGCGCGTGGCTCGCGGCGGCCTGAGCGTGCCGCCATCGGAGGGTGCGATGGACAGGATCTTCTTGCGCTTCTATCTGCACGAGCAGCACCGGCTGCACTGGAAGCCGCTGTGGGAATGGCTGCTGGAGGAGGCGAACCGGATGGGCGTCGCGGGCGGTTCCGCGTTTCGCGCGATGGCCGGTTTCGGCCAGCATCGCGTGCTGCACGAGGATCGCTTCTTCGAACTGCAGGGTTCGCTCGCGATCGAGGTCGAATTCATCGTCACCGAGGACGAAGCGCAGCAGTTGCTGGATCGGCTGTCGCACGAGAAGGTGCGCGTGTGCTACGCGATGATTCCGGCGCGCTTCGGTGTGATCGACACGCTCGGCGCACCGCCGGCGCAGGGGCCGGCGGCGTAGCGTACGGTGGCGTAGGTTACGCCGTCAGATGCCGAACATCGTCAGCGACACGGCGGCGCGCGTGACGAGCATCAGCAGCACCTGCACGATCACGAACAGCAGGATCGGCGACAGGTCGATGCCGCCGAGGTTCGGGATGACGCGGCGCAGCGGGTTCAGGAACGGCGCGGTGAGCTGGTAGAGGATCGGCATTGCCGGCGAGCGCGGGTTGAGCCACGACAGCAGCGCCATCAGGATCGTCATCCAGATCACGAGGTTGAGCGCCCACTTCACGACGGTGAGCAGTGCGACCACGACGAGCGTCGCGATCACCGCGGCTGGATCGAAGCCGGCCATCACGACCATCAGCACGACATAAACAAGCGCGGTGACCAGCGCGGCGACGACGCTGGCCCAGTCGATGCCGCGCACGCCCGGGATCACGCGGCGCATCGGCAGCACGAGCCAGTTGGTCGCCTGCAGTACGGCCTGCGTGACGGGGTTGTACGGCGGCACGCGGACGGCCTGCATCCAGACGCGCAGGATCAGCGCGGCGCCGAACAGCGTGAAGATGGTATTGAGCAGAAAACGGGCGATCTCGCCGAACATCGTTGGCATCCTTTTTATACAGTCAGTAGCGCGCGGCCGCCAACGCCGGATGGCGGCGCATCGGCCGACACCTTATCACGCCTCGTCTCGCGGCGGGGAGGGGTGCGCGGCCGTGCGCGCGAGCGACGTTTCGACGGCCTCGGCGAGCGCCGGCAGCGACGCCGGCGGCGCGGCGCGTTTCGCCGCGAGCGCGACCGCGCGGCGCGTCATCAGCGCGTACAGCGTCGCGTGATCGCCGCCGCGCGCTTCGAGCAGCGCGAGCTGGCGTTCGACGATGCCCGTATCGCCGCGCGACACGGGCCCGGAGAGCGCGTTCGCGAGCCCTTTGTCGCGGGCGGTCTCGATCGTGCCGGCGAGCATCGGCAGCAGCGCGCGCAGCGCGGCTTCCTCGTCGAAACCGAGGCCGCGCCACAGCTCGACCGCTTCCGACAGCCCGCACAGCGCGAAGCTTGCCGCGTAGTGCGCGGCCGCGTGATAGAGCATCCGGCCGCCGGCCGGAATCGACAGCGGATGGCAGCCGAGTGCGGCGGCAAGTCGCAGCAGCGCGGCATGCAGCGCGCCGTCGGCTTCGATCGTGACCGAGCAGCCGTCGATGCGGGCAAGGTCCGCGTCGGTGCCGCCGAACAGGTAGAGCGGATGGAAGCCGCCGGTGGCTGCGTGTTGCCGTTTCGCCGGATCGAGCAGCGCGACCGCCGACGCACCGCTGCAATGGACGACCGCCTGCCGCGCGGCGCGCGACGCGTCGAAGCGGAGCGCCGCGGCGGTCGACGCGAGATGATCGTCGGGCACCGTCAGGAAGATCAGGTCGGCCGCGTCGACGACCTGCTGCGGCGTATCGACCGCCTGGCAGCCGTCGATGCGCGCGGCGAGGGCCGCGGCCGATGCGGGTGTGCGGCTCGCGACCGCGACGACGGGAAAGCCGGCCTGCGCGAAGCGCTGCGCGACACAGCGCGCGAGCCGGCCGGCGCCGATGAAGCCGAGGCGGGGTGTGTCGGGGAGGGACATGGCAGCGACGGAAGCGAAAACGGAGCAGCCGCCAGTATCGCAGGAATGACGGCGGGGTCGACGGAGGTCGATTTCCGCGCAGACGCGCGTATTGCTTACCGGTATGCGGCGCGATCCACTTGCGCCGTGGTGTCCGCCATCATCGTTGAAGCGCGACCGTGGAATCCGACCCCGAAATACATCGCACGCGTGTTCCACTTGAAACGTCGGCGTCTTGTCGCAAATTTGTAATCGTTCATTACGCCCGCGTGCCCGCCCTGCGGGCCGTATCCGGTAAGACTGACCGGCCATGGTGTTGCGACCCGACTCGTCGGACGGAATCGCGCGACCCGCAAGGATCGCGGCATGCTCCGGAAGCCGTGCCGAACGGCGGCTGCGGCCGCGTGCAATTGCAATTTGCAACAAATGTGCGATACGCGAGGGGCGGGTTTTCGCTACATTGCTTCCATGCGACGTGCACGCCCGCCGTTGCCGACAGGGGCGCAAAAAATACCGCTCCAGCAGGAGAATCGAAGTGAAAAAGCTCATTCCGTTCATCGCCGCCGCCGCGCTGGGCCTGGGTGCCGCAAGCGCTGCGCAAGCTCACGTGTCGATCGGGGTCGGCATCGGTATCCCGGTCGCACCGGCATACCCCGTCTATGCACCGCCGCCGCCCGTGTACTACGCGCCGCCGCCTCCGCCCGTGTATTACGCACCGGCGCCGGCCTACTATGCGCCGCCGCCCGCCGTGGTTGTCGGCGGCTACGGCGGTTACTACGGTCGTCCGTACTGGCGTCATGGCTATGGCGGCTGGGGCCATCACGGCTACTGGCGTCGCTGATCCGTCCCGCGCGGCCTGACCGCGCGTGGCAAAACGGCGCAACGTCCCGTCGAGGGGCGCTGCGCCGTTTTTCATTGGGGCCGCCGCCTGGTGCGCGGCCCGTGCAGGTCGCCTTCGATTACACGGCGTGCACGATCAGGTCGCGGTAGCCGCCGACGATCACGCTGTACGAGAAATACGCGAACAGCAATGCCGACGCGACATGGCACGCGCGCATCAGCCCGGCGCCCGCGCGCTTGCGGCCCTGGCTTGCGAGCGTGCACATGAAGAGCGTCCACGCGAGGCCGCCGAGGAAAAAGCCCGACAGGAACACCGACGCCGTCGCCGGCGTGGTCGCGCCGGCTTTCGCGATCAGTGCGCCGCCGACCGCCGCGAACCACAGGATCGCGCTCGGCGAGGACATCGCGAGCAGCATCCCGCGCAGGAAACTGCGCCGTGCGCTTGCACGCGGCGGCTGCGCATCGTCCGCATCGTCGTCGGCCACCTTGGGCGGGAACAGCGCTTCGCGCGCCATCTTCCACGTGAGGAACAGCAGCACGGCGCCACCGCCGATCCACACGATCCAGCGCACGGGCTCGAACTGCAGCAGCACGGCCATCCCCGCGAGCGCGAGCGCCGCGTAGACGAGATCGCCGACGCACGAGCCGACGCCGAGCCAGAAGCCCGGCCGGAAGCCGTGCGACAGCGTCAGCGACAGCATCGCGACGTTCACGAGGCCGATGTCGAGACACAGCGACAGCGACAGAAAGAAACCGTCGGACAGCATGGAGGCGGGCGGAAAGCTCATCTTCGTTGTTCTTGTGGTGGGTGCGAGGCACGGGCCGGCGGTTGCCGGCCGCATGGCTTCAGAGGCCGATCTCCTGCCACAGCCGGTCGACGCGTGCCTTCACGGCCGCATCCATCTCGATCGGGCGGCCCCATTCGCGGTTCGTTTCGCCCGGCCACTTGTTCGTCGCGTCGAGCCCCATTTTCGAGCCGAGACCGGCAACCGGCGAAGCGAAGTCGAGATAGTCGATCGGCGTGCTGTCGACCATCACCGTGTCGCGCACGGGGTCGACGCGCGTCGTGATCGCCCAGATCACTTCCTTCCAGTCGCGGATGTTCACGTCCTCGTCGACGACCACGATGAACTTCGTGTACATGAACTGCCGCAGGAAGCTCCACACGCCGAACATCACGCGCTTCGCATGGCCCGCGTAGCTCTTCTTCATCTGGACGATGGCCATCCGGTAGCTGCAGCCTTCGGGCGGCAGGTAGAAGTCGGTGATCTCCGTGAACTGCTTCTGCAGCAGCGGCACGAACACCTCGTTGAGCGCGACGCCGAGCACCGCGGGCTCGTCGGGCGGTTTGCCCGTGTAGGTCGAGTGGTAGATCGCGTCGCGGCGCATCGTGATGCGCTCGACGGTGAACACCGGGAACCACTCCTGCTCGTTGTAATAGCCGGTGTGGTCGCCGTACGGGCCTTCGAGCGCGTGCTCGTACGCGGCGGACGCGTTGCCGGCCGGGCGCGGCGGTGCGCCGGCCGGAGCGGGGGCGGGGGCGCCGTTCTGCGGGTGGATGAAGCCTTCGAGCACGATCTCAGCGCGCGCGGGCACCTGCAGCGTGTCGACGCCGGGCGTCAGGCACTTCGCGAGCTCCGTGCGGCTGCCGCGCAGCAAACCGGCGAACTGATACTCGGACAGCGAGTCGGGCACGGGCGTCACCGCGCCGAGCGTCGTGGCCGGATCGGCGCCGAGCACGACCGCGACCGGATACGGCTTGCCGGGGTTCTGCAGCGCGAATTCGCGGAAGTCGAGCGCGCCGCCGCGGTGCGCGAGCCAGCGCATGATCAGCTTGTTGCGGCCGATCAGCTGCTGGCGATAGATGCCGAGGTTCTGGCGCGTCTTGTTCGGCCCGCGCGTGACCGTCAGGCCCCACGTGACGAGCGGCCCCGCATCGCCGGGCCAGCAGGTCTGGATCGGCAGCTTGTGCAGGTCGACGTCGGCGCCTTCCCAGACGATCTCCTGGCACGGCGGCGACGATACCGATTTCGGCGCCATGTCCCACACGGCCTTCGCGAGCGACAGCAGCTTGCCGGCGTCCTTCAGGCTCTTCGGCGGGTCGGGCTCCTTCAGCGCGGACAGCAGGCGCCCGAGATCGCGCAGCGAACCCAGCGCGGCGTCGTCGCCCGCATCGACGCCCATCCCGAGCGCGACGCGGCGCGGCGTGCCGAACAGGTTGCCGAGCACGGGGAACGCATTGCCGGGCGGCGCATTGAACAGCAGCGCAGGGCCGCCGGCGCGCAGCACGCGGTCGCACAGCTCGGTCATTTCGAGCACGGGCGACACGGGTTGCGTGACGCGCCGCAGTTCGCCAAGTGCCTCAAGGCGCTGGATGAAATCGCGTAAGTCTTTGTATTTCATGAAGAAGGTCCGGGCGGCCCGCTTGACGGGCCGCGATGGGTGGGCGCAGCGGCCGGCTGCGGCCCCGATTCGACCGACGATTTTACCCGGGCCGCCGCGCGGGCGCCCGGCGGAGAAAAAAGTCGACCGCGCGCAAACCCCCTACGGCACGGGGCCTCCGATCTGAAGAGCGGTTTTAAATTACTTTTTGTTATAATTTCAAGGTTTTATAGTGTTGACGATCTATAAAACCCTGCTAGAATCCGCTCACATTGGTTGCAGGGTAAAAGGCTTCGAGCCACCAATCACCGATCTTTGACGCAGCGCGTCACCGTCCGCCGAACCCTGCACGGCGTATCCGACGGCTTTAGTCGTAGTCCCAGCCAGCGCTACCAGACGCTGGTTTTTTGCGTGGGTGCCACCGCGTATGCCCGCCTCGCCCATTGTGCGAAGGTGCCGGCCCTCTTACACCGTGGCCTCGAACGGTACTTATACCGTTTCTCCGATGCCTGCACGTCCCAACCAAGGCGTGCGGCGTCGTGATTCCGCGGCGCGTATTCTGTCTCGCCATCGAGCTGAGCGAGCCGCACGAGTCATGTTCATGGGAGATGATCTGAATGAACGCTTGGTTATCGTGGCGTCCCAACGAGCAGCATGCGCAAATCGTGCGCAACATGCTGCGTCGCGGGACGCGAGTCAGTCACCATCTATTCAGCGTTGTCGGCTGTTTCGCTGTTGCGGTTGCGCTTGCCCTGTGGCTGCTGCCAACCGTGCGCGGCACGCTCGCCGCAAAGCTGATGCCGGTCGTATCCGCGGCCGTGCAGGCCGGGCCAGCCCGTCTGTTGTCCGGCCACCCGCTGCCGAACTTCGCGCCTGCCGGCGCGCAGCCGCAGCAGGAAGACAGTCCTGAAACGGACACGCTTGCGGTCGGCCTCGATGTCGCACCGGAAGCCGCCGCGCAGGGCGATGCGTCCGATCCGGCCCGCAACGGCCCGTCGCCCGTCGCGCTTGCAAAACTGATCCCGACCCAGCGGGTGCCGGCCGATGCGCGCGACGATCGTGCGCTTGCGTCGAACCGCGAACAGGCGCTCGTCGCGACCTATCTGTCGCGACGCTACCGCATTGCGCAGGAGCCGCTCGGCCAGCTCGTCAAGGCCGCGTTCCAGACCGGCCGTGACGTCGGCCTCGATCCGCTGCTGCTGCTGTCCGTGATGGCGATCGAGTCGGGCTTCAACCCGTACGCTGAAAGCGGTGTCGGCGCGAAGGGCCTGATGCAGGTGATGTCGAAGGTCCACTCCGACAAGTTCGAGTATTTCGGTGGCACCGACACCGCGCTGCAACCGCTCGCGAATCTGCAGGTCGGCGCGCTCGTGCTGAAGGACTGCATCGCACGCGGCGGCTCGCTCGCGAACGGCCTGCGCCTGTACAACGGGTCGACGAACCCCGACGACACCGCGTACGGCTCGAAGGTGATGGCCGAGCGCGGCCGGCTGCGCGACGTGTCGCACGGCCGCAGCGTGCCGGTCAACGCGCCGCAGGCGCCGGCCCAGCCGGCGAAGCCGATCGTGACGGCTGCGGCCGTGACGGCAGGCGGCGCGAAGCGCGTGCACGCAACGCTCGACTCCGCTACGTCGGTGAAGGCCGCGCCGAAGGAAACGTCGCCGCAGGACGACGCGAGCGTCGACACCGCGAAGCAGTCGCACGACCATTCGGAGCTCGGCGCGTAACATCACGCGTCCCGCGCGGTTCCGGCCGGCATAAAGAAAAAGGCACCCGAGATCGGGTGCCTTTTTCTTTATGCGATGCGGGAAGTGGCCGGCGTGCCGGCCGCGGCGTCAGCGCTGCCCGAACAGCGTCGCGAGCCGTTCGACCGCCTCTTCGAGCCGCGAGTAGGCCGTCGCATAGGACAGGCGGATATAGTCGTGCGGCGCATGGACACCGAAGTCCATGCCGGGCACCAGCACGACACCCGCGTCGTGCAACATCGCCTGCGTGAGCGCGGCGCTGTCGCCGGCCGCCGGGTGGGCGACGCCGCCGCAATGCGCATACACGTAGAACGCGCCGTCCGGCATCACGGGCACCGTGAAGCCGAGCCGTTCGAGTGCCGGCGCGATGAAGTCGCGCCGGCGCTTGAATTCGAGCCGGCGTGCTTCGTAGATGTGGAGCGCGGCCGGCTCGAAGCACGCGAGCGCCGCGTGCTGCGCGAGTGCGGACGGGCAGATGAACAGGTTCTGCGACAGCTTCTCGAACGTGCCGACCAGCGCGGGCGGCACGACGAGCCAGCCGAGCCGCCAGCCCGTCATGCTGAAATACTTCGAGAAGCTGTTCACGGTGATGACGTCGTCGCCGAACGACAGCGCCGACACCGGCGCCGCGTCGTAGCTGAGCCCCTGGTAGATCTCATCGACGATCGTGAAGCCGCCGCGCGCACGCACGGCTTCGACGATCCGCTTCAGTTCGTCCGGTTCGAGCGACGTGCCGGTCGGGTTCGACGGCGACGCGAGCAGCACGCCGCGCGTGCGCTCGCCCCAGCGCGTGCGGACGTCGTCCTCGGTGAGCTGGAAGCGCGCGTCCGGGCCGCTCGGCACGAGCACCGCGCGGCCTTCGGCCGCGGCGACGAAGTGCCGGTTGCACGGATACGACGGGTCGGGCATCAGCACCTCGTCGTCGCGGCCGACGAGCGCGAGGCACGCGAGCAGCAGCGCGGCCGACGCGCCGGCCGTCACGACGATCCGTTCGGGGCTGATCGTAAGGCCGTACGCGCGCAGATAGTGCGCGGCGATCGCCTCGCGCAGCGGCGAAATGCCGAGCGCGCTCGTGTATTGCGTGACGCCGCGGCGCAGTGCGGCGGCGGCGGCTTCGACGACAGACTCCGGCGCGGTGAAATCCGGCTCGCCGATGCCCATGTGGATAACGTCGCGCCCGGAGGACTCGAGCCGCTGTGCCTCCTTCATCAGTTCCATCACGTAGAAGGGCTGGATCGCGTCGACGCGTGCGGCGAGCGTGACGAGCGAGTCGGCGGTGGTATTCATCGGTCGGGCGGGGCGGGGAGGGAGAATGAAAAACGGGCGCTTGCGCGCCCGTGGACTAACGGTGTCAGCCGTTGCGGCGCGCCTGCGTTTCCGCGGGGCGCAGCTTCGCGGCGAGCTTGTCGAGCACGCCGTTGACATATTTGTAGCCATCGGAGCCGCCGAACGTCTTCGCGAGTTCGACAGCTTCGTTGATGATCACGCGATACGGCGTTTCGACGTGGTGCGTGAGCTCGAACGTCGCGATCAGCAGCACGGCGCGTTCGACCGGCGACAGCTGTTCGATCGGACGGTCCAGCGACGGCGTCAGCGCTTCGACGAGCGATGCTTGCTCGCGGATCACGCCGTGCAGGATGGCTTCGAGCAGATCCTTGTCAGCCTTGTCGTAACCGAGTGCGCCGCGCAGCTGCGCATCGATCTCGCCGGGGGCCGCGTTCGACAGCAGCCATTGGTACAGGCCCTGCGTCGCCAGCTCGCGCGATTGTCGGCGGGCGCTCTTCTTCATGCGCGCTCCTCTTCGTCGTCTTCGTCTTCTTCTTCGTCCTCGTCGTCGTCGCCGAGCTGGTCGAGCGCCATCGTCAGGTTCGCCATCTCGACAGCGACGCGCGCGGCGTCACGACCCTTTTCGGTCATGCGCGCGACGGCCTGCTCGTCGTTTTCGGTCGTCAGGACCGCGTTCGCGATCGGCAGGTTGAAATCGAGGCCGATGCGGGTGATGCCCGCGCCGCTTTCGTTCGACACGAGTTCGAAGTGGTAGGTCTCGCCGCGGATCACCGCGCCGAGCGCGATCAGCGCGTCGAACTGGCCGCTTTCCGCGAGCTTTTGCAGCGCGAGCGGGATTTCCAGCGCGCCGGGGACCGACACGAGCAGCACATCTTCACCGGTGACGCCGAGGCGCTCCAGTTCTTCTACGCACGCGTCGGCGAGGCCGTTGCACACGGGCTCGTTGAAGCGCGATTGCACGATGCCGATACGCAGGCCGTCGCCTTCGAGATTCGGTTGGTATTGTCCGATTTCCATGATCTTGTCCGTGGTGTGGATGAGCGGTTATAGGGCGAAAGCGTCGTGGCGGGTTACGCGTTGGACGCCGGGCAGGACTTGGCTTCGCCGCCGGGCATCGGAATGAAGCCCGTGACTTCGAGGCCGTAGCCGGACATGCTGCCCAGCTTGCGCGGATTCGACAGCACCTGCATCTTGCCGACGCCGACATCGCGCAGGATCTGCGCGCCGATGCCGAACGTCTTGAAATCGACCGGCCGGCGCTTGAGCGCAGCGGCCTTTTCTTCCTCGTCGAACGCCTTGAAGACGTCGATCAGGTGTTCCTTCGTATCGCCGCAGTTGAGCAGCACGATCACGCCGAGGTCGCGTTCCGCGATGTCGCGCATCGCGGCGTCGAGCGTCCACGAGTGCGTCGATACGCCCGTTTCGAGCAGGTCGAGCACCGACAGCGGCTCGTGCACGCGCACGGGCGTATCGATGTCGGGCGACGGCGTGCCGCGTACCAGCGCGATGTGCGGCGAGCCGCTTGGCTGGTCGCGGTACAGCACCGCGCGGAACGTGCCGTGCGCGGTCTGCATCGTGCGCTCGGCGATCCGCTCGATGATCGATTCGGTGCGGCTGCGGTACTGGATCAGGTCGGCGATCGTGCCGATCTTCAGATCGTGTTCCTTCGCGAATTCGATCAGGTCGGGCAGGCGCGCCATCGTGCCGTCGTCCTTGATGATCTCGCAGATCACCGCGGCCGGCGTGAGGCCGGCGAGCGCGGTGAAGTCGCAGCCCGCTTCGGTGTGACCCGCACGCACGAGCACGCCGCCCGGCTGCGCCATGATCGGGAACACGTGGCCCGGCTGCACGATGTGCTCGGGGCGCACGTCGTGCGCGACCGCCGTGGCGATCGTGTGCGCGCGGTCGGCGGCCGAGATGCCGGTCGTCACGCCTTCGGCCGCTTCGATGCTGACCGTGAACGCGGTGCCGTATTGCGTGCCGTTGCGGTAGGTCATCAGCGGCAGGTGCAGCTGCTTGCAGCGTTCCTGCGTCAACGTCAGACAAACCAGGCCGCGGCCGTACCGGGCCATGAAGTTGATCGCTTCCGGCGTGACGAATTCGGCGGCGATCACGAGGTCGCCTTCGTTTTCGCGGTCTTCTTCGTCGACCAGGATCACCATCCGGCCGGCTTTCAGCTCGGCGATGATGTCGAGCGTGGAGGCGAGCGTCATAAGGGGGCGAGAAAGAGGAAAGTGCGTATTTTACGCCAGCCGGACGGCGTTTCGGCTGGCACGGGTCGCGCGCGGCAGGCAAGCGCTCCGGAAAGCGCTGCGGCCGGCCTGCGCGGCAGGCCCGGCCGGGCCGCGGCGGGTTGCCTGCGCGTGGGCGCGGACGGTTGCGGGCCGGGCTTTGCCCGGCCGCGCGTCAGCGTCATGCGTGCTCGTTGCGCCCGCCGAGGTAGTCGAGCTTGCCGAGCTCGACGCCGCTGTGGCGCAGGATGTCGTACGCGGTCGTCACGTGGAAGAGGAAGTTGGGCAGCACGAAGTGCAGCAGGTACGACTGCCCGGTGAATTCGATCGGGCCGACGCGCATCTTCAGCACGATCTGGCGCGCCTCGCTGCCGTCGATCTGCGCGGCATCGAAGCTGTTCAGATAGTCGACCGTCTTCTGGATGCGCGCGTGCAGTTCGTCGAAGGTCTGTTCGACGTCCGGGTAGCTCGGGATCTCGGCGCCGGCGAGCCGCGCGGCGCAGCCCTTGGCCGTGTCGGTCGCGATGTAGACCTGGCGGACGAGCGGCAGCATGTCCGGGTAGAGGCGGGCGCCGATGAACACCGACGGATCGATCTGCTTCTCGGCCGCGTGCGCCTGCGCCTTGCCGAGGATGTGCTGCAGGTTGGTCAGGCCACGGATCAGCACGGGCAGCGAAGCCTGGTACATCGAGATGGACATGGGGACGACTCCTTGAGGATGAGGGCGATCGGTGCGCGCCGTGCGTTGCGGCGTTGAATCCGCTGTCGATGCATCTTAGCGCGGCGGCATGACCCGTGCGCGTCGCTGGCCATTCGGCCAGGTGTCGGGTCGCCGATCGGCAGGCGGGCGCGATACGGTTCGTCCTGCTTGCGCGCGAACGATGCCGGCCCTCGCCGGCGTTGCACGTCGAAGCGAAAAAGCTTGTATCATGAAACACGAAACATGAAGCAATGGGGACCCGCATGATCGAACTCGACAGCGGTGCGTCGGCCGTACTGGCCCGGCTGGCGTCCTTCGGCCAGGACAACGACGCGCGGATGGACGACCGCAGCCGCAAGATGCTCAATCTCGAGCCGCCCACGGCCGAGCTGCTGTACCTGCTCGTCACCGGCGCGCGGCGTCGGCGCGTGCTCGAGATCGGCACGTCCAACGGTTACAGCGCGATCTGGCTCGCGCATGCGCTGCGCGAAACGGACGGGCAGCCGCTCGTCACCGTCGAGTTTTCGCCCGACAAGGCCGAGCAGGCGAGGGCCAACCTGCGCGCGGCGTCGCTGCAGGACTGGGCGCAAGTGATCGAAGGCGATGCGACGCAGGTCTGCGCGGCCGTGACCGGCCCGTTCGACTGCGTGTTCTTCGATGCGGACCGCGTGAGCGCGCCGCGGCAGCTCGCGCACCTGTTGCCGAAGCTGACGCCCGACGCGCTGCTCGTCGCGGACAACGCGCTGTCCCATCCGGACGAGATCGCCGGCTATCTTGCCGCGGTCGATGCGTCGCGGCAGTTCGACACGACGATCGTGCCGGTCGGCAAAGGGCTCCACATCGCACGTCGCCGGAGGTCCGCATGACGCGCGCCATGCTCGAACGCACGACACTGGGGCGCGACGCATATGGGGCGATCAGGGAGATGCTGGTCGACGAAGCGCGCTTCGCGGCGGGCGAGAAGATCAGCATCGAAGCGCTGTCGCGCGATCTCGGCATCAGCCGCTCGCCCGTGTGGGCAGCAGTGTCGCGCCTGGAGGCCGAGGGGCTGCTGCAGGTCGTGCCGCGCCAGGGTGTCTTCGTCATTGCCTTTGACCGCGCGCGGATCGTCGCCATCTTCGAGGCGCGCGAGGCGCTCGAAGGCATGGCCGCGCGTCTGGCGGCGCAGCGCATGACGCCCGACGATCACGCAGCACTGGATGAAGCGCTGTCGCGACAGGCGCGCGCGGTCGCGACGCACGACGGCGACGCGTACCGCATCGCCAACCTCGACTTTCACCACGGGTTGCTCGCGACGGCGCGCAATTCGACGATCGAGACGTCGCTCAGGGCGCTGTATGCGCAGGTGCAGACGATGTGTGCGGGCGGTGCGAGCCCGATGGACGACTGGGAGCGACTGGGCGGGAATGTCGCCGAACATCGGCAGGTGTTCGACATGATCGCGAAGCGCGACGCGGATGCCGCGGAGCGTGCGGCGCGCGAGCATGTCCGGCAGTTGCTCGCGACGATTCTGGCGCGCGCGGGGGAAGAGGGTGCGGATGCCTGATCGCCTGCGGAAAGCCAGCGGGCGACGGCAAGAAGGATGAAGGAATGCGGCGGCAGTCAGGGCCCGGTCATCGGGTCGTTAACCGCCGTTTCGGCGAGCGCCGGCGCGATCAGTCCTGATGGGCGCCCTGCGACGTCGACAGCATCCGCTCCACATACCGCGCAATCATGTCGACTTCGAGGTTGACCTTGTCGCCGGTCTTCACGTGGCGCAGCGTCGTGACCTCGACCGTGTGCGGAATCAGGTTGATCGAGAATTCGCAGCCGTCCGCGCGATCGTCGATCGTGTTGACGGTCAGGCTCACGCCGTTGACCGTGATCGACCCCTTGTACGCGAGATAGCGGCCGAGCTCGCGCGGCGCGACGATCCGCAGTTCGTGCGACTCGCCGACCGGCGCGAAGCGCGACACGGTGCCGAGGCCGTCGACGTGGCCCGACACGATGTGCCCGCCGAGGCGGTCGTGCGCGCGCAGCGCCTTCTCGAGATTCACGTCACCGGGTTCGGCGAGACCGACTGTGCGGTTCAGGCTTTCGCGCGATACGTCGACATCGAACGCGGTGTCGGTCTTTTCGATCACCGTCATGCACGCGCCCTGGATCGCGATGCTGTCGCCCAGCGCGACATCGGCGAGGTCGAGCCCACCGGCCAGCACCGTCAGGCGCACGCCGGCATCGGTCGACGTGCCGAGCGGCTGGATCGATTCGATGCGGCCGACAGCCGCGACAATTCCGGTGAACATCGTGACGATTCCGTTCAATGAGACGCGTCGGGCGGCGCGAAGCGCGCCAGGATCCGCAGGTCGTCGCCGATCCGCTCGACCCCGTGAAACGTCAGTCGCGTGCGTGCGGCGAGACTCGCCGGCGCGGCGAGGTCGAACATGCCGGCCGCGTCGGCGCCCAGCAGGCTCGGCGCGAGATAGACGAGCAATTCGTCGACGCACTGTTCGCGCAGCAGCGACCCGTTCAGCTTGTGGCCGGCCTCGACGTGCAACTCGTTGACGCCGCGTGCGCCGAGCGTCGACAGCATTGCGGGCAGGTCGACCTTGCCGTGCGCATTCACGAGCGGCACGATTTCCGCGCCGCGCGCCCTCAGCACGTTCGCGCGCGCTTCGACGCTGGCGTCGAGCTGGCCGCAGAAAATCAGCAGCGGCGCGCCCTCGAGCAGCCGCGCGTCGAGCGGCAGGTCGAGGCGGCTGTCGACCAGCACGCGCTGCGGCTGGCGCGGCGTGTCGATGTCGCGCACGGTCAGGAGCGGGTTGTCCTCGCGCACGGTGCCGATGCCGGTGAGGATCGCGCAGGCGCGCGCGCGCCACGCGTGCCCGTCGAGGCGTGCGGCCTCGCCGGTGATCCACTGGCTTTCGCCGGACGGCAGCGCGGTGCGGCCGTCGAGCGACGCGGCGGTCTTCATCCGCACCCACGGGCGACCGCGCGTCATCCGCGACACGAAGCCGATGTTCAGCTCGCCAGCTTCATGCGCGAGCAGTTCGCAGCGCACGTCGATGCCCGCGTCGCGCAACATGCCGAGGCCGCGCCCCGACACCTGCGGATTCGGGTCTTCCATCGCCGCGACGACCTTCGCGACGCGCGCTTCGATCAGCGCGTTCGCGCACGGCGGCGTGCGGCCGAAATGGCTGCACGGCTCGAGCGTCACGTAGACGGTCGAGCCCGCGACATCATGGCCGCGCGAGCGTGCGTCCTTCAGCGCCTGCACTTCCGCGTGATCCTGGCCGGCCGGCTGCGTGAAGCCTTCGCCGATCACGTCGCCGTCCTTGACGATCACGCAGCCGACGCGCGGGTTCGGCGCCGTCGTATACATGCCGCGCGCGGCGAGCGCGAGCGCACGCTGCATGTGGGCGAAATCGGTATCCGAGAACATGCGCGCGGACCCGGGTCAGGCGGCGAGTGCCGCGAACGCGCGGCGCGCGGCCGCGAGCGTCGCGTCGATCACCGCGTCGTCGTGCGTGCTCGACACGAAGCCGGCTTCGTACGCGGACGGCGCGAAGTACACACCCTCGTCGAGCATCAGGTGGAAGAAACGATTGAAGCGCTCGGTGTCGCTCTTCGTGACTTCCGCGAAGCTGGTCGGCACGCGCTCGGCGAAGTAGAGGCCGAACATCGCGCCGATCGAGTCGGCCGCGAACGGCACGCCGGCGGCGCGCGCTTCCGCGGCGAGGCCGTCGGCGAGACGCTTCGTCTGTGCGGTGAGCGCGTCGTAGAAGCCCGGCGCCTGGATCAGCTGCAGCGTCTTCAGCCCCGCGGCGACCGCGATCGGGTTGCCCGACAGCGTGCCGGCCTGGTAGACGCCGCCGAGCGGTGCGAGGTGGGCCATGATGTCGCGGCGGCCGCCGAACGCAGCGGCCGGCATCCCGCCGCCGATCACCTTGCCGAGGCAGGTGAGGTCGGCCGTGATCCCGTAATACGCCTGCGCGCCGCCGAGCGCGACGCGGAACCCGCACATCACCTCGTCGAAGATCAGCACGGCGCCGTGCTTCGTGCACAGCGCGCGCAGCGCGTTCAGGAATTCGGGCGTGCCGCGCACGAGGTTCATGTTGCCCGCGACGGGCTCGACGATCACCGCGGCGATCTCGTCGCCGAACGCGCCGAATGCTTCTTCGAGCGCGGCGACGTTGTTGTATTCGAGGACGGTCGTGTGCTTCGCGATGTCGGCGGGCACGCCGGCCGACGTCGGGTTGCCGAACGTCAGCAGGCCCGAGCCGGCCTTCACGAGCAGGCTGTCCGCGTGGCCGTGGTAGCAGCCCTCGAACTTGACGATGCGGCTGCGGCCCGTGAAGCCGCGCGCGAGACGCAGCGCGCTCATCGTGGCCTCGGTGCCGCTCGACACCATCCGCACCTGTTCGATCGACGGCACCAGCTTGCAGATTTCCTCGGCGATCTCGATCTCGGCTTCGGTCGGCGCGCCGAACGAGAAGCCGTCGGCGAGCACGTTCTGCACGGCCGACAGCACTTCCGGATGGACGTGGCCGACGATCATCGGGCCCCAGGAGCCGATGTAGTCGATGTACTGCTTGCCGTCGGCATCCCAGAAATACGGGCCTTGCGCGCGCGCGACGAAACGCGGCGTGCCGCCGACCGAACGGAATGCGCGCACCGGCGAGTTGACGCCGCCGGGAATGGTCTTCTGGGCGCGTTCGAAGAGGATCTGATTGTTGGACATGGACGAAACCTGCGAGAGAAGGGCGCGGGGGCCTGTGCACGGGCCGCGGCGCCTGGGCGGAACGATCGTCTGATTGTACCGGAGACGCGCTCGGCGGGCCCGCGGGCCGGTCTGCGGCCTTTCGGCGCGTGGGGGATTGCGCGGGCCGGAAAGGAGGGTGCGATTCGACCCGGCTACCGGCCCGGTTATCGCGGCGGCTTGCGCTTGCCGGTCAGTTCGGCCCAGCGCTTCTCGAGCGGACCCTCGACCATCGGCTTGATCGACGTGCCGGATGATTGCGCATCCCAGGTCTGTACCGAGTACGGATGGATGCGCAGCGCGTCGCGCGCGATCACGACGTCCTGGTGCGCGTCGACCAGCCAGTCGTACACGAAGTCGATGCACAGCCGGTAGCCGCGTTTCGTCGTCGCGTCGGGCACCTCGTAAGGCGCGCGCGTCACGTAGCCGGAGCCGAACACACCCTTGGGCTCCTTCGCGACGCGGTGCAGGAACACGCGGTCGCCCGGCAGGATGCCGCGCGCGAAGCCGCAGCCCCACACGTCATGCACGGCCTCGCCGGCCTTCACGCGCGCGGCGACGTCGGGCAGCTCGGGCCATGGCCATTTCTTGGGGCTCCAGATCAGCAGGAAAGCGGTCATCGGTTCGATCGTGCGTCGGATTGGTCAGACGAGAGCCGCAAGCTTAATCGAATCCGCGGCGATCTCGCGCGGCGGTGCTTCCGGGCCCGCCGCCGCACACGGCCGGCGGCCGTGAAAAAGTTGCGCGTACAATCATGGGCCCGAGCGCGCCATCCACGGCGCGGCCTCCCGTCTTCACCGCCACGCGCGCCCCGATGCGCGCGGGCTCCATTCCGGATACCCATGTCTCACGTCGTCCGGCGCCGGCCCGATGCCCGGCTGATCCTGTTGCTCGGCGCGCTCGCCGCCTGCGGGCCGATTGCCACCGACATGTACCTGCCGAGCCTGCCGTCGATCGCCGACGGCTTCTCCGTCAGCCCCGGCGCCGCGCAGCGCACGCTGACGAGCTTCATGGCCGGCTTTTCGGTCGGCATGCTGCTGTACGGTCCGCTGTCCGATACGTGGGGCCGCCGTCCGGTGCTGCTCGGCGGCATCGCGCTGTTCACGCTCGCGAGCATCGGCTGCTTCGTGTCGGGCTCGATCGACATGCTGATCCTCGTGCGTTTCCTGCAGGCGCTCGGCGCCGGCGCCGCGTCGGTGCTTGCCCGTGCGATCGCGCGCGACGCGCACGAGCCGAGCGACGCGGCGAAGGTGCTGTCGATGGTCGCGATCGTCACCGCAGTCGGGCCGCTGCTCGCGCCGCTCATCGGCGGCCAGATCCTGCGCTTCTCCGGCTGGCGCGGCGTGTTCGTCGTGCTGGCGGTGTTCGGCGCGGTGTGCGCGGCGACCGCGTACCTGCGCGTGCCCGAAACCTGGCCGAAGGAGCGGCGCAAGAGCACGGCCGTGCTCGCGTCGTTCGCATCGTACGGGCGCATCCTGTCCGATCCTGTTGCGTGGGGGCACATGCTGTGCGGCGGGATGGCGTTCGCGTCGATGTTCTCGTACATCACTGCGACGCCGTTCGTGTACATCGAGTATTTCCACGTGTCGCCGCAACACTACGGGCTGCTGTTCGGCCTGAACGTCGTCGGGATCATGATCGGCAACTTCGCGAACACGCGGCTCGTCGGCCGCATCGGCTCGCTGCGCATCATCGCGGCCGCGTCGCTCGTGAGCTGCATCGCGTCGCTCGCGGTCGCGCTCGTCGCGCTGACCGGGTGGGGCGGGCTGTGGTCGATCGTCGTGTGCCTGTTCTTCGTCGTCGGCGTGGTCGGGATCCTGTCCGCGAACTGCACGACCGACCTCATGCATCGTTATCCGCACAACGCGGGCGCGTCGGCGGCCGTGTTCGGCGCGATGCAGCTCGCGCTCGGCGCGCTCGCGAGCGTCGCGATCGGCGCACTCGCGGACGGCACGCCGTTCGCGATGGGCGTGACGATCGGCGTGTCGGGCGTGCTGTGTTTCGCCGGCCGCTACCTCGTGCTGCGCTGGCACGGGCGGCCGGTGAAAGCGGGCGCCTGAACCGGCAGCCGGAAGGCACAAGGAAAAACGCCACCGCGCGCGATGCGCCGGTGGCGTTTTTGTTTGGCGTGCAGGAAGCGGCCGACGCCGCACCGTGCATCAGTCCCGCGCGACGTCCTTCGCCGCCGGCGACGCGCCGTGGCTCAGCCAGTCGAGCACGTCGGCCGTTTCGTCGTCGTTCGCGCGCGCCTTCGCCTGCGCGACGGCCTCGGGCAGCTCGCCGTTCGTCGACGCGCGGCGGATCGCGACGCCGACCGCGAGAATGTCGATCATCAGCAGATGCAGGATCCGCGAGATCATCGACAGCTGCGACTCGCGCATCTCGATGTGGTCGGTCTCGAGCGCGACGGTCGCACGCTTCGCGAGCGGCGTGTTGCTCGACGTGATCGCGATCACCTTCGCGCCGGCCTGCATCGCGACATCGAGCACGCGCAGCAACTCGGGCGCGCGCCCCGACTTCGACACCGCGACGATCACGTCGCCCTTGCCGAGCAGCGCGGCCGACGCGGCCTGCATGTACAGGTCGCCGTACGCGATCGTCGGAATCCCGAAGCGGAAGAACTTGTAGTGCGCGTCCTGCGCGACGATGTTCGAGTTGCCGAGCCCATAGAACTCGATACGCCGCGCGCCGTTCAGGATCTCGATCGCGTTCTCGACGTGTTCGAAATTCAGGTGTTCGCGCAGCTGCAGGATCGCCGACACCGTGTTGTCGAGCACCTTCGCGCCGAAGTCGGTGGCCGTGTCGCCGAGATGCACCTGGCTGTGGCTCATCGGGATCGTGCCGGTGAGGCCGGTGGCGAGCTTCAGCTTGAAGTCCGACAGCCCCTGGCAACCGAGCGAGCGGCAGAAGCGGATCACCGTCGGCTGGCTCACGTCGGCCTTGCGCGCGATGTCGACGATCGGGTCGTTGATGATCGAGCGCGGGTGGTTCAGCGCGAGATCGGCGACACGGCGCTCGGCCGGCGTCAGCGCGTCGCGCATCTGGCGGATCCGTTCGAACACGGCCGACGATGCGCCGCCCGAGCGGTTCGACAGCTGCTCCGCGAGGATCGCCGACACGCCGAGGAACGCCGGGTATTCGGCGGTGATCAGGTAGGTCGGGATGTTCTCGAGATAGTGCGTGAAACGGCCCTTCGCCTCGAAGCGCGCGCGGAACGACGAGCGCGTGAACAGTTCGCCGAGCTTCAGCGCGACGCCGCCGCCGATGTAGACGCCGCCGAGCGCGCCGAGCGTCAGCGCGACGCTGCCGGCGAACGCGCCGAGAATCCCGCAGAAGCATTCGACCGTCTCGAGCGCGAGCGCGTCGCCCGCATGCGCGCGTTCGACGATCTCCACCGTGTCGATGGTCGCGGCGACGCGTTTCTTGTCGCGCGCGGCGAGCGCGCGATAGATGATCTCCATGCCGGGGCCCGCGCACACACGCTCGAACGACACGTGCGGAAACTTCTTGCGCGCGTACTGCAGCACCAGATCCTCACGCTCGTCCTGCGGCGCGAACGACGCGTGGCCGCCTTCGCTGCCGAGCGCGATCCAGCGGTCGTCGGCCGGAATCAGCCCCGACACGCCGAGCCCGGTGCCGGGCCCGAGCAGCCCGATCACGCTGTTCTGGCGCCGCGCGCCGCCGCCGACCTGCACGCGCTGCGCATCGGTCAGGCCCGGCAACGCCATCGCGAGCGCGGTGAAATCGTTGACGACGAGCAGCGTGTCGAAGCCGAGCGCACGGCGCGTCGCCTCGATCGAGAAGCTCCAGTCGTGGTTGGTCATCGTGACCTGGTCGCCGTCGACCGGATTGGCGATCGCGATCGCCGCGTGATTCACGCGGCTGATCTTCACGTCCTTCAGGTACTTGCGGATCGCGTCGGTGATCGTCGGGTAATCGGCGCCGGGATACACGCGAATCTGCGTGATCTCGCCCGGGCCGGTTTCCAGCGCGAAGCGCGCGTTGGTGCCGCCGACATCCGCGAGCAGGCGCGGGCCGTCGGCATGCTGACTCGCGACGACCGCCTTACTTTGCGCACCAGTAGACATCGAGCTGGGTCCCCTTGTCGTTGGCCAGTTGGGAAATCGCGTTCTTCTGCAGCGACGCGGCCGCGGCGTCGAGCACGTCGCGCTTGGCGGGGCCCGCGATCAGCAGGAACAGCCGGTCGACGCGCTTGAGCGCATCGAGCGAAAAGCTGACGCGCGCATGCGGCGCAGCGCCGGGATGCACGGCGACGAAACGCTCGGGCGTCGCGATCGCGTGGTCCCATTCGGGTGCGTCGGCGAAGATCGATGCGGTGTGGCCGTCTTCGCCCATGCCGAGCACCGCGACGTTCGGCACGCGGTAGTCGGCATTCGCGTTCAGCGCGGCGACGTGCGCGTCGAGCGACGTGCGTGTGTCGACGAGCGGCAGGAAGCGGGCGGGGGCCGCCGCGTGCTGCAGCAGCGTGTCGCGCACCAGGTGCGCGTTGCTCGCCGCGTCGCCTTCCGGCACCCAGCGGTCGTCGACCAGCGTGACGTCGACGCCGGCCCAGTCGAGCGCCGCATGCGACAGCGTTTGCAGGAACGGGCGCGGGCTCGTGCCGCCGGACACCGCGAGCGTCGGCCGCGCGGGGTCGGCGAGCGCCGCGCGCAGCGCGTCGCCGACGGCGCGCGCGAGCGCTTCGCTTTGCGCTTCCTGGGTGTCGAAAGCGTGGATCTCGATCACATCTCCTCCGGACTGCTTTGTCTATTTAAATCGTATGAATCGTGGGGCACGTTGCCGGACGCGGTCGCGCGCACGGCAACGGTCTGCATCAGTTTTCTTCCTCGAGCCAGCAGGTGTCGTGCTGCGCGAGCATCGCACTCGCCGCGGCCGGCCCCCACGTGCCCGCCGCGTACGGCTTCGGCGGCTTCAGCGAGCGCGCCCATTCGTTCAGGATAGGCTCGACCCAGCGCCATGCGGCTTCCTGTTCGTCGCGACGCACGAACAGCGCGAGCCGGCCATTGATCACGTCGAGCAGCAGGCGCTGGTACGCCTCCATCTGTCCTTCCTTGAAGAACTGGTCGAACGCGAGGTCGAGGTGCACGCTCGCGAGGTTCATCCCTTCGCCGGGCTGCTTCGCGAGGCAGTACAGGCGGATCGTCTCGTTCGGCTGCAGCCGGATCACAAGGCGGTTCGAACCGGCGCGCAGCGCGGTCGGTCCGAGCGCCGAGTGCGGCACCGGGCGGAAGTTGACGACGATCTCCGCGACACGGTCGGCGAGACGCTTACCGGTGCGCAGGAAAAACGGCACGCCGGCCCAGCGCCAGTTCTCGATCTCGACCTTCAGCGCGACGAAGGTTTCGGTCGCGCTGTCGGGCTTCACGCCCGGTTCGGTCGCGTAGGCCGGCACCTGCGCGCCCTTGATCACGCCCGCATGATACTGGCCGCGCACGGCGACCTTGCCGATATCGCGCGGATCGATCGGCTTCAGCGCGCGCAGCACGCGCAGCTTTTCGTCGCGTACCGAGTCGGAATCCATCGAATGCGGCGGCTCCATCGCGACGATCGACAGCAGCTGCAGCAGGTGGTTCTGCACCATGTCGCGCAGCGCGCCCGTATTGTCGTAGAAATCGCCGCGCGCCTCGACGCCGAGCTCCTCGGCGATCGTGATCTGGATGCTCTCGACCCATTCGCGGCGCCACAGCGGCTCGAACAGCGCGTTGCCGAAACGCAGCGCGAGCAGGTTCTGCACCGGCTCCTTGCCGAGGTAGTGGTCGATCCGGTAGATCTGGTCTTCCGCGAAGATCTCGCCGACCGCGTCGTTGATCGCATTCGACGAGCGCAGGTCGTAGCCGAGCGGCTTCTCGAGCACGATGCGCGAGCCTTCGTTCAGCCCGACCGACGCGAGCGCGTTGCAGATCGGCACGAACAGCGACGGGCCCGTCGCGAGATAAAACACACGAATGCCGGGCAGCGACGCGATCGCGTCGCGCAGCACGACGTAGTCTTCCGCGCGGCCGAGATCGAGCTTCACGTACTCGATGCGATCGAGGAAGGATTTCCACGCGGCTTCGTCGAGCGTGGTGCCGGCCGCCTTGGCCGCATGCGGCTTCACATGCGTATCGACCCACTCGAGATAACCCGCCCGATCCGATTCGTGCCGCGCCACTGCGACGATCCGGCCGCTCTCCGCCAGCATGTTCGCGCGATGCGCTTCGAACAGCGCAGGCAGGATCTTGCGCATCGACAGATCGCCGGTGCCGCCGAAAAGTACGAAGGTAAAGCTGGAATCGGTATGCATGTGTCTCCGCCGGGTTGGGGTGCTGGGAAGCGATCCGTAGTGCGATAAAAATATTTTTGACACTGAATTGTAGTTTAACTACAATTCGCCGCAAGGGGTAGCACCTGGGCGAAGAAAAAAAGAAGTGCGGTCGATGAACTGCGCGAGCTTCGTCTTCGGGAGCGCCTTGTGCCGAATGTTATCGGACATTGATGGCGCGCATCGTTCGCGCACCGTCGGCCCCGGGCTCGCGTCGCAGCATCGCGGCGGGCCAGAAACACAAAGAGGAGACACGCCGTTGAATCTCGATTCACGCTTTCTGTAAGAGCCCGGCCGGTCATCGGCCCGTACGCTGCATGCGTCCCGCGGCTCGATTTCCCCGTCGTTATCAAGAAGCCGGTTCCCGGTCAGGGAACCTCACGAGTTGATTCAGTCTGGAGGAGATAAGTAATGAAAGTTCGCTCGATCATGGGTGCGCTCTGCGCGGCAGGTCTGATGGCTGGCGCCGTGGCGGCGCAGGCAGCCGAGAATGTAACGGTGCTGCACTGGTGGACCTCGGGCGGCGAGTCGAAGGCCGTCGGCGTGCTGAAGGACGACCTGCAGAAGCAGGGCTACGTGTGGAAGGACTTCGCGGTCGCGGGCGGCGCGGGTGCCGCGGCGATGACGGCGCTGAAGACCAAGGTGATCAGCGGCGACGCACCGTCGGCCGCGCAGATCAAGGGCCCGCTGATCCAGGACTGGGCCGACCAGGGCGTGCTCGTCAACATCGATTCCGCCGCCGGCGACTGGAAGCAGAACCTGCCGCCGGAAATCGACAAGATCATCAAGTACAAGGGCCACACCGTTGCCGCGCCGTTCTCGGTGCACCGCGTGAACTGGCTGTACATCAACAAGGCCGCGCTCGACAAGATCGGCGCGAAAGTGCCGACCACCTGGCCTGAATTCTTCGCGGTGGCCGACAAGCTGAAGGCCGCGGGCATCCAGCCGGTCGCGATGGGCGGCCAGCCGTGGCAGGACCTGACGCTGTGGGAAGACGTCGTGCTGTCGCAGGGCCCGGCGTTCTACAAGAAGGCGCTGGTCGACCTCGACCAGGCGACGCTGACGTCGCCGCAGATGCTGTCCGTGTTCGACACGGTGCGCAAGATCCAGGGCTACTTCGATACCGGCCGCAACGGCCGTGACTGGAACCTCGCGACCGCGATGGTGATCAACGGCAAGGCCGGCATGCAGTTCATGGGCGACTGGGCGAAGGGCGAGTTCGAGAACGCGGGCAAGAAGGCGGGCAAGGACTACATCTGCGCGGCGGTGCCGGGCACCGCGAATTCGTACACGTTCAACGTCGATTCGTTCGTGTTCTTCCAGCAGAAGGGCGAGAAGGCCGCGACGGCGGGCCAGCTCGCGCTCGCGAAGACGATCATGACGCCGGACTTCCAGGAGCAGTTCAGCCTGCTGAAGGGCTCGGTGCCGGTGCGCCTCGGCGTGAAGATGGACAAGTTCGACGACTGCGCGAAGAAGTCGTATGCCGACGAGCAGACCGCGATCAAGTCGGGCGGCTTCGTGCCGTCGCTCGCGCACGGGATGGCGCAGAGCGACGCGACCGCCGGCGCGATCACGGACGTCGTGACGAAGTTCATGAACTCGCAGCAGGATTCGAAGAGCGCGGTCGCCGCGCTCGCGAAGGCCGCGAAGGTCAAGTAACACGCGACAGGCGCCCGGCCGGAAGCGCTTCATCGGCCGGGCGTTTTTGCATGTGCAGCAAACGGGCTCGCCCGCGAGCCCGTGCCGTAACCGGCGCCGGCCCGGCCTGCGCCGCCCTCGTTCCAGGAGTCGAATCAAGTGGCTGCCCCTCTTAGCGGAAACGGATCCGGCGCTCCCGCCGCGCGGCGTACATCGCCGATGTCGGCCTTCGCCGATCGCTGGATTCCGAAGCTCGTGCTTGCGCCGAGCGTCGCGATTGCCGTGGTGTTCATCTACGGCTTCATCCTGATTACCGGCTATCTGTCGCTGACCAACTCGCGGCTGTTGCCGAACTACGAATTCGACGGCTTCGGCCGTTACTCGGACCTGTTCCAGAACGATGTGTGGTGGACCTCCGCCGCGAACCTCGGCTGGTTCGGGATTCCGTTCATCGCGGTCTGCGTCGCGCTCGGGCTGTTCCTCGCGATCCTGCTCGACCAGCGGATCCGCAACGAAGGCGCGCTGCGCGCGATCTTCCTGTACCCGATGGCGCTGTCGTTCATCGTCACCGGCACCGCGTGGCAGTGGATCCTGAACCCGGGCCTCGGCCTCGAGAAGGTGATGCACGACTGGGGCTGGACGAGTTTCTCGTTTGACTGGCTCGGCGATCCGGACAAGGCGATCTTCTGTGTGGTGATCGCGGCCGTCTGGCAGTCGACCGGGTTCGTGATGGCGCTGTTCCTCGCGGGGCTGCGCGGCGTCGATGCCGAGATCTTCAAGGCCGCGCAGGTCGACGGCGCGACGCTGCCGACCATCTACCGCAAGATCGTGATCCCGAGCATGCGCCCGGTGTTCTTCTCGGTGCTGCTGATCCTGTGCCACATCACGATCAAGACCTTCGACCTGGTCGTCGCGCTGACGGCGGGCGGCCCGGGCACGTCGTCTTCGCTGCCGGCGATGTTCATGTATACGTTTTCGTTCAACCGCGGCCAGCTCGGGCTCGGCGCGGCGTCGTCGGTGATGATGCTCGCGACCGTGGTCGCGGTGCTGGTGCCGCTGATGTATATGGAATCGAGGAGCACCCGCAATGCAGCCTAAGATGACGATCAGCCGGGCAGTGATCTATGCGGCGCTGATCCTGTTCGCGCTGTATTTCCTGTTCCCGATCTACGTGATGCTGTCGACGTCGTTCAAGGATCTCGACCAGCTGCGCACCGGCAACCTGCTGACGCCGCCCACCAGCTGGACCATCGATCCGTGGGTGAAGGCATGGAGCGGCGCGTGTACCGGCGTGCGCTGCGACGGGATGAAGCCGTTCTTCCTGAACTCGCTGCAGATGGTGATCCCGGCCGTGCTGATCTCGTCGCTGATCGGCGCGTTCAACGGCTACGTGCTCACGCACTGGCGCTTTCGCGGCGCGGACGCGCTGTTCACGATGATGCTGGTCGGCTGCTTCATCCCGTTCCAGGTGATCCTGCTGCCGATGGCGCGCCTGCAGGGGATGCTCGGTCTCGCCAACACGATTCCCGGCCTCGTGTTCGTGCACGTCGTGTACGGGATCGCGTTCACGACGATGTTCTTCCGCAACTTCTACGTGAGCGTGCCGTCCGAGCTCGTGAAGGCCGCGCGCATCGACGGCGCGGGCTTCTTCACGATCTTCACGAAGATCCTGCTGCCCGTGTCGCTGCCGATCTTCATGGTGTGCCTGATCTGGCAATTCACGCAGATCTGGAACGACTTCCTGTTCGGGATCGTGTTTTCCGGCGTCGATTCGATGCCGATCACGGTTGCGCTGAACAACCTCGTCAACACGTCGACGGGCGTGAAGGAATACAACGTCGACATGGCCGGCGCGATCATCGCCGCGCTGCCGACGCTGCTCGTCTACATCGTCGCCGGCCGCTACTTCGTGCGCGGGCTGACGGCGGGCGCGGTGAAGGGGTAAGCGCGGTTTCATCCGAGACGACGAACCGGCCGCGCACGTCGCGCGGCGCATCGAAACGAACCCGACGCGGCGCCGCAGTGCGCCGCGCGAGACGAGACAGAGGATTCACAGCATGGCAAGCCTTTCCATCCGTGACGTGTACAAGACCTACCCGAACGGGGTGCCGGTCCTGAAGGGTGTCGACATCGAGATCGAGGACGGACAGTTCCTGATCCTGGTCGGCGGTTCGGGCTGCGGGAAATCGACGCTGCTCAACATGATCGCCGGGCTCGAGACGGTCACGAGCGGCGAGATCTGCATCGACGGCAAGGTCGTCAACGACCTGTCGCCGAAGGATCGCGACATCGCGATGGTGTTCCAGTCGTACGCGCTGTATCCGTCGATGACGGTGCGCGAGAACATCTCGTTCGGGCTGAACATCCGCAAGGTGCCGAAGCACGAGCAGCAGCAGATCGTCGACCGCGTGTCGCAGATGCTGCAGATCCAGCATCTGCTCGATCGCAAGCCGGGCCAGCTGTCGGGCGGCCAGCGTCAGCGCGTCGCGATGGGCCGCGCGCTCGCACGCGATCCGTCGCTGTTCCTGTTCGACGAGCCGCTGTCGAACCTCGACGCGAAGCTGCGTATCGAGATGCGCGCGGAAATCAAGCTGCTGCACCAGCGCCTCGGCACGACGATCGTCTACGTGACGCACGACCAGATCGAGGCGATGACGCTCGGCGACCGGATCGCGGTGATGAAGGACGGCGTCGTCCAGCAGTTCGGCGCGCCGCAGGAGATCTACGATTCGCCGTCGAACCTGTTCGTCGCGGGTTTCATCGGCGCGCCGCCGATGAACTTCATCAACGGCAAGCTGGTCGAGCAGGGCAGCGGGATCGCGCTCGAGATCGACACGGGCCTCGCGCGCGGCGCGCTGACGCTGCCGTTCGACGCGAAGCGGATGAACGGCCACGTCGGCCGCGAGGTGATCCTCGGCCTGCGCCCGGAGCGCATCACCGATGCGCGCAACGCGCACCACGGCGAGGCGTCGAAGCTGCAGCCGATCGACGTGCGCGTCGACGTGACCGAGCCGACCGGGCCGGACACGCACGTGTTCGCGCAGGTGAACGGCAAGCGGATCGTCAGCCGTGTGCATCCGGCCGCGAACCCGCAGCCGGGGCAGACGCAGTCGCTGCTGTTCGACGTGTCGAAGGCCGTGCTGTTCGATCCGGCGTCGGAAGAGCGGATCGCGTGATGCGGCGTTCGCGCTGAATGAAAGACAAGGGGCCGTGTTGAACGGCCCCTTTTGTTTTGGCGCGGTGGTTGACGCTGCCGCTGTCGATGCCGCGGCAGTCAGTGCGGCAGCCGCACGTCGAACTTGAATGTCGCCAGCCGTGCGGCGAGGATGAAGCCGGTCGCGAGCAGCACGCTGTACACCGAGTCGAACTGCAGCCACACGAGCAGCAGGTAGAACCAGCAGCCGACGAACGCACAGGTCGCGTACGGCCGCGAATCGCGCAGGATCAGCGGGATGTCGTTGCACAGCACGTCGCGGACGATCCCGCCGACCACGCCCGTGATCACGCCCATCATCACCGCGATGAAGCGCGGCATTTCGGCGTCGAGCGCGATCGCCGTGCCCGAGATGCTGAAGATGCCGAGCCCGATCGCGTCGGCTACCAGCAGCAAGCGCTCGGCCGACAGTCGCGACAGCATCCGCAGCACGAACGGCGCGAACAGCGCGAGCACGAAGATCACGATCACGTAGTCGTCGTGCACGACCCAGTAGAACGGCCGGCGCTCGAGCAGGATGTCGCGCAGCGTGCCGCCGCCGAACGCGGTGGCGAGTGCGACGACGAAGGTGCCGACCGAGTCGAGGCGGTTCTTGCGCGCCTCGATGAAGCCCGAAATCGCGAACGCCAGCGTGGCGATCGCCTCCAGTATCGCGATCGCGAGCGTCAGCCTAGGATGCGGCACGCGGCCCCCGGTCGGCGGGGCCCGCGAGCGGTTGCAGCAGCACGAGCACCGCGCCCGCGCCGCCGTCGTTGCCGCGCGCCTCGCAGAACGCGATCACTTCTTCCTTCTGCACGAGCCACGCGCGCACCTTGCCCTTCAGCACGGGCTCCTTGCCGATCGAGCCGAGCCCCTTGCCGTGGATCACGCGCAGGCAGCGCAGCCCCTTCTTGCCGGCGTCGCGGATGAATTCGGCGAGCGCGTCGCGCGCCTCGTCGCGACGCATCCCGTGCAGGTCGAGCTGCGCCTGCACGATCCACGCGCCGCTGCGCAGCCGGCGCACCACGTCGCGGCTGATGCCGGGGCGGTGGTAATACAGCGAGTCGTCGCTGTCGAGCAGCGTCTCGGGGTCGAATTCGTCGGACAGCGTCGCGTTCAGCACGTCTTCCTCGTCGCGCTGCGTCTGCTTCGGCACCGGGTCGGGCGGCATCCGGCCCGCCGCCGCGCGCGGCGGCGCGTTCAGCGGCTGGATCGTGCCGATTTCGTTGCGGAACAGGTTCGCGTCGGCCTCGGCCTTGCGCTCGGCCTTCGCGGTTTCGACGCGCGTGCGTTCGCGGCGCTCGGCTTCGCCTTTCAGGTTCGCGCGCAGCGCGCCGAGGCCGGCGAGGCCCTGGCCGCGCAATGCGGCCGGATCGGGCGCGGGCGGCGGGGCGGCCGGCGCGGGGTTCGCGGGACGGGCAGCGATCTTCCGCTTCGCGGGATCGCTCGGGTGAGGCTGGTTCTTCGCCATGATTCGGTACGCTGGACAGGCGCGCTCGGGCGCGCGGGCAAAAAAAAGCCGCTGCGCGACGGCAGCGGCTTTCCGGTCAAGCCCGCTTCGCGGCAGCGGACGCCATTGTAGCGTCCGGCGCGGCAGGGCTCGCGGCTTACTTCTTGTCGTGCAGGCTTTCGAGGTAGCGCTGCGCGTCGAGCGCGGCCATGCAGCCCGTGCCCGCGCTCGTGATCGCCTGGCGATACACGTTGTCCTGCACGTCGCCCGCGGCGAACACGCCCGCGACGCTCGTCGACGTCGCATTGCCGTGCAGGCCGCTCTTCGTCAGGATGTAGCCGTCCTTCATCTCGAGCTGGCCCTGGAACAGGTCGGTGTTCGGCTTGTGGCCGATCGCGACGAACACGCCCTGCACGTTGAGGTCTTCCGTCGCGCCGGTCTTCACGTTCTTGATGCGCAGGCCGGTGACGCCCGAATCCGCGCCCGTCACTTCGTCGAGCACGTGATCCCACTTGATCACGACGGCGCCTTCCTTTTCCTTCTCCAGCAGGCGGTCGATCAGGATCGGCTCCGCGCGGAACTTGTCGCGGCGATGGATCACCGTGACCTTCTTCGCGATGCCCGTCAGGTAGAGCGCTTCCTCGACGGCCGTGTTGCCGCCGCCGATCACCGCGACTTCCTGGCCGCGATAGAAGAAGCCGTCGCAGGTCGCGCAGGCCGACACGCCCTTGCCCATGAACGCTTCCTCGGACGGCAGGCCGAGATACTGCGCGGATGCGCCGGTCGCGATGATCAGCGAGTCGCACGTGTATTCGCCCGAGTCGCCGATCAGGCGGATCGGCTGCTCGTGCAGTTTCGCGGTGTGGATGTGGTCGAAGACGATTTCGGTGTTGAAGCGCTCGGCGTGCTCGAGGAAGCGCGCCATCAGCTCCGGACCCTGCACGCCTTGCGCGTCTGCCGGCCAGTTTTCGACGTCGGTCGTGGTCATCAGCTGGCCGCCCTGCGCGATGCCGGTGATCAGCACCGGGGACAGGTTGGCGCGAGCCGCGTAGACGGCGGCCGTGTAGCCGGCGGGGCCGGAACCGAGAATCAGGACTTTGGCGTGTTTGGGCGTGGACATGTGCGAATCCGTAAGAGACGGCCGCGGCGGGCGGGGTAGGGCTCGCCGTACGGCCCGGGTTGACCGGGATGCCGTCATAGATGGGTATCAGACGCGCATTATAAAGGCCCCGTTGCTGCGCTGCCGAACGAGAGTTTCAATCGCGGCGATAGCGTTTCGCGGCGAGCCTGCCGCGCCGGCGCGGCGCGAAGGGAGGCCGGCGGCGCCCGGCGGCGCGTTGCCGCACGCCCCCGCAACGGCACGGCAGGCCCGATTTCACCGCTCGCGGCGGCCGGTTCGGCCTCCCGGCCCTGTTATGTAACCGTCATTTACACTTGACGGCCCGGTGCAGCGTTTACAATAAGCGGGATCGAACGACAGGCGGGCGCACGGCCCGTCCTCTTTATACGGATTCATGGCAAAAGCTCCTTATTCCGCCCAGGCACAGGCGTTGCCGCACCGGATGTCGAAGCTCCTCACGGAGATCCGCTGGATTCTCCAGGTCGCGCTCTGCGCATTTCTGGTGATGGCCCTGCTGAGCTACAGCCGGCGCGATCCGAGCTGGACGCACGCCGCGCAGGTGGACCACATCTCCAACTGGGCCGGCCGCGTCGGTGCGTGGACGGCCGACATCATCCTGCTGCTGTTCGGCCTGTCGGCCTATTGGCTGATCGTGCCGCTCGGGCGGCGCATCGCGGTCAACTACCGCCGCATCACGCGCCACGAGGCGATTCCCGACGAACCCGAGCGGCCGATCGGCTGGCTCACCGAAATCTTCTCGTTCGTGCTCGTCGTGCTGGCGTGCGACGGCATCGAGGCGCTGCGCATGTGGTCGCTGAAGGTGCAGTTGCCGCGCGCGCCGGGCGGGGTCGTCGGCGAGGCCGTCGCGGGCGCGATGTCGCACGCGTTCGGCTTCACGGGCGGCACGTTGCTGCTGCTGATCGCGCTCGCGATCGGCCTGTCGCTGTATTTCCGCTTCTCCTGGCTGTCGGTTGCCGAGCGCGTCGGTGGCGCGATCCTGTCCGCCGTCAACGTCGCGAAGCTGCGCCGCGAGGCCGAGCGCGACCGCAAGCTTGGCGAGGCCGCGGCCGTGCGCCGCGAAGGCAAGGTCGAGGAGGAGCGCGTGCGCATCGAGGATCACGAGCCCGTGACGATCGTGCCGCCGGTCGTCACGCCGGCGAAGTCCGAGCGCGTCGAGCGCGAGCGCCAGGTGCCGCTCTTCACCGACCTGCCGGGCGATTCGACGCTGCCGCCGGTGTCGCTGCTCGATCCCGCGCCGAAGACGCAGGAGGCGATTTCCGCGGATACGCTCGAATTCACGTCGCGCCTGATCGAGAAGAAGCTGAAGGACTTCGGCGTCGAGGCGAGCGTCGTCGCCGCGTATCCGGGCCCGGTCGTCACGCGCTACGAGATCGAGCCGGCCACCGGCGTGAAGGGCAGCCAGATCGTCAACCTCGCGAAGGATCTTGCACGCTCGCTGTCGCTCGTGTCGATCCGCGTCGTCGAGACGATCCCCGGCAAGAACTACATGGCGCTCGAGTTGCCGAACCAGCGCCGCCAGACGGTGCACCTGTCCGAGATCATCGGTTCCGAGGTGTACGCGGCCGCGTCGTCGGCGTTGACGCTGAGCCTCGGCAAGGACATCGGCGGCAAGCCCGTGTGCGCGGATCTCGCGAAGATGCCGCACCTGCTCGTCGCCGGCACGACCGGCTCGGGCAAGTCGGTCGGGATCAACGCGATGATCCTGTCGCTGCTGTACAAGGCGACCGCCGAGCAGGTGCGCCTGATCCTGATCGATCCGAAGATGCTCGAAATGAGCGTCTACGAAGGCATTCCGCACCTGCTGTGCCCGGTCGTCACCGACATGCGCCAGGCCGGCCATGCGCTGAACTGGACGGTCGCGGAGATGGAGCGCCGCTACAAGCTGATGAGCAAGCTCGGCGTGCGCAACCTCGCGGGCTACAACAACAAGATCGACGATGCGGCGAAGCGCGAGGAGAAGATCCCGAATCCGTTCAGCCTGACGCCGGACGATCCGGAACCGCTCGGCCGCCTGCCGAACATCGTCGTCGTGATCGACGAGCTGGCCGACCTGATGATGGTCGTCGGCAAGAAGGTCGAGGAACTGATCGCACGGATCGCGCAGAAGGCGCGCGCGGCCGGCATCCACCTGATCCTCGCGACGCAGCGTCCGTCCGTCGACGTGATCACGGGCCTGATCAAGGCGAACGTGCCGACGCGGATCGCGTTCCAGGTGTCGTCGAAGATCGACTCGCGCACGATTCTCGACCAGATGGGCGCCGAATCGCTGCTCGGGATGGGCGACATGCTGTACCTGCCGCCGGGCAGCGGGCTGCCCGTGCGCGTGCACGGCGCGTTCGTCGGCGACGACGAAGTGCACCGCGTCGTCGACAAGCTCAAGGAGCAGGGCGAGCCGAACTACGTCGAGGGCCTGCTCGAAGGCGGCACCGCCGACGGCGACGAGGGCTCGGCCGGCGCGGGAACCGGCGAAGGCGGCGGCGAGTCTGATCCGCTGTACGACCAGGCGGTCGAGATCGTCATCAAGAATCGCCGCGCGTCGATCTCGCTCGTGCAGCGTCATCTGCGGATCGGCTATAACCGCGCGGCGCGGCTGCTCGAACAGATGGAACAGTCGGGGCTCGTGTCGGCGATGTCGTCGAGCGGCAACCGCGAAATTCTTGTGCCGGCGCGCGACGCGGAATGAGTCCGCGGCGCCCGCAGCGCCAGCCACCCACGGAGAAAACCGCATCATGCAGCAACTTTCGTTCGTTTCTTCCCTTCGTTCGACGCGGCGCTGGCTCGGCGCGGCGTTCGCCGGCGCATCGCTGATGCTCGCGGCGACGCATGCGTTCGCGGGCGGCACCGAACAGCTGAAGGCCTTCGTGTCGCAGGTGCGTTCGGCGAAGGGCGACTTCACGCAGCAGATCGTCAAGGCGCCGTCCAAGGGCGCGAGCGCCGTGCAGGCCATGCCGAAGCCGACCGACAATTCGAGCGGCACGTTCGTGTTCGCACGGCCGGGCAAGTTCATCTGGACGTACCAGAAGCCGTACCAGCAGGTGCTGCAGGCCGACGGCGACAAGCTCTACGTGTATGACCGCGACCTGAACCAGGTCACCGAGCGCAAGCTGAACGGCGCGCTGGGCGCGAGCCCCGCCGCGATCCTGTTCGGCAGCAACGACCTCGACAAGAACTACACGCTGCGCGATGCCGGCGAGAAGGGCGGCATCGAGTGGCTCGAGATGCTGCCGAAGGCGCAGGACACGCAGTTCCAGCGGATCGGCATCGGCTTCAAGAATGGCACGCTCGCCGCGATGGAGCTGCACGACGTGTTCGGCAACGTCACGCTGCTGACGTTTACGAACATCCAGACGAATCCGCCGCTGAAGGGCGATACGTTCAAGTTCGTCGTGCCGAAGGGTGCGGACGTGATCACCGGCTGACCGGCGCCGCGCGCCGCGTTTTTCGCAACGGGCCTGCCGGCGACGGCAGGCCCGTGTTGTTTCTGGGCGCGGGCACCAGGCGCGGGCATCGGGCGCGGCGACGCCGTCGCGCGGCTGTCATAATGTCGGGTCCGGCGGCCCGTTCGGCCGCGACCGTTTGATGTGGAGCGAGGGTTCATGTCCGATCTGTTTCAAGTCGAGCCGCGCCGGCCGCTCGCCGAGGCGCTGCGGCCGAAGACGCTCGCCGAGGTGATCGGCCAGACGCATTTGCTGGGCGAAGGCAAGCCGCTGCGGCTCGCGTTCGAATCGGGCAAACCGCATTCGATGATTCTGTGGGGGCCGCCCGGCGTCGGCAAGACGACGCTCGCGCGGCTCACCGCGCTCGCGTTCGACTGCGAGTTCATTGCGCTGTCCGCGGTGCTCGGCGGCGTGAAGGACATCCGCGAGTCGATGGAGCAGGCGAAGGACACGCTGAACCGCACCGGCCGCCACACGATCCTGTTCGTCGACGAGATCCACCGCTTCAACAAGGGGCAGCAGGATGCGTTGCTGCCGTTCGTCGAGTCGGGGCTCGTGACCTTCATCGGCGCGACGACCGAGAACCCGAGCTTCGAGGTCAACTCCGCATTGCTGTCGCGTGCGCAGGTCTATGTGCTGAAGTCGCTGAACGACGACGAGATGCGCCAGTTGCTGAAGCGTGCGCAGGAAATCGCGCTCGACGGCCTCGCGTTCGACGACAAGGCGATCGATACGCTGGTCGGCTACGCGGACGGCGATGCGCGGCGCTTCCTGAACCTGCTCGAGCAGGCGCAAACGGCGGCGGCGTCGGCCGGCGTCGCGACGATCGACGGTGATTTCGTCAGCAGCGCGATGACGCTGAATGCGCGGCGCTTCGACAAGGGCGGCGACAACTTCTACGACCAGATCTCGGCGCTGCACAAGTCGGTGCGCGGTTCGAGCCCGGACGGCGCGCTGTACTGGTTCTGCCGGATGATCGACGGCGGCGCGGATCCGAAGTATCTCGCGCGGCGGATCGTGCGGATGGCATGGGAAGACATCGGTCTCGCCGATCCGCGCGCGCTGCAGATGGCGAACGACGCGGCCGAAACCTACGAGCGGCTCGGCTCGCCGGAAGGCGAGCTCGCGCTCGGGCAGGCGGTGATCTATCTCGCGTGCGCGGCGAAGAGCAATGCGGGTTACAACGCGTTCAACCAGGCGATGGCGTTCGTGAAGCAGGACAAGTCGCGCGAGGTGCCCGTGCATCTGCGCAACGCGCCGACCAAGCTGATGAAGGAACTCGGCTACGGTCACGCGTACCGTTACGCGCACGACGAGCCGAATGCGTACGCGGCCGGCGAAACCTACCTGCCGGACGGGATGCGCGAGCCGCACTGGTACAAGCCGGTGCCGCGCGGGCTCGAATCGAAGATCGCCGACAAGCTCACGTGGCTGCGCGAACTCGATCGCGAGGCCGGCAAGAAGGACTGACGAGCGACGCGCGGCCCGGCCGGCGCCGTGCCGGATGCGTCAGCGCTTGCGGGCCGGCTGCTGTTTCTTCCAGTACTCGAACGGCTCCTCGTGGCATTCGATGTCGAGCTCGGCGACCCGCGCATGCAGGCGTTCCTGCGCGTCGGCGATCGCGAGGTTGTAGATCGCGGGCGCGATCTCCTCGACGAAGAAGTGCAGCAGCGCGCCGGCCTGGATGTTGCCGATCGGCTCGTCCATGTTTTCCGTGAAATAACGTTGCAGCGACGCGATTGCGCGGTCGCGTACATCCTTGTCCAGTTCGATGGCCATCGGGTTCCTTGAAGGGCGGTGACGCGAAAGCGAGGGCGTCGAGTGTCGCGTTGCGTGCTGCCGTTGCGGGTGTTCCGCCGCCCGCAGCGGTTTGGCACAATTGATGCACCGGCTGCCCATGCGAGCCGGCATGACGATACTGCCACGCCCGGCCGTTTTCCGGCATCGTCCGTCAGGCTGACGCGTTGGCGGCCGCGCGGTGCGTTAGAATTCCCGTCTTACACAACGATTTTCCAAGTCCTCCCATGCTCGACATCCAGTTGCTGCGCAAAGACCTCGACGGCGTCGCGAAGCGCCTCGCCGATCGCGGCTACACCCTCGACATCGCCGCGTTCTCCGCGCTCGAAGCGGAACGCCGCGCGATCCAGACCCGTACCGAAGAGCTCCAGGCACGCCGCAACAGCCTGTCGAAGCAGATCGGCGCGATGAAGGGGAAGGGCGAGGACACGTCGGCCGTGATGGCCGAGGTCGGCGGGATCGGCGACGAAATGAAGGCCGGGGAAGCCAAGCTCGGCGACATCCAGGCGCGCCTGTCCGACCTGATGCTCGGCATGCCGAACGTCGCGCATGAAAGCGTGCCGGTCGGCAAGGACGAAGCCGACAACGTCGAGGCGCGCCGCTGGGGCACGCCGCGCCAGTTCGATTTCGAGGTGAAGGATCACGTCGATGTCGGCACGCCGCTCGGCCTCGATTTCGAGACGGGCGCGAAGCTTGCTGGCGCGCGCTTCACGATGCTGCGCGGCCCGATCGCACGCCTGCACCGCGCACTCGCGCAGTTCATGATCGACACGCACACGCTGCAGCACGGCTACACCGAGACGTACACGCCGTACATCGTGAACCCGGACATCCTCTACGGCACGGGCCAGCTGCCGAAGTTCGCGGACGACATGTTCCGTGTCGAGAAGGGCGGCGCCGAGAACACGGTCACGCAATACCTGATCTCCACGTCGGAGATCTCGCTGACGAACACCGTGCGCGAATCGATCGTCGAAGGCTCCGCGCTGCCGATCAAGCTGACCGCGCATTCCCCGTGCTTCCGCTCGGAAGCCGGTTCGTATGGCCGCGACACGCGCGGGATGATCCGCCAGCACCAGTTCGACAAGGTCGAGATGGTGCAGGTCGTCGCACCGGAAACGTCGTACGCGGCGCTCGACGAGATGGTCGGCCATGCGGAAGCGATCCTGCAGAAGCTCGGCCTGCCGTACCGCGTGATCACGCTGTGCACGGGCGACATGGGCTTCTCGGCCGCGAAGACGTTCGACCTCGAGGTGTGGCTGCCCGCGCAGAACACCTATCGCGAGATCTCGAGCTGCTCGAACACCGAGGCATTCCAGGCGCGCCGGATGCAGGCGCGCTTCCGCAATGCGCAGGGCAAGCCCGAGCTCGTGCATACGCTGAATGGTTCGGGTCTCGCGGTCGGCCGCACGCTCGTCGCGGTGCTGGAGAACTACCAGAACGCGGACGGTTCGGTCTCGGTGCCGGAGGCGCTGCGTCCGTACATGGGCGGCATCGAGCGGATCGACGCGCCTGCGCAGGCGTCGTGAAATCGGCTGGCGAAGCCCTCGCAAAAAAAATTGCGCGAAGGGCTTGTCAGCTCAGAAAAGATCGTTTTATAATCTTTTCTTTCCCGGACATGACCAACCGGGAAATGCAGTAAAACGGAGAGGTGGCAGAGTGGTCGAATGTACCTGACTCGAAATCAGGCGTACGGTTTCCCCGTACCGTGGGTTCGAATCCCACCCTCTCCGCCAGAATACGAAACCCCTTGATCCGGAAGGATCAAGGGGTTTTTCGTTTTGACTATCAAAACGACTCACAAGCAAAAACCGTTGCCTAAAGCACGCGCACGGTCGGTTGGTGGCGTGCGGGGCAGGCGACAAAAAAACTAACGAGTCTGGATCTTGGTGGCTTGGCTGGTTCGACGGGAGGGCGCTTGCCCCTTCGATCTTCACAAGGCGTTGTTCAGGCGTTCTAGCTTTTCCCGACATCTCTCGCGCGTACATCCGCTATCCGCCGGAGGCGTGTGCTCGTCCATTGAAGGTGCTTCCATGAAACTGGGTATTCCTCGTGGCATGGCGCAGCGGTTCGCGCGTGGACGTTTATTCGCTACCCCGGGTGCCTTGGCAGCGCTGCCGCAGGCTGACACGTCGCTATTCGACTTGGTGAGGCGGCATGCCACTGGGGATTGGGGGCCTCTCTATGACCGACGAGAGAACGAGTTGGCCATCGAGGCGGGGAGGCGCTTGATGTCGAGCGACACATTGACGACAAGGCTTCGCGTTTGGGTGATCGCTGAGGCTGATCGATCGGCAGACAGTCTGCGGGCTCGCAGGGGATTGCGTGGCGCCAGACGCTGTCCCGCAGCACCGCCAAGAAAGGCGCTATTTGGGACATTCACGCCCCTTCCGATGCCTAACAACACGTCTAAGGTCGTGCAAGATAGAAGCTCAAGAATATGTCGACGGCTTGTTGCACGACAAGATCTCGTTCCTGCTTCGTGAAGCGCTCATCTGAGCCAACGACACGTACCCAAAGCAGCGGTTCATCAATGAGCCCCAGAAATTGCCGCGCGGCCAGGGTCGGGTTTTTGACCATGATGAGCTTGCGCTTGGCCAGCGCCTCAAGGTAGTCAGCCACTGCGCCCATCGCTGGCGCCTTGCCTTTTTCGAAGAACGTTTTGGTCAACGCCGGAAAACGTGGCCCCTCTGCGATCACCATGCGCAGAAAGGCGATGGCCTCTGCTGGAATCCAAAAATCCGAGACGGCGCGTCCAAGGCGGGTCAGGCCGAGTCTGGGGTCGCGCAGCGACTCTTCATCGCGCGTGATATCGAACACAGGGAAGCTCGCCCAGATGCGCGCCGTCATGGCGTCGAACAGGTCTTCCTTGCTCTCGAACTGGTTGTACAGCGTGCGGCGTGCGGCGCCCGATTCAACGGCAACGCGGTCCATGCTGGTCCCTTCGTAGCCATGCTGAAGAAAGACACGCGTTGCGGCATCCAGTATCTGGTCGCGCTTGGTTGACGCTGCACCGCGCGGCCGGCGTGTGCCGTTGGGGCTGGGCGTGGCGGTCTTGCGTGATGGAGTGGAGGCTGCGCTTTCGCTATCGGAAGTGGGAGCGGTGTTCTTTCTCACAATGTCAGGTGCCGGAATCAAGATGACACCCGATTGTACGTTGCCGACTGCGCTACCTGTCCGGCTACGGCGCTACTGCCGGGTGACGGTGCGGCAGGCCAAAAGCATGCCGACCAGCCCCAGCAACGCAAAGCCGGCAATGCAGACACCTTGCCAGGCAGCCTTGTCCCACACGGCGGCCCCGATCGCCGAGCCAGCCGCGCCGCCCGCGAAAGTGCACACCATGTAGACCGTGTTCAGGCGTGCGCGGGCTGCGGGATCCAGGCGGAAAATGCGCGCCTGATTCGCAATCTGACCAGCCTGATTGCCGAAATCGAGCAGGTTCACCCCGAGCACAATCGCCAGCGCGGACGTATCACCCGCGACAAGGAATGCCAGAAAGGCAAAGTTGGCCGCTGCCACGGAGACCAGATTGACCACCGTCGGGCCAAATTTGTCCGACAAGCGACCGCACTGTGGTGCGATCAACGCTCCGGCCGCACCCCAAAGGCCGAAAAGCCCGGCTTGTGCCGGCCCGTAGTGAAACGGCGCTTGCGCAAGATGGAACGCCAGCGTCGCCCAGAACGCCGAGAATGCGCCAAACATCGCAGCGCCCAGACACGCCGAGAATCGAAGGTCGCGCCATTTCAGGAGTAGACCGGGTAGCGAGCCAATCAGCGCGCCGTATGCCATCGCATTGGTTTGCGGATGACTTGCCCGTACGGGAATGAACCTCGGCAGGATCCATATCAGCGAGCCAGTCAGGCCTCCCGCCACCCAGTAGGAAGTCCGCCAGGACCCACTGAGCTCTCCAATCGCCCCCGATACCGTACGTGACAAAAGGATGCCCAGAATGAGGCCCGTTTGCATGGTGGCCACTACGCGCCCCGAGCGCCCAGGCGGCGCAACGGCAACCGCAACAGGAATCAGCACCTGAGGGACGACCGTCGTCATGCTTACCAGCAACGACATCAGCGCCAGCAACTGCATTGATGCACTCAATGCTGCTCCGACCAGCGCAAGGCAGGTCAAGCAAAGCAGGATGCGAATGAGTTTTCTCGGATCCGCGCGATCTGCCAGGGGGACGACAGTAAGAATCCCGAGGGCGTAGCCGATCTGCGCAGCAGAGGCGACCAGACCCGCCGATGAAGAAGCGCCACCAAAACTTTGGGCCATGGCCGATAGCAGCGGTTGGCACAGATATACGTTGGCAACGGTGATCCCGCATGCTGCGGCCATCATCGGAATGGAGGTGTGCGGCGCGGTGGGTGAGTCGTTTTCTGGCATGGATGGTCGAGCAGGAGAGGCGACGTAACGCGTCATGGATCGAAATACAGTTCGGTCGATGAAGTGACGATCAGTTGGTTTGCCCTGACCGTGTGTCAGTGCTGAATTGCACTGTACAGTGCAATGCAAAATATGTCGATGGCATTGCCCCAACAATCCATCCCGAACCGCAGGACATGAAACCGATTACGCCCACGGCAAAGCTGAAGATGCAGAAATCCAAACGCACACGAAGCACGGGAGTTGGGGGCAACGGCCTTCTTCAAGCTCGACTGCTATTGACGGAAAATACACTGCACAGTACAGTGCAAAATATATGCACTGTACTGTGCAGTCCATGGAGCGCAGCATGTCCCGAAATTTATCTCCTGAACATCCATCGGCACCTCCGGCCGGCAGCCGCTTTGAACGAGGATGCGCCACCTTCGAGCATGTGTTCGGCCTGCCGGCCAAGACGTTCCTGGATGCATTGGCTGACGTATCGCCGGATTTCGCGCGCTACGTCATGGAATGGGAATTCGCAGATGTCTACAGCAGGCCGGCATTGAGCCTGCGTGAACGCGAATTGGTCGTTCTTGCAGCCTGCGCAGCACTTGGCGCCACCGGCCAAGGTCCGTTGCGACTACATGTGGGAGCAGCCCTGCGCTCTGGGCTCACTCAAGAGGCCATCGTTGAGACTTTCATTCAGGTCGGTTTTGCCGCCGGCATGCCGGCGGCTTTGCTGGCAATGCAAACAGCCAAGGATGCGTTTGCCACCGTGGCTTCTACTGAACCGAGTGCCTGACCATGGCGCTCGATCCTCTCATCGCCGAATTTCTCGCCAAACTTCCGCCCGTGGGCGGGCCCACCGCCTCACTGGATGCCCTGCGTACCGCCGGCGAAGTGCAATTGCGGCGCTTGCACGGCACGCCGGAATTCATCGCCGACGTTCGAACGTATAGCGTACTGAGCGGTGATGGCCATCCAATCCAGATTCGTGCCTATACACCGGTCACGTCGAATTCCGTGCCCTTGCCAGCCATCGTCTACGCACATGGCGGCGGTTGGTTCCGATGCTCGCTCGATCTGTACGACAACCCTTGCAGCGCGTTGGCTCACGCCACGGGCTGTGTCGTCCTGTCAGTCGACTATCGACTGGCACCCGAAAACAAGTTTCCGGTTCCCCTGCACGACTACTACACGGCCTTGTGCTGGGCCGCGAGTCATGCGGACGAGTTGGGGGTCGACCGCACCCGCCTGGTGGCGGGTGGCGATAGCTCGGGTGCCAACCTGGCTGCGGCGGCGACGTTGCGTGCGCGGGATGACGCGAGAGGCCCGGCCATTGCGCACCAACTGCTGCTGTATCCGCCTTTGGATTCGGCGATGTCGTCAACGTCCTATCGCGAGTTTGGCACGGGCTACTTCCTGACCCGCAGTACGATGGAGTTCTGCTGGTCCGCCTATCTGAACGACAAGGCGGATGGTGACTCGCAGTGGGCGTCCCCACTCAGAGCGGCAAGCCTGTCAAATCTCCCTTCCGCCACGATCCTGGTTTGCGAATACGACCCGCTTCGTGATGAGGGTGAAGCCTATGCCCGTCGTCTCGGCGAGGCTGGCGTCGCCACGGAGTGTCATCGTTTGGACGGCATGGTGCATGGCTGCATCCACATGCTGGGCGTGACGCCTGGAGCCCGTCGTTTGTTCGAGCTTGCAGGTAGCTCGTTGAGGCGTTCGTTGAATATCGCGGCGCAAGCATGATCATGCTATGTCGATCACCGTTGAAGCGGCAACAGGCCGGCTGTCGAAACCTCGAATCGTGCTGATACGATGGCGACGAACTTGCGCACACGATCGCGTCGCGCACTTCGATGCAGCCGCGCTGCATCGTGCAAATACAAAGACCCCATGACGAACCGAGTGTCGAAAGTCCTAACGGGCATTGCGCTGCTGACTGCGGTTATCGCAGCCTTGTGCATAGCCGGCGCGCACGCCGCAGGCATCACACTGGCACTCGGTAATGCAGTGTCTGTCGCGGGACTGACAGCCTGCGCTGCCATCGCCGTTGCGGCGGCACTGATCGCGTTGTCGCAAGCGCAGCGCTACCGCGAGCGCACACACGCGTGGCGCTTGCGCGAAGCGGCCTTCTCCATGCTGTGCATCGTGGCGATCGCCGCCCTCAGCCAGGCTGTCGTGATACTCGACTACCTGTGCGTCGCACTCGCGCCGCCGTCGATCGAGACTGACCTCGTCCGGTTCGATGCGTTGCTCGGCTTTCATTGGCTCGACCTGTATCGCTGGGTGAGCGCGCATGCCGAACTGCACCGTGTGCTCGAGTTCGCGTATCGCAGCAGCATCGTGCAGCTGATCGCCGTTCCGTTCATCCTCGCGACCACGCGGCGACATGACGATCTCGCCGAATTCATCACGCTGTTCGCATTCGCGCTGCTTGTCGCCGTTCTCGTGTCGACACCGTTCCCCGCACAAAGCGCATTCGTCCATTTCGGCATCACCGATCCGCACACCGCATCGACCGTGTCCCACTACGACCTGCTGCGCAGCGGGCAGCTTCGGCAATTCAACCTGTCCGAATCGCAGGGGCTCGTGTCGTTGCCGTCGTTCCACGTGATGCTGGCGCTGCTGCTCGCGTATGCGGTGCGGCATGTCCGTTTTGTGTTTCCCGCTGCGGTTGTGCTGAACGCCGCGATGATCGTGTCGACGCCGACGCAGGGCGGCCACTATCTGGCCGACGTGATCGCCGGAGTCGGGTTCGGTGTGCTGTCGATCGTCGTCGTGCGCCGCTGGATGGCGGGCTCGCGCACTGCCGCGACAACCGGGCCGCGCGCGACGCATCCGACCTGATTGGTCTGATCAATCTTTTTCGCGCGCGCCCGGTCTGCGCCGCTTTCCTCTGCTTTAAGCCCTTGAATCCCGCGCCGTTAACACGATGCGGTGGCCGGTATCCGTACCGTGCCGCGTCGCTCCCCGTCGATCCAAGGTCCCATGAAGCTGAGCTACAAGATTCCCCTCGCATTCGCCGTCGCACTGCTGCTGATGTTCGGTGGCGCGCTGTACGGTATCCACATCCTCAACCGGTCGATCGATACGTTCGCCGAAGACGTGCAGACGAACGTCGGCGACGAACGGCTCGTGTCGGCCACGCTCGTGCAGTTCAAGCTGCAAGTGCAGGAATGGAAGGACACGCTGCTGCGTGGCAAGCAGCCCGACAAGCTTGACCGGTACTGGCAGGCGTTCCAGACGCGCGAACGAACGGTCGACGCGCTCGCCGCGCAGCTCGTCCACCAGTTGCCGCCCGGCGACAGCCGCTCGCTCGTCGAGCAGTTCATGCGTGCGCACACGGCGATGGGCGACGGTTACCGGCGCGGCTTCGATGCGTTCAAGGCCGCCGGCTTCGAGCCGTCGGCCGGCGATGCGGCCGTGGCGGGTGTCGACCGTGAACCCGCCGCGCTGCTGGAGCTGGCCGCGAAGTCGATCGCCGACGAGAGCGCCGCCGTGTCGGCGCAGGCGAGCCGCGACGCGCAGCACGCGACCACGGCAAGCCTCGCGCTGATGCTGGTCGTGCTCGGCGTCGCGATGGTCGGCGCATTCCTGTTCAGCCGCGCGATCCTGCGTCCGCTCGATCGTGCGGTGGCGTGCGCGCAGGCCGTTGCCGGCGGCGACCTGACGCGCGACGTCGACGCGACCGGCCGCGACGAGATCGCCGATCTGCTGCGCGCGTTGCAGACGATGCAGGCGAGCCTGTCGGGCGTCGTGCTCGAGGTGCGTACGCATGCCGAAGCCGTCGCGACCGCGAGCGCGCAGATCGCGTCGGGCAATCACGATCTGTCGTCGCGCACCGAGGCGCAGGCCGCGTCGCTCGAGGAGACGGCCGCCAGCATGACCGAGCTCACCGGCATCGTGCGGCAGTCGGCCGAGCACGCGCAGCACGCGGCGCAACTCGCGCGCGACGCGTCGAATATTGCGTCCGCGGGCGGCGGCGTGATGACGGACGCCGTCGACACGATGAACGGCATCGCCGACAGCGCGGCGAAGGTCGGCGAGATCATCGCGGTGATCGACGGCATCGCGTTCCAGACCAACATCCTCGCGCTGAACGCGGCCGTCGAGGCGGCCCGCGCGGGTGAACAGGGGCGCGGCTTCGCGGTCGTTGCCGCGGAAGTGCGCACGCTCGCGCAGCGCAGCGCCGCTGCCGCGAAGGAGATCAAGGGGCTGATCGAGCAATCGACGCACCGGGTCGACGAGGGCGCCGTGCTGATCGGCCGCGCGGGCGAATCGATTCACGAGATCGTGGGCGCGGTGCAGCGGGTCACGACGATCGTCGGCGAGATCTCGTCCGCGGCGCAGGAGCAGAGCGGCGGCATCCAGCAGGTGAACATCGCGGTCACGCAGATGGACGAAGCGACCCAGCGCAACGCGGCGCTTGTCGAGCAGGCGTCCGCCGCGACGCAGGCGCTGGCCGAGCAGGCGAGCGCGCTGCGGCACGCGGTGGCCGTGTTCCGGCTGCCGGAAAGGGTGTGACGGTTGTCGGCGGTGCGAGACGTGGCGGGCAGGCGCTGCCCGCCACCGGTCAGCCCCCCGCGATCACGCCGCGGCCGGATACTGCGCGAGCACCCTGGCGCGGATCGACGGCTTGATGTTCGATTGCGCCATGTCGCCGCCGTAGTGCGCGACGACGCGCGGATTCATCACGCGATACCAGAGCGGTGGCACGTACGCGAACAGGATCATCGTCGCGTAACCGGCCGGCAGTTGCGGCGCATCGTCGAAGTGGCGCAGCGCCTGGTATGAGCGCGTCGGGTTCGCGTGATGGTCGGCGTGTCGCTGCAACTGGTACAGGAACAGGTTGGTGACGACGTGATTGCTGTTCCATGAGTGCTGCGGCGTGCAGCGCTCGTAGCGGCCGCTCGGCAGCTTGCGGCGGCCGAGCCCGTAGTGCTCGACGTAGTTCACGACTTCGAGCAGCGACGCGCCGTAGACGGCCTGGATCACGAGGAACGGGATCACGACCTTGCCGGCCACCGCGATTGCGATGCCCCACACGACGACGGTCATCGCCCACGCGTGCAGCACCTCGTTGCGCCAGGTCCACGGCGAGTGCCCGAGCCGTTCGAGGCGTGCCGTTTCGAGCCGCCAAGCCGAGCGGATACTGCCGGTCACGGTGCGCGGCAGGAACGCCCAGAACGACTCGCCGTAGCGCGCGCTGGCCGGATCCTCGGGCGTCGCGACGCGCACGTGGTGGCCACGGTTGTGCTCGACGTAGAAGTGACCGTACGCGACCGGCGCGAGCGTGATCTTCGCGAGCCAGCGTTCGAAGCGGTTCGTCTTGTGCCCGAGCTCGTGCGCGGTATTGATCGAGATGCCCGTCGCGGCGCCGAGCGACAGCGCAAAGCCGACATAGTCGTACCACGCGAGCGCATGAGTGCCGACGATCCACACGCACGCGAAGAACGCGACATATTCGACGAGTGTCGCGAGATAGACGATGTACCGGTAATAACGCTCCCGTTCGAGGTGCGGCACGACGGCCTCGGGCGGATTGTCGCGATCGTCGCCGATCAGCGTGTCGAGGATCGGGATCACGCCGAAGGCGAACAGCGGACCGAACCACCAGAACACGTGAAGACCCGTCGACAGCGCGAGCTGCGCGGAGAGGGTCGGCAGCGTGATCGTCAGCGCGCCGAGCAGCCACAGGTAACGCTTGCCATCCGACCAGCCCGAAGCCGATGCGTCGGTCATTGCCATTGTCTCCCTCCAGTCGGCCGGCCCGAGGGCGGCCGCATCCATGGTTGTTCGAATCCTCGTGGGTCCGCGACGCGCGCGCGGTGGCACCGGATCGTGGTCCGGTTCTGCCTGTTATACGACCCGTGCGCGCGCTTTCCAAACCCCGGCGCTAGGCGCGAGGCTCCAAACGGAGGGGCACGTGCGACGCGCACCGGGAAGGGCCGGTACGCGCCGATTGAAACATGCCGGGCAGGCCAGATCGGCCCGCGCGATCCCCGTGTTGATCAGATGATTGGCACGATGTGACGCGCACGGGCATCGGCCTCACGGGCTCGCAACGAATGTTGCGGCGCAATAACCGGAATGGGGCGGGTAGGGGCGGGGCACCTGTTTCGGCTACATATATTACGGATCATTACGACCTCCGGGACGAGGTGAGAAGCGATCCGAAACGCGCCTGCCGCGCATCGCAAGGCGGGCGGCGCGACGCGTCGAACGAAGCGGCCGCGACCGTCGTCCGGCGGCATGCATCGACACGGTAATGCTGCACCTGCACACCGACTGGCACACGCCGCCGCCGACAGTGCCTGCCGCCTTTCGATTCGCGCTGCCATTCGAAAATAACGATTTGACTCATACCCCGCTTTCGGTTGAAGCTAATAGCTTGCTGTCCGAAGGGGGCTGTGCCTGCATGAGTTCGACCTTGACCGTTCGTCGTATCGTTGCCAACCAGGGCAGCGTGTATCGCGAACTCCGCGCCGCATCGCTGCGTGAGCCCTACGCGCCCGGTGAAGCGCCGGAGGCCGAATTGCTGAACGTCGAAACGGACGCAGCGTCGGCGATTGCCGCGCAACGCGCCGTGTCCGACGAGTCGACGACTTTCCTGCTGTACACCGAAGGCCATCCGGCCGGCATGATCGGCGCGTACTTCGACAACACGCCCGATCGGCGCGCGTTCGTCAGCGAGCTATGGGTGGCGCACGCGGTGCGTCATCTGCGCGGCGGCGTGCTGTTGCTGGAGACGGCCACCGCATGGCTCGCCGAGCGCGGCGCCAGCGAGGTCTATGCATGGATCGCCGATGCGAACCGCAACGCGATCCGTTTCTACGAGCGTTCGGGGTTCGGCAACACCGGCGAACACGCGCCGATCGGGCGGATGCCCGGCGCGATGAAATCGCTGTTCGTGTCGCAGGTGAAGCACTGACGCCTCGTCAAAACGCGGGCCGCGCGGCGCGATGAACGCCTGCTCGCCCGCTTGCCCCCCCGCCTTCCGGTTGCCCGCCCGCCGGGGCCGCCGCAGCCCTGTGTCCCAAAAATAATGGCCGCGCGCGTGGACGCCTGTAAAATACGCAAAAAATTTTTGCAGAGTGTCCATGTCGCTTAAAAAATCGCCATTCTTCGAGCTGCGCAGCGGATCGGTCGATACGTTGTTGTTCACCGTGAAGACGACCGATCTCGATGCGTTGCGTACCGAACTGGTCAAGCGCTTCGAAGCGACTCCCGAGTTTTTCGCCGACGATGTCGTCGCGATCGACGTCCGCCGCCTGGCTGACGGCGAACGCGTCGCGCTCGCCGACATCCGCCAGATGCTGAACGACGTGCGGATGCGCCCGGTGGGCGTGGTCGCATTGGCAACGCAGGGTTGGGCGGGGGAAGCCGGCCTGCCGTTGCTGGAAGCGCGCGATCGCCGCACGCCGGCCGTGAAGCCGGCCGACGGCGCGGAACCGTCGCCGATCGCCGAGGCCGTCGTCGCTGCAGCCGCCGCGGTGGCGCCCGAGCAGGCGCCCGGGGCGGCGCCGGCGTCGAATCCGGCGGGCGGGCAGACGCTCGTGATCGACCGGCCGTTGCGTTCGGGGCAGCAGATTTACGCGAAAGGAGACCTCGTGGTGCTCGCGCCGGTCAGTCACGGCGCGGAGATCATCGCGGAAGGCAATATCCACATCTACGCGCCGTTGCGCGGCCGCGCACTCGCGGGCGTGCACGGCAATCACGACGCGCGCATCTTCTGCACGTGTCTCGAACCGGAACTGATTTCGATCGCGGGTATCTATCGAACAACCGAGAACCCGTTGCCCCCCGAAGTTCTGGGCAAATCGGTGCAGATCCGGCTCGAAGAGGAAAAACTGATGATCGAACCGCTGCGCCTGACGTAATTCACGCGGCGCTCCGGGTCGATCGGCTCTCATTGACGAACACAGGGTATTGGGTAAATGGCAAAAATCATCGTGGTGACCTCGGGCAAGGGCGGCGTGGGCAAGACGACGACGAGCGCGAGCTTTGCGTCCGGTATCGCGCTGCGCGGCCACAAGACGGCTGTGATCGACTTCGACGTCGGCCTGCGCAACCTCGATCTCATCATGGGCTGCGAGCGTCGCGTCGTGTACGACCTCGTGAACGTGATCCAGGGCGAAGCGAACCTGAACCAGGCGCTGATCAAGGACAAGAAGTGCGAGAACCTGTTCATCCTGCCGGCGTCGCAGACGCGCGACAAGGATGCGCTGACGCGCGACGGCGTCGAGAAGGTGCTGAACGACCTGGTCGCGATGGACTTCGAATACATCGTCTGCGATTCGCCGGCCGGTATCGAAGCCGGTGCGCTGCACGCGATGTACTTCGCCGACGAAGCGCTGATCGTCACGAACCCTGAAGTGTCGTCGGTGCGCGACTCGGACCGCATTCTCGGCATCCTGTCGTCGAAGACGAAGCGCGGGACCGAAGGCAAGGAGCCGATCAAGGAACACCTGCTGATCACGCGCTACAGCCCGAAGCGCGTGAGCGAAGGCGAGATGCTGTCGCTCGAGGACATCAGCGAGATCCTGCGCATCAAGCTGATCGGCGTGGTGCCCGAGTCCGAAGCCGTGCTGCACGCGTCGAACCAGGGCCTGCCGGCCGTGCACATCGACGGTACCGATGTCGCCGAAGCGTACAAGGACGTCGTTGCGCGCTTCCTCGGCGAAGACAAGCCGCTGCGCTTCACCGATTACCAGAAGCCGGGCCTGCTGCAGCGCCTCTTCGGCAGCAAGTAACGGAGGCCGCCCATGTCCATCCTTTCGTTTCTCCTCGGCGAGAAGAAGAAGTCCGCATCGGTCGCGAAGGAGCGCCTGCAGCTCATCATCGCGCACGAGCGGGTCGGCGGCCGGCCGCCGGCCGATTACCTGCCGGCGCTGCAGAAGGAGCTGGTCGCGGTCATCTCGAAGTACGTCCATATTTCGAACGATGACATCCGCGTGAGCCTCGAGCGCCAGGACGATCTCGAAGTCCTCGAAGTGAAGATCGAGATCCCGCAAGCCTGACCTTTGCCGGTATCCCTCCGCACGGCGGCCTCGGCCGCCGTGCGCGTCTTACGCCCTGTTGCACTTTCGGGCACGCCGTAACACAGCGTCTGTCGGCCGTTTTCGGTCCTCCCGCATTGAACGAATACGCTCGCGTAACTTGTTCAACCAGGAGGTTGTGATGGCTGTCTCTACTGTTCAACGTCGTATCGTTTCGCTCGCACTGTTTGCCGCGGGCCTGTCAGCCGTCGTCGCGCCGTTTGCCGCGCATGCGGACGAAATCCTCGTCGGCGCGCCCGTGATCGCGCCGCAGGGCCGCGTGGTCATCGCCGAGCCGGTCGCCGTGCGTACCGAGGAAGTCGTCATCGTCGCGCCGAACGCGCCGCCGCCCGTGCGCTACGAGGTCGTGCCGACCGCGCGGGTCGGTTATGTGTGGGACCGCGGGCACTGGCACTGGGATCATGGCCGCTACGTGTGGATCGGCGGTCACTGGGAAGCCGAGCGCGTCGGCATGCAATGGGTGCCGGGCCACTGGGACCAGCGCGGTCCGAACTGGTTCTGGACCCGCGGCCACTGGGCGTAATGGAGGCGCGTGATGAAAAGAACCGCCATCGCCATCGTGCTCGTTGCCGTCACGCTGGCCGGGTGCATCGTCGTGCCGGCGCGGCCCGTCTACTACCGGCCGGCGCCCGTCGTGATCTACTGAGCGTCGCGCGGGCCGGGCTGCGCCGGGCCGCTCGCGCCGGATGCAGCCGCCGGCGCGTCGTCGTGCAGCGCCGGCGCGGATGCCGCGCCTTCGACCGGCTCGCCGCTGCTGCCTTCGTCGCGCAGCGTGTCGAGCGGATCGGCGGGCGCGGCGGTTGCATCCTGCGGCTCGGTGACGCCGGTCGTAGTCGCCGCACTCGCCGCACTCGTCGCGGTTGCCGCAGCGTGCTCCGGAGCCGCGACGGGCGGTGCGAGATAGCGGAGGGCGAGCGTCTCGTAGAGCGGCGGCGCGAAAAAGCGCGACACCCGGCTCGACACCAACGCGGTGGCCATCAGCGAAATCACGAGCGCGTGCCCGTTGATCATCTCCATTACGATCACGAACGACGTGATCGGCGACTGCGTGACGGCCGCAAGATAGCCGACCATCGCAAGCGCGATCAGCACGGGCAGGCTCATGTTGCTGAACACGACGTGCAGCAGGTTGCCGAACCCGGCGCCGATCGACAGCGACGGCGCGAAGATCCCGCCCGGGATGCCCGGCAGGTACGACGCGACCATCGACACCATCTTCAGGAACGGATAGAACACCGACAGTGTCTGGCTGCCGTCGAGCAGGCCGCGCGCCTCGGCATAGCCGCTGCCGAATGTCGTGCCGCCGGATACGATGCCGACGACGGCGATCGCGAAGCCGCACAGCGCGGCGAACGCGATCGGTCGCTCGCGATACAGGCCCAGCAGTTGCGCGGGCAGCCAGCGCCCCGTGTTGAGCAGCAGCCAGCAGAACAGGCCGCCCGCGATGCCCGTCACGATCGCGGTGACCAGCACGGCGAGCGCCAGCAGTTTCGGGAAGTGGGGGCCGGCGTCGATCGTGCCGAAATACGTATAGTTGCCGTTCAGGCCGAGCGCGACGACGCCGGCGAGAATGATCGCGGTGATCAGCACGCCGCTTGCGCGCGCGGAGAAGCTGCGGGTCAGCTCCTCGATCGCGAACACGATCCCGGCGAGCGGCGTATTGAACGCGGCCGACAGCCCGGCCGCCGCGCCGGCCAGGACGAGCTGGCGTTCGATCTGCGCGTTCGAGCGCGGGTAGAAGCGCCGCAGGTTGAACATCAGCGCCGCGCCGACCTGCACGGTCGGCCCCTCGCGACCGATCGTGAAGCCGCCCAGGATGCCCAGGAACGAGATCAGCACCTTGCCGAACAGGATGCGCAGCGTCAGCAGCCGCGCGCCGAACGCGCTCGGGCGCGCATGCAGTGTCGCGATCACCTGCGGGATGCCGCTGCCCTCGGCGCCACGGAAGAACCGGCGCGTGAGCCATGCCGACAAGGCCGCGATTGCCGGCGTCAGCAGCAGCGGCAGCCACGCGGCGTGATCGCGCATCGTGCGGAAGCTCTCGTAGCCCCAGTCGATCAGCCGCGCGTAGAGCACGGCCGCGAGACCGACGACGATCGCGCCGAGCCAGAAAATGCCGTATTGGCGCCAGATTCTCACCGAGCGGCGGGTGAGGGCGGGAAACAGGGCGGGAAGGGCGGGGCGTGGCATCGGCGCGGGCCATCAGGCAAAGAATCGATTATAAAAAGAACCGGGATCACGCTACGGGCGTCAATGCTTTGAAAGCTTGTAGCATTTTGTTACAAATGTAATTTACGGATAATGCGCGCGGCGGTCATCCGTCGTTAGCATCCTCAAATGGCAGGCTCTTCCCCGCAAACGTGAAACGTATCCTCATCGTGAAAGTGACGTCGCTCGGCGACGTCGTCCAGACGCTGCCCGTCGTCGCGGACCTGCATCGCGCCTTTCCCGGCGTATCGGTCGACTGGGCCGTGGACGAATCGTGCGCCGAGGTCGTGCGCTGGCATCCGGGCGTGAGCGCCGTCCTTTGCGCACCGCTGCGCCGGTTCAAGAAACTCCGCAATACCGGCGACCTGAAGGCGATCTCGGCGTCGATCGGCGCGTTGCGTGCGCACCGCTACGACGTGGTCATCGACCTGCACGGCGTCTACAAGAGCGCAATCATTTCCGCGCTGGCGCGCGCCGCGCGCCGCGTCGGCTACCAGACGCAGGATCTCGGCGAAGCGGGCGCGCGCTTCGCGTATTCGCATCGCTTCGGCCCGCGGCCGGACTGCGACGCGTGGCACGGAATGCGTGTGAGTGCCGGCGAGGCGCTCGGCTACGTGCCCGAAGGCATCGCCACATACGGCGTCGTCCCGCCGCAGGTCGAGAGTCTCCCGGCTGCCGTGACCGACGGCACGCCGTTCATGCTGCTGTTCCACGCGACATCCAATCCCGACAAGAAATGGCCGGCCGATCACTGGGCCGCGCTTGCCAAGCAGATGATGGCGCGCGGCGTGCGTGTGCTGTTGCCGTGGGGATCGGCCGCCGAGCATGACGACGCGAAGGATATCGCCGCGCGCGCGCCGGGGGCGGTCGTGCTGCCTGCGATGACGGTACGCGAACTCGGCGCGGCGCTCGGCCGGGCCGCGCTCGTGGTGGGGGTCGATACGGGGTTCGTGCACATGGCGCACGCGCTGCAGCGGCCGACCGTGATGATTTTCGTCGCGACGTCGCGTCACCATTGCGGCATCGGCGGTGCACCGAATGCACTGTCGATCGGCGAGCCGGGCGCGATGCCGTCCGTCGAGCAGACGCTGGATGCGATCGCCGCGGTCAGCCCCGTCTATGGCGCGCCGTGCGCGCGGCTGTCCGCCTGACGAGCGGAGCGCGGCGGTTCAGGCGAGCAGCGCCTCGACCGTGATGACGGCGGCGATGGCCGCCAGATTCGCCAGCAGCGCCTCGAACACGAGGCCGCGCCACGTCTTGGGCCGGAAGCGCAGCGCGAGCAGCAGCGCGCCACCCAGCGCGAGCGCGAGGGTCAGGACGAGGTCGGCATTGCTGAGGTGGATATTCATGGCGGCGGCTCCTGCGGGGAGGGATCCTGGGCGCGCGCAACGGCGCGCCCAGGATCGAGTATAGGCAGCGCCGTCCGCCGCACAACCCGGGTCGTCCCGGAGTCTCAGACGAGCGTCGTGTCGCGCGTTTCGCGCATCAGCAGCACGCCGACCAGGCTGATCGCTGCCGCGACGGATACATAGCCGCCAACCCATGACAGCCCGCCACGCGCCGCCAGCAGCTGCGCGATATACGGCGCGATCGACGCGCCGAGGATCCCGCCGAGGTTGTACGCGACGCCGGCGCCCGTGTAGCGGACGTTGGTCGGGAACAGCTCCGGCAGCAGCGCACCCATCGGCGCGAACGTCACGCCCATCAGGAACAGCTCGATCGTCAGGAACAGCGCGACGAGCGGCATCGAGCCGCTGCCGAGCAGCGGCTCCATCGCGAAACCCGACAGCAGTGCGGCGATCGCGCCCACGACGAGGACCGGCTTGCGGCCGAAGCGGTCCGACGCCCATGCGGAAAGCGGCGTCGCGAGCCCCATGAACACGACCGCGAAACACAGCAGGCCGAGGAAGCTCTGGCGCGGAATATGCAGCGCCGACACGCCGTACGACAGCGAGAACACCGTCGAGATGTAGAACAGCGTGTAGCAGACGACCATCGCGAGCGCGCCGAGCAGCGTCGGCTGCCAGTGTTGCGTGACGAGCGTCGCGACCGGCGCGCGCACGCGTTCGTTGCGATCGAGTGCAGCCTGGAACGCGGGCGTTTCGGTGATCTTGAGCCGCACGTACAGGCCGAGCGCGACGAGCACCGCGCTGACCAGGAACGGGATGCGCCAGCCCCAGCTGCGGAACTGCTCGTCGGACAGCGACAGCGCGAGCGCGAAGAACAGGCCGTTCGACATCAGGAAGCCGACCGAGGGCCCCAACTGCGGGAACATCCCGAACCAGCCGCGCTTGCCTTGCGGCGCGTGCTCGGTCGCGAGCAGCGCCGCGCCGCCCCATTCGCCGCCGAGGCCGATGCCCTGGCCGAAGCGCAGCACGCACAGCAGCACCGGCGCGAGCGCGCCGATTGCGTCGTAGCCGGGCACGAAGCCGATCGCGGTGGTGGACACGCCCATCACGAGCAGCGACGCGACGAGCGTCGATTTGCGGCCGATGCGGTCGCCGAAGTGCCCGAACAGGAACGAGCCGATCGGGCGTGCGATGAACGCGATGCCGAACGTGACGAACGCGGACAACGCCTGCGCGGTCGCGGAGCCGTGCGGGAAGAAGACGGGGCCGATGACGAGCGCGGCGGCCGTTGCGTACACGTAGAAATCGTAGAACTCGATCGCGGTGCCGATGAAGCTCGCGAACACGATGCGCCGGTGGCTGACGGCGCCGGCCGAACCGGTTGCGTGTGCAACGGTCGGGGGGGATGCGGACATGGATGTCTCCGTTTTGTCGTTTGGGGCGGTCGGCTGAGCGTGAGGTCGGGCAGGCGGATGCCTGCCCGGGGGCAGCCGAGCGGATGATGCGGTGGCGGCGTGGACGCGCGCCGTGGCGCGAACGTCACCCGCCGGTCGACGATGGAGACGGGTATGTCGCCGCCGCCCGGTGCCGGCGTGGTCGGCTCGCATGCCGGGTGGGGCGCGCGAACGCGCGCGCGGCATGATGGCCGCGCGATTGCGGAAAATTATAGCCAGCGCCGCCACCCACCGGCAATCGCGGGGCGGCGGCAGGTCAGTCGAGCGATTGCGCCTGCGCGGATGCGGTGCTTTGCAACTGGAAATGGCCGTCGTCGTTGAAGAGCCAGCCTTCCATCAATTCGATCTGGCCGTTGCCGTCGAGCAGGCGCGACGGCGGCGCGGGCAGCGGTGCCGAGCGTCGCAGCGACGCGAGCGCGAGCGCTTCCGCCTCGCTGTCGCCGTTGCTGCGATAGACGGACGCGTGGACGAGGCGACCGTTGCGATCGACGGTGAACGCGACGACGACGAGCGAACGGAGCATCGCCTGCGGCGTGCCGCGCAGCAGGCCGGACGGATTGCGTTCGGCAACGCATTTCGCGACCTCGACGCGGTACTGGTCGAGGCTTGCACTGCGTGTGATCGACGGAATCGTCACGATCGAGTGCAGCGACGGCGGCGGCGTGATCGTGCACGCGGCAAGCAGGGCGACGACGGCCAGCGCAGCAGCACGCAGCCGGTCGACGCGCGGACGGAGAACGGGGCGCATGGGAGATAGCCAGAAGTGACTATAAAAAAATGATAGGCGCACGGACGCGACGCGATATCGGGAGAAACGCATAACGCGCGATGTCGGGCGTTGCGATCGCAAATGATGATGGCCGGGCGCCGCGCAGCGCGATGTGACGTGACATGTGACAGCGTGCTCGACGCCGAGCATGTTGCAAAGTTGAAAGGCGCGGCGCGTGCGTCACGTGCAGGTGCGTGACGATCGTTCGGCCGAGCGTAGCGGTCGCCGCATGCAGTACGGCGAACGACGCCCGCGCCATTACCTGCGATGCAGCTTGCCCGGTTCAGAAGCCGTGCGTGACGAGCGACAGCACCGACAGGTCGGGGTGCGTGCCGTCGATGATGCTCTTGCCGATGTGCACGGCTTCGTGCACCGCTTCGTCGACGCTCGCGAAGCTTTCCTCGCCGTCCGCGTGGAACGGCACCGCGTGGCCCGGCAGCGCGGGATTCGCGCCCGGGTGGCACACGTAGCCGGTGTAGGTGTAGCGCGTGTCGCTGCCGGGCGCGGCGGCCGGCACGACATGGATCTCGAAGCCTTCGTAATCGACGTGGTCCGTCGGTGTCGACAGTTCGGTCATGGCGATCTCCGTGGGCCGCGCGCAGGGGTGGCGCGTGCGGCGTCGAGTGCGCGGCGGCGGTCGTGTCGCCGTGTTGAACGAATTCTAGGTGATCGCGGGGCGGGCCGGGAGGCTTCCGCTGCAGTGCGAACGCACGTGTCGACCCGACGGACGGGTGCGCGTGCGCGGCTGCGTCATTGCATTATTTGCAGCGCGCGTCCTTGCGCTGCACGACGATGATCACCGGGTACTTCTGGCCATGGTCGAGCTCCACGCGCGCCACGACGGTCAACGTCGCCGGATCGGAGTCGTCGTACACGCTGACCTGTTCGTTGCGCAGGTAGGTCACGCCGGTGCAGTTCGACGTGCGTCCGTCGTCCGACACCTTGCACTGGAGGTCGTTGTCCTTCAGGTAGTTGTAGGGCGACGGGCTCGCGAGGTATTCGCTCAGGCCGCGCGGCGAGCCACCGACGCCGGTGACGTTCGCGATCGCGCACGACGCCGGCGCGTCGCTGCCGGAGGCGGTGTCGGCCGCGGCATGCGTGCTGACGGCGGCCAGCATGGCGACGAGCGACGAGACGATGAAGGGCTTCATGACGTGGATTTCCCGTTTCGCGATTCGGAGCGCGGGATTGTAACGGCATCCGGCGCGACGCGTCGGAACGTGGGGAGAGGGGGCGTACGGGCAAACAAAAACCCCGTCATTCGGCGAATGGACGGGGTTGGGCGAATTTCCTGGCGGAAGCGGTGAGATTCGAACTCACGGACAGTTTCCCGTCGCTGGTTTTCAAGACCAGTGCCTTAAACCGCTCGGCCACGCTTCCACGCGAGGCGGCATTGTAACCGAAATGCTGCGGTGTCGACCGGAGTTGGCACTTCAGTGCTTACTCCGGTCCCATGCTCCACGGTTGTTTCTTCAATCGTCGCGCAGGAACAATTCCTGCAGGTCGTTGAGGAAACGCTGGCCGAGCGGCGTCGGCGCGATCTGCGCGAAATCGCGCGAGATCAGCCCGCGCTGTTCCGCTTCCTTCAGCGCCGGCTCGATCGTGCTCATCGGCAGCCCCGTGCGTTCGACGAAGCTGTGCACGGGGAAACCCTCGGCGAGCCGCAGCGTGTTCAGCATGAACTCGAACGGCAGGTCGCGCGCGCCGACTTCACGCTCTTCCTGTACGGCCGTGCCGGCCATCGCCTGCTCGATGAAGGTCGCCGGATGCTTGTAGCGCGCCTGCCGCAGGATCCGGTTCGGGAACGACAGCTTCGTGTGAGCACCCGCACCGATCCCGAGATAGTCGCCGAAGCGCCAGTAGTTCAGGTTGTGCTTGCACTGATGATTCGGCTTCGCATAAGCGGACACTTCGTAGCGCCCGTAGCCGGCCTCGGCCGTGCGTGCGTGGATCCATTCCTGCATGTCGGCCGACGCGTCGTCGTCGGGGACGACGGGCGGGAACTTCGCGAACAGCGTGTTCGGCTCGAGCGTCAGGTGATACAGCGACAGATGCGGCGGCGCGAACGACAGCGCGGTCTCGATGTCGGTACGGCATTCGTCGAGCGTCTGGTTCGGCAGCGCGAACATCAGGTCGAGGTTGAAGTTGTCGAACGTCGTCGCGGCGATCTCGACCGCCGCACGCGCCTGCGCGGTGTCGTGGATCCGGCCGAGCGCCTTCAGGTGCACTTCGTTGAAGCTCTGGATGCCGACCGACAGGCGATTCACGCCGCTGGCGCGGAACTGCGCGAACTTCGCGGCCTCGAACGTGCCCGGATTCGCCTCGAGCGTGATCTCGGCATCGGCGTCGAGCGGCAGCAGCGCGCGCACGTCGGACAGCATCCGATCGAGGCCGGCCGCCGACAGCAGGCTCGGCGTGCCGCCGCCGATGAACACGGTGTGCACCTGCCGTCCCCACACGAGCGGCAGCGCCTGCTCGAGATCGGCGCGCAGCGCGTCGAGATACTCGGATTCCGGAAACCGTTCGCCTTTCCACTCGTGCGAGTTGAAATCGCAGTACGGGCACTTGCGCACGCACCACGGAAAATGCACGTACAACGCGAGCGGCGGCAGCGACGTGAGCCGTACCTGTCCGGGTGACGTGAAGGTCGCGACGACGCGCGCGCCGGTTTCCGCAGCCTGGCTCATGCAACCTCCTGCAGCGAATGGATATCGGGCGCGATCATGTTTCCTCCGCGAGCCGTGCAAGCAGCGCCTTCAGCGCGAGCGCGCGATGGCTGTGCGTGTTCTTCACGGCCGGCTCGAGTTCGGCTGCCGTCGCGCCGAGCGACGGCAGGTAGAAATACGGGTCGTAGCCGAATCCGTGCTCGCCGCGCGGCGCGTCGACGATTTCGCCGGCCCAGCGCCCTTCGGCGAACAGCGGTTCGGGATCGTCCGCATGGCGCACGAGCGCGAGCACGCAGCAATAGTATGCGCGCCGGTCGTCGACGCCGTGCAGCTGCTCGACGAGATACGCGTTGTTCGCCGCGTCGCCCTTGTCGCGGCCCGCGCGCTGCGCGTAGCGCGCCGAATAGACGCCCGGCGCGCCGCGCAGCACGCGCACGCACAGGCCCGAATCGTCGGCGATCGCCGGCAGCCCGGTGAGCCGCGACGCGTGCCGCGCTTTCGTCAGCGCGTTCTCGATGAACGTGCCGAACGGCTCTTCCGCCTCGGGCACCGCCAGGTCGCCCTGCGGGACGATCTCGATGCCGACCGTCGAGAACAGCGCGGTGAATTCGCGCAGCTTGCCCGGGTTGTTCGACGCGAGAACGATGCGCGACAGCGGCGCGAGGGTGCGGTCGTCAGGCATGACTGGCGCCCAGGACGTCCTTCTGCAGCTGCACGAGCTCGCCGATCCCGCCCTGCGCGAGGTCGAGCAGCGCGTTCATCTCGGCGCGCGAGAACGGCACGCCTTCGGCCGTGCCCTGGACTTCGACGAACCCGCCGGCGCCCGTCATCACGACGTTCATGTCGGTGTCGCAGCGCGAATCTTCCGCGTAGTCGAGATCGAGCACCGGCGCGCCTTCGTACACGCCGACCGAGATCGCGGCGACGTGGTCGGTGATCGGCGAGCGCGTGAGCTTGCCGGCCGCGATCAGCGTCGACACGGCGTCGTGCGCGGCGACGAAGGCGCCGGTGATGCTTGCCGTGCGCGTGCCGCCGTCGGCCTGGATCACGTCGCAGTCGATGTGGATCGTGCGCGGGCCGAGCGCTTCGAGATCGAACACCGCGCGCAGCGCGCGGCCGATCAGGCGCTGAATTTCCTGCGTGCGGCCCGTCTGCTTGCCGCGTGCGGCCTCACGGTCGCTGCGCGTGTGCGTCGCGCGCGGCAGCATCCCGTACTCGGCGGTCAGCCAGCCTTGCCCGCGGTCGCGCAGGAAGTCGGGCACGCGCTCGGCGACGCTCGCGGTGCACAGCACCTTGGTATCGCCGAATTCGACCAGCACCGAGCCCTCGGCGTGTTTCGTGTAGTGGCGCGTCAGGGCGACCTTGCGCAGTTCGTCGGCGCGGCGGCCGCTGGGGCGGGAAAGGGAAGACGTCATGTGGGGATCGCGGAAGGAGGGGAAACCGCGATTTTAGCGCCGAACGGCGGCCTTGCCCGGCGGAGAGGTCCGCAAAAATGGGATAATGCGCGCTTCCCGCCCCGCGCTTTCCGATGCGCCGGGCGCCTCGACATATCCCCGCCCGCGAGGGCACCCAGACGGCGAGACGAACCATGATCTACAGCATGACGGGCTACGCGAGCGCGACGCGCGAACTCGCGACGGCCACCGGTAATGGCGGCACCAGCGTGTCGGTCGAACTGCGCACCGTGAACTCGCGCTTCCTCGACCTGAATTTCCGGATGCCGGACGACGTGCGCGCGTGCGAACCCGCGCTGCGCGAAATGCTGATGAACAAGCTGTCGCGCGGCAAGGTCGACGTGCGCATCAACCTGCAGCGCGGCGAGCAGAGCATCGGCGCGGGCGCGCTGAACCAGTCGGCGCTCGGTCAGCTCGCCGATCTCGAGCGCGCGGTGCTCGACTCGTTCCCGGGCGTCGGCCGCCTGCGCGCGGGCGAGATCCTGCGCTGGCCCGGCGTGCTGGCCGAGAGCGGCGTGTCGGCTGACGCAATCCGCGACGCGGTGCTCGCATGCGGCAAGGAAGCGATCGGCGAACTCGTCGTCGTGCGTTCGCGCGAAGGTGCGCAACTGGCGACGATGCTGCTGACGAACGTCGCCGAGATGGAAGCGATCGTCGCGCGCATCACGCCGCTCGTGCCGGAGCTGATCGCGAAGCACCAGCAGAAGATCGTCGAGCGGCTGCAGGAAGCGCTCGGCATCGCGGCGCCCGAAGGCAGCGCGCCGATCGTGACGCGCGAGGAAGCCGCGGAGCGCATTCGTCAGGAAGTGACGATGTACGGGATCCGGATCGACATCGCGGAAGAGCTGTCGCGCCTCACCGCGCACCTGAACGAAACGCGCCATGTGATCGAGAAGGGCGGCCGCGTCGGCAAGCGTCTCGACTTCATGATGCAGGAATTGAATCGCGAAGCGAACACGCTCGGCTCGAAGGCGGCGGCGAAGGAACTGGCCGACGCATCGATGGCGCTCAAGCTGTTGATCGAGCAGATGCGAGAGCAAGTGCAAAACCTGGAGTAAAGCAACATGACCGAATCCACCCGCGACGGCCACGCGTCGCATTCGCTGCACAGCGGCGTCTATCCCGGCAACCTGTTCATGGTCGTCGCGCCGTCGGGCGCGGGCAAGTCGACGCTCGTGAATGCGCTGCTGTCGAAGGACAGCGACATCTGCCTGTCGATCTCGTACACGACGCGCAAGCCGCGCCCGGGCGAACAGGACGGCCAGCACTATCACTTCACGACCGTCGACGATTTCCGCACGCGTCACGCGGCGCACGAATTCCTCGAGAGCGCGGAAGTGCACGGCAACTACTACGGCACGTCGCGCGTCTGGATCGAAGAGCAGATGAAGAACGGCCACGACGTGCTGCTCGAAATCGACTGGCAGGGCGCATTGCAGGTGAAGAAGCAGTTCCGCAACGCGGTCGGCATCTTCATCCTGCCGCCGTCGCTCGACGCGCTCGAAGAGCGCCTGAAGAAGCGCGGCCAGGACGAGCCGAACGTGATCACGCGCCGTCTGCTGGCCGCCGGCAGCGAGATCGCTCACGCGTCGGAGGCGGAATACGTGGTGATCAACGAGAATTTCGAGCGTGCGCTCGCGGAGCTCGAATGCATCGTCGCGGCAACGCGCCTGCGCTTTGCTTCGCAGTACGCGCGACACACGGAGCTGTTCATCGAGCTCGGCATCCATCTGCCCCACGCGGATTGACGCGGGGGCAGAGGGACATAAGGTAGAATAAGGACTATATTCAGAAGGAATTACCACCATGGCTCGCATTACCGTCGAAGACTGCCTGAAGCAAATCCCGAACCGCTTCGAACTGGCGCTCGCCGCCACCTATCGCGCGCGGCAGCTCGCGCAAGGCCATACGCCGAAGATCGAAAGCCGCGACAAGCCGACGGTCGTCGCGCTGCGCGAAATCGCCGCCGGCCAGGTCGGCGTCGAGATGCTGAAGAAGGTGCCGGTGTAACGCGCATCCGGCCCGTTCCAGCCATGTAATCCACGCGCGCAACGACTCGACCTGGAGGCGAATATGAGCACCACCCCATCGTCCGCCTCCGCGGATTCGACCACCGAAGCCACGGCCCAGTCGCCTGCGCGCCAGTACATCGACGCGGTCCTCGAACAGTCCTTCCGGCATCTGTTCGGGCCGACCGCCACACCGGAGCAGCCTCGCAAGCACGGCGTCGTTTCGATTGCGAAACTGACGGCCGCACTTGCCGAGTATCTCGCTCCGGACGAAATCAAAGAGGTCAAGGCGGCGTTCCACTTCAGCGACGAAGCCCACCTCGGTCAGTATCGCCAGAGCGGCGAACCCTATATCACCCATCCCGTCGCCGTCGCGGAAATCTGCGCCGGCTGGAAGCTCGACGCGCAGGCCGTGATGGCCGCGCTGCTGCACGACGTGATGGAAGACCAGGGCGTGACCAAGAGCGAGCTGGCCGAGCGGTTCGGCCCGAAGGTCGCCGAACTGGTCGACGGCCTGTCGAAGCTCGACAAAATGGAATTCCGCAGTCGCGAGGAAGCGCAGGCGGAAAACTTCCGCAAGATGCTGCTCGCGATGGCGCGCGACGTGCGCGTGATTCTCGTCAAGCTCGCCGACCGCCTGCACAACATGCGCACGCTCGGCGCGGTGCCGATGGAAAAGCGCCGCCGCGTCGCGCGGGAAACGCTCGACATCTATGCGCCGATCGCGCACCGGCTCGGGTTGAACAACACGTATCGCGAGCTGCAGGACATGAGCTTCGCGAACTTCAACCCGCATCGCTACGCGACGCTCGAGAAGGCCGTGAAGGCGGCGCGCGGCAACCGCCGCGAAGTGATCAGCAAGATCCTCGAGGCCGCGCAGCGCGCGATGGCCGACGCGAAGATCGATGCCGAAATCACCGGCCGCGAAAAGACCATCTACAGCGTCTACCGGAAGATGCGCGACAAGCAGCTGTCGTTCTCGCAGGTGCTCGACGTGTACGGCTTTCGCGTCGTCGTCGACAGCGCGCTCGACTGCTACACGTGCATCGGCGCGCTGCATGCGCTGTACAAGCCCGTGCCCGGCAAGTTCAAGGACTACATCGCGATCCCGAAGATCAACGGCTATCAGTCGCTGCACACGACGCTCGTCGGCCCGTTCGGCGCGCCGATCGAGTTTCAGGTGCGCACGCGCAAGATGCACGAGATCGCCGAGGCGGGGGTTGCCGCGCACTGGCTGTACAAGAACGGCAGTGCGGATCTCAGCGACGTGCAGAAGCGCGCGCACCAGTGGCTGAAGTCGTTGCTCGACATCCAGAGCGAAGCCGGCGATTCGAGCGAATTCCTCGAGCACGTGAAGATCGACCTGTTCCCCGACGCGGTCTACGTGTTCACGCCGAAGTCGAAGATCATGGCGTTGCCGCGCGGCGCGACGGCGCTCGATTTCGCGTATTCGATCCACAGCGATCTCGGCAACCAGTGCGTGGCCGTGAAGATCAACAACGAGCTGCTGCCGCTGCGCACCGAGCTGAAGAGCGGCGACATCGTCGAGGTGATCACCGCGCCGTATTCGAAGCCGAACCCTGCATGGCTCGGCTTCGTGCGGACCGGCAAGGCACGCTCGGCGATTCGTCACTATCTGAAGACGATGCGGTTGAACGAGTCCGTGCAGCTCGGCGAGCGGCTCGTCGACCAGAGCCTGAAGGGCTACGGCCTCGCGCTGGCCGACGTCGAGCCGGAAGTGTGGGAGAAGCTCGTGCAGTGGACGGGCAACAAGAGCCGTCAGGAAATTTTCGCGGACATCGGCCTTGGCCGCCGCGTTGCCGCGGTGATGGCCAAGCGCATCGAGGTGCTGATGAGCGGCCGCGACGCGGACGACGATCTGCCGAAGTCCGAGCGGCATCCCGCGCATCATGCGCCACCGGTCGTGATTACCGGTACCGAAGGGATGTCCGTGCAGTTGTCGGCATGCTGCCGGCCGATTCCGGGCGACGCGATCATGGGTTACATCGGCATCGGCCTGGGGATGGCGATTCATACGACCGATTGCCGTGTCGCGCAGCGTATTCATCGCCGCGATCCGGGCCGCTGGATCGACGTCGAATGGGCGCCGCAGCCGGGCCGCCTGTTCGATGTCACGGTAAAGGCGCTCGTGAAGAACACGAAGGGCATCTTTGCGCGCGTGGCGGCGGACATCACGTCGGCCGACGCGAACATCGTTCACATCGCAATGGACGAGGACCTGACGCACGAATCGACGGTGCTGCGCTTCGTGATCCAGGTCAGCGACCGCGTGCATCTCGCGAACGTGATGCGGCGCGTGCGAACCAACCCGGACGTGATGCGGATCATGCGCGAGCGGTCCACCGACGATGGTGCGCATGCGCGCCACGACGGCGGCATGCGCATCGAGCGCGAGCGGCAGGATTATTGACGCGTGCCCGTTGTGGGCGATCGATCAGCGGCGGCCAATGGCCGCCGTTTTCATTGGTGCTGCTGAGCGAAACTGCGGCGTAGCCGGGGCCTTCCGAGGTCGGGCGGGCGAACGGTGTCGTGACGCGAGCAGGGGGTGAGGGGAGGCAGAAAAGAAAAAGGGCTTTCCCGGAGGAAAGCCCTTTTAAGATGGCGCGGCTGGCAGGATTCGAACCCACGACCCCTTGGTTCGTAGCCAAGTACTCTATCCAACTGAGCTACAGCCGCACGCAAAGCGGTACTGCTTAACTGTCGGAACCTTCTGCGATGGGAAGGTCCCCAAAAAGGTGGCGCGGCTGGCAGGATTCGAACCCACGACCCCTTGGTTCGTAGCCAAGTACTCTATCCAACTGAGCTACAGCCGCACGCAAAAACAAAAAGCTACTACTTCGAACTGAAAGGGCCTTCGGTTGGGAAGGCCCTCGAAAAAAGTGGCGCGGCTGGCAGGATTCGAACCCACGACCCCTTGGTTCGTAGCCAAGTACTCTATCCAACTGAGCTACAGCCGCACGCAGAAGCGAAATTATAGCAGGGTTGTATAAAAAGGGAAGCCTTATTCGCGAATTACGCTGCTTGGCCTTGCCGGGGCGCCCATCGTGTACCCTTGGAGCATCAATCATCCCGATTTTGAATCTGCATCATGAACAAGGCGTTTGTCAAAGAGTCGGACGGTGACGACGACGATCTCGACCAGGCTCAACCCGCGATTCCGGCGGGCGCGAAGAACTACATCACGCCGGCCGGCCACAAGCGGCTGCGGGACGAGTTGCTGAGCCTGATCGACGTCGAGCGCCCCGAGGTCGTGCGGCTCGTGTCGTGGGCCGCGTCGAACGGCGATCGGTCGGAGAACGGCGACTACATCTACGGCAAGCGGCGGCTGCGCGAGATCGATCGCCGCATCCGCTTCCTGACGAAGCGGCTCGACCTTGCCGAAGTCGTCGACGCGAGCCGGCAGGAGAATGTCGACCAGGTGTTCTTCGGCGCCACGGTCGATTACGAGACCCCGGACGGCGAGGATCACACGATCACGATCGTCGGGATCGACGAGGTCGATCTCGACCACGGCTGCGTCAGCTGGATTTCGCCTGTCGCGCGTGCGCTGATCAAGGCGAAGATCGGCGATACCGTGACGCTGATGACGCCGGCCGGCCCGCAGCCGATCGACGTGCTTGACGTCCGTTACCCGGCATCGGGCAACGCCTGAGCGGCGGCCGGGTTAGTCCGACAAAGAAAAAGCGCCCCATCGGGGCGCTTTCTCGTTCGGCGTGCAGCGGATGTGCCGGTCGCTCAGAAGCGATGACGCATGCCGGCCGTGACCGCGATCTGCTTGTTGGTCGATGACGCGGCACCCAACCCGTTGATGTTGGCGCCGAGGTCGAGGCCGTCGTTGTTGACCTTCTGGAATTCGCCCTGCAGGTAGACGTCGGTGCGCTTCGACAGCGCGTAGTCGGCTTGCAGGTTGAACTGGTGCCAGGTCGGCTTGTCGCCGGCCAGACGGCCTTGCGTGTACGTGTAGGAGCCGGCGAGCGACAGCGCCGGCGTCAGCGCGTAGCGGCCGTTCAGTTCATAGTTGCTGAAGCGCGCGGTTCCGCCGAGGCCCGTGATGCCGCCAGATACGCCGGACTGTCCCGCGCTGATCGCGCGGATGCTGGTGAGGCGCGTCTGCGTGAACACGAAGCCGACCGTGGCGGGGCCGAACCCGTAATTCAGGCCGGCGCCCCAGGTGCGCTGCACGCGCGACGCGAAGGTCCAGTCGCCGGTCACCGCGCCCGGATCGGTCGCGGCCTGCGCGAGTGCGTTCACGTTGCTGTTCAGCTGCAAATAGGCCGCGGCGAAGTTGAAGCCCAGGTAGCTGTACGACACGCCGCCGCTATACGCGCGGTTGTTCGCGAAAGACGTCGAGTTCGAGAACCCGTACAACGCACCGAACTTGAGGCCGCCGTAGTTCGCGCTCTGGTACTTGACCGCGTTGTTGATCCGGAACGAGTTGTTCAGGTTGTCGTTGTCGAACGGGTGGGCGAACTGGGTGCCGCCGTACTGCGTCCCGGTCAGCGACAGCGGCCCGAGATAATCGACGACGCTGTCGTATTGACGGCCGAGGGTCAGCGAACCGTAGCTGTCGTGCGCGAGGCCGACAAACGCTTGCCGGCCGAATTCGCGGCCGTTTTGCTTCAGCGCGCCGTTATTGATGCCGAAACCATTTTCCAGCGTGAAGATCGCTTTCAGGCCGCCGCCGAGATCTTCGGTGCCGCGCAAGCCCCAGCGGCTGCCGTTGACCGAACCGCTCGTTTCCTGCCAGTTGCTGTGGCCGCCCTGATTGTTCGTGTAGGTGATGCCTGCATCGATCAGGCCGTATAGCGTAACGCTGCTTTGTGCATGTGCTGCAGTAACGAATACACCCGACAACGCGGTGACGATCAGGGTTTTTTTCATGGATCTGTCTCCAAACAGGATGATGTCGATCGAACCTGCTGCGGACTGGCATGTTTTGCTTGACGCTTTTGCCGGCCCGGCAGAGCGGCGGTGCGCTTATCAGAAAGCCATCTTCAGTGTACGGAGTGCGCGGAGCGGGGGAGGATCACGCTTTAAGCAATAATGTATTTTGGAATCCGCAAAGATCGACGAGATGGCGCAAACGATTGCCCATCAAGGGTTTGCGGCGGTGCAGCGAAAAAAATGGCGATCAGGACTACGTAACGGGCGTTGCGTGATCGCGACAGCGATCAGCGGCGGGCGGTGGGGGCCGTAGCTCGATTATTGACACATCGGCAATAGAGGTTTGTGTGGAGCATGAATAATGAAAGGTTGTTATCTCGTTATACTGCGATCTCTGCTTTCCGAAGCAGACTTTTTCGTTGACGGAAAAGATCTCCAAACCTTTGTCGGCGCGACTTCCCAGTCGCGCTTTTTTTTTGCCCCGCCTTCCGGCGCGCTATTGCGCGTACGAGCGCCGCTTGCGCTTGGCCGCAGGCGCGGCTTCCTCGGTTTCGGTTGTCGGGGGCGTGTAGGTCCAGTCTTCCATCACGTAGTGACGGGCATCCAGTGGCGATGCGAGCAGGTTCTGCCAGTGATCACCGTGCCAGGTCGTATCGAACTCGGTGTCGCACGGCGCTTCGCGAGCGGACTCGGCCAGGGCGCGGGACTTGCGGCGTACGCGTCCGAGCCGGCTCGCGAAGCGCTTGATTCCGTCCAGCCACATGACCCTCTCCTTCCTTTCGGCGTTGAGGCAGCATGTCAATGTCCCCGGGTTTGCGCAACCCGGAAAAAACCCGAGGATTTTACCGAGTCGATTTGTCCCCGGTAGGAATTTCACGGGAAAGATTATCGGAGATCCGATCCCGGTAATGTTGACAGGTTTTTGGTGCGAATCAATTAATTAAAGGCGACGGTGTACCGATTCCAATGGCATTAGCTCTTTTTTGATAAAACGGTCGCTAAAAATTTCCTTGACGCACCCGGATTGTCCAATTTATAAAGTCAGCACTCCGTCCTCGGGCGGCGTGCTGGTGCAGGTGCTGGCGCAATGTTTCGGGATTTCGGGAAACGGCTATAAAAATAGCTTTTTTGATCTAATCGAGTGGGGAACGAAGACATGGATACCGGTATCGTGAAATGGTTTAACGATGCTAAAGGTTTCGGCTTTATTACGTCGGACAATGGCGGTGAAGATTTGTTTGCGCACTTTTCCGAAATCAAGATGGACGGCTTCAAGACGCTGAAGGAAAACCAGCGTGTTTCGTTCGACGTCAAAGTCGGGCCGAAAGGCAAGCAGGCAGCGAATATTCAGGCGGTCTGACGCGCCGCGCATTGCCGATCACGTCCGGCCCCCGCTTCGCGGGGGCTTTTTGCTTTGTGGGGACGGAACATCCCGGTCCGGGCTGGCCGGGAGCACGCATGCCGGTGCATACTCACGGAAGCACCGTTTTCCTGTCTCTTCATGTCCGATTCCCGTCCGTCCGATCCCGCCAGCGAGCAGCCGCTCGTATTCGTCGACCTTGAAACCACCGGCGGATCGCCTGCCGAGCACCGCATCACCGAAATCGGCGTGGTCGAAATCGGCCCGCTCGGCGTGTCGACGTGGACGACGCTCGTCAATCCGGGGCAGTCGATTCCGCCGTTCATTCAGCAACTGACGGGCATTTCGGACGCGATGGTGCGCGACGCACCGTCGTTCGCGTCGCTTGCACCGGCGCTGTTCGAGCGGCTCGACGGCAAGCTGTTCGTCGCGCACAACGCGAGTTTCGACCGTGGTTTCCTGCGCGCCGAATTCGAGCGCGCCGGCCTCGCGTTCAATCCCGATGTGCTGTGTACGGTGCGGCTGTCGCGCGCGCTGTTTCCGCGCGAGTCACGGCATGGACTCGACGCGTTGATCGAACGGCACGGCCTCGTTCCGGCTGCGCGCCACCGGGCGCTGGCGGATGCCGACCTGATCTGGCAGTTCTGGCGCCAGTTGCACGACATCGTGCCGCTCGAGCGGCTGCGCGACCAGATCGCGTGCACGACACGCCACTTCCGTCTGGCCGGCGACCTGACCGAGGCCTGGCTCGATACCGCGCCCGCCGGGTGCGGCGCGTACGCGCTGTTCGGGGAGGCTGACGTGGCGCTCTATGTCGGCCGCAGCGTGCGCGTGCGGCAGCGGCTGCGCGCGCTGCTGACCGGCGAGCGCCGATCGTCGAAGGAAATGCGGCTCGCGCAGCAGGTGCGGCGCGTCGAATGGCGCGAGACCGGCAATGAACTGGGCGCGATGCTCGCCGAAGCGCAATGGATCGCGCGGCTGCGCCCGTCGTACAACAGGCGTCCCGCGGCGGACACCGCCCGTGCCGGCGGTGCGCCCTGGCCGTTCGAGGGCGCCGTTGCGTTCGAGGCGCACGGCGAGCACCGTCTGTTTCACGTGATCGACGGCTGGCGCTATCTCGGCTCGGCGGAGTCGCTCGACGCGGCTGCGCGGCTCGTGGCTGACGCGGAAGAGGGCGCGTTCGAACCCTTCACCCACCGCCTGCTGCAGACGCATCTCACGCGCGGCCTGCAATTGATTCCGCTCGCCGCGCTCACGCCCGCGGGTTGAGCGCAGCGGCGCGTTCCGCGCCTCGCCGTGTCAGCCGATCGCGCTTGCGCCGCCGGCCGAGCAGACGTGCGACAGCGCGGTGTCGAGTGCTTGGGTCTGCGTGGCGTCGTAGCGCGTGAGCGTCTTCCAGTTCGCGATGCTGCGCGCGAGCCGCGCCTGGCAATCGGGTGCATTGCGCAGTGGCCCGACCTGGGCGAGGCCGGCAAGCATTTTCTGCGTCAACCGGTCGAGCGCCGGGCGCGTGCTGGTCGCGAGATCGGGCGGTGTGCCTTCGGGCGGCCGCGTCGCGCGCCAGGTCGCGAACAGGGCGTTCTGCACGTCCTTGCTCGCGGCGATCTGATCCTCGAAGAACTGTCGTGCGAACGCAGGATCGATGCCGGCCTGTGCCGCGCGCTTTTCGACCGATGCGAGCAGGGCCGCTTCGCGCGGCTGGTCCTCGATCGCCTTGTGATTCGCCCATTTCCAGCGCGCGACCGGTTCGGCGAGCGCGAGGCGCTGCGACGCGAGCGCGACCACGTTGGTGAGGGCGGTGTCGTCGCCGTCCGCGCTGGCGATGCGCGGCGACGACAAGAGGGCGACGCCGAGCGCGGCGACAGCAACGCTGGCACGAATGGCTTGCTTCATTGGAATGATCGGGAGAGCCGGGTGGGCCGGAGGTGGAAAACCAGAAGAATAGACGAAGACAGTCGCGCGGCGTAGCGACGCGACAGGAGAATCAGCAGGCGAGCTGATCCGGCACCGTCAGGCTGTTGCGGCCCGGGTGCGAGGCGAATTGCGCGCGATGCGCAGAGATGAACCGCACGATAGCGATGATCGACACGTGGCGGTTACAGAACCGAACAGGCGTTCACTTCGGCGAGTACAGCTTGTGCTGCTCGTCGAAGAATGCCCGAACGTGCTCGGGCAATTCGGCGAGGAATTCCACGCCGACGGGTTCCGGATCCGGGCTCATCACTTGCTCGGGCGGTGGCATGCGAGTTGGTCTTTCGTCCATGGTCGTTTCTCCAGCAGGTTGGATAATTATCAACCTCGTGCTTGGATTTATGCCAGAGGCGAATCGTTAGATTTTGTCTCTGTTGTATTAACGGCACATGCGCTGTGATGCGAAGTGCGATGCCGACTATTGCATTGTGCGCAATCGGCAACAATCGGGCCGCTTGTTATACTTGCGCGCACTTTTTCCTGGGCCGCGATGAAACGAACGACGCGATGGATCAGCCTCGTCTGGCTGGCGCTGGTACTGAACGTACTGTCGCCCGTCATCGGCTACGCGCGTCTTGCGTCGAGCGGTTCCGGCGAGCTCACGCTCGAGTTGTGCAGTGCAGCGGGCGCTCGCCAGATCGTGCTCGCGCAGGCGGGCGACGACCGCGACACGTCGTCGTTCGACCATGCCGGCGTACCGCACTGCGTGTACTGCCCGGGCTTCGCGGCGAACGTCGCGCTCGGCACGAGCCTGCCCGCGATGCCGGGCTTCGTGCGGACCTTCGCCTACCGCGCGGCCGCCCCGGCCATTCCCGATTTTCCCCGCAAGGGCATCCGTCTCGCGCAGCCGCGCGCCCCGCCTGAAAACACCTCGATCTGATTGATGTCGTTCGCGCGCCCTGGTGGCGCGCGTGCCGCCCGCGGCCGGGTCCGCGTGCCGCGCCGTCCGTGCGCGGCGCGCGCTCGCGTCTGGCGGCGTCCGATCACGTTTTCAGGAAATCATTCATGTTGTCTACCTTCGCCGCGCGGCCGTCGCGCGGACGGCTCGCGCTCGCGTGCGCGGCCGCTTTTGCGTGGCCTGCCGCCCATGCGGCCTCGACGGACGACGCACGCGTCGATCCCGCTCGCAGTGGTGTCGATCGTCCTGCCGGTGCCGCGGCGCCGGCTTCCGCTGGTGCCGCCGTGCCGGCCGGCGATACGTTGACCGCCGTCAGCGTCACCGCGCAGCGGCAACCCGTCGATCCGGATACGCCGGCCGTCGTCCAGTCGATCACGCGCGAGCAGATCGATGCGCACACCAACGTCACCACCGAGGACGCGCTGAAGTACGCGCCGAACCTGATGGTCCGTAAGCGCTATATCGGCGACCGCAACAGCGTGTTTGCGGGCCGCGACTTCAACGAACTGCAGAGCGCGCGCGGGCTCGTCTACGCCGATGGCGTGCTGCTGTCGAACCTGCTCGGCTCGAGTTATGCGTACCCGCCGCGCTGGTCGCTGATCCCGCCCGACGACATCGCGCGCGTCGATGTGCTCTATGGCCCCTTTTCCGCGCTGTATCCCGGTAACGCGATCGGCTCGACCGTGCTGCTCACGACGCGCCAACCGGAAAAGCTCGAGGCGTCGCTGTCGACGCAATTCTTCACGCAGCGCTACCACGACGGCTACGGATTCGCGGACAGCTTCGGCGGCAACCACCAGACCGCGCGGATCGCGAACCGCGTCGGCCGGTTCTGGTTCGCGTTGTCGCTCGACCGGCTGGAGAACAACGGCCAGCCGATGCAGTATGCGAGCCCCAATTCGGCCTACAACCCGAAGCTCGGCGCCGCCGTGCCCGTGACGGGCGCCGCGACCGACATCGGGCCCAACGGCAAGCCGCGGACGATCGTCGGCGCGCAGACGATCGAGCGGACCGAACAGATCAACGAGACGGTCCGGATGGGCTACGCGTTCACCGACCACGTCAATGCGACGCTCACGCTCGGACACTGGGAGAACCATTACCGGCAACACGGCGAAACCTTCCTGCGCGATGCGGCCGGCAACCCGGTCTACGGCGGCAACGTGTCGATCGGCGGCCGGAACATGACCGTCGCGCCGAACGCGTTCGCGCCGCAGCGCGGCGACCAGGAGAACTGGCTGTACGCGCTCGGCCTGAACGGCCGGCTCGATTCCGGCTGGCGGCTGTCGGGCGTCGTGTCCGCGTACGACGTGTCGCGCGATGTGCTCCGCGCGGCGTCGACCGTGCAAGGCGGCGCGGGCACGCTGTTCCAGGGCGACGGCACCGGCTGGCGCACGCTCGACCTGAAGGCCGAGGCGCCGGAAGTGAAGGGCCACACGTTCACGTTCGGCTATCACTACGACAACTACTTCCTGCGCAACGTCACGTACAACACGGCCGACTGGCTGGCCGGGCCGACCACGTCGCTGTCGAGCGTCTATCGCGGCGACACGCGCACGCAGGCGCTGTTCGGGCAGGACGCGTGGCGCTTTGCGCCGGGCTGGCTCGCGACGCTCGGGCTGCGCTACGAGCGCTGGGATGCGTACGGCGGCGCGCTCGGCAACGCGGCGGGCACGCTCGGTTATGCGGACCGCGGCGCGAACGCGCTGTCGCCGAAAGTCGCGCTGCAATGGGACGCGACGGACGTCTGGCGCTTCCGGCTGTCGTTCGCGACCGGCACGCGTTTCCCGACGGTTGGCGAGCTGTTCCAGGGCACGATCTCGAACAACGCGATCGTCAACAACAACCCGAACCTGCGGCCTGAAAAGGCGATCGACTGGGACTTCACGGCCGAACGCGATGTGGGCGTCGGTGTCGTGCGCGCCAGCGTGTTCCAGAGCGACCTGCGCGACTCGATCTACAGCCAGACGACCGTGTCGGGCGCGTCGACCGTCACCAACATCTCGAACGTCGACCGCGTACGCGTGCGTGGCGTCGAACTTGCGTTCAGCGGCGAAAACGTCGGGCTGCGCGGGCTCAATCTCGATGCCAACGTGTCGGCAAGCAATGCGCAGATCCTCGCCGATGCCGCGAACCCCGCGTATGTCGGCTCGCGCTTTCCGCGTATTCCACGCATGCGCGCGAACCTGCTCGCGTCGTATCGCTTCGACGAGCATTGGTTCGCGAGTGTCGGCGTGCGTTATTCGGGCCGCCAGTTCAACACGCTCGACAACAGCGACGTGAATCCGGATGTCTACGGCGGCACGAGCTCGTTCACGGTCGTCGACCTGAAGGCGCGCTACCGTTTCGATCGTCACTGGACCGCGTCGGTCGGCATCGACAACCTGACGGACCGCCGTTACTACGTGTTCCACCCGTATCCGGGCCGCACTTTCTATGGAGAACTGAAATGGTCGCTGTGAAGTCGTTCGCGGCAGGCTGCGCGCTGTGGCTCGCGGCGCTGTCGCCCGCCGGCGCGCACGATGCCCAAGACGTGCCGAAGGCCGTCGATCCGCACGCCGCGCACATGAGCATGCAGGCCGCGCCTGCGCAGCAGAAGCAGCCGCTCGCGACGGGCGCGACGTTCGACGCGCGCCACCGGTTGTGGGTCGCGTGGGTCGAAGGCGCGCACGTCGTCGTCGCGCATTCCGACGATGGGGGCCGCACATTATCAGCGTCCGTCACCGTCAACGTGATGCCGGAGCCGATCTACACGAGTGCGGAGAATCGCCCGAAGATCGCAACGAGTCCGGATGGGCGAGCGGTGTACGTGTCGTGGTCGATGCCGCTCGATGCGCCGTACACGGGCATGGTGCGCTTCTCGCGCTCGCTCGATGGCGGCGCGACCTGGAGCGTGCCCGTTACCGTGCATCGCGACCGACAGGCGATCACGCACCGCTTCGACATGATGGCCGTCGATCTGGCCGGCAACATCGCGATCGCCTGGATCGACAAGCGCGATCTCGTTGCGGCGAAGGCGGCGGGGCAGGCGTACGAAGGCGCGGCCGTCTACTACGCGGTGTCGCGCGACGGCGGCGCATCGTTCGAACCCGAGCGCAAGGTGACCGACCACACGTGCGAATGCTGCCGGATCGCGATGGCGATCGATCCGGCCGGACGCATCGAGGCCGTGTGGCGCAACGTGTTCCCGGGGCAGATCCGCGATCACGCGCTTGCGGTGCTGCCCGTATCGGCATCGGAGCCGGTCGTGCCGGTACGCGCGACATTCTCGAACTGGCACGTCGAGGCGTGCCCCGAGCATGGGCCGGCGCTGGCGATCACGCCGGACGGCACGCGCCATCTTGCGTGGTTCGGCGTCGTCGACGGTCGTGCCGACGTGTTCTATTCGCGTATCGGCGCCGATGGCCGGCCGCGCGGCACGCCGTGGGCATTCGGCGCGAATCCCGCGGTGCCCGGCGAGCAGGCGTCGCATGCGGCCCTGGTCGCGCGCGGCGACGTCGTGTGGCTCGCATGGAAGGCGTTCGACGGCGATACGATGCAGATCAAGCTGCGCCGGTCGGACGATCGCGGCGAGCACTGGTCGGCGCCGCGCGTGATCGCGTCGACGTCGGGTGCGAGCGACAACCCGCAACTGCTCGACGACGCGGGCCGCATCTACCTGTCATGGCGCACGCGCAACGACGGCTATCGGCTGATCGCCGTGGAGGGCGCGCAATGAAACGGCTGATTGCGTTGATCGGCATCGTGCTCGCGAGCGTGCCGGCGTGGGCCGGCGGCGAACTGCAGCCGCTGCGTGCGCCCGACGTCGCGCGGTTGTATGCGACGGCGCACGAGCGGCCGCTGGCGGTCGAGATCTGGTCGCTCGATTGCGGATACTGTCGCGAGAACGCCGCGCATCTGGTCGCGTGGCAGCGCCGTCATCCGGAGGTGCAACTCGCGATGGTCGCGATGGATGCGTACGACGACAACGGCGCGGCGATCTCGCAGGCGCTCGCGCAGATGAACCTGCCGCCGCAGGTTGCGCAGTATGCGAACGCGGAACCGATGCCCGAGCGTCTGCGGGTGGCACTCGATGCGGGATGGCGAGGGGAAATGCCGCGTACCGTGTGGATCGGACGCGATGGCGTACGCGAAGCGCGCAGCGGATTGCTGACGGCCGACGTGCTCGACGGCTGGTTGCAGCGCGCGAAGCGCTGAAACAGCCGGTGGCGCGCGGCGAACGGGCCGCGCGCCGGCCTGATGCGAAAACGCGCCCGAAGGCGCGTGGAGAGAATCGTCAGGCCGCTCGCTTGAATAGCCGGATCACGAACAGCAGGATCACCGCGCCGACGACCGCGACGATCACCGAGCCGATGAAGCCGCTGCCGATGCTGATGCCGAGCAAGCCGGCGAGCCAGCCGCCGATCACCGCGCCGACGATCCCGACGATGATGTCGACGATCAGCCCGAAGCCGCCGCCCTTGACGAGCAAGCCGGCAAGCCAGCCGGCGATCGCGCCGATGATGAGCCACATAATCAAGCCATGAGTCATGGTGATGTCCTCTCCTTGGGTTGAGTCGAAATGACCGGACGCCGGCTGTCGCACCGCAAGCTGGGTAAGGGCGGCATTGCGACCCGCCGCGCCGCCCACGCAATGTAACGCGATAGACGGGTCAGAATCGTTAAGTAATGTTATGCACCCTTATCCGGATTTTCCAGGAAATTTGTCTGCCCACGGCGCGGCGCGTGCGCGGACGACGCGCGGCGAAATGAATTTGTAAGAAATGGTCGGCGGTGACGTCCATGGTTCGGCCGCCTCACCGTCCGTGCGTCGATGCCGGCATGCCCATCTCGGGTAGTCCGTCGCTTGCGTCGGCGATCAGCCGTGCGACGGTCGCGGTATTGCCGATCGCCTCGATCGACAGCAGTGCGAAACGGGCGAGAAAGAGCGACGCATCGGCTTCGCCGATACGGGTCATCGTGCGGCATAGGTCGGTGTAGAGGGTGTCGCGTTCGGCGTCGGTCATCATGCGGTCTCCTGAAGATCGGTTGGCGCGGTCGGATGGAGTGCGCGTTCGAGCGCGGCGGCCACGTCGTCGGCGCGAGCGTCGTGCCAGCGGCCGAGGACGTGCCCGTCCGGACGCACGAGATAAACGGTGCCGTCGCGCGCGCCGTACAGGTCGAACGGCCGGCCGTCGTCGTCATGGCCGCCGCAGGCCGGTTGCTGCGGCGCTGCGTGCCGTGCGAGCGTGACGAGCGCGAACGGGATCAGCGCATCCTGCAGGCGCCGTTCGAGATCGGCCAGCGATGGATCGGGGGCACCGTCGGCCGTAAAGCAGAGCGCGGTGAAGCGCGCGGCGACGAGATCGGTCAGGTGGCTGCGGCGCGTGTCGCGGCCATGCGTCGCGTACAGCGTCAGCGGGCACTCCGCGAGCACCGTGCCGGGCGCCGGGCCGGCCGAGAACGTATCGCGTTCGGCCGCGTTGAGCGGCGACGTCGAATACGCGATTGCCGACGTCTGGCGCGGGTTGATCAGCGAACGCAGTGCCGGATGCCGGACCGCGAGCGTCAGCACGGCCTTGCGCATCAACTCGAATGCAAACGACGGCGGCGCCATGAACTCGGTGCTCTTCGTGCCGTAGCGCAGGTTCTCGTGCGTCGCGAACACACGCTCGTCCGAGTAGCTGTCGAGTAGCGCATCCGATGCGATACCGTGGAGCACGTACGCGAGTTTCCACGCAAGGTTGTCCGCATCGTCGATGCCCGAATTCGCGCCGCGCACGCCGAATATCGGCACGAGATGCGCGGCGTCGCCGCAGAACAGCACGCGGCCGTGCCGGTAGCGCTCGAGCGTCAGCGCGTTCGCCTTGTAGATCGTGATCCAGATCGGCGACCAGTCGCCGCGCTCGCCCATCATGTCGAGCAGGTTCTGCACGAGCGGGATCACGTTCTCCGGCTTCACGGCCGCTTCGGCATCCTCGTCGTCGCGCAACTGGTAGTCGATCCGCCACACGTTGTCGGGCTGCTTGTGGACGAGCACGGTCGAACCCGGGTTCGACGACGGATCGAAGTACGCGAGCCGTTCGGTCGGCCGGTCGCTGTCGAGCGCGATGTCGACGATCACATAACGACCCTCGTAGCTCGTGCCCTGGAGCGACAGGCCGAGCGCGTCGCGCATCGTGCTGCGTCCGCCGTCGCACGCGACGACCCAGTCGGCGTCGAGCGCGTAGTCGCCGAGCGGCGTGTCGACGTCCAGACGCACGCCGTTCGGCTGCCGGGTCACGCCGGTGACCTTCGTCTGCCAGCGGATCTCGATGAGTTCGGGGCGGCGCAGCGCGGCGTCGAGCAGGAACTGCTCGATGTGATACTGCGCGAGATTGACCATCGGCGGCAGCTTCTGGTTTTCGTCCTGCGGCATCGTGAAATGCAGCACTTCGTCGCGACGATAGAAGCTGCGTCCGCCGGTCCATGGCAGCCCCACGCGCAGGAAGTCGTCGAGCGCGCCGAGCCGCTCGATGATCTCGAGGCTGCGCCGCGAGATGCAGATTGCGCGGCTGCCGTGGCAGACCGCATCGTCGGCCTCGATCAGCACGCTGCGGATGCCGTGGTTCGCGAGACCGAGCGCGACAGCGAGGCCCACGGGGCCGCCGCCGACGATCGCGACGCGATGCCGGTGCGTATCGATGCCGGCGTCGCGGGCCGGCAGGTGCGCGGGATGGCGCTTGGCGACGAACGGATAGGGCTTGAATTCGATGGCCATCGTTGGCCTCCAGGGTAGTCCGGTTCGACATGCGCGCATCGGTGGCGCGATGCGTGCAACAGGTCGCTGCAGTATGGAAGCCGGCCGGACCGCCGCTGTCCCCATTCCGGGTACAGCGTCGCGCTGGAATCATCCCGCTGCGCTTGCGGCGGGCAGATCGGGCAGGGGCGGGCTCAGGGCTGCATGCACAGCGCGAACAGCTCGCGCTGGCTCGAGATGCCGAGGCGCCGGTATGCGCGCTTCTGGTAGGTGACGACGCTCGATGCCTTCACGCCGATCGTCTCGCCGATCTCGTGCGCGGTCTGGCCTTCGAGTACGCCGCGCAGCACGTCGAGTTCTCGCTTGGACAACGCGGGGCATGCATTGCGCAGTCGCGCGAGCATCCGTTGCGGAATGCCGATCTGCGCCGCGCCGGCAAGCGCGTAGTGATGCTTCGCGGCCTGCGCGATCAGCGGCGCGAGCGCCTCGACCGACGCGATCTCGCGCGGCTGAAACGCGCCGCTGCGATGTGCGCGGTACAGGTTGAGCGACAGCCAGACCGCATCGCCGGGCTGCATCAGCAGCGCCAGCCGGTCGGACACGTCGGGGCCGCGATAGCAGGCGGCGCGATACGCTTCGTGACCGATTTCGTCGCCGGTCTGCTGATGCAGCAGAAGGTCATGACGACGTGCGCCGCGATGCGCGGTCGACACGATCTGCTGGTTGCCGTCGAGCGCGTAGAAATGTCGCGCGTAGGTGTCGGCGATGTCGCGCAGGTAGCGGCCGCCGCGATGATCGGCGACCGACATCGTGCGCGGGCGGTTGCCGAATTCGTACGCAAAGATCGTGCACTGCGTGATCGACAGCGCATCGTCGAACAGTTTCAGGACTTCGGCCGCGAACGCGTTCGGATCGTTGCCGCCGATCGCGGCGACGAGGCCCGTCGCGCGGGATACGTCCAATTGCCCGGTGAGATTCGGTCGCTCGAGACGCCAGGTGCGCATGATGCGAAGGAGAGGGCGGAGTGGTCCGGCGATTGTAATCGGCGGCGCGCGGCACGTGAGTCGGGAGATGCCCGCAAGCGGAGATGGCGGGGAGAGGACGGGCGCGCGATTTCGGCGCCGGAAAAGAGAAAAGGTCTGACAAGCGATGCTTGTCAGACCTTTATGTCTTGGTGCCGGAGATAGGAGTCGAACCTACGACCTTCGCATTACGAATGCGCTGCTCTACCAACTGAGCTACACCGGCAGCAGAGAAATGAAATTATATGGTCAAATCCGAGATCTTGGCAATAGGTTTTGCGAACTTTTTTTCAGCTTGCTGCGGCTGCTTCGCGAAACCATCGATCCGGCGGACTTTCCGCTTTCACTTCACTGCGATGCGACCGGTCAGGGCCACATCGCGAGGCGCGATTCTACTTGTGTCTCGCACCTCCGTCCAGTGCTGCAGTGCAAATTATTTCGCGTCGTCGTGATAGCCGGTCACACGCTCGACTTCGTTCTTCGAACCGAGGAACACGGGCACGCGCTGGTGCAGGCCCGTCGGCTGCACGTCCATGATGCGCTGCGTGCCGGTCGTCGCGGCGCCGCCCGCCTGTTCGACGATGAACGACATCGGGTTCGCTTCGTACATCAGGCGCAGCTTGCCCGGGCGATCGGGCGTGCGCTTGTCGGCCGGGTACATGAAGATGCCGCCGCGGTTCAGGATACGGTGCACGTCGGCGACCATCGACGCGATCCAGCGCATGTTGAAGTTGTCGCCGCGCGGGCCGTCCTTGCCGGCGTTCAGTTCGTCGACATAGCGCTTGACCGGGTCATACCAGTGGCGCGCGTTCGATGCGTTGATCGCGTATTCGCGCGTGTCGGCCGGGATCTGCATGTTGCTCTGCGTGAGCACCCACGAGCCGACTTCGCGGTCGAGCGTGAAGCAGTTCACGCCGTTGCCGGTCGTCAGCACGAATACCGTCTGCGGGCCGTAGACGGCGTAGCCGGCCGCGACCTGCTGCGTGCCGGGTTGCAGGAACGATTCCTCGGTGGCCTGCTTGCCGTCCGGGCAGCGCAGCACCGAGAAGATCGTGCCGATCGACACGTTCACGTCGATGTTCGACGAGCCATCGAGCGGGTCGAACACGAGCAGGTATTCGCCGCGCGGGTAGTTCGCGGGGATCGGGAAGAACGTTTCCATTTCTTCCGACGCCATTGCGGCGAGGTTGCCGCCCCATTCGTTCGCGTCGAGCAGGATTTCGTTCGACAGGATGTCGAGCTTCTTCTGCACTTCGCCCTGGACGTTCTCGGTGCCGGCAGTGCCGAGCGCTTCGCCGAGCGCGCCCTTCGACACGTTGTAGCTGATCGCCTTGCACGCGCGTGCGACGACTTCGATCAGCAGGCGCAGGTCGGCGGGGAGGTTGTTGGTCTCACGTTGCTGTTCGATCAGGAATTTCGACAGCGTGGTGCGGCGGGCAATGGACATGACAGACTCCGAAAGGCCAAAAGAATCCTTGAATGGCCGTAATTTTACCCGCCGCGCTTTCCGTGCCGCCGGCTTTTTTCGTCCGGTTACATGGCCGGGCGGCCGAGTCGGCCCGGTTTCAGGCGTCGGCGCCAGGCGGAATGCGCATGGTCGCGGCGGCACCACGGGCGGTCAGACCCCGCGATCGGCCCCGGGTCCAATTGCATTCGCGCAATAAAAAAGCCGGCGCCGCGACAGGCGGCGCCGGCTGTATCGCGCGTACGCGATGCGGTCGATTGCGTTATGCGAGCGCTTTCTCGACGATCTCGCGCACGTCGCGCGATTTCGCGCCGGCGGCGACCTGCTCGAGCGCTTCGCGCATCCGGTCGCGCAGGGCAGGCGTGTAGCGGCGCCACAGTTCGAGCGAGCGGGCGAGGCGCGCCGCGACCTGCGGGTTGATCGCGTCGAGCGCGAGCACCTGTTCGGCCCAGAACGCGTAACCCGAGCCGTCCGCCGCGTGGAATTGCGCGGGGTTGGCCGCGCAGAAGCTGAAGATCAGCGAGCGCGCGCGGTTCGGGTTCTTCAGGTTGAACGCGGGGTGCGCGAGCAGCTTGCGAACCTTCGCGAGCGTCGGCTGCGCGGGCGTGCCGCGTTGCGCAGCCTGCATCGCGAACCACTTGTCGATCACGAGCGCTTCCTTCTCGAAGCGACGGTAGAAGTCGTCGAGCGCATGCTCGGCCGACCCGTTCCCACCCGCGGCCGCCGCGGACAGCAGCGCGCCGAGCGCAGCCGCGCGATCGGTCATGTTGTTCGCCGCGTCGTACTGCGCGGTCGCGAGGCGCACGGCATCGGCCGGGTCGTCGAGTTCGGCGAGATACGCGAGCGCGAGGTTCTTCAGCGCGCGGCGGCCGGAGGCCTCCGGCGTCGGCTCGTAGGCGCCGGGCGTCTGGTGCTGTTCGTAGGCGGCGAGCCAGTCGGCGCGCAGCGCGGTCGCGAGCTGGCGGCGCACGAACAGGCGTGCGCGATGCACGGCGGCCGGGTCGGCCTCGGCCATCTGGTCGGCGAGATAGGTTTCCGACGGCAGCGTCAGCGCGAGTTCGCGGAACGCCGGCGACAGCGTCGCGTCGGTCAGTACGCGGCGGAACGCGGCGACGAAGTTCGCGCCGAGCGTGAGCGGTTCGTTCGCGGCGGCGCGCGCGGCGAGCGTCAGCAGCGCGCGGGTCGCGAGGCGCTGGCCGGCCTCCCAGCGGTTGAACGGATCGCTGTCGTGCGCGAGCAGGAATGCGAGATCGTCGTCGCTGTAGTCGTACTCGACGATCACCGGCGACGAGAAGTTGCGCAGCAGCGACGGCAGCGGTTGTTCCGGCACGTCGACGAACGTGAAGGTCTGCTCGGTGTCGGTGAAGTCGAGCACGCGCGTCGTGCCCGCTGCGGCGGTTTCGCCGTCGAGACGCAGCGGCAGGTCGCGGCCGTCGCGGCCGATCAGGCCGATCGCGAACGGAATCAGCAGCGGTCCCTGCTGCGTTTCGCGCGCGGCCGGCGACGCGTCGCCGTAACCCTGCGCGAGCGTGACCGTATAGCGGCGCGCGGCCGCGTCGTACGCGGTCTTCACCGTCACGCGCGGCGTGCCGGCCTGGCTGTACCAGCGCTCGAACTGCGCGAGGTCACGGCCGTTCGCGTCGGCCATCGCGTGACGGAAGTCGTCGCAGGTCACCGCATGGCCGTCGTGGCGCTTGAAATACAGGTCCATCCCCTTGCGGAAACCGTCGCGGCCGAACAGCGTCTGGTACATCCGCACGACTTCCGAGCCTTTCTCGTAGACGGTCATCGTGTAGAAGTTGTTGATCTCGACGTAGCTTTCCGGGCGCACCGGGTGTGCCATCGGGCCCGCGTCCTCGGCGAACTGCAGCTGGCGCAGCACGCGCACGTCCTCGATGCGCTTGACCGCACGGGCGGCCGATTCGACCTCGTCGCCCGCGGCCATGTCGGCCGAGAATTCCTGGTCGCGGAACACCGTCAGGCCTTCCTTCAGGCTCAGCTGGAACCAGTCGCGGCAGGTCACGCGGTTGCCCGTCCAGTTGTGGAAGTACTCGTGGCCGACCACCGATTCGATGTTCGCGAAGTCGGTGTCGGTCGCGGTCTCGGGGTTCGCCAGCACGTACTTCGTGTTGAAGATGTTGAGCCCCTTGTTCTCCATCGCGCCCATGTTGAAGTCGCCGACCGCGACGATCATGAAGCGGTCGAGATCGAGCTCGAGGCCGAAACGCTTCTCGTCCCAGCGGATCGAGTGGATCAGCGAATCCATCGCGTGACGCGTCTTGTCGAGATCGGCCGGCTCGACCCACACCTGCAGCAGCTTTTCCTTGCCCGAGCCGGTCGTGATCTTCTCCTCGATCGCGACGAGCTTGCCCGCGACGAGCGCGAACAGGTAGCTCGGCTTGCGGAACGGGTCTTCCCATTTCGCGAAGTGGCGGCCGTCGGGCAGGTCGCCCGAATCGACGAGGTTGCCGTTCGACAGCAGCACCGGGTACGCGGCCTTGTCGGCGCGCAGCGTCACCGTGTACGACGCCATCACGTCGGGGCGGTCGAGGAAGTAGGTGATGCGGCGGAAGCCTTCGGCCTCGCACTGCGTGAAGAAGTTGCCGCTCGACACGTAGAGGCCCGACAGCGTCGTATTCTGGTCGGGCGCGCAGGCGCTTTCGAGCGTCAGTTCGAACGCTTCGGGGACGTTCTCGACGGTCAGCCCGTGCTCGTGCGCGCGCACGGCGCCATGCGGCGCGCCGTCCAGCCATGCGCCGACGAATTCGAGCGCTTCGCCCAACAGCTCCAGGTGCGGCGCGGGCGCGGCGTCCGGGTTGCGGCGCACGCGCATCGTATTCCTGACGATCGTGCGGGCCGGCGCGAGATCGAATTCGAGCGCGACGGAGTCGATGAGGAAGGCCGGCGGCGTGTAGTCGGCGCGGCGGATCACGGTGGAGGAAGCGTTGTCGGACATGGTCGTCGAGATCGGTGGAGTGGGGGACGGGCCCTCGGCACGGGCCGGGCGAACCGGGCCATTGTACAAAGGCTTGCGGCTGCGTGCCGGGCGAACTTTTTACCGGTTCCGGGAGTCCGCGTATTATCGGCATCCCGTCCGGTTCGCGCGGTGCGACCAACGGGTGACGGATCGACGAGGATCAACATGAAACGCGAATGGATTTTTCGCGGTGCGGGCTGGGCGGCGGCGCTGTGCGTGGCGCTGCTGACGGGCTGCACCAGCTACGTGACGACTCAGGTCACGGCCTTCTCCGACTGGAGCGGCAGCGACGCGACACGCACTTATGCGTTCACGCGCACCGATGCGCAGAAGAACAGCATCGAGCAGTCGACCTACGAGCCGATCGTCGCGAATGAGCTGTCCGCGTACGCGTTCCGGCAGGTGCCGCAGGCGCAGGCGCGGTATCTGGTCGGGCTGACCTATGCGGTCGGCAGCGATCTCGTGACGGTGCCGCAGCCGGTCTATTACGACCCGTGGTTCGCGCCCGGGCCGTACTGGGGGCGCGGGCCGTGGGGCCCGTGGGGGCCCTGGGGGCCGATGCCGGCCGGCTATGTCGCGCAGACGTACCAGGTGTTCGATTACACGCTCGGCATCCGCATCACCGAGCGCGCGACGGGCAAGGAGGTCTACAACGTGACCGCGCGCACGACCGGCGACAACGGCACGCTGCTGTACGCGATGCCGTTCCTCGCGCGCAGCGCGCTGGCCGATTTCCCGCTGTCGAACGGCGCGGTCCGCTCGGTCCGGCTGCCGGTCGACAAGCGCGGCGGGCCGGCGGCGCCGGCCGCCAACGAGCGCGCGGTGCCGGCTGCGCCGGCTTCGGGCGCGGCCGTCGCGAAGTAACGCGGCGTTTGCCTCGGCGCGGCCGCCCGGCCGCGCCGGCCCCCTCCGTTCGTCAGGCCCCGATGCCCAGCAGCGCCAGTGCGCCGAGCACGACGAACAGCACGGCCGCGATCCCGTGCACGAGCTTCGTCGGCAGACGGTGCGCGAAGCGGTCGCCGAGCAGGATCGCGGGCACGTTCGCGAGCATCATCCCGAACGTCGTACCGGCCACGACCCCGATGTAGTCCTGGAAGCGCGCGGCAAGCGCGACTGTCGCGATCTGCGTCTTGTCGCCCATTTCCGCGAGGAAGAACGCCACGAGGGTCGCGCCGAACACGCCGAGCCGCGAACGGTTGGCGTTCGCTTCGTCGGCATCGAGCTTGTCCGGCACGAGGATCCACAACCCCATCGCGATGAACGAGAACGCGAGCGCCCAGCGCATGATCGACGGCGTGACGAGCACGCCGAGCCATTCGCCGAGCGCGCCGGCGAAACCGTGGTTGACGAGCGTCGCGACGAGCACGCCGAGAATGATCGGCACCGGCTTGCGATAGCGCGCGGCCAGTACGAGGGAAAGCAGTTGGGTCTTGTCGCCGATTTCAGCGAGGGCGACGGCGCCGGTGGAGATCAGGAAGGCTTGGGACACGTATGGGGTTCCGCGGGCCGATGTTGTGCGTGCGAGCGACGATCCACGGCGCGCCGGGCCCTGATGCGGCGCGCTATGAACCATCGGTCTCGCCAGGCCAAGGTGGCTGCGCCCGCCATGGCCAAATGGCCAAGTCTGTTGACGGACGCCTCCGTCACGATGCGCGCCGGGGGCGCGGGACATCGAGCGGAGCGGCTACTCCCCAATGAGGGGCGAATTCTAGCACGGTGCGCGATGCGCGCGAAAGCGTGCCGGGTAGCGCCGTGCGGAGAGTCGGGGCGCGATCGGCACGTGGCAGGCATGCGCGCATACCCGGCATGCGCGGTGACGGATGTGCCGCCGCGCCTGCCGGGATGAGCGTCCCGGCAGGCAGTGACGCGTTACGCCGCGGCGCGGCGTGCGGCGCCGCGCTCGTGGACGAGCTCGCCGGCCGCGTAGGTGCGGTACACCGCGCGGTCGTCGCCGAGCAGCGCGAACGCGAACAGCAGTTCCTCGAGCGAATCCGCGCGCTTGGTACGGCGCGCGAGCAGCGGCGTGGCCTGCGGATCGAGCACGACGAAGTCGGCCTCGGTGCGCGGCGCGAGCGTGCCGACCGTGTCGGCGAGGTCGAGTGCCTGCGCGGCGCCGGCCGTCGCGAGCCAGAACATCCGCGTGGCGGTCAGGTGGTGGCCCGACAGCCGCGCGACCTTGTGTGCTTCGTTCATCGTCTGCAGCATCGAGAACGACGTGCCGCCGCCGACGTCGGTGGCGAGCGTGACGGGCACGTCGTATTCGCCGGCCTTGTCGAAATCGAACAGCCCGCTGCCGAGGAAGAAGTTCGACGTCGGGCAGTGCGCGACGACGGTGCGCGTCTCGGCCATCCGGCGGCGGTCCTCGTTGTCGAGGTGGATGCAGTGGCCGTACACGGCGCGCGGACGCAGCAGCCCGTAGCGGTCGTAGATATCGAGATAGCTGCGATGGCCGGGGAACAGCTCGGCAACCCATTTCACCTCGTCGACGTTTTCCGCGACGTGGCTCTGCACGAACACGTCCGGATGGCGGCGCGCGAGTTCGCCGCACGCCTCGAGCTGCGCCTCGGTCGACGTCGGCGCGAAGCGCGGCGTCAACGCGTACATCTGGCGGCCCTTGCCGTGCCAGCGGTCGATCAGCTCGGCGCTGTCGTCATAACCCGATTGCGCGGTGTCGCGCAGGAATTCGGGGCAGTTGCGGTCCATCAGCACCTTGCCGGCGATTATCCGCAGGTCGCGCGCGTCGCTCGCCGCGAACAGCGCGTCGGCCGACTGCTTGTGCACCGTGCAGTAGACGAGCGCGCTGGTCGTGCCGCAGGCGAGCAGTTCATCGACGAAGAAGTCGGCGACTTCGCGTGCATGCTCGGGATCGCCGAACTGGCGCTCGGTCGGGAACGTGTACTTGTCCAGCCAGGGCAGCAAGCCCGGCGCCGGCGACGCGATCATGTCCGTCTGCGGATAGTGGATGTGCGTGTCGATGAAGCCGGGCACGATCAGCTTGTCGCGCAGGTCATGGACGATCGCGTCGCGCGCGAGCGTCGCGGCGAGCTGCGCATACGGGCCGGCCGCGACAACCTTGCCGTCGTCGACGATCAGGAGGCCGTCGGTCTCGTAGTTCGCGGCCTGGCTTGATTGTGCCGGGTCGCCGTTGAAGGTCAGCAGTTGGGATCGAAAAGCGGTTTGCGTCATGACGAATGGTCCTGCATCAAGGTAAGGCGAACAGAAGAAAGCGATCGACGCCGCGCGGGCGACGGCATGGATGACGCCGTCCGCGCGGGGGCGGGACGGCGCTTCGCGAGCGGCCGCGACGCACGGTGTGCGGTACGGCCGGATGCGATTGCACGGGCGTTCGTGGCGGCCGAAGCCGCCATCGCATGGTTGCCGGCGAACCTCGCGGCCATCGCGAGCGCGACCGGTGCGGCGGCGCACGGAACGGCAAGCCGCGACGGCACGCGCGGGCAGGCAACGATCGCGCAACACGCGTTCGCGCCGGGCGCACGTAGGCGACCGGCCTGGCGCATGGCCGAACCGGTGGTCGCGAAGCGGATGCCGTTGCCGTGACTCATCTGTCTAGCGTTCCTCGATGCGGGCCGTCACGCGGCCTGCCAGTACGCGTCGAGGCGCGCGAACAGTGCGTCGCGCTGCGCCGGGTCGATGAACGACGCCTCGAAGCCGTTGCGGATCACCGCATGGACTTCGGCATCCGTGAGGCGCAGCCCTTCGGCCGTCGCGAAGTAGTTTTCATTGACGTAGCCGCCGAAATACGCCGGATCGTCGGAGTTGATCGTCACCGCGACGCCGCGCTCGAGCAGCGCCTTCAGCGTGTGCTTCGCCATGTCGTCGAACACGCACAGCTTCAGGTTCGACAGCGGGCAGACGGTGAGCGCCGTGCGCGTCCTGGCGAGGCGTTCGACGAGCGCCGCGTCCTCGATGCTGCGCACGCCGTGGTCGATCCGGTCGACCTTCAGCACGTCGAGCGCTTCGTAGATGTAGGCGGGCGGGCCTTCCTCGCCCGCATGCGCGACGAGCTTCAGCCCGAGCGCGCGCGCCTTCTCGAACACGCGTGCGAACTTCGTCGGCGGATGGCCGAGCTCGGACGAATCGAGGCCCACGCCGATCAGCCGGTGGCGATAGCGCTCGAACAGCGGCAGCGCGGATTCGAACGTCGCGAGCGCGTCCTCTTCGGACAGGTGGCGCAGGAAGCACAGAATCAGTTTGCTCGACAGCCCGCGCTGCTCCGCATCGGCGAGTGCGCGCTCGATGCCGGCGACGACCGTCTCGATCGGCACGCCGCGTTCGGTGTGCGTCTGCGGGTCGAAGAACAGTTCGGTGTGGACGACGTTGTCGGCGAGCGCGCGTTCGCAGTACGCGGCCGTCATGTCGTGGAAATCCTGCTCGGTCAGCAACACGCTCGCGCCTGCGTAATAGATGTCGAGGAACGACTGCAGGTCGGTGAACGCGTAGGCGGCGCGCAGCGCGTCGATCGAGTCGTACGCGAGCTTCACGCCGTTGCGCTGCGCGAGCGCGAAAATCAGTTCGGGCTCGAGCGAGCCTTCGATATGGATATGCAGCTCCGCCTTCGGCGCGCGGGCAATCTTGTCCTTGAATGTCGGGGTCATGGCGTCGTTCTTGGTCGGTCAGTAGGTAGGGGAAGCCTGCGCGGGCGCGTTCGCCTCGACGGCCTGCAGCAATTGCGCGGCCACCGAGATCGCGATCACTTCGGGCGCCTTGTCGATGATGCCTTCGACACCGATCGGGCAGCGCATCCGCGCGACCTGGGCCGGGTCGATGCCGATGGCCGCGAGGCGATGATCGAACTGCGCGCGTTTCGCGTGCGAGCCGGTCATCCCGAAGTACGCATAGTCGCCGCGCCGCAGGATGCGCTCGGCCAGCACGAAATCGAGTGCGTGGTCGTGCGTCATCACGACGTAGTAGGACTGCGGCGGCGCCGCGTCGACGGCGTCGGCCGGGGCAGCGGCCGCGTCGATCGCGAGGTTGCCGATGCCGGCGAGCGCTTCCGCGGGCGGGAACACCGCATCGGCGCCGTCGATCCAGCGCACGTGGCACGGCAGCGTCGCCAGCACCTTCACGAGCGCGGTGCCGATGTGCCCGGCGCCGAACAGCATGACGGGGAACGCATACGGCGCGATCGTTTCGGTCATCAGCGACACGCCGCCGGTTTCCCACAGCAGGCAGTCGGCGCGCGCGGCCGGTGATTCGGGCTCGCTCAGCAGCGGCGCGCCCGGCGAGGGGCCGAATGATACGCTACGCACGGTCGCGGCGCCGGCCGCGACGCGTTTCGCCAGCGACATGATCCAGCCGAGATCGCCGACGTCGAGCCGCTCGAACGCGAGCACGACTGCGCCGCCGCAGCACTGGCCGAGGCTCGGGCCGAGCGCGAGCCGCTCGAGCCTGCGCGCGTGGGGTACGTGCGCGCCATCCTTCAGCAGATGCCGCGCGATCTCGATCGCTTTCCATTCCAGATGACCGCCGCCGATCGTATGGCGCGCCGTGTCGCGCGTGACCAGCATCTTGGTGCCGGCTTCGCGCGGCGCGGAGCCGTCGGTATGCGCGACCGTCACGAGCACGGCCGCTTCGCCGTGCGCGAGCAGTTGCTGCAGATCGCCGAGCCAGGCTTCCATCAGCACGCTCCGTTCGGCAAAACGCGGCACGACACGCGGCGCGGGCTGGCGAGCGCGGCGGCAACGAGGACGGACGGGAGCGGGGCAGGCCGGCCGCACGGCTGATGCGGTGCGGCGGCGGCGCACTGACGGCGCGCGCGAACGGCGGCGCCGGTCGCGCGGACGCCATGAGGGTGACGGATGCGGATGGTTTGCGTTGTCATGATGAATTCACTCGACATTGCGGATCGGGCGCGCGTTACGCAGGGGTGGTGAGACCGCCTGGCCTCGCGCACGTAGATCGCCATCCAGTCGCGAAGATAGCACCGCAATACGGCGGGAACATGGCCGGGCGGTGATCCGGGCTATCAGGAGGCGATCATGTCGATCATAGGCCCGTCGCGCGGTATCGGGGCGCCGATGCGTGCGCATCGGGCCGAAACGCAGGCGTGACGGGGCGTGGGCGCGAAAGTCGCGCGACGCGCGTTCGCCCGGAAATCCGGGCGGCGGCGGAGTAGGTGTTTACACGTGGCCGGCCAGTTGCGGACGGCTATGCGTGACCGGCAGAAGCGTCGGTCAGAGCCGAATGATGGCAAACCGGCGTCGCGCGGCCCGGTCGATCGGGCCGCGCGCGCCTGAGGCCGCGATAGCGGCCGGCCGGTCAGGCCGCGAGCTTGCGGCGATGGCGCCAGATGCTCGCGACGACGGCAAGCAGGATCACGGCGAAGCCGATCAGCGCCCAGCCGGGCAGCAGGATGCCGAAGATCGGCGGGTAGACGGTCTCGCACAGCCCGGCGACCTTGAACATGCCGGGGAACCACTGCGCGGGCGGCAGGCTGTCGACGATCGGCTGCAGCGTGTCGAAGCCGCAGCTGAAGCCCGGATTCATCTGGATCGACAGGTGCCGCGCGGCTGTGCCGACGCCGCCGGCCGCGGCGACCGCGATCAGCAGCTCGAGCACCCAGATGACGCGCCAGTTGCGTATCCCGGCGGCCAGGAACGCGAAGATCCCGATCGCGGCGAAGAAATAACGCTGGATGATGCACAGCGGGCACGGATCTTCGTTCTTCACGTACTGCAGGTACAGCGCACCGGCCAGCAGGGCGATGCACACCCATCCGAGCAGCATCAGCAGGCGGCGTTCGCGGCGTAGCGCAAGCGTGTAGTCGTTCATGTCGGCGGGGTTCCTCGTGGGGTCGGTCCGGAAAACAATCGCGCGATTTTAGCGCGAACGGTCTGGCACGAAACTGACAGCGCGCGTGCGGCACCCTGCCGCACCGCGCGGACTGCCCGCCGGCGCTCGGTCTACGCGGTCAGCGGATCGTGTTCAGCACGGCCTCGACCGCCTGGCCGATCGCGAGCAGCGCGTCGTCGCGATGCGGCGCCGCCGCGAGCATCAGGCCGACCGGCGCCGCGTCGCGCGGATGACACGGCAGCGACAACGCGCATGCGTCGAGGAAGTTGAACGCGCTCGGGTTGCGCAGGATCAGCGCATTGGTGCGCGTGAACGCGGCGTCGTCCGCTTCGAGTTCGGCGATGCGCGGCGGCACGACCGGCACCGTCGGCGCGACGAGCGCATCGAAGCGCGACCAGACCGTGTGCGCGGCTTCGTCGAGCATCGCGGCGCGCGCGGCAAGCAGGTCGAGATAGTCGGCCGCGCTAGCGGGTTCGCCCTTCAGGATCCGCGTGAGCACACGCGGGTCGTACTGGTCGCGATGCTGCGCGAGCAGCGGGCGATGCCACGCGTACGCCTCGATCGGCGAGAAGCCGAAGCGGTTGATGTCCGGCAGCCGGTCGAGCGCGGGGAAGCGCACTTCCGTGACGATCGCGCCGGCGGCTTCGAGATGCTTCAGTGCGGTGTCGAGCGCGGCCGCGACGTCGGCATCGACGCCGTCCGTCACGTGGTTCGTCAGCACGCCGAGCCGCACGCCTTCGAGCGGCCGTGCGGCCGGCACGTGCGGTTCGAGGCCCGCGAGCATCCGGTCGACCAGCGCGCAGCAGGCGACCGTCAGGCCGATCGGGCCGAACGAGTCGAGCGTGGTCGACAGCGGCACGCCGCCTTGCGTCGGGATCCGGCTCGCGGTCGGCTTGAAGCCCGTCAGCCCGCACAGCGCGGCCGGAATGCGGATCGAGCCACCCGTGTCGGTGCCGAGCGCGACGGCGGCCATCCCGTCGGCGACCGACGCGGCCGCGCCGGACGACGAGCCGCCGGAAATCCGCGCATCGCCCGGCACGTCGCGGTGGTACGGCGAGCGCGGATTGCCATAGTGCGGATTCAGCCCGAGCCCCGAGAACGCGAACTCGCTCATGTTCGTGCGGCCGACCAGCACCGCGCCCGCGCGCTTGAGCCGCGCAACGGCGACCGCATCGGTGCGCGCGGCCGGCGCGCCGTCGAGCACGCGCGAACCCGCGCGCGTCACCTGGCCCGCGACGTCGAACAGATCCTTGACCGACACGGGAATGCCCGCGAGCGGCGACAGCACGGTGCCCGCGGCGCGCAGCCGGTCGTGCGCGTCGGCGGCCGCGCGCGCGTTGTCGGCATCGACCTGGGTGAAGACGGCGGCGCCCTGGCCGGACGGGTCGGCGATCCGGTCGAGCGCGGTGTCGACGAGCGCGCGGCTCGTGGTCCGGCCGGCGGCGAGGTCGGCGGCGAGCCGGGCGAGCGGGGGGAAGGGCGTGAAAGTGGTCATGGGCGGCTCAGGGGCGAAGATGTTGAAGAAGCGTGGAGCGGAACGAATCGATATGGCCTTCGACGGCCGCGCGCGCGCCGGCGGCGTCGCGTGCGGCGAGCCGTTCGAACAGCTCGCGATGCTCGTGCTGGACGTCGGCGAGATGGTGCGGTTCGGACAGCGTGACGAACCAGAAGCGCAGCGAGCGCTCGTGCAGCGCACGGAGGATCTCGGCAAGGACCGCATTGCGCGCAGCCACGGCAATCGCCTGATGAAACGCGCGGTCGAGTTCCATCATGCCCTCGACGTCGTGCGTATCGACGCAAGCCTGTCCGTCGTCGAGCAGCGCGGCCATGCGCGCGAGATCGTCGGGCGTCGCATGGCGCGCGGCGAGTTCGGCGCAGTGCGCTTCGTTGATGCGCCGCACGTCGATTACCGCGACGATGTCGTCGAGCGACAGCGGCTGCACCATCAATCCCTTGCGCGGCATCACGGACAGCAGCCCTTCGAGCACGAGCCGATGGACGGCCTGATGCACCGGCGTGCGGCCGATCCCCGTGCGCGCGACGAGGTCGGCTTCGTTGAGCGCGGCGCCCGGCTTCAGGCGCATCGTGATGATGTCGCGCTGGATCAGCGCATAGGCGCGGTCGGCGAGACTCGCCGCCGGCGCGGTGGGCCGGTCACGGATGACGTCGGGCAGGGCATTCATGCGGGTAGCGGCGCGGCGGCGGGATGGGGCGCGATCATGGCGCGGGCGATCGGGAAGCGTGGACGATGGCTGGATATTATTGTGATATATCACTGGTGTCCAGTGCGGGAGACGGGGCATCGGTGTCGTCCGCACGCGAACCGGGACGCTCCCCGGTGCGGTTTGCCACCGGCTTGCAACAATATCGACAGGATGTTGCAGGTTTACCGCGCGATCGTGCACTGAAGCATAATGAATCCTCGTCTATCCATACGCGTGAGCGACGTACCAGACCATCGTCATGAGCGAAAACACGCCTTCCCCGGCCGGTCTGCCCGGCAACTCTTCCGTTTCTTCCGATTCCCTCCGTTCCGATCCGGCGAAAGCGCCCGATGCGCCGGCAGCACAGGCCGCCGCGCAGAACGTTGCTGTAGACGGTGCGTCGCCGGTCACGGCCGCATCCGAGCCGGGCGCCCCGGGTTCGACGAACGCTGCCGGCGCCGTGCCGCCGAAACCTGGCGCGCCGCCGCCGGGCTTCGGCGCGCCGCCCGATTTCGATACGCCGCGGCCGCCGCCCGCGAGCGCGCAGAATGCGCCGCCGGCGTACTTGAAGCAGAGCGACACGCCGTGGTCGGTGTTCGGCCGGATCGTGGCCGCGCGTGCGCGCCGGTGGTTCGACCGCGCGGGCCAGCGCATCACGCAGCGCACGCTGCGCATCGGCGTGTCGGCGCGGATCTTCCATCCGGAACCGGGCGCGAAGGGGCTGCGAGGCAAGACGCTGCAGTATCTCGAGGAATCGATCGCACACTGGGTGATGTCGCGCGACGTGCTCGTGTTCATGATTCCGACCGTCGGCCACCAGGGCATGATTCACCCGAGCAACATCCGCCTGCGCGACTATGCGAAACATCTCGACGGCCTGCTGCTGCAAGGCGGCGCCGACGTGTCGCCGCAAACCTACGCGGCGTCGGACGCGCGCCCCGAATGGCCGGGCGATCGTGTGCGCGACATGTACGAACTCGAGCTGCTGCACGAGTTCGTCGAGTCCGGCAAACCCGTCCTTGGCGTGTGTCGCGGTTGCCAGCTGATCAACGTCGCGTTCGGCGGCTCGCTGTATCAGGACATCGCGACCGACGTGCCGACCGCGAACGTGCACGTGAGCGAGCATTACGACCAGCATCGTCACGCGATCCGCTTCCCCGATTCGTCGACGCTCGCGAACATGTTTCCCGGGCGCAGCGAAGCGATCGTCAACTCGATCCACCATCAGGCGATCCGCGATCTCGGCCGCGATCTGAACATCGAGGCCGTGTCGGCCGGCGACGGGATCATCGAGGGCATTCGCCATCGCCGTTCGCCGTTCGTCGTCGGCGTGCAATGGCACCCGGAGTTCCATCGTGCGGGCGGCTCGGAGCTGCTCGACTGCACGCCGCTGCTCGATGCGTTCCTGCGCGCGGCACGCGAAACGCGCCTGTAGAAAGCCGCATTCTTTACATCGCACGACGGCCGGCCGCATCCCGATAAATTCGAGATGCGGCCTTTTGGTTTTGAACGATAATCGCGAGTCCCGATTCGTTCGCCGGAGTCTGACGTTGGCTTTCCGAAACTTTTCCCCTGCACGATGCGCAACGTGGATCGTTGCACTGGCCGCCTGCACGCAAGCAGGTGCGGCCTGGTCCGCCGACGCGACCGCGCCGGTCGCCGGTACGCGTCCGGCGGTGACGAGCCTGAGCGGTGATGCGTCGCGAGCGGCGTCCGCAGCGGCCCCGGACGCCACCGTGCAAGGCAATGTCGCCGAGCTGACGCAGATGCTGCACGACGGCCGGATCGTCGAGATGCGCACGACGTACAACGGCAGCTACGGTGCGAGCCTGATGTTCGATCCGCGCGAGATGACGTACTACGTCGCGCTGTTCCAGGACAAGAATCTGTGGCGCGTGATCCGGTCGCAGGAGAAGAACCGCGCGGAGATGGTGTACGCGAACTTCGTCCAGCAAACCGTGCAGCTCGCCGATATCGAAATCCGCCGTACCGAACTGCAGGCGCAGAAGGCGTTTCTCGAACGCGTGATCGCGCTGCAGGCGAATCGTGCGCAGCAGTTGCAGGCCGACCTGAGCGTCGCGCGCAGCCAGCAGGCCGAAGTCGCGCAGCGGCAACGGTCGGCCCAGGAGCAGACGCAGGCGCTGCAGGTCGAGAAGCGGGCCGCGCAGCTGCAGTTGCGCGATCTGCAGGAGCAGGTGCGGCAACTCGAGAAGCAGACCGAGACGGGGCTGCCCGCGCACAAGTAACGATTCGTCAGACGGACGCAGAGACGAACGAAACCCGGCGAAGCGATCTTCGCCGGGTTTTTTATTGGACGGCCGTCAGCGCGCGAACGCGTCCGGCGCGTCGGTCATGCGGCGGTGGGACAGTTGCGACGTCCAGTCGAAACCGGCGGCGGGCGCGTGCGCCCCGCGGGCAGGCTGGGCGGCGCCCAGCGCGCTTGCCATTGCGATCAGCGTGAGCGGATCGTCGAGCGTGTCCGTTGTGCGTGGTGGCGGCGCGAGCTGATCGCGTGTGCGGGTGTTGGCGGCATCGCGTTGGATCGGCGGACGTGCAGCCAGGTACGGCTCAGTCGCGGTCCGGGCCGGAGTTGTCGTCGTGCGCTCGCCGTTTGTCCGATGCGGCGACGCAGCGGCGCTGCGCTGCACGTCGGACGTTGGCTTCGGATGAAGTGATGGCGGACGAGGCGCGGCACGGTGCGTGGCCGGCGGTGCTTCGGCGATTTTCGCGACCGGGGGCACCACTGTGCGCTGCGGCGTTGCATTCGTCGACGTGCCCGGATGAACCGCGGCGACCCGCACGCTGCCGGTCGATGACGTGGCGTGATCCGGCGCAACGGCGGCCGTATGAATCGCGTTTGCAGGCCCGACACCCGCGGGCGATTCATACGCGGCAATCAGCCAGCCGATGATGCCGAGCGCGCCGATACTCCAGCAGATTGCGTACATCGCACGCCGGTCGCGAGCGCCGTCGGCGGTACGTCGGGAGCGCAGGCCGGCCGCCGCGGGTTCCAGCGCAACCGGCGATCTGGTCGAAATCGGCGCGGCCGCCACCACCGGCAGCGGCTGCCAGCGGCATGCGCGGTGTGGCCTGTCGACGTCGATGCAGGATGTCGTCAGTGTCGCGAGGCAGTGCTTGTCGGGCCGCGCGCCGGGCGCGCCGCGAAAGGTCCATTCGCGGCCGAACGACGGTACGCGATCGAGCGGAGCGGCGCGAGGGCGGGCGAGCGCGCCTTCGACGGGGACGAGGGGCGATGAGGTCATGAGGGTGGTACGTCGTGCGACACGGGCAACCGTGTCGGCCGCAGCGTGGCAATGTCGTCGCAAATCGTGACATTGTGGTCAGCCGGCGCGGGTCGGTCGATCAGATCAATCTGATTTTTGCTTGCGTTTTCGGCCGACTCGTACGAGTCGAATGCCGCGACGGCAACCGCGGGGGCGGCACAAGGCAAATGTCGGCTTCGCGTGGCATCATTCGCGAACCATGCCGGTGCGCGCGTCGTTGTGCTGCGTGCCGCCGGCGGGCAGCGATGCCCGTGCGCACCGGCCAGGCCCGGCGCGCAAGGGCATCGTCGGATCCATGCGGCGCGGATTCGCGCCATCCGAGCTGAGCGAGAAAAACATGTCCACAGCGTCACACGCCATCGCGCAGGAATCGAAATTCCGCACCGTGTTCCGGGTCGTCAGCGGCAACTTCCTGGAAATGTACGACTTCATGGTCTACGGGTATTACGCGTCGGCCATCGCGAAAACCTACTTTCCGAGCGGCAACGCATTCGCGTCGCTGATGCTGTCGCTGTCGGTGTTCGGCGCGGGCTTCCTGATGCGACCGGTCGGCGCGATCGTGCTCGGCGCGTACATCGACCATCACGGCCGCCGCAAGGGGCTGATCCTGACGCTCGGGCTGATGGCGCTCGGCACGCTCACGGTGGCCGCGGTGCCCGGTTACGCGACGATCGGCGTGCTCGCGCCGGCGCTCGTGCTGCTCGGCCGGCTGCTGCAGGGCTTTTCGGCGGGCGTCGAACTCGGCGGCGTGTCGGTCTACCTGTCGGAGATCGCGACGAAGGGCCACAAGGGGTTCTATACATCGTGGCAGTCGGGCAGCCAGCAGGTGGCCGTCGTGTTCGCCGCGTTCGTCGGCGTGCTGCTGAACCGCGCGCTGCCGGCCGAGGAGATGACCGCGTGGGGCTGGCGCATTCCGTTCCTGATCGGCTGTCTGATCGTGCCGTTCCTGTTCCTGATCCGTCGTTCGCTGAAGGAGACCGACGAGTTCCTCGCGAAGCGTCATCGTCCGACGATGGGCGAGATCATGCGCTCGATGCTCGACAACTGGGGCATCGTGGTCGCCGGCATGGGGATGGTGATCATGACGACGGTGTCGTTCTACTTGATCACCGCCTATACGCCGACCTTCGGCAAGGAAGTGCTGCACCTGTCGTCGCTCGACGCGCTTGTCGTGACCGTCTGCGTGGGGATTTCCAACCTCGTGTGGCTGCCGCTGTCCGGCGCGTTGTCCGACCGCATCGGTCGTCGCCCGGTGCTGATCACATTCACGGTGCTCACGCTCCTGACGGCTTACCCGGTCGTGCTGTGGCTCGTCGGCGATCCGTCGTTCCTGCGGCTGCTCGCGGTCGAGCTGTGGCTGTCGTTCCTGTACGGGTCGTACAACGGCGCGATGGTCGTGGCGCTGACCGAGGTGATGCCGTCCGACGTGCGCACGGCAGGCTTCTCGCTCGCGTACAGCCTGGCAACGACGATCGGCGGTTTCACGCCGGCGATCTCGACGCTGCTGATTCACGAGACGGGCAACAAGGCCGCGCCGGGGCTGTGGCTGAGCGTCGCCGCGATTTGCGGGCTGATCGCGACGCTCGTGCTGTATCGCACGCCCGAGGCGCGCAATCAGTACAAGGCGGCCTGACGGGCACCCGCACAACGCGCGGCGTCGGCCGCATGCATCACATTAAAAAGGGAGCGCGCCGCGCTCCCTTTTTTCGTCTGCGTTCAGGCTTCGCGCAGTGCGCCGGCGACTGCGGCCGCCACGTCGAGCCATTGTCCCGGCGCGGGCTGGCGGGCGATTTTCGCGTGCGGATACCACGGGCAGTCGTCGCCGGTGAACCAGCGCCAGTCGGGCGCGAACGGCAGCATGACCCACAGCGGCTTGCCGAGCGCGCCCGCGAGGTGCGCGACCGCCGTATCGATCGTGACGACGCCGTCGAGCCGCTCGATCAGCGCGGCCGTGTCGGCAAAGTCGTTCAGCCGCCCGTCGAGGTGATGCACGCGCGGATGCGCGTCGACGCGTGCGCGCTCGTCGTCGTCGAGCGCGGGCTGCAGCACGATCCAGTCGATGTCCGGCAGCGCGAGCAGCGGCGCGAGCGCGTCGAACGGCATCGAGCGGTTTTCCTGCGCCTGTCGGCGCCCCGACCACGCGAGGCCGAACTTGCGCTTCGATTGCCCGCCGAGCGAGCCGCGAAAGCGCCGGCGGGCGCCTTCGGGGGCGTCGAGGTAACGCGAGCCGCCGACGATGTCGTCCGGTTGAAGCCCGAGCAGGAACGGCAGGCTCATCAGCGTGCAGGCGACATCCGCGTCAGGCGGCTTCGCGGCACCCTGTGCGACGAGCGTCACGCGCCAGCGCGACGCGGCCGGCGCCAGCAGCGGGACGAGTTCCGGCTGGACTTCGAGCACGACGCGCGCGCAGCGGGCGCGGGCAAGCGGCACGAAGCGGACGAACTGCAGCGTGTCGCCGAAGCCCTGTTCCGCGCGGATCAGCAGCGTGCGCGACGCGATCGGCTCGCCTTGCCAGCGCGGCAGCGTGCCGAGCGGTGTCGCGCCTGGCGTCTCGTGGCGGGCTTCGTACGCGGGCAGGCCGCGCGTGAAGTCGCCGAGCGTCAGCAGCGTGACCGCGCGGTGCAGCCGTGCGAGCGTGAGATCGGGCGCGACGCGCAATGCCTGGTCGAATGCGCGCAGCGCCATCTCGTGCGCGCAGAGCGCGTGATGCGCGTTGCCGAGGTTCAGCCAGGCCAGGCTGAACGACGGATCGAGGCCAACGGCACGTTCGTAGTAGGGCAGCGCGTCGCGGTGACGCGCCTGCGCGCACAGTGCGTTCGCGAGCCCGAACAGCGCGAGCGGAAACGGCGGATGCAGCGCGAGTGCGGCTTCGAACGCGGCGGCCGCTTCGACGTGCCGGCCGACCGCATCGAACGTGTTGCCGAGATTGAAATGCGCGGCGACGAAGCGCGGCTGCGCGGCGATCGCGGCCTGGAAGTGCGCGATCGCGTCGTCGGCGCGGCCCATCGCGCTCAATGCCATCGCGAGGTTGTTGTGCGCGCCCGCATGCCCGGGCCGCAGTTCGAGCGCGCGACGGAAAGCGGCGAGCGCGTCGTCGTGGCGGCCGAGCGCATTCAGCGCGTTGCCGAGATTGTTGTGGATCGACGCGTCATCGGGCGTGAGCCGGAGCGCGCGGCCGAACGCATCGATCGCATCGTCGTGGCGCTGCAGCGCCGCATACGCGTTGCCGAGGTTGTAGTGCGCGAGCGGAAATTCGGGCGCGAGCGTGAGCGCGTTGCGAAAGCGATCGATTGCTTCGTCGAGCCGGCCGAGCGCTTTCAGCGCGTTGCCGAGGTTGAGCTGCAGCGCGGCATCGCCCGGACGCAGCGCGACGGCGCGGCCGACGAGGTCGGCCGCTTCGGCGTGCTGGCCCTGCTGGTGCCGAAGCACGCCGAACAGGTGCAGCGCGTCAGCGTCGGCGGGGTTGACGTCGAGCGCGGCGCGATAGCCGTGCTCGGCGTCGACAAGCCGGCCCGCGCGGTGTGCGGCGTATGCTCGGTCGAATGCGGATTCCATGACGCGAAAGCTGGCGGAAAACGCGTATTTTCCCACACAGCGCACCGGTGCCGCGTATCGGCCGGTCGGCATATGGCCCCGTCACGCGGAGCGGCGTAGACTTGCAGGGTCGCGTGTCATCGAGGTTCTCATGACTGACACCCTGCCTGATATCCCGCCCGTGCTGATCGTCGGCGCGGGGCCGACCGGTCTTGCCGCGGCGATGAGCCTCGCGCGGGCCCGTGTGCCGGTGCGCATCATCGATCGGCTCGCGGCGCCTGCGCCGTATTCGCGCGCGATCGGCATCCAGGCACGCACGCTCGAACTGCTGGAGCAGCATCGCGCGGTCGAACCGTTTCTCGCGCTCGGCCATCGCGCGCATGCGGCCACGCTGCATGCCGACGGCCGCGTGATCGCGCGGCTCGATTTCGATCCGCTGCAAACGCGCTATCCGTATCTGCTGTTTCTCGACCAGAGCGTCACCGAGCGCCTGCTCGCCGAGCACTTGGCCCAGCTCGGCGTGACGATCGAGCGCGGCACGACGCTGACCGCGTGCGCCGGCGGCGGCACATCGCTCGACGTGTCGCTCCGTGGCGCCGACGGTCGCGACGAGTCGTTCGCGCCGTCGTACCTGATCGCCGCCGACGGCGCGCACAGCACGGTCAGGCATCTGCTCGGCCTGGGCTTTGCCGGGCAAGCGTTCGAACAGACTTTCCTGCTCGCCGATTTCGCGGCGATACCCGACTGGCCGGACGAAGAGATCCACCTGTTCACCACACCCGAAGGTATTGCGGGCCTGTTTCCGATGGGAGGCGGCCGTTATCGGCTCGTGGCCGACCGGCCGCCCGGCAGCGACGCGTCGCCCGATGCACCGGCCCCGTCGCTCGCGGAGTGCGACGCGATCGTGCGTGCCCGTGCCGGTGCGTCGATCTCGCCGAGCGATCTCGTGTGGTCGTCCTATTTTCATCTGCACAGCAGGATGGTCGATCGGCTGCGGCACGGCCGCGTGTTCTTCGCGGGTGACGCCGCGCACGTCCACAGCCCGGCGGGCGCGCAGGGCATGAACACCGGCATTCAGGAAGCGTTCAATCTCGGCTGGAAGCTCGCGCGCGTGCTCGGCGCGGGTACGTCCGAGCGGCTGCTCGACACGTATCACGCGGAGCGCCATCCGATCGAGCGCGATGTGTTGCGGCAGACCAGTCTTGTCACGCAGATCGTCGAAGCCGATCGCGGCGCGATGAAGCTGCTGCGCGACCATGTCGTGCCGCTGCTGGCATCGTTCGGGCCGATGCGCGACGCGGTGCGGCGCTCGGTCAGCGAGCTCGGCGTGCAGTACCGGAAGAGTCCGCTCACGCTGGAGCGCGTGCTCGACGGCGGCCCGCGTGCCGGCGAGCGGGCACCCGATGCGCTCGTGCACGTGATCGACGGCCCGCTCGGTCAGGCGCCCGGAACGGCGCGGTTATACGACCTGCACGATCCGGCGAGCTTCACGCTGCTGCTGCTCGAGGAGCCGGTGAGTACCGATGCCGGTGAGGTGCCGCCGATGGCGGCCGATGCGCAGGCGCTCGTGCAGGGGCTCGAGCGGATCATGCCGGATGCGGTGCGCGCGTGGCGCGTCACCGATGCCGAAGGCGACGGTACGGCGGGGCTTGCACAGGTGTACGGCCGCTCGCGGCCGTCGTTCTACTTGTTGCGGCCCGACGGTTACGTCGCCGCGCGCGGGCGTACGGCGACCGACGCGAACGCGTTACTGCACCACTGCGAAAACTGGTTCGCGGGCATGTCGCCGCCCGCGTAGCGGCGCGGTCAGGCGCTCGTCGCGACGGGCACGAGCGACGCGCGATGCGCGGCGATCGCGTCGCGTACGATCGGCGCCGCGCGTTGTGCGGCTTCGTTCGACGGATCGTCGAGTGCGGCGAGAAACGCGCGGCGCATCCGCGGCTCCCAGAAGCGCCGGATATGTTCGGCGATGCCGGTCAGCGCTTCGTCGCGATCGGGCATCGATTCGAAGAATGCGCCGATCTGGTTGGCCATATCGATCAGGTGTCCGTTGTCCATCGCATCCTCACTTGCCGGTCGTCACGGCGGCGGGCGCCGCCGCGCGGCGCTCGAGCAGGTCGACCTGCTCCGCGCTGAAGCGCGCGTATGCACGCTGCCAGTCGGACGGCTGGGCAACCGGCATCACCTGCACGGCCGTCACCTTGTATTCGGGGCAGTTCGTCGCCCAGTCGGAGCTGTCCGTCGTGATCACGTTCGCGCCCGATTCGGGGAAGTGAAACGTGGTGTACACGACGCCCGGCTGCATGCGTTCCGTCACGAGCGCGCGCAGCACCGTGTGCCCGGCACGCGACTCGATGCCGACCCAGTCGCCGGCGCGGATCCCGCGATCCTGCGCGTCGTGCGGATGGATCTCGAGGCGGTCCTCTTCATGCCACTGGACGTTTTCGGTCCGGCGCGTCTGCGCGCCGACGTTGTACTGCGACAGGATGCGGCCCGTCGTCAGGATCAGCGGATAGCGCTGCGTGACCTTTTCCGGCGTCGGAATGAACTTGGTGATCACGAACCGGCCCTTGCCGCGCACGAACGCGTCCGTATGCATGGTCGGCGTGCCTTCCGGCGCGTGCTCGTTGCACGGCCACTGGATGCTGCCGAGTGCGTCGAGCTTCGCGTACGACACGCCCGAGAAGGTCGGCGTGAGCCGCGCGATCTCGTCCATGATTTCCGACGGATGCGTGTAGTGCATGTCGTAGCCGAGCGCCTGCGACAGCAGCAGCGTCACTTCCCAGTCCGCGTAGCCCGCGAGCGGCGGCATCACCTTGCGCACGAGCGAGATGCGGCGCTCCGCGTTCGTGAACGTGCCGTCCTTTTCGAGGAAGGTCGAGCCGGGCAGGAGCACGTGCGCATATTTCGCGGTTTCGTTCAGGAAGATGTCCTGCACGACGATGCATTCCATCGCCGACAGCGCGGCCGCGACGTGCTGCGTGTTCGGGTCCGACTGGACGATGTCCTCGCCCTGGCAGTAGAGCCCCTTGAAGCTGCCGTCGAGCGCCGCGTCGAACATGTTCGGGATGCGCAGCCCCGGTTCCGGCTGCAGCGTGGCCGACCACGCCTGTTCGAACTGCGTGCGCACGATCGTGTCGCTGATGTGCCGGTAACCGGGCAGTTCGTGCGGGAACGAGCCCATGTCGCACGAGCCTTGCACGTTGTTCTGGCCGCGCAGCGGATTGACACCGACACCTTCGCGGCCGATGTTGCCGGTCGCCATCGCGAGGTTCGCGATGCCCATCACCGTCGTCGAACCTTGCGCGTGTTCGGTGACGCCCAGCCCGTAGTAGATCGCGGCGTTGCCGCCCGTCGCATAGAGGCGCGCGGCGGCGCGTACCTGCTCGGCCGGCACACCCGTCACGTCCGCGGTCGCCTCGGGCGAATTGTCGGCGTGCGATACGAAGTCGCGCCATTGCTCGAACGCGCGCGCCTCGCAGCGCTCGGCGACGAATGCGTCGGCGACGAGCCCTTCGGTGACGATCACGTGCGCCAGCGCGTTGACGATCGCGACGTTGGTGCCGGGGCGCAGTTGCAGGTGGTGCGTGGCCTTGATGTGCGGGCCGTCGACGACGTCGATGCGACGCGGGTCGATCACGATCAGCTTCGCGCCTTCGCGTACGCGCCGCTTCATCCGCGAGCCGAACACCGGATGCCCGTCGGTCGGGTTCGCACCCATCACGACGATCACGTCGGCCTGGCCGACCGACGCGAACGTCTGCGTGCCGGCCGATTCGCCGAGCGTCGTCTTGAGGCCATAGCCGGTCGGTGAATGGCACACGCGTGCGCAGGTATCGACGTTGTTGTTGCCGAACGCGGCGCGCACCAGCTTCTGCACGAGGTAGGTTTCCTCGTTCGTGCAGCGCGACGACGTGATGCCGCCGATCGAATCGCGGCCGTACTTCTGCTGCAGCTTGCGGAACTGCGTCGCCGCGTAGGTGAGCGCTTCCTCCCAGCTCACTTCGCGCCACGGGTCGGTGATCTTCTCGCGGATCATCGGCTTCGTGATGCGGTCCTTGTGCGTCGCGTAGCCCCATGCGAAGCGTCCCTTCACGCACGCGTGCCCTTCGTTCGCGAGACCGTTCTTGTGCGGCGTCATCCGCACGACCTGCGTGCCCTTCATCTCGGCCTTGAACGAGCAGCCGACGCCGCAGTACGCGCAGGTCGTGACGACCGAGTGTTCGGCCTGCCCGAGCTGCACGACGGATTTTTCCTGCAGCGTGGCCGTCGGGCATGCGGCGACGCAGGCGCCGCACGACACGCATTCCGACGCCATGAACGATTCGCTTTCGCCCGCGGCGACGCGCGATTCGAAGCCGCGCGCGGCGATCGTCAGCGCGAACGTACCCTGTGTTTCCTCGCAGGCGCGTACGCAGCGGTTGCAGACGATGCACTTCGACGGGTCGTACGTGAAGTACGGGTTCGATTCGTCCTTGCGGTCGTCCAGGTGATTCGCGCCGTCGAAGCCGTAGCGCACTTCGCGCAGCCCGACGACGCCCGCCATGTCCTGCAACTCGCAGTCGCCGTTGGCGGGGCAGGTGAGGCAGTCGAGCGGATGGTCGGAGATGTACAGCTCCATCACGTTGCGGCGCAGCGACTGCAGCCGGTCCGACTGCGTGCGCACCTTCATGCCCGCTTCGGCAGGTGTCGTGCACGACGCCGGATAACCGCGCCGGCCTTCGATCTCGACGAGGCACAGCCGGCACGAGCCGAACGGCTCGAGCGAATCGGTCGCGCAGAGCTTCGGAACGTTGACGCCGGCTTCGATGGCCGCGCGCATCACCGACGTGCCGGCCGGCACCGTCACCGGCTGGCCGTCGATTTCGAGCGTGACGTCGGTGTCCGCATACCGTTGCGGCGTGCCGTAGTCGGTATCGTCGAACGGATCGCGGGCGCGCGCCTGGGCGGCGCTCTTGCACGCGCATTGGCCTGAGCCGCAGCCGCCTTGGCGGACGTTGTTCGTGTCGAGTGACATGCAGGGCTCCTTCTGGGTCAGGCCGCAGCCTTGACCGGGCCCGACGCGGCATTCTTGCCGGCAGCGAGCCCGAAATCTTCGGGGAAATGGTCGAGCGCGGACAGCACCGGGTAGGGCGTCATGCCGCCCATCGCGCACAGCGATCCGGCCAGCATCGTGTCGCACAGGTCGCGCAGCAGCGTGACCTGCCGCTCCGACGTATCGCCGTCGCGGATGCGCGCGATCGTCTCGACGCCGCGCGTCGAGCCGATCCGGCACGGCGTGCACTTGCCGCACGATTCGATCGCACAGAATTTCATCGCGTATTCGGCAAGCTCGGCGAGGTTCGACGTGTCGTCGTGCAGCACGATGCCGCCGTGACCGACCACCGCGCCGATCGCCGTGTACGCTTCGTAGTCGAGCGGCACGTCCCACTGGTGATCGGGCAGGTAGGTGCCGAGCGGGCCGCCGACCTGCGCGGCGCGCGCGGGCCGGCCGCTTGCGGTGCCGCCGCCGAAGTCGAACAGCAGCTCGCGCAGCGTGACGCCGAACGCGAGCTCGACGAGGCCGCCGTGACGGATGTTGCCCGCGAGCTGGAACGGCAGCGTGCCGCGCGAGCGGCCCATCCCGTAGTCGCGATAGAACGCGGCGCCGCGCGCGAAGATCACCGGCGCCGTCGCGAGCGTGATCACGTTGTTGATGACGGTCGGCTGGCCGAACAGGCCGGCGAGCGCGGGCAGCGGCGGCTTCGCGCGCACGACGCCGCGCTTGCCCTCGAGCGATTCGAGCAGCGCCGTTTCCTCACCGCACACGTACGAGCCCGCGCCTTTCGCGACGTGCAGCTCGAACGCATGCGCGGAGCCGAGCACGTGTTCGCCGAGCCAGCCGGCTTCGCGCGCGCGGACGATTGCGGCTTCGAGCGTGGCGATCGCGTGCGGGTATTCGCTGCGCACGTAGATGTAGCCGACCGTCGCGCCCGTCGCGATGCCCGCGATGATCATCCCTTCGATCAGGCAGTACGGATCGCATTCCATCATCAGGCGGTCGGAGAACGTGCCCGAGTCACCTTCGTCCGCGTTGCAGACGATGTACTTCTGCGCGGCGCGCGCGTGCCGCACCGTGCGCCACTTGATGCCGGCCGGGAATGCCGCGCCGCCGCGGCCGCGCAGCCCCGATTCGATCAGCGTCTCGCACGCGGCATCGCCGTCGAGCGCGAGCGCGTTCTTCAGGCCGGCGAGGCCTTCGTGTTGCAGGTAGTCGTCGATCGACAGCGGATCGGTCAGGCCGATGCGCGCGAACGTGAGGCGCTGCTGGCGTGCGAGATAGGGCAGCGCGTCGACGAGGCCGACGCCGCTCGGATGCGCGCCGCCTTCGAGCCAGTTCGCGTCGAAGAGGGACGGCACGTCGGTGGCCGACAGGTTCGCATAACCGACGCGGCCGGCGGCCGTGCCGACCTCGACGAGCGGCTCGAGCCACAGCAGCCCGCGCGAGCCGTTGCGAACCAGCTCGATGGCGACGCCGCGCCGTTCGGCTTCCGCCGCGATCGCGGCGGCGAGTGCGTCGGCGCCGAGTGCCAGCGCGGACGAATCGCGCGGAACGTAGATGCGGATCGTCATGCGGCCTCCGGCGTGTGGGCGACCGCATCGGCAAGCAGCGCGTCGAATTTTTCCGGCGTGACCTTGGCGTGAAGCACGCCGTTCACCGTCAGCGACGGCGACTGCGCACACAGTCCGAGGCAGTAGACCGATTCGAGCGCGACGGCGTCCGGCGCGTGCGCATCCGCGGCATCGCCGTGCGCCGCGTCGAACCGGCAGCCCGTGCGGGCTTCAGCATGTGCGGCCAGCGCTTCGCAGCCCATGCTGCGGCACGCCTCGGCGCGGCACATCTGGATCGTGACGCGCGCAGGCGGCGCGGTGCGGAAGTGGTGGTAGTAAGTCAGTACGCCGTGCACTTCCGCGCGCGACAGATTGAGTGCCCTGGCGAGCGGTGCGACGCAGCCCGGCGGCACGTAGCCCGCGTCGTCCTGGATCGCGTGCAGGATCGCGACCAGCGACCGGCCGGCGCGCGCATGGCGCTCGACGAGCGCGTCGGGCGCATGGGGATTCGGGGACATCGGTTATGCTCCTCCAAAGTCTCATATGCGCTCGGAATTCATATAGTGCGCATTGCGGCTTCGTTCTGATTGATTTCGACCAACGATAAGCGGAAGATTTCGCGGTCGCAATAGGAAATCGGAGTGCATAATTGATTCGAATCGAATGCGACGCGTATCTGACCGTACGCGACACGGAAGGTCGCACCGCCAGTCTGTCGGACGTCGCGCCATTGCTGGAGCTTGTGGCTGACACGGGCAGCATTGCGCAGGCCGCCCAGGCGAAAGGGCTGTCCTATCGGCACGCGTGGGGCATGTTGCGCGCGCTGGAAGCGTGCATCGGCGGGGAGTTGATCGAAACCGCGCGGGGCAAGGGGTCGACGCTGTCGGAGCTCGGGCAGGCCGTCGTCGATGCGCAGCGCCTCGCGCGCAGCCGGCTCGACGGGAACCTGCGCATGCTGGCGGCCGAAGTGGCCAGCGACCTGAGCCGGCGGCTCGCGCAGCGCGACGGCGCCGTGCGCATTCACGCGTCGCACGGTTATGCCGTCGCGACGCTTGTTTCCGCGCTCGTCGATGCGCAGGCGGCCGTCGACATCAAGTATCGCGAGAGTGTCGAGGCCGTGCAGGCGCTCGCACGCGGCGAATGCGACCTAGCCGGCTTCCATCTGCCGCGCGGTGCGTTTCGCGCGCAGTGCGCGCAGATCTACCGGCCGTGGCTCGACGACACGCGTCACGTGCTGATTCACCTGACGCGCCGCCAGCAGGGGCTGTTCGTGCCGCGCGGCAACCCGAAGCAGGTCCGCGGGCTCGCGGATCTCGCGCGCAATGACATCCGCTTCGTCAACCGGCAACCCGGGTCAGGCACGCGCATGCTGCTGGATCTCGCGCTGCGCGCGATCGGCATCGATCCCGAGCGCATCGACGGTTATGCATCGGCCGAACTCACGCATTCGGCGATCGCCGCATTCGTCGCGAGCGGGATGGCCGATCTCGGCTTCGGCGTCGAGCCGGCCGCCCATCATTTCGGGCTCGACTTCATCCCGGTCGTCGACGAGGACTATTACTTCGCGTGCGAACGCGCGCGGCTCGATTCGCGGCCGCTCGCCGGCGTGCTGGCGCTGCTGCGCGACGCTCGCTTCATCGAGCGCGTCGCGCATCTCGACGGTTACGATCCGGCCGCGTGCGGGACGCTGACGAGCATCGCGACGGGGCTGGCCGGCGACGACGGCACGAGCGCGCCGGACGGCAATTCCCGGTAACGGGGACGCGATCGGACCGCGCTGCAGCGGCGGGGGATTTGCGCTACGCTTGCCGCTTGATCAACGTTCCAACAAGCACGCCGTTCAGGCGTCATCCCGCCATGAAATTTTCCGTTCCCCTCGCCGCGGCAGCGTTGACCGCGGGGCTGCTGGTCATTGCTTCACCGTTTGCGCTCGCGCAGAATTCCCCGGGGGTGCCCGGCGGCATCCTGAACGACCAGTTTCGCCTGAACGAGCATCCGCAAATGCCGTTCGCGGCGTCTGCGCCGTCGCAGAAATACCAGGGCAGCAAGAAGTCGGCGTTGCGTCGCAAGGGCGACCTGGGCGACCCGAACGGCTGCAACCTGAAGTGCCCGATGGATAGCCAGTAACGCGCGGACAGGCGCGTCCGTACCGTGGTCGTGCGGCCCCAGTTCGACTGGCAGGCACGCAACCCACGCACCGGGTTGGCCGCCTGAACTGCGACTGCACGAATCCCGTCCGATTCCGATTCTGTTCGAGCCCCGCGAAGCGTTGCCGCTTCGCGGGGCTCGTGCTTTTCGGCGAGGCTCAATGCGACGCGATGCCGGACGAAGCTGGGGATCGCACATCTCGGTCCAGGAGGTAATCTAGGGTTAACCCTTGAATCAGGAAGGATGTCTTCCAGAAACCTGCCTTATTCTTAAGCATTCGCCTACATAAACTTCGGGTTGTCAGCGCTGAACAAGGTGTTCACCGCGAACACAGACAAATCTGGAGGTAGGTCATCATGAAGTCGCTCGTTCAAGCTGTTGTCGTTGCCGCCGCTCTCGTTGCTCCGGTCGTGTCGTTTGCGCAGTCGGGCTCGACGATCACCCGCGCGCAGGTCCGCGCCGAACTGGTCCAGCTCCAGCAGGCCGGATACAACTCCGCTCGCGGCGAAGATCCGCACTATCCGGAAGCGATCCAGGCTGCAACGGCGCGTGTTGCGGAGCAGCAGCGCAGTGCGCTGGCGCAAGCGCAAGGTGCGGATGCCAGCGGGTACGGCGCGCAGGCACAGGGCGCATCGGCATCGGGTTCGCGTGCAATGGGCGTGCGCCCGGCCACCGCTGAAGAAATGAAGTCGCTGTATCGCGGCAGCTAAGCCGCGTGTTGCCCGGTGTGCATGAGCGCCGGGGGCGAATGACGCGTCGCCCCTCAGGCTGAGGCACCCGGGTTGGCCGTTGCCCGGCGCGACCGATGATTGCGCGGGCGCGGCAGAGCATCCGTCACCTCCTGCCGTCGGAACATCGGCGGCATTCCGCCCGGCCCGCCTGTGGCTGGGCGCTTTTTCGGACGGCGAGGGGCGTGTGCGTTTTTGCCGGCAACAAAAAACCCCGCAGACTTGCGTCATACGGGGTTCGTGCGACAAGCGCAGAATTTGGTGGAGGCGGCGGGAATCGAACCCGCGTCCAGAAGCGCTCTACGACTAGTTCTACATGTTTAGTTCAGTCATTTGATTTAACCGCAGCGACGCGGACGAACACGCTGCACTTCGGCGATTCGCTAGATTTTCGACCCTGGCGTCGCGACGCCGACAGGGCTTAACTGACGTAAATGACCTCTGGCGGTATTGCTACCGGTCTTGCGACACTAGCCCGTCAGTGAACTAGGCAGAGGACGGCGGCCCTTAGGCTGCCAGTGCGAACGTATCGTCGTTTGCAGTTACGATTTTCCCATTGATTAACGAGGTGACGGGTCCTCGACATGCCCTAGCCGCTTCACAACCCCTGTCGAAACCAGGTCGCCCCCGCGGATAAGATCAAACATTATAGCCCAACATCGCGCAGCAGATCGCGCAGTTCCTGCGTCGTGTCGACGAGATGCTGGGCCTGCCAGTCGGACGGCGCGGCGCCGTCGCCGCAATAGCCGTACGCAGCCGCGACCGTCGCCATGCCGGCAGCGCTGCCGGCCTGAATGTCGCGCAGGTCGTCGCCGACGTAGACGATGCGCGCGGGCGCGAGCGTCAGCTGGTCGGCCGCATGCAGTAGCGGGGCCGGGTGGGGCTTCGGGTGCGGCGTTGTGTCGCCCCCGACGACGCACGCGGCGCGCGGTGCGAGACCGAGCAGATCGACGAGTGGTGCCGTGAGCCGCATCGCCTTGTTCGTGACGATGCCCCAGCGCACGCCGCGCGCATCGAGCTCGTCGAGCACGTCGTCGATGCCGGGGAACAGCGTCGTATGCACGCACAGATCCGTCGCGTAGTTGGTCAGGAACTCGTCACGCATCGCTTCGTAGCCGGGCGTTTGCGGATCGATGCCGAATGCGCCGCCGAGCAGGCCGCGCGCGCCGGCCGAAGCCAGCGGCCGCAGCACGTCGAGCGACGTTTCGGGCAGGCCGCGGACGCGCTGCATCTTGTTGACGGCAGCCGCGAGATCGGGCGCCGTGTCGGCGAGCGTGCCGTCCAGGTCGAACAGCACGGCATCGCAGTGCAGCAGGCGCGGTTCGTCGAGTGCGGCTCGCGCGGTCGAAAGGGGAGTCGTCATGCAGGTCGGAGGGTCACGCGCCGCGGCGGCACGCGACGAGATAGTTGATGTCGGTGTCGTTCGACAGCGCGAAGCGCTTGCCGATCGGGTGATACGTGATGCCCTTGATCTCCACGATGTGCAGATCCGTCGCACGCACGAAGCCGGCCAGTTCCGATGGGCGGATGAAGCGCGCGTAGTCGTGCGTGCCCTTCGGCAGCATTTGCGCGATGTACTCCGCGCCGATCACGGCGAACAGGTAGGACTTCAGGTTGCGGTTCAGCGTCGAGAAGAACACCCAGCCACCGGGCTTCACGAGCGTCGCGCACGCGGCGACGACATCGCCGGGCGACGGCACGTGCTCGAGCATCTCCATGCACGTGACGACATCGTAGGTGCCCGGTTCGCGGGCGGCGATCGCTTCGGCGGCGATGGCCTCGTAGTCGACCGAGATGCCGCTTTCGAGGCTGTGCAGGTCGGCCACGCCGAGCGCTTCGGTCGACAGGTCGATGCCTTTCACCTGCGCGCCGAGTCCGGCCATCGATTCGGACAGGATGCCGCCGCCGCAGCCGATGTCGAGTGCGCGCTTGCCGGCCAGGTGCGCATGCGCGTCGATCCAGCCGAGCCGGACCGGGTTCAGGTCGTGCAGCGGCTTGAATTCGGCATTCGGATCCCACCACCGATGGGCGAGGTCGCTGAATTTCTGGAGTTCGTGCGGATCGGCGTTGGTCATGTCGGCAAACGGGCTACGGAGGGAGGGCAGTGCTTCGGTTCGTCAGCCCCGAGTATATAAGAAGCGGACGAGCGGCGAGGCGGCGAGCGCCCGGACGGGCATCAACGAAAAAGCCCCGCCGGAGCGGGGCTTTGAAACGGTCGAAAACCGCGGCTTAGTTTGCCGGAACGGTCGTCGTCGTCGTTTGCTGCGTACCAACCACTTCGACTTCCACGCGGCGGTCCGGTGCGAGGCAGGCGATCAGCTGCTTGCGGTTCTTCTGGTTGCAGCCAGTCGTAACCGGGTTGCGCTTGCCCTTGCCTTCCGTGTAGATCTTGTTGGCCGGCACACCCTTGCTGACCAGGTACGACTTCACGGCTTGCGCACGGCGCAGCGACAGACGGTCGTTGTACTTGTCCGAACCGATGCGGTCCGTGTAGCCCGTTGCGACGACCACTTCCGTGTTCATGCCTTCGATCTTCGAAGCCAGTTCGTCCAGCTTCTGCTTGCCCAGCGGCTTGAGCGTTGCCTTGTCGAAGTCGAACAGTGCGTCAGCTTGATACGTGATCTTCTGGCTCGTGATGGCCGGAGCGACCGGAGCGACCGGCGGCTGCGGTGCCTGGGCGACCAGTGCGCCATCGCACTTCGCGTTGGCGGTGGCCGGCGTCCAGAATGCATCGCGCCAGCAGAGCTCGTTCGTGCCGTTCATCCACACCCATTCGCCCGTGCCGTTCACCCAGTTGTCATTGACGGCTTGACGCGACGCCGGCACCGACTGTGCCGAAGCGGATGCAGCCATAACTGCGGTAGCTGCAATGAACGCGAGCTTTGAAAGTTTATTCATATTTCTCCTCTCGAAATTGAGATTACCGCAGGTTTACTGCGAGCCTGTTGACGGTGACAAGTCATACATTGCTCGAAGTATAACATTGGTGCGGCACAAAAATGCGGCACCGCTCTGTGTAGACTTTAGACTTCGAGCAGCGTCTAACCCTCAGTGCGTTGGCATTTTGCCATATCGTTCCCTTCCTACGAAAAAAAATCCTCCCCACCCTAAGATCGCCTCAACGTTTGTGGTGCATGCGCAACACCGGCCTGCCGTAACTTTCAGAGATTGTCAAGAGTGTGTCCGAGAAATTGCGCGGATGAACGTATCTGTTTACTCGTGCGCGTGAAACAGGCATGACGAAATCGCCTGCGACGTCGAGTCGCAGGCGATTTCGGTCGGCTCGCCGCCGCCACAATTTTCGCTATTTATATATAGAGGGGGAGGCGAATTGGCGGCTGATGGGCGCATGTTAGAATCTCGCGTTGCGTTGCGCATGCAGCGCCCACGCGTAAGGCGTTCGCCGTCTTCGCTCCGAAACGATACGGATACATGGATCAATTCGCCAAAGAGACCCTGCCCACCTCCCTAGAGGAGGAAATGCGCCGTTCGTATCTCGATTACGCGATGAGCGTGATCGTCGGACGTGCCCTTCCGGATGTCCGCGATGGCCTGAAGCCCGTGCACCGGCGTGTGTTGTTCGCGATGCACGAACTGAACAACGACTGGAACCGCGCGTACAAGAAATCGGCGCGTATCGTCGGTGACGTGATCGGTAAGTACCACCCTCACGGCGATACCGCGGTGTACGACACGATCGTGCGGATGGCGCAGGACTTCTCGCTGCGCTACATGCTGATCGACGGGCAAGGCAACTTCGGCTCGATCGACGGCGACAACGCCGCGGCGATGCGTTACACCGAAATTCGCATGGCGAAGATCGGTCACGAGCTGCTCGCCGACATCGACAAGGAAACGGTCGATTTCGAGCCGAACTACGACGGCAACGAAACGCAGCCGTCGGTCCTGCCGTCGCGCATTCCGAACCTGCTGATCAACGGCTCGTCGGGCATCGCGGTCGGCATGGCGACCAACATCCCGCCGCACAACCTGAACGAAGTCGTCGACGCGTGTCAGCACCTGCTGGGCAACCCGGAAGCGACGATCGACGAGCTGATCGAGATCATCCCGGCGCCGGACTTCCCGACGGCCGGCATCATCTACGGCGTCGCCGGCGTGCGCGATGGCTACCGCACCGGGCGCGGCCGCGTCGTGATGCGCGCGGCCACGCACTTCGAGGAGATCGACCGCGGCCAGCGGATGGCGATCATCGTCGACGAGCTGCCGTACCAGGTGAACAAACGCTCGCTGCTCGAGCGGATCGCCGAGCTCGTCAACGAGAAGAAGCTCGAAGGCATCTCCGACATCCGGGACGAGTCCGACAAGAGCGGCATGCGTGTCGTGATCGAACTCAAGCGCGGCGAAGTGCCGGAAGTGGTGCTGAACAACCTGTACAAGGCGACCCAGCTCCAGGACACGTTCGGCATGAACATGGTCGCGCTCGTCGACGGCCAGCCGAAGCTGCTGAACCTGAAGGAAATCCTGCAGTGCTTCCTGTCGCATCGACGCGAAGTGCTGACGCGCCGCACGATCTACGAACTGCGCAAGGCCCGCGAACGCGGCCACGTGCTCGAAGGTCTCGCGGTCGCGCTCGCGAACATCGACGAGTTCATCGCGATCATCAAGGCCGCGCCGACGCCGCCGATCGCGAAGCAGGAGTTGATGGCGAAGCCGTGGGATTCGTCGCTCGTGCGCGACATGCTGACGCGCGCCGAAGCCGAGAATGCATCGGCGGGCGGCCGCTCCGCGTATCGTCCGGAAGGCCTGAACCCCGCGTTCGGGATGCAGAACGACGGGCTGTACCGTCTGTCCGAGACGCAGGCCCAGGAAATCCTGCAGATGCGTCTGCAGCGCCTGACCGGTCTCGAGCAGGACAAGATCATCGGCGAATACCGCGAAGTGATGGCACAGATCGCCGACCTGCTGGACATCCTCGCGCGCCCCGAGCGGATCACGACGATGATCGGCGAGGAGCTGACCTCGGTGAAGGCCGAGTTCGGCGATGCGCGCCGCTCGAAGATCGAGCTGAACGCGACCGAACTGAACACCGAGGATCTGATCACGCCGCAGGACATGGTCGTCACGATGTCGCATGCGGGCTACGTGAAGTCGCAGCCGCTGTCCGAGTACCGCGCGCAGAAGCGCGGCGGTCGCGGCAAGCAGGCGACGCAGATGAAGGAAGACGACTGGATCGAGACGCTGTTCATCGCGAACACGCACGACTACATCCTGTGCTTCTCGAACCGTGGCCGTGTGTACTGGGTCAAGGTCTATGAAGTGCCGCAGGGCTCGCGCAACTCGCGTGGCCGCCCGATCGTCAACATGTTCCCGCTGCAGGATGGCGAGAAGATCAACGTCGTGCTGCCGGTCAAGGAATTCTCGGCCGACAAGTTCATTTTCATGGCGACGTCGCTCGGCACCGTGAAGAAGACGCCGCTCGAAGCGTTCAGCCGTCCGATGAAGAAGGGCATCATCGCGGTCGGCCTCGACGACGGCGACTTCCTGATCGGTGCGTCGATCACCGATGGCGCGCACGACGTGATGCTGTTCTCCGACGCCGGCAAGGCCGTGCGCTTCGACGAGAACGACGTGCGTCCGATGGGGCGCGAGGCGCGCGGCGTGCGCGGCATGCAGCTCGAGGACGGGCAGCAGGTCATCGCGATGCTGGTTGCCGGCAGCGAGGAGCAGACCGTGCTCACCGCGACCGAGAACGGCTTCGGCAAGCGTACGCCGATCACCGAATACACGCGTCACGGCCGCGGTACGAAGGGTATGATCGCGATCCAGACGTCCGAGCGCAACGGCAAGGTCGTGGCTGCAACGCTCGTCGACGCAGAGGATCAGATCATGCTGATCACGACGGCCGGCGTGTTGATTCGCACCCGCGTATCCGAGATCCGCGAGATGGGGCGTGCCACGCAAGGTGTTACACTCATCAGTCTCGATGAGGGTACCAAGCTCTCTGGCCTGCAGCAGATCGCGGAGGCCGAAGAGGGCGATGGCGAGGCCGACGAGGCGTCGGACGGCGAAGCCTGAAGAACGGATGAGACTCTGGCCGCCGCGGGCGCAAAGCGCCGCGGCCGGCGAGCAACCATTCATATTTCCAAAAGGGAGTGATGATGCAAAAGCAATTCAAGCAACTGGTTCTGCTGGCTGCACTGGTGCCGACGTTCGCGATGGCGCAAGCGCTGTCGAATTCCGCACCGGCGCCCGCCGCGGCAGCTGCGCCGATCGACGCCGACAAGAAGGCTGCGATCAAGGATCTGCTCGACGCGATCGACGCGCCGAAGCTCGTGTCGGCAATCGGCAACAGCGCCGAAATGCAGGCCAAGCAACTCGTGCCGGCGATCCTGTCGGACGCGCTGTCGGAAAACAAGACGATGAACGACAAGCAGAAGCAAGCTGCCGTTCCGACGCTGCAGAAGAATGCAGTGCCGAAGCTGGTTGACGGCGCAGGCAAGGTGTTCGGTACGCAGCAATTCCAGAACGACGCGATGTCGGCTCAGTACGACGCGTACGCGAAGTACTACAGCACGTCGGAGATCAAGGATCTGACGACGTTCTACAAGAGCCCGACGGGCCGCAAGTTCATCCAGGTTCAGGATCAGGTCGGTCGCGACGTGGTCAACGGCCTGATGCAGAAGTACATGCCGCAAGCGATCCAGGCGACGCGCACGCAGGCTGACAAGGAAGTTGCAGCAGTCAAGCCGGGCAAGTAAGCCGTCCGGGCACGCACCCGGCCATTCGGCCGGGTTTGGCGGGAGCCTGACGACAGTGCGATAATGGCCGTTTGCGCGCGAGCGCAAGCGGCCATTTCCATTCTGGCGCGGTTCTGCCGGCGGCAAGCCGGTCGCGTCCCTCCCGAGGTTTTCACGATGCGCGTCTTTAATTTCTCCGCCGGCCCCGCGGCGATGCCCGAGGAAGTGTTGCGGCAGGCCGCCGACGAAATGCTCGATTGGCACGGCAGCGGCATGAGCGTGATGGAGATGAGCCATCGCGGCAAGGAGTTCATGTCGATCCACGAGGCCGCGCTGACCGACCTGCGCGACCTGCTCGGCGTGCCGGCAAGCCACCGGATCCTGTTCCTGCAGGGCGGCGGTATCGCGGAAAATGCGATCGTGCCGATGAACCTGCTCGGGGCGCGCAAGACCGCCGACTTCGTCGTGACGGGCTCGTGGTCGCAGAAATCGTTCGGCGAGGCGAAGAAGTACGGTACACCGCATCTCGCCGCGACCGGCAAGACGGAAGACGGCTTCACGCGTGCGCCCGCACGCGCCGAATGGCAGCTGTCGGACGATCCGGCCTACGTGCATCTGTGCACCAACGAGACAATCGACGGCGTCGAGACGTTCGAGATTCCCGATCTCGGCGACGTGCCGCTGGTCGCGGATGTCTCGTCGCACATCCTGTCGCGCCCGATGGACGTCGCGAAATACGGCGTGCTGTTCGGCGGCGCGCAGAAGAACATCGGGATGGCCGGCGTGACGGTCGTGATCGTGCGCGAGGATCTTCTCGATCGCGCGCAGTCGATCTGCCCGTCCGCGTTCGAATGGAAGACCATCGCCGCGAACAACTCGCTGTACAACACGCCGCCCACCTACGCGATCTACATCGCGGGCCTCGTGTTCCAGTGGCTGAAGCGGCAGGGCGGCCTCGAAGCGATCGAGGCCCGCAATATCGAGAAGGCGAAGCTGCTCTACGACACGATCGATGCGAGCGGCTTCTATCTGAACAAGGTCGAGCCGGCAGCACGTTCGCGGATGAACGTGCCGTTTTTCCTGGCCGACGAAACGCGCAATGAAGACTTCCTTGCCGGCGCAAAGGCGCGCGGGCTGCTGCAGCTGAAGGGCCACAAGTCCGTCGGTGGCATGCGGGCGTCGATCTACAACGCGGTGCCGCTCGAGGGCGTGAAAGCGCTCGTCGAGTACATGAAGGACTTCGAGCAGCGCGGCGCCTGACGGCGACGCTGTTCAAACAGCACGGCAAAACGCATGGACGACGAACTGAATTCCCGCCTGAAACCGCTGCGCGATCGCATCGACGCGATCGACGCGCAGCTGATCGCGCTCCTGAACCAGCGCGCCGCGGTGGCGCTGGAGGTGGGCGAGGTCAAGAAGCATTTCAACGCGCCGGTGTTCCGGCCGGAGCGCGAGCTGCAGGTGATCGCGCGGCTGCAGGACATGAGCGCGGGGCCGCTCGCGAGCGAGCACATCAGCGCGATCTGGCGCGAGATCATGGCGGCGAGCCGCGCGCTCGAGCAGACGATCCACGTCGCGTTCCTCGGGCCGGTCGGCACGTACAGCGAGCAGGCGATGCTCGAGTATTTCGGCCAGTCGATCGAAGGGCTGCCGTGCCCGTCGATCGACGAGGTGTTCCGCTCGGTCGAGGCCGGCGCATCCGCGTTCGGCATCGCGCCGGTCGAGAATTCGACCGAAGGGGCCGTGTCGCGCACGCTCGACCTGCTGCTGCAGACGCAACTGCTGATCAGCGGCGAACTCGCGCTGCCTATCCATCACAACCTGCTCACGCAAAGCGGCACGCTCGACGGCGTGAAGCGCGTCTGCGCGCATGCGCAGGCACTTGCGCAATGCCAGCAGTGGCTCGCGGCGAATGCGCCGCAGCTCGAGCGGCAGGCCGTGGCGAGCAACGCGGAGGCCGCGCGTCTCGCGGCGGCCGATCCGAGCGTCGCGGCGATCGCGGGCGACCGCGCGGCCGCGCACTACGGCTTGCAGATCGCGTTCTCGCTGATCCAGGACGATCCGCACAACCGCACGCGCTTCGTGATCATCGGCAAGCAGCCGGCCGGGCCAAGCGGTCACGACCAGACGTCGCTGATCGTCTCGGTGAAGAACGAGCCGGGCGCCGTATTCAAGCTGCTCGAACCGCTTGCGCGGCACGGCGTGTCGATGACGCGCTTTGAGTCGCGTCCGGCGCGCGTCGGCACGTGGGAGTACTACTTCTACATCGACATCGAAGGGCACCGGGACGATGCGGCGGTCGCGGCCGCGCTCGCGGAGCTCGGCCAGAAGGCCGCGTTCCTGAAGATACTCGGCTCGTATCCGAGCGCACGCTGATGCGTGACGGCCCGTCGCCTGCATGCGCAGGCGTCGCGGCCGGGCGGGCAGGGCAGGGCAGGCCGGACGGCGCTGCCGAAGGCGGGTTCGGGCAGCACCCGGTGCAGGTTGCGCCGGGCGCGGGCCCGTTGCCCGGAATCTGGAATTCCGTGTGCGGGGCGTCGTTCCGCGCGCGTAACTTGGCTCTTGTCGTGTCAGGCTTTGCATTCAACAAACTGGTCATTTTCGGTGTCGGCCTGATCGGCGGATCGCTGGCTCGCGCGCTGCGCGAGCGCGCGCCGGGCGGCGCGGGCGAGATCGTCGGCGTGGGCCGCTCACGCGCATCGGTCGAGCGCGCGCTGTCGCTCGGCGTGATCGACCGCGCGGCGGCGCTCGACGACGACGCGCAGTTGCGCGACGCGCTTGCCGGCGCCGATCTCGTGCTGCTGGCCGCGCCTGTCGCGCAGACGGGGCCGCTGCTCGCGCGCATCGCGCCGTGGCTCGCCGATGCGACGATCGTCACCGATGCGGGCAGCACCAAGTCCGATGTCGTCGCGGCCGCGCGCGAAGCGCTCGGCGCGCGGATCGCGCAGTTCGTGCCGGGGCACCCGATCGCCGGTCGCGAGTCGAGCGGCGTCGAAGCCGCGTTGCCCGACCTGTACGTCGGCCGCAACGTCGTGCTGTGCCCGCTGCCGGAGAACGCGCCCGAATCGGTCGCGCGAATCGACGCGATGTGGCGCGCGACCGGCGCCGACGTGCGCACGATGAGCACCGAACAGCACGATCGCGTGTTTGCGTCGATCAGCCATCTGCCGCACGTGCTGTCGTTTGCGCTCGTCGAGCAGATCCTCGGCGAGGCGGACGCGGAACTGAAATTCTCGTATGCGGCGGGCGGTTTCCGCGATTTCACGCGCATCGCCGCGTCGAGCCCGGAGATGTGGCGCGACGTGTGCGTCGCGAACCGCGCGGCGCTGCTCGACGAACTCGACGGCTACACGCGCGTGCTCACGCGGCTGCGTGCGGCGATCGACGCCGGCGACGGCGCGGCGCTCGAAGCCGTGTTCACGCGCTCGCGCGCCGCGCGCAAGGCATGGCAGGAGCGCGGCGGCAAGCCCGCTGCCGAACCGGACAAGAAATAACAGGACGATTCCCATGGACTATCTCGATCTCGGCCCGTACTCCAGCGCATCGGGCACCGTGCGCCTGCCCGGCTCGAAGAGCATTTCGAACCGCGTGCTGCTGCTCGCGGCGCTTGCCGAAGGCGAAACGACGATCACGAATCTGCTCGACTCCGACGACACGCGCGTGATGCTCGATGCACTCGGCAAGCTCGGCGTGAAGCTCGCGCGCGACGCCGACACCTGTGTCGTCACGGGCACGCGCGGCGCGTTCACCGCGAAGACGGCCGACCTGTTCCTCGGCAACGCGGGCACGGCCGTGCGGCCGCTGACCGCCGCGCTTGCGGTGAACGGCGGCGAGTATCGCGTGCACGGCGTGCCGCGCATGCACGAGCGGCCGATCGGCGATCTCGTCGACGGCCTGCGGCAGATCGGCGCGCAGATCGACTACGAGCTGAATGACGGTTACCCGCCGCTGCTGATCAAGCCCGCGACGATCGCGGTCGACGCGCCGATCCGCGTGCGCGGCGACGTGTCGAGCCAGTTCCTCACCGCGTTGCTGATGACGCTGCCGCTCGTGAAGGCGAAGGACGGCAAGACCGTCGTCGAGGTCGACGGCGAACTGATCTCGAAGCCGTACATCGACATCACGATCCGGCTGATGGAGCGCTTCGGCGTGACGGTCGAGCGCGACGGCTGGCAGCGCTTCGTCGTGCCGGCCGGCGTCCGCTACCGCTCGCCGGGGCGGATCATGGTCGAGGGCGACGCGTCGTCGGCCTCGTACTTCCTCGCGGCCGGTGCGCTTGGCGGCGGCCCGCTGCGCGTTGAGGGCGTGGGGCGCGCGAGCATCCAGGGCGACGTCGGTTTCGCGAATGCGCTGATGCAGATGGGCGCGAACGTGACGATGGGCGACGACTGGATCGACGTGCGCGGCATAGGCCACGACCACGGCAAGCTCGAGCCGATCGACATGGATTTCAACCTGATCCCCGATGCGGCGATGACCATCGCGGTCGCGGCGCTGTTCGCGAACGGGACGAGCACGCTGCGCAACATCGCGAGCTGGCGCGTGAAGGAGACCGACCGCATCGCCGCGATGGCGACCGAACTGCGCAAGGTCGGCGCGATCGTCGAGGAAGGCCCCGACTATCTCGTCGTCACGCCGCCGGAAAAGCTCACGCCGAACGCGGCGATCGACACGTACGACGATCACCGGATGGCGATGTGCTTCTCGCTCGTCAGCCTGGGCGGCGTGCCCGTGCGGATCAACGATCCGAAGTGCGTCGGCAAGACGTTCCCCGACTATTTCGACCGCTTCGCCGCGCTCGCCAAAGCCTGACCCGACTGTTCCGATGAAATCGACCCGACCCTTTCACCCGACTCCCGTCATCACGATCGACGGCCCGACCGCTTCCGGCAAGGGCACGGTCGCGGCGCTCGTCGCCGCGCACCTCGGCTTCCACTTGCTCGACAGCGGTGCGCTGTACCGCCTCGCGGCACTCGCCAGCGTGCGCTACGGCATCGCGGCGGAGGACATCGACGCGCTCGTGAAGCTGATCGACGATCTCCACATCACGTTCCGCGAAGGCTGCGCGCAGCTCGACGGCGTCGATGTGTCGAACGACATTCGCGCCGAGGCGGTCGGCAACCGCGCATCGGCCATTGCCGTGCACGGGCCGGTGCGTACCGCGCTGGTCGCGCGCCAGCGCGCGTTCCGCAAGACGCCGGGCCTCGTTGCCGACGGGCGCGACATGGGGACGGTGATCTTCCCGGACGCCGTGCTGAAGGTGTTCCTGACGGCCAGCGCAGAGGCCCGCGCGACCAGACGGCATAAGCAATTGATGCAAAAAGGTTTTTCTGCTAATATAGATGACTTGCTCCGGGATCTTCGTGAACGTGATGCGCGCGACAGCAATCGCGCGGCCGCGCCGCTGAAGCCCGCGGCAGACGCCAAGCTGCTCGATACGTCGGCACTTTCGGTTGATGAAGCAGTCGACCAGGTGCTGCAGTGGTACCGGGCGCTCGGCCAGCCCGCCTGAAACGGCGGGCAGCGGTAGGTGCTCCGCGCCGTAAGCGCGGAGCGTGTTTCGAACCCTTAACCCCGTGTGGACCTCGATCTGGCCCTTTCAGCCTGCCATTCCGGCCGGCGTGGCACAGCGATCCATGCACTATCAGATTTTTATGTCCGACCTGCAAACCTCCACCCCGAATACCGAATCCTTTGCGGCTCTGTTCGAAGAGTCGCTGACCCGCCAAGACATGCGCGCCGGCGAAGTGATTTCCGCCGAAGTCGTGCGCGTCGACCACAACTTCGTGGTCGTCAATGCAGGCCTCAAGTCCGAGGCTTACATTCCGATCGAGGAATTCCTGAACGATCAGGGCGAGGTTGAGGTGCAGTCGGGCGATTTCGTGTCCGTCGCGATCGACGCACTCGAAAACGGCTACGGCGACACGATCCTGTCGCGCGACAAGGCGAAGCGCCTTGCATCGTGGCTGTCGCTGGAAAAGGCTCTCGACAACAACGAACTCGTCACCGGCACGATCACCGGCAAGGTGAAGGGCGGCATGACCGTGATGGTCAACGGCATCCGCGCGTTCCTGCCGGGTTCGCTGGTCGACACGCGTCCGGTCAAGGACACGACCCCGTACGAAGGCAAGACGCTCGAGTTCCGCGTGATCAAGCTCGATCGCAAGCGTAACAACGTCGTGCTGTCGCGTCGTGCAGTGATCGAAGCAACCCAAGGCGAAGAGCGCGCGAAGCTGCTCGAGACGCTGAAGGAAGGCGCGATCGTCAACGGCGTGGTCAAGAACATCACCGACTACGGCGCGTTCGTCGACCTCGGCGGCATCGACGGCCTGCTGCACATCACCGACATCGCATGGCGTCGTGTGCGTCACCCGAGCGAAGTCCTGTCGGTTGGCCAGGAAGTCACCGCGAAGATCCTCAAGTTCGACCAAGAGAAGAACCGCGTCTCGCTGGGCATCAAGCAACTGGGCGACGATCCGTGGGAAGGCATCTCGCGCCGTTACCCGTCGGGCACGCGCCTGTTCGGCAAGGTCACGAACATCACCGACTACGGCGCATTCGTCGAAGTGGAATCGGGCATCGAAGGCCTCGTCCACGTGTCGGAAATGGACTGGACCAACAAGAACGTTGCGCCGTCGAAGGTTGTCCAGCTGGGCGACGAAGTCGAAGTCATGGTCCTCGAGATCGACGAAGACCGTCGTCGTATCAGCCTCGGCATGAAGCAGTGCAAGCCGAATCCGTGGGATGACTTCAGCCGCAACTTCAAGAAGGGCGACAAGATCACGGGCGCAATCAAGTCGATCACCGACTTCGGCGTGTTCATCGGTCTGCCGGGCGGCATCGACGGCCTGGTCCACCTGTCGGACCTGTCGTGGAGCGAAACCGGCGAAGAAGCCGTTCGCAAGTACAAGAAGGGCGACGAAGTCGAAGCCATCGTGCTCGGTATCGACGTCGAGAAGGAGCGTATTTCGCTCGGCATCAAGCAGCTCGAAGGCGACCCGTTCAGCAACTACGTTGCAATGAACGACAAGGGCTCGATCGTCGACGGCGTCGTGAAGACGGTCGATGCGAAGGGTGCGGTCGTGACGCTGACGGGCGACGTCGAAGGCTACCTGCGTGCGTCGGAAATCGCGCAGGATCGTGTCGAAGACGCACGCAACGTGCTGAAGGAAGGCGACAAGGTCAACGCGATGGTGATCAACATCGATCGCAAGTCGCGTGGCATCAACCTGTCGATCAAGGCGAAGGATTCGGCTGAGCAACAGGAAGCGATCCGCGGCCTGCAAGCCGACACCAGCTCGGCTGCGACCGGTACGACCAACCTCGGCGCGCTGCTGAAGGCGAAGCTCGACGGCCAGAACCAGTAAGCCTCACGAGGTCTGCTGAAGTATGACCAAATCCGAGTTGGTCGCGCAGCTGGCATCGCGATTTCCGCAACTTGTCCTCAAGGATGCGGATTTCGCGGTGAAAACGATGCTCGATGCGATGTCTGACGCTCTGGCGAAAGGGCACCGCATCGAAATTCGGGGTTTCGGCAGCTTCGGTCTCAACCGTCGCCCGGCACGCGTCGGACGCAACCCGAAGTCGGGGGAGAAAGTGCAGGTGCCCGAGAAGTTCGTGCCGCACTTCAAGCCTGGCAAGGAATTGCGCGAACGCGTCGACGGCCGCGCCGGTGAACCGCTGAAGGCTGACGATCCGGACGACGAGCGTTGAGCGTCGTTCGGTTTGACCGGAACCCGTCCGGCGAAGGCTGAAAAGAAAAGCGCCCCTTGCGGGCGCTTTTTTCATTTTCGGCGACCGCGGCGCAACGGGGCGCGCAGGATGTGCGCAGCCGCGGAAACGCTTCCTTTACAATACGGGTCGATTCGGTGCGGCGAAGGGGAGTCGCGCGCCGCGGCAAACCTCAACAAAGAGAGGGTTTCATGAAGTTTATCGTCTGGCTGATCCGGGTATTGGTGTTCGTGCTGCTGCTGGTGCTTGCGCTGGCCAATACGCAAACCGCGACGCTGAATTTCGTTGCCGGCTACGCATGGCAAGCGCCGCTGATCCTGATCGGCCTGGCATTCTTCGCCGTGGGGCTGCTGGCCGGCCTGCTGTCCGCGCTGCCTTCGATCTTCCGCCTGCGTCTCGAGAACGGACGCCTGAAGCGCGATCTGCGCGCGGCGCGCGAAACGCCGACCGTCGTCGACCAGCCGCCGATGCCGCCCGTCATTTAACACGGATGCCGCGCGACAATCGCGCGGTTTTCGTCTCTGCTTCGATATTTCGCATGGATCTGGATTTCTGGTGGTTGCTCGCGATTCCGGTCGCGTTCGCGCTCGGTTGGGCGGCGTCACGCTATGACCTGAAGAATCTCCTGTCGGAGAGCGCCAACTTGCCGCGATCGTATTTTCGCGGCCTGAACTTTCTGTTGAACGAACAACCCGACAAGGCGATCGACGCATTCATCGAGGTTGCCAAGCTCGATCCCGAGACGGTCGAGCTGCACTTCGCACTCGGTAACCTGTTCCGCCGTCGCGGCGAAACCGACCGTGCGATTCGCGTGCACCAGAACCTGCTGAGCCGCACGGACCTGCCGGTCAACGAGCGCGACCACGCGCTGTACGAGCTCGGCCAGGATTTCCTCAAGGCCGGCCTGCTCGATCGCGCCGAGGAGGCGTTCCACAAGCTCGCCGACGGCGACTACGCGCTCGGCGCACAGCGGGCGCTGCTGACGATCTATGAGATCGAGAAGGACTGGAACAAGTCGATCGATACCGCGAAACGCATCGAGTCGATGAGCGACAAACCGCTCGGCGCTGAAATCGCGCAGTTTCACTGCGAGCTCGCGCAGGACGCGCTGCAGCGCAAGAACGCAGCCGCGGCGGCCGAACAGCTGCAGCTCGCGCTGACCGTGAACCCGCAGAACGTTCGCGCGACGATCCTGTCCGGCGATGCCGCGCAGGCGGACGGCAACCACGCGGCCGCGATCGAGCACTGGAAGCGCGTCGAAGCGCAGAACCCGGCGTATCTGCCGCTCGTCGCCGACAAGCTGATGAAGGCCTATGTCGCGCTCGGCAAGAACGTTGAAGGCGCCGAGCTGCTGATGGGGTATGTCGATCGCTATCCGTCGAACGACCTGCTCGACGTCGCGTATCAGCACATTGCGGGGTTGCGCGGCCAGGACGCGGCGCACACGCTCGCACGCACGCAGATGGAGAAATCGCCGAACCTGTCGGGGATGCTGCACCTGCTCGATGCGCAGATCGCGGCGGCTGACGAGCCACGCCGTAAGGAACTTGAAATGATGCGTGCGCTGATCAAGCAGCGCACGAAAAATCTGCCACGGTATACGTGCCAGAATTGCGGTTTCCGGGCACGCCTCTTCTACTGGCAGTGCCCCGGATGCAGCGGCTGGGAAACCTATGCGCCGCGCCGCGTCGAACCTGCGATGCCGGGCTGATCCCGGCACGCGGAGCCAACGCGCTGCGGTTGCCGCCGGGCTCGTCCCGGCGGCCAAGTTAGTCAATTACCGGGAAGTACCGGAACATCTATGAAAATCACCATCATCGGCACCGGCTACGTCGGTCTAGTCACGGGCGCATGCCTCGCGGAGATCGGTCACGACGTCTTCTGTCTCGACGTCGATCCGCGCAAGATCGACATCCTGAACAACGGCGGGATGCCGATTCACGAACCGGGGCTGCTGGACATCATCGCGCGTAACCGCGCGGCGGGGCGGTTGCGCTTCTCGACCGACATCGAGGCGAGCGTCGCGCACGGCGAGATTCAGTTCATTGCGGTCGGCACGCCGCCCGACGAGGACGGCTCGGCCGACCTGCAATACGTGCTCGAGGCCGCCCGCAACATCGGTCGCCACATGACGAGCTTCAAGGTGATCGTCGACAAGTCGACGGTGCCGGTCGGCACCGCGCAGCGCGTGCGCGGCGTGGTCGACGAAGCGCTTGCCGCTCGCGGGCTCGCGGGCAGCGTCGCGCATCGCTTCTCGGTCGTGTCGAACCCGGAATTCCTGAAGGAAGGCGCCGCGGTCGAGGACTTCATGCGTCCGGACCGGATCATCATCGGCGTCGACGACGACGAGACGGGCACGATCGCGCGCGAGAAGATCAAGAAGCTTTACGCGCCGTTCAACCGCAACCACGAACGCACGATCTACATGGACGTGCGTTCGGCCGAATTCGCGAAATATGCGGCGAATGCGATGCTTGCGACGCGTATCTCGTTCATGAACGAGATGTCGAATCTCGCCGACAAGGTCGGTGCCGACATCGAGGCCGTGCGCCGCGGAATCGGCTCCGATCCGCGCATTGGCTACCATTTCCTGTACGCAGGTGTCGGCTATGGCGGCTCGTGCTTCCCGAAGGACGTCCAGGCGCTGATCCGCACCGCAGGCGAGAACGGCCAGCCGCTGCGCATCCTGGAAGCCGTCGAGGCGGCCAACCATGCGCAGAAGGACGTGCTGATCGGCAAGATCGAGCAGCGCTTCGGCGCCGATCTCACCGGCCGCGAGTTCGCGGTCTGGGGTCTGGCGTTCAAGCCGAACACCGACGACATGCGCGAGGCGCCGAGCCGCCGCCTGATCGCCGCGCTGCTCGAGCGCGGCGCGACCGTGCGCGCGTACGATCCGGTCGCGGTCGACGAGGCGCGGCGCGTGTTCGCGCTGGATTTCGACGGCAATCCGGACGCGCTGGCGCGGCTGCATCTCGTCGATACGCAGGACGTCGCCGTGACGGGCGCGGACGCGCTCGTGATCGTGACCGAATGGAAGGAATTCCGGAGCCCCGATTTCACGCGCCTGAAGGCCGAACTGAAGGCGCCGGTGATCTTCGACGGGCGCAACCTGTACGAGCCGGACGCGATGGCCGAACTGGGCATCGACTACTACGCGATCGGACGGCCGTATGTCGATCCCCAGTCGTCTTCCCGTGGCTGACCCTACGATGAATACTCTTCGCGAAGTCGTTCCGGTGCCGCGCGCGCAGCTCGCGCGCTCGCGCGTGCTTGTCGTCGGCGACGTGATGCTCGATCGTTACTGGTTCGGCAACGTCGATCGCATTTCGCCGGAAGCGCCCGTGCCGGTCGTGCATGTGCAGCGTCAGGAAGAGCGGCTCGGCGGTGCGGCGAACGTCGCGCGCAATGCCGTGACGCTCGGCGGCCAGGCCGGGTTGCTGTGCGTCGTCGGTTGCGACGAACCCGGCGAGCGGATCGTCGAGCTGCTCGGCAGCAGTGGCGTGACGCCTCATCTCGAGCGCGACCCGGCGCTGCCGACCACGATCAAGCTGCGTGTGCTCGCGCGCCAGCAGCAACTGCTGCGCGTCGACTTCGAGGCGATGCCGACGCATGAAGTGCTGCTCGCGGGGCTTGCGCGCTTCGACGCGCTGCTGCCGCAGCACGACGTCGTGCTGATGTCGGATTACGCGAAAGGCGGCCTGACGCACGTCACGACGATGATCGAGAAGGCGCGTGCGGCCGGCAAGTCCGTTCTGGTCGACCCGAAGGGCGACGACTGGGCACGCTATCGCGGCGCGTCGCTGATCACGCCGAATCGCGCGGAATTGCGCGAAGTGGTCGGGCAGTGGAAGTCGGAAGACGATCTGCGTGCGCGGGTTGCGAAGCTGCGTGCGGAACTCGACATCGACGCGCTGCTGCTCACGCGCTCGGAAGAGGGAATGACGCTTTTTTCCGCCACCGGCGAACTGCATGCACCGGCGCTCGCGCGCGAGGTGTTCGACGTGTCGGGCGCGGGCGATACCGTGATCGCGACGGTCGCGACGATGCTCGGCGCGGGCGTACCGCTGGTCGATGCCGTGGTACTCGCGAATCGCGCGGCAGGCATCGTGGTCGGCAAGCTCGGCACGGCCACGGTGGACTACGACGAACTGTTTCACTGAGCGCATTCGGCGGCGCGACGAGCGCGCCGCACGAGTGGCTCGCATTTTTCAGGCAGGACGATCATGACCCTCATCGTCACCGGCGCAGCCGGTTTTATCGGCGCGAACATCGTCAAGGCGCTCAACGAGCGCGGCGAGACGCGCATCATCGCGGTCGACAACCTGACGCGCGCGGACAAGTTCCGCAATCTCGTCGATTGCGAGATCGACGACTATCTCGACAAGACGGAATTCGTCGAACGCTTCGCGCGCGGCGATTTCGGCAAGGTACGCGCGGTGTTCCACGAAGGCGCCTGTTCGGACACGATGGAAACCGACGGCCGCTACATGATGGACAACAACTTCCGCTACAGCCGCGCGGTGCTCGACGCATGCCTCGCACAGGGCGCGCAGTTCCTGTACGCATCGTCGGCCGCGATCTACGGCGGCTCGACGCGATTCGTCGAGGAGCGCGAGGTCGAGGCGCCGCTGAACGTCTACGGCTATTCGAAGTTCCTGTTCGACCAGGTGATTCGCCGCGTGCTGCCGACCGCGAAGAGCCAGATCGCCGGCTTCCGCTATTTCAACGTGTACGGCCCGCGCGAGACGCACAAGGGGCGCATGGCGTCGGTTGCGTTCCACAACTTCAACCAGTTCCGCGCGGAAGGCAAGGTGAAGCTGTTCGGCGAGTACAACGGTTATGCGCCGGGCGAGCAGACGCGCGATTTCGTGTCGGTCGAGGACGTGACGAAGGTGAACCTGTTCTTCTTCGATCATCCGGAGAAATCGGGCATCTTCAACCTCGGCACGGGCCGTGCTCAGCCGTTCAACGATATCGCGTCGACGGTCGTGAACACGCTGCGCGCGCTCGACAACCTGCCGCCGCTGACGCTCGCGCAGCAGGTCGAGCAGGGGCTGGTCGAATACGTGCCGTTTCCCGATGCGCTGCGCGGCAAGTACCAGTGCTTCACGCAGGCCGACCAGACGAAGCTGCGCGCGGCCGGCTACGACACGCCGTTCCTGACCGTGCAGGAAGGCGTCGACCGCTACGTCCGTTGGCTGTCCGGCCAGGTTTAAGCGGACGCGTTGCATCGATAGACTGGGTCTCACGGTCGGCAGCCGCCGGCCGTTTTTCATCGGAGATCCAGCACATGATCAGGAAATGGTTTGCCGCAGCGGCCATGTTCGGCGCGATCGCGTCGGCCTGGGCGGCCGTCGACGTCAACACGGCGAACGAGGATGCGCTCGTCGGCATCAAGGGCATCGGCCCGGCGCGGGCGAAAGCGATTCTCGACGAACGCGGCGCACGCGGTCCGTTCAGGAATGCGGACGATCTCGCGTCACGCGTGAAAGGCATGGGCGGCCATACCGTCGAGCGACTTCAGCAGCAAGGGCTGACGATAGGCGCGGCCGGGTCAGGCGCGGCGGGCTCAGGCACGGCCCCGTCGGCCGCGGCCAAGCCGGCAGCAGCAAAGCCTGCCGCCGCGCCTGCCCGCACCGCGCAGAAGTAACGCGCAGCGCGCGACAGACACAGAGCTCCTTCAGTCGCCGTCGTTGCGACGGCTTCCCGCGGCATGCCGCGGGTTTTTTGCGTGCGTACTACATGCGCGGCGCTTACGCATCGCGCGGCACGCGTATTCCATCGTCTCAAAGGGGTTGCCGGCGCGAGCGACGGTGCTGGTTTACAATCGATCGATTGATCGGCCTCGCACTCACGGTATCTCCATGGCTTACAAAACTATCGAAGACACGATCGGCAATACGCCGCTCGTGCAACTGGTCCGCTTGCCGGACGACGAGATTCGCGCGCGCAACAACGTGGTGCTCGCGAAGCTCGAAGGCAACAACCCGGCCGGTTCCGTGAAGGATCGCCCGGCGCTGTCGATGATCAGCAAGGCCGAGGCGCGCGGGCGCATCAAGCCGGGCGATACGCTGATCGAGGCGACGAGCGGCAACACGGGCATCGCGCTGGCGATGGCCGCGGCGATCCGCGGCTACAAGATGGTGCTGATCATGCCGGAGGATCTGTCGGTCGAGCGCCGTCAGAGCATGGCCGCTTATGGCGCCGAAATCGTCCTGACGCCCGTGAAGGGCGGGATGGAACTGGCGCGCGATCTCGCGGACCAGATGCAGCGCGAAGGCAAGGGCGTGATCCTCGACCAGTTCGCGAACCCCGACAATCCCATTGCGCACTACGAAGCGACGGGCCCGGAAATCTGGCGCGATACCGAAGGGCGCATCACGCACTTCGTGTCGGCCATGGGCACGACGGGCACGATCATGGGCACGTCGCGTTACCTGAAGGAACAGAATCCGGCGATCGAGATCGTCGGTGCGCAGCCGGAAGACGGCTCGCGCATTCCGGGCATTCGCAAGTGGCCGGAAGCGTACATGCCGACGATCTTCGATCGCAGCCGTGTCGACCGCGTCGAGAGCGTGAGCCAGGCCGCGTCGGAAACGATGGCGCGCCGGCTCGCGGCGGTCGAAGGCATCTTCGCGGGCATTTCGTCGGGCGGCGCGTGCGAAGTCGCGATGCGCATCGCGCGTCAGGTCGAGAATGCGACGATCGTGTTCATCATCTGCGATCGCGGCGACCGTTACCTGTCCACGGGTGTGTTCCCCGCGTGAGCGCGGGTTTGCATGCGTCGCGCATGCGATAAAAAAACGCCGCATGAGCGGCGTTTTTTCTTTGGGCGGGCGGTGCTTACTGCGACTGCGCGTCGGCGTCGGCCGGGCTCAGTGCGCCGCTCGCTTCCATCTGCGCCTTCACGGCTTCGCCGAGCTGGTACACGGTGAGTGCGTAGAAGAAACTGCGGTTGTAGCGCGTCAGCACGTAGAAATTCTTGAGACCGAGCATGTATTCCGTCGCGCGCCCCGGCGACGGCAGGTCGACCACGGTCACGGGCGTGCCGGCTTCGGTGGTGATGTTGACCGTCGGCTCGTTCAGCGTCATGCCCGCGCGCAGCAGCTGCGACAGTGCCCAGTGCGGTTCGGGCTGGCCGTCGGCGGCGGCTTGTGCGATGCCCAGGCTGCCCGTATCGGGCGTGATCTGCCAGACCACCGGACGATCGGTTTCCCAGCCGTGCTGCTTCAGGTAGTTCGCGACGCTGCCGATCGCGTCGACCGGGCTGCTGCGCAGATCGACATGGCCCGTGCCGTCGAAGTCGACCGCATATTCGCGGATGCTGCTCGGCAGGAACTGCGGAATCCCGATTGCGCCCGTATACGAACCGAGCACGGTGGTCGGATCGAGCTGGTTGTCGCGAGTCCAGACCAGGAAATCCTCGAGGTTCTTGCGGAACGTCGCCTGGCGGCTGTCGCGATTCGGCGTGTCCGGGTAATCGAACGTGAGCGTCGTCAGCGCGTCGAGCACGCGGAAATTGCCCATGTAGCGGCCGTAGATCGTCTCGACGCCGATGATGCCGACGATCACCTCGGGCGGCACGCCGAATTCCGCGGAGGCGCGCTGCAGCGTTGCCTGGTTCGCTTTCCAGAATTTCACGCCCGCGTTGATGCGAATCGGCTCGATGAAGCGCGAGCGATAAACGCGCCAGTTCTTGACCGTCGGCGACGCGGCGGGCTTCACGAGCTTGACGGCCGTCGCCGAATAGCTGATGCGCGAGAACAGCGCATGCAGGCTCGTGGAGTCGAAGCCGTTGCGGCTGACCATTTCGTCGATGAACGCGTCGACCTTCGCGTTGTTCGCGTAACGCTGCGGAACGATTTCCTCTTCGAAGGTCTGGCCCGGCGGCGACGGCTGCTGGGGCTGTGCCTGCGCGACGAGCTTGCCGGCGGACTTCGCGGGTTGCGTCTGCGCGCCGGCGGGCGTGGCGCCGAGGGCCGCGACGACGGCGGCGGCAACGAGCGGGCCGCGAACACGGAACAGCGCGGAGAGAAGGGCGGCAGGCTTGCTGGAATTCATGTCGAAGCGGGCGGACAGGGCGATTGTGTTCGGCGCAGTATACCTGCGCATCTGGCGCGTCGGGGCGAAGCGGGCCCCCGTTGTGGTAAGTTAGCGGCGAATTCGCGGCAGACGATGGACATCATTGATGGAGACCTGCGGCGCACCGCGCGCTGCCGATGACAGCTTATGGCAACCGCTTTCTATACGCACCCCGACTGCATGCTGCACGAGATGGGGGAATGGCATCCGGAATGCCCGGCCCGATTGTCGGCGATCCAGGATCAACTGATTGCGAGCCGCATCGATGACCTGATCGTGCACGAAACCGCGCCGTTCGCGAGCGAAGTGGCGCTGGGCCGTGTGCATACGCAGGCGCACATCGACTACATCCGGAGCATGACGCCGGTCGACGGCTACGTCGAGATCGATCCCGATACGCTGATGAACCGCGATACGTGGCGCGCGGCACTGCGTGCGGCCGGCGCCGCGATCGCGGCGACCGACGCGGTGATCGAAGGCCGCTACGCGAATGCATTCTGCGGCGTCCGTCCGCCCGGCCACCATGCGGAGCCCGCGCGTGCGATGGGTTTCTGCTTCTTCAACAACGTCGCGATCGCCGCGCGGCATGCGCTCGACGTACACGGTCTCGAGCGTGTCGCGATCATCGATTTCGACGTGCACCACGGCAACGGCACCGAGGCTGCGTTCGCGAACGACGAGCGCGTGCTGATGTGCAGCTTCTTCCAGCATCCGTTGTACCCGTTCTCGGGCGTCGATCACCAGGCGCCGAACATGGTCAACCTGCCGATGCCCGCGCGCAGCAACGGGATGGCGATCCGCGAAGCCGTCGACATGTTCTGGCTGCCGCGTCTCGACGCGTTCAAGCCGCAGATGCTGTTCGTGTCGGCCGGCTTCGATGCGCATCGCGAGGACGACATCGGCAACCTCGGCCTCGTCGAGGCCGACTTCGAATGGCTGACCGCGCAGATCGTCGACGTCGCGCGCCGTCATGCGCAGGGCCGCATCGTGAGCTGCCTCGAAGGTGGCTACAACCTGTCCGCGCTCGGGCGCAGCGTCGTCGCGCACCTGCGCGTGCTGGCCGGCATCTGATCGACCGGCCGGGCCGCGCGCGCTCAGCGCGCCGGCACGCGCGCGTGAATCCACGCGATCAGCGCGTCGATCACGCGGTCGCGTTCGAGATCGTTCATCGTTTCGTGGAAGCCGCCTTCGTATAGCGTCAGCGTGCGATCGGGCGAGCCGACGCGTGCGCCGAACGCGCGGCTGCCGTCGGGTTCGGTCAGCTTGTCCTCGGTGCCGTGATAGACGAGTACCGGTACGCGCAGCGCGCCGCGGCCGCTTTCGATGCGCGCCATCGCGTCGAGTATCTCCGCGCCGGTGCGCGCGGGCACCGCGCCGTGATGCACGAGCGGATCGGCGCGATTGGCCGCGACGATGGCCGGATCGCGCGACAGCAGCGCCGCATCGATCCTGATCGCGGGGAAGGTCGGCCATGCGCGGCTGATGATACGGCTCACCGCCAGCATCCAGCGCGGCACGTCGCGCCCCGGCGCGAGCGCCGGGCTCGACAGCACGAGGCCCGTCAGCGCGTGGCCGCGGGCCGGCGCGCGTTCGATCGCGTACAGCGCCGCGACCGCGCCGCCCATGCTGTGTCCCATCAGGAACAACGGAGAATGACCGCGCGCCGCTTCGGCGACCAGCGCATCCGCATCGTTCAGGTAGCCGTCGAAGCGTTCGACCCACGCGCGTTTGCCCGGCGACTGGCCGTGCCCGCGCAGATCGATCGCGAGTACGTCGATGCCGGCCGCGTTGAGCCGGCCGGCGAGCGCGGCATAACGGCCCGCGTGTTCGGCGAGGCCGTGCACGAGCGCGATCGTCGCGCGCGGCGGCACCGTGCCGTCGCCGGCCGGCCAGCGGTACGACGCCAGTTCGAGCCCGTCCGCGGTACGCAGCCGGCCCATTTTCGGCGCGGGCGGCGACGAAGGCGCCGATCCGGCGGTGGCGGGTGCGGCGGCCGGCGTGGTGGTGGCGGTCATCTGGCGTGTCCCCTGTTCGTTGGCATGCGTGTTCCGGATCATAGTCGCGGCATTCCTGCGGCGGGCCAGCAGCGCCCCTCTAATTTCGTGTAGTTATGAAAAGATCGAAATCGATTATTAAGGGGAATGAGGGGTTTGCGGTAAAATCGACGGTTATTCCAGATCCTTCGGCGGCCGACTGGCGGGCCAACTCGCCAGCCGGCCGCCGTTTTGTTTACATGATCGAATTACGCAATCTTTCGCAGCGTTTTCCCGGGCCGAGCGGCTGGGTCGAGGCGCTGCACAACGTCAACCTGACGATTCCGCAGGGCGAGGTGTTCGGCATCATCGGCCGAAGCGGCGCCGGCAAGAGCACGCTCGTGCGCACCATCAACCTGCTCACGCGGCCGACCGAAGGCAATGTCGTCGTCGGCGGGCGCGATCTCACGCTGCTGCCGGCCGGCCAGTTGCGCGAGGCGCGCCGCGAGATCGGCATGATTTTCCAGCACTTCAACCTGCTGTCGTCGCGCACGGTGTTCGACAACGTCGCGTTGCCGCTCGAACTGGCCGGCGCAAGCCGTGCCGACATCGAGGCTGCCGTGCTGCCGCTGCTCGATCTCGTCGGGCTGTCCGCGCAGAAGGATCGTTATCCGGCGCAGATCAGCGGCGGACAGAAGCAGCGCGTCGGCATCGCACGCGCGCTCGCGAGCCAGCCGAAGGTGCTGCTGTCGGACGAAGCGACGTCCGCGCTCGATCCCGAGACCACGCGTTCGATCCTCGACCTGCTGAAGCGCATCAACCGCGAACTCGGCCTGACGATCGTGCTGATCACGCACCAGATGGAAGTGATCAAGCAGGTGTGCGATCGCGTCGCAGTGCTCGATGCGGGGCGCGTGGTCGAGGAAGGCCGCGTGATCGACGTGTTCCTGCAGCCGCATCACGAAGTGACGCGCGCGCTGATCGGCGACGTGATCGCGCAGGAACTGCCGCCCGCGCTGAAGGCGCGTGTGGCCGAGCGGCTGAAGACGGGCAGCGGGCATCTGCTGCGGCTCGCGTTCACGGGCTCGGGTGTCGACCAGCCGATCCTGTCGGAGACGATCCGCCGGTACGAACTCGATTTCAACATCCTGCACGGCCAGATCGACGAGATCCAGGGGCAGGCATTCGGTTCGCTCGCGGTGCTCGCGGGCGGCGAGCCGGGCAAGGTCGGGCAGGCGCTCGCGTTCCTGCGCGAGCAAGGTGTGGTGGTAGAGGAGCTTTCGTATGTTGAGTGAGATGTTCGATATGTTCGTGCAGTCGTTCTGGGAGACGCTGATCATGGTCGGCATCTCCGGGGCGGTCGGCGCGCTCGTCGGGCTGCCGCTCGGCGTGCTGCTCTACCTGACCGATCGCCAGGGCGTGCTGCAGAACCTCGCGGTGAATCGCGTGCTCGGCGGCATCGTGAATGCCGTCCGCTCGACGCCGTTCATCATCCTGCTGGTCGCGGTGATTCCGTTCACGCGGCTCGTCACGGGTTCGTCGATCGGCACGGCCGCGGCGGTCGTACCGTTGACGCTCGCGGCGGCACCGTTCATCGCGCGTCTCGTCGAGACGGCGCTGCGCGAAGTCGACCGCGGGCTGATCGAGGCCGCGCAATCGATGGGCGCGACCACGTCGCAGATCGTCTTCAAGGTGCTGTTGCCCGAATCGCTGCCGGGCGTCGTGGCGGGGCTGACGATCACGTTCGTGTCGCTGGTCGGTTACTCGGCGATGGCCGGCGCGATCGGCGGCGGCGGGCTCGGCGATCTCGGGATCCGCTACGGCTACCAGCGTTATCTGCCGGAAGTGATGTGGACGGTGGTCGCGATCCTGATCGTGTTCGTGCAGATCGTGCAGTCGTTCGGCGACTGGCTCGTGCGCCGGCTGAGCCACAAATAAGACCAGATTGATCCGTTAGGGGAGACACGATGCAACGACGCTTCATGCTGAAGTTCGCGGCGGCACTCGGTGCGGCCGCGCTGTTCGCGGGCGCGCACGCGCAGGCCGAAACCATCAAGGTGGGCGTGACGGGCGGACCGCACGCGCAGATCATGGAAGCGGTGAAGAAGGTCGCGGCAAAGAGTGGCCTCGAGATCCGCATCGTCGAATTTTCCGATTACGTGCAGCCGAACGCCGCGCTCGCGGCGGGCGACCTTGACGCGAACAGCTATCAGCACGATCCGTATCTGCAGGCGCAGGTGAAGGATCGCGGCTACAAGCTGATCAAGGTCGCGGATACCGTCACGTTCCCGATGGGTATCTATTCGAAGCGCGTGAAGTCGCTGGCCGAACTGAAGCCGGGCGCGCGCGTCGCGGTGCCGAACGATCCGACCAACGGCGGCCGTGCGCTGTTGTTGCTGCAAAAGCAGGGCCTCCTGAAGCTGCGCGCGGATGCCGGGCTGAAGGCGACGCCGCTCGATATCGTCGACAATCCGCGCAAGCTGAAGGTCGTTGAACTCGATGCGGCGCAGATTCCGCGCTCGCTCGGCGACGTCGACGCGGCCGCGATCAATACCAACTACGCGATGGAAGCGGGGTTGAAACCGAAACAGGACGCGATCGCGATCGAGGGCCCGAACGGTCCGTACGCGAACATCCTCGCGATTCGCGAGGCGGACCGGAACAAGCCGTGGGTCGCGAAACTCGTTGCCGCCTATCATTCGGCCGACGTGAAGCAGTTCATCGAAGGCAAGTTCGGCGGCGCGGTCATAACCGCCTGGTAACGGGCGCAGCACGGGGCGCCCGGCGAGATTAGAGTCGATGATCGAAACCCCGGGCTTTGCGTCCGGGTTTTTTCTCTTTTAAAATAGAACGATCGTTCGCTATCATTGGCGCGTCGCCAAGAAGCGGTATCCTCGACAGCCACGATGGATGGGTCCGCTTGGCCGCGCAGTCACGAGGCCTCGCTATAAAATGGCCTCTGGTCGTATTCGTAACTTTGGAGCGTGTGCATGAAAATCCTGGTGCCAGTGAAAAGAGTGGTCGATTACAACGTGAAGGTCCGCGTGAAGTCGGACAACACGGGTGTCGACATCGCGAACGTGAAGATGTCGATGAACCCGTTCGACGAAATCGCCGTTGAAGAAGCCGTGCGCCTGAAGGAAGCGGGCGTCGCGACCGAAGTGATCGCCGTGTCGGTGGGCGTCACGCAGGCGCAGGAAACGCTGCGCACGGCGCTGGCGATCGGCGCGGATCGCGCGATCCTCGTCGAATCGACCGACAGCGTCGAGCCGCTGGCCGTCGCGAAGATCCTGAAGGCGCTGGTCGACAAGGAACAGCCTTCGCTCGTGATTCTCGGCAAGCAGGCGATCGACGACGATTCGAACCAGACGGGCCAGATGCTGGCTGCGCTGGCAGGTCTCCCGCAAGCGACGTTCGCATCGAAGGTGACGGTGGCAGACGGCAAGGCAACGGTCGCACGTGAAGTCGACGGCGGCGCGGAAACGCTGTCGCTTCAACTGCCGGCCGTGGTGACCACGGACCTGCGCTTGAACGAGCCGCGCTACGTGACGCTGCCGAACATCATGAAGGCGAAGAAGAAGCCGCTGGAAACCGTGAAGCCGGAAGACCTGGGCGTGGACGTCGCGCCGCGTCTGAAGACGCTGAAGGTGGTCGAGCCGCCGAAGCGCGCGGCCGGCGTGAAGGTGCCGGACGTGAAGACGCTGGTCGAGAAGCTGAAGACCGAAGCCAAGGTGCTGTAAGAGGGAGCGCAAAGAAATGACGATTCTGGTGATTGCAGAACACGACAACGCGTCGGTCAAGGCCGCGACGTTGAACACGGTGGCGGCGGCAGCGAAGATCGGCGGCGACATTCACGTGCTGGTCGCGGGCCACAACGCGCAAGCGGCTGCGGACGCAGCGGCGAAGATCGCAGGTGTGTCGAAAGTGCTGCTGGCCGATGCGCCGCAGCTCGAAGCGGGCCTCGCGGAAAACGTCGAAGCGACCGCGCTGAACATCGCGAAGGACTACTCGCACATCCTCGCGCCGGCTACCGCCTACGGCAAGAACATCGCACCGCGTATTGCCGCGAAGCTGGACGTCGCGCAGATCTCGGACATCACGGCAGTCGATTCGGCCGATACGTTCGAGCGCCCGATCTACGCGGGCAACGCGATCGCGACGGTGCAGTCGAACGATCCGGTCAAGGTCATCACGGTGCGTGCGACGGGTTTCGATCCGGTCGCGGCCGAAGGCGGCAGCGCAGCGGTCGAAAAGATCGCGGCAGCGGCCGACGCCGGCAAGTCGCAGTTCGTGAGCCGTGAAGTGACGAAGCTGGACCGTCCGGAACTGACCAGCGCGAGCATCATCGTGTCGGGTGGCCGCGGTCTGGGCAGCGGCGAGAACTACACGAAGGTGCTGGAGCCGCTGGCCGACAAGCTGTCGGCGGCACTCGGCGCATCGCGCGCGGCAGTCGACGCAGGCTACGTGCCGAACGACTACCAGGTCGGCCAGACCGGCAAGATCGTCGCACCGCAGCTGTACATCGCGGTCGGCATCTCGGGTGCGATCCAGCATCTGGCCGGCATGAAGGATTCGAAGGTGATCGTCGCGATCAACAAGGATCCGGAAGCGCCGATCTTCAGCGTGGCCGACTACGGCCTCGTCGGCGATCTGTTCGCGCTCGTGCCGGAGCTCGTGACCGAGCTCGGCTGACGCGGCTTGACGCTTCAGCGGTAAGCACACGACAAGAGGGGCGCGACGAGCGCCCCTTTTTTTACGCCATCGACGGAAGAGAAACGAAGGAGGCACACCATGAGTTATGTCGCCCCCGTCAAGGACATGCTGTTCGTGCTGAAGGAACTCGCGGGCATCGACGCCGTTGCGCAGTTGCCGGGTTTCGAGGATGCGGGTTACGACACGGCGCAGGCCGTGCTCGACGAGTCCGCGAAATTCTGCGGCGAGGTGCTGGCGCCGCTGAACGTCGAAGGCGACCGCAACCCGAGCAGCTGGAAGGACGGTGTCGTGACCGCGACGCCGGGCTTCGCGGAAGCGTTCCGCCAGTTCGTCGAAGGCGGCTGGCAGGGGCTGCAGCATCCGGCCGAGTACGACGGCCAGGGCCTGCCGAAGCTGATCGCGACGCCGTGCATCGAGATGCTGAACGCGTCGAACCTGTCGTTCGCGCTGTGTCCGCTGCTCACCGACGGCGCGATCGAGGCGCTGCTGACGGCCGGCACCGACGAGCAGAAGCAGCGCTACGTGCCGAAGCTGATCTCGGGCGAATGGACCGGCACGATGAACCTGACCGAGCCGCAGGCCGGCTCCGACCTGGCACTGGTGCGCTCGCGCGCCGAGCCGCAGGGCGACGGCACGTACAAGGTGTTCGGCACGAAGATCTTCATCACGTGGGGCGAGCACGACATGGCGGACAACATCGTCCACCTGGTGCTGGCGCGCACGCCGAATGCGCCGGAAGGCGTGAAGGGCATCTCGCTGTTCATCGTGCCGAAGTTCATGGTCAACGACGACGGTTCGCTGGGCGCGCGCAACGACGTGCACTGCGTGTCGATCGAGCACAAGCTCGGGATCAAGGCGAGCCCGACGGCGGTGCTGCAGTACGGCGACCACGGCGGCGCGATCGGCTACCTGATCGGCGAGGAGAACCGCGGCCTCGAATACATGTTCATCATGATGAACGCGGCGCGCTTCGGCGTCGGGATGCAGGGGATCGGCGTGGCCGACCGGGCGTACCAGAAGGCGGCGGAATTCGCGAAGGAACGCGTGCAGAGCCGCCCGGTGGACGGGTCGGCCAAGCAATCGGTGACGATCATCCATCACCCGGACGTGCGCCGGATGCTCGGCACGATGCGCGCGCTGACCGAAGGCGCGCGGGCGCTGGCGTACGTGGCAGCCGCGCACAGCGACGTTGCCCACCGCCATTCGGACGAGGCGACGCGTGGCCGTCATCAGGCAATCTACGAGTATCTGGTGCCGGTCGTGAAGGGCTGGAGCACGGAGATGGTGAACGACGTGGCGAGCCTGGGCGTGCAGGTGCACGGCGGGATGGGCTTCATCGAGGAGACGGGCGCGGCGCAGTACTACCGCGATGCGCGGATCCTGGCGATCTACGAAGGGACGACGGCGATCCAGGCGAACGACCTGGTCGGCCGCAAGACGATGCGCGACGGCGGCGCGGTGGCGAAGGCGCTGATCGCGGAGATCGACGCGACGGTGGCGGCGCTGGGCAAGCTGGACGGCGCGGCGGCGGCATCGATGAAGGCGCAGCTGGAGAAGGGCGCGCGTGCGCTGTCGTCGGTGGTGGACTACGTGGTGGCGAACGTGAAGCAGGACCCGAACGCGGTGTTCGCGGGCAGCGTGCCGTACCTGAAGCTGGCGGGCGTGGTGCTGTGCGGGTGGCAGATGGCGCGCGCGCTGGTGGCGGCGCAGGCGAACCGCGCGAGCGATCCGGCGTTCTTCGATGCGAAGATCGCGATCGCGCAATGCTATGCGGAGCACGTTCTGGTGCAGGCAGGCGGGCTCGAAGCATCGATCGTCGGCGCGAAGGGCAACGAGAGCGTGCTCGCGTTGACGGAAGACCAGTTCTGATCCCGCGCCACGCATTCGGCGAAACGAAAAAGGCGCCCCGAAGGGCGCCTTTTCTTTTGAGGCGAGCCGGCCCGCCTTGCTGCGGGCAGCCGCGGCTTATGCGTATGCCGGGCGCGTCTGGCCGGCCACGTCCTTCAGGTAACGATGCACCGACAGGTCGTCGGCCTGGATCGCCGGCATCTTGCCCGAGATCAGGTCCGCGAGCAGCTGGCCCGAGCCGCACGACATCGTCCAGCCGAGCGTGCCGTGGCCGGTGTTCAGGAACAGGTTCGACACCGGCGTGCGGCCGACGATCGGCGTGCCGTCCGGCGTCATCGGGCGCAGGCCCGTCCAGAACGTCGCCTTCGACGTATCGCCGCCGCCCGGGAACAGGTCGTTCACGCACATTTCGAGCGTTTCGCGGCGCGCAGCACGCAGCTTCTTGTCGAAGCCGACGATTTCCGCCATGCCGCCGACGCGGATGCGCTGGTCGAAACGCGTGATCGCGATCTTGTAGGTCTCGTCGAGCACGGTCGACACGGGCGCGGCCGCTTCGTTGACGATCGGCGCGGTGATCGAATAGCCCTTCAGCGGATAGACGGGGATCTTCATCAGGTTCGAGATGAAGCGGGTCGAGTACGAACCGAGCGCGACGACGTACGCGTCCGCGCGCACCGTCTCGCTGCCGCACTGCACGCCGGCGATCTTGCCGCCCGCGATCGCGAGCGCATCGATCGGCGTGTTGTAGCGGAACTTGACGCCAAGCGATTCGGCGAGCGCCGCGAGGCGCGTCGTGAACAACTGGCAATCGCCCGTTTCGTCGCCCGGCAGGCGCAGGCCGCCCGTCAGCTTGTGCGATACGGCGGCGAGCGCCGGTTCGGCGTTCTTCAGTTCGGCCGGCGACAGCAGTTCGAACGGCACGTTCGCTTCCTGCAGCACGGCGATGTCCTTTGCCGCGCCGTCGAGTTGCTGCTGCGTGCGGAACAGTTGCAGCGTGCCGCCCGTGCGGCCTTCGTACTGGATGCCCGTGTCGGCGCGCAGCGCCTGCAGGCAGTCGCGGCTGTATTCGGCGAGGCGGACCATGCGGCCCTTGTTGACCGCATAGCGCTCGGGCGTGCAGTTGCGCAGCATCTGCCACATCCACTGGAGCTGGAAGCGCGTGCCGTCGAGGCGGATCGCGAGCGGCGCGTGCTTTTCGAACATCCATTTGACGGCCTTCAGCGGCACGCCGGGCGCGGCCCACGGTGCGGCATAGCCGGGGGAGATCTGGCCTGCATTCGCGAAGCTCGTCTCGAGCGCGGGGCCTGCTTCCCGGTCGATCACCGTGACTTCATGACCGGCGCGCGCGAGGTAATACGCGCTTGCCACGCCCACCACACCGCTGCCCAGAATGACGACTCGCATAGCTGCTCCAGATGGAAGGGACCAGGTCGAGGCCGGGCGCACCTGCGGCTCCGTGTAACCTCTAACTGATCTAGTTTTTTGCGCTATGGTATTGTCGAATGTCCAGTTTTTGTTATCGTATTTTTCCGGTTTTCAGCATAAACAAATGAGAACGCAACGTCAGCCCGTACGCTCGCTCGACAAGCTCGACCGGCGCATCCTCAAACTGCTCCAGGACGACGGCCGGATGGCGATGAAGGACCTCGCGGAACAGGTCGGACTGACCGTTACACCGTGCATCGAGCGCGTGCGGCGCATGGAGCGGGACGGCGTGATCACCGGCTATCACGCGCGGGTCGACCCTGGCCAGTTGGGTGCCGCGCTGCTGGTGTTCGTCGAGATCACGCTTGGCCACAAGGGCGGCAACATGTTCGAGCAGTTCCGCCGCGAGGTGATGAAGATCGACGAGGTGCTCGAATGCCATCTCGTGTCCGGCGATTTCGACTACCTGATCAAGGCGCGGATCGGCGAGATGGCCGACTACCGGAAACTGCTCGGCGATATCCTGCTGCAGTTGCCGGGCGCCGTGCAGTCGAAGAGCTATGTCGTGATGGAGGAAATCAAGGAGACGCTGACGATTGCGGTCGGCGAGTGACGTGCCGGCGGCCCGCTGTCGGGCCCCTTATCCCGCCCTTGGCATGCAGCACCCAATACTGTATAAATATACAGTATTGGGTGCTGGCGAATGGGTGCGCGCATGGACGATCGGTCCGACAACGAATTTCCGATAGCGCCGCCCGCGCCCCGCAAGGGGCGCGGTGCGGTCGACAATCTGCAGGGGCGGTATGAAATCGCGCAGCGTGAAGCGGTCGACGACGGCTGGGCGCACGAGTCGGACGATGCCGATTTCCCCGCACCGCTGCGCACGCAGGTCTTCGAGGAGCGTGCGAAGAGCATCCTGACGCACAACCAGTCGCCCGACATCCCGTTCAGCGTGTCGCTCAATCCGTACCGCGGCTGCGAGCACGGCTGCATCTACTGCTTCGCGCGGCCGACGCACAGCTATCTCGGCCTGTCGCCGGGGCTCGATTTCGAAAGCCGCATCTATGCGAAGGTCAATGCGGCCGAACTGCTCGAGCGCGAGATTTCGCGCAAGCGCTACGTGCCGGAGCCGATTGCGCTTGGCGTCAACACCGACGCCTACCAGCCGGTCGAGCGCGACCTGCGCATCACGCGTAGCGTGATCCAGGTGATGCACGATCACGGGCTGCCGTTCGCCGCGATCACGAAATCGTCGCTGATCGAGCGCGATCTCGACTTGCTCGCGCCGATGGCCGAACGCGGGCAGGTGATGGCGGCGGTCACGATCACGACGCTCGATGCCGATCTCGCACGCACGCTCGAGCCGCGCGCAGCGACACCAGCGCGCCGGTTGCGCACGATCCGCGCGTTGCGCGATGCGGGCGTGCCGGTCGGCGTGAGCATTGCACCGGTGATTCCGTTCGTCACCGAGCCCGACATGGAGCGCGTGCTCGAGGCGTGCGCGGAAGCCGGCGCCACGCATGCGAGCTACATCATCCTGAGGCTGCCGTGGGAGGTTGCGCCGCTGTTCAAGAACTGGCTCGCCGCGCATTTTCCCGATCGCGCGGAACGCGTGATGAACCGTGTGCGCGACATGCGCGGCGGGAAAGACTACGACTCGGATTTCTCGAAACGGATGAAGGGCGAGGGGATCTGGGCCGACCTGTTGCGGCAGCGCTTCCGTCAGGCCGTCAAGCGGCTCGGGCTGAACGAGCGCACGAACGGCATTCTCGATCTGTCGCAGTTTCGCGGTGCGCCGGTCGCCGCGGCGTCGGTGCCGCGCAGTGCTGCTCGGGCAGCCGGCACGAAGTCGCGCGACGACATGCAGTTGAACCTGTTCTGACCGGCGCGTCATGCCGGCACGCGAAGGGCGTCGGTGTTTAGGAAGGAGGCGCTTACTGCGAAATCTGCTTCGCTGCTTCGACCTGCGATTCGAAATACGTCTGGAACGACAGCGCGAGCGCGGTCATCAGCAGGAACGCGCCGATCAGCAGCGAGAAGATCACGACAAAGATCACGGTCCAGCCCGACCGGCTGTGCTTGCCCGTCTCGGCGTTGAATTGCGCGTCCCACTTTTCGTCGGGGCGCAGCCCGTACACGAGTGCGGCGAGGAACGCCGCCAGCAGCGAGATCGCGCCGGGCACCGCGAGCCACCAGCCGAGGCCGGCACTGCGCTGGGTTGCGGCGAGCAGGAGGAAGCCCGGAATGCCGACGATCGTCGCGAGCAGGTGTGCCCAGCCGTACACGTCGCGAAAGCCGTACAGATAGAAGCGGTGCGCGCCGAGCGATCCCAACAGGAATGCGAGGGCGGCGGTGAGCGTCTTGGAGCGGAAGCGGCGGGACGGTGCGGTGCTGCTGGACATGGATGGCGGCGTATTGTCGTTGACATGGGCGGCCGGCGGGCCGGCGCGGGCACGCGGCCCGGCACGCATTCTACGATGCCCGGTCGGGCCCGGTCACCCCCGGCCTGCGTCAAGGTGCCGCATAGGTTACGCGGTAGATTGCGCCTGCGTAGTCGTCGCTGACGAGCAGCGAACCGTCCGGCAGCGGCAGCACGTCGGCCGGGCGTCCCCATACCGTGCCGTCGGGCCGCAGCCAGCCGGTGACAAATGGCGTCTGGCGCGCCTGGCTGCCGTCCGCCGATACGACGACGCGCATCACGCGGTAGCCGACCTTCGTGCTGCGGTTCCACGAACCGTGTTCGGCAATGAACACGTTATTGCGATACGACGCCGGAAACATCGGCCCGGTATAGAAGCGCATGCCGAGCGCCGCGACGTGCGCGCCCAGCTTCAATACGGGCGGCACATAACGGCGGCATACGTCGGCGCTGCCGAATTCGGGGTCGGGTGTGTCTCCGCCATGGCAGTATGGAAAGCCGAAGTCGAGGCCGGCACGCGGCGCGCGGTTCAGCTTGTCGTCGGGCACGTCGTCGCCCATCATGTCGCGCCCGTTGTCGGTAAACCAGAGCTCGCCCGAATCGGGGTGCCATGCGAAGCCGACCGTATTGCGCACGCCGCGGGCGACGACCTCGCTGCCGCTGCCGTCGGCCTTCATCCGGGCGATGATCGCGTAGCGGCTGCGATCGGCGAGACAGACGTTGCACGGTGCGCCGGTCGGCACGTACAGTTTGCCGTCGGGGCCGAACGCGATGAATTTCCAGCCGTGATGGTGTTCGGTCGGCAGCGCGTCGGTCACGACGACGGGCGCGGGCGGTTTGGCGAGCCGGTCGTCGATGCGGTCGAGGCGCAGGATGCGCGACACGGCGGATATATAGAGTGCGCCGTCGCGGTAGGCGACGCCGACCGGCATGTCGAGCCCGGACGCGATCACGTAGCGTGCGCTGATCCGGCCCTCGTGCAGCACGAATGCATGCACGCGGCCTTCCCGGGTGCCGACATACAGGATGCCGCGCGGCGACCACGCCATTTCGCGCGCGGTCGGTACCGCGTCGGTCAGCACGTCCACATGGAAACCGGGCGGCACGACGAGTTCTTCCACCGGCAATGGCGCGGCAAGCACCGTTGCGGACGCTAGGCAGGCAAGGCCGGCAAGCAGTGCCACGAAACGGCGCTGCGCGCGGCGCGTCGAGGCGGCGCGAAGGAGCGGCATGACGGGGGAGAGCATCCTGGACACGACGATTGTATGCCCGGCGCAGAGGCCATCCGTGGATTTTTTCCGCGTAAGTGTTTGTTGTACCTCTGGTTTCCGGCTATAATCGCGTGTTTCAGTAGTTTCGAACCCGGTTTTCCGAAGGACATCATATGGTTATCATCCGTCTGGCTCGTGGCGGCTCGAAGAAGCGCCCGTTCTACAACATCGTTGCTACCGATTCGCGTAACCGTCGTGACGGCCGCTTCATCGAGCGCGTCGGCTTCTACAACCCGGTCGCTACGAAGGGCGAATCGCTGCGTATCGCTCAGGATCGTCTGACGTACTGGCAAGGCGTTGGCGCACAACTGTCGCCGACCGTCCAGCGTCTCGTGAAGGAAGCGCAAAAGGCGCAACCGGCTGCCTAACATGGCACGGTGTGCCGGTCGTGCCGGCTGTGAGGTGGATTGATGGCGGGTCACGATTCCGGTAATGCAAGGCGCGGGCGTGCGTCATTCGGCGCATTCGTCCGCAAGCCGGTCGAGCGCGACGTTGTCGCGAACGCCGGTCCGGCTGCCGAACAGGGCGGCCATGAAGCGACGCAAGCGTGGCCTGACGACGCCGTCGAGGTCGGGGCGGTGGTCGACGCCTACGGCCTGAAGGGCTGGGTCAAGGTGGCGACGCATGCCGATGCCGGTCGCGGCGGCGACGCGCTGCTTAACGCGCGCCGCTGGTGGCTGGAACGCGGTGCGGAGCGGCTTTCCGTCCGCATCATGCAGTCGAAGACGCACAGCGACACGGTCGTTGCGCAACCCGCGGGCGTCAGCGACCGCGATGCCGCGCTGGCTATGCGCGGCTTTCGTGTGTTCGTGCGCCGGGAAGATTTCCCGGCATTGGCCGCGGACGAATTCTATTGGGTCGACCTGATCGGTCTCGAAGTCGTCAACGAGCAATCGGTGGCGCTCGGGAAGGTGAGCGGGATGATCGACAACGGCGTGCATTCGATCATGCGTGTCGAGTATCCGGCGACCGGTAAAGACGGTCAGCCGACCACCGACGAACGGCTGATTCCGTTTGTCGGCGTCTACGTCAAAACGGTGGATCAGGCGGCGCGTCGTATCGTCGTCGACTGGGAAGCCGATTACTGAAATGAACCAGGTTACCGAGAGCGCGGTGCAGTTCGACGTCGTCACGCTCTTTCCCGAGATGTTCCGCGCACTGACCGACTGGGGAATCACCAGCCGGGCCGTCAAGCAAGGGCGCTTCGGGCTGCGCACCTGGAACCCGCGTGATTTCACGACGGACAACTACCGCACGGTCGATGATCGTCCGTACGGCGGCGGTCCGGGCATGGTGATGCTGGCCAGGCCGCTCGAGGCCGCGATCGGCGCCGCGAAAGCGGCGCAGGCGGAGCAGGGCATCGCGAGCACGCGCGTCGTGATGATGTCGCCGCAGGGCGCACCGCTCACGCACGAGCGGGCGATGCGGATGGCGCAGGAGCCGGGCGTTGTCGTGCTGTGCGGCCGCTACGAAGCGATCGACCAGCGTCTGCTCGATCGTTGCGTCGACGAGGAGATCAGCCTCGGCGATTTCGTGCTGTCCGGCGGAGAACTGCCGGCGATGGCGATGATGGATGCCGTCGTGCGCTTGCTGCCCGGTGTGCTGAACGATTCGCAGTCGGCCGTGCAGGACAGTTTCGTCGACGGCCTGCTCGATTGTCCGCACTACACGCGCCCGGAGGAATACGATGGCGTGCGCGTACCGGACGTGCTGCTCGGCGGGCATCATGCCGAGATCGAGCGGTGGCGGCGCCAGGAAGCATTGAGGAATACGTTGCGGAAGCGGCCGGACCTGATCGTCCGGGCGCGCCGCGAGAAGTTGCTGAGCCGTGCCGACGAGGCCTGGCTTGCGAACCTCGCACGCGAAGCGAAGGACGCCTCCTGAGGCGGCGTCGCGGGCGGGAATTGGCGGTGTCGTGCATGCGTGCGCGGCGCCTGATGTGAATCCATCCTCTATCGGGGCCAGGCCTGGAAGCAGGCGGGTGCCAACGCCGACACGATGGCATAAGGAGTCAGTAATGAATCTGATCGCAAAACTTGAGCAGGAAGAAATCGAGCGCGCGCTCGCCGGCAAGACGATCCCCGAATTCGCCCCGGGCGACACGGTGATCGTGAACGTGAACGTGGTTGAAGGTACCCGCAAGCGCGTTCAGGCTTACGAAGGCGTCGTGATCGCGATTCGCAGCCGTGGTCTGAACTCGAACTTCATCGTCCGCAAGATCTCGTCGGGCGAAGGCGTCGAGCGTACGTTCCAGACGTACTCGCCGCTGCTGGCGAGCATCGTCGTGAAGCGCCGCGGTGATGTGCGTCGTGCGAAGCTGTACTACCTGCGCGAGCGTTCGGGCAAGTCGGCTCGAATCAAGGAAAAGCTGGTGTCGAAGGATCGCGCCGCAGCAGCTTCCCAAGAGTAAGAGCTGTAAGGAAAAAGCACCCACCCGGGTGCTTTTTTCATTCTGGCGCGACAATATGCTCGATACGACACGAACCCGAGAGCCCCATTGAATCGCCGCCCCATCATCGATCCCGAAGTCTTGCCGGTCGAAGGCACCGGCGCCGGTCTGCCCGCCATCGATCCCCGCCTGATGACGCCGTCCGGCCTGCGCGACCGTTTCGCGCGCACGCCCGAATGGAGCGTCGAGCCCGGCGAGGCGAAGCTGCAGGAGGGCATCGATCCGCGTAGCGCGGCCGTGCTGATGCCGCTCGTCGTCCGCGAGTCGGGTCTCACCGTGCTGCTGACCCAGCGTGCCGATCACCTGAATGACCATGCCGGGCAGATCAGCTTTCCCGGCGGCCGCCGCGAACCGTTCGATCGCGATGCGACTGCAACCGCGTTGCGCGAGTCGAAGGAGGAAATCGGGCTCGCCGCCGAACGCGTCGAGATCCTCGGCGCGCTGCCCGACTACCTGACCGGCACCGGCTTCTGCGTGTCGCCGGTGGTCGGCCTCGTGCATCCGCCGTTCACCGTGCAGGCCGACACGTTCGAGGTGGCCGAGATTTTCGAGGTGCCGCTCGCGTTCCTGATGAATCCCGCGAACCATCAGGTCCGCGTGTTCCGTTGGGATGGCGGCGAGCGTCGTTTTTTTGCGATGCCTTATCCGAACGACAAACCAGACGGGCATTACTTCATCTGGGGCGCAACTGCCGGCATGTTTCGCAATCTGTACCGCTTCTTGGCTGCCGGCTAGGCGCACACACCGGCCGGCGCGCGCGGCCGGCTGCCGGGCGGCCGCGCCGGCAGCCATGCGGGGCTTACGCTGTGCTATCGTTATGCAAAAAATGACATAACTCCGAAGACGGCGCCACGCATGACTTTCTTTTCGGTTCTCCTCGCCCTCATCATCGAACAGGTCCGCGCGTTGTCGCCGAACAATCCGGTGTTCGCGCTGTTCCAGTTTCATGCGGAAACCGTCGCGCATGGTCTCGACGCAGGCAAGCAGAAGCACGGCATCCTCGCATGGCTCGCGGTCGTGCTGCCGTGGGTGCTGATCGTCGCGCTGATCTATTTCCTGCTGTTCAAGGTGAGCTTCGTGCTCGCGTTCTTGTGGAACGTCGTCGTTGTGTATTTCACGCTAGGCTTCCGCCAGTTCAGCCACTACTTCACCGACATCCACCTCGCGCTCAATAACGACGACGTGCCGCGCGCGCGCGAAATCCTGCACGAGTGGACGGGCATCGACACGGTCGACATGCCGGTCGGCGAAATCGTCCGCCATACGCTGATTCACGCGGTCGTCGCATCGCATCGCCACGTGTTCGGCGTGTTCTTCTGGTATGTGCTGCCGATCGGCCCGGCCGGCGCCGTGCTGTATCGGATTTCCGAATACCTCGCGCGTAGCTGGTCGACGCCGGGCGACGACCGCACGGCCGCATTCTCGACGTTCGCGCAGCGCGCGTTCTTCGTGATCGACTGGATTCCCGCGCGGCTGACCGCGCTCGGCTTCGCGATCGTCGGCAATTTCGAGGATGCGATCTACGCATGGCGCAATCACACGCGCCAGTGGCCCGACCCGAACGACGGCGTGCTGCTGGCAGCCGGCAGCGGGGCGCTCGGTGCGCGTCTCGCGGGGCCGCTCGCGGAACCGTCGAGCCTCGATGCGCTGGCGGTCGGCGACAGCGGTCCGTTGACGGTCGGTGACGATTGCACGCCGCGTACGCTGCAATCGGCAGTCGGCCTCGTCTGGCGCGCGGTGATCCTGTGGATGATCCTGCTGCTGATGCTGACGCTCGCCGTCTGGGTGTCGTGACAGGGCAGTGCAGCGTCCGATGAAAGGCAAAGGCCGGCTTGATGCCGGCCTTTTTGCTGTGGGTCAGTCGTCGAGCGGATCGCGTACGGCGCCGCATTGCCAGCACGCGGTGAACTGAGCCTCGAGCGCTTCGCCGCATTGCCGGCAGCGCCATGGCGAGGCGCCGGCCGACGGACCGTGCGACGCCGCATCGAGGAGCCGGCGCGCGAGCGCGTCGTCGCGTTCGTCGTCGAGCCATAGCTCGGGTGTGCAGGCGTCGGCGGGCAGGCCGCCGAGCGCGCCGGTCGCGTAGCAGTTATGCAGCTCGCAACCGATGCCGGCCACCTGAAGCACGTTGGCCCAATGCTGCGCCGTCGCGAGATTGGGTGCCTTGAAACGCATGGCCGCTCCTGTCGGTGAAGGCCGGCTCCGCAACGCGTGGCCGGCCGCCGTGCGCGCGTCGCGCGATCAGCGGACGATCTGGCTCGCCTCGTGCACGAGCTGCGCGTACAGCGCGTGCCGCGACGGCGCGATGCGGCCGTCGGAGACGGCTTCGAGGATCGCGCAGCCGGGCTCGTGCAGATGATGACAATTATAGAAACGGCAGTCCGCGAGCAGCGGCCGGAACTCCGGAAACGCGCGCTCGAGACGGCCCTCCGTCAGGTGGTAGAGGCCGAATTCCTGGAAGCCCGGCGAATCGATCAGTGCGCCGCCGCCCTCCAGCGGGTAGAGGCGCGTGAACGTCGTCGTGTGGCGGCCGCTGTTGAGCGCGGCCGAAATCTCGCGCGTCGCGGCTTCGGCATCGGGAACGAGCAGGTTCACGAGCGTCGACTTGCCCATCCCGGACTGGCCGAGCAGGATCGTCGAATGTCCGGCGAGGTGCGGCATCAGTTGCGCGCGCGCGTCGTCGGGCGAGCCCTTTACCGACAGTTCGAGCACGTCGTAGCCGAGCGCGCGGTACGGTGCGAGGCGCTCGCGCGCGACCGGCAGCGCGGCCTCGACGTCGATCTTGTTCAGCACGACGATCGGCTTCAGCTCGTTCGCCTCGGCGGCGATCAGCGCGCGGCCGAGCAGGTCCTCACTGAAATAGGGCTCGGTCGCGAGCACGATCAGCAACTGGTCGAGGTTGGCGGCGAAGAGCTTCGACTTGAACTGGTCGGAACGGTACAGCAGGTTGCGTCGTTCGCCGATCTCGACGATCACGCCCTGATCGGCCGACGCGATTTCGTACGAGACGCGGTCGCCGACTGCAATGTCGCTCTTCTTGCCGCGCGGGAAGCACTGCAGCATCGGGCCGCCGTCGTCGGGCGCGACGATGTAGTGGCGCCCGTGCGCCGCGATCACGCGGCCTTCGACACGCTGCGCGCCCGACGCGCGCGGGGCCGGCTTGCGGGAGGTCGGCCGGCTCATGCGTGCTGCATCAGGCGGTCGATCCGCTGCGAGGCGGGCGGATGCGAGTAGTAGAAGGCCGTGTAGACGGGGTCGGGCGTCAGCGTCGACGCGTTGTCCTCGTAGAGCTTCACGAGCGCGCTGACGAGATCCTGCGCGTCGGTCTGGCTGGCCGCGAACGCGTCGGCCTCGAATTCGTGCTTGCGCGACGTGAGGCTGCTGAACGGCGTCGCGAAGAACAGGAACACGGGAATCGCGAGGAAGAACAGCACGAGCGCGGCGCCCGCGTTGCTCGTGTCGAGCGACGGCACGACACCGAGACCCGTATAGAACCACGTGCGCTGCGCGAGCCAGCCGAGCAGCGCGAGCAGCACGAGACTCAGCACGAACGACACGAGCATCCGCTTCATCACGTGGCGGCGCTTGAAGTGGCCGAGTTCGTGCGCGAGCACGGCCTCGATTTCCTGGCCGGACAGGCGCGCGAGCAGCGTGTCGAAGAACACGATCCGCTTCGATGCGCCAAAGCCCGTGAAATATGCATTGCCGTGCGCCGAGCGGCGGCTGCCGTCCATCACGAACAGCCCCTTCGCCGCGAAGCCGCAGCGCTTCATCAGCGACTCGATGCGCGAGCGCAGCGCGTCGTCCTTCAGCGGCTCGAACTTGTTGAAGATCGGCGCGATGAAGGTCGGGTAGATCAGCAGCACCAGCATCTGGAACGCGACCCAGACGATCCAGGTCCACAGCCACCACAGGCTGCCCGCCTGGTTCATCAGCCACAGCACGACGAACAGCAGCGGCAGGCCGAGCGCGGCGCCGAGCAGCGAGTTTTTCAGCATGTCGGTGAAGAACAGCCGTTTCGTCATCCGGTTGAAGCCGAAACGCTGCTCGATCCCGAACTGGCGGTAATACTCGAACGGGATATCGATCACGCTCGTGATCACGAGCACCGCGGCGACGAGCGCGACCTGCTGCCCGTAGCCGCGGCCGAGCCAGCCGGTCAGCAGCGTGTCGAGCGCGCCGACGCCGCCAAGCAGCGTGAGGCCGACCAGCACGGCCGCGCTGACGACGATCTCGAGCATCGTCAGCCGGGTGCGCTCGACCGTATAGTCGGCCGCGCGCTGGTGGGCGGTCAGCGGGATGGTTGCGCTGAACTGCGCAGGCACGCCGTTGCGGTGCGCGGCGACGAAGCGGATCTGCCGTGACGCGAGCCACAGCTTGGTGACGACCATCGCGAGCACGGCGAGCGCGAACAGCAGGGTGAACGAAAAGGGTGACATCGAAGGCGCCAAAGGGTTCTATGCGAGAATTATATGTTCTTGCGGACCGGGCTCGCTGACGCGATGCCGGCCGCCCGGGCGGCGCCGCGCGCCGTCCGCCATTTTCCAGGATGACTCATGACCGATACCGCCGCTTCCACCAGCCAGCCCGCGCTCGTGCGCAACGAGTTGAACCTCGTCTGGCTCGACATGGAGATGACGGGCCTCGACCCGGATAACGACCGCATCATCGAAATCGCGGTCGTCGTGACCAATTCCACGCTCGACATCGCCGTCGAAGGCCCGGTGTTCGCGATCCACCAGAGCGACGAAACGCTGGCGAAGATGGACGAATGGAACAAGTCGACGCACGGCCGCTCGGGCCTGATCGACCGCGTGCGCGCGTCGACCGTGACCGAGGCGGAAGCCGCCGCGCAGCTGCAGGCGTTCCTCGCGCAGTACGTGTCGCCCGGCAAGTCGCCGATGTGCGGCAACTCGATCTGCCAGGACCGCCGCTTCATGGCGCGCTGGATGCCGGAGTTCGAGAAATTCTTCCACTACCGCAATCTCGACGTCAGCACGCTCAAGGAGCTGTGCCGCCGCTGGCAGCCCGCGATCTACAAGGGCTTCCAGAAGCGGGCGATGCACACGGCGCTCGCGGACATCCACGAGTCGATCGACGAGCTGAAGTACTACCGTGAGCATTTCCTGATTCCGGCCGCGTCGGCGTCGGCTTCGGCTTCGGCAGGCGAGTCCGCGCCGGCCGCCTGAGCGGGCCGGCACGCGCTCAGCGAGGCGCGCGCTGCGCGCTTTTCGGCCGGAACGCCGCGACCACCGCGGCGTCGGTCTCGATGTACGGGCCGCCGATCAGGTCGATGCAGTAGGGCACCGCGGCGAAGATGCCGGGCACGGTCGACTTGCCGTCGGCGTCGCGCAGCCCTTCGAGCGTTTCCCGGATCGATTTCGGCTGGCCGGGCAGGTTGACGATCAGCGCCGCATGGTCGGCCGTCTCGCGGATCACCGCGACCTGCCGCGACAGGATCGCGGTCGGCACGAAATTCAGGCTGATCTGCCGCATCTGTTCGCCGAATCCCGGCATTTCCTTCGTCGCCACGGCAAGCGTGGCCTCGGGCGTCACGTCACGGCGCGCGGGGCCGGTGCCGCCCGTCGTCAGCACGAGGTCGCACCCGGCGACGTCGACGAGCTCGGCGAGCGTGGCGGAGATCGTCGGCGCATCGTCCTGGATGAGGCGCGTTTCGGCGCGCCACGGCGAGACCAGCGCGCCGGCGAGCCACTCTTGCAGCGCCGGAATGCCTTTGTCCTCGTAGACGCCCGTGCTCGCGCGATCGCTGATCGACACGAGGCCGACGACGAGTTCGTCAGGATGATTACGCTTCGTCGTCGTCATGGTCGTCTCCGGCGTCGTCCGATGCTTCGTCGTCCGCATCGGGCGTGCCGCTCGCGGTCTTGATCCACTGGAACAACTCGCGGAAATAGCGCGGCGGCTTGCCTTGCTGCGCTTCCTTGCGTGCGTTGCGGATCAGCGTGCGGCCTTCCTGGATGTCGGCTTCCGGGTGCTGGCGCAGGAATTCGGTCAGCGCGTCGTCGTTGGCGAGCAACTGTTCGCGCGTGCGCTCGATCCAGTGCAGGCGGGCCGTCGCGGCCTTGTTCACGCCGCGCTGTGCGTCGAGGGCGGTGCGCAGCGCGGCCGTCTCGTCGTCGGTCAGCGAGCGCATTACGCGGCCGACGTACTGGAGCTGGCGGCGCTTGCCTTCGTGATCGGTGATCCGGCGCGCCTCGCGAACGGCGTCCGACAGGCTTTCGGGCATCGGCATGCGCTTCAGCGCGTCTTTCGGCAGATCGACAAGCGCCTGGCCGAGCACCTGCAGCTCGTGCATCTCGCGCTTCAACTGGGATTTGCTGGGGCGATCGTAGCCGTTGTCGTCGTCCTCGACGGCATGCTCGATCGGCTGGATTCGGGTTTTGCGTGTCATAGGCGGCATTGTATCGCGGCGCGGACACCCCAAGCTTGTCGGTACGCGGCCCCGGACCTTGCTATGATCGCGGGATACGCAACATTTTGAACATGCGGGCGCCCGCCCGCCACCGGATACCAAGACGATGGCAGCCAATCTCGACGTACAAGCGCGCTATTTCCCGCACACGCAGGACCAGCTCAAAGAAATCGCCTCGGACATCCTTCGCCATGCGAAGGCACTCGGCGCGACGGACGCCGCGACCGAAATCTCCGAGGGCGACGGCCTGTCGGTGTCGGTGCGGCGCGGCGAAGTCGAAACGATCGAGCACAACCGCGACAAGATGGTCGGCGTGACGGTGTTCATCGGCAAGAAACGCGGCAACGCGAGCACGTCCGACTTCTCGCCGGCCGCGATCAAGGATACCGTCGCCGCGGCCTACAACATCGCGCGTTTCACGGCCGAGGACGAAGCGGCCGGCCTCGCCGAGGCCGAGCTGCTCGAAACCGACCCGCGCGACCTCGATCTCTACCACCCGTGGGCGCTGACGGCCGACGAAGCCGTCGAGCTCGCCCGCCGCGCGGAAGACGCCGCATTCGCGGTCAGCCCGCAGATCCGCAATTCGGAAGGCGCGAGCGTGTCGGCCCAGCATTCGCAGTTCGTGCTCGCGACGTCGCGCGGCTTCCTGTCCGGCTACCCGTACTCGCGCCACTACATCGCCTGCGCGCCGATCGCGGGCAGCGGCCGTCACATGCAGCGCGACGACTGGTATTCGTCGAAGCGCAGCGCGATCGATCTCGCTGCGCCGGAAGCGGTGGGCCGTTACGCGGCCGAGCGCGCGCTCGCGCGGATGGGCGCGCGTCGTCTCGACACCCGCAAGGTGCCCGTGCTGTTCGAGGCGCCGCTCGCGGCCGGCCTGCTCGGCGCGTTCGTGCAGGCCGTGAGCGGCGGCGCGCTGTACCGCAAGACGTCGTTCCTTGTCGACAGCCTCGGCAAGCCGGTGTTCGCGCCGCACATCCAGGTTGTCGAGGATCCGCACGTGCCGCGCGCGATGGGCAGCGCGCCGTTCGATGAGGAAGGCGTGCGCACGCGCGCGCGCAGCGTCGTCAAGGACGGCGTCGTCGAAGGCTACTTCCTGTCGACCTATTCGGCACGCAAGCTCGGCACGCAGACCACCGGCAACGCGGGCGGCTCGCACAACCTCGCGCTGCGCAGCTCGAACACGCAGCCGGGCGACGATTTCGACGCGATGCTGAAGAAGCTCGGCACAGGCCTGCTGCTGACCGAGCTGATGGGGCAGGGCGTGAACTACGTGACGGGCGATTATTCGCGCGGCGCGGCGGGCTTCTGGGTTGAGAACGGCGTGATCCAGTATCCGGTCGAGGAAATCACCGTCGCGAGCACGCTGCAGGAAATGTTCCGGCATATCGCCGCGATCGGTGCCGATTCGATCGTGCGCGGCACGAAGGAAACCGGCTCGGTGCTGATCGAGCAGATGACGATCGCCGGGCAGTAAGCGACGCGCGGCGCCTGCCGCCATGAAACGAAAAAGCCCGACCGGCGTGAGCCGGTCGGGCTTTTCTCATGGTGCGCGACGCGTCAGCCGTGCTTGCGCGCGTAGACGACGAACGCATAGCCGAACGTGTTCGGCGCGGCCGCCTCGTGCGCTTCGCGCGAGACTTCCTGCCAGTGCGCCGCGTCGGGCGCCGGGAACGATGCATCGCCGTCGAAGTCGGCATCGATCTCGGTGACGACCAGCTTGTCGGCGAGCATGAGACCTTCCGCGTAGAGTTGTGCGCCGCCGATCAGGAATGCCTCGGGCACGCCGTCGCGCGCGGCGAGCGCCAGTGCGTCGGCGAGCGACGTGACCGTGTCGCAGCCATCGAAGCGACGCGCCGCGTCGCGCGTGACGACGATATTGCGACGGCCCGGCAGCGGCCGGCCGATCGACTCGTGGGTCTTGCGGCCCATCACGATCGGCGCACCCATCGTCGTGCGCTTGAAGAAGGCGAGATCTTCGGGAAGTTTCCAGGGCAACTGGTTGTCGCGGCCGATGATGCCGTTGCGGGCACGCGCGACGATCAGGGTCAACGTCGTCATGAAGGTCGGGGAAGAGGAAAACCGGAATGGCGCCGATTCTACCGGAACGGCGACGCGTGCCGGATTCCGCGCGCACGTGCATGCGTCAGCGCTCTTGCGGTGCGTGCCGCGACACGTGATGCCATGCGTCGCGGCGATCGACTGAATAAAAAAAGTGCCCGCCGGGGGACGGAGCACAAAACCGTTTCGTGTTGCGGGATCGGCGATGCCGATTCGGATCGATGCTTCCGGCCTGTTCAAATCAATACGGAATCCTTATCGAATGGATCGGCGCATGCATCACTGACGCGTACTGCCTTGCGCGTTGTGTTCCATCGCGTGCTGCACGTCGCCTGGTTGCGGAACCGGGAGCGGCATCGGCAGCTGGGGCGGCGGCGGGATCTCGTCCCACAGCGTCACCGAGGTCTTGCCGGTCGACTGCGATTGCGGTGCCGACACGGTCACGATGCCGAACCCGTTGCCGTGCTGCATGCTTGGTGCATTTTCGGCCAGCAGCATCGCGCGATCCGGCGTCACGCTTTCGTCTGCGTACGCCGACGCGAGCGGGTTCGCGGCCACGAGCGCAATTGCCATCGATACGAAAGAAAGTAAAGGATGTTTGCGCATGGTTGCGGTCTCCGGTGTATTCCGTATTCAGCGAAATACATGCCATCGCGCCGGGACCGTTGTCGCAACTGCGATTCGTGCGCAAGCGTTGAGAATTGTGGCTGAAAACGCCTGAAAATGTTTCAGACGTGAAACGAGGGGGCTCCGGAATACTGCGGATTCAATCGATACGCTTCAAGGATGAAAATCTGCACATGTGTTGATGAAAGAACGCTTCGCTGCACAAGTGCTATGTGCAGATGATTGACATGCATCGACCTCCTGAGCGATTCGGCCGTATCGCCCATGGCGCTGAAATCGGTTTGTCGTATTCAGTGCCTATAACTAAGCTGTCGTGACCAAAATAACTGGACGCGAGATAAGCGCCATCATGCGAGGCTTTGCATTGCCGCGCATCGGCATGGCGAATCGATATGCCTTCGGCTGACCCGATTCGATCCTTTTCGCACGTGACCTTCCTGGCGTGCGCGGCAATCGTTAGACGGTTGATGAACGGGGTGAGGATATGGGAGCCGATCAGCGGCACGTGATCTACTATTCGCGCGAACCGAACGACGCATTGCGCGGCCATTTCGACGAATGCGGCTGGCGTGTCGATCTCGCGGAGACCGTGCGCGACGTACGACGCGTCGTGCAGCACGGTGTTGCAACGGCCGGCCTGCTCGATTTTTCGCCGGGCTTCAAGCCCTCCGACCTGCGCGAACTCGAATCCTGTCTGACCATTCAGCACATCGGCTGGATCGCGGCGACGCGGCGTGGCCAATTGCAGGATGCGACGCTGCGCCATCTCATTCGCGACTATTGCTTCGACTACGTGACGATGCCGTACGAGACGTCGCGGATCGTCGAGACCGTCGGTCATGCGCACGGCATGGTCGCGCTGACCGATTCCGTTGCGCCGCCCGTCGGCGCAGGACGTAGCGAAGGCGAGATGGTCGGCACCTGCGATGCGATGCTCGGGCTCTTCAGGACGATTCGCCGCGTCGCGGCGACCGATGCACCCGTGTTCATCTCCGGCGAATCGGGCACCGGCAAGGAGTTGACTGCGGTCGCGATTCACGAACGTTCATCGCGTGCACAGGCGCCGTTCATCGCGATCAATTGCGGAGCGATCCCGTCGACGCTGCTGCAGGCCGAGTTGTTCGGCTATGAGCGCGGTGCGTTCACCGGCGCGAACCAGCGCAAGATCGGCCGCGTCGAGGCCGCCAACAGCGGCACGCTGTTTCTCGACGAGATCGGCGACCTGCCGCTCGAAAGCCAGGCAAGCCTGCTGCGGTTCCTGCAGGAAGGCAAGATCGAGCGGCTCGGTGCGCATGTGTCGGTGCCCGTCGATGTGCGCGTGATCTGCGCGACGCACGTGGACATGGAAGCGGCGTTGCGCGAAGGGCGGTTCCGCGAGGACCTGTACCACCGCCTGTGCGTGCTGAAGATCGAGGAGCCGCCGCTGCGTGCGCGCGGCAAGGACATCGAGGTGCTCGCGCGTCACATGCTCGAGCGCTTCAAGGGCGATGCGCATCGCCGCCTGCGCGGTTTTTCCCCCGACGCGGTGGCCGCGCTGTACGGCTATTCGTGGCCGGGCAACGTGCGCGAGTTGATCAACCGTGTGCGCCGCGCGATCGTGATGTCGGAGGGCAGGATGATCACCGCGGCCGATCTCGAGCTGAACGATTACGCGACGCTCGCGCCCGTGTCGCTGCTGGAGGCGCGGGAGGCGGCCGAGCGGCAGGTGATCGAGCAGGCGCTGCTGCGCCATCGCGGCCGTTTCGCGGATGCCGCACGCGAACTCGGCGTGTCGCGCGTCACGCTCTACCGGCTGATGTGCGCGCATGGAATGCGCGATCGCGGCGATACGCTGGCAGGGTTTTCGGCGCCGTTGCCGGAGCTTCCGCATCACGCTTGCTAAAATTGGCGGGTACGGCCGCCCTCGCGGCCGAAGGAACCCGCATGAAACAGTACCTCGACCTCGTTCGTACCATTCTCGATACTGGCACCTGGCAGGAGAACCGCACGGGGATCCGCACCATCAGCATGCCGGGCGCGATGCTGCGCTTCGACCTGCAGCAAGGCTTCCCGGCCGTGACGACCAAGAAGCTCGCGTTCAAGTCCGCGATCGGCGAGTTGGTCGGTTTCCTGCGCGCATCGCGCAGCGCGGCCGAGTTTCGTGCGCTCGGCTGCAAGGTATGGGACGCGAACGCGAACGCGAACGCGCAGTGGCTTGCGAACCCGTATCGCCAGGGCGTCGACGATCTCGGCGACGTGTACGGCGTGCAATGGCGCCAGTGGCCGGGCTACAAGGTGCTCGACGCGGGCGCCGACGCGCAGATCGCCGATGCGACGCGCCGCGGCTTCCGGATCGTCACGCGTTTCGACGAAGACGGCGCGCCGAAGGTGCTGCTGTACAAGGCGATCGACCAGTTGCGCCAGTGCCTGGACACGATCATGGAGAACCCGGCCGACCGCCGGATCCTGTTTCACGCATGGAATCCGGCCGTGCTCGATCAGATCGCGCTGCCCGCATGCCATCTGCTGTACCAGTTCCTGCCGAACGCCACGAAGCGCGAGATTTCGCTGTGCCTGTACATCCGCAGCAACGACGTCGGACTCGGCACGCCGTTCAACCTGACGGAAGGGGCGGCATTGCTGTCGCTCGTCGGCCGGCTGACGGGCTACACGCCGCGCTGGTTCACGTATTTCATCGGCGACGCGCATATCTACGAGAACCAGCTCGACATGCTGCAGCAGCAGCTCACGCGCGAGCCGTACGAAAGCCCGCGGCTCGAGATCGCCGAGCGCGTGCCCGAATACGCGAAGACGGGCGTCTATGCACCCGAGTGGCTGGAGCAGATCGAACCGTCCGATTTTTCGCTCGTCGGCTACCGTCACCATGAGCCGCTGACCGCGCCGATGGCGGTCTGATCGCCCGGCTCGGGCGTGCGATTTCATCGATTCGTGCCCACAGAAACAAGGCCCGACCGGCTGATGCCGGTCGGGCCTTTTTGTTTCATGTTTGCGGCACTTACTGGCGGTGCCGCTCTTCATGACCGGCTTGCGGCGGCGGGTTGTTCTGGCGCGGTGCCTCGACGTGCGGCGCCGGTTGCGGCCGCGGTTCCACGTGCGGCGCGGGCATCGCCGGCCGCGGCTCCATGCGCGGCGCCTGCGGCTGCGGGCGCGGCATTTCATGCACGGCGGGGGCCGGTGGACGGTACTCGTTCACGCGCGGCGGCGCGACATCGCGGTGCGGCGCGGGCTGCGCGAAGTCGGGGCGCGGTCGCGGTGCCGGGGCGGCCCGTTCCGGTTGCGGCTGTGCATGCTGGGCCGGCGTCGGGATGTCGGGGCGCGGGCGCGGCTGCGGAATCTGCGCCGTATTGTCGAACCGCGGTTGCGGCAGCGCGCGCGGCGCTTCGTTCCGGCCGCCGGGCTGCGCGCCCTGCGGGGCCGGCACACCTTCCTGACGCGGGACCGCCGTGCTGCGCACCGGCGGCAGCGCATTCTGGCCTGCCGCATGCAGCGCGGTCGGCGGGGCGGGGCGCTGGCGGTCCATCGGCGCGTGCGGCTGCATCCACGCGGGCGACGGGGCCTCGGCCGCGTGCGCGTTGCCGATGCCCGGCAGCGCGTTGCCGGCCACCGGCGGATGCGGGACGCCGTTGCCGGGCCCGAATGCCTGATGCGGCACCGGCGTGCCGGGAGCCTGCGGCATACCGCCGTTCGCGAAGCGCGGTGCATTGGGGTTTTCGCCGCCGTTCGCCGGCCGCTCGGCATTCGGCGCGCCCGGCACCGGCGTGCCCGGCCGTGCGGCCTGTACGGCGGGCGGCTGGCCTTCGCGCGGCGCACGTGCCGGCTGCACGACAGGGCCGTGCGGATTCACGAGCTGCACGTTGTGCATCGCCCATGCGCCGCCGTTCGGGTTGCCCGGAACGTGGACCGGGCGAGCCGCATAATCCGCCGGCACGTTCGTCTTCACGACGGGAGCGCCGGCACCCGGCACGCGCCCGCCTTGCTGCGCGAGGTGAGCGGCGGCCTGGTCGCGATACGCGGCCGGCACGGCGGGATTGCGCGTCGCGACGTACGGATGCTGTGCGATCGCCGCCGGCGGGCGGTAGCTGGCATTGCGCAGCCCGCCGGTAAAGCTCTGGCGCACCGGCGCAATGCCGGGCGTACCCGACATCACGTGCGCATTGCGCCATTGTTGCGGATCGACGTGCTGCGAGAAGTGCGCGACAGGCTGGCCGTGCACGAACGCGGAGGCCGGCACGGCCGTGATGGCGTGCGGCGCGCGGAAGTTCACGTACGTCTTGTTGATGTTGGTGATATTGGTGATGTTCGTCACGTTCACGGTCTTGTTCACGTTGACGTTGTTCACCACGATGTTGCGGTTCACGCGGTCGTAGTAGTGCGGGCTCCAGCCGCCCCAGCCCGGGTGCCACGCTTCGCCGGGGCCGAGCGCGAACCATGCGCAGCCGGCCGCGGCGACGCCGCCGACCGTGAGCGCGACGCTCCAGTCGGGACCGCCGCCACCGCCACCGCCCACGAACGCGACGAGCGCCGGCGCATAGACTGGCGGCTGGCTGACGACCATTGGGCCCGGCACCCATGCCCAGCTGTCGTCCACGTATGCCCAGCGGCCGTAGTGATACGGCGCGAAGCCCCACGGGGCGTCGTCGACCCACGTCCAGCCCCACGGCGCCTGCCAGATCCAGTGGCCATCGTGATACGGCGCCCAGTCGGCCGGCGTATCGTTCGGCACCCATACCGAGCCGTAATTCGGGGTTTCGCGCCACGTGCCGTTCGCGTCGAGATCCTGGTAGCCGGGAATGTCGCGGGACACGTAGCGGGCCGACACCGAGCGTTCCTCGGCCGCGTCGCGGCTGGCGGCCCACTGGTCGAGCGCATCGGGGCCGGGGGCGGCCGATTGCTGCGCGACCTGCAGGTCGGTGCCCGTGAACACGACCTGCTGACCGGGCGACAGCGGGTACTGGCCGTTGCTGCCGTAGACGGTCGCGCTGCCGCTGCGCACCGTGACTGTCGTGCTCGTGCCGTTCGGCGCGACGTCGACGCGATAGTCGCCGGGGCCCGTGATGCCGAGCGCGAGGTTCGGTGTGTCGATTTCGTACGACCCGCCTGCCGGCAATTCGCGCACGTGCGTCGATACGGTGCCGAGGCCCACTTTCAGCTGCGTCGTTGTGTCGTCGAGGTTCAGCACCGACAGGCTCGTCGAATCGCCGAGCCGCACCGCGGTCGAGCCGATGTGCAGTTCCGAGCGCGCGCCGGCATCGTTCCAGAGCTGGTCGCCGGTTGTCAGCGGCCGGTTCACGGCGGCATACGACCAGGTATCGGTGCCGGCCGGTTCGGTCGTCACGGCGCCCGACAGGTAATTGAGCCGCGCGACGCGGCTGGGCGGGTCGCCGCCCGGTTGCCGGGCCGCGGCCGCATACGGCGGGGCATCGGACGATTGCGCGAATGCGGGGGGCAGTGCCGCAAGCGCGACGAACGCGAGCAGCGTGTAGCGGGCGGTTCGCTTGAGCGTGAACAGGGTGGCCATGATGAGCGTCTTCGTCGTTATCGCGGCGCGTCGATTCGTGCCGTTGAGTTCACAATATCCGCTCGGCCTGTTTCAATGCTCGGTGTTTTGTAAGCCGGATGGCACGCGATGTAACAAAACCTGTCCATCGCGCGCCGTTGTCGTGCAGCCGCAATGCCGGCGTCAAGCTGACGTAAGCCACCCGTCGAAAACCTGCTGTCCGGGCACGGTTACGCGCAGCACGCGCGGCCGTGCGGAGCGCTCGATCCAGCCGTGCGCGCAGAAGCTCTCGAGCAGCGCCGCGCCGAGCGCGCCGCCGAGATGCGAGCGCCGCTCGCTCCAGTCGAGACAGCCGCACGCGAAGCGGCGCCGGCGCGTGCGCTGCTGCGCGACGTCGATACCCCATTGCGCGAGCGCCTGGGTGCCGAGTTCGGTGGTCTCGATTTCATTGCCGTCGGCGAGCAGCCAGCCGCGCGCGGTGAGCCCGTCGAAGATGCGCACCGCGAGCTCGCCGGCCATGTGGTCGTAGCAGGTGCGCGCATAGCGCAGTTCGGCCGGCACCGTGCGCGACGGCGGCGGAACCGGGCGGTGCGGCGCGGCCGCGCGGGCAACGTTCGCGAGCGCTTCGAGCGACGCCGCGATGTCGGCCGATGCGATGCGGTAGTAGCGGTGCCGGCCGCGCACGTCGAGCGCGAGCAGGCCGCCTTCGGTCAGCCGCGCGAGGTGGGCGCTTGCGGCGGACGGCGACAGCCCCGCGATCATCGTCAGTTCGCCGGCCGGTCGTGCGCTGCCGTCCATCAGCACCCACAGCATCGCGGCGCGCCCGGGGTCGGCGATCAGTGCGCCGATGCGGCTCAGGCCCGGAAAATGGTGGTCGTCATGATCGGTCATCGTCGTGTCTCGTCAGGCGGGATGAGTGGCAGTGTAGTGGGTGCGGGCATTCGATGTTTCGGATCTGGATGAAATGTCGGATGCAGCGGCACCGGCGCGGGCACCGTTCATGCGGCGGACCGGAACTGCGACCCGTTGCGGGGCGCGCGTAGAATGGCCTGACGCGGCGGCAGCGGGCCGCCGCACGTGACACGATGCAACGATGAAGACGATTTTCTGTTTGTTGGCGGCCGCGCTCGTGTGTGCGGCCTGTGCGCAGGGCGGCGCGGGTGCGTCGGGCGAGCGGGGCGGCAGCATCGAGATGTACGGGACGATCGACCAGGGCATCACGGTGCGCCGCTGACGGGTGCCAGCCGGGTGCGTTGCGGGTGCGGTTGCCGCAGCCGCGCCACACGGGGCGTACCGCGACGCGTTGCCGCAGCGCAACGTATAATGGCCCGATTACAGCGCCCCTGCCGCCTGGAGCCAACAAGATGTCCCAACCGTCCCCCGTACCGGCCGCCCTCGACCGCACCGAAACCGTATTCCGCTTCCTCGCCGAGCCGTCGTCCGTAAACTTCGGCGGCAAGGTGCATGGCGGCGCGCTGATGAAGTGGATCGACGAGGTCGCATATGCGTGCGCGGCCGTCTGGTCGAGTCGTTATTGCGTGACGGTCAGCGTCGGCAACATCCGCTTCCAGCGTCCGATCCTGGTCGGCAATCTTGTCGAGCTGAAGGCGCGCGTCGTCGCGACGGGCCGCACCAGCATGCACATCCATGTGTCCGTGCACGCCGGCGATCCGAAGGGCGGCGTGTTGCGCCAGACGACCGACTGCCTCGTCGTGTTCGTCGCGGTCGACGAGAACGGCAACCCGGTGCCGGTGCCGCCGTTCGTGCCCGAGACGCCCGAGCAGAAGGTGCTCGCGAAGTACGCGGCCGACGTGCGGGCCGCGCTCGACAAGATCGTCGAGATGAAACCGGAAGAGGTCGCGAAGGGCGTGGTCTGACCGCAACGGGCGCCGCGCAGCTCGCGCCGCGCCCATTGCCCTGCCGTTACTGCGATCCGATCATCTGCTCGGGACGTACCCACGCATCGAATTCCGCCTCGGTCAGGTAGCCGAGCGCGAGCGCGGCCGCCTTCAGCGTCGTGCCTTCCTTGTGCGCCTTCTTCGCAATCTGCGCGGACTTGTCGTAGCCGATGTGCGGGTTGAGCGCCGTCACGAGCATCAGCGATTCGTTCAGCAGCAGGTCGATGCGCGTGCGGTTCGGTTCGATGCCCACCGCGCAGTGGTCGTTGAAGCTCCGCGCGCCGTCGGCGAGCAGTCGCACCGACTGCAGCACGTTGTGCGCGATCATCGGCCGGAACACGTTCAATTCGAAATTGCCGCTCGCGCCGCCGACGTTGACCGCGACGTCGTTGCCGAACACCTGGCAGCACAGCATCGTCACGGCTTCCGACTGCGTCGGGTTCACCTTGCCCGGCATGATCGAGCTGCCCGGCTCGTTCTCCGGAATCGACAACTCGCCGAGACCGCAGCGCGGCCCGCTCGCGAGCCAGCGGACGTCGTTCGCGATTTTCATCAGGCCGGCCGCGACCGTCTTCAATGCGCCGTGCGCGAACACCAGCGCGTCGGCGGCCGCCATGACCTCGAACTTGCTCGGCGCCGTCACGAACGGCAGCTTCGCCAGCCGGCCGATTTCGTCGGCGACGCGCACCGCGAACTCCGGATGCGCATTCAGCCCCGTGCCGACCGCGGTGCCGCCGAGCGCGAGTTCGTACAGGTGCGGCAGTGCCGATTCGACGTGACGAATGCTCTGGTCGAGCTGCGCGACGTAACCGGAAAACTCCTGGCCGAGCGTGAGCGGCGTGGCGTCCTGCAGGTGCGTGCGGCCGATCTTCACGATGTCGGCGAACGCCTTCGACTTCGCGTCGAGCGTCGTGCGCAGCGTGCGCAGTGCCGGCAGCAGGTGGTTGACGATCGCGTACGCGGCCGCGACGTGCATCGCGGTCGGGAACACGTCGTTCGACGACTGGCCGCGGTTCACGTCGTCGTTCGGATGAACCTTGCGCGCTTCGCCGCGCTCGCCGCCCATCAGTTCGCTCGCGCGATTCGCGATCACCTCGTTGAGGTTCATGTTGGTCTGCGTGCCGGAGCCCGTCTGCCACACGGCGAGCGGGAATTCGCGCGGATGCTTGCCGGCGATGATCTCGTCTGCCGCGTCGATGATCGCGCGCGCCTTGTCGTCGGCCAGCACGCCGAGCGACTGGTTCACGGCTGCCGCGGCGCGCTTGACGATCGCCAGCGCGTGGATCAGCTCGGGCGACTGCTTCTCCGTCGAGATCCGGAAATTCTGCAGCGAGCGCTCGGTTTGCGCGCCCCAAAGTCGGTCGGCCGGCACGGCGATTTCGCCGAACGTGTCGCGTTCCATCCGAACTGCTTCGTTCATGATGCACTCCTCCTGGAAAGGGGAAAGGCCGCGCGTCGTCGCGCGGCATCAGACGTATCGTGAGGCAGTCGCGCCGCTCGCGCGGCGTCTCGAGGTGTTCAGCCGACAAGCATAGCGCCGGCCGCGATTTCGCGTCGTGTCGCGCTCAGCGCGGCGACGTCGCAAGTGACGCGCTCTTCAGATGAAAGCGCCACGCCATCAGCACGGCCACGCTGGCAAGGCCGGCCGCGAGCCCCCACCAGAGGCCCCGGGCACCGAGGCCCACGTGGAACGCGAACCAGTAGCCGGTCGGAAAACCGATGCCCCAGTAGCCGAGGGTCGCCGCGAGCATCGGGATGCGCGTGTCCTTCAGGCCGCGCAACGCGCCCGACGCGACGGTCTGCGCGCCGTCGACGATCTGGAACACCGCGGCGATGCCGAGCAGCGACGCGGCGAGCGACACGGTGGCCGCGTTCGACGGATCGTCGAGGTTCAGGTACAGGCCGACGATCGCATGCGGCGCGACGATCAGCACGATGCCCGACAGCGTCATGAACGCGACACCGAGGCCGAGTGCGACGAAGCCCGCATGCCGCGCGGCGACGGGCGCCCCGGCGCCGACCCAGTAGCCGACCCGCACGTTGGCGGCCTGGCCGATCGCGAGCGGTACCATGAACGCCACCGACGCGACGTTCAGCGCGATCTGGTGCGCGGCCAGCGACGTCGCACCGAGCACGCCGATGGTCAGGCCGGTTGCGAGGAACAGCGTCGACTCGACCCCGTACGTGATCGCCACCGGCCAGCCGATGCCGATCAGTTCGCCCATCATGGGCAGTTTCGGGCGCGCGGCGGTGACGAAATGACGGAAGCGTTGCCGGCCGTGCAGCAGCCAGATCAGTGCGAGCGCGGTGAGCCAGATCGTGATCGTCGTCGCGACCGCGGAACCGAGGAAGCCGAGGCGCGGCAGCCCGAACGCGCCGTGGATCAGCCCGTAGTTCAGCACGGCATTGACGCCGACGCCGCCGATCGACACCCACAGCAGCCGCTTGGCGGCGCCGATCGCCGGCAGGAACGCGCGCATCAGCCCGACGCCGATCAGGCTGCCGAGTGCCGCGTAGCGCAGGATGCCCGTGTATTCGCCGACGTGATGCGCGAGCAGCGGCGGCTCGTGGAACATCAGCAGGATCGGTTCGGACAGCGACAGCGCGACGATCGCGGGAATCGCGAGCAGCACGGACAGCGCGAAGCCCGTCCAGTAGATGTGCGGCACGCGGTGCTCGGCCTGCGCGCCGCGCGCGTGCGCGACGCTCACGCTGACCGACGACAGCACGCCCTGCAGGATGGTGACGATGACGAAGAAGAAGTTCGCGCCGAGCCCGCCCGCCGCGAGCGAATCGGGGCCGAGCGAACCGAGCAGCACCGTGTCGGTGACGCTCATCGCCATCTGCGAGAGTTGCGCGATCGCGAGGGGTGCGGCGAGGCGCGCGGTATCGGCGGCGTGACTGGATAGCGACGGCGGCGCGGCGGCCGTCCGCGTAAAAGCGGAATGCGACATGGAATGGGCGCTCGCGCGGGAGCGGGCCCGCGCTGTATGTATTTATTTTGAGAGACGGTTAGCTTACGGCTTTATTCGTACCGTGTCGAACGCGCGCGCCGATGGCCATGTCTCGGACAGGGGGAACCCCAGGGCCGGTTCCCGCTGGTCCGTTATTCGGGCGAGCAGGCCCTACGCTTCGCGCACCGCGATGCGCGTGTCGCCCAGCAACACGACCTGGCCCGCGCGGATCTTGCAGGTCTTGCGCAGCTCGACCGCGCCGTCGACTTTCACCGCGCCGGACGCGACGATCAACTTCGCGGTGCCGCCGCTGTCCGCGAGGCCGGTGATCTTGAGAAGGTTGTGCAGCTCGACGTAGTCGCCGGTCAGCGTGAAATCCAGATTGGGCATGACGAGGAAGGTGCGCGTTGCGCGGGAGGAATCGCCCCGCATCATACGGCACCGCGGGCCGGCGCGCGAGCGTGGGCGGCCGCGGCATGCAGTTGTTAAGGACTGTGAGCGATTCGTCAGCAAATGAAACGGTGGGTAACAGTCTGAGAGATTCGAGAACCGGCCGTGCGCGCCGCGGGTCTTTTGTCGTACCTGCTGCGTGTTGCGGCGGGGGACGCGACAGGCCGCATCGCTGCGGTCGACGCCCACAATTTCTTGAGGAGAATTGCCATGTCCAAGATTCGTACGATGCTGATCGGTGCCGCGTTGACGGCGTTCGCCACTTCCGCCGCGTTTGCCCAGACGGGCACGGCGGCGCAGGGTGCAGCCGGTGCCGGCATGCAGGCGCAGACGCCGGCGGCGGGTGTCGGCGCAGGCGTGCAGGGCAGTGCAGGCGCGAACGCGTCGGGCAATGCGGTGGGCGGCGCAACCGATGCAGTCGGCGCGGCAGCCGATGGCGCGAAGGATACGGCGTCGTCGGCCGTCCACTCGGCCAAGAAGCACACGAAGCATGCCGCGAAGTCGGCCAAGAGCCATGTCGGCTCGGCCAAGGCGAAGGCCGGCGAAGCGACCGAAGGCGGCGCATCGGTCGGCGCGGAGGGCGGTGCATCGACCCAGGGCGCCACGCAGTAAGCGGTGCCCGGCGCTGTCGCGACGCTCGCCCCGGGCGGCGCGACGCGACGGTGGTTATCCGGCGGCCCGGTTCGTTTCGCTCGAACCGGGCCGTTTTCATGGGTTCATGCGTGCCGTTACGGCCGGCGCTGTCCCTGGTTTTGCCCCTGTCCCTGCGCCGGCCGAGCGGCAGCCGGCGTGAATACGCTGCGCAGCCACACGGCGAGCCGCGCGAACACGTCGTACGGCTCCTCGACGAAGATCTCCGGCTTCAGCAGCCGCAGGTATTCCATGATCTGCTGCGCTTCCTGCTTCTGGAACGAGCCATGCGCGAGCCCGAGCCGCAACAGCCCGCGCAACTCGCCGAGCTTGTCGCGCGCGGTGCTGCCGACGCTCATCTCGCACGCGAGCTTCGCCTCGTAGATCCGTTGCCGCAGCGATTCCGCGAGCCGCCACGCGGGCGTCTGCATCAGTTCCTCGAGCGTCTGGATGTCCTGTGCCGCGCCCTTGATCTGCGCGGCGAGCGGGTCGATCAGCGACGGGTCGCCCTGCGCTTCGGCGACGATCGCCTTCGCCCAGTCGCGGCACGCCTTCGCGAGTTCGTCGGGGGTCCATTCGGAGCGCGACGCGAAGCCGAAGCCGAATTCGCCGGCCTGCCGCATCAGGATCGCGACGACGTCCGGAAATTCCTTGTCGAGCGTGCGCTTTGCCCACGCGTACTGGCCGCCCTGCAGCATCCGCTGCACGGCGTGCTCGGTCAGCGGCACCATGTTGTCGAGCAGTTTGGCGCGCAGGAAATCCTCGAACGACGGCGTCGCGAACTGCGGGTCGAGTTTCAGCGACACGCGAACGAACGCGTCGTAGTCCTTGCGCAGGGACTCGAGCGTGTCGTCCTTGAGGGAAAGGGTGATCTGGCCCATGAATCTTCTCGATGGCGGCCCGCGCAAGCCGACGGCCGGCACGGCGCACCGGGGCGGGCGCAGCGTCGACTGACCGGTGCGCGCCGAGGCCGGTGGCGGGTCTTCATTCCCTTTATCGGCGCGCCGGACGAAAACTTGAGTGCGCGTGACCGAGCGTTCGCTCAGGCGGGCAGCCAGTGCGGCAGCACGATCCCTTGCCAGAAAAAGAACACCGCGAGTCCCGCTGCGATCGTGACGAGCGGGCGGCGGGTCGCCGCCGACACCAGCACGGCGGCGAGCGCGCCGACGAGCTGCGGATTGCGCCAGGTCAGCTCGGCCGTGCCGCCGTGCGGCGAGACGGTCATCGGCACGATGATCGCGGTCAGCACGGTGACGGGCACGAAGCCGAGTGCGGTCCGCACGAGCGGCGGGAAGGCCAGCCGCTCGCCGAACAGGAACAGCGTCGAGCGGATCGCGTACGTGATGACGGCCATCCCGAGAATCAGCAGCGCGTAGTTCACGATGCGGCCTCCGTGCGCGAGCCGGCGCGTGCGCGTTCGTGGAGCAGCGTGAGCGCGACGCCGATCGCGACGCCGGCGGCGACCGCGCCGAGCAGCCCGAGCTTGTACGGCCAGCCCTGCCAGAAGTACGCGAGTGTGCCGGCCGTCGCGGCCGCCGCGAAATAACGCAGCGTGCCGAGCTGCGGGACGACGATCGCGATGAAGGTTGCCGCCATCGCGAAGTCGAGGCCGAGCGACTGCAGGCCCGGGAAGGCCGCGCCGAAGCCGATGCCCGCGAGCGTCCAGACCTGCCAGTTCAGGTACATCGCGAGCCCGGACCCGAAGAAATAGTGGGGGCCGATCGTGCCGGGCGCGAAGTGCCGGTAGTGTGCGTAGGCGACCGCGAACACCTCGTCGGTCATCAGCGCGCCGAGCGTCGCGCGCCAGCGCAGCGGCAGGTGCGCGACATAGGGCGCGAGCGTCGCGCTGTACAGCAGGTGGCGCAGGTTCACGATCAGCGTCGTCGCGAGTACGACGACGAAGCTCGCGCTGCCCGCGATCAGGCCGAGCGCGATGAACTGCGCGGAGCCCGCGAACACCGCGAGCGACATCAGCGCGCCGTGCCATGCGGCGAGCGGGCCGCCGCCGACGAGCGTGCCGAAAATCACGCCGAACGGCGCCGCGCCGATCATCATCGGGATCGTGTCGCGCGCACCGTCGAGCCATTCGTTCAGCGGGCGGCGAGGGGGTGACGCGGGTGTCGGGTTCGAAGAGCGCTTTTCCATGAACTGCAGGATAGCGGGCCGGTGGGGTGCCGGCTTGTATGTTCTTGCGCTAGCGGGGGCGTGGCAGCGCGGCCGGTATCGCGGCTGCCGGATGCGGGGGTGCGGGATGCCGCGTGTCAGCTTGCCTGCCAGCGCCCCGGCGGCACACCGAACATCCGTTTGAAATGCCGGGTGAAGTGACTCTGGTCGACGAAGCCGCTGGCCGCCGCGACATCGGCGACGGGCACGCCCGCGCGCAGCGGCGCCAGCGCGCGCTGCAAGCGCAACTGGTTGCGCCATGCATGCGGTGGCATGCCGGTCGTGCGGGTGAACAGGCGCGCCGCATGGAACGGCGACAGGCCGGCTGCTTGCGCGACTTCGTCGAGTGTCACGGTGCACGTGAGATCGGCGGCGAGCCGTTCGCGCATCGCGTCGACGCGCGGTTCGTCCGCGGCGAGCGGCGCCGGTCGTGGCAGCGCGTCGGCATGGCGCACGATCAGCGTCGACAGCGCGTCGAGCATCGCCATTTCGGCGGCGAGCGGATCGTAGATGCGGGGTGCGTTGGATGCCGGATCGTCGGCCGCCTGCCCGTGCGCATGCGAGGACAGGGCGCGCTCGCTGCCAGCTTCCATCATCCGGTGCGCAAGCGTGAGCCGGGCTGCGAGATCGGCGTCGCGAATCACGTCGGGGGCAAACCACGGCGCATCCTGCGGGCGGCCCGCGATCGCACTCGTGAGTGCGCGGATGAATTCGACCGGCATGTAGCTGACGCGGTAGCACCAGCCTTCGTCGGCCGCGCGCGAACCCGTATGCACTTCGCCGGGATTGATCACGGGCACGGTGCCCGTTTCGGCGACATAACCGCTGCCGCGATAGGTGAAGCGTTCCGCGCCTTCGAGAATCACGGGAATCGTGTACGCGTCGTGCCAGTGGGGCGCGAACGTGTGGTCGCGATAGGTGGCCGTGACGAGATCCGCATCCGGCAGCAGCGGCGTGCGCCAGTAGCGTGCGGCGTCGGGAAGGCGGGTGGCGGACATGATCGGGCGCGGGAGCGGTCGAACCGACAGTGTATCGCTCGCGCGCCCGTCCGGTGCGAGCCTTATTTGACCGGAATCGTCGTGCCGGCCGGCATCGGCACCGCGGTGACGGCGTTCTTCGGGCTGCCGCTGACGATGCGGTCGCTGTAGGTCAGGTAGACGATCGTGTTGCGCTTCTTGTCGACCACGCGCACGACGTGCAGCGTCTTGAAGATGAACGACATGCGCTCGCTGAACACGTCGGTCTGCTGCTTGAGCGGCTCCTTGAAGCTGATCGGGCCGACCTGCCGGCATGCGATCGACGCTTCGCTCGGATCCTCGGCGACGCCGAGCGTACCCTTGATCCCGCCCGTGCGTGCGCGCGACACGTAGCAGGTCACGCCCTGGACGACCGGATCGTCATACGCTTCGACGACCACGCGGTCGGAGCCCGTTACGCGGAAATGGGTGTTGACGCTGCCGACTTCCTCCGCGTGCGCGAGCGGTGCCGCGGCGAATGCGGAAAGCAGGAGGGCGAGGGGTGCGCAGGAAAGGAGGCGATGCTTCATCGATGGAACCGGATACGGATGCGGGACGAAGACTCTAGCATGCGCGCGGCTGAGCCACGAAAGGCGGAAGGCCGGCCGGAAAAACAAAAGGCCCGTCGAATGACGGGCCTTTTGCTATCTGGCTCCCCGACCTGGGCTCGAACCAGGGACCTACGGATTAACAGTCCGGCGCTCTACCGACTGAGCTATCGGGGAATAAATCGGTACATCTGCGTTTGCGTCACCAGCAAAAAGCCCGTTCAATTTCAACGGGCATTTGCGTTTTTGGCTCCCCGACCTGGGCTCGAACCAGGGACCTACGGATTAACAGTCCGGCGCTCTACCGACTGAGCTATCGGGGAACAAACAGCAGAGAAACGAGATTGTATGGAGTGTTCGCTAACCTGTCAATACCTTTGGGCCGCAGCGAACAAAAAATTTCTGCGGCCGCCGCGCGATCAGCGCTCGAGCAGGTGCAGCTTGTCCTGCACGTCCTTCCACTCGTCCGCATCGGCCGGTGCCGGCTTGGTCTTCGTGATCGACGGCCAGCCCTTTGCCAGCTCGGCGTTCAGCTCGGTGAACTGCTGCTGGTCGCCCGGAACGTCCTCTTCGGCATAGATCGCATTGGTCGGGCATTCGGCGACGCACACGGCGCAGTCGATGCACTCGTCCGGATCGATGGCGAGAAAGTTGGGACCTTCACGGAAGCAATCCACCGGGCACACATCCACGCAGTCCGTGTATTTGCACTTGATGCAGCCTTCGGTCACAACGTGAGTCATTAAAACGCTCCTGCTTGGCGGTATATATGGGGTGGCGTTTGCGCCAAAAGCGGCATTGTAACTGAAGCGCAAAACCCGCATGGCGTGGTCGGCTATCCGGCTTATATCGTTTCGTGATTAGTTTATGGGGGCCCGCCCAGGGGGCCGAAGGGGCGCGCCACCGGGAACCCGCGCACCGTGCGCCGGCGCGACAAGGCGGCAGGCGGTTTCCCGATGGTCGGGCACGCATTCGGGTAACATGGCCGACAGACCGGGCGGCGCGCGGTGCGCCGGGGCCCTGTCACGATATTGGCGGTGCCGTAAACATGATCATCACTTCGCTGCTCGACACGGATCTCTACAAGTTCACGATGATGCAGGTCGTCCTGCATCACTTTCCCGCTGCAAGCGTCGAATACCGTTTCCGGTGCCGCACGCCCGGCGTCGATCTCGTGCCGTATATCGACGAGATCCGCGACGAGGTGCGCGGCCTGTGCTCGCTGCGCTTTGCCGACGTCGAACTCGACTACCTGCGGCGGATGCGCTTCATCAAAAGCGATTTCGTCGACTTCCTCGCGCTGTTCCACCTGAACGAGAAGTACATCTCGATCACGCCGTCGCCGAAGGGCAACGGCGAGATCGACATCGAGATCACGGGGCCGTGGCTGCACACGATCCTGTTCGAGATCCCGGTGCTCGCGATCGTCAACGAGGTCTATTTCCGCAACACGCAGCGCGAGCCCGACTATCGCGAAGGCCGCGAGCGGCTGCGCGAGAAGATCAAGCTGCTCGGCGCGAAACCCGAGTTCGCCGACTGCAAGATCGCCGACTACGGCACGCGCCGGCGCTTCTCGAAGGTCTGGCACGAAGAGGTCGCGCTCACGCTGCGCGACGGCCTCGGCCCGCAGTTCGCGGGCACGAGCAACGTGCTGTATGCAATGAAGCACGACATCACGCCGCTCGGCACGATGGCTCACGAGTACCTGCAGGCTTGCCAGGCGCTCGGCCCGCGGCTGCGCGATTCGCAGATCTACGGCTTCGAGATGTGGGCGAAGGAATATCGCGGCGACCTCGGGATCGCACTGTCGGACGTCTACGGGATGGATGCGTTCCTGAACGACTTCGACATGTACTTCTGCAAGCTGTTCGACGGCGCGCGCCACGATTCGGGCGATCCGTTCGAGTGGGGCGAGCGGATGCTGCGTCATTACGAGGCGAACCGTTGCGACCCGCGCACCAAGGTGCTGGTGTTCTCGGACGCGCTCGACATCCCGAAGGTCATGCAGCTGTACGAACGATTCCGCGGCCGCTGCAAGCTCGCGTTCGGCGTCGGCACGAACCTCACCAACGATCTCGGCTACGTGCCGCTGCAGATCGTGATCAAGATGGTCCGCTGCAACGGCCAGCCGGTCGCGAAGCTGTCGGATTCGCCGGGCAAGAGCATGTGCGACGACAAGGCGTATCTCGCGTACCTGCGCCAGGTGTTCGGCATCGCGCAGCCGGTCGAGGAAGACGCGTCGAAGTGAGCGTCGGCCGGACGGCCAAAGCTGCGGCGCGGCGAGGGCGGCCGGTATAATCCGACGGTATCGCTCGCCAACGTCACGAGGACCGTTCATGGACACTTCCGCTGCCCGTCGCCAGATCCTCGCGCGCATCCGCGCGGCGCAGGGGCGCGTGGCCGAGCCCGACGCAGCGGAGCACGACGGCGTCGCCGACTATCTCGCCCGTCATCCGCAAGGTCCGCGCCCGCCGGCGCCGGCCGATCTCGTCGCCGCATTCGTCGAAGAAGCGGCACGTCTGTCGACGACGGTCGACGAAGTCGCGACGCTTGCCGACGCACCCGCCGCCGCCGCGCGTTATCTCTCCGCTCACGGCCTGCCGATGCAGGCCATCGCATGGCGCACGCTGGCCGATCTCGACTGGGCGGGCGCAGGCCTGTCGGTCGAATGCCGCAAGCCGCGCGATGGCGATCTCGTCGGTCTCACCGGCTGTTTTTGCGCGACCGCCGAAACGGGCTCGCTGGTGCTGCTGTCCGGCCCCGATACCTACGCGTCGGCCGGCCTGCTGCCGGAGACGCACATCGCGATCGTGCCCGCGTCGCGGATCGTCGCCGGTCATGAAGACGCGTTCGCGCTGATCCGCACGGAGCACGGCGAATTGCCGCGCGCGGTCAATTTCGTGTCGGGCCCGTCGCGCACGGGCGACATCGAGCAGACCATCGTACTGGGTGCGCACGGCCCGTACCGCGTTCACGCGATCGTCGTACGGGGCGCGTGACGCACCCGCAGCATCCACTACCACTCGAACAAGGAAGTTCTGCATGAAACGACATGCCGCCTGGGCGGGCATGGCGTCGGGAATCGCGCTTGGCGCCGTTCCCGCGCTCGCATCGGCCGCCACGCTCGACGGTGCCACGCTGTCCGCGCTCTGGGGCATCCCGTTCGCCGGGATCCTGCTGTCCATCGCGCTGTTTCCGCTCGTCGCCCCCGTGTTCTGGCATCACCATTTCGGCAAGATCGCAGCCGGGTGGGCGGTCGTGTTCCTGATCCCGTTCGCGTTCGCATTCGGCGCGGGTACCGCGTTCGGCACGCTCGTGCATGCGCTGCTCGAGGAATACATCCCGTTCATCGTGCTGCTCACCGCGCTCTATACGGTCGCGGGCGGCATCTGCGTGAACGGCAACCTGCACGGCTCGCCGAAGCTGAACACCGCGATCCTCGCGCTCGGCACGCTGCTCGCGAGCGTGATGGGCACGACGGGCGCCGCGATGCTGCTGATCCGGCCGCTGCTGCGCGCCAACGACAACCGCAAGCATGTCGTGCACGTCGTGATCTTCTTCATCTTCCTCGTCGCGAACGCGGGCGGTTCGCTGTCGCCGCTCGGCGATCCGCCGCTGTTCCTCGGTTTCCTGAACGGCGTGAGCTTTTTCTGGACGACCACGCATCTCGCGCTGCCGATGCTGTTCATCTGCGTCGTGCTGCTCACGCTGTTCTTCGCGCTCGATACGTACTTCTACCGCAAGGGCGGCGAGGAGCGGCCGGCCGCGCTCGATCCGACGCCCGACGGCGCGGCGCTGTCGATCGACGGCAAGATCAACTTCGTGCTGCTGCTGGCCGTGGTCGCCCTTGTGCTGATGAGCGGCATCTGGAAGCCGGGCATCACGTTCGACGTGTGGGGCACGCACGTCGCGCTGCAGAACCTTGCGCGCGATGTCTCGCTGGTGGTCGTGACGCTCGCGTCGCTTGCGCTGACGCCGCGTTCGGCGCGCGAGGGCAACGCGTTCAACTGGGCGCCGATCGAGGAAGTCGCGAAGCTGTTCGCGGGGATCTTCGTGACGATCGCGCCGGTGATCGTGATCCTGCGCGCGGGCGCGGACGGCGCGTTCGCGCAGATCGTTCATCTCGTCACGGGGCCGGACGGCAAGCCGATCGACGCGATGTACTTCTGGGCGACCGGCATCCTGTCGTCGTTTCTCGACAACGCACCGACCTATCTCGTGTTCTTCAACCTCGCGGGCGGCGATGCACAGACGCTGATGACGACCGGCGCCTCGACGCTCGCCGCGATTTCCGCGGGCGCGGTGTTCATGGGCGCAAACAGCTATATCGGCAATGCGCCGAACTTCATGGTGAAGGCGATCGCCGAATCGCGCGGCGTGAAGATGCCGAGCTTCTTCGCGTATCTCGGCTGGGCGCTCGTCGTGCTGATACCCGTATTCATGCTGACGTCGTGGCTTTTCTTCCCGGCGTAAGCTGACGATTTTCAACCTCGCGCGGGCGATCGCGGCGGCGCACGGCGTGCCGCGACGGGCCTGCTGCATGCGGAGATGGCGATGCAGAAGATTCTGGTCGCGCGTCCGATCTTTCCGGACGTGATCGAACGGCTCGAGCAGTATTTCGAAGTCGATTGGAACAATGGCGACGCGCTTGCCGCCGACGCGCTCGCCGCGCGTCTGGCCGACAAGGACGGCGCGCTGACGGCGGGCGACCCGGTCGGCGCGGCTGCGCTCGCGGCGGCGCCGCGCCTGCGCGTCGTGGCGAACATGGCGGTCGGCTACAACAACTTCGACATGGCCGCGTTCAACGCGGCGAACGTGCTCGGCACCAACACGCCCGACGTGCTGAACGAGTCGACCGCCGATTTCGGCTGGGCGCTGATGATGGCCGCCGCGCGCCGTATTGCCGAATCCGAACATTGGCTGCGCGCCGGCCACTGGCGGAAGTGGGCGTACGACGGTTTTCTCGGCAGCGACATTTACGGATCGACGCTCGGCATCATCGGGATGGGCCGCATCGGCCAGGCGCTCGCGCGTCGCGCACGCGGTTTCGGGATGCAGGTGATCTATCACAACCGGTCGCGGGTCACGCCCGAGATCGAGGCCGAGCTGAAGGCCGAATACGTGTCGAAGGATGCGCTGCTCGCGCGCGCCGATCACGTCGTGCTCGTGCTGCCGTACACGAAGGAGAACCATCACACGATCGGCGCGGCCGAGCTCGCGAAGATGAAGCCCACCGCGACGCTGACCAATATCGCGCGCGGCGGGATCGTCGACGACGCGGCGCTGGCCGTCGCGCTGCGCGACGGGACGATCGCCGCGGCCGGCCTCGACGTGTACGAAGGCGAGCCGGCCGTGCATCCGGCGCTGCTCGAGGTGCCGAACGTCGTGCTGACGCCGCATATCGCGAGCGCGACCGAAAAGACCCGGCGCGCGATGGCGAACCTGGCCGCCGACAACCTGATCGCCGCGCTGGGCGAGGGGCCGCGCGCGGGGCAGCCGCCGAATCCGATCAACCCTGACGTGATCGGGAAGCCGCGCGCATGACGATGACGTTGTTGCTTGCGGCGGTCGTCGTGCTGGCCATCGCGCTCGCGGTGGCGATCGTCGCGCTCGTGCGTGGCGGCGGCCGCCACGACGATGTGGCGGTCCTCGGCGACCAGATCGAGGACGCCGCGCATGCGCAGTCGCGTGCGGTCGAGCGGCTTGAGCGCGAATTGCGCGGCGAGATCGTCGAGAACGCGCGCGGCTCGCGCACCGAGCTGGCCGGCAGCTTCGCGCAGCTTCAGCAGACGCTCGCCGCGCAGCTGACGAGCGTGGCGACCGTGCAGAACAACCAGATCGAGGGCTTCGCGCAGCAGCTCGGCAAGCTCGTCGCCGGCAATGCGCAGCAGTTCGACGCGATGCGCGAGAGCGTGCAGCGCCAGGCGCAGCAGGCGCGCGAGGAGCAGACGGGCGCGCTCAGGCTGTTCGGCGATACGTTGAACCGGCAACTCACGCAGCTGACCGAGGCGAACGACCGCCGGATCGGCGAGGTGCGCGCGACGCTCGAACAGCGGCTGAAGGAAATCGAGACCAACAACGCGGCGAAGCTCGAGGAAATGCGCCGCACGGTCGACGAGAAACTGCACGCGACGCTCGAGCACCGGCTCGGCGAATCGTTCAAGCTCGTATCGGACCGGCTCGAGCAGGTCCATCGCGGGCTCGGCGAGATGCAGACGCTCGCGGCGGGCGTCGGCGACCTGAAGAAGGTGCTGACCAACGTGAAGACCCGCGGCACCTGGGGCGAAGTGCAGCTCGAGGCGCTGCTCGAACAGATCCTGACGCCCGACCAGTACGCGAAGAACGTCGCGACGGTGCCGAAGAGCACCGAGCGCGTCGAGTTCGCGATCCGGCTGCCGGGCCGCGATGCCGGCACACGCGATGCGCCGCCGGTGTGGCTGCCGATCGACGCGAAATTCCCGCGCGAAGACTACGAGCGGCTGATCGATGCGCAGGAGCGTGCCGATGCGGTGGCCGTCGAGGAGGCGGCCCGTGCGCTCGAGGCGCGTGTGCGGCTGGAAGCGCGCACGATCGCCGAGAAGTATGTCGCACCGCCGCACACGACCGATTTCGCGCTGTTGTTCCTGCCGACCGAGGGGCTCTACGCGGAAATCCTGCGCCGCCCGGGGCTGACCGATCTGCTGCAGCGCGACTATCGCGTGACGATCGCCGGGCCGACGACGCTCACTGCGCTGCTGAACAGCCTGCAGATGGGATTCCGCACGCTCGCGATCGAGCAGCGGTCGAGCGAGGTGTGGCAGGTGCTCGGCGCGGTAAAGACGGAGTTCGGCAAGTTCGGCGACGTGCTCGCGCGCACGAAGTCGCAGCTCGAAACGGTCACGCGTTCGATCGAGGCCGCCGAGCAGCGCACGCGCGTGATGAGCCGCAAGCTGAAGCAGGTCGAGGCGCTGCCGGGCGACACGGCGGCCGGGCTGCTCGGCGATGAAGGCACCGACGGCGCCGATGCGGACGACGCGTGATGCGCGTTGCCGACACGGGCTGGAAAGACAAAACGGGCGCCGCGGCGCCCGTTTTCTCTTGAAGCGATCGCCGGCACGGCCGGCCCGCACTCAATGTCCGGCGAGCGTGTCCAGTGCGTCGCCCGTCACGCGAACGATGCGCCAGTCGGGCAGCACGGTTGCGCCCATCTTTTCGTAGAAATCGATCGCGGGCTGGTTCCAGTCGAGGACCGACCATTCGAAGCGCCCGCAGCGGCGCTCGACGGCCAGTGCCGCGAGGTGACGCAGCATCGCGGTGCCGAGGCCCGTGCCGCGCTGCGACGGTTGCACGTACAGATCCTCGAGATAGAGGCCGCGACGGCCGAGGAACGTCGAATAGTTGTGGAAGAACAGCGCATACGCGACGATCGCGCCGTCGCGCTCGGCAACGAGCGCTTCAGCCGCGGGCCGCTCGCCGAACAGCGCGTCGGCGAGGTCCGCTTCGGTCGCGACGAACAGGTGCGTGAGCTTCTCGAACTCGGCCAGCTCGTGCATCAGCGCGAGGATCGCGCCGACGTCGCGCGCTTCGGCCGTGCGGATCAGCGGCGTGTCGCTCACGCTTCCTCCGGCGGATCGGACAGCACGATCTCGATGCCGCCGAAGCGCGACGCGACCCAGTTGTATGCGTGGCATGCGATCCACAGCAGCACGAAGCCGAGGATCGCGTTCAGCAGCAGCGCGCTCAGGATCGTGCTCAGTTCGACCATGCCGTAGCGGATATACGCGACGAGAATGCCGAGCAGCACGATCGGCACGCTGAACGTCAGGTAGACGAGGATCAGCGCCTTCGCGGTCTGTCCCGCGGCGATGGACGAGATTTGTTTTTTCATGTGCGGATTGCCCCCGTAGAGATATACCGATTGTGGAATTCAGATCAGGCCGTCGAGCGGCAGGATGTCGACCGGGGCGCCCGCGTCGACTGCCGCGGTATCGTGGCCCAGAACGATGAAACAGTTGGCGGCCGCGAGGCCGCTCAGCGACGCGGAACTCTGCGAACCGGCCGGCGCGACGTGCCAGCGGCCGTCGGCGGCGCGCGTCGCGATGCCGCGCAGGTATTCGGTGCGGCCCGGACGCGTCTTCAGCGCCTGCGTGCTGATGGCCGTGTACATCGCCGGCGGTGGGGTCTGCGCGCCGGCCAGTGTCAGCAGCGCGGGGCGCACGATCGCGTAGAACGTCACGGCGGATGCGACCGGATTGCCGGGCAGCCCGAAAAACAGCGCGTGACCGGCGCCGTCGGCTGCGCGTGCGAGCGTGCCGCACGCGAGCGGCCGGCCGGGCCGCAGTGCGAGGCTTGCGAACGTCACGTCGCCGAGCCGTGCCATCACGTCGCGCGTGAAGTCGGCTTCGCCGACCGATACGCCGCCCGACGTGATCACCGCGTCGGCCTGTGCGGCGACGGCGTCGCGCAACGCGGCTTCGAGCGCGGCCGGATCGTCGCGGACGATCCCGAGATCGATCGTGTCGACGTGCAGCCTTTCGAGCATCGCGATCAGCATCCCGCGATTGCTGTCGTACAGCGCGCCGCGGCCGAGCGGTTCGCCGGGCTCGCGCAGTTCGTCGCCGGTCGAGAAGACGACGACGCGCACGCGGCGCCGCACCGTGACGTCGATGATGCCGAGCGACGCGAGCAGGCCGAGATCGGCCGGCCGCAGGATGCGGCCCGCAGCCAGCGCGCAGGCGCCGCGCGCGAGATCCTCGCCGGCCTTGCGGCAGTTCGCGCCGCGCGCGACCTCGTGCGCGGCGAAACGGATCGTGTCGCCGTCGACGCGCACGCGTTCCTGCGGAATCACGGTGTCGCACCCGGCCGGCATCGGTGCGCCCGTCATGATGCGCACGCATGAACCGGCCGCCACGGCGCCGTCGAACGGATGGCCGGCGAACGCGGTGCCGGCGACCGTCAGCGCGACGTCTCCCGGCGGCGACGCGTACGCGCCGGCGCCACCGTCGAACGCATAACCGTCCATCGCCGAGTTGTCGTACGCGGGGATGTCGAACGGTGCGTTCACGTCGGCCGCGAGTACGCGGTCGAGCGCATCGCGCAGCGTCACCGTGTCGCACGCATCGACGGGCACCGCGAAGCGGCACGCGAGCGCCCGCGCGTCGTCGAGCGACAGCGGAGCATCGGAATCGGGTGCGGATCGGGAAGCGGGCGAGGATTGCGTGATCATCAGTCGGACTGCGCCGCAAGGCGTATCGGGTTCGTGGCCGGTGGCGCGAGGAGGGTGCCTGGGCGCGGGTTTCGCGTGCGGTGGGCGCCGGGCGGGAACGGTGCGGGGCCGTCAGCGGCGGGCCAGCGCGGCGAGTTCCTGCCAGGAGTTGGCATTGTAAAACGCACGCTCGTCGTGAAACTCGACTTCGACCGTCTTGTGGCGTGCGTACCACGCACGCACCTTGCGGTCGCCGGCCGCGAGCCGGGCGGCGAGATCGTCGGCCAGCGACGTGCGCAGCAGCGCGAACGTCGGCTGCGGCGAGCGCGTCTGCTGCGCGTCGACGGTCACCGCCATCGCGACGTCGGCCTGCTGCGCGTCGAGCGCCGCATGCAGCCGCGCGACGAGGTCGGCGGGCAGATAGGGCGTGTCGCACGGCGAGCACGCGACGAGCGGCGCGCGCGCCGCCCGCATGCCGGCGAGCAGGCCCGCGAGCGGGCCGGGGAAGTCGGGTGTTTCGTCAGCCACGATGCGCGCGTCGAACGGCGCGCCGAGCTCGGCATAACGGTCGGCATGACGATTCGCGCTGATCAGCGTCTCGTCGACCTGCGGCGAGAGTCGGCGCAGCACGTGCAGCGCGAGCGGCGTGCCGTCGAGCAGCTGCAGCCCCTTGTCGACGCCGTCCATACGCGTGGCGCGCCCGCCTGCGAGCAGCAGGCCGGCGATCGAAGGAGAGGCGGAAGCGGGCATCGGGGGAACGCGGAAAGGGGAAAGGGCGGTGTGCGTCAGCCGCCGATATACGACATTTCGACGCGCTTGGCCGTGCCGTCGGGGGCGGCTTCGGCCGACGCGCCGCCGCGCAGTTGCGAATAGCGGTCGGTACGGGCCTGCCAGATGCGCGCGATCGCGGTCGCGATCTCGGCGTCGCTCGCGCCGCCGCGCACCAGCGCACGCAGGTCGTGGCCCGTCGACGCGAACAGGCACAGGTACAGCTTGCCTTCGGTCGACAGCCGCGCGCGCGTACAGTCGCCGCAGAAGGCCTGCGTGACGCTCGAGATCACGCCGATCTCGCCGCTGCCGTCCGCATAGCCCCAGCGCTGCGCGGTTTCGGCGGCCGTGTGCGGCTCGAGCGGTACGAGCGGGAAATGTTCGGCGATGCGTGCGACGACGTCCGCCGACGGCAGCACCTCGGTCATGTTCCAGCCGTTCGACGTGCCGACGTCCATGTATTCGATGAAACGCAGGATCACGCCGGTGCCGCGGAAACGCTCGGCCATCGGCAGGATCTCGCTGTCGTTGGTGCCGCGCTTCACGACCATGTTGACCTTGATCGGCGCGAGGCCCGCGGCCTGGGCGGCGAAGATGCCGTCGAGCACGTCGGCGCTCGCGAACTCGGCATCGTTCATGCGCTTGAACAGCGTTTCGTCGAGCGCGTCGAGGCTGACCGTCACGCGCGTGAGGCCGGCGTCCTTCAGCGCGCGCGCCTTGCGCGCGAGCAACGAGCCGTTGGTCGTCAGCGTCAGGTCGAGCGGGCGGCCGTCGTGCGTCGTCATGCGCGCGAGGCGCTCGATCAGGAATTCGAGATTCTTGCGCAGCAGCGGTTCGCCACCCGTGATGCGGATCTTCTCGACGCCATGTGCGACAAAGAGTCGCGCCACGCGTTCGATTTCCTCGTGCGTGAGCAGCGCGCTGTGCGGCAGGAACGGGTAGTCCTTGTCGAACACGGCACGCGGCATGCAGTACACGCAGCGGAAGTTGCAGCGATCTGTCACCGAAATGCGCAGGTCGCGCAGCGGCCTGGCGAACGTGTCGGCCAGCGTGCCGTCAGGGGCATGCGCGACGCCGGAGACGTCCGGCATCCCGCTGACGTCGGCGAGAGGAATGATGCGTCGGGACATGTTGAAAGAAGTGCGAGCCAGACCTGTATTTTAGCCGCAAGCGGCCGACCGGACCGGTGGGCGGAAACCCGCAGCGCGGACGTGAAAAAGCCCGCCGGAGGCGGGCTTTTCCTGGTCGGGCGATGCAGCCGGTTAATGGTGCGTCGTTTCGACCTGCTGCATCGGGGCCGAATCGGCCGCCGGCAGCGCCTTGCGTTCACGCGGCACGCGGGCCGGACGCGGGAGTCGCGACGCGGCTTCCTGCGCAGCGGCAAACTTGTCGGCGTCCGTGTTCACCCAGACGAGACCGGCCTGCTCCAGCACGACATCCAGGCTCGCCGAAGCGGGCGCGGCGGCCGATTGCACGGGGGCGGGAGCCGGTGCCGGTGCTGCAACGGCCTCGACCGCGACCGGCGCCGCTTCGACAGGTGCCGGCTCGACAGCCACCGGAGCGGCTTCGATCGTCACGGCCGGTGCGGCTTGCTCGACGGGCGCGGACTGCGGTGCCTCGACAGCGGCCGGCACTTCCGGCACTTCGAACGCGTCGGTCGGCGAAACCGCGACCGGGGCCGGACCGGCTTCCGTATCGACGGCCGGTGCGACCGGTGCCGGTTCTGCAGCTTGGGCGGCAACGACCGGTTCGACCGGAGCGGCCGGAGCCGCTTCGACGTGTACCGGTGCCGGTTGCGGCTCGACCGCGGCCGGTGCGACCGGTTCGGCATGGTGCTCGACCGCTGCTTCGACGGCGACGGCGCCTGCCGCGGCCACGGCCGCGACGACTGCCGGTGCGGCCGCGTGGGCCGGTTCGGCGGCGGCCGGTGCTGCCGGCGTCACGGTTTGCGCTGCGGTTTCGCCGTCCGCGCCTTGCTCGGCCTGGTCGACGAGTGCACCGTCTTCGTCACGCTCGCGACGACCGCCACGGCGGCCGCGACGACGACGACGACGTTCCTCGCCGTCACGCGCGACGGCTTCCGCGTCGGCTGTCAGGTCGGCGCCGGGCAGCGCTTCTGCGACAGCCTTGTCGGCTTCCGATTCCGGATGGTTTTCGCCACGGGTGACGGTCTCGAGCGTGGCCGCATGCTGGGTCGGCTTGCGGCGCTCACCGCGCTCGCGACGCTCGCCGCGTTCCTGGCGCTCGCCACGGCCGGCCGCGTCGACGGCTTCCGGCTGCTCGGCACGCTCGCGCGGTTCGCGGTTCTCACGCGGTTCGCGCGGCTCACGGCTTTCACGCGGCTCGCGCGGTTCGCGGCCTTCACGCTGGCCACGGCCCTCGCGACCTTCGCGGCCCTCACGGCCTTCACGACCCTCACGGTTCTCGCGACCTTCACGCGGTTCACGGGCCTCGCGCGGTTCACGGCCTTCACGCGGTTCGCGCGCTTCCTTGCCTTCGCGTTCCAGGCGTTGCGGCTGGCCACGGCCTGCCGCGGCCTGGTCGCGGCCGCCTTGTGCCTGCTGGGCGCCGCCGCGACGGTTGCGGTTGCGATCGCCGCCGCGCTGCTCGGTCTTCTCGGTACGCTCGCGCGCCGGACGGGCTGCCTGCTCCTTCGCCGGTGCCGGAGCAACCGGTGCGGGCGCCGGAGCCGACGACACGCCGAACAGGCCCTTCAGCCAGCCGATGAAGCCGCCGCTTGCCGCGGCGACCGGTGCGGGCGCTGCGACGGGCTCGACCGGGCGCTGCGGTGCCGGGGTCGGTGCCGGACGCTCGGGCGTGATGCCCTTGACCGCGGCTTCCTGCTTCGGCTTCACGTCGGCCGTGCGCTTGCTGTAGCCGGTTTCCGACTCGAGTTCGCGAGCCGCTTCCTCGGCCATCTTCCACGAGGCGCGCGGATCGTCGAGGCGTGCGTCGTCGTGGCGCAGGCGCTCGAGCTTGTAGTGCGGCGTATCGAGGTGCTTGTTCGGGATCAGCACGATGCCGACCTTGAAGCGCGACTCGATCTTGTTGATTTCCTGACGCTTTTCGTTGAGCAGGAAGGCGGTCACCTCGACCGGCACCTGGCAGTGGATCGCCGCGGTGTTTTCCTTCATCGCTTCTTCCTGAATGATCCGCAGGACCTGCAGCGCGGACGATTCGGTATCGCGGATGTGGCCGGTGCCGTTACAGCGCGGGCAGGTCACGTGGCTGCCTTCCGACAGGGCCGGGCGCAGACGCTGGCGCGACAGCTCCATCAGGCCGAAGCGGGAGATCTTGCCCATCTGCACGCGGGCGCGGTCATGCTTGAGCGCGTCTTTCAGGCGCTGCTCGACTTCGCGCTGGCTCTTCGCCGATTCCATGTCGATGAAATCGATCACGATCAGGCCGCCGAGGTCGCGCAGGCGGAGCTGGCGGGCGACTTCGTCGGCCGCTTCGAGGTTCGTGCGGGTCGCCGTTTCCTCGATGTCCGCGCCCTTGGTCGCGCGCGCCGAGTTCACGTCGATCGCGACGAGCGCTTCGGTGTGGTCGATCACGATCGCGCCGCCGGACGGCAGCGGCACCGTGCGCGAGTAGGCCGTTTCGATCTGGTGCTCGATCTGGAAGCGGGAGAACAGCGGCACGTCGTCGTGGTAGCGCTTCACCTTCGACACGTTGTCCGGCATTACGATGTCCATGAACGCACGGGCCTGATCGTGGATCTCGGTCGTGTCGATCAGGATTTCGCCGATATCGGGCTGGAAATAGTCCCGGATCGCGCGGATCACGAGGCTCGATTCCAGGTAGATCAGCATCGGCTGGCCGGAATTGCCGCTTTGCGATGCCGCTTCGATCGCGCGCCACAGCTGCAGCAGGTAGTTCAGGTCCCACTGCAGTTCCTCGGCGCTGCGGCCGATGCCCGCGGTACGGGCGATCATGCTCATCCCGTCGGGAATCTGCAGTTGCGACATCGTCTCGCGCAGTTCCTGGCGCTCGTCGCCTTCGATCCGGCGCGACACACCGCCGCCGCGCGGATTGTTCGGCATCAGCACCAGATAACGACCGGCGAGCGAGATGAAGGTCGTGAGGGCGGCGCCCTTGTTGCCACGTTCTTCCTTCTCGACCTGGACGATCAGTTCCTGGCCTTCGCGCAGGGCATCCTGGATGCGCGCGGAGCGCATGTCGATGCCTTCCTTGAAGTACTGGCGGGCAACTTCCTTGAACGGCAGGAAACCGTGGCGATCTTCGCCGTAGTTGACGAAGCACGCTTCGAGCGACGGCTCGATGCGGGTGATGACACCTTTGTAGATATTGCCTTTGCGCTGTTCGCGCCCGGCTGTCTCGATGTCGATATCGATGAGCTTTTGCCCATCGACGATGGCGACGCGCAGCTCCTCCTGCTGCGTCGCATTGAACAGCATGCGTTTCATGAACGACTCCAGGCAGCTCCGCGCCGGCGCTTCGCGGTTGTCAGTCGCGAGAGCGGGAACGACGGCAGGCCGCACCTTGTTGTGTTGTCACAAGCACGCTGGAGCGGGAACGATGGCGGGGAGAATTGCCTGAAGAGGCGCTTGGGCCCGATAGACGGGGCCGGCGGCCGTAGGGCACCTGCGAATACGGCTTCAAAGCACGGCGTTCACACACCGCACGCTGCAAAAGCGCGCTAAGCCTGAGTCCGGGCATTGCCACGGGCGCGCGCAATGCGTCGCGCGCGCCGACGGGCGGCAGATGCTGCGGCTTGGGCCGCAGCGGGGAGTATCGAATCCAGCCCGACTTTCCCGCTTGGGGTGTACTTCCCTGGTTTGACGTCGCCAAGCCCCGCACGCTTCGCGGGGCCAAATCGGGCGCAACGCCGTAATTTTCGCAACCTGCAGCCTGCGGACGCACTTCGCGCCGTCGGGCTGCCGATCAAATTCTTTTCAACCAACTTTCCGTTACCGCGGCGCCTTGCCGACCGAATCCGCCTGTGGGCGCGATCCTTGCCGACGGTCGGCGCCGTGCGTGCAACTTGCTGCATCTCTTTGATTAGGGGCGAGCAGCGGACCCCCGGCGCAAGTAAAATAACGGTTTCCGCTTGCGCCTTGCCCGACTCGGTCGGGGCCGGCCGATCAGGCCACCCTCAACGTCAGGCTGGGCAAAATTATATTCAGTATGAATGAGTTAGGCAAAATATCCCAGAATTCGGTCGCAAGCGGCCAGGTATCGATGATCCAGATCGACGAAAACTCGGCCGGTCAGCGGATCGACAACTTCCTGTTGCGCGTTTGTAAGGGCGTGCCGAAAAGCCATATTTACCGGATCCTCCGCAGCGGCGAAGTGCGTGTGAATAAGGGCCGGGTCGATGCGCAGTATCGCCTCGCCGACGGCGACATCGTCCGCGTGCCGCCCGTGCGCGTGGCGGCGGCGGACCTCGCGCGCGCCGACACGCCGGTCGTGCCGCCCGCGAATTTCGACGTGCTGTACGAGGATGATGCGATGCTCGTCATCAACAAGCCGGCCGGGGTCGCCGTGCACGGCGGCAGCGGCGTCGCGTTCGGCGTGATCGAGCAGATGCGCCAGGCGCGCCCGCGCGCGAAATTCCTCGAACTCGTGCACCGGCTCGACCGCGAGACCTCCGGGATCCTGATGCTCGCGAAGAAGCGCACGGCGCTCGTGGGCCTGCACGAACAGATCCGCGAGAACCGGATGGACAAGCGCTACTTCGCCTGCGGCCACGGCGAATGGCAGCCCGACTGGGGCCGCCGCCGCGCGGTGAAGGTGCCGCTGTTCAAGTATTCGACCCCGGAAGGGGAGCGCCGCGTGCGCGTGCAGGACGACGGGCTGCCGTCGCATACGGTGTTCAACCTCATCGATCGCTGGCCCGACTACGCGCTCGTCGAAGCGGAACTCAAAACGGGTCGGACCCATCAGATTCGCGTGCACCTCGCGCATCTCGGCCTGCCGATCGCCGGCGACGCCAAATATGGCGATTTCGCATTGAACAAGGCGCTGGCACGCGCGAACGCGCAGCCGTCGTTGAAACGGATGTTCCTGCATGCATACCGGCTGCGGCTCGCTCATCCGCTGACCGGCGAGGCACTGCAGTTCGATGCGCCGCTGCCGGACGAATGCCGGCGCTTTCTCGACCAACTCAGCGCATTGCGCGATACCGCCTGAACCGCATGGCTCGACAGCAATTTGACCTGATCGTCTTCGACTGGGACGGCACGCTGATGGATTCGACTGCGCACATCGCGCACAGCATCCAGGCCGCATGCCGCGATCTCGGCCTGCCCACGCCGTCCGACGAGGCGTCGCGCTACGTGATCGGCCTCGGCCTGCGCGATGCACTGCAGATTACGGCTCCGACCCTCGATCCGTCCGACTATCCGCGGCTGGCCGAGCGCTACCGCTTTCACTATCTGCTCGACGACCAGCGCATCGAGCTGTTCGCCGGCGTGCGCGAACTGCTCGCCGAGCTGCGCGACACGGGCTACCTGCTCGCCGTCGCGACCGGCAAGGGTCGGGTCGGACTGAATCGCGTGCTGGACCAGTCGAAGCTGACGAGCCTGTTCGATGCGACGCGCTGCGCGGACGAGACGTTCTCGAAGCCGCATCCGGCGATGCTGCAGGAGCTGACCCGGGAACTGGGGCAGGATCTGTCGCGCACCGTGATGATCGGCGACACGACGCACGACCTGCAGATGGCCGCGAGCGCCGGAGCGGCCGGCGTCGGCGTCGCGTACGGCGCGCACACGGCCGATGCGCTGGCGGCGCTCACGCCGCGCTTCGTCGCGCCGGACGTCGTCGCGCTGGCTGCGTGGCTGCGGGAGCACGCATGAGCGCGGCACCGGACGCCGTGCGCGTGTGCGCATCGGACGCGCTGGCCGACGGCGGCGCTGGCGTGCGCGTCGACGCGACGCTGCGCGGCGAGCAGGCCGTCGTGTTCTTCGTGCGCTACGACGGTCGCGCCTATGGCTACCTGAACCGCTGCGCGCATGTACCGATGGAGCTCGACTGGGCCGAAGGGCAATTCTTCGAGTCGTCGGGCCTCTACCTGATGTGCGCGACGCACGGTGCGATCTATGCGCCGGATACCGGCAAGTGCGTCGGCGGCCCGTGCCGCGGCGCCCGTCTGCGGCCGGTCGAGGTCGACGAGCGCGACACGCCGGACGGGCGTGCGGTATTCTGGGTGCCCGACGCCGACCTGCGTCCCGCCGTTCCCGCTACGACCGACTAACGACAATACTGCATGGCCGACCAACCGAATTCCCCGGAATCCTCCTCCCGTCCCGACAGCCGCGAACCGAACTGGGAGCGCGCGGCGCTCGAGCGGATCGCGCTCGCGGCGGTCAAGGAACAGCGCGCGGCGCGGCGCTGGAAGATCTTCTTTCGCTTCGCGTTCCTCGGCGTGTTCGTGCTGTTCGCGTTCGCGCTGATCGATTTCTCGAGCGATTCGAAATTTTCGTCGAGCGGCCGGCATACGGCACTCGTCACGATCGACGGCGAGATCGCGGCCGGCGTCAACGCGAACGCCGATGACATCAACACGGCGCTCGACGCCGCGTTCGACGACGACGGCACGGCCGGCGTCGTGCTGCGGATCAACAGCCCGGGCGGCAGTCCGGTCCAGGCCGGCATGGTCTACGACGAGATCCGGCGGCTGCGCGCGAAGCACCCGGACAAGCCGCTGTACGTGGTCGTGACCGACATGTGCGCGTCGGGCGGTTATTACATCGCGGCCGCGGCCGACAAGATCTTCGTCGACAAGGCGAGCATCGTCGGGTCGATCGGCGTGCTGATGGACGGTTTCGGCTTCACGGGGCTGATGGGCAAGCTCGGCGTCGAGCGGCGCCTGCATACATCGGGCGAAAACAAGGGCTTCTACGATCCGTTCTCGCCGGAGACGCCGAAGATGGACGCGCATGCGCAGGCGTTGCTCGACCAGGTGCACGCGCAGTTCATCAAGGCCGTGAAGGATGGCCGCGGCAAGCGGCTGCACGAGACGCCCGACATGTTCTCGGGCCTGTTCTGGACCGGCGAGAAGAGCGTCGAGCTCGGGCTCGCCGACGGCTACGGCACGACCGACACGGTCGCGCGCGACGTGCTGAAAGCGCCCGATCTCGTCGACTACACGGTGAAGGAAAGCCTGACGAACCGCGTCGCGCGCAAGTTCGGCGCGGCCGTCGGCGGCGCCGCGATGAAGGCGCTCACGGCCGGCGGCGCGTCGTTCAACCTGCGCTGAGCGGCGGCCGGCGGGCCGCCATGGCCCGCGCGTCAGCCGCCGGCCGTGGCGTCAGTTCGCGAGCAGCAGGAAAATCGCGGGGCGCTTGTGCAGATTGGGGGCAGGCGCCTTTTTCCAGTCCGCCACGGTGCGGCTCGCGATCGTCTCGGTTGCGAGGGTCAGGTCGGCCGCGACACAGATCTGCGTCGACGGCGCGCAGGTCGCGACGAGCGTGTCGAGCATCGCCTGATTCCGGTACGGCGTTTCAATGAAGATCTGCGTCTGGCGCGCCTTGCGCGACAACTGCTCGAGTTCGCGCAGGCGTTTCGCGCGTGCGGCCGCGTCGACCGGCAGGTAGCCGTTGAACGCGAAGCTCTGGCCGTTCAGGCCTGACGCCATCAGCGCGAGCAGGATCGAACTCGGTCCGACGAGCGGCACGACCTTCACGCCGCGCTCGTGCGCGCGGCGAACCAGCAGTGCGCCGGGGTCGGCGACGGCCGGGCAGCCGGCCTCGGACACGAGACCGGCGTCCGCGCCGGCCAGCACGGGCGCGAGCAGCCGGTCGATTTGGCCGGCCGGCGTATTGACGTTCAGCTCGCTGATCTCGATTTCCTGGATCGGGCGCGTCGTGCCGATCTTCTTCAGGAACGCACGCGTCGTTTTCGCGTTTTCGCCGATGTAATAACCGAGCGTGCCGGCGCGTGCCTGAACGGCCGCGGGCAGCACGGCGGCGAGCATCGATTCGTCGCCTTCGCCGAGCGTGTTCGGGACGAGGTAAAGCGTGCCGGCCGTCATGCGCGGTCTCCACGGTTGGTTGCAAACAAAGGGAATTCCGTGGCGCGCAGCATCCGCGTGAGCGCGATCAACGGCAGGCCGACGAGCGCGGTCGGGTCGTCCGAGTCGATCGCGTCGAGCAGCGCGATGCCGAGCCCTTCGGACTTCGCGCTGCCGGCGACGTCATAAGGCGTCTCCGCGCGCAGGTACGCGTCGAGTTCGGCCTCGGACAGCGTGCGGAAGCGCACGCGCGTGACGACGTCCTCGACCTGGGCTTCGCCCGTGCGGCTGTCGTACAGACAGAGCGCGCTGTGGAATTCGACTTCGCGGCCCTGCATCGACACGAGTTGCGCGAGCGCACGCTCATGCGTGCCGGGCTTGCCGATCTGAAGCCCGTCGAAGGTCGCGACCTGGTCCGACCCGATCACGAGCACGCCGTCCGGCGCGTCGATCGTCGCGGCGACGGCGCGCGCTTTCGCGCCGGCAAGGCGCAGGGCGGTCATGGCCGGTGTTTCGCCGTCGAGCGGGGTTTCGTCGAGATCGGGCGACACGACGTCGAACGGTACGCCGAGGCGCTCGAGGAGCGCGCGGCGGTAGCGGGAACTGGAGGCAAGAATCAGCCGCGGCAGGCGGCAAACGGTTTCCGGCATGGTCGGTTGGATCGGTGAGTCGTGAGGTGTTGTACGGCGTTGCGCGGACGCAAGCTTAAGTGATTGACCGCAAAAGGTAAAACAGGTATGCTTTCCCGCTTTTCGTCGACAGGCTTCCGTTGTGATGGCGCCTGTCGGGTCTTCGGAAGTAAAGTACGTCATCCGCGGATGAGCCGTACGTGAGCGGCGCCAAGCCGGATTCGCAAGTCAGCCTGTAGGCAGGAGCGCACATGAACACTTCTTCTGGCAAACCTGCTGCGGTACCACTTGATCCGCACGCAGTCGACCTGTTCGAATTCGCCCGCAGCGGGCGGCAGGCAGCAGGTGCGGTGCACCTTTCGCAACTGCCGCGCATGTTAAACGAAGTGCCGATGGACGCGCCAGATCGCGACACGGTCTTCACGTGGCAGGCGGAAGGGTTCACCCAGAAAGAGTTGCAGGACGACGGCGCCGATGGGCAGCAGCCGTATCTGCGCCTCGCGGTGCATGGCCATGCATGGCTCACGTGCCAGCGCTGCGTGACGCCGTACGACCAGACGTTCGGCGTCGACATGGTGTACCGGGTCGTCGCGACCGAAGAAGAAGCTGAAGAATTTCCGCTCGACGACGATGAAGCCGATGTGATCGTGGGCTCACGCCAGTTCGATCTCGTCGACTTGATCGAAGAGGAATTGCTGCTTTCGTTGCCGCTCGTGCCCAAGCACGAGGTTTGCCCGGCAGTTCACGAAAGCCTCGTGTCGGGTGCGAGCGGTCCTGAGGAAGAGGCGGGCGAAGAGTCCGGCGAAGCCGAGGACGAAGGCAAACGGCCGAATCCGTTCGCAGCGCTGCAAGCGCTGAAGAAGGACGGTGACGGCACCAAGAAACACTAAGCAGTTGTGGCGCGGGAAGGCGTAAGGGCTTTGGGCCAGGGTAGTTAAGCGCCGGATCGGGCTGTGTTAGAATCCGGAAAATTATTTAGGAGTTAGTCATGGCAGTCCAGCAAAACAAGAAGTCGCCGTCGAAGCGCGGCATGCATCGTTCGCACGATTTCCTGACGGCGTCGCCGCTGGCAGTCGAGCCGAGCACGGGTGAGGTGCATCTGCGTCACCACGTCAGCCCGAACGGCTACTACCGCGGCAAGAAAGTCGTCAAGACGAAGAACGACTAAGCGTCAAGTCACGCGTTGCGCGCTACGTTCGCCGTTCGCGTGACAACTGGTTCGCTTGACACTTTCCTGGCGCAACAAAAAGGCGGCATTCAACTGCCGCTTTTTTGTGCCTGAAATTCGTCGCATTCCATGACCGTAAAGCTCACTATCGATTGCATGGGAGGCGACCACGGCCCGTCCGTGACCGTTCCCGCAGCAGTCAAGTTCGTTCGCGCGCATCCCGATGCGCACCTGATGCTCGTCGGCATCGAAAGCGCGATCCGCGCCCAGCTGAAAAAGCTGAAAGCCCTCGACGATCCCGCATTGACCATCGTGCCCGCCACCGAAGTCGTGGCGATGGACGACCCTGTCGAAGTGGCGTTGCGCAAGAAGAAGGATTCTTCGATGCGTGTCGCGCTCAACCACGTCAAGGACGGCGCGGCGCAGGCCTGCATCTCCGCCGGCAATACCGGCGCGCTGATGGCCGTTTCCCGTTACGTACTCAAGACGCTGCCCGGCATCGAGCGGCCCGCGATCGCGTCCGCGCTGCCGAATCCGACCGGCTACACGATGATGCTGGACCTCGGCGCGAACGTCGACTGCGAGCCGCAGCACCTGCTGCAGTTCGCGGAGATGGGGCACGCGCTCGTGGCCGCGCTCGAAGGCAAGGAGCGGCCGACGATCGGCCTGCTGAACATCGGCGAAGAGGTCATCAAGGGCAACGACACGATCAAGCGCGCAGGTGAACTGCTGCGCGCCAGCACGTTGAATTTCCGCGGCAACGTCGAGGGCAACGACATCTACAAGGGCACCGTCGACGTGATCGTGTGCGACGGCTTCGTCGGCAACGTCGCGCTGAAGACGTCCGAGGGGCTCGCGCAGATGCTGTCCGACATCATCCGCGAGGAGTTCGGCCGTTCGCTGATGTCGAAGCTGATGGCGCTGCTCGCGCTGCCTGTCCTGATGCGTTTCAAGAAGCGCGTCGATCACCGCCAGTACAACGGCGCGGCGCTGCTGGGGCTGAAGAGCCTCGTGATCAAGAGCCATGGTTCGGCCGATGCCTACGCGTTTGAGTGGGCAATCAAACGCGGGTATGATGCCGTCAAAAACGGCGTGCTGGAGCGCCTCACGCGTGCGATGGCGGATAATTCGGTGTCGCTCGGCGATGGCGAACACAACGCGGGCGGCGCGGGCCAGGCGAGCCCGGCCGCAGGCCATCACGCCGAACCTTCCGCTGCGCTATCCTCTAAAGCATAAATGGCCCAATCGACTCTCTATTCCCGCGTGCTCGGCACGGGCAGCTACCTGCCGCCCGACCGCGTCACGAACCAGCAATTGACCGATCGTCTTGCGAAGGAAGGCATCGAGACGAGCGATGAGTGGATCGTTGCGCGCACGGGCATCCATGCGCGCCATTTCGCCGCACCCGACGTCACGACGAGCGATCTTGCGCTCGAGGCGTCGCGTCGCGCAATCGAAGCGGCCGGAATCGATCCGCAGTCGATCGACCTGATCATTGTCGCGACTTCGACCCCCGATTTCGTGTTCCCGAGCACCGCGTGCCTGCTGCAGAACAAGCTCGGCATCAAGAACGGCGGCGCCGCATTCGACGTGCAGGCCGTGTGTTCGGGCTTCGCGTACGCCATGGCGACGGCCGACAGCTTCATCCGCAGCGGTCAGCACCGCACGGCGCTCGTGGTCGGCGCGGAGACGTTCTCGCGCATTCTCGACTTCAAGGACCGCACGACCTGCGTGCTGTTCGGCGACGGCGCGGGCGCGGTGATCCTGTCCGCGTCGGAAGAGCCGGGCATCCTGGGCAGCGCGCTGCACGCGGACGGCAGCTATTCGCATATCCTTTGCACGCCGGGCAACGTCAATCGAGGCGTGATCGAAGGCAGCGCGTTCCTGTACATGGACGGGCAGGCCGTGTTCAAGCTCGCGGTCAACGTGCTCGAGAAGGTAGCGATCGAGGCGCTCGCGAAGGCGAACCTCGCGCCCGAGCAGATCGACTGGCTGATTCCGCACCAGGCCAACATCCGCATCATGACCAGCACCTGTCGCAAGCTCGGCCTGCCGCAGGAACGCATGGTCGTGACGGTCGACCAGCACGGCAACACGTCGGCCGCGTCGATCCCGCTGGCGTTCGACACCGCGGTGCGCGACGGCCGTATCAAGCGCGGCCAGCACGTGCTGATCGAAGGCGTCGGCGGCGGCTTCACCTGGGGCGCGTCGGTCTTCCGCTTCTGATCCGCGGCGCGCGACTGCTGCGCGCGGATCCCACCGGCGCGCCGTTCGTGCGCGCCGTTCGAATCGATTCAATTGGGGACGATATGAAATTTGCATTCGTTTTTCCGGGGCAGGGCTCGCAGGCGGTCGGCATGCTCAACGCATTCGCCGATCTGGCCGTGGTGCGCGAGACGCTCCAGGAAGCGTCCGATGCACTCAATCAGGACCTCGGCAAGCTGATCGCCGAAGGCCCGGCCGAAGAGCTGAATCTCACCACCAACACGCAGCCCGTGATGCTGACCGCCGCGTACGCGTGCTACCGCGCGTGGCAGCAGGCAGGCGGCCCGGTGCCGTCGATCGTCGCCGGCCACAGCCTCGGTGAATACACGGCGCTCGTCGCGGCCGGCGCGCTCGCGTTCAAGGACGCGGTGCCGCTCGTGCGTTTTCGCGCGCAGGCGATGCAGACGGCCGTGCCGGTCGGCCAGGGCGGCATGGCCGCGATCCTGGGCCTCGACGACGACACGGTGCGCGCGGTGTGCGCCGAAGCCGCGGAAGCGGGCGTCGTCGAAGCCGTGAACTTCAATGCGCCCGCGCAGGTCGTGATCGCAGGCAACAAGGCCGCGGTCGAAAAGGCGTGCGAGATCGCGAAGGCGAAGGGCGCGAAGCGCGCGCTGCCGCTGCCGGTGTCGGCGCCGTTCCATTCGTCGCTGCTCAAGCCGGCATCGGATCAACTGCGCGACTATCTCGCGAACGTCGACGTCAAGGCGCCGCAGATTCCGGTCGTCAACAACATCGACGTCGCCGTGGTCAGCGATCCGGCCGCGATCAAGGATGCGCTGGTGCGCCAGGCCGCGGGCCCGGTGCGCTGGGTCGAGTGCGTGCAGCACATCGCCGGCACGGGCGTCACGCACGTGATCGAATGCGGTCCGGGCAAGGTGCTCGCAGGCCTGACGAAGCGCATCGACGGCAACCTGACGGGTGCGTCGGTGTTCGACCCGGCTTCGCTCGACGACGCGCTCAAGCTGGTGACCGCCTGACGCGGCGCCTTTACTCAAGAGACGGATATTCGATTCATGGAAAAGACTCTCGATAAACAGGTTGCGATCGTAACCGGCGCGTCGCGCGGCATCGGCCGGTCGATCGCGCTCGAACTCGCGCGCCAGGGCGCGACGGTGATCGGCACGGCAACGAGCGAATCGGGCGCCGCCGCGATCACCGCGGCGTTCGCGGAAGCGGGCGTCACGGGCCGTGGCGCGGTGCTGAACGTGAACGACGCGGCAGCCGCCGAGGCGCTGATCGACGCGACCGTGAAGGAATTCGGCGTGCTGAACGTGCTCGTCAACAACGCGGGCATCACGCAGGACCAGCTCGCGATGCGGATGAAGGACGAGGACTGGGACGCGGTGATCGACACCAATCTGAAGTCGGTGTTCCGCCTGTCGCGCGCGGTGCTGCGCCCGATGATGAAGGCGCGCGGCGGCCGCATCATCAACATCACGTCGGTGGTCGGCTCGGCCGGCAACCCGGGCCAGGTCAACTACGCGGCCGCGAAGGCCGGCGTCGCAGGCATGACCCGCGCGCTTGCGCGCGAGATCGGCAGCCGCGGCATCACCGTGAACTGCGTTGCGCCGGGCTTCATCGACACCGACATGACGAAGACGCTGCCTGAAGAACAGCAGGCCGCGCTCAAGACCCAGATTCCGCTCGGCCGCCTCGGCAGCCCGGAAGACATCGCCCATGCCGTCACGTTCCTTGCCTCGCCGCAAGCCGGTTATATCACCGGCACGACGCTGCACGTGAACGGCGGCATGTACATGTCGTAACGATTTTCGTTTACCATCCGCGCCGTATCCCGTTTTTCAGGCGGATCGGCGCTTGATCGACCATCAAGCCAACGCGCGTTTTGGCGTCAGCAAACCTGATAAAATGCGCGCACTTGTAAATCTGAACTTTCCCTCGGAGGGGTAATGGACAACATCGAACAACGTGTCAAGAAGATCGTCGCTGAACAACTGGGCGTCGCGGAAGCCGAGATCAAGAACGAAGCTTCGTTCGTGAACGATCTGGGTGCCGACTCGCTCGACACGGTCGAACTGGTGATGGCTCTCGAAGACGAGTTCGGCATGGAAATCCCGGACGAAGAAGCAGAGAAGATCACGACCGTTCAGCAAGCGATCGACTACGCTCGCGCAAACGTCAAGGCGTAAGCGCCTTTCGCGCTTGTTCGCCACGTCGCCGCGATCTTCGCGATTGACGCGCCATCCTGCCGGCTTCGCGCCGGACGGACTAACAGCCACAGGGCTCGCAGGGCTGGTTCCTGTGGCCACTGTGGCTTTTGTTTTTGTCATCCAATAATGGAAAAGAGGTTACCGTGAGCCGCCGTCGTGTTGTCGTTACAGGCCTGGGGCTTATTTCGCCTGTTGGCAATAGTGTTGCCGACGGCTGGGCCAATCTCGTCGCCGGCAAGTCCGGTATCGCCACCGTCACGAAGTTCGATCCGTCGAACCTCGCCGTGCATTTCGCGGGCGAGGTGAAGGGGTTCAACGCCGAGGAGTACATCCCGGCGAAGGAAGCCCGCAGCATGGATACGTTCATCCATTACGGCATCGCCGCCGGCGTCCAGGCCATCAAGGACAGCGGGCTGGAAGTGAACGAAGCCAATGCCGAACGCATCGGCGTGCTGGTCGGTTCCGGCATCGGCGGCCTGCCGATGATCGAAGATACGCACCAGACCTACGTCGATCGCGGCGCGCGCCGGATTTCGCCGTTCTTCGTGCCGGGTTCGATCATCAACATGATCTCGGGCCACCTGAGCATCATGTTCGGCCTGAAGGGCCCGAACCTCGCAGCCGTGACGGCCTGCACGACCGGCCTGCACAGCATCGGCCTCGCGGCGCGCCTGATCCAGGCCGGCGACGCCGACGTGATGGTCGCGGGCGGCGCCGAATCGACGGTGTCGCCGCTCGGCATCGGCGGTTTCGCGGCAGCACGCGCGCTGTCGACCCGCAACGACGATCCGGCTACCGCGTCCCGTCCGTGGGACAAGGACCGCGACGGCTTCGTGCTGGGCGAGGGCGCAGGCGTGATGGTGCTCGAGGAGTACGAGTCGGCGAAGGCACGCGGTGCGAAGATCTACGCGGAAGTCTCGGGCTTCGGCATGACGGGCGACGCGTACCACATGACCGCGCCGAACATGGACGGCCCGCGCCGCTGCATGGTCGCGGCGCTGCGCGACGCCGGCGTGAACGCGGATGAGGTCCACTACCTGAACGCGCATGGCACGTCGACGCCGCTGGGCGACAAGAACGAGTCCGACGCGGTGAAGGCGGCCTTCGGCGAGCACGCGTACAAGCTCGTCGTGAACTCGACGAAGTCGATGACGGGCCACCTGCTGGGTGGCGCGGGCGGCCTCGAATCGGTGTTCACGGTGCTGGCGCTGCACAACAACGTGTCGCCGCCGACCATCAACATCTTCAACCAGGACCCCGAGTGCGATCTCGACTACTGCGCGAATACCGCGCGTGACATGAAGATCGACGTCGCCGTGAAGAACAATTTCGGCTTCGGCGGTACCAACGGCACGCTGGTATTCAAGCGCGTCTGACGCAGAATCGCTTGACGAGTCCATTCGATGCTCCGGCCGGGCGTCCGCAGCGCTTTGCGTTGCGGGCCTCGGCCGTGTCGTATCTCGTGCTGGCCGCGTTCGTCGCGGCGGCTGCCGCGTCGGCTTACCTGTTCTGGGCGCCGCGCGCGGGCGCTGCGGCAGGCGCAGGCGTGTCGGCCGCGACGGCCGCGCTGCTGGCCGTGTGTGCCGCGCGGGCCTGCGCCCGTCGGCTGCCGGCCGAGTTGCGGATCGACGCATTCGGGGAAATTGCGGCGTTTGGTCGCACCGGGCGGCTGCTCGCCCGCGGTCGTGTGACGGGCCATGCGCACTGGAGCAGCCTGCTGCTGGTGCTGTCGGTCGGGCAGGGCGCCCGGCGGGCCCGGCCGCTGCTGATCCCGGCCGATGCGCTCGACGCCGCGTCGTTCAGCGCGCTTGCCGTGCTGGCGCGGACGGCGGGGCGGGCATGACGGCGACGCGGTTACGTACCGTAACCAGCGTCCGGCGCGGGAACGTTACAATGACGCTCCGCGTTGCATCCCTAGTTAATGGATTTGTCAGGTGAGTGAAAAAGAAATCGATCAGGCTCTGGTCGAACGCGTACAGAAGGGCGACAAGGCAGCGTTCGAACTCCTGGTCTCCAAATACCACCGCAAGATCATTCGGCTGATCTCGCGCCTCGTGCGGGATCCCGCCGAGGTCGAGGATGTGGCCCAGGACGCGTTCATCAAGGCGTATCGTGCGCTGCCGCAATTTCGCGGCGAATCCGCGTTCTATACGTGGTTGTACCGGATTGCCGTCAACACGGCGAAGAACTACCTTGCGACGCAAGGCCGCCGGGCGCCGACCTCGACCGAGGCCGATGCGGAGGAAGCGGAAACTTTCTCCGACGCAGACCAACTAAGGGATATCAACACGCCTGAATCGATGTTGATGAGCAAGCAGATTGCCGAGACGGTCAACGCTGCAATGGCTCTCCTGCCCGAAGAACTGCGCCAGGCAATCACGCTGCGCGAGATCGAGGGCTTGAGCTACGAAGAGATCGCGGAAATGATGGGCTGTCCGATCGGGACGGTCCGGTCGCGGATTTTCCGCGCACGCGAGGCAATCGCTGCTAAATTGCGTCCGCTGCTCGATACGCCCGAAGGCAAGCGCTGGTAAGCGCGACAGGCGAATCGACGCGGGTCGGGGTCTAGTTACGGATAGAGTCGTGAAGTCACGACGGGGTGTGCAAGATGGGGAGCATCATGGGGTCGGTCAATACGCAGTCGCAAGCGTGCTCGCGCGGCGAGCGCCTTTCCGCGCTGGTCGACGGCGAAATGTTCGATGGCCCGGATCACGGGCAGTTTCTGGCTGAGCTCAACGGCGCGGATCGCGCTGCGTGGGCCGATTACCACCTGATCGGCGATGCGCTGCGCTCGGACGAGCTTGCGCTGTCGCCCGCGCTGAGCGTCGCGTTCACCGCGCGCATGTCGGCTGCACTCGCAAGCGAGCCGCACCTGCTCGCGCCGGCGGCCGCGCCGGTCGCGCGCAAGCTGCTGTCGCTGCGCCGGCGCGTCGTGCCCGCGTTCGCGGTAGCCGCCGCTGCGGCCACGCTGACGTGGATCGTCGTCCCGCAAATGCAGACGGCCGGCACGCCGGGCGCCGTCCAGGTCGCATCGGTCGGTGCGCCGCAAGGCGGCGACTTGCAGCGCGTGACGGTTGCGCAGGCATCGGCCCAGCCGGGGCTGCAGGACGTCAACATCATTCGCGACGCTAGTCTCGACCAATACCTTGAAGCGCACCAGCAATTCGCGCAGCAGCCCGTCGTCACGGGTTCGATGCCGCTGATCCGCGCTGCCGTGACCACCACGCCAGGCCAATAAACCCGATGCGGACATTGCAGTTGAATCACGCCATCTCCGGATGGAAGCGGCTGCCGGCCCTCCTGCTTTGTGCAGCCGCCCTGTTGTCCGTTCAATCCCTCCCTGCCAGCGCCCAGCAACCGGACGATCCCGTCGCGACCCGCAAGGGCGCCGCGGACTGGCTCGACCGTGTCCAGCAGGCGGCGCAGCAGCAGAGCTACGAAGGCACGTTCGTCTATCAGCGCGGCGGGTATGTCCAGTCGTCGCGCATCGCGCATGTCGCGTCGCGCGACGGCGAATTCGAGCGGATCGAGACGCTCGACGGCAAGCCGCGCAAGCTGCTGCGGCACAACGACGAGCTGTACACGTTCGTGCCTGAGCGCAAGCTGTGCGTGGTCGAGCGCCGTCAGACGCGCGACTCGTTCCCCGCGTTGCTCGGTGCGAGCGGCGACCACGTGATGTCCGTCTACGACGCGAAGTCGCTCGGCAAGGACCGCGTGGCCGGGATCGACGCGCAGGTTGTCGAGCTCGTGCCGAAGGATGCATACCGCTTTACGTACAAGCTGTGGGCCGACACGCGCACCGGGCTGCTGCTGCGATCGCAGACGCTCGATGCGAACGATCATGTGCTCGAGCAGATTGCGTTCTCGCAATTGCAGACGGGCGGCGCAAGCGGCGACAAGGCCTCGATCGCGGCCGGCATGCGCAACCTGAGCGGCTGGACGGTCGTGCGCCCGCCGGTTGCGACGGTCGACATGGAAGCGCAGGGCTGGCAGCTCGCGCCGAGCGTCGCCGGCTTCCAGAAGATTCGCGAAGTGCGCCGGCCGATGGCCGCGCGTGACGCGGGCGATCCGCCGATCCCGGTCGACCAGGCCGTCTTCACCGACGGTCTCGCGACGATCTCGGTGTTCATCGAGCCGGCCGAAAAGAATACGCGCAAGGAAGGCGCGGGCAGCACCGGTGCGACGCACGTGCTCGTGAAGCGTCGCGGCGACTACTGGATCACCGTGCTCGGCGAAGTGCCGCCGGCTACGTTGCAGCAGTTCGCGTCTGCCATAGAATACAAGGCTTCCAAGTAACGCTACGGCTTCCGACATGATGAAACTCACGCTGCGCAAATGGCTCGCGGCGGCGGCGCTGTCTGCCTGCCTGCCGCTCGTGCCGCATACCGCGGTCGCGGTGACGCCTCCCGCCGCGAGCCTGCCCGATTTCGCCGATCTGGTCGAAAAGGTCGGGCCGGCCGTCGTGAACATCCGGACCACCGCCAACGTGCCGACGAGCAACGGCCCGCGCGGGATGCTCCCGCCGGGCTTCGACAACGGCGACATGTCGGAATTCTTCCGGCGCTTCTTCGGCATTCCGCTGCCGCAGGCGCCCGGCAGCGGCAATGGCAACGGCAACCCGAAGAACGCGCCGACGCCGGACAATCCGCCCGACACCGAGCAGAATCGCGGCGTCGGCTCGGGTTTCATCGTATCGGCCGACGGTTACGTGATGACCAATGCGCACGTCGTCGACGATGCGGACACCATCTATGTGACGTTGACCGACAAGCGCGAATTCAAGGCGAAGCTGATCGGCGTCGACGATCGCACCGACGTCGCGGTCGTCAAGATCCAGGCGTCGAACTTGCCGGTCGTTGCGATCGGCGACTCGAACAAGGTGCGCGTCGGCGAGTGGGTCGTCGCGATCGGTTCGCCGTTCGGTCTCGACAACACGGTGACGGCCGGCATCGTCAGCTCGAAGAGCCGGAACACCGGCGATTACCTGCCGTTCATCCAGACCGATGTGGCCGTGAACCCCGGCAACTCGGGCGGTCCGCTGATCAACATGCAGGGCGAGGTGATCGGCATCAACTCGCAGATCTACAGCCGGACCGGCGGCTTCATGGGCATCTCGTTCGCGATTCCGATCGACGAGGCGATGCGCGTGGCCGACCAGCTGAAGGCGACGGGCAAGGTCACGCGCGGCCGGATCGCGGTGGCGATCGGCGAGGTGACGAAGGACGTGGCCGATTCGATCGGGCTGCCGAAGGCCGAGGGCGCGCTCGTCAGCAGCGTCGAGCCGGGCGGCCCGGCCGACAAGGCGGGCATCCAGCCGGGCGACATCATCCTGAAGTTCAACGGCCGGCCGGTCGACACGGCGTCGGATCTGCCGCGCATGGTCGGCGACACGAAGCCCGGCGCGAAGGCGACGGTCAGCGTATGGCGCAAGGGTCAGGCGCGCGATCTGCCGATCACGATCGCGGAGACGCCGGCCGAGACGACGGCGAAGGCGGAGCAGCGCAAGAACGCGCCGCAGAAGCCGCGCCAGGCCAATGCACTCGGTCTGACGGTCAGCGACATTTCGGCGGATCAGATGAAGTCGCTGAAGCTGAAGAACGGCGTGCAGGTCGACGGCGTCGACGGCCCGGCCGCCCGTGCGGGGCTGCAGCGCGGCGACATCGTGCTGCGCGTCGGCGACACCGACATCACGAGCGCGAAGCAGTTCGCCGAAGTGACCGCGCAGCTCGATCCGCAGAAGGCGGTCGCGGTGCTCGTGCGGCGCGGCGACAACACGCAGTTCGTGCCCGTGCGGCCGCGCCAGAAGTAACGCGCCGATGTTCACGCTCTACGGCCGCGGCTGGTGCCACCTGTGCGACGACATGCGCGACGCACTGGCACCGGTGGCGGCCGAATTCGGTGTCAGGGTCGACTATGTCGACATCGACGCCGATGCGGCGCTCGTCGCGCGCTACGATGAAGACGTACCCGTGTTGCTGCTGGATGGCACGGAAGTGTGCCGCCACCGGTTCGACGACACGAAGGTGCGCGACGCGCTCGCGGCCCGGCGCTGAGCCAGACCTGCCGCGAGTGTCGCTTTCCCCGGGGCTTTGCCCGACGAATGCCCCCGACAGGGCCGCCGCGCGGCCCGGCGTCCGAAATACCGCCCGGCGAAGGCCTTTTCAGCTAAAATAAGCTGTTTTTTCACCGACTTACACAAGGCGTGCTCCGCAGTCGTCGAGCGCGCCTTTTTCGCTTGATCGGCACTGAATGGATCATATTCGCAATTTCTCGATCATCGCGCACATCGACCATGGCAAGTCGACGCTCGCGGATCGCATCATCCAGGTCTGCGGTGGCCTCGCCGACCGTGAAATGGAAGCGCAAGTGCTCGACTCGATGGATATCGAGCGTGAGCGCGGCATCACGATCAAGGCGCAGACCGCTGCGCTGTCGTACCGTGCGCGCGACGGCAAGGTCTACAACCTGAACCTGATCGATACGCCGGGGCACGTCGACTTCTCGTACGAGGTCAGCCGTTCGCTGTCCGCGTGCGAAGGCGCGCTGCTGGTCGTCGACGCGAGCCAGGGCGTCGAGGCGCAGACGGTCGCGAACTGCTATACGGCGATCGAGCTCGGCGTCGAAGTCGTACCCGTGCTGAACAAGATCGACCTGCCGGCCGCGAACCCCGAGAACGCGATCGAGGAGATCGAGGACGTGATCGGCATCGACGCGACCGACGCGACGCGCTGCAGCGCGAAGACCGGCCTCGGCGTCGAAGACGTGCTCGAAGCGCTGATCGCGAAGGTGCCGCCGCCGAAGGGTGATCCCGACGCGCCGCTGCAGGCGCTGATCATCGATTCGTGGTTCGACAACTACGTCGGCGTCGTGATGCTGGTGCGCATCGTCAACGGCACGCTGCGTCCGAAGGACAAGATCAAGATGATGGCGACCGGCGCGCAGTATCCGGTCGAGCACGTCGGCGTGTTCACGCCGAAGTCGCGCAATCTCGATTCGCTGTCTGCCGGGCAGGTGGGCTTCATCATCGCCGGCATCAAGGAACTGACGGCCGCGAAGGTCGGCGATACCGTCACGCATGTGGCCAAGCCGGCGGTCGAAGCGCTGCCGGGCTTCAAGGAAGTGAAGCCGCAGGTGTTCGCCGGGCTCTATCCGGTGGAAGCGAACCAGTACGATGCGCTGCGCGAATCGCTCGAGAAGCTGAAGCTCAACGATGCGTCGCTGCAGTACGAGCCGGAAGTGTCGCAGGCGCTCGGCTTCGGGTTCCGGTGCGGCTTCCTGGGTCTCCTGCATATGGAGATCGTGCAGGAGCGTCTCGAACGCGAATTCGACATGGACCTCATTACGACCGCACCGACGGTTGTCTACGAGGTCGTGATGAACGGTGGCTCGATCGTCAAGGTCGAGAATCCGGCGAAGATGCCGGAGCCGCCGAAGATCGAGGAGATCCGCGAACCGATCGTCACGGTGAACCTGTACATGCCGCAAGACTACGTCGGCTCGGTGATCACGTTGTGCGAGCAGAAGCGCGGCTCACAGATCAACATGCAGTATCACGGCCGCCAGGTGCAGCTGACCTACGAAATCCCGATGGCCGAGATCGTGCTCGATTTCTTCGATCGCCTGAAGTCGGTGTCGCGCGGCTATGCGTCGATGGATTACGAGTTCAAGGAATACCGGTCGGCCGACGTTGTGAAGGTCGACATGCTGATCAACGGCGACAAGGTCGACGCGCTGTCGGTGATCGTCCACCGGTCGCAATCGCAGTATCGCGGCCGCGAAGTGGCGGCGAAGATGCGCGAGATCATTCCGCGCCAGATGTACGACGTGGCGATCCAGGCTACGATCGGCGCGCACATCATTGCCCGCGAGAACATCAAGGCGCTGCGCAAGAACGTGCTGGCGAAGTGTTACGGCGGCGACATCACGCGTAAGAAAAAGCTGCTCGAAAAGCAGAAGGCCGGCAAGAAACGCATGAAGCAGGTGGGTTCGGTCGAGATCCCGCAGGAAGCGTTCCTTGCGATCTTGCGCGTCGAAGACAAATAACAGGACTGTTCCTTTTATGAATTTTGCGCTGATTCTTTTTGTGCTCGTCGTCGTGACGGGCGTAGCGTGGGTGCTGGACAAACTGGTGTTCCTGCCGCGGCGACGCAAGGCAGCCGACTCGGCGATCGAGGAGTTCGATCGCCAGCAGTCGCGCATCGACAAGCGTTTCGCGGACGAAAACGCCGTGCAGACGCGTTCGAAGCTGCGTGACGAGAAGCTGCGCCAGCCGTGGTGGCTCGAGTACACGGCGAGCTTCTTCCCGGTGATCCTCGCGGTGTTCGTCGTGCGTTCGTTCGTCGTCGAGCCGTTCAAGATTCCGTCGGGCTCGATGGTGCCGACGCTGCTCGTCGGCGACTTCATCCTCGTCAACAAGTTCGAATACGGGCTGCGCCTGCCGGTCACGAACACGAAGATCACGCAGGGCAGCCCGCTGTCGCGCGGCGACGTCGTCGTGTTCCGCTATCCGAAGGACGAGTCGGTCGACTACATCAAGCGCGTGATCGGCCTGCCGGGCGACACGGTCGCTTACCAGGACAAGCAGCTGACGATCAACGGCCAGCCGGTGCCCGAAACGCCGCTGCCCGACTTCTTCGACGACGAGCGTCAGAACTACGCGAAGCAGTTCGAGGAAACGATCGGCAACAAGAAGAACGCGATCCTCAACAACCCTGCCGTGCCGCCGTTCGTGATGGGCGCATACGACTATCCGTATCGCGACAACTGCACGTACAACAGCCGCGGCGTGATCTGCAAGGTGCCGCCCGGTCACTACTTCATGATGGGCGACAACCGCGACAACAGCGCGGACAGCCGCTACTGGGGTTTCGTGCCGGACCAGAACATCGTCGGCCGCGCGTTCTTCATCTGGATGAACTTCAGCGATCTGAAGCGCATCGGTTCCTTCAACTGATCGCATTCGATGCACACGCAATACGCGACGCACGGGCCGTGTCGCGTATTGCCGAACTACTTTAAGAACCGGCGGTAACACCGCCTCGTCACGCCTTTTCGCGTCCGGCCGCGCCGTTTCGGCCCGACCGGCGCCCGCGTTATACTCCTGCACATGCCCCTATCCCAGTTGGAAAGCCGGCTGCGCTACGAATTTCGCAATGCGGAATTGTTGCGCCAGGCTTTGACCCATCGTAGTCACAGTGCCACGCATAACGAACGGCTCGAGTTTCTCGGCGACTCCGTTCTGAATTGCGCGGTGGCCGCCCTTTTGTTCCAGCGTTTCAGCAAGCTGGACGAAGGCGACCTGTCGCGCGTACGCGCCAATCTCGTCAAACAGCAGTCGCTGTACGAAATCGCTCAGGCCCTGAATATCGCGGACGGGTTGCGGCTGGGCGAGGGCGAGCTGCGCAGCGGTGGCTTCCGCCGCCCGTCGATCCTCGCGGACGCGTTCGAAGCCATCATCGGGGCCGTGTTCCTCGATGGCGGCTTCGAAGCCGCCCAAGGGGTCATCAAGCGCCTCTACATCCCGATTCTCGACCACATCGATCCGCGCACGCTCGGCAAGGACGCGAAGACGCTGCTGCAGGAGTACCTGCAGGGACACAAGATTGCGTTGCCGACCTACACGGTCGTCGCGACGCATGGTGCGGCGCACAATCAGCAATTCGAAGTCGAATGCACGGTGCCGAAGCTCGACGTGAAGGTATCGGGCTCCGGCGCGAGCCGGCGTGCGGCCGAGCAGGCGGCGGCGAAGAAGGCGCTCGACGAAGTGATGGCGGCCGCGCCGATGCTGGCCGCGAAGCCGAAACGCTCGAAGAATGCGCGCGGGTCGAAGCATGTCGAACCCGAAATCGTGCCGGGCGTGAAGGGCGTGCAGGAAGCGCTCGACCTGCGCTCGCCCGAACGGAAGGAACGTGCGGCGGTGCGCGAGGCCAAGGCGGCCGGTGCGGCGCCCGCGGCAGCCGCTGCGACCGGAGCCGGCGTGGAGCCGGCCGCGGCGCCGATGGCCGCGATTCGCGCGGCGCATGTCGAGACGGCTGCGGACAAGGGCGAACGGGCGACGAAGCCGGCAATCGACAAGGTTGCCGACAAGCCGGCCGACCGGCCCGACAAGGCCGCGGAAAAACCTGCGGAAGGCGCGCCGCGCGCAACCGACAAGCCGGCGGGCCATACAGCCGATCCGGCATCCGCGTCCGCCGACAAGTCATCCGCCGGTTCCGACCCTGCTTCGCGCGCGACAGCGCGCGCACGCGATGCCGCGGCGCCCGACTCCGAAACGCCGCCGGGCGGCGCGAGCCTCGCCGCCACGCAGGCGCGCGTGGCCGATGCCGACCACTGAATTGCCCATCGATCGTGCCGCGCACCGCGCGGCCGTTTCCGAACCTGTCTCCCAAACGATATGAACACTCCCGCTCCTACCGGTTTCCGTTGCGGCATGATCGCGATCGTGGGCCGCCCGAACGTCGGCAAGTCGACGTTGATGAACGAACTCGTCGGCCAGAAGATCAGCATCACGTCGCGCAAGGCGCAGACGACCCGCCATCGCATCACCGGCATCAATACGTTCGACGATGCACAATTCGTGTTCGTCGACACGCCGGGTTTTCAGACCCGTCACAGCACCGCGCTGAACCGTTCGCTGAACCGCGCGGTCACGTCGACGCTGACGTCGGTCGACGTGATCCTGTTCGTGATCGAGGCCGGCCGCTTCGGGCCCGACGACCAGAAGGTGCTCGACCTGATCCCGCCCGGCATGCCGACGCTGCTGATCACGAACAAGATCGACCGCGTCAACGACAAGGCGACGCTGTATCCGTTCATGCAGAAGATGAGCGCGCTGCGTGAATTCGCCGAGCTCGTGCCGCTGTCGGCGCAGCGGCCGGAAGACATCAAGCGCCTGCTGGAGACGATCAAGCCGTACCTGCCGGAAGGCGCGCCGATCTACGGCGAGGACGAGCTGACCGACCGCAGCTCGCGTTTCCTCGCGGCCGAGATCCTGCGCGAGAAGGTGTTCCGCTGGACCGGCGACGAACTGCCGTACACGAGCACCGTCGTGATCGACAAGTTCGAGGAGGAAGGGCGCCTGAAGCGCATCTTCGCGACGATCCTCGTCGAGCGCGATTCGCACAAGGCGATGGTGATCGGCAAGAAGGGCGAGAAGCTCAAGCAGATCAGCACCGAAGCGCGGATGGACATGGAAAAACTGTTCGACGGCCCCGTGTACCTCGAGACCTTCGTGAAGGTGAGAAGCGGCTGGGCCGACAACGAGGCGGGGCTGCGCGCCTATGGGTACGAATGACGCGCTGACGTCGACTGAAGACGCGGTGACGGCCGGCGCGAACGACGCGCCGCTGCCGGCACCGCCTGAACCGCCGCGCAAGGCGCGGCGTGCGACGTCTCGCACGTCCGATTTTCGTGTGGCCGAGCAGCCAGCGTACGTGCTGCACAGCTATCCCTACCGGGAAACGAGCCTGATCATCGACGTGCTGACGCGCGATCATGGCCGGCTCGCGCTCGTCGCGAAGGGCGCGAAGCGCCCGCACTCCGCGCTGCGCGGCGTCCTGCAGACCTTCCAGCCGCTGCTGCTGTCCTGGTCGGGCAAATCCGAGGTGCGCACGTTGACCGGCGCCGAGTGGGTCGGCGGCATGCTGCCGCTCGGCGGCGACGGCTTGCTGTGCGGCTTCTACGCGAACGAGCTGCTCGTGAAATTCTGCGCGCGCGAGGATCCCCAGCCGCCGCTGTTCAATCATTATGTGTTGACCCTCACGCGCCTCGCGCACGGCGAGCCCGCGGTGCAGGTGCTGCGCTCGTTCGAGCGCGTGCTGCTGCGCGAGACCGGTTATGCGATGGCGCTGAACCGTACGGTCGCGCGCCGTGCGGTCGAGCCCGACCGCCGCTACGTGTTCGATCCCGAGCGCGGCGTGCGCAATGCGGACGACGATGTACCGTCGCACTGGCCGGTCATCACTGGACAGACGTTGCTCGACATGGAGCAGGACGATTACCATCGAGCCCAGACGGTTGCGCAAAGCAAGACGCTGATGCGCTTCCTGCTGAACACCTATCTCGGCGGTACGCCGCTTGCCACGCGTCAGATCCTGATCGACCTGCAAAACCTATGAGCTTCTTCCTGACAACGCCCACCGCCATCGACCTCGGCGTGAACATCGACCACGTCGCGACGCTGCGCAATGCGCGCGGCACGAGCTATCCCGATCCGATCCGTGCGGCGCTTGCCGCCGAAGAAGCCGGTGCGGACGCGATCACGCTGCATCTGCGCGAAGATCGCCGTCACATCGTCGACGCGGACGTGCGCAAGCTGCGCCCGCTGCTGAAGACGCGCATGAACCTCGAATGCGCGGTGACGGCCGAGATGCTCGACATCGCGTGCGAAGTGCGGCCGCACGATGCGTGTCTGGTGCCCGAGAAGCGCGAGGAACTGACGACCGAAGGCGGCCTCGATGTCGCGGGCCACTTCGAGGCCGTGCGCGCGGCGTGCAAGCAGCTCGCCGACGTCGGCGTGCGCGTGTCGCTGTTCATCGACCCGGACGAGACGCAGATCCGTGCCGCGCATGAAGCGGGCGCGCCGGTGATCGAACTGCATACGGGCCGCTATGCCGAGGCGCACGACGAAGCCGAGCAACAGCGCGAATACGAGCGCATCGTCGCGGGCGTACAGGCCGGCGCGCAGCTCGGCCTGAAGGTCAACGCGGGGCACGGGCTGCACTACACGAACGTGCAGCAGATCGCCGCGATCGACGGCATCGTCGAGCTGAACATCGGCCACGCGATCGTCGCGCACGCGATCTTCGCGGGCTGGGACAACGCGGTGCGCGAGATGAAGGCGATCATGGTCGCCGCGCGCGTTGCCGCGTTGCACGGCGGTGCGCGCTGAAGATGACATGCCACCGCATGCGTGACGTTCGCAACCCGGCCCCGCTGGGACGCCCCGGCGCGTACTGACATGGCGATCTACGGCATCGGTACCGACATCGCCCAGGTGAGCCGCATCGCGGCCGTGCTCGAACGCACGGGCGGCCGGTTCGCCGAGAAGGTGCTGGGCCCCGACGAACTGCGCGTGTTTCATGCGCGCCGCGCGCGCTCCGAGGCGCGCGGCATCGCGTTTCTCGCGACGCGCTTTTCCGCGAAGGAAGCGTTCTCGAAGGCGATCGGGCTCGGCATGCACTGGCCGATGACGTGGCGTGCACTGCAGACCCTCAACCACCCGAGCGGCGAGCCGTACGTGGTCGCGTCGGGCGAGCTGGCCGACTGGCTCGCCGCGCGCGGCATCACGGCACGCGTGACGGTCAGCGACGAACGCGATTACGCGGTGTCGTTCGTGATCGCCGAGACGGACGCCGCACCTGCACCTGTTTCCCGAACCCCCTCCTGACGGAATTCCCGATTCGATGAAAACGACTCCCGGCCCGGTCATGCTCGACGTCGTCGGCACGGCCCTGACGCGCGACGATGCGCGGCGCCTCGCGCATCCGAACACCGGCGGCGTGATCTTGTTCGCGCGGCACTTCCAGAATCGCGCGCAGCTGACCGCACTGACCGACTCGATCCGCGCGGTGCGCGAAGACATCCTGATCGCCGTCGATCACGAAGGCGGGCGCGTGCAGCGGTTCCGCACCGACGGCTTCACGGTGCTGCCCGCGATGCGCCGCCTCGGCGAGCTGTGGGATCGCGACGTGCTGCTCGCGACGAAGGTCGCGACTGCCGTCGGCTACATCCTGGCCGCCGAGCTGCGTGCGTGCGGGCTCGACATGAGCTTCACGCCCGTGCTCGACCTCGACTACGGGCACTCGAAAGTGATTGGCGATCGCGCGTTTCATCGCGACCCTCGCATCGTCACGCTGCTCGCGAAGAGCCTGAACCACGGGCTGTCGCTCGCCGGCATGGCGAACTGCGGCAAGCACTTCCCGGGGCACGGTTTCGCGGAAGCCGATTCGCACGTCGCGCTGCCGACCGACGATCGCACGCTCGACGCGATCCTCAAGCAGGACGTCGCGCCGTACGACTGGCTCGGCTTGTCGCTGTCCGCGGTGATTCCCGCGCACGTGATCTACACGCAGGTCGACAAGCGGCCGGCCGGTTTCTCGCGCATCTGGCTGCAGGACATCCTGCGCGGGCAGCTCGGCTTCACGGGCGCGATCTTCAGCGACGACCTGTCGATGGAAGCCGCCCGCGAAGGCGGCACGCTCACGCAGGCGGCCGACGCCGCGCTCGCTGCCGGTTGCGACATGGTGCTTGTCTGCAACCAGCCGGATGCGGCCGAGGTCGTGCTGAACGGACTGAAAGCGCACGCGTCGGCCGAGTCGGCACGGCGCATCAAGCGGATGCGCGCGCGCGGCAAGGCGCTCAAGTGGGACAAGCTGATCGTGCAGCCCGAGTATCTGCAGGCGCAGGTGCTGTTGAGCAGCGCACTGGCGTAAGCGGGGAGGGGATGGCGCGCTGCGCGCCATTCCGGCCGCCGAAACAAAAAGCCGCGCTGTTGCGCGGCTTTTTTACGGGTTGCGGCAGGTTCGAATCGGACTGCGGTGGGAATCGAGCAAGCCGGTGCGGCGAGTTTTGACGCAACTAACGGTCGAACCCGATCAGCGCCCGCATTCACCACCGTTCGCTCAGTTCACCTTCATCCGCTGCAGCTTGTTGTACAGCGTCTTCGGGCTGATGCCGAGCAGCGTCGCCGCACGGTGGCGTGTACCGCCGACCGCGTCGAGCGTCGCGCGGATCAGCAGATCCTCGACGTCGGACAGCGGCGTGCCGACCTTGATCTGCACGCTGCTGCCGTTCAGCGCGGCGCTGGCGGAGAAGCTTGCCTCGCCCGCGCGCAGCGTCTCGATGAAGTCGCCTGATGCGTCGTACGCGAAGCGCACGCGCTCCTGCAGCTCGCGCACGTTGCCGGGCCATTCGTAGGACAGGCATTCGCGCACGAAGCCCGGTGCCGCCCGTTTGTCGGTGATGCTGCGGCCGGTTGCGCGCGCTTCGCGGTTCAGTTCGTCGATCTGCGCGTCCGCGATCGCGAGTGCGTCGCCGTCACGCTCGCGCAGCGGCGGCATCGTGATCGACGCAGCATCGAGGCGCAACCACAGATCCTCGCGCAGCGTGCCGTTCGCGACCGCTTCGCGCGCCGGGCGGCGTGTGGTCGCGATCAGCCGGAAATCGCTCGTGATCGAGCTCGTGCCGCCGATCCGCATGAAGTTCTGCGAATCGAGCGCATGCAGCAGCGCTTCCTGCAGCACGAGCGGCAGCGCCGTGATCTCGTCGAGGAACAGCGTGCCGCCGCCGGCCTGTTCGAACAGACCCGACTCGCGTCGCTCGGCGCCGTCGAACGCGCCGCGCTCATGGCCGAACAGCACGCTGTCGAGCGATGCGCCGTGCCGGCCGGCCTGCGCGATCATGCGGCAGTCGAACGATACGAACGGCCCCTTGCGGCGCCGGCTCAGCTCGTGCAGCGTGCGCGCGGCCAGCTTCTTGCCGGTGCCGGCTTCGCCCGAGAACAGCACGGCCGTTTCGGTGCGCGCGTTGTGCTCGATCATGTCGTACACGTGCTGCATCGCGTCGCTGCGGCCGACCAGCGCACCGAAGCGGCCGAGGTGGCGCAGCGAGGCACGCAGCGACTGCACTTCGTCGATCAGTTCGTACGGACGGGGAATCCGCGCGAGCAGGCTGCGCAGGCGCGGAATGTTGATCGGCTTCAGCAGGTAATCCCAGATACCGTGACGCAGGCCCTCGATTGCGCTCTCGACCGTTGCATTGCCCGTCAGCACGATGACGGGCAGCGAACCGTTCGGCTGCTGCTGCGGCAGGTGCTGGAGCAGGTCGAACCCGCTGCCGTCCGGCAGGTTCAGGTCGACGAGGACGACATCGGGAATCGAGCGGCCGAGCGCCGTGCGCGCTTCGGCGAGCGACGTGGCCGTGTCGACCGAGAAGCCGTCTGCAGCGAGCAGCGCGGTGAGGCCGGACAGACTGTTGGGATCGTCTTCGACAATCAGGGCGTGTGGCATGGTGGACGCGAGTCGAGTCAAAAGAGGCGGGCTGTCGGCCAACGGGGCCGCAGCCGCATGTCAGATTAAAAACTGATTTTATGCCCCACCGAACGCGTAACGCGCATTATTTCTCCGGCGCTATAAAACAGTTACCGATGATACAAATTGAATATCTTTAGCGGTGGATTTTGTGCTTCATATGGCACTGGTTTTCGGTCGCTGTTTGCGACAGGCAAACAAAAAGCGCCCCGAAGGGCGCTTTGTTCGATGCGTGTAACGCTGGCGATTACGCGCGGCTGCGGTATTCGTTCGTACGCGTATCGATTTCGATCTTGTCGCCGGTGTTGCAGAAGAGCGGCACTTGCAGTTCGAAGCCCGTTGCGAGCTTGGCGTTCTTCAGCACCTTGCCCGACGACGTGTCGCCCTTGACGGCCGGTTCCGTGTAGGTGATCTCGCGAACGAGGACCGTCGGCAGGTCGACCGAGATCGCCTTCTCGTTGTAGAACACGACTTCGCACGCCATGCCGTCTTCGAGGTAGTTCAGCGCTTCGCCCATCATTTCGGCTTCGACTTCGTACTGGTTGTAGTCGGCGTCCATGAACACGTACATCGGGTCCGCGAAGTACGAATACGTCACTTCCTTGCGGTCGAGCACGACGACGTCGAACTTGTCGTCTGCCTTGTAGACCGATTCCTGGCCTGCGTTGGTCAGCAGGTTCTTCATCTTCATCTTGACGACGGCGGAATTACGGCCCGACTTGTTGTATTCCGCCTTGGCGATGACCCAAGCATCGCTGCCGATCTGCACGACGTTGCCTACGCGGAGTTCCTGTGCGGTCTTCATAAAAACTGTCCTGATCAAATCAAATAAATAGGTGCCTGAGCGTTGCGCAACGGCTGACGGCGCAAGCGGCGCGTTCCGGTGGACGCCAAAAGCGAGCGCTTGCCTGGTCAGCCGTCGGATAACCGCTTATTTTAACTGAGATTTTGCGTATTCCGCCAGCTTTCCGGCGAGATCGCCGACGGCCGCGAGCGTGTCGGCCCAGCGGGCCGCGTTGGTGTCCAGCGCGGCACGGTGCTGGTGCAAATCGGCCCAGTCGGGCGTGCCGGCGCCGTTCCACGCATGCCAGAACCGCTCGAGCGCCGCGCGGGGCGCGTCGGCGAGGCCGGCCGACAGGTGCGCGAGCGCGGCGTCGAGCTTCGGCAGGTGCACGTCGTCGGCCTGCGGATAGATGTGCCACACGAACGGCTTGCGCGCCCACTGCGCACGGACGAACGAATCCTCGCCGCGCACGAAATTGATGTCCGCCACCCACAGCAGCGGATCGTAGTCGGCCTGGGGGACGAATGCGAGGCCATGTGCGACCAGGTTGCCGCTGTGCGCATGCGCGCCCGCGCCGAACGAATCGACCCCGAAAAAGCGTGCGACGGCGGGTGACACGCGGCCGGCCGGCACCAGCGCGACGACCGGTGACGGGCCGTCGCGCCACTGCGCGAGCAGCGCGTCGACGGCCGGATTCTCGTAGGCGAACAGACTGACGACCGTCGTGCCGGGTGCCGGCGGCGCGCCGCCGGTCGCGCGCTGCCACCACGCGGCGCGTGCGGCCGGGTCGGTTTCGAAGGCGACGCGGCGCGCGTCGAGGTCGTGCTCCTTCGGCACGCCGCCCGTGCCGGCCGACAGGCCCGGGAAGAAGAACGTCTTCAGCAACGGGTAGCGCGGATGCGGCGATGGCCGCAAATGGAAATCGGCGACCCAGTCCTCGGCGCTCAGGTATTCGAGGTTGATCCACACGGGACGACGTTCCCGGCGCGCCATCGCCGCGAGATATGCGCCGGGCAGCTCGCACGCGAACGCCTCGATCACGACATCGGCGATCTCCAGCGCGTCGCCGACTTCCGCATGCCAGTGCTCGATCACGATCGCATCGACCGTCTGTCGCCCCGCGTCGGGATCGACCCCCGGCAGCAGGCGCGCGAACGTGCGCAGGTCGTCGACGAACAGGCGAACCTGCCAGCCGTGCTCGTGCGCGAGCTGGCGTGCGACACGCCAGCACACGCCGATGTCGCCGAAATTGTCGATCACCGTGCAGAAGAGGTCGCAGGCGATCGGTTCGTTCGGCGCGAGCGGCGCGGTGGAGAGGGGGGCAGCGGAGGTGCGTGGCATCGAAGCGGGCCGGTGAATGCTCTAAACTGGCGATTCTAATAGACCCGTTCCGCGTTACAAGGCGCCCGGATCACGCATGACATCCCCAGAAGCCTCCGATACTCCGTTCGAACCGAAGAAGATCCTTGCGCAGTTGCCGCACATGCCGGGCGTCTATCGTTATTACGACACGGCGGGCGCCGTCCTCTACGTCGGCAAGGCGCGCGATCTGAAGAAGCGCGTGTCGAGCTATTTCACGAAGACGCAGCTGTCGCCGCGCATCGCGATGATGGTCACGCGCATCGCGCGAATCGAGACGACCGTCACGCGCTCTGAGGCCGAGGCGCTGCTGCTCGAGAACAACCTGATCAAGGCGCTGGCGCCGCGCTACAACATCCTGTTTCGCGACGACAAGTCGTATCCGTACCTGAAGCTCACCGCGCACCGTTTTCCGCGGATGGCCTACTACCGCGGCTCGGTCGACAAGCAGAACCAGTATTTCGGCCCGTTCCCGAGCGCGTGGGCCGTGCGCGAGAGCATCCAGATCCTGCAGCGCGTGTTCCAGTTGCGTACCTGCGAGGATTCGGTCTTCAACAACCGCACGCGGCCGTGCCTGCTGCACCAGATCGGGCGCTGCACGGCGCCGTGCGTCGGCGCGATCTCCACGGACGACTACGCGATCGACGTGTCGAACGCCGCGCGTTTCCTGCTCGGCCGGCAATCCGAAGTGATGAAGGAGCTCGAGCAGAAGATGCACGCGTTCGCGGCCGAGCTGAAATTCGAGCAGGCGGCGGCCGTGCGCAACCAGATGAGCTCGCTCGCGACGGTGCTGCACCAGCAGGCGATCGAGGTCGGCGGCGACAGCGACGTCGACATCCTGGCGGTCGTCGCGGAGGGCGGGCGCGTGTGCGTGAACCTCGCGATGGTGCGCGGCGGCCGGCATCTGGGCGACAAGGCGTATTTCCCGACGCACGTCGAAAGCGCGCTGACGCTTGCCGAGGGCGGTCTCGGCGATGAAGGCGAGGTGGCGGAAGCAACCGACGCGACCGATGCGGTTGCCGGCGTGCTGCCCGACCAGCCCGCGGAAGAAACGGTCGGCGCACGCAGCGACACGGTGGCGTCGATCGAGGCCGAGGTGCTCGACGCATTCATCGCGCAGCACTATCTCGGCAACCGCGTGCCGCCCGTGCTCGTCGTGAGCCATGCGCCCGCGAGCCGCGACCTGCTCGAACTGCTGTCGGAGCAGGCCGGCCACAAGGTGTCGCTGGTGCGGCAGCCGCAGGGGCAGCGGCGCGCGTGGCTGTCGATGGCCGAGCAGAATGCGCAGCTTGCGCTCGCGCGGCTGCTGTCCGAGCAGGGCTCGCAGCAGGCGCGCACGCGCTCGCTTGCGGAGACGCTCAGCTACGAATGCGACGATCTCGCGACGTTGCGGATCGAATGCTTCGACATCAGCCATACGATGGGCGAGGCGACGCAGGCGTCGTGCGTCGTCTACCACCATCACAAGATGCAGTCGGGCGAGTATCGCCGCTACAACATCACGGGCATCACGCCGGGCGACGATTACGCGGCGATGAGGCAGGTGCTCACGCGCCGCTACGAGAAGATGGTCGAGCAGGCCGCGCAGGCGGCCGCCGCCGACGATGCGGCCGGCATCGACGGCGAGTCGACGCGTCAGGCCGAGGCGTCGAGCCTGCTGCCGAACATCGTGCTGATCGACGGCGGCAAGGGTCAGGTCGAAATCGCGCGCCAGGTGTTCACCGAGCTGGGCCTCGACACGTCGATGCTGGTCGGCGTCGCGAAGGGCGAGGGGCGCAAGGTCGGCCTCGAGACGCTCGTGTTCGCGGACGGCCGCACCGCACTCGAACTCGGCAAGGAAAGCGCCGCGCTGATGCTCGTCGCGCAGATTCGCGACGAGGCGCACCGCTTTGCGATCACCGGCATGCGCGCGAAGCGGGCGAAGGCGCGCCAGACGTCGCGGCTCGAGGAACTCGAAGGCGTCGGCGCGAAACGCCGGCAGCGACTGCTCGCGCGGTTCGGCGGGTTGCGCGGCGTCGTTGCCGCGAGCGTCGAGGAACTGGCGAGCGTCGAGGGCATCTCGCACGCGCTCGCCGAACAGATCTACAAGCAGCTTCACTGACGCCGCCCGTGCGGCCGGCAGCCTGGCACGCGTTTTCGCGTTCTTGTGGCAGGCCGGTCGACACGGCACAATTGCGAATCCTTTACTGTCCCGGATGCCATGCCGTTCAATTTCCCGATTTTCCTGACGTGGGTGCGGATCGTGCTGATTCCGCTCGTCGTCGGCGTGTTCTATCTGCCGGACACGGTGATGGGCGGCGCGCACCGCAATCTCGCGGCGGCGGCGATCTTCATCCTCGCCGCGCTGACCGACTGGTTCGACGGGTTTCTCGCACGCAAGTGGAACCAGACGTCGTCGTTCGGCGCATTTCTCGATCCGGTGGCGGACAAGCTGATGGTGACGGCCGCGCTGCTGATCCTCGTGCAGATTTCGCGGGTCGACGCGGCGATCGCGCTCGTGATCGTCGGTCGCGAGATCGCGATCTCGGCGCTGCGCGAGTGGATGGCGCAGATCGGCGCGTCGAAGAGTGTCGCGGTGAACCAGCTCGGCAAGTTCAAGACCGCGTGCCAGATGGTCGCGATTCCGATGCTGCTGTTCTACGGACCGCTGCCGCTCGGCGTCGTGACGATCGACACGCGCGTGTGGGGCGAGTGGCTGATGTATCTCGCGGCGGTGCTGACGATCTGGTCGATGCTGTACTACATGAAGCTTGCGTGGCCGCAGATTCGCGAGCGCGGCGGCGCGTGACCTGTGCCACTTACGCGTCGGCGCAGGTTTTTGGAAAAAGGGCAGGAAAAGCCCTTGACACACGAATGTGCCTTCGACATAATCTCGCTTCTCCGCTGCACGGCGAAGTAAGTGCGACGGGGAAGCAGTAGCGCAGCAATACGCGGGAGTAGCTCAGTTGGTAGAGCGCAACCTTGCCAAGGTTGAGGTCGCGAGTTCGAGACTCGTCTCCCGCTCCAGATTTTTCTGGCAGCGTGTTGATCGGCGAAGCGCTGCAGATGCAGGGCAAATGCGGGAGTAGCTCAGTTGGTAGAGCGCAACCTTGCCAAGGTTGAGGTCGCGAGTTCGAGACTCGTCTCCCGCTCCAGGATTTTTTGGCAGCGTGTTGGATGGCAAAGCGCTGCAGGTGCAGGACAATGCGGGAGTAGCTCAGTTGGTAGAGCGCAACCTTGCCAAGGTTGAGGTCGCGAGTTCGAGACTCGTCTCCCGCTCCAAGTAATGGGGAAGCCAAGCTTCCCTTTTTATTTGATGGACCTACGGTCCTCGAATAAAAATCTGTCGCTTGCCTTCATGGCATCCGGACAGTCCGCTTTTGGCGCGATAGCAAAGCGGTTATGCAGCGGCCTGCAAAGCCGTTTAGGCCGGTTCGACTCCGGCTCGCGCCTCCAGGTAGGAAGAGAAAAAGCCCCGCTTCGGCGGGGCTTTTCTTTTTTCTGCTCCGTTTCATTCTTGTCGGAAAGGCGTCTGCAGCCACACAAGAAACACGCTTAACCATGCCTGGGCCGGCACTTTGGCTGTATCGGCGAGTGCGTATCAGCACATGGCGACCAAGCGATTACGACCCTCCGGAACGCGGGAATACATCATCCGACGTTCGATGCTCCTCCCAAAGCCACTTTTTCTGACGTTCCAATCCGAAGAGGAGGGGGACGCGTATGCTGCTCGACTTGAGCAATTGCTTGGCGCCGGCATCGTGCCGGCAGATGTCGTTGAGCAACGTGAGGCGATTTCGACGACGCTGGATGCCATTCGTCAGTATCGGCGTCGCGTGTCGGCGCCTGACTCCGATGCTCGAGTGCTAGACACTTTGCTAGGTGGGAGGTTGCCATCGAAGGCGCTCACGGCGGGGGGGCTTGCTAAGCTTGTTGGTCGATTTGCGATATGGCACGATGACCTTATGCGGCCTATCTCTCGTTCGTTCTCGCTTGTTACCGTCTTGTTGTTGACGGCCTGTGCCGCGCGTCCCGCTGCTACCGGGGAGTTTTTCGTCGGAGATCATCCGGTGAAGGTAGAGGCACTCAAACGGAGCGATGTGTATGCGCTTTTGGTGGGTGACTGGGAGAGGTTCGACACGCATGTCAAGGACGCGCCCGATTTCATGACGGGAAAGACTTGGCCTGTTAATTGGTATTTGCGAGTTACGCCACCGTTCCCGACGAGCTGGCCGCCGCAACAGTTTCGAAGCGTGACCTACTACGCATACGCGGAATATCAAGAGTTGTTCAGGCATGGGCCAACGCTCAGCCGCTCTGCTCCTTGGGCCAAGGTCACGCTCAATGAGGGAAGGCCTGCGACGGAAGTCATATTGTCAACCCGAATCGGGCCAGTCGTTTCTGGAGAAGGTAGCGTCCCGATCACCCAAGCGCAGGCCGAGCGGAAGAAACAAATCGTTGAGACGGGAGAGTCGTATCTATCCGACTTCGTGAGTTGGCAGGCTATTCCTGACAACGAAACGGAGGTAAAGGCGATCAGGCAATACTATTGCCAATGGATACTGACGAATCGTACTGCGGATCTAATTGAGAACAATCACCGAGCGTTCTTTGAGTGGCTGTCCTGTCCGCCGCGAACCCTGACTCCTGTTCTTGGTTCGTCGCGCTAGATACCAGATGTGCGCGATTGCCAATACGAGTGATCGTAAGGCCAAGCCGTCCGAACCCATTCACCGAAAGTCGTGCATGCCATCGCGCATTGTGCGGCCCGTCTGTCGTGCCAGCTTTGTAGGCATGCGGGGACCGGATGTGTACTCATCGGCTACGCAGCGCCGATCGCATGGGCGAGTGGGGATGGCCTGGGCGTCGTCAAGGCCGTGCTCGGGTTCTGGCTGAAGTTCATGCTTCTGCGTCGTTTATTCTTGGTCGGCACGGCACGGCACGGCACGGCACGGCACGGCACTGGCGATCGGCGACGTACGCTGCTTTCTTTTGCTTGGATCTGCAGGTGCCTGACAGGGATGTCCTGCTCATGGCCCTCTTTCAGGGGCCGCGTTGGCTCGGTAGTTTCGGTCACAAACTGGAAGGTCTCTGGCGTCTACGCTGGTTTGGGCGCGTGTCGCTGCTGAAATTGTCTACAGTGAAGCTTGCGCGCAGGATGCGGTTCGGGCGGATGCGGTTGAACTTGGATAAATCGCCTGACGGCATCCTGAGTTTTCACAAGCGTCTATTTGAACCATCTCGGCGAGGGGCTATGAAAAAAGCGGTACTGTATAGAGGTATTCCGGCATTCATGATGGCGATGCTGACACTTACATGGTGCGTGCTGGCCAAGGCGGGCGGGACAGCGGGTGTTCAGTATTACGGATACGACTGGCTTGACGGTATCAACGGCACATCGGTTGAAACGGCATTGAATGACATCACGACAATGCCGAATACAGGGACCTCCGGTAGCCGCACCAACATGAATGTTGTTCACACCATCGAAAGCCTGAATTCAGCCGCCTGTACGAACAAGCGTTGTGCGGTCGGCGTCTCGGCCGGTTCGAATGCAGTCTGGCTCGACATCTGTCCGGATCGGACGTCGAACTCCGATTGCACCGGTGCGAACTCGTGGTCGAACATCTGGAATATCGTTAACCGGATCGCACATGCCGCGAACGCACCGGCCGCGATCTATTTCATCGACGAGCCGTTCAATAACTCGGCGCTGCAAAGTAACGGGCAGTATGTCGCCTGGCAGTATCCAAGCTACGTTTGTACGCTCCGACAGGCAATGGCGGCGAACAATCTCAACTTGCCGGTATACACGATCTTGACCACGTCGAGTGCAGCAAACCCGGCAGACATTAACGAGATTCGAACGCAAATGCCGGTTACTGGTTGTGCGACGCCGACCAGTAGCCGGCTTGACTGGGTTGGAATCGACAACTACACCTGGACAAGTTCGGATCAGATTTACAACGCGTACAACAATGTCGCGCCGGCCACAGACCCACAATCGCCGAAGTGGATCATCGTGCCTCCCACTTCGCTGACGGTACTGCCGTCGCCGCCGACGGACGCTGCTATCAAGAACCATATTCAGCCATATTGGGACGTATTATTTGCCTATCCCAACGCACCGATCATCGGGGTCATGAATTTTCGGTTCGATCCGGAGGTGATCGCGACGTCGAAGTATCCCGCTACCGCGGCACTGCTATCGTTCATGGGCAATAGCCTGACGAAGTGATGGCTTTCTTCGGACGTTGCTGGATGCGTCTGGGTAACGGATGTAGTGCACTAGATTCTCGCAATATCTGACGGCCAACAAAGCCGTTTAGGTCGGATCGACTCCCACTCGCGCCTCCAGGTAAGAAGAGAAAAAGCCCCGCTTCGGCGGGGCTTTTCTTTTTTCTGCTCCGTTTTCATTCTTGTCGGAAAGGCGCCTGGTGTGGTGCGGAGTCGCCTCCGAGCCACTCAAGAAACACGCGTAACCACGCCTAAGTCGGCTCGTTGGCCGTATCGGCGAGTTCGCGGCAGCGCATGGCGACCTTCCGAAGCGTGGGGATACATCATCCGACGTTCGAAGCTTTTCCGAGAGTCACTTTCCCAGACGTTCCAATCCGAAGAAGAGGGCGATGTGTACTCGATGCCATCCATGCGCTGATGCTCGAGCAGTCGCCTGGTGTCCTACCGAAAAGCCTGCTCGGCGAAGCGCTGACTTACCTGCGCGAGCCATGGCCAAAGCTGCTCCACTACGTCGAAAACGGTAGCTGGCCTATATCGAACAACCCCTGCGAAAATTCGATTCGCCCGTTCTGTGTTGGGCGTCGCAGCGGGCTGTTCCAGCGACTTCCGCTGGCAAAGACTGCCGACGACTACGGCGCGCTGCTTCCTTGGAGAATGCCGGCCGATCTTCGCAGATCACACTTCCTGCTACACCATTCACGCCATACCGGTACGCACGCTCAGAGCAACGTCCTCGATGGATCGCGTACTCCGGAGTCGCGGGATGGGTGTGTTCTGGATGGCGAGGGGCAATGCCTGCTGATTTGTCAGGTCGTGATCGATGAATTCGTCGGACAGCCAAAATCTTCGCATCCTTAAAAGGCGGGATCGCGTTGCGGTGTGAGACTGCGTCTTTCAATGACACGAGGTGCTGAACATGGAATCAGGTCGTATTCCGGGAGGTCCTGCCAACTCACATTCGTATGCATCCGAATCCGGGAACGGGCCAGAGGTGGCCGCCCCGGCGGCGCAACGCACCCGACCATCGGCACAGGGTCCGCTATCCGGGCTGTCCCGCCGGTTACCCGGCCCGGCTGACATGGAAAGACTCGTTCCTGTCGACGGTGGGCGGTTTTTGCCGGGGCCTGACGAAATGCTGAGTACGGGACCTTTTGCGTATGCCGGACAGCAGCACCATCAATCCATGGGTTATGCGCCGGCAACCTCTGCGCCGTCGTCTGAAGCGTCGTCCGTCGCTCCGCGTCCCGTTGAAGTCGTTTATCTCGGCGCGGAACCGCCGGCCCGCACGAGGCGCTCATATCGGTCGGACGCGCATCATGTGGACCGGAACGCTTATACGGAGAATGGGAAACTGAAACCAGAGAAACTCGCCGAGATTCGCCAACTGGATCACGATAACCCCGGAGCAAGCTATGCTGCGATCGCCCGTTTGGCGCAGGTGCCGTCGTCGGCAGTCAGAAGTCTTTTGCTTCGCGAAGGACGGGGGCATGCGTCCAGGCAACCTTAGCCGATACCTGCGTGGCGGCGTGCCCGGCTGATTTTGAGCCCCGCTTCGCGGGGCTTTTCTTTTTTCTGCGGCGCGTCGCATCGCATCGCGCGCCGCCGCGTGTGCGACGGCGCGCAGGCGCTCAGCCATCCACCGGCTGCGCCGGCGTCTCGAGCTTCAACTGATAGAACGCCGCGTCGAGCCAGCGGCCGAACTTGAAACCCGCCTCCGTGATCGTGCCCGAGTGCACGAATCCCAGTTTCGTATGCAGTGCGATGCTTCCGGCATTGGTCGCATCGATACAGCCCACCACGACATGTACCTGCGCTTCGCGCGCGCGCCGCACCACTTCGCGCAACAGCAACTCGCCAAGCCCGCGGCCGCGCTGGTCGGGATGCACATAGACGCTGTGTTCCACCGTGTACTTGAACGCAGGAAACGCACGGAACGTGCCCCAGCTCGCGAAGCCGAGCAGCGTGCCCGACGCGTCCACCGCGCCGATGACCGGAAAGCCACCCGCGCGCTTCGTTGCGAACCACGTGACCATCGCTTCCGGCGGGCGTGGCCGGTAGTCGTACAGCGCGGTCGAATTCACGATCGCGTCGTTCAGGATCTCGAGGATGGCCGCGGCATGCTCGGTCTCGCTGCAATCGATCAGGCGCACGTCGTCGCGCGGTTTCGGGGAATTCATGGGAGCTCCTGTGGGTTTGGAACGGATCGCGCAAACGGTGCGCGCATCACGCGCTTCGCATGCCGGCCGCGGCGGGCGCATCGCAGATCACGACGACGTAGCGCGCGGCATGCGGCGACGGATTGCTGAAAACCAGCGGCCGGTCGAGCCGCATGGCCAGGCAGTCGCCTTCGTGAAGTTCGTGAAGCGCGTCGCCGAACGTGACGTCGATACGGCCGCTGACGATCCACACCTGCTGATGCAGCGCGCTTTCGCGTCCGCCGCTGTCGTACGCGACGCGTGCACCGGGCGGGAAGTCGACCTCGACGAGCTGGATCGGCGATGGCCAGCCGGGCGGGGAGAGATTGCGTCGCACATAACCGGATGCCGGGTCGCGCCATTCGACCTGCTGTGCGCGCCGTGCGAGCGGCTGTGCGGGCGTGTCGTCGCGATCGCCGCCGAACAGTCCGGCCAGCGACACGCCGAGTCCGGCCGTGAGCTTGTCGAGCACGACCGCCGTCGGGCTGGCCGACGCGCGTTCGATGAGCGAGATCATCGAGCGGCTGACACCGGAACGCGCGGCCAGCGCATCGAGCGTGTAGCCTCGCAGGGTGCGCAGGTCGCGCACGCGCCGGGCAATGCGCTCGTTGATGCCGGTGTCGTCGGCAGGCGTGGTCACTGGTTCTTGCATGATGGATTTATTTTCCAGCAAACTGGAATTTGATGTCAACGGTATTTGCTGCAGCCGGATGAGGGTTCGACGGGATCCGAACGACTTGCCCGACAGTCGCGCGCAGCGTAATATACGATGTGACTACGTTTCGTTTAATTGGGGATATATGGGCATCATCAAGATTTCCGAGCACATGCACGAACGGCTGCGCTCGACGAGCACGGCGCTGAGCCGTTCGATCAACGCGCAGGCCGAGCACTGGCTGCGTGTCGGCATGCTGGCGGAACTCAATCCGGCGCTGTCCTATGGCGAGATCTGCCGGATGTTGATCGAGGCCGAAGCACGGGGCGGCGATGTGGCGCCGGTGGAACCGGTCGCGCACGGCATCGAGCAGGTGGCGTGATGGCGAAGCGCGAAATCCCGATCCGCGGCGCTGCAGAAATCGCCAAGTCGCGCGAAGCCGCGAAGCTCGCGTCGCAGGTGCTGACGATGATCACCGAGCATGTGAAGCCGGGCGTCACCACCGACGAACTGGACGCGCGCTGCCGCGACTACATCGTCGACGTGCTCGGCGCGATCCCGGCGAACATCGGCTACCACGGCTATCCGAAGACGCTGTGCACGTCGGTCAACCACGTGGTCTGTCACGGCATTCCGACGTCGCGGCCGATGCGCGACGGCGACATCGTGAACCTCGACATCGCGGTGATCAAGGACGGCTGGTACGGCGACACGAGCCGCATGTATTTCGTCGGCGAACCGGGCGAACTCGCGCGGCGCCTCGTCGCGGCGACCTATGAGGCGATGCACGCGGGCATCCGCGCGGTTCGTCCGGGCGCGACGCTGGGCGACGTCGGTTATGCGATCCAGCAGGTCGCGCATCGCGAAGGGTTCAGCGTGGTTCGCGAGTACTGCGGGCACGGCATCGGCGATGTCTATCACGACGAGCCGCAGGTGCTGCACTACGGGCGTCCGGGCACCGGCGTGCCGCTGCGGCCGGGGATGATCTTCACGATCGAGCCGATGCTCAACGCGGGCAAGCGCGACACGCGCGTGCTGGCGGACGGCTGGACGGTCGTCACGAAGGACCATTCGCTGTCCGCGCAATGGGAGCACATGGTCGTGGTGACGGAGCAGGGCTTCGAGGTGCTGACCGAGGACGCGAAGCCGCAGGCATTCGCGGCGCTTTCCGGCACGCACGCGGCCTGACGCGTGCAGTGCGCCGCGCACGGCGGCGCAATGGATCGGGCCCCGTCGCGGGGCCCGTTTCGTTGGAGGTCGCGCGGTTGCGCTTCACGCGCGATCGCGGCGACCGGCCGCGGGGCGATCAACCGCGGCGTAACGGCCGCTTAACCGCGCGCCTTCTGCCACGCGTGTTCGACGAACACGCGGCACAGTGCCTCCATGCCTTGGCGGTCTTCGTCGTCGAAGCGCGCGGCGACCGGGCTGTCGACATCCCACACACCGATCAGCGTGCCGTCGGCGGCCACCAGCGGCACGACGATTTCCGATTCCGATGCCGCGTCGCACGCGATATGGCCGGGGAAGTCATGCACGTCGCGCACGACCTGTGTCTCGCGCGTCTGCGCGGCCGTGCCGCACACGCCCTTGCCGAGCGCGATCCGCACGCATGCGGGCTTGCCCTGGAACGGCCCGACCACGAGTTCCGACCCGTCGAAGAAGTAGAAGCCGGCCCAGTTGAGGCGGTCGAGCGAGTGGTAGACGAGCGCGGCGAAATTCGCCGCGTTCGCGATCAGGTCGCGTTCGGATTCGACGAGCGCGCGCGCCTGCTCGATGAGCGTTGCGTATTGATCGGCCTTGGAGGCGTTGGGGTCGTTGGACAGCGTGAACATGGCGGGAAAGCGATAGGGGTTGTGAACATGCGCGATACGCAAAATGCGCGATGCGCGTACCGCAGTCTACGGCACGCGCGCGCGGTCTGCAGCGCCCGGCTGCGCGTGGCGCGGCGCGCTCAATCGGGTTCGAGTTCGGCAAACCGCTCCGCAAGAAAATCGAGCAGCGCCCGCACCGCGGGCAGCAGCCCTCGGCGCGACGCGAACACCGCATGCACGATCTCGCGGCGTGGCGCCCAGTCCGGCAGCACGGTCGTCAGTTCGCCGCGCGCGACTTCGTCGCGCACCATCATCGTCGGCAACTGCACGACGCCGACACCCGCGACCGCCGCCGCGCGCAGCGCGAGCATGCCGCCCGTCACGAAGCGCGGCTGGTGATGGATTTCCGCGTGAGCGCCGTCGGGCCCGCGCAGCCGCCACACGTGCGTGGACTGCGGCACGCCGTGATCGAGGCTCGGCAGGCGCGCGAGATCGGCGGGAACGGCCGGCGTGCCGTGCTCGCGCAGCAGCGCGGGGCTCGCGACGAGGCATTGGCCGCGTTCGGCCAGCACGCGCAGCGCGAGATCGCTGTCTTCGAGCGGCGGCGGGCGCACGCGGATCGCGACGTCGATCCCTTCGCCGACCACGTCGACGCGCCGGTTGGTCGCTTCCAGATGGATCTCGACGCGCGGGCACGCGGCCATGAACGCGGCGATCATCGTGCCGACCAGCGAATCGAGCAGCACGACCGGGCAACTGACGCGCACGATGCCGCGCGGCTCCTCGTGCAGCAGCGCGATCGCTTCGTCGGCGGCATCGGCCTCGACGAGCATCGCGCGGCAATGCGCGTAATAGGTCTGACCGACGTCGGTGACCGTGAAGCGGCGCGTCGAGCGCTGGATCAGCCGCATCCCGAGCCGTTCCTCGAGCAGCGCGACGCGGCGGCTCAGCTTCGATTTCGGCATGTCCAGCGCGCGCCCGGCCGGCGCGAAGCCGCCGTGTTCGACGACCTGCACGAAGTAGTAGAGATCGTTCAGATCCCGCTCTTTATCGTTCATGAAATGGAACGCTGAGTGCGATTTTGGCAGTCTACCGGATCGATCGTTCCACCTCTATATTCCTGTTCAGGATGCGAAACACGTGTTTCGCCGCAATTTGGAGAGGGCAATGAAGAAGATCCAGGGTGTGTACAGTGCGCCGCGCGGCCATTGGGTCGGCGACGGTTTCCCGGTGCGTTCGATGTTCAGCTACCAGTCTCACGGCACGCACCTGAGCCCGTTCCTGCTGCTCGATTACGCAGGCCCCGCGACGTTCGAGCCGGGGACGGCGACGGCACCGCGCGGTGTTGGCCAGCATCCGCACCGCGGGTTCGAAACGGTGACGATCGTCTATGACGGCGAGGTCGCGCACCGCGACTCGACCGGCGCGGGCGGCACGATCGGCCCGGGCGACGTGCAGTGGATGACGGCCGCGAGCGGGATCCTGCACGAGGAATTCCACTCGGAGGCGTTCACGAAGCGCGGCGGCCCGCTCGAGATGGTGCAGTTGTGGGTGAACCTGCCCGCCGCGGACAAAATGGGCGCGCCCGGCTACCAGACGCTGCTGAACACGGACATCCCCGTGGTCGAATTGCCGGACGGCGCGGGGCGTGCGCGGATCATCGCGGGCGAACTCGACGGGCGGCGCGGCCCGGCCCGCACGCACACGCCGATCGACGTGTGGGATGTGCGGCTCGTGGCAGGCGGCCATGCGCGGTTCCCGGTCGCGGAAGGGCGCACGCTCGCAGTGGTCGTGCTGAGCGGCACGGTGCAGGTGAACGGCGAGACGGTCGCCCGCGAAGCGCAGTTCGTGCAACTGGCCCGCGATGGCCGCGACGTCGAGATCGAAGCGAACGGCGACGCGAAGCTGCTGATCCTGAGCGGCGAGCCGATCGACGAGCCTGTCGTCGGTTACGGGCCGTTCGTGATGAACTCGCAAGCGGAGATCCGTACCGCGATCGAGGATTTCAACAGCGGCCGCTTCGGCCAGATGCCGGCATGACGAACAGCCCCGCGCAATGCGGGGCTTTTTTTTGCACACGGGCGGGCGGTCGCCTGCTGTGGGTGCTTCGAGGCATAATCAACGGTTGCCGCGCGCCGGCCGGCGCGCCCGAATCAGGACCGCACATGAACGCATCCGCACCCGCCGCATCCCCGAGCGCCGACGATCTCGACTGGCGCTGGAAATCCTTCGACGCGCTGACGGCGCGCGAAATCTATTCGATCCTCGAAGCGCGCAGCGCCGTGTTCGTCGTCGAGCAGAACTGCGTGTATCGCGACATCGACGACGCGGACCAGGCCGCGTGGCACCTGGCCGCGTTCGATCCGGCGGGCCGCCTGGCCGGCTATCTGCGCGTGCTGTTGCCCGATGCGCAGCACACCGACGTGCGCATCGGCCGCGTGCTGACGACCGCCGCGTTTCGCGGCGCGGGCCTCGGCAACGGGCTGCTGTCGCGCGCGCTCGAGCATATCCGCGCGCAGTGGCCGGATACGCCCGTGAGCCTGCATGCGCAGGCCCACTTGCAGCGCTTTTACGGGGCATTTGGCTTCACGCCAAGTTCGGACATCCACGACGAGGACGGCATCCCGCACGTGTGGATGAGCAGCGCGCGCGCGTGATTGTCCACGCGCCGCGCCGCAGTCAGTGCGCGGCGTGCGTCACCGGCGGCTTGTCCGCGCGCTGCACGGCCCGTTCGTCGATCAGGCGTCCGCGTGCGGACAACCTCAGCCAGTGCCGCAGCGCGATCAGCGCGCCGATCACACTCATCATCGAGCCCGGAATCCACAGCAGCAGGCCGCCGATCTGCTGGTCGCGCAGCGGGCTCAGCCACGTGAAGGCGCGGCCGCAGATCGAGTAGATCGGATACAGCTCGTGCGGCGTGAAGAAGATCAGCGCGCCGAGCGCGATCTGCGGCGGGATCGCCGCGACGACGATCAGGATCCGGCGGCCCGGCGACAGCCGCGCGGGCGGCGCCGGCCGCGGATCGACGACGAGCCACCAGAACAGCAGCCCGTCGATCACCATGCTCCAGTTCATCACGCGATAGAGACGCCAGTCGAGCATCGCAATGAAGTGGATCGGCGACAGCAGCCAGAAATAGATCAGCCCGACGAACAGCACGACCGCGACGACGGGATGGAACACCACGTTGAGGGTCGCGCGCACGGGCGCCCACGTGAGCGCGGGGCGCACGAAGCGTTGCCGCCAGCGAAACGGGATACCCGCGCGAATCGCCGCGCCGGGATAGGACAGCGCGATGAAGAACGGCCCGAGGTGGTGCAGCACGAGGTGCTGCGCGCGATGCATGAAGAACTCATGCTCGAAGAAATAGTCGAGCCGCGTATGCAGCGCGATGTAAAGCGCCGTCAGCCCGAACCAGAACGAGAACTGCCGCAGCGGCGACACCTTCGCCTTCTTCACGCCGCGCGCGAACAGCACGGCGGCCGTCAGCACCGCGATGACGACGGTCGGCGACGGTTCCCACGGATCGAGCCAGTACAGGAGGTTCATCGCGCGCGCATCACTTCGCCTGGGCCGGCGATTTCACGGCAAACGGTGCATCGACGGTTTCGCCGTCGGAGAATTTCAGGCGCAGGTGCACGGTGTCGCCGGGCTTGATCGCGTGCTTCGGTTCCTCGAGCATGAAGTGATAGCCGCCCGGCGCGATGTCGACCTTGCCGCGCGCGGGGATCGTCAGCTTGTCGACCATTTCCATCTTCTGCGTCGAGCCGTTCGAGACGGTCTGGTGCAGCATTGCCATCCCGTAGTCGGGACTGTCGACGTCGACGAGATCGACCGGCTTGTCGCTGGTGTTCACGAGCGTCACATAGCCGCCCGCGGGCAGCTTGTTCGGCAGCCAGCGCACCCACGCGTTCTGCGCGGTGATCGCGCCGGCGGCATAGGCGTGGGCGCCGGCGCACAGCGCGGCGAGGAGGGCGAACGTCTTGAGTGTCGTCTTCGTCTTCATGTCGGAATTCAGGTCGTGGAGGCGGTGTCGATGATCCGGCGCACATCGGCGGCGATGGCGTCGGGCGAGTCGCGGTCGGTCGCGAGCAGGCGCGCGCGGCCGGTCGCGTCGAAGATGTAGACGGCCGAGCTGTGCGTGACTTCGTAGCCGCCGGACGGATCGCGTTTTTCCATCTGGTACGCGACGCGATAGCGTTTCGCGAGCGATTCGATCTGGCGGTCGGTGCCGGTCAGGCCGCGCGCATGCGCGGCGTCGAACGCGGCGACATACGACTGCATCGCCTGCGGCGTGTCGCGCGCGGGATCGACCGAAACGAACAGGATGCGTACGTCGTTCGCTTGCGGGCCGAGCTTCGCCAGCACTTCCATCAGCCGCGCCATCGTTTCGGGGCAGACATCGGGGCAGTGCGTGTAGCCGAAGTAGACGAGCGAGATGCGGCCGTGGAACGCATCGGCGTCGATCGGATGGCCGTCGCCGCCGGTCAGCGTGAACGACAGGTCGGGCAGGTGGCCGGTGACGTTGGTCAGGTTCCAGCGCGGCTCGTCGTGAGTGCACGCGGCGAGCGTCACGGCGGCGGCCAAGGCAGCCGCCGTGCGGATGAAGCGGGACAGGCGCCGGTGCGGCGCGGGACAGGCAGACGACATCCAGGGGCTCGATCGGACGGAAGGGGACCGGCCGGCGCGGCGCCATGCGTCGCGCGGCAGGCGGTTGCGACTGTAGCGCAATTCGCGCGCCCGCGTCCTTTCGAAACCCGTACGGCGCGGGCGAGCGGGGCAATATGTCGCAGTTGACGCGGCTCGCGGCGCGAGGCTTGCGATGCACCGGTTTCGCCCATTTCGATGCGCAGGCACGGTAAGATGCGCACAATTCCATTCGCGCAGCGGCGGCCCTGCCTTTACCGGCCGACCCTCAGACTATCGAATCGATGCAATCCGTTCCGGCTTCCCTGTCCCTGACCGATACCGCGTTCTTCTTCGACTTCGACGGCACGCTCGTCGAACTGGCGCCGACGCCCGACAGCATTCACGTTCCGCCGTCGCTGCTGACGCTGCTCGACGAGCTGCGGCGCCGCTCCCACGGCGCGGTCGCGATCGTGTCCGGGCGCGGCATCGACAATCTCGACACGTTCCTGAAGATGCCCGACCTGCCGATCGCCGGCCTGCACGGCGCGGAGCGCCGCGATGCGAACGGCGACACGCAGCGCATCGGCTTCAACGACGAACGTCTGCTGCGCATCGAGCGCGAGTTGGCGGGGGTCGTCGACCGTCATCCGGGCATGCTGCTCGAAATCAAGGGCGCGGCCGTCGCGCTGCACTACCGCAACGCGCCCGAGCGCGAGGCGGCAGCACGCGAAGCGGCCGAGCGTCTCGTCGCCGACTATGCCGATGCGTATGTGCTGCAGCCCGGCAAGATGGTGTTCGAGATCAAGCCGAAGGGCGTCGACAAGGGGCGCGCGCTGGCTGCGTTCCTCAACGAACCGCCGTTCGCGGGCCGCACGCCGCTGTTCGCGGGCGACGACCTGACCGACGAGAAGGGCTTCGCGGTGGTCAACGCGCGCGGCGGCCTGTCGATCAAGGTCGGTGCGGGCGAGACATCCGCCCGCATGCGGCTCGAGTCGGTCGACGCGCTGCACGAGCAGATCGCGCACTGGCTCGGCACGGGGCAGCCTGACGCATGAGCCGGCTCATCATCGTTTCAAACCGCGTCGCACCGATTTCGGAAGGCGAACCGGCGGCGGGCGGCCTCGCGATCGGCGTCTACGACGCACTGAAGGAGACGGGCGGCATGTGGTTCGGCTGGAGCGGCGAGGTCGTCGCATCCGGCGCGCCGCAGATCCGCATCGAGGAGCGCGGGCCCGTGACGTTCGCGACCGTCGGCCTGTCGCGCCGCGATTACGACCAGTACTACCGCGGTTTCTCGAACGCGACGCTGTGGCCCGCGTTCCATTACCGCGCGGACCTGATCCAGTACGACCGCAACGAATTCGACGGCTACCGCCGCGTCAACGTCTGGCTGGCGCAGCAGCTCGTGCCGCTGCTGCAGGACGACGACGTGATCTGGGTGCACGACTATCACCTGATCCCGTTCGCACGCGCGCTGCGCGAGGCCGGCGTGAAGAACCGCATCGGCTTCTTCCTGCACATCCCGTTTCCGGCCGCGCAGGTGCTCGTCAACGTGCCGCCGCACCGCGAGCTCGTCGAGTCGCTGTGCGCGTTCGACCTGCTCGGCTTCCAGACCGAGCCCGACCTGCGCGCGTTCTGCGATTACGTCGAATTCGAGGCGGGCGGCGAGGTCGAGCGCGACGGCCACACGGTGCGCGTGCGCGCGTTCGGCCAGACGCTGCGCGCGGCCGCCTACCCGATCGGCGTGTATCCGGACGAGATCGCGTCGCTCGCGCAGGCGGGCGAGCAGGGCAAGGCCGTGCGTACGCTCGCGACGTCGCTGCGCGGGCGGCAACTGATCATGAGCGTCGACCGGCTCGATTATTCAAAGGGGCTCGTCGAACGCTTTCGCGCGTTCGAGAAGCTGCTCGAGCACCAGGCGTCGATCCGCAACCGTGTGTCGTTCCTGCAGATCGCGCCGTCGACGCGCGCGGACCTGCGCGCGTACCAGGACATCCGCCTGCAGCTTGAAGCGGAGTCGGGGCGCATCAACGGGCGCTACGCCGAACTCGACTGGGCGCCGATCCTCTACATTCACCGCCAGTACGACCGCCAGGTGCTGGCCGGGCTGTACCGGCTCGCACGGGTCGGCTTCGTGACGCCGCTGCGCGACGGGATGAACCTCGTCGCGAAGGAGTACGTGTCCGCGCAGAATCCGGACGATCCGGGCGTGCTCGTGCTGTCGCGCTTCGCGGGTGCCGCGCGGGAGCTGACGGGCGCGCTGATCGTCAATCCGATCGATATCGACGGGATGGCCGATGCGCTGTCGCAGGCGCTGACGATGCCGCTCGCCGAGCGGCGTGCGCGTTATGCGGACATGATCGCGCAGCTTCGCGAGAACAACGTGTCGGTGTGGCGCGACAACTTCCTGCGCGATCTGCAACACGTGTAGCCCGCTGGCTGCTCCCGGCGCAATAAAAAAGCCGCAGTGCATGAAGCACCGCGGCTTTTTTGTCGGCTGCGCGCGAACGCGTCAGGCCGCGCGTTCGCCGGTCGGCGTGCTGCCGTCGGGTGCCGCGTGATGGCGGCCGTGCTGCTTCGCGAGCAGGTCGCGGTACAAGCCGGGGCGGCTGCGCAGCACGTCGGGGCTGCCGTCGTCGATCACCTTGCCGTTGTTCATCACGATGATCCGGTCGAAGTTGCGCAGCGTCGACAGACGGTGCGCGATCGCGATCACGGTGCGGCCGACCATCAGGCGGTCGAGCGCGCTCTGGATCGCTTCTTCGGAGGCGCTGTCGAGCGCCGACGTCGCTTCGTCGAGCAGCAGGATCGGCGCATTCTTCAGGATCGCGCGCGCGATCGCGATGCGCTGGCGCTGGCCGCCCGACAGCTTGACGCCGCGGTCGCCGACGATCGTGTCATAACCTTCCGGCATCGCCTCGATGAACTCCGCGCAGCGCGCGTCGCGCGCGGCGGCGAGCACTTCGTCGCGGGTCGCGTCGGGGCGGCCGTATGCGATGTTGTCGTAGATCGTCCGGTGCAGCAGCGAGATGTCCTGCGGCACGAGCGCGATCGCGTGGCGCAGGCTGTCCTGCGTGATCGTCTTCACGTCCTGGCTGTCGACCTTCACGACGCCATCCTGCGTGTCGTAGAAGCGCTGCAGCAGCGCGAGCACGGTCGACTTGCCGGCGCCCGACTTGCCGATCAGGCCGACGCGCTGGCCCGGTTCGATATGGAGGTCGAAGTGGTCGAGAATCGCGCGGCGGTGCGGATACGCGAACGTCACGCGCTCGAAATCGACGCGGCCGCCCTTGGCCGACAGCGGCTGCGCGTCGGAGTGGTCCTGCATCCCGTGCGGCTCGAGCAGCGTCTTCACGGCTTCGGACAGGCGCGCGATGTGCTGCGTGACATCGACGAGCGCGACCGCGAGGTCGCGCGTGCCGTGCAGGATCGTGAAGCCGAGCGAGCTGACGAGCACGATGTCGCCTGACGTCGCCTGGCCTTGATCCCACAGCCACAGCGCCCAGCCGAGCAGGCCGGCGGACAGCATCGCGGTGATGACCGCGTGCAGCAGGCGCAGTTTCTCGAGGTAGAGCAGGCTTTGCTGGCGTGCGTCCATCTCGGCCTTGATCGTCGCGCCGAAGCGCTTCTGTTCGCGCAGCGTCATCCCGAACGCACGCACGAGGCCCATGTTGCCGATCACGTCGACGAGCTCGCCGTCGACCGCCGCGGCCTTCGCCGCGAACGCATGGTGGCGGGCCGAGCCGCGCCCGGCCAGCTTGAACAGGATGACGGAGAGCACGGCCGAGCAGCCGAGCAGGCCGGCGGCCATCAGCGGGTTGACGACGATGATCATCAGGATCGCGCCCATCACCGCGATGCACGGCGGCAGCACGTTCCACGCCATCGTGTTCTCGGACGTGTAGACCGCGTTCGACGTGGCGGTGATGCGGCTCGCGAGCGTGCCGGGCTGCTTTTCCGAGTAGTAGGTCGGCGAATGGCCGATCAGGTACTGGAACAGGTCGCGCCGCAGGTCGCCGGTGACCGCGACGAACGTGTGCGCGGCGACCCAGCCGCCGACGCGCCACAGCAGGTTGTCGGCCGCGATCAGCCCGACGAGCAGCGCGAACGCGCTCCACAGCGGGCCCGGATGATGGCGCCCGGTCGCCAGCACGTCGATCAGGTGCTTGATCGCGTATTGCGAGCCGAGCGCGCAGCCGACGGCGGCCAGCACGCTGCAGAGCACGATGAGGTGTGCGACAGGATGGAGGCGAATGTAGCGGAACAGAAACGCGATCGGCCGGTGCGCGTAGCTCGACAGCTTCGCGTTGTGGGCGTTGCGCTGGGCAGGGGTGAGAGATTCCAAAATATGCGTGCGGTGATTCGGTGATTGAGCGTGGCGGCGGGATCGCTTGCCGGCGTTCGCCCGGACTGAATAATCCGGCATTGTAAACAAGGCCGTGCGTCGCGCTGCGCGAATCTTGCCTTGGCCAGGGGCTCGCGATCGATTTTGAGATAAAATCCGGCATCCCGTCCTGCCGCATGTGCCGGAATCACGCTGCCGGCAGCCACGGGTGACAAGGGACGCCAAAAGGGCCTTCCACTCTAGAACGGACACCCAAGTCCGCGGGTTGCAAAGTGTTGCACCTTTGTAACAAAGTAAAGTGTTTGAAATGTTGTGCGCCGTATCAGGATTAACCCTAGATAATCGGCTCCGGGTTCGATTCCAGGTTTTTTACGAACCCCTGTCAACGGGTCTTCGTTTCAAACGTTCTATGCCTGTCGCGTCGCCGACGCTCCTTGAGCAGCGCGGGTTCGACGCCCCCGGCAGGCCGATTCGTCCGATCTTCGGACGGAATGCCTCCAGCCCGGACCGCCGGCAGGTTGCCGACCCATACCTGGTTTTTAGCCGATTTTTTAGGAGTTACGCATGCGAATCGCCCAAATCGCTCCGTTGCATGAAGCGGTGCCCCCGAAACTGTACGGTGGTACCGAGCGAGTGGTGTCCTACCTCACCGAAGCACTTGTCGAGATGGGGCATGACGTCACGCTCTTCGCGAGCGGCGATTCGCAAACCTCCGCGAAGCTCGAAGCCTGCTGGCCGCAGGCGCTGCGCCTCGACCCGACGATCCGCGACGTGATGGCCCCGCACATGCTGCTCCTCGAGCAGGTGCGCCGCCGCGCGGAAGAGTTCGACGTCCTGCACTGCCACATCGACTACTACCCGTTCTCGCTGTTCTCGCGCCAGCCGGTCCCGCATCTGACGACGATGCACGGCCGTCTCGACCTGCCGGAACTGCAGCCGATCTTCAACGCGTTCAGCGACGTGCCGGTCGTGTCGATCTCCGACAACCAGCGCATCCCGCTGCAGCAGGCGAACTGGCTGTCGACCGTCTACCACGGCCTGCCGGAAAACCTGCTGACGCCGATCCCGAACGTGAAGCCGAGCTATCTCGCGTTCCTCGGCCGTATCTCGCCGGAGAAGCGCGTCGACACGGCGATCCGCATCGCCGAGCAGGCCGGCCTGCCGATCAAGATCGCCGCGAAGCTCGACAAGGCTGACCGCGCGTACTACGAAGAGAAGATCAAGCCGCTGTTCGCGCTGCCGCACGTCGAGTACATCGGCGAAATCAGCGAGTCCGAAAAGACCGAATTCCTCGGCAACGCGCACGCGCTGCTGTTCCCGATCGACTGGCCGGAGCCTTTCGGCCTGGTGATGATCGAGGCGATGGCCTGCGGCACGCCCGTGATCGCGTTCAAGCGCGGCTCGGTGCCGGAAGTGATCGACAACGGCGTGTCGGGTTTCGTCGTCGAAGACGAACTGTCGGCCGTCGCGGCGCTCAAGCGCCTCGATACGCTGCCGCGCGAGAAGGTCCGTGCCGCGTTCGAAGCCCGCTTCTCGTCGAAGGTGATGGCGCAGAACTACGTGAAGGGCTACGAAGAACTGCTGCGCCAGAAGCGCCGCACGGTGCTCCGCGAAGTCAACGCAAACTGATTGCGGGCCGCCGCCGCGCTGCGGCGCGCGGCCTTCATCGACGCCCCGTCCGGGTTCCCGGCGGGGCGTTGTCACATCCGCGGCGCGGATCTGTTGTATTCTCGCCGCGCCCGACACCGCGAACACCCTCCGAAGCGGCCCGGCACGCCATCCTGCCGTCTGTCCAGACGGTAATGTCCCTATAATGGCCGTGCCGTGAAATCCGGCCCCGCACGATTATCCAGAGGAGAGCAGTCTTGGCGAGAACGAAAACCACGCGCGCAGCGCCGGCCCCCGGCGCCGGTGTGATCTTCGCGTTGCGCGCGATCGGTCTCGTGCTGCTCGCGCGCTGGCTGTTCTCGATGTCCCAGATGGGCTATCGCTCGTCGCTGTCGGCGATGGTGTCGTCGCCGTGGGCGTTCGTCTACCTCGTGCTGATCTTCCTGCTGCTCGCGCTGCCGGGCGCCGTCGCGCGCGCCGAGCGGCCGTTCCATCCGCTGCCGCAGTGGCTGCGCCAGGCACTGCGCGTCTTTGCGCTGATCGGTTTCCTGTTCGCCGTCTGGTCGATCGGCATGTTCGCGTGGGCGGCCGGCTGGCGCGGCGCGCTGCATGCGGTGACGGCGACCAACGGCTGGCTCGTCGCCGCGCCGGCGCTCTACGCGGCGATCGTCTGGATCTGCCGTCCGCGGCCGTTGTGGCGGACCAACGTGGCGGCACGCCGCTTCGCGGTCGGCCGTTATGCGATCTCGCTGGACGTGCTGACGCGCACCGCGATCGTCTGGATGGAAAGCCGCAAGGTCGGCCAGTACGACGCGCGCGAGCTGTCGGTGCGCTGGCCCGGCCGGACGGCGCCCGCCACGGGCGAGCAGGCTGCGCAGGACGTGCCGCCTGCTGCCGTGCCGCCGCGCCGCGGCGGCCTGTTCCAGCGTCCGAAGGTGGAACTGCTGTGGGATTCGCCGGCGGCCGTCGGCCATAACCGGCAGATCGTGATGCGCGCGCCGCTCGCGACCGAGGGCGACCGCGTCGCGGTGCTCGCGCTCGACGCGGCGCTCAAGCAGATCGTCTGACAGGGCCCGCGCACCGCGTGCGGGCGACAAGGAGGCACGATGATCGTCCGTTGGTTGCTGGCTGCCATTCACCTGAGCGCGTTCGGCGTCGCGTTTGCCGCGATCGTGGGACGCAACCGAGCGTTGCGCCGGCTCATCGCGTCGGCGCAGGCGGCCGACCTGCCGGGTGTATTCAGGGCTGACGCTGCCTGGGGGCTGTCGGCGCTCGTGCTGATCGTGACGGGCCTCACGCGCGCGTTCGGCGGTTTCGAGAAAGGCACCGCGTACTACCTGCACGAACCGCTCTTTCACCTGAAGATGACCGCGCTCGTGCTGATCCTGCTGCTCGAGGTCGTGCCGATGCTGGGGCTGATCCGGTGGCGCGTCGCCGCGCGGCAGCAGCAGATGCCCGATATCGGCCGTGCGCGCACCTATGTGCGGATCGGCCATTGGCAGGCGGTGCTCGTGATCGTCATCGTGTTCGCCGCGTCGGGGATGGCGCGGGGGATTGGGGCGGCCGGCTAGGTCTGGCCGGGTAGGTGCGGCCGGCTAGGCCTGGCCGGGCAGGCGCGACCGACTAGATCCGGCCCGCCACGCGCGGCCAGCCAGACGTGACCGGGCGACCTTGCCGCCCGGCCTTTCCCGTGCTCAGCGCACGAGGCAAGGGCGCTTGTTGTTGAACGTCCACCCCGGAATCAGATACTGCATGGCCGCCGCGTCGTCGCGGGCACCGAGGCCGTGCTGCTTGTACAGCTCGTGCGCGACCGCGACGGCATCCATGTCGATGTCGACACCGAGCCCCGGCCGCTTCGGCACTTCCACCAGCCCGTTCTCGATCTTCAGCGGCTCGCGCGTCAGCCGTTCGCCGTCCTGCCAGATCCAGTGCGTGTCGATCGCGGTGACCTGGCCCGGCGCGGCGGCCGCGACATGCGTGAACATCGCGAGCGACACGTCGAAGTGGTTGTTCGAATGCGAGCCCCACGTGAGACCCCAGTCGCGGCACATCTGCGCGACGCGCACCGAACCCTGCATCGTCCAGAAGTGCGGATCGGCGAGCGGGATGTCGACGGCCTGCAACTGCACCGCGTGGCCCATCTGCCGCCAGTCGGTCGCAATCATGTTGGTCGCCGTCGGCAGCCCCGTCGCGCGGCGGAATTCGGCCATCACCTCGCGGCCCGAGTAACCGTTCTCCGCGCCGCACGGATCTTCCGCATAGGCGAGCACGTGATGCTGGTCGCGGCACAGCCGCACGGCCTCGTCGAGCGACCACGCGCCGTTCGGATCGAGCGTCACGCGCGCATCGGGGAAGCGCTCGGCGAGCGCCGTCACGGCCTCGATCTCGCTGGCGCCTTCGAACACGCCGCCCTTCAGCTTGAAGTCGTTGAAGCCGTAGCGCGCATGCGCGGCCTCGGCGAGCCGCACGACCGCCTCGGGCGTCAGTGCCGGCTCGTCGCGCACGCGCGTCCAGTCGTCGGTCGCGCCGCTGCCGTCGCGATAGGACAGGGCGGTTTTCGTGCGGTCGCCGATGTAGAACAGGTAACCGAGCATCTCGACGCGCTCGCGCTGCTGGCCCTCGCCGAGCAGCGCGGCAACCGGCACGCCGAGATGCTGGCCGAGCAGGTCGAGCAGCGCGGCCTCGAGTGCAGTGACCGCGTGGATCGTCGTGCGCAGGTCGAAGGTCTGCAGCCCGCGGCCGCTCGCGTCGCGGTCGGCGAAGGTGCGCCGCACGTCGTTGAGCACCGCGTGGTAATTGCCGACCGGCTGGCCGACGACGAGCGCGCGCGCGTCGTCGAGCGTGCGGCGGATGCTTTCGCCGCCCGGCACTTCACCGACGCCGGTCCGGCCCGCGCTGTCCTTCAGGATCACGAGGTTGCGGGTGAAGAACGGACCGTGCGCGCCGCTCAGGTTGAGCAGCATGCTGTCGTGGCCGGCGACCGGAATCGCTTGCAGGTCGACGATGCGCGGCGTGTCGTGAGAAGGCGAGGCAGTGACGGCGTTCATGGGCGGCGATGGCGAAAGGGTGGGCAATGCCGTGCGGCAAAAGCTTTGCCGCGCGCGGCGGGAGGTGCGATCATTCGACAACCGACGTGCGCGGCGCGCAAGGCCTGCATGTCGACAGCAACCCGGAACGGGGTGGAAGCGACAACCGAACCAGCGGAGCGCGGAACGCGAACGCTGGCTGATCGTAAGGCATGGGACCGGGCAGGCGCTGAAATGCCGGCTTGAGTCGACAGGAGATCCGTGCATCGATCATCAGTCGTCGGATGACTTGTGACGCAGTATAATGAATCATCGGCTTTCGCTCAAACCCCGCGTAAACCCTCGGCCCACATATTACGATCATTCAAAAAGGAACCGGCCTCATGTCCGTGCCTACGTTTCCCGCAGCGCCGCGCCGTCGCGCACGCAGCCTCGCACAAGATGTCGTCGACGCGCTGACCGCGCAGATCGAAAACGGCACGCTGCGTCCCGGCGACAAGCTGCCGACCGAAACCGAAGTCATGGCGGCGCAGGGCGTGAGCCGTACGGTCGTGCGCGAGGCGATCTCGCGGATGCAGGCGAGCGGCCTCGTCGAAACGCGCCATGGCATCGGCAGCTTCGTGCTGGAGCCGTCGCGCCGCCAGACGCTCGGCATCGATCCCGCGACGATCACGACGCTGCGCGACGTGCTCGCGGTGCTGGAGCTGCGCATCAGCCTCGAGAGCGAGTGCGCGAGCCTCGCCGCGCAGCGCGCGAACGATACCGACCTCGCCGCGTTGCGGCGCGCGCTCGACGCGATCGCGACGGGCGCGGGCGGCGGCCGCGACACGGCGCAGCTCGACTTCCAGTTCCACCTGCAGATCGCGCAGTCCACCGGCAACCGCTATTTCGTCGACATCATGTCGCAGCTCGGCACGTCGATCATCCCGCGTACGCGCGTGAATTCGGCGCGCTTCGCCGGTGACGATCTCGAGCGTTACGTCGGCCGGCTGAACCACGAGCACGAGGATATCTACGAGGCGATCGCGCGCCACGATCCGGAGGCCGCACGCGCGGCCATGCGCACGCACCTCACCAATAGCCGCGAGCGGCTGCGCCGCGCGCACGAGGCGGCTGAAGCCGAGCGCGACACGCAGGCCAGCTGACGCGCCGGGCTGCGCGGCCTGCGTTGCCGCTGGCTTTGCTAGATCGCCTGAATATCAGTCGTCATATGAGATCGATGTGGCTTCATCGATCTGCGGGGCCGGGCGGCGTTACCGCCGCCGGCCGCCGCCACCAATAAGCCGATCAGCCTCCCTTCGTCACGATCGTCTTCCACGCACCGCTCTTCACCTGGTACAGCGTTGACATCCCGCTCTTCAGCGAGCCGTCGTTCGCGAACGAGATGCGGCCGGTGACCCCTTCGAAGTCGATCTTCTTGAGCGCCGGGCGATAGACCTTCGGGTCGGTCGAGCCGGCCGCCTGCATCGCCTTGATTGCCGCCCAGGCCGCGTCATAGCCGAACTGCGCATACGACAGCACGTCGACGCCGAAGCGCTTCTTGAAGCGCTGTTCGAAGTCCTTGCCTTGCGGCAGCTCGTCGAGCGGCTGGCCGTATTCCCACGCCATCGCGCCTTCGGCGGCCGGGCCCGCGATCTTGATGAACTCGTTGTCCTTCACGCCGCCGCCGCCGACGAACTGCGCGTTCAGCCCCAACTGGCGCATCTGCTTGATGAAGTTCGCGGCGAGCGAATCGAGGCCGCCGAAGAAGATCAGGTCGGGGTTCTTGCCCTTCAGGCTCGTGATCTGCGCGCGGAAGTCGACCGCCTGGTTGCTGGTGAACTCGCGGCCGATGATCGTGCCGCCGGCGGCCTTCACGGCTTTCTCGAACTCGTCTGCCTCGCCCTGGCCGAACGCCGTGCGGTCGTCGATGATCGCGATGCGCTTCGCCTTGGTCACGTCGACCGCGTACTTGCCCGCGTTGCCGGCGTTCTGCCCGTCGGTCGCGATCACCATGAACATGTTCGCGAGCCCGCGTGACGTCAGTGTCGGATTGGTCGCGGCCGGGTCGATCACCGGAATGCCGGCCTTGTCGTAGACGACCGACGCCGGAATCGTCGTGCCCGAGTTGAAGTGGCCGACCACGACCGACACGTTCTGGTCGACGAGTGCCTGCGCGGCCTGCACGCCGATGCGCGGGTCGGCCTGGTCGTCCTGCACGACGAGATTGAAATGCACGGGCTTGCCGGCGATCTGCACCTTCTGCGCGGCGGCATCGTCGAGCGCGAGCTGCACGCCGTTCTGCAGGTCCTTGCCGTAGCCGGCGTTCACGCCCGTGAGCGGCGCGGCGAAGCCGACCTTCACGTCGGTTGCGTCGGCGGCCCAGGCGGCCTGTTGCGAGAGGAGGGCAAGCGCGGATGCAATCGACACCGACAGCAGGGAATGACGGAATTTCATGTTGTTCCTCTTGTTCGATACCTGCGAGTGGGTACCGCACGCGCTCGTGCGAGCCGGGCGCGTGCGACGGGCGGGCGGTTCGACCGCTTCTCGGAATCGGGCGGGGAGGTCGGCATCGTGCGCCTCGGAAGAATCTCCCGTCAGGCTCCGCGAAGAGCCCCGATCGCCTCGATATATAGGTCGCCGATATGCACGGGTCTTGGCAATTTGCCGCGCATTCGGTGAGGATTTGCGCATAGCTTCCGCGCGTGCGGTGGCGGCCGGTATCGGGAGTTTCCCGTCGCGAACGGAACGGGCGGGGAGGAGGGGGTACGGCGCGAGGCGGACGCGCGGCGCGACCCGCCGGGGCCGCGCCGCGCTGGGGGATACCGTCAGTCGGACAGCGCGTCCGAAGCGGCTTGCTCGTCGTGATGCGACGCGGTCGTGCGGATCAGCGGATCGCTGGTGCTCGGACGGCCGGTCTCGACGTGGCCGGCGAAGCGGCGCTGGAAGCCGAGCGGCTTGCCGTCGCTGATGGTCAGGTCGTACCAGCCGTGGCTGCCGCGCAGGTCCCAGTAGTCGTCGACGTGCGTGCCGGGCTTGAGATCGAACTCGCGCGCATGGCCGTGGCCGTAGGCGTTCGTCACCTTGAGCCGTACCGTCCGGTGGCCGCGGTTCATCAGGCGCAGCGTGATGTTGCCGTTCGCGACGTCGTAGCCGTAGACCACCTCGGGGTTGACGCTCGCCGGCCCGACCGCCGACGCGGCGGGACTGCGGAAGTGGCAGTAGAAGCCGTTCGGGCCGTACACGTCGAGGTCGTACAGGCCGAGCGACGGCGCAGGGCTCCACGTGTCGGACAGCCGCTTGCCGGCGTCGACCGTATACGCCCACGGGCCGTCGACGCGGTTGCGTGCCTGGACCTGGAACGCCGCGCCCGCGGTGCCGGTGTTCGCGAAGGTCAGCCGGAACTGGCCGCTCGCGTCATCGATCCGCCCGTGCACGAACAGTTCGTACGGCAGCGCGCGTGCCGGACGCAGGCCGTGCTCCTGCTTCGGCAGATGCTGGACGACCGGCGGCACCGGGATGTAGTCGGGGTGCCGGGTGCGGTCCGGCGGCGCGTAGCCGCTCGTGTCCGGGAGCTGCGGCCAGCTTGCGTCGGGTGTCGAGAAGTCGAACGCGGACGTCAGGTTGCCGCACACCGTGCGGCGCCACGGCGACACGTTCGCCGCCGCGACCGCATGCTGCGCACCGAAGCGTGCCTCGATGAATTGCAGCAGCGACGTGTGATCGAAGGTCTGCGAGCAGACCCAGCCGCCCTTGGTCCACGGCGACACGACCAGCATAGGCACGCGCGGCCCGAGCCCGTACGGGCCGGCCATGTGCGACGCGTCGCCGGCGAACACCTCGTTGGTCGTCGCGACGGTCGACAGGCCGTTGTCGCGCGACTGCGGCGCGAACGGCGGCTGCACGTGGTCGAAGAAGCCGTCGTTTTCGTCGTACGTGATGAACAGCGCGGTCTTGCTCCACACCTCGGGATTCGATACCAGCGCCTGCAGCACCTGCTCGATGTACCACGCGCCGTAGTTCGCGGGCCAGTTCGGGTGCTCGGAATACGCTTCCGGCGCGCAGATCCACGACACCTGCGGCAGCGTGCCGTTCTTCACGTCCTGCTGCAGCACGTCGAACAGCGTGCCGCCGGCGCTGATGTTGGTGCCGGTGCGCGCCTTGTCGTACAGCGGCGTGCCGGGCAGCGCGGTGCGGTACTGGTTGAAGTAGAGCAGCGAGTTGTCGCCGTAGTTGCCGATGTACGGGTTCTGCGTCCAGCCCCACGAACCGTTCGCGTCGAGCCCCGTGCCGATGTCCTGGTAGATCTTCCACGACACGCCGGCCTGCTCGAGCACTTCCGGATAGGTCGTCCAGGCGTAGCCCTTTTCCTCGTTGCCGAGCACCGGGCCGCCGCCCGTGCCGTCGTTGCCGACGTAGCCGGTCCACATGTAGTAGCGGTTCGGGTCGGTCGAGCTCGGGATCGCGCAGTGGTACGCGTCGCAGATCGTGAACGCGTCGGCGAGCTGGTAGTGGAACGGGATGTCGTCGCGTTTCAGGTACGCCATCGTCGTGGTGCCCTTGTTCGGCACCCACTGGTCGTAGCGGCCTTTGTTCCATGCGGCATGCATGTCCTGCCAGCCGTGCGGCAGGTCCTGCAGGAACTGCAGGCCGAGCTTGTCCGCGCCCGGGTGGAACGGCAGCAGTTCGGCCGGGCCGACCGGCTGGTGGAACACCGACTTGCCGTTCGCGAGGCGCAGCGGGCGCGGATCGCCGAAGCCGCGGACACCGCGCATCGTGCCGAAGTAGTGGTCGAACGAGCGATTCTCCTGCATCAGGATCACGATGTGTTCGATGTCGCGGATCGTGCCGGTGCGGCGGTTCGCGGGAATCGCGAGCGCATCGCGGATCACGGGCGGAAACAGGTTCAGCGCGGCGGCGCCGGCAGTGCCGGCGGCGACGCGCAGGAAGTCACGACGGTTCGATCGGGTCATGGTCGTTATCGTGTGATAAAGGGGGGAGCCGATTGGCGGGGCCTACGGGAAGGGCGCGCCCGGGTCGCAGGATGCGGCTGCGCCGGTTTGTGCCGCCGCGAGCATAGCGAGAAATCGGTGTCATTCATGTGAAGTCCGGAAACGTTTGCATCCGCGTCGAAGTCGCATCGGGATGCGTAGCGCCAACGGCGGCGTGCGGGAGGAGCGGGTCCGGAAAGCGGGGCGGCGCGCGTTATGCGCCGCTGAAACGGCGGGTGGTGCCGACGCGTCAGGCGTCCGTCACCCACGCGCCGAACCATTCGCTCGGGCGCGCGATTTCGTCCTGCGCGGCGACGAGTTCGAGCTCGTAGCGGCGCGCGTCGTAGGTGGCCTTCACGACCGCGTGCACGGCCGCGAGCGTGTGCTCGAACGCGGCGCGCACGGAGTCGCCGCGCAGCCGGCACGCGACGAAGATCGCGCTGGTCAGGTCGCCGACGCCGACCGGATGGCGCGGAAACGCGTACAGCGGACGCTGGCCGATCCACGCCTCGGTTTCAGTGACGGCGAGCATGTTGAAACGATCGGCCGGGCTGTTGCGGTCGTGCAGGTGCTTGACGAGGATGATCTGCGGGCCGCGGCGGATCAGCGCGCGGCATGCGTCGACGGCTTCGGCGACGGTTTCGATGCGCCGCCCGGCGAGTTTCTGCAGTTCGGTGTGGTTGGGCGACATGCCGTCCGCGAGCGCCGGCATCTCCTGGACCATGTATTCCTCGACGCCGGGTTCGGGCCGGATGCCGCCCGTCTGACCCATCGCCGGATCGCAGAAGTACCACGCGTTCGGATTCATCGCCTTCACCGTGCGCACGATCTCGGCTGCCGCACGCGCCTGCGGCGGCGAACCGAGGAAGCCGGACAGCACGGCGTCGCAACGCTTGAGCGCGCCGATCGCGGCGATGCCGTCGACGAGCTGTTCCATCTTAGCGGCATCGATCGCGCTGCCGGCCCAGTGGCCGTACTGCATGTGATTCGACAACTGGACGGTATTGAGCGGCCAGACGTTGACGCCGAGGCGTTGCATCGGAAACACGGCCGCACTGTTGCCGGCATGGCCGTAGATGACGTGCGACTGAATGCTGAGGACGTTTTTCATGGGAATTCGCCTGCACGCGTTTCAGGGTCACGTCACACGATACCCGAGTTCGTCGCGCACGCGGAAGTTGCGCGGCGCCGGTGTTGCGCGCCGTCGTCACGCGACCGCGTAGAATCGCGGGGCGCGGCGCCGTCCGGCTGCCCGCGTGCGTTTCCAATCACCGTGACCGCCATGCTTCCGATTTGCAAGTTGTTGTCTGTCGCGCGCGCTGCCCTGTTTGGCGCGGGCATTGCCTTCGCATGTGCGACCTCCGCGGCCGAGGCCGCCCCGGTGCCCGCCGGCAACGACGGGCCGGTGTACGGCCCGCGGCTGGAAGGCTTCGACTACCCGGAGCCCGTGCATCGCTACGCGTTCATATCGCAGCGCGAAACCCTCGAGATGATGTACATGGACGTGCAGCCGGCACACCCGAACGGCCGCACCGTCGTGCTGCTGCACGGCAAGAACTTCTGCGCGGGGACCTGGGAAGACACGATCGGCGTGCTGAGCCGCGCCGGCTATCGCGTGATCGCGCCGGACCAGATCGGCTTCTGCAAGTCGTCGAAACCCGATCGCTACCAGTACAGCTTCCAACAGCTTGCGCGCAATACGCACGCGCTGCTGGAATCGATCGGCGTGAAAGCGGCGACGATCGTCGGGCACTCGACGGGCGGGATGCTCGCGATGCGCTATGCGCTGATGTATCCGAAGGCGACCGACCAGCTCGTGCTTGTGAACCCGATCGGCCTCGAGGACTGGAAGGCGCTCGGCGTGCCGCCGCTGTCGGTCGACTACTGGTATGCGCGCGAACTGAAGACGACGGCCGAAGGCATCCGCCGCTACGAACAGTCGACGTATTACGCGGGCAAGTGGTCGCCGTCGTACGAGCGCTGGGTGCAGATGCTTGCCGGCATGTATCGCGGCGCCGGCCGCGACGCGGTTGCGTGGAACTCCGCGCTGATCTACGACATGATCCTCACGCAGCCGGTGGTCTACGAACTCGGTGCGATCCGCGTGCCGACGCTGCTCATGATCGGTGACAAGGACACGACCGCGATCGGCAAGGACGTCGCGCCGCCCGACGTGCACGCGAAGCTTGGTCACTATCCGGAACTCGCGAAGCGCACGCAGGCGGCGATCCCCGGCGCGCAGCTCGTCGAATTCCCGGCGCTCGGGCACGCGCCGCAGATCCAGGATCCGGACGCGTTCCACAAGGCGCTGCTCGACGGGCTGGAAGCCGTGCACCCGCAGTGACGCGGGGCGGGCGATCGTCCGCCCGCGCCAGTACCGTCAGCGCGCCTCGTTCGCGAGCTCGTCGCGGATCTGCGCGGCCAGTTCGAACGAGCGCAGCCGCGCGGCGTGATCGTAGATCTGCGCGGTGATGATCACTTCGTCGGCACCCGTCTGCGCGATGCGGTCGCGCAGCTTGTCGCGCACCGTGTCGCGCGAACCGACCGCCGCGAACGACAGCGAATGCGCGACGTTCGCGAGTTCGAGTTCGTTTGCCTCGAGCACGTCGACGGGCGGCGGCAGCTTGCCCGGCGTGCCGCGCCGCAGGTTGATGAACTGCTGCTGCAGCGATGTGAACAGGCGCCGCGCCTCGTCGTCGGTATCGGCCGCGAACACGTTGACTCCGACCATCGCGTGCGGCTTCGGCCATGCGGCCGACGGCCGGTACTGCGCGCGATAGATCTCGAGCGCGCGCATCAGGTAATCCGGCGCGAAGTGCGACGCGAACGCGAACGGCAGCCCGAGCATCGCGGCGAGCTGGGCGCTGAACAGGCTCGAACCGAGCAGCCAGACGGGCACGTCGAGCCCCGCGCCGGGCACCGCGCGCACGCGCTGGCCGGGCACCGGCTCCGCGAAGTAGCGCTGCAGTTCGGTGACGTCGTCCGGAAACGAATCGGCGCTGCCGATCAGGTCACGGCGCAGCGCGCGCGACGTGGTCTGGTCGGTGCCGGGCGCGCGGCCGAGACCGAGATCGATGCGCCCCGGATACAGCGACGCGAGCGTGCCGAACTGCTCGGCGATCACGAGCGGCGCGTGGTTCGGCAGCATGATGCCGCCCGAGCCGACGCGGATCGTCTTCGTGGCGCCCGCGACATGGCCGATCACGACGGCGGTCGCCGCGCTCGCGATGCCGGGCATGTTGTGGTGCTCGGCGAGCCAGTAGCGCTGGTAGCCCCAGCGTTCCGCATGCTGCGCGAGATCGACGGTGTTGCGGAAAGCCTGGGAGGCGTCTGCGCCGTCCGGAATGGGGGCGAGATCGAGTACGGAAAACGGTGTCATCGGGTGGCCTTCGAATGGGGGCGCGCGGTGATGCGCTTACGCAACAAATGCCAAGGATTTTGCCAAAGGGTTCCGGAACGTGCTTGCGACGCGCCGATACCCATGCGCCTTTCAGGGGTGCCGGGGCGATTTGGGTCATTGTTGCAAAAATAAAGCTAATCACCAAAGAATTACCAATCTTTACGGCGATTGGATGTGAATCCGCATCGACCTACAAATTTGCACGAAACGTTTGATTTTCAAGACTGCAATACGCCTGCAAAGCGCTTACGCTAACGTGAACGCGGTTGCGCCCAAATGGTTCTCCGGCAGCACAGCTTTGCCGGAATTGCACCAGTCCGTTTCTCGTAGTGCCGAGCGCGGTATGCCGCAGGCTGCTAAAATCCGGCGCCTGCCCATGTTGTGCCGATGGTAGCCATTCGAGTCTTCCCGCATCCCGTCCGGGCCGCGCGCGAAGATGCGCCAAGCGAAGCCGGGCATGGTCGTACCCGAGGAATGGGTCGTGCCTCCCCCATACACAGACGCTGCTGGAACAAGGAGTCGGGTCGTGCCCGCGTTCGTCGTTGTCGGAATACCGCATCACGCTGAATCACGCTCAAGCGTTCTCCGTGGCGATCAGGTCGCCGGGAGGCGTTGCGCATGACGCAAACCGCAACGCTGCTCGACTGGCTCCTGATCGTGTTCACGCTGGCCGCGGCCGGCTATGCGCTCGTCGCCGCGTTCGCGCCGCGGCCGCGCACGCCGCGCACGGCCGCGCGCGACGGCTTCGATCCGGTCAGCGTGCTCAAGCCGCTGTGCGGCGCGGAGCCGCACCTGTACGAAAACCTCGCGACGTTCTGCGAGCAGCGTCATCCGCGGTATGAAGTGCTGTTCGGCGTCCAGTCGGCGGCCGATCCGGCCATTGCCGTCGTCGAGCGGCTGCGCGCCGACTATCCCGAGTGCGACATCACGCTGGTGGTCGATTCGCGCGTGCATGGCAAGAACCTGAAGGTCAGCAACCTGATCAATCTCGCCGAGCGCGCGAAATACGGCCGCATCGTGATCGCGGACAGCGACATCGCGGTGAAGCCCGATTACCTGGAGCGCGTGACGGCACCGCTCGCCGATGCGTCGGTCGGTGTCGTCACGTGCCTGTATCATGCGCGCAGCGTCGGCGGGTTCTGGACGCGGATCGGCGCGCAGTTCGTCGACGCCTGGTTCGCGCCGTCGGTGCGGATCACGCACCTCGGCCGCTCGAGCCGCTTCGGCTTCGGCGCGACGCTCGCGCTGACGCGCGACACGCTCGACCGGATCGGCGGTTTTCTCGCGCTGAAGGACGAACTGGCCGACGATTTCTGGCTTGCCGAGTTGCCGCGCCGCCTCGGGCGGCGCACCGTGCTGTCGGAAGTCGAGGTCGCGACCGACGTGATCGAACCGTCGTTCGGGCCTTTGTGGCACCGCGAGACGCGCTGGCTGCGCACGATCCGTTCGCTGAATCCGGCTGGTTTCGCGTTCCTGTTCATTACGTTTACCGTGCCGTGGCTCGCGATCGGCGCGGCACTTGCGCTGCGTCTCGACGGAACTTTCGCCGGCACGCTGGCGGGCGGGGCGGCCGTGGTCGGCGCATTCGGGCGGCTGGTGCTGCACGCGCGCGGCGAGGACGGCTGGCGCGCGTTCTGGCGCGACCTGCCGCTCGTCGCGGTACGCGACACGCTGCTCGCGCTCGAGTGGCTCGCGGCCGCGTTCGGCACGCACGTCGTGTGGCGCGGTGCAAGGATGACGGTCGTCGGCGGCGAACGCGCGACGGCGGTGGAAGCGGTGGACGGCCGCTAGGGCCGTTCCCGACCGAACCCGGCCCGAGGGCCGAGACGCGTTGCGCGGCGAGGCCGCGCGGCGCGACATGACAGAGAGGCGGGCGCCGGCAGGGCGGCCCGCGGTTTATTGACTGAATCGTTGTAACGAATCGAACTATGCAGGCTACCGGAGCACTCATGAAAACGCTGTTCTTGCAGGCCCCTTCGTATGACGGCTTCGACGGCGGAGCCGGCTCGCGCTATCAGGCGAAGCGCGAAATCCGTTCCTTCTGGTATCCGACGTGGCTCGCACAGCCGGCCGCGCTCGTGCCGGGCAGCCGCGTCCTCGATGCGCCGGCCGACGGCCTGTCGGTCGAGGAAACGCTGAAGATCGCCAACGACTACGACCTCGTGATCATCCACACGAGCACGCCGTCGTTCCCGACCGACGCGATGTTCGCGCAGGATCTGAAGAAGATGAAGCCGTCGATGCTGGTCGGCATGGTTGGCGCGAAGGTGATGGTCGATCCGCACAACTCGCTGACGGCGAGCGACGCAATCGACTTCGTGTGCCGCGAGGAATTCGACTACACCTGCAAGGAAATCGCCGAAGGCAAGCCGTTCCCCGAGATCAAGGGCTTGAGCTGGCGCGCGAAGGACGGCTCGATCGAGCACAACGAAGCGCGTCCGATCCTCGAGAACATGGACGAACTGCCGTTCGTCGCGCCCATCTACAAGCGCGACCTGAAGATCGACAACTACTTCATCGGCTACCTGAACTACCCGTACGTATCGATCTACACGGGCCGCGGCTGCAAATCGCGCTGCACGTTCTGCCTGTGGCCGCAGACGGTCAGCGGCCATCGCTACCGCACGCGCTCGGTCGAGAACGTGCTCGCGGAAGCGAAGTGGATCCGCGACAACATGCCGGAAGTGAAGGAACTGATGTTCGACGACGACACCTTCACCGACGACCTGCCGCGCGCCGAAGCCATCGCCATCGGTCTGGGCAAGCTCGGCATGACGTGGTCGTGCAACGCGAAGGCCAACGTGCCGTACAAGTCGCTCAAGGTCATGAAGGAAAACGGCCTGCGCCTGCTGCTGGTCGGCTTCGAATCCGGCGACGACCAGATCCTCGTGAACATCAAGAAGGGCGTGCGCACCGATTTCGCGCGCCGCTTCAGCGCGGACTGCAAGAAGCTCGGCATCAAGATCCACGGCACCTTCATTCTCGGCCTGCCGGGCGAGACGCAGGAAACCATCAAGAAGACGATCGAGTACGCGAAGGAAATCAATCCGCACACGATCCAGGTCTCGCTCGCCGCGCCGTATCCGGGCACGACGCTCTACAAGCAGGCCGTGGAAAACGGCTGGATGGAAGAGAACAAGACCATCAACCTGGTGAGCAAGGAAGGCGTGCAGCTCGCGGCGATCGGCTACGCGCACCTGTCGCGCGACGAGATCTATCACCACCTCGAGCAGTTCTATCGCCAGTTCTACTTCCGTCCGTCGAAGATCTGGGAAATCGTCCGCGAGATGCTGACGAGCTGGGACATGATGAAGCGCCGCCTGCGCGAAGGTGTCGAGTTCTTCCGCTTCCTGCGTGCGCACGAGGCCTGATTCGTGGCGACGCAGCGGGCGGCGCGGGCGCTGATCTTTACCGCGGACGACTTCGGGCTGCACCCGCGCGTCAACGCGGCGGTCGAGCGTGCGCACCGCGACGGCGTGCTGAACGCCGCGAGCCTGATGGTCGGCGCGCCCGCCGCGCAGGATGCGATCGAACGCGCGCGGCGGTTGCCGTCGCTCGCGGTCGGCCTGCATCTCGTCCTCGCGGACGGGCCGGCCACGCTGCCCGCGCATGAGATTCCCGCGCTCGTCGGCCCCGACGGGCGCTTCGGCGACGCGATGGCGAAGGACGGCTGTCGCTTTTTCTTCCTGCCGCACGTGCGTGCGCAGTTGCGCCGCGAGATCCGCGCGCAGTTCGACGCGTTCGCGGCGAGCGGTTTGCCGCTCGACCACGTGAACGCGCACAAGCATTTCCACCTGCATCCGACCGTGCTGTCGCTGATCATCGAGATCGGCCGCGACTACGGGCTGCGTGCGGTGCGGCTGCCGTACGAAACGACCGCACCCGCGCTGCTCAAGCCGTGGATCGCGCTGGTGCGCGCGCGGCTCGACCGAGCGGGGCTCGCGCACAACGACTATGTGGTCGGGATCGAACACACGGGCGCGATGGACGAGGCCGTGCTGCTCGACGCGCTCGCGTCGCTGCCGCCGGGTGTCGGCGAGATCTACTGCCATCCGGCCGAGGCCGGCGACGGTCCGATCACGCCGACGATGGCAGGTTACCGTCCGGTCGACGAACTGGATGCGCTGCTGTCGCCGCGCGTCGCGGCCGCGCTGAAGTCTTCGGGTGTCGCGACCGGCGGTTTTGCCGACGTGTTCGGCCAACCCGCGGCACGGCGGGGCGCGCATGCGCCGCGCGCACCGGGAGCGCAGCCGTCATGACCAAGTGGATCAAGTGGCTCGGCTGGCCGATCGGTATCGGCATCCTGCTCGCGCTGGGGCTGCACGAAGGCGTCGGCGACGTGTCGCAGATGCTCGCGCGCGCCGGTTACGCGCTGCTGTGGCTCGTGCCGTTCCACGCGCTGCCGCTGCTGCTCGATGCGTATGCGTGGCACCTGCTGCTCGACCGGCGCAGTTCGCTGCCGTTCCTGTGGTGGATCGCGACCGTGCGCGAGGCCGTGAACCGGCTGCTGCCCGTGGTCGGGATCGGCGGCGAGCTGGTCGGCATCCGGCTCGCGCGCTGGCAGGTGCCCGACGCGAGCCGCGTGACCGCGTCGGTGATCGTCGAGGTGCTCGTGACGATCGTCGTCCAGTATGCGTTCGCCGCGCTCGGCCTCGTGCTGCTGCTCGCGACGACGGACAACATGGGCGGTGGCACGATCGGCCTCGCACTGCTGCTGACGCTGCCGCTACCGGTGCTCGGCGTCGTGCTGATGCGCCGCGGCGGCATCTTCCACGCGATCGAGCGTTTCGCGGGCCGCCTGCTCGGCGATTCGCACCGGCTGCTGCAGGGTGTCGACGGCCGCCGGCTCGACGCCGACATCGACGGGCTGATGTCGCGCACGGGCCTGCTGTTCAGCGCGTTCTTCTGGCAACTGGCCGGTTATGTGCTCGGCGCGCTCGAGATCTACTGGGCGCTCGCGCTGCTCGGCCATCCGGTGTCGATCGGCGGCGCGATCGCGATCGAGGCGATGACGCAGGCCGTGCGGCATGCGGCGTTCATGGTGCCGGGCGGCCTCGGCGTGCAGGAGGCGACCGTCGTGCTGCTCGCGCAGATGTTCGGCGTCGACCGCGAGACGGCGCTGTCGCTCGCGCTGGTCAAGCGCGGCCGCGAGGTGCTGTTCGGCTGCCTGGCGCTCGGTTCGTGGCAGCTCGCCGAACTCGTGCGCACGCGCCGCCGCGTCAATGTGCCGCCGGCCGTGCCGCGCGCGCCGCATGCGGCGAGCCGCATGACCGAAACCGAAACAGAAACCGAAACGACGCATTGAACACGAGACGGGCCGTGCGCCCGTCTCGCGCTTTTGGCGCCGCACGGGTATGCTTGCCGCGTGTTTTCTCGACGTGCATTTCTTCCGATGATTTTCCGTTTCCGGCTGCTTCCCGTGACGATGCTGGCCGCCGTGCTGGCGCTGACCGGCTGCGACGACAAGCAAGGTAACCTCGACGTGCAACGCATCAGGGACTTCTTCAATGCGATCAAGCCCGCGCCGCTGCTGCTGAAGGGGCTGAAGGTCGGCGAATCGACCGAGGCTGACGTGCGCGGCACGATGGGCAAGCCCGAGACCGAGCGCGAGTTCACCGACGGCTCGAAGCGCCTCGAATATCCGCGCGGCCCGATGGGCAACCAGACGTGGTTCGTCGATCTCGACGCGAACGGGCGCTATACGGGCGCGACGCAGGTGCTGACCGCCGAGAATTTCGCGAAGGTGAGCCCCGGGATGAACGAGGACGAGGTGCGGCGCCTGCTCGGCAAGCCCGGCGACATCGCGCAGTACCCGCTGAAGCCCGAGACGGTCTGGAGCTGGCGCTGGCTCGAGGACGGCGTCAACACCGACGCGTTCTTCAATGTCCATTTCGGCCCGGACGGGCTTGTCTATACGACCTCGCGCTCCGACATCCTGAAGGGGCGGTAAACGGTCGCCGGCGCTATATCGAAAAAGCGACCGGAAAATTGCAAAAAGTCCGCTTCCCTGCGTGTCATCCGACTGTCAGGAAGCGGCTTTTTTCCTTTTGAAACAGCGGCGTAGATTGCGTCGCAAATGGTGGGGCGAGTTGCTGCAACGCAGCAATCGCGCGCAAGGTGATTTGAGGCAATCAATTTCGCTTGCGACTATCCGCGTCAACCCGGCGCGGGACAGGCATACGCGCCGGCATCCATTCCAACTCTGGAGACGCGCGTGTTCCTTTACGGCTTTGGTCCTGTCCTCTGGGCCGGCACCGTGCAGACCATCGAGCTGTCGGTGCTGTCGCTCGCCACTGCGGTGGTGCTGGGGCTGATCGGCGCGGTGGCGAAGCTGTCGCACAACCGGGTGCTGCGAGCGATCGCGACCGGTTATACGACGCTGATCCGCTCGGTGCCCGATCTTGTCCTGATGCTGCTGCTGTTCTACAGCATCCAGATCTGGCTGAACCAGTTCACCGACCTCGTCGGCTGGGACCAGATCGACATCGACCCGTTCGTGGCCGGCGTGCTGACGCTCGGCTTCATTTACGGCGCGTACTTCACCGAGACCTTTCGCGGCGCGTTCCTGTCGGTGCCGCGCGGCCAGCTCGAGGCGGGTGCCGCGTACGGGATGAGCGGCGCGCGCGTGTTCGCGCGGATCATGTTTCCTCAGATGATGCGTTTTGCGCTGCCTGGGATCGGGAACAACTGGCAGGTGCTCGTGAAGGCCACCGCGCTGGTGTCGATCATCGGTCTCGCGGACGTCGTGAAGGCCGCGCAGGACGCCGGCAAGAGCACGTTCAACATGTTCTTCTTCATCCTCGTCGCGGCGCTGATCTATCTCGCGATCACGACCGTTTCCAACCTCGTGCTGATCCAGCTCGAGAAGCGTTATTCCATGGGCGTGCGGCACGCAGAACTATGATCGAGATCCTCCAGGAATTCGGCAAGGCGTTCCTTTACTGGGACGGCCAGCGCCTCTCCGGCCTCACGGTGACGCTGTGGCTGCTCGTTGCGTCGATTTCGCTCGGCTTCGTGTGCGCGGTGCCGCTCGCGGTCGCGCGCGTGTCGAGGAAGAAGTGGGTGTCGATGCCCGTGCGGTTCTACACGTACGTGTTCCGCGGCACGCCGCTCTACGTGCAGTTGCTGCTGATGTACACGGGCATGTACAGCCTCGAGTTCGTGCGTTCGCACTCGCTGCTCGACGCGTTCTTCCGCAGCGGCTTCAATTGCGCGATTCTCGCGTTCGCGCTGAACACCTGCGCGTACACGACCGAGATCTTCGCGGGCGCGATCCGCGCGATCCCGCACGGCGAGGTCGAGGCCGCGCGTGCGTACGGGATGACGCCGTTCACGATGTATCGCCGCGTGATCCTGCCGTCGGCGCTGCGTCGTGCGCTGCCGCTGTACAGCAACGAGGTGATCCTGATGCTGCACGCGACGACCGTGGCGTTCACGGCGACCGTGCCCGACATCCTGAAGGTCGCGCGCGACGCCAATTCCGCGACCTACATGGCGTTCCAGTCGTTCGGAATCGCCGCGCTGATCTATCTTGCGGTATCTTTCGCACTCGTCGCGGCGTTTCGCCGTGCGGAGCGCCACTGGCTTGCGTATCTCGCGGCCGGCCGTCATTGATTTCACTTCGAGGAGAGCCAGTTGGCCGAGATCACTCAAACGAGCGCTTCCGCTTCCACCAAGCTTGCGGCGGTCGATATCCACAAGCGCTACGGCGACAACGAGGTGCTCAAGGGCGTGTCGCTGAACGCGAAGGCCGGTGACGTCATCAGCATCATCGGCGCGAGCGGCTCGGGCAAGAGCACGTTCCTGCGCTGCATCAATTTTCTCGAGCGGCCGAATGCGGGGCAGATCGTCGTCGACGGCGAGACCGTGCGCACGAAGGCCGACCGTGCCGGTGCGCTCGAAGTCGCCGATCACAAGCAGTTGCAGCGCATCCGCACGAAGCTCGCGATGGTGTTCCAGCACTTCAACCTCTGGGCGCACATGAACGTGCTCGAGAACGTGATGGAAGCGCCGCTGCACGTGCTCGGCATTTCGAAGAAGGAAGCCGAGGATCGTGCGCGCGAGTACCTGGAGAAGGTCGGCTTGCCGCCGCGCGTCGAGAAACAGTATCCGTCGCACCTGTCGGGCGGCCAGCAGCAGCGTGTCGCGATCGCGCGTGCGCTCGCGATGCATCCGGACGTGATGCTGTTCGACGAGCCGACGTCGGCGCTCGACCCCGAGCTCGTGGGCGAAGTGCTGAAGGTGATGCAGAAGCTGGCCGAGGAAGGCCGCACGATGATCGTCGTTACGCACGAGATGGGCTTCGCGCGCAACGTGTCGAACCACGTGATGTTCCTGCATCAGGGGCGGACCGAGGAAGAGGGCGATCCGAAGGAGGTGCTGGTGCGCCCGCAGAGCGAGCGGCTGAAGCAGTTCCTGTCGGGCAGTCTCAAGTAACGCGACAGGGCGGGTTTCATACGTGGTACCGGTGTCTCGTCCCGCAGGCGCTACCCGCACGACGCAGGTGGCGATCGTTGCATTGCCGCCCGTGTCGATGTCGGGCGTGGGCCCGATCGTCGATGCGCTGAATCTCGCGAACGAGATCGACGGGCGGTTGCTGTATCGCTGGCAGGTCTGTTCGTGGGACGGGCGGCCGGTGCCGCTCGCGGGCGGTGCGCAGTGGCATGCCGATGCGGCGTTCAACGATGCGATCGCGTGCGACTGGCTGATCGTCGTGTCCGAGCGGTTCCAGCAGTTTGCCGATTACCGGCTCTTTCTCGCGAGTCTCGCGCGGGTCGGGCAGCGCACGCCGCTCGTCACCGGCATTCACCACGGCGTGTGGTGGCTCGCGATGGCCGGGCAGCTTTCAGGGTATCGCGTGAGCGTGAACTGGGAGACGTATCAGCAGTTCGCGGAGCAGTTCGAGCGGTCGATCGTCACGCAGCAGATCTTCGAGATCGATCGCGATCGGGCGACCTGTGCCGGCGGGCAGACCACCGTTGATTTCATGTTGGCCGTGATTGGCCGGGAACATGGCGTCGATCTCGCCGAGAGAATTGCCGATGCGCTCGGTGCGGGGACGTTGCGCAGCGGCGAGGAACGCCAGCGGATTCCTTTTGTGACCGCGCCCGGCGAGCGGCATCCTCAGTTGAACGATGCGTTGCTGCTGATGGAAGCCAATGTCGAGGATCCGTTGACGACCGATGAGATCGCCGAATTGGTCGGCGTTTCGCGCCGACAGTTGGAGCGGTTGTTTCGGCAGTATCTTGGGGCGATGCCGTCGAAGTATTACCTCAATCTTCGGTTGCTCAAGGCTCGGACGCAGTTGCAGCGCACGAGCAAGTCTGTTGTGCAGGTGAGTCTTGCATGTGGGTTCTCTTCTGCTGCGCATTTTTCTAATGCTTATCGGGAGAGGTTCGGGGTGACGCCTCGGGAGGATCGGCGAGCGTGGCTCGAGAAGCAGACTGGGAGTGAGCCTCGCGGGGGCGCGCTGGTTGAGCGGGGTGGGAAGGATTGATTCGTGGTTTGCTTGCGTTTGTCGTGAAGCACCTGTGATCGTGTCGGTCTATTAGCGTCGCCCCTGCGCGGGGCGGCGGTTACTTTTCTTTGTCTTGCCAAAGAAAAGTAACCAAAAGAAAGGCGCTCGGACAACGCATGACTTCCCGGTGCCATGGCCCTCTGAGTGGCCCTCGCCTAAGTGTCCGCGCCAGGCCAGAACCCGGAGTGGTTCGAGCAATGGTTCTGACACCACTCACCACCCAACAAAGCGGTATACCTCCCGCCAGCTCCATCCTCGCTGCGCTCGGCTGCAAGGTGCTTCAATGCGCCAAGGACAGTGTTTTCGGCAGCCTTGCCAAGCGGCGATCTAGAGCGCACACCCGACTTCCAAGAATGGCGCAGCTAGTCGGTGAGGCCCAGGTAGGGTACGACGTAAGGCTTTCCGTAGAACAGTATGGCAAGCAACGTTACTACGAAAAATGCCCACCTCCAGTAACGCCCCGGCCACCGCTTATACGCTATCGCGTTTAATACCGCACACACGACAGCGGGCCATAGCAACGTGGCAAGCATGCCCCACACGAACTTCGTATGCGATGTGCAGTGCTCCATGTCATCGCAGCCCGTTGCATGCGATTTCATCTCGGTCCAATGGATGTGATTGAGGACGTAGATGGTCGCCCATGTAATGAGCAAGCCCCATACGAACCCGAGTACAGCAAGCGCCATACGTTTCATTTCACTTCCCAGAAAAGGATTTCTTTCGAATTGGCGAGATCGGAGAACCAGTTGCCGTTTGTCAGCGGGTTTCTGAATTGCGACATGCCAATGCGGAAGCGTAAGAAGCTCACGACGGATGGCGTAAGCGTGTCCTTGTTCCACAGGTCGATATGACCGCCGCTCAGCGCGTCGGCTGAGTCGCCATCCTGTCGCCAGTAGCCGAAAAAGTAGATGATACCGGTTCGGTTTTTTATCTTGGTTTGCCAATCCGGGCCGGTGATGTTTTCCGGGTTGCCAAGCCCCAGGAACGGACGAAGTTTTAGCCATTCGGCCAGTTCGTACGCGCGCGTCGCCGTTGCTTTGCCGCCAAGTATCAGACGCCCTAACGTTCTCTTTCCCGGCATCGGCTTCAACACATTTTGCGAAAACGACTTCATGTCGCTTCCGACGCCGTGAAACGTCACGCTCATGCGGATAGCGCATTGATTCTCATATTCGCCAGTGGGGTCGTCGTAGGGGTCTTTCTTCGGGTATGCGTTCCAAAGCTCTTGGAAGGACAACGCTTTGAGCTGTACAGATTTCTTTGATTTTGGTGTGTCGTTCGTGCGGACATTCGTGGATGGGTTAGGCATGGCTTACCCCGTCGTGTTTTTTTGCAATTGCTTCATCTCCCCAATAGACGGTGTAGTCTCCGGATCCGTCACCGGTGTGGACGCGCGGTAGCTCGCCGCTTGCGTCGAGCACGCCGGAATGGATGCGACCGTCCGCTGTCTCGATATAATAGGGGTAACCCTCTGGCCCCTGAGCGGCACTGCCGCTAGTCTTTGCCTCGACCTGCTCGTCAAATGCGCCTTTCTTGACCGACACGACGCGGCCCGCCATCGTTCGACTCGAAACGACCTCTCCGAGTCCTTTTAGCCCGTCATCACACCAGGCTTCGCCGGCAAGCAAAGCAACGATGCTCGGCGGAGTCGAGCAGCCGCACAGGACAATATCGCGGTCTAGTGCGACCTCCCCTCGAAACTTGAGCCGATATGGTCCGCCAGCTTTTGCGATGATGCCGGTGCTTTGACATGCAATGCAGAACACGCTCCCGCCGATCAAGGCTGCTTGATGCCCGTGGACCAGGAACGGTGGTCCGCTGTATGGGCTAATTGTTCCGCCGCTTGAGAGGCTGTCGCCCACGACTGCAATTCTTCTATTCATCGTTTGGCCCTCTCGGAAAGTCACAATCGTAGCGGCAGGGCACAAGGACGCATCTCGATATTGTTCGAAGTGCTTGAGATGGAATTGTCGCGCTGGGTGTGCTGTTTGCCGCCCGGAGCGCATTGGACGGTGTCGCCAGGCAATGTGCTGGCTGCGTTATTCCTCGGTTGGCAGCTGCGTCATTCGTGTGGGTGTTGAGAATGACTGGTTGCTTGTACATTGGATTCGTGGCGTCAAGCCGACCAACAGCGCTGCTAGAGGGGGGCGTACCTTGCAGCCGAGCGCAGCGAGGATGGAGCTAGCGGGGGGTATACCGCTCTGTTGGGTGGTGAGTGGTGTCAGAACCATTGCTCGAACCACTCCGGGTTCTGGCCTGGCGCGGACACTTAGGCGAGGGCCACTCAGAGGGCCACGGCACCGGGAAGTCATGCGTTGTCCGAGCGCCTTTCTTTTGGTTACTTTTCTTTGGCAAGACAAAGAAAAGTAACCGCCGCCCCGCGCAGGGGCGACGCTAATAGGCCGACACCATCACAAGTGCTTCACGCCGCCGCAAGCGAACGACCCCAAAAAACCACCCCGACACCAAAACCCACAGCCCACCGCCCGGAAGGGCAAAATAGCAGCGGAAAAAGGGGCTTCCGATAGAACCCGTCGCAATTCCGCAAGACGCTTGCGTCACCCTTACCTAAACTTGATCCTGTTGAACCCTCTTACGAAACCGAAAGGAACGACCATGACGACCTCGACCGTGAACCGCCAGACATTCGACGAAGTGATGGTGCCGGTATTTTCCCCCGCCCCGTTCGTGCCGGATCGCGCAGAGGGCTCCCGCGTGTGGGACACGGCCGGCCGCGAATACGTGGATTTCGCATGCGGCATCGCGGTGACGTCCCTCGGTCACGGCCACCCGGAACTGCTGAAGGTCCTGGACGAACAAAGCCGCAAGCTCTGGCACATCGGCAACGGCTACACGAACGAGCCGGTGCTGCGCCTCGCGAAGCGCCTCGAATCGCTGACGTTCGCCGACCGCGCATTCTTCGCGAACTCGGGCGCGGAAGCGAACGAAGCCGCACTGAAGCTCGCCCGCCGCGTCGCGTTCGATCGCCACGGCGCCGATAAAGCCGAAATCATCTCGTTCGTGCAGTCGTTCCACGGCCGCACGTTCTTCACGGTCAGCGTCGGCGGCCAGCCGAAATACTCGGAAGGCTTCGGCCCGGTGCCGGCCGGCATCACGCACCTGCCGTACAACGACATCGAAGCCGCGAAGGCGGCGATCGGCCCGCAAACCTGCGCGGTGATCGTCGAGCCGGTGCAAGGCGAAGGCGGCGTGATCCCGGCCGATCCGGCGTTCCTGAAGGCGCTGCGCGAAGCGTGCGACGCCAACGGCGCGCTGCTGATTTTCGACGAAGTGCAAACGGGCGTCGGCCGCACGGGCCAGTTCTACGCGTACATGGACACGGGCGTCACGCCGGACATCCTGACGACCGCGAAGGCGCTCGGCAACGGCTTCCCGATCGGCGCGATGCTGACGACGAACGAACTGGCCGCGCACTTCAAGGTCGGCGTGCACGGCACGACGTACGGCGGCAACCCGCTCGCGTCGGCGATCGCCGACAAGGTCGTCGAACTGATCGGCGACCCGGAACTGCTCGAAGGCGTGCGCGAACGCAGCGTGCGCCTGAAGGGTGCACTCGAACGCGTCAACGCACGCTTCGGCATCTTCAAGGACATCCGCGGCAAGGGCCTGCTCGTCGGCGCCGAACTCACCGCCGCGTTCGACGGCCGCGCGAAGGACTTCGTCAATGCAGCAGCCGAGCAAGGCCTGATCATGCTGATCGCCGGCCCGAACGTGCTGCGCTTCGTCCCGTCGCTGGTGATCCCGTTCGACCTGCTCGACGAAGGCGTCAAGCGCTTCGAGAAGGCAGTCGAACAAGTGCTCGCCGCGCAGGAAGCCACCGCGCGCTGATCGGCGCACCCATCGCAGACAGGAACGACGATGCTATTTGTTCGCCCCGGCAAACTCACGGATCTCGACGCGCTCGCGCACATGGCGCGCACGGCGCAGCCGGTCCTGCACTCGCTGCCGCACGACCGCGCGGCGCTCGAAGCGCGTGTGGCGCTCTCCGAGGATTCGTTTCGCGCGGACGTCGACTTCGCCGGCGAGGAGTTCTACCTCTTCGTGCTCGAGGATTCGACGACGGGCAAGCTGCTCGGCACGGCGAGCATCGTGGCCGCGGCCGGCTACTCGGAACCGTTCTACGCGTTCCGCAACGACGCACTGATCCACGCGTCGCGCGAGCTGCACGTGAACCGCAAGATCCACGCACTCACGATGTCGCACGAGCTGACCGGCAAGAGCCGGCTCGCCGGCTTCTACGTCGATCCGTCGCTGCGCGGCGACGCGGCCGCGCACCTGATCTCGCGCGCACGGATGATGTACATCGCCGCGAACCGCCGCCGCTTCACGCCCGAAGTGTTCACGCTGCTGCTCGGCGTGAGCGACGGCAACGGCGCATCGCCGTTCTGGGAAGCGGTGGGCCGCAAGTTCTTCGGCCGCGACTTCACCGACGTCGACATCGCGTCGGGCGGGCGCAGCCGCACGTTCATCGCGGAAGTGATGCCGGCCTATCCGCTCTACGTGCCGCTGCTGCCGGAAGCCGCGCAGCGCGTGCTCGGCGAGCCGAACGAGACGGCACTGCTCGCGTACGACATCCATCTCGAGGAAGGCTTCGAGCCCGACCGCTTCGTCGACATCTTCGACGCGGGCCCGGTGCTGACCGCGCAGGTCGACCGCACCGCGTGCGTGAAGCACGGCGCCGAGCGCACCGTGCGTGAAGCCGCGCGCGAGCAGGGCGACGTCGCGTACATGGTGTCGACGGGCAGCGGCGAGTCGTTCCGCTGCGTGCTGACCGACCTGCCGGGCGAGACGGGTGACGCGCCGCTGGCCGGCGACGTGCGCGCGGCGCTCGACGTGAAGGACGGCGATGTCGTGCGCTGTGTGCCGCTGCACCGCCGCGACGATGAAGATTTGAAGGGAGACGCAGCATGATCGTCGTTCGGGTCGTACAAACGGGCGACGTCGATGCGCTCGTGTCGCTCGCGAAGGAAACCGGGCCGGGCCTGACCACGTTCAAGCCCGACCGCGATGCGCTTGCCGCGCGCATCGAACGCACGCGCCGCACGCTCGCGGGCGAGGCCGAGGCCGGCGAGGCCGGCTACTTCTTCGTGATGGAAGAATCGAAGACGGGCGACATCGCGGGCGTGTGCGGAATCGAGTCGCAGGTCGGCCTCGAACAGCCGTTCTACAACTACCGCGTGAGCACGGTCGTGCACGCGAGCCAGGAGCTCGGCGTGTGGACGCGGATGTCCGCGCTGAACATCTCGCACGACCTGACCGGCTACGCGGAAGTGTGCTCGCTGTTCCTCAGCCCGCGCTATCGCACGGGCGGCGTCGGCGGCCTGCTGTCGCGCTCGCGCTTCATGTTCATCGCGCAGTTCCGCGACCGTTTCCCGGAACGCATCTGCGCGGAACTGCGCGGCCACTTCGACGAAGACGGCACGTCGCCGTTCTGGCGCGCGGTCGGTTCGCACTTCTACCAGATCGATTTCAACGCGGCCGACTATCTCAGCTCGCACGGCCGCAAGTCGTTCCTCGCGGAACTGATGCCGCGCTACCCGGTGTACGTCGATCTGCTGCCGCAGGACGCACAGGATGCGGTCGGCCTCACGCACCGCGACACGCTGCCCGCCCGTAAGATGCTCGAGGCGGAAGGGCTGCGCTACCAGAATCACGTCGACATCTTCGACGCGGGCCCCGTGCTCGAATGCCACGTGAACGACTTGCGCACGGTGCGCGAGAGCGTCGTCGTGCCGGTCGCGATCGGTGTGCCCGACGCCGAGGGCGAGCGCCCGCCGACGTCGCTGGTGTCGAACACGTCGCTCACCGATTTCCGCGTCGGCGTCGCGCCGGGCGTGGTCGCGAACGGCGCGTTCGTGCTGTCGGCCGACGATGCCGCCGCGCTCGACGTGAAGGCCGGCGATCCGGTCCGCGTGCTGCCGCTCAAAGTCAAACAGGGATAAACGAATCATGACGGAACTCTTCATCGACGGCGCCTGGGTCGCAGGCTCGGGCCCCGTCTTCGCTTCGCGCAACCCGGGCACCGACGAAATCGCGTGGCAGGGCGAAAGCGCATCGGCGGCCGACGTCGACCGCGCGGTCGCGAGCGCGCGCCGCGCATTCGCCGGCTGGTCGGCGCTCGACTTCGAATCGCGCTGCGCGATCGCCAAGCGCTTCGCGGCATTGCTCAACGAACGCAAGGAAGCGATCGCGACCGCGATCGGTCGCGAGACGGGCAAGCCGCTGTGGGAAGCGCGCACCGAAGTCGCGTCGATGGCCGCGAAGGTCGGCATTTCGATCCAGGCGTACCAGGAACGCACGGGCGAGAAGCGCCAGGACATGGCCGACGGCGTCGCGGTGCTGCGCCACCGCCCGCACGGCGTCGTCGCGGTGTTCGGCCCGTACAACTTCCCCGGCCACTTGCCGAACGGCCATATCGTGCCCGCGCTGATCGCCGGCAATGCGGTGGTGTTCAAGCCGTCGGAGCTCGCACCGGGCGTCGCGCGCGCGACGGTCGAGGCGTGGAAGGATGCCGGGCTGCCGGACGGCGTGCTGAACCTCGTGCAGGGCGAGAAGGACACGGGCATCGCCCTCGCGAATCATCGGCAGATCGACGGGCTGTTCTTCACGGGCAGCTCGGACACCGGCACGCTGCTGCACAAGCAGTTCGGCGGCCGTCCGGAAATCGTGCTCGCGCTCGAGATGGGCGGCAACAACCCGCTCGTGATCGGCGAAGTCGAGGACATCGACGCGGCCGTGCATCACACGATCCAGTCGGCGTTCCTGTCGGCCGGCCAGCGCTGCACGTGCGCGCGTCGCATCTTCGTGCCGCAGGGCGCGTTCGGCGACCGTTTCCTCGCGCGCTTCGCCGACGTCACGTCGAAGATCACGGCCGACGTGTTCGACGCCGATCCGCAGCCGTTCATGGGCGCGGTGATCTCGGCCCGCGCGGCCGCGAAGCTCGTCGACGCGCAGTCGCGCCTGATCGAGCAGGGTGCGAAGCCGATCATCGCGATGACGCAGCGCGATCCGCGCCTCGGTTTCGTGAACGCGGCGATCGTCGACGTGACGGGCGTGGCCAGCCTGCCCGATGAAGAACACTTCGGCCCGCTCGCGCAGATCGTGCGCTACGCGACGTTCGACGAAGCGATCGAGCGCGCGAACGACACGGCGTTCGGCCTGTCGGCCGGCCTGCTCGCCGACGACGCGCACGCGTGGGAACACTTCCGCCGCACGATTCGCGCCGGGATCGTCAACTGGAACCGGCCGACCAACGGCGCGTCGTCCGCCGCGCCGTTCGGTGGCACGGGCCGCTCGGGCAACCATCGCCCGAGCGCGTACTACGCGGCCGACTATTGCGCGTTTCCGATGGCGTCGGTGGAAAGCACGCAACTGACCTTGCCCGCGAGCCTGTCGCCGGGCCTGCATTTCTGATCGAGGGAGCGACGATGAACGCACAAGAAGCCAATTTCGACGGACTCGTCGGCCCGACCCACAACTACGCCGGGCTGTCGTTCGGCAACGTGGCGTCGCTCAACAACGAGAAGTCGGCCGCGAATCCGAAGGCCGCCGCGAAGCAGGGGCTGCGCAAGATGAAGCAGCTCGCGGATCTCGGTTTCGCGCAGGGCGTGCTGCCGCCGCAGGAGCGGCCGTCGCTGCGCCTGCTGCGCGAGCTCGGCTTCTCGGGCAAGGACGCGGATGTGATCGCGAAGGCCGCGAAGCAGGCGCCCGAACTGCTGGCCGCGGCGAGCTCGGCATCGGCGATGTGGACCGCGAACGCGGCCACCGTCAGCCCGTCGGCCGACACGAGCGACGGCCGCGTGCACTTCACGCCGGCGAACCTGTGCAGCAAGCTGCATCGCGCGATCGAGCACGACGCGACGCGCCGCACGTTGTCGACACTGTTCGCCGATCCCGCGCACTTCGCGGTGCACGAAGCGCTGACGGGCACGCCGGCGCTCGGCGATGAAGGCGCGGCGAACCACACGCGCTTTTGCGCCGAATACGACAAGCCGGGCATCGAGTTCTTCGTGTACGGCCGCGCGGAATACCGCCGCGGCCCCGAGCCGAAGCGCTTCCCGGCACGCCAGACCTTCGAGGCGAGCCGCGCGGTCGCGCATCGCCACGGGCTCGCCGAAGAAGCGACGGTGTACGCGCAGCAGGATCCGGACGTGATCGACGCGGGCGTGTTCCACAACGACGTGATCTCGGTCGGCAACCGCGACACGCTGTTCACGCACGAGCGCGCATTCGTCAACAAGCAGGCGATCTACGACACGCTGACCGCCGCGCTCGACGCACGCGGTGCACGCCTGAACGTGATCGAGGTGCCCGAGGCAGCCGTGAGCGTGAACGACGCGGTGACGTCGTATCTGTTCAACAGCCAGCTGCTGTCGCGCGCGGACGGCTCGCAGGTGCTCGTCGTGCCGCAGGAATGCCGTGAGAACGCGAACGTCGCGGCCTATCTCGACCGTCTCGCGGCCGGCAACGGCCCGATTCACGACGTGCTCGTGTTCGACCTGCGCGAAAGCATGAAGAACGGCGGCGGCCCTGCGTGCCTGCGCCTGCGCGTCGTGCTGAACGAAGCCGAGCGCGCGGCCGTCACGTCGAATGTGTGGATCAACGACACGCTGTTCGCATCGCTCGACGCGTGGATCGACAAGCACTATCGCGATCGCCTCGCACCGGCAGACCTCGCCGATCCGGCGCTGCTCGAGGAATCGCGCTCGGCGCTCGACGAGCTCACGCAGATCCTGCGCGTCGGTTCGCTGTATGACTTCCAGCGCTGAGGCACGGATGCCGGCCACCGCGCTGCTCGACGACTTTCTCGCGTTCACGCTGGCCGGCGGCGCGCCGGCCGTGACGGACGGCGCCTGCGCGGGCGGCGCGGTGCGCTGGTCATGGCTCGGCGACGGGCTGCTCGCGCTCGAACCGGCCGCGGCCGCCGACGCGGCGCGTGCGAGCGTGCTCGTGTCGGCCGGCGTGCATGGCGACGAGACGGCGCCGATCGAACTGCTGTCGATGCTCGTGCGCGATCTCGCGTCGGGCGCGCTGCCGCTCGCGTGCCGGCTGCTCGTCGTGCTCGGTAACGTGCCGGCGATGCGCGCCGGCGAACGGTATCTCGACGACGACCTGAACCGCCTGTTCAGCGGTCGTCACACGCAGGTGCCCGCGAGCCGCGAAGCGCCACGTGCCGCGCAGCTCGAAGCGGCCGCTGCCGCGTTCTTCGCGGCGGCGCCGGCGGGCGGCGCGCGCTGGCACATCGACATGCATACGGCGATCCGCGCGTCGGTGTTCGAGCAGTTCGCGCTGCTGCCGCACACGGGCACGCCGCCGACGCGCACGATGGTCGAATGGCTCGGCGATGCGCGCATCGCGGCCGTGCTGCTGCATACCGCGAAGGGCAACACGTATTCGCATTTCACGGCCGAGCACTGCGATGCGCTGGCGTGCACGCTGGAACTCGGCAAGGTGCGCCCGTTCGGCCAGAACGACCTGACGCGCTTCGCGCCGACCGATCGGGCGGTGCGCAAGCTGGTGTCGGGAGCGTCGGCCGGGCATCCGCCGGGCAGCGACCCGCAGGGCGATGCCGCGTTGCCGCGCGTGTTCACGGTGATCGACCAGATCACGAAGCAGAGCGACGCGCTCGAACTGTTCGTCGCGGCCGACGTCGCGAACTTCACCGCGTTTGCGCGCGGCACGGTGCTCGCGCAGGACGGCGACTACCGCTACACGGTGACGCACGACGAGGAACGGATCGTGTTCCCGAACCCGAGCGTGAAGCCGGGCCTGCGTGCGGGCCTGCTCGTCATCGACACGACGCGCGAGACGATCGCGGCGCTCGTCTGACCCATCGGCGCGGCCGCGGAGCAGTGCGGCCGCGCTTGCGTATTTGCGACATCGTCTTGCAAGTTCCGCGGCCGGCCTGGCCGGCGTCGTGTGCGCACCGCAGCATCGCGCGCCGACGGCCGCTTTGCCATACCGGGCCGCGCGGATTGGTACAATCGCGGCCTTGCGGCTGTTGCGCCGCATCACGGCGCGGCAGCCGCATTGTCCAGGTCATCTGGCCCTGCAATGATGTACGCGCCCGTAGTTCCGGAACATTCGAGTATCGAGGAGAGCACCTGATGAAGTTGGATTGGCGTAAAGTGGCCGCGCATGCGGTGGTGGTGGCATCGGCCGTGGCGGCAGGCAGCGCGTTTGCCGCGGATCTGAAAGAGATCCGGTTCGGCGTCGAGGCCTCGTATGCACCGTTCGAATTCAAGACGCCCGACGGCAAGCTGACCGGCTTCGACATCGACATCGGCAACGCGGTGTGCGCGAAGCTGAAGACGAAGTGCGTGTGGGTCGAGAACGACTTCGACGGCCTGATCCCCGCGCTGCAGGCGCGCAAGTTCGACGCGATCAACTCGGACATGACGATCACCGACCAGCGCAAGCACGCGATCGCGTTCACCGATCCGATCTACACGATTCCGAACCAGCTGATCGCGAAGCAGGGCAGCGGCCTGCTGCCGACCCCGCAATCGCTGAAGGGCAAGCGCGTCGGCGTGCTGCAGGGCACGATCCAGGAAGCGTATGCGAAGAAGAAGTGGGCGCCGGCAGGTGTCGAAGTCGTGCCGTACCAGACGCAGGATCTGGCGTATGCCGACCTGAAGTCGGGCCGTCTCGATGCGACGTTCCAGGATTCGGAAGCCGGTTCGAAGGGCTTCCTGACGAAGCCGCAGGGCCAGGGCTTCGCATTCGCGGGCAGCACGGTCAGCGATACCGAGATCCTCGGTTCGGGCGTCGGCTTCGGTCTGCGCAAGAACGACGCGGCGCTGAAGACCGCGCTCGATCAGGCGCTGAAGGACCTGAAGGCCGACGGCACGATCGACAACCTCGCGAAGAAGTACTTCAGCGTGCCCGTGACGCTCAAGTAAGCGTTTCGTTCTATCGCACGATGCAGCCGGCCGCTTATGCGGCCGGTTTGCTTTTGGGAGGTGGAAACGGCGGCCGCGTCAGGCAGGAAAGAACCGGCCCAGTTCGCGGGCGAGTTCGTTGAGCACGCTCATCTCCTGCTGCGTGATCTTGCGCGCGGGCTGCGCGCCGGCCCAGTCGCCGTACAGCAGCGCGACGCTCGTCGTGCCGACGCGCACGGGCAGCAGCACGAACGCGCGCGTGTCGTCGAACGCGTCGAGATACCACGCGGGCAGGCGCTTGAGCATCTTCGGTTCCTGCGCCTGCTCGATGAAGATGCCGACCGAGTTCGAGATCGCGAGATGAAACACGTCCGGCTCGAAGCGCTCGTCGAAGCGCAGCCGGTCGAGCGCCGTATCGACGCCGGGGCCGAAGCCGAGGCGCGCGGCGAACGTGCCGTCGTCGTGACGCACGAACATCACGGTGCGCGTGAACGCAAGGCCGGCCAGCAGGCTTTCCGACGCGAGCGCGAGCACCGGCGTCAGCACGTGCTCGGACGGCAGCGCGCGCAGGTCCGCGAGGCCGGCTTCGAGGCACGCCTCGGGCTCGGCCTGCGCGCGCGCGATTGCATCGGCGTTCGCGCGCAGCTCGACGATCTCGCGCATCACGGTGTCGCTTGCTTCCTCGCGCGCGAGCCGCTCGGCGATCTCGACGAGCGCGTCGGGCTCCATGTCGAGCTCGGTGCCGTAGTGCTGCGCGAGCGTCGCGATGCGCGCGTCGCGCTGCGGGCTGGCGGGCATCACGAGCGCACCCGCGACGTCGGTCGAGCAGCGGCTCACCGCGCGCAGCCAGCGGACGCGGTCGGCAGGGCCGTCATCGTCTGCATGGCCCGCGTTGCGGTCGTCATCGTCGTATTCGTCGTCGCGGGCCGCGTGGTGGTCGTCGGCCATCCCCGCGCGGATCACGTCGGGCAGCCGCCAGCGCGTGGCCGCCTCGAGCCCGATTTCATCGAAGCCGACGCCGAGCACGTCGGCGCAGGCGGCCGCTTCGTCGCCGTTCAGTTCGGCAGCGCGCCGGCGGATCCGATCCCATTCGCTGTCGAGATAGCAGACCACGAGCAGCTTGCCGACCTGGCGCATCAGCGTGCAGACGACGGCTTCCTCGCCCGCGCGCAGTTCGGCGCGCTCGGTGAGCTTGCGTGCGACGCAGCCGGACAGCAGCGCTCGGTTCAGTTCGAGCTTCGCATCGATGCGCCGCGGCGTGCTGTGGTGGAAATGGTCGACGAGCTTCAGCCCGACGACCAGGTGGCCGACCGCGTCCATGCCGAGCACCATCAGTGCGCGGGTCACGGTCGTGATGTTGCCGCCGAACGCCATGTACATCGCGGAGTTCGCGAGCCGCAGCACTTTCTGCGTGAGCGCGAAGTCCGACAGGACGACGCGCACGAGCGCGGTGAAGTCGAGGTCGTCGTTCTTCATCGCGGCCATCGTCGCGCGCAGCGATTCCGACAGCAGCGGGAAATCGCCGCGTTCGCTCATCCGGGCCCACAGCTTGTCGATCAATGCGGTGCGGGGCATGTGTTCGGTGATTGACATACGGATCTATCCGGTTCGCCGCGCGCGTCAGGCGGCGGCGTGCAGGTGCAGCTGGTGCGCCTCGAAGCGCCGTGCGAGCTCCTCGGACGGCAGCGCCTGGCAGACGAGCCAGCCCTGGATATGGTTGCAGCCCATCTCCGTCAGCAGCGCGCGCTGCGCCTCGGTCTCGACGCCTTCGGCGACGAGCTCGAGATCGAGCGTCTGCGCGAGGCCGACCACCGCCGATACGATCGCGCGGTCATTGCGCGACGTCAGCAGGTTCTCGACGAAACTGCGGTCGATCTTCAGCTTCGCGAGCGGGAAGCGCTGCAGGTACGCGAGGCTCGAATAGCCAGTGCCGAAATCGTCGATCGCGAAGCGGATGCCGAGATCGGTCAGCTCCTCGAGCAGCCCCTTCGCATGCGCGGGATCGTGCATCAGCAGGCTTTCGGTGATTTCGAGCACGATGCGGCGCGGGTCGATGCCCGTCAGCGCGATCGCCTCGCGCACGCTTTGCGTGAAGCGCGGGTCGCGGAACTGCTGCGGCGACACGTTGACCGCCACGTACTGAAGCGCGAGCCCCTGGCGGTCCCACGCGACGAGCTGCATGCACGCGGCCTTGAGCACCCAGTTGCCGAGGTAGTTGATCAGGCCGATCGATTCGGCGAGCGGAATGAAGGTCGCCGGCGGCACGAGGCCGTGCACCGGATGGCGCCAGCGGATCAGCGCCTCGACGCCGACCACCGCGCCCGACTGGCTGCGCGTGATCGGCTGGAAATGGAGCGAAAACTCGCCGTTGCGCACCCCGTCGTACAGGTCGGCTTCGAGCTTGAGCCGTTCGGCGTCGGCCGGATCGTCGACGGGCGCATGGAACGCGAGCGCGTTGCCGCCCGATGCCTTCGCCTGCGCGAGCGCGTGGTCGGCACGGCGCAGCAGCGGGCTGTGGTGCTGCGCGCGATGCGGTGCGGCACGTTCGTCGGGATAAAGCGCGATGCCGATGCTCGCGGACAGGTGCACGGTCTGCCCCTGGTACACGTAGGGCTCGCGCACCGCGGACTGCAGCCGGCGTGCGAGCGCATCGGCGGCATTGCTTGCCTGCGTGCGGTTCGCCGCGCCGAGCACGACCGCGAACTTGTCGCTCGCGACCCGCGCGAGCCGTTCGTTCGGCGTGACGAGCGCCTTCAGCCGCTGCGCGGTCTCGCGCAGCAGCGTGTCGCCCGCGTCGTAGCCGAGCGCGCGGTTGATCCGCTGGTAGTCGTCGAGGTCGAGCAGCAGCAGCGCCGCGCAGGTGCCGTCCTCGTCGGCGGTCTGCTGCGCGCGCATCAGCGCCGGCACGAGCGCGGACAGGTTGTCGAGCCCCGTCATCGGATCGTGGTGCATTTCGTACGTGAGGCGCGCCTCGAGCGCGCGCCACGACGACACGTCGAACGCGGCGATCGCGAAGCCGTCGACCCCGTGGTGGCGGCTCTTGAACGCGCGGACCTCGACGTCCAGCGGGTAGGTGAGCGACTTGACGATGCACATCGTCGCCTTCTCGACCTGGCCGGAACGTGAGGCGCGCGCAAGCAGGCCTTCGAGCGCCGAGGTATCCTGTTCAGCGATCAGGTCGCGCAGCGTCAGCGTGTGCAGGTAGTCGCGGTGGTAGCCGATGAAGCGCAGGCTCGCGTCGGACACGTACAGAAAGCGCAGCTCGCGGTCGACATGGGCGAGGAAATCCACCGTGCCGACCGTCTGTTCCAGCCAGTTGCGCACGGAGTCGTCGCGACGCGGCGCGCCGGCGCGGGCGGGCATCAGCGCGCCGCCCGACCAGGCGAAGCGGCGCAGCGTATGCAAGGCACTGCGCCAGGAGCCCTTGCGTGACGTCTGTTTCCTGTTGGCTTCCATGTTTCTCGCTGACGTGAAGGGCTGGAACCGGTTGTCCGGAAGGAATAACGGCAGACTGTGCGGAATCTTTAACGGGCCGGGCGCGGATGGCGCTGCCGCTGGGCCGGATTGTACTCGGGGCGTTCGACAGGCGAACGCCGGCGTGGCCTACATCGAGGCTGACTTTATAAGAAATGAGGACGCAGATGAAGCGAAAACTGTTGCTGGGCGCCGTGGCGGCGCTGGTGGCCGGCCATGCGCTGATGGCGCAGGCGGAACTGAAGCCGGGTGCCGCGGCGCCCGACTTCACGACGCAGGCGTCGCTGGGCGGCAAGACTTACACGTACTCGCTCGCGGACGCGCTGAAGCAGGGGCCGGTGGTGCTGTATTTCTACCCGGCCGCGTTCACGAAGGGCTGCACGATCGAGGCGCATGCGTTCGCGGATGCCGTCGACCGTTACAAGGCTTACGGTGCGACGGTGATCGGCGTATCGGCAGACAATATCGATACGCTGACGAAGTTTTCGGTGAGCGAGTGCCGGAGCAAGTTCCCGGTCGCGGCCGACCCAGACGCGAAGATCATCCGTGAATACGACGCGAAGCTGCCGGCGATCGACCGCGCGAACCGCGTGTCGTACGTGATTTCGCCGGAAGGGAAGATTCTCTACGAATACACGAGCATGTCGCCCGACAAGCACGTCGAGAACACGCTCGCTGCCGTGAAGGCGTGGGCCGACGCGCACCCGAAGCAGTAAGCCCGGCGCTGCCGGCCCGGCCCGCGCCGCCGCCCGGCAGCGCGCGGCGGGCCGCTACGCGCGCAAGGCCTGCTCGATCGGCACGCTGCCGCCGACGAAGCCGACGGTCTTGCGCGAGATGCCCAGCTTGATCGCCTCGATCGCGGCCCATGCCACGTCCTGCCGCGACACCGGCGGCGCGGGGTCGAGCCACGCGTCGGTCAGTGCGATCTTGCCGACACCCGGCCCGTCCGCGAGCGGGCCCGGGCGCAGGATCACGTAGTCGACACCCGACGCGATCACGCGGTCGTCGCCTTCGCGCTTCATCTGCGAATAGTGGTGCAGCGCGTCCGGGCCGAGTTCGGGCCGGTACGCGGACAGCGAACTGATCACCACGAGCTTTTGCGCGTTGTAGGCCAGCGCGTAGTCGGCCGCGCGGGCGACCGCGTCGCGGTCGATCTGCTCTTCTTCGGCCGCGCCGTCCGATTCGGCCGAGCCGGCCGCGTAGATCACGTGCGTGATGCCCTGGAATGCGTGCGAGAAATCGTTCGTCAGGTCGGCCTCGACGACCCGTGCGCCGGCCAGCGCATAGCCGTGCCGGCGCACCAGCGCCGTGACCTCGAACTCCGGCTGCTTGAGCAGCAGATCCGCGCAGGCCTGGCCCGTTCGGCCGGTCGCGCCAATCAGCAGTAGCTTCGTCGTCATGAAACCGCTCCTTGCTCGATGCGTCATCCTTCCAGATAGGGACGGACGACCAATAACTCAAGTGTAATGTCGATTTGCCCCGGCGGCGGGTGCGTATTAAGGGGCGTACCGGCGCGGGCGTACCGGCTCGGGCATCCCGGCGCGGGCATATTGTTGCGACGGCCGTTCACGCCGTCATTCATTCACACGGATTCGGGAATGACGCGCCGACCGGCTATCATGTGCGCGATGCTTTTTTCGCCGCTACGTCATACAACGCGTCGGCCAACCGGTTGGAGTACACATGGCATTACCCCTGGACAACGTCAGCATGGCCGTGTTCTGCGACTTCGAGAACGTCGCGCTCGGCGTGCGCGACGCGAAGTACGAGAAATTCGACATCCAGCCCGTGCTGGAGCGCTTGCTGCTGAAGGGCAGCATCGTCGTGAAGAAGGCCTATTGCGACTGGGATCGCTACAAGGGCTTCAAGGCGTCGATGCACGAGGCGAGCTTCGAGCTGATCGAGATTCCGCACGTGCGCCAGTCGGGCAAGAATTCGGCCGACATCCGGCTCGTCGTTGACGCGCTCGACCTCTGCTACACGAAGTCGCACGTCGATACGTTCGTGATCATCAGCGGCGACTCGGATTTCTCGCCGCTCGTGTCGAAGCTGCGCGAGAACGCGAAGAAGGTGATCGGGGTCGGCGTGAAGAAGTCGACGTCGGACCTGCTGGTCGCGAACTGCGACGAATTCATCTTCTATGACGATCTGGTGCGCGAGCAGCAGCGCGCGCTCGCGAAGCGCGAACAGCAGCGCACGGGCAACAGCCCGGCGAAGCGGCCCGACGAACCGTCGCGCAAGCACGAGATGGACGCGCGCAAGGCCGAGGCGATCGCGTTGGCGGTCGAGACGTTCGATGCGCTCGCGTCGGAGCGCGACGACGTCGGCAAGATCTGGGCGTCGGTGCTCAAGAGCGCGATCAAGCGTCGCAAGCCGGATTTCAACGAGTCGTACTACGGGTTCCGCGCGTTCGGCAACCTGCTCGACGAAGCGCAGGCGCGTGGCCTGCTCGAAGTGGGGCGTGACGACAAGTCGGGCGCGTTCGTGTCGCGGGCACGCCAGCAGGCGGCCGCGGATCATGCCGCAACGGCCGGTGACGGCGGCTCGGCCGCGCACCACGGCACGCGCGAGCCGGCGCGGGCCGAGCGCCAGTCGCGCCGTCGCGGGCAGCGGGCGGAAGCGGTCGTGCACGAAAGCGTGCAGGTCGAGGCGGAGGTGGAGGAGGTGGCGGTGGCGGTTGCCGAGCTCGCCGACGCAGCGGCGCTCGCGCCGGTCGAGACGACCGACGCCACCGAAGCGACCGATGCGCACGGCGACGCGAAGGATGGCCGCAAGCGCGCACGCAAGAGCGCGGCCAAGAAGGCCGGTGCGAAGAAGGGCACCGCCGCGAAGAGCGCCGGCCGTCAAGCGGCCGGAAAGCCGGACGACGCCACGCAGGGCGGGGCGAAGCACGGTGAAGGGAAGCACGCGCACGGCAAGCATGCCGACGACACGCATCGCGACGCGGAACAGCGCGACGAGCGGCACGCCGCGGTGACGCACGCCGAGCCGGCGGCCGCCCGGCCGTCGCATGACGCCGCGCCGGTTGAATCGGCTGTCGAGTCGGTTGCTGAAGCGGCGGTCGACGCGCCCGCCGACGCGAAGCCGAAGAAGCCGGCCCGCAAGGCGGCGCCGCGCGCGCGTCGTCCGCGCAAGACCGCGGCGACCGCCGAGTAACGGCGGCTGGCCGGGTGTCGTCCGCAACAGGTCGGCACCCGTGCTACGCCATACCGGTCGGTGCAACGCCGGCCGGCCTGACGAACTAGCCGTTCAGCACGTACGGTCGGGTCATCACTTCGAGGAAGTGGCCGTCCGGGTCGTCGAAATACACGCCGCGGCCGCCGTTGTGGCGGTAGATGTCATCGGGTTGCCGCTTGGCTGGATCGGCCCAGTGCGGCAGCCCGCGCTCGCGAATGCGGGCGATTACGCGATCGAAGCCGGCTTCGTCGGTCAGGAACGCGTAGTGCTGCGACGTGATCTCCCCCGCCGTTTCGTAGAAATCGAGCGACACGCCGTTGTCGAGCGGGACGACCAGCATCGCGCCGAACGGCGTCGGCGGCGGCAATTCCAGCAATTCGGTGAGGAAGCGGCTCGACGCGTGCTTGTCGCGGCACCAGACGATCGTATGGTTGAGCTGGACGTCCATGGTGTGTCCCCGTGAAGGGCACGGTGGTGGGCATGGACACACGATAGTCGATCGCCGCGCGCGGTCAAGGCGGGATCGCGCACAACGTCGTTCGGCGGCCGATGCCGTCGGCAGCGTGATCGCATCGTTCCCACTGTGCCGGCCATTCCTCCGCACCGCCCGCCCTTGCTCGCACGGCTTTCGCCCCGAATCGTCAGCGGAAACGATCTGGACGATCGGTGCCTTTTTCTGGAACCAAGGTCATTGGCGTGGCTTTTTGCGCCGCGAAGAATCTCCCTCAATCCATCGCCGTCACCCACCGGGTGGCAAACGGGCGATGCGGAACGAGGGAGGTAGACGATGCGCTTCACGCTGAACGGGCAGCCATTCGATTTCGACGGCGATCCCGATACGCCGCTTCTGTGGGTCATTCGCGACGCGGCGAAACTGACCGGCACCAAATTCGGCTGCGGGATCGGCGCGTGCGGTGCCTGTACCGTGCACCTGGACGGCGAGGCAACGCGTTCGTGCGTGCTGCCGGTCGCGAGTGTCGCGGGCCGGTCGATCACGACGATCGAGGGGCTGTCGCACGATCGCTCGCACCCGGTGCAGCGCGCGTGGATCGAAAAGGACGTACCGCAGTGCGGCTACTGCCAGTCGGGCATGGTGATGGCTGCCGCTGCGCTGCTCGCGCAGCACCGCAAGCCGACCGACGCGCAGATCGACCAGGCCGTCACGAACCTGTGTCGCTGCGCGACCTATCAACGCATCCGCGAGGCGATCCATGTCGCGGCGGGCTGACGCGGTGCGAGCGGCGCGCGTGCCGAACGCGTCGCGGCGGATGTTCCTGAAGAGCGGCGCGGCGCTGGCGGGCAGCCTGTTGCTGCCGCTGTCGATCAGCGACGTCGTGCAGGCGGCCGGCGACGGCGCACGCTTTCGCGAGATCAACGACTGGGTGCGCGTCGATGCCGACGGCAGAACGATCATCGGCCTGTCGCAGGCGGAGGTCGGGCAGGGCGTGTACACCGGGTTGCCGCAGGTGCTGGCCGACGAGATGGATGCAGACTGGCGCAGCGTGACGGTCGAGTTCGTCACCGGGCGCGACGCGTACCGGATCCACGCGGCGAACGAGCCGCCGCAGCAGTTCGTCGGCGCGTCGATGTCGGTGACGATGTTCTACACGCGGCTGCGAATCGCGGGCGCGCAGGCGCGCACGGCATTCCTGAAGGCGGGCGCTGCGCGGCTCGGCGTGCGTGCGACGCAATGCATGACGCGCGACGGCCGCGTGATCCACCTGCAGAGTGGCCGTTCGCTGTCGTACGGCGCGCTCGTCGACGACGCGGCGAAGCTCCCGCCCGAACCGAATCCTCGCCTGAAGCCCGCCTCCGCCCATACGCTGATCGGCAAGGCGCTGCACAAGCTCGACGTACCGGCCAAGGTCGACGGCAGCGCGATCTACGGCATCGACGTGCAGGTGCCCGACATGCTGGTCGGCGCACTGACGATGGCGCCGACGCTGAACGGCAAGCCCGTGGCGGTGAAGAACCGCGACGCGGTGCGCGCGATGCCGGGTGTCGTCGACGTCGTGCTCGCGAAGGATGCGGTGATCGTCGTCGCGCAGAGCTACTGGCAGGCGAAGAAGGCTTGCGACGCGGCCGACGTCGCGTGGGATGCGGGCCCGACGGCGGCATTCGACAGCGCGACGATCCTTGCGCAGTGCAAGGGCGCGCTGCAGGCCGCGCACGCGGTCGTCGCGACGACGATCGGCGAGCCCGAACGCCGTCTTGCCGAGGCTGGCACGGTCGTCGAAGCGGATTACCACACGCCGTACATCGTCCACGCGACGATGGAGCCGGTGAACGCGACCGTGCACGTGCGGGCGAACGACATCGAAGTGTGGGGGCCGGTCCAGGGGCAGGACAAGGTGCGCTGGGCGCTGTCGTCGCTGTTCGGCGTGCCGGCGGACCGGGTCGTCGTCAATACGACGTTTCTCGGCGGCAGCTTCGGCCGCAAGTACGTGCCCGACTTCGTCGTGCACGCGGCCGTTGCGTCGAAGGCGGTCGGCCGTCCGGTGAAGGTGATCCGTTCGCGCGAGGACGATATCCGGCACGGCTTCTATCGGCCGTGCGCGTCCGCGCGCCTGCGCGCGGTGCTCGGCAGCGACGGGCTGCCGGTCGCGCTGCATGCGCGCGTCGCCGGGCATTCGCTATACGCGGCGATCAAGCGCGACATGTACGAGAAGGCCGGCGGCTGGGACGAGACGATGCTCGACGGTCTCTACGACCTCTGCTACGACGTGCCGAACCTGCTCATCGATTCGGTCACGGTGATGCAGCCGATCCCGGTCAGCTTCATGCGCAGCGTCGGCAGCACGTCGAGCGTGTTCTTTCTCGAAAGCTTCGTGAACGAGCTCGCGCACACCGCGCAGGCCGACCCGGTGCAATACCGGCGCGCGCTGCTCAGGCACGACCCGCTCGCGCTACGCGTACTCGATGCGACGGCCGCACGCGCGAACTGGTTCGGCCGCGCGCCGGCGGGCGTGTCGCGCGGTGTCGCGTATTCGCTGTACACCGGGCGCGGCGGCGCGTTCAGCACCTACGTCGCGATGATCGCGGACGTGCGCGTGACGGGTGGCAAGGTGAGGCTCGAGCGGATCGTGTGCGGCATCGACTGCGGCCGCCCGATCAATCCGCTGCTGATCCGCGAGATGGTCGAAGGCGGGATCGGGTTCGCGCTGACCAACACGTTCCGCAGCGAAATCACGTTCGAGCACGGTGCGGTCGTGCAGGGGAATTTTGCCGACTACCCGCTGCTGGGCCTGGCCGACATGCCGAAGGTCGAGGTCGTGATCGTCGACAGCGACCGCGAACCGCAGGGCTGCGGCGAGGTTGCGCTGCCGCCGGTCGCGCCTGCGGTTGCCGACGCGATCTGGCGCGCGACGGGCGAGCGCCCGCGTTCGATGCCGTTTTCTGTTCCGCTCGCGTCCTGAGCGGCCCGTTTCTCCACTCATCCGGTCATCACCATGTTTCGAGCTCAATTACGGGCCGTCTCCGTCATCGCTTCGTGCGCGACGATCCTCGCGACAGCGGCCGTCGCGGCGCCTCCGGCCGACGGCACGCTCGCCCGGCAACTTGCCGAGCGCCATGCGTGCCTGGGCTGCCACGCGATCGACCGCAAGCTGGTCGGCCCCGCCTATCGCGAGGTCGCGGCGCGCTACGCGAACGACCCCGGCGCGGCCGACAAACTTGCATTGCACATCCGCAACGGCAGTGCCGGCGCATGGGGCGCGGTGCCGATGCCGCCGAACCGCATCGACGCCGGCGACGCGAGGTTGCTCGCCGACTGGATCCTGGCCGGCGCGCATACGCCGTAACGACGGTTTGCGCCGGCGCATGCAGGGCCGGTGCGAACCGGGCAGCACGGCAGTCCGAGGTGGTTCGAAAACGGGCTGCCGATCGATATCAAGCATAACTACACGATAGGTCTGGAGACTTCCATGAAACAGTTCCGCACGGCCGCCACGGCCGTTTCGTTCGCGGCGGCTGCTGTCGCGGCGCCGCACGCGTATGCGCAAAGCAGCGTGACGCTGTACGGCATCGTCGACACCGGCGTGCAGTACTACAACCATGCGGCAGGCGGCGGATCGGTCGCCGGCATGCCGTCGCTGACGGGCGAGGTACCGTCGCGCTTCGGCCTGCGCGGCGTCGAGGATCTCGGCGGCGGCTATCGCGCGTTCTTCGTGCTCGAGAGCGGTTTCGCGATGAATTCCGGCGCGCTGAACTACGGCGGCCGGATGTTCGGCCGGCAGGCGAACGTCGGCATCGATTCTCCGTACGGGGCTGTCACGCTCGGGCGGCAGATGAACATGTCGATGCTCGTGCTGCTCAACGCGGACGTAATCGGTCCGTCGATCCATTCGATGGCGAGCTTCGACAGCTACCTGCCGAACGCGCGCAGCGACAACGCGCTCGGTTATCTCGGCCACTTCGGCGGGGTGACGGTCGGCGGTACCTACAGCACGGGCCGCGACGGCGCGGGCCCGGCCGGCCCGTCGGCGACGAACTGCGCGGGCAATGTGCCGGGCGACCCCGTCGCATGCCGGCAATACACGATGATGGTCGCGTACGACGCACCGCAATTCGGGGCAGCCGCGTCCTACGACGTCATGCATGGCGGCACCGGCGCGTCGGCGCCGCTGTCGAGCCCCGGATACACGGATACGCGCACCATCGTCGACGCATACGTGAAGTTCGGCGCCGCGAAGCTCGGCGCGGGATGGATTCGCCGCAACACGGCGGCCGCGAGCCACGCCCAGTCCGACATCTTTTTCGCCGGCGGCACGTACGCCGCGACGCCGGCGCTATCATTCGACGCACAGGCGCTGCGCTACCTGCTGCGCGGCCGCTACGATTCGAACCTGTTCGTGGCGCGCGCGAATTACCTGCTTTCCAAGCGCACGATGTTGTACACGTCGGTCGGCTACATGACGAACAGCGCGCTCGGCACGTCGTCGGTCGCGGCGGGCGGCACCGTCGGCGCGGGGCAGAACCAGGTCGGCGTGATGGCCGGCATCCAGCAGCGCTTCTGATGCGGCGCCGCGAATCACGGAGACATCGACGATGGCGACCGATCTTCTCAGCGACGTACTCACGGACCTGCGGGCCGACGCGGTCGTGACGGGACGCTTCACGTTGAGCGCGCCGTGGGCGATCCGCAAGCCGGCCGTCGCGGGCGCGCCATTTCGCACATGCGCGGGCAATCCGTTCTTCCTGTGGGTCGACGGCGCGGCACCCGTGCACATCGAGCCGGGCGACTTCGTGTTGCTGCCGCACGGCGACGAGCACGTGATGGCGTCGTCGCTCGACGAGCCGCCCGTGCCGTTCGATACGCTGATGGCCGACAAGGGGATTCGCCCGCGCTTCGATACGCCGCTCGAATTCGTCGCGGGCGGCGGCGGCGCGACGAGCGAGCTCTACACCGGTATCGTCGTGTATCGCGACATCGTGCGCAGCCCGCTGTTCTCCGTGCTGCCGCCGCTGATCCACGTGCGCGCGAACGACGCGGCCGTCGCGCCGTGGCTCGCGAGCACGCTGCAGAGCTTCATCGAGGAATCGATGGCGTGCCAGCCCGGCTGGGCGGTCGCCGCGACCCGTCTCGCGGACGTGCTGTTCGTGCAACTGCTGCGTGCGCATCTGCAGTCGTCGGCCAATCACACGGGCTGGCTGCGCGGCCTGACCGATCCGCAGATCGGCCGGACGATGGCGCTGATGCATCGCGACCCGTGCCGCGACTGGCATCTGGCGAGCCTCGCGGCCGAGGCCGGCATGTCGCGCTCGCGCTTTTGCGCGCGTTTCGCCGAACTGGTCGGGGAAACGCCGATCGTCCACCTGACCGCGTACCGGATGTATCTCGCGAGCGGCGATCTTGCGCAAGGCAAGCGCCGGCTGATCGAGATCGCCGAGCGGGTCGGCTATACGTCCGAGAAAGCATTCGCGCGGGCGTTTCACCGCTGGTCGGGCATGGCCCCGCGCCGGTATGCGCGCAATGCGCAGGATCTGTATGACCTTGCACAGCATGGATGACGGCGCGCCGCGCTATCGGGTGCCGGCGCTCGAACGCGGGCTGGCGATTCTCGAGATGCTGGCGGCCGGGCAGCCGCCCGCGACCTGCGCCGAACTCGCGGTGCGGCTCGGCGCACCGCGCAATTCGGTTGCACGGTTGCTGAAAACGCTCGTTCGGCAGGATTTTCTCGTGGTCGACGTGCGTGGTCGCTATCGGCCGGGAACCGCGGTCGCGCGCGTCGCCGCGGCTTATGTCGGTGCCCGGGCGGAAGTCGTGCACGCTCGGCCCGTGTTGCGGGCGCTATGCGAGCGTAGCGGTTTGGCCGCGCAACTGCTTCGGCGCGACGGCGCGGAGGCCGTCGTTCTCGCGCAGGCGGTGCCTGATGCGTCCGGGTGCCTCGTCGCGCGCATTGGCGCGCGCTTCGTCGGGCGACCCGCTGAAGCGGGAGACGTTGCGCGCGTCGGTGCGCATGAGGTCTGGCGGCTCTGCGGGCATGCGGTGCCGCGGCAGGGGACCGGCATCGTCGCGATGCCGGTCGATGCGGCGGGGCCGCTTGCGATCGGCGTCGCACTCGGCGACCCGGACGACGCACGACGGCAACAGGTGCTCGGGATGATCGACGACGCGACGCGGCAGTTGTCGTGCGCGCTGGCCGGGCTCGCGGAGCGAAGCTGATCGCGCGTTTGCGGCGATGCGCGCCGCAGGGGCGGCGCCACGACGCGCGGGGCATCGCAGGCTTGCCGCCGTTTGCCCGGGACTTCGCGACGGTGCTGGCCAGCACGCGGGGCGGAACAACCCGGCCCGCGCGCCATCACTCCCCGGCGACCGCCGGCCCGCCGGAATTCCCGCGGCGGTTGCGGCGCTTCTCCGCCCTCACGCGCAGCCGGTCCATGTACAGATAGACGACCGGCGTCGTATAGAGCGTCAGCACCTGCGACACGATCAGGCCGCCGGCGATCGCGATCCCGAGCGGCGCGCGCAGCTCGGCGCCGTCGCCGCTGCCGAACGCGAGCGGCAGCGCGCCCAGCAGCGCAGCCATCGTCGTCATCATGATCGGGCGGAAGCGCAGCAGGCATGCCTCGTGGATCGCGTCGAACGACGACTTCTGGTTGTTGCGCGTCTGGTCGATCGCGAAGTCGACCATCATGATCGCGTTCTTCTTCACGATGCCGATCAGCAGGATCACGCCGATCAGCGCGATGATGCTGAACTCGGTCTTGAACAGCAGCAGCGCAAGCAGCGCACCGACACCGGCCGACGGCAGCGTCGACAGGATCGTGATCGGGTGGATGTAGCTCTCGTACAGGATCCCGAGCACGATATAGACGGCCAGCAGCGCGGCGAGGATCAGGATCGGCTGGTTGTCCAGCGACTGCTGGAACGCCTGCGCGGTGCCCTGGAAGCTGCCGACGATCGTCGGCGGGACGCCGAGCTGCGCCATCGTCTGGTAGATCACCTGGGTCGCCTGCGACAGCGACACGCCCGGCGGCAGGTTGAACGAGATCGTCGTCGCGACGAACAGGCCCTGGTGGTTGACCGACAGCGGCGTCGTGCTCGGCCCGAACGTGGCAATCGCCGACAGCGGGATCATCGTCGATTTCGACGTCGACACCGATGCACCCGACGACGCGCTCGACTTGCCGCTGGCCGCGATCGCGTTGAGCGCCTGGTTGCGCGCGGAATCGGACGCGATTGCCGCGGCGCTCTGGGTGGCCGTGCCGGCGCTCGACGTGCCGGCCGACGTCGCGACGTAGGTGCCGGCCGCCGCGTTGGTGGTCTGCGAGCCGTTCGCGCTGCCGCCCGACGTGCTGACCCACACCTGGTTCAGCATCTCGGGGCTCTGCCAGTATTTCGGCGCGACTTCCATCACGACGTGGTACTGGTTCAGCGGGTTGTAGATCGTCGAGACCTGGCGCTGGCCGAACGCGTCGTACAGCGTGTTGTCGATCTGCGCGGGCTTGATGCCGAATCGCGCGGCCGTCGCGCGGTCGATCGTCACCATCGCCTCGAGGCCGCCTTGCTGCTGGTCGGAGTTCACGTCGGTCAGTTCGGGGCGCTTCTGCAGCGCCTCGGTCAGGATCGGCCCCCACTTGTACAGGTCGGCGCTCGAATCGCCGAGCAGCGTGAACTGGTACTGCGCGTTGCTCTGCCGGCCGCCGACGCGGATGTCCTGCGCGGCCTGCAGGAACGTGCGTGCACCCGCGACGTCCGACAGCGGCGGGCGCAGCTGCTGGATCACCTGGTCGGCCGTCAGCTTGCGCTCGGTGCGATCCTTCAGCGTGACGAACATGAAGCCCGAGTTGGTCTGCGTGCCGCCGGTGAAACCCGCGACGCTCTTCACGTTCGGGTTGCTCTGCACGATCCGCATCATCTCGGAGAACTTCAGCTTCATCGCCTGGAACGACGTCGACTGGTCGGCCTGGATGCCGCCGATCATCAGCCCGGTGTCCTGCTGCGGAAAGAAGCCCTTCGGCACGACGATGTACAGGTACACGTTCAGCCCGATCGTGGCGAACAGGGTCATCAGGATCAGCAGCGGCCGGCGCAGCGCCCACGACAGCGAGCGCTCGTAGCCGCGCTGCATGCGCGCGAAGCAGCGCTCGAGGAAGCGCGCGAAGCGGCCCTCGGTTTGCGGGTCGTGCGATTCGGCCAGCAGGCGTGCGCACATCATCGGCGTGACGGTGAGCGACACCGCGAGCGACACGGCGATCGCGAGCGACAGCGTCAGCGCGAACTCACGGAACAGGCGCCCGACGATGCCGCCCATCAGTAGGATCGGCAGGAACACCGCGACGAGCGAGATGCTCATCGACAACACGGTGAAGCCGACTTCGCGCGCGCCGTCGAACGCGGCCTGCATCCGCGACTTGCCGTTCTCGATGTGCCGCGAGATGTTCTCGAGCACGACGATCGCATCGTCGACGACGAAGCCGGTCGCGACGATCAGCGCCATCAGCGACAGGTTGTCGATCGAGAAGCCGAGCAGGTACATCGCGCCGAACGTGCCGATGATCGAGATCGGCACCGCGACGCTCGGGATCAGCGTCGCGCGCCAGTTGCGCAGGAACAGGAACACGACCATCACGACGAGGCTGATCGCGATCAGCAGCGTGTGCTCGGTGTCCTTCAGCGACGCGCGGATCGTCGTCGAGCGGTCGAGTACGGGCGTGACCGTGATGTCGGCCGGCAGCGACGCGGTGAGTTGCGGCAGCGCCGCGCGCACGCGGTCGATCGTCTCGATGATGTTCGCGCCGGGCGAGCGGTAGAGGATCACGAGCACCGCGCGCTTGCCGTTCGACAAACCGAGGTTGCGCAGGTCCTCGACCGAATCGACGACGTCGGACAGGTCGGACAGGCGCACGGCCGCGCCGTTGCGGTAGGCAACCACGAGGTCGCGGTATTGCGACGCCTCGGACGCCTGGTCGTTCGTATAGAGCTGGTAGCGCTGCGGGCCGAATTCGATCGCGCCCTTCGGCGCGTTGGCGTTCGCGGACGCGAGCGCCGCGCGCACGTCCTCGAGGCCGATCCCGTAGTGGAACAGCGCCTGCGGTTCGAGCTCGACGCGCACGGCCGGGTTCGCGGACCCGCTCACCGAGACCTGGCCGATCCCGTCGATCTGCGACAGCGACTGCTGCAGCACCGTCGACGCGGCGTCGTACAGTTTCGCGGCTGACGAGGTCTCCGACGTCAGCGACACGATCATGATCGGCGAGTCGGCCGGGTTGACCTTGCGGTAGGTCGGGTTGCTCTTCAGCGCGGCGGGCAGGTCGGCGCGTGCCGCGTTGATCGCGGCCTGCACGTCGCGCGCGGCGCCGTCGATGTCGCGGTTCAGGCCGAACTGCAGGGTGATCCGCGCATTGCCGACCGTGCTCGTCGACGTCATCTCGGAGACGTCGGCGATCGAGCCGAGGTGCCGTTCGAGCGGGCTCGTCACGCTGGTCGCGACGGTCTCGGGGCTCGCGCCCGGCAGCGACGCCTGCACCGAGATGGTCGGGAAGTCGACCTGCGGCAGCGGCGACACCGGCAGCTTGATGAACGCGAACAGGCCCGCGAGCGCGACGCCGATCGCGAGCAGCGTCGTCGCAACGGGGCGGGTGATGAAGGGGCGCGACAGGTTCATGTCGGCACTCGCTGGGCCGCCGCGTGTTCCGACGGATGCGTTTTCGGGAGATGGGGGGGCTGCGCCCCCCCACGCGAACGAAGTGAGCGTGGGGGTCGTTTCATTTACGCATCCGTGCGCTTGCCGGCATCGGGGCCGTGGCGTTCGAACCAGCCGCGCACGCGGCGCGCGAGCGAGTCGAAGCCGAGGTAGATCACGGGTGTCGTGAACAGCGTCAGCACCTGCGACACGATCAGGCCGCCGGCGATCGCGATCCCGAGCGGCTGGCGCAGCTCGGAGCCCGCGCCGGAGCCGACGATCAGCGGCACCGCGCCGAGCAGCGCGGCGAGCGTCGTCATCAGGATCGGCCGGAAACGCAGCAGGCACGCCTGGTAGATCGCCTCGCGCGGCGGCTTGCCTTCGACGCGTTCGGCCTCGAGCGCGAAGTCGATCATCATGATCGCGTTCTTCTTCACGATACCGATCAGCAGCACGATGCCGATGATCCCGATGATGTCGAGATCGTGCCCGGTGATCATCAGCGCGAGCAGCGCGCCGACACCGGCCGACGGCAGCGTCGACAGGATCGTGATCGGGTGGATGTAGCTCTCGTACAGCACGCCGAGCACGATGTACATCGTGATGACCGCCGCGAGGATCAGGAACAGCTGGTTCGACAGCGATGCCTGGAACGCGAGCGCCGCACCCTGGAAGCGCGTCTGGAACGACGCGGGCAGGGCGATGTCCTTCTCGGCGGCATCGATCGCCTTGACGGCCTCGCCGAGCGATGCGCCGGCCGCGAGGTTGAACGAGATCGTCGTCGACGGGAACTGCGACAGGTGCGCGACCAGCAGCGGCGACGGCCGCTCGTGGAACGCCGCGATCGACGACAGCGGCACCTGGCCGCCGCCGGCCGACGGCAGGTAGATGTCGTTCAGCGACTGCGCGTAGTGCTGCTCCTTCGGTTCGGATTCGAGAATCACGCGGTACTGGTTCGACTGCGTGAAGATCGTCGACACGATGCGCTGGCCGAACGCGTCGTACAGCGCGTTGTCGACGGTCGCCGGCGTGACGCCGAAGCGCGCGGCGCTCGCGCGGTCGATCTCGATGTAGACGGACTGGCCGTTGCTCTGCAGGTCGGTCGCGACGTCGGCGAGCGACGGCTCCTGCTGCAGCCGCGCGACGAGCTTCGGCACCCAGGTCGCGAATTCGTCCGGGTTCGGGCTCGTCAGCATGAACTGGTACTGCGTCGGGCTGACGGTCGAGTCGATCGTCAGATCCTGCACCGACTGCATGAACAGCGAGATGCCCGTGATGTTCGCGACGCGGTGCTGCAGGTCGCGGATGATCTGCGCGGCCGTTTCGGAGCGATCGTCGCGCGCCTTCAGGTTGATCAGCATCCGGCCGCTGTTCAACGTGATGTTGCTGCCGTCGACGCCGATGAACGACGTGAGGCTGTCGACGTTCGGATCCTTCAGGATCTCGGCCGCGAGCGCCTGCTGGCGTTCGGCCATCGCGCCGTACGAGATCGACTGCGGCGCCTGCGTGATCGCCTGGATCACGCCCGTATCCTGCGCGGGGAAGAAGCCCTTCGGCACGTACACGTACAGCAGCCCGGTCAGCACGAGCGTCAGCACCGCGACCACGAGCGTCGAGCCCTGGCGGTTCAGCACCCATTCGAGCGCGACCCCGTAGCGCGCGATCACCCAGTCGATCGCGCGGTGCACACGTGCCTCGAAGCGGTGGCTCTCGGGCGGCGGCGAATGGCGCAGCAGCTTCGCGCACATCATCGGCACGAGCGTGAGCGACACGATCGCCGAGATCACGATCGTCACCGCGAGCGTGATCGCGAACTCATGGAACAGGCGCCCGACCACGTCGCCCATGAACAGCAGCGGGATCAGCACCGCGATCAGCGACACCGTCAGCGAGATGATCGTGAAGCCGATCTGCTTCGAGCCCTTCAGCGCGGCCTCGAGCCCCGATTCGCCTTCCTCGACGTAGCGCGCGATGTTCTCGATCATCACGATCGCGTCGTCGACGACGAAGCCGGTCGCGATGGTGAGCGCCATCAGCGACAGGTTGTTCAGCGAGAAGCCGGCCATGTACATCACCGCGAGCGTGCCGATCAGCGACAGCGGCACCGACAGGCTCGGGATGATGGTGGCGTAGATGTTCGCGAGGAACAGGTACATCACGAGCACGACGAGCCCGACCGCGAGCAGCAGCTCGAACTGCACGTCGCGCACGGCCGCGCGGATCATCGTCGTGCGGTCGGTGACGATCTGCACGTCGAGCGCGGCAGGCAGCGTTTCCTGCAGCTTCGGCAACTGCGCCTTGATCGCGTCGACCGTCTGGATCACGTTCGCGCCGGGCTGGCGCTGCACGTTCAGGATGATCGCGGGCTCCGAATTCACCCACGCGCCGAGCTTGGTGTTCTCCGAGCCGGCGACGACCGTCGCGACGTCGGTGAGCATCACCGGGCGGCCGTTCTTGTAGGCGACGACGGCGCTGTTGTACTGGTCGGCGCTCGTGAGCTGGTCGTTCGCGTTGATCGTGTACGCGCGCGTCGGGCCGTCGAAGTTGCCCTTCGGCGTGTTCACGTTCAGGTTCGAGATCGTCGTGCGGAGATCGTCGAGGTTCATCCCGTACTGCGCGAGCGCGGTCGGGTTCGCCTGGATGCGCACGGCCGGGCGGTTGCCGCCCGAGAGGCTGACGAGGCCGACGCCCGCGATCTGCGAGATCTTCATCGCGAGGCGCGTGTCCGCCAGATCCTGTACCTGCGTGAGCGGCAGCGTCTTCGACGTGACCGCGAGCGTGATCACCGGCGCGTCGGCCGGGTTGACCTTCGCGTAGATCGGCGGGGCAGGGAGGTCGGACGGCAGCAGGTTGCCGGCCGCGTTGATCGCGGCCTGCACTTCCTGTTCGGCGATATCGAGCGGCAGGTCGAGCGAGAACTGCAGCGTGATCACCGACGCGCCGGCCGAGCTTTGCGACGACATCTGGTTCAGCGACGGCATCTGCCCGAACTGCCGTTCGAGCGGCGCGGTGACCGACGAGGTCATCACCTCCGGGCTCGCGCCCGGGTAGAAGGTCTGGACCTGGATGGTCGGATAGTCGACCTCGGGCAGCGCGGCGAGCGGCAGGAAACGTAGTGCGACGAGACCGGCCAGCATGATCGCCGCCATCAGGAGGGCGGTGCCGACCGGCCGGAGAATGAAGAGGCGGGATGGATTCATCGAGCGGCCCGCGCGTTATTGGGCCGCTGCTTGCGACGCACCGTGCTTGTGTCCGCCGCGATGGCCGCCCGCGCCCGATGCACCCGACGCCGCACCGGCGCCGTGCGCGCCTGACGCGCCTTTCGGCTTGTCGGCCGGAATCGAGATCGTCGCGCCTTCGCGCAGGCGGTCGGACCCGTCGGTCACCACGCGCTCGCCGAGCGCGACGCCGCTGACGATGCTCGTGCGTTCGCCGTCGACCGGGCCGGGTGTGACCTTGCGTACCGTTACCGTGTTGTCGGGTTTCACGACGTAGACGAACTGGCCGATCGAGCCCGTCAGCACGGCGGACGTCGGCACGATCGTCGCATTGCGCATCACGTCGACGAGCAGCCGCGTGTTCACGAACTGATTCGGGAACAGCATGCCTTCCTTGTTATCGAAGTTCGCGCGCAGCTTGACCGTGCCCGTGCTCGTGTCGATCTGGTTGTCGAGCGTCGCGAGCGAGCCCGTCTCGAGCGGCACGGTGTTGTTGCGGTTGTACGCGGTGACCGACAGCTTCTGGCCCGCGTTCACCTGCTTGATGATCTGCGGCAGGTTGTCTTCCGACGTCGTGAAGATCACGCTCATCGGCTGCAGCTGCGTGATCACGACGATGCCGTTGCTGTCGCCCGGCGTCACGTAGTTGCCGGGGTCGACCTGGCGCAGGCCGACGCGGCCCGACACGGGCGCCGTGATGCGTGCATAGGTGAGGTTCAGCTTCGCGGAATCGATCGCGGCCTGGTCGGTCTTCACCGCCCCTTCGTATTGCTTGACGAGCGATGCCTGCGTATCGACGGTTTGCGATGCGATCGAATCCTGCGACAGCAGCGTCTGGTAGCGCTTCAGGTCGAGGCGGGCCGTCGCGAGCAACGCCGCGTCGCGCGCGTGCGTGCCTTCGGCGTTCTCGAGCGACACCTGGTACGGACGCGGGTCGATCTGCGCGAGCACGTCGCCTTTCTTGACGATCTGGCCTTCCTGGAACGCGACCGACTGCAGGTAGCCCGACAGCTGCGTCTTGACCGTCACGTTCGCGAGCGGCGTCACGGTGCCGAGCGCGGACAGCACGATCGGCATCTCGCCCTGCGTCGCGGTCGCGACCGACACGGGCTGCGGCAGGTTCGCCATCGCGGCGGGGCCGCCACGGCTGTGACGCGCGCCACTACCGCTGCTCGCCCCCTGGGCCGCGCTGCCGGCCGCGGCGGCGGCGGGCGTGCGGTTCCACGGATGCCACCACAGCAGGCCGCCGATGACGACGACCGCGATCGTACCGACCAGCAGCGTGCGGCGCGGACGTCGTGCAGCGGGTGCGGCAGGGTCTTTCGAAGGGGGCGTGGGCTTTTGTTCGTTATCCATCGTTTCTGTCAGGAAGACGGCGCGGGGTGCCGGGAAGCGGACTGCTTGCTGGGCTGCGCGTGGGCATGCGGTGTCGGGAGGGCCGGCTCGGTCCGGGGCCCCGCCGACCCGCGCGGGAAAAGAGCGGTGCGCACCGCGAATGCGGCGCGACGATGGGCATGATCCTACGTCCCGTCCCCGTTACAGTCCAGTGGTCTATCTTTCAACGGGTTACGGTCGTTACAGAACACGACAGAACGATGACGAATCGATTACATGCTGACGCGCCGGGCCGGTGCGCCGCCGATTTCGCGCGTGATTTTCGCGATGCATTCGTGCAGCGCGGGCACCACGTGTTCCTGCAGCCATTCGGGCGGGCACTGATGCGACGCGCCACCGCAATTCACCGAATAGCGCTGGCCCGACGGGCCGACGAAACCGGCCGCGACCGCATTCAGGCCCTCGCGCCATTCGCCGATCGCGATCGCGTGACCTTCGCGCATCGCGTCGTCGAGCGCGGGGTTCAGGTGCGCGGACACATGCGGCCAGTCGTCGCCCGCCGTGGTGCGCAGCGAGTCGAGCAGCAGGCGGCGCTCGTCGTTCTCGAGTGCGGCGAGATACGCGCGGCCCACTGCCGTGCGCGCGATGTCCATCCGCGAGCCGATCTCGAGGCGCGTGACGAGCACGGCCGAGCGCGGCCGGATCACGTCGATCGCGACCATGTCGAGCCGGTCGCGCACCGCGAGGTGCACGGACAGCGACGTGCGTTCGGCCAGCTCGATCATGAACGGCCGCGACCGCGCGCGGATGTCGAAGTTGCGCAGGAAGCCGTGGCTCAGCTCGAGCACCGACGCGGTGAGCACGAAGCGCTCGCTGTCGGGAAGCTGGAACAGGAAGCCGGCGCTGACGAGCGTCGCGGTGATGCGCGACACGGTCGGCTTCGGGATACCGGTCAATTCGGTCAGTTCGCGGTTGCTGACGGGGGCGTCGGCAGCCGCGATGCGGCGCAGCACGGCGAGGCCGCGGGCGAGCGCGGTGATCTCGTCGGGCGACGATTCGCGTTCTCGGGAGACAGGCGGGGTTACAGTGGTCGACACGAGGGATTCTCTCTAATTCCGAAACTCGATTTCAATTTTGTTGGTATTGTAGGACTATTGTCAAAAGATGCATGTTCCATGGGCAAACCGGTCATTGGATGAGATTTTACGGGTTCACCCTTGGTTTATTAGGAAAACGCTCAATTGAGCATTGCCGGAAAGTACATGAACCGGTGCAAATACCGCTTGACTTGTCGGGCGGAAACGGAAAGAATGTCTCACGTTTTCGAAACATCGTTTCAAGAGTTTAACCGGCAACGATGTTTCGCGCAGTCTCTCAGGTTCTAGCACGGCCCTCGGAATGGCTAGAACTTTTTTAGCGCCACGGTCTCCGTGGCGCTTTTTTTTGCCCGTCTTTTTGACTGTCCGCCCGGACGCGTCAGGCCCGTATTATCTCCCGATCCCCGCAAACGCCCGTCCGACCCCGGACGGCGCAGGCTCGCGCGCGACATTCACGCGATTCGCGCGCGCAAAAAAAAGCGCGACGCCCGCACTGGGCATCGCGCATAAACCGGCGTGGAGCGCCGACGAATGAACGGTGATGAAGAAAGGCGAGCCCCCGATCACGAGGGGGCGGCCAGGGGCGCGAACCCCCTCGCGCGAATCGGTCAGGCCTTCGCGAGCTTGATGCTGGTCTGCTCGGCCGTCAGGTAGCCGACGCTTGCGCCGAAGCGATCCTTGAAGTTCGCGCGCACGAGCGGATCGAGCGTCGGCTTGACCTTGTCGTGCAGCGGCGATTCCCAGTCGCCCGCGTGCTGGAAGTTGCTCATGATGTACGTCCAGCCGTTGATCTCGTCGACCGCGTGCAGGCCCGTCGATTCGGCGCCGGCCGGGCACGACAGCACACGCACGAGCGACTTCGTGTCGACGTTGTAGGCCCACAGGAAGTTGTTCACGTGCATGCCCGAGTCCTCGCCGATGAAGAGCGTGCGCAGCTTTTCGGAGAACTTCAGGTTGTCGGGGTTCGCGATCCTGTCCGGGTTCGCGAGGTTGCCGAGCCCGTCGGCCGCGGCGAGATCCTCGCCGACGAGCGCGGCCGGTGCGCCCATGTCGACCGGCACCCATTCGCTGTCGATCGCGCTGCCCGTCGTGTCGCGCTGGCTGCCCTTCAGGTTCAGCGCGTAGACGGCGCCCGCGGCGATCTTCTTGTCGACCGCGACGTCGCGCGACACCGCATTGCCCTTGACCATCGACGTCTCGATCCGCGACATCGCCGTATAGACGATCTTGTCCTTCGCGTTCACGGTCGTGCCTTCGAGCTTCGTGAAGGCCATGCTGCCGCCGAGCAGCGCCGCGTAGCGGTGCGTCTCGAGGAACGCGGCCGCCTTTTCCATCCCCGGCTTCACGCGCATCCAGTTGAACTTGCCGCCGAAGTGGATCTTCGCGTAGCTCGCATCGTTCGGATCGGTGGTCGTCAGGTCCATGATGTCCGACGCCTTCAGCGTATTCGCGAGCGCTTCGATCTCGCTGCTGGTCGCGTGGCCGATCTTGATCCACGTGAGCGTCGCGGTGCCCGCGCCGGCCGACGACGTCTGCGTCCACTTCGCGACGTACAGCGTGCCGGCCGACAGGTCGGCCGCCTTGTCGGCGACGAACATGAACAGGCCGCCGTTGGTTGCGTCGTCACCCATCATCACGGTGCGCTGGTCCGGCATCACCTGGATCAGCTCGTGCGAGATGCGGCCGAGGCAGTAGTGCTTCTTCACGGTGCCCGTGCCGTCCGCGTTCACGGTGATCTCGGGCAGGTGGCCGTAGTGGTAGGGGTTCGCCTTCGTCTCGTCGCCGAACGTGTTCTTGCTGAACGCCTTGAACTGCGCGTCGGTCGCGACCTTGGTCGCGTCCGGCTCGTATTCCTCGCTCGACAGGTGCGTGCCCCACGGCGACAGGCTCGCGCCGCAGGTGATCCACAGGCCGTGCGCCTTCGACGTGTCGACGTTGTGGTACTTGACGACCTTCAGCGCGCCGTTGGCCGGATCCTGGTCGAGCGTGAGCACCGCGATCGGCGACGGCAGCTGGCCGTACTGCGATGCGCTCGCCTGGTCGCGCGTTGTGTATTCGAACTGCACGACCGCGAACACCGTGTTGCCCTTCACGCCGGGCACGTTCGCGTTCTTCAGCGTGAGCAGCGAACTGCCGTCCGGGCAGTCGGAATAGAACTGGCGCTCCTTGCCGGCTACCGAACGGTCGATGATCGGCTGGTTGTTGATGTCGTAGTAGCCGCCCGCGAGCGTCGTGCCGCCCTTGCCGTCCGGCACCATGTCGCCCGTCACGAAGAACGGCCGGTACGCGAGCTTGAAGTTGCGTGCCGAGCCGTCCGAGAACGACACCGACAGCGTCGAGCCGACCGTCGTCGTGGCCATCGCGGCCGCGTTGTCGAGCGTGGGCGCGGCCATCGCCGAGAACGTCGCCGACGTATACGCGGCGGCGACCGGGGCCGGCGTCGACGCCGGATTGTCGTCGCCGCCGCAACCCGTCAGCAGGGCCGGCAGCGCGAGGCCGGAAAGAGGCAGCATCGGCGCGCCGGCGAGGATCTTCAGGGCCTGACGACGGGCAGCATTGGGCAACGCGGGCATGTGGAGTCCAGTTTCAGTTGTTGGAAGAATGGCCTTCGCGAAACGGAAGCAGGCGAGCGGCAAGCTTCGCGAAGGCAAATTGAAAACTGGACCGAAGTGTAAGGACGCTAGATGAAAGTTTTTTGAATTGAAAACGTAATATTTCGTCGAGCGTTCGTCAGGTGCTCAATCGCGTTCGGGCGTCGCCGAGATGCGATGGATCGACAGGTCGGCGCCGTCGAATTCGGCTTCGCGATCGAGGCGCAGCCCGACGGTCGCTTTCAGCGCGCCGTAGACGAGCGTGCCGCCCGCCGTCGCGATCGCAATGCCGCCGAGCGTGCCGACGAGTTGCGACATGAACGACACGCCGCCGAGGCCACCGAGCGCGGGCAGACCGAACACGCCGGCCGCGAGGCCGCCGAGCGCGCCGCACATCCCGTGCAGCGGCCACACGCCGAGCACGTCGTCAATGCGCCACTTGTTCTGCACGCAGGTGAACATCGCGACGAACAGCGCGCCGGCCGCGGCGCCGGTGACGAGCGCACCGATCGGGTGCATCACGTCGGAACCCGCGCATACCGCGACGAGGCCCGCGAGCGGCCCGTTGTACGTGAAGCCCGGATCGTTGCGGCCCGCCATCCACGCGGCGAGCGTGCCGCCGACCATCGCCATCAACGAGTTCACGGCGACCAGGCCGCTGATCTTGTCGAGCGTTTGCGCGCTCATCACGTTGAAGCCGAACCAGCCGACCGCGAGCACCCATGCGCCGAGCGCGAGGAACGGGATGTTCGACGGCGGGTGCGCGGCGATGCGACCGTCCTTCGCATAACGGCCGTGACGTGCGCCGAGCAGCAGCACGGCCGGCAGCGCGACCCAGCCGCCGAACGCATGCACGACGACCGAGCCCGCGAAATCGTGGAACGGCGCGCCGAACGCATGCGTGAGCCACGCCTGCACGCCGAAGCGCTCGTTCCACGCGATCCCCTCGAAGAACGGATAGATGAAGCCGACGATGATCAGCGTCGCGACCAGTTGCGGGTTGAACTTCGCACGCTCGGCGATGCCGCCGGACACGATCGCCGGGATCGCCGCCGCGAAGGTCAGCAGGAAGAAGAAGCGCACGAGCGCATAGCCGTTGTGCTGCGACAGCGTGCCGATGTCGTCGAAGAATTCGACGCCGTAGGCGATCGTGTAGCCGATGAAGAAATACGCGAGCGTCGACACCGAGAAGTCGACCAGGATCTTCACGAGCGCGTTGACCTGGTTCTTCTTGCGGACCGTGCCGAGTTCGAGAAATGCGAAGCCCGCGTGCATCGCGAGCACCATGACGGCGCCGATCAACAGGAACAGTGTGTCGACGCCGGATTTCAGACCATCCATGCCGTGGCTTCCTTGCGCAAAAAACGGGCAAGGAATGCAAGTATCGAGCCAACTTGGTGAACGGCTGCGTGGAGTTGGTGCTCTGGCCCCGCGCGATGCGGCATTCCGGTGAATCGTGCACGTTCCGGGGGCGCGGCCGGCAGGGGCTGGTGACCACGTCGGATGCACGCGCGTGGTGCGACGCGTGCGGAACTGGTGCGTGCGGCGGGGCCGGCGGTGCGATGTGGTGCGCAACGGTGCGTCGCAGCGCACCGATCTGGCGCGTCAGTGACGCACGAACAGCACGCGCGGCCGGCGCAGCCGTAGCGCGCACGCGGACCAGTACGCGGCGACGGTTGCCAGCCCGAGCGCGGCGAACGCGAGCGCCGCGAAGCCCGCGAGGGACTGGCCGTCGCCGTCGGGGCCGAGGATGCCTTGCGCGACGATCAGCGCGGCCGTCCAGAAGCCGATCACGGCCTGCGTGAACAGGCGCGCGGACGCGACGCGGCGTGGGCGCCCGGCTTCGGCCAGGCGGCGCGCCGACGGCGGACGCAGGCACAGGAACAGGGTGGCGGCGAGCAGTGCGGCCAGCGCGATGAACCAGTCGATGAGGAAAGCCATGAGAAAAAGGGGACACGTCCGAAGCGGATTGAAGCGTGCCCACTTTAGTGGTGTAGCGCCTGCGATTGAATCAGACGAATCCGAAATTGAAAGGCGTTTCTCATCACGGATCGTTATTTGGCGTGTTCCACAGGCGGTATCATCGACGTCGATACAACCACGAGGCCGTGCGACGCGCGGCCGGAGATTGCTGATGAACATGAAGATTTCGCGGGCGCGTCGCGTGCCCGGGTCTGCACTGGCGGCCGTCGCCGTCGGTGCGCTGCTGTTGCTCGCCGGCTGCGACAAGTCCGGCGCGCCGGCCACGCAACCCGATACGGCCGCGAGCGCGGCCGCCGATGCCGCGAACAATGCGGCCAAGGCGATCGACCAGGTGGCGAGCACCGTCAACCAGCAGCTCAACGCCGCGAAGGCCGGCATCGCGTCCGCGGCATCGGCCGTGCCGCCGCTGTCCGCGAGCGGACTCGCATCCGCCGCGCAGGCGCAGATCGACGCAGCGGCTTCCGCGGTCGTCGCGCATGCGGCTTCCGAGGCAGGTGCGAAGATCGCGGAAGCCGGCAAGAAGCTTCAGCAGTGGAGCCAGCAGAACGCCGCGGGTGCCAAGCCCGCGAGCGGGGAATGACGCCCGCTTGCACAATTCCCTAAATGTAATTATGATGGTTACACATATCATCGGCTGCGGTACGGGCCGGCGTCGCCGAGTGGGTGAGGAATGAATACCAGCAGCCGCTTCGCGTTTGCCGTTCACGTGCTTGCCTTGCTGTCGATGCAGGAGGGCGTGCCGTTGTCGTCCGACATCATCGCGGGCAGCGTGAACACGAATCCGGCCCTGATCCGCCGGCTGCTGTCGATGCTGGCGGCTGCGGGGTTGACCACGTCGCAGCTTGGCGCGGGCGGTGGCGCGCTGCTGGCGCGCGAGCCCGGCGAGATCACGCTGCTCGACGTGTATCGCGCGGTCGACGATGCGCAACTGTTCGCGCTGCACCGCGAGGCGCCGAACCCCGCGTGTCTGGTCGGGCGGCACATCCAGGGTGTGCTGACCGACTACATCGGCGACGCGCAGCGCGCGATGGAGGCATCGCTCTCCACGCGCACGCTGGTTGACGTCACGGCCGACATGCTGGATCTGGAGCAGCGCACGTAACGCACAGCACGCGTCGGCGGGTGACCGGCGGCAGGCAGGGTAGGAAGTTGGGCGGCGGGCGGTGCCGCAATCGGCGCAACGGTTGGTTCGCTCCGTTTTTTTCGGCCTTATATGTAATCGATAATGTTACACATTTTTCTTTCTGGAGAATCGAGATGACGCAACGTACCTTGAACATCGCGCTGTTTGGCGCCACCGGCATGATCGGCTCGCGTATCGCGGCGGAAGCGGCCCGACGCGGCCATCGTGTCACCGCGCTGTCGCGCAATCCCGGCGCGGCCGGCGACGGCATCACCGCGAAGGCGGCCGACCTGTTCGACGCGGCCAGCATCGCGGCCGCGCTGCCGGGTCACGACGTGGTCGCGAGCGCGTACGGTCCGAAGCAGGAAGATGCGGCGAAGGTCGTCGCCGTCGCGAAGGCGCTGGTCGCCGGCACGCGCCAGGCGGGTCTGAAGCGGCTCGTCGTCGTGGGTGGCGCCGGTTCGCTCGAAGTCGCGCCCGGCAAGCAGCTCGTCGACAGCGAAGGCTTCCCGGACGCGTACAAGCCGGTCGCGCTCGCGCACCGCGAGGCGCTCGACTATCTGCAGACCGTCGGCGATCTCGACTGGACGTTCTTCGCGCCGGCCGCGCTGATCGCACCGGGCGAGCGGACGGGCACGTTCCGCACGGGCGCCGGCAAGCTGATCGTGGACGCGCAAGGCAACAGCAAGATCTCGGCGGAAGACTACGCAGCCGCGTTCGTCGACGTGCTCGAGCAGGACAGCTTCGTGCGCGAGATCGCGACGGTCGCCTATTGAGCGGCATGACGGTCTGCGGCGCGTAAGCGCTGGCCCGGCCCGGGCGCGGCGTGCCAGCCGCAACGCGCAGGCACTTCAGGCGACGCTACCTTGACGGGTGGCGTCGCCTGTTTCGTTTGGAAAGCGGCGATGGCCGGCGGGATCGTGCACGGGGCGGATTCGTTCGCGCCGCGCGCGTCCCGGATTGGTATTTATACCGGTCGACGCGGTGGGGTGGTTTCCATATTGTTCCCCGTTGTGCAGGATGCATAGAATAAATTTCTATCTACGAGGGACTGGAGAAATGGACGCCATCGATCGCAAGCTGCTGGAGTTGTTGCAGTCGGATGCCACGCTGCCGATCGCGGAGCTGGCACAGCGCGTGAACCTGTCCCAGACGCCATGCTGGAAGCGGGTGCAGCGGCTCAAGGAAACCGGCGCGATTCGCGCACAGGTGGCGCTGTGCGATCCGCGCAAGCTCGGGGTCGGCACGACCGTGTTCGTCGCGATCCGCACGAACCAGCACACCGAGGAGTGGGCGCAGCGTTTCACGCAGGCGGTGCGCGACATGCCGGAAGTGGTCGAGGTCTACCGGATGAGCGGCGAGACCGATTACCTGCTGCGCGTCGTGGTGGCCGGCATCGACGATTACGACCGCGTCTACAAGCAACTGATTCGCGCGGTGCCGCTGTTCGACGTCAGTTCGTCATTCGCGATGGAGCAGATCAAGTATTCGACCGCGCTGCCCGTGCGCGATCTTTCCGAGCCGGCTTGACGCGGCACGGGCGCTGCCCGGGCCGCGAGGCGAGGACGGCAGCGCGGGTTCAGCGGCCGCGCGCCAGTGCGCGCGCGCGTTCGTCGGCCAGCGCGTCGCGGCGCACGAAATCCGCGACGAACGGGCTGGCCGGATGGTGATGCAGCGCGTACGGCGTATCCCATTGGGCGAGCTGGCCGTCCTTCATCACGCCGACCCGGTCGGCGATCGCGAACGCTTCGGCCTGGTTGTGCGTGACGAGGATCGCGGTGTGGCCCGTGCGTTTCAGGATGTCGCGCAGCTCGAACGCGAGCCGCTCGCGCGTATCGACGTCGAGATTCGAGAACGGCTCGTCGAGCAGCAGCAGCTCCGGCGACGGCGCGAGCGCGCGCGCGAGTGCGACACGCTGCTGCTGGCCGCCCGACAACTCGTGCGGATACGCGCCACCTGAATCGGCGAGGCCGACGAGTTCGAGCATCTCCGCGACGCGCATGCGCCGTTCGGCCTTCGGCATGCGCCGCAGGCCGAACGCGACGTTGTCGGCCGCGCTCAGGTGCGGGAACAGTGCGTAATCCTGGAACATCATGCCGATGCGGCGCCGCTCGGGCGGCACGTCGAGCGACGGCGCCGCGACGGGCACGCCGTCCAGCACGATGCGCCCCATCCGCACCGGTTCGAAACCGGCGATCGCGCGCAGCACGGTGGTCTTGCCGCAACCCGACGCGCCGAGCAGGCAGCCGATGTCGCCGCGCGGCAGCGCGAGGCTCAGCCCGTCGACCACCGTGCGGCGGCCCTGTGGCGTGTCGTAGGCGAGGCAGAGGTCGTCGAGTTCGAGCAGGTTCACGGTGTCAGGCTCCGATCTTGTGGCGGGTGCGGGCGAGCAGGATCACGGGCACGAGCCCGGCCAGCACGATCGCGAGCGCGGCGACCGCGCCTTCTTCATAGGTGCCGCGCGCGGCTTCCGCATACAGCCAGGTCGCGAGCGTGTCGAAGTTCAGCGGGCGCAGCAGCAATGTCGCCGGCAATTCCTTCATCGCGTCGACGAACACCAGCAGCGCGCTCGTCGTGAGCGCGGGCCGCAGCAGCGGCAGGTGCACGCGGCGCAGCGTGCCGCCGGCCGTTTCGCCGAGCGAGCGTGCCGCCTGTTCGAGGGACGGCGGAATGCGTGCGAGGCCGGCCTCGATGCTGCCGGCCGGGATCGCGAGAAAGCGCACGGTATAGGCGATCACGAGCGCGGCCGTGGAACCCATCAGCAGCAGCCCGTCGCGGCCGAGCGCCGCGCCGAACAGCCGGTCGGCCGCCGCGAACGGGATCAGCAGGCCGATCGCGAGCACGGTGCCCGGCACCGCATAACCGAGGCTCGCGATCCGCGCGCACACGCGGGCAGGGCCGGCACGGGCGCTGTCGCGTTGCGCGCGCGCGGCCCATGCGACGACGAGCCCACACGCGAGCGTCGCGGCGGTGGCGGCGGTCGCGATCGTCAGCGTGTTGGCCAGCCCCGTCATCAATTGCGCGGACACGCCGCCGACGAGATGCAGCCGCTTGCCGGTCTCGACCGCGAGGTATGCAGCCGGCGCGCCGAAACCGAACAGCACGGGCAGCCAGCCGAGCACGGCAGCGCCCAACGCGGCCGCGCCGGTGAGGCGGCGCGGCGCGATCGGCCGCATGCGCCGGCCATGCGCGTAGCGCTGGCGGCGGCGCCCGTAGCGTTCGAGCACGATCATGCCGACGACGATCGCGAGCATCGCGAGCGCGATCTGCGCGGCGCCGGCGAGATCGGAGCGCGTGATCCATGTCGTGTAGACGGAGACGGTCAGCGTTTGCACGCCGAGAAATTCCGACGCGCCGATGTCGTTCAGCGTTTCGAGCAGTGCGAGGCTCACGCCGACCGCGATCGCGGGCCGCGCGAGCGGCACGACGACGCGCCAGAACGTCGCAATGCGTCCCGCGCCGAGCGTGCGCGCGGCTTCGAGCAGGCTCGCGGACTGCGTGACGAACATCGCGCGCGTGCTCAGGTAGACGTATGGATACAGCACGAAGCCGAGCACGAAGATCGCGCCGGGCAGCGAGCGCAGGTCGGGCAGGCGGAACTGGCGCGGGCTGTCGAAGCCGAGCATCCAGCGGATCGCGCCTTGTACGGGGCCGATCGGGTGCAGCAGGTCGAGATACGCGAATGCGACGATGTAGGTGGGGACCGCCAGCGGCAGCAGCAGCGCCCACGTCAGCATCTTGCGGCCGGGAAAATCGTACGCGGTGACGAGCCACGCGCAGCCGGTGCCGACGATCGACACGATCGCGCCGACACCTGCCAGCAGCAGCAACGTATTGACGAGCGCCTGCGGCAGCACGAATTCGGCGAGATGCCGCCAGTGCGCGAGATCGGCGCCGAACGCGGCGGCCACCAGCACCGCGAGCGGCGCGGCGACCGCGGCCGCGATCGCCAGCGCCGCGATCAGCCACAGGCTGCCCGCACGCGGCCGCAGGCGCGGCCGACGGGGCTGGCCGCGCGTGCCGGCGCGCACTGCATCAGTTGTCAAAACCGACCTTGTCGACCAGCTGGCTCGCCTGCTTGCGATACTTCGCGATGTCCGCCAGCGGCAGCGGATCGACCTTCAGCGTGCCGAAGCTCGCGATCACCGGATCGAGTTTCACGTTCGCGCGCACCGGGTATTCGTAGTTCGCCTGCGCATACAGCGCCTGCGCTTCCGGCGACACCAGGTATTCGAGCAGCTTCACCGCGTTGGCCTTGTGCGGCGCGTGCTTCGCGACCGTCGCGCCACTGATGTTGACGTGCGTGCCGCCGCTCTTCGCGTTCGCGAACGTGGGCCGCACGACCTTGATCGCGTCGCCCCACTTGCGCGCATCGGTACCGGGCTCGGAATTTTTCATGTGGCCGACGTAGTACGCGTTCGCGAGGCCGACGTCGCAGATGCCGCCGAGGATGTCGCGCGCGACGTCGCGATCGCCGCCCGTCGCCTTGCGCGCGAGGTTCGCCTTCACGCCGCGCAGCCATTTCTCGGTCGCGGCTTCGCCGTCGTGCGCGATCATCGCCGCGACGAGTGCCGTGTTGTACGGATGCTGACCCGAGCGGATGCACACCTTGCCTTTCCATTTCGGATCGGCGAGATCCTCGTAGCGGAACGCGTCGACCTTGAGGTCCTTTTCGACGTACAGCACGCGGTCGCGCAGCGACAGCGCATACCAGTCGCCGTTCGCGCCGCGCAGGTTCGCAGGAATCGCGTCGTCGAGCACCTTCGAGCGCACCGGCTGCGCGAGCCCGCCGTCGACCAGATCGAGCAGGTTGCCGATGTCGACCGTCATCAGCACGTCGGCCGGCGACTGCGCGCCTTCCGCCTTCACGCGTTCGAGCAGGCCGTCCTTCACGAACACCGTATTCACCTTGACGCCGCTCTGCTTCGTGAACGCATCGATGAGCGGCTGGATCAGCTTCGGTTCGCGGGTGGTGTACAGGCTCACTTCCTCGGCCGCATGGGCAAGCGGCGCGAAGGCGGCCGCGGCGAGGGCAAGGGCGCCGGCGAGCGGCAGCAGGCGGGTGCGCGGATTCGACATGGAGACTCCGGTGGGGCAGGTGGACGAGGGAGCGTTCCGGGGCGCGCCTGCCGCCCGAGCGATCCGGAACATTACAAAATGAAAGACTCCGGATTCTAGATCGAAATGGGAACGATTATCAAATGAAAGCTTGAGGCGGGCGGCGGGAAAGGCGGGGAGGGGGAACGGAAACGGGGCGTCGCAGCGGGGGCGCAAGCGCGTAGAATGCCCGCTTCGATGAAATTGACGGAGTTGGCCCGACCATGAACGATCAGCGCAAGAAGAACCCTGTCCGCAACGTGAGCATCCTGATCGTCGTGGCCGTGCTGCTCGTGATCGGGACGATCCTGTACAACGCGATTTCGCAGAAGCGCGCGTACGACGAGGCCCATCCGGCCGAGGCCGCGAGCGCGGCATCGCACTGACGTGACGGCGCGCGGCCCGGTCAGGCCGCGCGTGTGTGCATGAGAAAGGGCGGGAGCCCGCGGCTTCCGGCGCGGCAGACGCCGCGCGGAGCCGGGCAAGACGCGGGTGCCGGAGCCGGCACGCCGCGCAGGCAGGTCAGTCGTGCGTCAACGTGACGCAGGGGCGAACTTCGGGCGGATCCGTGCGTAGAACACGACCGCCAGCAGCGCGAGCCAGGCCGCGCCGACATACAGCGCGACGCGCGTGTCCTCGAACCAGCCGAGCATCACGATCACGAAACCCATGAACGCGATCGTCAGCGCCGGTGCGACCGGCCACAACGGCACCTTGAACTTCAGCGCCGCGACTTCGGCGCTCGACAGGCGGCGGCGCATCGCGACCTGCGACAGCAGGATCATCAGCCAGACCCACACGGTCGCGAACGTCGCGATCGCCGCGACCATCAGGAATACGTCCTTCGGCATCAGGTAGTTGAGCACCACGCCGACGAGCAGCGCGCCCGCCATCACGAGCACGGTGACCCACGGCACGCCGTGCCGCGACGTCGTCATCAGCACGCGCGGCGCCTGGCCCTGCCGCGCCATCCCGAACATCATCCGGCCGGCGCCGAAGATGTCGCTGTTGATCGCCGAGATCGCCGCGCTGATCACCACCAGGTTGAGGATCGTCGCGGCCGACTTCACGCCGAGCGCCGAGAAGATCTGCACGAACGGGCTGCCGTCGCCGCCGACGCCGGTCCACGGGCTGATCGACATCAGCACGACCATCGTCAGCACGTAGAACAGCAGGATGCGCGCCGGCACCGCGTTGATCGCGCGCGGAATCACGCGCTCCGGGTCCTTCGCCTCGCCGGCGCTCATCCCGATCACCTCGATCCCGCCGTACGCGAAGATCACGACCGACAGCGACGCGATCAGCCCGCCGACCCCGTTCGGCAGGAAGCCGCCGTGGTTCCACAGGTTCGCGAAGGTCGGCACGTCGGCCGAATGGCCGAAGTGCATGCCGGTCAACAGGATCGCGACGCCGCCGCCGATCATCGCGACGATCGCGCCGACCTTGATGATCGACAGCCAGAACTCGAGCTCGCCGAACACCTTCACGTGGCACAGGTTCAGCCCGCAGATGATCGCGACGACCCCGAGCACCCAGATCCATTGCGGGACGTCGGGAAACCAGAAGCCCATGTAGATGCCGAACGCGGTGATGTCGGCGATCGCGACGATCACCATTTCGAGCGTGTAGGTCCAGCCCGTGACGAATCCCGCGAACGGGCCGAGGTTCTCGGTCGCGTAGTGGCCGAACGAGCCGGCGACGGGTTCGCGCACGGCCATCTCGCCGAGCGCGCGCATCACCATGTAGACGGCCGCGCCGCCGAGGATATACGCCAGGATCACGGCCGGGCCCGCGAGCTGGATCGCGGACGCCGAACCGTAGAACAGGCCCGTGCCGATCGCCGAACCCAGCGCGAGAAAGCGGATGTGCCGCGCGCTCAGGTGGCGCTGCAAGTTTTTCATCGAGTCTCCGATATCGTTATGCGACGGACCGGGCGAGCGGGACCGGTCCGATTGGCTCAAGTTGTCTATACAACTTAAATGTGAACGAATGATAACAAGCCGGGCCGGGTGACCGGAATCGGGTATTCCCTGACTGGCGCGATCGGCGCAATAGGGGGTGGGGCGGTCGCGCCGCGTACGGGCGGGCCGCGTGAAACGGGCGGGTCATGCTTCGGGAGCGTGGTGAATCGGGGCGCGCCGGTGGCCGATCCGCGGCGTGCGCGGGCCGGCCACCGGCGGGGAACGTCAGGCCGGCAGGCGGATCACGCTCGCGTCCTTGCGGATCAGCAGCGACGACGCGAGCATCTGCTTGCACTGGTGCGCGAGCACCTTCAGGTCGTGCGTGAGCTCGGCGCCCACCGCCTCGGATTTTTCCGCGGACACGACCATCGTGTCGAGCTCGCGCGTGATCTGCTTCGACGCCTCGAGCTGATCGGCGGGCGGCGGCTCGCCGGCTTCGGCTTTTTCGAGATTGTCGAGCACGGCGGCAAGCCCGCGCTGCAGCGCGTCGTCGTGGACGAGGCCGCCGTCGACCGCGCACGCGCTGCGGATCAGCGGCGCGGCGGCCGTGATCTGCGCGCCGAGCACGTGCGTCTGCACGAGCAGGTCGTTCAGTTCGGGCACGAAGCGCTGGTGCGCCTTCGGCTCGATCATCATCCGCTGGAATGCCTGCCCGAGGTTCGCGAACGCGATGTGCACGTCCTTGCGCGCGAGGCGGTAGCGATAGTCGTCGTCGAGGCTCGCCGCCGGGGTCTCGACCGCCGCGGCGATGACCGGCACCACGGCCGCGCCATCGGCGGTGGGCACGGGCGGCGGCGACGCGCCACGCCCGGCGCGCCACACGGCCTCGAAATACTTGCGGGTCGCGGTGAGCATGTCGGTGACCTGCTTGCCCATCAGCCGGTATTCCCAGTACGGGAACAGCCGGCTCGCGGCGATCGCGATCATGCAGCCGACCACCGTGTCGATCGCGCGCTCGCCGATGATCCGCATGCTGCCCGGCGCGAGCAGATGGAACATCAGCAGCACGTACGACGACGTGAATACGACGCTCGCCGCGTAGTTGAACAGCAGCAGGCTGTAGCTCATCACCATCGACCCGAACATGATCGCGATCAGCAGGTGCGGCTCCTTGACCGTGTAGATCAGCGCGATGCTCGCCGCGCAGCCGATCATCGTGCCGATGATCCGCTGCGCGTTGCGTTGTTTGGTGAGCGAATACCCGGGCTTCAGGATGATGATGGTCGTCATCACGATCCAGTACGCGTTCGTGAGCGGCAGCAGCCGGCCGAGCCAGAAGCCGACCGCCACCGCGATCGTCACGCGCAGCGCATGGCGGAAGCTCGGGGAGCTCATGTTCAGGTTCGAGAAGATCAAGAGCGGCGACATCCGGCGGCGCTGCAGGAAGCGCGCGAGCGCCTTGTCGATCTTCAGTTCGGTCTGCTGCGGATCGGCATGGCCGGACAGGTTGCGCCGCATCCGGTCGATCAGGCGCGTCGCGCTCCAGATGCGCCTGAACGTCGCGAGCACGGCTGCATAGGCTTCCGCATTGGTGGCCGCGAAGTTCTTCTTGCGCATCAGCTCGATCTCGTACTCGATCGCGCGCAGTTCGGCCTTGACGCTGACGTGCGAATGCGGCGCGCGGTTCTCGAGCACCGCGAGGCCGATCTCCTCGAGATCGGCGGCCGCCTTGCGGATCAGGTCGCGGTAGAAAATGATCAGATCCGAGCCGCCGAACGTGTTGCGCACGAGCGGGTAGTCGGTATGCGCGCCGACGAACAGCTCGTGCAGGTCGACGCTGTTGATGAACAGGTTGTACATCGTCGTGCGGCCGGGATCGAGCTTGCCGCGGCGCAGCTTCGGCAGGTTGCGCAGCACGATGTCGCGTGCGGTTTCCTGCGTTTCGACCGCGGTGATCTGCTTGGCGACGAGATTGCGGTAGCACTCGTCGAGATCGGCATCGAGGTCGTAGAATTGCGCGCGCGCGAGCAGGTAGTCGGCGCACGCGAACAGGCTCTCGGCGAGCGCCTGCTGCTCGATCCGGCGTGCCTGCCATTGCGACACGAGCGTCGCCCAGTACGTGTACCAGAGGCCGCCCGCGAGAATCCAGCCGGCGTTGATGAAGGCCTGCAGCGGCGTGAACTGCTCCTCGAGCGTCATCACCATCATGAACAGCGTCGCGAAGCTGATCTGCGGCCAGCGGTTGCCGTAGACGACGATCAGCGACAGCACGAACGTGAGCGGCACGATCGTGAGCCACAGTGCGAAGATGTTCGGTGTCGCGAGGCCGGTCGCGAGCGCGGCCAGGAAGCCGATCACGCTGCACGCGAGCATTTCGTTGTGCTTGTACTTGAGCGGGCCCGGCATGTCGACGACACAAGCGCCGAGCGCGCCCGTCGAGATCGTGAAGCCGAGCTCCCGGTTGTGAAACACAATGAGGCACAGCACGGCCGGCAACGAGACGCCGACCGCGATCCGCAGGCCGCCGAAAAAGTACTGGCTATAGAAAAACTTTCTGATTTCGACCGAATAGCGCATCGATGGGCTGAATGGCAGACGAAGACGCCCGGGGGCGGCGTGTTGACTGGCGACGAGTCTATCGTATTTCGCGGTCCGCAAAACCTGGCTTTCCGGATGACCTTCGCGGCGGCGGTCCATTTGCTATCCTTGGTGATCCTGTTCGCCCGGCCCGGCCGGTGCGAGGTTCCGACGCCCGCTTCATGCTCCATCTCTTCTATTCGAACCGTCACGAAACGCTGGCCGATGCGCTGCTCGAGGATCTGGCCGCGTTCCCGGCCCGCAACGGCCCGTGGGCGCCGCAACAGGTCATCGTGCCGAGCGCGGCGCTGCGCCGCCGTCTCGAGCTCGACATCGCCGCGCGCAGCGGCGTGTGCGCGAACGTCGAGTTCACGTATCTCGCGCAATGGCTGTGGGCGCAGATCGGCCGTGTGCTGACGGTGCCCGCGCGTTCGCCGTTCGCACCCGACCGCCTCGTGTGGCGCTGCTACCGGCTGTTCGCGCAGGAGGAAAGTGGCGCGCCGTGGCTCGCGTCGCCGCGGCTTGCCGCGTATCTGTCCGCGTCCGACGATGCGATGCGCTACGAACTCGCGCACCGCGTCGCGGCCGTTCTCGATCATTACCTGACTTATCGCCCGGAGTGGCTGGCTGCGTGGCAGGCCGGCGAATCCGTGCTCGCCGGCGACGGTGCGCCGCGCGGGATCAGCGACGCCGCGCGCGACGACGAGCGCTGGCAGGCCGCGCTGTGGCGTGCACTGCTCGCCGAACTGAGCGACAGCGGCACGCCGCCCGCGCATCGTTTCCTCGTCGACGCGCGCCATCTCGATGCGGATACCGTCGAGCGTGCCAACTGGCCGGAATCGGTCAGCGTGTTCGCGCTGCCGACGATGCCGCCGCTGCATATCGCGCTGTTGCGCGAGCTGTCGCGCTGGATCGACGTGCGCGTCTATGCGCTGAACCCGTGCCGCGAATTCTGGTTCGACATCGTGACCGCCGCGCACGCCGAGGCGCTCGATGCGGCCGGGCGGCTCGACTACCAGGAAGTCGGCCATCCGCTGCTCGCCGAATGGGGCAGGCAGACGCAGGCGCAGCTTCACATGCTGCACGAACTGACTGAAAGCGCGGCGTCAGGCGACGCGGCGCGTTTCGTCGAGAATCCCGCGCCGACGTGGCTGGCGCGCGTGCAGAACGCGATCCTCGACCTGCAGCCGGAGGCCGAAGCCGGCGATGCGCCGGCCGAGCGCGGGATCGAGGTGCACGTGTGCCACAGCCTCGCGCGCCAGCTCGAGGTGCTGCACGACCGGCTGCTCGCGTGGTTCGACGCGGACGCGAGCCTGCAGCCGTCCGACGTGCTCGTGGCGGTGGCCGACCTCGCGGCGGCCGGGCCGCTGATCGACGCCGTGTTCGGCACGGCCGGTGGCGGCGGCGCGCGCGTGCCTTACCGGATCACCGGGCTGCCGCCGTCGCAGGCGAACCCGGTCGCGCGCGTGCTGCTCGACTGGCTCGCGTTGCCGGAACGGCAGGTCGGCGCGCCGGAGCTGGTCGAATGGCTGCGCGTCGACGCGGTGGCCGCGCGCTACGGCATCGACGCGGCGGCGCTCGAGACGGTGCAGACCTGGCTCGCGGCCGCCGGTGCGCGGCGCGGGCTGTCGCCGCTCGCGAGCGACGACGCGGCCGTGCCGTCGCCGCGTCATACGTTCTCCGATGCGCTCGCGCGGCTCTTTCTCGGTTATGCGATGCCCGAAGGCGCGGCGCCGGTCGGTGCGTGGCTGCCGATCGAGGCGGCCACGGGCAGCGAGGCCGAACTGCTCGGCCGGCTCGCGCGTTTTACCGACGATCTCGACGGCTTCGCGCGGCGGCTCGCCGAATCGCACACGCCGCGTGGCTGGAGCGAACTGTTTGCCGACACGCTCGCGCGTTTCTTCGATTCGGGTGCCGCGTACGCGGACGCGCTCGCGGGCGTGCGCGACGCGCTCGACGCGATGCTGGCCGCGATGACCGAGGGCGCGCCCGACGAAGCGCTGCCGGCCGCCGTCGTCCGTGCGGGGCTGGCCGCGGCGCTCGACGATCCGGCGCGCGGCGGGGTGCCGTGGGGCGGCGTCACGTTCTCGTCGCTGACGAGCCTGCGCGGCCTGCCGTACCGCGTCGTCTGCCTGCTCGGGATGGACGACGGCGTGTTGCCGAGCCTGGCGCGCGCGGACGAATTCGACCTGATGGCCGTGTTGCCGAAGCTCGGCGACCGGCAGCGCCGCGACGACGAGCGCAACCTGTTTCTCGACCTGCTGCTCGCTGCCCGCGACCGGTTGCTGATTGCCTATACGGGCCGCAGCATCCGCGACAACGCGCCGTTGCCGCCCGCGGCACTCGTCGACGAACTGCTCGACCATCTCGCGCTCGTCACGGCCGGGCCCGACGCCGCGCCGGACGCGGTCGATGCCGCGCGGCGCGCGTTCATCGTCGAGCATCCGCTGCAACCGTTCGCGGCCGCCTATTTCCAGCCCGGCAGCGAACTCGTTTCGTATGATGCCGAGCGAGCGACGCTCGCGTCGCTGCTGGCCGCCGATGCATCGCGCGACGGGCCGCGCGAGCTGCCGTTCTTCGCGCAGCCGCTGCCGGCCGAACCGGTCGAGCCGGTCGCGTTCAGCGAATTCGAACGCTTCTGGCGGCATCCCGCGCGGGCGCTGCTGCGTGCACGGCTGGGCATCGTGCTTGCCGATGCGCAGGCCGAACTGCTCGACACGGAGCCGTTCGCGCTCGACTTCGCCGGCAGCGACGCGCTCGCCGAGCGCGTGCTGCCGCTGTTGATCGAATCGGGAGACGGGGCCGTGCACGATCACGCACTGCGCATCGCGGACGCGAGCCCGGAACTGCCGGGCGGCGCGACGGGCGCGGTGTGGCGCGACCAGGCGCTCGGCTCGATGACGCAGCTTGCGTCGAACGTACGCCGCGCGCTGGCCGACGGCATGGAGCGGCGGCCGTTCTCGCTCGTCGTCGTGCCGGCCTGGCCCGACACGGAACAGGCGCTGTTCGGCGCTGACGACGCGATGCTGTCGGGCGATGCGGTGAGCGCGCCGCTCGAGCTGCACGGCACGCTGAACCGGCTGACGCCGGCCGGGCAGATCATCTACCGCTATGCGCGATCGAGTGCGCGCGACTACCTGTCCGCGTGGCTGGCGCATCTCGTCTACTGCGCGGTCGAGCCCGACGGCCCGCGCCGCACGCTGTGGTTCGGCAGCGGCGGCACGTTCGAGCTGACGCCGGTCGCGGCGCCACTCGAGCGGCTCGCGCCGCTTGCCGCGCTGTTTCGCGCGGGGCGGCGCATGCCGCTGCGGTTCTTCCCGCGCAGCGCGTGGGCGAGGGTGTCCGATGGCGAGGCCAAGGCCGCGAGCGTCTGGATCAACGAGCGCGTCGTGAGCGAAGCCGACGATCCGGCCATCGCGATCGCATGGCGCGGCGCGCATGCGTCGCTCGACGAGCCGTTCGGCACACTCGCGCGGCTCGTGTTCGAGCCGCTCGTCGAGCATCTGAAGGAGGTCGCATGAGCGCCGTGTCGCAGCCGCAGCAGGCGCTCGAACTCGACGTGTTCGCGTGTCCGCTCGACGGCGTCAACCAGATCGAGGCGTCGGCCGGCACCGGCAAGACCTGGAACATCTGCGCGCTGTATGTGCGCCTGCTGCTCGAAAAGGATCTCGGCGCGGACGAAATCCTCGTCGTGACCTTCACGAAGGCGGCGACGGCCGAACTGCACGAGCGGATTCGCAGTCGGCTCGCGCAGCTCGCGCATGTGCTCGACACGGGTGACGACGGCGGTGATCCGTTCATCGCGCGCCTGCTCGACACGACGCTCGGCGAAGCAGGCTCGCTCGACCCCGAGACGGCCGCGAAGCGGATCCGGCGCGCACTGCGCGCGTTCGACCAGGCCGCGATTCATACGATCCACGCGTTCTGCCAGCGCGCGCTGCAGGAAGCGCCGTTCGCGGCCGCGATGCCGTTCGCGTTCGACATGGAGGCCGACGATGCGTCGCTGCGCTTCGAGCTTGCGGCGGACTTCTGGCGCACGCGCGTCGAACCGGCGGCCGCGCGCTGGCCGGGCTTCGCGACCTGGCTCGTCGAATCGGGCGCCGGCCCGGCCGCGCTCGATGCGCAGCTCGCGCGCCGGCTGAAGAAGCCGCTCGCCGCGCTGCGCTGGGACGGTGTGACCGAGCCTGACGAGTTGGCCGAGGCCGCCGCGGCCGAATGCTTCGCCGAGGCGGCGCGGATGTGGGCGGCCGAGCGCGATGCGATCGATGCGTTGCTGCGCACCGCGCAGCCCGCGCTCAACCAGCGCTCGCACAAGCCCGATGCGGTCGCCGATGCGCTCGACGCGTGGGCCGCGCATTTCACGCAGGGCGCCGCGACGGCCGCGTTGCCGAAAGCCGCACTGAAGCTCACGCGATCCGCGCTGGTGAAAGCGACGAAAAAAGGCGGAGCAACCCCCGAACATGCGTTCTTCGACGTGGCCGACGCGCTCGAAGCAGCCGTGGCGGCGGCCGAGGCCGCGCAGCGCGCGCGCTGGCTCATGTTGATCGCCGAATGGCTCGACATGGCGCCGGGCGAGCTGGCCGAGCGCAAGCGCACGCGGCGCGTCGTCTCGTTCGACGATCTGCTCGCGAACCTGTACCACGCGCTGCATGCGCACCCGTGGCTTGCCGAGACGCTGCGCGCGCGTTATCCGGCCGCGCTGATCGACGAGTTCCAGGATACCGATCCGCTGCAGTTCGCGATCTTCAACCGGATCTTTGCGCCGGGCGGCCCGCTGTTCCTCGTCGGCGATCCGAAGCAGGCGATCTACAGTTTCCGCGCGGCCGACCTGCATACGTATCTTGCGGCGCGCGCGAGCGCGAGCGCGTGCTACACGCTCGCGGTCAACCAGCGCTCGACGCCCGCGATCGTCGATGCCTGCAACCGCTTCTTCATGTCGAATCCGCGTGCGTTCGTGCTCGACGGGCTCGACTACTACGCGGTGCGTGCCGGCACGCGCGTTCGTGCGCCGTTCGTCGACGAAACCGATCCGGGGCCGGCCGGCGACTTCCGCGTCTGGGCGTTGCCGGGCGGCGAAGGCACGCTGCTCAAGCGCGACGCGCAGGCGCAGGCCGCCCAGGCCTGCGCGGCCGAGATCGCGCGGTTGATGCGTGGCGCGCGCGAAGGGCGCGTGCGGCTGGGCGACACGCCGCTGTCGCCGGGCAACGTCGCGGTGCTCGTGCAGACGCACCGGCAAGGCAGCCTCGTGAAGCGCGTGCTCGCGACATGGGGCATCGGCAGCGTCGAACTGGCGCAGGCCTCGGTGTTTTCGACCGATGACGCCGAGCAGCTCGAACGCGTGCTGGCGGCGATTGATGCGCCGGGCGACCTGCGGCGTCTGCGCGCGGCGCTCGCGGCCGACTGGTTCGGCCTCGATGCCGGGGCGCTGTGGCGGATGGAACAGGGCGACGGCGATGCGCAACGCGAAGCGTCCGCGGCCGACAGCTCCGACGCGATGAGCTGGGTCGAGCGCTTCTCGCGGTATCGGCTGCTGTGGCGCGAACGCGGTTTCGCGGTGATGTGGCGCACGTTCACGCGCGAACTGCGGATTGCGGAGCGGCTGATGGCCGGTGCGGACGGTGAACGCCGCGTGACCGACATCAACCATCTGGCCGAACTGACGCAGACACGCGCATCCGCGCAACCGGGCATCGCGCCGACGCTGCGCTGGCTCGCCGCGCAACGGCTCGACGGCGGCGGCGAGGAAGCGCAGTTGCGTCTCGAATCCGATCGCAACCTCGTGCAGATCGTGACCGTGCACAAGTCGAAGGGTCTCGAATACGCGATCGTGTTCTGTCCGTTCCTGAACGACGGCGGGCTGCGCGAGCCGCCCGCGTCCGCGCTGCCCGATGCACGTGAGTATCACGACGACGCAGGCGACGCGGTGCTGCATTACGGGTGCGACGACGAGGCGGCCGCACACGCGGCGCGGCAGGCGATGCGCGAGCAGGCCGCGGAACGCGCGCGGCTCGTCTACGTGGCGCTCACGCGCGCGGTCTATCGCTGCTACGTCGTTGCCGGGCCGTACCTGTCGTCGCGCTCGACGCGCGAAGCGCGGCGCAGCGTGCTCAACTGGCTCGTCGCCGGCGCCGGCCAGTCGTTCGATGCGTGGCTCGACGAGCCGCCCGACGAAGCCGCGCTCGACGCGGCGTGGCGCGCGCTCGCGGGCGGCCCCGTGAGCGTCGCGCCGCTGCCGGCGCCCGCGCGTCCCGAGCGTCTCGCGGCCGGGCACGATGCATCGCAGACACTCGCCGCGCGTCATGCGACACGCGTGCTGCGCGATGCGTGGCGCATGGCGAGCTTCAGCTCGCTGACCGCGTCGATGGCGCGCGAGGAAGCGGGCATCGCGGCCGTGCCCGACGACGAGTTGCGGCCCGATCACGATGCGCTTGCCGAGGTGGTGCCGGACGGCGAGTTCATCCTGGCCGATCCGGTCGCGCCCGAACCGCCGGACGACGACATCCTCGTGTTTCCGCGTGGCGCGGCGGCCGGCGAGTGCCTGCACCGCCTGTTCGAACTCAGCCGGTTCACCGAGCCCGAGTCGTGGCACAAGGCCGCGCTCGGTGCGCTGCACGACCGGCCGGTCGAAGCCGAGCCGGAACTCGCGACGCGGCTGCCGGCGATGATGGCGCGGCTCGTCGACGACGTCGTGCGCACCGAGCTCGTGCCGGGCATGCGGCTCGCCGATCTCGATCCCGCGAAGCGGCTCGACGAAATGGGGTTCCTGTTCCCGGCGCCGTCGCTCGACCTGACGGCGCTGCGCCGGTTGCTGGTCGCGCACGGTTACCCGGACGTTGCACTGGAGGCGGGTAATCTCGCCGGTTTCATCAAGGGTTTCATCGACATGATCGTCGAACACGACGGCCGCTTCTGGATCGTCGACTGGAAGTCGAACCATCTCGGCACGACGCCGGATGCCTACGGCCCGCGTGCGCTCGACGTCGCGATGGCCGATCACGCGTACCACCTGCAGGCGCTGCTCTACACGGTCGCGCTGCATCGCTACTTGCGCGGGCGGCTGCCCGCTTACGACTACGACACGCACATCGCGGGCTACCTGTACCTGTTCGTGCGCGGCGTGCGGCCCGACTGGCGCAGCGGCGGCGAGCCGGCCGGCGTGCATGCGCGGCGGCCCGCGCGCGCGCTCGTCGACGCACTCGACCGGATGATGGAAGGGGGCCGCGCATGAACGCATCCGACGACATGCTCGAATTCACCGGCGGCCTCGTCGCGCGGCTGCCCGAACCCGCCGATTTCGGCATCGCGCTCGCGGAAGGCTTCGCGCGTCGCATCGGCGACCTCGCGCGGCGTGCCGGCGCGCCGGCCGCGTCCGCGCGCTGGGCAGCGCGCGCCGCGTTCGCGACGAGCCGTGCGACCGCGGGCGGCCACGTATGCGTCGCGCTCGGCGCGCTCGCGCAGCGCTACGAAGAACCGCTCGACGACATCCGCGCGGCGCTCGCCGCGAGCGGCGTGGTGGCGTTCGGCACGCTCGCGCGCGGCGACGAGCGGCCGCTGATCGTCGACCGGCACGATCATCTGTACCTGTCGCGCTATTTCGATTACGAACGGCGGCTGGCCGATGCGCTCGTGGCGCAGGCCGGTGTCGCGGCGCCGGACGAAGGTCTGTCGCCCGACCGGTTGCGCGACAGCCTCGCGCGTTACTTCGGGCCCGCGACGGGCGAAGTCGACTGGCAGCGCGTCGCGGCGATCGTCGCGCTGACGGGCCGCGTGACCATCGTCAGCGGTGGCCCCGGCACCGGCAAGACGACGACCGTCGTCGGCGTGCTGGCGTGTTTGCTCGACGCGCACCCGGGGCTGCGCATCGCGCTGGCCGCACCGACCGGCAAGGCCGCGCAGCGGATGCAGGAAGCGCTGCATGCGCGGGCCGGCGACCTGCCGCCCGAACTCGCGGCGCGTTTGCCCGATACGTCGTACACGCTGCATCGGCTGCTGGGCGGCGGCGGGGCGGCTGGCTTCCGGCATCATCGCGACAATCCGCTGCCGTACGACCTGATCGTCGTCGACGAGGCGTCGATGATCGACGTCGCGCTCGCCGCGCATCTGCTCGACGCGCTCGCGCCGGGCGCGCGGCTCGTGCTGCTCGGCGACAAGGATCAACTGGCCGCGGTCGAGGCGGGCGCCGTGTTCGCCGAGCTGAGCGCGCGGCCGGCGTTTACCGCCGCGGCGCGCATGCGCATCGCGCGGGCGCTCGGCATCGACGAGGCGGCATTCGTTGCGGCATTGCCGGTGCCGGACGAAGCCGCAGCCGCAGCGGCAGCAATTCCGGCGGCGAATCCGGTTTCCGAGGTGGCCCGGGCCTCGGCGCCCCCATCGGCATCGGCCGCCGCTCCAACACGCAAGCCGGCGGCTCGGCGGCGAGTCGACGCTCGACAGGCATCGCTCTTCGACGATGAACCGCAGCACGACGAGATCGCCGCGGTCGACACTGCGCCGCCTCCCGCAGGCCCGGCACTGACCGATGTCGGTGATGCAGGTCAGGCGGGCGGCGCCCCCGCGTGGATCGAGGCCGACGAACTCGCATGGCTCGACGCTGTCGAGCTGCCGCCGTTCGACGCGGGCGATGCAGCGCTTGCATCGGTCACGGCTGCGGCGCATGACGAAGCTGCCGCCGTATCCGCCACACCGGCACCCGTACCGGCGCCGCTCGCGGACTGCGTCGTCTGGCTCGAACGCAATTACCGCTTCGGTCTCGATTCGCCGATCGGCCGACTGTCGCTCGCGATCCGCAGTGGCGACGTGCAGGCCGCGCTCGACGCGCTGCCCGCCGACGACACGGCCGCCGCGTCGTTCCACGACGATGCGGGCGATACACTCGCGCCGGCGACGGTCGAGCGGCTCGCACGGCGGTTCGGCGCTTACCTCGACGCATTGCGCGACACGCTGGCGGCGCCGGTGCCCGATCCGCTGCCGCTGTTCGACGCGCTCAACCGGTTCCGGATCCTGTGCGCGACCCGCAGCGGCTCGCGCGGCGCGGAGCATGTCAACGCGCTCGTGGCCGCGCATGTGCGGCACGCGGCGCGCGTGCCGCTGGCGGTCGGTGCGCATTGGTTCACCGGGCGGCCGATCATGGTGACGCGCAACGACTATGCGCTCGGGCTGTTCAACGGCGACATCGGCATCGCGCTGCCCGACGCGCACGGCGTGCTGCGCGTGTGGTTCAGGCGCGCGGACGGCACCGTGCGCGCGGTGTCGCCGGCCGCGCTGCCGCCGCACGAAACCGCGTTCGCGCTGACGGTCCACAAATCGCAGGGCTCGGAATTCGACGAAGCCGCGCTCGTGCTGCCGGCATCGTTCGGTCGTGTGCTCACGCGCGAACTCGTCTACACGGCCGTGACGCGTGCACGTACGCGCGTGCAGGTGATCGGGCCGCGGCGCGTGCTGGCGCAGGCGGTCGCGACACGCACGCAGCGCGATTCGGGGCTCGCGGCACGCGTCGACGAAGCGCTCGCACGGTGCCGCACGGAGGGTTCGCGATGATGATCCGCTATACGCTCGATCCGGCCGAAGTCGAATGGACGGCCGTGCGCGCACAGGGCGCGGGCGGGCAGAACGTGAACAAGGTGTCGAGCGCGATTCACCTGCGCTTCGACATCCGTGCATCGTCGCTGCCGCCTGTCATCAAGGAGCGGCTCCTCGCGCTGTCCGACCAGCGCATCACGCGCGACGGCATCGTCGTGATCAAGTCGCAGGAATACCGCACCCAGGAGAAGAACCGCGACGCCGCGCTGGCGCGCCTCGACACGTTGATCGGCAGCGTCGCGTACACGCCGCGCGCACGGGTCGCGACGCGGCCGACGCGCGCGTCGAAGGAACGGCGGCTCGAGCACAAGTCGCGCCGCAGCGTGGTGAAATCGGGACGAGGGAAGGTGGTCGACTGACGCACGGTCGACCGGACGTTCCGCGGGCGTCGCGGTCGCGCACACGCCGCGGCGCCGGCTACCGCATCACGGTGCCCGCGCTGTCGAGCACGAAGTCGACGCAGAACACGATGAGCCGGCTCTGCGCGCGGATCGCGACGGCGGCCGTATAACAATCGCGGCCTTCCGTCAGCGAGAAGTGCGGGCCCATCAGCGCGACGCGCCCGGGGGCGGCGATCGCGCGCTGGAAGTACGGGCGCCGCGACCAGTTGCTGTGGGTTTCCGGAAAGAGCGGCGCGAGGCGGGCGACGTTCGGCTGGCCGTCGTCGGACCGTGCACCGATCGACGGCAGGAACTGCTCGCCGATCTCGTCGGTGACGAACACGCGGCGCGCGGCCGGCACCGCGAACACGCGTTGCGCGGCGTCCTGCAGGCTGCCGCTCGCGGAGAACGCGGCCGCGCCGGCGAGCACGAGCCGCTCGATCGCGTCGAAGCCCGGCTGTTCGGCGATGACCGGCGTGTGCCGGCGGGCGATGAAGCGCTGCCACGCGGCATCGAGCATTGCGGGTGCCGCCGCGCTCGCGTTAGCGATCGACATATCGGGCTGGCCGAACTGGAAGCCCTGCACGAAATCGATGTCGGCCTCCATCAGCGACTGCAACGCGTCGTCGCTTTCGACGCCCTCGGCAAGCACCATTGCGCCGGCCTGGTGCAGCATCGACACGAGGTGATGCATGATGCGCCGATCGTCGGCCGACCCGGTCGAGCGCTCGACCAGCGAACGATCCAGCTTGACGATGTCGGGTCGCGCACGCCACACGCGGTCGAAGTTCGAGAAGCCCGTGCCGAAATCGTCGATCGCGATCAGGAAGTCGCGATGCTGGATCATGTCGATCGTACGGGCGAGCGCGGCTTCGTCGCGTGACGGCTGTTCGACGACTTCCAGCACGATCCGGTTCGGCGTCAGCGCGAAATGCCGGCACAGCGCCTCGACGAACTCGCGCTGCACGAGGCCCGAATCGAGCACGCGCGGCGTCACGTTCAGGAACAGCCAGCCGTCGCCGATGCCCTGCGCGACGAAGTTGGCCGTGTGCAGGCAGCGCGCGAGCCGATCGAGCAGCAGTGCATCGGCGTCGCCGCGTGTCTTGTCGAACAGCGCGGTGGGCGAGACCAGCACACCGTTCGCGTCGACGACGCGCAGCAGCGCCTCGTAACCAACGACGCGCTTGTGCGTGATCGACAGCACGGGCTGGAACACGCTGCGCAGCGTCGTGGTGCGATAGGTGGCGAGCCAGCCGCTGGGCGTCGGCGTGAGGCGTTCGAGCAGGGATTCGAGGGATAGGTCGCGGGCGGGCTTCATGTCAACGGTGCCCAGGGGCGAGCGGCGGGGCTGCGTCGCGCCGCCACGCTGAAGCCGTCGCACGCGAACGTGGACGCGAAAGAACGTGGGGCATCGTGACCGCCTTCTGCGGATGAGTGTTCGAAGTGTAACTGGAATGCGACGGCCCGCGTATCAGGGAAATTCCAGACGCACCCGGTGCGCGGCCGCGGCCAGGCCGGCGCCGGCACGCAGCGGGGCTCGGCCGCGTGCGCGCGTCACCGTCAGAAGAATGCCGGCACGCCGGCGAACAGTCTTTGCCCGGCCGTCGGCGCGCACCGTGAGCCGGGCGGCCGCGCGCGCGCCCGAATCCTCAGGTCGCTTCGCCGCTTCGCGGCCCGAGACCGGGAATCCGCTTGATCGCACCGGTCGCGAGCGCGGTGCCGACGAGCACGATCGCGCAGCCCTCGATCATCACGGCCGTCACGTGTTCGCCGGCGAACAGACTTTGCCCGGCCGCCGGCGCGCACCGTGAGCCGGGCGGCCGCGCGCGCCCGAATCCTCAGGTCGCTTCGCCGCTTCGCGGCCCGAGACCGGGAATCCGCTTGATCGCACCGGTCGCGAGCGCGGTGCCGACGAGCACGATCGCGCAGCCCTCGATCATCACGGCCGTCACGTGTTCGCCGAGGAACAGCGCGCCCCACAGCAGGCCGAACACGGGGATCACGAACGTCACGGTAATCGCACGGGCGGGGCCGACGTGCGCGATCAGGTAGAAGAAGATGAAATACGCGATGCCCGTGCATGCGACGCCGAGGCTGAGCACGGCGCCCCATGCGTGCGCACTGACCGGCGCGGCCGGCCAGGTGGCGATCGCGAACGGCAGCAGCAGGATGGTCGAGCCGATCATGCTGCCGGCCGCGTTGACGAGCGGATCGACGCCGCTGAGTTTGCGCTTCGTGTAATTGGCCGCGATGCCGTACAGCAGCGTCGCGCCGAGCGCGGCGGCGGCGGCGAGTGCGGTCGCGCTGGCGCCCGTGTCGCCGTGCGCATTCGCGATCTGGTTCCACACGAGCGTGAGCACGCCGGCAAAACCGATCACGAGACCGAGCGCGCGCGGCAGCGACAGCTTGTCCTTCAGCCACAGGTACGCCACGAGCGCGCCCCAGAGCGGCGTCGTCGCGTTGATCACCGACGTCAGGCCGGCCGACAGCGTCAGTTCGGCGAACGCGAACAGGCAGAACGGAATACCCGAGTTCAGCGCGCCGACGACAAACAACGGCCACGCATGACGACGCAGCCGGGCGCCGAGATCGGCGGGTTTGAAGCGCGTCAGCGCGAAGCCCGTGAGAAACAGCGCGCCGATGCCCACGCGCAGCGCCATCAGCGGCGCGACGCCGAAATCGACGACGCCGACCCGGATGAACAGGAACGACGCGCCCCACAGGGCAGCGAGCACGGTCAGCAGAATGGCGTTCTTGGGCGACATCGATCGAGGGGCGGAGGAGGACGGGATGCGGAGAATCTTACACCCCGTTACCTCGCCGTCGTTTCACGATTCGATGAAACGACAAGAAACGGAAATTTCGCCGTCTGGCGGCGGCGCAGCCCGCTCAGTGATGGCGCCAGCCGCCGCGTCCACCGAAGCCGAAATTGAGCGATAGCGCCGGTCCCCAATAACCGCCCCACGCGGGCGCATACGCCGGCGCCGGGTAGTAGTAGGCGGGGCCCGGATCGACGTACACGGGCGCCGGCTGCACCGGTGCGGCCGCGTAATAGCCGCCAGGATAATAGCCGTACGGGTAGTAGCAGCCGGCGAGCGTCGCGCAGGCGAGCGCCGCGGCGACGAGGGTCCTGTTCATGATGTCTCTCCGGCGGAGCCGGCAATCGGCAGATGCTTAAGCTTAGGCCGCGCACCGATGACACGGTGTGCAAAACGGTAACGGATCATTTCCGGGCCGCTGCCGCGCGCGTCGCGGCGCCGCCTGCGAAAACGGCGCTTCCGCACTGCGGAAACGCCGTCCGGCCGACTGTCGCGGCGCGTGGCCGGCTTACTTGCCGACCTGGTTACCGATGATGCCGCCGGCCGCCGCGCCGCCCAGCGTCGACAGCGCACTGCCGCCGATCGCCGCGCCGGCGACGCCGCCGACACCCGCGCCGATTGCCGTGTCACGCTGGCGCCTCGACATCGAATCGCAGGCCGACAAACTGGCCACTGTCGCAACGAGGAGCGCACATACCCCAATACGCCGAATCGAGTTCATGATCGTTGTCCTTGTGGTAGTGAATGGAGGACGCGCGACCGGTCGGCGGCCACGCATGAACCCAATCTACGCGCCGCCCCGCGACGCTGCTGTAAGGACTTGTTAAGGCTCTCGCGGTTTCGTAATCAATTGTTTCCCGTGGGTGCGCGGGTACGCGACATGCGCAAAAAAGCCCGCTCGAGAGCGGGCTTCGTGCATCGCGATGCGTTTCCGGTGCGGATCGCCGCGTTCGCTTACTGACGGTGATAGATCTCGGCGCCGGTCTTGACGAACTCGACCGCCTTGACTTCCATCCCCTTCTTCAGCGCTTCGGATTCCGACACACCCTGCTGCGCGGCGAATTCACGCACGTCCTGCGTGATCTTCATCGAGCAGAAGTGCGGGCCGCACATCGAGCAGAAGTGCGCGACCTTCGCCGAATCCTTCGGCAGCGTCTCGTCGTGGAATTCGCGCGCCTTGTCCGGATCGAGACCGATGTTGAACTGGTCTTCCCAGCGGAACTCGAAACGCGCCTTCGACAGTGCGTTGTCGCGCACCTGTGCGCCCGGGTGACCCTTCGCGAGATCGGCGGCGTGCGCGGCGAGCTTGTACGTGATGATGCCTTCCTTCACGTCGTCCTTGTTCGGCAGGCCCAGGTGTTCCTTCGGCGTCACGTAGCACAGCATCGCGGTGCCGAACCAGCCGATCATCGCGGCGCCGATACCCGACGTGATGTGGTCGTAGCCCGGCGCGATGTCGGTCGTCAGCGGCCCGAGCGTGTAGAACGGCGCTTCCTTGCACCAGTCGAGCTGGAGATCCATGTTCTCCTTGATCAACTGCATCGGCACGTGGCCGGGGCCTTCGATCATCACCTGCACGTCGTGCTTCCACGCGATCTGCGTGAGTTCGCCGAGCGTCTTCAGTTCGCCGAGCTGCGCTTCGTCGTTCGCGTCGTAGATCGAGCCGGGACGCAGGCCGTCGCCGAGCGAGAAGCTCACGTCGTACGCCTTCATGATCTCGCAGATCTCTTCGAAGTGTTCGTACAGGAAGCTTTCCTTGTGATGCGCGAGGCACCACTTCGCCATGATCGAGCCGCCGCGCGACACGATGCCGGTCATCCGGTTCGCGGTGAGCGGCACGTACTGCAGGCGCACGCCCGCATGGATCGTGAAGTAGTCGACGCCTTGCTCGGCCTGCTCGATCAGCGTGTCGCGGAAGATTTCCCAGGTCAGGTCCTCGGCCTTGCCGTTGACCTTTTCCAGCGCCTGGTAGATCGGCACCGTGCCGATCGGCACCGGGCTGTTGCGGATGATCCACTCGCGCGTTTCATGGATGTGCTTGCCGGTCGACAGATCCATCACCGTGTCGCCGCCCCAGCGGATCGCCCACGTCATCTTGTCGACTTCCTCGCCGATCGACGACGTGACGGCCGAGTTGCCGATGTTCGCGTTGATCTTCACGAGGAAGTTGCGGCCGATGATCATCGGCTCGGATTCCGGGTGGTTGATGTTCGCGGGGATGATCGCGCGGCCGCGTGCGATTTCGTCGCGCACGAATTCGGGCGTGATCTCGGCCAGCGCGTTCGCGCCGAAGGCCGCGGCGCCGAACGCCTGGCCCGGGTGCTGGCGGCCCATCATCGCGGCGAGCTTCGCGCCGTTCGGGCCGCTCGACTTCAGGCTCTCGAGGTACTCGGCGCGGCGCTGGTTCTCGCGGATCGCGATGTATTCCATTTCCGGCGTGATGATGCCCTGACGCGCGTAGTGCATCTGCGTGACGTTCTTGCCGGCCTGCGCGCGGCGCGGGTTGCGGTGCAGGCCCGGGAAACGCAGGTCGGCGGTGGCCGGGTCGGCCGCGCGCTCGAGGCCGTACTGGCTCGACAGGCCGGAGAGCCCTTCGGTGTCGCCGCGCGCTTCGATCCAGCCCTGGCGCAGCGCGGGCAGGCCCGCGCGGATGTCGATCCTGGCTTCCGGATCGGTGTAGGGGCCCGACGTGTCGTACACGTAGATCGGCGGATTCTTTTCGCCGCCGAAGCCGGTCGGCGTGTCGGCCTGCGTGATTTCGCGCATCGGCACGCGGATGTCGGGCTGCGAGCCGGTTACATAAACCTTTCGCGAATTCGGCAGCGGCGCGACAGCGGCGGCGTCGACATGAGCGTCGGCGGACAGAAACTTCGGATTGGCGTTCATGCAATCTCCTGTGTGAGCGCCGGACAGGCGCGTCGGCGCTTGCCCGGAGCCCTTGACGTATGTGGGGCTCGAGCTAAGCAGGAGACGAGGCTTGGTGAGGCGGCGGATTTCGTCAGAAGGATGGCGGCGAAATCCGTACGCTTCCCTGCGCTGGCATTATCCAGATCAGGTTCAAAGGGTATTTCTCACCCGCAATGCCGGTTGTTTGACCGAACGCATTGCAGGACCCCCGCGTTAGCAAGGGCACACGATACACCGGGTTTGCGGCGGTTTCAACCGGGCGTACAGTGGTTATCCCGGTGCAGCCGCAACATGGCGGGCGGCGCGGCAGGCCGGGTGCACCGCAGCACATGCCTTTGCCGTTCGGTCCGGCAGCCCGATCGGCGGCGGCCGAGCGGCGCAGCATGACGGGTTGTCCGGCCGGCATAAAAAATATTTTCAGAGCGGCTGTCATTTCCCGCGACGTCGTCCGTCTATTCGGCTCCTTAAACCCATGTTTCGGAGAGATGTCATGAAAAACGTACTGATTGCCGCTTGCGTCGCCGCTCTTGCCACGATCGCAACGGGCGCCTATGCGCAGAACGATGCGATGTCGAAGGACGGCACGTCGATGTCGAAGGACGCGATGGGCCACGACGCGATGGCGAAGGATGGCGCGATGAAGAAGGACGGCATGAAGAAGCACGCGATGAAGAAAGACGCCATGAAGAAAGACGCGATGGGCCACGACGCGATGTCGAAGGGCGACGCGATGAAGAAGGACGCAATGAGCCCGTCGAACTGACGGATGCGCGCGGGGCGCGGCCGGCCGGCTGCACGCGCGCATCGCGTCCCGTCGCAGCACCCCTGGAGTCTTCATCATGCAAACCGTTCCTGCAACGGATCGCGCGCCCGCGACGCCACCCGCGCGCCCGATCCATCCGCCGTGGGTGCGTGTGAGCCACTGGCTCAACGCGCTCGCGGCGATCCTGATGGCGTTGTCCGGCTGGCGCATCTACGACGCGTCGCCAATCTATCCGTCGTTCACGTTTGCGCACGGCATCACGATCGGCGGCTGGCTCGGCGGCGCGCTGCAATGGCATTTCGCGGCGATGTGGCTGCTGGTCGCCAACGGGCTGTTCTACCTCGTGATGTCGATCGCGACTGGGCGCTTTGCGCGCAAGATGCTGCCCGTCACGCCGGCGTCCGTGTGGCGCGACGTGCGCGCCGCGCTGGGCGGGCGGCTCTCGCACAACGACCTGAGCGTCTACAACGCGGTGCAGCGTGCCGCGTACCTGACCGCGATCGTCGATCTCGTCGTGCTGGTGCTGTCGGGGCTCACGATCTGGAAGTCCGTGCAATTCCCGCTGCTGCGTGAACTGTTCGGCGGCTATGACAACGCGCGCGTCGTGCATTTCTGGGCGATGTCGCTGCTCGTCGCATTCTTTGTCGTCCACGTCGCGATGGCGCTGCTGGTGCCGCGCTCGTTGCTCGCGATGCTGCGCGGCCGCTGACCCGCACGCCGCGGGCGAAGGAAATCATCATGTCGGAATCCGAAAACAGGCGTGGCGACCCGCGCTGGACGCTCGACCGGAAGTCGCTCGAACTCGATGTGCGCCGCGAGCTCGAGATGCCGTCGCGGCGCCTCTTCAACCGGCGCGTGCTGACGCTCGGTGGCCTGACGATGCTCACCGGCTGCACGCTGCAGGACGACGCATCGGTCAACACGTTCCTCGAGAAAGTGTCGCGCATGAACGATCGTGTGCAGGCCTGGCTGTTCAGCGGCGAACGGCTCGCGCCGACCTACACCGAAGCCGACATTACGCGGCCGTTCCCGTTCAACGCGTTTTACGCGATCGACGACGTGCCGCACGTCGATGCGTCGACGTATCGGCTCGTGCTGTCCGGCCGCGTGACGGGCAAGCGCGTGTGGACGCTCGACGAGCTGTATGCGCTGCCGCACGCGGAACAGATCACGCGGCATATCTGCGTGGAAGGGTGGAGTGCGATCGGCCGCTGGGGCGGCACGCCGTTCGGCGCGTTTCTCGCCCGCGTCGGTGCCGACACACGGGCGAAATACGTCGGCTTCAAGTGCGCGGACGATTACTACGAGAGCATCGACATGCCGACCGCGCTGCATCCGCAGACGCTGCTCGCGTTCGACTACGACGGCCAGCGGCTGCCGCCGGAATTCGGCTTCCCGATGAAGCTGCGGATGCCGACCAAGCTCGGCTACAAGAACCCGAAGCACATCATGGAAATCTTCGTGACCGATACGTATCCGGGCGGCTACTGGGTCGATCAGGGGTACAACTGGTTCGGCGGGTCGTAAGCGGCGCGCGTGACGCGCTCATGCGTCACGCCGATTCGCGCACCTGGAGATCGACGCGCAGGCCGACTGCGGCCGCCATGTTCACGAGCGCGTCGAGCCCGAACAGGTTGATCTTGCCGCGCAGCAGGTCGGAGACGCGCGGCTGCGTGACACCCAACTGCTTCGCCGCCTGGGCCTGGCTGAGCTCGAGCTGCGCGATGCGCTGCTTGAGCGCGATCATCAGTTCGGAGCGCAGCTTCATGTTCTCGGCTTCGGCCGGCTGGCCTTCGATTGCGTCCCAGACGTTGGTGTAGCGTTCATTGGTCATCGTTTCAACTCCATCATCAGCGTGCGATAACGCCGGGCGGCCAGGTCGATATCGGGTTTGCTCGTGCGTGCCGATTGCTTCCGGAAACAGTGCAGCACGTAGACGGCATCGGCGAATGTCGCGACGTAGACGATCCGGAACGCGCCGCTCGCATCGCGCAGGCGAATTTCCCGCACGCCGACGCCGATGGTGCGCATCGGCTTCCAGTCGTCGGGCGCGAAGCCGCGCTGTACCTGGTCGATCTGGTGGCCGGCGTCGCGCCGTGCGGGCAGTGGAAAGCCACGAAGATCGTCAAGCGCGCTGCCGACGAAAACAACCGGCTTCGGCGGAAGGATGGTTGGATTATACAAAATTTTGTATGGATGGTGCGGGTTTCGAATGGAGGTTGTGGACCGCTGGAAGAGGGCGTGTCGACCGTCACGATAAGCGCGAAGTAGCGGCCGGCGCGCATGATTGGCCGTCAGGCCGATGGTGGGTTCGAGCGGGGCGGATTGCGATGGATTGCGTGTGGAATCGGCACCGACGCCGGCAACGCGCGCGCATTGTGAATCCGGCCCCGGATTTCACCGGCCCGCCGACCGGAAGCCCGCCGGCCGGATAATGTCGCGCCGAAACATCAGTCCCTATCCTTTCAGACAGGTCTGACGATGCTTTCGAATCCTTGATGCCATAATGCCGAGCGTGCGCGGCCGAAACGGTTGCGCGCGTTTTTTTTGTCCCTCTGCCGCCGCTTGCCGGTTCTCTTTCGTCGCCGTTCGCACTGCCATGTCGTTCCGCACGTTCGCTCTGCCTTCCCGGTCCCGTCAGGACCGTTTGCCGGCATTGCCGGCGTTTTTCAGCGGGGCACGCGGCGCGACGTGCGGGCGGGTCGCACGATGACGCCGCTCGACCGCCTCCTCGATTTCCTCGCCCGCTTCTCGTTCCGGATCCGCCTGCCGCAAAGCCGCGGCGGCCGCGTCGCGCTGGCGCTCGTGTTCATCTATTTCGTCTGGGGTTCGACCTACAGCGGCCTGCATTTCGCGCTGCAGTCGTTCCCGCCGCTGCTGCTGTCGGGGATGCGCAATCTGCTCGGCGGGATCGGCCTGTTCATCTTCGCGCTGCGGCGCAAGCCCGAATGGCCGACGTTGCTGGAGATCCGCAATGCGGGGATCGTCGGCACGATGCTCGTCGCGCTGTCGTCCGGCACGATCGCGCTCGGGATCAGCTCGGTCAGCAGCGGCTCGGCCGCGGTGATGGTCGCGACGGTACCGTTGTTCGCGACCGTGATCGCGGCGGTCGCCGGGCGGCCGGTGACGAAGGGCGAGTGGGCGGCCATCGCGCTCGGGATGGTCGGCATCGTCGTGCTGAATTCGGGCGGCGCAGCGGCGCAGAATTCGGCGCTCGGCACGATCTGCATTCTGGCTGGTGCGCTGTTCTGGGCGGGCGGCGCGCACCTCGCGACGCGGCTCAAGCTGCCGTCCGACCTGTTTCTGTCGACGTCGCTGCAGATCGGCCTCGGTGGCCTGATTTCGACGCTCGTCGCCTGGCTGATCGGCGAACGCATCGAACACGTGATGGCCGGGCCGGTGTTCGCGTTCCTGTACCTGATGGTGTTCTGCACGATGGCCGCGTACGTCGCGTACGGCTACCTGATCCGCCACACGAGCCCGATCATCGCGAGCAGCTGCATGTACGTGAACCCGATCGTCGCGGTCGCGCTCGGTGCGCTGCTGCTCGGCGAACCGGTGACGATGGCGACCGTGGTCGCGACCGTCGCGATCCTCGGCAGCGTCGGGTTGTCGTTCCTGTTCGATCCGGCCCGCCGGCCCGCGGCGCGCGCGGCGGCCGTCAGTTCGCCGGCGGCGGCGACCGTAGCGGTTGCGCCGGCTGCGGACGTTTCGTCGGCGCCCGAGCAGATCGCGATACCGGAAGCGGCGCCCATCCTGACGCCTTCGGCAGTCCCGCTTGCGGTGCCGACTCCGGCTGCCGTGATGGACCCCGCGGCCGTGATTGACCCTGCACAGGCGTTCGCGCTACCGCCCGCCGACGAACCGGCCGCACCCCGCGCCGACGCGTGACGCCGCGGTGGCCGGTGGCGCTCAGCCGTGCCGGCCGCCGCGATGGTGGGACCAGCCGGCCAGCGCGGTGAACAGCAGCCCGGCCGCGCACATGCCGATCCAGCCGAACGCGTGCCATGCGGCGACGCCGGCCGACGAACCGAGTGCGCCGCCGATGAAATAACACACCATGAACACCGTGTTGACGCGGCTGCGTGCCTCGGGCTTCAGCGCATAAATGCGCGACTGGTTCGAGATCTGCGCGGCCTGCACGCCGACATCCAGCACGATCACGCCGATCACGAGCCCGACGAGGCTCGAACCCGACAGCGCGAAGATCACGAAAGACAGCGCGAGCAGCGCGATCGCGAGCGAGATGATCGCGCGCGGGCCGCGCTTGTCCGCGAAGCGGCCCGCATACGGCGCCGCGAGCGCGCCCGCCGCACCGACGATCCCGAACAGGCCGGCCACCTGCGGACCGAAATGGAACGGTGCACCGGCGAGCAGCAGCGTGAGCACGGGCCAGAACGCGCTGAACGCCGCGAACAGCGCGGCGCCCGTCAGCGAGGCTTCGCGCAGCCCGCGCAGTTCGACCGCCAGATGCCACATCGAACCGAGCAGCTTGCCGTACGGCAGCGTCGACGTCGGCGAGCTGCGCGGCAGCCGCAGCACGATCACGGCGGCGAGCGCGACGAGTGCCGCGACCGACGCGGCGAACACCGCGCGCCAGCCGAAATACTCGGCGACGAAACCGGCGGCCGTGCGCGCGAGCAGGATGCCGAGCAGCAGGCCGCTCATCACGGTGCCGACCGCGTGTCCGCGTTCGGCCGGCGGCGCGATTTCGGCGGCGAACGGCACGGCCTGTTGCGCGATGGTCGCGAGCACGCCGATCGCGAGGCTCGCGACGGCGAGCACGGCCAGCGACGGCGCGGTGGCCGCGACGATCAGCGCGACCGACAGGCCGGCGATCTGCATCAGGATCAGCCCGCGGCGGTCGAACCGGTCGCCGAGCGGCGCGAGCAGGAACATGCCGGCCGCATAGCCGAGCTGCGTCGCGGTCGGCACCGCGCCGATCCATGACGCGCCGTCGGGAAAGGTGGCGCGGAAGCTGTCGAGCAGCGGCTGGTTGTAGTAGATGTTCGCGACCGATACGCCCGCGATCGTCGCGAGCAGCAACAGCAGGCTGCGCGAGTAGTGGGGCGAGGCGGCGTCGGTCGGGCGGTCGGTGGAAGCGGTGGACATGGCAGCGCGGGCGGAGTTGGACGGCGCGGCGTGCGGCGCACGCGTCGGGCGCGCCGGTGGGCCGGTTGCCGGTCGAGGCTGCCGATCATACCGGAGCACCGTGAATCCTGCCGGGCAGGCAGCGAGCCGGCAAACCGGCACGACCCGCCGGCCGCCGCCTTCATCGTGCGTGCTTCACGCCATCAGTCGACCAGCTCGCCCGTCGGTTCATAGAACGGATACGGCCCGGCGCCTTCGTCCACATACACGTGGTGCGACGTCATTCCCGTCTCCGGCGCATAACGATGCACCGCGAACGCTGGCGGTTCGAGCCGGAACGCGGACGGCGCATCGGCCCGCAGGTCGAATGCGACCTGGTGCGCGGGCGCCGGCACCGCCGACGCGAGCGTGCCGCCGAAACGCGTGAACATCGTGCGGTGCACGTGGCCGCACAGCACGCGCTCGACGTTCGGATAACCGCGCAGCAGCGCGTCGAGTTTCGCGGCGGCGGCGGGTGCGAGACGCAGCGCATCCATGTGGCCGATCCCCGACACGAACGGCGGGTGATGCAGCGCGACGATCACCGGGCGATCGCGCGCGGCGTCGAGCTGCGCGGCGAGCCATCCGAGCCGTGCGTCGCACAGGTCGCCGTGGCTCGCGCCGGGCACCTGCGAGTCGAGCGCGAGCACGCGCACCGCGCCGAGGTCGAGCGCGTACTGCACGAATTCGCCGTCCTGCAGTTCGGCGCGATCGGCGAACGCGCGGCGCAGCCCGGCGCGGTCGTCGTGATTGCCGATCATCAGGTAGTACGGAATCTCGAGCGGCGCGAGCAGGTTGCGCAGGTGGGCATATTCGTCGTCGTGGCCGAAGTCGGTCAGGTCGCCGGTGACGAGCACGGCATCGGGGCGCGGCTCGAGCGCGTTCAGCTTCGCGACGCAGCGCGCGAGCGCGGCCGCCGTGTCGACGCGCCGGTACGCGAGCTGGCCCGGACGCTTGATGTGGAGATCGCTGATTTGAGCAAGCAGCATCGTCGTTCCTCGGAATCGTCTGGTTATTGTGGGGGCGGCGTCGTGCGCCGCGGTGGGGTAGTGCATGGGTGATGCCTGAGTATGACTTGGGTGTTGCCTGATTGTTGCATCACGCGCCGAGCGCGATCAGGCCTTCCGGTGCGATCGTCAGGCCGACCGCCGTGCCGTGCGCGAGCGCGATGCGGCCCGGTACGTCGATCACGAGTGCGTCGGGCGCCGCGTGCTCGATCGTGAGCCGTGTGCGCTCGCCGAGGAACGCGCACGCACCGACCGCGCCGCGCAGCGGCGCATGCGCGGGATCGGCGAGTTGCGCGTCCTCGGGGCGGAAGAACCACTCGTCGGCGGCATGCGGCGTGACGATCGCGCCGCCCGTCGTCACGAGCTTGCCATCGCGCCATTGTCCTGCAAGCCGGTTCAGCGTGCCGATGAACTGCGCGACCGTGCGGTTCGCCGGCCGGTAGTAGATGTCGCGCGGCGTGCCGATCTGTTCGATGCGGCCCGCACCCATCACGACGATCCGGTCGCCGAGCTCCATCGCTTCGGCCTGGTCGTGCGTCACGTAGACCGTCGTCACACCGAGCTCGCGCAGCAGCGCATTCATCTCGCGACGCAGCACGTCGCGCAGTTTTGCGTCGAGCGCGGTCAGCGGTTCGTCGAGCAGCAGCACGCGCGGCCGCACGGCCAGCGCGCGAGCCAGCGCGACGCGCTGGCGCTGGCCGCCCGACAGCTGATCGACCGGTTTGTCCGCGTGCGCGTCGAGCCGCATCATCGCGAGCAGCTCGTCGACGCGTTCGCGCAGCGCGCGCGGTTCGGTCTTGCGGATCTTCAGCCCGTAACCGACGTTGCCGCGCACCGTCAGGTTCGGAAACAGCGCGTAGTTCTGAAACACCATGCCGACCTGCCGGCGCTCGATCGGCAGCGACGTCACGTCGTCGTTGCCGAACGCGATCGTGCCGCCGGCATCCGGCGTGTCGAGGCCCGCGATCAGGCGCAGCGTCGTCGTCTTGCCGCAGCCCGATGGCCCGAGCAGCACGAGCGTTTCGCCCGCGCCGATCGACAGGTCGAGCGGTTCGAGCACGCGCGTGCCGCGGAACGTCTTCGCGCAGCCGGTCAGGGTGATGGGAGTGGAATCGAGTTTCATGAGAGCGGAAGAGTCAGCGTGGGCGGCGCTTGAGTGCGCGCGTGCCGGACGGGTCGACGCCGAGCCACTGCATCGCGACGAGGAGCGGCAGCGTCATCAGCAGGAACAGGATCGTGTACGCGCTGCCGACTTCGAGGCGCAACGATGCATAGGTGTCGGCGAGCCCGACGGGCAGCGTCTTGGTGTCGGGCGTATGCAGCATCCACGTGAGGTTGAATTCGCCGATCGACAGCGTGAGCACCGCGAGCGCGCCCGCGACGATGCCGGGCCGCAGGTTCGGCAGCACGATCGTGACGAAGCGCGTGACGAACGATGCGCCGAGGCTCGCCGCGCCTTCCTCGAGCGTGCGCAGGTCGGCGCCGGCCGCGACGGCCGCGACCGCGCGCACCATGAACGGCAGCGTGAACACGACGTGGCCGACGACGATGAACCACAGGCTCATCCGGAACGCGGTGAAGCCGCCGTAGACGACCAGCAGCGCGAGCGCCGACGCGAGGCCGGGCAGCGCGACCGGCAGCACGAGCGCTTCCTCGATCGCACGCGCGATGCGGCTCTTGCTGCGCGCGAGCGCATAACCGGCCGGCACGCCGACGACGAGCACGATCGCGAGCGTCGCGAACGCGACGTAAAGCGACAGCGCGACCGAGCCGTGATACTGCTGCCAAACCTGTTCGAGCCAGCGCAGCGTAAGGCCGCTCGAGATTCCGCGGAAATAGTTGACGGTCAGGCCCGCGAGCACCGACATCACGACGGGCACGATCAGGAACGCGCACAGCAGCAGCGTGACGCCCCATTGCAGCGCGGCGATCGCGCGCGCGCCGGTGACGCGCGGCGCGCGGCGCGCGATGCCGTTCGCCTGCGCGGGAGCGGGCGCCGGCGACGGCGCGGAAGAGCCGGAAAGCGATTGCATGAAGGAATCCTCAGGCCGCGGCGGCGGCGGTGTGGCCCGTGAACCGGCGCGCGAGCGCGAGCACGGCCCAGGTGACAATGCCGAGCACGATCGACAGGCCGGCCGCTGTCGCGATGTTCGCGTTCAGTGTGAACTCGGTATAGATCGTCATCGGCAGCACGTTCAGGTCGGTGGCCAGCGTGAACGCGGTGCCGAACGCGCCCATCGCGGTCGCGAAGCAGATCGCGCCGGCCGCGATCAGGCCCGGCGCGAGCGCGGGCAGCACGATGTCGAGAAAGATGCGCCACGGCGATGCGCCGAGCGAACGCGCGGCTTCCTCGAGCGATGCGTCGAGCTTCGACGCGGCCGCGATCACGGTGACGATCACGCGCGGAATCGAGAAGTACAGGTAGCCGACGAACAGCCCCGCAACCGAATACGCGAATACCCACTTGTCGCCCGTGAGCTTCGCGGACAGCATGCCGATCAGCCCCTGGCGCCCGGCGAGCATGATCACCATGAAGCCGACGACGACACCCGGGAACGCGAGCGGGAACGTGAGCAGCGCGAGCAGTACGCGCTTGCCCGCGAATTCGCGGCGCGCGAGCAGCAGGCCGGAGATCGTCGACAGCGCGAGCGTCGCGAGCGTGACGCCGGCGGACAGCGCGACGGTCTCGCCGAGGCTCTTCATGTAGCGCGCATTGCCGAGCAGCGCCGCGTACTGCGAGAAGAAAGCGCCGTCGGCGGACACCTGCACGAGCGCCGCCATCGGCAGCAGCCAGAACGCGGCGAACACCGCGAGCGCCGGCGCGACGAGCGCGACGCGCCAGCGCAGCGGGAAAGTCAGGTCGAGCATCGATGCGTTCCGCCGCTTACTGCATCACCTGCAGGTACTGCTGGCCGAACGCCTGCTGGCCGGCCGCCATCTTGCCGAAGTCGACCGACTTGGCGCGCGCGTATTCGCTCGCCGGCAGGAACTTCGCGGCGACGTCGGCGCCGAGCGTCTGCGCGCGCACCGGGCGCAGGTACGCGTTGGCCCACAGCTTCTGGCCTTCGTCCGACAGCACGAAGTCGAGCACCTTCTTGCCGTTCGCATCGTGCGGCGCGCCCTTCACGAGGCTCATTACGTACGGCACCGCGATCGTGCCTTCCTTCGGAATCACGAACTCGACGTTCGCGTTGTCCTTGTACTTCGCGCGGTACGCGTCGAAATCGTAGTCGAGCAGGATCGGAATCTCGCCGGACAGCACGCGCGCATACGCGGTCTGCTTCGGCACGATCGGCGCATTCGCCTTCAGCTTGCGGAACCAGTCGAGCGCCGGCTTGAAGTTGTCGAGGCTGCCGCCGAGCGCCTGGTTGACGGCGACCGCGCCCGCATAACCGACGAATGCGCTCGACGGATCGAGATAACCGACCATACCCTTGTATTCAGGCTTCAGCAGATCGGCCCACGAGCGCGGCACCGGCTTGCCGTCGAGCGCGTCCTTGTTCACGAAGAAGCCGAGCGTGCCCGAGTGGATCGCGAACCAGTAGCCTTGCGGGTCCTTCAGGTTCGCGGGAATGTCGTTCCAGTGCGCGGGCTTGTACGGCGCGATCACGCCCTTGTCCTTCGCCTGGAAGGCCGACGACACGCCGAGGTAGACGACGTCGGCCACCGGGCTCTTCTGCTCGGCGATCAGCTGCGCGATCGCCTGGCCCGAGTTCTTGTTGTCGAACGGCACGCGAATGCCGGTCTTCTGCTTGATCGCCGCGATCTGCGCGGCCCAGTCGGCCCATTCGGGCGGGCAGTTGTAGCAGATCGCCGATTCGTCGGCGTGGGCGGCGGGCGCGCCCGCGATGAGCGCGGCGCAGGCGAGCGGCGCGGCGAGCGCGCGCAGCAGCGAGGTCAGGCGAAAGGACACGGTAGGTCTCCGGGCGAGTGTGTGGCGCTGGGGTGGTGTGGTTGTCGGGGGGCGAGCTGGCGGGGCGTGCGTGTTCAGGCCTTGCGCAATTGCAGGTCGGTGGCCGGCGGCGCGACCGTCGCACCGTCGCGCACCACGTGCGGCAGGATCAGCGACGTGCGTTCGATCGTCGCGCCGCCGATGCATTCGACGAGTCGCTGCCATGCGTGGCGGCCGATGTCGCGGTTCGGCGTCGCGACGCTCGCGAGCGGCGGCGCGAGCAATTCGCCGATCGCGATTCCGTCGAAGCCGAGCACCGACAGGTCGTCCGGGATCGAGAAGCCCGCGCGGCGCAGGCCGCGCATCACGACCATCGCGAGCAGGTCGTTGCTGCAGAAGAGGGCGGTCGGGCGCGTCGCCTGGGCGGTGAGATGCGCGAGCACCGCGTCGGGCAGTTCGGGCGCGTTGAAGTCGACTTCGACCGGCGGCAGCGTGGCGACGCCGTTTTCCTCGAGGGCCTGCGCGTAACCGAGATGACGCTGGCGCGCGCGATCCGACGCGGCGAGCGAGCCGGCCAGCATCAGCACGCGGCGGTGGCCGCGCGCGGTCAGCAGCCGCACGCCGTCATACGCGGCGCGACGGTTGTCGACCGACACCGACGGGCGGCGTTGCGTGTCGTTGTGCATCAGCACGTAATGCGGGCCGTCGCGATCGAGCATGTCGAGCAGCGGGTGCGTGTCTGCGTCGGCGACGGTGAGGATCAGCCCTTCGACGCGCTGCTCGCGCAGCGTCTCGATCGCGTGACGCTCGCGCGCCGCGTCGTACTCGGTCGTCATCAGGATCAGCTTGAAGCCGGCCGCGGTCGCGAGCTCGTCGATGCCTTGCAGGCAGTCGGCGAACACGGGGTTCGACAGCGTCGGCACGACGACGCCGACGAGTCGCGTGCGTTCGCCGCGCAGTTGCCGGCCGAGCGGGCTCGGGCGGAATTGCAGCGTGTCGATCGCGGTGCGGATCGTTTGCAGCGTGGCGGGGCTGACGGTATGCGGGGCGTTGATCGCGCGCGAGACGGTGGCGATCGAGAAGCCCGCAAGGGCAGCGACATCCTTGATGGTCGAGGTCATTAAATAACGCGATGTAAACGTTTTCGGCAGGGAAAATTATCGAAAACGTTTGTGACTTCGCGATGACGTTCGCGACGCTTGTTTCGCAAAAGGCACGATACAAACGTCAGACGGTTGGGCCCGTCGGATGACGCGGGCTCGATTGTATCGGGGATGCTGCGGCGCGGGACGAAATCGGCGGCGGTGTCGTGCCGATGTCGATTACAAAGGATGAATCCGTGCGAGGGTGGCCGGTGTCGTGGTGCGGTGCGGCGGAATAAGGGAACGCATGAGCAAGCAGTGGTAGAATCCGGTCCGCCCTCTTGCCGGGGTGATGAAATTGGTAAACATAGCGGACTTAAACACGATTGAGTGCCCGGTCGGAAACGGTCGGTGCAGAACCCTTCAAATTCGGTGAAACCCCTGATGCACGCATCGAGGCAACGCCGAGCCAAGCCTCGCGGTATCCGCGAGGAAGGTGTAGAGACTAGACGGGGGGCGCCTAAGGCGCACGGGCAGCGGTCACGCCCGCGCGCGACGGTGAAGGCATAGTCCAGCGCACGAACGGCATCGCGCACGCGACGCCGGCTTCGAAAGAAGCAGTGTGACGAAAATCCGCCGCCTTAATTGGCTTGCCGGTTCAAGTCCGGTCCCCGGCACCACACATACTCCCAAGTGTTTCCATAGTTTGCCAAAAAGCCCCGTCAGTCAAGCACTTACGGGGCTTTTTGTTACCAACGTTTCCCAGTGTTTCCCGTTGACACCCACGGAATCGGGGGGCATCGTAGGGGGCAGTTATCCAGATCTGGGGCATCGAAATGCCCCCATGCCCCAATGCCCCTTACCAATGTTGCGATCCAGGCTGCCAAGCCACGGGAAAAGTCATACAAGCTGGCTGATGGCCAGGGTATGTACCTCGAGGTTATGCCGAACGGGTCCAAGTACTGGCGATTGAAGTATCGCATCGACGGGAAGGAGAAACGGATGGCCCTTGGGGTCTATCCGGCCGTGACCTTGCTGGCGGCTCGGAAGGCCCGCGACGAGATCAAGGAGCAGCTCCGTGGTGGTCTCGATCCTTCGCACGAAAAGAAACGTGTGAAGTTGAAGCGGAGTGTCGACCGCGCGAATTCCTTCGAGACTCTTGCTCGCGAGTGGCATGAGCAGCGGCAGGGATCGTGGAGCGAGGGACACGCAGTACGGATCATGAAGCTACTTGAGAGAGAACTGTTTCCGGTGCTCGGCGCGCGCCCAATTGCAGAGATCACGGCGCCGGAATTGCTCGATGTCATCCGCAAGATTGAGGCGCGCGATGCGATCGAGCTCGCACATAAGGCGATCCAGGCAACCAGTCAGATCTTTCGATACGCCATCGCCACTGGACGAGCCGAGCGTGACCCAGCGCCCGATCTCCGCGGCGCGCTGAAGACCCGTACTGTCGTCCACATGAAGCGCGTCAGCGAGTCTGAACTGCCTGAGTTGATGGCGAAGATCGACACGTACGACGGCGACTATCAGACGCGCCTGGCGCTGAAGTTCATGGCTCTGACGTTCGTCCGAACGAGCGAGCTTCGGTTTGCTGAATGGACCGAGATCGACGAGAAGAGGAAAGAGTGGCGCATCCCGGCCGAGAAGATGAAGATGCGTACGCCGCACATCGTGCCGCTGTCGAAGCAGACTCTCGAGGTGATCTCGAAGCTGAGGGAGTTGAACGGCAGTAGCCAGTTCCTATTCCCGGGCCGGTCGAGTGCTAAGAAGCCGATGAGCCAGAATACGATAATTTTCGCGCTGTACCGGATGGGCTACCACTCACGGATGACGGGGCACGGTTTCCGCGGCCTTGCGTCGACGATCCTGAACGAACACAACTTCAACCGGGACTGGATCGAGCGACAGCTTGCGCACAGCGAGCGGGACAGCGTTCGGGCGGCCTACAACCACGCAGAGTACCTGCCCGAGCGCCGGAAGATGATGCAGTGGTGGGGCGACTACCTCCAACAAAGGAACGACTCGGAGGGACACTCGGTCATCTAATGTGTAACAACGCTTGGTTGCAATCTCATCCTGAGATACTGTCACTTCATGCGAGTCATTTCCAACAAGGCCTTGACCGACTTCGCCGCCAAGCATCCGGACGCTGGCGTGCCGCTCCAGATATGGAGGAAGACGATTGAGGCTGGAACGTTCGGCAGCTTTGCTGACCTGAAGAAAGCTTTCAATGCGACAGACAAGGTTGGAGCGTTCTACGTGTTTGATATCGGCGGCAATAAGTTCCGGATCATCGCCGCAGTGCACTTTAATGTGCAGAAGCTATACGTGCGTCATGTATTCACGCACAAGGAGTACAGCAAATGGAAGCCTTGAGTTTTACGCGGAATGACATCGAGGAACTGGCCGCGCACTTCGAGGCTATCTCCCAAAAGGTGCCACTTCGTCCGATCAACTCGGATATTGAGTACGACTTCGCAGTGCGGGCATTGAACGCGTTGCTCGACGCGGGTGCTGCTGACGAAGGCCATAGACTCGCGCCGCTTGCCGACACGCTGGGCGACTTTATCAGTGAATACGATGAAGGACATCACCAACTGCCAGATGCATCTCCTGCTGATGTCCTCAAATACCTGATGCTAGAGAATGATGTCCGACAGGCTGATCTTCCCGAGATTGGGAGTCAGGGAGTTGTTTCGGAAATCCTCAGTGGGAAGCGGGAGTTGAATGTGCGACAGATCGCAGCATTGGGCCGTCGATTCAATGTGAACCCAGTGGTATTTCTGCCGATCTGATTAATTCGACAGCCTACGGTGCGAGCCGTCTTAAGTCTGCCGCAGCCATGCTGCGATAGCCGCTCAAACCAGAGCGTATTTCACCGAGCCCCGCCCCGAGCGGGGCTTTTCACATCAGACGGAACGCGCGATGATGACGCGGTCGCGTGACTCGGAGCGTTCCATGTCTACCATCAAACTGCGCATCCCCCGAGAGGACGTCTTCGACTTCAATGACGATCTCTCGGCATGGTCGGCCACCAGTGGCATCGATCCGCGGCTGACGATCCTCCCTCAGGTGAAGACGACAAACATCTCATCGCCGGCCCTGTACTCAGCGCTAGTCGACGAGCAGTTCTTCGAACAGTACCCGCGGTGGCGGCTGTGCGTCGAATCATGAGGCGAGGCTTCGGCTACTCGGCAAGCCAGCGCTTTCCATGAAACGTCTCGTACTCCTTGACGGCAGCGGCCCGTCGCGTGTCAGTGAACGTAGAGGATCAGTATGCGATCGTCCGGCATAGGGCCACTGTTTGACGAGTGCTCGAGGCACTTGGAGAAGCTCAGAACCCTCGTAGATGAAGAAATGGCACGCAGTGATGTCAGAGTGATTCAAGTCGAGACAGCACCCTACGTCACGGTTGCACTTGCGGCAACGATAACCGGCCTGACCGAGAAGGCGATTCGCCGAAAGATCGAGGACGGAAAATGGATCGAAGGACGAGAGTATCGACGCTCGCCGGATGGTGGGGTCTACATATCCGTAAAAGGATTCGAGAAGTGGATCGAGAGCGGGAGTTGAGCAACAGTATGCTGTAGGCGATGCTCATGCATCAAAAGGTCAACAACAATGCGCTGAGGCCGGCTGCGCGGCGATATACAAAATCGAAGTTGTCACAGCAGCTACGACCTGCTGGCGAGTAGCTTATCAATTTCTTCGATCGGGATTTGCCCACAGCCGTTTAGCTTGATCTTTTGGAACTGGATGATCTTGCTTACGGTCCTGCTGCTCAGGCCGAGCATTTCTGCCGCCTGCTTGATGTTGACCTGAGCAGGGCGGGGATGGCGGCTCGCATACAGTTCGACCGCACGTAAAGCGATGCGCAATTCGCGAGCATCGTCGGCGCCATTCGACCCTGCGCAATCAATGCCTTCACTCCTCAGGGCCTTCATTCTTGACCGTAGCCACTCGTCGAAGTTGATCGACAGATCTTCGTTTAGGTTGCGCTGCATCGTCCCCTCCTTGTGCCGTTTCACCCTCGATACCGTCCGACCATCCGTCGAACTCGAATCTCTGTAGTGTCGATGAACTCGGCTTCCCGGCGAGCAAAGTACTTCTGGCCTACCTTCATCGGTCGTGGAGTGATATGCCCTTGTTTGACCCATCGCTTAAGAGTGCTGATGGATGGGGCGTATTCGCCGAAAGTTATTTCTGCCCAGACCTCGATGGGAATCATTCGAGGAAGCTCTTTGGGTTCAGCCGGAGCAGCTGGTGGGGCTGCTGGTTCCGGGGCGACGGCTTCCTGTTCTGCGGGTGGTTGCATACTCTTAATCAAGTCGGCATACCGCTCTTGATCAAGTTCCGCGAGATTCAGCCGCTCGATCAGAGGAAGACCACGACGACGCTTGTCCTCGCCGCACCAGTTGAGATAGGCAGGAACGTTGATCTCGAAGTCACCGTCTCGAGGTTTGCGAAAGTGCACGTAACGCTGGATGCTGCCGTTCCACATCTGCTGACGGATCTTGTGGGCGCTCTTCTTCATTACCTTCGCGGCGACCTCCAGCGGTACCCAATGCTCTTCGCTAGGCTTTGACATCGACAGGCCCCCGTCTGTTGACCACAAGTTCCCAAAGTAGCGGACAGTTTACAAATTTCTGCTTGACGACGAAACCAGCGGGACATAACCTTGAACTGCGCTTGAGACAACAAGCGACGGGTTTGGCGACCTGATTTCACAAAGGCGGACGACGACCGCCATATGGCGGTATTTTTTCGTCTGTACACTACATGCGCGTCCAGTTCAACGGGCGGGCAGTGGTGGGGATACCTTCGGGTATGCCGGGTTCCTTTGTGTCCGGTTCGCCAACCTCGCTATCTGCCTGCCCACCCTCATTTGGCGATGAGGGCGCAGGTTCTTTGCTCACAAAGGACCCGCCATGTCTACCGTCAAGTCTTCGTCTGCTTCCCCCTCAACTCCCGACTACACCGATCCGGCTTTCCGCGGAGCGCTGACGAGCGATCATTGGTCTCGCGATGACACTCCCCATCTGGCGAAAATTCCCAGTAGCCTGATCGCTGATGTCAGCCGTGGGTCGAATGCCATAGAGACGATCGCCAGAATCGTTCACAACAGTCTTTGCGAACCAGACATGCACAATGCCGAGCCGCTCGGAGACTCAGCACATCTCGGCTTGCTGGACGCCGCGGAACTCATCGGCAAGTACCTCTCCGAAATCGCGGATCGGATGAATGAAGCTGCGCAGATCTACGCGAACCTGGAAGAAGCTGCGGAGGTGCGTCATGACTGACGTTCGCATGCTGAAGACCGTGTCGGAGGAGCTTCCCAAAGTTAGCGTAGTGACGAGTTTCCTTTCCGTCACGGCTGATCTCCCGCTATTGGAGGCCCTGGAGGCGTCGTCGTGCCATCTGACGGTTGCGCTCGACGTGCTGAGCGAGACCGCAGCCAATAGCACTGACGGCTCGAGCCAGTTGTATGCCGTTCTCACGGCCGTGGGAATAGCCAAGGGGCTGCTCGATTCTGCGGTCGCGGCGATCGAGGTTGACGACAGCGAGGCGCATCATGGCTAACGTCAACGGTGCATCCAAGCCTGACGGCGGGGCGCAAGTCATCAATCTGGCGGACTTTCGACAGAACCCGAAGGCCACTCGCAAGCCGTCAGCCGAGGAGACGGTGCGCGACCACTATCGCGTCTTCGGCTTGCTGGCGGATCATATCCTTGCGTGCGCCGAGTTGATTGCGGCGCTTGATAAATTGGGAGGGCCACATGGCTAAGCGCTACTTGCCGCCGGGGTATCGAGTTGGCGCCGTGACGTTCCTTGCCAAGCTGCGGGAGTGGAAGGCAGATCCGGAGCACGACTGGCCGAATCAGACTGCTGCGAAGATCCGCGAGGCCGCCACGAGCCTAGATGGCGCCGAGCGGGCCGGATTCGAAGACGCTCTGGCGCTGCTTTTCCACATGTACGCGTTCGAGGGTGGCGGCCCATATTTCGAAAGCTGGGACCCGATCAAGGAACTCGAGGATGCCGACTACTGGCACGCGGTGTGATGTTCTGCGTTGCAACATGCCGCGCCAAATCGGTACGGCATAATCGTTTCAACCGCGCCTAGCTCGACGGGGCGAACGCAGGTTTCTCTTACCCTGTTAGCGCGGTTCATTTATAAGGGGCGTGAGGGGCGCGTATGTCGAAAGCGAGAAAGCCGCCGGCGGATGAATCGACAGTTGTCTACAGGACATTGAAAGAATCTTGGAACATGGAAGAGGTGTGGCCATGGCTTCAAAAAAGTTTCGCAAATCGAGATGACGAGGAGGCGCTAAAACAAATCGGAATCCTCACAAAAAAAACCATGGGGTTAGAGATTGAACTAGGTGAAAAGATGACGGAACTGTTTTTGTCGGAAGATGCGACCTTGGGTGACTACGCAAGGTTGATCGCGGAAAACGGCATCAGTGCTGCAAGTCTGTGGTTTTGTGCGGGAATGCTGAAAGGGAAGAAAAATGATGCGCTGGTCGAGCAGTTGCTTCGAGATCGACAAAGAAGCGCGAGCTTCGCGCGATATTCCAAAGATCCTAAGCAGCGCGCGAAAGCAGAAGTCAAGAAGCTGTGGGAAATGTGGCGCTGTGATCCTTCTCGATATCCGTCAAAGGCCGCCTTCGCACGCGACATGCTCGATAAATTCGATGAGTTAAAGAGTTCGAAAAAGATTGAAGACTGGGTGCGTGCATGGGAAAAGGAAATAACTTGAATCACCACCCTAACTATCCCGGGATGGTTAGTAACCGTGCCGGGATAGAGGTTTTCACGCGGTAGCGTGGTATCTAGCATTCGTTCACCAACTTACCAATGGTGACGAAAGATGCCGAAAGTGATGCTATCGATACTCTCCTGTTGCCTCAGCAATAAAGCCATTCCTTCGGTGAGAATGCCTACGACTGCTCTGGGAATGGCTTTCGCCGAACGTCCATTGAGAAAGTCGATTGCGGCGCAAGGACCTGTAGCGTGGATCGCGCACGCAATATTTCGTCGTGAAGCCGCTGAACATCTGCATCGGTCGCGCTTTGCTGCATGGTCTTCAACGCCGCCGCTTCCAGCGCGTCGATCGTCTGCTCAAACAGCATACGAGCCAGTTCGAGTCGGAGCTGGATATCCTTTCTATCTCCCTCCATCACCTGCGTTAGCTGTTCGATTACGCGATGGAGATGGCCGAGATCCGAACTCTTGGAAAGTCGCTCGATGATCTCCGCGTTCATAGAGCGGCCAGCCTTTTCTGCGCTGACCGCAATGTCCGCATGGAGGTGCCGCGGCAGGCGAAGCGCGGTCTTGATGTATTCGTCCTGAGTTGCCAAGATTGCCTCTAAATTGCCTTCATTTTGAAGTTGCCTCCAAATTGGAGGCGCGTTATGCTTCTATTGTGCCTTCGATTTGAAGGCATGGTAGTGGAGAATGGGCGATTCTGGGAAGAAATTTAATAGGGATTGATCATGGATAGGGACGAGTTTGCTCACGGCGAGGGGGTGTTGCCGACGATCGGGCTGTCGACGTGGCGCCAAATTGCCCCGTATCTGCCGATCGGAAGGGAGACATGGCGCAAGCTCTGCATCGCGGGGAAAGCACCGAAACCGATCCGTCTCTCCGAAAAGTGCACGGTGTACAGCAACATCGAAGTTCACAAGTGGCTGCAGGATCCGCTCGGCTACGCCTCGGCGTCTCAGGAAGGCCAGGAGGCGACATAAAACGCCGCGGTGATGCACACGAACATCGTCGACGAGATCAAGAAGATCGGCGATGTGTTCGGCAGGAAAGCATCCTGATTGAAACGGCGGTTTCCTTGATCGAGAAGTTCAAGGTCGCAAGGGTGAGAAACAACATCGGTGAAGGGCTGGCGGTCCTGTACAGACACACTTCGCGCAATATCCGCTGCCATTGCTGAAACGATTTCTTCCTTGGCATGAGTGGGTCTGCGGGCTTGGGAAGGACTACGGGTATCCGGAGTACGCCAAAAAAAGAAGGGAAATCAAGGTAGCCTATGTGCATCGACTGCCAATCGATGGAGTAAGAGGGAAGCCCCGTTTTCGGGGAGAGTTGAGGTAAGCCGAACCCTCCGGCAAACCGAACCGGCTTGGCCGCCGGCAGCTTTCCCCAAAGGCGGGGCTTTTGTTTTGTCTAATTCGTACTGCTTAGTAAGTCTTGGGCAAGGATGGTGAGAATGAATCGCGTCGATCTTGATGTCGTTGTTAGTAATCCCCCCTGTCAGGGTTTTCGAACTATTTGGCGGCTCCGGTGGTTTGTTCAACCCGATCTAAATCAGTGGTCGATCGACCAAGCGGAAGTATCACCCGTAACCGGTCAAGCCCGCGCTGACTATGAGCGTGAGCTGCGCATCAGCGCGCTCGGCAACCTCATGGAGTCGCCTGCTGCTACGCCACTCTGGCGACGCGTGTGCAAACACGCGATGTACAGCGAGATTCGTGCGCGCAGCACCGACCAGCGACTCGTTATGGAACTGGCGATCCAGGAGTCCATGCGATGAGCTTCCAGGCCATGACTTGGGCCGTCGAGCAGGACTTGCCGGCATTGCAGAAGCTCGTTTTGCTGATGCTGGCGAATTGCTGCAACACGCATACGGGACGTTGCGATCCATCACACGACACCCTCGCCAAGGAGTGCGGCATGAGCCGGGATTCGGTGCGTCGTGCGATCGCCGAGATCGAAAAGAAAGGCTTGATCGAGATCCGACGCCAGACCCAGAACGGAGTCAATCTGCCGAATCAGTACGTTCTTAGGGTGGGGGCATCCGTGGGGGGAGTAGGTGCTGATAGCACCGACGGATATATGCACACAGCACCTAAGGTAGGTGCTGACAGCACCGGGGGTGGGTGCTCACAGCAGGGAGGGGTAGGTGCTGACAGCACCACAAAACAGGAAGTTAAACCAGGAAGTAAACCTACTCGTTCGTGCGATTCGAAATTCGATGATGTGTGGCGGCAGTATCCGAAACGTGAAGGCTCGAATTCGAAGCAGGCTGCGCAGCGGGCGTGGAACGCTCGGATTCGTGAAGGCATCGATCCGGACGTGCTGGTCGCAGCGGTGGTCGCCTACGGTGCGGCGATGAAGGCTACAAGGAACATCGGTACGCCGTACGTCAAGCAGGCGTCCACGTTCTTCGGTCGTGACCGGCACTTCGAGGAATTCGCGAAGCCGCGTGCGGCTGACGGCGATCTCTTTGCTGCTGGCGAACAGGCAGTTCCGTGGTGGAAGGCGGCGGGGTTCACGTACCAGTGGCAAGCCACAAACGCAGGTTGTAGCGAGCGCTCGGCGCACCTCTGGGCAAACGGTGTCCGGACGGAGGTGCCGGCATGAACGCACGAGAACTCGCCGAACTGCTGGCGGAAAACGCACAGGCGATCGCGGAGCACTTGCTGCCGAACGGTCGCAAGTCGGGCAAGGAATGGAAATCAGGCAGCACGGCGGGCGAGAAAGGACAAAGCCTGTCGGTGTGTCTCGGCGGCGCCAAGCGGGGCGTATGGAAGGATTTCGCGAGCGGCGAGGCGGGCGATCTGCTCGATCTCTGGTGCGCGTGCCGATCGCTGTCGGTGGCCGACGCAATGCGCGAGGCAAAGCAGTTCCTCGGAGTCCGCGACGACATGCCGAAGCGCCAGGCGCCGACGTACCAGCGTCCGGGCCGGCCGAAAGCGACGCGGCCGACGAGCTTGCTGGACGAATGGTTCGGTGGCCGCGCTATTACGCCCGAAACCGTGAAGGCGTTCCAGATCGCCGAGCAGACCAACGGGCCGAAGACGCACATCGTGTTCCCGTACCTCCGCGGTGGCGAGCTGATCAACGCCAAGTACCGGAACATCGCGGACAAGAAGGACATGCGGCAGGAGGCCGGTGCTGAACCGTGCCTGTTCGGCTGGAACCTGATCGACCCGGCCCAGCGCATTGTCGCGATCGCCGAGGGCGAGATCGACGCCATGACGCTGCACCAGGTCGGAATTCCGGCGCTGTCCGTGAACGCCGGCGCCGGCAACCACCAGTGGATCGACAGCGACTGGGAGCGCCTTGAGCGGTTCAGCGAGATCCTGCTCTGCTACGACAACGACGAAGCCGGTCGGAAGGGCGCGCGTGAGGTTGCGAGCCGCCTTGGTATCGAGCGGTGCCATGTCGTGTTCTTCGGTGAGTCGAAGGACGCCAACGAGTACCTGATGTCAGGCGCGACGCCAGATGATTTTCGCCGCTGCTGCGACCAGGCATCGGGCTTCGACCCGGACGAGCTCAAGTCGATCGAACGCTTCTGGTCGAACGTCAAATCGATGTTCTACCCGGCGCACGAGGACTCGAATTTCCCGTACCTGTCGTTCTGCGGCCGCAACGAATTGTGGTTCGAGTTCCGCCCGGGCGAGGTGACGGTCTGGACGGGCATCAACGGGCACGGCAAGTCGCTGCTGCTTGGTCAGGTGCTCATCGGTCTGATGTGCCAGGGCGAGCGCGCGTGCGTGTTCTCAGGCGAGATGCGGCCGGAGATGCAGGGCAAGCGGCTCGCGAAGCAGCTGGGTGGCCTTGATCGGCCGGCGCCGGAGTATCTCGACCACATGGGAGCGTGGCTGCGCGATCGGATGTGGGTGTTCGATCTCGTCGGGGTTGCGGCGATTGAGCGCCTGGTGACGGTGTTCACGTACGGCTTCAAGCGATACGGGATCCGCCACTTCGTGATCGACAGCCTGATGATGACAGACGTCCCGGAAGACGGCCACGGCGCGATGACTGCGCAGAAGGAGGCGATGCGCCTGCTCGCCAACTTCGCACGCCAGTACAACGTCCACGTGCACCTCGTCGCTCACCCGCGCAAGGGCCAGGACGAAAAGCGTAGCCCGGGAAAGATGGACGTCGGCGGCAGCGGGAAGATCACGGATGCCGCGGACAACGTGTTTTCGGTCTGGTCGGCGCAGAAGGATCAGGACGACGAAAGCGTTGACGAACCGGATGCGTTCCTGACACTCCTGAAGGCTCGCAACGGCGAGACGCAGCGCCGATCGCTTGCGCTGTTCTACAACCGCGATTGCATGCAGTTCGGTCCGAGCGAGAGTCGTCGGCCGTTTGTGTATCTCCCTTATAGCCGGGTTGGACAGGAGGCCGAGGCATGAAGCAGATCGAGCGGAACGGATCGCCGCAGCGGCAGATCTGCATGCTCCTCGCGAGCCGTGGCGCCATGACGATCAACGAGATTGCAGAAACGCGTGGCATTCATCCGCGGTCGACGGCTCGCCAGCTCGATGCATTGACCGATGCCGGATTTGTTTCCGCGTCAGGCACTCCGAAGCGCTATACGCGCACCGCAAAGCCAATTCCTGCCGTTGTTCCGCTCACGCCCAAGGCTGCACGTATCGCGGAGCGTCGGCGGCGCGATGAGGAGCGGGTTGCAGTGCCATTTCATGTTCCGGAACCGACGGAACTCGACCGAGTGATGTTGTCCTGGGTTGGAGTGAACGCGTGATCTCGTTACGCAATCTGTCCAATCCGGATCTTGTCGGGCATCGCATCTGCGATCTGCTCGACCAACAGGGGATGCTTACCCAGGCGAGTCTCGGTTTGCAGATCGGCGTGCCCCGCGGAACGATCTCAAAATACCTTACGGCGCTGACCGACGAAGGCTATACATACATCGTCAACACCATCTCTTATGCCAAGCCGAGCGGCTCGAAGGGGATTAGGCGTGGCGTGATCTACCTCTACGCCAGAACCGACAAGTCGCTCCCGGACGAGAACATTACCGGGGATCAATTGAGCGCCGTCGAACTGCACCAAATCATGTGCGGAATCGTCCAGCGCGGGAAACAGCTTTAACGTGGTCGCGTCTCCTTCACTACGGTGATTCGCCCGGCATGTCCGGGCGTTCTTTTCTGGAATGCGCCTCGAATCCTCTATCTGCCCGCAATGCAAACGCCTATGGCGACTGGACATCGTCGCCATGGTTCGTGAAGCAAGGGGAAGTAGATGGGTGTGTCGCGTCTGCCAGATTGCCAACGAAGCAGATGCCGCAAATAGGCAGCGCGGGATAGAAGAAACGCCAGACGGGGGCCCATTAGCCCAGGCCCGAACAACTGGTGTCGCGCCAGCTCGATAAACGTGGACGAATGGCGGAGAAGCACCGCCACGACCGACCGGAATGGCTGAACGCACAAAGGCGCAGCAGGTCGACGAATCCGGATATACCCGCCGCGACCTAGCAACGCTTCTTAAAAAAAGCGGGTGGGAGGTTGCGCCCTCTGAAGGAGGTCCAATGTCTAAGCGAAAGGCACCGCAGATCTACACCGTCCCGCTGTTTGGCGGCGAAGTGGTCGTCTGCAAATCCCGAGCGGAATGGGCATACGCAATGCGGCACTACGGCCAGGACGACGACTCCGAACGGTTCGGCGGAGGTCGTGCGATGAGCCTGGTCGATACGGCAACCCGGCAGCGCTCATACATCGTGGGCGTATTCGACGGCTCCATCGGCACGCTATCGCACGAGCTCGCCCACGCCTGCTTCTACATCCTCGATAGCGCCGGCGTGAAGGTCGAGGACGGAGGCACGAACGAGACGTTCTGCTACATGCTCGGCCATCTCATGTTCACGGCGCTCCCGGACTTCGGCGCGCCGACTCACGCGGAACAGTCATGATCACCTACGCCATCATCTCGCCGGATCGCGACGCTCCCTGGGGCTACTACGCGACCGACAAGCTGCCTACTCTCGAGGAACTTGCCGATCACATGGCGCAGGCCGGCGGCTACGAGAATCGCGACGTGTGGATTGCCGCGAACAGTGTCGGCCTGCTGGGATTTGCGCCGGTGCATTGAAGACGTCAGTCATTCGCGATGTCGGCACTCGTCAGATCTCCACTCCCATCTTTCTTGCGAGGTGCAGGTACACATCCACTTTCGCTTGCTCGGCCTCTCTATTCCGCGATTCGCGGGAATACATAGGGATCGTGCTCATATCGATCTTGTCTTCCCTCTCAGCTTGCAGCTTGGCTTCGTTGTATTCCCGATGGAACAGCGTTCTCAGCTTCTGCTCGATTCCGGGATTCTCCTTTCCAAGAACCAGAATCGCCGATTGCAACGCCTCGACCTGGGCTTTCAGCTTCTCGTACTCTGCGCTCATTACTTCAGGCTCCGTATGTGTAGGGGGCGATCGGCTGATCGCTACCCATGACGGTAACAGGTTTAGGACCTCAGAAATCTGACGGTGCGTAACTCGGACAGTCCCTCGCGTGCGCGCACGTACGCGCGTGGAAAGGCTCAGTGCGGGATGAGAGAAGAGGGGAAAGGTGGCGCAAGAAAGTGTCCCGCGTGCCTCAAAAATACCGTTTCCGGCCTCGCCTCCATCCATTCGATTGCCTTTCGGATATATTCAAAAGCTTTCATTGTGCGACGCATTTGCCGTGATCGCCTCATAGCTCGGCCGGAGAAACGTCGTAAGTAATTGATTTTATTGTGTTGGTGCACTGCATCTATATTTGACATAATGGGTGCTATCAGTCGAAACAGGGCATTATCAGGCCGTAATGATATCGATTCTCATCTGAGTCTTACGAAATCCTAACTCTGGGACCGCCCAGGGCCCCACGGACGGGGGTGACGAAATTTCGCAGACCCTCTCTCCAATCCGCACGAGGGAAAAACATTGATGATCGCCTCTGACCAAGAATTCGGAGGTGGGAGATGGGAAACGGATACATCAAGGCTGCGACCACTGATCCGATTGCCATCGGGTTCCCGTTTGGCGCTACTCTCGGCCGCGTAGCCGGCCATACTCGCGTCGCTGCGTATGGGTTCAACGGTGCTCCGGCGGCCGGCGCCGATGTGTGGGTTGGGCAGGGTGCGTACCCGTTCCAGTCCACTGCGCAGGCGTTGGAGATTGTGTCGAGCTCAGCCAGTGATACGTCGGCGGGTACCGGCGCGCGCACGATAGCCGTGCAGGGGCTGGACGCAAATTTCAATGCGATCCAGGAAACAGTGACGTTGAACGGTACTTCGGCGGTCGCCCTTGCGAACAGCTACTTGCGCGTGAACAACGTACAGGTTGCATCGGCCGGAAGCGGCAATGCGAATGCCGGCACATTGACATTGCGTCTGGCCGGCGCCGGCGCATCGCAGGCCGTGATGTCAGCCGGTGTCGGATACGCCAAGCAGGCGATCTACACGGTTCCAACGGGATTCATGCTCCTGCTTACCGATCTGTTCTTCGCGGTGGGGGGCGTGGCGACGACGGTCAATGTGACCTTTAGCTTCACGCGCATCAGCTCGTCCGGCCTGATCACGACGACGAACGAGTACCCGACGATCCCCTTCACGCCAACGCAGCGACAAGTTGCGGCCGGCACGCTCGTGGCGTCCCAAACCACGCTGACGACGAGGATCACCGGCGTCACCAGCACACCACCGTCCGCGTATGCCGGCTTCGAAGGCATCCTCGTGGCGAACCAGTACCTGCAATGAGCCTGAACAATGCAGCGCTGCTAACGGCGATCTCGGACGATCGAGCGCTGGGCTCGGCAATGCTGTTCCCGCATCGTCACCCGCAGGCGTCGCCGGCATTTCACGTCGAGGTCATGGACCTTTGGCGATGTGCCGACGAGTGGGTGCTGATCGAGGCATTCCGGGAGGGCGCGAAATCGACGCTGTCGGAAGAGCATCTGCTGATCGAGGCGTGCTTCGGCAACTTCGGGTACTGCCTGATCATCGGCGAGACGTACACGAAGGCCTGCCAGCGGCTCGAGGCGATCAAGTTTGAGGCAACCCGCAACACGAAGCTGCAAGGCCTCTTCGGCCGGCTGAAGGAGTCGGGGCGCGTCTGGAACGAGCACCAGATGGAGCTTTCGAACGGGGTGCTGCTTGAGGCTCACGGCTGGGAGGAGGAATTCCGTGGTTTCAAATGGCGCGACCTCCGTCCGGACCGAGCGTATCTCGACGACATCGAGAACAAGGAGCGAGTCAAGGACAAAGCGGCGGTCGACGCGTCGCTGAGGAAGCTCTACCTCGAATTGATCCCGGCGATGGATAAGGTCAAGGGCAAGATCCGCGTCACTGGCACGCCGCTGGCCGAGGACTGCATGATCACTCGGCTTCGCGAGAACCAGGACTGGACGAGCCGGCGGTATCCGATCTGCAACGGCGACATCGACGACCCGGCTACGGAAGCGATGTGGCCGGAGCGCTATCCGATGGATTGGGTCCGCCGGAAGCGGGATGAGATGGAGCGAGCAGGGCAACTCCGGGGCTTCATGCAGGAGTACATGCTCATGGCGATCGGCTCGCAGGACAAGCCGTTTGAGAGTGAGCATATTCGGGAGTGCGCGGTCGACCCGGCGCCATGGCTGCCGAAGGTCGTGATTATCGACCCAGCACGAACCACGGACGTTAAGAAGAGCGACCGGACCGGGCGAGTGGTGGTGAGCCGCCTGGGCACGAAGATCTACGTCCACGCGAGCTCGGGCGAGTTCTGGAAGCCCGACGAGGTGATCGACGATGCGTTCAAGACGTCCGCAAGGTATGGCGACGCGGCCGTCGCGATCGAGAAGAACTCGCTCGACGAATGGCTGCTGCAGCCGATGCGCGCGGAGATGCTTCGCCGCGGCGTGACCCTGGCGCTTCGCCCGCTCACTGCCCCCCAGGATCGGGACAAGGTGCAGTTCATCATGGGCATGCAGCCCTTCTTTGAGGCCGGCGACATCGTGCTGGTCGGAGGTCAGGGTGCTCACCCGAAGCTCGTCGCAGAGATTCTGAACTTCCCCAGCGGCAAGCGAGACATCCTGAACGCGCTCGCGTACTTCCAGCGGGTTTTCTCGGGCTCGCCGGTGTACGAAGACTTTGGGCAGTGGAACCTCGTCGCCGAGTACGAGCCGAGTCAGCAGCATCCGCTCGCGCTCGCGTTCAACGCCAACGGTTCCGAGACTACCGCGGCGTTGATCTGCATCGAGGGGCAACGTATCGTGGTCGTCGCGGACTGGATCTCACCGGTGCCACCGAAAGAGGCGGTGCCCGACATTGCACAACTCGTTCGCGCTGCGTTCCCGCGCGCACGCGTGACGGCATGGTTGCCGGCTGACGTGCTCGACCAGGCCGATCGCATGCCGATCGTGCCGGCGCTGCGCGCCGCGGGCCTGTATCCGATGCGTGGCGCGTACGTCAACGTCGCGCGCGGCGCGCTGTCGCCGCTAATCCGCACCGAGGCCAAGGCGCGCCGGCTGTTTCAGGTCGACACGGGTGGCGCGACGCACACGCTGAACGCGCTGGCCGGGGGCTACAACTATCCGGTCGATCGCGCGGGAAACCGGAATACCCTCCCTGAGACTAGTCCGCACCGTACCCTCGTTGAGGGTCTCGAGGCGGCCGTGTACGTGATCTGCTCGCAGCATGCGGACGTCCTGCCGGAAGGCGTGAACATGGGCGTCAACCCGCAGGGTGTGAGCTACCTGACCACCTTGCCGCGGAGATGACCATGGCAGTCGATCGAAAAATCACCCCCAAGGCGCCGTCGCAGAGTCCGACCGCGTTCTACCAGGGCAAGCAGCAGGGTGGCGCGTATGGCAAGGCCGAGAAGGTCGGCGAGCGCCAGAAGGGCGGCCCGATGCGCGAAAAGATGTCGAAGCCGGGTCTGTGATCGTGAAGAAGCCCCGCGAGTACCAAGGCACGCGCTTCGAGTCGCGCGACGTGCGCGAGTTCTTCGGCAAGACGTCGAAGAAACCGAACGTCGACGATCGCCCGAAGCGCACACCGCACGATCGCGGCACCGGCTCTTCGCTTCGCAAGAAGCTCGAGGGCAAGGTAATCGGCTGACCCTTCCATGGCGCGCCCGAAGAAAGAGAAAAAGCAGGACGATAAGCCCGCGGTCGAAACTCTGGACGCGCGGGCTTTAGACGCCGAGAAGACGGGCGAAGAGATCGAGAACTGGGCCGACCAGCCCGACTCCGACGCCTACACGGACGCCGCGAAGCTGTACCTGAAGATCGCGAAGTGCTTCCAGAACAAGCAGGAGCAGATGGACCGGTGCGAGGAGTACTGGTCGATCTACAACGCCCAGCCGGACGAAAACCAGCAGTACTCCGGCAACTCTCAATGCTACATCCCCGCCGTGCGCAACGCGGTCAACGCGCGCATGAAGCGCACGCTGGCGCAACTCTTCCCCGTCAACCACAAGCACGTCGGCGCGACCGGCCCGGACGGAAATATTCCGTTCGCGCAGATCAGCCTGCTCGAGCATTACATTCGCTCAGCCGGCATCAAGGACGCGGTGCGCGCCGACCTGATCGCGGGCGACGTGACAGGGCAGTGGAACCTGTACATCGACTGGTCCAGGACGCAGCGCCGGATCACTGAGCTGATCAAGAAGCCACCGATCCTCGAAGACCATGAGCTGGGCGGCGAGGTGCACGACGTTGCCGCGCCGGACGAGGACTGGGACTGGGAAAAGGAATTGAAGGAGGTTACGACCGAGGGTCCGGACGTCGTTCCGTTCGCCACCGAGGACCTGGCCGTCTATCCGCCGACCTGCAACGATATCGAGAAGGCGACCGCCACCGCAGTCCGGCTGCGCCTGACGATCGACGCTGTCCAGCAGTTTGTCGACGAGGGTGTTTTCGTCGGACACGATGCGAAGGAACTGATCGACAACCTCGCGAAGCCAGACGGGGGCCTGGAGAAGTACGTGCCGCCGAAGAAACGCACCGGTGACGCTGGCATCCGCACCGAGGGCACTTTCAAGTACGCGCTGATCTACGAGGTCCATACGAATCTGGATCTCGGCAACGGCAAGGAACCGTGCTTCGTGTACTTCGCCGGACAGGACGTGATTCTCGGGATCATCCGTAATCCGTTCTGGTCGGGTAAGCGGCCGATCATCTCGGCACCGATCGAGCGCATCACGGGCTCGTTCTTCGGGATTTCGAAGATCGAGCCGGTCAAGTTCCTGCAGTGGAACCTGAACGATTTCTGGAACATGGGACAAGACTCGGCGCAGTACAGTCTGCTGCCGATCACGATGGTCGACCCACTGTCGAGCCCGAATTACCAGTCGATGGTGGTCGGGCTCGCCGCGGTATGGCTGACCGACCCGAGCAAGACGAAGTTCGCGAACTTCCCGGCCATCTACAAGGACGCGATCCCGCTCTGCGAGAACCTGAAGCAGCAGATCAACGAGTCAATGGACGTCAACGACGCCATGCTCGGGAAGGCGCCTGTCGGGCGCAAGAATCAAGCGCAGATGGCAGCGCTGATGCAGTCTCAGGAATCGAACATCATCGACAACGCGAAGCGATATGAGGAAGTCATTCTCAACCCGCTGCTCGAATGGATGTTCGAACTCGATCGGCAGTTCCGCACGGAAGAACTGACGGTCGAGGTGCTCGGCGAGGTCGGCGCGCGCGCGAACCTGCAGGTGATCCCGCCGCAGGCGTTCGGTGAACGCTACTTCTTTCGCTGGTGCGGCACGTCCTACCAGCAGAACCTGCAGCGCATGCAACAGATGATCGCGTGGATGAACGTCCTGCGCGGTATCCCGCCGCAGCAACTTGACGGCCGGCGCTTGAACATCGGTCCGATCCTCGAATACGGCACCGAGCAGATCTTCGGGCCCGAGGTCGCGCCGCGCATCCTGATCGACGAGCGGAACATGTTCCATCTCGATCCCGAGGACGAGAACCTGATGATGCACAACGGCCTGGCGGCCGAAGTACATCCGGCGGACGACGATCGCGCGCACCTCGCCGCACACCTGCGCGCCGCCCAGCTCACGGGCGACCAGGCAGGCCTGTTCCGCGCGCACATCCAGCAACATCAGCAGGCCATGCAGGCGAAGATGCAACAGAGCATGCAGCCACCGCAAGGACAGCCAGGCGTGCCCGGCGGCGCGGGACCTGGTGTCGCAGGCTCGCCGCGTCCTGGTGCGCAGCCGGGGCAGCCGCGACCGCAAGGACCGGCCGGCATGATTCATCAGGATCAGCTGGCGTCCCCGATGACGGGGCCGCGATGAAACACTTCGTGGCACGGTGCACACCGTGGGGAACCATTCAGGTCGGCATTCGCTTCCACGCGCTGAGCGCGCTGGAAAAGCAGGCGGTGATTGCGCACGAAGAAGCACATCTCGCACATCGCGATCCGTGGCGGCGTCTGTGGTGGCTCCTGTCCTTGCAGTTGCTGTTCCGCCCGGATTGGGTCTTCGCACGCGTCCGTGAACAGGAATTCGCTGCCGATCGGGCCGTGAAGGAGCGAGGGCTCGGGAGCGCGATGGTTTCGTTCCTGCGTCGGCACCCGCAGCCCGCAAGTGCGCTGCACCCCAGTTCACAGGAAAGGCTGGAGGCGCTCCATGTCTGACACTTTCCGCATCGTTCCGCCTATGGTGCGCGCCGAGGGGAAGGACGTCCCGCCCGAGCAAATCCAGGCGGCATTGAATGCTCTGGCCAACCAATGCACTGCCGCCTTCAACATTCTCGGCAATGGCTCAGGAGCGGCATTCGCCGCGATCATGCTCGCCTGGTTCAACAGTCTGCCTACGTCGCCCGGTGCGGTTGGAACCCTCTGGAACGACGGTGGGACGCTCGCACAAGTACAGCCATGAAGAAACTATTCGCTCTCGTTCTCCTGTGCCTGTCGTTCAGTGCTCTCGGCCAGAACTATCCGGTTCCGACATACGGATCCACGACCATTACCGGAACGAACAGCACGGCACCGGCTGTCACGAGCAGCAATCTGAAGTCATGGATGTCGAACGGCCCCGTTATCTCGTTCGTCGATTCCGCGCGCAGTACCGATAACCACGAAGCCTTCCTGTCGTGGGGCGCAGCAACGCTGGGCCTCGGCTTCAGCAACGACACCTACACCTCGTGGGCCAACGCCCTGACAATCGGAGGCGGGTACGCAGCTGGCATTACCGGAATTACGTCGAACAGCGGTTCCGGATCGTGGGCCCACACGGGACCGTTCAGCGTATCAGGCGCGCTCTCTGCCAATAGCATCAGCTCAACGACGCCAATTCCCATTGCGTCGGGCGGAACGAATGCAGCCACCTCGACATCAGCAACGACAAACCTGCAGTATTTGCAAGGCGCCACGGGTAGCGTCGCCCGTTCTCTGACGAGCAAGTTCCAGGACACCATCAGCGTCTTCGACTTCATGTCGGTGGCGCAAATCATGGACGCGGTGACTGGCGCCGCAACGATCTCGCAGTCCGCATCTATCCAGGCGTGCATCAACTTCGTTTCGACGCAATGGCGGGGCGGCACCTGTTACGCCCCGCCCGGTCAGTATCTGATCACTTCAACGCTGACTGAAACCGCCTCGGGCGTACGTCTGCAAGGGGCCGGCGTCTCCTCGACGGTCTTCGTCACGACGACAAATACCACGTTTCTGAACATCGGCACCAATCCGATCACAGGACTCGTAGGCAACGATGTGGTCGACATCGGCTTCTACCACACGAACGCGGTCGCCAAGACGGTGCCCGCAGTCATCCTACTGTCGCCGATCCAGTCGACGATCCGCGCGTCCTTCACGAATGGCGCATACGGCCTTGTGATGTACGGTGGTCAAGGCGTGAAGCTCGACCGGATCATTGCGCCGGGCAACTACAATCCCGGCTCGAATCCAGTGTTGAATTCGGCGCAGGGCATCACGTTGTATGCGGCGTCAACCGCACCTGGCTACACGCTCGGCACCGGCGCAGTGGATCTGCCGACGGAAGTGGAGTTCGCCAGCCCGTACATCAATGGCCCGCTGATTCAAGGTTGGCAGCTGGGCGTGGCGATCTATGCGGGTGAGCACATCACATTCACCGGCGACTACTACATCGGACAGAGCGTTCTAGATAACGTCCATATCGAACAGGACACCAACAACAAACTGATTCTGGAGACGACACTCGGTCCGGGCGGCTACATCGATGGCGCGGGCCGCGCGGGAGTTTGGATTGGCGGCCCGAACGGTAACGGCTCGCAATACATCGGACAGGTGTCGGTGCTGGGTATCGTGAAGGGGCAGTCGGGTACCGGGCTAGACGGTATCTATCAGGACGGCACGAACCGCGGCGGATCCTTCCCGCAGGCTGCCGTGAATTCGGTGTTTGCGCCCACGGAAGTGAGCGGCTGGAACCGCCACGGCATGAATATCCAAGGCGGCTCGAACATCAACATCCCCGCGCCGAACGTGTTCGGCAACAGCTTCACGACGGTCAACAACGGCGACGGCATTCTCATCGGCCCGAATGTAACCGGCGCGCGCGTCACGGGCGGCCGCGTGGGCGGGAGCACCTACGGGACGGGGACCGGAAATCAAGCGTACGGCGTATTCGTCAATACGTCGTCGCAGAACGTTACCGTCACGAGCACCGATCTAAACGGCAACCAGATCTCGACGAACGGCGTCACGAATGCGGGAACCAGCAATAACCGCATCATCGATTGCCCGGGCTTTAACGGAAATCGTCCTGCCACGATCCCGTCGATGCCTGCTTCGACGGTAAATTTCACGAATCCGTACGGCTCTCGTTCGCAAGTTCTAATCTATGGCGGGACAGTGACATCGATCAATCTGAACGGTCAGCAGGTATTCAGCACGTCATCTGGAGTGCCACCTATTTCTGTGGGGGCAGGAGATGTTCTGAATCTCACGTATTCATCTGCGCCGTCCTGGATCTGGTGGCCTCAATAAGCCATACATTTAATTGTTCGCAGCCGGAATGCGGGAAACCGATATACAAATTGCGCATCCCTGATCAGGAGATCATCGTGCGCAAAACCCTTCTGGCCCGTCTGGTCGGCCTCGTCTTCCCGGCGATCGGTGCCGGCAACCCGCCGAACATTCCGGACAACGGCGCGATGCCCGATCAGATCGGCCTGGCTAATGCAGTTCTCGGCATGAACCCGTTCCAGGAAACGGGCTACAACGCTGCAGCCAATACGTCCGGTTTCACGCTCGGCGCCGCGCAGATCGCCGGTGCCGCGCAGAACTTCCTGAACCTGACCGGCACGCTGGGCGCCGGTGCGAACGCACAGCTCCCCACGGTCACCGCGCTGCTTGCGCAACTGCCGACCGTAGTGCAGAACGCGCCGATCGGCCTCAGCTTCCAGCTGCGCGTGATCAACAGCTCGAGCGGCGCGTTCGCCTGGACTGTGACGACGAACACGGGCTGGACGCTCGGCGGCACGATGACGATCGCCCAGAACACCTGGCGCGATTTCATTGTCACGATCACCAGCGCGACGACCGCAACGCTTCAAGCGGTCGGTACGGGCACGCAATCTTAAGGGCGGCCATGAGCAAGCTTCTGCAGCGACTTCTCGGTTTCCTGTTCCCCGGCGTCGACGACGCAGATCCCTCTGGCGACCCGGGCGGTTCCGGTAGCGATCCGGCGGGAGATCCGGGAGACCCTGGCGCGGACCACTCTGGCTCCGATCCTGTTGTCGAAGACGATTTCGACTTCGATTTCGTCGAACCGGCGACACCCGCTCGGCGCTCGATTTCCGATGCTGATCGGCTTGCGGCGCTGGAAGCGGAAGTCGAACGCCGCGGGCGTTTGGCCGATACGAGCCGTGGGCAGCCGACGATGGCGCCCGTCGATTCCGAATTCCAGCGCGAAGAAGAACGCCTGCGTGCCACCGACGTGACGGACATCGAGCGGTGGCAGATCCAGTCGAATCGAACGTTGCGCCAGAGCCAACAGGCGGCGCAAACGGCGCTATTTCAAGCACAGGATCTTCGCGATCAGACGCTGTTCGAATCGAAGATCGCCAGCGATCCGCATCGCGCGCGTTATCGCGATCGCGTCGAGCAGGCGATTCAGGAAGAACGCCGCGCCGGCCGCAATGCTTCGCGCGAAGCCGTGTACTACTACATGCTCGGCAAGGACATCGCGGACGGCAAGCTGAAGCCGAAAGCGAAGGCAAAAACGCCCGCAGCGGACGTTCCGCGCGGCAAATCGCCGGGCGTGCGCTCGACGGTGCCGAATGCACGCGGGCAAACCGAGCACCAGAAGCGCGCCGCGCGTCTGGCGGACGTGAACATCTGACCAGCACGAGGACACCATGCTGACGAAAATTCTGGCCCTCTTGACGGGCCTGCTGTTTCCCGGGGTGACGAACCAGTCGTCGAGTTTTACGGCTGACGTCGAAGCGTACATCCAGGAAGAAGTGGAGCCGCTCGCGCGTCGCCAACTGGTTGCGTACCAGTTCGGCAAGCCGCTCAAGCTCGACACGAACCGCGGCACCACATACACAGCGTCGCGCTATCAGCGCCTGCCGCTGCCGTATGCACCGCTGCAGGAAGGCGTCGCGCCCCCGGGCGAAGCGATGACGCTGCAACAGGTCAGCGCGACCGCGCAGCAATGGGGCGACCGCGTCATCATTACCGACGTCGCGAACCTGACGATCAAGCATCCGCTGTTCCAGCAAGCCTGCGAACTGGTCGCGCTGCAGATGCCTGAAACGCTCGAGCGCAACACGCTGAACACGCTGCTGTCTGCGCCGCAGGTGAATTATGCTGGAGGTGCGGCGAACCGCGCCGCGTTGACGGCATCGAATGTGATGTCGCCGCACGAGTCGAACCGCCTGTTCGCTTCGATGGCCGCCTATGGCGTGCCGCGCTTCAACGGCGACGAGCGCGAAGACATGATGATCGAGGCGGGATCGTATCGCGATCCGTCGCAGACGCCGCGCGTCAAGCAGCACTACGTTGCGCTGATCAGCCCGTTCTCGGCGCAGGACATGCGCGAGAACCCGTCGGTGCAGCAGGCTTGGGCGTACAGCGACGTCAACCGGCTCTACAACAACGAGCTCGGTGACTTCGGCGGGATCCGTTTCGTCGAAACGAACATGATGCCGTACTGGACGGGCGCAGCCGCGATTACGGGCACGGCGTCGACGTCCGGCGGTCAACTCGCGACCGGCACGTACTACATCCAGGTCACCGCCGCACCGGCGCTGACGTCGGTCGAGCAGACGATCTACCAGGTCTCCGGCTCGATCAGCGTGACCGGCCCGACTGGCTCGATCAGCGTCACGCTGCCGTCGTTCCCGAACTACGTGTTCAATGTGTACATCGGGACGACGACCTCGCCGACGAACCTCGCCACGGCAATCGGCAACGGCGTGCCCGTGACGGGCGTGTTGGCTGGTCAGGCGACGCAACTGCAGCCGAACCAGACGGTCACGCTGACCGGCATCGGCGTTACGCAGACGCCGCCGGCCGCTCCGGCCACCGGCGTGTCGGTATTCCCGTTGCTCTTCATCGGCAACCACAGCTACGGCCAAGTGCTGCTCGAGAACCCCGAGTTCCATTACCTGACTGGCGCCGATAAGTCGGATCCGCTCAACCAAACCCGGGTCGTGTCGTGGAAGGTGTTCTACGGCTCGATTCTGCTCAATACGGCCTTCCTGGCTCGCGTCGAATGCGGTTCCGCATTCTCGCCGGGCTATCAGGGCGGCACCGTGACCACCCCGTAAGGAGTAACTGATGCCCGCACGTAACTCGCAGGAGCCGGGTAAGCCGGCTCCCGAGTCGGCAGACGCCGACGAACTGATCGGCGGTACCGGACCGGTATCGATAGCTGCAGCCGAAGCGCCGCTCGACGAAAGCCGCGACGCACTGCTCGAACGGATCAAGGCGCTCGAGGAGGAAAACGCCAAGCTCGGCGCGGCGAAGGACATTGCCGAGGAAGAATCGGCGCGCCTTTCCGCACAGGCGCAATCGGCACTACTGACGTCTGGTGTTGTCGAGCGGTTCGCGGGCAGCGCGGAAGATGGCACGGATCTTTGGTGGTATCGGATCGATCTCGCGCCGTGCGGCGGAGAGCATCTCAAGATCAACGGCGCGCCATATCTGCACGGGCATACGTACAAGTTCGACACGGACACGCTGCGCTCGGTGAAAGAGATGGTCGCGCGCACCTGGGTGCACGAGAACGACATCAACGGGCACGCATTCAACCCGTACAAGCGGGCGCAAAACAAGGTGCTCGGCGGCGGCCCCGTGCCGGCCTGGGCACGATCGTAATTCCCCACCCCGAAAGGAAGACCATGTCGCAAGCCTCTCAGGAAGTTACGGCTGCAACGGTGATCGGAAACTTCACGATTACCCTCCCGGCGCCGAACCAGGCGCAGCTCTCGGCCAGCGGCTATCTGGTCGAAGGCGAATCCAAGGATTCCCTCGACAGCCGGATGGACCTGGTGCGCGAAGCGCTCCAGCGCCAGCAGCGCATGCTCGAGATCCCGGTCCTCGAAGCCCACATTGAGCAATGGGAAAAGGCGCGTGATGACGTCGCGCACGCGTACGCAGATCTGCTCGAGCGCCACAACGCGAAGGCGACCGGCAAGACCGGTTCGAAGGCATTGTCGAGTCAGGAACAGGCGAACCTGAAGAACGCGCCGAACCAGCTGAAAGGCATCGAGGCCGAGCTCGTGAAGGCGCGCCAGAAAATCGCGGACGCGCGTGCGGGTGCCTGATCATGGCCTACCTCCAGGCCCAGCAGATCGTCGCGCGCGCTTGTGCAATCGCGAAGGCGCCTGGCTGGCTTTCGCAAGGCGGCGTCTACCTGAACATGGTCCTGGAGGACCTTTGGCTGCATCGTGACCTCAAGATCAATCGGGTCGTGGAATTCGTGACCGTGCAGGCCAACAACTACGGCCCGTTTACGCTGCCGCTCAACTATCTACGCACGTACGATCTGTTCTTCCAGCAGAACAACCTGCCGTATTTTCTGCACCCGATTTCGCCCGAAGAGTGGGACCAGGAATTCAAGGACCCGTCGATCGCGAACTACCCGTACGAATTCATGACCCTGCTGTACGACGAAACAACGGCACAGGCGAACAGCTCGGCGGGGCAGCTCTTCATCTATCCGCAATCGTCGGGGCAGATTGTCCTGACGCATCGATACATGGTGAAACAGCCGGACATCGTCACGCCCGAAACGTCGACGACGATCCCGTGGTTCCCGGATCAGAACTACCTGATCAAGGCCACCGCCGCGGAGTTGATGGGCGAGACGGACGACGTTCGGCAGGAATCGTTCCGCGCACAATGCGAGGCGATGCTGCGCACGCACCTGATCATGGAAGGCGACGAGCAGGCCGTCGTCAAGTCGGTGCGGCTCGATCCGCGGCGCTTCCACACGAACCGCACGCTGAAGCCGACGAAGATCACGGATTAGGGCCATGGCGATCCGCAATGCGAAGCCGGTCCGCTTCACGCCGAAAGGGCTATGTGACGCGTTTGACGCGACAGACGCCTTTCCCGGTGCCTGCCAGCTCCTGAGCAACCTGATTTTTGACCAGGGCAATCCGGAAATCGTCGTTGCGCGCCCCGGAGTGGGTGCTGCTGTTTCCACCTTCAGCGGATTCACGACGCCGACCTTCGTTTCCGTGCACATCGTCATTGGCACCGTTGCATACGGCATGGTGTCCACCGCACGCAATCCGGGATTCGACGAGCCATTCGCCTATAACCTGCTGACGAACACATTCATCACGATCAGCGGGGTGACTTCATCAAATGTGCCGTCGTCGCCGCTGACCAGTGGGGCATGGACGCCTCCAGTAATGGCCGTCGTAGGCACGAAGATCCTCGTTACGCATCCGGGGTTCACTGGGGCGGGGTCGAACTTCTTCGGCGTGGTCGACATTTCGAATCCCGCCGCGCCGGCGTGGTCGTCTGCGAATCTGGCGACGAATCCGCTCACGGGCGTGCCGACATCGGTCGCGAACTTCAACAACCGCGCGTATTTCGCTGTCGGCAATGTCCTGAATTTCAGCGACCCGCTCGTGCCGACGACGCGAACGAATGCTTCGCAAGCGGTCACGATCGGCGACACCACGCCGATCACTGCGCAGTCCGGCTTGCCGATTCAAACGACGTCGGGCGGTGTAATCGGTGCGTTGGTCGTGTTCAAGGCAAGCCAGGTATGGCAGGTCACGGGCGACCCCACGACGGCCAATCTAGCGCTGAACTACATTTCGTTGACGACCGGATGCGTATCGCCTCGTAGTGTGGTGCAGGGTCCGTTCGGGATCTTCTTCGCCGGGGTCGACGCGCCGTACATCCTGAATTTTCTGGGTACGCTGGTACCACTGTCGAGTCGGCCGGGCACGGACTATCCGGCAGACCTTCAGGTACCGTTCCAGAACACCACCCAGCCATCGCGCATCAGCGCTGCGTTCGCCGGGAATGTCTACCGCGTGTGCGTGCCGACGCTGATCCAGGGGCAGGGCCAGACGAACGACTACTGGTACGACATTCGTCGAAAGCGTTGGACTGGGCCCCATTCGTTCACTTACGACTGCGCGTCGCAGTATGGCGAATCATTCGTGATTTCCGGTGTAGATCACGGCGCCGCGCTGTTCGTCAGCCCAACAATTCCATCGGGGAATTCGACCTACCTGGATGCTGGCGCGTCGTTTCTATGCCATCTGCGTTCGTCGGATTTTCCGAAAACCGGGCACATGCAACAGATTCAAGTCGTCGAATCGACGATTGAACTCGGCACGAGCGGCGTTTCGGCATTTTTCAATCTCACCGCACTGGGCGATCAGAACAACACGCTTGGGAGCGCTTACGTCGTAACCCCGCCATCTGGAACCGTGTGGGGCGCGTTTCTATGGGGACAAGCGAACTGGTCTTCGGATACGAGCATCCCGCACGTCTGGACCATTCCTTGGCCAGCCGCGCTCGTGTTCCAGAAGATGTCGATCGACGTCTCAGCTACGCCGGTCAACGGAATCCAGATCGGTACGTTCTTCGCCCGATACCAAGACGCTGGCTATACCAATCAGGGGTAAGACATGGCAATTATCGGAACGCTACCCGTCAGCCTGCAGAACGGGACCAACGCAGACGCGTCGCAGGTGATGAGCGACCTGAACTTCATCGTCAATCAGGTCAACGCGAATGCCAATCCCTCAGGCACGCTTACGGCGCCGTCCGGAACCAGCATGGCATTTCAGCAGGCAACCGCCCCCGCGGGATGGGTTGCGCAGACTGGCGCGGCGTATCTGGATGCGTTTTTGCGATGCATTACCCCGTCTGGATTTGCAAATACCAGTGGGACCAATCCGTCAACCACTCTGATTGTCGGACCGATTTCGGGTAACGGCCACGCTCTGACGGTCGCAGAAATGCCGAGTCACAACCACGTCGACGCAGGCCATGTACACGGGGTCAACGACCCTTCACACACACACGCCCCGGGCACCGGGAGTAGTTTCTATACGAACGCAGGGGGACCCGGCAATTACGGGGGCGGCCCGACTCAGTTCAATTTGGCGAGCACCACTGCGGCGTCCACGACCGGCATCTCGATTCAAACTGGTGCTGCCAATATCCAGAACACGGGCAGCGGAAATGCCCACAGCCACACGATGACCGCGAACTGCAAATTCGTCGATCAGATTATCGCGGTGAAGTCATGAGGAAAAAGGAGCCGCTTTGCCCGTTGCTGAAGAAAGTGTGCTTGGGCGATGGGTGCATGTTCTGGGTGCATATGCTCGGGAATAACCCGCAGACCGGGCACGACGTCGATCAATGGGACTGCTCGTTCCGATGGGTGCCGATGTTGATCGTCGAGAGCGCGCGCCAGACGCGCGGCGCGCAGGCCGCAGTCGAATCCATGCGTAACGAAGTGATCGATCGGCAAGACCGGCTGAACAGCCTGATTGCGCAGGCCAGCCGGCGTGCGACGCAGATTCACGACGTTGAAACGGACTCGGCGGGGCAGCTACCCGACAGCCGGGAAACAAAACCACAATCGGGAAACTAATCGGGGAAATCATGGGTAATCGGACACTCACCGAAGACGATGTCAAGGCGATCGCTGAGCAGATCGAAAGCGGAATCACCCAGCGGTTTCAGCTCAATGTCGGTCGCGGAATCCTTGGTCTGGCGTGGCGGGTTTTCATGTACGCCCTCGTCGCGGTCGCCGCGTATGGAATGGGCGGCGGGTTCAAGAAGTTCTTCTAGGAGAAAGTCATGCTCGAAGCGATCAAATCCGCCATCGAAGCCAAGTTCCAGGCACTCGCGAACGATGGCCGCGCTTTCGTCGACAAGGTCGAGGAAATCGTTGGTCTGGGCAATGCCGCGAAGGAACTGACCGATCTCGAAGGGCACGTCGCGGCGATCGTCAACGATACCGAGGCAACCGCTGAGCAGAAGGTCGAACAGATCCTGCGCGCGGTGGGCAAGCTGTGAGCAGCTTCGACGATGCTTTCCTCGCCCTGATGGGAAACGAAGGCGGCTATTCGAACAACCCGGCCGATCCGGGCGGCGAAACGATGTGGGGCATCACGGCTCGCGTCGCTCGTGCGCACGGCTATGGTGGCGACATGCATGCGCTGTCGCAAGAGATCGCGAAGCAGATCGCGAAACGCGTCTACTGGGATCCGTACTACTGCGACCAGTTCGACCCGCGTGTCGCTTTCCAGGTGTTCGATGCGGCATATAACGGTGGGCTGCCCGTGACCTGGTTGCAGCAGGCCGCGGGATTGGCGCCCGACGGCCGGATCGGACCGGTGACGATCGCCAAGGTGAACGCGTCCGACCCGGTACGCGTCGTTGCGCGGTTCCTGGCATATCGATTGAAGTACCTCGCTGACCTGCACAACTGGCCGGCCTTCAGCCACGGATGGGCGAACCGCATCGCCAACAACCTTTTGAAGGGAGCCGTGTGATGGGATTCCTCGATCCGATTTCCGCAGTGTCCGACGTCGTCGGGAAGATCATCGACCGTGTTTGGCCGGACCCGGCGCAGGCCGCCGCCGCGAAGTTGCAGTTGCTTCAACTGCAGCAAACGGGTGAGCTCGCGCAGATCACCGGGCAGATGCAGATCAATCAGGCCGAAGCGCAGAGTAATGATCCGCTGCAGCACTGGCGTGGTGGGATGGGTTGGGTGTGCGTCGCCGGGTATGCCTGGAACTTCGTCGTCGAGCCGCTGATGAATGCGTGCGCAGCGATTGCGGGCCATCCCTTGAACCTGCCGCCGCTTGATTTGACGCAGCTCGCGACAATCACGATCGGGATGCTCGGTCTGGGCGGCATGCATGCCTGGCAGCAGGTGAAGGGCGTGCAATGAACAACCTCGTCCGGATCGGCGCTGGCATCGACACCGCACCATTGCTGCTCGCCATCGCCCGCCAGCCGGGATTGTGGGATCGCCATACCGCGCGCACAGCGGCGGCAGGCAGTCCGCACTCGGATGTTTCAGATATCTGGCTGCGCTACAACGACGAGAAGCCGTACAAGGCGGCCGGGGACTACACCGGGTTCAACGATGCACATGACGCGGTCTTCTATCCGGAGTGGTACGCGCTGCCGCAGGTGCGCCCGATCGTGTTCGCGCTAATGGCACGCGTCGAAGGCACGCGTCTGGGCGGCATCCTGATCACGAAGGTGCCGGCCGGTAAGCGTGTGTTGCCGCATGCTGACGATAGCTGGCACGTGCGGCACTACAACACGAAGCTGTACGTACCGCTGCAGACGAATCCGAAGTGCTGGAATCGCGTCGAGAACGAAGTCGTCGTGATGGCACCCGGTGACATCTGGTACTTCGATAACACGAAGGAACACGAAGTAGTGAACGAAGGCGATGACGATCGGATCACGTTGATCGTGTCTATCCGGTGCGAGAAATGACCATCAAACACCACTTCACGACCGGTGGCGTGTACGCGCGCGAACAGACGCTGCGCGCAGGTGAGGAAGTGCAGAAGCACGTGCACGACTACGACCATCTGAGTTATCTCGCGAGCGGCACCGCCATGCTCGACGTCGACGGCGAGCTCAGCGTGCTGCATGGACCGTGCATGCTCGAAGTGAAGGCCGGACGTGCGCATCGCATCAGCGCGCTGACGAACCTGACGTGGCTCTGTATCCATGCGGAAGGCGTGGCGGATCCCGAAATCTTGAAGGAGTGAGCCATGCCATTTGCTGCGGTTGCAGGCGGCCTTGCCGCTGGTGTGGGCGGGTCTCTCGTTTCGGGGTTGATGTCGCCCGGCGTTTCGGGCGGCGGATCGTCGTATTACACACCGAGCGGTCTCGGTATGGCCGATACCGATTGGCAATCGCTGCTGTCGAACCTGAACAATGCATACGGGGCCAACAGCGCAAATCTGAACAATTACGGTCTGTCGTCGCTTCAGAGCGGGATGCAAGCCAACTTGCAGTACGCGCCTGGCTATCAGAACGCGGCCAACGCCGCGGGCGCCGGATATACGAACGCTGGCAATGCATTGACTGGCCTCGGAAACCTGGACCTTGCCACGCAGCAGTCGCTGCTCGGCGCCGGTCAGAACGTCTACCAGATGGGTCTGGATCCGCAGAGCGCGCTCTACGACCGCACACTGAACCAACTCACGCAGCAGACTGGCGCAACGAACTCGATGTACGGCCTCGGCTCGTCGGCGGCCGGCGCCGGCGTGCAAAACCAGGCGCTGTCGAACTTCAACATCGACTGGCAGAACAACCAGCTGTCGCGTGCGCTGCAGGGCCTGCAGGGGTATGCCGGTGCGGCGAACACCGCGGGCAGTTACGGGCAGGCCGGTGGCAATGCATTGACGCTCGCGCCACAGTACACATTGGCTGGCGGCGCGACACCGTATAACACCGGGCAGACGATTGCCGGAACGCCAGGAAGCCTGGGGAACGCGTACGGTTCGTTCCTGAATTCGAACATCTACGGTCCGGCCGAAGGGCTGATGAGCTCGATCATCCCGTACATGAACTACGGCGCCGGCGCACAGTCCGTGCCGTTCCAGAGCCAGGCGCAGGGGGCAGGTGCTGCGGGGAGCATGGTGTCGCAAGGCATTTCAGGGATCGGAAACGCGATCCAGAATGCCGGCGGTCTCGGCAATTTCTTCAATGGCACGACTGGATCGTTCGGCGGGGGAGACTTCAGCGGAGCGTTCACGTCGAACCCGTACTACTCGGGTGGCGGGAACCAGTACGGTTTCACGATGGGGGGAGGGTAAATCATGGCCGGACTCGCGGGTCTCCCTTACTTCCTCCAGTACCAGCAGCAAGCGCAAGAAGAGGCCATGCGGCGTCAGTATGCGCAGATGCAGCTCGCGCAATTTCAGCAACAACAGCAGGATCGGCAACGGCAGCAGGCCGCGCTGACCGCTGCTGGTAACGCGCTGCCGCAATTGCTCGGACAGATGGCGCCTCCGCCGCAAACCCCGAATCCGGGGCAGTCATCCATGCCGATGCAGCAACCGGCTCCGGGGATGCTGCAGGCCCCGCCGTCGGCGGGCGGCACGCCTCCGTTGCCGCCCGGTATGCCTGCGGGCACTGGCGCGCCTGCTAAGCCGCCTCTCCCGCCGTTTCGCTCGATGCCGACTACCGGATCGCCGGCACAAGCTTCGCGCGCCCAGATCTCTGCACCGCCGACCGCCGGGCCGGCGCAGCAATCCGGCGGTCCGCTCACGCTCGACAACGCGATCAAGGTGCTAAAGGATCAGGGCCTGTCCGGCGCCGACCTGATGGCTGGATTGCAGCAGCTCACCCCGATCCTAGACTCGCAGGCAAAGGCCCAGGCCGCGCAGATGCAGCAGCAATTCACGCGCGAGTTGCAACTCGCCCAGCTGCAGGAGCGGTATGACGCGCTGCATCAGCGTGCCGAAGATAATGCGGCGAACCGCGAAGATCGTCGCCAAGCTCGCGCCGAGTCGAATGCGCTGCGCGCGGAATCCATCGCGTTGCGTCGGCAGTCGATTGCGATGGCAAACGGCGACGATGCGAAGTTTTCGCCGGATGACCTGAAGTTTCTGGCTGAGCAGGCGCGCGCCGGCGACACGTCGGTCTATCAGAACCTTGGCCGCGGTGCGCAGGGTGCGAAGAACATCATCGCCCTGCGTCGCGAAGTCATGCGTCAGGAGCGCGAGGCAGGCGGCACCGGCGCGGACATCGCAGCCGCGAATGCCGGGTTTCAGGGCGAGAAAGCAGCGGCGCGGACGGGCGCGACGCGCGCGGCGAACATCGGCATGGCGGTTGCCGAAGCACAGAAGACATTCCCGCTTGTGCGTGAAGCGTCGGCCGCGCTGCCGCGCACTGAGTTTCCGGGCGTGAACCGAGCAATGCAGGCGGCCCAAACCGGTACCGGCGACCCGCGCGTCGTTGAGCTCGGCACGGCTCTGAACACGTCGGTGAACGCCTACGCTCGCGCGATCAGCCCGACCGGCGTGCCGACGGTAGCGGACAAGGAGCATGCACGCGAACTGCTGTCTACCGCCAGCACGCCCGATCAGCTCAACGCGGTCCTCTCGATGATGGAAAAGGAAATGGCCGCGGCCCGCCAGGCGCCGACCGAAGTGCAGGCGCAGCAGAAAGCCCGCATCTCCGGGCGCGGTGAGGGTGCTCCTGCTGTTGGCACGACCGAAGGCGGTTACCGGTTCAAGGGCGGTGACCCGTCGAAGCAAAGCAACTGGGAGAAAATGTAATGGCCGGCCCATGGGAGAAATACGCACAGGACACCGCAGCGTCCACCACGGGACCATGGGACAAGTACACCAGCACTGCGCCGGCGGCATCGAATGCACCGGTCGCGCCTCTCGATCGCCTGCCGCCTGATAGTCCGGCCCCAGCCATGTCGTCGAAGCACGCCGATACGATCGCGGAGAAGATCCTGGGTCTGGGCAAAGGCGCAGTAGGACTCGGTGAGGCGGGGCTGTCGGCAATTACGTCCATCCCCGCGACCTTGGCCGGCAATATTTACGGTGTAGGGAAGGCACTCACCAGCGGTAAATTCGGCACCCAAGCGGGCGTTGAGGCAGGCGACCGAGCCGGCGCTGCGTTGGCCAGCAAACTGACGTACCAGCCACGTACCGAAGCCGGTCGCAACGATGTGGACGCTCTCGGTAATTCCGGATTGGCCCATGCGCTGCAGGGTATGCCGGTCGAGTCCCCGATGATCGGGCGGATTCCGGAAGTGCCGCGCGGGGTGCTGGCGACCGGTGAAGGCGCCGCAGGCGCGGCACGCGTTGGTGCGAATGTCGCCGGTCGCGGGGCAGTGCGCGCTGCTGCCGGAGCACTGCCGGAGGTCGACCCGCAGACGTTGCAGCTTGCGCGTCAGGCTCACGGCATGGGGTTCCGGCTCACGCCGGATATGGTGTATGGGAACAAATACGTGCGTGGCGCCGGTGAGCTGGCCCAGGACAACCCGTTTGTCGGCAAAACTGTTCGTGAGCACAACCAACAGGTTTTCAATTCCCATCTGGTCAATGCCATAGGCGGTGAGGGCGACAAGCTCACACGTAAGACGTTTGCCGATGCCATGGACCGGTCGGGGAACACGATCGGCTCTATCGCCGAGCGGTACCCGCTTCCGATCGATCAGTCATTCACTACGAAATTGCGCGCGAACGGTGCGAATCAGCTGCCGGGTGTGCGAAGGGTGATCAACAGCTACATTGACCAGATCGATAGCGCGGCTACGAAACCCCAGACGTTGCTCGGCGGAGGGCGTACCGCAGCGCCACGAGAACTGCCGGGGCCGGCATTCCGTCGCCTCAATACCGCCATCTCCAAACAGATCCGTGGGACAAGCGATGGCGACCTGCGAAATGCGTTGCGCGGCTTGCAAGACGATTTGCTGGAAGAGCGTGCTCAATACATGAGCCAGTCCGATCTCGACGCGTACAACGAGGCTCGTCGTCAGTACGCCATCGGCAGTACGCTCGAGCCGCTCGTCGCGAAATCGCCGACAGGCAATATTTCCCCCGCTGCATTGCTCGGGGTAGTAACGAAAAATTCGGCCGGCAAATCGGCCATGGCGCGCGGCACCGCGGGGCAGATGGGCACGCTGGCTGATATTGGTCAGCGCTTCCTGAAGGAACAGCCATCGAGCGGCACCGCTGAGCGCTCGCTCATGCAGAACCTGTTCACGCACCCGGTCGGCACTCTGGCCGCCGGCGGGACTGCGGCGCTCACCGCACCAGCCGCCGCCGCGTACAACCGACTCGGGCCTGCCGTTACCGAACAACTCCTTCAGCGACCGCCCACCCCATGAGAATTCTCGCGATCGACGTCGGTTCGAACTGCCTCGACTGGCTGATGCGCTGCCAGGAATGGGGGCATCAGGTCCTCTGGTATGACAAGCCGCGTCCGGATGGCACGGACCGGCACGCTGGCGAAGGCATGGTGCCGAAGATCCGCGACTACGACGAACTGCGCCGGAAGTGGCTCGGTTGGGCCGATCTGATCTACACGCCCGACAACGTCAGCTACCTCGAGATGCTCGAGCCGTACCGCCGGATCGGTTACCCGATCTACGGCTGCAACCTGGCGGCCGTCGAATGGGAACTGGATCGTGAAGTTGGGCAGAAGGTCATGGAAGAGTGCGGGATGCGGATCATTCCCGGCAAAACGTTCCACGACTACGAATCCGCGATCGCCTACGTGAAGAAGCAGGGCAAGGCGTTCGTGTCCAAGCCGTCCGGCGACGGTGAGCGCGCGATGTCGTACGTCGCCGACAGCGCGGCCGACATGGTCTACATGCTCGGGCGCTGGAACAAGATCGACAAGTACCGCTCGGCGGCGCGTAACGATGGCTTCATCCTGCAGGAAAAGATCAGCGGTATCGAAATGGCTGTGGGCGGGTTTTTCGGTCCGGACGGCTGGTCGCGTGGCTGGGTCGAGAACTGGGAGAACAAGAAGCTCATGAATGGTGATCTGGGCGTGAATACCGGTGAGATGGGCACCACGGTGCGCGTCGTCCGACAATCGAAGCTCGCCGACGAGGTGCTGAAGCCCGCCACCGAGCACTTGAAGCAGATCGGTTACGTCGGCTATGTCGACGTGAACTGCATGATCCCGACCGACGGCAAGGGCCCGTATCCGCTCGAGTGGACGATGCGCGATGGCTGGCCGATCCGCCACAACTTGACCGCTCTAATCGAGGGCGATCCCGCGCAGTGGATGGCTGACAAGATCCAAGGCCGCGACACACTGAAGGTACGCATGGACGAGGTTTGTATCTCAGTTCTGATGGCGCTGCCCGACTTCCCGTATTCGAAGATCACGAACAAGGAGCTGTGCGGGATCCCGATCTACGGCGCCGAGGATATGGAGCACCTGCACTTTTCCGAGGTGATGATGGGCACCGCGCCGCGCGAAGTGAATGGCAAGGTCGTTGACCTGCCGGGCCCTGTGACGGCCGGCGACTATGTGATGATCGCGACCGGCTGCGGCGAGACGATCACGGGCGCACGCCGGTCGGCCTACAGCGCGATCAAAAAGGTGAAGATCCCGAACAGCCCGTTCTACCGGACGGACATCGGTGTCGGCCGGCTGAAGAAGCAACTGCCCGATCTGCAGCAGATGGGTTACGCGAAAGGGCTCTCGTACTAGGAGGACGCCATGCCGATGAAGTCGAAAGCGCAGAACCGCGCGATGCACGCCGCGGACGAGGGCCGATCGAAGATCGGTATCCCGAAGAAGGTCGGGAAGGAGTACACCAGCGCGCAGCGCGGCAAGTCCACGAAGGGCCTGCCGGAACGAAAGCGGAGCAAGAAGTGAGACGCTCCATGCGTGCCGGCCTGATCTCCGCGGAGTCGATCAAGACCGCCTTGACTGAAGCCAAGGGGGACATCTTCCTGGCTGCGTCGACGCTCGACTGTACCGCCCACGAGTTGGACGGATACATCCGCGCGTCCGCTGAACTTCAGGGATTCGCGGCGGCAATCGAGAGGGTCAAGGTCGATCCCTTGTATTCCCGCATGAGCAGCGAGCAGTTCGACGCTCGAGTGTCGGATCTCACGCGCGCGTACAAGGTGGTCGGTCTCGAGGAACTTCACGGTCTGGCGACGATGAATCACAAGGACAGCGCAGCGATGGCGAAGGTCAAGCTTCAGGCTGCGATCGCTCTGCGTGGCGGCGAACTGCGCGCCGTTGGCGATCGAGAGATCGAACACGCCCTGTCCGAGCTGAACCAGCTGTATCACGCCAACGCCCCACGGATCAAAGAGATCCGACAGACCGTCGTCAAGCTTGAAGATGGTCGGGAAGCGACTCAACGAGTGATCGAACTTCAGCAAGAGCCGCAATAGCGGTTTTGCGCTTTCGTTCGAGCAGGTACCAATCGGGTTCGTCGCTGCGGTACACCTGCCACTTCGTCAAGGAGATGTGCCCGAGGCGCGCCATCTGCTTGATGGCGGCCTTGTGACCTTGTTCGCGTGCCGCCTTCTTCGGCTCCGTACGTCCGGATCCGATCCAATCCCAAGTGGGTATCAATCCGGGCGCGTCAGGTGCCAACCGCGGACGCAGTTCCCATTCCTCGACTGGCTTCAGACTCTTGCGCATGTATGTCGCGCGCTGGCGAGGAATGCCGGTCTCGGACTCAAGTTGCTCATCCGTCAATCGTCGTCCGCGGCATGCGCTCCAAATCGCGCGCAGATCTTCGACGCGCGGCGTGCGCAGGTCGATGCATTCCTCGTGTACGCGCCAGGTGTGGGGGACTGGAATCACCGTGTATTCGGATGTATTCGCGTGGGAGCGGGTCAACCGATCCATCGTCATTGGGCATTCCACGAATACGAGGACGTCGGCCGGACCGGCCCGGTCGGAATACGTGTAGCGATCGAGCAGCACGCCACCAGAATCCCGCCATCTTGCCAACTGTCCATCGCTTGCCCGGTCCCACCACGCCCACATGTAGGTGGGGAGATCTGCGATGGAGGCACTCTTGAAGAACACCGGCTTGATCGTCGTGTATCCACGATTCACGAGGACGTGCGTGTAGCCGCTGAACGCCTTTCGGATGGACTGGCCGATGTCGGTGGTCGCGAGGTATCGCATGTGTTACGCCCCGGTTAAATCGTCTCGCGCTGTAAGCTGCGGACGAGCATGGCGGCGTCACGACGGACCTCGATCGGGATCCGTTGGTTTGCGACCAGGTCGCGAACGAACTTCCCAAGGAGAATGACAGCCGACACATCATTCCGAATCGGTTCGATGCTACATGTTGGTTCGCCGCCACACCGCTTTGCGTTTTTCATATGTCTTCCCCGCCAATAGAGTCGGATGGCTGTACAGAATTGCAGCCAACACGTCTGGGGGAATATGTGGGGGCATTATGGAAATACGAACTCGTGCAATGCCAATTGCAAAGGGGAAGAGCGCTTTCAATGTGGTTCCGGTCCCCGGCACCAAATGACTGTCCGATACTGTCTGAGGTCACCTGGAAACCCTGCGAAAACGCCTGTTTTTGCGGGGTTTTTTGTTTTGGGTCCTGGCATTGCGGAAACGGGGGGGGCTGGCGCGCGGCGGGTAACCTCATTGGCTTCAGCGAATGGCTTTCGGAACAGAACCGGGCAGTTGGAAAAAGTCGCGTACATGGATCGAAAGAGGTGAGGTGCGCGAGAAAAATTCCAGGGTCAGGGCGCGCGATGAACCGTGTCGGCGAATTTCGACATGTCGTCGTTTGCCAAAACCATCGTCGGGATCGAGGCGCTCCGGCCAGACACGCGACTGCGATTGATCAATAATCTGAAAAGTACCGTAGGCGGCTGGCTTCCACTAGCTGAACGAGGCCGAGGATATTGGGCAGAAAAGATCAAGCCTGCCGTAGAACGTGCCATCACCCCGCTCGAATCGAACGCATGAAACCGGTGTGATTGGCGTACGCACAAGAACAACAGGAAAACCTCTCGAAAATGGTGACTTGCAAACGAAGCGGATATTGGGCCCGATTCTGGTTCGTGGCTTCCATTGTTCTGGCATTGACGGCATGCGGAGGGGACGTCAGCTCAGGAGGTGCCGGCGCCGGCGGTGGAGGCGGTGGTAGTGGAGGCGGAGGTAGCGGCGGTGGCTCGCCGCCTCCTCCGCCTCTGCTCACGCTTGGGAGCGGAGGGAAGATGCTGGCGGCGGACGGCAACAGTCTGCTCTATGTTGCGTCGGACGGATCTGCGCGAATCCGGAATATCGTCGATCAGACGGAAGTCGTGCTGAATGGTTTTGCGTCTTTGCAGAACGCCGGAAACTGGCAGCTTAGCGGCGGCTACGCATATGTGTCCGCGGTAGATGTCGACTGCCCGCAGCCCTTGGCCTTTCATTGCATTTACCAGTGGGACGCGAGAGGCGTGAAGACGAACATGTCGGTACTCGCTGGGACAGCCGGTCAATCCGATGACCTGGCGCCATCCGCGCATGACGGGTATCTGCTCTGGAACAATTATGGAGGCGGGGCCCTCTATAACCAGTCGACAAAGACTTTCACACGTCTTCCACCTGGGGACAGTGCTTCCGTCAACAGTTTCAGTGTTTCGAACGGAATCGTGAACTACTACTATTGGCACCAGTTGCCCGAGGCTTTTAATCCACAGCGGGTATACATGTGGTCTTCGCAGACGCAGACGTCGACAGCGTTGTGGCAAATGGACCCTGGTGGATCTGTTCAAACCGATGGGCAGACCGTCGCTTGGCTCAGCGGTGTCGCTCCGGTTGGCCCGCATATCCAAGCCCTATGGTGGCAGCCTGTTGCTGGCGGGCCCGAGTCGAGGTTTCAGGGCAATGTCGGTGGAAATGCCTACTTCCTTTTGTCGGACGGAGTGCTCGCCTGGGTCGAAGCACAGTACAGTTTTACGTATCGCAATTTGGGAACGGTGGGGCCGACCGGGCAGATCAACACGCTGTCGACCGACATCACTACCCAACTGCTCGGTAATGCGGCCGGAAATGTGATCTACCAGATATCGGCGGCGAACAAGGTGTATCGCTGGCAGGCCTCGACGGGCGTGGTGACCCAGTTGCTCGATTCGGTGCCAAACCAACTGATTCAGTCCGGGACGTACGTGTACTACACGCAGGGAAGCAACAACGACGTTTATCAGATCCGGTTGCAGTGAGCGGTGGAGGATCGCATTCGCCGTCCTCTGCTGACGGGCGATGTGCAAGTCCGGTCCCCGGCACCGAATGACTGCCCGATACCGTCCGAATCGAACGCATGAAACCGGCGTGATCGGCGTACACGCAAGAACAACAGGAAAACCTCCCGAAAATGGTGACTGGCAAACGAAGCGGATATTGGGCCCGATTCTGGTTCGTGGCTTCCATTGTTCTGGCATTGGCGGCGTGCGGAGGGGACGTCAGCTCAGGAGGTGCCGGTGCCGGTGGTGGAGGCGGTGGTAGTGGAGGCGGAGGTAGCGGCGGTGGCTCGCCTCCTCCTCCTCTGCTCACGCTTGGGAGCGGAGGGAAGATGTTGGCGGCGGACGGCAACAGTCTGCTCTATGTTGCGTCGGACGGATCTGCGCGAATCCGGAATATCGTCGATCAGACGGAAGTCGTGCTGAATGGCTTTGCGTCGTTGCAGAACGCCGGAAACTGGCAGCTTAGCGGTGGCTACGCATATGTGTCCGCGGTCGATAGTGACTGCCCACAGCAGCTTCACTGCATCTACCAGTGGGACCCAGCCGGCGTAAAGACCAATCTGTCGATACTCGCGGGGACAACCGGCCACACTGACGACCTGACGCCATCCGCGCATGACGGGTATCTGGTCTGGAGCAACTATATCGTAGGTGGGGCGCTTTATAACCAGGCAACAAAGACGTTCACACGTCTTCCGCCTGGGGAGAGTGCTGTCGTCAACAGTTTCAGTGTCTCGAACGGGGTCGTGAACTACTACTACTGGGTCCAGTTGCCCGAGGCCTTTTTCCCTCAGCAAGTATCCATGTGGTCTTCTCAGACGCAGACGTCGACAGCGTTGTGGCAAATGTTCCCAGGTGGATCCGTTCAAACGGATGGACAGACCCTCGCTTGGCTCAGCGGTATCTCCGGTTCGCCGCCGCACCTTCAGTTTATTTATTGGGAGGCGGTTGGTGGAGGACCTGATTCGGCGTATGGGGAGGTTGGAGCGGGCGCTTATTTTCTTTTGTCGGAAGGGGTACTCGCCTGGGTGGAAACACAGCAGACTTTCTCTCGCCTCGATCTAAGGGCGGTGGCGGTGTCGACCGGGAAGGTCAACACGCTGTCGACAGACATGACTGCTCGACTACTCGGCAATGCAGCCGGAAATGTGATTTACCAAGAATTGGCGGCGAACAAGGTGTATCGCTGGCAGGCCTCGACGGGCGTGGTGACCCAGTTGCTCGATTCAGTGCCAAACCAACTGATTCAGTCCGGGACGTACGTGTACTACACGCAGGGAAGCAACAACGACGTTTATCAGATTCGGTTGCAGTGAGCGGTGGAGGATCGCGTTCGCCGTTCTCTGCTGACGGGCGATGTGCAAGTCCGGTCCCCGGCACCACGAACGCTTCCATGCGATTCCATGAAGGTCCGAAAACCCGCGAGGGATCGAGCGCTCGCGGGTTTTTTGTTTTTGCGGCGTTTCATCGGACGTGATGATCCTTCTCGACGCGCGACGCAGCGATGCATGCCGCGCTCATGCGTTCGTCAATACAGCCGATCAACCTCGATCGGCACCGGAAGACGGCTTACGCAACGTATCGATCAATGCACGCAGCCCGCCCGACACGTGCCGATGACCGGGGTAATACAGACACAGCCCCGGCATGACCGGACACCAGTCGATCAACACGCGTTCGAGACGTCCGTCGCGCAGCGCATCGCGGACGAGATGATCCGGTACGAACGCGACTCCGATGCCGTCGATCGCGGCTTCGACCATCAGCGGCTGATCGGTCAGCGTGAGCGGGCCGCCGACATTCACCGTTTCGACGATACCGCGACGCTCGAACTCCCAGCGATAGATCGCGCCGCTGTCGAAGCGAAAGCGGATGCAGTCGTGCTCGTGCAGATCCTGCGGCACCTCGGGGCGCCCGCGCGCGGCGAAATAGGCCGGCGACGCAACCACGGCGAAGCGCACCGGGTCGGACACGCGCACCGCGATCATGTCTTGCGGTACGGCCTCGGCCAGCCGGATCCCCGCATCGAATCCGCCGGCCACGATGTCGCCGAGCTTCCCGTCCGTCACGATGTCGAGGTGGACCTGCGGGTAGTCGCGCAGAAAACCCGCGAGCACCGGTTTCAGCACCATACGGATCGCGCCTTCGCTGGCGTTGATGCGCACGGTGCCGCTGGGCGTGTCGCGCAGGCCATCGACCGCGAGCATCGCCTCCGCAACTGAAGAGATCGCCGGGCGGAGCTTTTCGACGAGTCGTTCGCCGGCATCCGTCAGCGACACGCTGCGCGTCGTGCGGTTGAACAGGCGAACGCCCAGACGCTGCTCGAGGCTCTTGATCGAATGACTGACTGCCGACGGCGTGACGTCGAGCTCGATCGACGCCGCGCGAAAACTGAGGTGCGTCGCCGCGGCAAGGAACACATTGAGCGAGAACAGATCGCCGCTTTTCAATTGATGAGCTGAATTCATTGCGACATAAAGATTGGCGAGATTGTCATGATAATGCGCCTTTTCTAGACTAGGGCCTTCGTCATCGCAAGCACCGGCCGCCGTGGCAACGACATCGCGGCGACAGGTGCCGACGGACCGGGCGATGAACACTATGGTCGGATGAACAAGGAGCAGGCAATGAAGATGAAGGCGATCGTGATGACCGGCGCCAATCGGCCCTGGGAAGTCTGGGAAGTGCCGGTTCCGCAAGCCGGACCGGGGCAGGTGCTGGTGAAGGTCCACGCGTCCGGCATGTGTTACACGGACGTCTGGGCGACGCAGGGCTACGGCGGCGACATTTACCCGCAGACGCCCGGCCATGAGGTGGTCGGGGAAGTGGTCGAAGTGGGGGCCGGTGTGCATGCGCGAAGGGTGGGCGACCGGATCGGCACGACCTGGGTGCAGTCCGCGTGCGGTCGCTGCGCGTACTGTCGCGAGCATCGTCCGCTGTCCGGCCAGACGGCCGTGAACTGCGACGCGCCGCGGACCACCGGGTTCGCATCGCAGGGCGGGCATGCGGAATACATCGCAGTCGCGGCCGAGGGGACGGTGCTGTTGCCCGACGGGCTGGCCTATGTCGATGCCGCGCCGATGATGTGCGCCGGCTACACGACGTGGAGCGGCCTGCGTGATGCGGCACCGCAGCCGCACGAGAAGGTCGCCGTGCTCGGGATCGGCGGCTTGGGGCACGTGGCGCTCCAATTGTCCCGGGCGTGCGGTTTCGAGACCATCGCGATCACGCATTCCGCGGACAAGCGCGACCTGGCGACCCGGCTGGGCGCGGATCACGTCGTGGCAAATGGTGCGGAACTGCGCGATCTGGGCGGCGCGGACGTGCTGCTGGTCACGACCAACGAGTTCAGTACTGCAGAGGAAGCGATGGCCGGCTTGCGCGTCGACGGCCGGGTGATCCTCTGCGGGCTCGATTTCACCAAGCCGTTCTCGATCGCGTCGCAGAGCAAGCCGTTCCACATGATGCGCCAGCAGGTCATCGGATCGACCCACGGCGGTCTGCGCTATCTGAGCGAGGTGCTGGACCTCGCCGCCAAAGGCAAGGTCAAACCGATCGTCGAAACATTTGCGCTGGACGAGGCCACCGAAGCATACGGTCGCCTCGCGTCGGGGAAGATGCGTTTTCGCGGCGTATTCACGCCCGCACAAGGCCATTGAAACCGGAATGGCCGGCCGGGTGCGGGCGCGCATCCAGCCGGCACGCGAGCCCGGCCGATATGGCTGCGCCCGCAACCGTTCGCGGTCCGATGGTTCCTTGTCGCGACCGCGATTCTCCCTCTTCTGCCTTTCATCTCTCGCGAATCACGTCGCATCCCCGGCCATTGTGTCGTCGGAGTCGGCAATCCGGATCCATCGCGGCAATCGTCGTCTGATATTTTTTACGACTTAGTGGAATATAAAAAATAGATTGGACGCCCCCAAACGGATGCTGCATTGTTCACACATTCGTCGCGATCACGGAAAGTATGCCGAACGGTGCAGTGACCCGACGCAAGAGAACGCCATTCACGATTGCAGTCGCGGCTCCTGTTCCCGGAGGCGCGACGTTGACGGCCCGCCGGACGCAACATGCGTGTCCGCGCGAGACCGGGGCAACACAGAAAGAAAAGCGGCGAAAAGGACCTGAGAAGATGAAGGAGACGCGACGGACGCGGGCGACATTCCGGATCGGGCACACACCCGATCCGGCTTCGTCGCTACGCCCAGACCGAAATCTGTTCGACCGACAACGCGGTCGCGACGGCAGGGCGGCGGAGCATGCGCTCCGTGTGCGCGGCCCAGTGCGCGAACCCGCGCATGTCGAGCTTCAGCATGTTCCCCCATTTGAAGAAGATCAGCAGCATCGGATCGACGATCGAGTAGTGTTCGCCGAGCGCCCAGTCGCGCGCGGCGAGCCGCTCGTCGATCTGCGCGTACGCGGCGAGGATGCCGGCGCGTCCTTTCGCACGGATGCCGTCGTGCGCGGCCGCGTCGTCGCTGAAGCGCGACGGATGGAAATTGAGCGCGACCGTCCCGGGCAGCACTGACGCGAGCCAGTTCATCCATTCGACGGCGCGCGCGACACCCATCGCGGTGTCGGGCAGCAGTCGTGCCTCGGGAAAGCGCATGCCGAGGTAGAGCAGGATCGCGGACGACTCGGTCAGCACGTCGTCGCCGGTGTGCAGCACGGGCACCTTGCCTTTCGGGTTGAGCCGCCGGAATTCGGGGCTGTGCGTCGCACCGTCCTTGATCGAGACGAGTGCGAGTTCGAACGGCTCGCCGAGCTCGCGCAGGATGACGTGCGGTGCAAATGACAGGTGGCCGGGGCAGTAGAACAGCGTATGAGTTGTCATATTGATTAAGTCTCCTATTTATTTTTGACGGAGAAGCCGACCGGGTTGTCGTGTCGACGCGTCGCATGGTGCACGACGCCCGTTCGAAAGTCAAAAGCGCAAGACGATGTGAAGGACTCTGCGGTTCGATGAAGCAGTCACCCGCGTGCACGACGCGCGCGGGCGGGGATGAACGAGTGTTACTGGAGCGTGATCGTGATGCGGATGATGAGTCTCGACGAATTGATCGACAGCGTGAAGACGTTTCTTGCCGGTATCGACCCGGGCGCATCGGCGCGCGTGACGGCGCAGACGAACCTGCTCGACGCCAGCGTGCTCGATTCGCTGTCGCTCGTGCATTTCGTGCTGTTCATCGAGCAGACGCTCAGGATCGAGATTCCGATCGGCGACTTCGTGCTCGACTCGATCGCGTCGGTCGCGGCGATCTACGACCACTACGTACTCGGTGCGTCGCGCGCGGCGGGCGCGTCGTGCTGATGGGTGCTCGCGCCAACCCGAACGCCTGGATCCGGAACGCGACACGATGACGACGGACGACCTGCTGCGCGGCGAGCACTTCACGTATTTCGCCTATGGCTCGTGCATGAATCTCGCGAGCCTGTCGGCCTCGCTCGGGTGCGAGGCGGCCGCGTATTTCACGGGCGCGGCGCGGCTCGACGGCCATCGCCTCGCGTTCAACTACGCGTCGCTCAACGAGCCGGTCTGCTGCGCGAACATCGAGCCGGCCGCCGGCGCGATCGTCGAGGGCGCGCTGTACCGGTTGCCGATGCGCATGCTCGACGCGCTGGAGCGTCGCGAAGGTGTGCATCTCGGCCGCTACGTGCGCTGCGTGGTCGACGTGTCGGCGCCGGACGGGCGACGGGTACGCGCACTGACGTATCGCGGCGCCGTCACGCTCGATTGCGACGCGGCGCCGAGCGCGCGCTATCGCGAACTGCTGGTGCGCGGGCTGGCGGATGCGGGCGTGTCGACGTCGTATCGGGACCGCACGGTTGCGTACATCAGTGGGCTGCGCGATCGCCCGCCCGAAATGCAGTGACGGCGCGCCGCGCGCGGCCGGACGAGAACAAGGTATCGAATGCTCCACAAGAGCGTTCGGTCCAGCGGTGCGTTCGCGACTTTGAACGTCGGCGAACGTTGTAAAGAAGCCCAAAGCGGGCATGTGAGCAAAAGGCTGAACATGAAGAACGCTTTCGACTACCCGCGCGCGATGCGCGCTTTCCGCCATGCCGGCGATGCGGTTCCCGGGCACAACGACGTACAACGAGCCCCGGGACGCACGGCAACGCCGCGATCGGCCCGCGCAAAACCGATGCGCGCCTGATCCGCGGACCACGAACCGGATTCGACGAAACGCCGGGCGGACGTCGCACGCATGCGTGCGGTCCGCGGCATCCCGCGCACACGAACGAGCCGACCGAAGGCGGGCGGCCCCCGACCGTGCGCGCCGGATGACGGGTGTCATTGCGGAAGGAAGTCATCCTGAAGCAGTGCGAAACAAAGAATAACCGCTCGAAAGAAGGGAAAAACCATGGAGACGCTTGTATCGATTGCATCGCCCGCATTGCGGGTGTCGGAGGAAGCCGCCTATCGCAAGGTCGCGTGGCGGCTGATGCCGCTGCTGCTGTTCTGTTACCTGGTGTCCTATCTCGACCGCGTCAACGTCGGTTTCGCGAAGCTGCAGATGGCCGGCGACCTCGGGCTGTCCGACGCGGCCTACGGGCTGGGCGCGGGCATCTTCTTCTTCGGCTACTTCATCTTCGAGGTGCCGAGCAACCTGATTCTCCATCGTATCGGCGCGCGGGTCTGGATCGCGCGGATCATGGTGACGTGGGGCGCGGTCTCCGCGCTGACGATGTTCGTCACGACGCCGACGGCGTTCTACGCGATGCGCTTCCTGCTCGGTGCCGCCGAGGCCGGGTTCTTCCCGGGCGTGATCCTGTACCTGACCTACTGGTATCCGGCCCACCGGCGCGGACGGATGACGACCGTGTTCATGACGGCCGTCGCGCTGTCGGGTGTCGTCGGCGGGCCGATCTCCGGCTACATCCTGAAGGCGTTCGACGGGCTCAACGGCTGGCACGGCTGGCAGTGGCTGTATCTGCTCGAAGGGCTGCCGTCGATCGCCGCGGGCGCGCTCGTGTACACGCTGCTCGACGACCGGATCGCGCAGGCGAAGTGGCTGAGCGACGACGAACGCGCGCTGCTCGAGCGCAACGTGAACGCGGAGGAGGCAGTCAAGTCGCACCTGTCGCTGGGCGCGGTGCTGGCCAATCCGCGCGTGTGGCTGATGTGCGCGATCTATTTCTCGTTCGTGATCGGCCTGTATGGCGTCGGGTTCTGGCTGCCGACGCTGATCCGTGCGACGGGCGTGGCCGACCCGCTGACGATCGGTCTGCTGTCGACGGTGCCGTACGCGCTGGCGGTGCTCGCGATGATCGCGATCGCGCGCAGCTCGGACCGGTACCGCGAGCGCCGCTGGCACCTCGCGGTGCCGGCCGCGATGGGCACCGTCGGGCTCGTGCTCGCGGTCGGCTGGGCACATCAGACCGGGCTCGCGATCGCGGCGCTGACGCTCGCGACGATGGGCATCCTCACCGCGATTCCGCTGTTCTGGAGCCTGCCGACCGCGTTCCTCGGCGGAACGGCGGCGGCCGCCGGGATCGCGATGATCAATTCGATCGGCAATCTCGCGGGGTTCCTCGGTCCTTACCTGATGGGGCTGTTCAAGCAGGTCACCGCGTCGAACGATGCGGGCCTCTACATGATGGCCGGCTGCATGGCGCTGGGCGGGCTGCTCGCGCTGTCGTTGCCGAAGGCGCTGGTGAACCGGTAGCGCGATGCCCGGCATTCCCCTCAACGCATCCCGGAGACAGGACATGATCCACAACGAACCCGCGCTGTTCCCCGACCAGTCGATCGGCGCATCGCCGCAGCAGTTTCGCGACGCGATGTGCCGCGTGGCGTCGGCCGTTCACGTGCTCACGAGCGATGGACCGGCAGGGCGCTGCGGCATGACGGCGACCGCCGTGCTGTCGGTGTCCGATGCGCCGCCGACGGTGCTCGTGTCGGTCAATCGCGACAGCGTGTCGGCGCAGCGGCTGATCGCGAACGAAGTGTTCTGCGTGAACACGCTGGGCGCGGCCGACCGGTTCCTTGCCGACGTATTCGCGGGCCGCACGTCACACGATCGCACCGCGCGCTTCACGGTGGGCGAGTGGGGCGAGCTCGCGACGCGCGCACCGGTGCTGGCGAGCGCGCGCATCGCGCTCGACTGCCGGCTCGTCGCGTCGATGAGCGCGGCGACGCATGAGCTGCTCGTCGGCGAAGTGGTGGCGCTGCACTGCGCGGCGCCCGACGACGACGCGCTCGTTTATCTGCAGCGTGAATTCCGCGCCGTGTAACGACGCGCGCCGACAGGACGACCGACATGAAACGCGAAATCGTACAAGCCACCAACCGCTGCCGCAGCGAGATCCTCGCCGGCGGCTTTCGAACCGATGTCGCGCGGATCGCGCAATGCGCGCGTGCGCATCTCGGCGACTATGCCGACAACCCGCACGTGCGCGCGTTGCTCGTGACGCTGGAAAACCGCTGCCTCGCATCGGGGCGCCTGCTGGACCTCACGTATTCGGTGGACCAGAGCTTCATCCTCGGGTTCTTCGACGTGCCGTACAACGCCGATGCGTTCCTCGAAGCGGCCACGATCGCGCCCGTGCCGATTCCGCCGAGCGTGCTCGCGATCGCGCCGGACGGCAACGCGCTGCCGGTGCAGATCCGCATGTGCACGGACGGCTTCCGCAACCCGCTCGCGGTCGCGGTATTCGGCGAGAACTTCATCGACGCCGACCTGCGCGCGTATCACAAGGCGTACTACTTCATCGACAAGTTCGTCGAGCGGTTCAAGCGCTACACGCGGCCGGCGATCGAGGCGAGCTGGTCGCCCACCGCGTTTCCGGACCTGCTCGCGGCCGGCGACGAACTGCTGACGCAAGCCAGCGCGATCTGGGTCCATCTGCACGAATACCACCACCGCACCGGCTTCCTGCCGATCCCGGAGCATCTCGACGCGAAGAGCACGCGCAACGGTGCCGGTGCGGAGGAACTGCGCGTCGACATCCTGTCGATCCTTGCGCTGTTCCGGCTGCGCTCGGACGACCGCGTGCTGCGCGCGTCGATCCAGTACATCCTGGCCGAGCGTCTGATCCGCTATCCGCTGCAGGCGCCGCCGCTCGACAACTACGACGCGCGATCGTCGGTCGCGCTGTTCCATTACCTGTCTCGTCACGGCGTGATCGCGCAGCGTGGCGAAACGCTCTATTTCGAAGGGGGCTACGAACGCCTGACCCAGGCGCTCAGGTCCATCGTGATCAAGCTGACCGCGCTCGAATACAAGCTCAGCGTGTCGTCCGATCTCGACCGGAGAAAGATCCTGTCGTTCGTGCTGCCGACGCTGGCAAAGAACGACAACAACTGGGGTGCGGCCGGCCGGCCGCACTGACGGCGGGCCGCTTGGCGGCCACCGACCTTTTCGAACAGATTCCATCGAGGATCAGGATGCCTACCTATCGTTCACGTACTTCCACCCACGGCCGCAACATGGCGGGCGCGCGCAGCCTGTGGCGCGCCACCGGGATGACCGATGCCGATTTCGACAAACCGATCATCGCGGTCGTCAACTCGTTCACCCAGTTCGTGCCCGGGCACGTGCACCTGAAGGATCTCGGCCAGCTGGTCGCGCGCGAGATCGAAGCGGCCGGCGCGGTCGCGAAGGAATTCAACACGATCGCGATCGACGACGGTATCGCGATGGGGCACGACGGCATGCTGTACAGCCTGCCGTCGCGCGAGCTGATCGCCGACAGCGTCGAATACATGGTGAACGCGCACTGCGCGGACGCGATGGTGTGCATCTCGAACTGCGACAAGATCACGCCGGGGATGCTGATGGCCGCGATGCGCCTGAACATTCCGGTGATCTTCGTATCGGGCGGCCCGATGGAGTCCGGCAAGCTGACATTTCGCGGCAAGCGGCGCGCGTTTGACCTGATCGACGCGATGGTGGTGGCCGCCGATGCACAGGTGTCGGACGACGAGGTGCGCGCGGTCGAGAACGTCGCGTGCCCGACCTGCGGCTCGTGTTCGGGCATGTTCACCGCGAACTCGATGAACTGCCTGGCCGAAGCGCTCGGGCTGGCATTGCCGGGCAACGGTTCGGTGCTCGCGACGCATGCCGACCGCAAGCGGCTGTTCGTCGAGGCAGGGCGGGTGATCGTCGACCTCGCGCGCCGCTATTACGAGCAGGACGACGTGAGCGTGCTGCCGCGCTCGATCGCGACGCGCGACGCGTTCGAGAACGCGATGACGCTCGACATCGCGATGGGCGGCTCGACGAACACGGTGTTGCACCTGCTGGCCGCCGCGCATGAGGGCGAAGTGTCCTTCACCATGGCCGACATCGACCGGCTGTCGCGCCGCGTGCCGGTGCTGTGCAAGGTGGCGCCCTCCGTGCAGGACGTGCACATGGAAGACGTGCATCGTGCCGGCGGCGTGATCGGGATCATGGGCGAACTCGACCGTGCGGGGCTGCTGAATACGACGCTGCCGACGGTGCATGCACCGAGTGTCGCGCATGCGCTCGCGCGCTGGGACGTGATGCGCAACCGCGTCGATTCGGTCACGCGCTTCTATCGCGCGGCGCCGGGCGGCGTGCGTTCGCACGTCGCGTTCAGCCAGGACAACCGCTACGACGAACTCGATCTCGACCGCAAGACAGGTTGCATTCGCGATGCCGAGCACGCGTTCTCGCGCGATGGCGGGCTCGCGGTGCTGTTCGGCAACATCGCGCGCGACGGCTGCATCGTGAAGACCGCCGGCGTCGATGGCGGGATGCTGCGCTTTTCCGGCACCGCACGCGTGTTCGAGGGGCAGGAAGAGGCGGTCGAGGGCATTCTCGGCGGCGCGGTCGGGCCGGGCGACGTCGTGATCGTCCGCTACGAGGGGCCGCGCGGCGGGCCGGGGATGCAGGAGATGCTCTATCCGACCAGCTACCTGAAATCGAAGGGGCTCGCGAAGCAGTGCGCGTTGATCACCGACGGCCGCTTCTCGGGCGGCTCGTCGGGGCTCTCGATCGGGCACGTGTCGCCGGAGGCGGCCGAAGGCGGCGAAATCGGCCTGATCGAAAACGGCGACGTGATCGAGATCGATATCCCGAACCGCTCGATCCGTGTCGTGGTCGACGACGAAGAACTGCATCGCCGCCGCGCCGCGATGGAGGAGCGTGGTGCGCGCGCGTGGCAACCCGAGAAACGGCAGCGCCGCGTGTCGGGCGCACTGCGCGCGTACGCGGCGATGACCACCAGCGCCGCACGCGGTGCCGTGCGCGTCGTGAAGGGCTGATCGTGCGGCCCGCCCCGAACCGTCCGGCCACCGGCGCGCAGGCCGACACCGTGCTCGTCACGAGCGGCCGCGCGCCGGCCGCGCATCACGGCTTCGTCAATCCGCCCGTGTATCGCGGCTCGACGGTGCTGGCGCCGAGCGTCGCCGACCTGCTCGGCTATACACAGCCTTACGTCTACGGCCGGCGCGGCACGCCGACGACGGCTGCGCTGCAGGACGCGATGCGCGCGCTCGATCACGGTGCCGGCGTCGTGCTGTGCCCGTCGGGGCTCGCGGCCATCACGACCGCGTTGTCGTCGTGCCTGGCGGCGGGCGACCACTTGCTGATGACGGACGCGGTCTACCGGCCCGCCCGGCAGCTGTGCGACGGCGTATTGCGGCGCGCGGGCGTCGAGACGACGTACTTCGATCCGTGCGCGTCGGTCGACGCGCTCGCCGCGCTGATTCGGCCGAACACGCGCGCGCTGTATCTGGAGGCGCCGGCGTCGCAGAGCATGGAAATGTGCGACGTACCGGCGCTCGCCGCGCTCGCGCACGACCGGGGGCTCGTCGTGCTGGTCGACAACACGTGGGCGACGCCGCTGTTTTTCGACGCGTTCGCGCACGGCGCCGATCTCGTGATCCAGGCCGGCACCAAGTATCTCGCCGGTCATGCCGACGTGATGATCGGCATGGTGTCGGCGTCGGCGCACATGCTGCCGGCGCTCGAGCAGTACCAGCGCGACACGGGGCAGTGCATCGGTTCGGACGATGCGTTTCTCGCGCTGCGCGGACTGCGCACGCTCGGCGTGCGGATTCGCCAGCACCAGGCGAACGCGCTGCACGTCGCGCACTGGCTTGCCGCGCGTCCGGAGGTGCGGCGCGTCTGTTATCCGGCGCTCGAGGACGATCCCGGGCATGCGCTGTGGGCGCGCGACTTCGGCGGCGCGACGGGGCTGTTCTCCGTGGTGCTGCGGCCGGCGCCCGCGCAGGCCGTCGCGGCGCTGCTCGAGGGGCTCGCGTATTTCGGGCTCGGTTATTCGTGGGGCGGCTACGAAAGCCTGGCGATGCCGTTCGACTGCACCGCCTACCGTACCGCGTCGCACTGGGATCCGGGCGGTCCGTGCGTGCGCTTTCACATCGGCCTCGAGAACGCCGACGACCTGATCGGCGATCTCGAGGCCGGCTTCGCCCGCTTCAACGATGCGTGCTGACGGGACCGACACACGCGGCCAGCACGCATTGCGCCTATTCCAATGACGAGGAACCCCGTATGACGAAGCAACTCTGCCTGGGTGGATTCATGCGACCGATCTGCCTGCACACGGCGTGGTGGCGGCATCCGAGCGCGCCGACGCTGGCGAACTTCAACTGGCCGGTCATCCGGTCGCTCGCGCAGAAGCTCGAGCACGCCTGTTTCGACGCGGTCTTCACCGCCGATCACCTCGCGGTGATGCCGATGCCGCCGAACGCGCTCAAGCGCAGCGGCACGATTACGTCGTACGACCCGCTCGTGATGCTGTCGGCGATCGCCGCGTGCACCGACCGCATCGGCCTGATCGCGACCGGCACGACGAGCTACGAGGACCCGTACCTGCTCGCGCGCCGTTTCGCGTCGCTCGACCATCTGAGCGGCGGACGCGCGGGCTGGAACATCGTCACGACCGTCAACCCGGAGGCCGCGCTCAATTTCGGGCTGGAGACCGCGCTGCGGCACGCGGAGCGCTACGAGCGCGCGGAGGAGTTCTTCGACGTCGTGACGGGGTTGTGGGACGGCTGGTCCGATCATGCGCTCGTGATGGACAAGGAAACCGGAGTGTTCTCCGACCTCGACAAGATCCGGCCGCTGAATCACAAGGGCAAGTTCTTCTCGGTGAAGGGGCCGCTCAACATCGCGCGGCCGGTTCAGGGCTGGCCGGTGATCGCGCTCGCCGGCGCGTCCGAGGAGGCACGCGACATGGCCGCACGATCGGCCGACCTCGTGTTCGGCAACGCACGCAGCATCGAGACGGGCCGCGCGTTCTATCGCGACGTGAAGTCGCGTGCGGTCGCGGCCGGGCGCAATCCCGACCACGTGAAGATCCTGCCCGCCAATCAGGTGTATGTCGGGCGCACGCGCGCCGAAGCGCTGGCGAAGAAGCGCTACATGGACGATCTCGTGCACGTCGACAGCAACATTCCCAACCTGTCGATCCGGCTTGGCGTCGATTGCTCGAAGTTCGATCCCGACAAGCCGCTGCCGGAGTTGCCGCATACCGAGCAGGGGCAGGGCAACCAGCGCGAATGGGCGGCGCTTGCACGTCGCGAGGGGCTGACGGTGCGCGAGCTTGCGAAGCGCGCAGCCGAATCCGGCACCGGTGAGATGGTCGGCACCGCGTCCGAGATTGCCGACCAGATGGAAGAGTGGCTGATGACGGAAGCATGCGACGGCTTCATCGTCGTGTTCTACACGGTGCCCGACGGCTACGACGACTTCGTGACGATGGTGGTGCCGGAGTTGCAGCGGCGCGGGCTGTTCCGCACGCGCTACGAAGGCGCGACGCTGCGGGAAAACATCGGCCTGCCGCGGCCGAAGAGCCCGCTCGACTGAGCGCCGCCTCGTCCGATTCGACTCCGGGAGACCGCGATGACCCACGACCCCCAATCCCTGCTACCCAGGCATACCTGGATGACGACGCCTTATCGCCGCCGGCTCGGCGTGCTGAGCGACGCGGCGCACCTGCCGCTGCTCGGTCACGGGCTGTGCGGCGTCGAGCGCGAGACGCTGCGCGTCGATGCCGCCGGCCGGCTCGCGCTGACGCAGCATCCGCGCGCGCTCGGCGCGGCGCTCACGCATCCGTCGATCACGACCGACTATGCGGAGCCGCTGCTCGAGTTCGTGACCCCGCCGCAGCACGATGCGGCCGACGTGATCGAGCGGCTCGACGAGCTTCACCGCTTCGCGTGCCAGGCAATCGGCGACGAGCTGCTGTGGAGCCAGTCGATGCCGTGCCCGCTCGACGACGATCGCCGCATTCCGATCGCGTGGTACGGCACGTCGAACCTCGGCATCCTGAAGCATGTGTACCGGCGCGGGCTGGCGTTCCGCTACGGCAAGGCGATGCAGTGCATCGCCGGGATCCACTACAACTATTCGCTTGCCGATGCGGTCTGGCCGCTGCTGCGCGATGCGCACGAGCCGGCCGGCCGCGACGCACGCTCGGCCGGTTATCTCGCGCTGATCCGCAACTTCCATCGCTACGGCTGGCTGCTGCTGTACCTGTTCGGCGCGTCGCCGGCGCTGTGTGCGGGCTTCGTCGCGGGCGACCGGCACGGGCTCGACGTGTTCGATGAGCAGACGCTGTACTTGCCGGACGCGACGAGCCTGCGCATGAGCGACCTCGGCTACCAGAATCGTGTGCAGGGTGCGTTCGCGCCGTGCCTCGATACCTTGCCGGCCTACCTGGAAGGGCTCGCGCGCGCAGTCGCGCAGCCGTGCCCCGAGTACCAGGCGATCGGCGCGAAGCGCGACGGCGAGTGGCTGCAGCTCAGCACGCACCTGCTGCAGATGGAGAACGAGTTCTATTCGGCGATTCGCCCGAAGCGCACGGTGCGCAGCGGCGAGCGGCCGCTCGATGCGTTGCGCGGCCGCGGTGTCGAGTACGTCGAGGTGCGCTGCCTCGATATCGATCCGTTCGCGCCGCAAGGCGTGTCCGAGACGACGCTGCGCTTCGTCGACGCGTTCCTGCTGTTCTGCGCGCTCGACGACAGCCCGTGCTTCGCGGGCACCGAACAGGACACCTGCCGGCGCAACTTCGCGGCGGTTGCGCGGGAAGGGCGGCGCCCGGGGCTCGAACTGCAGCGCGGCGGCGAACGCATCGCGCTGCGCACGTGGGGGCACGAATTGCTCGCGCGCATCAACGAGGCGGCCGGCGTGCTGGATCTGCAGCGCGGCGACACGCGCACCACCGCGGCGCTCGACGCGCAATACGCGAAGCTCGACGATCCGCGGGAGACGCCGTCGGCGCGCGTGCTCGACGTGCTGCACACGCTTCGCGACGACCCGCGCGGCGCGTGCTTCGCGTTCGGGATGCGGCAGACGCTCGCGCACACCAGGGATTTCCGCGCGCGGCCGCTGCCGGCCGACGTGCAGGCGCGGTTCGACGCAACGGCGCTCGACTCGCTGAACCGCCAGGCCGATCTGGAGCGCACGCAGATCGGCAACTTCGACGCGTTCCTCGCCGCGTATCACGCGGGAACGCTGAACCAGGAATGCGGCGAGCCGACGCACCGCGCGTCATGACGCGGTCGCATCCATATCGAAATCGTCCGGAGGACTGATGAGCAGTATCGCGGAATTGAAAACCGAACGCGGCTTCTCGGCGCGCGCGGCCGGTGCAGGCGCGCTGGCGTCGTTCGTCGGCTTCGCGTCGACGTTCACGCTGATCGTGAATGCGCTGACGAATGTCGGCGCGACGCGCGCGCAGGCCGCATCGGGCCTGATGGCCGTGTCGATCGTGATGGGACTGGCGGGCATCGTCCTCAGCTATCGGACGAAGATGCCCGTCAGCGTCGCGTGGTCGACGCCCGGCGCCGCGCTGCTGCTCGGCCTGGGGGCGGTGAAGGGCGGTTATCCGGCCGCGGTCGGCGCGCTCGTGCTGACGGGCGTGCTGCTCACGCTGGCCGGATTGTGGAAGCCGCTCGGTCGCGCGATCTCGCGGATTCCGTTGCCGATCGCGAATGCGATGCTCGCGGGGATCATCCTGAACCTCTGCGTCGCGCCGGTGCATGCGCTCGCGCAGTATCCGCTGATCGTCGCGCCGATCCTGCTCGTCTGGGTCGTCATGATGCGGATTCGCAAGATACTTGCCGTGCCGTGCGCGGCGGTCGCGACGCTGGTCGCGATCGCGTTCGTCGCGAAGACGGGCGGCGCCGGCGCGGCCGGCATGCTGCCGCATCTCGCGCTCGTCGCGCCGGTGTTTTCGGTGTCGACGATGATGAGCGTCGCCGTGCCGCTGTTCATCGTGACGATGGCGTCGCAGAACATCCCGGGCGTCGCGGTGCTCAACGTGAACGGCTACCGGCCGGAAGCGTCGCGACTGTTCGCCGCCACGGGCCTGTGCAGCCTGCTGGCGGCACCGTTCGGCGCACCGCCGATCGGGCTGGCTGCGATCACCGCCGCGCTGTGCGCGGGCGAGGAGGCCGGCCCCGACGAATCGCGTCGCTACTGGGCGGGCATCGTCTGCGGTGCCGCGTACATCGTGTACGGGCTCGCGGCGAGCGCCGCGACGCTGTTCATCGCGGTCGCGCCGCCGATCATCATCGAAGCCGTCGCGGGCCTCGCGCTGATGAACGCGCTCGGCGGCGCGCTGCTCAATGCGCTCACCGACAAGGATGCCCGCGAAGCGGCGATCCTGACCTTCCTCGTGACGATCGCCGGCCACGCGTTCCTCGGCATCGGCGGCGCATTCTGGGGGCTGCTGACCGGCATCGGCGTCACGTTCGTGCTGCGTCGCACGCAGAGCCGGTGACGCCGCGCGCGAACGCGGCCTGACGAAATCCTGTCGTACCCATCACAACAAAACGGAGAAGACATGCAGCACACCATCGAGAAAATAACCGCGACGCCGGTGTTCGCGCGCGGCGACGCGGAGATCGCCGGCGTCCGGCTGTCGGGCAAGCTGTCGGGCGTGATCGTCGAGATCGAGACGTCGCAGGGCGTGGTCGGCCACGGCTTTACCGCGATTACCGACGAAGCCGTCGTGGCCGCCGCGATCGATCACGTGGCCGCGCCGAACCTGGTCGGGATGAACGTCGTCGAGCGCGAGCGGATCCTCGACAAGCTCTACTGGCTGCTGTGCCCGCGCGGGCAGACCGGCTACGCGGGGCACGTGATCTCCGCGATCGACATCGCGGTGTGGGATGCGATCGGCAAGATCGTCGGCATGCCGGTATGGAAAATGCTCGGCGGCGCGCGTCCGGTGGTGCCGCTCTACACGACCTTCGGCTTCGCGTCGGTCGAGCGCGCGGAACTGGTGCATGCCGCGCGCGCGCTGGTCGGCGCCGGGCACCGCCGCATCAAGATGATCGTCGGTTATCACGCGCTTGCGCGCCGCAACGAGGGGCGACCGCTCGACCAGGTAGTCGCCGACGATGTGGCGCGCGTGCGCGCCGTTCGCGACGCGGTGGGCGACGCCGCGGAGATCTATATCGACGCGAATTGCGGGCTCGATCACTATCACGCGCTGCGGCTTGCCGAGCGCGTGGCCGACTGCGATATCGGCTTCTTCGAGGAACCGATTGCCGACAACGATCCGGCCAAGCTCGCCGACCTCAGAAAGCGCGGCGGCATTCCGGTCGCGACCGGGCAGAGCGAGGGGCAGCTGTTCCGGTTCAGGGATTTCCTCGTGAACGAGTCCGTCGACATTCTTCAGCCCAACGTGTGCGTGTGCGGCGGCTTTTCGGTTGCGGCGCGCGCGGCTGCGCTCGCGCAGGCGTTCGGCGTGCCGATCGACAACGGCGGCACGTTCCCGTTCCACAACATGCACCTGCATGGCGGGCTCGCGAACGGCGGCTCCGTCGAGTGGCACGTCGTCGCGGTGGAGATCTGCCGGAACCTGTTTACCGGCCTGCCGGCCGAGCGCGACGGTACGCTGACGCTGCCCGACGCGCCGGGTCTTGGTTTCGGCATCAACCGCGACGGCGTGCGCGAATTCTCGTCCGGCCCCGGATCGCAGGGGCACGGCAAGGCGTGACCGGCAGCCGGCGCCAATCGGCCACCCCGGGCGCGCCGGCCCGCCATCCCGCGCCTATCATGGCAAATATGCTCACCGCGATCGAGCGGGTTGGTCATCGACGGCCGGCGCGGCATTGCATAGATTCCCAAGGTTGGCGTGCTTATCCGCGCGCCAGCCCGCGCGCAGGCCGGCAACCGGCCGCGCGTTCCTATCAGCGTGAGACACAATCGAGCGTGGAGACGACACGATGAGCCTGTCAGAGCCATTGCGTCTGCATGTGCCGGAGCCCACCGGGCGCCCGGGCTGCAAGACGGACTTTTCCTATCTGCATCTATCGCCGGCCGGCGCGGTTCGCCGCCCGCCGATCGACGTTGCCGCGGTGGACACCGCCCATCTCGCCCGCAGCCTGGTGCGCGTGATCGACGACCGCGGCGAAGCCGTCGGCCCGTGGGCACCGGACCTCGACGATGCGCGGCTGATCGCCGGGCTGCGCGCGATGCTCAAGACCCGCATCTTCGACGCGCGCATGATGATCGCGCAGCGCCAGAAGAAAATCTCGTTCTACATGCTGAGCCTCGGCGAAGAGGCGATCGGCACCGCGCACGCGATGGCGCTGCGCGACGGCGACATGTGCTTCCCGACCTATCGGCAGCAGAGCATCCTGATCGCGCGCGACGTGCCGCTCGACCGGATGATCTGCCAGCTGATGTCGAATGAAGGCGATCCGCTGAAAGGCCGCCAGCTCCCCGTGATGTACTCGGATCGCGACGCGGGCTTTTTCTCCATTTCCGGCAATCTCGCGACGCAGTTCATCCAGGCGGTCGGCTGGGCGATGGCATCGGCGATCAAGGGCGACACGAAGATCGCGTCCGCGTGGATCGGCGACGGCGCGACGGCCGAAGCCGACTTCCACACCGCGCTCACGTTCGCGCACGTGTACCGTGCGCCGGTCGTGCTGAACGTCGTCAACAACCAGTGGGCGATCTCGACGTTCCAGGCGATCGCGGGCGGCGAAGGCACGACGTTCGCGGGGCGCGGCGTCGGCTGCGGGATCGCGTCGTTGCGCGTCGACGGCAACGACTTCCTCGCGATCTACGCGGCATCGACCTGGGCGGCCGAACGCGCGCGCCGCAATCTCGGCCCGACGCTGATCGAGTGGGTGACCTATCGCGCGGGCGCGCATTCGACGTCGGACGACCCGACCAAGTACCGGCCGAGCGACGACTGGTCCCATTTCCCGCTCGGCGATCCGATCGACCGTTTCAAGCGCCACCTGATCGTCAAGGGCATCTGGTCGGACAGCGCGCACGAAGCGCTGACGGCCGAACTCGAGGCCGAGGTGATCGCCGCGCAGAAGGAAGCGGAGAAATACGGGACGCTGGCCGACGACCGGATTCCGTCGCCGGCCTCGATGTTCGACGACGTGTACAAGGAGCTGCCCGCGCACCTGCGCCGTCAGCGCCAGGAACTGGGAGCATGACCATGGCTCAACTCGAGACAGGCACGGCGGCGCAGCCGATGACGATGATCCAGGCGTTGCGCTCCGCGATGGACGTGATGCTCGGACGCGACAGCGACGTGGTCGTGTTCGGGCAGGACGTCGGGTATTTCGGCGGCGTGTTCCGCTGTACCGAAGGACTGCAGAACAAATACGGCAAGTCGCGCGTGTTCGATGCGCCGATCTCCGAAGGCGGGATCGTCGGCGTGGCGGTGGGGATGGGTGCGTACGGGCTGCGCCCGGTGTGCGAGATCCAGTTCGCCGATTATTTCTACCCGGCATCCGACCAGATCGTGTCGGAAGGCGCGCGGCTGCGTTATCGCTCGGCCGGCCAGTTCATCGCGCCGATGACGATCCGGATGCCGTGCGGCGGCGGCATCTACGGCGGCCAGACGCACAGCCAGAGCCCGGAGGCGATGTTCACGCAGGTGTGCGGCCTTCGCACGGTGATGCCGTCGAATCCGTACGACGCGAAAGGGCTGCTGATCGCGTCGATCGAGAACGACGATCCGGTGATCTTCCTCGAGCCGAAGCGGCTGTACAACGGGCCGTTCGACGGCCATCACGAACGGCCCGTCACGTCGTGGCTCAAGCATCCGGCGAGCGCGGTGCCCGAGGGCTACTACACGGTGCCGCTCGATACGGCCGCCGTGGTGCGGCCCGGCAACGACGTGACGGTGCTGACGTACGGCACGACGGTGCACGTCTCGCTCGCCGCGGCCGAAGAGACCGGCATCGACGCGGAGGTGATCGACCTGCGCACGCTGTGGCCGCTCGATCTCGACACGATCGTCGCGTCGGTGCGCAAGACCGGGCGCTGCGTCGTGGTGCACGAGGCAACCCGCACCTGCGGTTATGGCGCGGAACTGGTGTCGCTGGTTCAGGAACATTGCTTCTACCACCTCGAAGCGCCGATCGAGCGCACGACGGGTTGGGATACGCCGTATCCGCATGCGCAGGAATGGGCGTACTTTCCGGGGCCGGCCCGGGTTGGCGAAGCGTTGCGACGCGTGATGGAGGCGTGAGATGGGGATTCATGTCATCAAGATGCCGGATATCGGCGAAGGGATCGCCGAGGTCGAGCTGGTGGCCTGGCATGTGGAAGTCGGACAGACGATCAAGGAAGATCAGCCGCTCGCCGACGTGATGACCGACAAGGCGGCGGTCGAGATTCCGTCGCCGGTGACGGGGAAAGTGCTCGAACTCGGCGGCCGCATCGGCGAGATGATGGCGGTCGGCAGCGAGCTGATTCGTCTCGAGGTCGAAGGCGACGGCAACCTGAAGGCCGGCGCGCCGGTGCGGGAAACAAAGGTAGAAACCTCACCGGTTGCGGCGGCGCAGTCGACACCGGTCGCCGACGTGCCGGCTGAAAAGCCTGCGGCGCCGCGTCATGACGCGAAACGTGCTGCCGCGGAACCGCGTCGAGCCGAACCTGCGGCGCAGCCGCGCCCGGCGCTCGCGCCGGGCGAACGATCGCTCGCGTCGCCGGCCGTGCGTCAGCGCGCGTGGGACATGGGTGTCGAGCTGCGCTATGTGCGCGGCACGGGCGACGCAGGGCGGATCCTGCATACGGATCTCGATGCGTATGCGCGCACCGGCAGCGGTGCGGCGCGTGCATCGCAAGCGCACGGCTACGACGAACGCCACGACGAAACCGAAGTGCCGTTGATCGGCCTGCGGCGCGCGATCGCGCGCAAGATGCAGGAAGCGAAGCGCCGCATTCCGCACTTCAGCTACGTCGAGGAAATCGACGTCACCGAACTCGAATCGTTGCGTACCGACCTGAATCGTCGTTATGGCGACACGCGCGGCCGCCTCACGCCGCTGCCGCTGCTGATCCGCGCGATGGTGATCGCGTTGCGCGACTTCCCGCAGATCAATGCGCGCTTCGACGATGAAGCGGGTGTCGTCACGCGTTACGGCGCGGTGCACATGGGCGTCGCGACGCAGACGGATGGCGGCCTCACCGTGCCCGTGCTGCGTCATGCCGAAGCGCGCGACGTGTGGTCGATCTCGGCCGAAATCGCGCGGCTCGCCGATGCGGTGCGCGCGAACCGTGCGCAGCGCGACGAACTCAGCGGCTCGACGATCACGATTTCGAGCCTCGGCGCGCTCGGCGGCATCGTGTCGACGCCGGTCATCAATCATCCCGAGGTCGGCATCGTCGGCGTGAACCGGATCGTCGAGCGGCCGATGATTCGCGACGGCGCGGTCGTCGCGCGCAAGATGATGAATCTGTCGTCGTCGTTCGACCATCGTGTCGTCGATGGCGCGGACGCGGCCGAATTCATCCAGGCCGTGCGCGGGGTGCTCGAACGCCCGGCACTGCTGTTCGTGGAGTGAGCGCGATGAAAAACGAACACACCACGCTGCTCGTGATCGGCGGCGGCCCGGGCGGCTACGTCGCCGCGATCCGTGCCGGCCAGCTCGGCATTCCGACCGTGCTCGTCGAGCGCGACCGGCTCGGCGGCACGTGCCTGAATATCGGCTGCATTCCGTCGAAGGCGCTGATCCACGTGGCCGACGCGTTCGAACAGGCGTGCGGCCAGGCCGGCGAAGGGGCGCTCGGGATTCGCGTGCGCACGCCCGAGATCGACATCGCGCAAAGCGTCGCGTGGAAGGACGGCATCGTCGACCGGCTGACGCGCGGCGTCGGCGCGCTGCTCAAGAAGAACGGCGTGCGCGTGCTGCACGGCGACGCGCGCGTGATCGACGGCAAGACCGTCGAAGTCGTCTCGGGCGGCCACACGGCGCAGATCAGTTGCGAGCACCTGTTGCTCGCGACCGGCTCCGAACCGGTCGAACTGCCGTCGATGCCGTTCGGCGGACCTGTCGTGTCGTCCACCGAAGTCCTGTCGCCCGCGACGTTGCCGAAGCGGCTGGTCGTCGTCGGGGCCGGGTATATCGGGCTCGAGCTCGGGATCGTCTACCGCAAGCTCGGCGTCGAAGTCAGCGTCGTCGAAGCGGCGGAGCGCGTGTTGCCTGCGTACGATGCCGAACTCGCGCGGCCGGTTGCCGATTCGCTCGCGCGGCTCGGTGTCCGGCTGTGGCTTGGCCACAAGGTGCTCGGGCTCGCGGAAAACGGCGCGGTGCGCGTGCAGGCGGCGGACGGCGCCGAGCAGACGCTGCCGGCCGATCGCGTGCTGGTCGCGGTCGGCCGCCGGCCGCGCGTCGACGGCTTCGGGCTCGAGTCGCTGCGGCTCGATCGCAACGGCCGCGCGCTGCGGATCGACGACGAATGCCGGACGTCGATGCGCAACGTCTGGGCGATCGGCGACGTCGCCGGCGAACCGATGCTCGCGCATCGCGCGATGGCGCAGGGCGAGATGGTGGCCGAGCTGATCGCCGGCCGGCGCCGCAAGTTCATGCCCGCATCGATTCCGGCCGTGTGCTTTACCGATCCCGAGATCGTGACGGCCGGCTGGTCGCCGGACGACGCGCATGCGGCCGGCGTCGATTGCGTGAGCGCGTCGTTCCCGTTCGCGGCGAACGGGCGCGCGATGACGCTGCAGGCGACCGACGGTTTCGTGCGTGTGGTCGCGCGGCGCGACAATCACCTGATCGTCGGCTGGCAGGCCGTCGGGCGCGGTGTGTCGGAACTGGCCGCGGCGTTCTCGCAATCGCTGGAGATGGGCGCGCGGCTGGAGGACATCGGCGGCACGATCCACGCGCACCCGACGCTCGGCGAAGCGCTGCAGGAGGCCGCGCTCCGCGCGCTCGGGCACGCGTTGCATGTTTGACGCGGGCACCTGACACGGAGACGCCGATGCGCAACGTGCGCATCGGCGGCCTTCCGGCTGCCGCGCCGATGCCGGTGTAGAAGACGATCTGAAACGGCTGCCCGCGCGTGTGCCTTTTGTCAGGGAAGCGCGCGGGGTTCAACGTGTTGCGCCGTCACATTACGATAAAACGCATCGACTATCTGAGATAACCCCGGTTGTTCGAGTGATAGTGGTCCGCGTTCTCCAGCATCGCGACCTTGACCGGCACATGGCGAATGCGCGCGAGGAACGGCTCGCTCGGATGCTGCGGCGTCCAGTGCTCCGCGGCTGGTTGCGTGAGCAGGATCGGGCCCACGGTAAAGCCCTCCGGCTCGACCGCCGGCCGGACATCAATAGCCATTCAACGGGATGGGGTACGATGGAAATGGCTATTCGACGCGCACATGGGCGACAAGCTGATGCGCGGAGTGGCCCGAAGCCGGCAGCACCGCGAGACCGTTTCGAGATATGCAACGCGTGCGGCTTGTAATTTTTCGAGATGTGGGAAGGTTGTCTGCGCCGGGTCGGCCGACCATCATGTGGAAAGCCGGAAACCGGGCCGCCTCCGGCCCGCCAACGCAGGCTTCACACGGAAGAACCGGACATGAAACTGCTGCTCGTCGGCGCGACCGGACTCGTCGGGCGCCACGTCCTCGAAGTCGCGCTCGCCGATGCGCGGGTCGATCGCGTGATCGTCCTCGCGCGCCGGCCGTTGTCGCCGCATCCGAAGATGCGCGCGCTGGAGGTCGATTTCGATCATCTGCCCGGCGAGGCCGACTGGTGGCAGGCCGATGCCGTGATCTGCACGCTCGGCACCACGATGCGGGCCGCCGGCTCGCAGGCGGCGTTCCGGCGCGTCGATCACGACTATCCGCTGGCGGTCGCGCGGCTCGCGCACCGGTACGGCACGCCGACGTACGTCCTGAATTCCGCCCTCGGCGCGGATCCGGCGTCGCGCATCTTCTACAACCGCGTCAAGGGCGAGGTCGAGCAGGCGCTCGCCGGCGTCGGGTTCGCGTCGCTCACGTACGTGCGGCCGGGCCTGATCGGTGGCAGCCGCGATGAATTCAGGGTCGGCGAGCGGATGCTGGTGTTCGCGCTGAACGTCGCGCAACCCGTGTTGCCGACGAAGTGGCGCGTGAACCCCGCGCGGAAGATCGCCCGCGCGCTGCTCGACGCGGCGCTCGACGCGCGGCCGGGCGTGCAGGTCGTCGCATCGGACCGGCTGGTCTGAAGCGGAAGGGGGCGACGCGCGCCGGCTATTGGCTCGCGAAGCCGTCAAGCCCGCCGAACTGTTCGGCGAGCGCTGCGGTGAATGCATCCAGCGCTTCGCTGCCGTCGCAGTTCCTCGGCGTCGCGAGCTGGAATTCGACCGTGTGGCTCAGCTTGCTCGCGAGCAGCCTGCGCATTTTCCCGGCGGCCACCCACGGCGCCGCGACGTGGTCGGGCAGGAAGCCGACATGCGCGCCGGACAGGATGAAGATCACGTCGGCGTCGACGTTCTCGGAGAACGCGGTCGGCTGCGCGTTGCGCAGCGCCGCACCCGACGTGTTCGTCTTGTAGAGCCGCGCGACGTTGCTGGTGCGCGCGATGTCGTTGACCGACACGGTCTTCTTCGCAAACAGCGGATGCCGGGCGCCGCAATGCAGCGACTGGTGTTCGACGAACAGCGGCGCGTAGTGCAGCCCGGCCTGGTGGCCCGAAAAGTAGCCGATCGCGAGCTGCAGCTCGCTCTTCAGCAACCTGCGCTCCAGCTCGTCGGGCGGCACCGCGATCATCTCGATCAGCACGTCCGGCGCCTGCTCGCGAAAGCGGCCGACGGCCGTCGCGATCGATTCGACGATGTCCGGCGCGAGCCGCTCGGACAGGCCGATGCGCAACTCGCCGAGCAACGTGCCCGACACGTGCTGCGTATCGCGCGTGAACACGTCCATCGCCTGCAGGAGCCGCCGGGTCGACTGCAGCACGCGTTCGCCCTTCGGCGTCAGCCGGAACCCGCTTTTGCCGCGGTCGCACAGCCGGAACCCGAGACGGGTCTCGAGCTTGGCCATCTGCGTGCTGATCGTCGACGGCGCCATCCCGAGCGTGCCCTGCGCGGCGCTGAAGCCGCCGCTTTCGACGATCGTCAGGAACAGCCGCAGCAACTGCAAATCCATGTCTCTCAGTCGGGTCAGCATGGCAATACATCGCGATTTGTGAAGTCAGCTTATGTTAGTTCATATTTTTCGTCGGATGCGCTGACGGCAGAATCGGGCACGAGGTCGCCGGCAGCGCGACCGTGTCCCCTTCAGACAGGAATCCGACGATGAGCCAGAACGATCTCGCGTTCACGCGCGACAGCCTCTACGGCACGCAAGCCGAGCCAACCTTCGCGGGCGCGACGAGCTTCATGCGCCGGCGTTTCAGCCGCGATCTCGATGGCGTCGACCTCGCGATTACCGGTGTGCCGTTCGATTCCGCCGCGTCGCACCGACCCGGCACGCGCTTCGGCCCGCGCGGGTTGCGGATCGCGTCGACCGGCATCGCGTGGGAGCGCCCGTGGCCGTGGTCGTTCGATCCGTTCGACGTGCTGGCCGCGGTCGACTATGGCGATTGCGCATTCGATCTCGGGCAGCCCGAATCGGTGCCGGGCGCGATCGAGCGGCATGCCGATGCGATCCTCGCGCGCGGCTGCGCGATGCTGACGCTCGGCGGCGATCACTTCATCACGTATCCGCTGCTGAAGGCGCATGCGAAGGTGCACGGGCCGCTGTCGCTCGTGCATTTCGATGCGCATACCGACACGTGGCCCGATCGCGACGTGAAGCGTATCGATCACGGGACGATGTTCTATCACGCGGCGCGCGAAGGGTGGGTCGTGCCCGAGCGATCGGCCCAGGTCGGCATCCGGACCACCAACGACGAACCGATGGGATTCGACATCCAGGATGCGCGCCGCGTGCATGCGTCGACGCCCGCCGCGGTCGCCGCGCGCATTCGCGAGCGCGTCGGCGATCATCCCGTGTACCTGACCTTCGATATCGACTGTCTCGACCCGGCGTTCGCGCCGGGCACCGGTACGCCGGTCGCGGGCGGGCTGTCGAGCCATCAGGCGTTCGAGATCCTGCGGCACCTGGAAGGCATCAACCTGATCGGCATGGATGTGGTCGAGGTGTCGCCGCCGTATGATCATGCGGAAATCACGTCGCTGGCCGGCGCGACGATCGCGCTGGAACTGATCTGCCTGTATGCATCGCGCCGTCGCGGCGCGCGGTGACGGCGGGCGTCGGCTCGATCACGGCGCATCATCGATTCGTAAAACTGTTTCGTCTTACAAAGCAATAGCGCGATCGCGACACCTGCGCTGACCTACGATGGAAACATTGCTTCCATCGTTCGCCGAACCGTGTGCACCCACTACCGCGCCCCCGGCGAAGACCCGGGCATCAGTGAACTGAAGATCGGCATCGGCGATCTGTACCGCCGCGACCCGTGGGCACCCGATGTCTATCCCGATTACGCGGCGCCGCTTGCGCGCGCCGACGGCGACGGCCTCGCGGTCGTTGTGGCCGTGTTCGGCTTCTGGCCGAAATTCATGCAGCCCGAACGGATCGACGAGAACGGCCGGAAAAGCAGGAAGCTCGACACGGTGAACGCGCGGGCTGAAACGGTCGGCTCGTCGCGGCTGTACGGCAACGCCTGGCGCAACGGCCAGCGCTGCCTGATCCCGGTGCGCTGGATCTGCGAGCCGTGCTACGAGAGCGGCCGCAACGTGTGGCACCGGATCGGCGTCGACGGCTGGCAACCGTGCTGCGTCGCCGGCATCTGGCGGCGCTACGAAGGCGGCGACGGCCGCGCATGCGTCGGCATGGCGATGCTCACGGTGAACGCCGACGACCATCCGCTGTTCGCGCGGATGCATCGGCCCGGCGACGAGAAACGGGGCGTCGTGATCCTGCGCCGCGACGACTACGACGAATGGCTGCACGCGCGCGACATCGAAGTCGCGCGGCGCATGCTGAACCTGCTCCCCGCCGCCGACATGACGGCCGCGCCCGATCAGGCGCCATCCACCGGCGCCTGACCTTTCATTTTTCCAACGTCCGATCGGCGGCAAAACCGGCCCGACGCATCGCGATTGTTCGGACAATTTCTAAAATGGATCGATACCGGGTAATCACCGATATCTCGCAAGTTGTATATACAAGATCATCCGCTGGCAATGTCGGCACACGTCGTGTCGCTTGCGCGCCAGCGTGCAGACCGTGCGTGCGTGGCGCATGCCGGCGATCCACGGCGCCCCGCACCCGAAGAGCCGAAAGGGCGGCTCGCAGATTCCTGTCTTGTTCAAACCATTCGCGATCCTGAGTATTTTGGAGATTTCCCCGTGTCAACGAATCCCAGTGGAAAAGCCGGCGGCCTGATCGAGGTACGCTCGATCGACTTCATTCCCGACGCCGAGCGCCACGGCGGCTTGCTGAGCCAGTTCACGTTGTGGCTGTCGGCCAACATGCAGATCACGGCCATCGTCACGGGCGCGCTCGCGGTCGTGCTCGGCGGCGACGTGTTCTGGTCGCTGGTCGCGCTGCTGCTCGGCCAGCTCGTCGGCGGCGCGGTGATGGCGCTGCACGGCGCGCAAGGGCCGCAGCTCGGGCTGCCGCAGATGATCTCGAGCCGCGTGCAGTTCGGCGTGTATGGCGCGATGATCCCGATCGTGCTCGTGTGCCTGATGTACATCGGCTTTTCCGCCAGCGGCTCGGTGCTGGCCGGGCAGGCCGTCGCGCAGCTGCTGCACGTCGATGACGCGGCCGGCATCCTGCTGTTCGCGGCTGTGATCGTCGTGCTGACCGTGTTCGGCTATCGCGCGATCCACTTCGTCGGCCGGATCGCGAGCGTGGTCGGCATCGTCGCGTTCGTCTACATGTTCTCGCAGCTGTTCGCGAACCACGATATCGGCGCGCTGCTCGCGAACAAGCATTTCTCGCTCGCGAGCTTCCTGCTGTCGATGTCGCTGTCCGCGTCGTGGCAGATCGCGTTCGGCCCGTACGTCGCCGACTATTCGCGCTACCTGCCGCGCTCGACGTCGTCGGTCGCGACGTTCCTCGCGGTCGGCCTGGGTTCGGTGATCGGCGCGCAGGCGGCGATGGTGTTCGGCGTGTTCGCGGCCGCGCTGGCCGGCGGCCAGTTCGCGCACCACGAAGTGTCGTATATCGTCGGCCTCGGCTCGACGGGCGCCGTGGCCGCGCTGCTGTACTTCAGCATCGCGTTCGGCAAGGTGACGGTGACGGCGCTCAACGCGTACGGCAGCTTCATGTCGATGGCGACCATCGTCAGCGGTTTCCGCGGCAAGGGTGCCGTGTCGTCGAAGAGCCGTCTCTTCTACATCTTCGGGATGATCTGCGTGTCGACGCTGATCGCACTCGCGGGCCGTCATTCGTTCCTGAAGGAATTCACCGCGTTCATCCTGTTCCTGCTTGCGTTCTTCACGCCGTGGAGCGCGATCAACCTGGTCGACTACTACTGCTTCACGCGCTCGCGCTACGACGTGCCGGCTCTGTCCGATCCGGATGGCCGCTACGGCCGCTGGAACGTGATGGCGATCACGATCTACGTGGTCGGCATCCTGGTGCAACTGCCGTTCATGTCGACGCACATCTATACGGGACCGCTCGTCGACGCGCTCGGCGGCACCGACATCTCGTGGATCCTCGGCCTGATCGTGCCGGCCGTGCTGTATTACGTCGCCGCGCGTGCGTCGCGACGCAGCATCCCCGAACGCCTGATCCTGCCGATCGAGCGCGGCGAAGTTCACCACTGACCACGCGCATCGCGCATCGGGCCGGCGCGCTGCCGGCCTGAGCGTCGCGCCGAGCCTGGCGCCGCCTGCATCAGGCTCTCACCCACATTCACTTTCCCGCGATGCCGGTGCGGCGCGACTGCCGCGCCCGGCGTCGTTTCATTCTCTTTCTATTGAATAGTATGACTAAACAAATGAAAGCCCGCGGCAGCGATTCCCGGGCGTGGCCGGTGCACGCCGGTCTCCGCATGACGGTGGCGGCCGCGTGTCTGGCCGGATCGGGTGCCGCGCTCGCGCAGGACGGCGTCACGCTGTACGGCGTGATCGACGAATTCGCGCAGTACGTGAATACCGGCAACGGCTATACGGCGGCGATCGGCTCGGGCGGTCAGTGGGGCAGCCGGTTCGGACTGAAGGGCGGCGAGGATATCGGCGGCGGGCAGAAGATCGAGTTCGCGCTGGAGAACGGCTTCAACCCGAACGACGGTTCGCTGGCGAGTTCGGGCAGCATGTTCAACCGGCAGGCGTGGGTCGGCGTCGCCGGGCAGTGGGGCAAGGTGCGCGCGGGCCGCCAGAATTCGCCGCTGTTCAACGACCAGGGCGGGCAGGACGCGTTCGGCGGCGTCACGCAGGCGTCCGGCATGGACAACCTGACTGTGTTCGCGTTCCGCACCAGCAACACGCTGTCGTATCAGAGCCCGGAGATCGCCGGTTTCCAGGGCGGGCTGTATTTCGGGTTCGGCGATGCGGGCGGCGTGCGCTCGGCCGGTTCCAGCCAGCAGTTCGACCTGACCTACGAGCACGGGCCGTTCGCGGCGTTCGTCGCGGGCCAGTGGCTGAAGAACGCAACGGCGACCACGACCGATCGCACGATCATGGCCGGCGCGTCGTACGCGATCAGCAAGGCAACCGTGTACGGCGGTTTCTCCGCGGTGAAGTGGGCCGACTTCGGGATCGATTCGCGCGTGTACGGGCTGTCGGTCAAATACCAGTTCAACCCGGCCAACTATGTCGCGCTCGGTTACGCATATCTGCACGACCAGTCGTCGCAGGGCAACAATGCGGACCAGCTCGGGCTGATGTACGAGTATGACCTGTCGAAGCGTACGAGCTTCTACGGCGCGCTGTCCTACCTGCGCAACCGCAACCAGGCCGGCTACACGCTCGCCGGTGCGGCGAACCCGGGCCTGCCGCTCGCGTATCCGGGCGCGAATGCGCGCGGCGTGCAGCTCGGCATCGTGCATCGCTTCTGACGATGGCGACGCGCCGGGCCGTGTGTGCCTGGCGTCTTCCTCGGGCGCGTTCGCGCCCTTACTTCCCCAGCCGCTCCGCGAGCGAATGGCGCTGCATGCAGCGCTCCATCGCGTCGAGAAACGCGTGCTCGGCCGCGTTCATCTTGCGGTCGCGATGCCACAGCAGGAACACGTCGACATCGACGAGTCCGTCGTCCGGCGGCAACCGCCACAGCCGCTGCTGCGCGATGTCGTCGCGCACGATGTGCTCGGGCAGGCAGCCGATTCCGTAGCCCGCGAAGATCAGCCGCCGCACTTCCTCGAGGCTCGGCGACGACGCGACGATGCGCCCCGTGAAGCCCTTCTGGTCGCGGAACACGGTGAGCGGCGACAGGCTGTCGCCGATCTGGTCGCTCGTGAACGACACGAAATTCTCCGCGAGCAGATCGTCCATCCGCAGTTGCGTCTGCCCGAACAACCGGTGATGGCGGCCGCAGTAGATCGCATAACGCTGGCGCAGGAAGCAGCGCATCTCCAGCTTGTCGTGCGGCGTGCGGCACAGGCCGAGCCCGGCCGTGGCCGTCTTTTGCAACAGCGACGACAGGATGTCCGACGAGCGCATCACCTCGATCTGCAGGTCGATGCGCGGGTATGCGCGATGGAAGTCCGCGAGGAACTCGTCGTAGACGGGCGACTCGATGCGGCTCACCGTCAGCAGCCGGATCGACCCGGTCAGGTCGGCCGTGCTGTCGTCGATTTCCGTTTCGAGGCGCGAGATGCCGCCGTAGATGTCGCTCGCGATCCGGTACACGGCTTCGCCGGCCGGCGTCGGCGCGAAGTGCGCGCCGCGCCGCTCGATCAGCCGGCGCTCGAGCGCGTCCTCGAGCCGCCGCAACGCCTGGCTCACGGCCGGCTGCGTGACGTGCAGGCGCGCGGCCGCGCGGCTCACGCTGCGCTCCTGCATGATCACCAGGAAGGTGCGCAGCAGGTTCCAGTCGAGGCGGTCGTTCAGGAACGGGGCGAGGTCGGGGCGCATCGGGTCTCCGGGCGAGGCGTTGAAGCGAACATTAGTTAAATTTATACGGCGAATAATAACTTGAAATTTGACTAATGATTTGCGGTCGTCGATAAAGGAGGGGTGCCGCAGCGTGCGGCGCGAGGCCGCGCCAGACGGCTGCCATCACGATATTGCGCGTCGCGCCGCAGCGGCGCGCGTCAGGAGCCCGCATGACCCAGTCCCTTGCTTCCACCCGCCAGCCGGGACGCGCCGCGACGGCCGCGTTCATCGGCACGATGATCGAGTGGTACGACTTCTACATCTACGCGACCGCTGCCGCGCTCGTGTTCGGCGAACTCTATTTCCCGTCGCACGACCCGTTCGTCAGCACGATGGCGTCGTTCGCGACGTTCGCGGTCGGCTTCTTCGCGCGCCCGCTCGGCGGCGTCATCTTCGGCCATCTCGGCGATCGCATCGGCCGCAAGAAGGCGCTGATGACGACACTGATGATGATGGGCGTCGCGACCGTCTGCGTCGGGCTGCTGCCCGATTATTCGAAGGTGGGCGTGCTCGCGCCGGTGCTGCTCGTCGCGTTGCGCGTCGTGCAGGGGATCGCGGTCGGCGGCGAATGGGGCGGTGCGGTGCTGATGGCGGGCGAGCACGCGCCGCAGGGGCGCCGCACGTTCTTCGCGTCGTTCGCGCAGCTCGGCAGCCCGGCCGGGCTGATCCTGTCGCTAATCGCGTTCCGCGCGGTCACGTCGATGGACAAGGCCGACTTCCTCTCGTGGGGCTGGCGCCTGCCGTTTCTCGCGAGCTCGGTGCTGCTCGTGGTCGGCGTCCTGATCCGGCTCGGCGTGAACGAGTCGCCGGAATTCGCGCGCGTGAAGGCGGCGAACCGCACGGTGAAGCTGCCGGTCGCCGAAGTGTTCCGCTCCGCGTCGGGGCTCGTGTTCCTCTGCATCGGCGCGAATACGATCGGGATCGCGGGCGTCTATTTCACGAACACGTTCATGATCGCGTACACGACGCAGTACGTCGGCGTATCGCGTTCGCTGATCCTCGACAGCCTGTTCGCGGTCGCGATCATCCAGTTCGTCGCGCAGCCGATCGCCGCATGGACCGCGGAGCGCATCGGCGGCGCACGCTTCCTGAAGCTCGCGGCGCTGCTCGCGATGCTGTCGCCGTATCCGATGTTCATGCTTGTGCAGGGCGGCACGTCCGTGTCGCTCGTCGCGGGCATCGCGCTCGCGGTGGTGTGCATGGCCGGTTTCTATTCGGTGATCGCGGGTTTCGTGAGCGAGGTGTTTCCCGCGCATGTGCGTTATTCGGCGATCTCGCTCGCGTACCAGATCTGCGGCGCGCTCGCGGGTGGCCTGACGCCGCTCGTCGGCACGTGGCTCGCGCATCGCTTCACGGGCCAATGGTGGCCGCTCGCGGTGTTCTACACGTGTCTCGCCGGCATCTCGCTGCTTTGCATCGTCGCGCTCGACGCGCGCCGGGCGGCGCAACCGGCCGCCGCCGAAGCGCTCGGCTCGCATTGAATATCAACGAAAGCATTCATCCGGAGTACGTATGGAACACCTGTTGGAAATCGACGGCGCCCGTTTGTGGCAGAGCCTGGCGGACATGGCGCGCGTCGGCGCGACGCCGCGCGGCGGCGTGCGGCGCCTCGCGCTCACCGACGACGACCGGCGCGGGCGCGACCTGTTCGCGCAGTGGTGCCGCGACGCGGGGATGACGGTGAGCGTCGACGCAGTCGGCAACCTGTTTGCGCGGCGCGATGGCACCGATGCGCACGCCGCACCGGTGCTGATCGGCAGCCATCTCGACACGCAGCCCGAAGGCGGCCGCTTCGACGGTGTCTACGGCGTGCTCGCCGCACTGGAACTCGTGCGCACGCTGAACGACGCGGGCATCGTGACCGGCAAGCCGCTGGAGATCGTGTCCTGGACCAACGAGGAAGGCGCGCGTTTCGCGCCGGCGATGCTCGGTTCGGCCGTGTTCACGGGCGCGTTGCCGCTCGCCGACGCGCTCGCGAAGCAGGACGCCGACGGCGTCACGCTCGGCGCGGCACTCGACGCATGCGGCTATCGCGGCACACGCGCGACGGGCGGCGCGGTCGATGCGTATTTCGAGGCGCATATCGAACAGGGGCCCGTGCTCGAGGCGAACGGCACGACGATCGGCATCGTCACGGGCGGGCAGGCGATCCGCTGGCTCGACGTGACTGTGACGGGCGTGGCCGCGCATGCGGGCACGACGCCGATGCCGTATCGCAAGGATGCGTATTTCGCGAGCGCGCAGATGGCGCTCGAGCTCGAACGGATCGTCGCCGGTTATGCGCCGCGCGGGCTTGCGACGATCGGGCAGGTCGGCATCCGCAACGCGTCGCGCAACACCATTGCCGGCGACGTGACGTTCACGGTCGACCTGCGTCATCACGACGATGCCGAAGTCGATGCGATGGAGCGCGACCTGCGCGAAGCGTGCGCGCGCGTCGCTGCGGCGCGTGGCGTGCAGGTCGCGATCGACACCTGCTGGCGCAGCCCGGCGACGCCGTTCGATCGCGACTGCGTGGAACAGGTCGCGCAAGCGGCCACCGCGTTCGGCTACACGAACGAACGGATCGTCAGCGGCGCCGGCCACGACGCGATCCTGCTCGCACGCCGCTTCCCGACCGCGATGGTGTTCATCCCGTGCGTCGACGGCCTGTCGCACAACGAGGCCGAGGATGCGCTGCCCGACGATGTGACGCGCGGCACGAACGTGCTGCTCCACGCGGTGTTGGCGCGTGCAGGCGTCGCGGCGAGCGTCGAAGCTGAAGCCACCGCGCCGGGTGCATGACGCGGCGAACCGACGAGGACGAACGATGAAAACCTATTTCCATCCCGAACAACTGCTGCACCATCCGCGCAGCTACCTGTCGCGCGGCCAGATGCGCGAACCGCAGGAAGTGCCCGAGCGCGCGGCGCGGCTCGTCGCGGCCGTGCGCGCGCTCGACTTCGACGTGTGCGAGCCGGCCGATCGCGGCACCGCGCCGATCGCGGCCGTGCACGACATGAACTACCTGCGCTTTCTCGAGGACGCGCACCGCGACTGGAAACAGATGCCCGACGACTGGGGCGACGAAGTGATGTCGAACGTGTTCGTGCGCGATCCGAACCCGCTGCGCGGCGTGCTCGCGAAAGCCGCACGCTACCTCGCCGACGGCAGTTGCCCGATCGGCGCGAGCACGTGGCGCGCCGCGTACTGGTCCGCGCAAGGTGCACTCGCGGCTGCTGCCGACGTCAACGACGGCGCACGCGAAGCCTACGCGTTGTGCCGGCCGCCGGGCCATCACGCGCGCCGCGACGCGGCTGGCGGCTTCTGTTACCTGAACAATGCGGCGATCGCCGCGCAGTCGCTGCTCGGTCGCCATCGCCGGGTCGCGATCCTCGACACCGACATGCATCACGGGCAGGGCGTGCAGGAGATCTTCTACGGCCGCGATGACGTGCTGTACGTATCGATCCACGGCGACCCGACCAACTTCTACCCGGTCGTCGCGGGCTACGAGGAAGAGACGGGCGCGGGCGCGGGCGACGGCTTCAATCTCAACCTGCCGATGCCGCACGGCTCGCCGGAATCGGCGTTCTTCGCGCGGCTCGACGACGCGCTGCGCGCGCTCGCGCGGTTCCAGCCCGACGCGCTCGTGCTCGCGCTCGGCTTCGACATCTACAAGGACGACCCGCAATCGCAGGTCGCCGTCGCGACCGACGGGTTCGGGCGGCTCGGTGGCGCGATCGGCGCGCTTTGCCTGCCGACGGTGATCGTGCAGGAGGGCGGTTATCACCTCGAAAGCCTCGATGCGAATGCGCGTGCGTTCTTCGGCGGGTTCGCCGCCGCGCGCTGATCGATTCAGCGGGGGCCGGATCGAGTGCGCGCGGCTTCACGTTTTCCGCGCGCACGCGGATAATTCGCGCATGTTCTGGACGGATGCACGAAGGAGGGCCGAACGATGAACGCAACCGGCCGAATCAAACACGGCACGCTCGCGCTTGCGGCGCTGGGCGCATGGTCGCTCGCCGGCGGTACCGAGCCGTCGATTCCGCTGCGGGTCAGTCTCACCATTCCGGAAATCTGCACGATCGGCGCGGGCGCGCGCGAGGCCGCCGATGCGGACATGCCGAGCGTCAGCTGCGTGCACGGCACGCCGTTCGTGCTGAGCCGCGCGCCGCTGCCCGACGGGCGAACGGCGCCGCGCAGCGTCGGTGCGGGCGCGCCGCCCGCGTGGACCGTCACGTTCTGAACGGCTCCCTTTCCCGCTAGAAGCTGATCGTCGCGGTGATCTTGTCGCTGTAGTTGCCGGGCGCGGGCGTGGTCTGCGCCGGTACCGCGCCGTATACGGTCACGACCTGCGACGTGCCCGTGCCGACGCCCGTGACCGTCGAGCTGCCGCCCGTGCCGTCGCCCCACGCGATCGAGCGCGCGGCGTCCGTGTAAAGCCCGTAACCGATCGTGCCGCCGCCGCCGCTGCGCTGCATCTGGCGCGCCGTCACATTGCCGGTGCCGCCGCCGTCCAGCGCAATCTTCCATGAGTCGCCGTTCGTGCATTGCGCGGTGATCGAGCCGGTCGCCGCGAGTGCGCCGGACAGCAGGCTCGCTGTGCCGAAACTGACGTTGGTCGCGCTGATGGTGCAGTTGTTGGTGACGTCCGCGGTCGCCGTGAACGGGAAGGTTCCGTTCGACGTCGTCAGCGATGCGCAGGTCGGCGCGCCGAGCAGGTAGAACCCCGTGTTGATCGACGTCGTGGTGCCGCTGAACAGCTGCGAGTAGGTCGTGGTGCTGTTGCCGGTGGTCGGCACGGTCGGCTGGTTCGCGGCGATCTGCCCATACACCGTGACCGTCGCGCTTGCGCTCGTCGCGAGCGCGGGTTTGGTGAGCGTCACCGACGCGGGCGTCGTGCCGGAATACACGGAACCCCACGCGACCGAATGCGCGCCATCGAGATAGAGGTCGTACTGCATCGCGTTGCTGCCGTTGGCGAGGCTGCGCGGGCTCGTGCCGCCGAGATTCAGGCACACGAGCACGTTCGGCGTCAGCGTGACGGCGGACCACGTGCACGTGACGCTGACGGTGCCGGTCGCGGTGACCGACGCGAGCGAGATCGGGCTGACCAAGCCGAAGCTCACCGTCGACGCGGTGGCCGTGCACGATTCGGCCTGCGCGTGGCGCGGCACGCCGCACCACGCGGCGAACGCGATTGCGAGCAGCAGGACGAGCCTCATGGCGCGGCCCGGCAGGTGAGCGGGCCGACGGTCGGCAGCGTGCCGTTGCCGGGCGTCGTGAACGCGAATTCCGCGACGCAGCGTTGTGTTCCGTAGTCGATCACGAGATGGTTGTCCTCCTTCAGTCCGTCGATGAACGTGAGCCCGTCGTAGCCGACGATCGTGTCCGCGCCGCTTTCGGCGTGATGCACGCGCGCGCCGGCCGGCAGCGGGCGGCCGGCCGCGTCGCGCAGGATCACCGACGCCGCGCGATAGCGCGATACGCCGAAATGCGCGACGACGCCCGATTGCGCCTGCGGCACGACCGTCATCGATGTGCGGGCGATCCGCGCATCGGCGGGCAGCTTCATCGAATCGATCGCGACCTGGTTGTTCTGGTACGCGTTCAGGTCGGGCACGAGCAGGTGTCCGGCGCGATCGGTCGTGCCGATCACGCGGTTCTCGTGCAGCACCGGGATGCCCGCGACACCGTCGGTCGACACGAGCGCGAAGCCGTCGTCGATCCGGCGCGACAACTGCAGGCTGCTATCCATGAACACCAGCGCGCCGCTGACGTCGAGCGACGCGCCGGTCTGGCGGTCGATGGTCTGCGCGGCCGCGATGACCTCGCCCGCATGGCCGAGATAGCGCAATTGCGCTTGTCGATACGGCACCGCGCCGGTGCCGCCGGTCTGCGCACCCCAGCCCCAGCCGCCGTCGTAGTCGGGCGGGCGGCTCGCGTCGACGGTGTAGTTCGACTGGCCGCGCTGGCGGCCGACGGTCGCGTTGATCGACGTGTTGCGGCCGAGCCCGATGTTCAGCGACACGAACGCGCCGTTCGTGCCCTGCTGCGCGAAATCGCGGTAGGCGCTCACGCTCAGCGACGCGAGATCGCCGAGGCTCAGCGTGTACGACACCGTGCCGATCCGCGCGCTCGGGCCTTGCGGCAGCCGGAAACCGATATAGCTGAGCGACAGCGTCTGGCGGTGCATGAACGGCAGCGCGAGCGTCGCCTGGTCGGTCGCCGACGGCACCGACGCGCCTTCGCGCGACGCGAGATCGCCGTAGCGGCCGAAGGCGCGGATGGTCTGCGCGTTGATCGAGAAGCGCGGTGCGATCAGCTGGTAGCCGACGCTCACCTGCGTGCCCGGAAAACGGCCGACACTGCCCGCGACCGCGCCGCTCACGACGCCCGCATAACCGAGACGCATCAGCGCACCGACGCCGGTGTTGAGCACGCCGCCGGCCGCTTCCGCATGCCCCTCGACGGTCAGCGCGTCGCTGACGCCGCGCCGCATCGAGCCGCTGACGGCTGGCCGCGCGTCGTAGTCGAACGACTGCAGCCCATAGTTGCGGCGCAGGAAGCCGGCTTCGAACGAATAGCTCGACAGCCCGGGGGACAGCATGCGCGTATCGACGTAGAGCGGCACCGAGGTCGCGACGGTGCGCCCGAGCGCGTCGCGCGTGATGACGGTCGCCTGGCCGGCGCCCGTGATGCCCGGCACGTCGTGGATGATGAACGGGCCGCTTGGCACGTTGCCGGTGTACTGGCGCACGTTGTTGATGTACAGGTCGACCGCCGACGGCACGGCGGCGGAGCCCGTGAGCGACGGGATCGGGAACGTCACGAGATCGGGCCGCAGCGCGAAGTTGCTGCGCCACTGGAAGCCGCCGAGGCGCACCGCGCGCGTCCACGCGAGCGATCCCGAGATCGCGTCGCCGATCTGCGTCGTGCTCGGCCGTGCCGGGTCCGAATGGCTCCACGATGTCTCGAAGCGCGTGTAACGCCGCTCGCCGTTGTAGAGGGTCGCGGTGCCGGTGCTATTGAACACGCCGTTCGGATCGAAGTAGCGCACGTCGGTGTAGAGCGAGAACTGCCAGTCGCCGATCGTCTGCGCGTATGCCTCGTAGTTGATCGCGATCCCGCGCGACGCGGTGGCCGCCTGCGTGGCCGGCAACGCGCGGCTGTCGACCGCGTACGGGCGGCGCAGCGTGTCGGGCATCTGCAGGTCGACGCTCTGGCGCGCCACGTCGTAGCGGTAGCGCAGGCCGGGAATCGTGTCGAGATCGACCGTCGCCGCGTCGGCGATGCCGAGCCGGTCGGTCGCGAAACCGATCGTGCGCAGGTCGGCGCCGCTCGCAGACAGGTGGCCGTCGCGTTCGCGGAAGTGCGCGAGCAGCGCCGTGTTTTCGCCGTTGACGCTGACTTCGAGGATCACGTCGTGCACGCTGTCGGTCATCACGAGCGCCGTGGGTTCGTCCGCGCGCGCGTAGCCGGGGGCGAGCAGGCCGCTGGCCACGGCGGCCGCGAGCACGGCGCGCGCCGCGCGTCGCGGCGTTCCGCGTCCGATGGCCGGAAACGGGCCGGCGCGTGGCGAAGGGGAAGGGGCCGGGCGGCGCACCGGCGGTCTAGCCCGGCGGCTCCACCGCGACGACCGCGCTGGCCGGCTGCGAATTGACGGCCGCGCGCACCGTGACCTTGCCGCCGAGCGCGACGCCGGCCGGCAGCGGCACGCTCCACTGGCTGGTGCGGCCCGCGAGCGCGTAGCCGAGCAGACCGTGCGTAAGCGGGTACGCGTGGCCGTCGCCGGTCACGAGCTCGACCGACGCGAGCTGCGCGCGGCGCGCGCCGCCGTTGCGCACGCGCAGCACCCAGCCGCCGTTGCTGCGCAGCAGCGTCCAGTCGAGCTGCGGCGCGCCGTTGATCGCGGGCTCGACGAATACCGGAATCGAGTAGCGCAGCCGGATCGACACACCGTTGGTCGATGCCTCGCCGGGCTGCGGCAGCTCGTCGATCAGCAGCCGGTAGCTTTGCTCGATACCGGACGGCGTGCGCGACGCGCGCACGACACGGATCAACTGCTCGGACTGCGTGCCGACCTCGATCAGCGGCGGGCTCGCGACGAGATCCTGCGTGGGCGTCAGCCTGTCCTGGCCGTCGGCCTGGTCCCAGCGGAACACGCGCACCTGCCCGTACACGGGGCGCTCGCCCGAATTGCGCAGCGTGATGCCGGTGGCCGTGTCGTCGGTGCCGAATTCGATCGTGACGGGGGAAATCTGCAGCGACGCGGCGTGCGCGGCGCCGGCCGCGCACAGCAGCGCGGCGAGCGTTCGACGTATTGCGGTCATGCGAGGCGGCGCCGGTCAGAAGTAAACGGTTGCGGTGACGGTCGTCTGATAGGTGTCGGGCTTCGGCGTCGTCTGCGTGGGCACCTGACCGTAGACGGTGAATGACTGCGCGGTGCCCGAGCCGGTGCCGGCCACCGTGTCGGTGCCTTGCGTGTTGCCCCAGATCGTCGTGTGTCCGGCATCCTGGTAGAGCTGGAAGCCGACGGTCGTCGACGTGTTGCCGGTTGCCGTGCCGGCCATCAGGCGGCTCGAGACGGTCGACCCCGCGACCTGGCCCGCGTCGAGACCGACGTTGTACGGTGTCGTGTTGGTGCAGGTGACGCTCAGAGTCGTCTGCTGGTTGAGCGCGGCGGACAGCACGCCGTTGGTGCCAAACGCCAGCGGATTCGCGGTGATCGCGCAGTTCGGCTGCAGCGTCAGCGTGACGTTGAAGGTGGAGGTTGCAGTGCCGTTCGAATAGGTGGCCGCGTCGGCGGCGGGCGTCGCAAGGCCGATTGACAGTGCGAGCGACAAAACCGTGGAAGCGATGGCGACTTTCACAATGGTCCCCCGTCGATTTGTTTTTCATTGGATTTGTGCCGCGCGTTGTTTGCCACGACTTCATTAATCCTGATACGAATCGGCGAGTCTTTCAATCTCAAAGTTCGAGTTGTCTCATTTTGTCACGGTCGAATTTTTCTTTATGTTAATAAAGACTGGAAGCATTGCGTTTTTTGATCTTGTCTTGCGCGATTCGGGCGAAAGTTTTTCCTGCGAAACGGCAACGTGGTCGTGACTCATGTAGGGTGTGACACGATTTTCATGAATGACATCGATTATTGAATCATTTAATAAAAAATCGGAAGCCAATGCGTTTGATGGAATGGGTTGGCGGCGAATCATTTGAGCGGATTGAACCGATTCCAGTAGTCCGGTGAATGGATTTGATTTTCGCGGTGACGGAGTGCAGCGATATTCCGGATTTTTTGATTGAAGAATCGGAGATTACGGATTGACGGCTGAAAACGAAAACGGCCGCATTGCGCGGCCGTAGGCAGGTGGACACTATTGGACGCCGGTCCGACGTATCGCGATTACGAATTCGCGGTGGCCGGCGCGCGGCGGCGCTGCGCAATCTGCAGCATGACGAGCGCGAGTCCGGCTGCGGCGATCAGCCCGCCGACGAGCGGCACCGCTGCGTAGCCGAAGCCGGCCGAAATCGCCGCACCGCCGGCTGCCGCGCCGACCGCGTTGCCGAGGTTGAACGCGCCGATGTTGACCGCCGACGCGAGCCCCGGCGCTTCGTGGGCCGCGCGCATCACGCGCATCTGCAGCGGCGGCACGACCGCGAACGTCGCGACACCCCAGACGAGCAATGTGACGGCGGCGCCGGCATGCGTGCTGGCGAGCAGCGGGAACGCGGCCATCGTCGCGATCAGCAGCAACAGGAAGCCGATCAGCGAGCCGTCGAGCGAGCGGTCGGCGAGGCGGCCGCCCGCGATGTTGCCGATCGAGAAGCCGACGCCGATCAGCACGAGCATCGCGGTCACGAAACCGGGCGTCGCGCCGGTCAGGTGTTCGAGCGTCGGCGCGACATATGTGTAGAGCGTGAACATTGCCCCGGCGCCGAGCACGGTCGTCCCGAGCGCGCCGAGCACGACCGGCCGCGTCAACACCGACAGTTCGGCGCGCAGGTCGGGCATCTTGCCGGCTTCGCCCTTCGGCAGCGCGGCGAACAGCCCGGCGATCGCGATCAGGCCGAGGCCCGCGGTCGCCACGAACGACATGCGCCAGCCGATGATCTGGCCAAGCCAGGTCGCGGCCGGCACGCCGCCGACGTTCGCGATCGTCAGCCCCATGAACATCGTCGCGACCGCGCTGGCCTGCTTTTCGCGCGGCACGAGGCTGGCCGCAACCACCGAGCCGAGCCCGAAGAATGCGCCGTGGTTGAGGCTCGTCACGAGGCGCGCGAGCAGCAGCGTCGTGTAGTCCGGCGCGACCGCCGACAGCAGGTTGCCGATCGTGAAGATCGACATCAGTGCGATCAGCGCCGAACGGCGCGACCAGCGCGCAAGCAGCAGCGTCATCAGCGGTGCGCCGACCATCACGCCGATCGCATAGGCGCTGATCAGCATGCCGGCCTGCGGGATCGACACGTGCACGCCATCGGCGATCACGGGCAGCAGGCCCATCGGCGAGAACTCGGTCGTGCCGATGCCGAACGCACCGGCGGCGAGCGCCAGCAGCGGCAGCGCGGCACTGCCGCCCGGGCGGGAGGGGGAAGAAGTCGTGGCGTTCACGCAATGGGCTCCTGTATTCGAGAGGCAACGGCACGGAGCCGTTGCGGATAGCGCGAAGTGTGCCCGCATTACTTTTGCGGAAAAAGCCGCATTGGAAAGAAATTATCTTGATTTCATGTCAACAATGCGGGACGCGGGCGCATGCGCGCGAAACTCGCTGATGGCGCTCGGGCGGGGCGGGAGAACGATGGAGCCTTTTGAGAGCGGCTTTCGTAACGAATTAGGGAGGTTCATGGCCCGGAAAGTCGCGATCCGATGGCGGTTCGCAATCGATCGATGGCAGACCCGCGCGACGATTCGGGCATCGTCCGGCGACGGCGCGACCGGGTAGATCCGGCCGGCTGTTCAAGCGCCGGTCATACGCGGCGCGAACATCGCCTGCTGGCTGAAAGTGCTTTGTCGGCAAGGCCTGCGGGAAAAAAAGCCCCGGCCACAGGGGGACCGTGACCGGGGCGGAAACGCATCCTCTCTTTGGCACGAGGGTTGGATGCGAGCGAAGTATATTTCGGCACATGACAATTCGAACGGGCGTTAAACGGCCGTTTTTGGTGCCAATTTAAAAATGCCGGCGCTGCGGCATCCGTCGTCATCGTTTGGAGAGATTTTTAGTGGGCACGATGCCGCTGTTTAGCGCGTCAACACGGCTAAATCGTCGCTTTAACGGATATCAGAGTCCGCTCGTCAATCGGTGACGCGAATCGCGTCGCAGGATCGCTTGCCCGACGCGGCCGGCGCCCGGCGTCCGACGCCTGGTCAATCCGGCGCACCGGCCGCGTCGCGCACGGTCGCAAGAAACCGCGCGACGACCGGCGACGGTACGGCCGCCGCGCCGTCGAACACGAACTCGATGTCGAAGCGGCTCGCGAGCTCGTCGAGCGCGACGAGCCGGACCGTGCGCGGGCAGGTGGGCGACGCGCTTTCCGGCACGAATGCACAGCCCATCCCGGCCGCGACGAGGCCGATCAGCGTCGGGATGTCGCTGCCGACCTGCGCGATGCGCGGCGTGAAACCGGCCTGCTGGCACTGCGCCATCAGGAACCGGTGGTGCGCGGCCGAGCGCTGCGCGTCGAACCAGACGAACGGCTCGTTCGCGACGTCGGCCAGCGTGCGCGGCGTGTCGATGCGTCCGCCCGGCGGCGCGGGCATCGCGAGCACGAAGCGGTCGCTCAGCAGCCGCACGCCCGACAGGTGCGGCGCCTCGTCGCGACGCCACGCCATGATCCCGCCGTCGAGCTGGCCACGCACCAGCGCGCTCGCCTGTTCGGCCGACAGCATCGGCGCGATCGACAGCTTCACGTCCGGGCACGCATCGCGAAACGCCTTGAGGACGTTCGCGACGACCGGCAGCGGCAGGCAGTTCGGCAGCGCGCCGAGCCGCAATTCGCCGAGTTGGCCGGCCGCGCTGCGCAACGCGCGCTCACGGCTGTCCTGCAGCGTCGCGAGCAGGCCGGTCGCATCCTGCAGGAAGCTCGCGCCGGCCGCCGTGAGCGTGACACCCGTGGCGCGGCGGATCAGCAGCGGCGTGCCGATCGCGTCCTCGAGTTCGCGGATCTGCCGCGACAGCGCGGGCTGGACGATGCCGGCCGCGCGCGCGCCACCCATCACGCTGCCGGCTTGCGCGACGGCCACGAAGTAGCGCAGGTGACGCAGTTCGATCTGGCGCATGTGGTGTCCATTCCGGTTCGTCGATATACCTGTGAAGCATAACAAACGTCATCCGATGGTATTGGAAAGCATGACTGGCGTGCCGTACGATGGCCGTCATTGCCGCGCTGACTCGCTCACGAGTCGCGTGCGTTCCCTTCGTTTCCATTGCGTCCCGTCCGATCCCATGCCGCTTCATATCCCGACCCCTTATATCCGCTCGCAAATCGTGTCCCGCCGGCTCGGCAGGACCATCCGGCTGAAGCTCGATGCGCTGCAGCCGTCGGGCTCGTTCAAGCTGCGCGGCATCGGCGCCGTCTGCGAAGCGCGGCATGCGGCCGGCGCGCGGCGGTTCGTGTCGTCGTCGGGCGGTAACGCGGGTATCGCCGTCGCGTATTGCGGCCGCGAACTCGGCGTGCCGGTGCTCGTCGTCGTGCCGGAAAGCGCGTCGGCCCGCGCACGTGAGCTGATCCGCGTCGAAGGCGCGGAGCTCGTCGTGCACGGCGCGAGCTGGGCCGAGGCGAACGCGTTTGCACAGTCGACCCTCGGCGAGCACGACGCGTTCGTGCATCCGTTCGACGACCGCGTGCTGTGGCAGGGCCACGCGACGATGATCGACGAGATGGCGGCGGCCGGCCCGAAGCCCGATGCGGTCGTGCTCGCGGTCGGCGGCGGCGGGTTGCTGTGCGGCGTGCTCGAAGGGCTGGCGCGCAACGGCTGGCACGACGTGCCGGTCGTTGCGGCCGAAACGGAAGGCGCCGACTGTTATGCGCGCTCGCTCGCGCAGGGACACCCCGTCGAATTGCCGGCGATCACGAGCATCGCGACATCGCTCGGCGCGAAGCGGCCGTGCGACGCGGCAGTCGAATGGGCGACGCGCCACGAGATCCATCCCGTCGTCGTATCCGATGCCGAAGCGGTGGCCGCGTCGTTGCGGTTTCTCGACGAACACCGGATCGTCGTCGAGCCTGCGTGCGGCGCCGCGCTGGCCGCGCTCGAGCGGCCGGTGCCCGTGCTGGCGTCGGCAACGGAGATCGCCGTGATCGTCTGCGGCGGCGTGACGGCGACCGTCGAGGATCTGCGGACGCTGCGCACGAAGTTGCGGTAAGCGGGGAGGCGGTGCGCGGGTTTGTCGGGTGACGGCCGGATGGTTATTGGCTTCGGTGACCGTGGGCGTCTGCCTCGCGTTGGCTGCCACGACGCGTCACGGTCGCTTTCCCGTTAAAGCAATGATGGCGACGCAGCCGGCAGGCAGCCGGAGGCGCGGGATTTGCTGCGGAAAATGACGGGGAAGGAGAGCGTATCGTCGCGCTGCGCCGGGTAGGGGCCAGCGCGACGATACGGACTGCCAGTCAGGAAGGCCGGTCAGTTCGCGGCCGGTGCGCTCGCACCGGACGGCGCGGACGACGAGGCGGGATTGGCGGCGGCAGGCGCCGGCGTTTTGTCCGCCGGCGCAGGCGATGCGCTCGAAGGCACGGATACCGGTGCGGGGGCAGATGCCGCGGCGGCAGGTGCAGCCGATACCGGCGTAGCTGCGGCCGGCGCCGAAACGGCAGGCGCCGAGACAGGGCTCGAAGCGGGCACAGGCGCGGAAACCGGCGCAGGAGCCGAAGCCGCCACCGGCGCCGATGCAGCCACCACCCCCGAAGCCCCCGCCGGCGCGGCAGCACGCATCGCAGCCGGCACGACAACGGCCGACGCAGCAGCCGGCACGGCATTCGCACCCGATTCAGGCGCGACGCCCGGCACCGAAAGCGGCACCGGCGCCGCGGGCGGCGTCGGCACGACCGGCGTCGTCATCTTCATCGGTTCGCCTTGCGGCGTCGGCGCGGGTTCGGGCAGCGGCGTGACGGCTTCCTTCTCGGCGGCCTTCACGGTCGCGCGGTCGCGGCGGGCCGGGTCGATCTTCAGGAAATGGTCGACGAGATTGAAGAAACGCTCATAGAACACGCCGGCGGGAATCGTCTCGCTCGCGGTCTTGACGAGCGCATCGTCGCTCGACCCGATCGGCAGCGACAGCGAGCCGAACACGCTCAGGCCGACGCTGGCCGACGTATTCGACTTCTTCAGCGTGTAGCGGTCCTGCACCGCGTTCACGTACGCGATGCTCGACGAGCCGTCCGCGTTCGCATCCGCGCACACGACGTGAAACTCGATCACGACGTGCATGTCGTTGTTCGGCTGGAAATTCTTGCTGCCGTCGACCGCGTCGTTGCGCGACGACGACACCACGTAACCCTGGCTCAGCAGCGCGCGCCGCGCGGCCTCGCAGGTCGCGTCGGATTTCGAGTGGAACGTATGCGCATACGGGCTGGTCGTCGCATCGAACTGTTCCTGCTGGTAGATCGGCTTGGGCGGCGACGAGCACGCCGCCAGCACGGTCGCGGCCGCGAGCGCGCACGAAACGGAAAACAGGCGAAATCGGTTGTGCATGGCGTCTTTCAGAAGGCTCGCGAGATGTCGCGCAGTGGCGGTGCGTGGATGATGCGCGCGGCAATCTCGTATGGCCGGGGCGTCATTATAGTTTCGTTTGATGTCGCGCTCGCTTCAGCCGGCCGGCGCGGCGCGCGTCATGGCGAGCAATTGCGACGTCAGCGGATGGTGTTCGCCGCGCCGCGAGCGGATCGCGTGGATCTCTTCCGTCACGTCGCCCGCCCGCCCGAGCCGCCTGAGGCCGCGCAGCAGCGATGCATCGTTCGCGCCGAGCTCGCTCAGCGGAAACACGCCGAGGCCGCGCGTCGCGAACACGGCCATCAGCGCGCTGTCCTCGAATTCCCCGGCCACGCGCGGCACGATCCGCTCCGCTTCCAGCCACAGGTCGAGGCGCGCGCGCAGCGCCGAATGCGCGGTCGGCAGCAGCACGGGCAGGTCGGCCAGGCACTGCGGGAAGCGTTGCCGCGCGGCCGGCGTGACGAGCGCCGCGGGCCCGTACCAGTCGACCGGCGACGCGACGAGCCGCTCGCTCGTCACGCGCAGGTTCGAACCGGACGGCGCGCCCTGGCCGGCCAGCACGAGATCGAGGTGATGCAGCGCGAGTTCCGCGAGCAGCGCATCGTGCTCGCCCTCGTGGCACAGCAGCCGCAGCGTGGGCGTGTCGAGCACCGGTGCGAGGATCGCGTGCGCGGCGAGCTTCGAGATGCCGTCCGCGAGGCCGACCGCGAGCCGCACGGTCGGCTGGCTGGCCGCCGCGCGCACTTCGTCGGGAATCAGCCGTCCCATCTCGAAGATCGCTTCCGCGCGCGCAAATGCGGCCTGGCCCGCGTCGGTCATCGTGACGCCGCGCCCGGCCGGGCGCAGCAATTGGTGCCCGAGCGATTTCTCGAGCTCGCGCACCTGCGCGCTGATCGTCTGCACGGCCATGTCGAGCCGTCCGGCCGCCCGCGCGAAGCCGCCTTCCTTCACGACGACCCAGAAATAGTACAGATGTCGGAAATTCAGCATCGGATCAATATATCGGAAAAACCGAACCTAAATTCAGATTTTCGCTGATTTTTCCGAAGTTCGGGGCGGAATATCATCGGGCTTTCCACTTTCGTATCGGCCCATTTCATGGACTACCTGCTGACGCTTGCCGCCGACCCCGCCGTCTGGGCCGCGCTCCTGACGCTCGTCGTGATGGAAGTCGTGCTCGGCATCGACAACCTGATCTTCATCTCGATCCTCAGCAACAAGCTGCCCGAAGCGCAGCGCGCCCGCACGCAGCGCCTCGGCATCGCGCTCGCGCTCGTGATGCGCCTCGCGCTGCTCGGCAGCGTCGCGTGGATCGCGAGCCTGACCGAACCGGTGTTCACGCTGTTCGACCACGCGTTCTCGTGGCGCGACATGATCCTGCTGTCGGGCGGCCTGTTCCTCGTGTGGAAGGCGACCACCGAGATCCATCATCACGTGTCGCACGACGGCGAAGGCGCGGGCGGTTCCGGCGGCGCGGCCGGCCTGACGGTGTGGGCCGCGATCGGCCAGATCGTGATGCTCGACATCGTGTTCTCGATCGACAGCATCGTGACCGCGATCGGCATGACCGAGCACGTCCCGATCATGTTCGTCGCGGTGATCGTCGCGGTGGCCGTGATGCTGTTCGCCGCGCAGCCGCTCGCACGCTTCATCGACCGCAACCCGACCATCGTGATGCTCGCGCTGTCGTTCCTCGTCGTGATCGGCATGACGCTGATCGCCGAAGGTTTCGGTTCGCACGTGCCGAAGGGTTACATCTACGCGGCGATGGCGTTCTCGGCGTTCGTCGAGGGCATGAACATGCTGGCGCGGCGCGCGAAGTCGAAGCGCGCCGCGCGGGTGGAAGGCCGTTGAATGGGCGCGTGCGAGGCCGGCCACGATGGCGGCCGGCTCGCGCGCCTGCATCCGGAATGCGTACGTCAATCGCACGAAAAGGAGAAACGCGATGAAATGTCCTGTCTGCAAGACGCCCGACCTGCTGATGGCCGAGCGCCAGTCGATCGAGATCGACTACTGCCCGACGTGCCGCGGCGTGTGGCTCGATCGCGGCGAACTCGACAAGCTGATCGCACGCGAGAGCGGCGACGCGCCGGCACGCCGCGACGAGGCGCCCGCGCCGCGCGCCGCCGACGCACCGCGCGATCGCGATGGCTGGGGGCGCGACGGTCGTTCGCACGACGACCGTCACCGGCACGACGGCCAGCGCCGCCGCAAATCGGTGTTCGACCTGTTCGATTTCGATTGATTGCGACTGCGACGCGCTCGCCCGCGCGTCGCCCGTTGCAAAAAAGCCCCGCCCGGCATCGCGCCGGGGCGGGGCTTTTTCATGCGCGACGCGCGTCGCGTGACGACGTGCGACGACGCTTACGCGTTGCCGGCCGTCACGTCGATGCGGCGCGGACGCGTTTCCTCGCGGCGCGGAATCGTCAGCGTCAGCACGCCGTCGCGCAGGTTCGCGTCGATCCGCGACGTGTCGAGGTCGGGGCTCAGCACGAACGTGCGCGCGTAGCGCAGCGCGCGGACTTCGGCGTGCCGCACGCGCAGGTCGGCGGACGTATCGATACGCGTGTCGGCTTCGATCGTCAGCGTGTTGTCGTGCACCTTCACGTCGAGGTTCTCGCGCGGCACGCCGGGCAGGTCGGCCCGTAGCGTCACGCCGAGAGGGTTCTCGACGATGTCGACGGCCGGCGTGATCGCGGGCCGGCGCGCGGCTTCGGCGGCGGCGGGGTGGACGGTGCTCGTGTGGCGCTCGGCCAGGGTCGGGTTCGCATTCATGTCGGTATCCTGAATATTACTGAACAGTAATGGCACGCGGCTTCGATGCCTCGCGGCGGCCCACGCGAATCAGCAGGCAGCCGTTTTCGTAACGGGCGCTGACTTGATCGGGATCCGCGTCCCGCGGCAGCTCGACGACGCGACGGAACGTACCGTGAAAGCGCTCCTGCGCATACGTACGCACATCGTCGCCTTCGCTGCGCGGCGCGGGCTTGCGCTCGCCGCTGATCGTCAGCAGGTCCTTGTCGATCGACACGTCGAAGTCGGTCGCGGCCATGCCGGGCGCGAACGCGACGATCTCGATCGCGTCGTCGGTGGCGCCGACGTCGAGCGCGGGAAATGAACCCGGCCGCACCGCGCGGATGCCGGACGGGCGCTCGCCGAACAGGTTCGCCACCTGCCGCTGCACGCGGGCGAATTCGTCGAACAGGTCGTTGCCGAAATGAATACCGCTCATGTTGGTCCTCCGGAACAGGAAACGCGGGAGACGTGACGACGCGACGCCTGCGGCGGGCGCGACGGGGTGCTCCACTGGGTCGAAACGGGGGCAGTGCGTTGCATGGAGCACTGCCCGGTAACGGGTAATTAGTGGCCACTGCCGCGCATTTCAAGAGGGAAATTGCAACTTGCGTCAACGCGTGCCCGCGCGATTCGATGCGAAAATCGCCGCGCACTATCCGCAGACCAACGACACGGGACAACCATGGACATTCAACGCATCGCGATCGTCGGCGCCGGCGTGATCGGCGCGAGCTGGGCGGCTTTCTACCTGACGAAGGGCTTCGACGTCGTCGCGACCGATCCGGCGCCGCAAGCCGACGCGCGATTGCACGAAGCGCTCGCCGCGTTTCTCGGCGAGCGCGCGGGCGAGTTTGCCGCGCGGCTGACGTTCGACGCCGATCTCGTGCGCGCGCTCGACGGCGTCGATTTCGTGCAGGAGAGCGGCCCCGAACGGCTCGACCTGAAGCGTGCGCTGTACCGGCAGATGGACGACGTGCTGCCCGCGCACGTGCCGATCGCATCGAGCTCGTCGGGCCTGAAGATGTCCGACATTCAGAGCGCGTGCGCGAAGCATCCGGAACGCTGCCTGATCGCGCATCCGTTCAATCCGCCGCACCTGATACCGCTCGTCGAGCTGGTCGGCGGCGACGCGACCGGCAAGGACGTGATCGCGCGCGTGAAGGATTTCTACGATGCGCTCGGCAAGCAGACGATCGTCCTCAACAAGGAGATGACCGGCCACGTCGCGAACCGGCTCGCGGCCGCGTTGTTCCGCGAGGTGTATCACCTCGTCGGCGAAGGCGTCGTGAGCGTGGCCGATGCGGACAAGGCGGTCGCGTGGGGCCCCGGCTTGCGCTGGGGGCTGATGGGGCAGTGCCTGACCTATCACCTCGGCGGCGGCGCGGGCGGGATCGCGCACTTTCTCGAACACCTGTCGGGGCCGATCACGAGCTGGTGGGACGACCTCGGCACGCCTTCGTTCGATCCGGACGTCGATCGCAAGCTGAACGACGAACTGCGCGCGATCCAGGGCGAGCATTCGATGCAGGAACTGGCGGCCGAGCGCGATCGGCTGCTCGTCGAGTTGATCGACGCGCGGCGCCGCAGCTTTCTGCCCTGATCGCGATGCCGCGCCGTGTATCGGCGGGGCCGCGATCGGTTACTGCTGTGCCGCCGTTTGCGGGGCCTGCGGCGTCTGCGCGAGCCATGCGGGGCTCGCGGCCTGCACGAGTTCGCGGTTGCGTGCGCGCGTCGCGGCGCTCGGCGGATAGTTGCCGTCGTTCGTCGGCAGTTCGCCGTCGAGATAGGCCTGCTTCAACTGCGCAATGACTTCCGCGCGTGTCAGGCCCTGCTCGGGCGCCGCGGCGTCGGTCTGGGCAAAGGCGGGGGACAGCAGGGTGGCTGCGGCGGTCGCGACGGCGAATCGCAAGACGTTCATGGTGCGCTCCGATCAAGGGGACGGGACACCGGATGCGCACGGCAACATGCCGTGCGTTCCGATGGGCCCCATTGTCGCGAGCGGGTGCTGCGCGGACGATGACGCGTTCCGGGCAAAGCTGCCAGTTGCGGGTGCGACCGCGCGTGCGCGCGCCGCGCCCGGTGCGGTTACAACTCCGCCGCCGCCGTGATCAGCGTGGCTTCGAGCGCGAGCGTCGAGCGCGACGCGGCCGCCGGCCGGTCGATCACGTATTCGAGTTCGCCGAGTTCGGGCAACCCGGCGTCGAGCCGCGCGAGCCCGGCCGGAATCACGTAGCCGGCAAACGCGCTGACGCCGAGCCCCGCGCTCGCGGCCGCGCGCAGCACCGCGACGCTGCTGCTCACGACCGCGATCCGGTACGGCCGTCCGATGGCCTCGAGCGATTCGAGCACGCGGCGGCGCGACACGCTCGGTTCCGGATGCATCGCGAGCGGCAGCACGGTCTCGTGGCCGGTGATCCGCGAATCGGGGCCCGTGCACCAGTACAGCGGCTCGCTGCGGATCACGCGGCCGCGCCGGCTGCCCGCGATGCGCTTCGCGAACACGAGATCGTGCCGCCCCTCGTCGAGCGCGTCGAACAGGTCGCCCGACAGCCCGGTCGAGATCGCGAGCTCGACATCCGGATTGCGCTGCACGAAGCTCGCGAGCGCGGCCGTCAGGTGCGCCGACGCGAAATCCTCCGACATCGCGAGCCGCACCTTGCCCGACAGCGGTGGCCCGCACACCGACGTGACGGCTTCGTCCATCAGTTCGAGAATGCGCACCGCGTAGCGGAACAGCGCGTCGCCGTGCTGCGACAGGTGCACGTTGCGCGTGTCGCGCTCGAACAGCGGCCGATCGAGCAGCTCCTCGAGCCGGCGGATGTGTTGGCTGACGGTCGACTGCGACAGGTTCACGCGCTCCGACGCGGCGGTGAAGCTGCCGGACTGGGCGACGGCGACGAAGCTGCGCAGCAGCTCGGGCGGTAACGGACGCATTGCTAAATCCACTGAATCGGTTTCGACAACTTCATAAATGGCCGGATATTGCGGGGCTAGTATCGGATCACGCCCCGGTGCGGCCCGCGCAACGGGACGAACCGGACGCGCAACCCGCGTCGTGCCCCGGAGCTGTATCGGTCAGTCTACGGCATCCGGCGTCCGGCCCGAAACCGCATCATCCCATCGACCGCCCGAGAACGCGCCCGCACGACGGGCCGCCGGGCCGCGGCGCACCGCCGCAGGAGACAGTCCGCGCACGGGATCGACGTGCGGGCCTGCCTCCCGCACGCGTCAGGCGCCCGTCACGAAGAGACTGGAGACGACTCATGATCATCTACGGAACCGCGCTGCTGGCGTTCTGCCACCTGGCCGGACTGTTCCTCGGCGACCTGCTGGGCACCGCGATCGGCGTGAAGACCAACGTCGGCGGCGTCGGCATCGCGATGCTGCTGCTGATCTGCCTGCGGCTGTGGCTGCACCGGCGCGGCTGGCTGCCGAAGGAAACCGAGGCCGGCGTCGGTTTCTGGGGTGCGATGTACATCCCGGTCGTCGTCGCGATGGCCGCGAACCAGAACGTCGTCGCCGCGCTGAAGGGTGGCCCTGTCGCGCTGCTGGCCGCCGTCGGCGCGGTTGCGATCTGCGCATGCTGCATCGCGGTACTCGTGCGCACCGGGCGCGACGACACGGCCTTCGCGGGCGTGCCGCAATTCGAAGAACAGTAACGGAGGCCGCCATGCTGCAGATGCTCGAAAAAGTCGTCGCCCACAACGGGCTCGTCGCGTCGTTCGCCCTGGTCGGCCTGATCATGTGGCTGTCGTCGATCGCGTCGCGCAAGCTCACGTTCGGCCGCGTGCACGGCTCCGCGATCGCGATCGTGATCGGTCTCGCGCTCGCGTATGTCGGCGGTGCGTTCACCGGCGGCGAGAAGGGGCTCGCCGACGTGCCGCTGTTCGCGGGCGTCGGCCTGATGGGCGGCGCGATGCTGCGCGATTTCGCGATCGTCGCGACCGCGTTCGAAGTGCAGCCGACCGAGGCGCGCAAGGCCGGGCTCGTCGGCGTCGTGTCGCTGCTGCTCGGCACCGTGCTGCCGTTCATCGTCGGCGCGTGCATCGCGCGCGCGTTCGGTTATACCGACGCTGTGAGCATGACGACGATCGGCGCGGGCGCCGTCACCTACATCGTCGGGCCCGTCACGGGCGCGGCGATCGGGGCGAGTTCCGACGTGATCGCGCTCAGCATCGCGACGGGGCTCGTGAAGGCGATCATCGTGATGGTCGGCACGCCGGTCGCGGCCAACTTCATGGGCCTGAAGACGCCGCGTTCCGCGATGATCTTCGGCGGCCTCGCGGGCACCGTCAGCGGCGTGAGCGCGGGGCTCGCCGCGACCGACCGCCGGCTCGTCCCGTACGGCGCGCTGGTCGCGACGTTCCATACGGGCGTCGGCTGCCTGCTCGGCCCGTCGGTGCTGTTCTTCACGACGCGCGCGCTGGTCGGCGCGTAGGGTCTCGCGACGCGGCCCGCACGATGCGAATCGCGTGCGGGCCGCATCCATCGCGGCGTCCTCTGAGTCGCATTCGTCAACATCATCAATCGGCGGCGGCGCCAGGCTTAGAATGCCGCTGAACCATCGAAGCGGAGAACTGTTCATGACGGGATGGAATCACGCGCGGCAGGCGCGCGATGCACGCCTCGCGGCCGGCGCGGCTTACGCGCAGGGCAAGCGGGTCGATGCGCGCGACACCGTGGCGTTGCTCGAAGCGGTGCTGCGGCCCGGCGACCGCGTGTGCCTCGAAGGCGACAACCAGAAGCAGGCTGACCTGCTCGCGACGGCGCTCGCCGACGTCGACAGCGCGAAGGTGCACGACCTGCACATGGTGCAGTCGGGCGTCGTGCTGCCCGAGCATCTCGACGTGTTCGAGCGCGGGATCGCGAAACGTCTCGATTTTGCGTATTCGGGCCCGCAGTCGCAGCGGATCGCGAAGCTGCTGTTCGGCGGCAAGATCGCGCTCGGCGCGGTGCACACCTATCTGGAGCTGTTCGCGCGCTACTTCATCGATCTCACGCCGCACGTCGCGCTGATCGCCGCGGTCAGCGCCGATCGCGACGGCAATCTGTACACCGGCCCGAACACCGAGGACACGCCGACCGTCGTCGAGGCCACCGCGTTCAAGGACGGCATCGTGATCGCACAGGTCGACCGCATCGTCGACAAGGTGCCGCGCGTCGACATCCCCGGCGACCGCGTGCATTTCGTCGTCGAGGCCGGCCGGCCGTTCTACGTCGAGCCGCTGTTCACGCGCGATCCGGCCGCGATCACCGAAACGCAGATCCTCACCGCGATGCTCGCGATCAAGGGCATCTACGAGCCATACGGCATCAAGCGCCTGAACCACGGGATCGGCTTCAACACGGCCGCGATCGAGCTGCTGCTGCCGACCTACGGCGAGAAGCTCGGACTGAAGGGCAAGGTCTGCACGCACTGGGCGCTCAATCCGCACCCGACGCTGATTCCCGCGATCGAGTCGGGCTGGGTCGAGCAGGTCCATTGCTTCGGCTCCGAGGTCGGGATGGACGAGTACATCCGCGCGCGTTCCGACGTATGGTTTACGGGCCCCGACGGGTCGCTGCGCTCGAACCGCGCGTTCTGCCAGACGGCCGGACTCTACGCGTGCGACATGTTCATCGGCTCGACGCTGCAGATCGACCTGTCGGGCCATTCGTCGACGGTCACGGCCGAGCGGATCGCCGGCTTCGGCGGCGCGCCGAACATGGGCAGCGACGCGCGCGGCCGGCGCCATCCGAGCGAGCCGTGGCTGAAGGCCGGCGCGGAAGCGGACCCCGACACGCCGGCGCCGCTCAGGCGCGGCCGCAAGCTCGTCGTGCAGATCGGCGAGACCTTCGGCGACAAGAACGTGCCGATGTTCGTCGAGAAGCTCGACGCGCTGAAGCTCGCCGACAAGCTGCAGCTCGACCTCGCGCCGATCATGGTCTACGGCGACGACGTCACGCACATCGTCACCGAGGAAGGGATCGCGAACCTGCTGATGTGCCGCGACAAGGACGAACGCGAACATGCGATCCGCGGCGTCGCTGGCTATACGGACATCGGGCGCGGCCGCGACCGGAAGATGGTCGAGCGGCTGCGCGAGCGCGGCGTGATCCGCCGCCCGGAGGATCTCGGCATCGATCCGCTCGACGCCGACCGCCGCTGGCTCGCCGCGCGCTCGATCAAGGATCTCGTGCACTGGTCGGGCGGGCTTTATGCGCCGCCGGCCCGGTTCCGCAACTGGTGAGGAAGAGGGCATGGAACAGTTGAACTATCGCTTCACCGCGCGCGAGCGCGCGAAGGGCGAACTGGCCGCGGCGCTCGTCGGCGTGGTCGCGTCCGGCAATCTCGAAGTGCTCGTCGAGCGCGTGCTGCCCGGCAACGAATGCGAGATCGACATCCGCACCGCGGCCGTCGGCTTCGGCGCGGTGTGGCAGGCCGTGGTGTCGGATTTCGTCGAGCGGCGCACGCCGGGCGGCCTGAAGCTGTCGATCAACGACGGCGGCGCGCGGCCCGACATGGTGTCGCTGCGGCTCGCGCAAGCCGTGCGCGCGATCGAGGGGGACGCATGACGACCGAAGTGATCCACGACGCGCCCGCGTTCGTCGCGAATGGCGCGAGTTGGTACGAAGCGTCTGCGCGGCAGCGCATCGACGGGCTGCTCGATGCGGGCAGCTTCAGCGAATTCCTCGGGCCGGCCGAGCGCGTGACGAGCCCGCACTTGCCGCTGTTCGACCTGCCGCAGCAGTTCGACGACGGGATGGTGGTCGGTCACGGCCGGCTCGACGGCAAGCCGGTGTTCGTCGCCGCGCAGGAAGGCCGCTTCATGGGCGGCGCGTTCGGCGAAGTGCACGGCGCGAAGCTCACCGGGCTGCTGCGCGCCGCGCGCGAGCTCGGCAAGCCGGTGCTGATCCTGTTCGATACGGGTGGTGTGCGGTTGCAGGAAGCGAACGCGGGCGAACTCGCGATCGCCGAGATCATGCGCGCGCTCGTCGAAGCGCGTGCGGCCGGCGTGCCGGTGATCGGGCTGATCGGCGGGCGCGCGGGGTGTTATGGCGGCGGCGGGTTGCTTGCCGCGTGCTGCTCGGCGCTCGCGGTGTCGGAGCAGGGGCGCATCAGCGTGTCGGGCCCCGAGGTGATCGAGACCAATCGCGGTGTCGAGGAATTCGACGCAAAGGATCGCGCGCTGATCTGGCGCACGATGGGCGGCAAGCACCGCCGGCTGATCGGCGGCGCGGATCGTTACGTGGCCGATACGCCGGACGCGTTCCGCGCGGCGGCGCTCGACTTGATCGGCTGCGCGCCGACATTCGATGCGGCGATGCTGCGTGCGGAACAGGCACGCCTCGAGGCGCGCGTCGAACGGTTCGGCGCATGCAAGGACGCGCTCGACGTGTGGCGCACGCTCGGTGCGAGCGCGCCGGAAGCGATTCCGGGCATGCCGGACGACACGTTCGCGACGCTCGCGGATCAATTGCAGGAGAGCCCGCATGACGCTCGATGAAGTACTGAACTCGCTGTTCCCCAACGGCCATTCGATCGCGCGCACCGGCGGCCTGCTGACGGGCCACGCGGAACTGGCCGGCACGCGCGTGGACGTGATCGGCGTCGCCGATCGGTTGCCGTTCGGCATCGACGAGGCGCTGGTGCTGGCGTCGCGCGTGCTCGACACGATCGCGCGCGGCGGCGATACGCCGATCGTCGTGCTGGTCGACAGCGACAGCCAGCGGATGAGCAAGCGCGACGAACTGCTCGGCCTGAACGAAGGGCTGTCGCATCTCGCGAAATGCCTGATGCACGCGGATCTCGCCGGGCACCGGACGATCGGCGTGTTGTACGGCCACACGGCCGCGGGCGCGTTCATCGCGACCGCGCTCGCGACGCGCACGCTGCTCGCGGTGCCGGGCGCCGAGCCGGAGGTGATGGACCTGCCGTCGATGTCGCGCGTGACCAAGCTGTCGATCGACGTGCTGAAGGAGATGTCGCAGTCGACGCCGGTGTTCGCGCCGGGGCTCGACAACCTCGTGAAGATGGGCGCCGTCGATGCCGTACTCGATCCGGCCCGCGCGCTCGACGCGCAGGTCGGCGAATGGCTCGTCAAGCCGCTCGATCGCATCGACCGGCGCGCGGCGCGCGGCCGGCCGGTCGCGGCCGACGTCGCGAGCCGGGTCGAGGCACTCGCGCGTGACGCACGCTGAGCTGCCGCTGCGCCGCCACACGCTTGTCACGCTGACGGCGGCGGGGTGGGGCGCGGCATGCACGCGCGACCCCGCGCTCGCGGCCGATCCGCTTGTGCGCGCATGGGCCGCGCACGGTTGGCCGCTCATCGTGCGCCGCGCGTCGCCCGACGAGGCCGATGCCGGCCGCGTGCCGCTCGGCCTGCCGCTGCCGCCTTCAGCGGGCAAGCGGCGCATCGCACTGAACGTCGCCGCCGACGCGCTCGCGACGGTCGGCCCGCTGCCGACGTTGGGCGATGTGCTCGCGGCTGCACCCGACGCATGGCACGCAACGTTGCGCGAACTCGATGCGCTGGGCGTGCGCTGCGGCGTCCAGGGTCGCGTGTTCGGCAGCCTCGCGTGGCAAGTGCTGACGGGCGAGCCGTACCTCGGCCCGTCGTCCGATCTCGACATCGTGTTTCCGCTGCCGGATGCCGCGTCGCTTGCGCCGTTGCTCGACGGCCTCGCGGAGATCGACGCGCGTGCGCCGATGCGCATCGACGGCGAATTCCTGCGCGCCGACGGCGCGGGCGTCAACTGGCGCGAACTGCATGCGCGGTTGCCTGAGGTCGCGGTCAAGACCGCGATCGCTGTCGAGCTGATGCCGGCCGACGCCTTCACCGGAGGCGCGCGATGAGCGCATGGGCTGCCTGCCGTGTACCGGCGCCGTCCGATGCCGAACGCATCGCCGCGCTGGCCGAGCGTAGCCTCGTGCTCGAGATCGAGACCTATCCGAAGCCGGGACTCGTCAGCCACGTCGACACTGGTAGTCATTCGGACATGGATGCCGCGACGTTCGCGCGCAGCGCCGCCGTGCTGCGGCCGTACTTCGCGGAGTTGGCCGACGCCGGTGCCCGCGACGAGGACATGGCCGTGCTGCGCAAGATCGGCCTCCGTGCCGAGCACGCGATGCTCGCCGCGACCGGCGGCGTCAATACGCATCGCGGCGCGATCTTCGGGCTCGGGCTGTTGTGCGCGGCTGCGGGCCGGCGCGCGATGCTCGATGCCACCGCAAGCGGGATGACGCTGGGGGCGTTGGTTTCCCGCCGCTGGGGCGCCGATATCCTCGGCGGCCCGCGTTTGCCGGACAGTCACGGCGAGCGCGCGACACGCCGCTACGGCGTCGGCGGCGCGCGCCGCGAGGCGGCTGACGGCTTCACGACCGTGTATGCGGTCGGGCTGCCCGCGTTGCGCCGCGCACAGCGCGACTTGCCGGGCGATGCGGAAGCCGCGCGCGTCGATGCGTGCTTCGCGCTGATCGCCGCGCTCGACGACACGAACCTGCTGCACCGGGGCGGGCAGGCCGGCCTCGATTTCGCGCGGGCGACCGCACGCGCGTTCATCGCGCGCGGCGGCGTGCGTGCGCGCGACTGGCGGATGCGTGCGGCCGCCGCGCATCGTGCGTTCGTTGCGCGCCGGCTGAGCCCGGGCGGCGCGGCCGACCTGCTCGCGATGAGCGTGTTCGTCGATGCGCTCGAAGCCGACGGGGAGGCGTGATGACGCTGGCCATCCTTTGTTCGGGGCAAGGCGCGCAGCGCGCCGACATGTTCGACCTGACCGGTACGGCGCCGCAGGCCGACGCGTTGTTCGCGCATGCTGGCCGGCTTCTCGGCGACGATCCGCGCGTATGGGTCCGCCAGGCCGGACCGGACGCGTTGCACGAAAACCGCGCCGCGCAGATCCTCTGTACGGTCCAGGCGCTCGCGGCCACCGCGCTGCTCGACGCAGTGTGGCCGCGCCGGCGCTGCGTCGCGGGCTACAGCGTCGGCGAGGTCGCATCGTGGAGCGTCGCGGGGATGATCGATCCGCTCGACGCGCTCGACCTGGCCGATGCACGCGCGCGCGCGATGGATGCCGCAAGCGGCGGCGACGAGCGGATGGCGTTCGTGCGCGGCCTGACGCGCGCGCAGCTTGCGCGGTTGTGCGACGGCCGCGACGCGGCGATCGCGATCGCAAACCCCGGCGACGCGTTTGTGGTCGCGGGGCGGCAGGCCGACGTCGATGCGGTGGCCGACGACGCAGCGCGCGGCGGCGCGTTGCGCGTCGCGCCCGTGTGCGTGCGGATCGCGTCGCACACGGGCCTGCTCGCAGCGGCGGTCCCGGTGTTTCGTGCGTCGCTCGCCGCGACGGGCGTGCGCCGGCCGCTGCCGGGCACACGGCTGTTTTCGGGTATCGACGGCGCGTCGGTGCTCGACGTCGACGCGGGTCTCGACAAGCTCGCGCGGCAGATCGCGGAGCCGGTCGAGTGGGCGGCGTGCCTGGCCGCCTGCGTGGAGGCCGGAGCGACCGCGTTTCTCGAACTCGGTCCCGGGCGCGCGCTGGCCGAGATGGCCGGTGGCGCGTATCCGGCGCTGCCGGCGCGCAGCCTCGCGGATTTTCGTTCCGTCGACGGTGTGACGAGCTGGCTTTCGCGCGTCGCGGCAGGCTGATCGACGGCCGGAACGACCGTCGCCGGACGCGCATTTCCCACAGTGTGTTGCGCCGGCGCAGCAGCGCCGCAGCCGGCGCTTGCCACGCCAATTGGCGTCGCTACAATGGCGCCCGCCATGAGACCAGCCGCCTTCCTTCTCGTCGCGCTCTGCTGCGCGGCGAGCGCCCACGCCAGCCAGATTCCGTCCGACGCCGCATCGGTCGGCACGTACTTTTCGTATGACAACGCGGCGGCCGACGCGACCGTCGACCTGATCGAACAGGCGCAGCGCCGCGTGCTGCTGGCCGGCTATACGCACGTGCCGCCCGCGGTCGCGAGCGCACTGCGGGCGGCGCGCTCGCGCGGGATCGAGGTACGGGTCGTGCTGGTGCGCTCGGCGAGCGCGGGCAAGTACAGCGGCGCCGGTTATCTGAAATCCGCCGGCGTCGACGTGGCGATCGATTCCCGGCACGGCGATCCCGCGCCGCGCTTCGTGATCGTCGACGACAGCGTTGCGCTGACGACGCTGTCCGACGGCGCGGCCGCGCATGCGGAGACAGTGAACGTGTTCCAGCGCGCGCCCGAGCTTGCGCAATCCTATGCGCAGTCGTTCTGGCGGCTGTACCGGCAGGCCAGCGGCCTCTGACCCGTTCGTTCGGCGTCGCTCACGCCGGTGTGACCCCGCTTGCATCGGCGCTGCCGATGAACCATGCTCGTTGGCAGGCGCCGGCGCGGATTGCGCGCATCCGGCGCAACGGCAGGGAGCCGATCGTGACCGAGTGTTTTGCCGATCGCGCCGATGCCGGCCGCCAGCTGGCCGGCGCGTTGCGCGACTACGCCGGGCGTGGCAATGTCGTCGTGCTCGCGCTGCCGCGCGGCGGCGTGCCCGTCGCGTATCCGGTCGCCTGCGCGCTGGGTGCGCCGCTCGACGTGCTGGTCGTGCGCAAGCTCGGCGTGCCGTACGATCCCGAGCTGGCGATGGGCGCGATCGCAACCGGCGGCGCGATTCATCTGCAGCGTTCGGTGATCCGTTCGATGGGCGTGACCGACGCGCAGCTCGCCGACGTGATCGCGCGCGAGACGGTCGAGCTGCATCGCCGTGAAGCACTGTATCGCGGCGATGCGCCGCCGCTACCGGTCGACGGGCGCATCGCGATCGTCGTCGACGACGGCATCGCGACCGGCGCGTCGATGCGTGTTGCGCTGCAGGCGCTGCGCGAGCGTCACCCCGCGCGCATCGTGGCGGCGGCGCCGGTCGCGCCGGCGGGCGCCCGGCATGCGTTCGACGATCTGGCCGACGCATTCGTCTCGGTGTTGCAGCCGGTGCCGTTCTTCGGAATCAGCCAGTTCTATGCACGCTTCGAGCAGACGAGCGACGACGAGGTGCGCACGTTGCTCGACGCGGCCCGCCCGTGACGCGGCGTCACGTCTGCGGGAACAGGCCCTAGTCCAGCGCGAACACGCGCTGCAGCGCCGGATGAACCTTGCCGCGCCAGAGTGGCCCCGTAAACAGCCCGTAGTGATCGCAATCGTCGATGTCGACGCGGTAGCGCTCGTCGGCCGCGAGGCCGCTGCACATGTCGAGCGCCGCATGCGTCTGGCCGGCGCCCGTGACCCCGTCGCATGCGCCTTCGACGGTCAGCAGCGCGATGCCGCGCAGCGCGGCCGGCTCGACGCGCCGGCCGCCCACGTCCCACGTGCCGTTCGCGAGACTCATGCGCTGGAACACGATGTCGACCGTGTCGAGGAAGTATTCGGCCGGCATATCCAGCAGCGCCGTGTATTCGCGCAGCGCGCGCCGCGCACCGGCGAGCCCGGCCATGTCGAAGCGCGACGCGGCCAGCGCATAGGCTTCGATCAGCGACAGGAAGTGCTGCGGGTACATGAGCGCGATCTCGCCTTGCTGGAGATAGGTCGGGAACACGTGGCGGCCGTGCCCCGCGAAGCCGGGCGGCACGATGTCGATCAGGTGGCGGCGGCACCAGTCGAGCGTATGGTCGGCCGCGGCGGTGCCGAGCGCGCTCGGATTCAGGCGCGCGTCCAGCGGGCCGCCGATCAGCGTGACGCTCGCGGGCGGCGCGAGGCCGCGCGCGGCGCGCAGTGCGAGTGCGCCGAGCGCGGGCACGGTCGCCTGGCACACGGCGACGACGTGCAGCGGCCGATCGTCGAGCGCGAGCCCGTCGACGAAGCCGTCGAGCGTTGCCACATAGTCGTCGAGCCCGAAACGGCCCGACGAGAGCGGCACGTCGCGCGCATTGCGCCAGTCGGTCACGCAGACGTCGCCGTCGGCGAGCAGCGTCTCGACGGTTTCCCGCATCATCACGGCCGCGTGCCCGGCGAGCGGCGCGCACAGCAGCACCGTGCGGCGCGCGTCGGTGCGCGTGAAGCGCCGCAGGTCGCAGAACGGCGTGTGCGCGACGACCCGCTCGTCGGCGGCGGCTCGCCCGATGTCGAAGCGCGCCGGCTCGCCCGGCGGCCCGAGCAGCGGCTCGAACAGGTCGTCGTAGCACGACGACGCGGCGTGCGGCAGCGTTGCCGACGGCCACGCGTCGAACGCGTGCCGCGTCGCCGCGCGCCAGGCACGCATCCATTCCCGTTGCTGCTCGACGAGGGCATACCACATGGCGAACCTTGGGGCGGAAGGGGCGTGAATCTGCATTATGGTCACTGTGGCCGCGCAGCGTGAGCCCGGTGTGCGACTGGCAGACGCGCATCAAGCGCGCGAGCGCACGAGCGCGCTAGGCGATGCCGCGCGACGCTGCTACAGTCGTCGGTCCCATTCCCCTTTAGCGGAGCGTTTGCGATGAAGCTGATCGGCATGCTGGATTCCCCGTTCGTGCGCCGTGTCGCCATTTCGGCGAAGCTGCTCGACCTGCCGTTCGAACACGAGTCGATCTCGGTGTTCCGTCATTTCGAGCAGTTCAGGGCGGTCAGCCCGGTCGTCAAGGCGCCGACGCTCGTGACCGACGACGGCGCGACGCTGATCGATTCGTCGCTGATCGTCGACTATCTCGATCATCGGGTGGCGCCCGAGCGGCGCCTGCTGCCCGACGCCGCCGATGCGCGGCTGCGCGCGCTCGTGCCGATCGGATTCGCGCTGGCGGCGGCCGAGAAGACCGTGCAGGTCGTCTACGAGCAGGCATTGCGCCCGGCCGACAAGCAGTACGCACCGTGGCTCGAGCGCGTGCTGAGCCAGCTCGAGGGCGCGTACGGCGAGCTGGAGCCGCTCGTCGCGGCCGCGAACGGCTGGTTCGGCGGCGCGCGCCTGCTGCAGTCCGACGTGACGGTCGCGGTGGCCTGGCGCTTCACGCAGTTCATGGTGGCCGACTACCCGGCGCTCGCGCGGATCGATCCGGCCCGCTATCCGGCGCTCGCCGCGCACTCGGCGCGTGCGGAAGCGCTGCCGGCTTTCGTCGAAACGCCGCTCGCCTAGGGCCTGTTCACGCTAATAACGGGCTTGCGCTGGCCCCCAGAAGGGCCGAGCGCGAGGAATGCGACGAAGCGAATACTCGACGTATTCGCGAGGAGCATGACGCGGCGATCGGCCCTTCTGGGGGCCAGCCCCACGAATGATTTTTTCCAAACAGGGGAACGTGCCTTGCCGGCCGTATTGCGGCGTCGATCGTCACTTGTTTGGCTCGGCCAAACGGCGCTCCTCACTCCTTGCACTACGGCCGGCAAGGCACGTTCGCAAGCCCGTTATTAGCGTGAACAGGCCCTAGGCCCGCCGGCGGGGCGGAACGCCGCCCCGCGCCGTTGCCTGCCGCCCGCTCGGCCCCGTCCGGCAAGCCGCCGCCGATTGTTCTCGGTGGCTGACAAGTGACTTCGCATTCGTGCGGTTTATCCGGACGCGGCCGGTCCCTAGAATCCACTCCATCGAATCACGCATTGCCTGATGGAGCCGATGATGAAAGCCTTGATCGAATCGAGCCTGTACCACCCGTCCGTCCTGTTGCCGCTTGCCGCGCTGACGCAGCTGATGGTCGAGCGCGATTTCAATCTCGGCCAGGTCGGGCTGATCGTCGCGGCACGCGGCGCGCAGGCGGCCGTATCGCGTTCGCGCGCGCTGATCTTCTGCCGTCACTGCGAAGCGCAAGCGTGAGATCGTTCGTGCTGAATGGATGAAAAAAAGCCCGGCCGGCGCAAGCCGGTCGGGCGGATCGGGTTCGATCGGGCCCCGGCTTCGGCCGGGGCTTTTTCATGGGCGACGCTCAGGCGCGTGCGGTCGTCACTGCGCCATAGATCTGCGCGTCGTCGTCCTCGCGCAGCTGGCGCACGAGCTGGTGCGCTTCGCGGCGCGATGCGACGGCCGGCGGCGAGCCCTTGAGCGGCTGGCGCGCGGTTTCGGCGAGCGCGACGACCGACACGATGCCGATCACGGCGGCGCCCATCATGTAGTACGCGGGCATCATCAGGTTGTGCGTCACGTCGACCAGCCACGCGGTCATCAGCGGCGTCGTGCCGCCGAACAGCGACACCGACACGTTGAAGCCGATCGCGAGCGCGCCGTAACGGATCTCGGTCGGGAACAACGCCGGCAGCGCCGACGGCATCACGCCGGTGAAGCACGACAGCAGCACGCCGAGGATCAGCAGGCCGCCGAACACCGACGCCGTGGTGCCCGCATGGATCAGCATCATCGACGGGATCGACAGCGCGAGCAGCCCGACGCAGCCGGCCAGCATCACGGGCTTGCGGCCGACCTTGTCGGACAGGCGCCCGGCGTAGAGCGTCATCGGCATCATCAGCACCATCACGATCAGCACGAGCACGAGGCTGTGCGATTCGTCGAAGTGCAGCGTCGACGACATGAAGCTCGGCAGGTACGACAGCACCATGTAGTCGGTCACGTTGAAGATCAGCACGAGGCCGACGCACAGCAGCAGCGCACGCCAGTTGCGCATCAGCGTTTCGCGGAAGCGCGCCTTCGGCACGGCCTTGTCCTGCGCTTCGCGCTCTTCGGCCTGGCGCTTGAACGCGGGCGTTTCCTCGAGCTTCATCCGGATGTAGAGACCGATCAGGCCGAGCGGGCCGGCGATCAGGAACGGCACGCGCCAGCCCCACGACAGCAGCGCTTCCTGCGACAGCGACGCGGTGAGCAGCGCGACGACGCCCGCACCCATCACATAACCGATCAGCGTGCCGAACTCGAGGAAGCTGCCCATGAAGCCGCGGCGCTTGTCGGTCGAGAATTCGGCGATGAAGGTGGCCGCGCCGCCGTATTCGCCGCCGGTCGAGAAGCCCTGCACGAGGCGGGCGACGAGCAGCAGCACGGGCGCCATGATGCCGATCGATGCGTAGCTGGGGATCAGGCCGATCGCGAAGGTGCCGACGGCCATCATGATCATCGTCGCGGCGAGCACGCGCTGGCGGCCGATGCGGTCGCCGAGCGGGCCGAACACCATGCCGCCGAGTGGGCGCACGAGGAACGCGGCCGCGAACGTGCCGAAGGTCGCGAGCAGCTGCGCGGACGGGCTGCTGGACGGGAAGAACACCTTGCCGAGCGTGACGGCGATGTAGCTGTAGACGCCGAAGTCGAACCATTCCATCGCGTTGCCGATGGCCATCGCGCTGACGGCGCGCTTGAGCAGGCTCTGGTCGACGACGGTAATGTCGTCCGCGGCGAGCGGGGCCTCGCCGGACGACGAAGCGGAGGAAGAAGCAGCGGTCGGGCTGACGTGTGTTGCGGTCAAGGTCATGCACTCCTTTGACTGCGCCGGAACGGGCGGGCCGTCCGACACGGTTTGCCGGCGAGCGCGGTGTCGCATGCGGCGCGTCGGGGCAGGCCATTAAGCACTTACTGCGTAAAAGGCGGTAAAGGGCCGAAGGGGCTGCTTCGACGCGGGCCCGACGGGCCGACGCGACAGTGCGCTCATGAAGAATGGGCCGCGTGATGCAGGCGGCAGATGCCGGTGCGGACCGATGGTCCGGCGTTCCGGCAAGCGCCCCGGAAGGGGCCATGAAACGAGAAAAGCGGGCCTGTCGGGCGGGCTTTCCTGTAGGTGCAATTCCGCTCGAAGGGCCGGCCCGCAACGCGCGGACGGACTTCTTGCGAAATCGAATAGACAGAGATTGAATGTTGAAACAGGCGACATGATAGCACGATGACGGATGATCGCGCAAATTGCCGGGAGACGTCCGTCTGGCGGGGGATCCGGCGGGGCCTGCTCGGGTATGATCGGCGGCGCGCGGCGGGGCCGTGCAGCCCCCGGTGACGGGGCCGAATTCACGAGGAACCGGATGACCGAACTGATGAGGATCGCGGCGCTGTTCGCCGCTACCGCGCTGGCCGAAATCGTCGGCTGCTACCTGCCTTGGCTCGTGCTGAAGGACGGCCGGCCGGTCTGGCTGCTGGTGCCGGCCGCGCTGTCGCTCGCGCTGTTTGCGTGGCTGCTGACGCTGCACCCGAGCGCGGCGGGGCGCACCTATGCCGCGTACGGCGGTGTTTATATCGCGGTTGCGCTGATCTGGCTGCGGGTGGTCGACGGCGTGGCGCTGACCCGCTGGGATGTGGCCGGCGCGGTGCTCGCGCTGGGCGGGATGGCGGTCATCGCGCTGCAGCCGCGCGCGTGAGCGCGGCTGCAGCGCAAGCTGAGTGCGTCAGGCCGTCTGCGCGGCGTCCGTGTCCGCGGACTTGCGCCACACGCAGGCGCCCTTGACCGACTTGTCGAGCTCGTCGAGCTGCGCCTGGTGCGCGGTGAGTTCGTCGTCGCTCGCGGCGACCACGGGCAGGTCGAGCGCGGCGAGCGACACGCGCTGACCATTCGCCGTGCCGCCGTCGGCGCCTGCGTCGTCGAGCATGTCGATCACGAGGCTGTCCTGGCCGCGCGTCATCGCGAGATACACCTCTGCCAGCAGCTCCGAGTCGAGCAGTGCGCCGTGCAGCGTACGGTGCGCGTTGCTGATGCCGAAGCGGTCGCACAGCGCGTCGAGCGAGTTGCGCTTGCCCGGGAACATCTGCTTGGCCTGCACGAGCGTGTCGATCACGCCGCCGCAATGTTCGGTGAACGGCGGCAGGTCGAGCCGCGCGAATTCGGCGTCGAGGAAGCCCAGGTCGAACGGTGCGTTGTGGATGATCAGCTCCGCGTCCTTCACGAAGTCGCGGATCTGGTTGGCGACTTCCGCGAATTTCGGCTTGTCGCTGAGGAATTCGGTCGTGAGCCCGTGCACCGCCAGTGCGCCCGGATCGCTGTCGCGCTCGGGGTTCACGTAGAAGTGCAGGTTGTTGCCGGTGAGCCGCCGGTTCAGCAGCTCGACGCAGCCGATTTCGATGAGGCGGTCGCCCGTGCGGGCGTTCAGGCCGGTGGTTTCGGTATCGAGAATGATCTGGCGCATGTCGGGAAAAACGAAGGAAACAGGGAAACGGCCGGGGTTCAGGCCGTCAGCGATTCGACGCCGCGATTCGCGAGCGCGTCCGCGCGCTCGTTTTCGGGATGGCCCGCGTGGCCCTTGACCCAGCGCCACTCGACTTCGTGCTGCGCAACCAGCGCATCGAGCCGCTTCCACAGGTCGGCATTCTTCACGGGCGTCTTCGCCGCGGTGACCCAGCCTTTCTTCTTCCAGCCGTGGATCCACTCGCTGATGCCTTTCTGCACGTATTGCGAGTCGGTATGCACGATCACCTGGCACGGCCGCTTCAGCGCCTCGAGCGCCGAGATCACGCCCATCAGCTCCATGCGGTTGTTGGTCGTGTTGGGCTCGCCGCCGAACAGCTCCTTCTCGCGGTCGCCGTAGCGCATCAGCGCGCCCCAGCCGCCCGGGCCGGGATTGCCCTTGCAGGCGCCGTCGGTATAGATGTCGATGGTATCGGTTGTCATGAATGTTCTTGATGGGTAGTCGGGGAGGCCGCCGGCGTCAGGCCCGGCGCAAGCACGGGCTTCTTCATCTTGATCTGGCCGACGAGGCGCATGCCGCGCACGCGCTTGACGGCCGTCACCATGTAGACGGCGCCGAAGATCGGCCACCAGCGGTCGCCCGCGGCTTCCATGAAGCCGTAGCGGGCGAGCCACTTGTCGGTGACGAGCGGCGGACGGTAGCAGCCGAAGCGGCCGCGTTCGAGGTCGAAGCCGAGCAGCTTGATCCAGTCCTTGAGCCGGATGAACGCGATCTGGTCGCGCGTGGCCGGCACGAACGGGCGGTTCGCCATGCGCCCGAACGATTGCCGCATGCCCCACAGGCTGAGCGAATTGAAGCCGGTGATCACGAGCTGGCCTTCCGGCATCAGCACGCGTTCGGCCTCGCGCAGCAGGCGGTGCGGGTCGGACGTGAATTCGAGCGTGTGCGGCATCACGATCAGGTCGACGCTCTGCGACTCGAACGGCAGGTCGAGCAGGTCGCACCAGGTCGTGCTGCGATCGGCGGGCGCGTGCTCCGGCGAGTGCGCTTCGCGCGCCCACGGGTACTGGTACGGCGCGCTCGCGCCGCTGGCCGGATCGAGCACGAGGCCGCGATACGGCATGCGGTTCTCGCGCAGTGCGTCGAGCTGCGGCAGGCCGAGCTGCAGCGCGTGGAACCCGAAGACGTCGGACACGATCCGGTCGAGCTGCGCCTGCTCCCAGCCCAGCACGTAGCGGCCGGGAGGCGAGTCGGTCCAGGCGGGCCAGTCTATAATTTGTCGGTCAGACATAACGATGATTGCGCGCCCATGAACGAGCTGGAATACGTGCCGGTGCCGGCATTCGAAGACAACTATATCTGGCTCGTCTCGGACGGCCGCGATGCGATCGCCGTCGATCCGGGTGAAGCCGCGCCCGTACGCCGGGTTCTTGCCGAACGAGGCTGGCGGTTGACCGCTATTTTACTCACGCACCATCACGCCGACCACGTCGGCGGTGTCGAGGCGCTGCGCAATAGCCAACCGGACGATGTTCCGCTGGCCGTTTACGGCCCCGCGGCCGAGGCGATCGGCGTGGTCACGCGGCCGCTCGCGGGCGGCGATCGCGTGACGCTCGACGCGCCGGCCGTCGCGTTCGACGTGCTCGACGTGCCGGGCCATACGCGCGGCCACATCGCCTATTTCCAGGCGGCCGGGCAGGGCGCCGCCGCGCCGCACGTGTTCTGCGGCGACACGCTGTTCTCGTGCGGCTGTGGCCGCCTGTTCGAGGGCACGCCCGCGCAGATGCTCGCGTCGCTCGACGCGCTCGCGGCGCTGCCGGGCGACACGCGCGTGCATTGCGCACACGAATACACGCTGTCGAACATCCGCTTCGCGCTCGCGTGCGAGCCCGGCAATGCGGCGCTCGCCGCGTGGCGCGACGACGCGCAGGCGCTGCGCGCGCGCGGCGTGCCGACGCTGCCCACTACGATCGCGCACGAGCGTGCCGTTAACCCGTTCATGCGGGCCGACAGCGACGCGATTCGCGCGACGCTCGAGGCCGAGCTTCACGAAACGGTTCCGGATCGTCTGGCGGCGTTCACGCTGATGCGGGAGTGGAAAAATCGGTTCCGATGATCAATTCCGGAGGACTCCAAAGCTCAAGCGTTGTCTGTAAAAATTGCTCCAAATGTAGGATTTCGCTGAGTTTTCGGTGTTTTTATTGACGTGAAGCACGCACTTCCGTAGTATCGCCTGCAATTTCCAGCCGTCGGAAGCCGAGATTTTCATGCGACTTATATTGAGTGCGATGGTGGTCCTGCTACTCGCCGCTTGTGCGAGCCAGGCCCCTGTCGCCAACAACGCCGCCGATTCGCAGGCGACGTCCACCTACCTCCGTAAATCAGCCACCGCCAAAGAGACTGTCGACGTCGACAAGCAATCCGTCGGCGACCTGACCAGTGCAGACCCCGATCTCTGGGGGCGCATCCGCCGCGGTTTCCAGATGCCCGACCTGCAGAGCGACCTCGTCGACATGCAGACGACCTGGTACACGCAGCGGCCCGATTACGTGCAGCGCATGACCGAGCGCTCGCAGAAGTACCTGTATCACATCGTCGAGGAGCTCGAGGCGCGTCACATGCCGACCGAGCTCGCGCTGCTGCCGTTCATCGAGTCCGCTTACAACCCGCAGGCGCTGTCGGTCGCGAAGGCGGCCGGCATGTGGCAGTTCATGCCCGGCACGGGCCGCACGTACAACCTGAAGCGCAACATGTGGCAGGACGAGCGCCGCGACGTGCTCGCGTCGACGAGTGCCGCGCTCGACTACCTGTCGCGCCTGCATGACATGTTCGGCGACTGGTATCTGGCGCTTGCCGCGTACAACTGGGGCGAGGGCAACGTGCAGCGCGCGATCGCGCGCAACCAGGCGGCCGGCCTGCCGACCGACTACCAGAACCTGCGGATGCCGAACGAGACGCGCAACTACGTGCCGAAGCTGCAGGCGGTGAAGAACATCATCGCGAACCCGCAGCAGTACGGCCTCGCGCTGCCGGACATCCCGAATCACCCGTATTTCGTGACGGTCACGACGGCGCGCGACATCGACGTGGCGGTCGCCGCGAAGCTCGCGAACCTGTCGCTCGACGAATTCCGCTCGCTGAACCCGTCGTTCTCGAAGCCGGTGATCCTCGGTGCGACCGAGCCGCAGATCCTGCTGCCGTTCGACAACGCGGCGGCGTTCGAGAAGAACCTGAAGGCATACAACGGCCAGTTGTCGTCGTGGACCACCTATACGGTCAGCGAACGCGCGCGGCCGGCCGCGATCGCCGAGAAGATCGGCGTGGACGCCGATACGCTGATGTCGGTCAACAAGATTCCCGCGGGCATGCGCCTGAAGCCGGGCTCGACGATCGTCGTGCCGCGCGGTGACGACGACGACGAGGACATCAGCGCCGACGTCGCCGAGAACGGCGCGCTCGCGATGGAACCCGACGTGCCCGACACGCGCAAGATGCTGATCCGCGTGCGCCGCAAGCAGTCGATGGCGGCAATCGCCGGCCGCTACGGCGTGTCGGTCGGCCAGCTGAAGGCATGGAACCGGACGCACCGCGATCTCGTGATGCCGGGCCAGGCGCTGGTGCTGCACGTGCCGGTCGGCCGTTCGGTGCCGGCCGAGCCGGGTCCGGAGCGGATCGCGACGTCGGTCGGCGGCGCGCACATCGAGCGCGCGAGCCTGGCGGTGGGCGGCAAGTCCCACGGTGCGAAGCGCGGCGCGGCCAAGCCGGCGGCCAAATCGGCCAAGGCGGCTCCCTCGAAAGCCGCGCCGGCCAAGGCCACCACGCACAAGGGCAAGAAGAAGTAACGCGGCTGCGCAGCGCATCGCGCGGCCGGCTCCGGTCGCCCGATTGCGCTATCATCCGACGAATGCGACGAAACGCCGTCACCGAGGTGACGGCGTTTTCGTTTGTGCGCGGCGCAGGGGCGCTGCGTCGAAGGTCTTCAATAACAAGGGGAAGTGATGTCGTCGGTGCAGGTGAGAGTGCTCGCGCTGTTTTCGGTCGGGTATTTCGTGTCGTATGTGTTTCGCGGCGTCAATCTGGGCTTCGCGCCATTCGTCACGCATGAGCTCGGGTTGTCGGCCGCCGATCTCGGCCTGCTCACCAGTCTCTATTTCCTGGGCTTCGCGGGCGCGCAGATTCCGGCCGGCGTGATGCTCGACCATTTCGGCCCGCGCCGCGTGACGGCCGGCATGCTGCTGTTCGCGGCGGCCGGTGCGGCCGTGTTCGGCGCGGCGCACAGCATCGGCACGATGATGGCCGGCCGGCTGCTGATCGGCGTCGGCGTGTCGGTGTGTCTCGGCGCGGCATTCAAGGCGCTCGCGCAGCATTTCCCGGTCGGCCGGCTGCCGCTCGTCAACGGGCTCGTGATGGCCGTTGGCGGCCTCGGCGGCGTCGTGGTCGGTTCGCCGCTGACCTGGCTGCTCGGCTGGACGAGCTGGCGTGAGATCTGTTTCGGCCTCGCGGTGCTGACGGTGCTCGTCGCCGCTTCGATCGGCTTCGGCGCGCCCGAAGCGAAGCAGGTGCGCCACCAGGGCGGGCTTGTCAGCCAGTTCAAGGGCACCTGGCACATCCTGAGCAGCCGCGCGTTCTGGAAGATCTCGTCGTTCTCCGTCGTCACGCAGGGCGTGTTCTACGCGATGCAGTCGCTGTGGGTCGGGCCGTACCTGCGCGACGTCGCGGGGTTCGGCGCGCAGCACGCCGCGCGCCTCGTGTCGGTGCTCGGCTTCGCGATGATGGCCGGTTGCGTCGGCTTCGGCGCTGCCGCGCGTGTGCTCGAGCGGCGCGGCGTGTCCGTCTATGCGTTCTGCGGCGTCGGCATGGCGCTGTTCGTCGCGACGCAGGCCGCGATCGTTGCGCGCGTGCCGCTGCCGCCGGCCGTGCTGTGGGCTGCATACGGGATGTTCGGCGGCGTCGGCATCCTGACCTACGCGGTGATGGCCGGGCACTTTCCGGCCCATCTGATCGGCCGCGCGAACACGACGCTCACGCTCGTGATCTTCCTGCTGATCTTTGCGTTCCAGATCGGCGTTGGCGCGGTGCTGTCGCACTGGCCCGCGGTCGACGGCCGTTATCCGGCCGCCGCGCACTTCACCGCATGGGGTGTGCTGCTCGCGCTGCAGCTCGCGAGCGCGGTCTGGTACGTGTGGCCCGCGCGCGGCGCTGGCCAAGCGCACTGATCCGGCGGTACGCTGGGGGTAGGGCGGCCGCGGAAACGGGGCCGCAGCACATTGCGCGCGCACGCCGGCCACGCTGCCGGTGGTGGCGCACGCATGATCGGACGGCCATATCGATTGAAGATAGGGCCATTTTCAGGCTATAATTTGAAAGTTTGTGCTGATCAACCTCGCACCCTAGCGCCTACCTCATTCATCCCGTTCATCCGCCGCACGCCGCCTGCCGGGCGATGCCGCGAAGCCTCGTGCGCCACGCGCCGGGTTCGCGTCTCGACAACGCAGGCCGCGTCCAGCAAGCGACCACGCGCGCCCACGCAGCGCGGCGCTCGCGCGGCAGGGTAAACAGGTCGGCAGCAGGGTGTTCCCCAAGGAGCCTCCCGTGTTGCCGTCTTTTTCTCCCGCCTTGCTTGCACTCGCCGACGGCACGGTCTTTCGTGGTTATTCGATCGGGGCCGAAGGCCATACGATCGGCGAAGTCGTGTTCAATACCGCGATTACCGGCTATCAGGAAATCCTCACTGATCCGAGCTACGCGCGCCAGATCGTTACGCTCACCTACCCGCATATCGGCAACGTCGGCGTCAATGCCGAAGACGTCGAAGCCACGAAAGTCCATGCCGCCGGCCTGATCATCCGTGATCTGCCGACGCTCGCATCGAACTTCCGCATGGACCGCACCCTCGGCGATTACCTGCGCGACGAAGGCGTCGTCGCGATCGCCGGCATCGACACCCGCAAGCTGACCCGCATCCTGCGCGACAAGGGCGCGCAGGGCGGCTGCATCCTGGCGGGTTCGGACGACGAGGCCAAGGCGATCGAGCTCGCGCGCTCGTTCCCGGGCCTGTCCGGCATGGATCTCGCGAAGGTCGTGTCGACCACGAAGCCGTTCGAGTGGAAGCAGACGGAATGGCGCCTCGAAGGCGGCTACGGCATGCAGGAAGCGCCGAAGTATCGCGTCGTCGCGTACGATTTCGGCGTCAAGTACAACATCCTGCGCATGCTCGCGGAGCGCGGCTGCCACGTGACGGTGCTGCCGGCACAGGCGAGCGCGGCCGATGCGCTCGCGCTGAATCCGGACGGCATCTTCCTGTCGAACGGCCCTGGCGATCCGGAGCCGTGCGATTACGCGATCGCGGCCACGAAGGAATTCATCGAGCGCGGCGTGCCGACCTTCGGCATCTGCCTCGGCCACCAGATCATGGGCCTCGCGGTCGGCGCGAAGACGCTGAAGATGAAGACGGGCCACCACGGTGCGAACCATCCGGTGAAGGACCTCGGCGACGGCCGGGTCGTGATCACGTCGCAGAACCACGGCTTCGCGGTCGACTCGGATTCGCTGCCGGCCAACGCGCGCGTGACGCACGTGTCGCTGTTCGACGGCACGCTGCAGGGCTTCGAGCTGACCGACAAGCCGGCGTTCTGCTTCCAGGGCCACCCGGAAGCATCGCCGGGCCCGCACGACATCGGCTATCTGTTCGACCGTTTCACCGCGCTGATGGACGCGGCGAAGCAGCGCAACGCGTAACGCAACCGAAGAACGGGAGATTCGCATCATGTTCGGCCACGCACTCGGCATCACGGATATCTGGACCTACGTGTTCGGCGTGATCTTCATCATCCTGCTGCCGGGGCCGAACTCGATGTACGTGCTGTCGCTCGCGGCGCAGCGCGGCGTGAAGGCCGGCTATCGCGCGGCCTGCGGCGTGTTCGTCGGCGATACGGTGCTGATGGTGCTGTCCGCCGCGGGCGTCGCGTCGCTGCTGAAGGCCAATCCGCTGCTGTTCTCGGTCGTCAAGTACGGCGGCGCCGCGTACCTGCTCTACATCGGCACCGGCATGCTGCGCGGCGCGTGGCAAAAGCTGCGTGCGCCGGCCAATGCGCCGGCTGACGCGCCGCAGGCGGTCGACGGCGAGCGGCCGTTCCGCAAGGCGCTGATCGTGAGCCTGCTGAACCCGAAGGCGATCCTGTTCTTCATCTCGTTCTTCATCCAGTTCGTCGACCCGGCATTCCCGCATCCCGCGCTGTCGTTCGTCGTGCTCGGGGCGATCGCGCAATGCGCGAGCTTCCTGTACCTGAGCACGCTGATCTTCGCGGGTGCGCGGCTCGCCGAGCATTTCCGCCGCCGCCGCAAGCTTGCGGCCGGCGCGGCGAGCAGCGTGGGCGGCCTGTTCATCGGTTTCTCGGTGAAGCTCGCGCTCGCCACCATGAGTTGAGCGCCGCCGGCCGACCCACGACAACGATTACTTATTGAATTCACAAGCCATGCCAAAACGCACAGACATCAAGAGCATCCTCATCATCGGCGCCGGCCCGATCATCATCGGCCAGGCGTGCGAGTTCGACTACTCGGGCGCGCAGGCTTGCAAGGCGTTGCGTGAGGAGGGCTACAAGGTCGTTCTCGTCAACAGCAACCCGGCGACGATCATGACCGACCCGAACACGGCCGACGTGACCTACATCGAGCCGATCACGTGGGAAGTCGTCGCGCGCATCATCGAGAAGGAGCGCCCGGACGCGATCCTGCCGACGATGGGCGGCCAGACCGCGCTGAACTGCGCGCTCGACCTGCATCACCACGGCGTGCTCGAGAAGTTCGGCGTCGAACTGATCGGCGCGTCGCCGGAAGCGATCGACAAGGCGGAAGACCGCCAGAAGTTCAAGGAAGCGATGACCAAGATCGGTCTCGGCTCCGCGAAGTCGGGCATTGCGCACTCGATGGAAGAGGCGACCAAGGTGCACGGCGAGATCATGGCGGAGACGGGCGGCAGCGGTTACCCGGTCGTGATCCGTCCGTCGTTCACGCTCGGCGGCTCGGGCGGCGGCATCGCATACAACCGCGAAGAGTTCGAGGAGATCTGCAAGCGCGGTCTCGATCTGTCGCCCACGCGCGAACTGCTGATCGAGGAATCGCTGCTCGGCTGGAAGGAATACGAGATGGAAGTCGTGCGCGACCGCGCCGACAACTGCATCATCGTCTGCTCGATCGAGAACCTCGACCCGATGGGCGTGCACACCGGCGACTCGATCACGGTCGCGCCGGCGCAGACGCTCACCGACAAGGAATACCAGATCCTGCGTAACGCATCGCTCGCGGTGCTGCGCGAGATCGGCGTCGACACGGGCGGCTCGAACGTGCAGTTCTCGATCAACCCGAAGGACGGCCGCATGGTCGTCATCGAGATGAACCCGCGCGTGTCGCGTTCGTCGGCGCTCGCGTCGAAGGCGACGGGTTTCCCGATCGCGAAGGTCGCCGCGAAGCTGGCGGTCGGCTACACGCTCGACGAGCTGAAGAACGAAATCACCGGCGGCCAGACGCCCGCATCGTTCGAGCCGACGATCGACTACGTCGTCACGAAGATCCCGCGCTTCGCGTTCGAGAAGTTCCGTGAAGCCGATTCGCGCCTGACGACGCAGATGAAGTCGGTCGGCGAAGTGATGGCGATCGGCCGCACGTTCCAGGAATCGTTCCAGAAGGCGCTGCGCGGCCTCGAAGTCGGCGTCGACGGTCTCGACGAGAAGTCGACCAACCGCGACGAGATCGCGATCGAGATCCACGAGCCGGGCCCGGACCGCATCTGGTATGTCGGCGACGCGTTCCGCATCGGCATGACGGCCCAGGAAATCTTCGCGGAAACCGCGATCGACCCGTGGTTCCTCGAGCAGATCGAGCAGATCATCCTGAAGGAAAAGGCACTCTCGGGCCGCACGCTCGCGTCGCTGACGTTCGACGAGCTGCGCTACGTGAAGCAGAGCGGTTTCTCCGACCGCCGCCTCGCGAAGCTGCTCGGCGCGACGCCGGAAGACGTCCGCAAGCGTCGCGTCGAACTGAACGTGCGCCCGGTCTACAAGCGCGTCGACACCTGCGCGGCCGAGTTCGCGACGAAAACCGCCTACATGTACTCGACCTACGAGGAAGAGTGCGAGGCGCAGCCGACCACCAACAAGAAGATCATGGTGCTGGGCGGCGGCCCGAACCGGATCGGCCAGGGCATCGAGTTCGACTACTGCTGCGTGCACGCGGCGCTCGCGATGCGCGAGGACGGCTACGAAACGATCATGGTCAACTGCAACCCGGAAACGGTGTCGACCGACTATGACACGTCCGACCGCCTGTACTTCGAGCCGCTGACGCTCGAAGACGTGCTCGAGATCGTCGACAAGGAAAAGCCGGTCGGCGTGATCGTCCAGTACGGCGGCCAGACGCCGCTGAAGCTCGCGCTCGACCTCGAGGCGCACGGCGTGCCGATCGTCGGCACGTCGCCGGACATGATCGACGCGGCCGAAGACCGCGAACGCTTCCAGAAGCTGCTGCAGGACCTCGGCCTGCGCCAGCCGCCGAACCGCACCGCGCGCGCCGAAGACGAAGCGCTCAAGCTGGCCGAGGAAATCGGCTATCCGCTGGTCGTGCGCCCGTCGTACGTGCTCGGCGGCCGCGCGATGGAAATCGTCCACGAGCCGCGCGACCTCGAGCGCTACATGCGCGAGGCCGTGAAGGTGTCGAACGATTCGCCGGTGCTGCTCGACCGCTTCCTGAACGACGCGATCGAGTGCGACGTCGACTGCATCTGCGACGGCGAAGCCGTGTTCATCGGTGGCGTGATGGAGCACATCGAGCAGGCGGGTGTCCACTCGGGCGACTCGGCATGCTCGCTGCCGCCGTACTCGCTGTCGAAGGAAACCGTGGCCGAGCTGAAGCGCCAGACGGGCGCGATGGCGCGGGCGCTGAACGTGGTCGGCCTGATGAACGTGCAGTTCGCGATCCAGCAGGTGCCGCAGGCGGACGGTTCGAAGCAGGACATCATCTACGTGCTGGAAGTGAACCCGCGCGCATCGCGCACGGTGCCGTACGTGTCGAAGGCGACCAGCCTGCCGCTCGCGAAGATCGCGGCGCGCGCGATGGTCGGCCAGAAGCTCGCGCAGCAGGGCGTGACGAAGGAAGTCGAGCCGCCGTACTTCAGCGTGAAGGAAGCCGTGTTCCCGTTCGTCAAGTTTCCGACCGTCGATCCGGTCCTCGGGCCTGAAATGCGTTCGACCGGCGAAGTGATGGGTGTCGGCCAGACGTTCGGCGAAGCGCTGTTCAAGTCGCAGCTCGCGGCCGGTTCGCGCCTGCCGGAGTCGGGCACGGTGCTGCTGACCGTGATGGACGCCGACAAGCCGAAGGCGGTCGAAGTCGCGCGCATGCTGCACGACCTCGGCTACCCGATCGTCGCGACCAAGGGCACGGCTGCCGCGATCGAAGCGGCCGGCGTGCCGGTGAAGGTCGTGAACAAGGTGAAGGACGGCCGTCCGCACATCGTCGACATGATCAAGAACGGCGAGATCGCACTCGTGTTCACGACGGTCGACGAGACGCGCCAGGCGATCGCCGATTCGCGTTCGATCCGCATGAGCGCACAGGCGCACAAGGTCACGTACTACACGACGATGTCGGGCGCGCGCGCGGCTGTCGAAGGTTTGCGCTACCTGAAGGATCTGGAAGTCTATGATTTACAAGGTCTTCACGCTCGCCTAAACTAAGCAGTCAGTTTCCTGTCGAAGCAATACGTGCCGCGGTTAAGCGGTGTTTCCGGTGTATCGGAAACGCGCTTAATCGCGGTGATTTTTTTTAAAGCCGTTTTTAGCGATTGAGCCGTTTATGAGCACCATTCCGTTGACAAAGCGTGGCGCAGAGCAACTGCGCGATGAATTGCAGCGCCTCAAGTCCGTCGAGCGGCCGGCCGTGATCAATTCGATCGCGGAGGCCCGCGCACAGGGTGATCTGTCCGAAAACGCCGAATACGATGCCGCGAAGGAAAAACAGGGCTTCATCGAGGGCCGCATCGCGGAACTCGAATCGAAGCTGTCTGCCGCGCAAATCATCGATCCGACGGTGCTCGACGCCGATGGCCGCGTGGTGTTCGCCGCGACGGTCGAACTCGAGGATCTTGAGTCGGGCGATACCGTCAAGTACCAGATCGTCGGCGACGACGAAGCCGATATCGATCACGGCCTGATCTCGGTCAGCTCGCCGATCGCGCGCGCACTGATCGGCAAGACCGAAGGCGACGTCGCGGCCGTGCAGGCGCCGAGCGGCGTGCGCGAATACGAAATCATCTCGGTCAGCTACATCTGAAGCGGGGCGACGTGATGCCGCATCGCGTGTTCCGTCTGCTGTCGGCCGTCTGGGTCGGCAGCCTGCTGACGATCGGGTATGCGGTCGCGCCCGTGTTGTTCAAGACGCTGGAGCGGATGACGGCCGGTTCGGTCGCCGCCCAGCTGTTCCGTATCGAGGCGATCCTCGGTGTCGTGTGCGGCGTGCTGCTGCTCGCGTTGTCGAACCAGCAGGTGCGGCACGGCAGCAGCGAATATCGCCGCGTGCGCTGGATCGTCGCCGCGATGGTCGTGTGCGTGCTGGTCGGGTATTTCGCGCTGCAGCCGTTCATGAACGCGCTGCGGGTGGCCGCGATGGACGCGGGCACCGATATCGCCAACTCGCCGTACGCGAGTCGCTTCGGGATGCTGCACGGCGTCTCGAGCGTGTTCTACCTCGTCGAGAGCGTGCTGGGGCTGATGCTGATCTGGCGTCTGCCGGCGCGCGACGCCTGAGCGCCGCGCGGGCAGGGCGGCACGGCGTGCGCCGTGCCGCATCCGCGATTTACTTGTCCTGGAACGGCCGCTTGGTGCTTGCCTGGCGCTTTTTCGCGCGCTTCACGTTGCCGCCTGCCGTCACGCGCTCGTTGCCGCGCACGACGACCTTCGTCGGCTTCGGGCGACGCACGGGGCTGGCGTTCGGCGACACCTTGACGACCTTGACGGTGCGCGGTGCGCGGCCCTTCTTGTCGTCGGCGGCTTCGGCCGCGCTCGGCAGCGTGCCGGCACGACGGCCGCGGGCCGGGGCCGCCGCGGCGGCTTCGGGCTTCCAGATCACCAGCAGCTTGCCGATGTGCTGGATCGGCGCCGCGCTCAGGCGGTCGCAGATCTCGTCATAGATGGCGACGCGTTCGTCGCGTTCGTCGCCGAACACGCGAATCTTGATCAGCTGGTGCGCGCCGAGGTGCACCTTGATTTCTTTCAGCACGGCGTCGGTCAGCCCTTCGGCCCCGATCAGCACGACGGGCTTGAGCGCATGGGCCTGGGAGCGCAGCGCGGAGCGCTCGGCGGGAGAAAGCGAAAGGGCGGGCATGGGAATGTCGAAATCTAAATAAGGGCGCACTGCCTGAAAAGCGATCGCGGGAAGTTACCGCGTCAGCCGTGCGCCGAAACCACGTAAAATCGCGGCTTGGACCCGAAAAGGGGCCGCAGCCGCGCGAAGAAGACGCGTATTATCCGCTAAAAGCGCGGCTTCACGAAGCAAATGGCAGCAATCTCTCTCTCGAATGGCAAAAAACCGCTTTAACCAGAACTGGCTGCACGACCACATCAACGACCCGTACGTCAAAATGGCGCAGCGGGAGGGCTATCGCGCGCGTGCCGCGTACAAGCTGAAGGAAATCGACGAGCAGGACAAGCTGATCCGTCCGGGCCAGGTGATCGTCGATCTCGGCGCGACGCCGGGCAGCTGGAGCCAGTATGCCCGCAACAAGCTCTCGCAGGGCAAGAAGCGTGACGCCGAGCGCGAGGGCGGCATCGACGGCACGATCGTCGCGCTCGACCTGCTGCCGATGGAGCCGATCGCCGACGTCCACTTCATCCAGGGCGACTTCCGCGAGGAAGACATACTCCACCAGCTCGAGGAAGTGCTCGAAGGCCGTTCGGTGGACCTTGTTATTTCGGACATGGCCCCCAACCTCTCCGGCGTGGCCCTGGCGGACGCGGCGCGCATCGAGCATCTTTGCGATCTGGCGCTCGAATTCGCGCAGAATCATCTGAAGCCGGATGGTGCGCTGCTCGTGAAATGCTTTCACGGCAGCGGCTACAGCCAGATCGTCGAGAAGTTCAAGCAGCAATTTAAGACCGTCGCGCCGCGCAAGCCCAAGGCGTCCCGCGACAAATCGTCCGAAACGTTCATTTTGGGTCGGCATCTGAAGCGACCGCGCTGATGCGGAGCAGGGTGCCGCAAACGGGCTCCGGCCCTTGCCAGACAAGCGAAGCGCTATCGCGGCGGTTGTCAATGCTTATGGCGAGGGTGGTCGGACTGGATTAGAATGACCGAGGGGCGCCGCAAGGAAAATGTAGGCGCTCGTCTACGAGTGAAGGAGTGGTGCTTTGAACAACAATATGTTTTCGAAGGCAGCGGTGTGGCTGGTGATCGCACTGGTGCTGTTTACGGTGTTCAAGCAGTTCGACAAGCCCCGCGTTCAGGAAGGCGTGTCCTATTCGCAGTTCATGGACGATGCCAAGAGCGGCAAGGTCAAGAACGTCATCGTTCAGGGGCGCAACCTCACCGTCACTCCGGCTGATGGCCAGAAATACCAGATCGTGTCGCCCGGCGACATCTGGATGGTCGGCGATCTGATGAAGTACGGCGTGCAGGTCAGCGGCAAGGCCGACGATGAGCCGAACGCGCTGATGTCCGCGCTGTACTACCTCGGGCCGACGATCCTGATCATCGTGTTCTGGTTCTACATGATGCGGCAGATGCAGGGTGGCGGGAAAGGCGGTGCCTTCTCGTTCGGCAAGTCGCGAGCGCGGCTGATCGACGAGAACAACAACGCGGTGAACTTCTCCGACGTCGCGGGCTGCGACGAAGCGAAGGAAGAAGTGTCCGAGCTCGTCGACTTCCTGCGCGATCCGCAGAAATTCCAGAAGCTGGGCGGTCGCATTCCGCGCGGCGTGCTGCTCGTCGGCCCGCCGGGTACCGGCAAGACGCTGCTGGCCCGCGCGATCGCGGGTGAAGCGAAGGTGCCGTTCTTCAGCATCTCGGGTTCGGACTTCGTCGAAATGTTCGTCGGCGTCGGCGCGGCCCGTGTGCGCGACATGTTCGAGCAGGCGAAGAAGCATGCGCCGTGCATCGTGTTCATCGACGAAATCGACGCGGTCGGCCGTCATCGCGGCGCCGGCATGGGCGGCGGCAACGACGAGCGCGAACAGACGCTGAACCAGATGCTCGTCGAGATGGACGGCTTCGAGGCGAATTCGGGCGTGATCGTGATCGCCGCGACCAACCGTTCCGACGTGCTCGACAAGGCGCTGCTGCGTCCGGGCCGTTTCGACCGCCAGGTCTACGTCGGTCTGCCGGATATCCGCGGCCGCGAACAGATCATGCGCGTGCACCTGCGCAAGGTACCGATCTCGAACGACGTCGATGCGGCAGTCATCGCGCGCGGCACGCCGGGCTTCTCGGGCGCCGATCTCGCGAACCTCGTGAACGAGGCTGCGCTGTTCGCCGCACGCCGTGGCAAGCGCATCGTCGAGATGCAGGATTTCGAGGACGCGAAGGACAAGATCTTCATGGGTCCGGAGCGCAAGTCGGCCGTGATCCGCGAGGAAGCGAAGCGTGCGACCGCGTACCACGAGTCGGGCCACGCGGTGGTGGCGAAGCTGCTGCCGAAGGCCGACCCCGTGCACAAGGTCACGATCATTCCGCGCGGCCGTGCGCTGGGTGTCACGTGGCAGTTGCCGGAGCATGACAACGAGACGTATTCGAAGGACTACCTGCTGGACCGCCTCGCGATCCTGTTCGGTGGCCGGGTGGCGGAAGAGCTGTTCATGAATCTCGTCAGCACCGGCGCATCGGACGACTTCAACAAGGCAACGCAGACGGCGCGTGCGATGGTCGCCCGTTTCGGCATGACCGATGCGCTCGGACCGATGGTCTACGTCGACGACGAGAACGATGCATCGCCGTTCGGCCGTGGTTTCACGCGCACGATCTCGGAAGCGACGCAGCAGAAGGTCGACGCGGAAATCCGCCGCGTGCTGGACGATCAGTACAACCTCGCGCGGCGCCTGCTGGACGAAAACCGCGACAAGGTCGAAGCGATGACGGCCGCGCTGATGGAGTGGGAGACGATCGACGCCGATCAGATCAACGACATCATGGAAGGCCGTCCGCCGCGCTCGCCGAAGAGCTCGCCGGCTGTCGGCGGCGATTCGTCGGGCGGTGGCAGCAGCGCCGAGGTCAAGCCCGGCAACGCACCGGCACCTGCTTCGCCGGCGGCATAGTCTCCGCTTTAGTACCGTTCACGGGCTGGTGTGGCTTCACACCGGCCCGTTTTGCATTCATCCACGCCAGTCGCTCGTGTCCGATTTCGCTGTTTCCCCGTTCATTCCCGCGCCGCTGCACTGCGGCCGCTTCGAGCTGACGTTCGAACGCCCGCTCGTGATGGGCATCCTTAACGCAACGCCCGATTCGTTCTCCGACGGCGGCCGTTTCCTCGCGCGCGACGATGCGCTGCGCCAGGCCGAGCGGATGATTGCCGACGGTGCCGACCTCCTCGATATCGGCGGCGAGTCGACGCGCCCCGGCGCGCCGCCCGTGCCGCTCGACGAGGAGCTCGCGCGCGTGATCCCGCTCGTCGAGGCGCTGCGGCCGCTGAACGTGCCGCTGTCGGTCGACACCTACAAGCCGGCCGTGATGCGCGCGGCGCTGGCTGCCGGCGCGGACCTGATCAACGATATCTGGGGGTTCCGCCAGCCGGGCGCGATCGACGCGGTGCGCGACGGCAACAGCGGGCTGTGTGCGATGCACATGCTCGGCGAGCCGCAGACGATGCAGGTCGGCGAGCCCGACTACAGCGATGTCGTGACCGACGTGCGCGATTTTCTCGCCGCGCGCGCGCAGGCGCTGCGCGATGCGGGCGTCGCGCCGGAACGGATCTGCGTCGATCCCGGCTTCGGGTTCGGCAAGGCGGTCGTCGACGATAACTATGCGCTGCTGGCCGCGTTGCCGGACACGGCGCCCGCGCGGCCCGACGGGCGCGCTTATCCGATACTCGCGGGCATGTCGCGCAAGTCGATGCTCGGCGCGGTCATCGGCGGCAAGCCGCCGATGGAGCGCGTCGCGGCGAGCGTGGCGGCCGCATTGTGCGCGGTTGAACGCGGTGCGGCGATCGTGCGCGTGCACGACGTCGCGGCGACGGTCGATGCACTGAAAATCTGGAATGCCGTGCGCGCAGCCGCGCGGCAACGATAAGTCAGAAGACGAAGGAGGAAGGACCCCATGGGACGTCGATATTTCGGCACGGACGGCATTCGCGGCACGGTAGGCGAAGCGCCCATCACGCCGGACTTCGTATTGCGCCTCGGTTATGCGGCCGGCAAGGTGCTGGCCAGCTCGGCCGATGTCACGACGGGCTCGCGTCCGACCGTGCTGATCGGCAAGGACACGCGCGTGTCGGGCTACATGCTCGAGGCCGCGCTCGAGGCCGGATTCTCGGCGGCCGGCGTCGACGTGATGCTGGCCGGCCCGATGCCGACGCCGGGCGTCGCGTATCTGACGCGCGCACTGCGCCTGTCTGCCGGTGTCGTGATCAGCGCGTCGCACAACCCGTATCACGACAACGGGATCAAGTTTTTCTCCGCCGACGGCAACAAGCTGCCCGACGACACCGAAGCCGCGATCGAAGCGTGGCTCGACAAGCCGCTCGAATGCGCGCCGTCCGACGGCCTCGGCAAGGCGCGCCGCCTCGACGACGCGGCCGGCCGCTACATCGAGTTCTGCAAGAGCACGTTCCCGGCCGCGTTCGACCTGCGCGGGCTGAAGCTCGTGATCGATTGCGCGCACGGCGCTGCGTACCAGATCGCGCCGCACGTGTTCCACGAGCTCGGCGCGGACGTGATCCCGATCGGTGTCGCGCCGAACGGCTTCAACATCAACGACGGCGTCGGCGCGACCGCGCCGGACGCGCTGGTGCGCGCGGTGCGAGCGAACCACGCCGATCTCGGCATTGCGCTCGACGGCGATGCCGACCGCCTGCAGGTCGTCGACGCAGCTGGCCGCCTGTACAACGGCGACGAGCTGCTCTACGTGCTCGTGAAGGACCGGATCGCTACCGACGGCAAGGTCGAAGGCGCGGTCGGCACGCTGATGACGAACCTCGCCGTCGAAGTCGCGCTGCAGCGCGAGGGCGTGAAGTTCGTCCGTGCGGCGGTCGGCGACCGCTACGTGCTCGAACAGTTGCGCGAGCACGGCTGGCAGCTCGGCGCGGAAGGCTCGGGCCACATCCTGTCGCTCGACCGGCACTCGACCGGCGACGGCATTGTGTCGGCGCTGCTGGTGCTGGCCGCGCTGAAGCGCAGCGGCCGAACGCTCTCGCAGATGCTCGATGGCGTCACGCTGTTCCCGCAGAAGCTGATCAACGTGCGGATGAAGCCGGGCGCCGACTGGAAGGGCAGCACGTCGATTCGCGCCGCGATCGATGCAGCCGAAGCCGCGCTCGCCGGCAGCGGCCGTGTGCTGATCCGCGCATCGGGCACGGAGCCGGTGCTGCGCGTGATGGTCGAAGCGCAGCAGGCGGCCGATGCGGTTCGCCATGCGGAGACGATCGCCGACGCGGTGCGCGCCGCGACAACTTGACGCACGACAGCGGCACGGGGCGGTCCGGCCGCCCCGCGCCGGCTCCCCGATGAACCGGCATGCGGCGCCTTCAGGGCGCCGCAATTTCGTCAGACGCAAAGGTTTGCGCTATCTAATAGAGGGGCGTCTCGACAAACGCAGTGCGTGACCGGGGAAATCTTCAGACCCCTTATATCGCGCTCGCCGCGGGCAGGGGCTTCCCGTCCCGCCGACGCTGCGCTACGATCCGTCCGCACCCCCGTCAAACGGGTGTCCGCACCATCCCCGCCAGGCAGCAATTCTTGCCGCCATCGCCGTCCCGACGCCGCCCAGGCGCCGTCCGCGCCGCACCCGCTACTCCCTTTCAACCAGTCATGTTACTGTCACGCCAGTTTCATCGATTGTCACATTACCGTCATGAGGAGCCCCTAACCTTCGCGGTGCCGTAGTCATCCGCTCACACACTGGAGGTCTCATGAAATTGATGCAAACCGCGATTGCCGGCCTGGCTGGCGCGCTTTTCGCCGTTGCCGCGCAAGCCGCCGACATCACGGGCGCAGGCAGCACGTTCGCGATGCCGATCTATACGAAATGGGCTGCTGACTATCAGCAGACCGGCGGTGCAAAGGTCAACTATCAAGGTATCGGTTCGTCGGGCGGCCTGAAGCAGATCAACGCAAAGACGGTCGATTTTGCCGGTTCGGACGCTCCGCTGAAGGATGAAGAGCTCGCGAAGGAAGGCCTGTTCCAGTTCCCGACGGTGGTGGGCGGCGTGGTGCCGGTCGTCAACGTGCCGGGCGTGAAGGCAGGCGAGCTGACGCTGTCGGGCCCGGTGCTCGGCGACATCTACCTCGGCAAGATCAAGAAGTGGAACGACCCGGCGATCGCCGCGCTGAACCCGAAGGTCAAGCTGCCGGATACGGACATCGCAGTCGTTCGCCGTGCTGACGGTTCGGGCACGAGCTTCATCTGGACGAACTACCTGTCGAAGGTCAACGAAGACTGGAAGTCGAAGATCGGCGAAGGCACGACGGTCAACTGGCCGACGGGCACGGGCGGCAAGGGCAACGACGGCGTCGCGGCCTTCGTGCAGCGCCTGCCGGGCGCGATCGGCTACGTCGAGTGGGCGTACGCGAAGAAGAACAACATGGTCTACACCGCGCTGAAGAACTCGACGGGCACGGTGGTCGAGCCGAAGACGGAAACGTTCAAGGCCGCTGCTGCCGGCGCGAACTGGTCGAAGTCGTTCTACCAGATCCTGACGAACCAGCCGGGCAAGGACGCATGGCCGGTCGTCGGCGCGACGTTCGTGCTGCTGCACGCGAAGCAGGACAAGCCGGAGCAGGGCGCGGAAACGCTGAAGTTCTTCAGCTGGGCGTTCAAGAACGGCGAGAAGGCTGCTGACAGCCTCGACTACATCTCGCTGCCGCCGGCGGTCGAGACGGAAATCCGCAAGCAGTGGAAGGCGAAGGTGACGGACGCATCGGGCAAGTCGGTCGCCGCCGAGTAAGCAATGCAGCGGTTCGCTGCCTGGCCGCGCCGGTCGGGCAGTGTGTGCGGTAAAGCCGGGCGTTACGGCGCCCGGCACTCAAAAGCAGGCACCCATGTCTGATATTTCCTATACGTCCTCACGGTCCGCCGACGTTGCGCAGCAACGCGCGCCGAGCCGTCTCGGGGACGTTGTGTTCGGCGGCCTCGCACGGCTCGCCGCGATCGTGACCCTGCTGCTGCTGGGCGGGATCATCGTTTCCCTGATCATTGCGTCGATGCCGACCATCCAGAAGTTCGGCCTCGGCTTCCTGTGGCAATCCGAGTGGGATCCCAACTCGGACGTCTACGGCGCACTCGTGCCGATCTACGGCACGATCGTGACGTCGGTCATTGCGCTCGTCATCGCGGTGCCCGTCAGCTTCGGCATCGCGCTGTTCCTCACCGAGCTGTCGCCCGTGTGGCTGCGCCGTCCGCTCGGCATCGCGATCGAGCTGCTCGCCGCGATCCCGTCGATCGTGTACGGCATGTGGGGGCTGCTGGTGTTCGCGCCGATCTTCGCCGAATACTTCCAGAAGCCGCTCGGCCGCCTGTTCAAGGACGTGTGGGTGCTCGGTCCGCTGACCGCCGGCCCGCCGATCGGCATCGGTATTCTCGCGGCCGGCGTGATCCTCGCGATCATGATCATCCCGTACATCGCGTCGGTGATGCGCGACGTGTTCGAGGTCACGCCCGTGCTGCTGAAGGAATCGGCCTACGGGATCGGCTGCACGACCTGGGAAGTGATGTGGAAGGTCGTGCTGCCCTATACGAAGACCGGCGTGATTGGCGGCGTGATGCTCGGCCTTGGCCGTGCACTCGGCGAAACGATGGCCGTGACGTTCGTGATCGGCAACACGAACCTGCTCGACAGCGTGTCGCTGTTCGCGCCGGGCAACAGCATCACGTCGGCGCTCGCGAACGAATTCGCGGAAGCGCAGCCGGGCCTGCATACGTCCGCCTTGATGGAACTCGGCCTGATCCTGTTCGTGATCACGTTCATCGTGCTGTCCATCTCCAAACTGCTGCTGCTTCGTCTCGAGAAGGGAGAGGGCAAGAAATGAGCGAGCCCATCATGAATTTCCCGGGGCCGAACGGCGCCGTGCTCGAGGCGATGCGCGAGCGCCTGCAGCGCAAGCGCAAGGCCATCAACGCGATCGCGCTCGCCGCATCGCTCGGCGCAATGGCGTTCGGCCTGCTGTGGCTCGTGTGGATCCTGTACACGACGCTGCACCTCGGTATCGGCGGCCTGTCGCTGCAGCTGTTCACCGAATCGACGCCGGCACCGAACACCGAAGGCGGCGGTCTCGCGAACGCGATCGTCGGCAGCCTGCTGCTGTGCGGTTTCGGCACGCTGGTCGGCACGCCGATCGGCATCCTCGCGGGCGTCTATCTCGCCGAGTACGGGCAGAAGAACCTGCTGGCGAGCACGATCCGCTTCATCAACGACATCCTGTTGTCGGCGCCGTCGATCGTCATCGGCCTGTTCGTGTACGCGCTCGTCGTCGCGAAGTCGGGACGCTTCTCGGGCTGGGCCGGCGTCATCGCGCTCGCGCTGCTGCAGATTCCGATCGTGATCCGCACGACCGAGAACATGCTGAAGCTCGTGCCGAATGCGCTGCGCGAAGCAGCGTTCGCGCTCGGCACGCCGAAGTGGCGGATGGTGCTGAAGATCACGCTGCGCGCATCGGTGGGCGGCATCATCACGGGCGTGCTGCTCGCGATCGCGCGGATCGCCGGCGAAACGGCGCCGCTGCTGTTCACCGCGCTGTCGAACCAGTTCTTCTCGTGGGACATGAGCCAGCCGATGGCGAACCTGCCCGTGACGATCTACAAGTTCGCGATGAGCCCGTTCGCGGAATGGCAGTCGCTCGCATGGGCGGGCGTGTTCCTGATTACGCTCGGGGTGCTCGGACTCAACATCCTGGCGCGCTCGGTCTTCTCGAAAAAGTAACGGCGGAGCAATCCGATGAATATGGCAGAGAGCCACCTGAATCCCGTCGAGCGCACCGCAGCGCCCGTCGGCACGCACGACGCGGCGAACGATCGCCCGCTCGAGCCGCTGAACGCGAAGATCGAGGTCAACAACCTCAACTTCTTCTACAACAAGTTCCATGCGCTGAAGAACATCAACCTGCGCATTCCCGAAGGGAAGGTGACGGCGTTCATCGGCCCGTCGGGCTGCGGCAAGTCGACACTGCTGCGCACGTTCAACAAGATGTTCGCGCTCTATCCGGAGCAGCGCGCCGAAGGCGAAATCCTGATGGACGGCGAGAACCTGCTGACGACGAAGCGCGATATCTCGCTGCTGCGCGCGCGTATCGGCATGGTGTTCCAGAAGCCGACCCCGTTCCCGATGTCGATCTACGACAACATTGCGTTCGGCGTGAAGATGTTCGAAAAGCTCACGCGCTCGGAAATGGACGACCGCGTCGAGTGGGCGCTCACGAAGGCCGCGCTGTGGAACGAAGTGAAGGACAAGCTGGGCCAGAGCGGCTACGGCCTGTCGGGCGGCCAGCAGCAGCGTCTGTGCATCGCGCGCGGCATTGCGATCCGTCCGGAAGTGCTGCTGCTCGACGAGCCGTGCTCGGCGCTCGACCCGATCTCGACCGGCCGCATCGAGGAGCTGATCGCGGAGCTCAAGAGCGACTACACGGTCGTGATCGTCACGCACAACATGCAGCAGGCCGCGCGCTGCTCGGATTTCACGGCCTACATGTACCTGGGCGAGCTGATCGAGTTCGGCGAAACCGAAAAGATCTTCATCAAGCCGGTGCGCAAGGAAACGGAAGACTACATCACCGGCCGCTTCGGCTGATGACGGAGAACAACAGCCATGTCGGATAAACATCTGTCGAGCCAGTTCGACGCGGACCTGAATGCCGTGTCGTCGAAAGTGCTGGAAATGGGCGGCCTCGTCGAGTCGCAGATCGTCGGCGCGATGTACGCGCTGAACGAATTCGATCGCGATGCGGCCGAGAAGGTGATCGCGGCCGAGGAAACGCTGAACGCGATGGAAGTCGACATCGACCAGGAGTGCGGCAACATCATCGCGCGGAGGCAGCCTGCCGCGCGCGACCTGCGTCTTTTGATGTCGATTTCGAAAACGATTACGAACCTCGAGCGTGCCGGCGACGAAGCCGAGAAGATCGCGAAGCGCGTGCGCCGCCTGGTCGACGAGCCGGCCGCGCGCGCGGTCAACATCGCCGAGATCAAGGTGTCGGGCGAGATGGCCGTGACGATCCTGCGCCGCGCGCTCGATGCGTTCGCGCGCCTCGATACGGTCGCCGCTGCGCAGATCGTCAAGGACGACAAGGAAATCGACCTGGAATTCCGTGCGTTCGTGCGCAAGCTCGTGTCGTACATGCAGGAAGATCCGCGCACGATCTCGGTCGGCCTCGAATACCTGTTCATCGCGAAGGCGATCGAACGGATCGGCGACCACGCGAAGAACATCGCCGAATTCATCATCTACATCGTGAAGGGCACCGACGTGCGGCACCAGCCGCGCGACACGCTCGACCGTGAAGCCAACAGTTAACGCGACAACGTACAGGAAAAAAAGAGGTGCCGATGCCCAGCAACATTCTCGTCGTTGAAGATGAGCCCGCGATTTCCGAACTGATCTCGGTGAATCTCCAGCACGCCGGTCACTGCCCGATCCGTGCGTACAACGCCGAACAGGCGCAGAACCTGATCAGCGATGTGCTGCCCGATCTCGTGCTGCTTGACTGGATGCTGCCGGGCAAGTCCGGTATCGCGTTCGCGCGCGACCTGCGCAACAACGAACGGACCAAGCACATCCCGATCATCATGTTGACCGCGCGCGGCGACGAGCAGGACAAGGTGCTCGGCCTCGAGATCGGCGCGGACGACTACGTGACGAAGCCGTTCTCGCCGAAGGAATTGATGGCGCGCATCAAGGCCGTGCTGCGCCGTCGTGCGCCGCAGCTGACCGAGGACGTCGTGTCGATCAACGGGTTGCGCCTCGACCCGGCCACGCATCGCGTCGCCGCGCATGCGGAAGGCAGCGAGATCAAGCTCGACCTCGGCCCGACTGAGTTCCGCCTGCTGCATTTCTTCATGACGCATCCGGAGCGCGTGCACAGCCGCACGCAACTGCTCGACCAGGTGTGGGGCGACCACGTGTTCGTCGAGGAGCGCACCGTCGACGTGCACATCAAACGATTGCGCGCGGCCTTGAAACCGGCCGGCTGCGATGCGATGATCGAGACCGTGCGCGGCAGCGGCTACAGGCTCGCCAAGCACGCGTAACGTATTCGAGCATGCCGTGTGCCACGGCATGCCGTTCATTCTTTCGGGCGCTGAATCATGAACATCATCTGGGCGCGCTTTCTCGTGTCGCTCGTGCTGCTCGTGCTGATCGGCGTATTGGTCGGCGTCTTTGCCGGCCCGACCGCGGGCCTCGTGTTCGTGGTCGTGATGCTGGTCGCGCAGGGTTTCTTCAGCACCTTCCATACGCAGCGTCTGTGGCGGCTGCTCGATGCGCCGGTCTACGGTGAAGTGCCGAGCGCGCCGGGCATCTGGGGCGAGATCTACTACCGCCTGCACAAGCTCGCGAAACAATGGCATGCACAGGTGCGGCAGGTCGAACAGCAGCATTCGCGCTTCATCCAGGCGATCCAGGCGTCGCCGAACGGCGTCGCGATGCTCGATGACCACGACCAGATCGAGTGGTGCAACGAGATCGCCGAGGTCCATTTCGGCCTCGATGCGAAACGCGACCTGCGCCAGCACATCACCAACCTGGTACGCCATCCCGAGTTCGTCCGTTACCTGAACGCGCAGCATTACGACGAGACGCTCGTGATGCGCGGCATGGGCGGCTCGCGGCAGAACGTGCTGGCCGTGCAGGTGTTTCCGTACGGCGAGAATCGCAAGCTGCTGCTCACGCAGGACATCACCGAGCTCGAGCGTACCGACGCGATGCGGCGCGACTTCGTCGCGAACGTGTCGCACGAATTGAAGACGCCGCTGACTGTGCTGTCGGGCTTTCTCGAGACGATGCGCGAGCTGCCGCTGAACGAGGAAGACCGCGCCCGTTATCTCGAGATGATGGAGCAGCAGGCATCGCGGATGCGGCACATCGTCACCGACCTGCTGGTGCTCGCGAAGCTGGAGGGCGAGAGCAAGCCGCCGGTCGATCGCGCGATCGACATGCGCGCCGTGTTCGACCATCTGAAGGAGGATGCGCAGTCGCTGTCGAACGGGCATCACGACATCGCGTTCTCGATCGACGAGACGCTCGGCGTCACGGGCGCTCAGACGGAGTTGTTCAGCGCGTTCGCGAATCTCGTCACGAACGCGATCCGCTATACGCCGGACGGCGGCAAGATCGTCGTGTCGTGGCGACGCGAGGGCGCGCAGGGCGTGTTTTCCGTCACGGACAGCGGCTTCGGCATTCCGGCCGCCGACCTGCCGCGGCTCACCGAGCGCTTCTACCGCGTCGATCGCAGCCGTTCGCGCGATACGGGCGGCACGGGGCTCGGGCTCGCGATCGTCAAGCACGTGCTGCAGCGGCACGACGCGCACCTGTACGTGCAGAGCGAGGAAGGGCGCGGCAGCACGTTCACCGCGCGGTTCCCGGGCTCGCGCATCATCGCGATCCGGCCGGCCGCGTACGAGGCCTGATCGCGTAACGGCCGCGCTCGTTCGGCGCACGGCGGCGTGAGTGGTCCGAAAAAAAGCGCAGCCTGGGCTGCGCTTTTTATTGGTCGTGCGCCGCGCGGCCGGCTCACGAGCAGAACTTCGCGAGCAGCCCGAGTTGTGCGTTGCGGATCGTCTTGCCGGCGCGGCGGCGGCGGTAGTGGCCGTCGCTGTGCATCTGCCAGGCCGACTGGTTGTCGCCGAGGCACACCGACAGGCCTTCGGCGATCACGCGCCGCTTGAGCTTGCGCTCGCGGATCGGGAACGCGACTTCGACGCGGCGGAACAGGTTGCGGTCCATCCAGTCGGCGCTCGACAGATAGACGTCCTCGGCGCCGCCCGCGTGGAAATAGTAGATCCGGTGGTGCTCGAGGAAGCGGCCGACGATCGAACGCACCGTGATGTTTTCCGACAGCCCCGGCACGCCGGGTTTCAGCGCGCAGACGCCGCGCACGATCAGGTCGACCTTGACGCCGGCCTGCGACGCTTCATACAGCGCGGCGATCACCGACGGCTCCAGCAGCGCGTTCATTTTCGCGACGACGCGCGCGCGCTTGCCGGCACGCGCGTTGTCGATCTCCACGCGGATCGCGTCGATGATGCGCGGATGCAGCGTGAACGGCGACTGCCACAGCTCGTGCAGCGTGAGTTCGCCGCCGATCCCGGTCAGTTGCTGGAACACGTGATGGACGTCCTCGCAGAGCTTCTGGTCGGCCGTCATCAGCCCGAAGTCGGTGTAGAGACGCGCCGTGCGCGGGTGGTAGTTGCCGGTGCCGAGGTGCACGTAGCGACGCAGCGACGCCTTGCCGGCCTGCACGACACGGCGCACGATCAGCATCATCTTCGCGTGGCACTTGTGGCCGACCACGCCGTACACGACGTGCGCGCCGACGGCTTCGAGCTGCGACGCCCAGTTGATGTTGGTTTCCTCGTCGAAGCGCGCGAGCAGCTCGACGACGACGGTCACTTCCTTGCCGTTGCGCGCGGCTTCCATCAGCGCGTCCATCAGCGGCGAAACGGTGCCGGTGCGGTAGATCGTCTGCTTGATCGCGACGACGCTCGGATCCTTCGCAGCCTGCTGCAGCAGTTCGAGCACGGGCTGGAAGCTCTCGTACGGGTGGTGCAGCAGGATGTCGCCGTTGTCGATCGCGTCGAACATCGTCGGCGCGTTCGTGATCGCGGCCGGAGTCGATGCGGCGAACGGCGCGAATTTCAGGTCGGGGCGGTCGACGAGATCGGGAATCTGCATCAGGCGCACGAGGTTCACGGACCCGGCCACCCGATAGCAGTCCTTTTCGCCGAGTTCGCTTTCCTCGAGCAGGCGCCGCACGATGTGCGCCGGCGTGTCGGCCGACACCTCGAGCCGCACCGCGTTGCCGAGGTGGCGTGCGGGCAGTTCGCCCTGCAGCGCGACGCGCAGGTTCGTGATTTCGTCCTCGTCGACGAACAGCTCGCTGTTGCGCGTGATGCGGAACTGGTTGCAGCTCTTCACGACGAGTTGCGGGAAAAGCTCGCCGACGAAGCGCTGCATGAACGAGCTCAGCAGCACGAAGCCGTGCTCGAAACCGGACAGCGCGTGCGGCATGCGCACGACGCGCGGCAGCGCGCGCGGCGCCTGCACGATGCCCATCACGGCCTGGCGGCCGAACGCATCGCGGCCTTCGAGCTCGACGACGAAGTTCAGGCTCTTGTTCAGCACGCGCGGGAACGGGTGGGCCGGATCGAGGCCGATCGGCGTCAGCACGGGCAGCAGTTCGTCGAGGAAGTAGTGCCGTGCCCATTCGAGCTGCTCGTCGTTCCACGTGTCGCTCGCATGGAAGTAGATGCCTTCCTGTTCGAGCGCGGGCAGCACGGTTTCGTGCAGCATCGTGTACTGTCGATGGACGAGCCGCTGCGCGCGTTCGACGACGAGGTCGTAAGCATGCTGTAACGACATGCCGTCGGGCGTCAGCGCGCCGGGGTTGTCGCGGATCTGTTCCTGCAGGCCGGCCATCCGGACTTCGAAGAATTCGTCGAGGTTGCTGCTGGTGATGCAGATGAAGCGAAGGCGCTCGAGCAACGGGACTTGCGGATCGGCGGCCTGGGCCAGCACGCGCTCGTTGAACCCGAGGATGCCGAGTTCACGATTGAGAAGCGGATAACGGACGGACATCGGCAGAGTAGGGGGTGATTCAGGCGATGATTCGAAAGGACGCTCGGAAACTCTCACGGTACGATGACGTGCTGATGACGATAATGGTTTTATATCGGGAAATTCTACGCTGCAACCGTTTCGTCTCATAAATGTTTCGGCTATATACAATCGAGCAGTGTGCATGCCCGTGAAGCGTGGCAATGGCAAGCGTTCCACGCTTAAAATGTCGCCTTTGATTGATGATTGATCGACCTGGGGTGCCGGACCGGCAGCCGCGGGTGAACGCGCACGGAGCCCCATTCTGATGGTTACAACCCCCCACTTGCTGGCTGCCGTGGATCTCGGCTCGAACAGCTTCCGGCTGATCGTCGGTCGCGTCGAGGAAACGCCGGCGGGCAGCCAGATCTATCCCGTCGACGCGTTGCGCGAGCCGGTCCGTCTGGCTGCCGGCCTGTCGAGCGACAAGATGCTCGATCGCGCGTCGCAGGAGCGTGGCTGGGAGGCGCTCAAGCGGTTCGGTGAGCGCCTGCGCGATTTCCATCCCGATCATGTGCGCGCGGTGGCGACCAACACGCTGCGCGTCGCGAAGAACGCGGGAGAATTTCTCGGCGAGGCCGAAGCGGCGCTCGGTTTCCCGATCGAAGTGATCGCGGGCCGCGAAGAAGCGCGGCTGATTTATGCGGGCGCCGCGCATTCGGTGCCGGCGAGCGCCGGCAAGCGGCTCGTCGTCGACATCGGCGGTGGCTCGACCGAATTCATCATCGGCTCGCACTACACGCCGATCGTGATGGAGAGTCTCTATATCGGCTGCGTGAGCCACAGCCGCACCTTCTTTCCGGCCGGCAACGTCGACGAATACACGATGCGGCAGGCCGAACTCGCGGCCAAGCGCGAGATCCAGATCATTTCCAGCGAATACAAGAAGGCCGGTTGGGACCAGGCGATCGGTTCGTCCGGCACCGCGCGTGCGCTCGCGGAGCTCGTCGAGGCAAACGGCTTCAACGATCCGGGCATCACGCACGGCATTTCGCGCGGTGGTCTCGAGCGCCTGAAGCGCGCGCTGATCAAGTCGGAGAACGTCAACCGGCTGAAGCTGATCGCGCTGAAGCCCGACCGCGTGCCGGTGCTCGCGGGCGGTCTCGCGATCATGCTCGCGGTGTTCGAGGAGCTCGGTGTCGATTACGTCGATACGACCGACGGCGCGCTGCGTCTCGGCGTGCTGTACGACCTGCTTGGCCGGACGCAGCACGAGGACATGCGCGCGGTGACCGTCGAGGGCTTCACGCGCCGCTACGGCGTCGATCGTGCGCAGGCCGAGCGGATCGGCGCGCTCGCGGCGCGCTTCTACGACGAGCTCGAGGAAGCCGAAGACGAAGCGGCCGAGGAGGGGCGGATGTTCCTCGGCTGGGCGGCGGCGCTGCATGAAATCGGCTTGTCGATCTCGCACAGCGCGTATCACAAGCATTCGGCCTATATCGCGAGCAATGCGGACATGCCGGGTTTTTCGCGCACGGACCAGGCGCGGCTCGCCGCGCTCGTGCTCGGTCACGCGGGCAAGCTCGGCAAGCTGTCGCAGGCACGCGAGGTCGAATGGCCGCTGCTGTTCTGCCTGCGGCTCGCGGCGCTGCTGTGCCGGCGCCGGACCGATGCGGGGCTGCCCGACATTTCCGTGTCGCAGATGAAGAAGGGCGGGTACGAAGTGCGCCTGCCGAGCGCGTGGGTCGAGCAGAACCCGTTGACCGACTACAGCCTCAGCCAGGAGGCTGCCGAGTGGGAGAAGGTCGGTATTCCGTATCGCGTGGTGTACACCGGCGCGTAACGGGCCGATAGCGGGGTCCGGAAGGGCTCGGACGGGATGGTGCGGCGTTGCGCCTTCAGGCGTGCCGCGTGACTGTCCTGATGCCCGCTCAGTCCGACGAGCAGACGATCGCAGTCAGGAACGGGAATGCCTGCTTGACGGTCGCGTCGCTGCCGGCCTTGCGTACCGCTTCCTCCACCGCGCTCTTCGTGCCGCGCACCACGACGCCGTAGGCCCAGTCGCCGATCGGCGTGCCATCGCCCGGACGGAAGATCGGGTCGTTCGCCTGGTAACCGAGCACGACATAGACACCGAAGCCGTAGGCCGTCAGCGAGCGACTCGTGCGGAATGCGTTGACCGAATTCGATTCGACGTGCATCGGCTCCGACTGGATGTCGCCGGCGGCGAGCAGCGGCGCGACGAACCGGTGGCCGTTCGAGTGGCAGTCGAGTGCGTCGTCGAGCGCCTTGGCCGACGCGGTGCCGGCGGTCGCGAGCGCGAGCAGCGATGCGCAGAGGATGGTCTTGAGAATGTTGTTTTTCATGCGCGGATGCGGGTTGTTCACGCGCATTATCGCGTGTTCCCGGAAGGACCGTGCGCGGGCTGAGGGCGGGCCGCATGTGTCGTCGGCAAATCCCGCCAATTGACCGGATTGGCCGCAAGCCGGGAATCCGGGCGATCGATTCGACGATCCAGAAAAGGAAAAGGGGCTACGGTGTTTAACCGTAACCCCTTGATATCCTTGGTCGGAGCGATAGGATTCGAACCTACGACCCTCTGATCCCAAATCAGATGCGCTACCAGGCTGCGCTACGCTCCGACGAGCCAAAGATTCTATCGTCTAATTACTGATTTGGTCAATCGCGATCTGCGGATAAATGCCGCGGCGGCGAATCGGCCGCGATTTGCGACAATCCGCAGGTGACCGGCCGGTCCGGACGCAGGTGTCCGGCGCCGTTCGCCGAAGCAAGGAGAAAAATCATGATGAACCTGATCCTGTGGCGCCATGCGGAAGCCGAGGACTACGCGACGAGCGATCTCGCGCGCCAACTGACCGCCCGTGGCCGCAAGGACGCCCAGGCGATGGCCAAATGGCTGCGTGGCCGGCTCGAGACGAACGCTCTGATCCTCGCGAGCCCGGCGGCCCGTACCGTGCAGACCGTCGAGGCGCTGACCGACCAGTACCGGACCGTCGACGCGCTCGCGCCGGGCGGCAGCGTCGACGACGTGCTGGAGGCGGCCGGATGGCCGGAAGGGATCGCGCCGACGGTCGTGATCGTCGGGCACCAGCCGACGCTCGGCAGTGTCGCCGCGCAACTGATCGCCGGCAGCGACGACAGCTGGAGCGTCAAGAAGGGCGGTGTGGTGTGGCTCGCGAGCCGCACACGTGACGGCAGCCGGCAGGCCGTGCTGCGGGCGGTATTGACGCCGGAACTGGTGTGAAGCAGGCCTGACGGGGGTTAAAGGGATTCATCAGACGGTTTCGCAAGCTTTCTGCTAAAGTCATTTCGGCGACACGTCATTGAAAGGACACGGTCGTGCCACATAACGGTCACGGCCGATTACTACATTGGCGGGCATGTCGTCCTATTCCTTACGACCAGGAAAGCCTAATGCGAGAACTGCCGACGCCTACGCTCCCATTTGCCTCGCTGCCTCTTGATACATCGCGGCGCCACCTGCCGCGCGCTGCCGAAACCGTCACATCCGAATACCGCCTGCGCGCCGCGTGGGCGCGCACGGAAGACGAATTGCGCGAAGCCCAGCGCCTGCGCTACAGCGTGTTCGCCGAAGAGATGGGCGCGCAGGTCAGTGGCCCCTCCGGTCTCGACGTCGATCCGTTCGATGCGTACTGCGACCACCTGCTGGTTCGCGATCTCGATACGCTGAAGGTCGTTGGCACGTATCGCGTGCTTCCGCCGCACCAGGCGGCGCGTGTCGGCCGTCTGTACGCGGAAGGCGAATTCGACCTGTCGCGCCTCACGCACCTGCGCGGCAAGATGGTCGAGGTCGGCCGCTCGTGCGTGCACAGCGACTACCGCAGCGGCGCCGTCATCATGGCGCTGTGGGGCGGTCTTGGCGCGTACATGATGCAGAACGGCTACGAGACGATGCTCGGCTGCGCGAGCGTGTCGATGGCCGATGGCGGTCACTATGCGGCGAACCTGTACCAGTCGCTGGCGACGAGCTCGCTGACGGCGCCCGAGTACCGCGCATTCCCGCACACGGCGCTGCCGGTCGACGAACTGCAGACGGGCACCGTCGTGGCGCCGCCGCCGCTGATCAAGGGCTACCTGCGTCTCGGTGCGAAGATCTGCGGCGCGCCGGCCTGGGATCCCGACTTCAACTGCGCGGATTTCCTGACGCTGTTCCGCCTGTCCGACATCAACGCGCGCTACGCCCGCCACTTCCTGGGCTGAGCCGTCCGAAGCGCGTCGCGCCCGTTCCGGGCGCACGCAACCGAACGCCGTCGCGAGGCAACTGCCACGCGACGGCGTTTGTGTATCTGGACCATGTGCGCGTATCCGGCCCTGTTAATTCCAGCGCGACGCGATCACCACCGTGCCACGCGGTGGCACGTTCGCGAACGTCCCGGGGGACAGCCGGACGGCAGCGGGTCGCTCAGTGCTTGCGCCGCCAGTCGAGCAGGTGGTGTTCCGCCATCCAGTGGTGGATCATCCCTTCGCCGTCATGGCTGCGCTTGTATTCGCGCGACTCGAAGAACGACAGCGCGACGAGCACCATCAGACCGATGAACAGGCCGATCAGGCCCGCAATTTCTTCAGACGTCATGGCAGCCTCCTTTCCTCGGCACAGCGCCATGCGTACATAGTAGGACATGCGCAGCGCGACCTCGAAACAGGATTTCCGCTAGACTCGGCGCGGTCCCTGCGCGCAATGGGCGCGCCGTTTTCCGGAGCCATACCCGATGACCCGTTTCACGCTGGCCGTGCTGGCCGCATTCATCCTCGCCGGCTGTTCCAGCGATCCCCACCAGGCCCGCCGCGGCCACCCGCCGGAAGATCCGGCCGACTATCACGGCGTGCCGACCGACATGACGCCGCCGACGATGCTCGACGCGCCGCCGCCGAAACCCACGGAATAACGGCCGGCCTGGCCCGCCGTCAGGCGCGGGCGGCGGGTGCAGTGGGTGCGGCGTGCGCGTCGGCGCCGATGTGCCGCAGCAGCCCCGGCAGGTAGCGCGCGAGCGTCGCGCCGCGCGCGGCCATGAACAGCAGCAGCGCGAACCAGAGCCCATGATTGCCGAACGTGCCGACGGCGACGAGCGTGGCCACGATGAAGATCGAGAACGACGCGACCATCGCGCGCATCAGCGATTGCGTCTGCGTGGCGCCGATGAAGACGCCGTCGAGCAGGAAGCCCCAGACCGACACGATCGGCGAGATCGCGGCCCACGGCAGGTAGCGCAGCGCGACCGTGCGGATCTCGGGCTGGTCGGTCAGGCGCGCGACGATCCAGCCGCCGGCAGCCCAGTAAACGAGCGCGAACAGCAGTGCGCCGAGCGCCGACCAGAGCAGCGTGACGCGCACGGCCTGCCGGAATGCATGGCGGTCGCGCGCGCCGGCCGCGGCGCCGACGAGTGCCTCGGCCGCATGCGCGAAGCCGTCGAGGCCGTACGCCATGAAGGTCTGGAAATTCAGCAGCAGTGCGTTCGCCGCGAGCGTCGCGTCGCCCTGTTTCGCACCGAGGTGCGCGAACCAGCCGAATGCGCCGAGCAGGCACAGCGTGCGCAGGAAGATGTCGCGATTGAGTACGATCAGCCGCTTGAGCGCCACGCGGTCGGCGAGCGCGCGCACGACGATCGGCGCGAGGCCGCGCGGCCGCAGCCGCCACAGCATCCACGCGCCGAGCGCGAAGCCGCATGCGTCCGCCGTGGCGGTCGCGGCGCCGATGCCGGCGATGCCCCAGCCGAAGCCGTACACGTAGAGCAAGACGGCGCCGATGTTGACCGCATTGATGAACACCTGCGCGACCAGCGCGAGGCGGACGCGCTGCATGCCGAGCAGGTAGCCGAGCACGACGTAGTTCGCGAGCGCGAACGGTGCGCTCCAGATCCGCGCATGGCTGTACGCGAGCGCCGTCGCGCGGACGGCATCGCTGCCGCCGAGCGCGGACAGCGCGAACGACAGCAGCGGCACCTGCAGCGCAAGCACCGCGGCGCCGAGCGCGAACGCGACGATCAGCGCGCGCAGCAGGTTCAGCCGAATGCCGATGGCGTCGCCGGCGCCATGCGCCTGTGCGACGAGGCCGGTCGTTCCCATCCGCAGGAAGCCGAAGCCCCAGAACACGAAATTGAAGAACAGCCCGCCGAGCGCGACGCCGCCGAGATACTGCGCGCCGTCGAGGTGGCCGGCGACGGCCGTGTCGACGGCACCGAGGATCGGCTGGGTCAGGTTCGCCAGGACGATCGGGAAGGCGAGCGCGAGGACGCGCCGGTGCGTGACGGTGGCCGAGCCGGAGCCGGCCCCGTGCGATAACGCGGATTCGGACATGGCGGACGCGTCAGGCGCGTTCCTGCACGCAGACCCACGGCGAGACGACAACCGCCCACAGCTCGGGGTTGCGCGCCGCGTAGTCGGCGGCGGTCTCGGCCGGCATGCGCGCGACGAGGCCGGCCGACAGCCAGCGTGTGACCTGCTCGGCATCGTCGCTGGCGACCGCTTCCGCGACGCTGACGAGATCGAGGTCGCGCGCGACGGACAACAGCTTGCCCTGTGCAAAGAAGCGTTCGAGATCGCACCAGTCGATCTTGGCGGTTTCGCCGAGGAGTTTGGCGTAGAGCGGGCTGTGCGACGCGCCCGCGGCGGATGGGTGTTCAGAGGACATCGGTTTCTTGGAAAGACTGCGTGGCGCCACTATAAACCATCCGGCCGGGCGGGCGGCGAGGCGGCGGGCGGCTTACGCGTCGCGCAGCGCGCGGCGCACGATCTTGCCGGTCGCGGTCATCGGCAGGCTGTCGACGAACGCGATCGCGCGCGGATACTCGTGCGCGGCGAGCCGCGTGCGCACATGTTCCTGCAGCGCGCGGACGAGCGTATCGTCGCCGACGTGGCCGGGGTTCAGGACGACGAATGCCTTGACGATCTCGGTGCGCGTCGCGTCGGGCACGCCGACGACGGCCGCCATCCGCACCGCCGGATGCGTGAGCAGGCAGTCCTCGATCGGGCCCGGGCCGATCCGGTAGCCGGCGCTGGTGATGACGTCGTCGTCGCGGCCGACGAAGCGCACGAAGCCGTCGGCGTCGATGACGCCCGTATCGCCGGTGAGCAGGTAGTCGCCCGCGAACTTGTCGCGCGTCGCGCCGGGGTTGCGCCAGTATTCGAGGAACATGACCGGGTCGGGTCGGCGTACCGCGATGCGTCCTTCGACGCCGGGCGGCAGCGGCGTGCCGTCCGCGTCGACGATCGCGACCGCATGACCGGGCACCGCCTTGCCGATCGCGCCCGGCTGCGCATCGAACAGCGCCGCGCACGACGACAGCACCATGTTGCACTCGGTTTGCCCGTAGAACTCGTTGATCGTCACGCCGAGCGCGTCGCGTCCCCAGGCCGTCAGCTCGGTGCCGAGCGATTCCCCGCCGCTCGCGACCGATTTCAGCGACAGCGCGTAGCGTTCGCGCGGTGCCGGGACGGCGCGCATCAGCTTCAGCGCGGTGGGCGGCAGGAACGCGTGGGTGACGCCGTGCCGTGCCATCAGCGCGAATGCCGCGTCGCCGTCGAACTTCTCGAAACGGCGGGAGAGCACCGGCACGCCGTGATGCCATGACGGCAGCAGCACGTCGAGCAGGCCGCCGATCCATGCCCAGTCGGCGGGCGTCCAGAACAGGCGCGCGTCGCGCGGGAAGCACTGCTGCGACATCTCGACGCCCGGCAGGTGGCCGAGCAGCACGCGATGGGCGTGCAACGCGCCTTTCGGTTTGCCCGTCGTGCCGGACGTATAGATGATCACCGCTGGATCGTCGGCGGCCGTATCGGCCGGCACGAAATCGGGCGTTTCGGCGGCGAGCGCCGCGTCGTAGCGCAGCACGCCCGGTGCATCGGGCGCATCGTCGCCGATGCAGTAGACGGTATGCAGCGCCGGCAGTTGCGCGCGCAGCGGCGCGATTTTCGCGTAGCCGGCCGCGTCGGTCACGAGCGCGGCCGCTTCGCTGTTCGCGAGCCGGTATTCGAGTGCATCGACGCCGAACAGCGTGAAGAGCGGTACCGCGATCGCGCCGAGCTTGTACGCGGCGAGGTGCGCAACGGCCGTTTCGGGGCCCTGCGCGAGAAAGATGCCGATCCGGTCGCCGCGTCGCAGGCCGGCGCGCGCAAAGCTGTTCGCGAGCCGGTTAGAAGCATTCCTCAGGTCGTCGAACGAGATGCGGAAAACGTCGCCTTGCGCCGTTTCGTGAATCAGCGCGAGGCGTCCGCTGCCGTCGGCCCATTTGTCGCAGACGTCCACGCCGATGTTGTAGCGCGCCGGAACGCCCCATGCGAAGCGGGAGAGCAGGTCGTCGTAGCGGTTTGCGGCGGGCAGCATTGCGTGTCTCCTGGGTGTTCGACGTGGCGTCGAGCGAACGGATTACATCAGGGTTTCACGCAGACGAATCCACAATGGTGTCTGCTGATAGGGAATATTCGGACTCGTCCAATGGCCACGGCACAGTGCACGATTCCACAATGACGCATAAGATCACAACAAAACAGTGATGTGACCATGGATTTGCTCCTGATAGCTGCGGGGTTCAGCCTGATCGGAATCGGTGTGCTGGTAGCGTTCGCTCGTCACGTCGATCCGCTGTCCGGCCGTTTCACCGGACGTCTGCGCAAGCGCTGACTCGACCTTTCCCGTTTTTCGCCGCGACGGCACGCGATGCGCGCCGGCATCGCGTGTCGCTTGTCGATTGCCGTGCGCTCAGCGCGCCGGCAGGTAGCGCGACGGATCGATCGACCGGCCGCCGTAACGCAACTCGAAATGCAGCGCGACGCGATCGCTGTCGCTGTTGCCCATCTCCGCGATCGACTGCCCCTGCGTAACCGACTGTCCTTCCTTCACCAGCAGCGCGCGGTTGTGCGCGTAGGCGGTCAGGTAGTCGGCGTTGTGCTTGAGGATGATCAGGTTGCCGTAGCCGCGCAGCCCGTTGCCCGCATAGACCACGACGCCCGGCGCAGCCGCAACCACTGGCGTGCCCGGCGAGTTCGCGATGTCGATCCCCTTCGATTTCGAGCCGTCGAACGTGCGGACCACATTGCCGGCCGCCGGCCAGATCAGCGCGATGCTCGTGGCCGGCTTGACGGCCGATTCGACCGGCGCGGAAGGTGCAGGGCGGGCGCGGCCCGCGCTGCCGGTGCCGGTGGTCGACGGCGTCGATGCGGTCGACGTGCCGGGCGGCGGCGCGACGCGCAGCACCTGGCCGACTTCGATCGCATCGGGGTTCGCCATCTGGTTCCAGCGCACGACGTTCTGTACCGACGTGCGGTTGTCGCGCGCGATCTTGTAGAGCGTGTCGCCGCGCTCGACGCGATAGAACCCGGGGCCGACGGGGGCGGAGCCGCACGCGACGAGCAGAGCGGCGCAGGCGGCTGCGAAGAGTCGCTTCGTTGTTGTTCCGAACATTGAACCTCGCAAAACCCTGCCGCTCATGACGCGGCAGGCAACACAAAACGTCCGATTTTAACGGGTTCGACCCGAGCACCGCAGTTTGGGCCGTTGTCGGCGCCGTCGCGCGCCGGTTTGGCGCGCTGCGTATCAGCCGGCGAGCGGGAGGACGCGAATCCGCAACGTGGCCGTTTCGGTCGCACCCGGCGCGAGCATGCGCAGCCCGAGACCGTTGTGGATCGCATCCGGCAGGCCGAGCCACGGCTCGACGCAGTAGAAGTCCGAATCCGGTTTTTCGGTCCAGGTCGTGACCGCGTACCACGGGATCGAGCCCGGCACGTCGAGCGCGATCTCGATCGTGCGGCGGCGGCCCGGCATCACGATGCGCACCGGCGTGGACGGCTCGCCGTCGAGGCAGTGAAAGCGGTCGAGGATGTCCGGATTGTCGAGGCGGTAACGGGCTTCGCCCGGCTCGGGCGTGCTGATCGAACCGTCCGCGCGCTGCGCGCAGCGGCGCGTGGGCGGCAGCTCGAGCGTGGTTTCGGCGCGTTCGCCGTGCGGCAACGCGAAATAGAAATGGTGGCCGGCGTAGTAGGGCAGCGGCGCGTCGCCGCGATTGGTCGTCGTGAGCGCGACGTCGAGCGTGTGCGCGTCGGCCAGCCGGTAGGTCGTCTCGAACCGGAAATCGAACGGGTAGCTCGCGCGCAGTGCGTCGTTCGCGTCGAGCGTCATCGACAACGCGGTGCCGTCGGCCGACGGTTGCGCGGCGAACGGCAGGTCGCGCGCGAAGCCGTGCATCGGCAGGTCGCGGACCACGCCGGCGGCGTCGCGCCAACGGCCGATTTCGCCGTCGACGCGGTGGCGGCCGAGGAACGGGAACAGCAGCGGATTGCCGCCGCGCACGCGCGCGAGGTTGCTCCAGTCGGCCGTTTCCGGCCAGAAGATGACCGGTTCACCGTCGATGTCCCATGACAGCAGGCGGCCGCCGAATTGCGGGGCGACCCGGACGAGCGACGGGCCGGCGTGAAGTTCGTGAATGTCGAGTTGCTGGAAGATCGGCATGGCGAATCGGGTTGGGCGGGTGGACGGGGCACGGCGCGCTCCATTATCGGGCCGCGGCCGGTTGGGGAAAACCCTTCTCGGGAAATTGCGAGTTTTTGACAATGTCAACGGTCGGGATAATGCATCTAAACCGGTGAAGTTGCCGGGTCATGACACTTCGAGGAGGCGCCATGGATCTGGCAATGGCAATGGGACTCGCACTGTTCGGCATGTTCACCGGCAGCACGGTATTATTTTTCTACCAGCTCGGCCGTTGACGGCAATTCCTGCCGAAGTCGAAAGGCCCGCCATGCAAATGGCGGGCTTTTTGCTTTCTGTGCGCTTACAAATTGCAAGCGTTTGTGTGCATTGCCGCAATATCCGGCCAAATGCCTTGGCGCAGTAATCCTGGCTCGGCATAATCGGGGCGCGTTTTTTTCGGACGCGCATCGCGTCGTCCGTCATTCTTCCCGCTTAATCTTCACTAAAAGGACCGACGCGTGAGCCTCTGGTTTCTGGTATTCCTGAGCGTCCTGCAGGGCGTCACCGAACTTTTCCCCGTCAGCAGCCTTGGCCATACGCTGCTCGTGCCGGCGCTGTTCGGCATGCACATCGACAAGCACGCGCCGCAACTGCTGCCGTTCCTCGTGGCGCTGCACCTCGGCACCGCGCTGGCGCTGCTGTGGTACTTCCGCGCGCGCTGGATCGCGCTGATCGGCGGCTTCTTCGCGCAGCTCGGCGGGCGCAAGAATGATGACGGACACCTGATGTGGGCGCTGATCATCGGCACGATCCCGACCGGCATCGTCGGGCTGCTCCTCGAGAAGCGCATCGAGCGCGTGTTTCATGACCTGCGGATCGTCGCGATCGCGCTGATCGTGAACGGCGTGCTGCTGTGGCTCGGCGATCGCATCCAGCGCAGCCGTGCGCATCAGCCGCCCGAGAAGATGACGTTCAAACAGGCGTTCTTCGTGGGTCTCGCGCAGATCGGCGCGCTGATTCCGGGTTTCTCGCGCAGCGGGCTGACGATGATCGCCGGCAATGCCGCCGGGCTGACGGCGGAGAAGGCCGCGGAATTCTCGTTCCTGCTCGGCACGCCGATCATCTTCGCGGCGGGCGTGCTCGAACTGCCGAAGCTGTTTCATGCGCGCGACCAGCTCGCCGATGCGCTGCTCGGCGGCGTGCTGACGGCGATCGCCGCCTACCTGAGCGTGAGGTTCCTGATGCGCTATTTCGAGGGGCGCGGCCGCCTCGCGTCGTTCGGCGTGTATTGCGTGATTGCCGGCGTGTTCTGTCTCGGCTGGTTCATGCTGCATCCGCAGCCGGTTTGATGCTGCGATGGCCGGTCTCGCATGATCTGGCGCGATGATCGGGTATAATTTCGGGCTCGGCTCCATGCCGGGCCCGTTTTGTTTCGGGGCTTCGAGTTCGGTGGTGGTGGTGTCGCTGCTCAAAGTTCCGTGCCAAACGCGGTCCGCGTCAGGCCGTGTCTTTTCTCCTCGACCGCCCTTAGCTCAGTTGGATAGAGCAACGGCCTTCTAAGCCGTAGGTCACACGTTCGAATCGTGTAGGGCGGGCCAGTCCCAGCACTTCTTGCTGTTCCGGGGTTACACCCGCTCCGTGCGCCGAATCATGAAAACGCGTAATGACGGAGTTGGCCTTGCAGCGGCGCGGCATTCCACGATGGCCGCCTGCGGCGCAGCAAAAATGCAAATTACAGGCCAGCTTGAGATAGAACAAACGATTACATGCTCTTGCTTGACGCTAGTATTGCGCCGCAATAGTATTCAAGCATGATCAAGTCCTTCTGCTGCGCAGACACGGCGGCCCTCTTTTCGGGCGCCAGGGTAGCAAGGTTCGCGAACATCGAAAGGGTCGCGATACGCAAACTCGCCATGTTGAATCGCGCGCAGACCCTGAGTGATCTCAGGATTCCCCCGAATAACCGCCTTGAGGCGCTGGTGGGAGACCGAGCCGGCCAGCACAGCATCAGGATCAACGATCAGTACCGAGTGTGTTTCCGATTTCAGAACGGAGATGCTTACGACGTTGCGATCGTCGACTATCACTAGGAGGTGCCGCCTATGCCGCGTCAAGTTTCATACCCCCATCCGGGAGAGATCCTGCAGGAGGAGTTCCTGACTCCGATGGGCGTGACCGCATATCGCCTCGCCAAGGATATCGGGGTCGATCAGACACGCATCAGCGAGATCATCGCCGGCACGCGAAGCGTAACCGTTGATACCGGCTTGCGACTCTCCCGTTTCTTCGGAACCAGTGACGAGTTCTGGACTGGACTGCAGCTCGATTACGACACCGCTCACATGAAAGATGAGATGGCTCGTACCTTGGAGAGCATTCGCCGATTTGAACCCGAGTCGGCTTAACGAACCAAGAGACTTTCGAACCGCCCTCGGGCGGTTTTTCTTTGCGTCGCGTTATCGACTTTCAAGCGTCTAGAGCAGGGGAGGCGGCATATGACTGACGATCAATTCAAGCAGCAGATCAAGTCCGCAGTTTCAGCCCTCATCCGTTCAGAAGACCGCGCGGCGTATGACGCATTTGGCCATGCTTTTGAAACCGAGGCGGACGCGTTCGTAGAGCACATGACGTGCACGCTACTGGATTTCTCGGTGCTCGTTGAGCATATTCAGGATGGCGAAGAGAGGAAGCTGCACGTTGCCGCAATTTTGCACGATGGAATCAATCAGCACATTGTGTCTTTCCAGCTATTTCTTTCCGGACACCTCGTCGCCGCGGGCGCCTTGTTTCGCCTAGCGCTGGAATACGTTGCGCTTTCGATCTTGTGTTCCGCGAAGGATTCTTCGGTACTCGAACGCTTCGAATCTGATAGATACTCGACACAAGATGCGATTCACCATCTCGGGAAGTTTGCCGAAAAGGTCGGCATCGATAAGGCAGCAGCTGCGCAAATCAAGGCTGCGTACGTGTTTCTCCATAAGTACGCGCATCCGAGCAAGCTAACGCTGGCGACAGGCACGAGTTTTCATGCAGGTGGCCAGCCAGTCATAGGCGCAAACTTCGATCCCGAAAAACTCAATGAGTACCGGAAGGAGATCGCCAACCGAGTTGGCCTTGCATCGGTCTTCCCGAGCATCGTGAAGATTGTGGGTAGCAATATGGCGACCTGGTAGTCGGTCGCACCGAAAAACATCTGGCCGGAGCTGACTTATGCTGCACAAGGCTGACCTACGCGACGTAACCTTCGCCGATCTTCAGGCGCTCAAGGACAACCAGATTCCTGAATCTCACACGCTCGATTTCAAGCGCGATTTCCCGATCGACAAAGACGGACGGGCGAGCCTCGCCGCTGATGTCGTCGCGTTTGCAAATACCCGTGGTGGAGATTTGATTCTTGGTGCCGACGAACAGGGTGGCATCATCTCGGCATTCGCGCCGATCAAACTAGAGGACGTGGATGCGGCCTTGCGCTCGTTGCAGTCAACACTGACAGACCTCATTGAGCCCAAGATCCCTGGTGTTCATCTAGAGGCCGTTGATTTTCCCGATGGTGGCTATATCGTCATCGTGCGAACGCCGCCGAGTTTCCAAGCACCGCATCGCGTGCGTAAGAGCGGCGCTTTCTACACACGGACTTCGACTGGCATCGATCCTATGGACGTCACTACATTGCGCAGTGCATTCCTTCGGAGCGAGACTGCGGTTGAAAAGATTCGTGGCTTTCGCGCTGAGAGAATCGAGGATCTGTTTCAACGCCCGCTACCGGCTCGCCTTGAGCGATACGCGACAGGAGTACTACATGTTGTTCCGATGGCGTCGATCCTTGCGGGATTGAGTTTCGATATTTCGGAGTTGTACGCCGTTGCTCAGACATTGCCTCCTCCCAGCCACGATTCGGGTCATAGCACCCGCATCAATCTTGATGGGCCGCTGACTATTTCGACATCGGCAAACGAGTTGTACTCGTACACGCAGCTTTTTCGGAATGGCAGCATCGAATCGGTGATGCGCGTCCAGTGGGACGTCGGCGGTGTAGCGTGGGTTGATGGTATGGAGAAGGTGCTCGTGGATGAGCATCACCACGCTCTGAGGGACGCGTTCCTTAAACTCGGCATCGATGGCCCAGCTGTGGTTATGCTCTCGTTTACCGATATAGGGAGCGTGGCGCTCGAGGGTGCGGGGACACGAGCTGCGGCGATATCCGGTCGCATCGCGACCGTTCCCGCCTACTACCACAACTTGCTGTTGCCGGAGCTAGTTGTCGAGTCATTCGTCTCATCGGCGCCGGACATCTACGGGCCGCTATTCGATATGGTGTGGAACGCCGCAGGGCGACAAGCGAGACCTCCGCTCAAAAGATGAGCGTACCTTGCCAGAAACAGTTGGACTCGCTTTCGATACTGCATTTGGGCGATGGCCGCGCTGAGCGAGGTGCGGCTCAGATGCACAAGTAATGCGAACACGGGTTACTCATCCTGAGCCACGCTGCGCTCCTCCTGAACCACGTAGTCGGCGCCGACGACTAGTCGATCCCATGCCGGGAAGCCGCCATTATCGATAACTTTGCGGATCGCGTCGGCGCACAGACGTAGGCCCGCTTCGAGGGTCTTTTTAACTTCCTCTTCAGATGTCTTCGCTGGTGCCACGGCGCCGCTGTGTGCGGCGAATGATCGATAGCTGTAAAGCTTGTTGAAGATATCGAATAGTTCCGCTCGATGCTGACCGCTCTCTCCTAGAAGCCACGCGCCTCTAATTCGAAACTGCAACGAAAGCTGCTCCTTGGATGGCTGGTGGTTGAGCAGTAGCGATTCGAGCGCGATGCCCAGATCCAGCGCACGGTCGACGTTCTCTCGATGTTTTACGGCTTCATTCAATCGTTGCAGTGGGACACGAAGTTTTTGCTTCATTTCCCAGCTAAGCATGAGATATTTAGCCGCCACTCGCTTGAACTTATCGATCTGATCGGGCTCTGGTTCAACGGAGCTGAAGACTCGCGTTGCGTTTCGTGCAGTTCCCAAGCCGAGACCCATCTGACCTTTCAAGAATTCGCCATCGGCGAGTTCGCTAAACGATTTGAATGCAACCGGCGATGAGGGGCCGAGTACAGTCAACAGCTCTGCAATTTGGTACATCACGGGAACGTCGCGAGGCAGGGTGAGCGGTGGCGCCTCTTGAAAAAATTTTGGCCTTACTTCGCTTATGTTGTACAAGGCGGCGGTGGGCCTACGCTCCCCTTCGTCAAGTCGGTGCGCGACAGCCGCCGGTGTTCCCGGGTCACCGGTCGATTGCGGCTGCGACCGCAATTGCAGGTAGGCCTGCAGAGTGGATGACGGCACTGCATCCGGGGGACAAAGGATTACGCCTTCTGTGATCTCTATCGTTTCTGTGACGCGAATGCCCTCGAGCAGTTGCACGTCGATTCGACGATGGCAGTCGGTTTCGAGATACGTTTGCATTGCGGCCGTGGCGGAATCGACACCATGCATTAGCGCGTGTGCTAATGCGCCGTTCAAGAGGTCTTGTATCTTGAACGCAGTCGTAAACTGGCCATGATTAAACGCCATCCCATCCAAGGCGCTAATTTGTGGTTCGTTGTAGGCGACATCTAATAGTTCGCTGGGGGCCTGGGTAACAGATGGCGAAAGAGGGTGATGGAGTCCAAGCGATCCATAGGGGGATGACTTGATGATCTCAACCGCTCGAGCTAACGCGACGACGAATTCTTGTTTGAGCATTATGGGGTCTCTGACCTTGCGTATCGCGAACCTGATGGAAAGGAAGATGACTTGACTGGCACTGATCTTCAGGAGAAGTTCTACGTTTACCTTGGAGCACTGCCCGTGGATACTCAAGTCATTGTGGTCGAAAACACTGATCCGCGTGATGACATCATGAAGCGTAAGCAGTCGCTGAAATTCAGCAAGAACCCACACCACGGTCGGTACGGGTTGTTTCGATTTGTAGCGGATTCGGCGGCGTAACTAGGGTGGCCCCACATACTCTGTGCATCTCCGAATTGCGGATTTGGCTGCGCCAGGTCCGCCGTCGTGACGGTTCGTGATCCCCCTGGATGTTTGGGAACTGTCCAGACTCAAGGTTCAGATGGTCGACGTCCGCTCAGTTTCTCCGTTCCAGATCATGCCGTGAAGAAACGTATCTCGCTCATGTGCGTTGGTCAACGGGAACTGCGCAATCTGCGTATGTACCATCAGGTGTAGTTCCTCGGCCCATTCGCGCCTTTGCTCGTCAGTGTCCAAGTAATCGCCTCGCAAAACTTCTGGCTCGAAGCGACCCAAATGATCAAGTGGTGGAGCGCTCTGGGAGCAAAGTCTGGAATTGATGTTGCCAGAGCCGATTTCAACGATTAGGCCGGTTATGTCTTGCACCAGGAGTTTCTTCAAGACGGATAGCTTGTTCTTTGCTGCGAAGTCGTTGGTCTTCACCAGAGTGTTGTATGCCGGTTGGAAATGTCGAATCAATCCAGCCTCTGCCAGAGACACGATTGCGTGACGATTCAGCTTGATGTTGCCCAACCGCTGCAGGTGTCGACGCTCCTCCTCGCGGGGGGCAGTCGGGTCGGCATTCATATCGCCGCCTGTACTTGCGATGATTCGCGTGTGTTCAAACCGATAGAGTAGAAGCAGTGCTTCTCGGTCAGGGTGGAACGTAACGTGTTCCGCCAAGATACGTTGTAACGTGGAATGATTCAACAACCGGTCGACTGCACTACGGTTCCCGGATTTTCCGATCGCTTGACCGACATACAGTACTTCGAGGTCCCGCTCATCGATCGACAGATCTGAACAAGCGGATGCAACCAAAATGTGGGTAGCAAGCGGAAGCTGCCCTCTATCCGTGATAACTACGATGTGAGTGCCGCACATTGCAACAGCGACATCTTTAATGATCGTGCCTTCGCCGATGCGATCCGTTGGGATCTCGTATTCGAACGGGACCGGGACCATACGCTCGGCGCGACGCACGAGAAAACTCCCAGAAAGAACATTACCAGCGAGCGAAAAGTCTGACGGGTCGATGAGGATCCGTGGTCGACCCACAATCAAGTAGATGTTGCAGTTGATGACTGCTTCCCTCAATGGGCGGTTGTCACGAACGCGATACAAGTCGGCAGGCGTGAGGACGGTTGGCAAACTCGAATAGATGTGAACAGCACCCTCGGTGACGTACAAGCGTTGGGTTGATTTCATTTTCTTGTTTATCGATGGCTACATGTGATTCATATCGGCTTAAATACTATGATCTTTAATCAAAAAAATGGCAACGTCGAGAGAGATGTGTCGGCAGGCGCACCCATTGGGTTGGGGGGAATGTCGTGGGTCAGTTCTCAATAGCCGGATATGAGTTTGGATTCGCTATGCAGTCGTCGCCAGGCTATGATCTGCTTATCGTACGCAAGCTGTTCGTCGTCGCTCGTCGCGACAGCATTGCTCCAGAAGAACGATTTCACGCATGCCGCGATTTTCGGATCAGGATCGTTGATGGCGACGTTGACTTCTTCGTAGAAGCGTGCCTTTTCTTCTCTTTGCTGCTGAACGGCAACGTCTTTGCCGTCGACGTACGTTTTCTCGCCGAGCAGCTTGCCATTGGTATCCCATGCTTGGGCGAGTCCGTTCAACTTCCCGTTTGCGAGGTGCGCCGCTTTCTTGACACTGGTTTGCGGGTCGCAAGCGTTGCACTTCCCCAGCAAGCCCGCCATTTGAGTTAGGTACCTTGGAACGTGATGGTCCTGCCATTGGGCGTAACGAGTGAACGCGCCCTTGATGGCGAAGACACTACGGTTCTCGATGAGCCTCGCCGGTCTGCATCAGAAGACTAAACTTGATTTCCCTGGTCCGAGCGTGGGCCAAAAAAGAAGCGGACAGGAAGGGATGCGCCGGAAGCGCATCCCTATTATGTCGACTAACATCCATATGTTACGACGGGCGTTTGCCGTCCTTGCACCACGATCGCCATTCGTTGAGCTGATCGGCCGTGACTATGGTGTCGTCGCCGTTCTCACGGAGAAATGCCGCAGTCCAACCGTTGACACAAACATCGGGACCAGGGGCGTGAGAAAACCTGTTTCCGCAGTTGGCGGCAAACCGGATGCCGACGGATGTGTACCGGCTCGGCATGATGTTTCCCACTGCCGACGCAGCTCGGCGGTGAAAAAGCTAGAAGGCCAGGCGCGGCTCGATAAGCATCGTCCCATTCATTCTAGGTGCTAGACTGCGGCCTTCTGAGCCGCAGGTCACGCTTTCGAATCGCGTAGGGCGGGCCAGTCTGATCCCTTGAAGACCTTCACCGGTCCACCCAAGTCACACAACCCCCTCACTCCACCGTCACCGATTTCGCCAGATTCCTCGGCTTGTCGATATCCGCGCCGCGCAAACACGCCGCGTGATATGCGAGCAACTGCAACGGCACCACATGCAGGATCGGCGACAACAGCCCGTAGTAATCCGGCATTCGAAGCACCGACACGCCTTCGCCGTTGTCGATCCGCGTATCGGCATCGGCGAACACATAAAGCTGCCCGCCGCGCGCCCGCACTTCCTGCATGTTCGACTTGAGCTTCTCGAGCAGTGAGTCGTTCGGTGCGATCGTCGCCACCGGCATGGTGTGGGTCACGAGCGCCAGCGGCCCGTGCTTCAGCTCGCCCGCGGGATACGCTTCCGCATGGATATACGAAATCTCCTTCAGCTTCAGCGCGCCTTCGAGCGCGATCGGGTAGTGCAGTCCGCGCCCGAGAAACAGCGCATTCTCGTGCTGCGCGAATTCCGCCGCCCAGTGCTCGATCTGCGGTTCCAGCCCGAGCACGTCGTCGAGCGCGTCGGGCAGGCGTCGCAGTTGCATCGTGTAGCGCGCGAGCTGCGCGTCGTCGACGTAGCCACGCAGCCGCCCGAGCGTGACGGCGAGAATGAACAACGCGACGAGTTGCGTCGTGAACGCCTTGGTCGATGCGACGCCGATTTCGGGGCCGGCCCGCGTCAGGAAGCGCAGGCCGGTCTGACGCATCATCGCGCTGGTCGGCACGTTGCAGATTGCCAGCGTATCGATATGGCCGAGCGCCTGCGCGTACTTGAGCGCGGCGAGCGTGTCGGCGGTTTCGCCGGATTGCGACACGCTCACCACCAGCGTGTTCGGCAGCGCGAGTGCATCGCTGTAACGGTATTCGCTCGCGATCTCGACCTGCGCGGGCAAACGCGCGATCGTTTCGAGCCAGCGGCGCGCGGTCAGGCCGGAGTAATGACTCGTGCCGCACGCAAGAATCAGCACGTTGTCGATCTGCTCGAACGCTCGCGCGGCGTCCGGGCCAAATATGGCCGGATCGAACAGCCCCGCATCGGGGATGGTCGCGGCCACGGCCTGCGGTTGTTCGAAAATCTCCTTCTGCATGAAATGCCGGTACGGCCCGAGTTCGACCACGCCCTGCGCGGAGGAAACGGTCTGTATCGCGCGCTCGACCGGTGCGCCGCGACGATCGAGCACACGCACGCCACCCGGCGTCAACTCGACGATGTCGCCTTCCTCGAGAAAGATGAAGCGGTCGGTGATGCCGGCGAGCGCGAGTGCGTCGGACGCGAGAAAGCATTCGCCGTCCTTCACGCCGACGACGAGCGGCGAGCCGGCCCGCGCGCCGATCAGCCGCTGAGGCTCGTGCTTGCTGAACACGGCGATCGCGTAGGCGCCGTGCAACTGCGACGTCGCATCGCGCACGGCGGCGAGCAGGTCGCCGCGATACTTGCTGTGGATCAGGTGGGCGACGACCTCGGTATCGGTCTGGCCGTCGAATTCGTAGTGCTCGTCAGAAAGTTGCTTGCGCAACGTTTCGTGGTTCTCGATGATGCCGTTGTGCACGAGCGCGATTTCGTCGCGCGAAAAGATCGGATGCGCGTTGCAGGTTGCCGGCGCGCCATGGGTCGCCCAGCGGGTGTGCGCGATACCGGTGCTGCCGGTCAGGCCGGCGCTGCGCACGTGCGCGTCGAGATCGGCGACGCGCGACATGCTGCGCTCGCGGCGCGCCTGGCCGTCGACGACCGTCGCCACGCCGCATGAATCGTAGCCGCGATATTCGAGGCGGCGCAAACCTTCAATCAGAATCGGGACGATGTCCCGTTGCGCGACCGCGCCGACGATGCCACACATCACACGTCTCCTTCCCTTTAAACATCATGGACCGCGTGCACCCTTGAATCAGCGCGACGCGGTTGCCGATGCCGCCGCCGTCGTGAACCCGCATCGGGCGGGTGCGACGGGGTCGGCCATCCGGCTCTCGAATGCCAGATAAAGCGACTCCTCCAGTACGTTCCAGTGCGCGCCGTGGCGGTACGGGCCGGATCGCGCGTGCCAGCAGGCAACCGTGCCCCAGTCGTTCATCTTGAACGCGACGAGCGCGATCAAGCCCCACGGATAATCGGTGCCGGCAAGTTGCTTCCAGGACTTGCCGTACTTCTGCATCCACTGCGCGTAGATCGTCTCGTTGGATTGTTCGGGCACCTGAATGCCGGACAGGAGCGGGAAGATCTGCGCGACTTTCGACGGATAAAAACTCGTATCGCTGACCTGCGCCGTGCTGACGCGAAAACCGGATTGCGTGCCGCGCCAGAACACCTTCACGATGGCCGACGCGAGCCGGTCGGCGCGCTGGCTCCACGGGCCGGCATGTGTGTAGTCGGCGCGCCGGAGGTAGTACGCCGAGAGCGCCTGGAACGCGCTGTGTACCTCGACGTTGTCCATCAGCAGCGCGACGTGCAGCGACGACGAGATCTGATAGACCCCGGTAGGCTTGTCGAGCAGCGTGTCCAGATGCGTGCCTGCACGGTTCAGGCTGAGTTCCCAGGCGGCGGGCATGCCGTCGGGTGGCGCGAAGCGGGCGAGCAGTTCGATCCAGGTCGCCATCATCGCGTCGTCGGCGTCGGCTTCGGCGCATGCGTTGTACTGGCCGTTCTTCACACAGTAGCGATTGAAACCACCGTCCAGGCGCTGGCGCGGCAACAGCCACGCGATCCATGCGAGCGCGGCCTGATGGGCGTCGAGCTGCGCATCGGACGCGGCGAGCAGCGCCTTCGCGGCGAAATACGGATCGATGCCGACGCCGTTCAGGCGCACGGTGATCGCCCCGTCCGGGCGTTGGTACAGCCCGTTGAGCTGGAGCTCGGCAGCGCCCGCGTGCAGTGCGAAGCCGCACGCGGCGACCCAATAGGCGACACGCCACCGACGGCACAGCCGGGCGGCGGCCGCCACGCATGCGCGTGCGGTCGGGAAAAGCGCGGGCCGGTTCATAGTCGGGGGCTCCTGCGCGGTAGTCCTTCGCAATCGTCTCCGGGCGCGGCGTTGGCCGCGTCGCGCCCGGCGAGCGTGTCGATGTTGTGGCTCAGTGCACCCTGGCGCGGGTGAACTTGAGGCTGGTGCCGCTCCTCGTGCTCACGAGCCGGTTCGTCGCATGAGCGCTCGAAGGCGGCCCGCGGATCGCGGATTTCAACGGGATACGGCGGCACGTTCGTCGCGCAGGGGCGGCTGCCTTTTGCCCCACGCGGACACGTCGTGTCACCTCCCGGCTCGTTGCTTTGACGTCCCCGTTTGTCTGCTGTCGTGCGGGTGCTCCGGGACGCACCTGTCCTGTATTAAGCAAGGCGTGAGCCATCGGCTGCGATGGCCCGTACAGCAAGGGGCGGAGGGCAGGCCGCGAGTGCGGCCAGGGTGGCAGCAGCGTGTTTTGATTCACCGGCGAATCAGCTTTTGCGCAAGGGGTGCGACCACGCGCGGCCGGCATTGCGGCCCGCACGCGTCGTGCAGCGGGCGATTCATCTGCTGAACTTGTTCTGCCTTGCCGGGCGCGGCTTTACATGGTTGACGCGCCACGCGAAATTAGTTGCGCGTGCATCGGTCTGGAAGCCGGCGCGGTGCCGGCTTCCACCTGCGCCGGATGGGCCGGACTCCGATGCAACCGCCGGTTCCGGATTTGCGTTACACATTCGCAACATTTTCCGATCATCGATTCGTGCGACGCGAACGTCGCCGCATATCGGTAAATTCTGCGTGCTTGACCATGACCGAGCGATCGAGTGCGCACCGTTCGCTGCACAGACAAAAGTTGCGAATCGAGACGACGCAAAGCGTTTCGCAGCATGCGTGCGCTTCGATGCGCAATGGGCCATCGACACGAATTCGCCATTCATCGGACGTCGTCGTCGGACGGATCGCGCGAACGACCGGAGGTTTGTCCGTGTCGCGTTCGCCCGGCGATGCAGCGCTCGTAGCAGTTGTGAAACATTCCGTTACGCACCGCATGTACGCCATGTGTTCCGCGCGGACCGAGCCCGGTCGCAGGGCGGCTGGTTTGATTATTGCTGTATTGGAAGAGACGTGACGAACGGACGTGACGCTCGACGCTGCGAGGAACGACTCATGACGTGACTGATCAAGTGCAACGGGACGCCGGTAGTACGACGATTCGCGTGGCGGAGACCGCGCGGACAGGACGGCGCGCTCGCCCGCGACACCACCACGTGTTGACCGCGTGCGAGTACGGGAGGCGCCGTCTGAATACATGCTTCGCGCCGCAAGCAGGGTCGATCAGCGCGAAGTGGCTAAACGAGGATAACGATGAAAAAGATCTTGCTTGCGTTCGGGACTCGGCCTGAGGCCATCAAGATGGCGCCGCTGGTGCGCGCGCTGAAGACGCAAACAGATGTGGACGTCAGGGTATGCGTGACCGCGCAGCATCGGGAAATGCTCGATCAGGTGCTGACGCTGTTCGACATCAAGCCCGACTACGATCTCAACCTGATGCGGCAAGGCCAGACGCTGACCGACGTGACGACCGGCATTCTTCAGGAGATCGGCATGGTCTTCGACGAATTGCGTCCGGACGTCGTGCTGGTACACGGCGATACGACGACCACACTCGCGGTCAGTCTCGCGGCGTTCTATCGCTATTTGCCGGTCGGGCACGTGGAGGCCGGTTTGCGTAGCGGCGATATCTGGTCGCCGTGGCCGGAGGAGCTGAATCGCCGCGTGACCGATGCCGTATCGTCGTGGCATTTCGCACCGACCGGGAAGGCACGGGACAACCTGCTCAGCGAGGGCGTGCCGGGAGGCGCCGTCGTGCTGACCGGCAATACGGTGATCGATGCGTTGCACGAGGTCAAACGCATGCTGGACCACACCACCGCGCTGACGGAAAAGGTTGCCGGGAATTTTCCGTTTCTCGAACCGCAGCGTCGTGTCGTGCTGATTACCGGCCATCGCCGCGAGAGCTTCGGCGAGCCGTTCCGGAATTTCTGCGGGGCGTTGAGCACGCTCGCAAATCGTTATCCCGACGCGCAGTTCGTCTATCCGCTGCACATGAATCCGAACGTGCGAGAACCGGCGCGCGCACTGCTCGGCGGCGTGCCGAACATCTACCTGATCGAACCGCAGGAATATCTATCGTTCGTATTCCTGATGTCGCGTGCGCATTTCATCATCACCGATTCGGGCGGCATTCAGGAGGAAGGGCCGGCGCTGGGCAAACCGGTGCTCGTCACGCGCGATACGACCGAGCGGCCCGAGGCAATCCAGGCCGGCACCGCACGACTCGTCGGCACCGATCAGGAGCGGATCGTCAGGGAGGCGTCCAGGCTGTTCGACAGCGACAGCGCCTACGAGGAAATGGCGCGCGCGAACAATCCGTATGGCGACGGCCATGCGAGCGAGCGGATCGTTCACGCGCTGATGCGTACGCCGGGCGCGAGCACGAAGACGACGAGCTTTTCGATGGGCGCGGCGGAGATGCCGCATAACGCGCTCACGCTGGGGTTGCAGGCGTTGCGGTCGCGATGAACGTGGCGGCGCGGTAGCGGCCGAATCGTTCGGTGTCGTCGCGCGAGGGACCTGTCCGGCCGAGAGGCCGGACATTCGCGTTTGCGCGACCGTAGCGCGCCAGAGCGAATCTCCTCGCGAACTCAACATTGCAGTCGCGGAATGTCCGTTTCCCGGCGTCGTGCCACGCACGGATAAGCTGGGTAATACCTGCTCCGCATCCTCCTGAAATCACATCGAAGCCCGTCGCGTCGCGCTGCTCCGCGGCGCTTCAATTGACCGCGTACTTCCTTCCCCAATTGCCTGAAACTCCAGAATCGCCGCAATCCGACGACAAATCGGAAATGGTTCGATAATGCGAGCGGCGATCCATGCGGACGAGCGGCCGGCCGGGATGTCGTTGCAATGTTGCGCGGGCAACCGGCTAGCCACATCGTTTGCTGCATCCGCCCGATCGTGTCTGCAGGCGACACGGTCAACGAAACGGCGCCACGCCTACCTGATCGTTCGGAATGTGCGCCGCGCCGTTCGAATCCCCACTCGATGCCTGCCCGGTGCGGGCATCGCAACCAGGAGGTGAACGATGATCACGCTGACCGTCAACGGTAGCGAGCAGCATTTCGACGGCAATCCCGACCTGCCGTTGCTCTGGTATCTGCGCGACGTCCTCGGCCACACCGGCACCAAGTTCGGCTGCGGCATGGCGCTATGCGGCGCGTGCACCGTGCATCTCGACGGCGTCGCGATCCGGTCGTGCATCACGCCGGTCGCGGCCGCTTCCGGCAAGCGCGTGACGACGATCGAGGGACTGTCGACGGACCTGACCCATCCGCTGCAGCAGGCATGGCAGGAACTGAATGTCGCGCAGTGCGGCTACTGCCAGTCCGGACAGATCATGCAGGCCGCGTCGCTGCTGAAGACGAACCCCCATCCGACCGACGCCGACATTGACGACGCGATGTCCGGCAACATCTGCCGCTGCGGTACCTATACGCGCATTCGTGCGGCGATCCGGCTGGCGGTGCGCCGCGGAGGTGCCGCATGAGCTCGCCCGAACTCTCCGTCCACAACGAAAGCCGCCGCGCGTTGCTGCTCGGCTTCGCGTCCGGCGGGCTGCTGCTCGCATTCGGCGTGCCGTCGCTCGCGCATGCGGCGGCGCCGATGCAGCCGCCCGTCAGCGCGAATCCGCAGTATGGCGGCGCGGGGATGCCGCACGGGCTGCGCGACGATCCGCATCTGTTCGTTGCGATCGCGCCGGACGGCACCGTCACCGTGACCTGCATCCGCTCGGAGATGGGGCAGGGCGTGCGCACGAGCGTCGCGCTGGTGGTGGCGGACGAGCTGGGTGCGGACTGGGCGCGCGTGAAGGTCGCCCAGGCCGTCGGCGACGAGCCGCGCTACGGCAACCAGAACACCGATGGCTCGCGCAGCCTGCGCCAGAGCTTCGCCGCGCTGCGCCGTGCGGGCGCGGCCGCGCGCACGATGCTCGAGCAGGCCGCTGCCGTGGCGTGGGGCGTCGACGTGCGCCAGGTCAAGGCGACGGTGCACGAGGTCGTCGATACGAAGAGCGGGCGCAAGCTTGGTTTCGGCGAGCTTGCGGCGAAAGCGGCCGCGCTGCCGGCGCCGGATCCGGCCACCGTGGTGCTGAAAGCGCCGGCCGAATTCCGCTATATCGGCAAGGGCGAAACGGCACTGATCGACGGGCGCGACATCGTCGGCGGCCGCGCGCACTACGGGATCGACACGCGGCTCGACGGCATGCTGTATGCGGTCGTCGCGCGGCCGCCGGCCTATGGCGACACGGTGGCGTCGTTCGACGCATCGGCCGCCGAAAAGCTGCCGGGCGTCGTCAAGGTCGTGCAGCTCGCGTCGACGCCGCTGCCGTCCGGCTTCCAGCCGCTTGGCGGCGTGGCCGTCGTCGCCCGCGACACGTGGACGGCCATCCAGGGGCGCGCGCAATTGAAGATCGACTGGAAGCGCGGGCCCAATGCGGGTTACGACTCGGCCGCGTATCGGAAGACGCTCGAAGCGGCCGCCGCACAGCCGGGCGACGTGATCCGCAACGACGGCGACACGGCGGCGGCACTCGCCGGCGCCGCGAAACGCGTGCGCGCGACGTACTACATCCCGCATCTCGCGCACGCGACGATGGAGCCGCCCGCGGCCGTCGCGCGCGTGGCCGACGGCCGCTGCGAAGTGTGGACCTGCACGCAGGCGCCGCAGACCACGCGCGACGAGCTCGCGAAGGCGCTCGGGCTGCCGACGGAGCGCGTGACGGTCAACGTGACGCTGCTCGGCGGCGGGTTCGGCCGCAAGTCGAAGCCCGACTACGTGGTGGAGGCGGCGCTGCTGTCGAAGGCGGTCGGCGCGCCCGTCAAGCTGACGTTCACGCGCGAGGACGACATCGCGCACGACTATTTCCACGCCGTGTCGCTCGAAGCGTTCGACGGCGGGATCGATGCGTCGGGGAAAGTGGTCGCGTGGCAGCATCGCACGGTCGCGCCGTCGATCCAGTCGACCTTCCGCGCCGGCGTCGTGCACGAGCAGCCGGGCGAGCTCGCGCAAGGGATCGCGGACCTGCCGTTCGCGATTCCGAACGTGCGGATCGAGAATCCGGCCGCGGAAGCGCACACGCGGATCGGCTGGTTCCGCTCGGTCTACAACATTCCGCACGCGTTCGGGATTCAGAGCTTCGTAGCGGAGCTGGCGCACGCGGCCGGCCGCGACCCGAAGGATTTCCTGCTCGAGCTGATCGGGCCCGCGCGCCGTTTCGCGCCGCACATCACGGTGAAGAACGTGAACTACGGCGAGGACCCCGCACTGTATCCGGTCGATACCGGGCGGCTGCGGCGCGTGGTCGAGACGGTCGCGCGCGAGGCCGGCTGGGGGCGCAAGCTGCCGAAGGGGCACGGGCTCGGGATCGCCGCGCATCGCAGCTTCGTGTCGTACACGGCGGCGGTGTGCGAGGTGCAGGTCGGCGCGGACGGCAGGATCTCGGTGCCGCGCGTCGACATCGCGATCGACTGCGGGCCGCAGGTCAATCCGGAGCGCGTGCGCTCGCAGCTCGAGGGCGCGGTGGTGATGGGGCTCGGCATCGCGCTGCACGGCGAGATCACGTTCAAGGACGGCCATCCGGAACAGAGCAATTTCAACGGCTTCCAGGTGCTGAGGATGAACGAGGCGCCGCGCGAAATCCGCGTGCATCTGGTCGCACCGGACGACTTCGCGACGCCGCTCGGCGGTGTGGGCGAACCGGGCCTGCCGCCCGTCGCGCCCGCGCTGACCAACGCGATCTTCGCGGCGACGGGCACGCGCATCCGCAGCCTGCCGGTCGCTGACCAACTCTCGAAACCGCAGGCGGGTTGACACGCGGTCGCGCGCCGGTGCCTTCATACGGCCCGGCGCGCGCATACGCCTGAACCGGCCGCCGAAAAGACGTGCGCTGACCGACCGTCGCCCGTTTCGCGAGACCGGGGCAACGACATGGCCGGGCGCCTCACAACGGGTTCGCTCGTTCTCCCGGCCATCGCGTGTGGCCGATTCATACGTTTTATTTACACGTGAATTCGATTGATTTCACCGGGACCGTCCGGCGAGGACGGCCGCTGCCCGGAATCAACTGCGGGAATTCAATCGCCGACTTCAAGTAACGCATTCCTCGTAAAAACAGCATCAATTGGCCTCGGAGTGCGGGTTTGCCCGATGGTGCGGTATCGTACAAAGAGAGGGGCGAAAGTGTCAGATGATTGGCCCGTTGAATTCAGTGCGTAAAAATATTGGTGTGGAGCATCTGATGTCGCGCGGCTGTTTTGTCATGTTTGGTTAAATCGGTGGTCGGCATCTGGCTTAAATGTATTGCCGATCGATTATCCGGTGAGTATTCCTTCTGCTTGATGGCAAGCAGGGCGTCGGAACGCCTGCGCGCAATGGCATCCGCACGTCTGCAGCTGCGGGGCGCCGAATCGGATGTCCAGCATCGCGAGGATTAACTCCGTATCGGCGGATGTTTTTTGTCGAATGCCGATCGATGGTGGCAATATTTTTAATAAATATATTCATGTGTTTTGTTGGAGTGGATGCCGTACGCCGCTTGAATGAATCGATTTGTGGCGCATGGCAAATCAATGTAATCCCGTTCGACGAAGCTTAAGTTATTAACGTGATTGACCCGCGTCGCGGGTGCGGCGCGGTTCGGTGCCTCGCTAGATGGGTTATCTAGCATTCTCAATCTGGAGAAAAGCAATGCAAGAACTGAATCAGCAGGAAATCGCTCAAGTTTCCGGCGGCTACTACAGCGGCGGCTCGATTTTCGACACGCTGGGCAACGTGGTCGAGCTGTACGGCCAGACGCTGTACAACGTCGGCGAAGCACTGACGACGGCTGTCGTCGGCACGGGCAACACGCTGCTCGGCCTGCTGACCGGCCAACACGCGTAAGCCGGATGCGATTTCCGCGCAATCGCGCGCCACGCGTCGCGATTGCGTGAATCGCTCGCCGCGGCACCGAAGCGGTGTGCCGCGGCGATATTCCCGGGCAACCGGAATGCATGTGTCGAACCCAACTGACTGTCCGTAATCCCGTATCTTGACGACCCCGACTTCTCTCTTCCGGCACGAAGCGCAACAGGCTCAGCGCGCCGGCGCACTGGGCGAGATCGTGCTGGTGCGCCCCGTGTCGCTGACGCTGCTGGCGACGGCCGCGGTGGCGATGGCCGTCTGCGTGCTGCTGTTCTTCGCGTTCGGCACCTATACGCGCCGCACGACGGTCAGCGGCATCGTCATGCCGGATGCGGGGCTGGTCAAGGTCTATGCGCTGCAGCCGGGCATCGTCGTCGAGCGGGACGTGAAGGAAGGGCAGCACGTCGCGCGCGGCCAGACGCTTTATACGGTGTCCACCGACCTGCAGAGCGCGGCGGAAGGCGCCACGCAGGCCGCGCTGATCGCACAGGCGCGCCAGCGCAAGGCGTCGCTGCTCGCGGAAATGGGCAAGACGCGCAGCCTGCAGCAGGACGAACGCGCGACGGTACAGGCGAAGATCGCGAACCTGGGTGGCGAACTCGCACGGCTCGACGATCAACTCGCGGCGCAACGGCTGCGCACGTCGATCGCGGCCGACGGCGCGAAACGCTATCGCGGCCTGCTGGCCCAGGACTACATTTCGAAGGATCAGGCGCAGCAGCGCGAGGCCGACCTGCTCGACCAGCAGTCGAAGCTGAACGGGCTGCTGCGCGAGCGCGCGTCGACGGCGCAGTCGCTGACCGAAGCGAACAATGAACTGGCCGGCCTCGGCCTGAAGCAGCAGAACCAGCTGGCGCAGATCGATCGCAACGTGATCGACGTCGACCAGAACCTGATCGAGAGCGAGGCGAAGCGCCGGATCGTCGTCACCGCACCGGAAACGGGCGTCGTGACGGCGGCGATTGCGGACGTCGGCCAGTCGGTCGACCCGTCGCGACCGCTCGCGAGTGTCGTGCCGGGCGGCGCGCGCTGGCAGGCGCATCTGTTCGTGCCGAGCACGGCGATCGGCTTCGTGCGGGTCGGCGAACCGGTGCTGATCCGCTATCAGGCGTTCCCCTACCAGAAGTTCGGCCAGTATCGGGCCGTGGTCGTGTCGATCGCGCGCACGGCGCTGTCGGCGGCCGAACTCGCGAACGACGGCGGCCCGGCGGCGACGCCGGGCGAGGGGCGCGACGCGACCTTCTATCGTGTGATCGTCGCGCTCGACGCGCAGCACGTCACCGCATATGGCGCGCAGCAACCATTGCAGGCCGGCATGGCGCTGCAGGCGGACATCCTGCAGGAACGCAGGCGCCTGTACGAGTGGGTGCTCGAGCCGCTTTACAGCCTGACCGGCAAACTCTGACGAGGTCGCGCATGGCATTACTCGATCGACTGTCGTTCGGCCTCGGCTCCAGGCTTCCGATGATCCTGCAGACCGAAGCGGCCGAATGTGGGCTCGCGTGTCTCGCGATGGTGGCGGGTTTTCACGGCCACCATGTCGATCTCGCGACGCTGCGCGGGCAATTTCCCGTCTCGCTGAAGGGCGCGGGACTCGGGCGCGTGATCGAGGTCGCGCAGCGCCTCGCGCTCGGCACGCGTGCGGTGAAGCTCGACATGGCTCAGCTCGGCCAGCTTCGCCTGCCGTGCCTGCTGCACTGGAATTTCAACCACTTCGTCGTGCTGAAGGAGGTGAGCGGCAAGACCGCGACGATTCACGATCCGTCGCACGGTATCCGCAAGGTGCCGCTCGCCGAAATTTCGCGCGCGTTTACCGGCGTCGCGCTCGAGCTGTGGCCGGCCTCCGGGTTCGCGCCGCGCGCGGCGCGCCCGGCAGTCAGGCTGCGCGAACTGCTGGGCCCGGTGTCGGGGCTGTCGCGCTCGCTCGCGCAGATCCTGGTGCTGGCCATCGCGCTGGAAGTCTTCATGCTCGTGCAGCCGTTCTTCCTGCAGTGGGTGATCGACGAAGTGATCGTCAGCGCCGATCGCGACCTGCTGACGGTACTGGCGCTCGGGTTCGGCCTGCTGCTGCTGATGCAGCAGGCGACCGGCACGATTCGCGCATGGGCGCTGATGTATGTCGGCGTCACGCTGAACATCCAGTGGCGCGCGAACGTGTTCACGCACCTGCTGAGCCTGCCGGTGCGCTATTACGAGCGGCGCCATCTCGGCGACGTCGTGTCGCGCTTCGGCTCGATCGACACGATCCAGCAGACGCTGACCACATCGTTTCTCGGCGCGGTGATCGACGGGTTGATGACGATCGTCACGCTCGCGATGATGTTCGTGTACAGCCGCGTGCTCGGATGCGTCGCGCTGGCGACGATGGCGTTGTACGCGCTCGTCCGGTGGCTGTGGTACGGCCCGCTGCGCCGCGCGACCGAGGATCAGATCGTGCACGCGGCCAAGCAGCAGAGCCATTTCCTCGAGACGGTGCGCGGGGTGAAGACGATCAAGTTGTTCAACCGCCAGACGGAGCGCCGCGCGAGCTGGATCACGCTGCTGGTCGAACAGGTCAATGCCGGCCTGCATGTGCAGAAGCTGCAGATCTTCTATCAACAGCTCAACGGCCTGCTGTTCGGCATCGAGAACGTGCTGATCATCTGGCTTGGCGCGCGGATGGTGATGGACGGCCAGTTCACGGTCGGCGTGCTGATGGCGTTCAACGCATACAAGAACCAGTTCGACAGCCGGGTCGGCAGCCTGATCGACAAGTACTTCGAAGTCAAGATGCTGCAGCTCCAGGGCGAGCGGCTGGCCGACATCGTGTTCGCGGAAGCGGAACCCGGCGCGAGCCTGCGCAACGTGCCGGGCGAAGCGGATGCGCTCGACGCGAGCATCGAGATCGACGGGCTGTCGTTCCGCTACGCGGACGGCGAGCCGCTCGTGCTGGACGGCGTGAGCGCGAAGATCGCGGCGGGCGAGTCGGTCGCGATCGTCGGGCCGTCGGGTTGCGGCAAGACGACGCTGATCAGCGTGCTGCTCGGCATTCACGAGCCGACGGACGGCACCGTGCGGATCGGCGGGGTCGACGTCGGCCGGCTCGGCATCGAGCGGCTGCGCGCGCTGGTCGGCACGGTGCTGCAGGACGACGTGCTGTTCGCGGGCTCGATCGCCGACAACATCAGCTTCTTCGATCCGGACGCGGACCCGCGGTGGGTCGCCGAATGCGCGCGGATCGCGGCCGTGCATGACGACATCGCCGCGATGCCGATGGGCTACAACACGCTCGTCGGCGACATGGGTACCGTGCTGTCCGGCGGCCAGAAGCAGCGTGTGCTGCTGGCGCGCGCGCTGTACAAGCGACCGGGCATTCTCGTGCTCGACGAGGCGACGAGCCATCTCGACGTGCAGCGCGAGATGCAAGTCAACGCGGCCGTCACGCAGCTCGCGATGACGCGGCTGATCGTCGCGCACCGGCCGGAGACGATCGCGTCCGCGCAGCGCGTCATCATGCTGCAGGGCGGCAAGGTCGTGCTCGACCAGTCGACCGCGGCGATGCGCGCGGCCGCGGCGGCCAGGTCGTCCGCCGGTGCGTCGGGCGCGGTGCCGGCGGCGACGCACGACGCGGGCGCGGCCGCGCCGGTCGCGGGGCGTTGAGCGATGAAGCGCCGACTCGCCACCGTGCTGGCCATCGTCGCGCTCGCGGCATCCGTGCCGCCGGCGTGCGCGCAGATGCTCGACGTGTATGGAACGCGCAACGAAGTCGCGGCGACGCCGGCGGCATCGATGGCGTCGGCCACCGCGTGCGGCGCGCTGCATGCCGACGACCGTCCGCTGGCGCTCGAGGACGCGATCCTGCTGGCGATCTGCTCGCATCCGCAGTTGAGCCGCACGTGGTCGGATGCGCGCGCGGCGGCGGCCGAGGTCGGCGTGTCGAAGGCCGCGTACTGGCCGACGCTGAATGCGACGGCGGGCATCGAGCGCGACAACGTGACGACCGCCTACAGCGGCGGCTTCTCGCAGGATCAGCGCAGCACCAGCCGCTACGGCATGCTTAACCTGAGCTGGGTGCTGTTCGATTTCGGCAAGCGCGGCGCGAATCTCGACCGTGCGCGCGCGCTGCTGCGCGCCGCCAACGCGGCACACGACGACGCGTTGCAGAGCGTCTTCTACGATGCCGCGCAGGCGTTTTACGCGCTGCGCGACGCGCAGGCGGCGCTCGATGCGGCGCAGGCGGTCGAACATGCGGCGCAGGAAAGCCTGGCCGAGGCGAGCGCGCGGCACGACGGCGGCGCGGGCACGCTGAGCGATGCATTGCAGGCGCAGACCACGTATCGCAAGGCGTTGCTCGATCGCGTCAGCGCCGAGGGCGACCTGCAGAACGCAATCGGAACGCTCGCGACGACGCTGGGCGCCGACGCCGACACGCCGCTGCGGATCGCCGATGCGGAACCGTCGCCCGATCGCGACGACTTCACGCGCGGTGTCGCCGACCTGATCGCCGAAGCGAAGCGCCATCACCCGAAGCTGATCGCCGCGCGCGAGAAGCTCGAAGCAGCGCGCGAACAGATTCGCGCGGTGCGCGCCCAGTCGCTGCCGACGATCTCGCTGATGGGCAGCCTCGCGCGCAACAACCCGTCATACCAGCAGCAGGCATCGTTGTTCCAGTTGCAGAGCAGTCACAGCAATTCGATCGGCATCCAGATCTCGATTCCGCTGTTCGAAGGTTTCGCATCCGGCTACCGCGTCGCCGAGGCGAAGGCGCAGGCGGACGCGCAGGAAGCCGACGTGCGCAACACCGAACTCAAGGTATCGCTCGACGTGTGGAAGAGCTACCAGAGCCTGCAGACCGACACGACGAACCTGGACAACTCGCGGCATCTGCTCGACACCGCGCTGCATTCGCTCGACATCGCGCGCGGCCGTTACAAGGCCGGCGTCGGCACGTTCACGGAACTGCTGAACGCGCAGTCGGCGCTGGCGGACGCACGCCGGCAGCGCGTGCTCGCGGTGTCGAAGTGGCGGATCGCGAGACTGAAGCTGGCCGAAAGCCTTGGGAGATTGGGATTATGGAACGACGCGGGTTGAGCGGCGCCGGACCGGACGCGGGCGACGCGCGGCAGCGCGGCTGCGCGTTCCTGTTCCCGGGACAAGGGGCGTTTTATGCGGGTGCGTTGCGGCAGCTTGGCCGCGACCATCGGAGCGTGCGGCAGACGCTCGACACGATCGACGCGGTCGCGAGCGAGCGGCTCGGCCGCCCACTGACCGGCGCGCTGTGGCGCGACGATGCCGGGCTCGACACGTGGCTGCGCGAAGCGCCCGATCTGCTGCAGCTCGGGATCTTCGGCGCGTCGGTCGGGATGTTCGGCGTGCTGCATGCGCGCGGCGTCGTGCCCGACGTGTTGATCGGGCACAGCTTCGGCGAGATTGCGGCGTTGGTGTGCGGCGGCATGTACTCGATCGAGCAGGGCGCGCGGATCGTCTGCGACCGGATCGCGTCGTTGCGGGCGGCGGCGCCGGCCGGCGGGATGATGGCCGCGATTTCCGCGGGTGCCGACGCGACGCGCGAGTTGATCGATGCGAGCGTCGTGACGCATGCGGTGCGCAACGTGTGCGTCGCGGTCGAGAACCACGCGTCGCAGACCGTCGTGTCCGGTCCGCGCGATGAGCTGGAACGCTTCGTCGCGGCGTGTGCGGCGCGCGGCACGACCGCGCAGACGATCAGGTCCCCCTATGGATTTCATCACCCCGATCTGGCCGGCGCGCGCGAACAGTTCGCCGTGCGCCTTGCCGCGTATCGCCACGGCACGCTCGCGATTCCGGTGTATTCGCCGATCCTCGGCCGCCGCTACAGCGGCGCCGACGATCCCGGCGCACGCCTCGCGTCGCACTTCGTGCTGCCGGTGCGATTCGCCGATGCGATTCGCGCCGCGTGCGCCGACGGCATCGGGCGCTATGTCGAATGCGGCGCGCTCAACGCGCTGGCGCGAATCGTCGTGCGCATCGCCGGGCCCGGCACGGTCAGGACGTTCGGCGGCCCGTCGAGCGCGACAGAGGAAACCAGCGTCGTCACGACGATCACCCGTTATTTCCAGGAGAACAGCATCATGAAGGACGATATTCGCATCGGCAATACCGGCTTCGGTTTCGACGCGTTCTGGCATGCGCGCGGACCGCACATCGTCGACTGGCTCAAGGGCGAACTGCGTCAGGCGTTCGACGCGGCGGGCGCGACGCCGGCGAGCGCCGCGCCGAATGCCGCGTCGATCGCCGCCGCATTCGCACCGGAGCAGCCGGTCAGCGCGCTCGCGCCGCGTCTTGCGGCCGTGGCTGCGCCGGCGCTGACGGCCGTGCCGGCGCCGTCGGCGCCCCACGAGCCGCTCGCGGCGGTGGCCGCGAAACCCGCGCACGTGCCGCGTGAGCGACTGTTCACGGAGCTCGTCGATATCTACGCGGAAGCGATGGAATATCCGGCCGAGGTGTTCTCCGAAACAATCGAGCTCGAAGCCGAACTCGGCATCGACTCGGTCAAGCAGACCGAGATCATTCAGCGCATCACCGCGCGCTACGCGCTGCCGCCGCTGCCCGCGAATTTCCGCAGCGGCGATTTCAAGGCGATGGGGCAGATCGTCGATTTCGTCTACGAGAACCAGGGGAAGGCGGTCGTTTGACGGCCATTGGCCGAAGCGTTGGTCGGCAGGGGGGGCCCTGCCCGGTAATGACAAGTTCTCGATAGGCAGGCGATCCATGTCGAATACCAGCATGCGCGGCAAGCTCGTTCTCGTGACGGGCGGTGCGAAAAACGTGGGCAAGGCGATCTGCAGGCGATTCGCCGAGCAGGGCGCGCACGTGATCCTGAATTTCTTCCACTCGCTCGACGCGTCGAAGGAGACGGCCGAGGAACTGCGCGCGCTCGGCGCGACCGTCGACGTGATCCGTGCGTCGGTCGCGCAGCAGGCGCAGGTCGACCGGATGTTCGACGAGATCGAACGGCGCTACGGCCGGCTCGACGTGCTCGTCAACAATGCGGCGTCCGGTGCGCTGCTCGGCGTCGACGAGATCGGCGCCGAGCATTTCGATCGTGCGCTCGACACGAACCTGAAGGGCGCGTTCTGGTGCGCGCGCCGCGCCGCGGCGTTGATGGCGCGATCGGGCGGCGGTGCGATCGTCAACGTGTCGTCGGTCGGTGCGACGCTGGTGCCGGCGAACTATCTGGTCGTGGGCACCGCGAAGGCGGCGCTCGAATCGCTGACGCGCTATCTCGCGGTCGAGTATGCGGGGCGCGACATTCGCGTGAACGGCGCATCGTCGACGCTGATCGACGGCGACGTCGCCGCGCAGTTTCCTGACCCGGAAAACACCAAGCGTTCGAGCATCGCGGCGACGCCGCTGAAGCGGCTCGCGCGCGCCGAGGATCTGGCCGATCTCGTGGTGTTTCTCGCCTCGGACGCGGCGCGCTGGATCACCGGGCAGGTGGTCGTTGCCGACGGCGGGTTGTCGCTGTGCAGCGAGGGGTTGTCGCCGCGCGCCGAGTGGGCGACGTCGACGCGTGGCGATGGCGCGGCCGATGCGGCAGCCGCTGCAGCCGCTGCCGTTGCGGCGCAACCCGCCGCAGCGATGGCGTCGACGGCGCAGGCGGCACCACACGAAGACGGGCGCGCCGAGGCATCGGCCGACGGCCTGCCGGACAGCGACGACATCGCCGTGGTCGGCATGGGGCTCGCATTGCCCGGCGCGAGCGATCCGGACGCGTTTTGGCGTGCGCTGCTGGACGGCCCCGAGCTGTTCGGCAACGTGCCGCCGGATCGCTGGGACTACCGCTCGTTCTATTCGCCCGACACGTCGGCGGAAGACAAGAGCTATCAGTCGCGTTCCGTTTTCATCGAGCATTTCGAACCGTGTCCGGCGGTGCGCGCCGAACTCGACGCGGGCACCGCGCCGCGCGAACTGACGACGCTGTGGCTGCGTCACGCGCTGTGCCAGTCGCTCGACGGCGTGACGCTGCGCGACGCCGATCGCGTTGCGTTTCTCGTCGGCTACACGGCGGATGGCAGCCAGCACCTCGAAGAGGGGATGGTGCTGGCCGCCGCGCGCGAGCGCCTGAACGCGGTGCTGATCGACGCGGGCGTCGACGCGGCCGAGCGCATGCGCCGCGTGGCGGCGATCGACGCGGTGCTGAGTGCACGTTATGCGCGCGGCGCGGGCGATCTCGCATCGTTCTTTCCGCATCGCGTCGGGCTGAACGCGATGAAAGGCGTGCTGCCGGACGACGCGCAATGCATGATGGTCGATACCGCCTGTTCGTCGTCGCTGTATTCGATCGATCTCGGGATCAAGGCGTTGCTGCTCGGCAAACAGGACGTCGTCGCGTGCGGCGGCGCGTTCGCGCTCGCGCCGCGCGGCTCGATCCTGTTCTCGAAGCTGCACGGCCTGTCGCGCAGCGGCGAGGTGCGGCCGCTCGATCGCGGCTGCGACGGCGTGCTGTTCGCGGATGGCGCGGGCGTCGTGATCCTGAAGCGCCTGAAGCGCGCGCGTGCGGACGGCGACCGCATTCTCGGCGTGCTGAAATCGTTCGGCTCGTCGTCCGACGGCAAGGGCAAGGCGATCTACGCACCGAATTCGGCCGGCCAGCGCATCGCGATCGATCGCGCGTATGCGCGGACCGCGACGGTGCCGGCCGACGTCGACTGGGTCGTTGCGCACGCAACGGGCACGCCGGCCGGCGATCTCGCCGAATTCCAGAGCCTGCGCGACGCGATCCGGCGCGACCGCACGGTGCAGGTGACGTCGAACAAATCGCTGGTCGGTCATACAGGCTGGGCGGCCGGCGTCGTGTCGGTGATCCAGGTGCTGCTCGGGTTGCGGCATCAGGTGATTCCGCCGCAGCACCGCTTCAGCGAACCGCCGCCGGAATTCGACATGGCCGGCGCGAACCTGCGGATTCCGGTCGCACCGGTGTCGTGGCCGCGGCGGCAGGAGTCAGCGCGCATCGCGGCGGTGTCCGGTTTCGGCTTCGGCGGGACGAACGGTCACCTGATCGTGTCGGAATATCGCGCGGATCTGCCTGCCGGTCGCGCGAGCGGCCGGTTCAAAAGCGAACCGCTCGCGATCGTCGGCTGGTCTTCCAGATTTCCGGGCCTCGATGGCGACGCGCAGGTCGCCGCGTGGCTGCGCGGCGAAGGGCGCGCGCCCGACGCGAGTTTCGGCGTCGGCTATCCGCTGCCGAGCTTCGCGCGCGTGAAGATGCCGCCGGCGGTGCTGCGCGCGCTCGATCGCTGTCAGCTGATGGCGCTCGACGCCGCACACGATCTGCGCGAACACCTCGGCGCGTTCTGGCATGAGCACGCGGACACGATCGGGCTCGTGATGGGCCACATGGGACCGACGCGCAACGCGGCGCTCTACGCGAGCCGCTGCTATCTCGACGACATCGCCGCCGCGGTGCTCGACGCAACGCGGCCGGACGAGCGCGCGGCGACCGAACGCCTGCTGGGCGGCTTGCGCGATGCGACGAAGCAGCTCGTCGCGCCGACGACCGAGAACTCGTTTCCGGGGATGATGCCGAACGTGATTCCGGCGCGCGTCGCGAATTATCACGACCTGCACGGAATGAACATGACGATCGATGCGGGCCACGCGTCGACGCTGGCCGCGTTCGAGGCGGCCGAGCGCTTCCTGTGCAGCGGCGAGCTCGACATGGCGATCGTCGGCGGGATCAACGGCAACTCGGCGGAGGAAGTGCGCCCGGCATTCGGGCTGCCGCTCGCGGAGGGCATCGTGCTGTTTGCGGTGACGACGGTACGGCGCGCGCAGGCCGAAGGGCTGCCCGTGCTCGCGGTGGTCGGCGGCGGCGATGCGCGAGCGGGCGTCGAGCCGGCCGCGCCGTGCGACGCGACGGGCCGCGCGGTCACGTATGCGGGAGCCGATTCGGCGATCGACGTGCTGCGCGCGATCGTCGCGCGTACGCCCGGCACGACGCTCGCGCGCGACGGCGGCGGCGATCGCGCACGTTACGCGCTGCACGTCGCATGCGAAGGCATAGACGCGCAAGCCGCGCCGCATGCGCCGCAACGCACGGCCGAGCCAACGCAGTCCGCGAATGCGGCGGCGCCGGCCGCCGCGTCAGTGGAACCCGCCGCACGCGGGACCTTGCTGCCCGGCACGCTGCGTCGAACCGGCGTCGCGGCCGACGGCGAGCCGCTCGGCGTCGCGCGCTACCGGATCGAATGGCGCGACGCGCCGTGGCGGCCCGCGGGTCAGCCGACCCCGTTCGTCGCGCCGCGCTGCGTGATCGTCACCGACATGCCGGACGCACTGGCCGCGCAGGCCGATCCGGGCCCCGGCTGCGTGGTGCTGTCGACGCGGCCGTTCGCCGCGCGCCGGCCGGGCTGGCACTGGATCGAGCGGATCGACGAAGCGGCGTTCGATGGATTGCCCGACGACATCGGCCACGTGCGCGTGCTGACGTCGCTCGACGCGGGCACGCTTGCGCTTGGCGCCGCGGCGCCGGCCAGGCCCGAGCGGCTCGCGCTGCACGACCTGGCGTTCCTCGCAACCAAGCGCTGGCACGGCGGGCTCAAGCGCGACGGCACCTTCGTCGCGTTGCTGCTCGACGCACTCGCGGGCGAGGTGCCGCATCCGGATGCGGGGTTGTTCACGGGGCTCGTGAAGGCGCTCGCGATCGAGATGCCGGAGGCGCGCCCGATCGCGGTGCTGACCGACGCGCGCGCGCTGCCCGACGCGCTGCGCGACGCCGAGCGCGAAAGCGCCGCGCGGCACTGGCTGCCGGTCGTCGCGCTGGGCGCCGGCCGTCGCCGCACGCCGCGCGTGATCGAGGACGCGGGCGAGCTGCGCGCGGACGAGCGCTTGTCGCTCGGCCCGGATGCGGTCGTCGTCGCGGTCGGCGGCGCGCGCGGAATCACCGGCGAACTGATGAAGACGCTGGCCGCGCACGTGCGTCCGACGCTGTACCTGATCGGCAGCAGCGCGCTCGACGCGGTCGATGCGGAACTCCTCGCGCTCGACGACGAGGCGTTTGCGAAGAGTCGTCCCGACTACATCCGCCAGCAGAAGGCACTGCATCCGGAGCGGCCGTTGCCCGCGATCATCCGTGCGTTCGAGCGCCGCGCCGACGCGCGCACCGCGTGCATGAACATCGAGGCGATGCGCGCGTTCTGCGGCGCGCATCGCGTCACGTACCTGCGCGCCGACGTGCTCGATGCCGACAGCGTGCGCACGGCCATCGACACGATTCTCGCGCGCGAGCGGCGGGTCGACCTGCTGGTCAACGCGGCCGGGCTGAACCGCTCGGCGTCGGTGCTCGTGAAGTCGCTGGACGATTTCGTCGCGGTGCGCGACATCAAGGTGCGCGGCTACTGGAACCTGCGCGACGCGTTCGGCACGCGGCAACCGCGGCTGTGGTGCAACTTCGGCTCGTTCATCGGCCTGACCGGGCAGGCGGGGGAAACCGACTACGCGTCGGGTAACGACTTCCTGAACACGCAGGCGTCGTATCACCGCGCGGCGCTCGGTCACGACGAATTCACGATCGGGTGGACGCTGTGGCGCTCGGTCGGGCTCGGCGCGAACCCGGTCACGCGCGCGTTTCTCGAGAAGAGCGGCCTGTTTACGAGCATGCGTACCGCGGAGGGGCAGCATCACTTCATGCGCGAACTCGGTCTCGGCGAGCGCGCGGCGATGTCCGTGCATCTCGGCGAGGCCGAGCGGCGCGCGATCGAAACACATCTGCCCGGCTATTTCGACCTGGACGAAGCGGCGCCGGCTTCCGCCGCCGCTTCGCGTGATCCCGATTTCTATCTCGGCGCGGAGCTCGCGCGCACCGACGACAGCGTGACCTTCGAGCGCGTGTTCGATCTCGAACGCGACGCGTATCTGCAACATCACGTCGTCAACGGCTTCCCGACATTACCCGGAACGTTCGTGCCGGAAGTGGCCGCCGAGGCGGCGCTGCGGCTCGTGCCGGGGCTCAAGGTCGTCGGCTTCGCGGACGCGGCATTCCTGCACTTCCTGCGTGTCTACGACGCGAAGCGCCCGAGCGTGAAGCGCATCCATGCGCGGATCGTGTCGCGCGACGGCGACGCCGTGCTGGTGCGCGTGCGGATCTCCGGCGACGTGCTGGCGCCGGGCGGGCAGGTGCTCGTGCGCGACAAGCCGCACTTCGAGATCACCGTTCGCCTGGCCGACGCGTATGCGCCGGCGCCGATGTGGAGCGAACCGCCGGGCGGCACGTTGACGCCCGTCGCCGATCCGTACCACTTCGACGCGGCACCGGTGCGGCTGACCGGCATGTTCGTGTCGACGACCGACACCGGCATGAGCGACGCGGGCAAGCAGGCGCGTTTCCGGCTGAACGTGCCCGGCGGCGACCCGGTGTTCTCGCGCTTCGTGGTACCGAGCATCCTGCTCGACGGGCTGGCGCGCGTGGCCGCGCTCGACCATGTCGCCGGCGACTACATCCCGCTCGCGGCGCCGATGTCGATCGGCCGCATCGACCTGTACGAAGCCGGGAACGACTGCGAACTGTCGAGCCGCCACGCGTCGATCGCGCTGCGCGTGACGCCGCGCGCGTTCGCGCTCGAAGGGCCGGCCAGCAGCGGCAACCGGTTCGTCGCGGTGCGCCCGGACGGCCGGATCCTGATGCAGATGCGCGACGTGACGGGCATCGTGATCGGCTACGTGCACCGCGTGACCGGCGCGTTCGCCGCACGCGGCGAGATCGACGCGCAACTGGCCGCGCGCGCGCCCTCCGAACAGGTGTCCGCATGAGCACGAAGCGACTCGCACCCGGCCCGCGCGGCAGTGTCGTGATGGGCAATCTCGCGGAGTACAAGCGTAATCCGGTCACGATGCTGCTGAAGCTGCAGCAGCAGTACGGCGACGTCGCGCGCAATCGCCTCGGCCCGTTCCTCACGCATGCGCTCGCGCATCCGGACGGCATCCAGCACGTGCTGCAGGACAATCACCGCAACTACGTGCGCGGCCGCTTCTACGACAACTTCAAGATGTTCTTCGGCGACGGGCTCCTGACGACCGACGGCGAATTCTGGCGGCGTCACCGGCGCGTGGTGCAGCCGCTCTTTCACCGCAAGCAGGTGGAGTCGCACACGACCGCCGTCGGCGACGCGGCGCTCGCGCTCGTCGAGCACTGGCTGAAGCGGCCGGCGCACGCGCCGTTCGATGTCGTCGAGGAAATGATGCGCGTGAGCCTGCGCATGCTCGGGCTGATGCTGTTCAACGCGGACATCTCGCGGCATGCGGACGACGTCGGGCCGGCCGTGCGCTTCGGCATCGAGGCGATGATGCCGCAGGGCAACATGAACGATTTCGTGCCGCGCTGGATGCCGACGCCGTTCAATCGCCGGATCGCGCGCGCGCGCCGCGGGATCGACGCGATCGTCGACGCGATCGTCGCCGAGCATCGCGCGGGGCGCTGCGAAACGAGCGACGTGATTTCGCTGCTGCTCGCCGCGCGCGACCCGGACACGGGCGCGCCGCTGACCGAGCGCGAAGTGCACGACGAGGTGATGACGGTGTTTCTCGCCGGCCACGAAACCACCGGCAGCGGGATGGCGTGGGGGCTGTATGCGCTCGCGCAGCACCCGGGCGTACTGCGCCGGCTGCGCGAGGAACTCGACGCGGTGCTCGGCGGCCGCGCGCCGGATGCGGGCGACATCGAACGCCTGCCGTATCTGGTGCAGACCGTCGACGAGATCCTGCGTCTCTACCCGCCGATCTGGGGCTTCACGCGCGATCTGGTCGACGACGACGAAATCGGCGGTTATCACGTGCCGGCCGGCTCGTCGGTGTTCATGTCGCCGTACGTCACGCATCGCCATCCGGCGCTGTGGGCCAACCCGGACGCATTCGATCCGGAGAACTTCGGATCGCACGCGCCGGCACGCCACAAGTACGCGTACTTTCCGTTCGGCGGCGGGATGCGCAAATGCATCGGCTACCAGACCGCGTTGTTGCAGATGCGCGTGCTGATCGCGGTCGTCGCGCAGCACGTCGATCTGAGCGCGGTGCCGGGCCGCTCGCTCGACACCGGCGCGACGATCTCGCTGCGCCCGCGCGACGGGATTCAACTGATCGCGAAGGCGCGAGCGCGCGAGCCGGGGCCCACGGGGCGTGCCGGGCTCGACGCCAGCGCGCCGGCGTCGCGCATGCCGGTGGGTCCGGTCGCGGGCACGCAAGCGCCGGCAAGCGATGGCGCACGACCGGCGGACGAGGCGCCGCCTGCACCCGATCATTCCGCCGGCCCCACGCTGTCAGCCGGCGTGCTGGCCTTCCTGCAGCACGACGCGGGCGCGCCCGAGGCGCAGCCGGGCTCGGACGATGCGCCGACGCACCGCTTCACGTGGCGGCCGGTCGGGATCGAGCCGCTGCCCGATGTGCCGGCGGCGGAACTGAGCGGCAAGCGGATCGCGATCGTCAACGGCCTTGGCCGCACGGTCGAGCGTGTGGTGGCGGCGCTCACGCGCGCATGCGCGAGGGCGAGCGTGTTCGTGCCGGTCGACGGCACCGATTACGCGACGGCCGCGAGCACGTTCGTCGCGCAGTCGGGGCCGTTCGACGGGATCGTCGATCTCGGCGTCGAAGCGCCGTTCTCCATCGACGCGCGCGATCAGTGGGAAGTGCCGCTGCGCCGCACGGTCGCGTTGCTGCAGGCGTGCTACGGCGACTGGTCGCAGGAGGAATCGACGTCGCGGCTGTTCTATCTGGCGCTGACCTGGCAGGACGGCCTGATGGGATACGGCGACGACGCGCTCGTGCAGCCGCTCGGCGGACTGTGGGCCGGGCTCGCGAAGACGCTGCCGCAGGAACTGCCGAACTGCAACGTGCGCGTGCTCGACATCGCGCCCGACGAAACGGGCCGCGTCGACGGGCTGATCGCCCGCGAGCTGTATCGGTGGGGGCGCTTCGAGGTCGGCCATCGCGGCGGACGCCGCCATACGCTCGTCGCGACCCGCGACGATCTGCCGGCCGATGCGGCGCCCGACTGGGGGCCCGACGACGTCGTGCTGTTTTCGGGCGGTGCGCGCGGCATCGGCTTCCTGGCCGCGTGCGAGATCGCGAAGCGCCGTCGCTGCACGGTGGTCGTCACCGGGCGCGATGCGGTGCCGGCCGGCGACGAGCCGTGGCTCGCGCTCGACGCCGCCGGCTTCAAGCGCTACGGGCTCGACCAGTTGCGTCAGGCCACCCCGGAACGGCCGCCGAAGGCGATCCGGCACACGCTGCGGCAGCTCGAACGACGTCGCGAGCTGAAGGCATCGCTCGATGCGGCGGCGGCGCTCGGCCTGCCGGTGCGCTACCGCGTATGCGACGTGACCGATGCGGATGCGGTGCGCGCGCTCTGCGACGAATTCGGCGAGCGGCTGCGCGGCGTGATCCACAACGCCGGGATCGACCAGCCGGTGCGGCTGTCGCGCAAGACGGCCGACGAATTCGTCGGCACCGTGCGCGTGAAGGTGCTCGGCTTCATGAGTCTTCACGCGGCGGTGCGCAACCGGCCGCGCGTCGAATACTTCATCAACGTCGGTTCGCTGACCGGCCGCTGGGGCGGCATGACGGGCGAGACCGACTATGCGGCCGCGAACGAGGCGCTCGCGCGGCTCGGCTGGTGGGCGCGACGCGACGCGGGCGGCCGTATCGTGAAGACGCTCGTGTGGCCGACCTGGGACGGGGTCGGGATGATCACGAACCTCGCCGTCACGCGGCGCTACGTGAGCCCGATGCGCATCGACGACGGCGTGCGGCACTGGCTCGCGGAACTCGCGGCGCCCGGCAGCGGCGAACCGATGTACATGGGTGCGGTCGGCCGCGCGCTGACGCCGATCCAGCTTCGCGGATTCGACGCCGTCGACGGCTTGCCGAACCTGGGCGAGCTCGCGACGCGCCGGCATCACGCGGGTGCGCCGCGGCGATTCCGGCCGTTCGCGTGCATCTCGACGCGTTATCGCGCCGTGGGCGCGCCCTATACGCGCGCGTTCCGCCTCGGCGGCCGCGCGGCCGTACCGGCGTCGCTGCTGCTCGAGCATGCGCGCGTCGTGGCCGACTGGGTCGCGCTGCCCGATGGCGAGCGCGCGTACCTGCACGAAGCCGTCGACGTGACGATCGCGCTCGACGCGCTGGCCGACGCGCTCGATCGCCACGGCGATCTCGCGCTCGATACCGACGTGACCGGTCGGACCGCGGACGACGGCTGGCGCGTGACGGTGCGGTGCGTGTCGCTTGCGGGCCGCGCGCTGCTCGATGCGACGTTCGTGTACCGCAGCCTGCCGCCCGCCGGCGCGATGGTACGGCTGCCGCGAGAAGCGGGCCACGATCCGGCCCGGGCAGCCGTGCACGCGAGCTGGCGCGGCGACTTGTTGCCCGAGGCCCGGTGGAGCGACGGGATCGGGCAGGCGAAAGCCGCCGACCCCGACGCGCTGTGGCGTGCGCCGGGCGACGCCGGCGATGCGCCGTGTCCGCAGCTGTGGCTGCCGGTCAATCACCTGGAAAACGTGCTGCGCGTGCTGCTCGGCGTGTGGCCGGACGACGGCGAGCCGCCGCGCGCATGGTGCATCGGTCGCATCGTGTTCGGTGCCGCGCAGGCCGGCGACGCCGAGATGCTGCTGCGCGGTCCGGACGGTCGTTTCGCGATCGCCGATCGCGCAGGCGCGCTGATCGCGGAACTGCGCGGCGCGGCGCTCGTCGTCGCGACCGGCACGCAGGCCGTCGCGGCGTCGGTTCTTTGAACGGGAAGAGGAGGTCCACCATGACGGAGCGCAACGACGGCGCGCGGTACTGCATCATCGGCGCGGGTGCGGCGGGCATCACCGCGGCGAAGAACCTGCTGGCGGCCGGCATCGGCTGCGACGTGATCGAGCGCGAGGACGACGTCGGCGGCAACTGGTACTACGGCCGGCCGAGCGGCGCGGTCTATCGCTCGATCCACATGATCAGCTCGAAGCGGTTTTCCGAGTACCCCGACTTTCCGATTCCCGACGACTACCCGACGTACGCGCGCGGCGACCAGGCGCTCGCGTATCTGCGCGCCTACGCGCGCCGCTTCGGCGTGTACGACCGGATCGAGTTCGGTCGCTCGGTGCTCGAGGTCGCGCCGGTGCCCGGCAGCACGCAGTGGCGGGTCGAACTGGATCGCGGCGAAGTGCGGACCTATCGCGGCGTGATCGTCTGCAACGGGCACCTGTCGCATCCGCAACTGCCCGACTATCCCGGCCGCTTCGACGGGCTGCAACTCCATTCGTCGCAATACCGCACGCCGGACATCTTCCGCGACAAGCGCGTGCTCGTGGTCGGCGCCGGCAATTCGGGCTGCGACATTGCGGTGGAGGCGTCACATCACGCGCGCGCGGTGTTCCACAGCACGCGGCGCGGCTACTACTACTGGCCGAAATTCCTGTTCGGGATACCGGCGGACCAGTGGGCCGAATGGCCGCTGCGGCTGCGCATGCCGCTGTGGGCGCGACGCTTTTTCGGCGAGCGGCTGCTGCGCCTGACCACGGCCGGGCAGCCGGAAGACTACGGGCTGCGCAAGCCCGACCACAAGCTGTTCGAATCACATTTCATCATCAACTCGACGCTGTTCTATCACCTCGGCCATGGCGACCTCGACGCGCGGCCGGACGTGCGCGAACTGAAAGGCGACCGCGTCGCGTTCGTCGACGGCAGCGAGGAGGCGATCGACGTGATCGTGTATGCGACCGGCTACCGGCCGAGCTTTCCGTTCATCGATCAGGCGCATCTGCAATGGCGCAAGCCGCAACCGTCGCTGTACCTGAACATGTTCGACGCGCGGCATCGCGACCTGTTCTTCGTCGGTCTGTTCCAGACCTCGACCGGCAACTGGCCGCTGATGGACTATCAGGCGCAACTGCTCGCACGCTATCTGCATGCACGCGACGCGGCGCCGCGCAAGGCCGCGCGCATCGACCGGCTGATCCGGCGCGGACGCTCGGACTGGAGCGGCGGCATCGCGTTCCATCGCACGTCGCGGCACGTGATCGAGGTCGAGCATTTCGCGTATCGGCTGCAATTGCGGCGACTGATCCGCACGCTGCCGGCCGTGTCCGGCGCCGCGGCGGCGGGCGCGGAAGTATCGCAGTCGGCGCCGGTGCGCGCCGCGCGCGCGGGAGGCGCATCGTGAGCCTCGTCAACGTTGAGAACCTGTCGAAGACCTACCTGCTCGACAGCGTGCGCGTGACCGGTCTCGCCGACGTGTCGGCGACGCTCGACGCGGGCCGCTTCACCGTGCTGAGCGGCCCGTCGGGCAGCGGCAAGACGACGCTGCTGAACATGATCGGCTGCATCGACCGCCCCGACAGCGGGCGCGTGACGATCGCCGGTCACGACACGGCGGCGCTGTCCGACGATGCGCTGTCCGATTTTCGCGCGCGCCACGTCGGCCATGTGTTCCAGACGTTCAACCTGCTGCCGGTGCTGTCCGCACACGAGAACGTCGAATATCCGCTGCTGATGGCGGGCTGGGCGCCCGCGCGGCGCGCGGCGCGGGTGCGCGACCTGCTCGATGCGGTCGGGCTGGCCGACAAGGCGCGGCACCGGCCGAGCCAGCTGTCGGGCGGCCAGCGGCAGCGTGTCGCGATCGCGCGCGCGCTGGCGGCCGAGCCGGCGATGGTCCTCGCGGACGAGCCCACCGCGAACCTCGACAGCGCGACCGGGCACGCGATCATCGAACTGATGCGCACGATCCAGCGCGAGCGCGACGTGTCGTTCATCGTGTCGTCGCACGATCCGCAGGTGGTGAGCGTGGCCGACGAGGTGATCCGGATTCTCGACGGCCGCATCGTCGGCCACGAACGGGCCGGCGACGGCGCGGCGACGCAGGAGATGTGCCGATGACCCATACGCTGATGCTCGCGCTGCGCAACCTGCAGCGAAACCGCCGGCGCTCGCTCACGACACTGCTCGCGATGATCGTCGGCGTCAGCGCGATCCTGCTGTTCGGCGGCTTCAGCCGCGACATCACGCTCGGGCTGCAGACCGATTTCGTGCAGCGCAGCGGCCACCTGCAGATCCAGCGGCAGGGCTATTTCCTGTACGGCACGGGCGACCCGGCCGCGTACGGCATCCGCGATTATCCGGCGCTGATCCAGAAACTGCGGCGCGACCCGCCGCTCGCGGCGCTGCTCGAGGTCGTCACGCCGACGCTGCAGTTCGGCGGGATCGCCGGCAATTTCGCGGCCGGTGTGTCGCGCACCGTGATGGGGTTCGGCGCGATTCCGGACGACCAGTACCGGATGCAGCAGTGGAACGCGTATGGCTTCCCGCTGCGGCCGCGCACGTTCGCGTTGCGCGGCACCGCCGACGACGCGGCGATGGTCGGCCTCGGCGTCGCGCGCGTGCTGCATCTGTGCGGGCCGCTGCGCGTGCCGGATTGCCGCGACGCGCCGCCGGGCCCGGCCGAGCCGGCGGCGGACGGGCCGGCCGCGAACGCGCCGCCCGACGTGCTGGCGCTCGCCCAGGGCGAGGCCGGCACGCGGCCGGCCGATGACGGCGCGACGCACATCGAGGTGCTGACCGCGAGCGCGGGCGGCGCGCCGAACGTCGGCCGCTTCTCGGTCGTGAAGGCCGAGCAGCAGGGCGTGAAGGAACTCGACGACGTCTATCTCGCGGTGCGCCTGGCACAGGCGCAGCGGCTCGTGTACGGCGGCGGTGCGCCGCGCGCGACCGCGATCGAGATCCAGCTCGCGCGCACGGCCGACCTGCCCGCGGCGCGCGCGCGCATCGAACAGTTGCTGCACGGCGGCTTCGACGGCCAGTCGCTCGACGTGGTCGATTTCGCGACGCTGAACCCGTTCTACGACCAGACCAACCGGATGTTCTCGGTGATCTTCGGGTTCGTGTTCGTGCTGATCAGCGCGATCGTGCTGTTCGTGATCAGCAACACGATGAGCACCGCGATCATCGAGCGCACGGTCGAGATCGGCACGCTGCGCTCGATGGGCATGCGGCGCGGCGGCATCCAGGCGCTGTTCGTCTGCGAGGGCGCGCTGCTCGGCGTGGCCGGCGCGTCGCTCGGCGTGCTGGTCGCGCTCGCGATTGCCGCGGCCGTCAATCACAGCGGGTTGGCCTGGACGCCGCCCGCGCGGATCGACGCTGTCGCGCTGACCGTGCGCGTGTGGGGCGAGTGGCGAACCATTGCCGTCACGTTCGTCGGGCTCGCGTGCGTCGCCGGGCTGTCGGCATGGTTGCCGTCGCGCCATGCGGCGCGGCTGTCGATCGTCGACGCGCTGCGGCATGTATGAAGCCGCGTGTGCCGCCGTTTTGATCCAATCCACTTTCGGGAGAGCGTTCGTGCGTCGCCTGTTCGTTTCATGTTGTCTGAGTCTTTCGTTCCTCGCCGGCGTCGCGCATGCGCAGCCGGCACCCGATCCGCAGAAGGTGCTCGCGGCGAGCGACGCGATCCGCACGCCGGAGAAATCGTTCGTGCTGACCGCGACGTTGATCGAGTACCGGTCCGGCAAGCAGGTCGACGGCAATACGCTGTCGATCTATTCGAAGCCCGACGCGCCCGGCGGCGCGTTCCGCACGCTGGTGCGCTTCGTCGCGCCGGCGCGCGACACGGGCAAGCTGATGCTGAAGAACGGCAACGACCTGTGGTTCTACGATCCGGCGAACCAGGCGAGCGTGCGGATCTCGCCGGATCAGCGGCTGCTCGGACAGGCCGCGAACGGCGACGTCGTGACGATCAATCTCGCGCACGACTACACGGCCGAGATGAAGGGCGTCGAGGACATCGCCGACGGCGACCGGCAGATGCGCCGCGCGTACCGGCTCGCGCTTGCCGGACACGGCGACGGGCTCACGTACCGCCGCATCGAGATCTGGATCGACGCGGCGAACAACCGGCCGCTGAAGGCGCGCTTCTATTCGGAAAGCGACCGGCTGCTGAAGACCGCGTTCTATCGCCGCTACACGATGCAGCTCGGCGTCGAGCGGCCGACCGAAACCGTCATCATCGACGGGCTCGACAGCAACTGGGTCACGGTCATGCGCTTCTCCGACTACGCGTGGCGCGACATTCCCGACGCATGGCTGCAGCGCGACTATCTGTCCCGCTTCCAGGCGCAATGACGGCGCGGCGCCGATGCCGGATCGCCGCGCTCGCGTTCGTACTGCTGCCGGTGCTCGTGCGCGCGGCGGATGCGGATGGCGCGGGCGCGGCCGACGTGGATGCGAGCGACGCCGCGGCGCTCGATCTCGCCGACCGGCCGGCCGCGCCGCCGCCCGACACCGCGAAGCCGTGGAAACTCGACGTGCAGGACGCGCTGCGCACGAGCCGCTATCGCGACGGCGGGGACGCCGGCCGCAATCAGCTTTCGATCGAATTCGAGTACGGGCAGTGGCTGACACCGTCGTTCGCCGCGCACTTCTCGATGCGCTTCGACCGCTTCGATCCGCTCGGGACGTCGAGCACGTCGTCGCGCGACGTGACGCTCGTGAAGGAAGCGTATGCAAGCTGGCGTGCGTCGCCCGCGTTCGTGGTCGACGCGGGGCGCCTGAACGAGCGGCTCGGCGCGGCGATCGGCTACAACCCGACCGACTTCTTCCGCGCGGGCGCGGTGAGCCTCGACGTGCCGCCCGATCCGGACAGCCGGCACACGAACCGGCTCGGCACGATCGGGCTGCGCGCGCAGCAGGTGTGGGACACGGGGTCGCTCACGGCGTTGCTGTCGCCGCGTCTCGAACGCCGCGGCCTGCCGGGCGATCCGGCCGCGTCGTCCGACCTGCAGCGGACCAACGGCGTCGACCGCTGGATGCTCGTCGCGAGCCAGCGGCTGAGCGCGGCGATCCAGCCGCAATGGATCGTCTACGGCGAAAGCGGGCAGGCGCCGCAGTTCGGCCAGAATCTGAGCGTGCTGCTCGGCAACTCGGTGGTCGCTTACCTCGAATGGGCGGGCGGCTACCGGCGCTCGCTGATCGCGCGTGCCACCGGCGCGGCCGACGATCGTGCGTTCCGCACCAGCTCGTCGGTGGGGGCGACGTGGACGCTGCCGGTCGACCTGTCGCTCACCGCGGAATTCCAGAGCAACGGCGGCGGCGCGGACGCGGCGCAGTGGCGGTCGTTGCAGCGTGCGAACCCGTATGCATGGGGCAGTGCGGTGCAGACGTCGATCGCCGCACAGGAGCTGCCAACCCGCCACGGGCTGTTCGTGATGGCAGCATGGCGCAATGTCGGCGTGCGCCGCCTCGACCTGTCGGGCTTCATGCAGGCCGATCTCGGCGGCGGCCGGCAATACTGGGTCGAGCTGCGGCGGCGCTTCGACCGGTTCGACGTCGCGCTGCAATGGCTGCATCAGGGCGGGCCGTCGTGGAGCCGCTTCGGTGCGATGCCGGAGTCGACGAGTGTTCAGGTGCTGGGTATTTTTTATCGATGATGCAAGGAGAGTTCGAATGAGCAAACGCGCGCTTCAGGCGGCGACCGCCGTGCTTGCGCTGGTCCCGTCGATCACCGGGGTGCTCGGCATGATGGGCATCGGCGATCCGCTGTATGCATCGCTCGGCATCGCGCTGCCGGCCGACGCGACGCTGGACGGCAACCTGCGTTTCTACGCGGGCGTCTGGCTCGGTGTCGGGCTCGCGGCGGTTTCGGTGATTCCGCGGATCGAGCGTCAGGGGCGGCTGTTCGCGACGCTGTGGACGATGATCTTCCTCGGCGGCGTCGGGCGGCTGATTTCGCTCGCGACGCTCGGGCTGCCGTGGCCGCCGTTCGTCGGCTTCACGGTGCTCGAAGTCGTCGGTGCGCCGCTGTTCATCATGTGGCAGCGGCGGGTGGCGGCGCAGGCGGCCTGGGAGAGCGTGAATGCATGACATCGATCCGTGTTTTGCGCCGCGCCGCCGTGCCGATAACGCCGCATGGCGCCGCGCGGAGGCCTTCCTGTCGAGCGTGTTACGCGCCGCGATGGCACGGCGCGTGCCGCGCGCGTGCATGCGGTTCGTCGCCCGCGTCGCGTTGCTGGCATGTATCGGGTTGCTCGCGCCGCAAGCCGGCGCGCAGACGTTGGCCGCCACCGCGGTCGACGACTACGCGGCGACCCGCTATCCGATCATCCTCGTTCACGGCCTGACCGGAACGGATGACTATTTCGGCGTGGTGCCTTACTGGTACGGCATCCAGGCCGACCTTCAGCGGCACGGCGCGACGGTCTACGTCGCCGACCTGTCCGGCTTCCAGAGCGACCTCGGCCCGAACGGGCGCGGCGAGCAGTTGCTGGCCTATGTGAAGCAGGTGCTCGCCATCACCGGCGCGGCCAAGGTGAACCTGATCGGGCACAGCCAGGGCGGGCTGACATCGCGCTATGTGGCTTCGGTCGCGCCCGCGCTCGTCGCATCGGTCACGACGATCGCGACCCCGCACCGCGGCTCGCAGTTCGCCGACTTCGTGCTGGGCGCGCTGAAGCTCGACCCGACCGGCCTGTCGACGCCAGTGTTCGGCGCGCTGCTGAACATCATCGGCATCCTGACCAGCGATACGCACAACACGAACCAGGATGCGATCGCCGCGCTCAACGCGCTCGGCACGACCTATGCCGCGCAGTTCAACCGGTTGTTCCCGAGTCCGGGTCTCGGCGCCGGCGCGTGCGGCACCGGCGCGCCGGCCGAGACGATCGGCGGGAACGTGCACCTGCTGTATTCGTGGAGCGGGGCCGCGTACCAGCCCGTGTCGCTGCTCGGCATCGTGACGGGCGCCGTCGATACCAGCGTGATTCCGGTCATCGATCCGGCGAACGTGCTGGACCCGTCGACGCTCGTGTTCCTGACGGCCGGCAACATCATGGCACTCGCCGGCGCGGGCCCGAACGACGGCTTCACGTCGACCTGCAGTTCGCGGTTCGGTACGGTGATCTCGACGCGCTACCACTGGAATCACTTCGACGCGATCAACCAGCTGCTCGGCATTCGCGGCGCGTATGCGGAAGACCCGGTCGCCGCGCTCCGCGTGCATGCGAACCGGCTGAAACTGCAGGGCGTCTGAGCGATGGAGGTCCGGACGACACTGTCGCGCGCCGTGCTGTACGGCGCCACCGGCATGATTGCGGTCGCGGCCGTGTGGCATGCGCTCGGCGGGTCGACGCAGGCGCCCGAGGCTGCCGGCGCTGCGCGGGCCGTCGATGCCGCGTCGCCCGGTGCGGCGGCGCCACAGCCTGCGCTAGCGGCATCCGCGGTCGTGCTGCCCGCGTCGCTGGCGGGTTCGCGCGCGCCGCGCCTGCCGGTCGGCCCCGACGGGCACCTGGCGAGAGTGCACGCGGTACGGGAATTCTTCGATTATTTTTTGCTGGCGCAGCACGACCTGACGGCCGCCGAGCTCGATGCGCTGGTTGCGCGCGAGATCGCCGCGCAACCGGTCGGCGCGCTGGCACGGCGCGAAGCGCTCGACGTATGGCCGCGCTATCGCGCGTACCTCGCGGCGTTGGCCGCGCCGCCGGATGCCGCACCGCCCGGCGGGCGCATCGATCCGGACGGGATCGCGGGCGAGCTCGCACGGCGCGAGGCGCTCGCGAGCCGATGGCTCGGCGACTGGAGCACGCCTTTCTTCGGCGCGGAACGCCAGCGGCAGCGCGACGACCTCGAGCGGATCAGGATCGCGCGCGATCCGACGCTTACCGATGCACAGAAGCGCGAACGTCTCGCAGCACTCGACCTGTCGCTGCCGCCCGGCATGCGCGACGCACGCGAGCGGCTGGCGCGGCAGCGAGACGAGATTACGACGGTCGCGCGGCTCGAAGGGCAGCGCGCGGCGCCCGACACGTTGCGGGCGCAGCTCGGCACCGATGTCACCGCGCGCGTCGTGCGAATGCAGCAGGACGACGACGCGTGGCTGGCGCGCTATCGCGACTACGCGGCTGAACGCGAACGGCTCGACGCGCAGCAGCTTGCGCCCGACGCGCGCGATGCGCAGATCGCGCGATTGCGGCAACGCGACTTCCCGGACCCGGCGGACGCCCTGAGGGCCGCGTCGCTCGACGCCGGCAGCGCGGCGGCATCGGTGCACTAGCGCGCGACATCGTGCCCGGCTCCGGCGCATGCATTGCATCCCTGCTACATCCGCCGCCAGGGAAGTGTGGGATATGTCACTTATCCCGCATTGTGTCGATTCGGGAATGATTTTCAGTTATTGACTTTATTGCATTCCGGCATATTGCCATTCATGGAGAATTTTCAATGTTTCGTTGAGCAATCCTCTTTATATGGCGTGGAATTAAATGGCTAATCCTTGATTGACAATGCAAGGATATCCGGGTGGCGGATTGAACTGTCAAATTACTTCATGTAACGAAGTCGGAATGCCGCGGACGGTTGGCCTGCGTGATACCTTTTTGCCCAATGCCACCGGGAAGAAAACGGAAAAACCGTCAAATCGGTCCGGTAAAAAATGGCATGAAGGTTCGGTGGCCGAGGGCAGGAATACAACGTACGAGGTGCGCCGTGACACATCAGGCAAACAACGTCATCGAGTTGCCGCATGCACTTGGTGCCAATTATTTTCTGTCCGCGCTTGACGGAATAAATCGTTCGGAATTCGCGCCCCATTTGCAGCTTTCGAATCTCAAGACCGGGCAGGTGCTGTGCGATGCCGGCGAGAATCTGGAAGCCGTCTATTTTCCCGTGACGGCCGGCATTTCCCTGCAATGCACGGCAGGCGGCAAGACGACGCTCGGCGTGACGGAAATCGGTCGCGAAGGCGTCGTGTGCGACGACGTCATCGGCAGTGCGATGCAGCGACGCGCCGTCGTCTATTGCGGCGGGTTCGCCTATCGGCTGTATGCGCGCCGGTTCGACGACGCGTGCGACGCATCGGCGGCCATCCGGAAGCAGGTGTTCGTGCGCATGCAGCTGATTCTTGCCCAGGCGTCGCAGGTGATGTTCTGCAGCCGTCACCACCTGATGCGCCATCAACTGGGCCGGTGGCTGCTGATCGCGTACGAGCGATCGCGCAGCATCGAAATCCCGGTCACGCACGGCATGCTGGGCCAGATGCTGGGCGTGCGGCGCGAGACCGTCACCGATGCCACGCGGCAGCTTCACGAGCTCGGTCTGATCCATCAGCACCGCGGTGCCATCGTGCTGACGGACCTGGCGAATCTCGAGCGGCAGGGATGCGACTGTCATCGGGTCATCCGGGACGAAACGTGCCGCATCCTCACGGTCGATTCCGGGATCGATGCCGGGGTATCGCCGCCGCGCCGCGTGCGGACGACCTAGTCCGTCGCGCCGCGCGGGAGGGCGCGGCCGGCAACGGCTTCGTGTGCCGCGATTGCACGAAAGGCGGCACGTCGCGAGCGTGCGGAATGGGAGGTGCCTGAACGCCGGAAGTCCGGGCGTGCGCCAGGCCAGAGACGTCGAGAATAATCAGAAAAGCAGTCACCAGGTATGGAAAACATTTCGAAGCTCCCGAGTCAGCGCAGTTCGTTTCACGTGTGGCCATGGAGTCCGGCGCTGGGCATCCTGCCGATCGTCGTCGTGATCGTGGCGCTGGCCGGGTTCGTCGCCGTCAGCCTGATCGTGATCATGTCGCTGCGCGTGTATGTCGGCGGCGAAAGCAGCTGGTCGAAGGCGCAGAAGGACGAAATCATCCTGCTGAGCCGCTACGGCGAGACCAGCGACGAAAAGCTGTTCGGCGATTACCTTGCGGTCGACCGGACCCTCGTATTCCTGGGCGTCGCGCGCCGGGCGATGGTCGGCGTGCCGGCGGATCACGGGGTGGCGCGCCGGGCGATGATCGAGGCCGGCATCAATCCCGTCGATGCGGCGGCGGTGGTGTGGTTCTATCCGATCCTGAGCAGCTTCGCACGCCTGAACGCCGCGTTGCAGTACTGGGAGGACGCGGACCGGCAACTGGTCGATCTGCGCCGGGCCGCGGACGCGCTGCGCGAATCGGTGCATGCGGGCGACATCCGGCGCACGAGTCGTCTGAATCGCTCGATCTGGGACATCAATTCGCGCATCGAACCGCTGCCGAAGCGCTTTTCCGACGAGCTGAGCGCCGAGTTCCGCTCGGCCGTCATCCAGCTGATCCTGTCGTACATCGCGGCGTCGCTGCTGATCATCCTGCTGTCGGTGCGATGGGCGAGCCGCGCGCAACGCCAGCAGCGATCAATGCAGACCGAGCTCGACCGGAGCCAGGCATTCGCGGAAGCCGCGCTTCGCTCGGTTGCCGACGCGATCGTCACGATCGGCCTCGCGCGCAGCATCGAAACGGTCAACCCGGCGGCCGAGCAGTTGCTCGGATCGTCTTCGGATCTGTGCGTCGGCAAGCCGATCAACGATGTGCTGGACCTGATCGACACGTCGACCGGGATGTCGATCAAGCTGCTCGCGTCGCTGAGCAACAGCGGCGACCACACGTTCACTCGCGATCTCGACCTGATTCGCGTATGCGGCTCCGCCGTGGCCGTGCGCGCGTCGCTGTCGAAGATGGACAACGCCGCGGGCCGCTGCGTCGGCTACGTGCTGATCCTGCGCGACATGACGCACGAATACCAGTTGATCGGGAAGCTGACCTGGCAGGCGTCGCATGATGCGCTGACCGGGCTGATCAACCGGACGGCGTTCGAGCGGCGCGTGGGCGAAGTGCTGGTGGAGCGGGCCGGCGGGATGCTGCTGGTACTCGATCTGGACGGCTTCAAGGAAGTCAACGACGTATGCGGGCACGCGGCCGGCGACGCGCTGCTGCGCGACGCGACGGCGGTGTTCCGGCGCTGTCTCGACGACGACGACGTGTTCGGCCGGCTGGGCGGCGACGAGTTCGGCATCCTGCTGCCAGGCAGCCGAAACGTCGCGCCGGACGGCGGCAAGGCGGAGCGGATCCGCGCGAGCCTCGACGACTTCACGTTCTTCTGGGAAGGTGAGCCGTTCAAGATCAGCGTCAGCATCGGCGTGCTGGATCTCGCATGCCGCCCCGAGAGTGTCGAGAAGGCCATGCAGATGGCCGACATCGCATGCTATGTGGCGAAGGATCGCGGCCGCAACCGCGTGCACGTCGCGGATTCGCGCGACATGAGCTCGAGCCGCCAGGCGTACCACAAGCAATGGAGCCGTCGCGTGAAGACGGCGCTCGAAACGAATTCATTCCAGTTGTATGCGCAACGAATCGTGCCGATCCAGGCCGGGCTCGGCGCGCAGGAGCGCGCGGAGATCCTGCTGCGCATTCCGGATGCCGACGGCAAGCTGATCTCGCCGGTATTCCTGCCGGCCGCCGAACGCTACGGCCACATGACGATGATCGACCGCTGGGTCGTGCGCACCGTCATCCGGCGCCTCGCGCGGCTCGAACGGCGTCACTACGTCGAATACAACGTGAACCTGTCGGCGATGTCGATCACCGACGAACGCTTCGTCGAGTTCGTGATCGCCGAGCTGTCCGCGTCGGGGCTCGATCCATCGCTGCTGTGCTTCGAAATCACGGAGACGAGCGCGGTTCGGAACCTGGAGGTCGCGTCGCGCTTCATGTGCGAGCTGCGCGACCTCGGCTGCCGGTTCGCGCTGGACGATTTCGGCGCCGGCATGTCGTCGTTTTCGTATCTGCGCCAGCTGCCGATCGACTACCTGAAGATCGACGGCGGCCTCGTGTCGGACATGACGTCCGACAGCATCAAGCGCGGCATCGCGTGCGCGATCAACGACATCGCGCACGTGATGCAGTACCGCACGGTGGCGGAGCACGTCGAGGATACGACGACGGCCGAGATGCTTCGCGCGCTCGGCGTCGACTATTGCCAGGGCTATTACTTCGGCCGCCCCGCGCCGTGGCAGGAAGGGGGATTCCATTGAAACAACGAGGAATGAACGCATGAGTGCTCCATTTGAACTGACCGGCGACCTGACGGATCTGGCCAGCTATCCGGCCTGGCTGCGTGACGTGGTCGGCGCGACCGACGAACTGAAGGCGCGCATCCGGTCGCATCCGGTATTCGCGGCCATGAGCGGCGGAACCCTGCGCGCGCCGCAGTTGCGCGCGTTCTTCGTGACCGGCTGGGCGGTGGTCAGCCAGTTTCCCGAGTACATGGCGATGAACCTGGTGAAGACGGCCGCGTATCGGTCGCGCGGCGAAGAGAAGGCCAGGCGCTATCTGATCCGCAATATCCGCGTCGAGCAGAATCACGTCGATCACTGGGCCAACTGGGCCGCCGAATCGGGCGTGACCATCGACATGATGCTGTGCGGCGACGCGCCGCTGGCCGGGTTCGCGCTGAGCCACTGGTGCTGGAAGAGCGGCAGCGCCGATGCGCTGGCGCCGAGCATCGCCGCGACCAACTACGCGATCGAAGGCGTGACGGGCGAATGGAGCGCGATCCTGTGCGCGTCGCCGTACGAAGAGCAGTTCGATCCGGCGGTGCGGCATCGCGCGATGCGCTGGCTGAAGCTGCATGCCGACTACGACGACCGGCATCCGTGGGAAGCGCTGGAGATCGTCGCGACGCTGCTCGGCCAGTCGCCCGCGGCCCGCGATGTGCGGGACGTCGAGACGTCGATCCGCAAGAGCCTGAGCTATTTCCTGACGAGTCTCGATTGCTGCATGCATGTGTAGTCGCCGGCACCGCGCTGTCGCCGGTTCGCGCATGCCGGCCGTTCCGGTCGGCCGGCTGACCGGCGTGATGCCCGGATTCGCGGTCCAGGCTGTCGTGTTGGGCGATTTTCCATGGCCACCCAAGTTCTTGTTGTAGAGCCCGACGCGCGGTTGCGCGACATGATCGGCGTATTCCTGCGCGGCTGCCAGATCGACACGTCGGTGCTGGAAGACGTGTCGATGCTGCCGGCGTGCGTGGCGGCAGCGCCGCCGACGCTGATCGTGCTGCGCGTCGAACGGCCGACAACGGCGGCCTATATGGCGCTCGGCGCGCTGCGGCGCGCCGGCCACGACATGCCCGTGATCGTGCTCAGCCGTTGCGCGGGCGTGGTCGACAAGGTCGTCGCGCTCGAGATCGGCGCGGACGACTACGTCGTCGAGCCGTTCGAGCTGATGGAGCTCGTCGCGCGCGTGCGCAGCGCGATGCGCCGTTATGCGCTGAACGGGTCCGGGCCGCCGCGCGCGCCCGGAATCGCCGAACCCTATGCGTTCGGCGACATCGAGGTGAATTTCGTGAGCCGTCGCGCGACCCGCGCGGGGCGCGATCTCGGGCTGCGCGTCAGCGAATTTGCGCTGCTCGAGCTGTTCATCTCGCAGCCGATGCGCGTGCTGTCGCGCACGGAGATCCTCGCGCTGCTGGGGTCGAAGGCGGCGGGACGCTCCGAGCGCGGGCTCGACGTGCTGATCTTCCGGCTGCGCAACCTGATCGAGCAGCCGGTCGGCGATTATCGCTACATCCGGACCGTGCGCGGGAAAGGCTACATCTTCGTGCCGCTCGGCACGTTGGCGGACGACGACACACACCCGCCGCAACCCGCCTGAGCGGATCGAGCGGGTGCACGGGATCGTCGCGCGCCGCTTCCCGATCGCCAGGCGCCGGCAGGCATCCGGAGGAGCGGGCTTGCGCGTGCCGCAGCCTTCGCGACTCGCCGGCACGCACCCGGGCATTGTCGTTATAGAACGACCGTGCTAAATTTCCGCCAGCACTTGCAGTCACCGACCGATTCATCCGGCCCCGGCAACCGGAGCCCATGGGCGCGCCCGGCGCGCCGCCCGACAGGAGACAGACGTGATGAAGCATGCATCGATCGAGCGCAGGCGGATCGACCGGCGGGCGCATGAGCGGCCGTCGACGACGCGAGCCACCCGGAGGGCAGCACGATGAGCCTGTTGATGTCGCGACGCGATCTCGCGTTCCTGTTGTACGACTGGCTCGATGCCGAAGCGCTCGTCGCGCTGCCGCGCTACGCGGAGCACAGTCGCGAGACCTTCGATGCGGTGCTCGACACCAGCGAGCGGATCGCCGAAGACCTGTTCGCGCCGCACGCCGCGCGCGGCGACCGCGAGGAGCCGCATTTCGACGGCGAGCGCGTGACGCTGATTCCGGAAGTCGAACCGGCCGTGCGGGCTTTCGCGGAAGCCGGGCTGATCGCCGCGGGCCACGATGAAACGCTCGGTGGCATGCGCTTGCCGAAGCTGGTCGAAGCCGCGTCGTTCCTGTACTTCCAGGCCGCGAACATCGCGACCGCCGCTTATCCGTTCCTCGCCGTCGCCAATGCGAACCTGCTCGTCGCGCACGGCAGTCCCGCACAGATCGACGCGTTCGCGCGCCCGGAACTGGACGGGCGCTTCCTCGGCACGATGTGCCTGTCCGAACCGCAAGCCGGCTCGTCGCTGTCCGACATCACGACGCGCGCGGATGCCGACGGCGACTCGCCGCTCGGCCCGCGCTATCGGCTGACCGGCAACAAGATGTGGATTTCCGGCGGCGAGCACGAACTGACGGAGAACATCGTCCACCTCGTGCTCGCGAAGATTCCCGACGAAAACGGACGACTGCCGACCGGCACGCGCGGCATCTCGCTGTTCATCGTGCCCAAGTACCTGCCGGCCGATGACGGCGCGCGCGGCGAGCACAACGACGTCGTGCTTGCCGGGTTGAACCACAAGATGGGCTATCGCGGCACGACCAACTGCCTGCTGAACTTCGGCGAAGGCACGCGTCATCGTCCGGAAGGGCGCGCGGGCGCCATCGGCTACCTGGTCGGCCAGCCGAACCACGGCCTGGCATACATGTTCCACATGATGAACGAGGCGCGCATCGGTGTTGGCGCGGGCGCGGTGGCGCTCGGCTACACCGGTTATCTGCACGCGCTCGACTACGCACGCAACCGGCCGCAGGGGCGTCCGCTCGGCCCGGCCGGCAAGGACGCGGCCGCGCCGCAGGCGCCGATTGTTGCGCATCCGGACGTGCGGCGGATGCTGCTCGCGCAGAAGGCCTATGTCGAAGGCGGCCTCGCGTTGATCCTGTATTGCTCGAAGCTGGTCGACGAGGGGCGCGCGCACGGCGACGAACAGGTGCGTGCCAATGCCGCGCGCCTGCTCGATATCCTGACGCCGATCGCGAAAAGCTGGCCGTCGCAGTGGTGTCTCGCCGCGAACGACCTCGCGATCCAGGTGCACGGCGGCTACGGCTACACGCGCGACTACGCGGTCGAGCGGCTCTATCGCGACAATCGCCTCAATCCCATTCACGAAGGCACGCACGGCATTCAGGCGCTCGACCTGCTGGGCCGCAAGGTCGCGCAGGACGACGGCGCATTGCTGCGCGCGCTCGACGCGCGTATCGGCGCGACCGTCGAACGCGCACGGGCGCTGGATGCCGATATGCGCGAGCAGGCCGATGCGCTGGCGCAGCGCTGGGCGCGGCTGTGCGACGTCACGCGACAGCTGGGCGCGATCGGCGATCCGCAACAGCGGCTCGCGAATGCGAGCGTCTATCTGGAAGCGTTCGGCCATCTCGTCGTCGCGTGGCTGTGGCTCGACGTGACGCTCGCCGCGCACGGGCATGACGGCGATTTCCACGACGGCAAGCGTGCGGCGGCCCGTTACTTCTTCCGCTGGGAATTGCCGAAGGTGGATGCGCAACTCGATCTGCTGTCGAGCGTCGACACGACGACACTCGACATGCGCGACGCGTGGTTCTGAACGTCGCTGCGCCAATATTCCGGAATGCTGACGATGTGGCGGTTGCCGATCCTGCCGGCCACCGCGTATTCGTCGTGACCCGGCCGTGCGGGTGTGTCCCGCAGGCTGAACCGATCCGCGGCCACGCCGCGCAAGGAGAGAGAAGAGCATGAAAGCCCTGTTGTGTACCGCATTCGGCCCGATCGACCGCCTGCGTATCGAGGACGTGGCGATTCCGGAGCCGGCCGCAGGCCAGGTCCGGATTCAGGTGAAGGCGGCGTCGCTCAATTTCCCCGACGCGCTGATCGTCCAGGGGTTGTATCAGGTGAAGCCCACGCTGCCGTTCTCGCCGGGCGCCGAGTTTGCCGGCGTGATCGATGCGGTCGGCGAAGGCGTCGCCAAATGGCGACCCGGCGATTCCGTGGTCGCGTTCACCGGGCATGGCGGGTTCGCGGAACAGTGCGTGGCCGACGTGCACCAGATCGCCGCGCTGCCGCCGGGCATGACGTTCGAGCAGGGCGCGGCGCTCGTGCTCGCCTACGGCACGTCGCTGCACGCGTTGCAGCAGCGCGCGCGCCTGCAGCCGGGCGAGACGCTGCTCGTGCTCGGCGCGGCGGGCGGGGTCGGGCTCGCCGCGATCGAGATCGCGAAGGCGCTCGGCGCGCGCGTGATCGCGGCGGCGTCGAGTGCCGACAAGCTGGCGCTGTGCCGTGAAGCGGGCGCGGACGAGACGATCGACTATGCGACCGAAGACCTGCGCCGCCGCGTGGACGAACTGACCGGCGGGCGCGGCGCCGACGTCGTCTACGATCCGGTGGGCGGCGCCTACAGCGAGGCGGCCTTGCGCGCGACTGCGTGGCGCGGCCGGTTCCTCGTGGTCGGCTTCGCGGCCGGCGAGATTCCGAAGATCGCGCTGAATCTGGCGCTGCTCAAGGAGCGCGACATACTCGGCGTGTTCTGGGGCGACGCGGTGCGGCGCGACCCCGCGCAGCATGTCGCGAACATGCGTTTGCTCGCCGAATGGTTCGCGGCCGGCAAGGTACGGCCCGCGATCACCGAGCGCGTGTCGCTGGCCGGCGCGGCCGACGCGATCGCGCGGATCGCGAACCGGCAGGTGAAGGGCAAGGTGGTGATCCTGCCGGACGCATGATCCGGACCCGGCGCGCGTCATCGCGCTGCGTGTGCGGCCGCGCCGGCGGCCGCTACGCGATCCGGTTCAGTTCGTCGAAGCCCGCGACGAGCGCATCGAGCAGATGGCGAACGGCGGGCACCATGCCGCGGCGCGTCGGGAAGATCGCGTGGACCAGCGCCGTCGGTGCCGACAGCGCGGGCAGCAGGTGGAGCAGCCGGCCGGCCTGAAGGTCGGCGTTCACCAGTTCGCGCGGCAATTCGGCGACGCCGATGCCGCCGAGCGCCGCCAGCCGCAGACTCCCCAGATCGTCGGTGGCCAGTCGCGGCCGATGCGCGAAAGAGATGGCCCGCCCGTCGCCGTCGGCCAGACTCCACACGTACTTGTCGCCGCTACTGGCCGTTGAAACCGTCGGCCAGTCCTTCAGGCTGTCGATCGACTCGGGTGCCGGAAAACGTGCGGCCAATGCCGGGCTGGCGACGAGAATCCGGAACGACAGCCCCAGCTGCCGAACCGCGAGATCGGTGTTCTCCAGCGGCGGAACCCGGACCCGGATCGCGAAATCCAGGCCTTCCTCGACCACATCCACGCGCCGGTTGGTCGCATCGAGCAGCACCTGAACCTGCGGATTGTTCTCGATGTAGCGCGCCAGCATCTCCGCGACACCGGAACTCAGCAGCCCGACCGGGCAACTGATGCGCACGGTGCCCTGCGGCTGCGTCCGCGTGCGATCCACGATGTCCTTCGCGGCCTTCGATTCCGCGACCAGCGCGACGCAATGCTGATGGAACTGCCGCCCGGTTTCCGTCAGCGACAGGCTGCGGCTCGTGCGATTGAGCAGGCGCACGCCGAGTTCCTCCTCGAGCGCGCGAATGCGCCGGCTGAGCTTCGAGGTTTGCGCGCCGAGGCTGCGGGCGGCGGCCGTGAAGCTCCCGTGTTCCACCACTTCCGCAAAGAGCCGCAGATCGTTCAGGTCGGCGATGGGGTTCATGGCGACGGCTCCGTTCGATGAGATTGTTCTATTGGAAGCAATGATACGTTGCGATTCAGGAGATATGCGAGCGATCTTTGCGAATTTAGCATTCGTCCAACGTTCGGTGCTTCGCAGATTCCGGTGAGGCGCCGCCAGGCAACCGCCCGTCGTTCGGGCAGCAGGAAACAGGAGGCGGACATGTTGACGCATCGACGCTGGGCATCACTGGATGCGGCGAACCATGGCTGGCTGCACGCGAAATACCATTTCGCGGTCTCGGCCGAGGGCACGCCGGAGCACGCGCCGCTGGGCCCGCTGATCGTCTGGAACGACGACGAGATCGCCGTCGGCAGCGGGTTCCCGATGCACGGGCACCGCGACGTGGAAATCATCACGTACGTGCGGCAAGGCGTGCTCGGCCATCGCGACACTTTGGGATCCGAAGGAACGATCAGCGCGGGCAACGTGCAGGTCATGAGTGCGGGAACGGGCATCCGTCATGCCGAGTTCAACCGGGGCGACATGCCGCTCAAGCTCTATCAGATCTGGTTGCTGCCGCGCACGAACGGTGGGGCGCCCGGGTGGGACACGAAGCAGTTTCCGAAAGGCGACCGGTCCGGACGTTTCGTCGTGCTGGCGAGCGGCTTCGCCGGCGACGACGGCGCGCTGCCGATCCGTGCCGATGCACGGGTGCTCGGCGCGACGCTGAAGGCGGGCGAACAGGTCCGGCAAGTATTGGGCGCATCGCGCCGCGCGTATCTCGTCGCGGCTTCGGGGCGCATCGAAGTGAACGGAGAACGCGTGGGGCCGCTGGACGGCGTCGCGATCACGAACGAGGCCGCGCTCGAGATTGTCGCGGTCGAAGATTCTGAGCTGGTGATGGTGGACGCCGGCTGAGTGCCTTTATTTCCCAGTCCACCGAATCATTTCATTTCAGGAGTTCATCATGGATCGTTACAAGTATCTTCCGCTTCTCGGCCGCATTCTGATCGGTGCGCCGTTTCTGATGAGCGGGTTGAGCAAGCTCGCCGCGCATGCGACAACCGTCGGCTACATCGCGTCCGTCGGCCTGCCGGCACCGTCGCTCGCCTTCGTGGTCGCGGTGCTGGTCGAGGCGGGCGGCGGCCTGCTGCTGATGTCGGGTTATCGGGCCCGTCCGGTGGCGCTGGCGATGGCGCTGTTCAGTCTGGTGACCGCGGTGTTCTTCCATCACAACTTCGCCGACCAGAACCAGATGATTCACTTTCTGAAGAACGTGATGATGGCCGGCGGCCTGCTGCAGATCGCGTACTTCGGCGCGGGCGCGTTCAGCCTCGACGCACGGATCGGGCGCACCGCGTTGCGTATCGCACCGGCGGCGTGAGCCGAACGGGCCGATCCTCCGGGGCGACCAGGCGCGTGACAGTCCCGGCCGTCTCGTCAGGACCACCGCACGGTCGTTCCGACTTTCATTCCGTCACACCACACGGCGTGCGTCAGCCGGCGCGCGTTGATACCGTCGCGACTTCTTCGCGACCATCGTTAGGAGTTCGTCATGTCCAAGGTTCTCGTGCTGTATTACTCGTCGTACGGTCATATCGAGGCGCTCGCGGATGCGATGGCCGAAGGCGCCCGCTCGGCGGGCGCCACGGTCGACGTCAAGCGGGTGCCGGAAACGGTGCCGGAGGCCGTCGCCCAGGCCGCGCACTTCAAGCTCGCCCAGCAGGCGCCGGTTGCGACGGTGGCCGAACTGGCCCACTACGACGCGATCATCGTCGGCACGCCGACCCGCTTCGGCCGCATCTCGTCGCAGATGGCGGCGTTCCTGGATCAGGCCGGCGGCCTGTGGATGAGCGGTGCGCTGAACGGCAAGGTCGGCGGCGCGTTCACGTCGAGCGCGAGCCAGCACGGCGGCCAGGAAACCACGCTGTTCTCGATCATCACCAACCTGCTGCATTTCGGCATGACGATCGTCGGGCTGCCGTACACCCACCAGGGGCAAATGACGCTCGACGAAATCGTCGGCGGCGCGCCGTATGGCGCGACCACGATCGCGGGCGGGCAGGGGCAGCGCCTGCCGAGCGAGATCGAGCTGGCTGGTGCGCGCCATCAGGGCGAACTGATCGCACGGACCGCGAACAAGCTGTTCGACTGAACGTCGGCCGCCCCGCGCGGTTTGGCGGGGGCAGCCATACGCGATGACTTTCCGAATCAGAAGGGCCGACGATGAACAACGTTTCGAACGACGGCGGGCCGGGCGAGCACGTCGTGATGCATCCGCTCGATCCGGACGATGCGGCTGTCGTTGCCGCGATGCGGCCCGGCATGCGTGCGATGAAGGGGGCGCGGCTGGGCATCGAAGCGCGTGACGCGTTCGATGCGGCGATGGAAAACGTGCAGCGCCGCGACGATGTCACGTTCGCGTTCGACACGGTCGGCGGCGTGCCGGGGTACTGGGTGTTTCCCGCGCATGTGCGCTCCGGCGACGCGCTGCTCCATCTGCATGCCGGCTGGTTCAACTTCGGGTCCGCGGCGGCGTTTCGCCATTCGGTTGCGCAACTGGCGGTGCGGGTCGGCGTCAGGGCCTTCATTCCGGACTATCGTCTGGCGCCCGAACATCCGTTTCCGGCCGCCATCGACGACGTGCTGGCCTGTTATCGCGGGCTCGCCGAAAAAAGCATTCGCCGGATCGCCGTCACCGGCGATTCGGCCGGCGGTGCGCTCGCGCTGGTGCTCGCGTCGCGGGTCGCGGCCGATGCGGTTTCGGCCTCGACCTCTTTCACGGCCGATACGACGCTCGTGGGTGTCGCGGCATTGTCGCCGGTGACGGATCTGACGCTGTCGGGCGCCACCTACGACACGCGAGCCGATGCCGATCCGCTCTTCACGCGTGCGCAAGTGTCGGAACTGGTGCGTGCTTATCTCGGGGCAGCCGATCCGAAGCATCCGCTGGCGTCGCCGCTTTACGCGCGTGTCGCGGGCTTGCCCGCGGTGCGGATTCATGTCGGCGACGACGAAGTGCTGCTGGACGATTCGCGTCGCTGGGTCGAGCGCGCGGTCGCGGCCGGCGTGGATGCGCGGCTCGACGTGTGGCATGGGATGTCGCATGGATTTGCCGGCGGGATCGGCAAGCTGAAGGCATCCGCGCAGGCACTCGACGCGATCGGGCTGTTTCTCGTCGAACAGCTGCAAACCGGTGGCGGCGCGCGCGTCCGGCCGCGATCCGCAGCCTGAGCGCTACCGCGCGTGGTCGAGACGCGCGCGGGTCAATCCTTCGGCAGACGCAGCGTGTCGAGCGCATCCTGCGAGAACTCGACCCAGAACCGCTCGTTCGCGATGCCGGCCTGCAATACCAGGTGCTGAAGGCGCTTCGCGCGCGAATCGGCGCCTTCCGGGAAATCGCGCGCTTCGATCTGCAGATACAGGTCGAGCTTCTCCTGGTGGAGCGCGATGCGCCGCCTGATTTCTTCCTCGAGCCCCGCCGGGCCCAGCACCGCTTCCGCGCGCAGGCGCACCATCAGCGCTTCGCGCAGCGGCGTCGGATCTTCCGGTTCGGCGATCCAGCGCCGCAGTTCCTTCTTGCCGGCCGGCAGGATCCGGTACGCGCGCTTGCGGCCGCGCCCCGATTCGGCGGGCAGCGATTCGATCCAGCCGGTTTCCTCGAGACGCCCCAGTTCGCGATAGATCTGCTGGTGCGTCGCCTGCCAGAAATAGCCGATCGAGCGATCGAAGCGGTCGGCGAGTTCGGAGCCCGAACCGGGGCGTTCGGCGAGAGCGGTGAGGAGCGCGTGAGGCAGGGACATGTCGGGTCGGAAGCGGCGGCGGAATGAACCGTATCTTGCCATATCGGGGCCACAGTACAAGCGGGGAGTCTTGTTAATGCAACATGTTGCATAAACAGAATCGGCGAGCTAATATTTCTGCAACTTGTTGCATTAACAGGAGCCGACCGATGACCCGCTATCCGCATTTGACGACCCCGCTCGAACTCGGCTTCACGTCGCTCAGGAACCGCGTACTGATGGGGTCGATGCACGTCGGCCTCGAGGAAGCGCCGAACGGCTTCGAGCGGATGGCGGCGTTTTATGCGGAGCGCGCGCGCGGCGAGGCCGGTTTGATCGTCACGGGCGGCTTCGCGCCGAACGAGCGCGGCCGTCCGGCGCCGGGCGGTGCGATGCTGACGACCGAAGCGGACGCCGAGCGCCATCGCGTCGTGACGCGCGCGGTGCAGGCGGAGGGCGGCAAGATCGCGCTGCAGATCCTGCATTTCGGGCGTTATGCGTATCACCCGGCGCTCGCGGCGCCCAGCGCGCTGAAGGCGCCGATCAACCCGTTCACGCCACACGCGTTGAGCAGCGACGAAGTCGACGAGACGATCGCCGATTTCGTGCGATGCGCGGCGCTTGCGCAGCACGCGGGCTACGATGGCGTCGAGATCATGGGGTCCGAAGGCTACCTGATCAACGAATTCATCGCCGCACGCACGAACCATCGCGACGATGCGTGGGGCGGCGCGTACGAGAACCGCATCCGCTTCGCGGTCGAGATCGTGCGGCGCGTGCGCGAGCGGGTCGGCACGAACTTCATCGTCATCTACCGGCTGTCGATGCTCGATCTCGTCGAAGGCGGCTCGACGCTCGACGAGGTGATCCGGCTCGCGCAGGCGATCGAGGCGGCCGGCGCGACGATCCTCAATACCGGCATCGGCTGGCACGAGGCGCGCATTCCGACTATCGCGACCAAGGTGCCGCGTGCCGCATACGCGTGGGTGACGCGGCAACTGATGGGCAAGGTCGGCATTCCACTCGTCGCGACCAACCGGATCAATACGCCGGAAGTCGCCGAGCAACTGCTCGCCGACGGCTATTGCGACATGGTGTCGATGGCGCGGCCGTTCCTTGCCGATGCCGCGTTCGTCCGCAAGGCGCGGGAAGGGCGCGCGGACGAAATCAACACGTGTATCGGCTGCAATCAGGCGTGCCTCGACCATACGTTCAGCGGCAGGATCACGTCCTGTCTCGTGAATCCGCGCGCATGCCATGAAACCGAGCTCGTGATCCAGCCCGCGCAGCAGTGCAAGCGGATCGCGGTGGTCGGCGCCGGGCCGGCGGGCCTCGGTTTCGCGGTCACGGCGGCCGAACGCGGTCACGCGGTGACGCTGTACGAAGCCGGCGCCGAGATCGGCGGCCAGTTCAATATCGCGAAGCAGGTGCCCGGCAAGGAAGAGTTCCACGAGACGCTGCGCTACTTCCGCCGGCAGATCGAACTGCGCGGCGTGACGCTTCACGTCAATACGCGCGCGACTGCCGAGATGCTGCTGCAGGGCGAATTCGACGAAGTGGTGATCGCGACCGGCATCGTGCCGCGCACGCCGCCGATCGACGGCGTTGGCCACGCGAAGACGCTCGGTTATCTCGACGTGCTGCGCGATCACAAGGCCGTGGGACGCAACGTTGCGATCGTCGGCGCGGGCGGAATCGGCTTCGACGTCGCGGAATTCCTCGTCCATCGCGACGACGGCGCGCGCATCGACGTCGACCGGTTTTTCGCCGAATGGGGCGTCGATCAATCGTACGCAAGGGCCGGCGGCTTGCGCAATGCGCAGCCCGAGCCGGCGGCGCGGCACGTGCATCTGCTGCAGCGCAAGGCGTCGAAGGTCGGCGACGGGCTCGGCAAGACGACCGGGTGGATTCACCGCACGGCGCTGAAGGCGCGCGGCGTCGGGATGTCGTCGGCGGTGACGTACCGGCGCATCGACGACGATGGATTGCACGTGACGATCGACGGCGTCGAGCAGACACTGCAAGTGGACAACGTGGTGATCTGCGCCGGGCAGGAGCCGTCGCGCGAACTGGCGGAGCAACTGCAGGCCGCCGGATGCAAGGTGCACCTGATCGGTGGCGCTGACGAAGCCGCCGAGCTCGATGCGAAGCGCGCGATTCACCAGGGCACGACGCTCGCCGCGACCCTTTGAGACCGATTCGTTCCTTTTCCGCCCGACGCTACAGGAGTCTTCGATGACGAATTCCCCGATGCATCTTCATCCCGCTGTCGCGACCTCGCTCGACACATGGCATGCGCTGATCGAACGCAAGGATCTTGGCGCGCTGGATTCGATCGTCCATCCGGACGCCGTGTTCCGTTCGCCGATGGCGTTCAAGCCGTACGGCCCGGCACCCGCGCTGCTGATGGCGCTGCGCACGGTGATCACGATCCTCGAGAATTTCACCTATCACCGCCAGTTCGTCGCCGACGACGGCAAGAACGTGGTGCTGGAGTTCAGCGCGAACGTCGGCGACAAGGCGCTGAAGGGGATCGACATGATTCGCTTCGACGACGACGGGCGGATCGTCGAGTTCGAGGTCATGATCCGGCCGTTCAATGCACTGCAGGCGCTCGGCGCGGAAATGGGCGCGCGGCTCGGGCAGCAGCTTCCGGCGTTCAAGGTCGGCGGCTGAACCGGTCGGGTGCCGCGCGGCAACCGCTGTTCGATCAGCGCGCGAGCTGCGCGTGCGCGAGCCGGCCAAGGCGCCGGATGCCGTCCTCGATGCGTTCGTTCCACACGTGACCCGCGCTCAGGCGCAGGCAGTGGCGAAAGCGCCGGCTGGCGGAAAAGACGTCGCCCGGTGCGAAGCAGATGCCCTGTTCGAGCGCGGCGTCGAACAGCGCACGCGAATCGAAACGCTTCGGCAGTTCGAGCCAGAGCACGAAACCGCCCGCCGGGCGGCTCACTTTGGTGTCGGCCGGAAAGCTGGCTTCGATCGTACGCGTCATCCGTGCCAGGTTCTCTTCGAACAATCGCCGGATACGGCGCAAATGCGCATCGTATGCGCCGCTCGCCAGGAAATCCGCGAGCGCGACCTGGAGCAGCGTGGGGCCGCAGAGGCTGAGCGCGAGCTTGCGCTCCATCACCTGTTGCGCGCGGGCGCCCGCGGCGATCCAGCCGATCCGGTAACCGGGCGCGAGGCTCTTGGAGAACGAGCTGCAGTAGATCGTATTGGCGCCGCCGTCGAGTGCGACGAACGGCCTGGGCCGATCGCGCCCGAAGTGGATGTCGCCGTAGACGTCGTCTTCGATCAGCGGCACGCGATGCCGCGCGAGCAGCGCTAGAAGCGCCCGCTTGTCGTCCTCGGTCATCGTCGAGCCGAGCGGATTGCCGAAGCTCGACGACAGCACGCAGGCGGCGATCGGTTCCGATTCGAGCCGCTGCGCGAGCACCCCGACATCGACACCGCGCAGCGGGTCGGTCGGCAATTCCAGCGCCTTCATCCCCAACGCTTCCAGCGTGTGAAGCAAGCCGAAGTAAGTCGGCGATTCCACCGCAATCGTATCGCCGCGTTTCGCGACGGCATTCAATGCAAGCGTCAGCGCTTCGGTGCAGCCGTTCGTGACAAGGATGTCGTCGGCGGACAGCGGATGCCCGAAGCGCATGGCCCGCCTCGCGATTTCGCGGCGCAGCGCCGGCTCGCCGTAAGGCGGGCAGTAGACGTTGTAGCGCATGCCGTGCTGACGCGCCGCGCGCGCGAGTGCGAGATCGAGCCGTTTCGATTGCAGCAGCGCCGTATCGGGCACCGCGCAGCCGAGCGGCACGAGTGCCGAATTGGCGGCGTGTTCGAGCAACGCGGCGACGGCGCCGCTGATCGACACCGTCGACGCCTTCGCGCGTGAGCGCGACGCCGACGGCAACGCGAGCGTCCCGCCGCTCGCAGCCGCGACGTAAAAACCGGACTGCGGCCGCGACACGAGCACGCCGCGATCCTCGAGCAGACGGTAGGCCTGCAGCGCGGTGGAGACGCTGATGCGCTGCTGCTCGCTCACGGCACGCACCGACGGCAGCCGTGCGCCGGGTGCGAGCGTGCCGTTGTCGATCATGCCGATGATGAGATCGGCCAGTTGCCTGTAACGGTACGGCGTATGCGTGTCCATGGGGCGCCTGCGTCAGGGGAGTGGCCGATTATCGATCGTGCGCGGGCATCTCGCCAAGCAGAATTGTGTTGGTCAAATCGTCGGAAAATTGTGGCTGTTATGGTTTTCGTGCGAACGCTACGATGGCGCTGTTCCGGTCGGTTGACCAGCAAAGCAAATTGAGGGGCAAGCGCATGCAAGCGACACAGACGCAATCCGGCGAATGGCGCGGACGATTTCCGTACAACGAAATCATCTCGCTGCTCGATGTGAATCGAACCTTCAACCTGGCGGAGAGCACGTCGCAAGACCTGACGGTCGGCGAGCTGCTGGATCTGGCCGGCCTGGAGCCGGTTCGCAACCTGAAGCTCGGCTACAGCCAATCGGCGGGCGCGGCCGCGCTGCGCGACGCGATTGCCGATACCTGCAACGTGCCGGCCGCGCAGATCGTGACGACGCAAGGCACCGCGCTCGGGCTGTTTCTGCTTGCGTACGAGTTATGCCGGCCCGGCGACGAAGCCGTGCTCGCGACGCCGTGCTTTCCGCCGAGTCGCGATTGCCTGGTCGGCGCCGGCGCGACGGTGCGCGAGGTGCGGCTGTCGTTCGAGAACGGTTATCGACTGGACCTCGCGCAGTTCGAAGCGAATCTGTCGCCGAAAACCCGGCTGGTCAGCATTGCCTCGCCGCAGAATCCCGGCGGCGTACAGGCGTCGCGCGCCGAGATCGACGGTCTGCTCGCGTTGATGGCGCGGCGGTGCCCGGACGCGATACTGTTCATCGACGAGACCTATCGCGAGGCAACCTATGGCGATGCCGCCGTGGCTGCCAGTTTCGCGGGTGTCGATGCACGCATCGTTACGGGCTCGTCGGTGTCGAAGGCGCTGGGTGCGCCCGGTCTGCGGACCGGGTGGCTCACCGTGGCCGACGCGGGGCTTCGGGCGCGCTTGCTCGTGGCCAAGCTGAACACCGTGATCTCGGGTTCCGTGCTCGACGAAACGCTTGCCGCCACCTTGCTGCGCAACCGGGAGCGTGTGCTTGCGCCCCGGCGCCGGCTGCTTGCCGATGCGCTCGACGTCGTGTCGGGCTGGTGCGAAGGCGAGCGCTCGCGTGTCGAGTGGGTCCGGCCGGATGCTGGCGCGCTGTGCTGTGTGCGGTTGCGCGCGGAGGCATTCGACGAGCAGGCCGTAGCGCGCTTCTGGCAAGTGCTGCCCGAGTACGATCTGCAACTGGCGTCCGGCACCTGGTTCGGCGAAAGCAGCCGCGTGTTCCGGCTGGGCTTCGGTTATCTTCCGCTGGAACGCCTGCCGCCGGCATTGTCGGCGCTGTCGCAGGCGATGGATGCGGCTGTGGCATGAACCGGGCGCCCGGCGGGCGAGCGGGGTGGACATCATGGAACGTCAGGAGTGACACGATGAAAGTAAGGATTGCGTATATCGAGGAGCCGCCGTTCTACTGGACGGGCGAAGACGGCACCGTGACCGGCGCGGATATCGAGCTGGCCGAGGTGGTGCTGCGCGCGATCGGCGTGACGGAAATCGAGTATCACCCGACCTCGTTCGACGCACTGCTGCCCGGCGTGCAGGCAGGCCGCTGGGACATGAACGTGCCGATCTTCGTGACGGCCGAACGTGCGCAGCACGTTGCGTTCAGCGTGCCGGTGTGGGCGATCGGCGACGGGTTTCTGGTTCAGGCCGGCAATCCGAAGGCACTGACGAGCTACGCGGCCGTCGCGGCACGCGGCGATGCGCGGCTGGGGTGCGTTGCCGCGCAGGTGCAGATCGACTCGGCCCGGTCGGCAGGCGTGCGCGACGCCCAGATCGTCGTGTTCAAGGATCAGCCTGACGCAGTCGCCGCGTTGCTTGCGGGGCAGATCGATGCGTATGCAAGCACGGCGATCGGGAATCGCGTTGTCGCGGGCGCGAACGAAGGCGTGGCAGCCGTCGCGCACGAGCTTGGCGCGGGCGCGGCGGCGCCGGTCGGTGCGTTCTCGTTCGGCAGGAACAACGATGCGCTCGTGCAGGCCGTGAATGGGAAGCTGCGCGAGTATCTCGGCTCGGCCGATCATCGCGAGCGGACGGCGAAGTATGGTTTTACGCGGGCGGAGATCGACGGCGTGGTGGCGGGCCGCGGCGCGCAGTCGTAGTGTTGCACGCAACGTTACGCGCCAGCCGCGCGCGGATTCAGCGTACGTTCGAGCGGGGCAGGCTGCCGTCGAATGCATCCTGCAGCAGCGCGCGCAGGCCGTCGCGCTCGATCGGACGCGGGTTCCAGTACGGATTGGCGGCCGCGAGATCGGCCGCGCGATCGAGGTCGGCTTCCTGCATGCCGATCGCTTTCAACGAGACCGGTGCGCCATTGTCGAGCGCCAGCGCATAGATGCCGCGCGCCGCGTCGTTGGTGCCGATTGCGCGGGCGATCCGCTGCATCGCGTCCGGCGCATGCGCGGCGTTGTACGCGAGTGCATGCGGCAGCACGACCGTATGGGTCGGCGCGTGCGGCAGGTTGAAACTGCCGCCGAGCGTGTGACAGAGCTTGTGGTGCAGCGCCATGCCGACGTTGCCGAGAACCATGCCGCACAGCCACGCGCCGTAGAGCGCATCGCTGCGCGCGGCAAGATCGGCGGCGTTGCGGCGCACACCGGGCAGGCCGCGCGCCAGCGCGCGAATGCCTTCCTCGGCGACGAGGCTCATGACCGGATTCGCGTTGTTCGCGTAGAGGCCTTCCGCCGCGTGCGCGATCGCATTGATGCCGCTCGTCACCGACAGTTCGACCGGCAGCGTGACGGTGAGCTCGGGATCGTAGATCACCGTCTTCGGCAACACGCGCGCGTCGGACCCCGTGCGCTTGACACCGCCTTCGGTCAGGCCGTAGATCGGCGTCATTTCGCTGCCGGCGTAGGTCGTCGGTATCGCCAGGATCGGCAGGCTGCTTTCGAGCGCGATCGCCTTGCCGAGGCCGATCGTCGACCCGCCGCCGATCGCGATCGCGCAATCCGCGTCGCATGACCGGGCGAACGCCTGCGCATCGCGGGCGATTTCGATCGGCACGTGCATCGTCGCGCGGTCGTACAGGCCTGCGGCACGCGCACCGAGCCGCTCGACGATGCGTTGCGCGAGCTCGTGCTGGTCCGGCGTGCAGAGCACCAGCGCGCGCTGCGCGCCCAGCTCCAGCACTTCGCGTTCGAGATGCTGCAGGCTGCCTGCACCGAAGACGACGCGTGCGGGACGCGCCTGGTAGATGAAGTTCATGTTCTCGTTACTCCGTTGCGTAGTCGGCGTGATGGCGCGCGGTGCGCTCACCCCCGGTCTTGCCGGCAACATTCCACATCACGACATGCCGGATCATGCGGCACGCTCCGCGCGATTCAGCACGAAGTCGTAATCGAGCGTGTAGAACGGCGTGTCCATGCGCGATCCGTCGGGCGCCATGCCGGGCGCGTGCCGGACCCAGTCGGCGACGAGTGTCGAACGCACGCCGAATACCGCATCGGAGTCGAGATAGCGGTCGCCGTCGCGGAACACGTGCGTGATCAGCGTTTCGAAGCCGGGCGCCTCGATCATGAAGTGCAGGTGCGCGGGGCGCCACGGGTGGCGGCCGAGTGCATCGAGCATCGCGCCGACCGGGCCGTCGTGCGGAATCGGATACGGTTCGGCGAGGATCGAACGGAACGCGTAGCGGCCGTCGGCATCGGTGCGCAGCCGCCCGCGTGCGCGATGCGTGACCGAGCCGTCGTCGGCCGGCTGTTGCACGTCGTAATGCCCGTCCTCGTCGGCTTGCCAGACTTCCAGCGAGGCGTGTGCGACGGGCGTGCCGTGGATGTCGCGCACACGACCCGACACGAAGCAGGGCTCGCCGCACGCGCCGTTCGCGATATCGTCGAACATCCCGAACTCGGGGCTGCCTTCGACGTAGAACGGACCGAATACGGTCGCCTCCGTGCAGCCGGCCGGCTTCGCATGATTCTGCGCGGTCACGAGGGTCGACAGCCCGAGCACGTCGGACAGCAGGATGAACTCCTGCCGCTTGTCATCGGTGATGTGCCCGACCGCGGTCAGGAAGCCGATCGCGGCCTGCCACTCGGCTTCGGTGAGCTTCGTTTCCCGTGCGAACGCATGCAGGTGCTGGACGAGGCTCGTCATGACCGTGCGCAGCCGCTCGTCGCGACAGCCGCCCAGCGACGCGATCACGGCTTGCGTGATGGTGTCTTCGTTGAGATTGCGCATGGGGTCGTCTCCTGATGTCGTTCGATCACGCATTGACGTAACATTAATTCCTCCTTTGATCGTAATAAAGAGGGTTTGGAGGAGTTTTGTTCTCCGCCAGGTGGAAGAATCGAACGCATGGACAAGTGGACGCAGATCGAATTTTTCGTGCAGGTGGCCGAGCTGGGCAGCCTGTCGAAGGCCGCCGAGCGGCTCGGCATGTCGAGCGCGGCGGCGAGCCGCTGCCTGAATGCGCTTGAGGAGCGCCTGGCGGCGCGGCTCGTCGAGCGGACCACGCGCCGCTTGTGGTTGACCGACGCCGGGCACGAGTACCACCGGCGCTGCGTCGCGATCCTGACGGAGCTGTCGGAGGCCGACGCGGCGGTCAACGAGGCGAGCGTCAATCCGGCCGGCACGTTGCGCGTGACCGCGTCGGTGTCGTTCGCGTCGATCTATATCGCGCCGGCGTTGCCGGAGTTTCATCGCCGCTACCCGAACCTGACCGTGCAGATCGTCGCCGCGAACCGCTACCCGGATTTCATCGAGGCCGGCATCGACGTGGCGATCCGCACGCGCGAGCACGAGGCCGATTCGGGCATCACCGTGCGCAAGCTCGCGGAGACGCGGCGTGTGCTGGCCGCGTCGCCCGGGTATCTGGCGAAGCATGGCGCGCCGGCGACGCCCGATGCGCTGTGCGACCATCGGCTGCTGGTCTACAACCTCGCCAACGATCCGTACGTGCTGCATTTCCGCCACGGCGCGAAGCAGCAGTCGGTCACGATCAAGAGCGTGCTCGATGCGAACGAAGGGCAGGTGATCCGCGCCGCGGCGCTCGCCGGGCTCGGCATCCTGATCCAGCCGCTCTACATCATCCACGACGATATCGTCGCGGGGAAGCTGGTGCCGGTGCTCACCGACTGGCAACTGCCGACGCTCACCGTCAACATCGCGTACCAAAGCCGCCGTCACCAGCCGGCGAAGATCCGCGTATTCACCGAGTTTCTGATCGAGCGCTTCGAACGCCTCGGACTCGCGCGCAAGTGGAAGGAAGTCGGCCGCTGAGCGCGGGCAGTCGGTCGCGATCGGCCCGCGGTTGCGGTGCGCAACCGGCCGCAGGGCGACACGCTGCGGGTGCAGTTCAGCTTTCCGCTGTTGCGACATGGCGCGAGCCGGCGAAAGCTGACAAAATCCTGACGAATCAAGTTGATATATTGTATCATCCGATGTTTTCGTCGCCTGCCGCCCGGGCCGCCGGGCATGGCCGCGCGCGACGACACCATCCGAAGATCGATACGAAGTGACGAAAGCCAGAAACAAACCGGCGCGAGGGGAGCGGCAGCATGCCGCGTCGCGCCGGAACACCGGCGCCTGGCGCGCACGCGGCTGCACGACCTTGCTCGGCTGCGCGATGGCGACCTCCGGCGCGTTGGCCGCCGAAGCGGCAGCCCCCGCACCGGACGACCGGCACGCGTTGCCGGCGATCAATGTTTCCGCGCGATCCGCGCCGGTCGATCCGCTGACGCAACCGCTCGAAACGGGCTCGCGGCTCGGGCTGGCGAGCCTCGACACGCCCGCGAGCGTCGAGACGGTTACGGCCGACACGATCGACGCGCGCGGCGATCGCACGGTGCTCGACGCGGTCACGCGCACGGCCGGGTTCTCGAGCGCGATGGCGCCGGGCACCGGTGGCACCGCGATGAGCGTGCGCGGCTTCAGCGGGCAGGAATCGGTGATGACGCTGCTCGACGGCGTGCGGCTCATGCCGGCGGCCGGCACGATCACGTTCCCGTTCGATACCTGGTCGGTCGAGCGCATCGAAGTGCTGCGCGGCCCGGCGTCGGTGCTGTACGGCGAAGGGGCGATCGGCGGCGTCGTGAACGTGGTGCCGAAGCGGCCGCAGCGTACGCGCGAGACGACGCTGCAGGTCGGCGTCGGCCCCGACGGCGCGAAGCGCGTCGCGTTCGATACGACGGGCGCGCTCGGCCCGCGGCTGTCGTACCGCTTCTACGCGAGCGATGCACGCGCGAACGGTCTCGCCGAGCGGGCCGATACGCATACGACGGCGGTCGGCGGCGCGCTGCGCTTCGACGTGAGCCCGCAACTCACGCTGACGCTCGACTACGACTACGGCCGCCAGATGCCGGCGACCTACTATGGCGTGCCCGCGCCGAACGGCGTGCTCGACCCGTCGCTGCGCAAGCTCAACTACAACGTCGGCGATGCGACGATCGCGTATTACGACCAGTGGACGCGCCTGTCGGCCAGCTACCGGCCCGCGCCCGGCGTGACGATCGACAACCAGCTCTACTACCTGACGTCGAACCGCCACTGGCGCAACGCCGAATCGTATGCGCTCGACCCCGCGACGGGGCGCGTCACGCGCGGCGACTATCTCGACATCGGCCACCATCAGCGGCAGATCGGCGACCGGCTGAGCGCGCGCTTCGACGGCACGTTGTTCGGCCGCGCGAACCGCTTCGTCGTCGGCACGGAATTCAGCCAGATCACGTTCGACGGCACCAACAATTCGCCGTACGGCGGCGAATCGACGGTGGCTGCGCACGGTTTCGATCCCGGCGTGTTCGCGAGCCCCGACCCGACGCTGCCGAAGTTCAGCACGCGTGCGCGGCAGGCCGCGGTGTTCGCCGAGAACCGGCTCGAAGTGCTGCCGCGGCTCGCGTGGGTGAGCGGCCTGCGTTACGACCACATCGCGTTCAGCCGCGAGCAGGCGGCGGCCGGCGCGGGCTTCGACAAGCGTTTCGCGAATATCGGCTGGCGTACGGGTTTCGTGTTCGAAGTCGCGCCGACGTTGAGCGCGTATGCGCAGTACACGACGGGCGCGGAAGGCCTCGGCTCGCTCGTGACGTTGTCCGCGTCGCAGGCGAACTACCGGCTCGCGACCGGCGAACAGTGGGAAGCCGGCGTCAAGCAGACGCTGCTCGACGGCCGCGCGTACTGGACGTTCGCGGTGTACGACATCACGAAGCGCAACCTGCTCAGCACCGACCCGTTCAATCCCGCGCTGCGCCAGCAGGTCGGCAGGCAATCGTCGCGCGGCGTCGAACTGACGGGCGGCGCGCGGCTGCCGCACGGCTGGACGGTCGACGCGAACGTCGCGCTGCTGCGCGCGCGCTACGACGCGTTCAACCAGACGGTCGGCGGCGCCACGGTGTCACGCGCCGGCAACGTGCCGTCCAACGTGCCGCAGCAGACGGCGAACCTGTGGCTCGGCTGGGCGTTCGCCGAGCGCTGGCAGGCGAATGCGGGCGTGCGTTATGTCGGCGCGACGTACGGCGACGATGCGAACCGCCTGCAGGTGCCGTCGTACACGGTGTTCGATGCGTCGCTGCGCTGGCAGCCGACGTCGCGCACCGAGCTCGCGCTGTATCTGCGCAATCTCGCGAATCGCACGTATGCGGTGACGACGTCGAACGGAGGCGAGCAATGGTTGCTCGGTCCGTCGCGCTCGGCGGAGCTCGTCGCGACGATGCGCTTCTAGTGCGGCGTGGCGAACCTCCGGTGGCGCACATGCTCGAAATCGAACGCGTGAGCTGGTCTCCCGGCGGCGCGGTCACCGTGCTCGATGCGGTGACGCTGAGCGTCGCCGACGGCGAGTTCGTCGGGCTGGTCGGCCCGAACGGCAGCGGCAAGACGAGCCTGCTGCGCTGCGTGTTCCGTTACGCGCGGCCCGACGCGGGCAGTGTCGCGCTCGATGCGCAGGACGTGTGGCGCATGCGGCCGCGCGCGGTCGCGCAGCGCATCGCGGTGCTGCAGCAGGAGACGCCGGACGATTTCGGGCTGACGGTCGACGAACTGGTCGGCATGGGCCGCACGCCGCACCAGCGGCCGTTCGATGCGGAGTCGGCCGACGACCGCCGGATCGTCGAATCCGCGCTGCACGACGTCGGTCTTGCCGAGCGCCGCGCGCAACGCGTCGCGTCGCTGTCGGGCGGCGAGAAGCAGCGCGCGCTACTGGCTCGTGCGCTCGCGCAACAACCCGAGCTGCTGCTGCTCGACGAACCGACCAATCATCTCGACCTGCGTCACCAGCTCGAACTGCTCGCGCGCGTGCGGCGCCTCGGCATCGCGACGCTCGCGACGATTCACGACCTCAATCTCGCGGCTGCGTATTGCGACCGGCTCCATGTGCTCGCGCACGGGCGGGTCGTCGCGTCCGGCGCGCCGGACGACGTGCTGACCGAAGCGCTGCTGCGCGACGTGTTCGGCGTCGCCGCGCTCGTCGACCGCCATCCCGTCACGGGCCGGCCGCGCATCACGCCGCTTCATCCGGAATGACCGCCATGCCGTTTCCTGTCTTGTCCGCAGTATCCCGCCGGGTTGTCGCCGCTGCCGTGCTCGGCTGTGCCGCCGTTCATGCCGGCGCCTATCCCGTCACCGTGCGCAGCTGCGATCGCGACGTGACGTTCGAGCGTGCGCCGACGCGCGCGGTGAGCAACGACGTGAACCTGACCGAGATGATGCTCGTGCTCGGCCTGAAAAACCGGCTCGTCGGTTATACGGGCATCGGCGGCTGGAAGACCGGCACCGCACGCGTGCGCGACGCATTGCGTGGCGTGCCCGAACTGGCGAACCAGTATCCGTCGCTCGAAGTGCTGGCTGCCGCGCGCGCCGATTTCTACCTGGCGGGCTGGAACTACGGGATGCATGTCGGCGGCGCGGTGACGCCCGCGACGCTCGCGCCGTTCGGCATCCGTACGTATGAACTGACGGAATCGTGCTCGCACGTGATGAAGCAGACGCCCGCGTCGTTCGACGACGTGTTTCGCGACCTGAACAATCTCGGCCGGATCTTCGGCGTCGAAGCGCGTGCCGCGCAGGTGGTCGCCGAGATGCGCGCGCGTCTCGCGGCGGTATCGCGCACGGTCGGGCGGCCCGAGCCGCTGCGTGTGTTCGTCTACGACAGCGGCACCGACAAGCCGATGACGGCGGGCGGGCTCGCGATGCCGACCGCGTTGCTGGCGGCGGCGGGGGCGCGCAACGTGATGGACGACGTGCCGCGCAGCTGGACGCAGGTGAGCTGGGAGAGCGTGGTCGAACGCGATCCGCAGGCGATCGTGATCGTCGACTATTCGGCGGTGACGGCCGCGCAGAAGCAGCAGTTCCTGCTGAGCCAGCCGGCGCTCGCGCGCGTGGCCGCGATCCGCGACCGGCGCTTCGTCGTGATTCCGTACGACGCGGCGACGCCGGGGCCCGAGAATGTCGCGGCGGTCGAGACGCTGGCCCGCACGCTGTATCCGGCCGCGTTCGCCGGGCCGGCGCGATGAGCGTGCGCGTGCAGGGGGCGCGGCTCGGCATGCGCGTGGTGCTGCCGGTGCTGGCCGTGCTGCTGATCGTGTCGATCGTCGCGTCGGCTGCATTCGGTCCGGCGCCGATCGCGATGCCGGTCGCGGTGCGCATCGTCGCCGCACATATCGCAGTGGCGTTCGGCGACGCCGGCGCGTTCGCGGCGAGCGCGGGCGACGACAGCATCGTGTGGCTGATCCGGATGCCGCGCGCGTTGCTGGCCGCGATCGTCGGCGCGACGCTCGCGGCGGTCGGCGTCGCGTTGCAGGCGGCGACCGCGAACCGTCTTGCCGATCCGCACCTGCTCGGCGTGAGCGCGGGCGCGATGCTCGGTGCCGTCGCGGTCACGGTGGTGGCCGGCGCGGCGTTCGGCCCGTTCACGTTGTCGGCCGCCGCATTCGCGGGCGCGCTCGCGGCAACCGCGTGCGTCATCGCGCTCGCTTATCGGCGCGGCCGGCTGGAATCGGACCGGCTGCTGCTCGCGGGCGTATCGGTGTCGTTCATGATGGCCGCGTTCGGCAACCTGCTGCTGTATCTCGGCGACCAGCGTGCCGCGTCGTCGGTGCTGTTCTGGATGCTCGGTGGCGTCGGGCTCGCGCGCTGGGATCTGCTGCCGGTGCCGGCCGTGTGCGCGGTGCTGGCGGGCGGCGCGCTGTACGCGCGCCGGCGCGAACTGAATGCGCTGATGTCGGGCGATGCGGCCGCGGCCGGGCTCGGCGTGCCGAGCGCGCGGATGCGGCGCGAGGTCTTCGTCGTTGCGTCGTTCGCGACGGGCGCGATGGTCGCGGTGAGCGGCGCGATCGGCTTCGTCGGGCTCGTGACGCCGCATCTGTGCCGGCGCGTCGTCGGCGCCGAGCACGGCAGGCTGCTGCCGGTCGCCGCGCTGACGGGAGCGATCCTGCTCGTGTGGGCCGACGTCGCCGCCCGCACGCTCGCGGCGCCGGAGGACCTGCCCATCGGGATCGTGACCGCGCTGTTCGGCAGCCTGTTCTTCGTCGCGTTGTTGCGTCGCCGCTGAGCGGAGTGCACGCGCCGGCGGCAAGCCGTCAGGCGAGGGCGGGGCGTGGCCCGCCGCGCAATTCATCGCGGCGGCGTGGCCGTGCGCGTGCCGTCGCCGAGCGCATCGGTGTGCACGATGGTGCCGGCCACGTCGAAGAGGCTGTCCGGCAGTGCGCGCGCGGGCAACGTGATCACGAAGCGTGCGCCGCCGAGCGGCGAATCCTCGAGCCGCACGTCGCCGCCGTGCACCTGCGCGACGCGCCGCACGATCGCGAGCCCGAGCCCGAAGCCGCCGGTCTGCCGGTCGCGGCTCGAGTCGAGCCGCTGGAACGGTTCGAACACGCGGGCGCGTTCGGCGACCGGAATGCCGGGGCCATCGTCGTCGACGCTCAGCACGAGTGCGCCGGACCGGTCGGTGACCGCGGCCAGCACCACCGTGTGCTGCGCGTAACGCGCGCTGTTGCGGATCAGGTTCAGCAACGCGCGGGCGACGAGCTTCGGATCGCACACGTGGGTCGCGGGCGCGCCGAACGTCGACACGTCGAGCGTGACGCCGCGATCGGCGATGTCGTTCGCGACGTTGCCGGCGACGCTGTCGATCAGCGCATCGACGACGACTTCCATCGGCGCGAGCTGGCTCGCACCCTGTTCGAGCCGGCCGATCGTCAGCAGCTCGGTGACGAGTTCGTCGAGTTCGCGCACGTCGCGCCGCAGCGCGTCGCGGCGTTCGCGCATCCGCGCCGATTCGTCGGGCTCGGCGAGCAGCGCGAGCCCGAATTCGAGCCGCGCAAGCGGCGTCTTCAGCTCATGCGAGATGCCGTGCATCATTTCGCGCTGCTGCTTGATCGACGCCTCGATGCGCTCGGCCATGTCGTTGAACTGCTGCGACAGCTCGTCGATGTTCGACTTGCCCGACAGCTTCACGCGCGTCGACAGCATGCCGGCGCCGAATGCACGTGCGGCGTCCTGCAGCTTGCGCAGGTCGCGCCAGTGATAGTGAATCCACAGCACCACCGCGAACAGCGTGCTGATCGCGAGCAGCAGGTACGCATAGATCCTGATGTCGAGATCGGACGCTTCGACCGGCCGTGCATGCAGCACCGTGCCGTCCGCGAGCGGCATGTAGTAATCCTTGCTGTTGTAGCTGATCGCGATCTTGCCGGCATCGAGATCGCGCAGCGGCGTGCCGCTCAGTTGCGCGCGGGCGGCGGCCATCGACATGAAACCGAACCCTTCGTTGCCGTGCTTCGCAAGCTCCCGCAGCGCGAGCTCGCGCTGCCCGCCCGGATGGCGTTCGAGGTAGTCGTTGAGCACGAACGCGTAGGTCGTCAGCGAGTCGCGCTGCGCCTGCGCGGTGCGCTCGTAGAAGATCCGGTCGAACGACAGCTGGATGAACATGATCGCCGCGATGACGAACAGGATCACGACGAGGTACAGCCTGATCAACGGACGCAGCATTTATTCGTCCCACGCGGAAGGGCTGAACAGGTAGCCGCGGCCCCAGATCGTCTTGATCTTGTGCGGCTCCGATGAAGCATCCTCGAAGCGGCGGCGCAGCTTCGAGATGCCGGAATCGACCGAGCGGTCGAGCCCGTCGAACTCGATGCCGCGCAATTGCTTCAGGATGTCGTCGCGGCTCAGCACGGTGCCGGCCGCGCGCGCGAGGATCAGCAGCAGGTTGAATTCGGCGGTCTTCAGGTCGACCGGCTCGCCGCGCCACGTGACGGTGCGGTTCGGCGGCGAGATCACCAGTTCGCCGAATACGAGCGCCTCGGGTGGTGCAACGGGCGCATCCGCGGCGGCCGGCTGCGCGCGGCGCAACAGCGCGCGGGCGCGCGCGACGAGCACGCGCGGCTCGATCGGCTTCGTCACGTAGTCGTCGGCGCCGGTCTCGAGGCCCGCGACCTGGTCGTAGACGTCCAGGCGCGCGGTCAGGATCAGCACGGGGACGTTGGTGAACGCGCGGATGCGCCGGCAGACTTCCATCCCGTCGAGATTCGGCAGCATCAGGTCGAGTATCACGAGGGCCGGCTGGTGCTCGCGCACCGCCGCGACGGCGAGGTCGCCGCGCCGCACGACCGTGACCGCGAATTCATAACCGTCGAGGTACTCGCGAACGAGCTGCGCGAGCCGGTCGTCGTCCTCGATCAGCAGTACACGGTATTTGAGCGGATCTTCGTTCATATTCTCCTCGAGACGCACGCGCCATCTCGTACCCGGCAGACCGGAGCGCGGCGCGGCACGCGAATTCTATCCGGCGCACCGGAGGCCGGGGGAGCAGGGCGACAATCGCGGACAATCGAACACAATTGAGCACAGATTCTCCGCAGATTCTGGACAGTCTTGGCGCAGGGCGGCACCTAGACTGCGGGCTCCGTCACTCTTATCTCAATATTGTGCGCCCATTACTCCGCCGCTACCGCTATTGCATGCCGCTCGCCGGCCTGACCCTCGCCGCCGCCGCCCACGCGGAAAACCAGTATTCGCTGTCCCTCGGCGGCGGGTTCGCACCGCGCTACCAGGGCAGCAATCAGTATCGCGGCGTGGTCGCGCCGTCGTTTTCCGCCAAGTTCGGCAACGGCTTTTTCATCGACACCACGCAGGGCGCCGGCTACCGGCTGGATCTGCCGCACGGCGCGTTCGTGTCGGCGGCCGTGAGCTACGACGCAGGCCGCGCGGACGAGAACCGCTTCGACCTGCCGGGCTCCGACTACCTGAAGGGCATGGGCCGGATTCCGGGCTCGGTGCTCGTCGGCGTGCGCGCGGGCGTGACGCTGTTCAATGCGGCGGAACTGAGCGTCACGATCGACTCGCCGGTGACGCATACGTCGCGCGGCGTATCGGGGCACATGGATCTCGCGGTGCCGGTGCTCAAGACCTCACAGCACGAGATCGTCGTGACGGGCACCGTGCATGCGGGTTCGGGACGCTATACGCAGACGTTCTACGGCGTGACCGATGCACAGTCGATGACGAGCCGGTTCCGGCCGTATTCGACGAGCGGCGGGATCGACAGCGCATCGATGGCGGTCGCGTGGAACTGGACCCTGTCGCAGCACTGGTCGGTGCTCGCGACCGGCGGCGTCACGCGGCTGCTTGGCCGTTACGGCGACAGCCCGATCGTCCAGTCGCGCAGCAACTACTTCGGCATCGCGGGCGTGACCTACAAGTTCTGAGCGGGTTGTCGTGGCATGCACGCGCCGTCACGCGAGGCAGCGTGCGGTAACATGCAGGCGGCTCCGGCGCGCCGAATCGGCGTGGCCGGCGCGTGCGAGGCTGCAGTTCGCTTGCCGGCATCCGTCCGGAAACGGCGAGCGACGCGCGGCACCGATCATGCATGCAACGCCCGGTCGGCCAGGGACGCCGCACATGCTCCGCCGGGCGCGAAAAGGAGAGACCGATGAAGAAATCGATCGCGATGACGATGGCACTGGTTGCGAGCGCAACGTTTGCGGGATGTGCGGACATGAGCGGGAACAACACGAACGCGGGCAGCGTGCCGGCGAATGGCGGGCAGGCGGGCGCGTCGCAGGCATGCAAGGCGGATGCGGGGCCGGACGATGCGCTGGTCGGCAAGACCGAAGCCGATGCGGCGGCGCAACTGGACGGCTGCCTGTGGCGCGTGCTCGAGCGCGACGGCAAGGCGTTGCCCGGCACGATGGATTACCGTGAGGAACGCCGCAATCTCGGCATTCGCGACGGCAAGGTGATCTGGGTGCGGCGCGGGTGATCGAGCGACACGACGATTCCGCAGCCGGAGTCGTCGACGTCGCGTTATCTGCGCATGTATTTCAGGAAGAACGACACGGCTGAACTGCAGCGGGCGGAATGAACGCGCCCGAGTTGCCGCGGGCCGTGGAGAAATGATCGCCGCGCAATGCGTGCGATCGCGTACGCGTTACTTCGAGATGTACCACAGCGCGTCCGTGCTGACGCGCGAAGGCTGAGCCGCAGGCGCCGGAACCGGCGCGGCGGGCGGCGTGTTCGACGTGACGGCGGTCGGCAGCGTGGCGGGAATATTCGCTGTCGACGGCGATGCCGCATTCGATCCCGATCCGGACGTCGACGGCGTGTTCAGATACCAGAGCGCATCGGTCGATGCCGTGCGCTTTGTCGCCGTATTGGCCGCGGTATTCGTCCCCGCATCGGCGGACTTCTTCGACGCAGCGGCCGCAGCCGTCGGCGAGCCTGCCGTTCCCGGACGCTGCGCGGCCGTACCGGCCTGCGCGTTCATCCCTGCAGTACCGGCCGCGCCACGCTGCGCGCGCGCCTCGAACGGCCCGAGCTGGAAGATTAACGTTTGCGCGGGACGTGTCACAACGGCATACGGAAACTGCAGCTCCCACGACATCAGCACGCGCCCGGCCGACGTCTCGGTGAAGATCGCCGGCACGTGCTTCATGTCGCTGAACTGCACGTAGATGCGCGCGCCGTCGTCGAACACCTGGGTCGGCTTCGCCTGGTCCGCACCCGTGACCGTCCATCCGAAGTTGTACGTGCCGGCCGGGCCGGCGGGTCCGCCCTGCGGCGGCGGCGGAGGCGGTGCGGCCGGCGAGATCGTGCGCGCGCGCGTGACCGGCGGCGCGGACACGCTCAGGCTCGCGAACGGGTTGTACGCCTGTTGCTGCTGCGGTGGCGTAAAGGAGGGCGGAAGGATGGGCATGGGAGTATCCGGCGAATCCGGCATGGTCCGGATTGCATCATAGACCTTGCGCGCATACGCGAGGCGCTTGTCGGGCGACGCGGAGTTGTACGCGCCGATCGCGTTCCAGTTGGGACCGAGCTGGCGGATGTTCTGCGACAGGATCCACGCGCCGACATACGCGTTCGTGCACGGATCGAACAGGCTCTGCTGCGTGATGCCTTCGCGCGCGAGCGTCGGCAGCCACGTGCTGTTGATCTGCATCAGGCCGATGTCGACCGTGCCGTTCGTATTGGTGTTGACGGCATTCGGATTCATCCCCGATTCGACCTGCGCGATGCCGCGCATCAGCGCGACGCTCACGTGCTGGAACGCGGCCGCGTCGTCGAGGCAATCGGCCCGCGCGACGCCGTGCAGCGCACACGACATGGCAATCGTCGAGGCGACTTTCAGCGTTTCGCGGCTGATCGAACGGGTGGTATGACGCGGCATGGCAGGATGGGGCTGAATCCGGGCGCCCGGTGCAAGGAAATTACGCGAGACGCGAAGTTTGCCATAGCGAGCAGACAAATGGCTCGCGTCAAACTTTCCTTTGCATTTGCCCATCAGTTCGCCATGCATTTTTATCGCGCCGGATCACCGGTTGCTGTGAAGCTTGGTCGGTAAAAATGGCCGGCATTCCGCGCGTATGTCGATGCAGTGAGGTGTTCGGAAAACTGACGCATCGCGTCAGTTGCACCGGGAAAGCGGCGGTGAATGGAACAGGACGGAAATCGCCCGGTAATTTTACGATCGGACCGATAAAGGCGATAAAAAGAGCGGCCGAAACCGCCGGGTCGACAAGCGCGGTTTCGACCGGCCGCGCGGCGCGCCGTCCGGGCCCCGCGAAGTCATGGCGGCTTCGTCATGCATCCTGGTTCCGGTGCGCCGTCTGCGTGACCGACCGTAGCCGCCGTGCACCGAAACCCCGGTCGCCGGCCCGCTTTTGTATATAATAATCATTCTCATTTACAAAATTGCCGACGCCTGCGCATCCCGGAACCCGGCCATGTCCGCTGACAAGCTGTCTCTCCATCGAGAAATCGACGCCCTCTATGTCGGCCACCACGCGTGGCTGCGCGGCTGGCTGAGCCGCAAGCTCGGTTGCGCGCACCGCGCGGCCGATCTGGCGCACGACACGTTCATGCGCCTGCTCGCGCGCGACGAGCCGATCGGCGCCGACGAGCCGCGCGCGTTTCTGACGACGGTCGCGCAGCGCGTGCTGAGCAACCACTGGCGGCGCGAGCAGATCGAGCGCGCGTATCTCGACGTGCTCGCGCAACGGCCCGAGGCGGTTGCGCCGTCGCCGGAAGAGCGGGCCGTCGTGCTCGAGACGCTGCTCGAAATCGACCGGCTGCTTGACGGGTTGCCGCTCGCGGCGAAGCGCGCGTTCCTGCTCGCGCAGCTCGACGGACTCACGCAGGCCGAGATCGCGCGCGAACTCGGCGTGTCGCTCGCGACGGTGAAGCGTTATCTCGTGAAGGCCGGCACGCAGTGCTTCTTCGCGATGGCGGCCTGATCGATGGCCGCCCCGGGAGCGCCGGCGGTGCCGCCGCAGGTCGCGCGTCGCGCGGTCGAATGGTGGGTCGACCGGCAGGCCGGCCGCACGGACGACGCGTTCGCCGCCGCGCTCGCGCGCTGGCGCGCCGAGGATCCGGCGCACGACGCGGCCTGGCGTCATATCGAAGCGATGCAGGGCCGGTTCGGCCGGCTGACGGCCGGACTCGACACGCAGGCCGCGCACGCGGCGCTGCTGCCGCCGCGTGCGGGCCGCCGCCGCGCGGCCGTAAAGACGCTGGGCGTGCTGCTGTTCGCGGGTGGCGCCGCGTGGATGGCCGATCCGGTGCGGCGCGCCGCGATCTGGCCGGCCGACCTGCGCACGGCGGTCGGCGAGCGGCGCACGGTGACGCTCGCGGATCGCACGGTCGTCGTGCTCGATACCGACACGGCGCTCGACGTGCGCTTCGACGGCGCGGCGCGCCGCCTGCGCCTGCTGCGCGGCACGATCATGGTGACGAGCGGCCACGACGATCGCGTGCCCGCGCGGCCGCTCGTCGTCGCGACCGCGCAAGGCGAGCTGCAACCGCTCGGCACACGCTTCGCGGTACGGCAGCGCGACGGCGCGACGCGCGTCGAGGTGTTCGCCGGTGCCGTGCGCGTGCAGCCGGCCGATGCGGCGGCCGGCACGCGCGTGATCGCGGCCGGCGAGGGCGCGTCGTTCACGCGCGACGCGATCGGCGCGCCGGCGCCGCTCGATGCGTATGCGTCCGCGTGGACGGGCGGCATGCTCGTCGCATCGCGCATGCGGCTGGCCGACCTCGTCGCCGAGCTCGATCGTTATCGCCGCGGCAGCCTGCGCTGCGATGCGGCCGTGGCCGACCTGCGCGTGTCAGGCACTTATCCGCTCGACGATCCCGCGCGCGTGCTCGACACCTTGAAGGCGACGCTGCCGATCGACGTCGACTACCTGACGCGCTACTGGGTGACGGTCGTGCCGGCCCGTTCGTGAGCACGTCGAAAAAAACTTTCGCCGACCTGAGCTGTTTCTCGATGTTCGCGTGACATGGGTAGTGAAAGCAGCACTGGCCCATCGTCCACCGACTCCCCGATCATGGTTTCCATCCGTCTCACGTATCGGCGCCGTCCGGCGCCCGCCCGTCATCTGCCGCGCGCATCGCGCCCGGCCGCGCCCGCCGCGCCGGGCCGCCTTGCGCGCCGGCTGGCCGGCGCCGTCCTGCTGTCGGCGCTGCTGCCGCTGCCCGCGCTGGCCGACACCGACCCCGATGCGGCACCCGCCGCGCAGCGCGCGTCGCGTCGCGCGTTCGACATTCCGGCCGGCCCGCTCGAAGCGACGCTGAACCGGTTCGGGCGCGATGCGGGCATCCTGCTCGCGTTCCCGGCCGAGCTGACGGCCGGCCTGACGAGCGGCGGCGTGCACGGCCGGTTCGACGTCGACGGCGCGCTCGACCGCGTGCTGGCGGGCACCGGGCTCGTCGCGCTGCGCCAGCCGGGCGGCGGCTACACGCTGATGCGCACGAACGGCTCGGCCGCGCAGCCTGCGGCAACCGGCGCGGCGGCGGCCGAGCTGCCGGCGATCAACGTGCGCAGCACCGCGCTGCGCGCCGAAAGCTACCGGCCGCCGAAGGAAGCGGGCGTGCTGCGTTCGGACATCCCGCTGCTCGACACCGCGCAGGCCGTCAACATCGTGCCCGCGCAAGTGCTGCGCGACCAGCGTCCGCGCAATCTCGACGACGCGCTCGGCAACGTGAGCGGCATCACGCAGGGCAACACGCTCGCGGGCACGCAGGACACCATCATGAAGCGCGGTTTCGGCGGCAACCGCGACGGCTCGATCATGCACAACGGGATGCCGATCGTGCAGGGGCGTTCGTTCAACGCGGCGGTCGATAGCGTCGAAGTGCTCAAGGGGCCGACGTCGCTGCTGTACGGGCTGATGGATCCGGGCGGCGTCGTCAACGTCGTCAGCAAGCAGCCGCAGCTCACGCGCTACAACGCGATTTCGCTCGGCGCGTCGACGTTCGGGCACGGCAAGAACGGCGGCAGCGCGACGTTCGACTCGACGGGGCCGGTCGGCGATTCACGGCTCGCATACCGGCTGATCGTCGACCAGTCGAACGAGCAGTACTGGCGCAACTTCGGCGAAAACCGCCAGACCTTCGTCGCGCCGTCGCTCGCGTGGTACGGCCGCGATACGCAGGTCGTCGTGTCCTACGAGTACCGCCAATTCCATTCGCCGTTCGATCGCGGCACCGCGCTCGACCCGCGTACCAACGTGCCGCTCGACATTCCCGCGCGGCGGCGACTCGACGAGCCGTTCAACAACATGGACGGTGAATCGCATCTCGCGCAGCTGAGCGTCGATCACCAGTTCAACGCGGACTGGAGCGCGCATCTCGGCTACAGCTACAACCGCGAAACCTACGACGCGAACCAGTTGCGCACGACGGGCGTCGATCCGGAGAAGGGCACGCTGTCGCGCAGCAACGATGCGACACACGGCTCGCTCAGCACCGACAGCTACGGGATCGGCTACGTGAACGGCAAGCTGACGCTCGCGGGGATGCGCCACGACGTGCAGATCGGCTTCGACAGCGAGTACCGCCGCATCTACCGCAAGGACATGCTGCGACAGGCCGTGAAGACGCCGTTCAGCTATATCGACCCGGTGTACGGGCTGCTGCCGCCGTCGAGTACCGTGTCCGCGAGCGACAGCGACCAGACCGACACGCTGCACGATGCGTCGGCGTTCGTCCAGGACACGATCCACCTGACCGACAAGTGGATCGTGTCGGGCGGCTTGCGCTACATCACGTACAACCAGGTCGCGGGGCGCGGCCGGCCGTTCAAGGCGAACACCGACCTCAGCGGCTCGAAGTGGCTGCCGCGTGCGGGCGTCGTCTACAAGTGGACCGAGTCGTTCTCGCTGTACGGCAGCTATTCGCAATCGCTGAAGCCGTCGTCGTCGATCGCGCCGATGACGGGCTACATCATCGACGGCGCGACGCCGCCCGAGGAAGCGACCGCGTGGGAGGTGGGCGGCAAGCTCGACCTGCCGGGTGGGATGACGGGCACGCTCGCGCTGTTCAACATCGACAAGAAGAACGTGCTCGTGTCGCAGTACAACGACGCGACGAAACTGACCGACTGGCGCACGTCGGGCAAGGCGCGCTCGCGCGGCGTCGAGCTCGATCTGTCGGGCAAGATCGGGGAACGCGTGAACGTGATCGCGAGTTATGCGTACATCGATGCGAAGACGACCGAGGATCCGTTGTACGCGGGCAACCAGCTGTGGAATGTCGCGCGGCACACGGCGTCGCTCGCGGCCGTCTACGACGTCGGCACGCTGGTCGGCGGCGACGACCTGCGCATCGGCGCGGCGGCGCGCTACGTCGGCGCGCGGCCCGGCGATTCGGCGAACAGCTTCACGCTGCCGTCGTACGTGCTCGCCGACGCGTTCGCCACCTACGACACGCGGATCGGCAAGCAGAAGCTGTCGTTCCAGCTCAACGTGAAGAACCTGTTCAACCGCACGTATTACCCGTCGAGCGCGAACCGCTACTTCGTCGCGATCGGCGATGCGCGACAGGTGTCGCTGCTGACCACGCTGCAGTTCTGACCACGCAATCGCCGCGTGGCCGATCCAACGGCGCGCGGCTTCGGAGAAGCTCCAGATGAACCGGAAGATGAAGACCGGCGCCGTGCGCGCCATGGCCGCCGGCGCGCGGCGCCGCGTGTTGCGCGCGATCGTGGGCTCGGTGCTCGCACTGGGCATGGGCCTGGGCGCGGGGGTTCCCGCCACCGCGCTTGCAGCCGATGCGCCGCAGGCCGTCACGCGGGTCGCGATGCTCGTGCAGTTGCGCGGCCCGAACCTGAAGGTCGACGAACGCATCGTCCAGCATCTCGGCGAGCGTGGTTACGCGGTGCGCCTGATCGACGAGTCGGCCAGCCCCGACGCGGCGCGCGATGCCGACCTGGTCGTGATCTCGTCGACGGTGTCCTCGAAGAACGTGCGGCCCGGCTGGCGCACGCTCGACAAGCCGCTCGTGACGTGGGAAAACGACCTGCTCGACGATCTCGCGATGACGGGCAAGCGTCACGACGTCGACTTCGGCGAAACGGGCAAGGAGCGCTATCTGTGGCTCGTCAATGCGCCGCATCCGATCTCGGCCGGGCTGCCGGCCGGCGCGACGAACGTGTACGGCAAGCAGGCGCCGATGAGCTGGGGCAAACCGGGGCTCGGCGCGATCACGATCGCGACCGTGTACGGCCAGCCCGACAAGGCCGCGATCTTCGCGTACGAGAAGGGCGCGACGATGGACTACGAAGCGCTCGCGCCGGCGCGCCGCGTGATGTTCTTCCTCGACAACGACACGTTCGTGAACCTGTCACCGGCCGGCGTCGCGCTGTTCGACGCGGCCGTCGACTGGGCGGCCGGGCGGCGCTGATCGGCTAGGGCAACCGCGTCGCCGGGCGTGCGCGTCAGGCCGCCTGCGGCGGCGCGCTTCGTTGAGACGCGGCTTCGATCAACCGGGCCAGCATCTGCGCCGGTTCCGACATCGTGCGCCGCGCGCGATGCACGAGCCCGATGTCGCGGTGGAACGTGTGGTGCCCGAGGTCGAGCGCGCGCACGCCAGCCGGCCAGCGGCGATACACGGCGGTCTGCGGCACGATCGCGATGCCGACGCCGTTCTCGACCAGCTTGACGATCGCGTCGAGCTCGTCGAGTTCGCAGGTGTCGCGCACCGCGATGTGCATCTTCCGCAGGAAACGATCGACCTGGCGGCCGCCGAACGATGCGCGGTCGTAGCGGACGAACGGCTCGGTCGCGAGCAGCTCGGCCCAGTCCTTGCCCTTCACGCCACGCGGCACGATCAGCCGGAACGGTTCCTGCGCGAGCGTCGTCCAGTGCAGGTCGCTCTGCAGCGAAAACGGCGGCCGGATGATCGCGGCCATGTCGATCTCGCCCGCGTCGACCCGGTTCACCAGCTCGATCGACAGCCCCGGTATCACGCGCGTCCGGCAGCCGGGATGGCGGCGATGGAAATCGGCCAGCGCGGCCGGCAGCAGCGCGCTCTGCACCGACGCGATCGCGCCGATCGTCACGCGCACGGCGGCCGGCGAGCCGGGCGCGGTCGAGCTCAGGTTCTCGTACAGGCCGATCAGCGCCTGCGCCTGGTCGAGCACGTGATGGCCCATCTCGTTGAGACGCGCCGAGCGGCCTTGCCGGTCGAACAGCGCGAAGCCGAGTTCGGCTTCGAGACGCTGCATCTGCGCGCTCACGGCGGCCTGCGTCAGCCCGATACGGTTGCCGGCCGCGGCGAACGTACCTTCCCGGGCGACGGCGACGAGGGTTTTCAGCTCGCGGATCATTGATCAATTCCGTTTGTGAATTGCAAAACTATATATTGATTTAATTTTTGCGTGGCGTTGTCTACCATGGTGCGATCCGCGCGCCATGCGCGTGTTTCTTCACGAGGCAACCATGAGTCTTTCCCCGTTTCACCTGGCGATTCCGGTCTACGACCTGGCGGCCGCGCGCGATTTCTACGGCCGTGTATTCGGGCTGGAAGAGGGGCGTTCGAGCGCGCAATGGGTCGACTTCGACTTCTACGGACACCAGCTCGTGATCCATGAGCATCCGAAGACCGCGTCGCAGGAAGGCGCGCATACGAATGCGGTCGACGGTCACGACGTGCCGGTGCCACACTTCGGGATCGTGCTCGACTGGGCGAGCTGGGAAGCGCTGGCCGAGCGGCTGCGGTCGTTCGGCGTGACGTTCGTGATCGAGCCGTACGTGCGGTTCCAGGGGCAGGTCGGCGAACAGGCGACGATGTTCCTGTTCGATCCGTGCGGCAATGCGCTCGAGTTCAAGGCGTTCCGCGACATCGGCCAGCTGTTCGCGAAGTGACGCGCGGGGCCGTCAGCGCCGATTGAAATTGGGTGCGAGAATGCGGCCTTCGGCCGGGCAGCGCGCACGCGCGCCGGCCGGTGCCGCGCCGCATGGCTTCCGTCCGTGCGCGCCGTTCTCCAAGGAACCCGTATGGACAGTCATATCGCTCCGGTGGAGCTGAAGAAAGCCTACCGTCTCCTCAACCACGGGCCGACCGTGCTCGTGTCGGCCCGCCACGACGGCGTCGACAACGTGATGGCCGCGGCTTGGGCGTGCGCGCTGGATTTCTTGCCGCCGAAGCTGACGGTCGTGCTCGACAAGTCCGCGAAGACGCGCGAGCTCGTCGAGCGCAGCGGCACGTTCGTGATCCAGGTGCCGACGGCCGCGCAGCTGCAGCTCACGCACGCGGTCGGCAGCCACAGTCTCGCGGAGCGGCCCGACAAGCTGCGCGAAGCGGGCGTCACGCTGTTCGACGTCGACGGCCACGACCTGCCGTTCGTCGCCGGATGCTCGGGCTGGCTCGCCTGCAAGCTGATTCCCGAACCGCACAACCAGCAGACCTACGATTTGTTCATTGGCGAAGTGGTCGGCGCGTGGTCCGACACGCGGGTGTTCCGCGATGGCCACTGGTATTTCGAATCGGCCGATCCCGCGCTGCGCAGCCTGCACTACATCGCGGGCGGCAATTTCTATGCGATCGGCGAATCGCTGCACGTCGATCCGGACGCACCGTAAGCGTCACGCGATCTTCCTGTTCCGCTCCGGGCGCGCGGCTCACGCGCGCCTTTTCAATTCCGCCAGCATCGCTTCGGCGAATGCCTGCGCGACGCGCGGCAGCGTGCGTCCGCGCTTCGTGACGAGCGCGATCGGCCGCACGAATGCGGGATCGTCGATCGGCTTCGCGACCAGCTCGGGCTCGGCGCGCACCTCGCGCGCAGTCGCGGGCAGGATCGTCACGCCGAGGCCGCCGCGCACCATCGCGACCGCCGTCATCATGTAGGTCGGCTCGCACGCGATGTCGGGCGTGTAGCCGGCCGCGTCCAGCGCGGCATCGACGACGCTGCGCACGCTCGTGCCCTGCGCGGTCAGCACCAGCGGCACGCTGGCGACGTCGGCGGTGGTCACGCGGCGCTTGCGCGCGAGCGGATGGTCTTTCGGGCACACGGCGACGAGCCGGTCGGCGCCCGCATACAGCACTTCCAGCGATGCATCGAACGCGTCGCCGCCCGTCAGCCCGAGATCGGCTTCCTCGTTGCGCACGAGCGCGGTGACAAGGCTCGCGACGCCGTCGCGGATCTCGAAGCCCGCGCGCGGCACATCGCGCCGGAACGACTGGATCAGCTCCGGCAGCACGCTGGACGCGAAGGTCGGCAGGCACGCGAGCCGCACCGTGCCGCTCGTGCCTTCGCCGAGCGCGCGCGCATCGCGCAGCACGCGTTCCATGTCGTCGAGCGAGCGCTGCAGCAGCGGCAGCAGCTCGCGTCCCGTCTGCGTGAGCGCGACGCTGCGGCTGTTGCGGTCGAACAGCCGCGCGCCGACGATTTCCTCGAGCCGGCGGATCTGCACGGTCAGCGCCGGCTGCGACAGGTGCAGGCGCGCGGCCGCACGCGTGAAGTTGCCGGCGTGCGCGACGGTGACGAACGCGCGGATGTCGCGGAGATTCAGATCCATAACGGTTCGTGATTGCTGCGATCAAATCATTTCAATTGTGCTATCGCTGCGCCGACCTTACGCTCGTCTCCAACAAAAGACAAGGTAGGAGACACGGATGCTGCCGTTACTCGGGCTTGGCACGATCGTCGTGCTGCTGGCCGCGATTCTGTCGAAGCGGATGTCGCCGCTCGTCGCGCTGATCATCGTGCCGATCGCCGCGTCGCTGATCGGCGGCTTCGGGCTGCACACCAGCAAGTTCGTCATCGACGGGCTGAAGGGCCTCGCGCCCGTCGTCGGGATGTTCGTATTCGCGATCCTGTATTTCGGCACGATCACCGATGCCGGCACGCTTGACCCGATCATCGACCGCATCCTGCGCGCGGTCGGCACGCGGCCGACGCGCATCGTGATGGGCACGACGCTGCTCGCGCTGCTGATCCATCTCGACGGCTCGGGCGCCGTTTGTTTTCTTGTGACGATTCCGGCCGTGCTGCCGCTGTACGACCGGCTGAAGATGGACCGGCGCGTGCTGGCCGCCGCGGTGTCGATGGCCGCGGGCATCAACTTCCTGCCGTGGACGGGGCCGATGATTCGCGCGTCGGCGTCGCTGCACCTGCCGGTGTCGGCGCTGTTCAACCCGCTGATCCCGGTGCAGGCGATCGGGCTCGTGTTCGTGTTCGGCGTCGCGTACTGGCTCGGGCGGCGCGAGGAGAAGCGGCTCGGCTTGTCGCGCGACGCTGCGTCGATCCCGCTGCCGAAGCGCGAGCTGACGCCCGACGAGCAGGCGCTGCGCCGGCCGCACCTGTTCTGGTTCAACCTCGTGCTGACGTTCGTCGTGCTCGGCACGATGGTCGTGATGGGCGAGAAGATCCCGCCCGCGATCATGTTCATGGTCGGGCTGTGCATCGCGCTGATGGTGAATTACCCGGACGTCGACATGCAGAGGAAGCGGATCGACGCGCATGCGCGCGCCGCGCTGATGATGGCCGGCATCCTGCTCGCGGCCGGCGTGTTCACCGGGATCATGCAGGGCAGCGGGATGCTGAAGGCGATGGCGCAGGCGGCGGTCGGCTTCGTGCCGCCGTCGATGGCCGGCCACATCCCGGTGGTGCTCGGTTTCGCGTCGATGCCGCTCAGCATGCTGTTCGATCCCGATTCGTTCTACTTCGGCGTGCTGCCCGTGATCGCGGAGGTGGCCGGCCAGCTCGGCGTGCCGGCCGTGCAGGTCGGGCAGGCCGCGCTGCTCGGCCAGATGACGACCGGGTTTCCGGTCAGCCCGCTGACGCCCGCGACGTTCCTCGTCGTCGGCCTGTGCGGCATCGAGCTGGCCGAGCACCAGAAATTCACGTTCCCGCTGCTGTTCGGCGCCTCGATCGTGATGACGATCGCGTGCGTCGTGCTGGGCATTTTTTGATCTTTCCCGACGGCGTAACCGCCGGACGACGGTATGGACATGACATCAACGCAACCTGAACGGCGCGTGCGCATCGGCGCGGGCGCCGGCTACTCGGGCGACCGGATCGAGCCCGCGGTCGAACTCGCCGAACATGGCCAGCTCGACTATCTCGTCTTCGAATGCCTGGCCGAGCGCACGATCGCGATCGCGCAGCAGGCACGGCGCAAGGACCCGGCGCTCGGCTACGATCCGCTGCTCGATGCGCGGATGCGCGCCGTGCTGCCGGTCGCCGTGCCGAAGGGCGTGCGCATCGTGTCGAACATGGGCGCGGCGAACCCGCGTGCGGCCGCGCAGCGTACCGCACGGATCGCGCAATCGCTCGGCATCGCGGGGCTGAAAATCGCGGCGGTCGAAGGCGACGACGTGCTCGACGTCGTGCTGCGCGGCGCGTTCCGTTTCGAGGAATCGGGCGACGCAGTCGCCGCGTATCGCGACCGCATCGTGTCCGCGAACGCGTACCTCGGCGCCGCGCCGATCGTCGATGCGCTTGCGGCCGGCGCGGACGTCGTGCTGACCGGGCGCGTCGCCGATCCGTCGCTGTTCGCCGCGCCGCTGATTCACGCGTTCGGCTGGCGGATGGACGACTGGGACACGCTCGGGCAGGCGACGGTCGTCGGCCATCTGCTCGAATGCGCGGGGCAGGTGACGGGCGGTTATTTCGCCGATCCCGGCTACAAGGACGTGCCGAACCTCGCGCGGCTCGGGTTCCCGATCGGCGAAGTCGCGGCCGACGGCGCGGTCGTGATCACGAAGGTGCCGCACGCGGGCGGCCGCGTGAGCGCGGCGACCTGCAAGGAACAACTGCTCTACGAGATTCACGATCCGGCGCGCTACTTGCAGCCCGACGTCGTCGCGGATTTCACGCGGGTCGCGGTCGCCGAGGAGGCGCCGGACCGCGTGCGCGTGACGGGCGGGCACGGTAGCGCGCGGCCCGATACGCTGAAGGTGTCGGTGGCTTATGTCGACGGCTACATCGGCGAAGGCCAGATCTCGTACGGCGGCCCGGGCGCACTGCAGCGCGCGCGTCTCGCGCTCGACATCGTCCGCGAGCGGCTCGCGCTGACCGGCGTCGCGGCGACCGAATTGCGCTTCGACCTGATCGGCGTCGATTCGCTGTATGGGGACGCGACGCCGGCCGTGCGCGGCGAGCCGGCCGAGGTGCGGGTGCGGGTGGCCGGCCGCGCGGCGAGCGCCGACGAAGCGGCGCGGATCGGCAATGAAGTCGAGACGCTTTATACGAACGGGCCGGCCGGCGGCGGCGGCGCGTTCAAGTCGACGCGCGAGGTGATCGCCGTGCAGTCGGTGCTGCTGCCGCGCGCGGCCGTGACGCCGTCGTTTTCATTCGTGGAGGTTTGATGCAACTGCGTGAACTCGCGCATGCGCGCACCGGCGACAAGGGCAATACGCTGAACGTATCGGTTATCTGCCGCGATCCGCATCATTACGACCATCTGCGCGCGCATCTGGATGCGGATGCGGTGAAGGCATGGCTCGCGGGCATCGTGCACGGCGACGTCGTGCGTTACGAGTTGCCGGCGCTCGGCGCGTTCAACTTCGTGATGCGCGACGCGCTCGGCGGCGGCGTGACGCGCTCGCTTGCACTCGATGCGCATGGCAAGTCGGTCAGTTCGGCGCTGCTGGCGATCGACGTGCCCGACCCGGCGTGACGGATGGCGCCGCCCCCGGGGCGAGCGCTTACGGAATCAGCAGCTCGCGAAGGCCTTCCGCGTGCTCGATGCGTTCGCCGGCGAGGTGCAGGCGCTGATCCTTTCGATAGTCGTAGACCGCGCGCGACGCGGCGACCTGGTCGAAATCGAGTTCGACCGCGTGACGCGATTCGGTGTTGCCGGCTTCGAAGATCACGTTGCCGAACGGATCGACCGCGAGGCTGCCGCCCGCGAACACGACGTCGTGCGCGCTGTCGCCGACGCGGTTGGCCACCACCGCGAACACCTGGTTCTCCATCGCGCGCGCCGATGCCGACGTGCGGTGGACATAGCGGTACGGCTCCATGTTGCCGTCGGTCACGAGGATCAGCTGCGCGCCGAGCGCGGCCAGCGCACGGCCGGTTTCCGGGAATTCGCTGTCGTAGCAGATCAGCAGGCCGATCCGCACGCCGCGCCATTCGACGGTCGCGTAACGATCGCCGGGCAGCACGACGCCGTGCTCGCTCACCCACAGATGCGTCTTGCGATAGCGCAGCGCGATGCCGTCCGGCGTGACGAACGCGGTCGTGTTGTAGAAGCGCCCGCCATCGTTCTCGATCAGTCCGACCACGACGGCGACGTCGCGCGCCCGCGCGGCCGCGATGACCGCAGCGATGCTCGGGCCGTCGAGCGGTTCGGCGACTTCGGCGAGATTGGACGGATCGAGGAAGCCCGTGAGCTGCGCTTCCGGAAACATCACGATGTCGGTGCCGGGCGCGCAGGTCGCGATCGCGTCGAGCGTGCGCTGCAGGTTGTAGTGCGTGTCGCCGTCGCGGCCGGCGAGCTGGACGATGTCGAGCTTCAGTTTCATGGGCGAATTCGGTGGCAGTGGCCCGTCGCGGCACGCGGCGGAGCGGTTGGAAACAGGGCCTAGTATGCGCCGATCCTTACGGTTTCCCATCCCGCCGATGCGTTAACCCGTCGGGGGTATTGAACTCGCGACAGGCGCTCGTCCCGGCGCGCGATGCGCGCGTCGAAGCCGTGATGCGACGGCGCTGCGCATCATCCATCGGTCTGCGCCTTCAGGAACAGCGAAAACAGCTCCGACTGCGAATTGATCGCGAGCTTCGCGTAGATGTTGCGCCGGTGCACCTTGACCGTTTCCGCCGAAATTGCCAGCTTGTTCGCGACTTCCTTGTTCGAGCGGCCGCTCAGGATCAGCCGGATCACGTCGAGCTCGCGCGCGGTGAGCGGCGTGCCGAGCCGCGCCATCGCGTGCTCGAAGCCATCCTGCGCGCCGGCACCGGCCCGGCGCGGCGGTGCGGGTTCGGCGGGCGTGCGCTCGTACGCGAGGCGCTGGCGCATCAATCCAGCCACCCACGGCCGCACCAGGTCGAGCAAGGCCACCTGTTCCGGGCTGAAGCGCCGCTTGCTGCCGAGCGACAGGCACAGCGTGCGCGTGTCGTCGAGCACGACGTTGAACTGCACCTCGTCCTCGACGACGTTGTGCGTGAAATAGAGCGTGTAGTACTCGGTGTCGCGAAAGCACTCGGGCGCGACGTCGGACAGCCGGAACAGGCCGCTCTTCGGCGCGTCGCGGTTCGCGATGTAGAACGGATCCAGCAGGTACAGGCCCTGCACGTAATCGCGGTACAGCGGGTCGGGGCCGCCGCCTTCGTACGGGCATTCGGCGAACACCTGCGGGCGGCCGTCGCCGAACATCAGCGCGACCCAGCTGTCGACCTCGACGTATTCCTCGATCAGCCGGATCAGCGACAACCAGAAGCCCGGCTGGTCGAGCGACTCGATGAGCCGTCCGACCGACCGGTGCCATGCGACGTCCTGCAACGTGAGGTTCATGCGTGTGTCCGTGTCGGGCCGGCCGATGCGTTTGCGATGCCGCGCGGTGCGTGTACGCTACGGGCTCGCGGGCACGTTTCCGCACGCGCGGCAGGGGCCGCGCGCATCACCGGATCCTGGAATGAAGAACGAGATCGTAACGCCGGCCGGCGCGAATGGCGAGGCCGTGCCGCGGCGCCGGTTCGCGACCGTTGCCGTGCGCGTCGCGCTGGCGTGTCTGGGCGCGGTGGCCGCGCAGTCGGCCGTCGCCGCGCCGCCGGCGTCATGCAGCGAGCAATTGACGCAACTGATCGTGCCGGCGCTGCGGCAGCCCGCGATGGACCGGCGTGCGATCCGTGCCGACGTGGACGAGCGTGACGGCGACGTCTACCGCATCCGCCTGTTCGTCACGCCCGATCATCCGGGCACGCCCAACCAGGAAGCGACGATCGGCTGGGTGACGCTCGATACGCATGCGATGCGCGCGCTCGACGTCACGCGCGATCCCGACCGGCCGGACGTGCTGGCGATCGACCGGCGCGCGCTGTCGCGCTTCGTGTCGGCGTGTGCGGCGCCGGCCGCGTCCGTGCACAGCGCCGTGGATTGCGACGCGCTGAACCGCCGTGCGCAAGCGCAGGGCGATGTCGTGATGGGCAGCGATGCGGGGCGCGTCGTGACCGGCAAGGGGCGTCTGCCGTTCTTTTCCGCGCCGGACGACGCATGTCGGATCGACGGGCTGTTCATCGTCGAGCACGACCGCGTCGATGCGCGGGCCGAATACGGCCGTTTCACGTCGGTCGTCTATCTGAATTCGCGCACGCGCGGCAGCGCCGAAGGGTGGGTGCAAACCGCGCGCCTGAAGCCGGACGGCACCGGCATCGCGCCCCGGCAACCCTGATCGCGTGCACCAGTTACCACTCGCCGCACGCCGTTCCAATCCAACCGAATCGAACCCCGTCATGACTGTCCAGCACCGGAAAAAACGTCTCAAGCCGATTGCGGCTTCGCTCGCCGTACTTGGCGCACTCGCGGTGCTCACCGCGCTTTCCGCGTTGTCGCCCGTCTACGCGGCCGATTCGATCCCTGCCGACCGTCAGCTGCAGACGTTCATTCACGACAGCTACGGCAAGTGGCGCGCGGACCGCAAGGGCTGGCAGGCGGACGGGGACGATGTCATCTATTCGACGTGCGGCTCGCTGCGCGTCACGACCGCTGACGGCCCGCGGTACCTGCTCGCGATGTGCGGCGAGACCGAGGCAGCCGTGCGGAACGGGACGCCCGGCATGGATTCGGACGGCACGGCCGGCACGATCGATTTGTACGTGCTGAAGCCGGCGCCGGACGGCAAGTCGCTCGAGCCGGTCGTGAAGAAGACGGACATCGCGTCGGGCAAGCGTGGCGAACCGGGCACGGTGCGCATCGAACGGCTCGGCCCGCATCTGTTCGGGTTCGTCATCGGCGACGGGATCACGCTGCAGGGCTACACGCAGGCGAGCCGGTCGATCTGGCTGCCGCTCGGCAATGGGATCGTCGAAGCGGCGCCGCGTATCAACGAGACGCTCGACAATGCGGGATCGCTCGATTGCGGGAACGCGAAGTCGCATTGCGAAAGCCGCACGTTCACGATCGTGCCCGACACGACAGGCACCGGCGATGTTTATCCGCTGACGGTCACGGAAACGGGCACGCGCGGCGACAAGGACCTCCACGCGCGCTACACGGTGAAGTTCGACGCGTCGCGCGGCCGCTACATCGTGCCGAAGGCGCTGCGCGAAGGGTATTGAGCGTTCGCGCGCGGGAACGGGCGGCGTTGCGCCGCCCGCGCATCACACGTACAGGTAGCGCACGAGGTGGAAGAACACGGGCGCGGCGAAGCAGATCGAGTCGACGCGATCGAGCATGCCGCCGTGGCCCGCGATCATCGAGCCCCAGTCCTTCGTGCCGAGCGAGCGCTTGACGGCCGACAGCACGAGCCCGCCGACGAAGCCCGCGATCACGATCGCGAGCGAGATCCCGAACGCCGCGCCGAAGCTGAACGGCGTCACGCGATACAGCGATGCGCCGCACAGCGTCGCGAGCAGGCCGCCGCCGATGAAGCCTTCGATCGTCTTCGACGGCGACAGCTGCGGCGCGATCTTGCGGCGCCCGAACAGCTTGCCGACGACGTACTGCAGCACGTCGCTGATCTGCACGACGACCAGGAAGAAGAACAGCAGCAGCGCGTTCTGCCCGGTGTAGTGCGGAATGTCGAGGATCAGCACGGCCGGCGCGTGGCTCAGCCCGTACACGCACACCATCAGCGCCCAGTTGATTTTCGCGTTGCGGCTCAGGAAATCGCGCGTGTCCTGCGTGAGCGCGGACACGAGCGACATCGCGAAGAACAGGTGCACGGGCACGAAGATCGAATACATCCCGTACCAGTTGATCCCGAGCAGCAGGTACTGCACGGGGATCGCGACGAAGAACGCGATGAAGAGCGTCGTATGGTCGCTCGCGGTCGTCGGCGTGAGCGTGATGAATTCGCGCAGCGTCAGGTACGACAGCAGCGCGAACACGAAATACGTGACGTTGTTGCCGAGGCCGATCGCGATGGCCATGATCGCGATCATCGCCCACCACGCGCGGATGCGCTGGTTCAGGTTGACGATGGTCGAGCTCGTGCCGCCGCTGCGCGCGCCGAGGATCGCACCGATCACGGTGGCGACGACGAGCACGCCCGTGACGCCCGCGACCAGTTCCCAGAAGAGAGTTCGCATGGAGATATCCGGAAAAGGAAAGGAGGGCGCCGCGTTCAGCCGGCCGGCCGCTGCGGCGGCGCGAGCGCGACGACCGCGTCGTGCATGCGGGCGAGGAACGTCGGTTTTTCTTCCTGGTCGCCGAGCGCTTCGTTCGCGCCGAAGTGCACCTTGCAGATCAGCGGCACGGGCCAGATCGCGCCCTTCGGCATGATGCGCTGCAGGTTCTCGAGGTAGACGGGCGCGAGCGCGACGTTCGGGAACTCGGTCGCCAGATGGAACAGCCCGCTCTTGAACGGCTGCGGCAGCACGTCGGCGCCGCGCGTGCCTTCCGGGAAGATGATGATCGAGTGGCCTTGCCGCAATGCGTCGCGCACAGGTTCGAGCGGGTCGCCGCCGGATTCGCGGTGGCGGTCGATCAGCACGACGTTCAGCAGCTTCTGCGCGATGTGGCGCTTCATGTCGCTGCTGTCCCAGTAGTCGCGCGCGGCGACCGGCCGCACGACCGCGCGCACGTTGCGCGGCAGCGCGGCGAGGATCGCGAGCGTGTCGATGTGGCTCGTGTGGTTCGAGAAGTAGATCTTCTGCGTCGGTGACGGCGGCGCCTGATGCCAGACCGGATACGCGCCGGCGACGAGCCGTACGATGGACAGCAGGAAGTCGCGCTGCCAGACGTTGAGAATGTTCATCGGCGCTGCGCCTCCTGCCTGCATGCCCGGCCGCATGTGCGGCGGGTGGGGCCCCGGAATGCCGGCGCGGCAGGATGCGCGCCGGACGGCCCTTGTTTAAATTTTTTCAAATTCGTGGCTGCCTGTCGCAGGTCCGCGATAATCGGACGGTTCGCCGTCACACGCTGTTGCGTCGCGGCGAATGCGCCGGTCGGCGGCGGGATAATCGGCTGTTGCACGAGTGCCCGTTTGCAGTTCGAATGGATCTCGCTGCGATCGGGCCAGCGGATTATCGCGAGTTTCCGTAAAAAATGCCAGATTGGCGCCGCGGGTGCGTGCTTGACGCATCGGGGCCACTCGGCGACGATGGGGGCCTTCCATTGAAGGCCGACGAAGGCCGTTTCGCCGCCCGGGGCAGGGTGGCGGGAAACGTGTCCGACTGTGCCGCGCGAATAATACGAATACGAAACGATGAGCCTCTACGCACTCAAACCCAAATTCCAGGACCGTCTGCGCCCGTTCGCGAATTCGCTCGCCGAACGCGGCGTCACCGCCAACCAGGTCACGCTGTTCGCGGCGGGCGGCTCGATCGTCGTCGGCGCGCTCGCCGGGCTCGGCGTATTCGCCCGCGCGCTGTTCCTGCTGATCCCGCTGTGGCTGTTCGCGCGGATGGCGCTCAACGCGATCGACGGGATGCTCGCGCGCGAGCACGGGCAGAAGAGCACGCTCGGCGCGTACCTGAACGAGCTGGGCGACATCGTGTCCGATGTCGCACTCGTGCTGCCGTTCCTCGCCATTTCCGCGTTCGCTCCGGCAGACGTCTGGCTGTTCGCGCTGACGGCGGTGATCGTCGAATGCGCGGGGCTGATCGGGCCGCTCGTCGGCGCGAGCCGCCGTTACGACGGCCCGTTCGGCAAGAGCGACCGCGCGCTGGCCCTCGGCGCGTTCGCGCTGTGGATCGGCTTCGGTTTGCCGGTCGGCAGCGTCGCCGCGTGGCTGTGGCGCCTGCTGATCGTGCTGTCGATCGTCACGGTGGTGCGGCGCGTGCAGGCCGGCATCGCCGAAAAGGGCGGTTGACCGACGAGGCGCCGGAGGGCGGCGCCACATGATTCGAATAACGAAACGAGAGAGATCGCATGAGCGCACGCACGGCCCGTGAGGCCGACTTCATCACGCACGACGGCGAAACGCTGTTCTATCGTCACTGGCCCGCAACCGGGCCGCGCTGCCGCGGCGCCATCGTGCTGCTGCATCGCGGCCACGAGCATTCGGCGCGCGTCGCACACCTCGTCGACGAGCTCGACCTGCCCGATTTCGCGTTTTTCGCGTGGGATGCGCGCGGCCACGGCCGCTCGCCCGGCGCGCGCGGCTACAGCCCGAGCGCGGCCGCGTCGGTGCGCGACCTGCAGACCTTCGTCGAGCATATCCGCGACACGCACGGCATCGCGATCGAGGACATGGCCGTGGTCGCCCAGAGCGTCGGTGCGGTGCTCGCGGCCACCTGGGCACACGACTACGCGCCGCCGATCCGCTGCCTCGTCGTCGCGTCGCCGGCCTTCCACATCAAGCTCTACGTGCCGTTCGCGCGACCGGGGCTGCGGTTGATGCACAAGCTGCGCGGGCTGTTCTACGTGAACAGCTACGTGAAGCCGAAATTCCTCACGCACGACCCCGAGCGGATCGCGAGCTACGCGTCCGATCCGCTGATCACACGGCCGATCGCGGTCAACATGCTGCTCGACCTGCACGACACCGCGAAGCGGATCGTCGCCGACGCGGCCGCGATCACCGTGCCGACGCAACTGCTGATCTCGGGCGCCGACTGGGTCGTGCATCGCGGCCCACAGGACCGCTTCTTCGAACGGCTCGGCGCGGCGCGCAAGGAGCGCATCGTGCTGCCGGGCTTCTATCACGACACGCTCGGCGAGCGCGACCGCGCGCAGGCGCTCGCACCGCTGCGCGCGTTCGTGCTGCGCGAGTTCGATGCGCCGAGCCCGCGCGTGTCGCTCGCCGACGCCGACCGGCGCGGCGCGTTCCACGACGAATACGCGGCGCTCGGCCGGCCGCCCGCGAACGTGTTCGCGCGGGCGTACTGGGCGCTCACGCGGGCCGGCCTGAAAGCCGGCGGCGCGCTGTCGGACGGCATCGCGCTTGGGCTGCGGCTCGGCTTCGATTCGGGCTCGACGCTCGACTACGTGTATCGCAACCGCGCGCAGGGCCGGCTCGGCGTCGGCGCGCTGATCGACCGCACGTATCTCGATTCGCCGGGCTGGATCGGCATCCGCCAGCGCAAGGTGCATCTGCAGGAACTGATCGGCACGGCGATCGGCCGCCTGCGCGGCCACGGCACGCCGGTGCGGATCGTCGATATCGCGGCCGGGCACGGGCGCTACGTGCTCGACGCGATCGCGACGGCCGCCGAGCGCGACGGCGCGGCGCCCGACGACATCACGCTGCGCGACTACAGCCCGCCGAACGTCGAGGCCGGGCGCGTGCTGATCGCGCAGCGCGGCCTGGAGCCGATCGCGCGCTTCGAGCGCGGCGACGCGTTCGACGAAGCGTCGCTCGCGACGCTCGAACCGCGTCCGACGCTGGCGATCGTGTCGGGCCTGTACGAACTGTTCGGCGAGAACGCGCTGATCGAGCGCTCGCTGCGCGGGCTCGCGCAGGCCGTGCCGCCCGGCGGTTATCTCGTCTATACGGGGCAGCCGTGGCATCCGCAGCTCGAATTCATCGCGCGGGCGCTGAACAATCACCGCGGCGAGGCGACCTGGGTGATGCGCCGCCGCTCGCAGGCCGAGATGGACGAACTCGTCGCGCGCGCGGGCTTCCGCAAGCTCGACCAGCGGATCGACGAAATGGGCATCTTCACGGTCAGTCTCGCGCAGCGGGTCGACGCGTCATGAGCGAGTTCGGCGGCGACGCGCGCGGCCTGGCGGCGCAGGCGTCGGCGGCCGGTGCGCGTGACGCGTCGTTCGCGCTGCGCTTCGGCTGGCTCGCGGTGATGGGCGCCGTGTTCTTCTCGACGTACGGCTTCGCGAACTGGCTCGCCGCGCGCCGCGCAGCGGTGCCGACGTTCGCATTCGGCTGGGAGCATGCGATCCCGTTCGTGCCGTGGTCGATCGTGCCGTACTGGTCGATCGACCTGCTGTACGCGCTGTCGTTCTTCTTCTGGACGCGCCGCGCCGATCTGCTCGATCACGTGAAGCGGCTGCTGACCGTGCAACTGGTGTCGGTTGTGTGCTTCATCGCGTGGCCGCTGCGCTTCGGTTTCGAGCGGCCCGACGCGGGCGGCGTGGCTGGTGCGCTGTTCACGCTGCTGATGGGTTTCGACAAGCCGTTCAACCAGGCGCCGTCGCTGCACATCGGCTTGCTCGTCGTGTTGTGGGTCGTTTATGTGAAGCACTTGCGCGGCACAGTCGCGCGCGTCGTGCTGCATCTGTGGTTCGCGGCGATCGGCGTGTCGGTGCTGACGACCTACCAGCATCATGCGATCGACGTGCCGACCGGTGCGGCCGTCGGTTGTCTCGCGCTGTTCCTGTTTCCGCTGCGCGATGCCGCGGGCCGGTTGCCGGGCGCCGATGCGTCGCCGGGCGCGGCCGGCCGCGCGCTCGCGCGTCGTTATGCGCTCGGCGCGGCGCTGGTTGCGCTCGTGGCGCTGTGGTGCGTGCCGCGCGCGCCGGGCTGGGCGCTGGCGGCGGGGTGGGTCGCGCTGGCGCTCGCGTGCGTCGCGTGGATCTACCGGCGCGGCGCGCCCGGTGCCTTCCAGAAGGATGCGCACGGGCGTTTCCCGGTCGTCATCCGCTGGCTGCTCGCGCCGACGATCGCCGGCGCATTCGTCAATTCGCGGCTGTGGACGTTCCGGCAGCCGGCGCCCGTGCGGATCGACGCGCGCGTGTCGATCGGCCGTACGCCGACGACGCGCGATGTGCGGCGCCACGGCTTCACGGCGCTGGTCGACCTGACCGCCGAGATGCCGCGCTGGGCGACGGCCGACGCGTCGCTCGCATATGCGACGGTGCCGCAGCTCGATCTCGTCGCGCCGACCGCCGTGCAGCTCGCGCAGGCCGTCGCGGCGCTCGAGCGCCTGCACGGGGAAGGGCGCGACGTGCTGGTCTGCTGCGCGCTCGGCTACGGGCGCAGCGTGCTGTGCGCGGCCGCGTGGCTCGCGGCACGGCGCGGGCTGGGCGATGCGCGCGACGCGCTTGCCGCCGTACGCGCGGTGCGGCCGCACGCGGTGTGGTCGGACGACGGCGTGGCCGTGCTGCAGCACTGGATCGATCGCCGTCGCGGCGCGGGAGGCGGGTGATGCGCGATCCGTCCACGCCATTCAGGATTGCCGCCGCGCGCGGCGCGCTCGATGCGGGCGCGTGGGCGATCGCGGCCGCGCTGGCCGCGGCGGGCGCGGGCTGGTGGATCGCGGCGGGCTGGGCGCCGGCGTCGATCGCCCGCGTGCTGCTGGCCGTCGTCAGCACGGGGTCGGGGATCGCCGCGCTGTGGTACGCGGTGCGCATCGAGATCGACCGCCGGTTGTTCGCCGCGCTTGCGCGGGCGGCCTCCGGCGATGCGCCGGTCGACGACGGGCTCGCGGCGCTCGACCGCGCGCTCGCCGATCTCGGCTGGATCGATGCAGGGAAGGCCGGGCGCGCGCTCGACGCGCGCGTGCGCGGCGCGGTCGGGCTGTGCCGGGCCGGCGTGCTCGTCGCGATCGTGCAGTGGCTCGTGGTCGGGCTCGCGATCGCGATGCCGCAGGTCGGCTAACGCCGCTTCACGCGATGATCGGGCGGGCCTGTTCGGCTGCGCCCGAAGCGGACCGCCTTCGGGCCGGCGTTACGCAGGCGTCCTGCGTTGCGATCGCGACCGTTTGGCTTCGTACATCGCCTGATCCGCATGCTCGATCAGCGCGTTCATGTCGGTGCCGTCGTCGGGCAGCATCGCGATCCCGACGCTGACGCCGAGCCGCAGCGGTTGTCCCTCGAATTCGAACGGTTCGCCGACCTGCCGCGCGAGCCGCGTGCTTTGCGCATGCGCGTCGTCGCGGTTGCCGATGTTCGGCAGGAGCACCGCGAATTCATCGCCGCCGACGCGCGCGACCGTATCCGAGCGCCGCACCGCACCCTGCATCCGTGCGGCGATCTCGCGCAGCGCGGCGTCGCCCGCGCGGTGGCCGAAACCGTCGTTGATCGGCTTCAGCCCGTCCATGTCGATGTTGAGAATGCCGAGCCGGCCGTTCGCGCGCAGTGCCGTATGCATCGACTGACGCAAGCGGTCGTAGAACAGCGCGCGGTTCGGCAGGCCCGTGAGCGCGTCGTGCGTCGCGCGCAGGTACAGCTCGTTCGCCTCGTTGCGCGCCGCGTGGAACATCGCGGCGGCGATCAGCTCGGCGGTCAGCCGCAGCGTGCCGGCGTCGGCTTGCGAGAAGCCGTCGACGTCCGGCGACATCACCTTCAGCACGCCGACCGTCGTGTCCGCATGCGTGAGCGGCATCACGAGCATCGAGCGCAGGCCGACCCGGCGGCACGCGTCGCGGTCGACGCGCGGGTCGATTTCCGAGTCGGTGCAGTGCAGCAACTCGCCTTCCTGCACGCACAGGCCCGACAGGCTGCCCGAGCGGCGCAGCCGCAGCCCGAGCATCCCGGCCGCGGTGCCCGACGCGGCGCGGTACACCATGTCGTCGCCTTCGGCGAATTCGACCGCGGCGGCGCTCGCGCCGGTCAGCTGCGGCACTTGTTCGGCCACATAGGCCATCACGCTGCCGAGGTCGAGGCCGAGCTTTGCGATTTCGGTTTGCACCGCGATGATGCGCAGCAGCGTGTCGGCGGACGGGGTGGCGGTGTTGGCGATTTGATCCAAGTCAGTTTTCTCGCGAAGAAAGATCATCGGGCGGCGCGGGAGTGCGGTAGCATACGCGCCGCCCCGCGGCAGCGCCTTGCGGGCGGTCTGCAACGGACCGCCGCCGGCATGCCGGCCCGGCCGGCCGCGCCGGCAGTATGCCGTTCGGTCCCACCGGCAGCAATGGCGAAAATTTTGCCATTCACTCCTCTTGCGCAGCATTTCCGACCGGACTGAGGTTTTTTTCGCTTCACCGTCGCGAATCGGGGTAAGTTTTGTCCTATTTTTGAGATAGTGTGACGAATACGCGAGTGCCAGTGCCAGGCGCGCGCAACACGACGCAGAGACCGCTAAAGAATCGGCCGCGTTGTTTCGATATATGAATCAGGCCAGTTAGATATGAGGGGAAGCAGTGGGATTGTGCACTCACGGGCATGGCTGCTTGATGCGCGCAGATTTCGACGCGAATGAAGACCGGACAACCCTGACGAAGCGGAGCCGCGCATGAAGCCGGCCGCGTCGCTGTTCGTCCTGTCGGTCGCCGCGCTCGGCGCTTTCCACACGGCCGCGCTGTCGGCCGCTCCGATACCGGCGGTGCCGGCTGCCGCTGCGGTCGGCGCTTCGGCGCCCGCCGCCGTTGCCGCCGACGCGGCACCGGTGCTCGCGGCCGCGCCGGCGGCGGGCAGTGCGCCGTCCGCCGGGTTGCCGGCGACGACCGTACACCTGCCGTTCGCGTCGCTCGGCGCGTTCGACCCGCTGCGCCTGCGCGGCGCCGACGACGCGCGCACGATCAACGCGGGCGTGCGGCTCGACCGCGTGGTCACGGGTGCGCGGCTGCGTCTGACCTATGCGTATTCGCCGTCGCTTGTGTTCCCGATGTCGCACCTGAAGGTGTCGGTGAACGGCGAGGTCATCGCGACCGTCCCGTTCGACGCCGCGCGCGCGGGCCGCACGGTCACGCAAGAGATCCCGATCGATCCGCGCTACTTCTCGGATTTCAACCAGATCGGCCTGCGCCTGATCGCGCACTACACGCTCGACCATTGCGAGGATCCGTCGAACTCGGCGCTGTGGGCCGACGTGAGCCCGACGAGCGAGCTGATCCTCGACGAATCGCCGGTCCGCCTGCCGAACGATCTTGCGCTGCTGCCCGCGCCGTTCTTCGACAGGCGCGACAACGGCCGCGTGCGGCTGCCGTTCGTGCTGCCGGCGTCGCCCGATTCGGCGACGCTGCGCAGCGCGGGCGTGCTCGCGTCGTGGTTCGGCGCGCTGGCCGACTACCGGCATACGCGCTTCCCGGTGTCGTCCGCGCTGCCGGCCGACGACCAGGCGGTGGTGATCGGCATGGCCGCGACGCTGCCGGCCGGCCTCGCGCTGCCGTCGGTCAACGGCCCGCTGCTCGCGGTCGCCGACAACCCGGCCGCCCCCGGGCGCAAGCTGCTCGTCGTCACGGGCCGCACGGCGGCCGAAGTCGACGACGCGGTGTCGACGCTCGTGCTCGGCCGCGCGGCGTTGTCGGGGCCGTCGGCGACGGTCGCGCACGTCGATCTCGGCGCGCCGCGCAAGCCGTACGACGCGCCGCGCTGGCTGCCGGTGAACCGGCCGATCACGTTCCGCGAGCTCGTGTCCGATCCGCGCGAGCTGGAAGCGCGCGGCACGACGCCCGACGCGATCCGCCTGAACCTGCGCGTGCCGGCCGATCTCCATTCGTGGAACGGCGCGGGCGTGCCGATCACGCTGCGTTACCGCTACACGGCGCCGACCGTGCAGGACAACTCGACGCTCGCCGTTGAAATCAACGACCAGCTCGTGAAGTCGTACCGGCTCGGGCCGGCCCATGCCGAGGACGCGCGCGGCCGCATGCAGCTGCCGCTGCTGTCGGTACCGGAAGGGCGCGTGACGAGCGACGTCGATATTCCGGCGTTTCGCGTCGGCAGCGGCAACCAGCTGCAGTTCCGCTTCACGCTCGACTCGCAGAAGACGGGCCTGTGCTCGAGCACGGCCTCCGAGCCGCAGCGCGCGGCGATCGATCCCGATTCGACGATCGACTTCTCGCACTTCGTCCATTACGCGCAATTGCCGAACCTCGCGTATTTCGCGAACAGCGGTTTTCCGTTCACGCGCTTCGCCGACCTGTCGCAGACGGCCGTCGTGATACCCGACCGGCCGTCGCCGCAGGAACTCGAGGCCTACCTGACGATGCTCGGCCACATGGGCGAGTGGACCGGTTTTCCGGCCCTGCGCGTGCAGGTCGCGCGGCCCGGCGATGTCGCCGCGCTGTCGGGCAGCAAGGATCTGCTCGTGATCGATGGCTCGCCTGCGTCGCCGCTGCTCGCGCACTGGCGTTCGGCGCTGCCGCTCGCGATCGGCGAGCAGGACGGTGCGGGCACGACGCGTGTCGCGTTCACGGTGAAGGAGCGCTGGCGCAACGGCGTCGGCCTGGCCGACGGCGGCGCGCACATCGAACAGACGGGCCCGCTCGCGGCACTCGCCGGTTTCGAGCTGCCGGGCAGCCATGGCCGCAGCGTCGTCGCGCTGACGGCGACCGACCAGCCGCGCCTCGGCGACTTGCTGAACGTGTTCGAGAACGCCGGCCTCGTGTCTCAACTGCAGGGCGATCTCGCGCTGGTGAGGCCGGGGCAGGTCGACAGCCTGCGCGTCGGCGAGCCTTACGTGGTCGGCTTCGTGCCGTGGTATGCCCGCGTGTGGACGCATGCGGCGCGGCATCCGGTCGTGCTCGGCGCGGTTGGCGTCGTCGCGGGGCTGCTGCTCGCGCTCGGCGTGTTCAGCGTGCTGCAGAGAATCGCCGCGCGTCGACGGGGGATGTAACGGATGGCGCGGGTTATGGCGAAGCGACGGGCAACGCAGCCGGCGCGACGCGTCGGCGCGGCGTTCGCGCTGACGGTCGCGGTGGCGTGCGCGGTGGCGTGCGCGGCGGCCGGCATGGCCGCTCGCGCGCAGGCCGCGGGGGCCGATGCGGCCGCTGCGGGATGCAGCGCGGCGTGGCCGCGCTGGGACGCGTTCAAGCGCGATTTCATCTCGGCCGACGGCCGCGTGATCGACGTCGGCTCGGCCGATTCACGCACGGTGTCGGAGGGGCAGGCGTATGGACTTTTCTTCGCGCTGGTCGCGAACGACCGGCGCATGTTCGACACGATCCTCGCATGGACCGAGAACAACCTCGCGCAGGGCGACCTGAGCGCGCACCTGCCGGCGTGGCTGTGGGGCCGTGCGCCCGACGGCGCGTGGCGCGTGCTCGACGCGAACGCCGCGACGGACGCCGACCTGTGGATCGCATATGCGCTCGTCGAGGCCGGGCGGCTGTGGCACGAGCGCAGCTACACCGCGCGCGGCACGCTGCTCGCGAAGCGTGTGCTCGACGAGGAAACGGCCACCGTGCCGGGCCTCGGCGTCACGCTGCTGCCGGGGCCGACGGGGTTCAAGCTGGCCAATGGTCAGTGGCGCGTGAATCCGAGCTATTCGCCGCCGCAGGTGATCCGCGCGCTCGGCGCGCGCCTGCCCGACGACCGGCGCTGGGCCGCGCTGGCTTCCAGCACCGGGCGCGTGCTGCTCGACACGGCGCCGAAGGGTTTTTCACCCGACTGGGCGCTGTATCGCGCGGGCACCGGCTTCGGGCCCGATCCGGAGACGCATGCGGAGAGCGCGTACAACGCGATCCGCGTGTACCTGTGGGCCGGCATGCTCGACCGCGCCGATCCGCTTGCCGCGCCGTTGCTCGCGCGTTTCGCGCCGTTTGCGGACGCCATCGCCGCGCGTGGCGCGCCGCCGGAGAAGGTCGATACGACGACGGGCGTCGCGGGGCCGAACGACGGCAACGCGGGGTTCTCGGCGGCGGCCGTGCCGTTTCTCGACGCGCGCGGCCAGCGCGCGCTCGCGGATGCGCAGGCGGCCCGCGTCGAGTCGCTCGCGCGCCAGTCGGCGCCCGGCTACTACACGAGCGTGCTGACGCTGTTCGGGCTCGGCTGGCGCGACGGGCGCTACCGGTTCGGCGCGGACGGCACGCTCGACGCTCGCTGGGGAGGCCGTTCGTGCGCCGCCCGCTGAAGCGTGCGGCGCCGCATGTCGCGGGGTTCGCGTGGCTCGCGTCGTCGGTGTGCGCGGCGGCGCCGGGCGTCGCATCCGACGCGACGGCGCCGAAAACCGCCACGCCGCCGACGTCCGTTTCCGCCGACGCGCAGCGCCAGCTCGACACCGCGCGGATGTGGGGCGTCAAGCATCGTGACGACCTCGCGCGCGATGCGCTGCGCAAGGGGCTGCTGATCGCGCCGGGCGACACCGAACTGCTGGCCGAGCAGGTGCGCGTGCTGCTGCGGCTCGGCGACGCGAAAGGCGCGCAGGCCGCGCTCGCGCGCCTGCAGGCGCAGTCGCCCGACGGGGCCGCCACGCGGCGGGTGGCCGACGAATACCGCGTCGCGACGAGCGGGCGCGGCGAGATGGCGCAGATCCGCCTGCTCGCGCGCAGCGGCCGCACCGACGAGGCGGCCCGGCGGATCGTCGCGCTGTTTCCGAACGGCGCGCCGTCCGGCGCGCTCGGCGCCGAGTATTACGAGATCCTCGCGAATGCGCCGGGGACACACGACTCGGCGATCGCCGCGCTGCGCCGCAGGATCGCGGCCGATCCGCAGGACACCAGCGCGGCCATGGCGCTCGCGCGGCTGCTGAACCAGCATGCCGCCACGCGCGCGGAGGCGAACCGGATCGCCTGGTCGCTCGCGAAGCGGGACGACGCCGATCATACGGAGGCGATGTCGCTGTGGCGGCGCGTGCTGCAGGCGGCCGGCAGCGATCCCGCGTATCTCGATGCGCTGCAGGCGTATCTCGCGCTCGTGCCGGACGATACCGAATTCCGCGGCCGGGTTGCCGAACTGGACAGCCGGCGCGATGCGCAGCGCCGGCTCGAACGCGATCCCGGCTACATCGCGCAGCAGCGCGGCCTGCAGGCGCTCGCGCGCGGCGACCTGGCGGGTGCGGATCCATTGCTTGCCCGCGCCGCGCGTGCGCGGGCCGACGATGCGGACGCGGTCGGCGGGCTCGGCCTGTTGCGTCTGCGCGAAGGCCGGCACGACGAAGCGCGTGCGTTGTTCGCGCGGGCCGCGACGCTCGCGACCGACCAGCGCGACAAATGGCAGAGCCTGGCGCGCACCGCGCAGTTCTGGGGGCTGCTTGCGCAAGGCCGCGCGGCCGCCGCTGCAGGACGCCCGAAAGACGCCGAGCGCGCGGCGCGTGCCGCGCTCGCGATGCAGCCGAACAGCCCGGACGCGAAGCTGCAGCTCGCCGATGCGCTGCTCGCGCAGCGCGACTGGGCGCGCGCGGAGCCGTTGCTGCGCGAGTTGCTGGCCGCGCGTTCGCCGAGCCTGCCGGCCGTGCGCGGCGCGGCAATGCTGTATGAGAACACCGGCCGTGCGGACCGGATCGGCCCGCTGCTCGACGCATTGCAAGGACGCGTGACGGGCCGCGACGATCGCCGCGCGCTCGACGGTCTGCGCGCCGACCTGCTCGCGGACCAGGCGCGCGCGCTCGCCGACAAGGGCGAACGCGGGCCGGCCGCGCAACGCTACGAGGCCGCCGTGCGCGCGGCGCCCGACGCGCCGTGGACACGTTTCGCGCTCGCGCGCCTGTATCGCGACATGGGGCTGCCGCAGCTCGGCCGCACGGTGATGGACGACGGGCTCGCGCAAAGCGATACGCCCGAGATGCGCTATGCGACGGCGCTGTACCGCAATTCGATCAACGACGTTGCGGGCGCGCGGGCCGCGCTCGCACCTGTCGACGACGCGCACCGTTCGGACGGGATGCGCGCGCTGGCGCGCAAGCTCGATGCCGAAGGCACGCTGGCCGACGCGCGCGGCGCGCTCGGGCGCGGCGACCGCGTGGCATTTGCCGCGTCGCTCGCGCATGCGCAGGCGAGCGCGCCGGACGATCCCGACATGCTCGCCGCGGTCGGCGCGCAGTGGATCGACGCGGGCGAACCCGATCGCGGCCTCGCGCCGTTGCACGACTGGATCGTCGCGCATCCGCGCGAAGCCGACGCGGACGTGCGGCTGCGCTACGGCGACCTGCTCGGCAGCGCGGGGCGCGACGACGCGCTCGCCGCGTGGCTCGACGCGCTGCGCCGCGAACCGTCGCTGACGCCTGCACAAACGGCGAGGCTCGAGGATCAATCGCTGCGACTCGTGCTGCGGCAGACGGACGACGCGATCGCGCGGCAGGACTACGCGCAGGCGCGCACGCTGCTCGATCGCGCGAGTCCGGCCGGCCGCGCGGACAAGCGCTATGCGCTCGAAGTGGCCGATCTGGAACGCGCGCAGGGGCATTACGGCGCGGCGCGCGACGCGCTTGCACCGGTCGTCGCGCGCACGCCGGACGATGCCGATACGCAGCTCGCGCTCGCGCGCATCGACGAGGACAGCGGCAACCGCGCGGCCGCGCTCGCGCGTGTGCAGGCCGTGATCGCGCGCACGCCGGACGACGACGTCGGCACGCAACTGTCGGCCGTGCGCCGCCTGAACGCGTTGCGCCGTCCGGACGAAGCCGCGCAGGTGACCGACCGGCTGCATGCCGCATATCCGGCGCGCGCGGACGTGACGGTCGCGGCCGGGCGCGTGGCTGAAGCACAGGGTCGCTATGACGACGCGGCGTCGCTGTATCGCTTGTCGCTGTCGCAGGAACGCACCGCAGGCGTGAGCCCGAGCCGCGACGGCCTGACGCCCGCGCAGGCCGCGTTCGCGGATCTCGAGCAGCGACGCAACCCCGAGATCGAGACCGGCTGGACCCCCGCGTACAAGTCGGGTGACGAAGGCATTTCGTCGTATCGCGCGCAGCAGGTGCCGATCTACATGCAGCTGCCGATCCGCTACGACGGGCATGTGTTCGCGCAGATCGACACCGTGCACCTGGACCCGGGCACGCTCGATACCAGCGACCCGAATGCCTATTCGCTCACGACGTTCGGGACCTACGCGGCGCTCAAGGCCCAGAGCGGGCTGCCGCCGCCATTCCCGTCGAATCAGTCGGCCGCCGCGTTGATCGCGAATCCGCCGGGCTCGCTGCACCAGACGGCGACGGGCGTTGCGCTCGGCGCCGGTTATCGCACCGATGCATGGCGTTTCGATCTCGGCACGTCGCCGCTCGGTTTCCCCGTGCATTACCTCGTCGGCGGCGTGCGTTATCGCTTCGATGCAGGCCCGGCGAGCTTCAGCGTGAATGCGTCGCGGCGGCCGGAAACGAGCAGCGTGCTGTCGTATGCGGGGATGCGCGACCCGTGGACCGGTGCGGTGTGGGGCGGCGTGCGCCGCGACGGCGTGAACCTGCGCGCGTCGGTCGACGTGGGCCGCACGAACCTGTTCGCGGAACTCGGCGCGGGCGTGCTGTCCGGCCGCAACGTCGAGCGCAACGCGGAAGTCACGCTGCGCACCGGCTTCACGGTGCCCGTGTACGAGCGCGCAACGATGAAGGTCAGCACCGGGCTCGTCGGCAACGCGTGGCACTACGCGCAGAACCTGCGCTACTACACGTACGGGCAGGGCGGTTACTACAGCCCGCAGCGCTACCTGTCGCTCGGCGTGCCGATCGAATGGGCGGGGCGGCACGACGCGCTGTCGTGGGACCTGACCTTCACGGGCGGGGTCTCGAACAGCTACGAGAAGGATTCGCTGTATTACCCGACGTTCTCGGACCAGCGGGCCGCGCAGGTGGCGGCCGGGTTCGTGTACGCGGGCAGCTCGACGCGCGGCGTGTCGTTCTCGTACGGCGTGAACGGCATCGTCGAATACCGCGTGAATCCGCATCTGAGCGTCGGCGCGCAGCTGCATGTCGACCGGTCGCACGACTACGCGCCGAGTTCGGCGCTCGTGTACCTGCGTTATGCGTTCGATGCGCGCGCGCAACCCAATTGGCTCGTCACGCCGACACCAGTGCGGCTTTATTCGGATTACTAGGGGAACGTCGTGAATACGGAAATCGATGCCACCCGTCCCGCGCTCGGCACCGCCGGCTTGCTGGGCCGCCTGCGTGCGCTGCTGCGCACGGGGCCGGCCGGCGGCCGCATCGGCACGCTGAGCCGACTCGCGATCGACGGCTTGCCCGACACCTGGACGCAACTGGAGGCCGGCGGCCTGTACGCGATCTACGCGGCCGGCAGCACGCCAGCCTGCGACGCGCTCGTGTGGGAGAGCGTGCGACAGGCACGCACGCGCGACGTGACGGTCGTGCTCGCACGCGATCCGGAGCGTGTCACCGAACAACTGCAGGCGCGCGGATTCGCGGGCGGCGCGCATCCGGCCGGCTGGCCGCGCAACCTGAACGTGCTGGCGATGCCGGCGGCGGCCGAGCCGGCCGACGGAGCAGGCGCCGGTGCGACCGGCGATGCGCCGCGCCGCGCGGCGCCGGGCCCGTTCGCGCGGCTGACGGGCGGCTTGCGCGCGATGAAGCGCTACGGCTTTCGTGCGCGTTCGCTGTATTTCGTCGAAGGCGCGCAGCGCTGGTTCAGCTGGGACGACCCGGTCGCGCTCGCGGACGAAGCGCACGCACTCGCCGACTGGTGCCGCACGCGCCGGATCGCGCTCGTGCTGCTGCTCGATCCCGAAGCGGCCCGTGCGGGCACCGACGTGCGTACCGACGATCCGCCGCTCGTCCGCGACGCGGATCGCACGCCGCGCAGCGGTTTCCACGGCGTCTGCTCGGGCGTCGCGCAGATGCAGCGCACGCACGGCGAACTGCTATGGATCGTCGATTTCTGGCGCGCGGGCGACACGCTCGCGGCCGGCGAAGTGCGGCCGCTGCGTTTTGCGCCGGGCGGCCGGCTGTCCGCGAGCGTCGACGGCGGCGCGACCGAGCCGGCGCACCGGATGAAGCTCGCGAGCGACGAGGATCGCGTCGTCGTCAGCCGCGCGGTGCTCGACGGCGCGACCCGCGTGCCGGGCGACTGGGAAATCGTCGACGACAACGCAGCCGTCGTCGCGGCCTGCGCGCAAGCCCAGGCCGCGACCGCGGTGCTCGTGTTCCGCTCGCATGCGCAGCTCGAAGCGTTGTGCGCCGACGTGCACGCGCTGCGCCGGCAGTGCGGCGGCGCGCTGAAGATCGCGGTCGTCGAGCGCGGCGAGGTGCTGCGTCAGCAGTTCGAGATGCTCGTGCTGAGCGTCGGTGCGAACCGCGTCGTCGCGCGCGACCTGCCGGTATCGCGGATGCAGGCCGCCGTGCACGCGCTGCGCGGCCAGCTCTATGCGCGGCCCGTCGCGGCCGACTATCGGGGGGCGCTCGCGGCCGCGCTCGGCGATTCGGTGCTCGGTTATCTGCCGGTCGGCGCGTTCTGCCTGCGGATTCGCGCGGTGCTCGATCGCGGCGCCGTGCTCGCGCTGCCGCACACGCTCGCGAAGATCACGCTGCTGCCGGGCGTGTCGCACGTCGACGCGCTGCGGCATTGCCGGCCGCGCCGCGCGGGCGACGTCGTGACGGCCGATGCAGGGCACCTGTACGTGTTCTTGTTCGCATGCGAGCCGGTCGATGCCGACGACGCGCTTGCGCGGATCTTCGACGCGCCGGTCGACGCGCTGTCCGACCGCGTCGTATGCCTCGGGCAGGGCAGCATCGACACGGAGCTCGATGCGCTGAAGGCCGAGAACCGGCGCGCGCCGATCGCCGACTACAGCGACCTGTTCGCGGCCACGCAGCCGGCCGGTGCGGCGCGCACGTTGGCTGCGCGCGCCGAGTCCGGCGCGGCGTTGCCTGACGCGCGCGAGGTGAGCGATGCGGTCGATGCAATCGATGCCATCGTCTCGCTCGAGGCGATCGGTGCGATGCCGGCGCTCGCGCACCTGGCCGCCGATGCACCGGCCCCGCATCCCGTCAATCCCGCCGCGCGTGCACGCGGTGCCATTCGCAGCGCGATGCCGCTGCGCAATCCGGAGGGCGCATGATCGCCGAACTCGTCATCGGTTTCATCGTCGGCATCGTGATCGCGGTGCCCGTCTGGATCGTCGCGCAGCACCTCGGCATCGGCCGCGGCTTTCATGCGCCGCGCGGGATCGACCGGCGCGACGCGGTGCCGTGCGAACTGGTGCCGGTCGCGCTGCGCGGGCGGTTGTTGCCCGGCGCCGAGCGCGGCGACGAGGCGACCCGATGAAGACGATCGCCATTACGTCGACGACGGGCGGCGCGGGCCGCACGACGCTCGCGGCCGCGCTCGCGGTGCTGCTCGCGCGCCGCGGCCGGCCGGTCGTCGCCGTCGAATTCGATGCGCAGAACCTGATGGGCGCGACGCTCGGCCTCGACACGCTGGCCGAACACGGCCTCGCGCACAGCGTGCTTGGCGGCGCCGAGCCGTGGCACGCCCATACGTGGCGCAATGCCGACGGCGTGCTGTTCGTGCCGTACGGGCAGGTCGATGCGGCCGGTGCCGCCGCGTGCGATGCGCGGCTCGTGGCCGACCGCGCGTGGCTGTCGCGTGCACTCGACGAGATCGGGTTGCCGGCCGACGGCGTCGTGCTGGTCGATACCGCGCGTTATCCGTCGCCGCAGGCCGAGCAGGCGATTCGCTGCGCGGACCTGACGCTCGTCGTCGTGCCGCCCGAACCGACCGCGTGCGCGACGACCGCCGCGCGGCTCGGCGCGCTCAGGGCCGGCGGCGGCGACCTGCAGATCGTCGTGAACCGGCTGAATCCGGCGCGCGACATGCAGCGCGATGCACTCGCGATGCTGCGCGCGGTCGCGGGGCCAGGCTCGATGCTCGACCAGCGGATTCACGTCGATGCGGCCGTGCCCGAAGCGCTCGCGCGCGGCAGCTGGATCTTCGACGACGCGCCGTATTCGCAGGTGTCGCACGACCTGAACGGTATCGCGAACTGGGTCGATACCTGGCTGGCCGCCGGTGCGGCCGGTCGCAGCGGAGCGGTGCGATGAAGGCCGCGCGCGTGCCGCGACTGCGCGCGTTCGGCCGCCGTGCGGTCGACTGGTTCGCGCGCGGCATCGGGCTGCCGACGGAACGTACGCGGATCGACTGGCTCGTGCGGCTGTTTTTCCACGTGCCGCCGACGGGCCGCCCCGATCATGTGCGCCGCTGGGTGCGCGTCGCGTTCCTGCGGCTCGCGCACGAGTGGGGCGTGCTGCAGCCGCTCAGTGTGCGCGAATGGCTGTGGCGCTCGATCGTGCGCGCGCCGCGCGCGGCCGACGGCCGGCCCGCGCGCGATCCGCTCGCGTGGTTCGACAAATTCGTCGTGCCCGTCTACGTGGCCGGGCGCGCGGTCGGCCGGCGCGTCGACGCGTTGCTCGAACGCCTGCCGTGGGTGCGCTGGGGCGGCTGGCTCGATGCGCGCGCGAATGGCGTCGGCCGGCGCCGCTGGCTCGCGCCGCTGCTGCTGGTGGTCGGCGCGTTGCTGTGGGCCGCGGCCGGGATGTCGCCGCTGATGCCCGGCGCGCAGTTCGCGTTCTTCGCGATCGTCGCGGTGCTGGCGCTCGCGCTGCGCCGCCTGCCGGGCCACCTGCCGACGCTCGCGCTCGCGTCGCTCGCGCTGCTCGCGACGGTGCGCTACGTGTGGTGGCGCACGACGCAGACACTCGACTTCCGCGGCCCGGTCGAGGCGATCGCCGGTTACCTGCTGTACGGCGCGGAAGCCTACACGTGGATGATCCTGCTGCTCGGCTTCGTGCAGACCGCGTGGCCGCTCGACCGGCCGATCGTGCCGCTGTCCGACGATCCCGACACCTGGCCGACCGTCGACATCTATATCCCGACCTACAACGAGCCGCTGTCGGTCGTGAAGCCGACGGTATTCGCCGCGCAGAGCATCGACTGGCCGACGGCGAAGCTACGCGTGTACCTGCTCGACGACGGCCGGCGCCCCGAGTTCGCGGCGTTCGCGGCCGAGGCCGGCATCGACTACCTGACGCGCGACGACAACCTCCACGCGAAGGCCGGCAACATCAACCGCGCGCTGCCGAAGACGCACGGCGAATACATCGCGATCTTCGACTGCGATCACGTGCCGACGCGCTCGTTCCTGCAGACGACGATGGGCGTGTTCCAGCGCGACCCGAAGTGCGCGCTCGTGCAGACGCCGCACCATTTCTTCTCGCCCGATCCGTTCGAGCGCAACCTCGGCACGTTTCGCGAGATCCCGAACGAGGGCAACCTGTTCTACGGGCTCGTGCAGTCGGGCAACGACCTGTGGAACGCGACGTTCTTCTGCGGATCGTGCGCGGTGCTCAAGCGCAGCGCGCTGGAGGAGGTCGGCGGCGTCGCGGTCGAGACCGTCACCGAGGACGCGCACACGGCGCTCAAGCTGCACCGGCGCGGTTATACGTCGGCGTACCTGCCGACCGTGCAGGCGGCCGGCCTCGCGACCGAGAGCCTCGCGGGCCACGTGAAGCAGCGCACGCGCTGGGCGCGCGGGATGGCGCAGATCTTCCGCATCGACAACCCGTTCCTCGGGCGCGGGCTCGGCCTGATCCAGCGGATCTGCTACGGCAACGCGATGCTGCACTTCTTCTACGGGATTCCGCGGCTGGTGTTCCTGACGATCCCGCTCGCGTACCTGTTTTTCCACCTGTACTTCATCAACGCGTCGTCGCTCGCGCTCGCGAGCTACGTGATCCCGTATCTCGTGCTCGCGAACGTCGCGAACTCGCGGATGCAGGGGCGCTACCGCCATTCGTTCTGGGCCGAGGTCTACGAATCGGTGCTCGCGTGGTATATCGCGCTGCCGACCACCGTCGCGTTCTTCAGCCCGAAGCACGGCAAGTTCAACGTGACCGACAAGGGCGGCAAGATCGACGAAGGGTACGTCGACTGGTCGACGTCGAAGCCGTACCTCGTGCTGTTCGGGCTGAACGTGCTCGCGATCGCGGCCGGGTTGTGGCGGCTCGTGGCCGACCAGGGCGACGAGGCGTCGACGATCCTGATCACGCTCGGCTGGACCGTGTACAACCTCGCGATGCTCGGCGCGGCGCTGGCGGTTGCGCGCGAGACCAAGCAGGTGCGCGTCACGCACCGGATCGCGATGCGCGTGCCGGCCATGTTGCTGCTCGCCGACGGAACGACTGCCGCGTGCTTCACGAGCGACTACTCGACCGGCGGCCTCGGCCTCGAAGCCGTGCCGGGGCTGCCGCTCGCCGTCGGCGACACGCTGACGGTGTGCGTGACGCGCGGCGACCGGCCGTTCCCGTTCCCGGTGCGCGTGAGCCGCGTGACGCCGACCCATGTCGGCCTGAGCTTCGAGGAGCTGACGCTCGAACAGGAGCGCCAGCTCGTGCAATGCACGTTCGGCCGCGCGGATGCGTGGCTCGACTGGCATGAAGGCCAGCGTATCGACACGCCGCTCGGCGGGCTGAAGGAAGTGCTGCGCGTCGGCGTGGACGGTTATGTACGGATGTGGAAGGGTGCGGCGCGCGGCTTGCAGGCCATGCTGGCGCCGAAACTCGATCGGGCGCGCGACTGACGCGGCGCTCATCATGGAGTGGGTTAGATGACGTTCTGGAATCTGTATTTCATCCTGAAGTTCGCGCTGTTCGCGACCGGGCACCTGCAGCCGCTGTGGCTCGCGAACCTCGCGTTCGCGGTGGCGCTCGCGGCGAGCGCGCCGATCCGGCACCGCGTGTGGCGCATCGTGCGGCAAGTTGTGGCGATCGCGATCGCGGTGCCGCTGCTCGCGCACGAGCTGCATGCGCCGCCGCTCGCCCGTCTCGCCGAGGCCGCGCGCGAAATGAGCACGTTCCGGTTCGACTACTGGATGGAGCTGCTGCCGCGCCTGCTGCCGCCCGTGCTGCTGCTGACGGTGGCCGGCGCGCTGATCGTCTATTTCGTCGTCAACCGCTGGCTGCGCGTCGCGACGTTCGTGCTGGCCGTGCTGATCGTGATGCCGCTGTGGCAGGCCGGCAGCGGACTGATGGCGCGCGTCGTCGCACCGCTCCCGCAGCAGGCGAACGTGACGGACACGACAACGATGGGGCGCGCCGACCAGCCCGAGGATCACAACGCCGCGCTCGCGACGTTCCGCGCGCAGGAGTCGCAGCGACAGGTCGCGTTCGGCCATCTCGGCAACGATCCGGCCGCGCAGTTCGACGTGATCGTGCTGCACATCTGCTCGCTGTCGTGGGATGACCTCGATGCGGCGAAGGTGCGCAATCACCCGATGCTGAGCCGCTTCGACTACCTGTTCACGAACTTCAGCACGGCCGCGAGCTACAGCGGCCCGGCGGCGATCCGCGTGCTGCGCGCGAGCTGCGGGCAGGAGGCGCACGAGGACCTGTACAAGCCCGCGCCGCAGCAGTGCCAGCTGTTCGCGCAGCTCGCGGGCGCCGGTTACACGGTGCAGTCGCTGCTGAACCACGACGGCCACTTCGACAACTTCCTGCAGGTGGTTCACGACAACCTCGGCGTGGCCGACGCGCCGATGATCTCGAACGCGGCCGCGCCCGTCGCGATGCATGCGTTCGACGGCTCGCCGATCAAGGACGACTACACGACGCTCGCGAACTGGTATGCGCAGCGTGCGGCGGTGCCGGGGCCGGTCGCGCTGTACTACAACACGATCAGCCTGCACGACGGCAACCGCGTGGTCGGCAGTTCGTTGACCAGCATCGACTCGTATCCGCAGCGCGCGACGAAGCTGATGAGCGACTTCGATCGTCTCGCCGACCTGATCGCGCATTCGGGCCGCCGCGCGGTGATCGTGTTCGTGCCCGAGCACGGCGCCGCGCTGCGCGGCGACAAGAACCAGGTCGCGGGCCTGCGCGAAATTCCGACGCCGCGCATCGTGCACGGGCCGGTCGGCGTGCGGCTCGTCGGCTTCGACGGCAATCACGGCGCGACGACCGTGATCGAGCAGCCGGCCAGCTTCCTCGCGCTCGCGCAGTTGCTGTCGAACCTCGTGTCGAACAGCCCGTTCAAGCCGGGCACGACGCTCGCGCAATACGCGGCCGACCTGCCGCGCACGCGGATGGTGGGCGAGAACGAGGGCACGGTGACGATGCAGACGGCCGCGGGTTACGCGGTAAAAACTCCGGATGGCGTATGGATCGACGAACAGTAATCCTTCCCGGCGAAAGCGACGACGATCGCCTGTCGCAGCCGAACGACGTGCTCGGTCTCGCGCGGCATCTGCCGGCGCTCGACCCCGAACGTTATGTCGACGAGCAGGCGCGCCGCGCGTTCGTCGAGTCGCTCGATCGCTGGCCGACGCTGGCGAAACTGATGGGATTGAAGCGGTAAACGCAAGACGGCCGGCATGCGTGCCGGCCGTCTTGGGCTTGCGGGCGAACCGCCTTAGTGCGCCTTGCGTTCCGGCTGGCGCGTCCACTCGTTTTCTTCGCCCGGCACCTTGCCGAACGTCTGCGCGGCCCACGCGGCGCGGGCCGCTTCGATCTTCGCGCGCTCGCTCGACACGAAATTCCATTCGATGAAACGCTCGCCCGGCAGGTGTGCGCCGCCGAGCAGCATCACGCGCGCGCCGCTCGCGCTGGCGAGCGCCACGGTTGCGCCCGGTTCGAGCACGGCCATCGTCGCGGGAGCGAGCGGCGTGCCGTCGATCGCGAGGTCGCCGTCGACGAGATACACGCCGCGCTCGTCGTGCTCCGCGTCGAGCGGGAGTTGTCCGCCCGCCGCGAATTCCGCATACGCGTAAAGCGTCGGCGAGAACACCTCGACCGGCGACGTGAGCCCGAACGCGCTGCCCGCAATCACGCGCACGCTTGCGCCGTCGCGCGTGAACGACGGCAGCGTGTCGGCCGGATGATGGACGAACGCGGGCGCGGTGTCCTCATGCTCGACCGGCAGCGCAACCCAGGTCTGGATGCCGTGGACGGGCTGCTCGTGCGGCCGGTCCTCGTCGGGCGAGCGCTCCGAATGCACGATGCCGCGCCCGGCCGTCATCCAGTTCACGTCGCCGGGCACGATCTTCTGCCGGAAGCCGAGGCTGTCGTGATGCATCAGCGAACCGTCGAACAGGTAGGTGACGGTCGCGAGCCCGATGTGCGGATGCGGCAGCACGTCGATGCCGCGCCCGGCCGGCAATACCGCGGGCCCCATCTCGTCGAAGAAGATGAACGGGCCGACGAGCCGCGCGGCACGCGCGGGCAGCACGCGCCGCACGACGAGGTTGCCGATGTCGCTTTCGCGCGGCGTGAGCAGGGTCTTGATCGATGCGGACATGGTGGAATCTCGTGGTCGATGCGGGGTGCGTCAGGCGATCGCGGTATCGATCGTGATCGGATGCGTGAGGATCTTGTGCACCGGGCACGCGTTCGCGATCTGCAGCAGGCGCTCGTGCTGTTCGCCGGACAGGTCGCCGTCGAGCGTGATGCGGCGCACGATCGTGCTGCCCGCGTTGCCCGATTCGTGCGCGAGCTTCACGTGCACTTCGGCGAGCGGCCAGCCCTTGCGTTGCGCATACATCTTCAGCGTGATCGCGGTGCAGGCGCCGAGGCTCGACAGCAGCAGCGCGACCGGGGTCGGTGCCGCATCGCCGCCGCCGAGCGGCGCCGGTTCGTCGGCGCGCCACTGGTGGACGCCATCGCTGAAGTGGACGAGGTAATCGACGGAGCCGATGCTCGCTTCGACGGACAGTTCGCTCATTGCAGTTCCAGGTGGGGAAGGGGGAGAACCGGCGGCGGGGCCGGACGTTAAGGTTCGAGCAGCCGCTTCAGCCGCAGTTCCTCGAAATCGAGCTCCGATTCGATCCGGTGCAGCACGGCGTCGTCGACCTTGCCGTCGCGATGCAGGTCGAGCAGCGCCTGGCGCGACACGCCGACGAGTTCGAGTTCGACGCGCAGCATCCGCGCGCGCACGCGGGCCGGTTCCGCACCTTGCCGGTGTGCGCGTTCGTTGAACGTGACGCGGTTCCGGTATTCGGCGAGCAGGCGGTCGAGCGATGCACGTTCGAGGTTCGATCCGCGCTTCTCGAGCGCGTCGAGTTCGGCGAGCGCCGCGCCGAACGTCTGCGCGCGCACCGCATGCTCGGACATCGTATGCCGCGCGGCCGGCCGCAGCTTCAGCACGCGGATCAGCGGCGCGAGCGTACCGCCTTGCACGACCAGCGTTGCGATGATCAGCAGGAACGTGCTGAACAGGATCAGGTCGCGGCCGGGGAAGTTGCCCGGCAGCGCGATCGCGGCCGCGAGGCTCACGACGCCGCGCATGCCCGACCAGCCGAGCACGATGGCCTCGCGCCACGACCACGGCGGATGGCCCGCGCGGGGCGCGCGCAGGCGGCCCGGCAGCCACATCGCGACGAACACCCACACGACGCGCGCGGCGATCGCGGCGGCGGTGGCGGGCAGCGCGACGCGCAGGCCGGCCATCAGCACCGCGCCTTCGTGGTTCACGCCCGCGAGGATCGCGTGCAGTGCGAGCCCGATCAGGATGAACACGAGCGCGTCGAGCAGGAACACGATCGCTTCCCACGTCGCCTTCGCCTTGATCCGCATGTCGGCGTCGAACACGCGATGCTGGCGCACGCCGAGCACGAGGCCGCAGGTCACCACCGACAGCACGCCCGAGCCGTCGACGGCTTCCGCGACGCCGTAGCTGCCCCATGCCATCAGGAAGGTCACGACGATGCCGAGCATCGGGTCGCGCAGGCGCGGCAGCACCCAGCACATCGCATGGCCGCACGCGAGGCCGACCGCGATGCCGATCAGCGTCAGCGAGAAGAACAGGCCGGTGGCGCTCGCGGCCGTGATCGACGCGGCGAGTGCGGCCGACACGGCCATCTGGTACAGCAGCAGGCCCGACGCATCGTTGACGAGGCTTTCGCCTTCGAGCACCGCGACGAGTCGCGCGGGCAGCGGGTGGCGCTGCAGGATCGCCTTCGCGGCGACCGCGTCGGGCGGCGACACGATCGCGCCGAGCGTGAAGCACGCGGCCCACGGCAGTGCCGGGTCCGCGGCATGCACGGCCAGCGCCACCGCGACGGTCGTGAACGCCACCGCGCCGAGCGCGAGCGACGCGATCGAGGCGAGCTCCTGCCGGAATTCCTTCCATGCGGTGTAGAACCCGCTCGACATCAGCAGCGGCGGCAGCACGGCCGCGAGCAGCAGCGCCGGGTCCATGTCGGGCACGCGCTTGCCGGCGACCGCCACCACGCAGCCGCCGAGCAGCAGCACGACGGCCGGCGGAATCGAGATCCGTTCGGCGAGCCACGTGAGCGCGCCCGCGCCGCAGATCAACAGCAGCAGGTAATGAAACAGTTCGACGTTGGTCATGAGCCTTGCATCACGACGGCTTGCGGTCGTTCGCGGCGCCGCCCGGCAGCGTGCCGAACATGTGCTGGCTGCACTGCGCGTCGCGCCACGCGGTATTGAGCCGATGGCCCGCGAACATCCGGCGCGCGACGGGCAGGATCTGTTCGCCGGCCAGCATGCCGAGCAGGCCGGTGAGCGCGATGATCGGCGGCGCCGGCGAATTCACGCCGAGCGCACCGTAGATGACGCCGGCGAGGAGGCCGGCGAGGAGCGACAGGAAATACGGTTTCATGGTGAGGTCTCGTGATGGCCGACGAGCGGTGTGGTGCACGCCGTCAAGATCCTGAAAGCGTATCGGGTTTGCGTGAAGAAAAAAAGGGCGGGCAGCCCGGAACGGGCACCGATTCCGGAATCACATCGATTCCGTTTCTTGGATGTTCGCGCCGCGCGTTTGCGGATTAAATATTTCGAGCCGGATGACGATCCGGCGCCGACCCGCACCAGGCTCCTCCCGTTTCGACGGTCGAGGCAGGCCCCTCTTTTTCCGTTCACAGGACGACCCGTGCCATGAGCAACCCGAAGCTTGAAGTACTGACTCCGCAGAACAGCCAGCTGATCTTCATCGATCAGCAGCCGCAGATGGCGTTCGGCGTGCAATCGATCGATCGCCAGACGCTGAAGAACAACGTCGTCGGGCTCGCGAAGGCCGCGAAGGTATTCAACATCCCGACCACGATCACGACGGTGGAATCCGACAGCTTCTCGGGCCACACCTATCCCGAGCTGCTCGACGTGTTCCCGAACCAGAAGACGCTGGAACGCACGTCGATGAACTCGTGGGACGACCAGAAGGTGCGCGACGCGCTGGCCGCGAACGGTCGCAAGAAGGTGGTCGTCTCCGGCCTGTGGACGGAGGTCTGCAATACGACGTTCGCGTTGTGCGCGATGCTCGAAGGCGACTACGAAATCTACATGGTCGCCGACGCATCGGGCGGCACGTCGAAGGATGCGCACGACTTCGCGATGCAGCGGATGGTGCAGGCCGGCGTGGTGCCGGTGACGTGGCAGCAGGTCCTGCTCGAGTGGCAGCGCGACTGGGCACGCCGCGAGAGTTACGACGCCGTGATGGCGATCGCGAAGGAGCACTCGGGCGCATACGGGATGGGCGTCGATTACGCGTACACGATGGTCCACAAGGCCGCGCAGCGCACCGCGACGCCGCACGAATCGCTCGCGGCCGTGCCGGCGAAGTAACGGGCACCGGCCATGGCTCGCCGCGAGGATCGCGACGAGCCGCGGCCGCCGGCCGCCGCACGTTCAGGCGACGGGCAATGCCCACGGCGCATGCGCGAAGTGCTCCGCGAGGAAGTCGAGCAGCACCGTCACGCGCGCGGCGCGCAGCATGCCGGGCGGCGTGACGAGGTTGACGTTGATGTCGGCGATCTTCCAGTCGTCCATCACTTCCTCGAGCTCGCCGCGCTGCATCGCTTCCCACACCAGGAACTCGGGTTGCAGTGCGAGCCCGTGACCGGCGACGAGCGCGGGGACGATCACATCCGCGTTGTTGGTGCGGATGCGCCCGTGCACGGACACGCCGACTTCCTCGCCCGATGCCGGGTGGCGGAAGCGCCAGTGCTCGGGCGTCGGCAGGTTCGTGTAGGTGAGGCACACGTGCTGCTCGATGTCGCGCGGGTGCGTGGGGCGGCCGCGCCGGTCGAGGTACGCGGGCGACGCGACGAGCGGGCGGCGCACCGCGCAGAGCCGGCGTGAGCGCAGCGACGAATCGCTCAGCTCGGCGATGCGGATCGCGACGTCGAAGCCGCCGGACACGATGTCGACGATGTGATCGGTGAGCACGAGGTCGATGTCGACGCGCGGATAGCGCTCGAGAAACGCGGGCAGCACCGGCGACAGATGGCGCAGCCCGAACGACATCGGCGCATTCACGCGCACGAGGCCGTGCGGTTCGAGCGCCTGAGCGGACGCTTCGCACTCGATCAGCTCCGCGTCGGCAAGCAGGCGGATCGCGCGGTCGCGCAGCAGTTCGCCGGTCGGCGTGAGCGACAGCTTGCGCGACGTGCGGTACAGCAGCATCGCGCCGAGCCGCTTCTCGAGGCGCGCGATCGCCTTCGACACGGTCGGCTGCGACACGCCGAGCAGGTCGGCGGCTTTGGCGAACGAGCCGGTCTCCGCGACGCGCGCAAAGATGGCCCAGGCTTCGAGATCAGGAAGGTGTTGCATGGTCGGAACGAATGGCAGGGAAGCGAAACGGATGCGGCGGCAGCGGATCGTGCCGTCGATGCGACGCACCGCGAAGGCGGGCGTGCGATGCAGGTCATTCTAATCCGGCCCGGAGAAAAATCGTTATGGAATCTTATCTACTTTCATTGGGCGCCGGCGTGCTGATCGGCGTCGTGTACAGCGTGATCAAGGTGCGCTCGCCGGCACCGCCGCTGATCGCGCTGGTCGGCCTGGCCGGCATGCTGATCGGCGCACAGGCCATCGCGCCGGTCCGTCACTGGCTCGGCTTCTGACCGCATCGAGGACACTACATGAGCGCAACCGACACTCAACCCGATCTCATCCTGCACAACGCGCGCATCACGACGCTCGATCGTGCGAACCCCGTCGCGACCGCCGTTGCGATCAAGGACGGCCGCTTCGTCGCGGTCGGCGGCAACGCGGACGTCATGCCGCTTGCCGGCCGCACGACGAAGGTCGTCGATCTCGACGGCCGCACCATGCTGCCGGGCCTGATCGACAACCATACGCACGTGATTCGCGGCGGCCTGAACTACAACATGGAGCTGCGCTGGGACGGCGTGCGTTCGCTCGCCGTCGCGATGGAGATGCTGAAGCGGCAGGTTGCGATCACGCCCGCGCCGCAGTGGGTGCGCGTGGTCGGCGGCTTCACCGAACACCAGTTCGTCGAGAAGCGCCTGCCGACGATCGACGAACTCAACGCGGCCGCGCCCGATACGCCGGTGTTCATCCTGCACCTGTACGACCGCGCACTGCTGAATGCAGCGGCGCTGCGTGTGGTCGGCTACACGAAGGACACGCCGGAGCCGCCGGGCGGCACGATCCTGCGCGACGCCGCAGGCAACCCGACCGGCCTGCTGCTCGCGAACCCGAACGCGACGATCCTGTACGCGACGCTCGCGAAAGGGCCGAAGCTGCCGTTCGAATACCAGTACAACTCGACGCGCCACTTCATGCGCGAGCTGAACCGTCTCGGCGTGACGGGCGTGATCGACGCGGGCGGCGGGTCGCAGAACTATCCCGACGATTACGAGGTGATCCGCAAGCTGCACGATGCCGGCGAGATGACGATCCGGATCGCGTACAACCTGTTTACGCAGAAGCCGAACGCGGAGAAGGAAGACTTCGTGAACTGGACGAAGAGCACGAAGTATCACGACGGCACCGACTACTTCCGCAACAACGGTGCGGGTGAAATGCTGGTGTTCTCCGCGGCCGACTTCGAGGATTTCCGCGTCGCGCGCCCGGATCTGCCGGCGCAGATGGAAGACGATCTCGAAGGCGTCGTGCGCGTGCTCGCGCAGAATCGCTGGCCGTGGCGCATGCATGCGACCTACGACGAAACCATCAGCCGCGCGCTGGACGTGTTCGAGAAGGTCAACAAGGACATCCCGCTTGCCGGCCTGAACTGGTTCTTCGATCACGCGGAAACCATTACCGAAAAATCGATGGACCGCATTGCGGCACTGGGCGGCGGCATCGCGGTGCAGCACCGGATGGCGTACCAGGGCGAATACTTCGTCGAACGCTACGGCGCACAGGCGGCCGAAGCGACGCCGCCCGTCGCGAAGATGTTGTCGAAGGGCATCAAGGTCTCGGCCGGCACCGATGCGACGCGGGTTGCGTCGTACAACCCGTGGGTGTCGCTCGCGTGGCTCGTGACGGGCAAGACGGTCGGCGGCCTGCGCATGTACCCGCAGCGCAACCTGCTCGATCGCGAGACCGCGCTGCGCATGTGGACCGAGTACGTGACCTGGTTCTCGAACGAGGAAGGCAAGAAAGGGCGCATCGCGGTTGGGCAGCTCGCCGACCTCGTGGTCCCGGATCGCGATTTCTTCACGTGCGCGGAGGACGATATCGCGGATACGACCGCCTTGCTGACGGTGGTCGGCGGCAGGATCGTATGGGGCGCGGGCCCGTTCGCGTCGCACGACGCGCCGATTCCGCCCGCGATGCCGGACTGGTCGCCCGTGCGCGAGTACGGCGGTTACGGCGGCTGGGGCGCGACGCAGCGCAGCGGCGCACCGCTGCGGCGCGCGGCCGCTGCCGCTGCGATGTGCGGTTGCGCGAACGCGTGCAACGTGCACCAGCATGCGCATGCCGGTGCGTGGGGGAGCGCTTTGCCGACGTCGGACGCAAAGGGCTTCTGGGGCGCGTTCGGCTGTTCTTGCTGGGCGGTCTGACATGGCCACCTCGACCAATCGAAGCGGCGTCGACAACCCGGCGTGGGTCCATGCGCTGCTGGCGCAGCCGTGGGTGCTGCCGCTCGCGCGGCTCGCGCTGGTGTCTGCCTACCTGATCGGTGGCGTTGCGAAGGCGCTGGATTTCGACGGCGCGGTCGCCGAGCAGGCGCATTTCGGCCTGCATCCGGCCGCGCTGTGGGCGGCGCTCGCGATCGCGGTCGAGATCGCCGGTTCGCTGTGCGTGGTGTTTCGCCGCTTCACGTGGCTCGGTGCCGGCAGCCTCGGCATGCTGACGTTCGTCGCGATGATCGTGGCGAACGATTTCTGGAACCACACGGGCGCTGAACGCTTCATGGCGCTCAACAGCTTTTTCGAGCATCTCGGGCTGATCGCCGCACTCGTGCTCGCGACCGTGCTCGACGATGCGAAGCGCATGGCCGGTGACGGCCATACCACTCGATGACGATGAAACAACAAGGAAATCCTGTCATGAAAACGATTCGTTCCGCCTTGCTCGCGCTGGCGATCGCCACGGGTCTCGTCGCGGCACCGGCCGCGTTCGCGAAACCGCCCGTGCCGCCCGCGGCCACGCCGACGCTGGCCGTCGGTCCGCAATACGACACGACGCACGTGTACGTCGCGCCCGAGGATTTCGATCGCTTCACCGACAGCTTCGTCGCGACGTTCGGCGGCAGCAAGTCGAAGCAGGGCGTGTTCCAGGTGACGCCGACCCCGAGCCAGACGATGTCGCAACTCGTGTTCACGCCGGCCGGCACGATCTCCGTGTTCGGCTTCAAGACGCCGGTGCCCTGGCCGTTCGGCGCGGAGCGCACCGGTTATCTCGTCACCGACATGGACGCGGCGATGAAGGTGGCGCGCGAGCACGGCGCCGATGTGATCGTCGACACATTCCCGGATCCGATCGGCCGTGACGCGGTGATCTCCTGGACGGGCGGCGTGAAGATGCAGCTCTACTGGCATACGCAGGCGCCGAAGTACGACGCACTGCAGACGATCCCCGAGAATCGCGTGTACGTGTCGCCGCAGAGCGTGCGCAAGTTCGTCCATGATTTCGTCAAGTTCTCGAACGGCAAGGTGGTGTCCGACAACCTCAAGGCGCCGGGCATCGAGATCGGCCGGCCGAACGACACCTATCGCCGCATTCGCATCACGTCGGGCTTCGGCAAGATGACCGTGCTCGTGACCGACGGGCATCTGCCTTATCCGTACGGGCACGAGATGACCGGCTATGAAGTGTCCGACCTGGCCGCGACGCTAAAGAAGGCGCAGGCCGCGGGCGTGACCGTGCTCGTGCCGTCGTACACGGCGGACGGGCGTGACGCGGCGATGGTCCAGTTCCCGGGCGGCTACGTCGCCGAGATCCACGCGGGCGCGGCACGATGAAGCACGAGGACACGATCCTTGCCGCGGTGGCCGGCTTCGTCGACACGCTGAGCTTCGTCGCGCTGTTCGGGCTGTTCACCGCACACGTGACCGGCAACTTCGTGCTGATCGGCGCGGGCGTCGCGGGGTTCGGGCAGGGCATCCTGCTGAAGCTCAGCGTGTTCCCTGCGTTCGTGTGCGGTGTGGTCGCGAGCAGCCTGATCGCCCGCGCGTTTTCCGGGCGGCCCGCATGGCAGGGCGCACGCGCGCTCCACGCGGTGCAGGCCGTGCTGCTGCTCGGCTTTTGCGCGGCGGGCGTGTGGGCGTCGCCCGTCACGCAATCCGACAGCCTGCCGGTGTTGCTGGCCGGCATCGTCGGCACGTTCGCGATGGGCGTGCAGAACGCGCATCCGCGCGTGATCGCGCGCGCCGGCGTGCCGAACACGGTGATGACGGGCAACGTCACGCAGGCAATCCTCGACGTCGTCGACCTGCTGTCCGCCGGCACGGCCGATAGCGTGCGCGCCGCTGCACGCGCGCGCTTCGCGAAGATGTGGCCGGCGATCGTCGCGTTCGCGCTCGGTGCATCGTGCGGCGCACTGGGTTTTCGCCATGTCGGATTCTGGGCGCTGCTGGTGCCCACGGGTGCGCTCGCGATGCTGGCGGCCTGCGCGGGGGCATCTGCCCGCACGGCCGCACAGGAGCATGCATGATCGCGCGGCGTGGAAAAGTGCGTCGTCCCCGCGTGCGGCAAGCGAGCCGGATCGACGCGCGCGGTTACGAGCCGATCGTTGCGATGAGCGGGCAGTGCGTCGCGACGACACGACACATTCGCTTCGATCGGGTCACCCGCGCATCGGTCGTTGCGGGGCTGCTGCTCGCGGGTGCCGATGCGGCGTTCGCGGACACGACGACGGCCACCGCCGACAGCGCGCCCGCAACGACCTGCACGGCCAAGCGGCCGACCGTGCTGTTCAATCGGTGGCAGGAAGACTGGTCGGTGCTCGCGAATCCGTGCGTGCCGCGCGCGCCGCTCGACGGGCTGAAGTACATCCCGCTCGGCAACGATCCGGCCTCCTATCTGTCGCTCGGCGTGAACCTGCGCGAACGCCTGGAGACCAATGACGCGCCGCTGTTCGGCATCGGCTCCGCGCAATCGGTTACCTACCTGATCCAGCGCGTCGAAGTGCACGCCGATGCGCATCTCGGCCAGCACTGGCAGTTCTTCGTGCAACTGCAGGACGATCGCGCATTCGGCAAGAACACGATCACGCCGGTCGACAAGAACCCGCTCGATCTCGAGCAGGCGTTCGCGACCTACACCGGGGCGCTCGGCGGCGGCACGTTCAAGTTCCGCGTCGGCCGGCAGGAAATGGCGTTCGACTTGCAGCGCTTCATCGCCGCGCGCGACGGCCCGAACGTGCGACAGGCGTTCGATGCGGTATGGGCCGACTACGAATACCAGAAGTGGCGCTTCATCGGGTACGCGACGCAGCCGGTGCAGAACCGCACCGTGTCCGCGTTCGACGACGTGTCGAATCGCGACCTCACGTTCAGCGGCGTGCGCTTCGAGCGTCAGTCGGTCGGGCCCGGCGACCTGTCGGGCTACTGGTCGCGCTACAACCGCAGCAACGCGCGCTTTCTCGACGCGAGCGGCGCCGAGCATCGCGACGTGTGGGACCTGCGCTACACGGGCACGCAAGGCCGCTTCGACTGGGATCTCGAAACGATGCTGCAGACGGGCACGGTCGGCAGCAGCACGATCCGCGCGTGGGCGGTCGGCTCGATCGCCGGCTACCGGCTCGACGCGCCGTGGTCGCCGCGCGTCGCGCTGCAGGTCGATGCAGCGTCGGGCGACCGGCATCCGCACGACGGCCGCGTCGAGACCTTCAACCCGCTGTTCCCGAACGGCTATTACTTCACGCTCGCGGGTTTCACCGGGTACTCGAACCTGATTCACGTGAAGCCGTCCGTGACGCTGAAGCCGTCGCCGAACCTGTCGCTGCTCGGCGCGCTCGGTTTCCAGTGGCGCGAGACGACCGGTGACGCGGTCTACCAGCAGGGCAACGCGGTGGTGCCGGGCACGGCCGGCAAGGGCGGGTTGTGGACGGGGATGTATGTGCAGCTGCGCGCGGACTGGACGATTGCCGCGAACCTGATTGGCGCGATCGAAGCCGTGCATTTCCAGGTCGGCGATGCGATCCGGCAGGCGGGCGGGCACAACGCCGACTATGTCGGCGTCGAGCTCAAGTACGGCTGGTGACGCAGGGGCACGGTGACGCGCCCCGATGAAAAAGGGCGGCCATGAGGCCGCCCTTCGTTCGTGCGGGCCGGCGTCGATGCCGGCCCGTTCGCCGTGATGTCGCGATGTGGTTACAGGTTCGGCGACAGCGCGAGCGCGTTCGTCAGGTCGCCCATCGGCTGCGCGCCGTTGGCCTTCAGCGCGTCGTCGCGCTGTTGCAGGCCCGTGAGGCGCGGTAGCGAGAAGCGGCGCGTGATGAAGCGCAGGATCGATGCGGTGTCGTACTGCGTGTGGTCGACGAAACCCTTCTTCGAGAACGGCGACACGATGAGTGCCGGAATCCGCGTGCCCGGGCCCCAGCGGTCGCCCTTCGGCGGCGACACGTGATCCCAGAAGCCGCCGTTTTCGTCGTACGTGACGACCACGACCATGTTCTTCCACTGCGGGCTGGCCTGCAGGTGCGCGATCAGGTTCGCGATGTGCTGGTCGCCGCTTGCGACGTCCGTGTAGCCCGCGTGTTCGTTCAGGTTGCCCTGCGGCTTGTAGAACGCGACCTGCGGCAGCGTGCCCGCGTCGATCGCCTTGATGAACTCGCTGCCGTCAGTGCCGCCGTCGAGCAAGTGCTGCGCGCGGCTCGTGCTGCCCGGTGCCTGGTTCGCGTAGTAGTTGAACGGCTGGTGGTGCGGCTGGAAGTTCGGCGCCGTCATGTTCGGGCCGTAGATCACGTTGGCCGTGCCGCTTTGCGCGGCTTGCAGCGCCTGATTCCACGCGCCGCCGTACCATGCCCACGACACGCCCGCGTTCGACAGCAGGTCGCCGATGTTCTGCTGCGTCTGCGGCGGCAGCGTCGACGCGGCGGACGGATCGGCGAGGTTCGGGTCGCCGCCCGATGCGGCCTTGTTGCCGCTCGGCTGGTACGGCGGCTGCATCGTGTTGATCGCGAAGAAGTCCGGCGTCAGGTTGCCCGAGTTCACGAACTTCGGAATCCCGTCGAGCGCGGAAGCCGGCGAGTTGCTCGCGAGCTGCAGCGACTTGCCGTCGGCGCCGACGGCCGAGATCGAACCGGCGGCCGGGCTCTTGTCCGCGTTCGCGTAGAACGGCGCGCACGCGCAGATCAGGTACTGGTGGTTCAGGAACGAGCCGCCGAACGCACCCATGAAGAAGTTGTCGGCCAGCGTGAACTGCTGCGCGATCTTCCACAGCGGCAGCTTCGTCGCGTCGGGCGTGTAGTGGCCCATCACGAGGCCGCCGGAATCGGCCCAGGCGGCGAACATGTCGTTCTTGCCGCCGTTGATCTGCATCTGGTTCTCGTAGAAACGGTGATACAGGTCGCGCGTCGTCACGCTCATCGGCGTGTTGAAACCGCTCGGATCGTCGATCGCGAACGGCGCGTTCGGCAGGTTGGCCGTCATCGCCTCGGTCACGGCCGGCGTGACGCCCTTCGCGGTCAGGCCGCCCCAGACCTTCGGCAGCGTCGCGAGCGGCTGGCCGTTGCGGTCCTTCTGCTGTGCGCTCGCCGCGGTCACGTTCTGCAGGCCGTTCGCGCCCGGGAAGTTGCCGTACAGGTTGTCGAAGCTGCGGTTTTCCGCATAGATCACGACGACGTTCTTCACCGTCGACAGGCCTTGCTGCTGGACGTCGTCGCCGCCGCAGGCGGTGAGGGCGACGGCCGCGGCAACGGCGATCGGTGTAAAGCGAATCCAGGCGTGGTTTTTCATGCGTTGTACTCTCATCTCTCTCTTGTCGCGTGGGGAACCGGAGCATCCGTGCGCCGCCGGTTCTCTAAGGTGACCGTGGCATGTCCGGCTGTAAGCATTTTGAGGGCGCGATTTGACAGCCGGGTGTAGGCGTCCTTTCGATTAGCTGTCGATCGACCGTCATGTAATGGTCATGCGGCTGACATAAACTCCGGCCGCTCCTGAACCCACTTTCCGACGAATCGATGAAGCCTCGCCAACCGACAGCCGGCGCGTTCGCGCGTTCGTGGCTGCATCTGACCGGCGCGCTCGCTCTGGTCACCACGCTTGCAACCCTTGCTGGCTGTGACGGACAGCCGGGTACGGGCGCGCCGCCCGCACAGGCCGCGAGCGCGGCGAGTGCACCGGGCACCGCGAAGTTGGTTGCGTCCGCAACGGTTGCCGCGAGCGGCGCCGTGGTCGCGACGAACCAGCCGCAGACGCGTGCACAAGTTTACGAAGGCGTGCGCCGGATGACGGCGCTCGGCAAGCAACTTTTCTTCGACCCTACACTGTCAGGCTCCGGCAAGCTGGCGTGCGCGTCGTGCCACAGCCCCGATCACGCGTTCGGGCCGCCCAATGCGCTGGCCGTGCAGTTCGGCGGCGACGACATGAAGCGCCCGGGCTTTCGCGCGGTGCCGTCGCTCAAGTACCTGCAGGGCGTGCCGCAGTTCACCGAGCACTTCCACGACTCCGACGACGAAGGCGACGAGAGCGTCGATGCGGGCCCGACGGGCGGCCTCACGTGGGACGGCCGCGTCGACACGGGCGCCGAGCAGGCGCGCATTCCGCTCACGTCGCCGTTCGAGATGAACAGCTCGCCCGCGAAGGTCGCGCAGGCCGTGAAGGCCGCGCCGTATGCGAACGAGTTCCGCGCGGTGTTCGGCGTGAAGGTGCTCGACGACGACGCGGCCACGTTCAAGGCCGTGCTGCGCGCGCTCGAGACGTTCGAGCAGACGCCCGAACTGTTCTCGCCGTACACCAGCAAGTACGACGCGTATCTCGCCGGTCACGCGCAGCTCACGCCGGCCGAACTGCGCGGGTTGCAGTTGTTCAACGACGAGAAGAAGGGCAATTGCGCGAGCTGCCACATCAGCCAGCGCGCGCTCGACGGCACGCCGCCGCAGTTCAGCGATTTCGGGCTGATCGCGATCGCGGTGCCGCGCAACCGCGCGCTGCCCGTCAATCGCGACCCGCGCTTTTACGATCTCGGTGCATGCGGCCCCGAGCGCACCGACCTGAAGGGCCGCGACGAATTCTGCGGATTGTTCCGCACGCCGTCGCTGCGCAACGTCGCGCTGCGCAAGACGTTCTTCCACAACGGCGTGTATCACACGCTCGAGGACGTGATGCGCTTCTATGTCGAGCGCGACATTCATCCGGAGGAGTTCTACCCGGTCGTGCACGGCAAGGCGCAGATCTACGACGACCTGCCGAAGCGCTACTGGCCGAACATCAACCGCGAGCCGCCGTTCGACCGCAAGCGCGGCGAGCAGCCGGCGCTGAACGCGGCCGAGATCAAGGACGTGATCGCGTTCCTCGGCACGCTGACTGACGGATATCAGCAAACGGCCGCGCCGGCCAGGCCCTGAAGGCATCCGTTGCCGCACGCATGCTATGCTCGCTCGCTGACGGGCGTGGCGCGTGCCGGTTCGCCGGCATGCGCCACGCCGTTCGATCGAACATCCAAGGAGAACAACATGTCGATGCGTGCATCCCTTTCCGTCGTCACGCGTGTGCTGGCCGGCGCCGCGTGCGCAGCCGCGATGCTGCCCGCCCATGCGCAGAACAACCTGAACTTCCTGACCGACACGCCGCTCAGCTATTTCAGCAAGGCCGACACGGCGTCGCTGTCGAAGGCCGCCGCGAAGGTGCGCGACGAAGGCAAGGACGGCGAAACCACGACCTGGCAGAACAGCGGCAGCCGCACGCAGATCGAAGCGAAGCTCACGCCGACCACGACCGAGACGGACGGCAAGACCTGCCGTGAAATCACCACCGACATCACCGCGAAGGGCCAGGCGATGACGCTCAAGCCCGTCTACTGCAAGACGGCCGCGGGCAAGTGGCAGTTGCAGAAGCACTGAGCACGCGTGTGATGAAGCGGGGCGGCGCGCCGCGCACGGTGTCGTGCGGCGTCGTGATCCTCGATGCGGCCGGCCGCGTGTTTCTCGCGCACGCGACGGACACCACGCACTGGGATATCCCGAAGGGGCAGGGCGAGCCGGGTGAGTCGCCGGCCGATGCCGCGCTGCGCGAGCTGCTCGAGGAAACCGGCATCGAATTCGCGCCGGCCCGGCTGCTCGATCTCGGCCGCTTCGCGTACCGGCACGACAAGGACCTGCACCTGTTCGCGGTGCAGGTCGCGGACGGCGAGATCGATCCCGCGCACTGCACGTGCACGTCGATGTTCCCGAGCCGTCGCGACGGCTCGATGATTCCGGAGATGGACGCGTATCGCTGGACCGTGCCGGGCGACATCGACGCGTATGCGAGCCGCAGCCTCGCGCGGCTGTTTCGCACGAAGCTGTCGCTGGTGGAACTGCATCGGCGGTTGTCGGGCGAGTGAGTCAACGCGGCGGCTTCGCTTCGAACCACGCAACAAAAAACCGGCCCTCGGGCCGGTTTTTTTATGGTCGCGCGACGTCGGCCTGGGGCCGTGCGCCGCGCGCGGCGCAGCAGGCCGTTACGCCGGCTTGCCCCAGCTGTCGCGCAGCCCGACGATCCGGTTGAACACGGGCTTGCCCGGTTTCGAATCGACGCGGTCGGCGACGAAGTAACCGTGCCGCTCGAACTGCAGGCGCGTTTCCGGCGCGATGTCGTCGTTGCCCGGCTCGATATAAGCCTGCACGATCTTCTTCGAATCGGGATTCAGCGCTTCGAGGAAGTTCGCGCCGCCCGCGTCCGGATGCGGCTCCTTGAACAGGCGGTCGTAGATCCGCACTTCGGCCGGCTGCGCATGCTTCGCGCTGACCCAGTGGATGTTGCCCTTGACCTTGTACGTGTTCGCGCCGTCGGTACCCGACTTGCTGTCCGGGAAGTAGTTGCAGTGCACGGCCGTCACGTTGCCGTCGGCATCCTTGTCGAAGCCCGTGCATTCGATCACGTAGCCGTAGCGCAGGCGCACCTTGTTGCCCGGGAACAGGCGGAAATAGCCCTTCGGCGGGTTCTCGACGAAATCCTCGCGTTCGATCCACAGCTCGCGCGAGATCGGGAACGTGCGCACGCCGCGGTCCGGATGGTGCGGATGCACGGGCGCCGTGCACGCTTCCTCGAGGTCTTCCGGATAGTTGTCGATCACGAGCTTCAGCGGATCGAGCACCGCGACCGTACGCGCGGCCTTGTCGTCGAGGTCGTCGCGCAGCGCGCCTTCGAAGATGCTCATGTCGATCCACGAATCGATCTTCGTCACGCCGATCCGCTCGCAGAACAGGTGAATGCTCTCCGGCGTGAAGCCGCGGCGGCGCACGCCGACGATCGTCGGCATCCGCGGGTCGTCCCAGCCGTCGACGTGGCCTTCGGTCACGAGCTGCAGCAGCTTGCGCTTGCTGGTGATCGCGTACGTGAGGTTCAGCCGCGAGAATTCGATCTGTTGCGGCAGCGGGCGCGTGAACATGCCGGCTTCCGCGAGTTCGTTCAGCACCCAGTCGTACAGCGGGCGGTGATCCTCGAATTCGAGCGTGCACAGCGAATGCGTGATGCCTTCGAGCGCATCCGAGATGCAGTGCGTGTAGTCGTACATCGGATACACGCACCATGCGTCGCCGGTGCGGTAGTGGTGCGCGTAGCGGATCCGGTAGATCACCGGGTCGCGCATGTTCATGTTCGGCGAAGCCATGTCGATCTTCGCGCGCAGCACGTGCTCGCCTTCCTTGAACTCGCCGGCCTTCATGCGGCGGAACAGGTCGAGGTTTTCGTCGGGCGTGCGTTCGCGGAACGGCGACGGCTTGCCGCCTTCCGTCAGCGAGCCGCGGTTCGCGCGCATTTCATCCGCGCTCTGGCTGTCGACGTAGGCCTTGCCGCGCTTGATCAGCAGCTCGGCGAACTCGTACAGCTTGTCGTAGTAGTCGCTCGCGAAATACTGGTGATCGACCGCGTCCTTGCGCCAGTCGAAACCGAGCCAGCGCACCGCGTCGACGATCGAGTCGACGTACTCGACGCTTTCCTTTTCCGGGTTCGTATCGTCGAAGCGCAGGTGGCACACGCCGCCGTAGTCGCGCGCGACGCTGAAGTTCAGGCAGATGCTCTTCGCGTGGCCGATGTGCAGATAACCGTTCGGCTCGGGCGGGAAGCGCGTTTCGACGCGGCCGCTCCATTTGCCGGTGCGGTTGTCGTCGTCGATGATGTTGCGGATGAAATTGGAAGCCGCGGGGGCGTCGTTGCGTTCGGTGCTCATGCGGTTGGCGTCAGGTTGTGTCGGCGCGTCGCGCCGGTTTAATCCTGTAATTCTACCTGACCGGGGTCCGTCCCGCGCGGCTTGCGGGTCGGGAGCGATGCATTCGCGATGCGTACCGCAATATCTCGATAGTGTGTCGGCTGTAACACGACGTAAATCGGATTGCCCGCGCCGTTCGAGTTTTCCTATGATGGCTTTACCGATTCAATGCCGCCATTTGCGTCATCGCATGGCGGGAGGAAGCCAATAACCATGATGAAGAAGACCACTTTTCTCGTTCGTACCGCGGTGATTGTCGCGGCCCTGTCGCAACTCGGCGCATGCGCGATGACGCATACGCAACGCAATGCCGGTATCGGCGCGGCCGCGGGCGGCGCGCTCGGTTACCTGATCACGGGCGGCCCGGTCGGCACGGTGGCCGGCGCGGCGGCTGGCGGCCTGGTCGGCGCCGGCGTACGCTGATCGCCGCACGGTCGTGACGCCCGCCTGAGCGCGTCACGACCCGCCGCACAACCCTCCGGTTTTTGACAGGCAGCATCAGGGAGAGGAGGGTGTGCGACACTTCGTCGACATCACACAACGACACCATTCGTCGACGCATCCTTCCATGAGCGCCCCCCTCGTTTTCGTCCTGCCGGGCTACGCCAATTCGGGCCCGCTTCACTGGCAGAGCCGCTGGGAGCGCGCCGATGCGCGCTTCTCGCGCGTCGCGATGCCCGACTGGGATCGCGCGTTCCGCAACGGCTGGTGTCTCGCGCTCGACCGCGCGGTCGAGGCCGCGCGCGGGCCCGTGCTGATCGCCGGCCACAGCCTCGGCACGCTGACCACCGCGTGGTGGGCGACGCGCTACGCGCGCCCGGCCGCGCTCGCGAAAGTGCGCGGCGCCTTGCTCGTCGCGCTGCCCGATCCCGCCGGGCCGGCGTTTCCGGCCGACGCGCACGGGTTCGGGCCCGTCCCGCACGAGCGGCTGCCGTTTCCGACCTGCGTGGTCGCGAGCAGCGACGATCCGTACGGTTCGATCGCATTCGCGCGCGGCTGCGCGCAAGCATGGGGCAGCACCTTCCACGACATCGGCCCGTGCGGCCATATCAACGCGGACAGCGGGCTCGGCGACTGGCCGGCCGCACGCGGCTGGCTGGACGCGCTCGCGCGCTAGGCACCGCCGCGCGAGCGCCTGAAGCGGCCGATCGTCAGATCGCCTGCTTCGCCTTCAGCGCCGCGATCCGCGCGTCGTCGTAACCGAGCATGTCGCGCAGCACGTCGTCGGTCTGCGCACCGAGCAGCGGCGGGGCCGTGCGCGCGTCGGGCGGCGTCGCGCTCATCCGGATCGGGTTGCGCACGAGCTGCACGTCCGCGCCGCACGGGTGCGGCAACGCCACCTGCATTCCGCGCGCGACGACCTGCTCGTTGTCGAACACCTCGTCGAGATCGTTGATCGGGCCGCACGGCACGCCGGCCGCTTCGAGCACGCCGATCCAGTCGGCCTTGCCGCGCGTCTTCACCATCTCCGCGAGGATCGGCACCAGCGTGTCGCGGTGGCGCACGCGCGACGGGTTCGTCGCGAAGCGCTCGTCGTCGGCCAGTTCGGGCCGGCCGCCGGCCTCGACGAACTTGCGGAACTGCCCGTCGTTGCCGACCGCGACGATGATCCACCCGTCGCTCGTCTGGAACGTCTGGTACGGCACGATGTTCGGATGCGCGTTGCCCCAGCGCACCGGCGGCTTGCCGCTCGCGAGGAAGTTGGTGTTCATGTTCGCGAGCAGCGCGACCTGCACGTCGAGCAGCGCCATGTCGATGTACTGGCCTTCGCCGGTACGGTCGCGGTGCGCGAGCGCGGCGAGCACGGCGATCGTCGAGTAGAGGCCGGTCGCGAGATCGGCGATCGCGACGCCGGCCTTCTGTGGGCCGCCGCCCGGCTCGCCGTCGCGCTCGCCGGTGATGCTCATGAAGCCGCCGATCCCCTGCACGATGAAGTCGTAGCCCGCGCGGTGCGCATACGGGCCCGTCTGGCCGAAGCCGGTGACCGAGCAGTAGACGAGATCGGGCTTCACCGCGCGCAGCGATTCGTAGTCGAGCCCGTATTTCTTCAACTGACCAACCTTGTAGTTCTCGAGCACGACGTCGCTTTGCGCGGCGAGCTCGCGCACGATCTGCTGGCCTTCGGGCGTCGCGATGTCGATCGTCACCGAGCGCTTGTTGCGGTTCGCCGCGAGGTAGTACGCGGCTTCGGCGGTATCCGCGCCGTCCGCGTCCTTCAGGTACGGCGGCCCCCAATGGCGCGTGTCGTCGCCGGCGCCCGGGCGCTCGACCTTGATCACGTCCGCGCCGAAATCGGCAAGCGTCTGCGCGCACCACGGGCCTGCGAGCACGCGGGTGAGGTCCAGCACGCGGATATGGCTCAGGGCACCCATCGTCGAATCGTCTCCTTTCATGGCTGGCCTTCCTTGTCGGGCAAGGCCGATTGGCATGCCGAGCATCTTAAGGCGAATCGGCCGCACGGGTGGCCCAGCCGGGCCGGCCGGATGGCCGAGCCGCTTTGCCGGCGCTTTGCCCGGAAGCCGGTCCCGATCCCGTATAATCGATCGTTTCCGAATCCATGCCGCCGCACGCCCCGCCAAGGGCGCCGGCGTTTGAAGCCGTCTTTGCCAGACTGTCCCCGCACGCCATGAAAGCTGCCGAAATCCGCGAGAAATTCCTCAAATTCTTCGAATCGAAGGGCCATACGATCGTTCGCTCGTCGAGCCTCGTGCCCGGTAACGATCCCACGCTGATGTTCACGAACTCGGGCATGGTCCAGTTCAAGGACGTGTTCCTCGGGACGGATCCGCGCCCGTACTCGCGCGCCACGACGGCGCAGCGCAGCGTGCGCGCGGGCGGCAAGCACAACGACCTCGAGAACGTCGGCTACACGGCGCGCCACCACACGTTCTTCGAGATGCTCGGCAACTTCTCGTTCGGCGACTACTTCAAGCACGACGCGATCCGCTTCGCGTGGGAGCTGCTGACCACGGTCTACCAGCTGCCGAAGGAAAAGCTGTGGGTCACCGTCTATCAGGAAGACGACGAGGCGTACGACATCTGGGCGAAGGAAGTCGGCGTGCCGGCCGAGCGCATCATCCGGATCGGCGACAACAAGGGCGCGCGCTACGCGTCGGACAACTTCTGGACGATGGGCGACACGGGCCCGTGCGGCCCGTGCACGGAAATCTTCTACGATCACGGCCCGGACGTGTGGGGCGGCCCGCCGGGGTCGCCTGAGGAAGACGGCGACCGCTACATCGAGATCTGGAACCTCGTGTTCATGCAGTTCAACCGCGACGCGCAGGGCAACATGACGCGCCTGCCGAAGCAGTCGGTCGACACCGGCATGGGCCTCGAGCGCCTCGCCGCGGTGCTGCAGCACGTGCACAGCAACTACGAGATCGACCTGTTCCAGAACCTGATCAAGGCCGCCGCGCGCGTGACCGAGATCAGCGACCTGACCAACAACTCGCTGAAGGTGATCGCCGATCACATCCGCGCGTGCTCGTTCCTGATCGTCGACGGCGTGATTCCGGGCAACGAAGGCCGCGGCTACGTGCTGCGCCGGATCGTGCGCCGCGCGATCCGTCACGGCTACAAGCTCGGCCGCAAGGGTTCGTTCTTCCACAAGCTGGTGGCCGACCTCGTCGCCGAGATGGGCGTCGCGTATCCGGAGCTGAAGGAAGCCGAGCAGCGCGTGACCGACGTGCTGCGCCAGGAAGAAGAGCGTTTCTTCGAGACGATCGAGCATGGCATGTCGATCCTCGAGGGTGCGCTGGCCGACGTCGAAGCGAAGGGCGGCAAGGTGCTCGACGGCGAACTCGCGTTCAAGCTGCACGATACCTACGGCTTCCCGCTGGACCTCACGGCCGACGTGTGCCGCGAGCGCGGGATGACGGTCGACGAGCCGGCGTTCGACGACGCGATGGCGCGCCAGCGCGAGCAGGCGCGCGCGGCCGGCAAGTTCAAGGCCACGCAGGGCCTCGAGTACACGGGTGCGAAGACCACCTTCCACGGTTATGAGGAAATCGCGTTCGACGACGCGAAGGTCGTCGCGCTGTACGTCGACGGTTCGTCGGTCAACGAAGTGAAGGCCGGCCAGGATGCGGTCGTCGTGCTCGACCACACGCCGTTCTATGCGGAATCGGGTGGCCAGGTTGGCGACCAGGGCGTGCTCGCGAATGCGTCGACGCGCTTCGCGGTGGCCGACACGCTGAAGGTGCAGGCCGACGTGATCGGTCATCACGGCTCGCTCGAGCAGGGCACGCTGAAGGTCGGCGACGTGCTGCGCGCGGAAATCGATGCGCACCGCCGCGCCCGCACGCAGCGCAACCACTCGGCTACCCACCTGATGCACAAGGCGCTGCGCGAGGTGCTCGGCGCGCACGTGCAGCAGAAGGGTTCGCTGGTCGACGCGGAAAAGACCCGTTTTGACTTCGCGCACAACGCGCCGATGACCGACGACGAAATCCGTCGCGTCGAGCAGATCGTCAACAACGAAATCCTCGCGAACGCGCCGGGCATCGTGCGCGTGATGCCGTACGACGAAGCGGTGAAGGGCGGCGCGATGGCGCTGTTCGGCGAAAAATACGGCGATGAAGTGCGCGTGCTCGACCTCGGCTTCTCGCGCGAACTGTGCGGCGGCACGCACGTGCACCGCTCCGGCGACATCGGCTTTTTCAAGATCGTCGTCGAAGGCGGCGTCGCGGCCGGCATCCGCCGCGTCGAGGCGATCACCGGCGACAACGCGGTGCGCTTCGTGCAGGATCTCGACGCCCGCGTGAACGAAGCGGCGGCCGCGCTGAAGGTGCAGCCGTCGGAACTCACGCAACGCATCGCGCAGGTTCAGGAGCAGGTGAAGTCGCTCGAGAAGGAACTGGGCGCGCTGAAGTCGAAGCTCGCATCGAGCCAGGGCGACGAGCTCGTGCAGCAGGCCGTCGAAATCGGCGGCGTGTACGTGCTGGCTGCCACGCTCGACGGCGCGGACGCGAAGACGCTGCGCGAAACGGTCGACAAGCTGAAGGACAAGCTGAAGAGCGCGGCGATCGTGCTGGCAGCTGTCGAAGGCGGCAAGGTCAGCCTGATCGCGGGCGTCACGCCCGATGCGAGCAAGAAGGTCAAGGCCGGCGAACTCGTGAACTTCGTCGCGCAGCAGGTCGGCGGCAAGGGCGGCGGCCGTCCGGACATGGCGCAGGCTGGCGGCACCGAGCCGGCGAACCTGCCGGGCGCGCTGGCTGGCGTCAAGGGCTGGGTCGAAGAGCGGCTCTGATCGCCTCGATCGGCGCGGTGCCCGCGAGGGCAGCGCGCCGTCCGGCACCGCGCGGTTCCATCGACGGAATCGCATGAAACGACCCGACCGGCATGGGTGCCGGTCGGGTCGTTTTGCGTTTACACGCGTTGTGGGGGGCGATCCGCCACCCTGTCCGGCACGCAATCGGGCGGTGCGCGAGTGCGCGGTCGCGTGCCGGTCGGCGGATCGCGTCAGGCCGGTTGCGCCACGCGAGGTTTCGGTACTGCGTCCGGCTGCCGCCCGGCCTCCCCAAGCGCGTCGCGCAGCGCGGCGAGCGCCGCCGACGCATAACCTTGCCGCCACGCCAGCAGCGTATCGATCCGTTCGAATTCCGGAATCGCATGCGCCGTGATGTGGTCGATCTCGGGCTGCAGGTCGAGCACCGAGCGCGGCGCGACCGCGACGCCCGCGCCGGCCGCGACACACGCGACGATCGCGTGGTAGGACCCGAGTTCGAGCACCCGTGCCGGCTTCAGCCCGTGCGCCGCATACCACTGCTCGACGTACTTGCGGTACGTGCAACCGCGCTCGAACGCGATCAGCGTCGGCAGGATCACGTCGCGCGGCGTGCGCACCGGCGGATGGCCGCGCGGCGTCAGCAGCACCAGTTCTTCGCTGAACACGGGCACCACGTCGAGCGTGTCGGGCAGCGTGTCCGGCGCGGGCGGGCGCGCGAACAGCGCGGCGTCGATCTCGAACGCGCGCACTTTCTCGATCAGCCATGCCGTCGTGCCCGTCACGAGTTCGAGCGACACGTCGGGCCACGCATGGTGATAGCGCGCGAGCACGGTCGGCAGCCGGCTCGCGGCCGTGCTCTCCATCGTGCCGAGCCGCAGCCGCCCGCGCGGCGTGTCCTCGCGCACCGCGTCGCGCGCCTCGTCGGCGAGCGCGAGCAGGCGCTCCGCATACGGCAGCAGCGTGTGCCCGGCCGGCGTCAGCACGAGCCGGCGACCGTCACGGACGAACAGCGCCGCGCCGAGTTCTTCCTCGAGCTGCTTGATGCGCGTCGTCACGTTCGACTGCACGCGATTGAGCTTCGCCGCCGCACGCGTCACGCCGTTCTCGCGCACGACGGCCCGGAAAATCGCCAGCGCCGCCAGGTCCATGATTCTCTCCAAGGGATGACTGGATTCTTAATTATTCATTTTTCGAGAACGATCGGTCAAGCTAGGATGACGCCATCCTGATCCTCGTCGCGGCCGGCGCATCGCATGCGGCGGCCCGCGCTGCCGCCATGTCCCGTTTCGATGCACCGCCCGCCGCCTACTCGCTTTCGTCAGACGAAGCCGACCGCCACGCCCGTACGGCCGCGCTGGCCTGCATGATCGGGCTGGCCGTCGCGCTCGGCGTCGGCCGCTTCGCGTTCACGCCGCTGCTGCCGCTGATGCTCGCCGACGGCTCGATCGGCCTGAAGGCCGGCAGCTGGCTGGCATCGGCGAATTACGCGGGCTACTTCGCCGGCGCGGTCAGTTGCGCGGCGCTGCGCGTCGCGCCCGCGCGGATGGTCCGCTTCGGGCTCGCGGCCACCGTGCTGCTCACGGCCGCGATGGGCGCCGGCCATCTGCTGCCGCTGTGGCTTGCGGTGCGCTTCGTCGCCGGCGTGATCAGCGCGTGGACGTTCGTGTTCGTATCGCAATGGGGGCTGCGCCGGCTCGCGGAACTGCATGCGCCGGAGTGGAGCGGGGTGATCTACGCGGGGCCCGGCGTCGGCATCGTGCTGACGGGGTTGGTCGGCAGCGCGCTGGCCGGTCATCGCGCGGCGCTCGGCTGGTTCGGCTTCGCGGCGCTGTCGATCGTACTGTCGGTCGCGATCTGGCGCACGTTCGCCGTGCCGGCGGCGGCGAGCCCGCTGCCGTCCGGCGCTGTGCCGCACGCAGCGGCCATGGCCGCGCCGGACACCTCGCGCCGCCATCGCGCGGATGCCGCATGGCTCGTCGTGCTGTACGGGATGCCGGGCTTCGGCTACATCATCACGGCGACCTTCCTGCCGGTGATCGCGCGCGCCGCGCTGCCGGCCGGCTCGCCGTGGCCCGACCTGTTCTGGCCGATGTTCGGCGCGGCGCTGATCGTCGGTGCGCTCGCCGCCGCGCGGCTGCCCGGGCACTGGGACAACCGGCTGCTGCTCGCGCTCGGCTGCGCGACGCAGGCGCTCGGTATCGGGTCCGGCATCGTGTGGCCCAACGCAGCGGGTTTTTCGCTCGGCTGCGTGCTGCTCGGCCTGCCGTTCACCGCGATCACGCTGTTCGCGATGCGCGAGGCGCGCCGCCTGCATGGCGAGCGTGCGGCCGGGCTGATGGGTTATGCGACCGCTTCGTACGGCGTCGGGCAGATCGCGGGACCGCTCGTGGCGGCGCCGCTGGTCGCGCGATATGGATCGTTCACGCCGGCCCTGTGGGTCGCGGCCGCGACGCTGCTGGCCGGGGCGGCGGGGTTCGCGGTTATCGCGGCGGCCGCCGCACGTCGGCGACCGTGAATCTGATGGTCGGCGCCGGCGGATCGCGTGCCGCGTCGACGGGTGTTGCCTCGCCGGCTACATGGAAAGGTGCGGACCTTTATGGTCGATGTCGATGCGGGACCGGGTAATTGAATAGGATTGCTGTATTTCATCCGGCATGACTTCGTACGCGACGCGATTTGACCGAAAGGTGCCGCCCAAATTTCGTACCTGATCTACATACATCCGGAATGTCTGTCTGTAGCATCCGCCGAATAAATTGATCGCTGGAGTGTTCCGGCGGTTCGACTTCGGATGCTGTGGCGTATGTGGGCAGATCAAGTTCAAACAAGAATCGTCGTCCGTTTTCGCGACGACGTCGGCGCTTTCCTCGTCGCCGATCCTCGCGTGGCCGGCTCGCGGGCCGTGGCCGTCGAAGCCGGCGACGTGCGACACGCAATCAGAGGGGGCAGCCTTGCGCTGTGCCTGTCGCTGTTGTGGGGCGCGGGCGCCGCGAGCCTGCCTGGGCAAGCGCACGCACAAGTGCCGAACGCCGGCTCGACGATGCGCGATGTCGAAACGTCGCGGCCGGCCTTGCCGCCGGAAGCCGCGCCCGATCTCGAGATCGTCCCGTCCGAAAGCGCCGCGCAGCCGCCACCGGAAGCCGGGCCGCGCATCGTTGTGCGCGCGTTCGAGGTCGGGGGCAACACCGTATTCGACAGCGCCACGCTGCAGGCGCTCGTCGCCGGGCTCGTCGGCGACACGCTCGGGTTCGCCGACCTGCAGCGCGCGGCCGAGCGAATCACCGCCTACTATCGCGAGCGCGGCTACGTGCTTGCGCGCGCCTACCTGCCGAAGCAGGACATCGAGGACGGTGTCGTGCGCATCGAAGTCGCCGAGGGGCGCTACGGCAAGATCGAGATCCAGAACCATTCCCGCGTATTCGATGCCGTGCTGCGGCAGCCGCTATCCACGTTGCATTCGGGCGACGTCGTGCGCGGCTCCAGCCTCGAGCGCAGCCTGCTGCTGCTCGACGATCTGGCGGGCGTCGGCGCGCGCGGCACGCTGCGCCCGGGCGAAGCACCCGGCACGACCGATCTCGTCGTCGAGGCCGAACGGGCGGCGCCCGCGTCAGGGTCGCTCGAGTTCGACAACTTCGGGGCGGTATCGACGGGGCGCTACCGCGTCGGCGGCAGCGTCGACGTCAATGCGCCGTTGCGGCTCGGCGATCGGCTGAGCCTGCGCGGGCTCGGTACCGACGAACGGCAACGCTATTACCGTGCAGCCTATCAGGTGCCGGTCGGGCCTGCGTCCACGCGGGTCGGCGTCGCATATTCATCGGTGCATTACCGGGTCGCCGGGCGGTTTTCCGATCTCGAGATGAGCGGGCGCGCCAGCGTGCAGACCGCATATGTCGTACAGCCGCTTGTGCGTGGACGTGATTTCAGCCTCACCGCGCAGGTTCAATACGAAAACAAGAACCTGCGCGACGAATACGGCGCGCTCGAACTCCGCAATGACAAGAACATCGGCCTGTGGACCGTCGGGCTCAGCGGCAACAACCAGGACGGCTGGCTGGGCGGCGGCCGCAGCGGCTTCTCGGTGATGTTCGGCGTCGGACGGTTGCGCAGCAACGATGTTTTCGCAGCGAACGAACTGACGAAGGCGATCGGCAGCTTCGCGAAGCTGAACCTGAATGCGCAGCGGATTCAGGCATTGGGCGGCCGGTTCCAGCTGTATGCGCAAGTCAGCGCACAGCTCGCGTCGCGCAATCTCGACTCATCCGAAAAATTCAGTCTGGGCGGCCCTTACGGCGTGCGCGCGTATGCGCTGGGCGAAGGCAGCGGCGATCAGGGCTGGCAGGCGAGCGCGGAACTGCGTTATCTCGTCGCGCCCGGCTGGCAGGTCAGCACGTTCGTCGATGCGGGGGGCGTGCAGGTCAACCGGCATCCGTGGACGCACGAACGGAACACGCAGCACATGCAGGCGGCGGGCGTCGGCGCGAGCTGGTATGGCGCGAAGCGGCAAGTCACGCTGACGGCCGCATTGCCGCTCGGCCGGGGGAGCGATTCGCCAGCTCGCTCGCCGAGCGTATGGGTTCAGGCCGCTCAGTATTTCTGAGCGTGCGTGATCGGTTGCTCGATTCCCGCGAGCATTCAAATATCAAATAAAGAGGATTCCAAATGAATAAGGCCTATTCACTGGTATGGAACGAAGCGCAGGGCGGCTGGTGCGCGGTGAGCGAAACCGCGCGCCGTCGTGGCAAGGCAGGTAGCGGCAAGCGCCTGCTGGCGGCGGGGGTGTCGCTGCTGGGTCTGGCGGCAACGAGCGCCTACGCGCTGCCGACGGGCGGCGCGGTGGCGTCGGGGCAAGCCGACATCGCGACGTCGACGGACGGCAAGACGATGTCGATCAATCAGCACACGAACAAGCTGATCACGAACTGGCAGGACTTCAGTGTGGCGGGCGGGGAGCGCGTGTCGTTCCAGCAGCCGACGAGCCAGTCGATCGCGCTGAACCGGGTGATCGGCACGAACGGCAGCCAGATCCACGGCCAGATCGACGCGAACGGCAACGTGTTCGTGGTGAACCCGAACGGTGTGGTGTTCGGCGCGGGCGCGCAGGTGAACGTGGGTGCGCTGGTCGCATCGACGAAGGACGTGTCGGACAAGGATTTCCTTGCAGGCAACTACCGGTTCGCCGGTGCATCGGGGCAGTCGGTGGAGAACGCCGGGAAGATCACGGCGGCCGAAGGCGGCAGCGTCGCGCTGTTGGGCGCGCGAGTATCGAACTCGGGTGTGATTCGTGCACAGGCCGGCAGCGTGGCACTGGGCGCGGGTAGCGCGTTCACGGTGAACTTCGACGGCAACGGTCTGCTGAACCTGCAGGTGGAGGGCGGCGCGATCGATGCGCAGGCGCGCAACGGCGGGTTGCTGAAGGCGGACGGCGGCGAAGTGCTGATGACGGCGCGCGCGGCGAACGGCCTGCTGAACGCGGTGGTGAACAACAGCGGGACGATCGAGGCGCAAGGGCTGAGCGCGCGCAACGGGAAGATCGTGCTGGATGGCGGGCTGGTGCAGGTCGCCGGGAAGCTGAACGCGGCTGGCGGCAACGTAACGACGCGAGGTGAGCGAGTGCAGGTATCGCGCGATGCACAGGTCGATACGCGCAGCGCGTCGGGCCGAACGGGCACATGGACGATCGAGTCGGCGAACGCGAACGTCGATGGCGCGGACGCTGCGATCGGTGCGGCAACGCTGTCGCGCACGCTGGGCACGACGAACGTCGCACTGACGAACACGTCGGGCGACCTGACGGTCGACGGCGCGGTGAACTGGACGAGCGACCACGGGCTGACGTTGACGTCGAACAAGGGCGACGTCGCGCTGAAGCGGTCGCTGTCCGCAAGCGGTGCAAAAGCGGGCGTATCGGCGAACGCGGCAGGCGAGATCCGCGTGGACGACAAGCTGGCACTGACGGGCGAGCAGGCACGACTGGAACTGAACTCGATGAAGGGCCGGCGGTTCACGCAGGACAACGCATCCGTGACGCTGTCGGGCCGCGATGCGTCGTTCTCGTCGAACGGCGAAGCGTATCAGGTGATTCACGACGTGGCGGGCCTGCGCAACGTGGACCGCAACCTGACGGGCCGCTACGTGCTGGGTAACGCGATCGACGGCAAGGGCGGGGCGTTCCAGAGCATCGGTGCGAACGGTTCGTTCGACGGCGTATTCGACGGCCTTGGCAACACGATTTCACGACTGTATGTCACCGGGAGCACCCCGTCCGTCGGGCTGTTCGCCGAGAACCGTGGGCGCATCGCCAATCTCGCGCTTGATTCGTTTGCCGTGAGCGGCGCGTCGAATGCCCGCGATTCGATGGTCGGCAGCCTGGCCGGCTACAACCGCGGGACGGTCTCGAACGTCCGCGCGACGGGGATGAGCGTCTCGTCCTCGTCCGCCGACCGGGGCCGGCACGATGTCGGGGGGCTCGTCGGCGTGAACGACGGCGGCGTCATCGACGGCGCGCGCTTCCAGGGGCGTATCACCGGCTACAGCAGAGCAATGTCGGTGGGCGGGATAACCGGCCAGAACGTCTCCGGTGCGCGAATCGCGAACAGCCGCGTCGATGCCGAGATCGCGAGCAAGGGGTCGTCGTCGGTCGGCATGTACATAGTGGGTGGTCTCGTCGGCACGAACTGGAACTCGACCGTAACGGATTCGTCGAGCAGCGGGAAACTGTCGGTGGGCGACAACACGTTCGCGGGCGGCCTGGTCGGCTTCACGGTCGGCGGCGCGATCGCTCGCTCGAATGCGTCGATGGCCGTGTCGGCCGGTAAAGAGGGCTATATCGGCGGCGCGGTCGGCTGGAACGTCAGTGCGGCGTTGTCGAACGTGTCGGCGAGCGGCAGCGTCAGCGCAACGTCCGGGGCGATGGTCGGTGGTCTGGTCGGCAACAACGGTGGCACCATCCGCGACGCATCGGCGAGCGGTAACGTCAGCGCAGCGTCCGGGGCAAAGGTCGGCGGTCTGGTCGGCGGCAACGACGGCACCATTCGCGATGCAACGGCGAGCGGCAGCGTCTTCGCGAAGGCCGGCAGCACCATCGGCGGGTTCGTCGGCAGCAACGACGGTGGCGAGATCAGTCGGTCGCATGCGTTCGGCAACGTGAGCGGAAGCGGGGCGGCCGCGGTTGGCGGCTTCGCGGGCGCGAACGTCGGCGGTGTCCTCGCCGACGTATCGGCGACGGGGCGCGTGACCGATGCCGCGCACGGCGTCGTCGGCGGCCTGGTCGGCAAGAACGCCGGTGAAATTCGCAAGGGTGTGGCGGAAGGTGACGTGAACGCGGGCAACGACAGCATCGTCGGCGGGCTCGTGGCCGTCAACGACGGGAAGATCGACGATTCGCGGTCGAGCGGTGCGGTGCGCGGCGGCCTGGAGAACCGGATCGGCGGGCTCGTCGGCGAGAACCGCGGCACGATTGCATCGTCGAGCTCGACGTCGAACGTTTCCGCGGAGCGCGACAGCTACGTGGGCGGCGTGGTCGGCTACAACAAGGGCCGGGACGCCATCGTGAGCGACTCGCAGGCGTTCGGCAGCGTGGCGGCTGTCGGCGCGCGCTTCATCGGCGGGTTTGCCGGGTGGAACGAGGCGTTGATCACCGATTCGGAATCGTCGGGCACGGTGTCGAGCATGGCTTCGTTGGGCGGCGGTTTCGTGGGCGGTAACGGCGGCACGATTCGCTCGTCGCGGACCAGTTCGAAGGTCGAATACGCGGCGCAGGCGCGGCCGGTGTTTCTCGGCGGTTTCGCTGCAGTCAACGCGGGAATCATCGAATCGAGCCATACGACGGGCGCGGCATCGACTGAACCGTTCACCGGTTTGAATATCGGCATGATCGACGGCAAGCGGTAATCCGCGTCAACGCGGGGTGTGGCGTTGCGCACGGCCCGGTGCCGCCGCCCGCCCATCCCGCTCCTCGAGGGCGGTAATCGAGCCGCGGCGGCCCGTTCGCGACGGGCCGGCTTTCCGGTGTCGAACGAAGCGATGCCGGCGTGCCCGGTACGTGTGATGTCGACCTCCGCGAGGCAGGCCGCGAATCGCTTCTTGCCGCCCTCCATTTTTAAATTCATCCAGGTATGCAAATCGACTGGCTATGCCGGGTCGATCCCCGCGCGTATCAGCTCGGCGGCGCGCAGGATCGACGGCATGCCTGTCGGGCGTATGGGTTCAGGCTGCCCGGCGGTGCCGGGTGGCGTGATCGGAGGTCCGTCGAAGACGGGCCAGTTGAAACGTAGATTAAAGAGGATTCCAAATGAATAAAGCCTACTCGCTGGTATGGAACGAAGCGCAGGGCGGTTGGTGTGCGGTGAGCGAAACGGCGCGCCGTCGCGGCAAGACGGGCGGCAAGCGCCTGCTGGCGGCGGGGGTGTCGCTGCTGGGTCTGGCGGCAACGAGCGCCTACGCGTTGCCGACGGGCGGTGCGGTGGCGTCGGGGCAAGCCGACATCGCGACGTCGGCGGACGGCAAGACGATGTCGATCAACCAGCACACGGACAAGCTGATCACGAACTGGCAGGACTTCAGCGTGGGTGGCGGCGAGCGCGTGTCGTTCAAGCAGCCGGACGTCAAGTCGATCGCGCTGAACCGCGTGATCGGGACGAACGGTAGCCAGATCCACGGCCGGATCGACGCGAACGGCAAGGTGTTCGTGGTGAATCCGAACGGCGTGGTGTTCGGCGCGGGCGCACAGGTGAACGTGGGTGGTCTGGTGGCGTCGACGAAGGACGTGTCGGACAAGGATTTCCTCGCAGGTAACTACCGGTTTGCCGGTGCATCGGGGCAGTCGGTGGAGAACGCCGGGACGATCACGGCGGCCGAAGGCGGCAGCGTGGCGCTGCTGGGCGCGCGGGTGTCGAACACGGGCGTGATCCGTGCACAGGCGGGCCGCGTGGCGCTGGGCGCGGGTGACGCGTTCACCGTGAACTTCGACGGCAACGGCCTGCTGAACCTGCAGGTGGAAGGCGGTGCGATGGATGCGCAAGCGCACAACGGCGGGTTGCTGAAGGCGGACGGCGGCGAGGTGCTGATGACGGCACGCGCAGCGAACGGTTTGCTGAACGCGGTGGTGAACAACAGCGGGACGATCGAAGCGCAGGGGTTGAGCACGCGCGACGGGAAGATCGTGCTGGATGGCGGGCTGGTGCAGGTCGCCGGGAAGCTGAACGCGGCTGGCGGCAACGTAACGACGCGAGGTGAGCGAGTGCAGGTATCGAGCGATGCACAGGTCGATACACGCAGCGCGTCGGGTCGCACGGGTACGTGGACGATCGAATCGGCGAATGCGAACGTGGGGCATGCGGATGGCACGCAACACGTTTCGACGGTCGATGGGACGGACACGAACGTCGATAATGCGGACGCGGCGATCGGCGCGACGACGCTGTCGCGTGCGTTGAACACGACGAACGTCGCGTTGACGAACACGGCAGGCGATCTGACGGTAAACGGCGTGGTGAACTGGACGGGCGATCATGCATTGACGCTCACGTCGCAAAAGGGCGACGTCGCGCTGAAGCAGTCGTTGACGGCGAGCGGCGCAAAAGCGGGCGTGTCGGCGAATGCGGCGGGCGAGATTCGCGTGGACGACACGCTGGCGCTGACAGGCGAGCACGCACGCCTCGAACTGAATTCGACGAAGGGCCACCGGTTCACGCAGGACAACGCGTCGGTGACACTGTCGGGCCGCGATGCGTCGTTCTCGTCGAACGGTGAAGCGTATCAGGTGATCCACGACGTCGCGGGCCTGCGCAATGTCGACCGCAACCTGAGAGGCCGCTACGTGCTCGGCAACGCGATCGACGGCAAGGGCGCGGCGTTCCGGAGCATCGGCGCGAACGGTGCGTTCGACGGCGTGTTCGACGGCCTCGGCAATACCATCGGCGATCTGTCGATCTCCAATCAGGGCGGCAACGCCGTCGGCCTATTCGCGTTCAACGCGGGCCGCATCGCCAACCTCGGGCTGGACAAGGTGTCGACGCGCGCGGTCGTGCCGTCCTACTGGTCGCCCGTCAGCGTCGGCACGCTGGCCGGCTACAACATGGGCACGATCTCGGACGTGAAGGCGACCAACGTCGCCGTAAGCGGCGACGGGCACGCGATCGTCGGCGGCCTCGTCGGCAGCAACTTCGGCGGCACGATCGAGCGCGCATCCGTGGCGGGGCGTGTCGACGGCGGCAGGGATGCGCTGAACGTCGGCGGCCTGGCCGGTGAAAACATCGCGTTCGTCTCGCTCGACGACGCGATGATCCGCGACAGCCGTGCCGACGTCCAGGTCGTCAGTTCGTCGAGCGGCAGCGCAGGCGGGCTGGTCGGAGACAACCGCGGGAGGGTCGATGCGTCGACGGTCACCGGCACCGTGACCGCGCTCGGCACCGGCGCCCGTGTCGGCGGCCTCGCCGGCGCCAACAACGGCGGTGCGATTGACGCATCGACGGCCGCCGCGGATGTGCGGGCCGCACGCAACGCATCGGTGGGCGGTCTGGTCGGTTACAACGCGGGCCGGGTGGACGCGTCCGGGTTCAAGGGCATCGTGGCGGCAAGCGACAGTGCTCGTGTGGGCGGGCTGGTCGGCGAAAACCGTGGCGTCGTCAATGCGTCGGCGGCCGCCGGTCGGGTGATGGCCGGTGCGTCGAACGTCGGCGGCCTCGTGGGCGCCAACTTCGCGAGCGTCCGCGAATCGACGTCCAGCGTCGCCGTGGAGGCAGGCGCTGCCGGCGTGGCTGGCGGGCTGGTCGGCCATAACGTCGGCAAGATCGATGCGTCGAGCGCGAACGGCTACGTCGCGGTGGGCACGAACGGCATCGCGGGCGGGCTTGCCGGCCGCAATGCGGCGACCGGCGAAGTGCTTGCGTCGTCCGCGAGCGGCGACGTCTTCGCACGCGACTACGCAACGGCGGGTGGCCTCGTCGGCGTGAACGACGGCGCGATTCGCGCATCGTCGGCGCGCGGCACCGTGGTGGCAGGCATGCTCGGGCAGGCCGGCGGGCTGGTCGGCGTCAATACCGGGAACGTGCGGGCATCCGATTCGACGGGTTCGGTGGCGGGCGACATCTCGAGCGTCGCCGGTGGCCTCGTGGCAACCAACAGCGGCGTCATCGACGGATCGTCGGCAGCGGGCGAGGTCTGGACCGCATTCGACAGCATCGCCGGCGGGCTGGTCGGCCGCAACACGGGTTCGGTGCTCAAGTCCGACGCGAAGGGTGCGGTCACCGTGATGGGTGCGGGCAAGGCAGGCGGCCTGATTGGCTTCAACGCCGGCCGCGTGTCCGGGGCGAGTGCGTCCGGCGATGTTCTGGCCGATCGCCGCAGCGCTGTCGGTGGCCTGGTCGGTGAAAACTACATGGGCGCATCGGTGGAACAGTCCAGCGCGACCGGTTCGGCGAGCGGCGGCCACGATAGCTACGTCGGCGGCCTGGTCGGCTTCAACAGCGGGGCGATCGCATCGTCGTCGTCGGCCGGCACGGTTTCCGGCGGCTACTACGCGCGGCTCGGCGGCCTGGCGGGCGCGAACTTCGGCTGGATCGACAGCTCGACGACGAAAACCCGTGTCGCGCTGACGCCGGGGTACGCGCAGCAGTCCGGCGTGCTCGTGGGCCTGAACTTCGGCAATGTGACCGGCAGCAGCACGACCGGCAACAACGCCGGGATGCCGCTCGCCGGTATCAACTACGGCAGCATCCGCGACTGACCGGCGCCGTCCGTGCCGGCTACGGTCTGACCGGCCCGCGACGGCCTGAGCGGGACGGCAGGCCGCCGCATGCCGAAAGGAGGGCGCGGCGCGTCGGGCATGCGCATCGGCGCGTCGCCCGGCCGGGGCGAGGGCAGGCGAATCGCATCGTCCGCACCGTTCCGGCCGGCTCATCCTGTCATCGCTGAAAGCCTCGGCGCGGCGCAAACTCGCTAGAATCGAGACTTTCCCGCGCCGAGCGCGAACGGGGCCGCCACTGCAGGCGGCCCCGTTCGCCCTGTCTCCATCGATGACCACCGCCGACTACCGTTTTTGTCCACGCTGCGCCAGCCCGCTGACCGAGCGCGCCGATCCCGACCATGAAGGCGGCCGCGTTCGCCAGGCCTGCCCCGACGACACCTGCGGTTACGTGCACTGGAACAACCCGCTGCCCGTCGTCGCGGCGATCGTCGAACTCGACGGCAAGATCCTGCTCGCACGCAATGCGGCGTGGCCCGAAGGGATGTTCGCGCTGATCACCGGCTTCCTCGAGAACGGCGAAACGCCCGAGGACGGCATCGCGCGCGAGGTGTTCGAGGAAACGGCGCTGAAGGCCGAGCACGTGTCGCTCGTCGGCGTCTACGAATTCATCCGCAAGAACGAACTGATCATCGCGTACCACGTGCGCGCGTCGGGCACCGTCGCGCTGTCGCCGGAACTGCTCGAATACAAGCTCGTCGATCCGCCGCTGCTGCGCCCGTGGCGCGCCGGCACCGGCATCGCGCTCGCCGACTGGATGCGCGCGCGCGGCCTCGATTTCGAGTTCGTCGACCGGCCGGGGCAGTGACGGGCCGGCCCGTGCGCAGGGTTTCATCCGCCGTGCCGCGCGCGATCGCGACGCGGCACTTCGCTTCCTGCCGGCGCGCCGTGCCGTACGGCCGCCGCGCTTCGTTCGCATCGCTTCCAACGTCCTGACCGCCATCGCCATGTCCGACAAGCCGCAGCCGCGTCCGCGCGACGCCTACCGCCACTTCCTGCCGATCACGACCCGCTGGATGGACAACGACGTCTACGGGCATGTGAACAACGTCGTCTACTACAGCTACTTCGACACCGTCGTGAACGCGTACCTGATCCGCGCGGGCGTGCTCGACGTCGAGCACGGGCAGACGATCGGGCTGGTGGTCGAGACGCAGTGCAACTACTTCGCGCCGCTCGTGTTTCCGCAGTCGGTCGACGCGGGGCTGCGGGTCGTCAAGCTCGGCACGTCGAGTGTGCGCTACGAGATCGGGCTGTTCGCGCAAGGCGATGCCGCGCCCGCCGCGCAGGGGCATTTCGTGCACGTGTACGTCGATCGCGGCACGCGCCGCCCCGTGCCGCTGCCCGACGCGCTGCGCGCCGCGCTCGAATCGCTCGCGGCCTGACGCTACGCGGTGCACGCGTTCGCGCTCCAGGCCTTCAACGGCCTCAGCTACGGCTTGCTGCTGTTCATGCTGTCGGCCGGCCTCACGCTGATCTTCAGCGTGCAGGGCGTGCTCAACTTCGCGCATGCGAGCTTCTACATGCTGGGTGCGTATGTCGGCTACAGCATCGCGTTGCGCGCGGGCTTCTGGCCCGCGCTCGTGCTCGCGCCGCTCGCGGTCGGGTTGCTCGGCGCCGGCTGCGAACGCTGGCTGCTGCGCCGCGTGCAGGCACGCGGTCATACGAGCGAGCTGCTGCTGACCTTCGGCCTCGCCTACCTGATCGGCGAGGGCGCGAAACTCCTGTGGGGTCTCGCGCCGCTGCCGGCACCCGTGCCGCCGCTGTTCGACGGTGCGCCCGTGACCGTGTTCGGCCTCGCGCTGCCGCGTTACCGGCTGTTCATGATGGGGATGTCCACCGCGATGCTGGTCGCGCTCGGCGCGCTGCTGCGCGTGTCGCGCGTCGGGCTCGTCGTGCGTGCCGCGCTCACGCACCGCGCGGCCGTCGAAGCGCTCGGCTACGACGTGCCGCGCGTGATGACGGGCCTGTTTGGCGCGGGCACCGCGCTCGCGGCGCTGGCCGGCGTGATCGGCGCGCCGTTGGCGGTGATCGAGCCCGCGCTGGCCGAGACCGTCGGGTCGGTCGTGTTCGCGGTCGTCGTGATCGGCGGGCTCGGCTCGCTCGGCGGCGCGTTTGCCGCGTCGCTCGCGGTCGGTTTCGCGCAGACCTTCGCGGCCGCGAGCGACACGTCGCTGCGCGACCTCGCGTTATGGGCCGGTATCGCGCTGCCCGACAGCGTGGCCGCGGTGTCGATCGCGCAACTGGCGCCGCTGGTGCCGTACCTGCTGCTGGTCGCGGTGCTGGTCGCGCGGCCGCGCGGGCTGTTCGGCGAGCGCGCCGATGCGTAGCCGCACGCTCGCCGGCCTCGCGCGCTGGGCGCTGTTCGCCGCGTGCGTCGCGCTGCCCGCATGGCTGTGGCCGCATGGCGCGGTGCTCGGTTATCTCGCGCAGACGGCCGCGCTCGTCGTGCTCGCGCTGTCGTACAACCTGCAGCTCGGCACGACCGGGCTGCTGTCGTTCGGCCATGCGGCATTCGCGGGCCTCGGCGCGTTCGCGGCCGCGCACTGGTTCAACCGCTTCGGCGGCCCGCTGCCGCTGTTGCCGCTCGTCGGCGGCGCGGCCGGAGCGGGCTGCGGGTTCGTCGCCGGGCTGCTCGCGACGCGCCGTTCCGGCACCGCGTTCGCGATGATCACGCTCGGGCTCGGCGAATGTGTCGCGGCCGCCGCGTGGAGCGTACCCGCGTGGTTCGGCGGCATCGGTGGCGTGCCGATCGACCGCGCGAGCGGCACGCCGTGGGGCAACTGGCATTTCGGTGCGCCGGCGCACGCGTATGCGGTGATCGCCGCGTGGTGCGTCGCGTCGGCGTGGGCCATGCACGCGTTGACGCGCACGCCGCTCGCACGGCTCGCGAACGCGGTGCGCGACAACCCCGTGCGGGTCGCCGCGCTCGGCACCGATCCGCGCCGCGTGCGGCTCGCGATGGTCACTTGCGCGTCGTTTTTCGCGGGCATCGCCGGCACGCTGACGCTGATCGACGTCGAGATCGCGACGCCCGACAGCGTGTCGATGGCGCGCTCGGCGACCGTGCTGATCGCCGCGGTGATCGGCGGCACCGGCGCGTTCTTCGGGCCGGCGGCCGGCGCGGCCGTGCTGACCGCGCTGAGCGTCGTCGTTGCGGGCGTGTCGCGCGCGTGGGCACTGTATCTCGGCGTGCTGTTCGTCGTGATCGTCGTGGCCGCGCCGGGTGGGATCGCGGGCATCGCGCAAGCGCTCGCGCATGCAATGCGGCGCGACGCGCCGGCCGCCGAGCGGTGGCGCATGTTGTGCGGCGTCGGCGCGTGCGTGTTCTGGGGCGTCGCGATCGTCTGCGCGGCCGAGCTCGGTTATGCGTGGCGCTTCGCGCAGGACGACGGCGCGGGTCTTGCGTTCGGCGCATGGGGCATCGACGCCGATACGCCGGCCGGCTGGGCCGTCGCGTGCTCGGCGGCCGGTATCGGCACGCTGCTGTGGGGCTGGCGCGCGCGGCTCGTGCCGGGCGGGCAGGCCGGCAAGCGGGAGGACGGGCGATGAACGGCAACGCGATCGCGCTTCATGGCATCGTGCAGCGTTTCGGCGCGCAGACGGTGCTCGACGGCGTCGAATTGAGCATCGCGGCCGGCGAGCGCCATGCGCTGATCGGGCCGAACGGTGCGGGCAAGTCGACGCTGTTCGGCGTGATCGCGGGCGCAACGCGGCCGACGCGCGGGCGCGTCGTGCTGCACGGCGTCGAGTTGCGCGGGCGCGGGCCGGTCGTCGCGAGCCGCCTCGGCATCGGCCGCAGTTTCCAGCAGACGAGCGCGTTCGCGCGGCTGACCGTGCTCGACAACCTGCGCTGCGCGGCGCTGCATGCGCCGGCCGAACGGCGGCGCTGGTGGAACCGGCTGCGCGAAGCGGCGTCGGTCGATCTCGCGGCCGCGCGCGTGCTGCACGACATCGGTCTCGACGCGCGGCGCGACACGCCGGCCGCCGAACTGAGCTATGCGGAGCAGCGCGCGCTCGATCTCGGGATCGCACTCGCGAGCGGTGCACGCACGCTGCTGCTCGACGAGCCGACGGCCGGCATGAGCCGCGCGCAGGCGGCGCGGATGATCGCGCTGATCCGGGCGACGACGCAGGGCCGCACGGTGCTGATGATCGAGCACGACATGGATGCGGTGTTCGGCTTCGCCGAGCGCATCACGGTGCTCGTGCGCGGCACGGTGGTCGCGACCGGCGCGCCCGATGCGATCCGCGCGGATCCTGCCGTGCGCGCTGCGTACCTCGGCGAGGGCGGCGCATGAGCACGCTGCTCGACATTCGCGGCCTGCGCGCGTGGTACGGGATGCAGCCGGTGCTCGACGGCGTCGATCTCGCGCTCGCGCCGGGCGAGACGCTCGCGCTGCTCGGCCGCAACGGCTCGGGGCGCTCGACGCTCGCGAAGGCCGTGATGGGGCTCGTCCGCACGGCCGGCTCGGTGCGCATCGCCGGTGCCGAGTGCGTGGGCGCGCGCACGTTCGAGATCGCGCGGCACGGCGTTGCTTACGTGGCCGAAAGCCGCGACGTGTTCCCGCTGCTGAGCGTGCGCGACAACCTGCGGCTCGGGCTGCGCGGCACGCGTGGCGTGGCCGAACGCGCGGCGCTCGAACGCCTGTTCGATCGCTTTCCGCTGCTGGCCGCGCGCGCGGACGTCAAAGCGGGGCGGCTGTCGGGCGGCGAGCAGCAGGTGCTCGCGCTGGTCCGTGCGCTCGCCGGCAGCCCGCGCGTGCTGATCGTCGACGAACCGGCCGAAGGGCTCGCGCCGCTCGCGGTCGACGAAGTCGGTGCGTGCCTTGCCGCGCTGCAGGCCGACGGCGTCGCGATCGTGCTGATCGAGCAGCGGCTGCAGTTCGCGCCGCGGCTCGCGCGGCGCGTCGCGGTGATGGGGCGCGGACGGATCGTCTACGACGGCGCGCTCGACGGCCTCGGCGGCGAGGTCGCCAACGCGTGGCTGAGCGCCGGTTGACGGCGCCGGCTCGATTGTTCGGCTGGCCCCACCAGTCAATTCGCGTCGAGCCGCTTTATTGCCGTTACGCGACGCCGTACATTGCCAGCCATGCCGGTGCGCCGCGTCAGCGCGGCAACCGGCGTCATCTATCGAACGTCTTCTGACTGAGGAATGAAATCATGAGCAAGCTGGCAGGCAAGGTAGCGATCGTCACGGGCGGATCGAAGGGCATCGGCGCAGCGATCGCCAGGGCGCTGGCCGCGGAAGGCGCGTCGGTCGTCGTCAACTATGCGAGCAGCAAGACGGGCGCCGACGCGGTCGTGAGCGCGATCGTCGAAGCGGGCGGCCGGGCGGTCGCGGTCGGCGGCGACGTGTCGAAGGCAGCCGACGCGCAGCGCATCGTCGAGTCGGCGATCGACACGTACGGCCGTCTCGACGTGCTCGTCAACAATTCCGGCGTGTACGAATTCGCGCCGATCGAAGCGATCACCGAGGAACACTACCGCCGGCAGTTCGACACGAACGTGTTCGGCGTGCTGCTCGTGACGCAGGCGGCCGTCAAGCATCTCGGCGAAGGCGCGAGCATCATCAACATCAGTTCGGTGGTGACCAGCATCACGCCGCCCGCCAGCGCGGTGTACAGCGGCACCAAGGGCGCGGTCGACGCGATCACCGGCGTGCTCTCGCTCGAACTCGGCCCGCGCAAGATCCGCGTGAACGCGATCAACCCGGGCATGATCGTGACCGAGGGCACGCACACTGCTGGCATCATCGGTTCCGATCTCGACAAGCAGGTGCGCAGCGAGACGCCGCTCGGCCGCCTCGGCGAGCCGGACGACATCGCGTCGGTCGCGGTGTTCCTCGCGTCGGACGATGCGCGCTGGATGACCGGCGAGCACCTCGTCGTGAGCGGCGGATTGAACTGATCCTGCGGAACGGCGGGTCGGCGTGCATGCGCCGATCGCGCCGACTACATCGTTCGTTACGCGAGCATCGCCAGCGCGTACCCGCCGACGTGCCACTGCAGGCTCTCGACGACGAGCGCGTGATTGTCCTCGGAGTCGAGCCCCGCGATCGTCATCACGCCGACGATGCCGGCCCCGGCAATCCGCAACGGCACGCCGCCGCCGTCGAGCGCGTAGTCGTCTTCCGATAATCCCTGCGACTGCAGCGACCAGCCGGCGCGGCGAAAGCGCTCGCCGACCGCGAGCGAACTCAATCCGAAACGCAATACCGTGTTCTGCCGCCGGCGGATCGCCTCGCTGTCGTCCGCGTGGCTGCCGTCGAGCGCGCAGTAGAAGAGCGGCGCCTGCTCGCCGGCGATGCTCACCGCGATCGGCAGCCCGCGCCGCGTGGCGAGGTTGACCGCGATTTCACCCATCCGGCGGGCGACGGCGGCATTGAAGCGCGGCAGCGCCGGATTCGACGCGTCGTCGTCGAAGGGATGGGGTTCGAGGCGAAAGAGGGTCGTGACCATGGCGGCTCCGTGTCGTCGCCGGCTCTGTGTGCGCGTGCCGGGCGTCGCGTCGTCACGGGCCGCGCGCGGGCCCGTCTTTCGTTCAGCGTTTCGGCGCGGCGTCGAGCATCCACTCGTGCGCGGGATCGTTCTTGAACGCCCACGCGCGGCTCGGCCCGGCCATCACGTTCAGGTAGTACAGGTTGTAGCCGTGCGGCGCGACGACCGGGTGGTAGCCGCGCGGCACCATCACGACGTCGTGGTTCTCGACCGCGCATGCTTCGTCGAGGCTGCGGTCGTCCGTGTACACGCGCTGGAACGCGAAGCCCTGCGGCGGATCGATCCGGTGGTAATAGGTTTCCTCGAGCGAGGTTTCGTCGGGTGCAGCGTCGCGGTCGTGCTTGTGCGGCGGATAGCTGCTCGAATGGCTGGCCGGCGTCACGACTTCGACCACGAGCAGCCGGTCGGCGGCCGGGTTGTCGCCCATCAGGATGTCGCACACGTAGCGCGTGTTGGTGCCTTGCCCGCGCACCGAGCGGCGCATCCGTTCGCCGTCGAGGCGCCGTACCGGCTTGTCGCCGCTCGCGTATGGCGCGGTGCACAGCGCGATTTCCGCATCGCGCGTCGCGACCAGCGTGACGGTCTTGCCGCCCGGCACGTACAGCGCGTCCGGCGAGACGTCCTCGAACACGCTGTCGCGCTTGCCGAGTGCATCGTGGGTTTCGCCGTCGACGCTCGCGCGCACCGTGCCCGTGAGCACGACGACGCACAGCTCGCGCGTGCCGGTGTCGAGCGTTTCGGTGTCGCCCGCCTTCAGGCGCAGCGCGCGAAAACCGACATGCTTCCAGCCGGCCGATTCGGGCGTGACGTTGCAGATTTCGCGGTCGGAAGAGGCCTTGACCAGCAGGGGAGAAATCGTCATGGGGTGGGGCTCCGCAACAGGGTGGGGCTCAAGGGTCCGGGGGCGCAAGCGCTTTACGCGCTCAACCGGTCGACGATCGCGCGCAGCGACTCGTAACCCTTCTTCGCATACGCATAGCTCGGCGCGACGGCCGGATCCTGCTCGGCTTCCACGACGAGCCAGCCTTCGTAACCGGCGTCCTTCAGCGTGCGCAGCGTCGCGTCGTAGTCGAGCGCACCGTCACCCGGCACCGTGAAGGTGCCGTTGATCACGCCGTTCAGGAAACTCCAGCCGTCGTTGCGCGCCTGCGTGACGACCTGCGCCCGCACGTCCTTGCAATGCACGTGGACCACGCGCGACACGTGCTTCTTCAGCAGCGTCACCGGGTCGGCCGCGCCGCCGAAATACGCGTGGCCCGTGTCGAACAGCAGGAACACCTTGGCCGGATCGGTCAGCGCCATCAGCCGGTCGACGTCGTCGGGCGACTCGACGTACGCGCCCATGTGGTGATGGTAGGCGAGCTTGATGCCGTACGTGTCGAGCAGGTGTGCGCCGAACGAGTCGAGGCGCGCCGCGTAGCGCTGCCACGCGGCATCGTCGACGAAGCGCGGCCGCTTCGCGACCGGCGTGTCGATGTTCCCCTGGATCGTGCCCGCGCATTCGCCGTAGACGACGACCTTCACGTCGTTGTACTGCAGCTTCGTCAGGTGCGCGCGGCAGCGTTCGATTTCCGCCGCGACCGCATCGGCGTCGCTCATGCCCGGTTCGACTTCCGCGAGAAAGCCCGAATACCAGCCCGACACGCACACGAGCCCGAACTCGGCGAGCTTCGCCTTCAGCTCGGGGCCCGTCTTCGGAAACTTGTTGCCGAGCTCGAAGCCCGCGTAGCCGATCTCGGCGCCTTCCTTCAGCGCCGTTTCGAGCGGCGTCTCGCCGCCGAGCGACGGCAGGTCGTCGTTCATCCACGACAGGGGATTGATACCGATGCGGACGTTCCAGCTCATGACGTGCTTCCTTGGTTCGAATATTGGGTTCGCGATGCGGGTTCGTGGGTGGCGCGGCATCAGCGCCGCTGCCGGATCTTCGCGTCGATGTACGCGCGGTGCGCCTGCTCGACGCCGGCGCGCGCGGACACCTGCGGCACCGCGACTTCCCACCACGCGCCGCCGTCGTCGGTCGTGCGCGTGTGCGTGGTGTCGATCACGAGCACCTGGCTTGTCGTTGCCGCGCGTGCACGCTTCATTTCGCTGCGCAGCTCGCCGATGTCGCGCACGTGCACGGCTTCGGCGCCCATCGCGCGCGCATGCATCGCGAAGTCGATCGTCGAACGTTCGCCGCCTTCCGGCACGCAGTCGTCGAGCATGTTGTTGAAGCTCGCGCCGCCGCAATTCAGCTGCAGCCGCTCGATGCAGCCGTAACCGCGGTTGTCGAGGATCACGACGATGAGCTTGCGGCCGAGCATCACGGAGGTGGCGAGTTCCGCGTTGAGCATCATGTACGAGCCGTCGCCGACGATCACGATCACTTCGCGCTCGGGCCGCGCGAGCTTCGCGCCGAGACCGCCCGCGACCTCGTAGCCCATGCACGAGTACGCATAGTCCATGTGGTAGTTGCCCGGCACGCCGCTGCGCCACAGCTTGTGCAACTCGGCGGGCAGCGTGCCGGCCGCGCACACGACGAGATCGTCGCGCGCGCTGTCGCACCCCGCGTCGGCCGCGGAATCGCGCACCGCGCCGATCACTTCCGCGTCGTACGGCAGCGTGTCCTGCGGCACGCGCGTCGTCAGCTCGGTGACGCGCGCGTTCCATGCGGCGGCCTGATCGCGGTTGGCGGCCGTCCATGCCGGATCGGCGCGCCAGCCGGCCAGCGCGGCCGACAGCTGGCCGAGGCCGGTGCGCGCATCGGCGACCAGTTGCCGGCCGCGCTTCTTGCCCGCGTCGAACGGCTGCACGTTCAGGCTCAGCAGCGTCGCGTCGCCATAGAGCGCGTGCGAGCCGGTGGTGAAGTCCTGCAGCCGCGTGCCGACCGCGAACACGACGTCGGCCTGCGCGGCCGCGCGGTTCGCGGCGGGCGAGCCCGTCACGCCGATCGACCCGAGGTTCAGCGGATGGTCCCACGCGAGGCTGCCCTTGCCGGCCTGCGATTCGGCGACCGGCACGCCGTGCGTATCCGCAAACGCGCGCAGCGCGTCCCACGCCTGGCTGTACAGCACGCCGCCGCCGGCGACGATCAGCAGTTTCTTCGCGGCCTTCAGCACGTCGAGCGCATCGGCGAGTTCGAGCGCGTCGGCCGGCGGCCGGCGCATCCGGATCACCGGCGGCGCGAAGAAATCCTCGGGCCAGTCGTACGCGAAGGTCTGCACGTCCTGCGGCAGCGCGAGACACACGGGGCCGCACTGCGCGGGGTCGGTCATCACCTGGATCGCGCGCGGCAGCGCGATAAGCAACTGCTCGGGCGACGTGATCCGGTCGAAGTAGCGCGTGACGGGGCGGAAGCAGTCGTTCGCGCTGACGTCGCCCTGTTCGAAATCCTCGATCTGCTGCAGCACCGGGTCGGGCAGCCGCGACACGAACACGTCGCCGGGCAGCAGCAGCAGCGGCAGGCGGCCGACGTGCGCGAGCGCGGCCGACGTCAGCATGTTGGTCGCGCCGGGGCCGATGCTCGACGTCGCGGCCATCATCCGCTGGCGGAAATTCGCTTTTGCGAATGCGACGGCCGCGTTGGCCATCCCTTGTTCGTTATGCGCGCGGAACGTCGGCAGCCGGTCCCGCTCGGCGTGCAACGCTTCGCCGAGCCCGGCCACGTTGCCGTGGCCGAAGATCGCGAATACGCCGCCGCAGTACGGCAGGATCTCGGTGCGGCCGTCGGGCTGGACGACTTCGGCGCGCAGGGCGGCCAGGTAGCGCACGAGCGCCTGGCTGACGGTCAGTCTCACGGTAGAGGTCATGTCGGTCGGTGAGGAGGATTCGGGTGGATCATCACGGGCGTCGTGTCAGGCCGCGGCGGCGCGGGCGGCCGCGGCACGGCGGCCGAGCCATGCGTCCACGAGCTGCGCGAAGTTGCCGGCGACTTCGTCGACCAGCGCCTGGTCGTCGATCCGGCCGGCGAACCAGTTCAGCGACGCATCGGCCCACAGCGTGCGCCCGACCATGAAGCCCTTGACGATCGGGTTGGTCGCCGAGCGGAAGCTGTCGACCAGATATTGCAGCGGCTGGTTCAGCCCGAGGATCACCGCGCCGCGGCAATGCGGGTCGCGCTCGGCGATCAGCGCGGCGAGTCGCGTCCAGCCGTCGGCGCTTAGCGGCGTGAGCTTCCACCATTCGGGCATCACGCCGAGGTTGTAGAAGCGCGCGATCGTGCGCAGCACCGCGTCGTCCTCGGTGCCGGCCGGTGTGACCGCGCGCGGCGGAATCATTTCCAGCAGCAGTTCGTTGCCGCTGGCACGCGTGGCTTCCCACAGTTCCAGCACGCGCTGTTCCTGTTCGACGCGCAGGTCGACCTGGTCGTCGGGGTGATAGTGAACGAGGCACTTCACGACCTGTTCGGTCGGCCAGTGCGTGAGCGACGAGCCGACCGAACGCGTGTCGTCGAAACGCAGCGGCCGCGAGCCCGGCAGCTCGACCGGGCGGCCGACCCACCAGCCGCGACCGGTGGCCGACGCAAGCGCGTCGCTGCCGTAGCCGCCGCCGTCGATCAGCACGCCGACATGGCCTTCGATATGACGATCGCGCTCGACCTGCTCGACCGCGCGCACGAGCAGGCGCTTCAGCGTCTTGATCCGCGCTTCGTCCGCGCCGGCCTGCACCGCGAGTTCGTAGAACTGGCTGCGATGGTCGAACGCCATCACGCACAGGTCGTCCCATTCGCGGCGCGGCACCGTGACGCGATGCAGGTGCGCGAGCGTGCGGTCGGCGTCGACCACCGGATTGCGGTTGCCGTCGAACCAGTGCGCGAGTTCGGCCGGCGTCGGCATCGCGGCCGAGCACGCATGGCGCGACACGACGATGGCGCCGCACGCGTTCGCGATGCGCGTCGAATCGGCCCAGTCGCGGCCGCGCAGCAGTCCCGACAGCAGGCCCGACAGGAACGCGTCGCCCGCACCGAGCACGTTGAGCACCTCGACGCGTTCGCCGAGAAACGTCGCCGCATCGTCGATGCGCGCGGGGATGTCGCCTTCGATCACGCAGCAGCCGAGCGCGCCGCGCTTGACGACCAGCGCGGCGTTCGTGATCCCGCGCACCGTCTGCAACGAACCGATCAGGTCGTGCGGCACGCCGCCCGCGATCAGGAATTCCTCCTCGGTGCCGACCAGCAGGTCGAATTCGCCGAGCACCTGCTGCAACTGCCGCGTCACCTGCGCGTCCGGCACGTAGCGGTTCTCGCCCGCACCGCGCGCGGTCAGCCCCCACAGCACCGGCCGGTAGTCGATGTCGAGGATCCGCACGACGCCGTGGCGGCGCGCGTAACCGAGCGCGGTCAGCGACGCCTCGCGCGTGGCCGGCGTCGACAGATGCGTGCCGGTGATCGCGAGCGCGCGGCAGCCGGCGATGAAGTCCTCGCGGATCTCGTCGGCGCGCACGGCCATGTCCGCGCAGTTCTCGCGCACGAACAGCAGCGGGAACGTGTCGCGATCCTTCAGCCCGAGCAGCACCAGCGCGGTGAGGCGCTCGCGGTCGGTCTGCAGCTGGCTCGTGTCGCAGCCTTCGCGCTCGAGCGTCTCGCGCAGGAAGCGGCCCATCTGCTCGTCGCCGACGCGCGAGATCATCGCGGTCTTCAGCCCGAGCCGGGCCACGCCGAACGCGACGTTGCCCGACGAGCCGCCGAGATACATCTGGAAGCTGCGCGCGTCCTCCAGGCGGCTGCCGTACTGCTGCGCATAGAGATCCACGGCCACGCGGCCGAGGCAGGCGAGATCGATGGGGCGGTCACTCGGAAAGTTCAGCAGGCTCATATCACGTGTCACGCTCGCGGCCGGCGTTCGGCGCTGCCGGCAGATTAGGGGACCGATCCGCCGGCGGCGGTCCGCATCGTGCGCTGCACGACGCGAGGCTGCCTGCCGCAAGGAATCGGGCTACGGACGCAGTCTAGACTTTTTGGAAATCCAGTTCCCTAGGTGAAATCACGTAGAAATAAATTTCCAAAATTTCGAGGAAGTGATCTACAGTTTCATCCGGATGCTTCAGTCCGTATCGGACTCGGCCCGGCGGCGCGCAACGTGCCGTCTTCCGCCCCCCGGAGATGAGGAGACAGAGTGATCATGAAGACCAAGCTGATGGCCGTCGCGGCCGCCGCGATCCTGGCTGCGCCGCTCGCGCACGCCGAGAAGATCGGCGTGACGATGGCGTCGTTCGACGACACGTTCCTGACGATCCTGCGCAACAGCATCACCGACGCGGCGAAGAAGGACGGCGCGACGGTGCAGATCGAGGATGGCGGCAATGACGTCGGCAAGCAGTTGAGCCAGGTCCAGAACATGATCGCGCAGAAGGTCGACGCGATCATCGTGAACGCGGTCGACACCGACGCGACGCCGAAGATCACGAAGATGGTGACGGCGGCGAAGATTCCGCTCGTCTACGTGAACCGCAAGCCGGTCGATTTCGACAAGCTGCCGGCCGGCGTCGCGGTCGTCGCGTCCGACGAGAAGCAGTCGGGCACGCTGCAGGCGCGCCAGGTGTGCAAGCTGCTCGGCGGCAAGGGCGACATCCTCGTGCTGATGGGCGAGCTGTCCAACGAATCGGCGCGCGCCCGCACCAAGGACATCGAGGACGTGATCGCGACGAAGGAATGCTCGGGCATGAAGATCGTCGACAAGCGCGAAGGCAAGTGGAGCCGCACGCAGGGCCAGGACATCACGATGAACTGGCTGAGCTCCGGGACGAAGTTCGACGCGATCGTGTCGAACAACGACGAAATGGCGATCGGCGCGATCAACGCGCTGAAGGCCGCGCGCAAATTGACGCCGAAGACCGTCGTCGCCGGCATCGATGCGACGCCGGACGGCCTCGCTTCGATGAAGAGCGGCGAACTGAAGGTGTCCGTGTACCAGAACGCGGCCGGGCAGGGCGCGCAGGCGGTTGCCACGGCGCTCAAGCTCGCGAAGAAGCAGAACGTCGACCGCTACGTGAACGTGCCGTTCGAGCTCGTGACGCCCGAGAACATGAACCAGTACGCGAAGCACTGACCGGCTTTTCCGTTGAACTGCGCGGGCCCGGCATGCCGGGTTCGCGTGCGACTTGTCGAGGAACGTCCATGTTTACAGCCAGGATCGCGCGCCCGATGGCCGGCGGCGACGCGCCGGCCTCTTCGTCCGGAGGATCGCCCGGCGCGTCCGGATCGTCCGGTTCACCGGCTTCTTCCACCGCCGACTGCGTGCTCGAAGTGCGTGGCGTCGGCAAGTCCTTTCCGGGTGTCATTGCGCTCGACGGCGTGCAGTTCCGCGTGCGCCGCGGCACCGTCCATGCGCTGATGGGCGAGAACGGCGCGGGCAAGTCGACGCTGATGAAGATCATCGCGGGCGTCTACACGCCCGACCAGGGCGAAATCCTGATCAACGGCGAACCCGTCGTGCTGAACGGTCCGCTCGATGCGCTCAATCGCGGGATCGCGATGATCCATCAGGAACTCAACCTGATGCCGTACATGACGGTCGCGGAGAACATCTGGATCCGCCGCGAACCGAAGAACCGCTTCGGCCTGATCGATCACGCGGAGCTGCGCCGCCGCACGGCCGCGCTGTTCGAGCGGCTGTCGATCGACATCGATCCGGAAACCGACGTGCGCACGCTGACCGTCGCGAGCCGCCAGATGGTCGAGATCGCGAAGGCCGTGTCGTTCGACTCGGACGTGCTGATCATGGACGAACCGACGTCGGCGCTGACCGACAAGGAAGTCACGCACCTGTTCCGGATCATTCGCCAGCTGCGCGAGCAGGGCAAGGGCATCGTCTACATCACGCACAAGATGAACGAGCTGTTCGAGATCGCCGACGAATTCTCGGTGTTCCGCGACGGCAAGTACATCGGCACGCATGCGTCGACCGACGTCACGCGCGACGACATCATCCGCATGATGGTCGGCCGCGAGATCACGCAGATGTTCCCGAAGGAGGAGGTGCCGATCGGCGACGTCGTGCTGTCGGTGAAGAACCTCGGCGTTGAAGGCGTGTTTCGCGACGTGAGCTTCGAGCTGCGCGCGGGCGAGATCCTCGGCGTCGCGGGCCTGGTCGGCTCGGGGCGCTCGAACGTCGCGGAGGCGCTGTTCGGCGTCGTGCCGGCCACCACCGGCGAGATCCGGATCGACGGCAAGCCGGTGCGGATCGCGACGCCCGCGCAGGCGATGAAGCACGGGATGGCGTTCCTGACCGAGGACCGCAAGGACACCGGCTGCTTCCTGAATCTCGACCTGCTCGCGAACATGGAAGCGGCGGTGCTCAGCAACCGCTACGTGAAGTTCAACTTCGTGCGGCAGGCGCAGCTCAAGCGCGACTGCGAGGAAATGAGCCGGACGCTGCGCGTGAAGACGCCCGGGCTGCACGAGGAAATCCAGAACCTGTCGGGCGGCAACCAGCAGAAGGTGCTGATTGGCCGCTGGCTGCTCACGCAGCCGCGCATCCTGATCCTCGACGAACCGACGCGCGGCATCGACGTCGGCGCGAAGGCGGAGATCCACCGGCTCGTCAGCGCACTCGCCGGCAAGGGCGTCGCCGTGTTGATGATCTCGTCGGAGATGCCGGAGGTGCTGGGCATGAGCGACCGGATCATGGTGATGCACGAAGGGCGCATGACCGGCATCGTCGAACGCAAGGACGCCGACCAGGTCCGCATCATGGATCTCGCGTCGCGCTGAGCCGAACCAAGATTGGAGACAAAGAAATGGGCAACCTGAACCCGGTCGCGGATGCGCAGACCATGACCATCAAGGCGCGGCACACGAAGTGGCCGCCCGAGCTGAGCATCTTCCTGGTGCTGGTCGGCATCAGCCTGTTCTTCGAGATCGTCGGCTGGATCGTCGTCGGCCAGAGCTTCCTGTTCAACGCCGAGCGGCTCGAGATCATCGTGCTGCAGATGGCCGTGATCGGCATCATCGCGGTCGGCGTGAACCTCGTGATCATCACCAGCGGGATCGACCTGTCGTCGGGGTCGGTCGTGGCCGCCGCGGCCGTCGTGTCGGCGAGCCTCGCGCAGGTGTCCGACTTCCCGCGCGCGGTGTTTCCGCATCTGACCGACCTGCCGATCATCTGGCCCGTGCTGGCCGGCATGTGCGTCGGGCTGCTGGTCGGGCTGCTGAACGGCTCGCTGATCGCGATGACCGGCATTCCGCCGTTCATCGCGACGCTCGGCACGATGGTGGCCGCGCGCGGGTTCGCGAAGTGGTTCACCAACGGGATGCCGGTGTCGATGCTGACCGATCAGTTCGCGGCGATCGGCGCGGGCGCCAACCCGGTGATCATCTTTCTCGTGATCGCCGCGATCTTCCACGTCGTGCTGCGCTACACGCGCTTCGGCAAGTACACGTACGCGATCGGCGCGAACCGTCATGCGGCCGTCGTGTCGGGTATCAACGTCACGCGTCACCTGGTGTTCGTCTATGCAATCGCTGGCCTGCTGAGCGGGATCGCCGGCACGGTAACGGCCGCGCGCGCGATCTCCGGCCAGTCGGGCATGGGCGTGATGTACGAACTCGACGCGATCGCGGCGGTCGTGATCGGCGGCACGTCGCTGTCGGGCGGCCTAGGGCGCGTGACGGGCACCGTGATCGGCGTGCTGATCCTCGGCGTGATGACGTCGGGCTTCACGTTCATCCGCATCGACGCGTATTACCAGGAGATGGTCAAGGGCGCGATCATCGTCGCGGCCGTGATCGCCGACCAGTACCGCAACAAGAAGTCGCGTCGCTGACCTCTGCCGGTCCGACTGGAATCCGCTATCGCCAAGGAATCCTGATGAAGATCGCGCTGGACCCTTACATGATTCGCCACCTGCCGCTCGACCGGCTGCCGCATGCGGTGGCCGAGCTCGGCTACGACCAGATCGAGCTGTCGCCGCGCAGCGACTTTCTCGACTGGTGGGTGATGCCGCGCGCGACGCGCGAGCGCATGGCCGGGTTCCGGCAGGCGATGCGCGCGAGCGGCGTCGGCCTCGCGTCGCTGCAGCCGATGTACCGGTGGGCGAGCCCGTTCGAGGACGAGCGGTCCTGGGCCGTGCGCTGCTGGAAGAAGGCGATCGAGGTCGCGGTCGAGATGGAGTGCACGCTGATGGTGTCGGAGTTCGGCCGCGGTGCGTCGCCCGAACGCTCGGTCGGCGAGCGGCCCGGCGCGAACCCGAAGGAGCTGTGCGAAGCCGCGTGGTTCCGGTCGATGGACGAGCTGCTGCCGATCCTCGAGCGCGAGCGCATCGTGCTGTCGGTCGAGCCGCATCCGGAGGACTGGATCGAGCAGCTGCAGCCGGCGATCGACATCGTCACGAACCTCGGCTCGTCGTCGCTGAAGCTGTCGTACATCGCGCCGCACACGTTCTACTACGGCGACGACATGGCCGCGATGATCGCGCAGGCCGCGCCGATCCTCGCGCACGTGCGCGTGGCCGACACCTTCGACCACCGCAAGAGCAGCCAGTTGCGCTACATCGTGAACCCGCCCGGTTCGAACCAGATCCGCGTGCACCAGCATCTCGACATCGGGCAGGGCGAGATCGACTGGGACATGTTCTTCCGCGCGCTCGGCGCCGCGGGTTTCGACGGCGTGATGTCGTCGTGCGTGTTCGCGTGGGAGGACCGCGCGGAAGCGTCGTCGCGCTACATGCGCGACACGATCCAGCGCTACGTCGATCGCCATTTCGATCACGCGGCGCGCTGAGAGATTGTTGACCGGCGCGGCACGGGCCGCGCCGCTGATGAATGACTGGAGACCTCTAGATGACCTTGCAAATCGGCGTGATCGGCTGCGGCGCGATCGGCCAGGACCATATCCGCAGACTGACCCGCACGCTGTCCGGCGCGCGCGTCGTGGCCGTCAACGACATCGATCCGCAGCAGGCGCGCGATGCGGTGTCGAAGTTCGGGCTCGATGCCGAGATCTATGCCGACGGCCATGACGTGGTCGCGGCCGCCGACGTGCAGGCCGTGCTCGTCACGTCGTGGGGGCCGACGCACGAAGCATTCGTGCTCGACGCGATCGCGCACGGCAAGACGGTGTTCTGCGAGAAGCCGCTCGCCGTCACGGCCGAAGGCTGCATGCGGATCGTCGAAGCGGAAGTCGCGCACGGCAAGCGGCTCGTGCAGGTCGGTTTCATGCGGCCTTACGACGACGGTTATCGCGCGCTGAAGCGCGTGATCGACAGCGGCGAGATCGGCGCGCCGCTGATGCTGCATTGCGCGCACCGCAACCAGTCGGTCGGCGAGCGCTACACGACCGACATGGCGATCACCGACACGCTGATCCACGAGCTCGACGTGCTGCGCTGGCTGCTCGGCGAGGACTACACGAGCGCGCAGGTCGTCTATCCGAAGAAGACGCGCCATGCGTCCGCGCATCTCGCCGATCCGCAGATCGTGCTGCTGGAAACCGCGAGCGGCGTGCGCATCGACGTCGAGATCTTCGTGAACTGCCAGTACGGCTACGACATCCAGTGCGAGGTGGTCGGCGAGCAGGGCATCGCGAAGCTGCCCGATCCGCCGGCCGTGGGGCTCAAGCGCGCGGCGCGGCAATCGGTCGAGATCATGACCGACTGGAAGGAGCGTTTCATCGCGTCGTACGACGTCGAGCTGCAGGCGTTCATCGACGGCGTGCGGCAGGGTGCGCTCACCGGCCCGTCCGCATGGGACGGCTACGCGGCGGCGGTCGCGGCCGACGCATGCGTGCGTGCGCAGCGCAGCGGCGCGGTCGAGCCGATCGCAATGGCCGATCGCCCCGCGTTCTATCGCGGCTGAAGCGTAGCCGCGCGCCGCTTACTTGCCGGACTGACCGACATGACGATGAAGATAGGTTGCGCCCCGTGCTGCTGGGGTGTCGACGACGTGAAGAACCCGCACCTGCCGCCGTGGCGGCACGTGCTCGCCGAGGCCGCGCAGGCCGGCTATTCGGGCATCGAGCTTGGGCCCTACGGCTATATCCCGCTCGAGCTCGACGTCGTGAGCGCCGAGCTCGAGCGGCAGCGCCTGAGCATTACCGCCGGCACGATCTTCGACGATCTCGTGTCGCCGGAGAACCTGCCGAACCTGTTGCGCCAGACGCGCGAGATCTGCGCGCTGATCACGCGGCTGCCGAAGCTGCCGACGCAGCAGGGCCAGCGCTACGCGGCGCCGTACCTGGTCGTGATGGACTGGGGGCACGAAGAACGCGACTACGCGGCCGGCCACGCCGATCGCGCGCCGCGGCTGTCTGACGAACGCTGGGTGCGGATGGTCGACCACATCCGGCAGATCGCGACGCTCGCGCGCGACGAGTTCGGCGTGCGCGCGGTGATCCATCCGCATGCGGGCGGCTACATCGAGTTCGCGGACGAGATCGACCGGATCGTCGCCGATCTTCCGGCCGACACGGTCGGCCTCTGCCTCGACACGGGCCACCTGCATTACTCGGGCATGGACCCGGAGACGTGGCTGCGCCGTCATGCGGCACGCGTCGACTACGTGCATTTCAAGGATATCGACGCGGCCGTGTACGACGCGGTGATGGGCGAGCACATCGCGTTCTTCGCCGCGTGTGCGCGCGGCGTGATGTGCCCGATCGGCACCGGCGTGCTCGACTACCGGGCGATCCGGCGCGCGCTCGACGACATCGGCTACGCGGGCTATATCACGATCGAACAGGAGCGCGATCCGCGCAATGCCGGCACGAGCCTGCGCGATGTTGCCGCGAGCCGCGCGTTTCTCGCGTCGGCCGGCTTCGCATGAGCTTTGCATGAGCTTCGCATGAACCCCTGAACACGGACCAGGAACACCACCATCATGATTGACGGACAGATTCTGCTTGGACATTCGATTCGCTGGGGCATGGTCGGCGGCGGGCTCGGCAGCCAGATCGGCTACAGCCACCGGTCGGCCGCGTTGCGCGACGGCAGCTTCCAGCTGGTTGCCGGCGCGTTCGACATCGATCCGGAACGCGGCCGCCAGTTCGGCGTGAAGCTCGGCGTCGCGGCGGACCGTTGTTATCCCGACTACGCGACGATGTTCGAGGCCGAGGCGCGCCGCCCGGACGGCATCCGCGCGGTGTCGATCGCGACGCCGAACAACACGCACTTCGAGATCTGCCGCGCCGCGCTGAACGCGGGGCTGCACGTGGTCTGCGAGAAGCCGCTGTGCTTCACGACCGACGAGGCCGAGACGCTGCAGCGCCTGTCGGTCGAGAAGAACCGCATCGTCGGTGTCGCGTACGGCTACTCGGGGCACCAGATGATCGAACAGGCGCGCGAGATGATCGCGCGCGGCGATCTCGGCGAGATCCGCATCGTGCAGATGCAGTTCGCGCACGGGTTCCACAGTGAGGGTGTCGAGGCCGCGAGCGCGGCCGCGCGCTGGCGTGTCGACCCGAAGTTCGCGGGCCCGAGCTACGTGCTCGGCGATATCGGCACGCATCCGCTGTACATCTCCGAGGTGATGGCGCCCGAGCTGAAGATCCGGCGGCTGATGTGTTCGCGGCAGAGCTTCGTGAAGAGCCGCGCGCCGCTCGAGGACAACGCGTTCACGATCATGGAATACGAGTCGGGCGCGATCGGCTACGTGTGGTCGAGCGCGGTGAACGCGGGCTCGATGCACAGCCAGAAGGTGAGGGTGATCGGCTCGAAGGCGAGCGTCGAATGGTGGGATGAGCATCCGAACCAGTTGCGCTACGAAGTGCAGGGGCAGCCTGCGCAAGTGCTCGATCGCGGGATGGGTTATCTGCATCCGCACGCATTGCGCGAGGATCGCATCGGCGCCGGGCATCCGGAAGGGCTGTTCGAGGCCTGGTCGAACCTATACCAGCGCTTCGCGCTCGCGATGGACGCGGCCGATCGCGGCGACGCCGCGGCGTTGAAGACGATCCGCTTTCCGGACGTCCACGCGGGCGTCGAGGGCGTTCGATGGGTCGAGAACTGCGTGCGTTCCGCCGACGCGGGCAGCGTGTGGGTCGACTATCGCTGAGTCGAACCCGACGGGCCGGTTGCAGCGCTGCGTACCGCTTCGCACCGGCAGCCGGCCTCGACGGGCACTCGGTAGACGCCCTAATCTTTACGACGCCGCGAGAGCGTTGGACAATCGCTTCCAGTCCTGCCGTGGAGCGTGTGCAAGTGATGATCGAGCGCGTGGGAGCGAACCGCGCGGCGCGGGCCGCGCCGCAAACGTGATTAAATTCGCCCTTCATCCGTTGCTCCGATAAACCTTATTTATGGTGAAGAGGAAAGGGACGCTGTCGATAGACGGTATTCCGACGCTAGAATGGCCAGCATGATCCTTGTCTATCGCTACCGCGTGAAGTCGCTCAACGGACTGCTTAACAAGCAGAGCCGTGCGGTGAACTACGTCTGGAACTTCTGCAACGACACGCAGAAGCACGCGCTCAAGTGGGGTAAGAAGTGGCCGACAGGTTTCGACCTGAATGTGTTGACGACCGGCAGTAGCAAGGAGCTCGGCATCCACTCCAGCACGGTCAACGCAACGTGCGAGCAATATGCGAAGTCGCGCAGCCAATATCGACGTCCTTACTTGCGTTATCGTGGCAGAAAATCGCTTGGCTGGATGCCACTGAAGGGCCGCGAACTGAAGCGTGAAGGCGACGCGTTCCGCTTCGCCGGCAACACCTTTCGCGTGTTCAACAGCCGCTCGCTTCCCGAAGGCAAGATCAAGGATGGAACCAACTTTGCGCAGGATGCGCGCGGCAACTGGTTCCTGAACATCGTGATCGAGATGCCTGATGTTCAGGCCCGCCCGATCCGTTCCGGTGTCGGCATCGACCTCGGCCTGAAAGACTTCGCCACACTTTCGACCGGCGAGAAGTTGCCCAATGATCGGTTCGGCCGACGCGCGGCTGAAAAGCTGGCGAAAGTGCAACGAGCTCGAAAACACAAACGGCATATCGCGAAGCTGCACGCCAAGGTGGCGAATGCCCGCGCCGATTTCCAGCACAAGCTCGCGTTCGATCTTGTGCGGCGCTTCGACTACATCGCGGTTGGCAACGTATCGGCCGCCAAGCTCGCCAGAACCAGGATGGCGAAGAGCGTCTACGACGCGTCCTGGTCTTCTTTCCGGAACAAGCTCCGCTACAAAGCGATTGCGCACGGGGTTACATTCGAGGAAGTGAACGAGAACGGTTCTACCCAGTCCTGTTCGGCGTGCGGGTCGAAAGACAGCACGACGCGGCCGAAAGGTATCGCGGGGCTGCGAATAAGAGAATGGGCATGCGATGGTTGTGGTGTCGTGCATGATCGAGACACCAACGCTGCGCTGAACATTCTCCGATGCGGACGTGCATCGCCAGTTGTGGGAATCCGCCGCTTTTAGGTGACGGAGGACGTCAAGCATGTATCCAGGTGAGTCCCGGGCCGCGTCCGTTCGTATCGCGCGCGCATCGGGGCCGTCAACTTCGCGCTATCCGATGAGTTCATCCGAGAAACCTCCCGCCACCGTCGAGCAGTTCCTGCAGCATCTGACGCAGGAATACGACGGCCTCAGCAATCGCCTGAAGGTCATTGCGCGCCACGTGGAAACCCATCGGGACCAGCTTGGGCTGGAAGGCATCCAGTCGCTCGCGGAGGCGTGCGGCGTCCAGCCGTCCGCGGTCGTGCGCTTCGCGAAGCACTTCGGCTTCTCCGGTTTCTCCGAGATGCAGCGGGTGTTCCGCGAAGGGCTCGCGCAGCAGATCGCGCCGGGGCGCGCATACAACCTGCGGCTGCGCGACGTGATCGAATCGGGCTCGTCGAGCCTGCAGCCCGAGCAGATCGCCGACGAATTCATCAAGGGCAGCATTGCAGGGATGCAGCAGCTGCGGCAGACACTCGACCCGCAGGCGCTCGCGCAGGCCGTCGACCTGCTGGCCGACACGCAGGCCATCTGGATCGCGGGCTCGCGGCGCGCGTTTCCGATCGCCGTGTATCTCGACTATGCGCTGCAGCACACCGACAAGCGCATCGGGCTGTTCAGCGCGCTCGGCAGCATGCATCTCGGGCAGATCCGGTCGGTGCGCAAGGGCGACGTGATGATCGTCATCTCGTTCATGCCGTATGCGGACGAGACCGTGCAGGTCGCGCAGCAGGCCGTGCAGCGCGGCGCGCGCCTGATCGCGATCACCGACAGCCGGATGAGCCCGCTCGCACGGGAGGCCGAGGTGACGCTGATGGTGCAGGACAGCGAGACGTTCGGTTTCCGCGCGCTGACGGCCACGATGGGCCTCGCGCAGAGCCTGTTCGTCGCGCTCGCGTACCGGCTCGAGCTGTCGTACCTGCCGACCGCCGACGGCGCGCACGGCACCAAAGCCGGCTGACGGGTTACGGGTTCTGCCGGCGCACCGCCCGCGCAATCGATCGGCGGGCGGCGCACCGCGTGGCTTACTTCGCGGTCGGCATCGCGAATTCGGCGCCCTTGCCGATGCTCGACGACCAGCGCTGCATCACCGACTTCTGGCGCGTGTAGAAACGCACGCCTTCCTCGCCGTACGCGTGCATGTCGCCGAACAGGCTCTTCTTCCAGCCGCCGAAGCCGTGCCACGCCATCGGCACCGGAATCGGCACGTTGATGCCGACCATCCCGACCTGGATGCGCCGCGCGAATTCGCGCGCGATGCCGCCATCGCTCGTGAAGCACGACACACCGTTGCCGAACTCGTGCGCGTTGATCAGGTCGACGGCTTCGCCGAAATCCTTCACGCGCACGCAGCCGAGCACGGGCCCGAAGATTTCTTCCTTGTAGATCCGCATGTCGGGCGTCACGTGGTCGAACAGCGTCCCACCGGTGAAGAAGCCTGCCTCGCGGCCCGGCACGCGCAGCCCGCGGCCGTCGACCACCAGTTGCGCGCCTTCGCTCACGCCTTGCTCGATGTAACCTTCGATGCGCTTCAGCGCTTCGCCGGTGACGATCGGGCCCATCTCGACTTCCGGCGACATGCCGTCGCCGATCACCAGCTTGCGCGCGCGCTCGGCCACGGCCGGCACGATCTTGTCCGCGACGTCGCCGACCAGCACCGCGACGCTGATCGCCATGCAGCGCTCGCCGGCCGAGCCGTACGCGGCGCCGATCAGCGCGTCGACGGCCTGCTCGATGTTCGCATCGGGCATCACGACCAGGTGGTTCTTCGCGCCGCCGAGCGCCTGCACACGCTTGCCGGACTGCACCGCGCGCTGCTGCACGTAGGCCGCGATCGGCGTCGAGCCGACGAAGCTCACGGCCTGCACGTCCGGGTGGTCGAGCAGCGCGTCGACCGCGCCCTTGTCACCCTGCACGACGTTGAACACGCCGGCCGGCAGTCCGGCTTGAGTCAACAGGTCGGCGATGAACAATGCCGCCGACGGGTCGCGCTCGCTCGGCTTCAGCACGAACGTGTTGCCCGTCGCGATCGCGACCGGGAACATCCAGCACGGCACCATGCACGGGAAGTTGAACGGCGTGATGCCCGCGACGACGCCGAGCGGCTGGCGCATCGTCCAGTTGTCGATGCCGGTGCTGACCTGGTCGGTGAAATCGCCCTTCAGGAGCTGCGGCACGCCGCACGCGAATTCGATGATGTCGATGCCGCGCGCGACTTCGCCCTGCGCGTCGGAGAACACCTTGCCGTGCTCGGCCGTGATGATCGCCGCGAGCGTGTCCTGGTGCTCGTTCATCAACTGCAGGAAGCGGTGCAGCACGCGCGCGCGGCGGATCGGCGGCGTCGCGGCCCAGGCCGGGAACGCGGCGTGGGCGGAGGCGACGGCCTGCTGCACTTCGCTGTCGTCGGCGAGCGCGACGCGGCGCACCGCGCGGCCGAGCGCCGGGTTGAGGACGGCCTGGAAGCGACCGCTGCGGCCGGCAACGGGCGCGCCGTCGACATAGTGACCGACGTCGGCATCGGACGTGTACGCGGGAACCGGATTCATCGTGTCTCCTGGGGATGAGGGGGAACGGAACCTAGTCTAGGGAAACCGGCGGGGCGGGAGAAGACCGCGCAACTTGATTCACTGTTCAGAATTCTGAATAATCGATGGATGAATCAGCAAAATGTCCAGGCGCTCTGGCCGCATATCCATTCGCTGACGGTACTGGCCGCGGCCGGCAGTTTCACGGCCGCCGCGCAGCGGCTCGGCATCAGCAAGGCCGCGATGAGCCAGCGCATCGCCGATCTCGAAAAGGCGGCCGGCGTGCCGCTCGTGCGCCGCACGACGCGCAGCGTGCGGCTCACCGATGCGGGCCAGACGCTCGTCGACAGCACGCGCGATGCGTTCGAGTCGATCGGGCAGCATTTCGCGCGCGTGAAGGATCTGGCGGGGGAGCCGCGCGGCCTGCTGCGCGTGACGGCGCCGGTCGCGCTCGGGCGCCAGCAGGTCGTGCCGCACTTGCCCGATTTCCTGCGGCAGCATCCCGGCGTGCACATCGAGCTCGACCTGTCGGACCGGCTGCATTCGCTGACGCAGGAGGGTTTCGACCTCGCGATCCGCCATACCACCACCGCGCCGCAGACCCATGTCGCGTGGAAGCTGTGCGACACGCGCTCGCTGCTCGTCGCGAGCCGCGACTACCTCGACGTGCGCGGCGCGCCGCGGCACCCGAGCGAACTCGTCGATCACAGCTGCCTGTGCTACCTCCGCGACAACGAGCCGGCCGCATGGAGCTTCGAGCCGGACGGCCGGCGGCGCCAGCGCGTGAGCGTGCCGGTGCGCGGCAGTTTCGCGGCGAACAACAGCGAGGCGATGCGCGAGGCCGCGCTCGGCGGTCTCGGCATCGCGCTGCTGCCGGATTTCAGCGCGCGGCGCGATCTCGACGCCGGCCGGCTCGTCGCGCTGCTCGACGGCTGGCGGCCGTCGGGCGCGTTCGGCGACCACATTTTCGCGATCCGTCCATACAGCCCGGTCGTGCCGAGCGCGGTGCGCGCGCTCGTGCGGCACCTGCGCGAACGGCTCGCGGGCGGCTTTTCCGGCACGTGACGGCGGTGCCCGCGGGCGCCGGGCCGCGGGCCGCCCGGGCGGCCGAGGCGGCGCTGCGGTAAAATCGCTGCTTCCTCCCGCGCCGCGTGTGGCGCGTCATTCGAAGGTCGACAGCCGATGCAGATTCACAAGGAAGTGGACGCGCGCGGGCTTAATTGCCCGTTGCCGATCCTGCGTGCCAAGAAAGCGCTTGCCGATATGGAAAGCGGGCAGATCCTCAAGGTGCTCGCGACCGATCCGGGCTCGCAGCGCGATTTCGCCGCGTTCGCGAAGCAGACGGGCAACGAGATCGTCGAATCGACGACGCAGGACAAGACCTTCGTGTTCCTGATGCGCCGCCGCTGACGGCCCGCATCACGTGTCCGCCGCGCCCGGCGTTGACCGGCCGCGCCTCTGACAATTCTTAAACCTCGCTTCGTTGCCTGCTGCGTATACTGACGCGGCCGGTCATCCGCTCGCAGCGGAGGCGCCGGCCACGGTACGTCACAGGGCGGGCACGGGGGCCATGCCTGACGCTACCGTCGTACAAACGGGGAGAGGACATGTCCTTCAGACCAGGGACCATTCGAAGTCCATCCGAAGCGGGATGCATCGCGCCTGTGCGCGCGTCGGAGCTGAGCCGTATCGAGCTCGATCCGCAACAGGATCGCCACGCGCGTGCCGCGCTGGAGGCCTACGCGGATTCGGCCGCGGCCGAGATGCCGTGGCTGGCCGAGTGGCTCGACGAACGGCTGCGCGATGCCGCGCAGGAAGACGGCTCGGGCCCGACCTACTGCGGTGCGACGATCGAACGCGTGTTCGATCTGGCGCAGGCATGGGCGGCGGGCCAGCCCGACTACGCGGCCAGCGCGTGGGAACGCGTGCGCGGCCAGTTGCAGCGGATGCTCGCGCAACCGGCGCCGCCGGAACCGCTGTCGCACCGGGTGACGGCCGACGATTTCGCCGAGCCGGTAGCCGGCATCGCGGGCGCCGACTAGGCGTCCGATTGAACGACAGGAAGGATTATTCGAAAAAGGACGGTAGTCCGCGCAATTTCTTGGCGAATTTCATACTACTATGATGAAATCGCCGGTTCGTCCGTGCCCCGTTTTTGAGATATTTAGCCGGGGTCGCCGGTTTGCGCAGGTGGCGCGAGCGGCGAACGACGGCTCACCGGCCGGTATCCGGAATCCGCGCACGTGCTGCGCGGCGGGGTGGGCGCGGGGAGCTGAACTGGACGAATCGCTTTTGATTTGCGGGGTGCTATGAGAATTGCTGTACTGGATGACGATCCGGCCCAGACGGATTTCGTCAGTCAAACGCTGACGGCCGTTGGCCATACGTGCTATGCGTTCAAGGAAGGCAAGGCCCTGAAGAAGCGTCTGCAGCGCGAGACGTTCGATCTGCTGGTGCTCGACTGGAACGTGCCCGACATGTCAGGCGAGGAAGTGCTGAAGTGGGTGCGCGCCAATCAGACCGAGCACAGCCTGCCGATCATCTTCATGACAAGTCGCGACGACGAGGCGGGGATCACGCAGATCCTCAACGCCGGCGCCGACGATTACGTGGTCAAGCCCGTCTCGGGCCCGATCCTGCGCGCGCGCATCGGCTCGCTGCTGCGCCGCGCGTATCCGGTCAATGCCGAGGCGACCGTTCGCGAGTTCGACCAGTTCCGTTTCGACGTGAACCTGAAGCAGGCGTACGTCGGCGACAAGGCAGTGAGCCTCACGCAGAAGGAATTCGAACTCGCGCTGCTGCTGTTCCAGCATCTCGACCGGCCGCTGTCGCGCGCACACATTCTCGATCTCGTGTGGAAGCAGGCGACCGACATCCCGTCGCGCACGATGGATACGCACATCTCGATGCTGCGCACCAAGCTCGGCCTGCGACCCGAAAACGGCTATCGCCTCGCGCCGATCTACGGTTACGGCTACCGGCTCGAGCGGGTCGGCCAGGGAGAACCGGAGTGATCGCGGGCGTCACGCAGCGCACGGCGAACCTGCGCACGGTGGCGTTGCGTACGGCCTGCGCGGTCGCGTTCGCGTTTGCCGCGCAACATGCGGCTGCGCAACCGCCTGCCGACGCCGGCAAGATGGTGGTCTACCGCACGCAGGCGGGCGACACGCTGTACGACGTCGCCGCGCGCTACCTGCAGGGCGCGGACGACTGGCAACTGCTCCAGCGGATCAACGGCGTGCCCGCGCCGAAGCACCTGCAGCCCGGCGTCGCGCTGAAGCTGCCGGTCGCGCGGCTGCGCAAGGAAAAGCTGACCGCGCGCGTCGTCGCGGTGCAGGGCACGGCCGAACGCGCGTCCGGCGGCGCTTACGCGCCGCTCGCGAACGATGCGACGCTCGCCGAGGGCGACCGCGTGCGCACGGGCCCGAACGGTTTCGTCACGCTCGAGCTGACCGACGGCACGCACATGAGCCTGCCGCCCGACAGCCAGCTCGACCTGAAGTCGCTGCGCCGCACCGTGCTGACCGGCACGCTCGATCGCGAGTTCGAACTCACGCGCGGCTCGGTCGAAAGCGAAGTCACCCATCTGAAGAAACGCGACGACCGCTTCCAGATCCGTTCGCCGTCGGTCGTCGCCGGCGTGCGCGGCACGCGTTTTCGCGTGAACTACGACGCGGCCGGCAATGCGTCGACGCGCGTTGAAGTACTCGACGGCACCGTCGGCGTCGCGGGTCACCGGCAGGCGGCCGACCCGACGCTCGTGCATGCGAACTTCGGCAGCGTCGCGACGTCGTCCGGCGCGGTCGGTGCGCCCGTCGAACTGCTGGCCGCACCGGCGCTCGCGCATCCCGACAAGGTGCAGGACGAGCCCGACGTCGCGTTCGACGTCGCGCCGCTCGCACAGGCGCATGCGTACCACCTGCAGATCGCGCACGACGCGGGGATGCTCGACCCGTTCCGCGAAGCGCGCACCGTCTCGTCGCGCGCGGTGTTCCGCGACGTGCCGAACGGCACGTATTTCGTGCGGGTGGCCGCGATCGACGAGAACGGTCTCGAAGGCGTGCCGCGCATCTATGCGTTCGAGCGGCGCCTGATGGGGCTCGACGCCAGTGCGTCGCCCGGCGCGAGCGGCTACGAATTCCGCTGGTCGCCGAACGGTTCGGGCAAGGATGCGCGCTACCGGTTCGTGCTGTCGCGTTCGAAGGACCTGAGCGCGCCGGTCGTCGACGAGGTCGGCCTGCAGGCGCGCAAGATCACGATCGCGCACCTGCCGCCCGGCGACTACTACTGGGCCGTGACCGTCGAGGAATACGAAGGCGGCAAGTTCTACGAGAAGACCAGTCCGGTCAGCGCGTTCACGCTGTCGCGCTGATCCGCGGCGCATGAAACCCGACTCCGTTTCCCCGCGGCGGCATCTCGGCCGCCGCTTCCTGATCGAATGGATCGCGATCGGCTGCCTCGGGATCGCGGTGATTCTCGCGTGTGCGCTCGGCCGCCTGTCGTCGAGCGTCGACGGGCTGATCTACGACCGGCTGCTGATGCTGCGCAGCCTGCCGCTGTCGCCCGACGTGGTCGTCGTCGACATCGACAACCAGAGCGTATCGGCGCTCGGCCGCTGGCCGTGGTCGCGCGACGTGCATGCGCGGCTGCTCGACACGCTGGCCCGCGCGCAGCCGGCCGCCGTCGTCTACGACGTGCTGTTTACCGAACCGTCGCCGCAGGATCGCGCGTTCGCGGACGCGATGACCCACGTGCCGACCTTCCTGCCCGTGCTGCTGAGCCCCGAGCAGGCGGACGGCACGCGCACCGTCGATCCGCCGGTGGCCGCGCTCGCCGCGCGCGCGATGGGGCTCGGCCACATCAACCTCGAAGTCGATCGCGACGGCATCGTGCGCAGCGTCGCGCTGTTCGAAAGCGACGGCCGCGTGCGCTGGCCGCAGCTGATGGTACCCGTCTACCGCGCGATCCAGGGCGGCCGACTGCATCCGGCCGGCGGCGCGCCGGGTGCGGGTGCGCACGACCTGTCGCGCGACGCGGCCGGCGAGGGCCGCTACCTGATCCCGTTCAGCCGCAACACGCCCGCCTATCCGACGCTGTCGTTCGACGACGTGCTCGAAGGGCGCGTGAAGACCGACGCGCTGCGCGGCAAGATCGTCGTCGTCGGCGTGACGGCGTCGGGGCTGTACGACCGCTTCGCGACGCCCGTGTCCGGCGACTTCGGCCCGCTCGCCGGCGTGTATATCCATGCCAACGTGCTCGACATGCTGGCGACCGGCAGCGCGATCTCGCCCGCGTCGCGCTTCGGGCTGTTCGCCGCGTCGCTACTGCCGCTCGCCGCGCTGCTGGGCGGCTTCCTGATGCTGTCGCCGTGGCGCGCGCTGCTGCTGACGCTGAGCCTCGCCGCGCTCGCCGTCGTCGCGAGCACGGCGCTGCTGTTCGAGGCGCGCATCTGGCTGTCGCCGGCGCCCGCGATCTTCGGGCTGATCGGCGTCTACCCGATCTGGAACTGGCGGCGCCTGGAAATGACGATGTCGTACCTGCGTCGCGAGCTGCAGCGGCTCGCCGACGAGCCGCACCTGCTGCCCGAGGCGCCGCGCACGCGCAGCGTCGGCGGCGACGTGCTCGAGCGGCAGATGGCGCTGATGGCGCAAGCCGCGCAGCGCGTGCAGGACATGAAGCGCTTCGTGTGGGACAGCCTCGACAGCATGCCGGAACCGATCTTCGTGACCGACCTGGCCGGCACGGTGCTGATCGCGAACCATGCGGCGAAGCGCTACGGATCGCGGCTCGCGCTGCCGTTGCCGGAAGGGCGGCCGCTGCGCACCGCGCTCGGCGAGCTGACGTTCATGAAGACCGTTGACGGCAACGCCGAGCACGATGCGACGATCCGCGAGCACTGGCCGGCCGCGCTCGACCCGACGCTCGAGGCCGAGCACGACGCGATGGCGCGCGGCATCGAAGTGCGCGATCGCGACGGCCTCGACCATCTGTTACGCTACGCGGCTTGTACCAACGCGCAGGGCCGCGTGACGGGCTGGATTGCCGGCCTCGTCGACGTGACCGAGCTGCACGCGGCCGAGCGGCATCGCGAGGAAGCGCTGCACCTGCTGTCGCACGACATGCGCTCGCCGCAGGCTTCGATCCTCGCGCTCGTCGAGATCGAGCGCGACCGCGTCGAGACCGACGCGACGCGCGGGCTGCTCGCGCGGATCGAGCGCTATGCGCACCGCGCGCTGTCGCTCGCCGACGAGTTCGTGCAGTTGGCGCGCGCGGAGTCGCAGGCGTACCAGTTCGAAGTGACGAGCCTCGTCGACGTGCTGATCGATGCGAGCGACGAGGTGTGGCCGCAGGCGCAGGCGAAGCACATCCGCATCGACACCGAGGTCGGCGCCGACATGTGCTGGGTGCGCGCGGATCGCTCGCTGATCACGCGCGCGTTTGTGAACCTGATGAACAACGCGGTCAAATACAGTCCGTCCGACACCGTGATCACGTGTACGCTGACGGTCGAGCACGCGTCGAAGCGGATGTTCTGTACGATTCGCGATCAGGGGTACGGCATTGCGCCGGAAGATCAGCGGCATCTGTTCGAACGTTTCAAGCGATTCCACGCCGGCGAGCGGCCCGAGATTTCGGGTTCCGGGCTCGGCATGGCATTCGTGAAGACGGTTGTCACGCGCCATGGGGGCAGCGTGACGGTCGACAGCGAAGTGGGGGTCGGCACCGCGGTGACGGTGTCGCTGCCCTCGATCGACGAGCCGTCCGCCTGACAGGGCCGGGCGCGACGGCAGGCATTTGGGGAAAGTCATGAGAAAGCAATGGGCAGCGGCCGCGCTTGCGGCGTCGCTGTTGGCGGGTTGCGCCGGCGTGACGAGCGGCGTGAGTGCGGTCGGGCAGCCGAATGCGTTTGCATCCGGCGCGCACGGTTACGATTTCGTCCGGACGGCCGCGCAGGCCAATGATGCCGAATACCGGCAGATCGAGACGCTCGTGCGCGACGAACTCGCGCGCCGCGGCTTCGATGCGCAGCCGCTCGCGGCCGCGCGCTACCGGCTGTCGATCGCGTACGCCACGCAGCCGGCCTCGGTCGCGGCGAGCGCCGACCGGTGCGGCGCCGCGAGCAGCGCGTGCGTGACGGTCGACGGGCCGGCGCCGTTCGCGCTGCCGTTCATGGGCACCGTGTATCGCCACGTGCTGACGCTGCGTTTCGTCGATGCGAAATCGGGTGCCGACGTCTACCGCGTGTCGGCCGCGCTGCGCGATCGCGATCCCGGCACGCAGCAGGCCGCGCCGGCACTCGTGAAGAGCGCGCTCGCGAAGGTGCCGTACGGCACCGGCGGCGGCTGGCTCGTCAAGACGAAAAAAGACGACGCGGGCGCAATGCCGGGCGTCGTCTCGGTGAAGCCGGCCGAAGCGCGCTGAAGCGGCGGCCGGTAAGGTGAGGGCGGGCCCGCCGGGGCGAGCCCTTGCCGCGTTCAGGCGGCCGGATGCGCGCCGCCGCGCGTGCGCAGGTAGGCTTCGAATTCCGCACTGACTTCCGGGTGGCGCAGCGCGAATTCGACTGTCGCCTTCAGGTAGCCGAGCTTGCTGCCGCAGTCGTAGCGCGTGCCCTGATACTTGTAGGCCAGCACCTGTTCGTCGGTGAGCAATGCCTGGATCGCGTCGGTGAGCTGCAGCTCGCCGCCCGCGCCGGGCTTCAGCGCGCGCAGGTGTTCGAAGATCCGCGGCTTCAGGATGTAACGACCGACCACGCCGAGGTTCGACGGCGCGACTTCCGGTGCCGGCTTCTCGACGATCGCCGACATCTTCACGATCGACTCTTCCCATTCCTTGCCGTCGACGATCCCGTACGACTTCGTCTCCGACGGCGGGATCTCTTCGACGCCGATCACCGAGCTGTGATAGTGGTCGAACACATCGACCATCTGTTTCATCACGGGCGGGTTGCCGTCGAGCAGGTCGTCGGCGAGGATCACCGCGAACGGGTTGTCGGCGACGAGCTTCTCCGCGCACAGCACCGCATGGCCGAGGCCGAGCGCTTCCGGCTGGCGCACGTAGAAGCAGTCGACATGGCTCGGCTTGATGCTGCGCACGAGCTCGAGCAGCTTTTCCTTGCCGCGTGCCTCGAGTTCCGCCTCGACCTCGTACGACTTGTCGAAGTGATCCTCGATCGCGCGCTTGCTGCGCCCGGTGACGAAGATCATCTCGGTGATGCCGGCGGCGATCGCTTCCTCGACCGCGTACTGGATCAGCGGCTTGTCGACGACCGGCAGCATTTCCTTCGGGCTCGCCTTCGTTGCCGGGAGGAACCGCGTGCCGAGACCGGCAACGGGAAATACCGCCTTGGTGACTTTCAACATGATCGAACCTTTATTCCTGTAATCGACTTGTCAGACGATGTATGTTCACGTCCCCATTATAGTGAACGCAAACGGCCTTACCGATTGTTACGCAGGCAACCGATCGAGCTGCGCACGCAGTTTTTCGAGCGTGCTCTGGAATTCCGCGACGCGTTTCTGCTCCTGCTCGACCACGGCCGGCGGCGCTTTCGCGACGAATGCCTCGTTGCCGAGCTTCGCGTTGCACTTCGTGATCTCGCCCGTCAGGCGCGCGATTTCCTTCGACAGGCGCTCGCGTTCGGCCGCGACGTCGATTTCCACCTTCAGCACCAGCTTGTTCGGGCCGACGATCGCGATCGGCGCGCCGTGCGCTTCCTTGTCGAGCGTTGCCTCGTCCGCGAGGATCTGCACTTCCGACAAGCGCGCGAGGGCCTGAACGTACGGCGCGAACGAGCGCAGGCGCTCGGCATCGCCGGCCGCGAGCAGCGGCACCTTCGTCGCCGGCGACAGGTTCATCTCGCCGCGCAGGTTGCGGCATGCGTCGACGATCGCCTTCAGGTCGGCCGCCCACTGCTCGGACGCCTCGTCGATCTTCTGCAGGTTGGCGACCGGATACGCCTGCGTCATCAGCGACGCCTCGCCTTCGGCCTTGCCTTGCGGATAGCGGCCCGCGAGCGGCGCGACCTTCTGCCAGAGCGCCTCGGTGATGAACGGGATGACCGGGTGCGCGAGGCGCAGCACCGTTTCGAGCACGCGCAGCAGCGTGCGGCGCGTGGCGCGCTGCTGTTCCGGCGTGCCGTTCTGGATCTGCACCTTCGCGAGTTCGAGATACCAGTCGCAGTACTCGTCCCACACGAACTTGTAGATGCTGGTCGCGACGTTGTCGAAGCGGTAATCGGCGAAGCCCTTCGCGATATCGGCCTCGGTGCGCTGCAGCAGCGACACGATCCAGCGGTCGGCCGCCGAGAAGTCGAGGTAGCCGCCCGGGCCGCAGTCGCCCGCGCCGCAGACTTCCGGCTTGTCGCTGCCGCAGTCGTGGCCTTCGCAGTTCATCAGCACGAAGCGCGTGGCGTTCCACAGCTTGTTGCAGAAGTTGCGATAGCCTTCGCAGCGCGCGAGGTCGAAGTTCACGTTGCGGCCGAGCGTCGCCATCGACGCCATCGTGAAGCGCAGCGCGTCGGTGCCGAACGCGGGGATGCCGTCCGGGAATTCCTTGCGCGTCTTCTTCTCGATCGTCGCGGCCTGCTTCGGGTTCATCAGGCCCGTCGTGCGTTTTGCGACCAGCGTTTCGAGGTCGATGCCGTCGACGATGTCGAGCGGGTCGAGCGTGTTGCCCTTGCTCTTCGACATCTTCTGGCCTTCCGCGTCGCGCACGAGACCGTGCATGTAGACGGTGTGGAACGGCACCTTGCCCGTGAAGTGCGTGGTCATCATCACCATCCGGGCGACCCAGAAGAAGATGATGTCGAAGCCCGTGACGAGCACCGACGACGGCAGGAAGTGCTGCAGTTCAGGCGTTTCGTTCGGCCAGCCGAGCGACGAGAACGGCACGAGCGCCGACGAGAACCACGTGTCGAGCACGTCTTCGTCACGCGTCAGCGTGCCCGTGTAGCCCTGCGCGGCGGCCTTCGCGCGTGCGTCTTCCTCGCTGCGCGCGACGAACACCTCGCCGTTCTCGCCGTACCACGCGGGGATCTGGTGGCCCCACCACAGCTGGCGCGAGATGCACCAGTCCTGGATGTTCTCGAGCCACTGGTAGTAGGTGGTCGTCCAGTTTTCCGGGACGAACTTGATCTGGCCGTCACGAACGACGTCGAGCGATACCTCGGTGATCGACTTGCCCGGGTGGAACGTGCCTTCCGGCGCCGGTTTCGTCATCGCGACGAACCACTGGTCGGTCAGGATCGGCTCGATCACGACACCCGTGCGGTCGCCGCGCGGCACCATCAGCTTGTGCGGCTTCACGGAGTCGAGGAAGCCCAGCGCGTCGAGGTCGGCGACGATCGCCTTGCGCGCGTCGAAGCGGTCGAGGCCGCGATACTGCTCGGGGCCGTTGTCGTTGATCTTCGCGTCGAGCGTCAGGATCTCGATCGGTGTGAGGTTGTGGCGCAGGCCGACCTGGTAGTCGTTGAAATCGTGCGCGGGCGTGACCTTCACGACACCCGTGCCGAACTCGCGGTCGACGTAGTCGTCGGCGATCACCGGGATTTCGCGGCCCGTCAGCGGCAGCGTGACGAGCTTGCCGATCAGGTGCGCGTAGCGCTCGTCTTCCGGGTGGACCATCAGCGCGACGTCGCCGAGCATCGTCTCGGGACGCGTCGTCGCGACGGTCAGCGAGCCGGAGCCATCGACGAGCGGGTAGCGGATGTGCCACAGGTGGCCGTTTTCTTCTTCGCTGACGACTTCGAGATCCGACACGGCGGTCAGCAGCACCGGATCCCAGTTGACGAGGCGCTTGCCGCGATAGATCAGGCCCTGTTCATGGAGCGTGACGAACACGTCGCGCACGGCGGCCGACATCTTGTCGTCCATCGTGAAGTATTCGCGCGACCAGTCGGTCGACGCGCCTAGGCGGCGCACCTGGCCGGTGATCGTCGAACCGGACTGCTGCTTCCATTCCCACACGCGCTCGACGAACTTCTCGCGGCCGAGGTCGTGGCGCGACACGCCCTGCGCGTCGAGCTGGCGCTCGACGACGATCTGCGTGGCGATCCCCGCGTGGTCGGTGCCGGGCACCCACAGCGTGTTCTCGCCGAGCATCCGGTGGTAGCGGGCGAGGCCGTCCATGATCGTCTGGTTGAACGCGTGGCCCATGTGCAGCGTGCCCGTCACGTTCGGCGGCGGCAACTGGATCGCGAAATCGGGGCGCGCCGGGTCGAACGCCGGGGCGGCATAACCGCGTTTTTCCCACTCCGGCCCCCATTGGGCTTCGATGGTGTGGGGTTCGAAACTCTTCGCAAGCGTGTTGTCGCTCATGTTGGAAATCTGCCGAAATATGCGTGAATTGGATGCCGAATCTGACAATTATAAAGGGATGCCCATCGGCCAGCCATCGCCTTGCCCGCGCGGGCCCGTCGCGAGGCGGCCGCAACACGCTCGCGGCACGCGATCGAACGGATCGGGAACGGCGGCGCGCGGCCGACTTATAATGTCGGGTCCGCATTTTTCTCGCCCGCCCGCTGCCGCTCCATGCCCGATCTGCTCGCCAATCTGAACCCCGAACAACACGCCGCCGTCACGTTGCCGAACGAACCGGCGCTGATCCTCGCAGGGGCGGGCAGCGGCAAGACCCGCGTGCTGATCACGCGCATCGCGTGGCTGATCCAGCAGGGCTATGCGTCGCCACCCACCGTGCTCGCCGTCACCTTCACGAACAAGGCCGCGCGCGAGATGATGGCGCGCCTGTCGGCAATGATGCCGATCGACACGCGCGGCATGTGGATCGGCACGTTCCACGGCCTCTGCAACCGGATGCTGCGCACGCACTGGCGCGACGCCGGGCTGCCGCAGACGTTCCAGATCCTCGACACTGCCGACCAGCTGTCCGCGATCAAGCGGCTGATGAAGGCGGCGAACGTCGACGACGAGAAGTACCCGCCGAAGAACGTCCAGTACTTCATCAACAACGCGAAGGAGCAGGGGCTGCGTCCCGACAAGGTCGACGCGACCGACAGCTTCAACCGCAAGTTCGTCGAGCTGTACCAGGCGTACGACCAGCAGTGCCAGCGCGAGGGTGTCGTCGATTTCCCCGAGCTGCTGCTGCGCTGCTACGAGCTGCTCGCGTACAACGCGCCGCTGCGCGCGCACTACCAGGCACGCTTCAAGCACATCCTCGTCGACGAGTTCCAGGACACCAACAAGCTGCAGTACGCGTGGCTCAAGATGCTCGCGGGCGGCCAGAACGCGATCTTCGCGGTCGGCGACGACGATCAGTCGATCTACGCGTTCCGCGGCGCGAACGTCGGCAACATGCGCGACTTCGAAGATGAATTCCGCGTGCGCAACCTGATCAAGCTCGAGCAGAACTACCGGTCGCACGGCAACATCCTCGACGCGGCGAACCAGCTGATCTCGAACAACGCGCACCGCCTCGGCAAGAACCTGCGCACCGACGCGGGCCACGGCGAGCCCGTGCGCGTGTACGAGGCCAGCACCGATTCGCAGGAGGCCGGCTGGATCGTCGAGGAGATCCGCTCGCTGATCAACACCGGGATGGCCCGCAGCGAAGTGGCCGTCCTGTACCGCAGCAACGCGCAGTCGCGTTCGATCGAGCATACGCTGATGTCGTCGGGCATCCCGTACCGCGTGTACGGCGGCCTGCGCTTCTTCGAGCGTCAGGAAGTGAAGCACGCGCTCGCGTACCTGCGCCTGATCGACAACCCGAACGACGACACGGCGTTCGTGCGGGTCGTGAACTTCCCGACCCGCGGGATCGGTGCGCGCTCGATCGAACAACTGGCCGACGCCGCGCGCCTGTACGGCTGCTCGATGGCCGCCGCGATTCCGTACGTGACCGGCAAGGCCGGCACGAGCCTCGGCGGGTTCGCGAACCTGGTCGCGAAGATGCGCGCCGACACGCAGCAGATGAACCTGCCGGAGACCGTCGAGTACGTGGTGCGCGCGAGCGGCCTTTCCGATTTCTACCAGGGCGAGCGCGAAGGGCAGGACCGCCTCGAGAACTTGCAGGAACTCGTGAACGCGGCCACCGCGTTCGTCGCCGAGGAAGGTTACGGGCTCGATACGCCGGCCCGTTCGATCCCGCTGCGCGCGGGCGCGATCGCGGCGCCCGAGCTCGGCACGGCGACGGATGATCCGGCGGTCGACGTGCTCGACCCGGCGTCGCTCGGCGACCCGGCGCAGAACCCCGACACGATGACGCCGCTCGCGGGCTTCCTGTCGCATGCGTCGCTGGAGGCCGGCGACAACCAGGCGCAGGCCGGGCAGGACGCCGTGCAGCTGATGACGGTGCACGCGGCGAAGGGGCTGGAATTCTCGGCCGTGTTCATCACGGGCCTCGAGGAAGGGCTGTTCCCGCACGAGAACAGCGTGCTCGAATCGGACGGCCTCGAGGAAGAGCGCCGGCTGATGTATGTCGCGATCACGCGCGCGAAGGAGCGGCTCTACCTGTCGTTCGCGCAAAGCCGGATGCTGCACGGCCAGACGCGTTACAACGTGCGCTCGCGCTTCTTCGACGAACTGCCCGAGCACGTGCTGAAGTGGCTGACGCCGAAGGTCGAGGCCGGTTCGCGCTGGGGCGGGCGTTCGGACAACGCGGGATACGGGCGCGATTGGTTCGCGCGGCCGGGCGGCGGCAGCCGCGAGCAGATCGTCGACGCGGCCGTGACCGCGCCGCTGCCCGCGTTCGCGAACAAGCAGCGCGCGGCCGACACCGGCTTCCGGGTCGGTCAGCAGGTGTTCCATACCAAGTTCGGCGAAGGCACGGTGACCGCGCTCGAAGGCAACGGCACCGATGCGAAGGCACAGGTGAAGTTCAAGCGGCACGGCGAGAAGTGGCTCGCGCTCGCGGTCGCGAAACTGCAGGCGGTGGAATGATGGGTATCGACACGGATGTGACGCCGGCGGCTCGCCCGCTCGGCATTCTGGCCGCGCTGCCCGAGGAACTCGGCGACCTGATCGCCGCGATGCGCGCCGACGGCGCGATGAAGACGGTCACGCTCGGCCGCCGCGACTATCACGTCGGTACCGTGCACGGCGCGGCCTGCGTCGTCACGCTCGCGCGGGTCGGCAAGGTCGCGGCCGCCGCGACGGTCAGCGCGCTGATCCACGTGTTCGGCGTCGCGGGGGTCGTGTTCACCGGCGTCGCGGGCGGCGTGTCGCGCACGGTGCGCGTCGGCGACGTCGTCGTGGCCGACACGCTGTTGCAGCATGACCTCGACGCATCGCCGCTCTTTCCGCGCTACGAGGTGCCGCTGCTCGGCATCACGCGTTTCGCGACCGATGCGGAACTGACGGCCCGTCTCAGGGCCGCGTGCACGCTGTTCGTCGCGGAAGAGGGTGCACAGTTCGCCGAGCGCTTTGGGCTGGCCGGCGCGCAGCTGCACGCCGGGCTCATCATCAGCGGCGACCGGTTCGTGTCGAGCGAAAGCGAGGTCGTCGCGCTGCGCGATGCGCTGCCGGACGCGCTCGCGGTCGAAATGGAAGGGGCGGCGATCGCGCAGGTGTGCGCGGAACACGACGTGCCGTTCGCGCTCGTGCGCACGATCTCCGATACGGCCGACGATCACGCGACGCAGTCGTTCTCGCACTTCCTGTCGGCGATCGCGAGCAGCTATTCGTCCGGCATCCTCAAGCGTTTCCTGACGCTGCATGCGACGACGGCGGCCTGAAGCCGCCGCCGTTTTCTCCTTTCAAGCCGTTCGACCGGCCGCGGTGCGCACGCCGCGGCCGGCTCGTCACGCCTTCTTGCGCCGGCTGCTTTCGAGGTTCGGCAGGAACACCGTCAGCACGCCGATCAGCGGCAGGAACGAGCACACCTTGTAGACGAACGTGATGCTCGTCGCGTCGGCGAGCTGGCCGAGCACGGCCGCGCCGACGCCGCCCAGGCCGAACGCGAAGCCGAAGAACAGGCCCGCGACCATCCCGACCTTGCCGGGCATCAGTTCCGTCGCGTAGACGAGGATCGCGGCAAACGCCGACGCCAGCACGATGCCGATGATCACGGTCAGCACGCTCGTCCAGAACAGGTTCGCGTACGGCAGCAGCAGCGTGAACGGCGCGACGCCGAGAATCGATACCCAGATCACGTACTTGCGGCCGATCCGGTCGCCGACGGGCCCGCCGATCAGCGTGCCGGCCGCCACGGCCGCGAGGAACACGAACAGGTGGATCTGCGCGGCCTGCACCGACAGGTGGAACTTGTCGATCAGGTAGAACGTGAAATAGCTGTTGATGCTCGCGAGGTAGAAGTACTTCGAGAACACGAGCAGCACCAGCACGCCGATCGCGCCGATCACGCGGCCGCGCGACAGCGTCGGATGGCCGGCCGACACGGCTTTCTTCTTCATCGACGGATGCTTCTTGTACCAGTGGCCGATCTGCGTGAGCACGACCATCGCGACGAGCGCGGCCGCCGAGAACCACGCGATGCTGTGCTGGCCGTGCGGAATGATCACGAGCGCGGCAAGCAGCGGCCCGAGCGCGGAACCCGCGTTGCCGCCGACCTGGAACACCGACTGCGCGAGCCCGTGCTGGCCGCCCGACGCCATCCGCGCGACGCGCGACGATTCCGGATGGAACACCGACGAACCGCAGCCGACGAGTGCCGCGGCTACCAGCAGTACCGGGAAGCTCGGCGCGACCGACATCAGCAGCAGCCCCGCGAGCGTGAAGCCCATGCCGACCGGCAGCGAATACGGCTTCGGGCGCTTGTCGGTATAGAGGCCGACGAGCGGCTGCAGCAGTGACGCGGTGATCTGGTAGGTGAGCGTGATCAGGCCGATTTGCGCGAACGACAGCGCGAACTGGCTCTTGAGCATCGGGTAGATCGCGAGGATCAACGACTGGATCATGTCGTTGATCATGTGCGAGAAGCTGATCGCGCCGAGCACCGGATAGACGGTGCGGGGAACGGGTGGCGCGGACGGCTGGGCGGCGGCTGCGCCGGCGACTCCGGTGTCGAGGCTGGTTTCCATGTGAGCTGAACGAGTTGAGGTGACGGGCGCGCTCTGGTGGGGATCGGCGCGTTTTGAATCGTTGCTGCGTCAAAGAAGTGTAATGTGGCGTATCGAGAATGTCAGGCCAAGTTTTATCGCGAATCGGACATTCATGTGACGGATCGGCCGGTGCCCGTTTTTTTGACCGGGTATAACGCTGGCGGCGCGTCCGCCCGTCCGCGGAGCCGCGCCGGGGCCCGGATGCGTGTATGACCGGACTCAAGAAACGGCGGTGGCGGCCGTAGATGAACCCAATGACAACAGGCGCGCCGCGCCCGGCACCGGCTACCCGCCGTGCGGGCGCAGGACGCGCGGCATGGCCAGCCGTCGCGGGAATGCCGGAACCGACCTATCCGGCAACGTGATCCATACGGGGATATATCGATGAAAGCAGCATCATTGCATCCGCAGCCAGGTGCGGCCGCCGGTCGCGCCGCACGGCGCACGCGAGCGGCGCGTCGCGAGCGCCGGCCGTGGACCGTCAAGTCGACCTTGCGCGCCGCATTCGCGATCCTGCTGGCCGGCACGCTCGCGATCGGCGTGTTTTCGCTGTGGCAGATCAGTCGGCTGAACGCGTCGATCGCGTCGGTCTACGAGCAGGGCCACGTCGCGAGCCGCGCGGCGCAGGAGGTCCGGGCCGAGCTGCTGAGGGCAAGCCGTGCACAGAAGATGCTGCTGACCGCCACCACCGCGAAGGAGCGCGACGAACTGGGCGCCGAGGTCGGCGCGGGGCTCGCGTCGATCGGGCAGGCGCTCGGCACGCTGCAGCGCTACGCCGATCCGGCCGATGCCGACGATTCGGCGCGGCTGCGCGCGTTCTCGACGGCGGTCGGCACGTGGAGCGCGCATCTGCGCGATTTCGTCGCGCTGGTGCGCGCGCAGCCGCTCGACCTGTCGCAGATGAACTGGCAGGTCGGCACGCAGGACGTGTCGCTGCTGGTCGAAACCGGCAAGCTCGAGAAACTCGTCGCCGACCTCGTGAAGACGCGCGGCGAGAAGTCGAAGGCGACGCTCGATGCGTCCGCCACCATCTTCTCGTCGTCGTTCGCGATGATCGCGGCGATGACGGCCGCGCTGATCGTGCTTGCGATCGTGATCGCCGAGCGCGTCGTGCGCCGCCTCGCGTCGCAGCTCGGCGGCGAGCCCGCGCATGCGAAGGCGATCGCCGCGGACATCGCGCGCGGCGACCTGACGCGACCGATCACGCTCGGCCGGCACGACCGCGACAGCATGGTGCGCGCACTGGCCGAGATGCAGACGGGGCTCGCGGCGACCGTCGGCGAGATCGCCGTCAGCGCCGAGGCCATCGCGGCCGCGTCCGGCGAGATCTCGACCGGCAATCTCGACCTGTCGCGGCGCACCGAGCAGCAGGCCGTCGCGCTCGAGCGCACCGCGGCCAGCATGGAGCAGCTCACGTCGACCGTGCGGCAGAACGCCGAGAATGCGCGTCAGGCGAGCACGCTCGCGGCCAATGCGTCGGCCGTCGCGGAGACGGGCGGTGAAGTCGTCGGGCGGGTGGTCGCGACGATGAGCGAGATCGACGACAGCGCGAAGAACATTCGCGACATCATCGGGACGATCGAGGGGATCGCGTTCCAGACCAACATTCTCGCGTTGAACGCGGCGGTCGAGGCCGCGCGCGCCGGCGAGCAGGGGCGCGGCTTCTCGGTGGTCGCGGGCGAGGTGCGCCTGCTCGCGCAGCGTGCGGCGACCGCGGCGAAGGAGATCCGCGCGCTGATCGGCGCGTCGGTCGAGCGTGTCGCGAACGGCGCGGCGCTCGCGCACGATGCGGGCCGTACGATGGGCGACGTCGTGCGCGCGGTCAAGCGCGTGACCGACATCATCGGCGAGATTTCCGCGGCATCGGACGAGCAGAGCGCCGGAATCGAAGAGATCGGCCGCGCGGTCACGCAGATGGACTCGGGCACCCAGCAGAACGCGGCACTCGTCGAACAGGCGGCTGCCGCGGCGAACGCGCTCGACGAGCAGGCGCAGGCATTGAAGTCGCTGGTCGGGCGCTTTCGCATCGCGGCCTGAGCGCCGCGCGGTCGCGGGCCGGCCGCCCGCGACGCGCGTTACCCGCCGGCTACCCGCCGATCGATGACAAAAATCGGCAATCGCGTGGCACGCAATCCCCTACAATGCGCATCCACACAAGTAGGGGCCAGAACCCGCCGCGCGCGCATCGACACCGATGCGTCAGCGCACCGAGCGGGTCATTCATAACAATGACAGTATCGATTTACCTGAGCGGATACCTGTGCATGCTGGTTTCCGCCGCGATCGGCATGCGCACGCGCATGGCCGCGTGGCGGTGGCTCGCGGCGGGCATCGCACCGGCCGCCGCGTTCGCCGTGCTGCGCGGCCGGACGGGCACCGACACGGCGATTTACCAGAACATCGTGGCCGGCATCTGGAGCGGCAACCTGAAGGTCGTGCCGCGCACGCTCGAGCCCGGCTTCGTGTGGCTCGTGCGCGCGCTCGAATGGGTCGGCCACGATCCGCGCATCGCGACGGCGATCCTGTCGCTGCTGATCGTCATCACGTGTGTCGTCGCGTTCGGGCGGACCGCCGAGGACGCGTGCGTGTTCGCCACGCTGATCTTTCCGCTGTTCTTCTACGACATGGCGATGAGCGGGCTGCGCTACGGTCTCGCGTTCTGCGCGGCCAAGATCGCGTCGGATGCCTGGTCGCACCGGCGGCGCGGCGCGTCGATCGCGCTGGCGGCCGCGGCGGCCAGCATGCATGTGTCGGTGGTGTTGCTCGTCGTGCTGCTGCAGGTCCGGCGTCTGCGGCTGCTGCGCTATGCGGGGCTGGCGGCCGCGATCGGTGGTGTGCTGTTCGCGATGCATCACGACGCGCTGCTCGCGAAGGTCGGCCTCTATGCGGCGTTCACGCCGCCGGCGCAGATGTCGGGCATCGCGCCGCTCGTGCTCGCGCTGCTGACGCTCGTGGCCGGCTGGGTGCTGCTCGCGCGCATGCCGCGTACGCTCGGGTTCCTGTTCGCTTGCGAGATCGCGAGCTTCGCGCTTGCGCGGGTCAGCTATGCGGGGCTGCGTTTCCAGTGGCTCGTGCTGTTCGCGATGAGCTGCCAGTTCGTGCCGCTGCAGCGCGTGCCGGGCATCCGGCGCCGCTACGTGATCGCCGCACTCGTCGTGATCGGCGCCATCGGCTTCGCGATGCGGTTGCGCAACATGCTCGGCGAATCCGGGATCGGCCCGTCGCCGTTCCTGCCTTACCGGTTCTTCTGGGAATGACGCAGCCGGGCGGGGCGCCACCCGGCCGTACCGCGCTTACGACTTCTTCTGCTTGTCCGGATCGATGATGACCGTGCAGGTCGTGCCCGCCGACAGCACCACGTCGGCCGGCACTTCGTCGATCCGGATGCGCACCGGCACGCGCTGCGCGAGCCGCACCCAGTTGAAGGTCGGGTTCACGTCCGCGACGAGGTCGCGGCTTTGCGGGTTGTCGCGATCGTAGATGCCGCGCGAGATGCTTTCGACATGGCCCTTCATCACGCCGCCGCTCATCAGCCGCATTTCGGCCGGCGCGCCGATCTTCACGCGCGGCAGCTTGGTTTCCTCGAAGTAGCCGTAGACCCAGAACGAATGGCTGTCGACGATCGCGAGCTTCGCCTGGCCGGCCACCGCGTAGTTGCCCTTGAACGTCTGCAGGTTCGTGATGTAACCGTCGACCGGCGCGACGACGCGCGTGCGCTCGAGATTGAGCTTCGCGGCGTCGAGCGCGGCGATCGCCTGCTGGTACTGCGCATCGGCGCTCGACGCGCTGTGCGCCGCGTTCTCGCGGTTTTCCTTCGACACGACGAGCGCATCGAGATCCGCGCGGCGGGCCGCATCGTCGCGGCGCATCTGCAGTTCCGCGCGGCGGGCGGCGACGGCCGCCTGGGCCTGCTCGACCGCGATCTGGTAGTGCGACGGGTCGATCTGCATGATCAGGTCGCCCTTTTTCACGAGCTGGTTGTCATGCACGGGCAGCTCGACGATCGCGCCCGACACGTCCGGCGCGACGTTGACGATCTCGGCGCGCACGCGCCCGTCGCGCGTCCACGGATCGTCCATGTAGTGCACCCACAGCGAGCGCCCGATCAGGATCGCGACGAGAAGGATGACGGCGGTCGCGACGAAGCCGAAGAGTTTTCTGAGAATCATGATGGTTCGGAATCAACGGTAAACGGCAAGACTCAGTCCGCCGCAAATGCAGACGAGAAGACAGGCCCGGAACAGCGACGGGTGCCAGACCACCCGGTAGAGTCCCGTATAGGCAAGCAGGCGGTCGACGGCCCAGGTCGCGAGCGCGCCCAGGACGAACATCAGCACCACCGTGGGCATGTAGGCATCGAGAATGGCGATTTCACGCGGCATCATGACGAGGCTCCAGGTTGGGGGCGCACGGGGCGGTTGCGGTAAAGCGGCTCGAGCGGCGATTCCGGATCGAGCAGCGCCGTGCGCACGAAATGAAGATGGCTCAGGATGCGCTGCAGCCGGTGGCGTTCGTCGCGCGTCGGTGCGAACACGTCGAGCGCCTGCCGGGTCGCGTCGATCGCCGCATTGGTCGCGGCGAGCGTCGCATCGAAGCGTGCGGCGCTCGGCTTCGAGAACAGCGTCGCCAGCGCGCCGCGCATCGTCTCGATCGCGCGACGCCACGGCATCGACGGCGCATAACGCGGGTCGGGCGGCAGCGCCGCCAGCTCGTGGCGCAGGTCGATCGCCGCATTGCCGGTTTCGAGCACCGCGAACATCCAGCGCAACGCGTCGCGCTGCACGTCGGGCTGGTCGGCCGACAGCGTGTGCGCCTGATACATCAGGTCGCGCGCACCACTCTCGAAACGCGTGCGCAATCCGGCGAGCCGCGCATGGCAGGCCGCGACGGCCTGGTGGCGCAGATCGGCGAACAGCCGCTTCTTGAGCCACGGCGCGGTCGGCGGGAACAGCACCGCGAACGCGATCGCCGAGACCAGCATCGACAGCACGAGCGCGAGCGCGTCGTTCATGAAGCTGGTCGGGTCGTAGTGCGTGATGTTGTCCGGGCCCGCGAGGAAGCTGAAGAAGATCAGGTAGCCCATCCCGTAGCCCGCGAGCTTCGGCTTCAACGTCATGAAGATGCCGATCGCGAGGAGCGGCGCGAGGGCGACGCACAGCAGCGGGAATCCGTCGATGTGCGGATAGATCCCGAACGTCAGCAGGAAGCCGGTACAGACGGCGAGCGCCGTCCCCATGCCCATCTGCGCGGACATCGCGGTCGGCCGCGGCGTCGACGACGCAAGCGCGCAGGTGGCCGCCGCCGTCAGCGTGAGCGTCACGCCGCTCGGCCAGGCTGTCTCGATCCAGAACCAGCCGAGCAGGAGGATCACGGTCGCGGTGCGGATCGCCGCGATCACCATCGCCGTCATGTTGGTGCGCGGCTCGTAGCGTTCGATCCAGCGCTCGCGTTCGTGCGTCGGCGTCGACAGCGACGCGTAGGTCGCCGCGTACTCGTGCAGGTCGGTGATGAAGCGGTACAGCAGTTCGGCGGCCGTGTCGAAGTCGAGCAGTGGAAAGTCCGGCTGCGTTTCGAGCGCCGCGCGCGTCGCGCGGATGCGGCGCGGCAGCGCATCGCGCCACGCGAGCAGCTGCTCGGCCGCATGCCCCGCGTCGGTCGACGTGCGTACGGGTTCGCCGCCCGGCGTCAGCAGCAGCGGCGCGATCTCGCGGAAGTACGGCTCGATCGCGTCGATCGCGGCCTGCGCACCGATCGCATGCAGCCGGTTCATCAACTGGTGCAGCGCATGGAAGCGGCTCGACGCGCTCATGAACTCGCTGTTCAGCCGCGCGAGGCGGCCGCTGCGCATCCGCGTGTCCGGATCCTCGAACACGGCCATGCTGCGCGCGGCTTCGAACCCGACCACGTCGGCGACGAAGCGCGTATGGATGGTTTCGATATGCGCGCGGTCGAGCTTGCCCGACAGCGCCGACGCGACGTAGTCGACGAAGCTGCCGAAGCGCTTGCGCACTGTCGTGCGCATCTGCTCGCCCGTGTACTGCGGAAATACGAGCGCGCTGACCACACCGGCCGACACGATCCCGACCATGATTTCGGCCACCCGCGTCAGCGCGCTCATGAACGCGCCGTCCGGGTGCTGCGAAGCGGGCAGCCCGATCAGCGCGGTCGTATAACCGGCCAGCAGGAAACCGTAGCTGCGGAAGTTGCGGTTGCGCGCGGCGCCGGCCGTGCACAGCGCGACCCACAGCGCGACCGCCAGCAGGAACAGCTGCGGCTGCTGCGGGAACAACCCGACGAACGTGAGCGTCGCGATGAGCCCGAAGATTGTGCCGGCGACGCGGTAGAAGCTCTTCGCGAGCACCGCGCCGCTTTGCGGCTGCATCACGATGAACACCGTCGTCATCGCCGTTTTCGGCGCGGGCAGGTCGAGCCGCATCGACACGCCGGTTGCGATGAACGCGGCGAGCAGCGCCTTGAACAGATAGAGCCACGCGGCGCCGTCGGTGCGGGCCCAGTCGCCGAACGCGGCGTACCAGGCCGCGAGCGGACCGCCGGCGTGCGTGGAAGCGGAGGATGAGGCTGACATGGCGGGCGCTCCGCGTTACCGTGCGGCCGGCACGTCGGACGCACCGGCGGTGGCGACCTGCGCGGGCCGGGCGACCGCGGCGGCGGGCTTTGCACCCGATGCGGCGGCCGCAGCGGGTTCGTCATTCGGAACGTCGCGGCCCGTCTCGACACCGCCACCGAGCGCGGCCATCAACTGCGCATGCGCGGCGAGGCGTTCCGCATCGATGCGGGCGGCCGTCTCCTGCGCGCGCAGCAACTGCTGTTGCGCGATCAGCACGTTCACGTAATCGGTCAGCCCGCGGCGGAAGCCTTCGCGCGACAGCTGGTAGCTGCGGTCGTTGGCGGCCACCGAGCGTGCGGCATCCTTCTTCTGCGTATCGAGCGAACGGATCCGCACGACCTGGTCGGCGATGTCCTTGAGCGCGCCGACGATCGTCTGGTTGTAGCGCTCGACCGCCTGGTCGTAACCGGCGTTCGCGGCGCCGAGCTGCGCGCGCAGCCGGCCGCCCTCGAAGATCGGCAGCGACAGCGCGGGGCCGGCCGTCCAGCCGCCGTTCATCGCGCGCAGGAAGTCGGTGAACGGCGCGGTCACGCCGAAGCCGCCGACCGTCGCGAGCAGGTCGATGTTCGGGTAGAACGACGCCTTCGCGACATCGATGCCGCGCGCCTGCGCGTCGACCGTCCAGCGCGCCGCGACCACGTCGGGGCGGCGGCCGAGCAGGTCGGCCGGCATGGCCGACGGCAGGCCGGCCGGCGCGTCGAGCGAGAGCTGCGGCCGCTTGATCGCGTCGCCTGCGCCCGGGCCCTTGCCGGCCAGCGCGGCGAGCTGGTGGCGCGCGAGCTGGATCGCTTCTTCATAGCTGTCGATCTGGCGTTCGTAGTCGGGCAGCGTCGATTCAGCCTGGCTCACTTCGAGCTGCGTGCCGAGGCCGGCCTTCAGCCGCTTGCGCGCGAGATCGGCGAGCGAGCGCTGGCGTTCGAAGGTTTCGTGCGCGAGGTCGAGCAGCGCATAGTTCATCGACATGCCGACATACGCGCGCACGACGTTGACTTCGAGCTCGAGCTTCGCCGCACGTGCGTCGGCGGCGGTCGCATGCGCGGTGTCGAGTGCGCGCTCGGTCGTGTTCTTGTCCTTGCCCCACAGGTCGAGGTGGTACGACAGGCCGAGCGTGCCCGTGTTGTTCCAGGTATCGGCGTTCGCGAGCGGGCCCGGGCCGTAGTACACGTTGTCGGGCCAGTGCTCGCGCATTAGTGACAGGTTGCCGTTGATCTGCGGCAGTTCGGCCGAGCGGGCGACACGCGCCATCGCCTGCGCTTCGCGCACCCGAGCCTCGGCGGCCGCGAGCGTCGGGTTGCTAGCCTGGGCGGCGGCGACCCACGTGTCGAGTTGCGGATCGCGGTACGCGCGCCACCAGTCGGCCGCGGGCCAGCCCGCGTCCCGGTCGGCCGCGCGGATGGCCGCGCCGGCGTCGAGCGCGTTCGCTTCGAGGCGAGCCGACTGCGGCTTGTTGTCGCCCATGCTCGCGCATCCGGCCATTATTAATGAGACTGCAAGAACCGCCAGTGCGAGCGTCCCTTTTGGTGCCGGAGACTGCACGATTTTCTCCCTTTCGGATATAGATGAGCCGGATGCGATTATATTTTTCAGTGATTCCTGAATAAATGGACAACGGTGCAAGTCATTTTTACGAATCCTGAGATAATATTTGTTCGCCTCTGTGCAACAATCCCTCCGGATTCAAACGGGTATTGGGATGGATACGTTACAAAACATGCGGGTATTCGTCCGTGTGGTCGACGCGGGAAGCTTTACCGCGGCCGCCCAGCAGATGAATTCGACCACCGCCTACGCGTCGCGCGCGGTCTCGGATCTCGAGGCGCACCTGCGCACGCGTCTCCTGAACCGCACGACGCGGCGGATCGCGCTGACTGAAGCCGGTGAGCGCTATCTGCAGCGTTGCGAGCAGATCCTCGCGTATGTCGACCAGGCCGAAGCCGAGGCGGGTGACGCGCACGCGCGGCCGTCGGGCAAGCTGAAGGTCCATTGCTTCACGAGCCTCGGCCAGCACTACCTGGTGCCGGCCATCGCGCGCTATCGCGAGCGCTATCCGGACGTGCACGTCGAGTTGACGCTCGCGCAGCGGATGCCCGATCTGCTCGACGAGGGGTACGACGTCGCGATCGTCGTCGGCCGCGACCTGCCCGATTCGGGGCTGGTGTCGCAGCGGCTCGGCGAGAGCTACAGCGTGGTGTGCGCATCGCCCGGCTACGTCGAGGCGCACGGCGTGCCGCTGCGGCCGGCGGATCTCGCGCAGCACGTGTGCCTCGGGATGGTCGCGCCGGGCTTTCACTACGACGAATGGGTGCTGGCCGGGCCGAACGGCGACGAGATCGTCCCGATCACGGCGCCGCCGTTTCGCGTGAACGTCGCCGAGGCGCTCGCGGTGGCCGTGCGGGAGGGGATGGGGGTCGGCGGGCTGCCGCTTTATTCGGCGATCGGCTGGCTGCGCAGCGGGCACATCGTGCGCGTGATGCCCGAGTACCGGTCGCACGTGATGAACATCTACGCGCTCTATCCGTCGCGCCAGTACCTCGACGCGAAAATTCGCACCTGGGTCGATTTCCTGCGCGACGAGCTGCCGTCCACGCTCGAAGCCGACGAAGCCGCGCTCGAGCAGTACACGCGTGCGACATGAGCGCGCGGTCGACCGCAATCTGACCAGATTTGTCCTTCACGCAACATTTTTTTACGAACGCGTGCCAGACAGTTTGATACTGTGGGAATTATCGAGATACGTCACACCGGAGTAGCAATGGATACGCACCTGATGATCGGCCTTGGCGTCCTGCTTGGCGCGGCAGCTGCCGCCGCGGCGACCCGCGACCTGCTGCGTGCGATGAAGGCGAAGGCGCGGATGAAGCCGGTGCCGGTGCGCGTGCGCGAGCCCCAGCACGGCGCGCGCCGTAACGATCGCTGATCGGGTCATATCAGCCCGGGTCGGAGCAGGCCGCGCAACGCGGCCGGGCGGGCCGGCGTTCAGCCGAGCTCGACGACCTTGTCCCACGCGAACGCGGTATTTTCCCGTTCGCCGGTGCGCCGGTGGATGTAGCCGCGCGGGTTGCACACCACGCGTGTGCCGCCGTCCGCAACGTAGTCGAATGACGTATGCGTGTGGCCGTGGAGCCACAGATCCACCGGCGGCCGCACCAGCTCCGCCATGTCCGTGACGAATCCCGCCGAAGCGAGGTCTTGCGCATAGCGTTCCGCCAGCGAACGCCGGTGCGGCGCATGATGGGTGACGACGATCGTCCTGCCCGCGAACGGCGCCGCGAGTTGCGCTTCCAGCCACGCGCGGCCTTGCCGATGCAGCGCGATCGCGTCGGACGGCGAGAAATCCCGTTCCGCGGCGCCCGGTGCCGCATGCAGCGCCGCGTCGTGCGGCCAGGTCACCTGGATCAATCCCTTGAAATCGAGCATCACGCGCAGCGCGGCGTCGATTGCATTGGCGATGCTGGCCTCGTCGGTGCCGAACAGTGAGAAATCGGCCCAGAGCGTCGTGCCGAGCACGCGGAAGCGCTGTTCGGGATCGACATAGACGCCGTTGTTCAGGTAATGCACGTTGTCGAGCGTATGCGCGGCGTCGCGCATCGCCGTCTCCAGCGCACCGAATTCCCCGTCGTAGTACTCGTGGTTGCCCGGCACGTAGATCACCGGCACGTCAGGGTCGAACGTCTCGGCGGCCCAGCGCAGCCCTTCCGCGTGATTGTGGATGTCGCCGGCCAGTACGACGAGATCCGCGTCGGCATGCGCGATGGTGTCGGGCTGGTTGCTTTCGAGATGCAGGTCGGACAGGACGCGGACTTTCACGGGCTTCGCTCCGGAGTGGGCGGGTTCAGCGCAGGACCTTGCCGGGGTTCATCAGGCCGCGCGGGTCCAGCGCGGTCTTCAGCGTGCGCATCAGCGTCGTTTCGACCGGCGACTTGTAGCGCTGCGCATCGTCGATCTTCAGTTGGCCGATGCCGTGCTCCGCGCTGATCGTGCCGTGGTGGCGATGCACGTTGTCGTAGACGATCCGGTTGATCGGCGCCTGGAACGCGGCAAGGAACGCCTTCGGATCGCCGCCTTCGGGCATCTGCACGTTGTAGTGCAGGTTGCCGTCGCCGAGATGGCCGAACGTGACCATCCGTGCGCCCGGCGCGGCCTGCTGGATCGCCGTGTCGGTCTCGTCGATGAAACGCGCGACCGACGAGATCGGCACCGCGATGTCGTGCTTGATGTTGAGCCCTTCGTCGGCCTGCGCGAGCGGGATGTGTTCGCGCAGGTCCCAGAACGCGCGCGACTGCGCGAGATTCTCCGCGACCACTGCATCGACCACGAGCCCGGCCTCGAACGCTTCTTCCATCAGTTTCTCGAACAGCGCGCGCGCATGGGCTTCGCTTTCGTTGTCGGACAGTTCGAGCAGCACTGTCTGCGCATGCGTCTGCGCGAACGGGTAGCGCAGTTGCGGGTAGTGCTTGCCGACCAACTGCATGCAGAAATCCGACATCAGCTCGAAGCCGGTCAGCAGCGGCCCGGCCGCGCGCTGCGCGAGCGCGAGGAAATCGAGCGCCGCGTGCGGCGATTCGAGCGCGGCCAGCGCCGTGACCTGCGCGGCCGGCAGCGGGTGCAGCTTCATCACGGCCGCCGTGATGATCCCGAGCGTGCCTTCCGCGCCGATGAACAGGTCGCGCAGGTCGTAACCCGTGTTGTCCTTGCGCAGTCCGCGCAGGCCGTCCCAGATCTCGCCCTGCGGCGTCACGACCTCGAGCCCGAGGCACAGCTCGCGCGCGTTGCCGTAGCGCAGCACCGCGGTGCCGCCCGCATTGGTCGACAGGTTGCCGCCGATCGTGCAGCTCCCCTCCGCCGCGAGGCTCAGCGCGAACAGCCGGCCGCCTTCGCGGGCGCGCGCCTGCACGTCGGCGAGGATCACGCCGGCTTCGACGGTGATCGTGTTGTTGTGCGGGTCGAGCGCACGCACGCGGTTCAGGCGCGCGACGCTCAGGACGGCCTGGCTGCCGCTCGCGTCGGGCGTTGCGCCCCCGGCGAGGCCCGTGTTGCCGCCTTGCGGCACGAGCGCGATGCCGTGCGCGTTGGCCAGCTTCACGAGCGCGGCGACTTCGGCCGTGTCGGCCGGCTTCAGCACCGCGCACGCGGCACCCTTGTAGCGGCGCCGCCAGTCGATCAGGAACGGTTCGGTATCGTGCGGGTCGGTCAGCACGTGGTCGGCGCCGATTGCGTCGCGGCACGCGGAAACAAAAGCTTCGGAAGACATCATTACCTTGTCGCGTAAGGGTCAGGACGCGGCGCGCGCTTTTTTCGTCGCGCGCTTGAACGGCGCGACGTACGCCAGCGCCGCCACGAAGAAGCCGACGGCGAGCGCGGTCTCGCACCAGCCGAGCGTGGCGGACGGCCCGCGATCGGACATGCCGCGCACGATGCCTTCGGCGAAATAAACGAGAATCAGCATGCTCGCCCACTGCATCGTATAGATGTTACGCCGCCAGACGCCGGGCAGCGCGAGCGCGAGCGGCACGGCCTTGAGCATCAGCGCGGAGCCGCCCGGGCGCAGCGGCGCGAGCCACAGCTCCCACGCGAGCGACAGCGCGATCAGCGCGACGAGGCACGCGGCGGCGGCCAGCGCATAACGCGGCCGGGCCGCGACGGCGGGGCGGGCGGGGGCGTTCATGCGGCCTCGGCGGCGGCGAGGGCGGCTGCCGCGCGCGCGAGCCGCACGCCGAGCGCGGCCGCGAGCGCCTTTTCGTCCGCTGACAGCCCGCCGGGCGCGTCGCGATCGTGCTGCGACACATGCGATGCGCCGTACGGCGTGCCGCCGGTGCGCGTCGTGCTGAGTGCGGATTCGGTGTACGGGATCCCGACGATCATCATCCCGTGATGCAGCAGCGGCAGCATCATCGACAGCAGCGTCGATTCCTGGCCGCCGTGCAGGCTGCCCGTCGACGTGAACACGCTCGCCGGCTTGCCGGTCAGTGCGCCCGACAGCCATTGCGGCGTCGTGCCGTCGAGGAAATACTTGAGCGAGGCGGCCATGTTGCCGAAGCGGGTCGGCGAGCCGAGCGCGAGGCCCGCGCATTCCTCGAGGTCGCGCAATTCCGCGTACGGCGGGCCGTCGGCGGGGATGTCGGGGGCGGTGCTTTCGCAGACGGTCGATACGGGCGGCACGGTGCGGATGCGCGCCTGCATGCCCGGCACGCTGTCGATGCCGTTCGCGATCGCGAGCGCGAGGTCGCGCGTGGCGCCGTGACGGCTGTAATAGAGGACGAGGATGTCTTTCATGGGCTACGGAGCCGCGTGCGGCCGCGCGCGTGCCCGGTGCAGTCGGCCCCTGCTGGATCGAGCGGCTATTATAGGGGCTGAAGCCGTCGCGCAGCGCGGCGGCGGCGCGCCATCAGGCGCGCGGTATCAGGAAGGAGAAGCCGTTTGCCGAAGTTGAGCGTCGATCTCGACACCTTCAAGCGCCTCGCGCAGTTCGCGGCCCGGCGCAGCGCCGAGGATCGCATCCCGCAAGTGGCGGGCAGCCTGACGTTCACGACGATGCTGGCGCTCGTGCCGCTCGTGACGGTCGCGTTCGCGCTGTTCACCGCGTTCCCGATGTTCGCGTCGTTCCAGATCTCGCTGCAGGGGTTCCTCGCGGATCACCTGATGCCCGCGCAGTTCAACGTCCAGATCTTCAAGTACCTGAACCAGTTCGCGTCGAAGGCCAAGGGGCTGACGACGGCCGGCCTGATCGTGCTCGTCGTCACGTCGGTGATGACGATGATGACGATCGAATCGGCGTTCAACCTGATCTGGCGGGTGCGCAAGCCACGGCCGTTCGCGCAGCGCGTGCTCGCGTACTGGGCGCTGATCACGCTTGGGCCCTTGCTGTTCGGCGTGAGCCTGTCGATCTCGTCGTACCTGTTCACGCAGTCGCTCGCGTTCACCGGCGCGGGGCCGTCCACGTCGATCGTCGAGTGGCTGCTCGCGCTCGCGTCGCTGCCGCTGACGGTGCTTGCGTTCACGCTGCTGTACGTGTACCTGCCGAACTGCACGGTCGCATGGCGCGACGCGGTGATCGGCGGGCTGTTCGCGGCCATCGCGTTCGAGTTCGCGAAGCGCGGCTTCGGCTACTACGTGCGGCGCATTCCGACCTATACGGCCGTCTACGGTGCGTTCGCGGCGCTGCCCGTGTTCCTGCTGTGGGTGTACCTGAGCTGGTTCATCGCGCTGCTCGGCGCGATGGTGGCCTCCGCGCTGCCGGCGATCCGCGTCGGCCAGTTCCACCGCATCCACTATCCGGGCAGCGACCTGCTCGACGCGCTCGAGCTGCTCGCCCGGCTGGCCGAGGCGCGCGCGGCCGGCAAGCGCGGTTACACGGCGATGCGGCTCGCGACCATGTTGCGGTGCGACATGGAAACCGCGCAGCGGTTGCTGACGACGATGGAAGAGCGGGAATGGATTGCGCGTCTCGACGGCGGCGGCGATGCCACGCCGCGCTTCATCCTGCTCGCGAACCCGGAAGAGCTGACGCTCGCGCAACTGTTCGACGTGCTGGTGATCGACCGCACGGAGCTGACCTACCAGCTGCAGCGGCGCCGCAGCCATGTCGACGGTGCGGCGCTGCTCGCGGTGCTGGCGAGCGACCGCTTCGACGTGTCGCTCGCGTCGCTGATCGCCGCGCACCGGCTCGCGGGCGCGCAGCCGGCGGGGATTCCCGGGCAGGCGCCGGACGGCGTGCCCGATCCGCACGCGCGGCCGCCGCGGCCCGCGTGAACGCGGTGCCCGGCAGTTACAGCGGAATCTTGCCGGTGCAGATGTCCTTGAACATCACCCAGTCGCCCATCAGGCTGTAGATCGGGTGCCGGAATGTGGCCGGGCGGTTCTTCTCGAAGAAGAAGTGCCCGACCCACGCGAACCCGTAGCCGCAGACCACCGCCGCCGGCAGCCACAGCCAGTGGCCCGTCGCGATCGCCATCGCGACGCAGCCGATCACGCCGAGCGAGCCGATGAAGTGCAGCCGCCGCGACGTCAGGTTCTGGTGTTCGTTCAGGTAATACGGGTAGAAATCGGCGAAGCTCGCGAATTGCTCCGAATGGGTATGCGCCATGGCCGTCTCCTCGGGCGGCTGTCGATGGGGTCATTGTGCGGCGGGCGGCCGGCATCCGCAAGCGGGGCGCGGCTGACCGCACCGGCCTGAGCTTTCCTTTTGACAGGCTTTCCGATAGGATCGAAAGAGGTTTTGCATTCGCATTCAAGCATGAGGGGACTAAGATGCGCGTCAGCGATATTCTGAAAGTGAAGGGCAACACGCTGTTTACGGTGACGCCCGATATGCCGCTGCGCGAAGCGGTCGATACGATGGCCGAGCACGACATCGGTTCGCTCGTCGTGATGGAGTACGGCGATCTCGTCGGGATGCTGACGTTCCGCGAGATCATCCTGCGCCTGCACACCAACGGCGGCGCGATCGGCGATGTGCAGGTGCGCAAGGTGATGGACGAGCCGCTCACGTGCACGCCGGAAACCGACGTCAACGAAGTGCGCCGGATGATGCTCGAGCGCCACGCGCGCTACATGCCCGTGCTCGACAAGAAGGTGCTGATGGGCGTCATCTCGTTCTACGACGTCGCGAAGACGGTCGTCGAGGCGCAGAGCTTCGAGAACCGGATGCTGAAGGCATACATCCGCGACTGGCCGGAATCGGAAGCCGAAGCGCACAAGCCGTGAACCATGCCGCGCCCGTCGCCGTGATGCGTGGGCGCCGCCATCCGGCCCGCGGCGGCGCAGGTTTGTCCTGCGCCGCCGTTTTTTCAACGACAACACAAGGCCCGCGCAGCTTCGCCGAGACGATGCACGCGTATTCCGCATGAGCGATCAAACGCAAGCCACTTCGGGGGAGCGTGCAGAACGGCGCGCCCACGCGTCACAGTTCGACCTGCTGCGCGAGCGCCGTTTCGCGCCGTTCTTCACGACCCAGTTCCTCGGCGCGCTGAACGACAACGTCTTCAAGATCGGCTTCACGTCGCTCGTCACGTATCACACCGCACGGTTCTCCGGCGTCGATGCGAAGACCGCCGCATTCCTGATTTCCGCCATTTTCATTTTGCCGTTCGTGCTGTTCTCGGCGACGTCCGGCCAGATCGCCGACAAATACGACAAGGCGACCCTCACGCGCTTCGTGAAGACCTTCGAGATCGCGCTGATGCTGGTCGGCGCGGCCGGTTTCGTCACGCACAGCGCGACCCTGCTGTATCTGTGCACGTTCATGATGGGGATGCACTCGACGCTGTTCGGGCCCGTCAAGTATTCGTACCTGCCGCAGCATCTCGCCGAGCATGAGCTGGTCGGCGGCAACGGTCTCGTCGAGATGGGCACGTTCATCGCGATCCTGATCGGCACGCTCATCGGCGGCGCGGCCGCCGGCATCGAAGGCAGCGGCGAGCGCGTGCTCGCGGTGAGCGTCGTCGTCATCGCGCTCGCGGGGCGGCTCGTCGCGCAGCGCGTGCCGTCCACGCCGGCGCCGCAGCCCGATCTCGTGATCAACTGGAATCCGGTCAGCGAGACCTGGCGCAACCTCGGGCTCGCGCGCCAGAACCGCACGGTGTTCCTGAGCCTGCTCGGCATCTCGTGGCTGTGGTTCGTCGGCGCGACGTTCCTCACGTCGTTCTTCAATTTCGCGAAGGACGTGCTGTCCGCGAGCCCCGACGTCGTCACGATCCTGCTCGCGACATTCTCGGTCGGCATCGGCCTCGGCTCGCTGCTGTGCGAGCGGCTGTCGCAGCGGCGCGTCGAGATCGGCCTGGTGCCGCTCGGCTCGATCGGCATCAGCGTGTTCGCGATCGAGCTGTATTTCGCGAGCCACGCGCTGCCGGCGCCCGGCCATCTGCTGTCGGTCGGCGAATTCCTGGCCGGCGCGCGCCACTGGCGCATCCTTGCGGACCTGTTCCTGCTGGCGATGTTCGGCGGCTTCTACAGCGTGCCGCTGTACGCGCTGATCCAGAGCCGCAGCGCGCCGACGCACCGCGCGCGGATCATCGCCGCGAACAACATCCTGAACGCGCTGTTCATGATCCTGTCGGCGTTGATGGCGATGGGGCTGACGAAGGCCGGCGTCGGCATTCCGGGCCTGTTCCTCGTCACCGCGTTGCTGAACGTCATCGTCGCGGCGTATATCTACCTGCTCGTGCCCGAATTCCTGCTGCGCTTCGTCGCGTGGGTGCTCGTGCACACCTTCTACCGGATTCGCCTCGTGCACGCGGAGCGGATTCCGGAAGAGGGCGGCGCGGTGCTCGTGTGCAACCACGTCAGCTACGTCGATGCGCTTGTGCTGGCCGCCGCGAGCCCGCGCCCGATCCGTTTCGTGATGGATCACCGGATCTTCAAGACGCGCTTCGCGAGCTGGGTGTTCCGGCATGCGAAGGCGATCCCGATCGCGCCGCGCCACGAGGATCCCGCGATGCTCGCGCGCGCGTACGACGCGTGCGAGGCCGCGCTGAAGGATGGCGAACTCGTGTGCATCTTCCCCGAGGGCAAGCTGACGAAGACGGGCGACATCAACACGTTCCACCACGGCATCACCGAGATCCTGACCCGCACGCCGGCACCGGTGATTCCGATGGCGCTGCGCGGGCTGTGGGGCAGCTATTTTTCACGGCATTCCGATGCGCGGATGCCGCGGCCCATCAAGCGCGGCGTGATGAGCCGCCTGACGCTGGCGGTCGGCGAACCGGTCCCGGCATCGGTCGCGACGCCCGAGGCGCTGCAGGCCGCGGTCACCGAGCTGCGCGGCGCGCGGAAGTAGGCGGGCGCCCGCCGGCGGCGCGCCGGGCAGGCTTCGGCCGCAACCGGGCCGGAACGGGCTTCCGGCCGTACCGTCCGGCCGTGCGTGCACGTCCCGTGCGCCCGGCCTGTGTGTCATGCGGCCCGCGCGCCCGGGACGGCTGGCATAATAGCGTCTTACCTTTTTTTCTCGACCGGCAAACGATCGACCTGCCTGCGGCCCGGGCAGCGCATCGGTTTGCCCATTTCTATTTGGGCGGTTCCATCATGTCCGGCAATACCCTCGGCACGCTTTTCACTGTCACGACCTTCGGCGAATCGCACGGTCCCGCGATCGGCTGCGTGATCGACGGCTGCCCGCCGGGGATGGGGCTGACCGAAGCCGACATCCAGGGCGAGCTGGATCGCCGCAAGCCCGGCACGTCGCGGCACGTGACGCAACGGCAGGAGGCCGACGAGGTCGAGATCCTGTCGGGCGTGTTCGAAGGCTTGACGACCGGCACGCCGATCGCGCTGCTGATCCGCAACACCGACCAGCGCAGCAAGGACTACGGCAACATCGTCGAGACGTTCCGCCCCGGCCACGCCGATTACACCTACTGGCAGAAATACGGCATCCGCGATTATCGCGGCGGCGGCCGTTCGTCCGCGCGCCTGACCGCACCGATCGTCGGCGCGGGCGCGGTCGCGAAGAAGTGGCTGCGCGAGCGCTTCGGCGTCGAGGTGCGCGGTTACATGAGCGGCCTCGGCGAGATCGACGTGCCGTTCGTCGACTGGTCACACGTGCGTGAGAATCCGTTCTTCTCGCCGAACGCGGCGGTCGTGCCGGAGCTCGAGGCCTACATGGATGCGCTGCGCAAGGACGGCGATTCGATCGGTGCGCGTATCGATGTCGTCGCGTCGGGTGTGCCGGTCGGCTGGGGCGAGCCCGTGTTCGATCGACTCGACGCGGACATCGCGAAGGCGATGATGAGCATCAACGCGGTGAAGGGCGTCGAGATCGGTGCGGGTTTCGGCAGCGTCGCGCAGCGCGGCTCGGTGCACGGCGACGAACTGACGCCGAGCGGCTTCGTCGGCAACCATTCGGGCGGCGTGCTGGGCGGGATCTCGACGGGGCAGGACATCACCGTGTCGATCGCGATCAAACCGACGTCGAGCATCCGCACGCCGCGCCGTTCGATCACGAAGGCCGGCGAACAGGCGACGGTGGAGACGTTCGGCCGCCACGATCCGTGCGTCGGCATTCGTGCGACGCCGATCGCCGAGTCGATGCTCGCGCTGGTGCTGATCGACCATGCGCTGCGCCATCGCGCGCAGTGCGGCGACGTCGAGACGCCGACGCCGAAGATTTCGGGCAGCGCGACCTGACGCAAGCGGGCGGGGCGCGGCTGCCCCGTCTAAGACCGTCGTGCGACGAATGCAAACGGGGCGCTGCTTGATGCAGCGCCCCGTTTCGTTTGCAGTGGCAAAAAAACGCGCCGCTCGCGGCGGCGCGTTCCGGCAGCTTACATATTCGGGTAATTCGGCCCGCCGCCGCCTTCCGGCGTGACCCACACGATGTTCTGCGTCGGGTCCTTGATGTCGCAGGTCTTGCAGTGCACGCAGTTCTGCGCGTTGATCACCAGCCGATCGCTGCCGTCGTCGTTCTTCATAAATTCGTACACCGCCGCCGGGCAGAACCGCGCCTCCGGCCCCGCGTACGTGCGCAGGTTCACGTTCACCGGCACGCTCGCATCCTTCAGCGTCAGGTGCGCCGGCTGGTTCTCCTCGTGGTTCGTGTTCGAGATGAACACCGACGACAGCCGGTCGAACGTCAGCTTGCCGTCCGGCTTCGGATACTCGATCGGCTCGCACTGCGACGCCGGCTTCAGCATCTCGTGGTCCGCATGCTGGTGATGCAGCGTCCACGGCACGTTGCCGCCCATCACCTTCTGCTCGATCCCCACCATCAGCGTGCCCAGGTACAGGCCCTTGGCCATCCACTGCTTGAAGTTGCGCGCGCGGTACAGCTCCGTGTACAGCCACGACTGCTTGAAGGCGTCCGGGTACGCGTTGAGTTCGTCGCTCTGACGGCCGGCCTGCAGCGCGTCGAACGCGGCGTCGGCGGCCAGCATGCCGGTCTTGATCGCCGCGTGGCTACCCTTGATCCGCGATGCGTTCAGGAAACCCGCGTCGTCGCCGATCAGCGCGCCGCCCGGGAACACCGTCTTCGGCAGCGACAGCAGCCCGCCCGCCGTGATCGCACGTGCGCCGTACGATACGCGCTTGCCACCTTCCAGGAACGCGCGGATCGACGGGTGCGTCTTGTAGCGCTGGAATTCCTCGAACGGCGACAGGTACGGGTTCGTGTAGCCGAGGCCCACCACGAAGCCGACCACGACCTGGTTGTTGTCCATGTGATACAGGAACGAGCCGCCGTAGGTATCGGACTTCAGCGGCCAGCCGGCCGTGTGGATCACGAGGCCGGGCTTGTGCTTGGCCGGGTCGATTTCCCACAGCTCCTTGATGCCGATCCCGTACGCCTGCGGCTCGGCGTTCGCGTCGAGCTTGAACTTCGAGATCAGCTGGCGGCCGAGGTGGCCGCGGCAGCCTTCGGCGAACAGCGTGTACTTCGCGTGCAGCTCCATGCCGAGCTGGAAGTTCTCGGTCGGCTCGCCGTCCTTGCCCACGCCCATGTTGCCGGTCGCGACACCCTTCACGGAGCCCTCGTCGTTATAGAGGATCTCGGCGGCCGGGAAGCCCGGGAAGATCTCGACGCCCAGCGCTTCGGCCTGCTGGCCGAGCCAGCGCGTGACGTTGCCCAGCGAAATGACGTAGTTGCCGTGGTTCTTGAAGTTCTCGGGCAGCGCCCAGTTCGGCGTCGTGACCGCGCTCTTCTCGGACAGGAACAGGAAGCGGTCTTCCGTCACCTCGACGTTCAGCGGCGCACCCTGTTCCTTCCAGTCGGGGAACAGCTCGGTGATCGCGCGCGGGTCCATCACCGCGCCCGACAGGATGTGCGCGCCGATCTCGGAACCCTTCTCGAGCACGCACACGCCGATCTCGGTGCCTTTCTCGGCGGCCAGCTGCTTGAGCCGGATCGCCGCCGACAGCCCGGCGGGGCCGCCGCCGACGATCACGACGTCGTATTCCATCGATTCGCGCGGGCCGTATTGCTCGATGAGGCTTGCGGGGGTCATTGGCGTTCCTCTAACCGTTAGAATGCTTTTATTCGGGAGCGTATTGTCTGCGAAACGAAACGCTTGCCGCAACAGCATGCGGCTAGATTAGCACGATCGTTCTATTTTTGTGCTACGGTAATGCCGCTCGGGCCGTGCTGCTCGTGGCGGCGAAATGACATCGAAAGGGGATGTGCAAATGGGTCGATCGATCAATCTGGAAGGCAAGGTTGCGCTGGTCACGGGCGCGTCGAGCGGCCTTGGGCAGCGCTTTGCGCAGGTACTGTCGCAGGCCGGTGCGAAGGTCGTGCTCGCAAGCCGCCGCGTCGAACGCCTGAAGGAGCTGCGTGCGGAAATCGAGGCGGCGGGCGGCGCCGCGCACGTCGTGTCGCTTGACGTCACCGACGTCCAGAGCATCAAGGCGGCGGTCGCGCACGCGGAGACGGAAGCCGGCACGATCGACATCCTCGTGAACAATTCGGGCGTCTCGACGATGCAGAAGCTCGTCGACGTGACGCCGGCCGATTTCGAGTTCGTGTTCGATACCAACACGCGCGGTGCATTTTTCGTCGCGCAGGAAGTCGCGAAGCGGATGATGATGCGCGCGAACGGCAACGGCAAGCCGCCGTACCGGATCATCAACATCGCGTCGGTGGCCGGGCTGCGCGCGTTCCCGCAGATCGGGCTGTATGCGATGAGCAAGTCCGCGGTCGTGCAGATGACGCGCGCGATGGCGCTCGAATGGGGGCGCCACGGGATCAACGTCAACGCGATCTGTCCGGGCTATATCGATACCGAAATCAATCATTACCTGTGGGAAACCGAGCAGGGCCAGAAGCTGCAGTCGATGCTGCCGCGCCGGCGCGTCGGCAAGCCGCAGGATCTCGACGGGCTGTTGTTGCTGCTCGCGGCCGACGAGTCGCAGTTCATCAATGGCTCGATTATCTCCGCCGACGACGGCTTCGGCCTCGCCTGAGCGGATGACATTCAGCAATAAAGAAGACTGCAATGAGTGCAACAAGCGATTATTCACCCGTATTTGAGATGTCGATGCCGATCCGCTGGGGCGACATGGACGCGTTCGGCCACGTGAACAACACGGTCTATTTCCGCTATATGGAGCAGGCGCGGATCTCGTGGTTCGAGGAGCTCGGCATTGCTGGCGGCAACGGCGAGGGGCAGGGGCCCGTGATCGTTACGGCGTCGATGGAGTTTCTCAAGCAACTGCACTATCCGGGCGACGTGATCGCGAAGATGTCGGCCGCGAAACCGGGCCGAAGCAGCTTCGACACCGGTTTCGAGCTCACGCGCGCGGACGATCCGCAGCACGTCTATGCGCGCGGCAAGGCGCGTTGTGTATGGGTCGACTACGCGCTCGGCAAGTCGGTGCCGCTGCCGCAACTGCTGCGCGACACGATCGAGCGCGCGCTCGCGACGAAGATCGGCTGAGCGTCGACAGGGTGGGGCCGGCGCCGGTCACGCCCCATCACCATGGTTTCCCGAATCGGCCGCTTGATGCGGCCGATTGTCATCCGGGAGCCGCCATTCAGTGCCCGAGCAGGCGCTGCAGCAACTCCGGCGTATTGTTCGTCCCGTATTTGCGCATCAGGCGTGCGCGGTAGATGTCGACTGTGCGCGAGCTGATGTCGAGCACGCGCCCGATCTGCTTGCTGGTCTTGCCGGTCGCGAGCTGCGCGGCGATCTCGCGTTCGCGCGGGGTCAGCTCGACGGCGACCCGGCGCGTCGCGCTCAAATCCTCGAAGGTCCAGACGCCGGCCGCGAGCGGCGCGGTGCGGTCGAGCGCGCGGCCCGTCACGTGGCACCAGAACAGCTCGCCGTCTGCCCGCTTCATGATTCTGTCATCCGAGTAGATGCCGTTCGCGGCCATCACGCGCGCGATACGCTCGCCGATTCGCTGGAATTCGTCCGTCGACGGGTAGAGCACCTCGTACGATTTCCCGATCAGGTCGGCCCGCGCGCAGCGGAAGATCGACGCGAGCGCGTCGTTGCAGTCCTCGATCACGCGATCGCGCGACAGGACGAGGCCGAGCGGCGCGAGGTGGAAGGCAGTCTGGTAATCGAGAGCGGGCATGGCGCAGGCAAGCGGAGGCAAACGCTTATGTATTTTTGCGTATTGTGCCGCATCCGCGCCGCATCGTACCCTTTCAGGCATCTCGCGGCGGTTTGCCGCGACATAAAAAAGCGCGCCTCGACGCAGGCATCGCCGTGCATGCATAGAATGATGCGGCGGGCTTGCGGGCCACGTGGGCGCGTGAACCGGTTTTGCTGGTTTCCATAAAGGAAGGGACAACAGATGAACAAAGTCTATCCAAGCGCGGCTGCCGCGCTGGAAGGGATCGTCCGCGACGGACAGACCTTCGCGGTGGGCGGCTTCGGCCTGTGCGGGATTCCGGAGGCGCTGATCGCGGCGTTGCGCGATTCGGCCGTCAAGGGCATCACCTGCATCAGCAACAACGCGGGCGTCGACGGTTTCGGCCTCGGCCTGCTGCTGGAAACGCGCCAGATCAAGAAGATGATCTCGTCGTACGTCGGCGAGAACAAGGAGTTCGAGCGCCAGTACCTGGCGGGCGAACTCGAGCTCGAATTCACGCCGCAAGGCACGCTCGCCGAAAAGCTGCGCGCGGGCGGCGCGGGCATCCCCGCGTTCTTCACGAATACCGGCTACGGCACCGTGATCGCGGAAGGCAAGGAAACGCGCCAGTTCGGCGATCGCCACTACGTGCTCGAGCCGTCGCTGACGGCCGACGTCGCGCTCGTGAAGGCCTGGAAGGCCGACAAGTCCGGCAACCTGATCTATCGCCGCACCGCGCGCAACTTCAACCCGATGTGCGCGATGGCCGGCAAGATCACCGTGGTCGAGGTCGAGGAGATCGTCGAGAACGGCACACTCGATCCGGACCAGGTCCATACGCCGGGGATTTTCGTGCAGCGCATCGTGCTGAACGCGACGCCCGAAAAACGCATCGAACAACGCGTCGTACGCGCGAAAGGAGACTGACATGGCCTGGAATCGAGACCAGATGGCCGCGCGCGCGGCGAAGGAACTGCAGGACGGCTTCTACGTGAACCTCGGCATCGGCCTGCCGACGCTCGTCGCGAACCACGTGCCGGAAGGCGTCGAGGTGTGGCTGCAGTCGGAGAACGGCCTGCTCGGCATCGGCCCGTCGCCGACCGAAGACGAAGTCGACGCCGATCTCATCAACGCCGGCAAGCAGACCGTCACGACGCTGCCGGGTTCGTCGATCTTCTCGTCGGCCGACTCGTTCGCGATGATCCGCGGCGGCCACATCAACCTCGCGATCCTCGGTGCGATGCAGGTCAGCAAGCAGGGCGACCTCGCGAACTGGATGATCCCCGGCAAGATGATCAAGGGGATGGGCGGTGCGATGGACCTCGTCGCCGGCGTGAAGCGCGTCGTCGTGCTGATGGAGCATGTCGCAAAGGGCGACCAGCACAAGATCCTCGAAGAGTGCAACCTGCCGTTGACCGGTGTCGGTGTGGTCGACCTGATCATCACCGATCTCGGCGTGATCGAAGTGACGCCGGCCGGCCTGAAGGTCCTCGAGCTCGCCGACGGCGTGAGCGTCGACGAGATCCAGGCGAAGACGGGCGCGCCGCTCGACGTCAGCGCGGTCGCCTGAGTTTTCCGCGCGCAGGCGCGGTTTCGACGCCCCGCATGCCGGACGACGGCATGCGGGGCGTTTGTCATGACGCGCGGCCGCGCCGCCTGCCCGGTACCCGGTGGGCGGACCCGTGCGGCGGAAGCGGTTTACAATCGTTTGCATCGGGCGTCGCAAGCGTTGCCCCGCGCGTCGCCCCCGTTCGACAGGATGCCAACGATGCCAACAATTCCAGCGAATCCCCCGGTTCCTCGCCAGCGGCGCGTGCAGTGTGCGAGCGTTGCCGGCCTGCACCACGTCGCCTATACCGAGTGGGGCGATCCCGCCAACCCGCGTGTGCTGGTCTGCGTGCATGGCCTGACCCGTTCCGGGCGTGATTTCGACCGGCTCGCCGCCGCGCTGTCCGATACGTATCGCGTCGTGTGCCCCGATGTCGTCGGACGCGGCCAGTCCGACCGGCTGGCTGATCCGCGGCTCTATGCGATTCCGCAATACGTGGCCGACATGGTGACGCTGATCGCGCGGCTCGACGTCGAATCGGTCGACTGGTTCGGCACGTCGATGGGCGGCCTGATCGGCCTGGCGCTCGCGGGGCTGCCCGGTTCGCCGCTGCGCCGGATGATCGTCAACGATGTCGGCCCGCGCATCGAGCCTGATTCGCTGACGCGCATCGGCGAATATCTCGGCGTGCAGCCGCGCTTTGCGACCGAGCAGGAGGGCATCGATTACCTGACGTCGCTGTCGTTGCCGTTCGGCGCGCTGACCGGCGACGAGTGGCGCGAGATCAACGGACCGCTGCTGCGCGAGCTGCCCGAAGGCGGCTGGACGATGCGCTACGATCCGCGCATCGCCGAACCGTTCAAGGCGACGACGCCCGAACTGGCCGCACTCGGCGAGGCGGCGCTGTGGCGCGCCATCGAGACGACGGACGCGTCGCTGCTCGTCGTGCGCGGCGAAACATCCGACCTGCTGTCGCGCGACACGGTGGCCGAAATGATGCGTCGCGGCCGGCATGTGACGCAGGTCGAGATTCCGGGTGCGGGTCACGCGCCGGCATTCATCAGCGCCGACCAGATAACGCTCGCGCGGCGGTTTTTCGTCGAAGGCGTCGCATAAACGCGTCATAATATGCGGTTCGGCGGCACGCGGGCCGTGTCGCCGTCCGATTCATCATCCACTCACGACCGGAACATTCCATGGCAGTCATTCGTCACCACGTCGGGGCCCGTCTCTCCGAAACCGCGATCCACAACGGTACCGTGTATCTGGCCGGCCAGATCGCCGAAGACACCACGCAGGACATCAAGGGCCAGACGCGCGAAGTGCTCGGCCACATCGATCGCCTGCTCGCCGAAGCGAACAGCGACAAGGCGCATCTGCTGTCGGTGCAGATCTACATCTCGGATCTGGCGAACTTCGAAGGCATGAATGCGGAGTGGGACGCGTGGGTCGCGCAGGGCAACACGCCGCCGCGCGCCACCGTCGAGGCGAAGCTCGCGGATCCGGCGCTGCTCGTCGAGATCGTGGTCGTCGCCGCCCAGCGGAGCTGAGCGTCGTTCGACGATGACCGTATTACGCCAGGCCGTGCAATGACCGAGTCCGTTTCCGCTTCCTCCGTTTCGGCACCGTCGTTCGACGACGTGCTCGCATTCGTGCGCGAGCGGGCCGGCGATGCACGCCTGTCGTCGGGCGAACTGCTCGCCGACCACTCGGCAGGCACGGCGTCGATCATGCGCACGCTGAACGTCGATCCGTCCGCGATGCAGGCCGCCGCGCTGTTCGTGCTGACACCGCACCTGAGCGACCCCGAGCGCGAGCTGACCGAGCGTTTCGGCGACGAAGTGGCGCGCCTCGTGTCCGACGTGCGCAAGCTGTTGCGGCTCGGCACCGTCAGCCTGCGTGCCGCGCAGAATGCGGTGGCCGACGCGGGGCGCGACGCGGCGGAAGAGCGGCGCACGCAGATCGAGGCGTTGCGCAAGATGCTGCTCGCGTTCGCGCAGGATATCCGCGTGGTGCTGATCCGGCTCGCGTCGCGGTTGCAGTCGCTGCGTTACTACGCGGCCGCGAAGATCGATCCGCCGCCCGACGTCGCGCGCGAGACGCTCGAGATCTATGCGCCGCTCGCGAACCGTCTTGGTATCTGGCAACTGAAGTGGGAGCTCGAGGATCTCGCGTTCCGCTTCGAGGATCCCGTCACCTACAAGCGAATCGCGAAACTGCTCGACGAAAAGCGCATCGAACGCGAGGCGTACGTCAGGCAAGCGATCGAGCGGCTGCAGCACGAGCTGGCGGATGCGCACATCCAGGCCGACGTGAGCGGCCGGCCGAAGCATATCTACAGCATCTGGCGCAAGATGCGCGGCAAGGAGCTCGATTTCGCCGAGCTGTACGACGTGCGCGCGTTCCGCGTGATCGTGCCCGACATCAAGGATTGCTACACGGTGCTCGGTATCGTGCATCACCTGTGGCAGCCGGTGCCGAAAGAGTTCGACGACTACATCTCGCGGCCGAAGCCGAACGGCTACAAGTCGCTGCATACGGTCGTGATCGGCGACGACGGCCGCGCGTTCGAAGTGCAGATCCGCACGCAGGAGATGCACCGCTTCGCCGAGTACGGCGTTGCCGCGCACTGGCGCTACAAGGAGGCCGGCACGCGCGGCTACGGCGGCCAGTTCTCGGCGAGCGACAAATACGACGAGAAGATCGCGTGGCTGCGCCAGTTGCTCGCGTGGAAGGATGACGTCGAGGACGGCACCGAGGTGTCGGGCGACCAGGCGTGGGCGCAATTGCGCGAGACGTCGCTCGACGACGACCACATCTACGTGCTCACGCCGCAGGCGCGCGTGATCGCGTTGCCGCAGGGCGCGACGCCGGTCGATTTCGCGTACCACCTGCACAGCGAACTCGGCCATCGCTGCCGCGGCGCGCGTGTCGACGGCGTGATGGTGCCGCTGAACACGTCGCTCGCGAACGGCCAAACGGTCGAGATCGTCGCGGTGAAGGAGGGCGGGCCGTCGCGCGACTGGCTCAACCTGCAGCTCGGTTACCTGAAGAGCCCGCGCGCGCGGCAGAAGGTGCGTGCGTGGTTCAACTCGATCGAGCAGGAAGAAAACGTCGCGCATGGCCGGGCGCTCGTCGAAAAGACGCTGCAGCGCGAGGGCAAGACGTCGGTCAGTCTGGACAACCTCGCCGCGAAGCTCGGCTTCAAGTCGCCCGAGGAGTTGTTCTCGGTCGTCGGCAAGGAAGAGTTCAGTCTGCGCCACGTCGAGCACGCGCTGTCCGATGCGCCGCCGCCTGAACCGGCGCCCGAGGCGCCTGCCGATTTCGAGAAACGCAGCAGCGGCGCGAGCGTGGCGCACGGCGCGTCGACCGGCGTGCTGGTCGTGGGCGTCGACGCGCTGCTGACTCAGCTCGCGCGCTGCTGCCGTCCGGCGCCGCCCGATCCGATCAGCGGTTTCGTCACGCGCGGCAAGGGGATGTCGATCCACCGCACCGACTGCCCGACGTTTCGCCGGATGGTCGAGCGCGCGCCGGAACGCGTGCTGCAGACGACCTGGTCGGCCGACGTGCTGGGCGGGCGCGGCGCGTCCGTCTATCCGGTCGACCTGATGATCGAGGCGAGCGACCGGCAGGGGTTGCTGCGCGACATCTCCGAAGTGTTCGCGCGCGAAAAGATGAACGTGGTCGGCGTGAAGACCCAAAGCCGCCGCAATGCGGCATTCATGCAGTTCACGGTCGAGGTGTCGAATTCGGCGCAGGTGCAGCGCGCCTGCACGCTGCTCGGCGAGGTGCAGGGCGTCGTGCGGGCGGGGCGGAAGGCATGATGGGGTTGGAACACGGTTATTTTGCTGCGACCGCATAAAAAGGCTTGCCAAGCGGACGGTAGCTCCATATAATTTCAGCTTCTCTAGGCTCGTAGCTCAGCTGGTTAGAGCACCACCTTGACATGGTGGGGGTCGTTGGTTCGAGTCCAATCGAGCCTACCAACGAATTGAGAATGCCCGGTTTCCGGGTATTCGATGCAGTAAATAACTCAACGCAAACAAGGCGAATACGGTTATGACACCGCGAACGTTGACCGAAACCTTTTCGGACCGACGCTAGTCGAGGAACGTTTTCGCCCTTTCAGTTTGAGTGAAGTATCGAATGCGGCCCCTCGAAAGCGGGGCCGCATTTTTTTTGTCGCGAAATTTTCGCGCGTGACTTTTATATCGCGTGTTTGGTCTGCCGCCCACTGTCGGCATCACGGAGATTGCTATGGTTTCGATACGCTTGCCTGACGGCTCAGTTCGACAATACGAGCATCCGGTGACAGTTGCCGAGGTTGCAGCCTCGATCGGTCCCGGCCTTGCGAAGGCTGCGCTTGGTGGCAAGCTCGATGGCGAGCTCGTCGATACGTCCGCGGTGATCGACCGCGACGCGTCGCTCGCTATCGTCACGGACAAGGACGCCGACGGCCTCGACATCATCCGTCACTCGGCCGCGCACTTGCTCGCGTACGCAGTGAAGGAACTGTATCCGGAAGCGCAAGTGACGATCGGTCCGGTGATCGACAACGGCTTCTATTACGACTTCGCGTATCAGCGTCCGTTTACGCCGGAAGATCTCGAGAAGATCGAAAAGCGTATGCTGGAGCTCGCCAAGAAGGACGAGCCCGTGACGCGCCGAGTCGTGTCGCGCGACGAGGCGGCGGGGTACTTCCGCAGCATCGGCGAGAAGTACAAGGCCGAGATCATCGAGTCGATTCCGCAGAGCGACGACATCAAGCTGTATTCGCACGGCGGCTTCACCGACCTGTGCCGTGGCCCGCACGTGCCGTCGACCGGCAAGCTGAAGGTCTTCAAGCTGATGAAGGTCGCGGGCGCCTACTGGCGCGGCGATTCGAAGAACGAACAGCTGCAGCGCATCTACGGTACGGCCTGGACGAAGAAGGAAGACCAGGATCAATACCTGCACATGCTCGAGGAAGCGGAAAAGCGCGACCACCGCAAGCTCGGCAAGCAGCTCGACCTGTTCCACATGCAGGAAGAGTCGCCGGGCATGGTGTTCTGGCATCCGAAGGGCTGGGCGCTGTGGCAGCAGGTCGAGCAGTACATGCGCCGCCGCGTGAACGAAGCCGGTTACCTCGAGATCAAGACGCCGATGATCATGGACCGCTCGCTGTGGGAAGCGTCGGGTCACTGGCAGAACTACCGCGAGAACATGTTCACGACGGAGTCGGAGAAGCGCGACTACGCGATCAAGCCGATGAACTGTCCGGGGCACGTCCAGGTGTTCAAGCACGGCCTGCGCTCGTACCGCGACCTGCCGTTGCGTTACGCGGAATTCGGTTCGTGCCACCGCAACGAGGCGTCGGGCGCGCTGCACGGCCTGATGCGCGTGCGCGGCTTCGTGCAGGACGATGCGCACATCTTCTGTACGGAAGACCAGATCATTGCCGAGTCGATCGCGTTCAACAAGCTCGCGATGAGCGTGTACGGTGATTTCGGCTTCGACCACATCGACATCAAGCTGTCGCTGCGTCCGGAGCAGCGCATGGGTTCCGACGAAACGTGGGACCGTGCCGAGCAGGGTCTGCGTGAAGCGCTGACGGCGTGCGGCCTCAAGTGGGAAGAGCTGCCGGGCGAGGGTGCGTTCTACGGTCCGAAGATCGAGTATCACATCAAGGACGCGCTCGGCCGTTCGTGGCAGTGTGGCACGCTGCAGCTCGACATGATGCTGCCGGAGCGTCTCGGTGCCGAGTACGTCGCGGAAGACAACAGCCGTCGTCGGCCCGTGATGCTGCACCGTGCGATCGTCGGTTCGATGGAGCGATTCCTCGGCATTCTGATCGAGCACCACGCTGGTGCGATGCCGGTCTGGCTCGCGCCGATTCAGGCTGTTGTGCTCAATATCGCCGAAAATCAGGTCGAATATGCGCAGTCTCTGGCCCAAACGTTGCAAAAACAAGGGGTTAGAGTGACGGCCGATTTGCGCAACGAGAAGATTAGCTATAAAATACGCGAGCACACGCTGGAAAAGGTGCCTTATCTCCTCGTCGTGGGTGATAAGGAGCGTGATGCGCAAACGGTAGCCGTGCGTGCCCGTGGCGGCGTCGATCTTGGCGTGATGCCGGTCGATGCCTTCGTTGAGCGTCTGCAGGAAGACCTGCGCTCGTTCAAGTAACCGCCCTGGCAGCGCGGCTCGTTTTTTTAATTTTTAGAGGAAACGTAACATCGCTACTGATAAGTCGTCGCATCGCATCAACGGTGAAATCACTGCGCCGGAAGTGCGTCTGGTCGGGATCGAGAACGAACCGCTCGGTATCGTAAAACTCGCTGATGCTTTCCGTAAATCGGAAGAACTGGATGTTGACCTGGTGGAAATCGCGCCGCAAGCGGTTCCCCCGGTTTGCCGTCTGATGGATTACGGCAAGTTCAAGTACCAGGAATCGAAGAAGCAGCACGAAGCGAAGCTGAAGCAGAAGGTCATCCAGGTCAAGGAAGTCAAATTCCGCCCGGGTACCGATGACGGGGATTACAACGTCAAGCTCCGCAACCTCGTGCGCTTCCTCGAAGAAGGCGACAAGACGAAGATCACGTTGCGTTTCCGCGGTCGCGAAATGGCTCACCAGGAAATCGGTATGCGGATGCTTGAGCGTCTGCGCACGGATCTCGAGGAAGTCGGCCAGGTCGAGCAGATGCCGAAGATGGAAGGGCGCCAGATGATCATGGTGCTCTCGCCGAAGAAAAAGAAGTAACGGGCCCGCGCGCTTCGCGCGCAGGTTCGACAGTGGTTCGGCGCGTTGCCCGGTCAGGGCGGCGTGCCAACAATGACGGTGGCTGCGCAAGCAGTTCGCCGTACACAAGTGGACTGGGTTTCGAAGGGCGGGTCAAGGGCGCAAGCCAACCGCACACCCATCGCCATCTAATAAACTGGAGTTGTTCGTCATGCCTAAGATGAAGACCAAGAAGAGCGCTGCAAAGCGCTTCGTGGTGCGTCCGGGCGGTACCGTCAAGCGCGGTCAAGCCTTCAAGCGTCACATCCTGACCAAGAAAACCACGAAGAACAAGCGCCACCTGCGCGGCGCAACGGCAGTTCATGATTCCGATCTGAACTCCGTCCGCGCAATGCTGCCGTTCGCGTAACCCCTCAATCGATACTCTAAGGAGAGAAATATGCCTCGAGTCAAACGTGGGGTAACCGCACGGGCCCGCCACAAGAAGATCATCAACCTGGCCAAGGGTTATCGCGGCCGCCGCAATAACGTCTACCGCATCGCCAAGCAGGCGGTGATGCGCGCTGGCCAGTACGCGTACCGCGATCGCCGCAACAAGAAGCGTGTGTTCCGCGCACTGTGGATCACGCGTATCAACGCGGCAGTCCGCCAGCACGACATGACCTACAGCGTGTTCATCAACGGCCTGAAGAAGGCGTCGATCGAACTCGACCGTAAGGTTCTGGCCGACATGGCGGTGTTCGACAAGGCTGCTTTTGCTGCGATCGTCAAGCAGGTGAAAGCCGCCGTTGCAGCCTAATTGCGAAATTAGCACTGCGTGGTTAGTTGCAGCGATGCTCCGGTAGTCTCGGCCGCTGCAGCGAAAACGGGGCTCTTCCGAGCCCCTTTTTTGTTTGGTGGAGCAGTTTCGCTCGCCAAGACCGAATGACGTTGGAAATGATGGGATCTATGGATCTGGACCAGATTGTCGCCGACGCGCAGCAGTCCTTCGAACAGGCTGCCGACATCACCACGCTCGAAAACGAGAAAGCACGCTTTCTCGGCAAGTCGGGTGCGCTGACCGAGTTGCTGAAGGGCCTCGGCAAGCTCGATCCCGAAACACGCAAGACCGAAGGCGCACGCATCAACGTCGTGAAGCAGCAGGTTGAAGCCGCGCTGACCGCCCGTCGCCAGGCACTGGCCGACGCGCTGCTGAATCAGCGCCTCACTGCCGAAGCGATCGACGTGACGCTGCCGGGTCGTGGCGTCGGCGCAGGCAGCCTGCACCCCGTGATGCGCACGTGGGAGCGGGTCGAACAGATTTTCGGCTCGATCGGTTTCGATGTGGCCGACGGCCCCGAAATCGAGACCGACTGGTACAACTTCACGTCGCTGAACAGCCCGGAGAACCATCCGGCGCGTTCGATGCAGGACACCTTCTACGTCGAAGGCAAGGATGCCGACGGCCGTCAGTTGCTGCTGCGCACGCACACGAGCCCGATGCAGGTGCGTTATGCGCGCATGAACCGTCCGCCGATCAAGGTGATCGCGCCGGGCCGCACGTATCGCGTCGACAGCGATGCGACCCACTCGCCGATGTTCAATCAGGTCGAGGGGCTGTGGATCGACGAGAACATCAGCTTCGCCGACCTCAAGGGCGTCTACACCGACTTCCTGAAAAAATTCTTCGAGCGCGACGACATCCTCGTGCGCTTCCGTCCGTCGTATTTCCCGTTCACGGAACCGTCGGCCGAGATCGACATGATGTTCGAGCAAGGCAAGAACGCCGGCAAATGGCTCGAGATCTCCGGCTCGGGGCAGGTGCATCCGACGGTGATTCGCAACATGGGCCTCGATCCCGAGCGCTACATCGGCTTTGCGTTCGGCAGTGGCCTCGAGCGCCTGACGATGCTGCGCTATGGCGTCCAGGATCTCCGGCTGTTCTTCGAGAACGACCTGCGTTTCCTGCGCCAGTTCGCATAACGCCGCTCGCCGCGCCGACCTGTGCCCGCGCACGCCCCGACGGACGATCCGACGGGGCCCGGGCGTCGATCTAACCTGTTTCGAACGTAGACATCCATGCAATTCCCTGAATCCTGGTTGAGAACCTTTGTCGACCCGCAGCTGACGACCGATGAACTGTCGCACGCGCTGACGATGGCGGGGCTCGAAGTCGAATCGCTGAGCAAGGCTGCGCCGCCGACGTCGAAGATCGTCGTCGGCCGCGTGCTCGAAGTCGCCAAGCATCCGGATGCGGACAAGCTCAATGTCTGCCAGGTCGACGCCGGCACCGGCGCGACGCTGAATATCGTGTGCGGCGCGCCGAACGTGGCGCCAGGCATCAAGGTGCCGGTCGCGCTGGTCGGCGCGGAACTGCCGCCGGCAGAAGAGGGTGGCAAGCCGTTCGCGATCAAGCTGTCGAAGTTGCGCGGGGTGGAGAGCCAGGGGATGCTGTGCTCGGCGCGCGAACTGAAGCTGTCCGAGGATCACAGTGGCCTGCTGATCCTGCCGGAAGACACGCCGGTCGGTCAGGATATCCGCGAGACGCTCAATCTCGACGACACGATTTTCGAAATCAAGCTGACGCCGAACAAGGCCGACTGCCTGTCCGTGTTCGGTATCGCGCGCGAGACGGCCGCGATCACCGGCGCGCCGCTGACGCCGGTCGACATCCGCCCGGTGCGCGTCGAGCTCGACGAGACGCTGCCGGTGCGCATTGCCGCCCCCGATCTGTGCGGCCGCTTCTCGGGTCGCGTGATCCGCGGCGTGAACGCGCATGCGAAGACGCCGCAGTGGATGGTCGAGCGCCTCGAGCGTTCGGGCCAGCGCAGCGTGTCGGCCCTCGTCGACATTTCGAACTACGTGATGTTCGAGCTCGGCCGCCCGTCGCACGTGTTCGATCTCGACAAGATTCACGGCGGTATTGAAGTGCGTTGGGGCAAGCGCGGCGAATCGCTGAAGCTGCTCAACGGCAACACGGTCGAACTCGACGAAACGGTCGGCGTGATTGCGGACGACCGCCACGTGGAAAGCCTGGCCGGCATCATGGGCGGCGACAGCACGGCCGTGACGCTCGACACGACCAACATCTACCTGGAAGCCGCGTTCTGGTGGCCGGACAGCATCCGCGGCCGCGCGCGCAAGTACAACTTCTCGACCGATGCGGCGCATCGTTTCGAGCGCGGTGTCGATTACGCGACGACCGTCGAGCACGTCGAGCGCATCACGCAACTGATTCTCGAGATCTGCGGCGGCAAGGCCGGCCCGGTCGACGATCAGTCCGTGAACCTGCCGCAGCGCGCGCCGGTGAAGATGCGCGTGTCGCGCGCGAACCGCATCATCGGCGTGAAGATCGGCGCCGACGAGATCGCCAGCATCTTCACGCGCCTCGGCCTGCCGTTCGAGCGTGACGACGACGCGTTCCTCGTCACGCCGCCGTCGCACCGCTTCGACATCGAGATCGAGGAAGACCTGATCGAGGAAGTGGCGCGCATCTACGGCTTCGAGAAGATCCCGGCGCGTCCGCCGGTCGCGACGAGCGAAATGCGCGCGACCAACGAGACGCGGCGTTCGATCCACGACATCCGTCACGCGCTGGCCGCGCGCGACTACGCGGAAACCGTCAACTTCAGCTTCGTCGATGCGGAGTGGGAGCACGATTTCGCGGGCAACGACAATCCGATCCGCCTGCTGAACCCGATCGCGAGCCAGCTTTCGGTGATGCGCACGACGCTGTTCGGCAGCCTGATCGCCGTGCTGCGCCACAACCTGAACCGCCGTGCCGATCGCGTGCGCGTGTTCGAGTCGGGCCGCGTGTTCCTCGCCGATCCGTCGGTGAAGGCCGGCGAGCTGGCGGTGGAAGGCCATGCGCAGCCGAAGCGCGTCGGCGCGCTTGCCTATGGCCCGGCGCTCGACGAGCAGTGGGGCGCGGCGACCCGCGCGGTCGATTTCTTCGACGTGAAGGGCGATCTCGAGGCGCTGCTCGCGCCCGCGGCCGCACGCTTCGTGAAGGCCGAGCATCCGGCCCTCCATCCGGGCCGCAGCGCGCGCATCGAAGTCGATGGCCGTGCGGTCGGCTGGATCGGCGAGCTGCACCCGCGCCTGATGCAGAAGTACGAGCTGCCGCACGCGCCGGTGATGTTCGAGATCGACGCGGACGCGCTGATTGCGCGTGCGCTGCCCGCGCCGACCGACGTGTCGAAATTCCCGCCGGTCCGTCGTGATATCGCCGTTGTCGTCGATCAGGCGGTCGAGGTTCAGGCACTTTTCGACGAAATGAAGAAGGCGCTTGCCGAAGAGGCCTGCCGATTCGTTCAGAAGGTTGTACTCTTCGACGAATTTCGTGCAAAATCAAATACTTCCGGTGGTCTCGCCGCGCACGAGAAGAGCCTTGCCTTCCGCGTGACGCTGCAGGACGCGGCTGGCACGCTACAGGACGAGGTCGTCGATCAGGCGATCCAGACGCTGGTCGAGCGGATGGCTCGCGCCGGTGCGCGTCTGCGCGGCTAAGGAGAGGGTCCGCCCGTTCGCGGGCGGCTTTTTCCCCATCGTAAGTTTTGATTTAACGCGCTGTATGGCAGATATGAACGACATGACCTCGAGTGAATTCGAAGCCCTCCTGACGGCGCAACGCAGCGCCATGAACCGCGACGCTTCGGCGCCGGCGTCCACCGAGACGCCCACGCTGACGAAGGCGGAACTGGCGGAGCTGCTGTTCGACAGCGTCGGGCTGAACAAGCGTGAAGCGAAGGACATGGTCGAGGCGTTTTTCGAGGTCATCCGTGACGCGCTCGAAAACGGCGAAAGCGTCAAGCTGTCGGGGTTCGGCAATTTCCAGTTGCGCGACAAGCCGCAGCGCCCGGGCCGCAATCCGAAGACGGGCGAGGCTATTCCGATCGCGGCACGCCGGGTGGTAACCTTCCACGCGAGCCAGAAGCTGAAGGCGCTGGTCGAAAACGGCACGGAGTAACACTCCGCGCGCTGACGTCTCCGCGCGGCCGCCGCGCACCCTTTACCGACGGTTAACCGACGATGACCACTACGGTTGAGAAAGTCGTCTTGCCTCCGATTCCCGCGAAGCGCTACTTCACGATCGGTGAAGTCAGCGAACTGTGCGGGGTCAAGCCGCATGTGCTGCGATATTGGGAACAGGAATTCACTCAGCTGCGGCCGGTGAAACGGCGCGGCAATCGTCGCTATTACCAGCATCACGAGGTGCTGCTGATCCGGCGGATTCGCGAGTTGCTGTACGAGCAGGGGTTCACGATCAACGGCGCGCGCAACCGGCTCGATTCGCCGGGCGGCGAGCGTGCCGCGGCGGCAGCACCCGTCGAGCAGGACGTTCAGGTCGCCGACGCGCGCGTGCCGGGCAAGCCGGGCGCCACCGTCGATGTCGTTGCGTTGCGTCAGGCATTGCTCGACGTGATCGACGGACTGAAGCACGACTGAGCGCGAATAACGAAGCCCGAAGCATCAAATGAAAAGCCCGGTTGGCGAAGCGCCACCGGGCTTTTTTCATGCGCGTCGCGCATGCGCATCAGCGCGATGCGAGCGGATTCTTCTGTCCCATGTCGACGACCAGCGTGCCGTCCGGCAGCATCCGCACCGAGCCCTGCGCGACCTGGCTGCGGTAGCCGTACAAGTCGAAACGCATCGGGCCGGCCTCGGCCGAATTCCGGATCAGCGCGCGCACGTTCAGTTCGAGCACGTTGAACATCTTCATGTCGCCGCCTTCCATCCACATGTAGTTCGGCGCATCGATCTGCGGCCGCTTCGGCGCGGGCGCGCCCGCCGCGCGCCGAAACGTGAGGCGCAGCCCGTCGCGCTCGACCGTTGCCTGCCCGAGCTTGCCGTTCAGCACGGGCGGCGGGAACACCGTGTACTGGTCGAGCACGAGCGTGTCGCCGCGCAGTTCCGCGCCGCGCCGCTGCAGCGGCGTCAGCGAAGCGAGCTCGATGCCGAGCGAGCGCAGCAGCTTCGCCTGCGGAATGCCGAGCACCGACACCTGGGCCGGCTTGAACGCGAGGTGCCGGTCGTCGAGCACGGTCAGCGAGCCCTTCATGTCGGTCGGCAGCCAGACGCCCGGCACGTGATTCCACAGCTTGATGCCGCCCTGGACACGCAGGTTCTGGCCGTCCGCGCTCAGTTGCAGGTCGTTCAGCGAACGCGGCGAGTAGTCGAGCAGGTAGTTGTTGAAGAGCGCGGACATCGCCTTCCACGACTCGACGACCGTGCCGCCGAGAATGCGGATGTCGTACTGGTTCGGATCGTCGAGATCGACGGGTTCGCCGGGCCGCTTCGACACGAGTTCCACGTCGAGATCCTCGACATGGAAGCCGATGTCGCCGGACAGGTTGAAATCGACGTTGCGCAGATGGATCGTCGGGTTGCGGTTCGACACGTGGCGTTCGTTGAACGGCGTGGTCGACGAGCGCCGCATCGCGACCTTCTGCATGCCGGGTCGCACGGTGTCCGCCGCGAGCGCGTAGGCTTCCCAGTGCTGACGCACGTCGCGCAGCGCATTCTGCTGCGCGGCGAGGAAGCTGTCGTTCAGGCGCGCGGCTGCGTTGCCGAGCGCCGCGCCGCTGGCCGGGCCCGTGTACGAAGGCATCCGGATTGCCATCGCACCGCTTTCGTCGAAATTGAAGTAACCGGCCGATACCTGGTCGCGATAGTGATACAGATCGAACACGAAAGTCTGGTCGCGCTTCGCCGGATCGACCGGACCGATCAGGATGTCCGCGTTCATCGGCATCGAGCGCATGAACTTCACGTCGCCGCCGCGAATGACCATCGCCTGCTGCGGTGCGTTCGCGGGCATCGCGAAGCCGGCATGCGTGCCGTCGTCGAGCGTCAGGTCGAGGCCGGCCGGTGTCACGCGCAACGCGGTGATCGTGAGCTTCAGGCGCGGCGGCGGCATCAGCTTGTCGACCGACATCACGAGATCGTCGCCGGCGAGCCGCGCGATCGGCGTCTGGACTTTCAGCAGGTCGGCCATCTTCACGTTGGCCGCGCGCATCACGGGCTGTGCGTTGATGCCCGATACGCGTACGCCGGTCGGGTGGAACACGAGCTGGCTGCCGTCGCGGATCGCGAGCGTGCCGGTCAGCGAGAACGGCACCCAGCCATCGCGCTGCATTTCGCCTTGCAGATGGATCACGCCGTCGCCGGCCGATACCGCGAGGTTGCGTAGCGGCGCGTTGCGGTAGCCGAAGATATAAGTGTTGAAGAGGGCGGTCAGCTTCGCATTGTCGAGCGTGACCGTGCCCTCGTGCACGTCGATCTCGAAGCTGGTCGGATCGTCGAACACGATCGGCGCACCGGCCTGTGTCGGCACGAGCGTGGCCGACAACTGGTGGATGAAGAAGCCGAGGTTGTTGACGATGCGGAAATCGACGTCACGCAGGAACGTCATTGCGCCGTTCTGGCCGGAGTCGCGCAGCGAAAACGGGCGCGGTTGCGTGAGGCGGATCGACGCGAGCGACGGTACGGCGCGCGCGACCTGCTGCTCGCGGGCGAGGCGTTCGGCTTTGGTGCGTTCGATCTTCGTCGACGCGACCGGTGGGTTGCCGTCGCGTTGCGCGGACGATTCCGCACAGCCGGCGCAGAGCAGTGCGAGCGCAAGCGCGCCGCAGCCGAATACGCGGGTTGTCTTGTGCCTGACCGGGGCGGCCGCGCGTCGCGGGCCGGAAATCCAGTCGAAAATTGCCAAAGGCGAGCGATGGCCGCGCCGGACCGCATTCCGCATCGTCTGTCTCCATGTCTTGTCGTGATCGACGGCGGCGCGCGCCAACGCGCGGCGCGAGCGTCGATGCGGTGCAGTGTGTCATAGCGCGCTAGAGCGGCGTTACCAAACAACGGGCGCGCGGGCGCGGCGAGCCGGCGCGCTGCGGGACAATGGATTCGGGCTGGCCGGGCGACCGGATCAAACGGTCGTTTGGTTGCTGCGGACCGTCGGCAGGCGCGTTTTGAAACGACCGGACAAACCCGCCGTCAGCCTTGGCCGGAGCGGGTTTCACCGGATTCGCGACGCGCTTGGCCGGTGCGGTCGAACGCCGCGTGCGATCCGGCCCCGTCGCGGTCGCCCGTGGGCCAGGTCAGATCAGCATGCGCTGCCGGATGGCGCTCAGCGTTGCCTGGTCGAGTTGCAGGCCGTTGTCGATGTACGACGTCATCGAGCCGTACGACGCCGTGACCTGGTCGAACGCCGCCTGCAGATAATCGGTGTGAGCGCCTTGCAACGCGGTCATCAGGTCGGCCGCATTTTGCCCGCCGGCTTTTTGAGCCTGGGCGACCGACGCGGCGATGGTGGCGGCGCTGTAGACGTTGGTCAGCAGGTAGTCGGCGAGAATCGTTTGCTGGGGGATGCCGAGGATCGTGTGCAGGATGGCGGTCGCCCAGCCGGTGCGATCCTTCCCGGCCGTGCAGTGGAAGATCAGGTTTTCGCCGGCGCCGGCGAACCCGGTGAATAGCGCGTGATAGCTCGCATGCGCGGTGTCCGACGTCACGAACGCCCGGTACATGCTCTGCATGAAGGCCGTCGCGGTTGCGCCGGTGGTCGGAAGCGGGTCGATGCTGGCGGCACCCAGCACGTTGAGGTTTTGCCACGTCGCGCCGGCCAGCGGCACATCCGGCTGCGTCTTGATCTCGGCGGGCGTGCGCAGGTCGCAGACCTGCTTGATGCCCAGCGTGCCGACGGTGGCGACGTCGGCGGCGGACAACGCGAGCGCGGACGACCGATAGATCAGGCCTTTCTTCATCGTCGCGCCGCTGGTCGTCACATAGCCGGTTCCGTTCGGTCCGGCCGTGTCGCGAAAGTTCGACGCCGAACTCAGCCGTGGCGTCGTGACAGGTGCGACCGAAATCGAGTCGCCGCCGCATGCGGACAGAAGCGACGTGCTCCCCAGCGCCACGCCGATCGTGCCGGCGCTCAGCCGGAGAAAATCTCGACGGGAGATTTCGTTTTTCTGATGCATTCAATGCCCTTTGTCGAAGACGATTACAAGAAGTCGCGACCGCGGTGGTGACCGAAGCCGCTCCCTGTATCGCGCGCGACGCGGCACAGCCGGGGCGGGCCGGATCGATCGGCATGCAGTCGGACGGTTCGCCGTGCGCATCGATGTCGCGCCGGGTAACCGCACGGTAGCGATGTGTGGCGAAGCAGCCATCGTCCTTTTCGATTAGGGAGGAATGCGGGTTGCCGTCGCGGGCCGTGCATCGTTGACGGTTACGAACGGCGGCGGCGGCGAGTAAGATCGGCATCAGTGGCTGGATCGAACAAAGCACGGTAGCCATCACGGGGAAGCGCCATGGATCTGAAGGAAGTCGACGTATTGGGTGCGGGGGTGGGCGATCACTGGTACTACGCGTCGAAGGCGAGCGCGATCCGCCGGTTCCTCGGCGCGTCGGGCGCGAACCGGATACTCGACGTCGGTGCCGGCTCCGGCTTTTTCTCGAAGCATTTGCTCGAGCGCACGCAGGCGACGGAAGCGTGGTGCGTCGATACGAGCTACGCCGGCGATACCGACGGCGAGGCGGCCGGCAAGCCCATCCATTTCCGGCGGTCCGTCGACCGATTCGATGCCGATCTCGTTTTGCTGATGGACGTGCTCGAGCATGTCGACGACGACGTCGGGCTACTGTCGCAGTATGTGGCGGGGGCGCCTCCGGGCAGCCGGTTCCTGATCACGGTTCCCGCGTTCCAGTTCCTCTGGAGCGGGCATGACGATTTTCTCGAGCACAAGCGCCGATATACGCTCGGCGGTCTCGAGGATGTGGTTCGTCGTGCGGGGCTCGACGTCGAGCGCGGCGCCTACTACTTCGGTCTCACGTTCCCGCTTGCGGCAGCATTGCGGCTGGGCGAGCGGGCGCGTCCGCATCCGCGCGAGCCGGCGTCGCAATTGCGCCGCCACCATCCGCTCGTCAACGGCTTGCTCAAGATGATCTGTCGTATCGAGTTGCCGATGTTCCGCTTCAATCGCGTTGCCGGCCTGACGGTCATCTGCGTCGCGCGCAATCGCTGAGCGCGAGGCGCGAGCCGTGCAGTCGGGGCGCAGGTCGTGCCGGCAGGGGCGTCCGCGCCCGTATCGGTGCCGTCACGCCAAAAAATTTCACAAGAACATTCACAAAATGCATGCGACCCGATTCTAAATAGGAAAAGTGTCTGTTATACTTTTCTTCTTTCGGGGCGTAGCGCAGCCTGGTAGCGTACCTGCATGGGGTGCAGGTGGTCGGAGGTTCAAATCCTCTCGCCCCGACCAGACAAGAACCCGCGTCGGCTTAGGCTGACGCGGGTTTTTTCTTGCCGGTCGCTTTTTTGCACATCGCGGCGCGGCCCCGGTAAAATCCAAGGTTGATCCACGGAAAGCGCCGTGATTTAGCGGAAGAGGATTCCCCGAACATGACTGATCTTCGTCTTACCATGCGGTTCGCTGCAGTGCTCGCCACCGGCGCGCTCGTTGCCGGTTGCGGTACGTCGTCGCCCACGAAAGTGGACTACAAGAGCGATTCGAAATCGAAAGAAGCGTCGCTCGCAGTGCCGCCCAACATGCTCGACGAGACGGCCGATCAGCGTTCGCTGCCGCCCCAGGGCGGCGCGACTTCCCTGTCTGCGCTTCAGCAGGTCCAGAAGGCGGCGCCCGCCCTGGACACCGTCGCTCCGGCCGTGACCGGCATGCACATCCAGCGCGACGGTACCGAGAGCTGGCTCGTGATCGACGGCAAGCAGCCGGCTGACATCTGGCCGCAGGTCCGCCGTTTCTGGCAGGAGCAGGGCTTCCTGCTCGTCGTCGACCAGCGCGACAAGGGTGTGATGGAAACCGACTGGAACGAAACCCATCCGCAGATCAACGACGGCCTGATCCGCAGCGTGATCTCGAAGGCAATGGGCAACTCGTACGTGACGGCCGAGCGCAACAAGTACCGCACGCGTCTCGATTCGGCGCCGAACGGCGGCACCTACGTGTTCATCAGCCAGAAGGGGATGCGCGAGGCGATCACGGGCTCGAACAACGATTCGAGCAAGTGGGAACCGAAGCCGAACGATCCGGCGCTCGAGACCGAATACCTGAAGCGGCTGATGGCGGTGCTCGCGCAGAACGAGCAGCGCGCGAAAAACGGCGAACCGCCGATCGCGAACATCAAGGACAACGTGGTGCCGAAGGAAAAGAAGGCCGATGACGACGCATCGTCGAAGGCCGCCGCCGCGATTGCCGCGCAGAACGTGTCGCGCACGTCGGCACAAGGCAGCGATGCAGCCGACGCGGCCGCGGTGCCGTCCGAGGTCACGCTGGGCGAACCGTACGACCGGTCGTGGCTGCACGTCGGTCTCGCACTCGATCGCGCGAACTTCACGGTCGACGATCGCGATCGCTCGAAGGGCCTGTATTTCGTGCGCTACGTCGATCCGAAGGATCTGACCTCGGCCGAGCAGGGCTTCTGGAGCCAGCTGTTCCACGGCAAGAAGGAAAAGCAGGCGAAGCAATACCGCGTCAACGTGAAGGCGCTCACGGCCGACCAGACGCGCGTCGCGGTCATCGACGATTCGGGCGCGCTCGACACGTCGTCAGCGGCTCGCCAGATCATGGGGCTGCTCGTGAATCAGCTCCGCTGATCTCGACGCTTCTCCGCACCAGCGAAAAGCCCGCCATCTGGCGGGCTTTTTTCATGGCCGCTCGCCGGCGCGCACGTGTGCGAGAGGTTCGGCCCCTCCTCGTGACGTTACGTAACATCTGCGCGTTACGGCGGCAGAGCACGCGTCACATTGGCGTGGGTGAGGAAATTGTCCTTATAAATCAACGGCGTGATTGGCGTACAAGGCCTGGCACGCAACCTGCTTTACATGTTGGAATCGTTAGAGCAGGGAGGACAGCGTCAGGTACCGGGTGTGCGCCGCGAGCGCCAGATCAACGGTATCGACGTCTTCAAATGCCGGCGCGACAAGCGCCGGCGCAACTGATGACGATCCGCGCCAGCGTGCGGATCTCGATGGCCCCGTCGCCTATCCTCGTAGGGCGACGGTTTCGCCCGCGCTTCTCTGAAGCGCGGGCTATTTTTTTGGGCCGTCGTACAGCGGCGCATCGGCGCGGCCGCTGCGTGATTCGCGTATTCTCGGACTTTTTTCAAAGAAGGAGTCGGGAATGGCGGAAATTGCAGTCGTGGCGCTGATCGTGGCGAAGCCGGGGGCCGAGGAAAAACTGCGCACCGCGCTCGAAGGGATCGTCGAGCCGACCCGCAACGAAGCGGGGGCATTGCAGTACGACCTGCATCGGGACCTGAAGGAGCCCGCGCGGTTCGTATTCGTCGAGCGTTGGGAGAGCGAGGAGGCGCTGGCCGCCCATGCGCGTTCCGCGCACATTCTCGCGTATCGCGAAGCGGCCGCGGACTGGATCGAACGTTCCGAAATCCGCGTGCTGTCGAAGCTCGTCTGAGCAGGGTGGGGCGACCGGACGTATCCGGTCGCCGCGGCGCGTCAGTGCGACGTGCCGGGTACGTCGAGGATCAGGATGATCGTCCAGTCGGCGTCGCCATCGTGGTGATACTGGCGCTCGGCAACGATGAACGGTTGCTGCTTGCCCTGCGGGCCGAGGAAAAGCACGTCGCCCTCCATCGGCAGACACTCGATCGGCGGCAGCGCGAGAAACGCGTCGGCCGAGCCGCGGGGCATCAGTTGCTTGATCTGGCGAGTGGCGGCTTCGGTCCACTCGATGTCGAGTTGAATGTTGCTCATGCTGTCCTCCGCACCGGGGTGCGCACGGGTGGAAAATTTCGGTGCGCGACTTTAGCACAGCGCACGGGCACCGCAACCAAAAAAGCCGAACCCGGTTGCCCGGATTCGGCTTTTTACTTGTGCGGTGCCGCCGAACTTACTGGCTGGCAGCGTCTGCGGCCTTGGCGGCCTTCTTGCCGGCCTTCTTCGCCGCTGCCTTGTGGTGAGCAGCCTTCTTGCCGTGGTGATGCTCTTCTTGCATCGCCGGCTGAGCGGCCTCGGCCGCTTGCTGCTGTTGCAGGGCTTGCGCGCGCTGCTCGATCTCGGAGATCTTGGCCGGATCGGTAATGGTCTTGATTTCCGTGCTCTCTTGCGCATACGCTGCGCCAGTCAGCGCCGACATCGCTACCAGGATAGCCAGGGACGTCTTCTTCATTGCTTTACCTCCGCTAAGTGGTGATGAACCCGAGTGTTGCCGTTTTGTCTGGCGACTGCAATCGAGTGCGTGTCGAGTGTAACAAAAGTGACGGATCAATGTGCATCGGATCGAGGCGCAACGCAAGGCCCCGTTGAAGTCGCGCAACAGTTTGTGAATTTCGTCACGCGCTTGCCATCCTGATTGGCGTCGCCATTTCCGCTGCCGTTACCGTGCAGTCATCAGAACCATCCGAGCCATCGATAGACGTGGAATTGCGCGATGCCGACCAGTTCGTGCAGCGCTTGCTCGGCGTTGGCCAAATTGCGCCAGCGCGGCAGCCAGCCCGTTTGCGCGCGCCGGAGATTCGCGTAAACAGGCTGCGGATCGAGGCCGAAACGGCGGAAATCGAGCAAGGCGCGGCGCATCTGGTACGACGACGTGACGAGAATGCGTGCGTCGTCATACTGTGGGCGTAGTATAGACGCAGTGAATTTCGCATTTTCGTAGGTCGTGCGGCTGTTCGGTTCGAGAACGAGGTCGGCGGGGGCGACGCCTTCCGCCACGAGTTGGCGGCCGTATACGGCCGCCTCGGTTTCGCCGTGGTGCTGCGGGTCGCCGCCCGACATCACCACGGTGCAGCGCTCGGCCTGCTGCCGGCACATGCGATAGAGCGCCGCAACCTTGTGTATGCGCGCGACTCCGTCGGGTGGCGGCCGCAGCCCGGTGTCGGTATGACGCGTTCCGGCGCCGATGAGAATCAGCGTGGTTCGCCCGTGCATGTCAGGGTGTTCGACCGGCGTGACGCCCGCCTCGGTCCAGGCGATCAGCGGTGCCGCGAGCCAGCCTGTCGCGAGCAGCCAGAACAGCGCAACGGCGGCGATCGCGATGGTTCGCCGCCGCTTGCGGCAGAGCATGAAACAGATGAAGAGAAGTACAAATGAATCGAACAGAATCAATTTGATTGGGGTATGGTGTCTTTTTATGGACGGCTGATGATCCGGCCCTGATGCGACGCCGAACGTCGGCCCCCAGAACCGGTGGCGGTATCGGCGGGCGGAGACCCCGCCCGGCGCGCCGCTTCGCATTGTCGCTGCACTTTAAGAAAGAATCGAGATGGCCACGTATTCCAACGAAGCGGTGCTCGACGCATTGAGACGAGTGCAGTACCGCCAGGTTCCGTGGGCACGCCGCCCGGGCGTGTTCGAATATCTCCGGTCGCTCGGGCTGATGGACACGGTCAGGCAGAAGACCGTTGCCCCCGCGCCGGGTTTCCACGCACCGGTCGACATCGCGGTGCTGACCGATAGCGGTCGAGCCGAATTTTCGCGCCTCGAACGTGACGAGAAATTACTTTCCTGGACCGATCGCCGTATGGACGACTACGCATTGAGCGAAGCCAGCGCCGTGGCGATTCTCGAAAGCCGCCTGTAGCGGCGCACATCCCGCTCGGGCGTCGCCGCACAGCCGGCGACGTCAAAAAAAAAGCCCGTATCGCGAGGATACGGGCGTACCGGATACTTTTGCTGCTGCCACGCTGTGCTCATGGCAACGATGTGACTCGTCGCATGCGGCGCAGTTCCCGAAAGCGGGCATTTTCTTTGATGAAATCCTGAAGTTCGCAGTTCTACGGATGACGCGGCATGTCGGACGGCTGCGAGCTGATGCGCGCACGCGCGTTGCTGGCAATGTCGCCGCGCAGGTCGCCGCGCGGCACGGTCTGCCGGCCCGACTGCGCAGCGGACGGCGGCTGGCGGACGGTATTCCGGTGATCCTGCTGGTGATGGGGCGGTTTCACGCGATCATCGGCGTGAACTGGAGCGGTCAGCGCCAGCGAAATGACAATGCCGCATGCGACGAGCAGTGACATTGTTTTCATGGCGGGGCTCCCTTCAAGCCGTCGACGCGGCCTGTTGATATATCGCTAAGGTAAGCGTGGGAGTGCAGGCTTGCTGTAAATAATGGTAAATAGATGTATCGCGGCACGACAACGGTAATCGACGGCAATGCAGGCGTCGCGAAAAGATCGCGTCGCGGAAAGGAACCGGGCGGCCGAAGCCGCCCGATCGAGCATTCGTTACGCCATCTTGACGGGCGCGCGCCAGGATTCCGGATTGGTCCAGAAGGCGCCGCGCAGCCGGTCGCGGCTCGGCGGTGCGGGCGGCTTCGCGGCGCTTGCGCCGATGCGTCCGCGCAGCGAGATCTGTCGGCCGCTCGTGCCGAGTCGCTTCACGATTTCGGCGAGCGTGCCGTCCGCCTGCCATTCGTCGAAGCGACGGCGGCAGGTCGGCGGCGACGGATAGCGTCCCGGCAGCTTGGACCAGCCTTCGCCCGTCGACAGCACCCACAGCACGGCGTTTACCACCGAGCGGGCTTCCACGCGGGGACGGCCGCGTCGCTCACTCCGTGCGGGTTCCGAGCAAAACAGACCTTCGACCAGCGCCCACTCGTTATCTCTCAAATCGTCGAACAGCATCATGTCCTCACCTCAGCGAAGCTAACTCCGGTGCGCTGCCCTGCGCCGCGCACTCTTCAAGCACTCGATCGTCGAGTGCCGGGTGGGGGCGTCCGGTTGGCCGGCAGCGGCGTTTCTGCTCTTCCGTCCGACGAAACCTGCGCCCTGTGCGCCAGGTAATGCACGAAGCGTGCCATGTCGGAGGTGAATCCCTCGAGAGCCGCTTGGCAGCGAGCTAACGGCTAAGTCAGCTAGGGGCGTATAAGACGCCAAAATAACCCGCCAGCAAATCGGGACAATCACCAATCTTGTGCAGTTCGCCCGCACCACGTGCGTTTGCGTAGATATTGCACCGCAGCGAAACATGTGCGGCAGGTGCCGGATTCGTACATCGGCACCGGATTCACGCATTAAAATCGTGCATTGATATCGACGATTGATGAGGTCAGGAGATGAACGTCACGCTGCGCCAGCTTCGCGTATTCATCGAGGTAGCGCGGCTCAAGAGCTTCAGTCGCGCGGGCGACGAGATCGGGCTCACGCAGTCCGCGGTCAGCCGCTGCGTGCGTGAGCTCGAGGCCGAGCTCGGGCTGAAGCTGATCGACCGCACGACGCGCGACGTGCAGCTGACCGACGTCGGCGCGAACCTGATCGCGAGCGTGTCGCGCCTGATCGACGATCTCGACGACACGCTGCGCGAGATTCGCGAGATCGGTGAGCAGCGCCGCGGGCGCGTGATCGTCGCGGCAAGCCCGACGATCGCGTGCAGGCTGATGCCGCGCGTGGTTGCATCGTGCGAGCGCCAGTTTCCGTTCGTGACGCTGGGCCTGCGCGACGACGTGCAGAGCGATGTGTTGCGCAAGGTGAAGTCGAGCGAGGTCGATTTCGGCGTCGTGATCGGGCCGCTCACGGTTGCCGATCTCGTCTGCGAACCGCTGATGACCGATTCGTTCTGCCTCGTCGCGCGTGCCGACCATCCGCTCGCGGCACGTGCCGAGGTGCCGTGGACGGCGCTGGACGGCGAGCGCCTCGTGCTCCTCGATCATGCGTCGGGAAGCCGGCCGCTGATCGATGCCGCGCTGGCCGCCCATCACGTCAATGCGACGGTCATGCAGGAGCTCGGGCATTCGGCGACCGTGTTCGGGCTCGTCGAGGCCGGGGTGGGTGTGAGCGTGCAGCCGTGGCTGTCGCTGCCGCTGCCGGCCGGCTCGACACTCGTCGCGCGGCCGCTCACGCCGCGCACCGAACGCACCGTCGAGCTGGTGCGTCGCCGCGACCGGTCACTGTCGCCCGCGGCGCAGGCGATCTGGGAGCTCGTGCGGCAGATGCCGGCGAGGGCGGAGGATCTCGACTGACGTGCCCCGGCGTGCACCGGCCCGGCTCACAGGCCGGTACACTACGCGGATCGTGTTCCTGGGCGATGGTTCTCGATGACGCATTCCGCAGATTCCTTTCCGGTGACCGGCGAGCCGGCGGCCCGCGCCGCGGTGCGCGCGCTGCGTCCGTCGCTGATCCGCGAGGTGGCGAACGCCGGCTTCGGCGTGCCGGACATGCTGCCGTTCTGGTTCGGCGAATCCGATCGCGTGACGCCGGATTTCATCCGCGACGCCGCAGCGGCGGCGCTGCGCGACGGCGCGACCTTCTACACGCACAACCTCGGCACTGCGCCGCTGCGCGACGCGATTGCTGCCTACGTCAGCGCGCGGCATGGCGCGACGGCGGGCGACACGGTGGCCGTGACCAGTTCGGGCGTGAGCGCGCTGATGCTGGCCGCGCAGATGCTGGTCGGGCCGGGCGAACGTGTGGTCGCGGTGACGCCGCTCTGGCCCAATCTCGTCGAGATCCCGAAGATCCTCGGCGCGCAGGTCGAATGCGTGTCGCTCGACTATGGCGATGCGGGCTGGCAACTCGATGTCGGGCGGCTGCTCGCGGCGCTGACGCCCGATACGCGGATGCTGCTGATCAACTCGCCGAACAATCCGACCGGCTGGACGATGTCGCGCGACGATCAGCAGGCCGTGCTCGCCCATTGCCGCCGTCACGGTATCTGGCTGGTCGCCGACGAGGTGTACGAACGGCTCGCGTTCGGCGCGGGCGGCGCACCGTCGTTCCTCGATATCGCTTCGCGCGACGAGCGGGTCGTTGTCGTGAATTCGTTCTCGAAGGCGTGGGCGATGACGGGCTGGCGGCTGGGCTGGCTGATTGCGCCGGCATCGGTGATGGGCGATCTGTCGAAGCTCGTCGAATACAACACGTCGTGTGCACCGGGCTTCGTGCAGGCCGCGGGCGAGGTCGCGCTGCGCGACGGCGAGGCGTTCGTGCAGTCGTTCGTCTCGGCGCTGCGCGATGCCCGCGATCACCTGGTCGCCGCGCTGCGGACGCTGCCGGGTGTCGAGGTACCGCCTCCGCCGGGCGCGATGTACGTGTTTCTGCGTCTGCCGGGCGCGGCCGACAGTCTCGCGTTCTGCAAGACGCTGGTGCGCGAAGCGGGGCTCGGTCTTGCGCCCGGGCGTGCATTCGGCCCGGAGGGGGAAGGTTTTGTGCGCTGGTGCTACGCATGCGATCCGGCACGACTCGACGCGGGCGTCGAGCGGCTGCGCCGGTTCCTCGCGCGCGGCGCGGCTGCCCGCTGAAGCAGGGCCGGAGCGGACGCGGCGCACTGGCGGTGGCCCGCTCGGTCCATCTTTACGCACCGGGCAATTTTGCGTAATATGGCGCTCAGTCACGCGGTTCCGTCGTTGAGCCGTGCTGTTCCGTCCGGTTTGGGCCTGGCCTGAAGTTGGTTCGCCGCCCCCGGTTCGTGCTCCCATCAATATGACCGATCAGAATCGGGCGAGCGCGTCTTCCGTTCATTTCGTCTGTTTGTTGATCCGGTTCGTTTGACCACAGGGTCTGGCCTAGCTGCATGAATACCCAAGAGGCGAAGATCGTCCTCGAGACTGCTTTGATCTGCGCGCAGGAACCGCTGAAGCTCGGCGATTTGCGCAAGCTCTTTGCCGACGGCGTGTCGGCTGACACGGTCCGCACGTTGCTCGAAGATCTGAAACAGGATTGGTCCGGCCGCGGGGTCGAACTGGTGGCGCTGGCGACCGGCTGGCGCTTTCAGAGCAAGCCGGCGATGCGTCACTATCTGGATCGCCTGCATCCCGAGAAGCCGCCGAAATATTCGCGCGCGGTACTCGAAACGCTCGCGATCATCGCGTACCGGCAGCCCGTCACGCGCGGCGACATCGAAGAGATTCGCGGCGTGACGGTCAATACGCAGGTGGTCAAGCAGCTCGAGGATCGCGGCTGGATCGAGGTGATCGGTCATCGTGACGTGCCGGGGCGCCCGGCGCTGTACGCGACGACCAAGCAGTTCCTCGACGATCTCGGCCTGAAGGCGCTCGACGACCTGCCCGCGCTCGAAGAGCCGGCCGCGAACATCGAGGCCGCGCTGCTTGCGCAGCAGGCAATCGACTTCGAGGGTGACGTGCCGGTTGCCGACGACGCAACGGACGACGTGTCGCAAGCGCAGGCGGAAGAGGTGTCCGCCGGCCGATCGGCCGAATTGCCGGGCGATGGCGTGACGGACGTCGCGACGACGCAGGAAATCCCGAGTCGCGATACGCTCGATGCTGATCGCGGGCAAACGGAACAAGTGGAACAAGCGGAACAGGTTGGTGCCGAAGCAGCGCCGACCGGTGCGCAGCCCGAGCCGCTGCGCGCGGATTGGAGCGAGGAAGATCGCAAGCCGGCCGCCGAAACGGCTGCCGGAGACGGAGCGGAAGCGGCCGGCGACATGCCCGGCGAGGCTGTTCAGGCCGACGCGTCCCGTTCCCGTCCCGCGGACTGCGAGATGCTGGACGACACGTCTGACAGTCTCGCGGATGCCGTACGAAGCGCCAGTGCGCCCATCGGCGCCGACGCGCTGCCGGACGACGAAGCAGAACCCGAACAGCGTCGCGCCTGAACGCGGCCAACTTCTTGCCGCGCCCGCGCCGGGCGCGAGACCTGACATTTTGAGGTTGTTTTGACAGATATCCACGATATTGAATCGTCCGCGCCTGCCGTGCAGGCAGCGCGTGCCGACGATGCACCGGAGCAGGACGCTTCGGCCGCGGGTGGCGACGACCGTCCCCGCCGCGGTCTGCGGCGAGGCCCGCGCAGCCTGATCGCGCGCCGTCGCGCGGCGGCCAAGTCGAAGGGCGCCGAAGGCGAGTCGCAGGGCGCTGAAGGCGAGGATGCGCAGCCGGCCGAGGCCGCCGAAGCGCAGCCGGCGCGTGCGCCGCGCAAGGAAGGTGCAGCCAAGGGCGGTCGCAAGCCGGCCGCGGGCAAGCGCGAAGGCGCGGCCAAGGGCGGCCAGGGTGCGCAGGGCGGCCAGGGTCGACGCGGTGGTGCGCCGAAGGCTGAAGGTGGCCCGGTGAAGGCGGAAGGCGATGCGTCCCAGGACGAACTGTTCGCCTACGTGACGTCGCCGGCATTCGACGCGGACAATTCCGCGGGCGGCAGCGGCGTGCGTGCGCCGATGCTGCGTCGCGGCCGCAGCCAGCCGGCCAACAAGCGCGTGCTGTCGCCGGACGACGACGCGCCGAAGCTTCACAAGGTGCTGGCGGAAGCGGGCATGGGCTCGCGCCGCGAAATGGAAGAACTGATCGTCGCCGGCCGCGTATCGGTGAACGGCGAGCCCGCGCACATCGGTCAGCGCATCATGCCGACCGACCAGGTGCGGATCAACGGCAAGCCGGTCAAGCGCAAGCTGCCGAACAAGCCGCCGCGCGTGCTGCTGTACCACAAGCCCACGGGCGAGATCGTCAGCCATGCGGATCCGGAAGGCCGTCCGTCGGTGTTCGACCGTCTGCCGCCGATGAAGACGGCGAAATGGCTGGCGGTGGGCCGCCTCGACTTCAATACCGAAGGTTTGCTGATGCTGACGACTTCGGGTGACCTCGCGAACCGCTTCATGCATCCGCGCTACAGCGTGGAGCGCGAGTACGCGGTGCGGGTTGTCGGCGAGCTCACTGAAGGCAACCGGCAAAAGCTGCTGCACGGCGTCGAGCTGGATGACGGTCCGGCCAACTTCCTGCGTATCCGCGACGGCGGTGGCGAAGGCACGAATCACTGGTATCACGTCGCGCTGGCCGAAGGCCGCAACCGCGAAGTGCGCCGGATGTTCGAGGCGGCCGGCCTGATGGTGAGCCGGCTGATCCGGACGCGTCACGGCCCGATCCCGCTGCCGCGCGGCCTGAAGCGCGGCCGCTGGGAGGAGCTCGACGACGCGCAGGTGCGCAAGCTGATGGCGACCGTCGGCCTGAAGGCGCCGTCCGAGGAGAAGGGCAAGCGAGGCGGTGCCGGTCCGGCCGAGCGTCGTCAGCCTGATCCGATGGAGACGTCGATGGGGTTCATCAGCCGTGAGCCGGTGTTGACGACGCACGGCCAGCTCGACCAGCCGCGTCGCGGCGGCGGTCGGCGCGGCGGGCCGGGCCTGCCGGGCCTGAGCGGCTACGGCAGCCTGCCGGTTGCGCCGTCGGGCTATGGCAACCGTGCTGGCGGCGCCCGCGATGGCAACCGCTCGGGCGGCGGCGGCCGAGATGGGAACCGCGCTGGCGGCGGCCGTGATGTCGACGGCAACCGCGCGTCATACGGCGCAGGCCCCAAGCGCGAGAGCGCGGGCCCCAAGCGCGGCGGTCCCAAGGGCGGCAATCGCAATCCGAACGGCAATCGTCCCGAAGGCGGCGGCAACAGCGGCGGCCCGCGTGGCGGCCAGCGTCCGCAACGCAGCCGTACGCGCAGCCGCTGAGCGTTCGGGCACGCGGCGGCGCAAGGCCGCCGGCGTGCCGGCACGATCGGCATCCGACCGATTTTGTCGGCACGACGCATTGCGTTGATTGCTTTGACTGTATATATATGCCGCGTGCCGCTGGACGGCCGCCGGCATGGCCGATTTCCGGCGCGGCAGGATGGCGCCGGTCGATCGGACAGTCCGATTTCGCATTTTCGGTCCGTAAAGGCAGGCGACGCGCTGCTTTTACCGGCTGGCTTGGCGTTTGCGCCAAAAATCGCTATAATCGCGGAGTCGCTGGGCGTACGGATTCAATGTGCGGCTCAGGTGCGACCACCAGTAAGAAGATGGGCGTTCCGCCCATTTTTTTTTGCTGAAACGGTTAGGCATCTCGGGTAGCGCTTCCTGCGCCGGCTAAGGCGCGCGCCCGCGGGTGTAATCGCGAGCGGCGGGCGCGAACACCTGAGAGGACACTGTGCAACTGACGGAACTGATAGAAACCACGGTCACCGGGCTCGGCTACGAGCTGGTGGATCTCGAGCGCACCGGGCGCGGCATGCTTTGCATCTATATCGATCAGCTTGCCGGCATCTCGCTCGAAGATTGCGAAAAGGTCACGCGTCAGCTCCAGCACGTCTTGACGGTCGAAAACATCGATTACGAACGGCTCGAAGTCTCGTCCCCGGGACTCGACCGCCCGTTGAAGAAGCTGGCCGACTTCGAGCGCTTCGCTGGCAGCGAAGTTTCCGTGACCTTGAAAAAGCCGCTGGACGGGCGCAAGACGTACCGGGGCATTCTGCACGCGCCGAATGGCGAAACGATCGGTTTGGAATTTGAAGGGAAGAAGGGCGAGGCGGCCATGCTGGATTTCACGCTGGCCGATATCGATAAAGCCCGCCTGATTCCGCAAGTTGACTTTAGGAGCCGCAAATAATGAGTCGCGAAGTGTTGATGCTGGTGGATGCGCTGGCGCGCGAGAAAAACGTCGAAAAGGATGTGGTGCTGGGCGCCCTCGAGGCTGCGCTCGCGTCCGCGTCCAAGAAGCTGTTCGACGAAGGCGCCGAAATCCGCGTCCATATCGATCGCGAAAGCGGCGAGCACGAAACCTTCCGTCGCTGGCTCGTCGTGCCCGACGAGGCAGGCTTGCAAGAGCCGGATCGCGAGATCCTGCTGTTCGAAGCACGTGAGCAGAAGCCCGACGTCGAAGTCGGCGAATATGTCGAGGAACCCGTGCCGTCGATCGAGTTCGGCCGCATCGGCGCGCAGGCCGCGAAGCAGGTGATCCTGCAGAAGGTCCGCGACGCGGAGCGCGAGCAGATCCTGAACGACTACCTCGAGCGTGGCGAAAAGATCATGACGGGTACGGTGAAGCGCCTCGACAAGGGCAACTTCATCGTCGAATCGGGCCGTGTCGAGGCGCTGCTGCGCCGCGATCAGCTGATCCCGAAGGAAAACCTGCGCGTGGGCGACCGCGTGCGTGCGTACATCGCGAAGGTCGACCGCACCGCGCGCGGCCCGCAGATCGAGCTGTCGCGTACGGCGCCCGAGTTCCTGATGAAGCTGTTCGAGATGGAAGTGCCGGAAATCGAGCAGGGCCTGCTCGAAATCAAGGCGGCAGCCCGTGACCCGGGCGTGCGCGCGAAGATCGGCGTCATCGCATACGACAAGCGGATTGATCCGATCGGCACCTGCGTCGGCATTCGCGGTTCCCGCGTGCAGGCCGTGCGCAACGAGCTCGGTGGCGAAAACATCGACATCGTGCTATGGTCGGAGGATCCCGCCCAGTTCGTGATCGGCGCGCTCGCGCCGGCAGCCGTCCAGTCGATCGTCGTCGATGAAGAAAAGCACTCGATGGACGTGGTCGTCGACGAGAACGAGCTGGCTGTCGCGATTGGCCGCAGCGGTCAGAACGTTCGCCTTGCCGGCGAACTGACCGGCTGGCAGATCAACATCATGACGCCGGACGAATCCGCCCTGAAGCAGGGTGAAGAGCGCGACCGGCTGCGTGCGCTGTTCATGGCGCGTCTCGACGTCGACGAAGAAGTTGCCGACATCCTGATCGACGAAGGCTTCACGAGCCTCGAAGAAATCGCTTACGTGCCGCTCAACGAAATGCTCGAAATCGAAGCGTTCGACGAGGACACCGTGCATGAACTGCGCAACCGCGCACGCGACGCGCTGTTGACGATGGCTATCGCGAACGAAGAAAAGGTTGAGAACGCAGCGCTGGATCTCAAGAGCCTCGACGGCATCACGCCGGAGTTGCTCGCGAAGCTGGCTGAACACGGCATGCAGACGCGAGACGATCTCGCCGAGCTGGCTGTGGATGAACTGGTCGACATGACCGGGATGGAAGAGGATGCCGCTAAGGCGTTGATCATGAAAGCACGTGAACATTGGTTCCAGTGAGAAATGACCATGGCGCACTGATTTGATGGCGGCCGTATGGCCTGACCCGATGCTAACAGCAAGGAATCGGTCCTTGCACTAAGAGGAATGAATGGCGAGTAACAACGTAGCCCAATTTGCCGCGGAACTGAAAATGCCTGCTGGTGTGCTGCTCGAACAGCTGCAGGCAGCGGGCGTCCAGAAAGCGAGTGAAGACGATGTGCTGTCCGAGACGGACAAGGCGCGTCTGCTCGATCATTTGCGCAAGTCGCATGGCGCAACCGACGGCGATAAGCGCAAGATCACGCTGACCCGCAAGCATACGTCGGAGATCAAGCAATCTGACGCGACGGGCAAGGCTCGCACCATTCAGGTCGAGGTCCGCAAGAAGCGTACGTTCGTCAAGCGCGACGACGTGAGCGAGGGTGCGGAACAGGGTCAGGCGCAGGTCGCCGAAGCGGACGACGATGCAGAACTGAAGCGTCGCGAGGAAGAAGCGCGCCGCGAGGCCGAGCTGCTCGAGAAGCAGGCGCAGGAACTGCGCGAACGCCAGGAACGCCTGGAGCGCGAGGAAGCCGAGCGCCGTGCCCGCGAGGAAGCGGCCGAAGCCGAGCGCCGTCGCGCCGAGGAAGAAGCTGCGGCGAAGCGTGCCGCGGCTGAAGCCGCTGCGGCACAGCAGCAGGCGGCAGCGCAGCAGCAGGCCGCCGCGGCCGAGCAGGAAGCACCGGGTGCGCAGTCCGCGCAGGACGAAGCGCGCGTGGCCGCCGAAGCGCGTGCGGCTGCCGAACGTGCGGCGCAGCGCGAAGCGGCGAAGAAGGCCGAGGATGCTGCCCGTGAGGCGGCGGACAAGGCGCGCGCCGAGCAGGAAGAGATCAGCAAGCGCCGTGCGGCCGCCGAGGCCGAAGCGCGTGCGATCCGCGAAATGATGAACACGCCGCGCAAGGCCGTGGTCAAGGCAGTCGAGCCGCCGAAGCCGGTCGAGCCGCCGAAGCCGGCCGAAGCGAAGGGCACGCTGCACAAGCCGGCGAAGCCGGAAGGTGCGCAGGCGCGTCCGGCGGTGAAGAAGCCGGCCGGCGCTGCACCGGCAACGACGCAGGCACCGGCAGGCGCGGGCGATCGCAACAAGAAGCCGGGCGCAGGCAAGGGCGGCTGGCAGGACGACGCGGCGAAGCGTCGCGGCATCAAGACGCGCGGCGATTCGAGCGGCGGCGTCGACCGCGGCTGGCGCGGCGGCCCGAAGGGTCGCGGCCGTCACCAGGACAGCGCATCGTCGTTCCAGGCGCCGACCGAACCGATCGTCCGTGAAGTGCACGTGCCGGAAACCGTTTCGGTTGCCGATCTCGCGCACAAGATGTCGATCAAGGCCTCGGAAGTCATCAAGGTGATGATGAAGATGGGCCAGATGGTCACGATCAACCAGGTGCTGGACCAGGAAACGGCGATGATCGTCGTCGAGGAACTGGGTCACCGCGCGGTTGCCGCGAAGCTGGACGATCCGGAAGCGCTGCTCGTCGAAGGCGAAGCGACCACCGATGCGGAGCAACTGCCGCGTCCGCCGGTCGTCACGGTCATGGGTCACGTCGACCACGGCAAGACCTCGCTGCTCGACCACATTCGCCGCGCGAAGGTTGCGGCGGGCGAAGCGGGTGGCATTACGCAGCACATCGGCGCTTATCACGTCGACACGCCGCGCGGCGTCATCACGTTCCTCGATACGCCGGGTCACGAAGCGTTCACGGCAATGCGTGCACGCGGCGCGAAGGCGACCGACATCGTCGTGCTGGTGGTGGCGGCCGACGACGGCGTGATGCCGCAGACGAAGGAAGCAATTGCCCACGCGAAGGCGGGTGGCGTGCCGATCGTCGTCGCGATCAACAAGATCGACAAGCCGGAAGCGAATCCGGATCGCGTGAAGCAGGAACTGGTCACGGAAGGCGTCGTGCCGGAAGAATACGGTGGCGATTCGCCGTTCGTGCCGGTGTCGGCTAAGACGGGTGCGGGCATCGACGATCTGCTCGAGAACGTGCTGCTGCAGGCCGAAGTGCTGGAACTGAAGGCACCGGTCGAAGCACCGGCCAAGGGTATCGTGATCGAAGCGAAGCTCGACAAGGGTAAAGGCCCGGTCGCGACGATCCTCGTGCAGTCCGGTACGCTGAATCGTGGCGACATCGTGCTCGCGGGCTCGGCCTACGGCCGCGTGCGCGCGATGCTCGACGAGAACGGCAAGCCGACGAAGGAAGCCGGCCCGTCGATCCCGGTCGAAATCCAGGGTCTGTCGGAAGTGCCGGGCGCGGGCGAGGAAGTGATCGTGCTGCCGGACGAGCGCAAGGCGCGTGAAATCGCACTGTTCCGTCAGGGCAAGTTCCGTGACGTGAAGCTCGCGAAGCAGCAGGCCGCGAAGCTGGAAAGCATGCTCGAGCAGATGGGCGAAGGCGAAGTGCAGAACCTGCCGCTTATCGTCAAGGCCGACGTGCAGGGTTCGCAGGAAGCACTCGTGCAGTCGCTGCTCAAGCTGTCGACCGACGAAGTGCGCGTGCAGATCGTGCACGGCGCGGTGGGCGGCATCAGCGAAAACGACGTCAACCTTGCAACGGCATCGAAGGCAGTCATCATCGGCTTCAACACGCGTGCGGATGCGCAGGCGCGCAAGCTCGCGGAAGCCAATGGCGTCGATATCCGCTACTACAACATCATCTATGACGCAGTGGATGAGGTGAAGGCGGCGATGTCGGGCATGCTGGCGCCGGAGAAGCGCGAAATCATCACCGGTACGGTCGAGGTGCGCCAGGTGTTCAAGGTGCCGAAGATCGGCGCGGTCGCAGGCTGTATGGTCACGGACGGTATCGTCAAGCGCTCGTCGTCGGTTCGCGTGCTGCGCAACAACGTCGTGATCTTCACGGGCGAACTCGAATCGCTGAAGCGCTTCAAGGACGACGTGAAGGAAGTCAAGCAAGGCTTCGAGTGCGGCATGTCGGTGAAGAACTTCAACGACATCGTGGAAGGCGACCAGTTCGAAGTCTTCGAAGTGACCGAAGTCGCGCGTACGCTGTAATCGTCGCGTATCGGCTCATGGGCGGGGCAGGCTTGGGCTTGTCCCGCCCATTTTTCATGGCGGCCCGCCAAAAGGCGGCCGCATTATCCTGATAAACGAATCAGGGATCGATCATGTCCAGGAAACGTACTTCCCCCAATCGCAACGTTCAGATCGCCGATCAGATTCAGCGCGATCTGTCCGAACTCATCATGCGCGAGGTCAAAGATCCGCGCATTGGCATCGTCACCATCCAGAGCGTGGAACTCACGCCGGACTACGCGCACGCGAAGATCTACTTCACGGCGCTGACCGGCGATCCGGTCAAGACGCAGGAAGCGCTGAACCACGCATCGGGTCACTTGCACAACCTGTTGTTCAAGCGCCTGCACATCCATACGGTGCCGACGCTGCATTTCCACTACGACCAGACGATCGAGAAGGCCGTGGAAATGTCGCGCCTGATCAAGGAAGCGAACTCGACGCGCGCGAAGGACGACGACGAGGCCGACGCATCCACCAAGGACGATTGAGCGCGACCGGCCTATGACGACTGCAGCACCCCAACGTCCGCGCGTGCCCCGGCGCGCGCTGGATGGCGTCCTCCTGCTCGACAAGCCGGTCGGCCTGTCGAGCAACGATGCGCTGATTCGCGCGAAGCGTCTGATGCTCGCGAAGAAAGCCGGTCATACCGGCACGCTCGATCCGCTGGCCTCGGGCCTGTTGCCGCTGTGTTTCGGCGAGGCGACGAAGTTCTCTCAGGACTTGCTCGACGCCGACAAGACCTACGAAGCGACGATGCGTCTCGGCCTGCGCACGACCACCGGCGATGCGGAAGGTGAAGTGATCGACACGCGGCCCGTCGAATGCGACCGCGCGGCGGTGGAAGCGGCGCTCGTGCGCTTTACCGGCGGAATCGTGCAGGTGCCGCCGATGTATTCGGCGCTCAAGCGCGACGGCAAGCCGCTGTACGAATATGCGCGCGCGGGCCAGACCGTCGAGCGCGAAGGGCGCAACGTGACGATCCATGCGCTCGACCTGCTCGCCTGCGAGCTGCCCGACGTGACGTTTCGCGTGACCTGCAGCAAGGGCACCTACGTGCGCACGCTGGCGGAGGATATCGGCGAGGCGCTGGGTTGCGGTGCGCATCTGACGATGCTGCGTCGCACGGGTGTCGGTGCGCTGACGCTCGAGCATGCGGTGACGCTCGATGCGCTGTCGGACGCCGACGAATCGGCGCGCGATACATGGCTCCAGCCGGTCGATGCATTGCTGTCCACGTTTCCGTCGGTTCGGCTCGACGACGCGGGTGCGAAGCGGTTCCTGCACGGCCAGCGTCTGCCGCTGTCGGAACTTGCGCAGATCGATGCGGCCGAGGGCGAGCGCGTGCGCGTCTACGACGCAACGCGGCTGCTTGGCGTGGCGCGCAAGGCGAACGGCGTGCTCGCACCGGAACGGCTCGTCGTGACCGCTGCATGACCAGGCGGCGCGAGCGCGCCGTCGGAGCAAAAAAAAGCCCGGTCGATTTCGACCGGGCTTTTTGTTTGGCGCGCGGTGACGCTCAGTGCGCTGCCGATGCCGCTGCGCCGGCATCGCCGCCGCCCGCGCGTTCGGGCTTCGTGATCCAGATCAGCGCAATCAGCAGCACGAAGATCGCCGCCGAGATGTAGAACAGGTCGTTCACGCCGAGCTGCGCGGCCTGCTGCGTGGCCAAGTTGTTGATGAGGCCATGCGCCTGGTCCTGCGTCAGCCCGAGACTGCCCATTTGCGTGACGGCCTGGTTGAACGTCGGGTTGTACACGTTCGCCTGCTCGACCAGCTGCGCGTGGTGGAAGTTGTTGCGATGATCCCACGCCGTCTGGAAGATCGACGTGCCGATGCCGCCGCACATGATCCGCACGAAGTTCGACAGACCGGACGCCGCCGGGATGCGGTGGCCGGGGAGGCCGGACAGCGTGATCGACACGAGCGGAATGAAGAAGCCGGCCATCGCAACGCCTTGCACCAGCGTCGGCAGCGTGAGCGACCACTCGTCGACGCCCGTCGTGTACCCCGATCGCATCCAGAAGCACAGCGCGAATATCAGAAACGCGGCGGTCGCGATGTAGCGCGGATCGGTGCGCGGCAGGAACTTGCCGGTCAGCGGCGACAGCAGGATCGCGAACAGCCCGACCGGCGCCATCACGAGGCCGGCGTCGGTTGCCGTATAGCCGATCTGGGTCTGCAGCCACAGCGGCAGCAGCACGAGGTTGCCGAAGTAGAGCCCGTAACCGACCGCCAGCGCGATCGTGCCGCCCGTGAAGTTGCGCCGACGGAACAGCGACAGATCGACGACGGGGTGCTCGGCGGTCAGTTCCCAGATCACGAAGAACGCGAACGAGATGATCGCGATCAGCGCGAGCGCGACGATCGTCGTCGACGCGAACCAGTCCAGATCCTTGCCCTTGTCGAGCATGACCTGCAGCGAGCCGACCCACAACACGAGCAGCGCGAGGCCGACGCCGTCGATCGGCGCGCGGCGCACCGTCGATTCGCGCGTGCGATAGATCGACCATGTGGCGAGTGCGGCGGCGATGCCGACCGGGATGTTCACGTAGAAGATCCACGGCCACGAGTAGTTGTCCGAGATCCAGCCGCCGAGGATCGGGCCCGCGACCGGCGCGATCAGTGTCGTCATCGACCACAGCGCGAGCGCCATCGGCGCCTTGGCACGCGGGTAACTCGACAGCAGCAGCGATTGCGACAGCGGAATCATCGGTCCCGCGACCGCACCCTGGAGGACGCGCGACGCGAGCAGGAACGGCAGGCTCGGCGCGAGCCCGCACATCCACGACGAGATGACGAACAGGATGATCGACGCGAGGAACAGGCGAACCTGTCCGAAGCGATCGGTCAGCCAGCCCGTCAGCGGCACGGAGATCGCGTTCGCGACCGCGAACGACGTGATGACCCACGTGCCCTGGTCGGACGACACGCCGAGGTCGCCCGAGATGGTCGGGATCGCGACGTTCGCGATGGACGTGTCGAGCACGTTCATGAACACCGCGAGCGATACCGCGATCGTCCCGATCACGAGTTTCCCGCCCTGCAAGGGCGGGTGGGAGACAGGAGCCTGTGCCATGTGTCGGTAGTTTTTCCGGAGTCGGAGCGGTTACATCATCTTCGCGGCGCTGTTCGACTTCGCCGCGGCCGGGGCCGCTGCGTTGCCGCCCGCGTTCTCGGCGATGATGCGCGCGATTTCGGCGTCGGCTTCGTCGCCGTACTTCGCGAACACGTTGGTCTCGTAGACGGTGTTCGGCGCGTTGACGAGCTGGTCGCCGCGTTCGTCCTTGATGTCCACGTCGACCTGCATCGACAGGCCGATGCGCAGCGGATGCTTGTCGAGATCCTTCGGGTCGAGCTCGATACGCACCGGCAGGCGCTGCACGACCTTGATCCAGTTGCCGGTCGCATTCTGTGCCGGCAGCAGCGAGAACGCGGAGCCGGTGCCGGCCGAGAAGCCGACGACCTTGCCGTGGTAGGGGACCGACGAGCCGTAGATGTCGGCCGTCAGTTCGACCGGCTGGCCGATGCGCATGTGCTTGAGCTGGACTTCCTTGAAGTTCGCGTCGACCCACACGGCATTCAGCGGCACCACCGACATCAGCGGCGTGCCCGGGGACACGCGCTGGCCGACCTGCACCGAGCGCTTCGCGACATAGCCGGTGACCGGCGCGGGCAGCACGTTACGCGCGTTCGCGAGGTAGGCATCGCGAACCTTCGACGCCGCAGCGAGCACGTTCGGGTGCGATGCGACCGTCGTGTTCGCGGTCAGCGCGCGGTTCGATGCGAGCTGCTGCTGCGCGGCGTCGAGCGACGCCTGCGCGGCCTTCACGGCGTCACGCGCATGCGAGATTTCTTCCTGCGACACCGCGCCCGTCTGTGCAACGGCCATGCGGCGGCGCAGGTCGTCGTCGGCCTTCGACAGGTCGGACTGGCGCAGCGCAACCTGCGCGCGGTACTGGTCGTCGTTGACGAACAGGCCGCGCACCTGGCGCACCGTCTGCGCGAGGTTGGCTTCCGCCTGCTGCAGCGCGACCTGCGAATCGGCCGGGTCGAGCACGACCAGCGGATCGCCGGCCTTGACGGTCTGCGTATCGTCGGCCTTCACGGCAATCACGGTGCCGGTGACCTGCGGCGTGATCTGCACGACGTTGCCGTTCACGTAGGCGTCGTCGGTCCCTTCATGGAAGCGGGCGACGAGGAAGTAATACAGGCCGTACGCGATGGCCGCGATCACGATGACCGCGACGAGCAGCGTCATCATCCGTTTGCGCTTCCCGTTGTTCTGCGACTGTGCGCTGGCAGCGTTTTGTTGAGGGTCGCTCATGGCGATTTTCTCCGTCCGTTATTTCGAGTGTCTGCGTAGTGGTGGCGCCGGATCAGTTGGCGGCCTGTTTTGTCGGCTTGTCGGCGTCGGGCGAGGCGAGCGGCGTGCCGGTCGCGTCAAACCCGCCGCCCAGCGCCTTGATCAGCGCAAGCTGCATGTCGCGTCGGCGCATCTTCAGGTTGGTCACCGTCTGCTCCGATGCGAGGCGGTTGCTGTCCGCGGTCAGCACCTGCAGTTGCGGCGACAGGCCGGCCTTGTAGCGGATCACGGCGAGATCGTACGCGCGCGTCGACGCGTCGAGCGCGCGCTGCGCGTCGCCCATCTGGCGATCGACCGAGCGGATCGACGCGACTTGCGTCGCGACGTCGTTCAACGCGTTGATCAGCGTCTGGTTGTAGTTCGCCACCGACAGGTCGAAGTCCGCATAACGACCCTTGAGCTGGGCGCGCAGCGCACCGGCGTCGAAGATCGGCAGGTGGATCGCCGGGCCGAACTGCGCCTGGCGGCTCGCGAAGTTCAGGAATTTGCCCCAGCCGAACGCATCGAAGCCGAAGCCGGCCGCGAGGTTCACGTCGGGGTAGAACTCGGCTTTCGCTTCCTTCACGTCGTGCATTGCAGCCTCGACCTGCCAGCGCGCGGCGACGATGTCGGGGCGGCGCGAGACGAGATCGGCCGGCAGGTTGCCGGGCAGCGCGACTGCGCCGCTGGGGTTCATCACGGGCGCCGCGATCTGCAGCCCGCGATCGGGGCCCTTGCCGAGCAGCGCGGCGAGCTGGTAGCGCACCGTCGTGATCTGGCCGTCGAGATCCGACAGCGAAGCCTGGGTCGTCGCGATGTTGCCGCGGGCCGTCTGGCGTTCGACGTTGGTATCCAGGCCGGCCGACACGCGGCCGTCGGTGATCTTGCCGACCGTCTCGCGGTTGGAGATCTCGCGTTGCGCGATGTCGCGCAGCGCATAGAGCTGCGCGAGCGAGTTATAGGTGCGGGCGACCGACGATGCGAGCGTGATGCGCGCCTGCTGCATGTCGGCTTCGGCGGCCTTTTCCTGCGACACGGCGGTGTGCAGGCGTTCGCGGTTCTTGCCCCACAGGTCGAGTTCCCACGACGCGCTCGCGAGCACGTTGTTCTCGCTGTACCACTGGCCACCGTACGGCGGCGGGAACAGCGCGTTCGACGAATACAGCTCGCGCGTCCACGAATAGCTGGCCTCGGCCTTCGGCAGCAGGTTCGAACGCGACGATTCGATGTACGACGACGCTTTCGCGATGCGTGCCTGCGCCTGCGCGATCGACGGACTGCCCTGAAGGGCCTCGTCGATCAGCTTCGGCAATTGCGGATCGCCGAACTGGCTGGCCCAGTCGAGCGCCGGCCACTGGCCGCCCTGGGCCGGCAGGCTCTGGGCGGATTCGAATTGCGACGCGGGGGCGATCTGCTTGTCGCTCTTGATGCCGATGTAGTTCGCGCAGCCCGCCAGCGCGAGTGCGGCGACCGCGGCGGCGACGGCGGCGCGGCACGACCCGGTGCGCACGGACAACGGGGAGGTTTTCATCGCGCTGACCCCTGACTCGGAATGAATGATGGACACTGCAAGGATTTCCTTACATTAATCTGTCAAAAGTAATTGTTATGGCAACTATTACGCGATGCTGCCGCCGGCCGTCTCGCAATAGTTGCTGAGAATGCGGCGCAGCATGCTCTTCAGGAACCCGACTTCTTCCGGTGTGAACCCGTCCAGCACCTGGTCGAGTACGCTGCGGAAAATGGGCGGCAGCCGTTCGGCAAGCGCGCGGCCTTCGTCGGTCAGCTCGAGGCGCACGACGCGCCGATCCTCGATGCTGCGGACGCGGGACAGCAGGCCGCGTTTCTCGACCCGGTCGAGCAGGCGCGTGACCGCGCTCGCGTCGATTCCGTATTCGCGCGCGAGTTCGGCGGCCGTCGAGCACTTGCCGACCGCGATCATGAACAGCATGCTCGCCTGCGTGCCCGTGATGCCGAGCTCTTCCTGCGTGCGTTGCGTGACGAGGTTGGTCATCACCGACTTCACGCGCGACATCAGATAACCGACGCTGTCGTTCATCTGATACGAAGACAGCGGCGAAACGGGCGATGGGGTAGAGGAATCCGACATAAAACCCTGAAACTGCAATAGTTGACTAGGCAGCATTATAGGTACAATTGCTTGCCGCGGCAAATGTTAATCGAACGGCAAAGGGCGCGCTTTGTGTTGCCAGAAGCCCTTGTGGCTATAAGGTTTTTCGGCTTGCCGGAGGCGGCGCCTTCGGTCGATTTGCGTGTTCGAGGGAGGGTGGGCAGGCCGGGTTTGTTGCGCTGCAACGTACTCGCCAGCTCTCGACACGCCCACGTGCTATAATTTCATGCTTTCCAAACTGCAATGCGCGCGCCCGTGCAAAACGAGCGGGCGCGTTTGCGCGTTCAAACGATTTCCAGGTTTCTATGACCCGCGCCCTTCGCAATATCGCCATCATCGCCCACGTCGACCACGGCAAGACCACGCTCGTCGACCAACTGCTCCGCCAGTCCGGCACCTTCCGCGAGAACCAGCAGATTGCGGAGCGGGTGATGGACTCGAACGACATCGAAAAGGAGCGCGGGATCACGATTCTCGCGAAGAACTGCGCGGTCGAATACGAAGGCACGCACATCAACATCGTCGACACGCCGGGGCACGCGGACTTCGGTGGCGAGGTCGAGCGTGTGCTGTCGATGGTCGACTCGGTGCTGCTGCTCGTCGACGCGGTCGAGGGCCCGATGCCGCAGACGCGCTTCGTCACGAAGAAGGCGCTCGCGCTCGGCCTGAAGCCGATCGTCATCGTCAACAAGGTCGACCGTCCGGGCGCGCGGATCGACTGGGTCATCAACCAGACCTTCGACCTGTTCGACAAGCTTGGCGCAACCGAAGAGCAGCTCGACTTCCCGATCGTCTACGCATCGGGCCTGAACGGTTATGCGTCGCTCGACCCGGCTGCGCGCGAGGGCGACATGCGCCCGCTGTTCGAGGCGGTCCTCGAGCACGTGCCGGTCCGCCCGGCCGATCCGGAAGCGCCGCTGCAGCTCCAGATCACGTCGCTCGACTATTCGACGTACGTCGGCCGGATCGGCGTCGGCCGTATCACGCGCGGCCGCATCAAGCCGGGCCAGCCGGTCGTGATGCGCTTCGGCCCGGAAGGCGACGTGCTGAACCGCAAGATCAACCAGGTGCTGTCGTTTACGGGCCTCGAGCGCGTGCAGGTCGAGTCGGCCGAAGCGGGCGACATCGTGCTGATCAATGGCATTGAAGACGTCGGCATCGGCGCGACGATCTGCGCGGTGGATACGCCGGAAGCGCTGCCGATGATCACCGTCGACGAGCCGACGCTGACGATGAACTTCCTCGTCAACTCGTCGCCGCTCGCCGGCCGCGAAGGCAAGTTCGTGACGAGCCGCCAGATCCGCGACCGCCTGATGAAGGAACTGAACCACAACGTCGCGCTGCGCGTGAAGGACACCGGCGACGAAACGGTGTTCGAAGTGTCGGGGCGTGGCGAACTGCACCTGACGATTCTCGTCGAGAACATGCGTCGCGAAGGCTACGAGCTGGCCGTGTCGCGTCCGCGCGTCGTGATGCAGGAAATCGACGGCGCGAAGCACGAGCCGTACGAACTGCTGACGGTCGACGTCGAGGACGAGCACCAGGGCGGCGTGATGGAAGAACTCGGCCGCCGCAAGGGCGAGATGCTCGACATGGCGTCGGACGGCCGCGGCCGCACGCGTCTGGAATACAAGATCTCGGCGCGCGGCCTGATCGGCTTCCAGAGCGAATTCCTGACGCTCACGCGCGGCACGGGCCTGATGAGCCACATCTTCGACTCGTACGCACCGGTCAAGGAAGGCTCGGTCTTCGAGCGCCGCAACGGCGTGCTGATCTCGCAGGACGACGGCGCCGCCGTGGCATATGCGCTGTGGAAGCTGCAGGATCGCGGCCGCATGTTCGTGAAGCCGGGCGATGCGCTGTATGAGGGCATGATCATCGGTATCCACAGCCGCGACAACGACCTCGTCGTGAACCCGATCAAGGGCAAGCAGCTGACCAACGTGCGTGCGTCGGGCACCGACGAAGCCGTGCGTCTCGTGCCGCCGGTCCAGATGTCGCTGGAATACGCGGTCGAGTTCATCGACGACGACGAACTGGTCGAAGTGACGCCGCAGTCGATCCGTCTGCGCAAGCGTCACCTGAAGGAGCACGAGCGTCGCCGCGCGAGCCGCGAAGGCGCGGTCGACTAAGCGTTTCGACCGTTCCCGTGCATGACGGAAAAGGCTGCCCCCGGGCAGCCTTTTTTGCATCTGCGCGAAGCGCAATCGGGTTGTCTGCAAAGCACTGTTACCGGGGCGCGTGGCAATCCGGCAAAACCCCGCCACGCGGTGCTTTCAGGCACATTTCGCCGTGAACTTTGGTATCGGTTCTGTGATATGCTGCGCGCACGCAAGTTTTAGGTCCTTCCAAGCAAGACTTGATTCGCAATCCGCTAAACGGTCAGGCCGTGTCGCGGAAGGTTGAGTAACCCGCTATTTCTCGAGAAGCTCGAAGAAAGGTGAGCGTAAAATGTCAGATGTAATGAAGCAGTTTCAGCTGAACTCCTATCTGTTCGGCGGCAATGCTTCGTACGTTGAAGAACTGTACGATGCATACCTCAATAATCCGGCGTCAGTGCCCGAGAACTGGCGAGAGTATTTCGACGCGCTGCAGAATGTGCCTGCAACGGACGGTTCGAATGCCAATGACGTCGCGCATTTCCCGATCGTCGAATCGTTCGCCGAGCGAGCGAAGGCCAATGCCTTCATCCCGCGCGAAAGCGGCACCAATCTGGCTGCGGCGCGCAAGCAAGTCCACGTCCAGTCCCTCATCAGCGCATATCGCTTCCTTGGTTCGCAATGGGCCAATCTGGATCCGCTGAAGCGTCGCGAACGTCCCGCCATTCCCGAACTCGAACCCGCGTTCTACGACTTCTCCGAAGGCGACCTCGACCAGACGTACAGCGCGAGCAACCTGTATTTCGGTTTCGACCAGGCTTCGCTGCGCGACATCGTCAAGGGTCTGCGCGACACGTACTGCGGCACGATCGGCGCCGAGTACATGTACATCAGCGATCCGGAGCAGAAGCGCTGGTGGCAGGAGCGTCTGGAGTCGACCCGCGCGACGCCGAACTTCTCGACGGACGAGAAGAAGCACATCCTGAATCGCCTGACGGCCGCTGAAGGCCTCGAGCGCTACCTGCACACCAAGTACGTCGGCCAGAAGCGCTTCTCGCTCGAAGGCGGCGAAAGCTTCATCGCGTCGATGGACGAAGTCGTCCAGCACGCGGGCAAGCGCGGCGTGCAGGAAATCATCATCGGCATGGCCCACCGCGGCCGCCTGAACGTGCTGGTCAACACGCTGGGCAAGATGCCGGCCGACCTGTTCGCCGAATTCGAAGGCAAGCACGTCGACGACCTGCCGGCCGGCGACGTGAAGTACCACAAGGGCTTCTCGTCGGACGTGTCGACGGAAGGCGGCCCGGTCCACCTGTCGCTCGCGTTCAACCCGTCGCACCTCGAAATCGTGAACCCGGTGGTCGAAGGTTCCGCGAAGGCGCGGATGGACCGTCGCGGCGACGAAGACGGCCTGCAGGTGCTGCCGGTGCAGATCCACGGCGATGCGGCCTTCGCGGGCCAGGGCGTCGTGATGGAAACGCTGAACCTCGCGCAGACGCGCGGTTACGGCACGCACGGCACGCTGCACATCGTCATCAACAACCAGATCGGCTTCACGACGTCCGACCCGCGCGATGCGCGTTCGACGCTGTACTGTACCGACGTGGTCAAGATGATCGAGGCGCCGGTGCTGCACGTGAACGGCGACGATCCGGAAGCCGTGATCCTCGCGACGCAGATCGCGATCGATTACCGGATGCAGTTCCACAAGGATGTCGTGATCGACATCGTCTGCTTCCGCAAGCTGGGTCACAACGAGCAGGACACGCCGGCCGTCACGCAGCCGCTGATGTACAAGAAGATCGCGCAGCACCCGGGCACCCGTGCGCTGTACGCCGAGAAGCTCGTGCAGCAGGGCGTGATCACCGCGGAAGACGCCGACAACTTCGTGAAGGCGTACCGCAAGGCGATGGACGACGGTCACCACACGGTCGACCCGGTCCTGTCGAACTACAAGAGCAAGTACGCGGTCGACTGGGTGCCGTTCCTGAACCGCAAGTGGACGGATGCAGCCGACACGGCCGTGCCGCTCGCCGAACTGAAGCGCCTCGGCGAACGCATCACGACGGTTCCGGAGAACTTCAAGGTTCACCCGCTCGTCGAGCGCGTGATCAACGACCGCCGCAACATGGCGCGCGGCGACCAGCCGCTCGACTGGGGCATGGGCGAGCACCTCGCGTTCGCGTCGCTCGTCGCATCGGGCTACTCGGTACGCCTGACCGGCCAGGATTCGGGCCGCGGCACGTTCACGCACCGTCACGCGGTGCTGCACGACCAGAACCGCGAGCGCTGGAACGACGGCACGTACGTGCCGCTGCAGAACATCGCCGAAGGCCAGGCGAAGTTCACGGTGATCGACTCGGTGCTGTCGGAAGAAGCGGTGCTGGGCTTCGAATACGGTTACTCGACCGCCGAGCCGAACACGCTGGTGCTGTGGGAAGCGCAGTTCGGCGACTTCGTCAACGGCGCGCAGGTCGTGATCGACCAGTTCATCTCGTCGGGCGAAGTGAAGTGGGGCCGCGTGTCGGGTCTCACGATGCTGCTGCCGCACGGCTATGAAGGCCAGGGTCCGGAGCACTCGTCGACCCGTATCGAGCGTTTCCTGCAACTGTGCGCGGATCACAACATGCAGGTCGTTCAGCCGACGACGCCGGCGCAGATTTTCCACCTGCTGCGTCGCCAGATGATCCGCCTGTTCCGCAAGCCGCTGATCGTCGCAACGCCGAAGTCGCTGCTGCGTCACAAGGAAGCCGTGTCGGACCTGTCGGAACTGGCGAAGGGTTCGTTCCAGCCGGTGCTGGGCGAAACCGACGGCGGCATCGACGCGAAGAAGGTCAAGCGCGTGCTGGCATGCTCGGGCCGCGTGTATTACGACCTCGTCGCACATCGCCGCGAAGCGAAGGCGAACGACGTCGCGATCATCCGTATCGAGCAGCTGTATCCGTTCGCGCACAAGCAGTTCGAAACGGAAATGAAGAAGTACGAGAACGCGACTGAAGTGGTCTGGGTGCAGGACGAGCCGCAGAACCAGGGTCCCTGGTTCTACGTCGAGCACCATCTGAAGGAAGGCATGAAGGACGGGCAGAAGCTGGCATACAGCGGCCGTCCGGCTTCGGCCTCGCCGGCGGTTGGCTACTACGCGAAGCACTACGAGCAGCAGAAGGCCCTGATCGAAGGTGCTTTCGGCCGCCTGAAGAGCGCATCGATCGCGAAATAACCGACGGAAGCGAAACGGGAAGGCGCGCTGCGCTTTCCCGTCTCTTTTGGCCCGCCGGGCGCGTTGCGCGCCGTTTCGGCCGAAGGAATCGCACGAACCTCGTCACACCCCAGATTAAGCATCCAGGAAAATCACATGGCTATCGTAGAAGTCAAAGTCCCCCAGCTTTCGGAGTCGGTTTCGGAAGCCACCATGCTGCAGTGGAAGAAGAAGCCGGGCGAAGCAGTCGCGCAGGACGAAATCCTGATCGAACTCGAGACCGACAAGGTCGTGCTCGAAGTGCCGGCACCGGCCGCGGGCGTGCTCGCGCAAGTGCTGCAGAACGACGGTGACACGGTGGTTGCCGATCAGCTGATCGCGACGATCGACACCGAAGCGAAGGCAGGTGCAGCCGAAGCAGCGGCGGGCGCCGCCGAAGTCCAGCCGGCAGCAGCGCCTGCTGCAGCCGCACCGGCAGCACAGCCGGTCGCCGCAGCCGCATCGTCGACCACCGCATCGCCGGCCGCATCGAAGCTGCTGGCCGAGAAGGGGCTGTCGGCGGGCGACGTCGCAGGTTCGGGCCGCGACGGCCGCGTCACGAAGGGCGACGCGCTGGCCGCAGGCAGCGCACCGAAGGCTGCTCCGGCCGCCGCACCGGCCAAGGCCGCTGCGAAGCCGTCGCTGCCGGACGTGAAGGTGCCGGCGTCGGCAACGACCTGGCTGAACGACCGTCCGGAACAGCGCGTGCCGATGTCGCGCCTGCGTGCGCGTATCGCCGAGCGTCTGCTCGAATCGCAGCAGACCAACGCGATCCTGACGACGTTCAACGAAGTCAACATGGCTCCGGTCATGGAGCTGCGCAACAAGTACAAGGACAAGTTCGAGAAGGAACATGGCGTGAAGCTCGGCTTCATGTCGTTCTTCGTGAAGGCGGCCGTGCATGCGCTGAAGAAGTTCCCGCTCGTGAACGCGTCGATCGACGGTAACGACATCGTCTACCACGGCTACTTCGACATCGGTATCGCCGTCGGCTCGCCGCGCGGCCTCGTCGTGCCGATCCTGCGCAACGCGGATCAGCTGAGCCTCGCCGACATCGAGAAGAAGATCGCCGAATTCGGCCAGAAGGCGAAGGACGGCAAGCTGTCGATCGAGGAAATGACGGGCGGTACGTTCTCGATCTCGAACGGCGGCGTGTTCGGTTCGATGCTGTCGACCCCGATCATCAACCCGCCGCAGTCGGCAATCCTCGGCGTGCACGCGACGAAGGAACGTCCGGTCGTCGAAAACGGCCAGATCGTGATCCGCCCGATCAACTACCTCGCGCTGTCGTACGACCACCGGATCATCGACGGTCGCGAAGCCGTGCTGTCGCTCGTCGCGATGAAGGATGCGCTCGAGGATCCGGCACGCCTGCTGCTCGACCTGTAAGCCGAGTTTCACCGCATTGACCCGCTCCGCACGGGCGCGCAGACGCGCGACCGTGCGGATGCACAAGAAGAAAGGATTGTCATGTCCAAGGAATTTGACGTCGTCGTGATCGGCGCAGGCCCCGGTGGCTACATCGCCGCGATCCGCGCTGCACAGCTCGGCAAGACCGTTGCCTGTATCGAAAAGTGGAAGAACCCGGCCGGCGCGCTGAAGCTCGGCGGCACGTGCCTGAACGTCGGCTGCATTCCGTCGAAGGCGCTGCTCGCTTCGTCGGAAGAGTTCGAGAACGCGTCGCACCACCTGGCCGACCACGGTATCACCGCCGACGGCGTGAAGATCGACATCGCGAAGATGATCGGCCGCAAGGACGCGATCGTCGAGAAGATGACGTCCGGTATCGAGTTCCTGTTCAAGAAGAACAAGATCACCTGGCTGAAGGGCCATGGCAAGTTCGCCGGCAAGACCGACGCCGGTGTGCAGATCGAAGTGAGCGGCGAGGGCGAAACCGAAGTCGTCACCGCGAAGAACGTGATCATCGCGACGGGCTCGAAGGCGCGTCACCTGCCGGGCATCCCGGTCGACAACAAGATCGTGTCGGACAACGAAGGTGCGCTGACGTTCGACTCGGTGCCGAAGAAGCTCGCCGTGATCGGCGCAGGCGTGATCGGCCTCGAGCTCGGCTCGGTGTGGCGTCGCCTGGGTGCTGAAGTGACGGTGCTCGAAGCGCTGCCGGCGTTCCTCGGCGCAGCCGACGAAGCGCTCGCGAAGGAAGCGGCCAAGCTGTTCAAGAAGCAGGGCCTCGACATCCATCTCGGCGTGAAGATCGGCGAAGTGAAGACGACCGCGGACGGCGTGTCGATCGCCTACACGGACAAGGACGGTAACGCACAGACGCTCGACGCCGACCGCCTGATCGTGTCGGTCGGCCGTGTGCCGAACACCGACAACCTCGGCCTCGAGGCGATCGGCCTGAAGGCGAACGAGCGCGGCTTCATCGACGTCGACGACCACTGCCGCACGGCGGTGCCGAACGTCTACGCGATCGGCGACGTGGTGCGCGGCCCGATGCTCGCGCACAAGGCGGAAGACGAAGGCGTGCTGGTCGCGGAAGTGATCGACGGCCAGAAGCCGCACATCGACTACAACTGCATTCCGTGGGTGATCTACACGTACCCGGAAATCGCATGGGTCGGCAAGACGGAGCAGCAGCTGAAGGCGGAAGGCCGCGAGATCAAGTCGGGCAAGTTCCCGTTCTCGATCAACGGCCGCGCGCTCGGCATGAATGCACCGGACGGCTTCGTGAAGATGATCGCGGACGCGAAGACCGACGAGCTGCTCGGCGTGCACGTGATCGGCGCGAATGCGTCGGACCTGATCGCGGAAGCCGTCGTGGCGATGGAATTCAAGGCGGCGTCGGAAGACATCGCCCGCATCTGCCATCCGCACCCGTCGATGTCGGAAGTGATGCGCGAAGCGGCGCTCGCCGTCGACAAGCGCTCGCTGAACAGCTGAGCACGGTGTAGCGCCTGCCGGCCATCGGCCGGCGCAGCCGTCTCATGACGAAGGCGGGCGGGGTTTCCCGCTCGCCTTCGTTCTTTCCGGTTTGCCCGATGAACGTCACCGAATACTACACGCGCGAATTGACCACGCGCGGCTATCAGTCCGATCCCGCGCAGCGCGCGGCCGTTGATCGCCTGCAGCGCTGTTTCGACGAGTGGGTCGAGTACAAGGCGCGCCGCTCGAACGCGTTCAAGAAGCTCATCAATCATCCGGACCTGCCGCGCGGCGTCTACATGTGGGGCGGCGTCGGTCGCGGCAAGAGCTTCCTGATGGATAGCTTCTACGCGGTCGCACCCGTGCAGCGCAAGACGCGCCTGCATTTCCACGAATTCATGCGCGAAGTGCACCGCGAGCTCGAGGAGCTGAAAGGGCAGGCCGATCCGCTCGACGAACTTGCTCGGCGCATCGCCAAGCGCTACCGGCTGATCTGCTTCGACGAGTTCCATGTGTCGGACATTGCCGACGCGATGATCCTGTACCGTCTGCTCGACCGCCTGTTCAACAACGGCGTGCAGTTCGTGATGACGTCCAACTACGATCCCGACGACCTGTATCCGGACGGGCTGCATCGCGACCGCATGCTGCCCGCGATCGCCTTGATCAAGGACAAGCTCGACGTGCTCAACGTCGACGCGGGCGTCGACTATCGCCAGCGCACGCTCGCGCAGGTGAAGATGTATCACACGCCGCTCGGCGCGGACGTTGATCGCGAACTGCGCCACGCATTCGCGCAGCTTGCCGCGGTACCCGACGAGAGCCCGATCCTGCATATCGAGAAGCGCGAGCTGAAGGCGCTGCGCAAGGCGGACGGCGTCGTATGGTTCGACTTCGCGACGCTGTGCGGCGGCCCGCGATCGCAGAACGACTATCTCGAACTCGCGAGCCGCTTCCACGCGATCGTGCTGTCCGAGGTGCCGCAGATGTCGCCGCGGATGGCGTCCGAGGCGCGCCGCTTCACCTGGCTCATCGATGTACTGTACGACCACAAGGTCAAGCTGCTGATGTCCGCGGCGGTGCCGGCGGAGCAGTTGTACGTCGAAGGCCCGATGGCCAATGAATTTACGCGCACGGTCTCGCGAATCACCGAGATGCAATCGAAGGAGTATCTCGAAACGCCGCGCCGCATCGTCGATACGTCGCTGACTTGATTGCGATTTTCGGCAATTGACGGGATTCAAACGTCAATTCCGGTCAAATACTCGGAATCTCGGGGTATTTTCGGATTTGTCTTATATTCATCGTTGAGGTGAGCCGATATCGTTGTGTCATGGTTACCAAGGCTGGAGATGTCCATGACACCGTATCGCGATTTGACCGACCACGAGTGGCGCTGCGTCGTGCCGCTTCTGCCCGAAATGCAGCCGCGCACCGAGTTGCGCGGCCGGCCGTTAGCCAATACGCGTGCCGTTCTGAACGGCGTGCTATGGGTGATCTACAGCGGCGCAACGTGGTCGGCCATGCCACGCCGTTACCCTTCGTATCAGACGTGCCATCGCCGCTTCAAGGTCTGGCACGAGACGGGCACGTTGATGAATATCATGCGTGAACTCTATGGCGACGCAGGCATGAATCTGTGCAACGAGTTGTCCGCACGGATGCGCAAGCACACGCAATCGAAGGCGGCAGAGGCGCGTAGCAACGCGGCACCCGCATATCGCACACCGGGTGGTTATGCGTCGGACACGATGAAGCACGCGGCGTGATGCCTGTCGGTTTCTGCTGCGCACGCACCCAAAGAAAATCGGCCTGACGACTTCGTCGCAGGCCGATTTTTTCATTGCGCCGCGCGTTTCAGCGCATGCCGCGTTATTGCTGGCGAACCCAGGTCTGCGATCGACCGAGCAGCGACACGCCGATGTAACCGCGCACGACGAGTTTCTGGCCGCCATCTTCAAGCGTCATCTTGCACTTGTAGACCTTGCCGTTTTCCGGGTCGAGAATGTTGCCGCCATCCCAGTGATCGCCGTCCTTCTTCATCGCCTTGATGATCGTCATGCCCTTGATGAGCTGATCCTTGCGCTCGTCCGAGCAGGCAGTGCAGCGGCGATCGGGCGTATCGTTCGCGCCGAGGCCCTTGACGACCTTGCCCGACAACGCACCGTCGCCTTCGTCGGCGATCTGCACGAGTGCCTTCGGCTTGCCCGTGTTGTCGTCGATCGTCTGCCACATGCCGATCGGGCTGTCGGCTTGTGCGAATGCGTGGGCAGCACAGGCGAGCAATGCGCCGGCGATAGCCATCGCGCGCAACGGGCGGGTCAGTTGAATCATTGTCATCCTCCTTGATTTTGCATGTCGTGTTCGATGCGCCCGCACGACCGTCTGCATGGGGCGGGCATGTTGCGAGCTTCGCCAGAATACGTGAAACCGCGCGCCAAGTTTTATAGAGGGGACTCTAATCGAAACAGCCCGCGTGACGCGGGCTGTTTGGTGAACGATCAGTTGAGCTGATACGAGAATGCTGCGTTGATGCGCGGGCTGCGCGATGCGCTTTCGACGGGCGCATCGCCGACGGGTTTCGCGACGTTCAGGTCGAGACTGTAGAAACGGCTGTCGGTGAACCGCACGCCGATGCCGACCGACGACATGCGGCTCGGCGACGGCGTGCCCGCGTGCAGATACACGCGCGCCATGTCATACGCGATGTACGGCGTGACGGATTTCATGTATGTCCAGCCCGGCGTGAAGCCGCGGTTGACCTCCAGCGACATCCCCCATCCCGAGTCGCCCGATGCTTCGCCGGGCTGGTAGCCGAGCGCGTAGCGCGTCGAGCCGAACGAGATCTGCTCGGACGTCGGCAGCGAATCGGGGCTGTATTGCCCGGTCAGCGAAACCGACGTGCCGATCCGGAACGGCCATTCGTTGGTTTGCGTGAAGGTCGCGCCGGTGCGCACGAAGGTCAGCGATGTCGGGTCGGCATAGGTCGTCGTGGTGCCGCCGTTCGTGCCGATTTGAGATTTCGATGCGCCGAGGATGTCGAACGCCTTGGCGACGTTGACGCTCAGCTTCCGCACCTGTTTCGGCTGGACGTTCGTGTAGTCGAGTTGCAGTTGCAGCACGCGAACCTGCGACCGGTTGTCGAGCGTCGCGCCGTTGATCTGGTTCTGGTAATTGTCCTCGTTATGCGCCGCATAGCCCGATACCGTGCCGAGCAGGCTGCGCTGGTTGTTCAGCAGTATCGGATAGGATGCCGAAAGACCGAGCTTTTCGTTCTTGACCGTACGCTGGACATACGACGGCAGCCCCGGGTTGTCGGTCGGCTTGCCGCGATAGGTGCTCGCGTCGAGGCGCGTGATCAGGCCGCTGCTGCCGACGGGTACCGCACCGCTGAATGCGAAGTAGGTTTGCTTGTCGCGCCCCGGCGGCGCCAGCGCGGAGATGCTCAGTTGCTCGCCGAACGACGTGAGGCCGTTTTCGGTCGCGGTGATGAGTCCCTGGACACCCGGATGGTTGAAGTCGATACCGGTGCTGACGTTGAACGGCTTGCGGTCGACCGCGAGTTCGAGTGTCGTGGCGCCATCGGTGGTTTGCGGCGGCGGCACGTTTGCTTTCACCGTGAGGCCGGGCAGCAGGCCGAACGTGTTCACGTAGCGCTCGAAGGTCGCGCGGCGCAGCGGGCGATCGGCCGTGATATGCGCGGCGATCGCACGAATCTTCGATTCCATCGCACCGGGCTTGCCGGTGACCTTGACGTCCGACACGTAGCCTTCGACAACCGTGATGCGCACGACGCCGTTCTCGAACGTCTGCGCGGGCACGAACGCGAACGACAGCGCGTAGCCGCGATCCTGGTAGAGCTTCGTCACGCCGTTGGCGGTTTCGATCAACTCGCCGATCGTGATGTCCTTGCCGACGAGGGGCGTGAAGCGGCGCGAGATTTCGTCGAACGGCACCGACTTCACGCCTTCGACCTGGAACGTCTTCGGCGTCAGGCGCCGCGACAGCAGCTCCTGCAGTTGCGGTGCCTGGGGCGCGACCTGCACGGTGACGTTCGGGCCGGTTTTCGGCGCGTTGATCTGGGGCAGGGAGTCGAGCGGGTTACCTCCGACGCGCGTTTGTGCTTGTGCCGTGCTTGCTGCCGCGATGGCGAGCAGCATCATCCATCTGTCGAGTCTGGATTTCATTGTTCTTCCTCGTAGGCCTTGCTTTTCGTCTTCTTTCTAATGCGGGCGCGCGACACCAGGGTGTCGCGCGCCGCGTGCCGCCATGCCGGATGTATTGGTACGGCCGCGCCATCCGCTCCGGCTGCGGAGGCGCGACCGTCCTCCTTACTTGCCAACGCTACCCAGCGTGCCCAGCAACCCCGTTACCGGCGCAAGCAGACCTGTCGAGCCGCCGCCCGACGATGCCGTACCCGAGACGCTGCCGATCAGCGACGTGACCGGCGCGAGCGGGCTCGAACCCCCGGATCCCGCTGCACCGCCGACTGCTCCCGTGACAGTATTCAGCAAACCGGTGACCGGCGCGAGAGGGTTTGCACTGCCTGCGCCGCCCGTTGCGCCGCCGAGCGTACCGGTGACCGTCGACACGAGATTCGTGACGGGGGCAAGCGGGCCGCCGCTGCCGCCGGCCGCGCCGCTCAGTGCGCCGGTAACCGTGGAGACGAGGCCGGTGACCGGTGCGAGCGGGCCGCTGCCCGAGCCGCCCGCGGCACCGCCAAGTGCGCCCGTGAGCGAGCCGAGCGGCGTCGAGCCGAGACCCGACAGCAGGCCGCCGAGCGGGTTCGTCGAGCCGGAACCCGACGACGTGCCGTTCTGGACGTTAGCCGTCGAGCCGCCGACGAGGCTCGTGATCAGGCCGGGGATCGGTGCCACGCCGTTCGGACCGTTCGGGTTGACGAGGCCGCCCGCGTTGGTCACGGTATTGCCGACCGCGGTCACGAGCTGACCGACGTCGCCGACGAGCGGCTGGCTCGACGTGCCGCCGACTTGCTTGCCCGCCGAGCTGATCGCGCCGCCGACCTGGCCGAGCAGGCCCGAGACGGGTTGACCGAGGCCCGTCGTCGTGCCGACCTGTTGCGTGACCTGGCCGGCGGTGATCACGAGCGGCGTGATCGCCGAGCTGAGCGGCTGCGTAACCTGTTGCACGGCACCCGACGACAGCGTCGAACCGATCGTTGTGCCGGCGGCCGTCAGGCCGTTGGCGACCGTGTCGAGCACGGTGCCGACCGGAGTCGTGACCGGCGCGAGCGGCGCGAGCGGGCCCGTGCCGAGCGCCTTGACCGTCGAGCTCAGGCCGGACACCGTGTTGCTCGTCGCGCCGACGACATTGCCGAGGCCGGCAACCGTCGTGCCGACCGGATCCTTCGTCGAGCCGATCTGCCCCAGCCCGTTGCTCACGGCATCGGCGGCGGCGCCGACGATCGTGCCGGTGCTGGAGAGCGTGCTGCCGACACCCTTCGTCACGCCGTCGCCGAGGCCCGGCAGGCTGATGTTGCCAACCGTGCTGCCGAGATCGGTGGCCGTCTGGCCGACCGTGCTGACGACACCCTTCGTGCCGGTGGACGTGCCGCTGGTGCCACTCGTGCTGGGCGTGCCGCTCGTGCTGCTCGGGCCGTTGTTGCTGCTGGTCGGCGGCGAGCTGACGCCGCCGCCGCCGCAGGCGGCCAGCAGGCAGGCTGCGGCGAAGGCGGTGAGGGGTACGCGCCACTGGTGCAGGGCGGCCGTCGTGAGGGAACGTTGCTGGGACATGAAGGACTCCTCGCTGTCTTTTCGATGAATGGATCTTGGTTTACTTGCCGTGCGTGCCGCCGAGCAGGCCGCCGATCAGCGACGTGACGGGGGCGAGCGGATTCGACGACGAGCCCGAGTTCGTGACGGCGCCCGTGCCGCCGGTCAATGCCGGTGCGCCGACCGCGCTGGTGACCGTGGACACCACGTTCGTCACCGGAGCGAGCGGGCTGCTGCCGCCCGAGCCGCCCGTCGCGCCGCCGAGTGCGCCCGTGACTGCGCCGAGGAGACCCGTGACCGGCGCGAGCGGGCCGCCGCTCGTACCGCCCGTTGCACCGCCAAGCGCGCCGGTAACCGTCGAGACGAGGCCGGTGACCGGGGCGAGCGGGCCGCCGCTGCCGCCTGCTGCGCCACCCAGTGCACCGGTGACCGTCGAGACGAGGCCGGTGACCGGAGCGAGCGGGCCGCTGCCGCCACCTGCTGCGCCACCCAGTGCGCCGGTGACGGTGGAAACGAGGCCGGTGACCGGGGCGAGCGGGCCGCCGCTGCCACCCGTTGCGCCGCCGAGTGCGCCGGTGACGGTGGAGACGAGGCCGGTGACCGGAGCGAGCGGGCCGCTGCCGCCACCCGTTGCACCACCCAGTGCGCCGGTGACGGTCGAGACGAGGCCCGTGAGCGGTGCGAGCGGGTTGGTCACGCCACCGGTGCCGCCCGTAAGCAGGCCGCCGACGGCCTTCACGGTGTTGCCGGTCGACGAGACGGTGTTGCCGAGGCCCGTCGTGACCGGGTTGCCGCCCGTCGACGCGAGCAGCGCACCGGCCTGGTTCAGGCCATTGCCGATCGTGCCGAGCAGCGTGTTGACGGGCGCGCCGAGGCCGGTCGCCGTGCCGATCATCTGGGTGGTCTGGCCGACCATCGTCGTGATCGGCGTGATGGCCGAGCTGACCGTCTGCGTGACTTGCTGGATCGGGCCGGTCGACAGCACGTTGGTGAGTGTGTTGCCGCCGTTCGATACGGCGCCGCCGAGCGTCGACACGAGGCCGCCGACGGCGCCCGTGACTGGTGCGAGCGGCGACAGCGGGCCGCTGCCGAGGCTCGTGACCAGGTTGCCCGTCTGCGTGACTGCGCCGCCGAGCTGATTGACCACGCCGCCCGTACTGGCGACCGTGGTGCCGATCGGATCCTTCGTCGCGCCGAGTTGGCCGAGACCGTTGCCGAGGCCGTTGCCGAGTGCGGTAACGGCACCGCCTACGCTTTGCACGATGCCGCCCGCGGCTTGCGTGGTGGCCGGGTTGACGCCCGGCAGTGACTGGCCGGAGATGACGGTGCCGAGACCCGAGACGGTCCCGCCGACACCCGTGACGATATTGCTGCCGCTTGCGAGGACAGTTCCCACTGCGTTCGACGACACACCCGAGGTGCCGGAGGTGCCGCTCGTTCCCGAGGTACCGCTGGTGCCGCTCGTTCCCGAGGTGCCGGTGCCGCTGGTGCCGCTGGTGCCGGAGGTTCCGCTCGTGCCCGACGTACCACTGGTGCCGGAGGTGCCGCTCGTGCCCGAGCCGCCGCCGCCCGACGTGGAGATCGCATCGCCGGTGCCCGAGCTGGAGCCGCCGCCGAGGCCTTGGCTGATGGAACCGGAGCCGCCGCACGCGGAGAGGGAAAGCATGGCTGCAACGGTGGCCGCGATCAGAGTCGTCCGGAACACGCCATGGGGGATAACCTTGATGTCCATTTCATCCTCGCATTAAAAATGTCTTGTGAACTTCGTTGTGTTGAGTGGTGCGAGGACTACTCTGCAACTGTCGTGCCATTTCGATGGCCGACGGTTCGACGACAGGTTTTAAACGAGGCAATTCCTTGTCGGAAAAGGAAGTTATGGAAATTGAAAGATTGTTGAATCTGTTTAAGTGCAGACGAATGAGAACGGTTTCGGCCGTTTCGTAACGTAACGTCACAACATTGGCGTTACGCGTGCGACGTAACGTGGGGCCCCTGCGGGCTTGGTGGACAGGGCAATTGTTTTACTGGTGGATTAGGTGTGCACATCTAACCTATCGTAAATCCTATGTGTAAGACGTACCGAAACGCCGTACAAATACGTTGTGCTCCTGGTCATTTTTTTCGATCCATGCCGTTAAAAGAGGTTGGAAGTTAAATAGGATCGGATATAGAATCCGGAGCAGATGTAAGAAAATGTACGGTTCGGTACACAACGTTCGAGGAGGGTCACTATCGCGAATGTTAACTTGCATCAAATCGTGAGACATGCCCTTCGGGGCGACCTATAAAGAAAGCGCACCCGGTCGACGCTAACGCAGATGTGGCGAACGACGCGGGGCAAGGGCCAGATATGCGGGGACGTATACGTATAAAAGGCCAAAGAACGTAAATACAGGCACGAGGAATAAAATGAAAGCAATGATGATTCGCTTCCTTAAGGAAGAAGACGGGGTTACCGCGATCGAGTATGGTCTGATTGCGGGTCTGATTGCAGCCTTGATCATCGGTAGTGTGACGACTATCGGCACGAAAATCTCGGCTCTGTTCTCTTCGATTGCCACCTCGCTGCCGGGGGGCTGATCCTTCGTAGTTCGGTGGGTGGCGAGCGGGCCGCGGTTGCGGCTCGCTCGTCGTTACGTCGAATTACGCAGCCGGCTGCGATATGGCGCATCTTCTCTGCACCAGCATTTTTTTTGCCTGGGCGACGCTCGTTGCCGCCGGTGATATTCGATTTCGGCTTGTCCGGAATTCGCTTGTCGTCGTCGGGCTCGTTGCGGCGCTTGCCAGTCCATTGGCCAATGCAAATCCATTTGGTATTTCAACCGGACAGGCATTGATCGGCATGCTGGTCGGATTCGGTAGTTTTTTCCCGCTTTTTGCATTTCGCATCATGGGCGCGGCGGACGTGAAGGTATTCGCGGTCCTCGGCGCATGGTGCGGTTTGTCGGTCCTGCCGTGGCTGTGGGTGGTCGCCAGTCTGGCGGCCGGTGTCCATGTCCTCGCACTGATGATGCTGACGCATACGCCGCTGGGCGCGCTGTGGTCGCGCGGTTCGCCGACGATGGCGCTCGGCGCGCGGCGGGCGACGCCATACGCAGCCTGTCTCGTTGTTCCGGCAGCGATATGGCTGGCCTATCTCGTCGTTACCGGGGGTGTGCAATGAAACGACAGTGCCAGCCACGGTCGCGGCGGCGTCAGCAGGGCGCGACGGCGGTCGAGTTCGCGCTGGTGTTTCCACTGTTCTTCCTGATCATGTACGCGATCGTGACGTTCGGGCTGATCTTCGCGGTTCAGCAAGGGCTGACGCTCGCGGCGACCGAAGGGGCGCGCACGGCGCTGAATTACGTTTACGAGGCCAACGGTTCGGGGACGCAGGCGCTGACGGACCGAGCGAAAGCAGCTCAGACGACGGCAGTCGGGCTGACGTCATGGTTGGCCAACGTTCAGATCCCGACGCCGGTGTCGGGGGCATGCAGTTACGACGCGACGATGTATTGCGTGACGGTCACGGTGACGTATCCGTACAAGACCAATCCGCTGGTTCCGTCGCTGCCCCTGCTCGGACTCGTTACGCCGACGCAGTTGACCGGCACGGCAACCGTGCAGATCAATCCGGCGACCATTTTATGAAGCGAACGTCGCGCGGGGCGTGGTGGCAAGCGCAAAGCGGCGTTCGCAGTTCGACATAACAACATTTACGGCACTCAACATTCACCATGGGCAACAACTTGACGAAGATCATCGCCGGGCTGCTGATCGCGATCGCCGTGCTGCTCGGGATCTATGCGTGGATGCTCGGCCGCGGCCCGGCCCATCCACCGGTCGCTGCGCCGTCCGTTGCGATGGTGCAGACGGTACCGGTCGTCGTGGCGACGCGTTTGTTGCCCGCCGGTCAACCTATTCAGGCCGATGCGCTGAAGCTTGCCTCCGCCCCCATGATGCCGACCGGCGGGTTCAGCGATCCGTCGCTGCTTGTCGGTCGCGTGCCTGCGAACGACATTCTTGCCGCCGCGCCGGTCGTGGAGGGTGGCTTGACTTCGGGGCTGGCCAACCAGGTGGCGCCCGGGGAGCGGGCAGTGGCCATCAAGGTCGACGAAACGAATGCGGTCGGCAACCGGTTGCGGCCCGGCAATTTCGTCGACGTGTTCCTGAATTTGCGGCGCGATGGCTCGGGGATGCCGCAAGCCGGGTCGGAGATTCCCAATTCACAGGCGCGACTGCTGCTGTCGAAGCTGCGGGTTCTGTCGTTCGGCGATGCGACGTCCGAGCGTGATGGCAACAGCGGGCCGAGCGGCGCGGTACGGACCGCCGTGCTCGCCGTGCCGACGGCACAGGTCGATGCGCTGACGCTCGCCGAGGCAAGCGGCCGCCTGACGCTCGCGCTGCGCAATCCGCGCGACGACGAGGTCGCGGCACAGACGGTCGCGATCCGCACGGCCGGCGACTTGACGCCCTCCGGGCAAGCCGCCGCCGGCGTGTCGCTCGAAGAACTGTCGGGCGGGCGTACGCGCAATGTGCCCCGTGTGCAGGCGCCGCCGCGTGCGCCGGTCGTAGCCCGTGGGAGCGGAAGCAGCATCGAAGTGATTCGGGGTGGGCGGGCCGAAACGGTCTCCTATTGACAACCTAAACACGGTCATCGACAGCAGCAACGGAAGGGAGAAGGCCGTACGACGGTCTCCGACACAATGACAAAAAAACTGATTGCATACGCGATTGCCATCTGGGCCATGACCTTCGCCATGTTGGCCGGGGCTGCCGGCACAAACGGGTCGATCGATCTTGCGGTCGGCTCGCAGCGACAGATCGCTACCGGCCGCACGCTGCAGCGGATCGCGGTGGGCGATCCGTCGGTCGTCGACGTGCTGGTCATGAAGGGCGGACGCGCCGGTACCGTGCTGCTGGTTGCCAAGGCGCCGGGTTCGACGAACGTGATGCTGTGGGAGCGTGGTCGCGATGAACCGACGGTGTGGAACGTCAATGTCGTCGATGCGGCGGCACAGGCCGTACTGGACGGTGCGGGGCCGGGTGTGAAGGCGTACGGCGGCACCGCCGTCGTGTCGGGTTCGGCGGGGTCGCTCGAAGCGCACGAACGGGCAGTTGCCATCGGCAAGCGGATGGGCGGCAAGGATGGTGCGGTGATCGATGCATCGACGGTCGGTAACCGGAGCGTCGTGCAAGTCGATGTACGGGTCGTTGAATTCAGCCGTTCGGTGCTGAAGGAGGCGGGGCTGAATTTCTTCAAGCAGAGCAATGGATTCGCGTTCGGCGCGTTTTCGCCGGGCGGTCTCCAGTCGGTCACCGGCGGCGCGACATCGGGGTTCCAGGCGACGGCCGGCATTCCTATCGCATCCGCATTCAATCTGGTGGTGAATTCGGCGGGGCGCGGCATCTTCGGCAATATTTCGATTCTCGAGGCGAACAACCTGGCCCGTGTGCTGGCACAGCCGACCCTGGTGGCGTTGTCCGGGCAAAGCGCCAGTTTTCTCGCCGGCGGCGAAATTCCCGTGCCGGTGCCGCAGGCACTCGGCTCGACGGCGATCGACTGGAAGCAGTACGGTGTCGGCCTGACTTTGACGCCGACCGTGCTGAGCCAGCGCCGCATCGCACTCAAGGTGGCGCCGGAATCGAGCCAGCTCGATTTCCAGCACGGCGTCACGATCAACAGCGTATCGGTGCCGGCGATCACGACCCGCCGCGCGGATACCACGGTCGAGCTCGGCGACGGGGAAAGCTTCGTGATCGGCGGTCTGATCGACCGCGAAACGCTGTCGAACATCAACAAGGTGCCGGTCCTGGGCGATCTGCCGATCATCGGCGCCTTCTTCAAATCGCTGAACTATCAGCAGAACGACAAGGAACTCGTGATCATCGTGACGCCGCATCTCGTTGCTCCGATTGCGAAGGGTGCACCGTTGCCGACTACGCCGGGCGAGCTGTCCGAACAGCGTGATGGCCCAGTGTGGCGGTCGTATCTTGGCGGTATCGCATCACCCGATGCAGCGCCCGGATTTTCGAAATGAACGCGGGACGAGATGTCGCGCGATATGTAACCAGGGGTGTTCAACATGAACGCGAGAACCCTTTCGTTGGCTGAACCTGCCGTGACCGACTATTTCGTGTGCGCATCGCAGCAGGATGAGCATGCCCGCTGGCTGAGCGAGACGCTCGTGTCGGCCGGCACGGTGGAAGCGTTGTCGCTCGAGCCGGGCGCGCTGAGCCAGCGTATTGCGGGGCTCAATCCCGCGATCGTCTTCATCGATTTTTCCCGCGCGCACGCGGCGGCAAGCGCCGCCGCGGCCGCCGTGCGTCTTGCCCACCCGGGCCTGCCGGTCGTCGCGCTCGGCACGCTCACCGAGCCGGAAAGCGCGCTTGCGGCACTGCGGGCCGGCGTACGCGATTTCATCGACGTGACCGGCAGTGCCGACGACGCGTTGCGAATCACCCGGGGCTTGCTGGAGCACACCGGCACGGAGCCGGCCAATCGCCACGGCAAACTCGTGACGTTGCTCGGCGCCCGCGCGGGGATGGGCGTCAGCACGCTCGCCGCGAATCTCTCGGTGTGGTTGCACAAGCGCACCGGTGCGGGCGACCCCGACGCAGGCGCACCCGCGTTCGGTGTCGCCGCGCCCCACGCGCGGCAGACGGCGCTTGTCGATCTCGGGCTTCCCGCGGGCGATAGCGCGCTGTTCCTCAACACGCGCTGCGAATTCCATTTCGTCGAGGCCGTGCGCAACCTGCGGCGTATCGACCGGACGTTCGTCAATACGGCGCTGACGCGACACGCGAGCGGCGTCGCGCTGACCACGCTGCCCCCCAATCTCGCCGATTTGCGCGATGTATCGTATGCCGCGTGCGTGGGCCTGTTGAATCGGCTGCGCGCGTTCTTCGATCAGCAGATCGTCGATCTCGGCGGATTCACGAACCACGAATTCGTTGCCCAGATCACGGCAGTCGCCGATGAGGCGTGGCTCGTGTGCGATCAGGGCATCGCATCGATCGTCTCGGCGGTCGACCTGCTGGAAGGACTGCGCGATGCGGGTGTCGATATCGGCAAGATTCGCCTCGTCGTCAACCAGTACGACGCGACGCTGAGCCTGACGCCCGCCCAGATCGCAGACCGGCTCGGCATTTCACTGCTGGCGACGCTGCCTGCGCGTCGCGTGGCGATCGGCCAGGCGGCCAATCAGGGGCGGCTGATTGTCGACACGGCCGAGCGCGATCCGTATGTGCGCGCACTCGAGCCGCTTGCAGATCGACTGGCCGGCCCGACCGCTGCCGGTCAGCGCGGCGCATTGGGCCTGTCCGCGCTCAAGCGTTTCATTCAACCTTCGTCCAGGCGATCGTAAGCGATGGCACACGACATCCAATTTGCCGACGGCGCAGCGCCGTTCTCCCAGTCGCAGCAGTTTCACGACATCAAGAATGCCGCGCATGAGCATTTGCTGACGCGTATCGAGGAACTCGGTGCCGAATTCGGCCGTTGGTCGCGCCAGGCGATCAACCAGTTCGTCGATCTGGAAATCGACAGCTTCGTGCGTTTGCGGCGCATTCCGCTCAACGAGAACGAGGTCAGGGCGATCGCCGAGGCGCTGACGAAAGAACTCGCCGGGTTCGGGCCGATCGAGGATCTGCTCGCCGATCCGCACGTCGAAGACATCCTGATCAACGGCTACAACGACATCTACGTGTCGCGCCACGGCATTCTGGCGAAGCTGCCGATTCGTTTCACCGACAACGCGCACCTGTTGCGGATCGTGCGCCGCATCCTCGCGCCGATCGGCCGACGTCTCGACGAGTCGAATCCGATGGTCGACGCGCGGCTGCCGGACGGCGGGCGCGTCAACGTCGTGATCGAACCGCTGTCGATCGACGGGCCTGTCGTATCGATCCGGAAATTCCGCAAGGATCCGCTGAAGCCGGCCGACCTGCTCGCCAACGGCACGTTCAATGCGGAGATCGGTACGTTGCTGGAGGCGGCGGTCGAGGCGCGCTGCAACATCCTCGTGTCGGGCGGCACGAGTTCGGGCAAGACCTCGCTGCTCAATGCGCTCGCGTTCCATATTCCCGAGCATGAGCGGGTCGTGACGATCGAGGATACGGCCGAACTGTCGCTGAATCACCCCCATGTCGTGCGCCTCGAGAGCCGGCCCGGTGGTTTCGACGGCACCGGCGTCGTGTCGATCCGCGATCTGCTGCGCAATACGCTGCGGATGCGGCCGGATCGCATCATCGTTGGCGAAGTGCGCGGCGGCGAGGTGCTCGAGATGCTGCAGGCGATGAATACGGGGCACGACGGATCGATGGGTACCGTCCACGCGAGCTCGCCGCGCGAGTGTCTGTATCGACTCGAGATGCTGGCCGGTTTCGCGGGTTTCCAGGGAACGGAATCGAGCCTGCGCCGGCAGATCGCGAATGCCATCGACTTCATCGTTCAGATCGGCCGTCTGTCGAATGGCCGGCGCCGGATCCTTTCGATCACCGAGGTGACCGGGCTGTCGGACAACATCATCGCGACGCAGGAACTGTATCGCTACGAGGCGCGCGTGACGCCCGAGGGCGAGGAAGTCGACAACTGGGAGTCGCTCGGCATCCATCCGCATTCGCCGAAGCTCGCACGCTACCGTCAGTCGCTGCAGGGCGCCGGCTTTGGCGGTGGCGGCAGCGGTTTCGGCGGCGGCTTCGGTCGCGGGGGCGGGGGTTTCAATGTATAGCCTGATGGCCGGCGTGCTTGCAATGGCGCTGCTTTGCATTGCCGGTGCGTTGATGCTTTGGCGACATGGCGAGGTGAAGCGCGGCCGTGCCGACGTGCAGCGCTTCATCGATAGCCGCATCGAACCGGCCGCGAGAGCGGCGGGAGCGATTCAGCGCGGGGCGAAGCCGGCCGCGAGCGTCGCGTCGGCATCGGGCACGGCACGCGCGTCATCCGCGGCGCCTGTTTCGCGCTGGGCGCACTGGCGCGAGATCGCGACGGAGTACCTTGGCAACGTGGCGAGCCGCGCAGGTATCGAGGACGCGCGCGGCAAGGCGCTGCTTGCGCTGCTGGGATTGGTCGCGGTCGGGCTCGTTGCCGGCAACCGCGGCGGCTGGCTCGGTTGTATCGCCGCGCTCGTGTGCGGTGCGTCGCTGCTCGTGTTCTGGCTCGTGTCCCGCATTCAGCGGCGACGCCTGACGATCGTTCGCCAGTTGCCGTCGTTTCTCGACGGCATCGTGCGTCTCGTCACGCTCGGCAACAGCGTGCCGGCGGCATTCCAGGCGGCACTGCTGACGACGGAAGCGCCGTTGCGCGGTTGCCTGGACCATGTATCGCGGATGTTGCGCACCGGTGTCGAGATCGACCGTGCGATGGGGCATATCGCGAACGTCTATCACACGAAAGAGTTCGAACTGGTCGGTTCGGTGCTGAGGCTCTCGGTTCGATACGGCGGTCGCGCCGACGTCATGCTCGACCGGATGTCGACGTTCATGCGCGACCTCGAGCAGGCCGAGCGCGAGCTGGCGGCGATGTCGTCGGAAACGAAGTTATCCGCGTGGGTGCTGGTCATGTTGCCGATTGCGATCGGCAGCTTTGTCATCGCAACGAATCCGCTTTATCTGCAGTCGATGTGGAACGACTACACGGGACGCCAGCTGTTGTTCATCGCCTTCATGCTGCAGGTCGCGGGCGGGATCTGGTTGTACCACATGGCCAAACTCAGGTGACGGCATGACAGCCAATCAACTCGGTTCGCTTGCCCTGGCACTCGGCGCACTCGGCGTCGTGCTGCTGGCATTGCTCGCGTTGCGTCGCGCGAGTGCGCAGACGCGCAGCGATCGCACGCTGGCCAACGCGCTCGAGCGGCGCTCGGCAACGCTGGAGGCAACGGGTACACGGGCTGCGCAGGAGGTCGATGAATCCCGGCAGAACCCCGGGGTACGGGATGCGGTCGCCCGTCCGTCGCGTCTGACGCAATTGCTGGACCGTCTGTCGATGGTCGGGATTCGCTTGCTTGACACCGGCATCGGCCGGTATCTCGTCGCGGACGAGGACCGGCTTCTGCTGGAGCAGTGCGGCTACGTCGATACGCGCACCCGCGGGCTGTTCCTGAGCGCACGGCTTGCCTGCGCGATCGGCGTGCCGTTGCTCTTCATCGTGCTGATCGGCTCGCATGTGACAGGCGGGCAATGGCGGGCCGGGGTGGGCATCGCCCTCGTCACTGGCTTCATGGTGCCGAAGCTCTACCTGCGACGTCGTGCTGCGCAGCGTCGGCAAGCGGTGATCGACGAATTGCCGCTGCTGGTCGACATGCTTCGTTTGCTGCAAGGGGTCGGACTGTCGCTCGACCAGAGCATCCAGGTCGTGACGAACGACTTCAAGGGAATGATGCCCGTGCTGTCGCTGGAAATGGAAATCGCCCAGCGTCAATTCGCTGCCGGCCGGACGCGTGAACAGTCGTTGCAGCGGCTGTCGTCCGGCTTCGAAAACGAGGATCTGCGCGCGATCGTGCGGTTGCTGATCCAGGTCGACAAACACGGCGGCGCGGTACAGGAGCCGCTCAAGCAGTTCGGTGACCGGTTGCGCGAAGCGCGCCGCGCGATGCTGCGCGAACGGATCGGCAAGCTGACGGTGAAGATGACGGGCGTCATGATCGTGACGCTGCTGCCCGCACTGCTGATCGTGACGGCCGGACCAGGGATGATCTCGGTATTGCGCGCGCTGAGCCAGGCGCAGCGCTGATGCGGGGAAGGACAGGAAGCAAGATGAGACGCATCGATGAAATCGTGAAAGTGGCCGGCGTGATGGCGATGGTGGGCCTGCTCGGCGCGTGTTCGGCGTTCAAGGAAAGCGGGTACGGCGTTGGCCCGCAAGCCGAGCGCGCGGCCCTGATGGATGCGGCGGCGCAGAAGCAGGCGGCGCCGGATACGCCGGGCATGTATCTCGGCCTGATCGAGCGGATGCAGTCGCAAGGGCTGTATTACGCGTCGTTGGCCCATATCGACGCGTACGAAAAACAGTACGGCGCATCGCCGCAAACGATCCTGCTGCGCGCCGATGCACTGCGCATGACCGACCAGCCCGCCGCGAGCACGGCGGTCTATACCCAGTTGCTCAACACGCCGCTTGCCGCGCGTGGATATCGCGGGCTCGGGCTGATTGCCGGCGGTGCGGGCGATTTTCCGCGTGCCGCGCAGGCGCTGTCGCAGGCAACCGTGCTGGCGCCGACCGATGCGTCGACGCTGTCGGATCTCGCGTATGCAAAGCTGCGCTGCGGCGATGTCGAGGGGGCGCGCATTCCGTTGATGAAGGCCGCGGAACTCGACCAGAGCAATCCGAAGATCATCAGCAATCTGGCGCTGTACCTGCTCGCATCCGGCCGGACGCACGACGCGCAGAAGCTGATGACGCAGCAGAAACTGTCGGCCGACGTCCGTAACGACATCCGCAACGACGCGATGAAGATCACCGCGGCGGCACGCACGTGGCGTCGTGCATCGCCGGCTGCGGCTTCAGTCGCGATGCCGGTCGGTTCGGGAAGCGTGGTCGACGTTTCGGGCTCGGATGCCGCGAAGCGTCCGTCGCCGGTGGCGAACATTCAGGGATTCGATCCTACTGCGCCGCTGCTGCAGCGGTTTGCACAATGAAAAGGCATTCGGGGGGAACTGACATGACGAACAACAAGAATCCCGGTCGCGTTGCGCGTGTGCGCCACGGTGTCGCGCTGCTCGTGCTCACGGGAGCCGCAACCGCAGCGCATTGCGAGCAGCCGGTGCAGGACGCGTCGGAAATCGGTCACGCGACCAACACGCTGCTGGCATTTCAGCGGGACGGCCGCGCGGCCGGACCGGCATTGCCGGTGCTGGGCGACGCCGCGTCGCTCACCTATCAACGGTATCTCGAATCGTTCAAGCACAAGATTCCGGAATCGATGGGGTCGCCGGTCAACTCGAACGGCAGCGGGTCGTCCGGCGGGCAGAGTTCATCGCAATCGTATTGAACGGGGCAGCGATGAGCACGGCTCGACATGCATCGAATCGGGTGACCGGACACGGTCGCGCGTCACCGCGACGGCAGCGGGGTTCGGTCGTCGTCATGGCGGCCGTGTGGATACTGCTGTCGATGGTGATTCTCGGTTCGATCGACATCGGCAACGTCTTTTTCACGCGCCGCGACATGCAGCGCGTGGCCGATCTTGCTGCGCTCGCCGCGGTTCAGAAACTGGACGATACGTGTGCGAACGTGACCTCGGTGGCCACGAGCAACGCATCGACGAACGGCTTTACGCTGGGTGGCAGCGGCAACGCAACGTTGACGGCCGACTGCGGTTATTGGGCGCCGTCGGCGACCGGGACCGCGAGCACCTTCTATTCGTCGAAGACGACGGTGCCGCTCGCGACGCAGTTGAACGCGGTTCGCGTGACGGTCTCCAAGACGCTGCCGTATTTCTTCTTCGGGCCGACACGCACCGTGACCGCAACGTCGACCGCGAAGGCGACCAACATCGATACCTTTTCGATCGGCGCGACACTGGCCGCGGTTGGCGGCGTCGGCTGTTCGGGTGTGCCGAGCGGGAACCCCGGTCTGGTGAATGCGTTGCTGAGCGCATTGCTGCAGGGGCAGGGCGGTACGCCGCTCAACCTCAATCTCGTGTCCTACCAGGGGCTCGCCTGCGCGAACGTCAAGCTTGGTGATATCGCCGTCGCGCTGCAGTCGCTGTCGGTCGGCAACGGGACGATCGGCGGGCTGGTCAATGCCAAGGCCTCGGTCGGCACCCTGCTCAATGCAATGGTGGCGGCCGTCGGAAAGACGTCTACGCTGAGTACGACCCTGCAGACCAGTGCAACCGGCGCGCTGACCAACCTCCTCGGCCTGAACCTGCTCAGCAACACTGCGATCAACGTCGCGAGCCTGACCGGGCAGGGCGCCACGTCGCTGCTGACGCTTGGCCTTGCGAACGCACAGGCGGCGGCCGATGCGACCGTGAACGTGCTCGATCTCGTCATGGCGATGGCGCAGATTTCGCAGGCCGGCAAGCCGGGTGTGGTGATCGGCGCCAATGTGCCGCTGACGCTGCCGAACGGCAATTCGGTATCGATCGTCCAGCTCCAGGCGCAGGTCATCAGCCCGCCGACCATTGCAGTCGGCGAAGGCGGGAAGGATGCGAACGGCGCATGGCGGACGGTCGCGACGAACGCGCAGATCGGCCTGTATCTCGTCGTCAACCTGGGCGTGAATCCGCTGCCGGTGGTGGTGTCCGCGAACGTGTACCTGCCGCTTTACATACAACTGGGCGCCGGCAGCGCGACGCTGCTTTCGACCAACTGCCTGACATCACCGAATTCCGCGACGATCAGCGCGCAACCGAGCGTCGCCAATCTGTGCATCGGCCAGCCACCGCTCACGGCCGGCAATCTGCTGAACCTGCCGGCGAACTACAGCTGCACGTCGCCGGCCAAGGTGCTGGACGTCCTGGTTCTGTTGGGCGCTGTCGAGGTGTCCGCGACCGTTTCCAACGTGTCGGTGAATCTGGCCGGCAATGCAGCAACCAATACGTTCTACGGACGCGGCGGAAGCGATCCGTCGTACTACTGGACGACCAATACGAACGCGCTGGGTTCGGCCGTCAACAACGCGCTGGCGGGCCTGAAAAACGCCCAGATCACGCCGACCGTGAGTCTCCTGTTCGGGATAGTCACGGTCACGATCACGCCGGATTTCCTTTCGTCGCTGCTGTCGGTCCTGACCACTGTTCTGAGCCCGCTGTTGACCGCGCTCGACGGTATCATCGATCCGCTGCTGGACTTGCTCGGCGTCCAGCTCGGTGCCGCCACGGTGCATCAGATGTCGCTGACCTGCGGCGTCGCACAAACAGTCAGCAATTAGAGAAGCATGACCATCCGATGAGAACCACGCCCGCAATCGAAGAGCTCGACCTGTACGTCTGGGAAGGCAAGGCGGACATTGTCGACCGCGTCGCCCGATGCATGGCGAGCTTCGACGTCGAAGTGATCCGCGCGGACAACGCGGAGATCTCGCCCGAACGCGCCGCATTGCGGCCGTCGCTGGCGATCATCAGCGTGACGATGATCGAAATCGGCGCAGCGTTCCTGCGCGACTGGCAGGCCAACATCGGCATGCCGGTCGTCTGGGTCGGCGCGGCGCGCGACCACGATTCGTCGCAGTATCCGCCCGAGTATTCGCATATCCTGCCGCTCGACTTCACCTGCGCCGAACTGCGCGGAATGATCGGCAAGCTCGTCACGCAACTGCGTGCGCACTCGGCCGAAACGTCGCAACCGTCCGAACTCGTCGCGCACTCGGAATCGATGCAGGCACTGCTGCACGAAGTCGACACGTTCGCCGACTGCGACACCAACGTGCTGCTGCACGGCGAAACCGGTGTCGGCAAGGAGCGCATCGCGCAGTTGCTGCACGAAAAGCATTCGCGCTACCGGCACGGCGAATTCGTGCCGGTGAACTGCGGCGCGATCCCCGACGGCCTGTTCGAATCGCTGTTCTTCGGCCATGCGAAAGGGTCGTTCACGGGCGCGGTTGTTGCGCATAAAGGCTATTTCGAACAGGCGGGAGGCGGCACGCTGTTCCTCGACGAAGTCGGCGATCTGCCGCTGTACCAGCAGGTCAAGTTGCTGCGCGTGCTCGAGGACGGCGCGGTGCTGCGCGTCGGCGCGACGGCGCCGATCAAGGTCGATTTCCGCCTGGTCGCGGCGAGCAACAAGAAGCTGCCGCAGCTCGTGAAGGACGGGCTGTTCCGCGCGGATCTCTACTACCGGCTCGCGGTGATCGAGTTGAGCATTCCGTCGCTGGAAGAGCGCGGTGCAGTCGACAAGATCGCGCTGTTCAAGTCGTTCGTCGCACAGGTCGTGGGCGAGGAGCGGCTCGCCGAGTTGTCGGATCTGCCGTACTGGCTGACGGATTCGGTGGCGGACAGCTATTTCCCCGGCAACGTGCGCGAACTGCGCAACCTCGCCGAGCGGGTCGGCGTGACGGTGCGGCAGACGGGCGGGTGGGATGCCGCACGGCTGCAGCGGCTGATCGCGCATGCGCGCAACTCGGCCCAGCCGGTGCCGGCGGAGAGCGCGGCCGAGGTCTTCGTCGATCGCAGCAAGTGGGACATGAACGAGCGCAATCGCGTCATCGCGGCGCTCGACGCAAATGGCTGGCGGCGCCAGGACACGGCGCAGCAGCTCGGCATCAGCCGCAAGGTATTGTGGGAAAAAATGCGCAAATATCAGATCTTCGACGAAGAGCCCGAGACACGCGAAAGCGAGTAATTAATGAGATAAAATCGCGCTGAATTACAACGACACGGGCGGGAATAAAACTTCATGAGCCATATGACGGGGTTGGGGCGGGCGTGCGTGTTGCTCGCCATGGTGGGAGGCATTCAGGGCGCTTACGCGCAGGGGTTGGCAGACAGCACTTCGCCGGCGGTGCAGCAGGCGTCGGCGCCGGTGGCCGCGATTCCGGTGATCGATCAGCAGGTCCAGACGTCGGTGCAGCCGCAGGCGGGCGAATCGACGGGGCCGAGCACGGTCGACGACCTGCAGCGCCAGATCCAGGCGCACACGCTGACGGAAATGCGCACGAGCTACAACGGTAGCTACGGTGCGAGCCTGCTGTTCAACGTGAAGGACGGTGCGTACTTCGTCGCGCTGTTCCAGCAGAAGGCGTTCTGGCGCGTGATCAAGACCTTCGACGAAACGCGTGCGGAAGCGATCTATCGCGATTTCTCGCGCCAGGCGGAGCGGCTGGCCGTCAATGAACTGCGCGCGGCGAAGCTGGAATCGCAGAAGGCGCAAATGGACAAGCAGATCGAAGTCACGCAGGACCGTGCGCGTCGTCTGCAGGCTGATATTTCGATCGCGCGCCAGCAGCAGGCGGCGGTCGCGGATCGCCAGAAGAGCGTCCGCAGCGAGACGACGGCGTTGCAGGCCCAGCAGGCCGAACTCCAGTCGCAACTGCGTGCATTGCAGCAGCAGGTGCGTTCGCTGCAGCGCGAGGCCGACGCGGGCCTGCCGACGACGGCACGCTGAACTCGGCGGCGGTGGTGCGGCGACATGCCGCGCCGGCCGCACAAGGAAAAAGGGCAAGCCGGTTGGCTTGCCCTTTTGTTTTACTGGCCGTCCGGCACGATTCGCCGGCGGCGCGTGACGATCACCGGCCCGTTGCCGCCGCGTGAATCCGACGGCGACGTGTTGCCGGACGCATCGCCGGTGTCGCGCGGCGCGCTGTAGCTTTCGCGCGGTTCGCGCGGTGCGCTGTAGCCTTCGCGGGGTTCGCGCGGCGCGCCGTAGCCTTCGCGCGGTTCACGCGAGCCGTAACCCTCGCGCGGCTCGCGGGAGCCGTAGCCGCCGTCGCCGCGCGATTCGCGCGAGCCGCCGTGCGAGCCGTACGGGCTGTGACCGCCGCCTTCACGGCCGCCGGGGCGCCCGCCGGTGCGCGGACCGCGGGGGCCGCCGCCGCCCGGGCGCGAGCCGCCGGTGTCGAGCTGGATCGTGGAAATCGCGCGCTTGTAGATGCCTTGCAGACCCACGGGGGTGCGCAGCATCACCAGGTACTGGTCGAACGACTCGATACACCCCGTCAGACGAATGCCGTTGACGAGATAGATTTCAACGCGCTTACGTTCCTTGCGCGCCGAATTGATGAAGTCGTTTTGCGGATGGGATTCTGCGGGATTGGCCATTGAGGTGCGGCAGGAGCCTGCGTCAGAGAATATGTTGTGCGTGTGTGTGGCGTGTTCGTCCACAAGCCGTTTGGCGGAATTCTACCCTGTTCGATCGGGAAGCGCGCAGCCGTGATTGTGTCGAACCGTAACCCACTATAGACGTTGCAGCGCATTTTCGCGATTAGGCCGAATGGCCAAAGCTGTTTCGTTACGTCGCGTTACGACTCTCGCAGCGCCGTATCACCTCGGTGTGTGCGCGGCGCTTACATTGGCGTCGCGAGCCGGGCGGGCCGGCATATCAGGGATCCAGAACATGAACAAGAGGCGATGGGCAGGGTGGGTCGGGGGCGTGGCGTTGCTGGCTTCCGGCAGTGCAATGGCGGGGCATGTCGATCTGTCGGTCGGCATCGGCGTACCGGTCGCGCCGGTCTATGTCGAGCCGGCGCCGGTCTATGTAGCGCCGCAGCCGGCCGTGGTCGCTTATCCGGGCTATGGATACGGCTACTACGGCGACGAGGACGACGATCGCTACCGGAAGTGGCACCGGCACTATGACAAGCATTGGCGCAAGCACCATGGCGACGATGATGACGATTGATCCGAAGTTCGACCCCGTCGACGCGCATCAGAACGCGTAGTCGGGGTTTTTCGGGTCGAATGCCGTGTCGTCGAGCGTCGCCGGCGCGATTTTCTCGATGACGATCCGCTCGAAGATCCTGCCGTCGTTGTCATAGGACTCGACGGTCCGGAAATAGGGCGCATGCAGGTCGAGCCCGAGGGTTTCCTTCTTCGCGTAGAACTGCGGCCGGCCGGTCGGCGTTTCGTAGGTGAGCGCGACGACGCGCACGCCGCCGATCGTCTTCGCTTCCACCTGGGTCGGCCGCTGCACGCCGGCTTCCTCGTATTTCTTCCCTTCGGTCAGGTACAGGCTCGTGATGAACTCGGTGCCGAGATCCTTCACCTGGTGATTCGACTGGGCGCGCGCAAGTGCGCCGTCGAGTGCCGTCCACAGCGGAATCTTGCCGAGCAGGCCGCCGAGATGGCCGTACATCTCGTCCTTGCGCTGCGTCGTGTCGTAGATGGTCTCCTGTCCGGCATGCGCACCGCCCGGCAGCCATTTCGCATACACCCGCAGCGGCTCGCGGGTGGTCTTCACGAGCATGCGGTCGGGCGTGTCGGACCATTTCCCGCTGATGCGCTCCTGGCGCACCATCGTGAACTGGTACGACGGATAGCCGTTAGGACCGTTACGGATATAGAGCGGCACGGCGAGCGGATCGAGTGCCTTGAAGAGCGCCGTGAGCGTCGCGTCGTCGAGTTGCGCGAGCGTGCCGCGCTGCGCGGCCGTGCGCAGCCAGCGCGCCTGCTGCGCGACCGGCTCGTGCGTGACCTTCGCCAGGTCCGCCGGCAGCGCGACGCCCTGCGCCGCGCTCGCGGCGTCGGCCGGTTCCTGCGCATGCAGGCCGGCCTGCGCGAACGACAGCATGCACGCAACTGCCGCGGCGGCGCCAAGCCGCGCGCGGTGCTTCATTCCTTCATTCATCGACAGCGTCTCCCGGAGCGATGGATCGTTCAGCCTTGCTTCGCGGCCTTGATTTTGGCGAGTTCCTCGTCGCGCAGCGCGCGGCGCAGGATCTTGCCGACGTTCGTCTGCGGCAACGCGTCGCGGAATTCGACGAATTTCGGCATCTTGTAGCCGGTCAGGTTCTTGCGGCAGTGCGCGAGCACGTCGTCGACGGTGAGCGACGGGTCGCGGCGCACGACGAACACCTTGATCCGTTCGCCCTGCACGTCGTCCGGAATGCCGATCGCCGCGGCTTCGCTGATGCCCGGGTGCATCACGAGCACTTCCTCGATCTCGTTCGGATACACGTTGAAGCCCGACACGAGGATCATGTCCTTCTTGCGGTCGATGAGGCGGATGAAACCGCGTTCGTCCATCACGCCGATGTCGCCGGTGCCGAGCCAGCCGTCGGCGTCGATCACCTTCGCCGTTTCGTCGGGGCGCTGCCAGTAGCCGCGCATCACCTGCGGACCGTGCACGCACAGCTCGCCCGGCTCGCCGATGTCGGCCCAGGTGCCGTCCTCGCGGCGAAAGCGCACGACGGTGGACGGCGCGGGAAGGCCGACCGAGCCGCTGAACGCGGCCATGTCGTTCAGGTCCACGGGATTCATCGTGACGATCGGCGAGCATTCGGTCAGGCCGTAGCCTTCGACGACCGGCCGGCCCGTCACCTGCTGGAAGCGCTCCGCGACCGCGCGCTGCATCGCCATGCCGCCCGCCATCGCGAGCTTGAGTTTCGAAAAGTCGCGCTGGCGGAATTCCTCGTTGTCGAGGAACGCGTTGTACAGCGTGTTGATGCCGGTGATCCCCGTGAACGTTTCGTTGCGGATGATCTTCATCACCATCTTCATGTCGCGCGGGTTCGCGATCAGGATGTTGCGCCCGCCGAGCCCCATGAAGATGAACGCGTTCACCGTCAGCGAATAGATGTGATAGAGCGGTAGCGGCGTGAGCACGGTTTCGACGTCGCCCGAGACCTGGTCGGCGATCCATGACTTCGCCTGCAGCAGGTTCGCGATCAGGTTGCCGTGCGTGAGCATCGCGCCTTTCGCGACGCCGGTCGTGCCGCCCGTGTATTGCAGGAACGCGAGGTCGTCGCGCGTCGTCTGCACCGGCTGCGGTTTGCCGCGCGCGCCGAGCGCGAGTGCGGAGCGCAGCCGGGTTGCCTGCGGCAGGTGGTAGGCGGGCACCAGCTTCTTCACGTGCTTCAGCACGAAATTGATCAGGCGTCCTTTCGCATTGAAGCCGTCGGCGAGCAGGTCGCCGAGCGCGGTGACGACGATGTTCTTCACCTGCGTGTCCGGCAGCGCGTCCTGCAGCGTGCGCGCGAAGTTCTCGAACACGACGATCGTCTGCGCGCCGCTGTCCTTCAGCTGGTGCGTGAGTTCGCGCGCGGTGTAGAGCGGATTGACGTTGACGACGATCGCGCCGGCCTTCAGCGTGCCGAACAGCGCGACCGGGTACTGGAACGTGTTCGGCAGCATGATCGCGACGCGGTCGCCGGGCTTCACGCCGATGCTTTGCAGATAGGACGCGAATGCGTCGACTTTCCCGGCGAGCGTGCGATAGGTCATCGATGCGCCTGCGCTTACGTACGCGACGCGGTCGGCGAAGCGGGTCGTACATTCGTCGAAGAACTGCACGAGCGACGCGTATTGCGTGACGTCGATTTCGTGCGGTACGCCGGGCGGGTACGACGCGTACCAGATGCCGTCGGTGTTCGGCGGAACCTGGGCCGCTGCGGATGCTGCGGAAGCTGACATGACGTATCTCCGGTCTTTGCTTTCGGCACCGGCAGGCGCGTTATCGCCTGCCGGTGCGTGATGCTTCGCGGTCGATCAGCACGGGCGCCTCGGCGCCCCGCGTGACCGCGCGTATGAAAAATCGTGAACAGGAAGCCGCGCGTGGCCTCGCGCGTTCAGTTCGTGGAATGCAGCGTCGCCGTATCGGTAGCCGCCGCACCCGGCAGCAGCCCGAACGCTTCGCTCGCTCCCGCGTCGTCGAGTACCGCCGCGAAGATCGACAACTGCGCGCTGTCGGGCATCGGTGCCTTCAGCGCGGCGACGATCAGCGACGACAGCCGCGCGATCATCTGCACGTCGTTCATCGTGCGGCCTTGCGAGAACTCGTCGATCAGGCTTTCCGTTTCGGCACCCGCGAGCGCGCCGGACAGCGCGCCGATCGCGAAGTGCAGCCGCCAGCCGAGCTCCGTGCGCGGCAGATGCGGCAACGCGCGCTGGAACGCATCGAAGAAGCGGCCCGCGACGCTCGCGTAGTGCGCGGTCAGGAAGTTGCGCACGAACGGCGACGGATCGGTGTACGCGCGGCCGATCAGCCGGAGGAACCCGGGCCCGCCGCGGTCGGGATTGCGCGATGCCTTCAGCGCGGGAATGAACATCGCGCCGAGTACGTGCTCGCAGGTGATGTGCGTGCCGAGCTGCGCATCGAAGCGGTCGAGGATGCCGAGGCGCTCCTGGTTGAGCTGGTCGAGCCGGCGCGACAGCATCGCGTGGATCAGCGCCTCCTTGCTGCCGAAGTGATAGTTGACCGCGGCGAGGTTGACCGCCGCGCGCGACGTGATCTGCCGCATCGACATCGCCTCGAAGCCATGCTCGATGAACAGATCCTCGGCCGCATCGAGGATGCGCGCCTTCGTCCCGCCAGTCTGCCGAGCGCCGGATGACCGCGCCCCGGACGGTCGTCCAGCGGACGGTCGCCCCTCCTGACTTACTGCCATGTTCCGCCTCCCAAGCCGGTTGCCCGGCCGCGAACAGGTGATTTGATTATCTGATTCAAACAGTCGTTTTTATTAAGATAAAAAATCGCGGGCCGAGCGGGCAAGCGGGGAATCTGGACAAATTCCTCTAGTTCGATGTGCGAATGCGGAAAGTATTGAGCGCGGCCCCGGCGGGGCGGGGCACGCGCGATGGTGCGGTGCGGCAATGCGCGGATCTAGCTGACGGCGCTACGCGTATTGACCGATTGCGTCATGTCGATGCCGCGCCGCTCGCGGCTGAACAGGATAAGCACGGCGATCACGACGGCGACGATGCCGGCCACGAGCGCGAGCGCCAGGCTGTAATTGTTGCCGTGCGAAACGGCGAGCGATGCCTGCATCGTCGCGTTGCCCGACGCGAGCAGGTTGCCGAGCTGGTAGACGACGCCGGGGAAGGTCGCCCGGATCTCGTCGGGCGAGATCTCGTTCAGGTGAACCGGAATCACGCCCCACGCACCCTGTACCGAGATCTGCATCAGGAACGCGCCGGCGGCGAGGGCAATCGGGCCGCTCGAGAACGCCCACAGCGGCAGCACGGGCAGCGCGATCAGCGCGGCGATGAAGATCGCGCGACGCCGGCCGATCCGCTCCGAGATCGCGCCGAACGACAGGCCGCCGACGATCGCACCGATGTTCAGCACGATCGTGATCCACGACACGGTATGCGGATCGAAGTGATGCTGTTCGCGCAGGAACGTCGGATAAAGATCCTGCGTGCCGTGCGAGAAGAAGTTGAACGCGGTCATCAGCACGATCGCGTAGATCGTGAGCTTCCAGTTCTGCTTCAGCGTGGCCCCGAGGCTCGGGCGCGGGCGCTTCTCCATCTGCTTCCACGCCGGCGATTCGGGCACGTGCGAACGCACGTACAGCACGAGCAGCGCGGGCAGCACGCCGACCATGAACATGCCGCGCCAGCCGATGTACTGGTAGAAGAGGCCGAACACGACGGACGCGAGCAGGTATCCGCTCGGATAGCCGGCCTGCAGCAGACCGGACACGAGGCCGCGCGCATGGGTCGGCACGGTCTCCATCGTCAGCGCGGAGCCGACGCCCCATTCGCCGCCCATCGCGATGCCGAACAGCGCACGCAGCACGAGCAGCGCGGTCAGGCTCGGCGCGAAACCCGACGCGAGTTCGAGCAGCGAATAGCACGCGATGTTGACCATCAGCGTCGGGCGTCGGCCGAAGCGATCGGCGAGCCGGCCGAAGATCAGCGCGCCGATCGGGCGCATCGCGAGCGTCAGCGTGAGCGCGAACGCGACGGCGGGGATCGTCGACGAGAATTCCGCGGCGATGTCCTTCAGCACGAAAACCATCAGGAAAAAATCGAACGCGTCGAGCGTCCAGCCCAGGTAGGCGGCGATCGTGACGTTGCGTTGTTCGCGGGTCCAGCTCATGTCCGAGGTCTCCTCGTTGGCTTGCGCGCTCACGATGTGCATGCGGATGCCGGCCCGGCTTGCGCGCGGTGCGGGGGCATTGATCGAGTGTAGGCCGCCGCGCCGCGCGATGTGGGGCGCGATAACGTCGAATCGGGAATAATCCCTACGAAATGAACTGTTTCGAAAACGGAAACGGCGCCGCGCGAGACAAGCGACAGGCATCTGTATCATTCCGGAAGGCTGTTTGTATCCATTCCGTAATGCGCTCGACGCGCATCGTCACCGAATCAGGAGTCCCGATGACCGAAGGTTCCGCCGCCGCGCTGCCCGTGCTTGAAACCGCCAGGCTGTGGCTGCGTCCGCGCGTGCTGGCCGATCTCGATGCGTGCATCGCGATGGATCGCGATCCCGAGGTCACGCGGCACATCGCGGGCCCGTGGCACGATCCCGTCGAGCATCGCCGCTTCGTCACGCACCGGATCACGCGCGACTATCCGCCGGGCCTCGGCTACTGGTCGATCTTCGAGAAGGCCGCGCCCGATGCGTTCATCGGCTGGGTCCTGCTGATTCCCGACTACGCGGACGGTGCGCGCGACGTCGAGATCGGCTGGCGGCTGGTGCGCACGACATGGGGGCGTGGTTTCGCGAGCGAGGCCGCGGCGGCCGTCGTGCGTCACGCGTTCGACACCGTGCGGCTGCCGCGCGTGATCGCCGATATCGCGGAGGCCAACACCGGTTCGCTGAATGTCGCACGCAAGCTCGGGATGCGTCGCGTGAGCGTGGTGCACGATGGCATTCCTTACATACGTCATCGTCTCGAGCGCAACGATCTGCGCGCGTAGCGCGGCGTCGTGCGCAGGCGCGGCCGGTTGTCAGAGATCGTCAATCGGATGCGTATCGAGGTCATGACGTATTAACGGCTCGCGCGATCAGGAGTATCGTTGCCGGAATTTCGCAACATGGGGTACGACCATGGCACTCGGCAACGACGTTCATCTCATTCCCGTCAGGCTCGACGCGCTGCGTCCGACGCAGATGACGGTTGGCTATCGTGAAGTCAAGGCGAAGCGCAAGCACTGGAAGGCGCTCGACAAGCGCGCGCGCAAGGCCGCGATCGAATCGCACTGGTTTCCGGCCGTCCTCGGCCCGGACGGGCTGCACTACATCACCGATCACCACCATCTCGGCCTCGCGCTGATCGAGGAAGGCGAGTCGCGCGTGAACGCGATGTTGCTGAAGGATCTGTCGTGGCTCGACAACACGATCTTCTGGCGGATCATGGAACACAACCAGTGGGTGCATCCGTTCGGCGCGGACGGGTCGCGCCGCGACTATGCGCATTTGCCGAAGGCGCTGACCGGACTCGAGGATGACCCTTACCGCAGCCTCGCCGGCGAGCTGCGCACGGCGGGCGGTTATGCGAAGGACGCGACGCCGTTCAGCGAATTCCTGTGGGCCGATTACCTGCGCCAGCATGTGTCGCTCGACCAGATCCGCAAGAATTTCACGAAGGCGCTCGACGTCGCACTGCACCGCGCGCACGACCAGGACGCGCGTTACCTGCCCGGCTGGTCGGGCGTCATCGCCGTCAAATCCTGACCGGCGCACGGCACCGACCGCCTCATGACGACCACCCCGATCCGCCCCGACGCCGGCCCGCAGCATGCCGACCATTTCACCGCGCTCGATGCGCCTCCGCCACCGCGCACGCGGCGCATCGGGCTCGATGCGCTGGCCGGCCTGTCGATCGCCGGCCTGCTGATTCCCGAGGCGGTCGCGTATGCGGGGCTGGCCAACCTGCCGCCGCAGGCCGGTCTCATCGCGCTGCTGTCGGGGCTCGTCGTCTATGCGCTCACGGGCAGCAGCCGCTTTGCGATCGTGTCGTCGACGTCATCGTCGGCCGCCGTGCTCGCGGCAACCGTGCTCGCGGAATCGGGGATGGCGCTTGCCGCGCAGCTCGCGCTCGCGGCGGCGCTCGTCGCGATGACGGGCGTGCTGTTCATCCTGGCCGGTGCCGCGCGGCTCGGCGGCATGTCGGATTTCGTCGCGCGGCCCGTGCTGCGCGGCTTCACGTTCGGCCTCGCACTGACGATCGTCATCAAGCAGTTGCCGAAGATCCTCGCGATTTCCGTGCAGCACAGCGATGCGCCGCGTGTCGCGCTCGACCTGATCACCGGCGCGCCGCATGCGAATCTCGCGAGTGTCGTGCTCGGTGCAATCGCGCTGGCATTGCTGTTCACGCTCGGGCGCCGCTCGCGCGTGCCCGCGACGCTCGTCGTGATCGTGCTGTCGATCGCGGTCGGTTATGCGGTCGACTGGCAGCGGTACGGGATCGCGATCGTCGGCCATATCGACTTCCGGCACCTCGAATTCGGCCTGCCGAACCTCGACCGCAACGCATGGATGCAGACGGTCGAACTCGCGTTCGCGCTGATGCTGATCCTGTACGCGGAGTCGTACGGATCGATCCGCAACTTCGCGCTGAAGCACGGCGACAGCGTGTCGCCGAATCGCGACCTCGTCGCGCTCGGGTGCGCGAACCTCGTGTCGGGCCTGCTGCACGGGATGCCGGTCGGCGCCGGTTATTCGGCGACCTCGGCGAACGAAGCGGCCGGCGCGCAGTCGCGCTTTGCCGGCCTGTGGGCGGCGGGCGTGGTCGCACTGATCGTCTGGCTGCTGCTGCCGCAGCTCGCGCGCACGCCGGAGCCCGTGCTCGCGGCGATCGTGATCTTCGCGGTGAGTCACTCGTTGCATCCGTCCGTATTCCGGCCGTACTGGGCCTGGCATCGCGACCGGCTCGTCGTGATCGCCGCGCTGCTCGCGGTGCTCGTGCTCGGCGTGCTGCACGGGCTGCTCGCGGCCATCGGCGTGAGCCTGCTGCTGACGCTGCGCAAGCTGTCGGAACCGAACGTCAGCGTGCTGGGCCGGCTGCGCGACAGCCACGATTTCGTCGACGTCGCGAGCCATGCCGACGCGAAGCCGGTGCCGGGCGTGCTGATCGTGCGGCCCGAGGCGCAGCTGTTCTTCGCGAACGCGGACCGGATGCTGAATCGCGTGCGTGCGCTGATGAAGGCCGCGCCGGACACGCATACCGTGTTGCTGAGCCTCGAGGAAACGCCGGATGTCGACGGCACGACGATCGAATCGTTGCGCACGTTCGCGGCCGAATGCACGGCGCGCGGGCTGCGGCTCGCGCTCGTGCGGCTCAAGGTGCACGCGCTGCATGCGCTGCGCCGTGCGGCGGACGATACGCTGCACGACGATGCGATGTCCGAGCTGAGCGTCGACGAAAGCCTGCAACTGCTGCAGGCCGGCAAGCAGCCGGGCGGCAGCGACGGAACGACGGACGCGTGACGACGCGGCGCGTGGGCGCCGCCTATCGCGACAGCGCTGCTGCGGCAGAGCGGTTGGTCATGTCGGCCACTTCGGCAGCCGTCGGTGCATAGGCACCTGCATGCTCACAGGCGACCGCAGCGCATGCGGCCGCGTAGCGCAGATGCTCGGCCGCCGATACCCCGGGCCGTGCAAGCTGGCTTGCGAGCCAGCCGCCTATGCTCGCATCGCCGCAGCCGACCGTGTCGGCCACCTCGGTCGGGAACGCAGGCTGGAACAGTTCGGTGTCGCGATGCAGGAGCTGCATGCCGGCTGCGCCGCGCGTGACGAGCATCGTCGCATCGGGCGCCCACTCGCGCAGTTGTGCAAGCGCGGCCGCTTCGTCGAGTTCGGGAAACAGTCCACGCAGATCCTCGTCGGATACCTTGATCCAGTCGGCAAGCGCGGCCAGCCGGTGCAGCGTGTCGCGATACGACGGCGCGGCCATCGGTGCACGGAAGTTCGGGTCGAACGAGATCCGCTTGCCGGCCGCGCGCGCGGCCTGCGCGACCTCGATCAGGCGTGACGCGAGCGGCTCACGCACGACGCCGAGCGAGCCGACGTGCACGATCTCGGCCGCGTCGAGCGCGCCGGCGGGCAGGTCGGCCGGATCGAACGCGAGATCCGCGCTGTTCTCGCCGATGAAGAAATAATGGGGCGGCTGCTTCGACACGACCATCGCGAGCAGCGGCGCGCGGTCGACCTGCCGGATGAAGCGCAGGTCGAGCCCGGCGTCGGCGCTCTTGCGCATCAGTTCGTCGCCGAAGATGTCGCGGCTGACCGTGCCGGCGAAGGCCGTCGGCACGCCGAGTCGCGCGCCGACGCGGGCGACGTTCCAGCATGAGCCGCCGGCGATGCTGTGCCAGTGCTGCGCGTCGTCGCGGATGAAATCGGTCAGCGCTTCGCCGAATACGATCAGGCGGGGAAACGTCGTCGTCATGTGAAAACCTTGTGCCGCACGATTGCGCGCGGCCGTGCGGCGGTTGAAGTGAGCGGGCGGGCGGCGCCGGCCGTCGCGCGCGGCGACACGGCCCGGCACTGCCCGGTTTCGCGGATGGGCGGCGCGATCAGCGCGGGGTGCTCCAGCCCTTGTAGGTCTTCACGTTGTCGCGCGTGATGAGCGTCGGCTCGATCAGGATCATCGGATTGGCCGGCTTCTGGCCGTTCATGATGCCGTAGCCGACGTTGACGGCCTGCTGCGCCATCGACCACGGGTCCTGGCTCGACGATGCCTGCACGAGCGTATTGGACTTGAGCGCCACCTCGATATCGGGCGCGCCGTCGACCGACGTGATCACAATGCCCGGGCGATTGAGCTGTTTCGCGGCGAGATCGCTGCCGATCGCCTGCGGGTCGTTGATCGTGAAGACCGCATCGAGCTTCGGAAAGCGCGTCAGGTAGCCCTGCATCGCGTTCATCCCGCCTTCGCGCGAGCCCTTGCCGTCCTGGTCGCTCGACAGCACCTTGATACCCGCGTTTTTCGCGAGCACGGTCTTGCAGCCGTTGACGCGGTCGATCACGGCCGACACCTGCGGGCCGTTCTCGATGATCACGTTGCCCTTGCCGTTGAGTTTCTTCGCGATGTAGTCGCACGCCAGCTCGCCGGCCTTCACGTTGTTGGTCTGCACGGTCGCGTTCGCGCCGGCCGCCGCGACGTCGACCGCGACGACCGTGATGCCGGCCGCCTGCGCCTTCTTCACCGCCGGTTCGATCGCCTTCGGGTCGGTCGCGTTGAGCAGGATCATGTCGACGTGCGCGGAGATGAAGTTGTCGATCTGCGTGAACTGCTTGTTCAGGTCATAGTCGGCCGACACGGCCGTGACCTTCGCGTTCGGGTTGAGCTGCTTCGCGCGCGCCTCGGCGCCCTTGACGATCGTGACGAAGTACGGATTGCCGAGCGATCCGACCGTGACGCCGATCGATTTGAGCGGCTTGTCGGCCGCGTGGGCGGCGGAAGCGCCGAAGGCGAGCGCGCAGGCGATGGCGGTCAGGGCGGCTTTGTGCGTGAACATGTCGTTGTGTCTCCGTGAGGTCGGTTGGCTGACGGGCGCAGGAGGACCTGCCTGCGCCGCGAGGTTGAATGGACGGGAAGGGCTCAGGTGCGCGCCGAATCGCGCTGGCGATAGCGGTCGAGCGCGACGGCGCCGATGATCACGAGCCCCTTGATGATGTACTGCCAGATGTCGGACACGCCGAGCAGCACGAGGCCGTTCGTCAGTACCGCGATGATCAGCGCGCCGATCAGCGTGCCGACGATCGAGCCGACGCCACCGACGAAACTCGTGCCGCCGAGGATCACTGCGGCGATCGCATCGAGTTCGTACGACTGGCCGAGCTGCAGGCCGTTGGCCGCATAGAGCCGTGCGGCCGACATCACCGCGCCGAGGCCCGCGAGCAGGCCGGACGCCGCATACACGAACAGCTGGATCGCCCGCACGTTGATGCCGGACAGGCGGGCGGCTTCCGGATTGCCGCCGACCGAATAGATCCGCATCCCGAGCACCGTGCGGCGCAGGATGAACCACGAGATCGCGATCACCGCGCACGCGATCACGACGAGCCAGGGCACCCCGAGGATCGAGCCGTTGCCGATGAACGCGAACGGCAATTGCGGATTGAACACGGTCGTGTCGTTGCCGATCAGCCGCGCAACGCCGCGCACGGCCGTCATTGCACCGAGCGTGACGATGAACGGCGGCAGGCGCAGGAACGAGATCAGGCCGCCGTTGATCGCGCCGAACACAAGGCCGACGACGAGTGCGAACGGTACGCCGAGCCAGCCCCAGCCGGGGATGGTCGACGCGAGCAGCGCGGCGACGGCCGCGGCGGCGAGCACCGAGCCGACCGACAGGTCGATGCCGCCCGTCAGGATCACGAAGGTCATGCCGGCGGCGAGCACGATGTTGATCGATGCCTGCTGCGTGACGATCGACAGGTTCTGCAGCGTGAAAAAGCCGTCGGTCAGGAAGCCGAAGCCGATGCACAGCACCAGCAGTACCGGCAGCATGCCGGCGGTGCGGATCAGCGACTGCATGCGTGCGCGATGATCGGCGACGCGCAACGGGGGAGTACGATCGCCCACCGGATGGGCCGTCGCGGAAGCGAGGTTCCGCTGCTTGGTCGGGTTGATCATTTCGGTAACCTGAATGTAAGAGAAAAATGAAAAGCGCGACTCAGTGCGCGTCGGCGAGTTCGGCCTGCGAGCCGGTCGCGAGCGCGATGATCGCTTCCTGCGTGATGGGCGTAGGCGTGTGGCCGCCGAGTTCGCCCGCGATCTCGCCTTCGCGCATCACGAGCACGCGGTCCGCGACGCCGATGATCTCCGGCAGCTCGCTCGAGATCACGATCACGCCCACGCCGGCCCGGGCCAGTTCGTTGATGATCCGGTAGATCTCGGATTTCGCGCCGATGTCGACGCCGCGCGTCGGTTCGTCGAGGATCAGCACGCGCGGTTTCGTCTCGAGCAGGCGCGACAGCAGCACTTTCTGCTGGTTGCCGCCCGACAGCGCGCCGACGTTGACGTTCGCGTTGGGGACGCGGATCGACAGCGACGTGATCGCGTCGCGTGCGCGTTCGGCGCCTCGTGCGAGGTCGAGCGCGCCGAGCCGGGCATCGCGGTTGCAGACCGAGATGTTGATGTTGTCGCGCACGCTCATGTCGAGGAACAGGCCCTGGCGCTTGCGGTCCTCGGTCAGGTAGACGAGGCCCGCATCGATCGCGTCGCGCGGCGAATGCGCGCCGAACGTGCGGCCGTCCAGCTTCACGTCGCCGCGCACGCGCGGTTCGGCGCCGAAGATCAGCCGTGCGAGTTCGGTGCGGCCCGCACCGACGAGCCCCGCGATGCCGAGCACCTCGCCGGCATGCAGGTCGAGGCTGCAGCCGCGCACGCGCGCGCCGTCGGCGATGTCGCGTACCGACAGCAGCAGGTGGCCGGGATCGTACGGCGCGTGTTCCTTCTTGTAGAAGCCGGAGATGTCGCGGCCGACCATCATCGCGACGAGACGCTCGGCCGACAGCGATTCGCGTTCGAGCGTGCCGACGTACGCGCCGTCGCGCAGCACCGACACGCGGTCGGACAGTTCGTAGATCTCCGCCATCCGGTGGCTGATGTAGATGATCGCGAGACCTTCCTCGCGCAGCTGACGGATCAGGCGGAACAGGTGCTCGGTTTCGCGCGACGACAGCGGCGTCGTCGGCTCGTCCATCACGAGGATGCGTGCGCGGGTGTGCACGGCGCGCGCGATTTCGACGAGCTGCTGTTCGGCGATCGACAGCGTGTCGACGAGTGTGTCCGGTCCGAACGAGGCGCCGAGGCGCGCGAGCACGTCCTGGCAGCCGCGCGCCATCGCCGCGCGGTCGATCGTGCCCCAGCGCCGGTTGCCACGGCGCAGTTCGCGGCCGATGTAGATGTTTTCCGCGACGCTCAGGTTCGGCGACAGACACAGCTCCTGGTAGATCACCGCGACGCCCGCATCGCGCGCGGCGAGCGGGCTGTCGATGTCGATGCGTGCGCCGTCGATCAGGATTTCGCCGCCGGCGTCGGCGCGGTACGCACCCGACAGGATCTTCATCAGCGTCGATTTGCCCGCGCCGTTCTCGCCCATCAGCGAATGGATCTCGCCGGGATAGACGGTCAGGCTGACGTTGTCGAGCGCGCGCACGGCCGGGAACGTCTTGCTGATCCGGCGCATTTCGAGCAGCGGGCGGGGCGACTCAGATCGCGACATGGTTGACCTCCTGCGAGTCGGTGCGGGCGCCCTTGAGGATGCCGGCCCGCGGGGAGAAATTGAAGAACATCGGCAGCGTCGCGGCGCCGATCGCGCCGGCGTCGGCGCCGAATGTGCCGCGCACGAGCACCGGCGTGCCGCGGGCTTCGGGCGCGGTGGCCACGAGCGCCGCGCGCAGGCGGGTCGTTACCGCGTCGAGGAGGCCTGCGTCGGTATCGGCGTCGAGCACGACCACCGGCGCATCGACCACGCACAGCACCGCGCGCAACGCCGGCGCCAGCGCGTCGACGCAGTCGTCGATCCATTCGTCGACGGCCGGCAGCCCGCGGGCGATGCATGCTTCGAGATCCGCGCGGTTCTCGACCGTCTCGCCGTGATGGCGCAGATGGCGCACGAGCGCATGCAGCGACGCGCGTGCGAGCAGGATGTCCCACGGGCCGCGCGGCGGCGGCGCGGATGCCAGCCGGCTCGGTGGCACCGGAATCACGGCGATGTCGCCCGCATTGCCGGTCACGCCGCGCAGGCAGTCGCCGTCGATCGCGATGCCGCCGCCGATCGCCGGCCCGATGAACAGGTAGACGAAGTCGTCGCACTGTCGGCCGTATCCGTAGAACAGCTCGGCGATCGCAGCCGCATTGCCGTCGTTTTCGCCGAACACCGGCAGCGACTGCATGCGGCCGAGGTCGCTGGCGAAATCGACGTCTTCCCACGCGCGGAACGTGTCGGGCGCGAGCCCGAGTTCGCGCATCCATGCGCCGAGGTTGTAAGGCTGCGCAACGCCGATGCCGGTCAGGCGGGCGCGCTCGTGGTCGGGGAGCAGGGCCTGCATCGCGTCGATGTCGTGACGCACGATTTCGAGCACGTCGGCGGGCGGAGGCAGCAGCGTGTCGTGCGAGCGGCGGCCGAGCACGTCGCCCGCGAAGTTGACGAGCGCCGTCTCGATGCGCATCCGGTCGAGATGGACGCCGATGCCGAACGCGCCGCGCGGGTCGAGGCGGATCAGCGACGCCGGCTGGCCGCGCTGGCCTTCGGTGCGGCCCGCGGATTCGATCAGCTTAGCGTCGGCGAGCGACGCGATGATGCTGCCGACCGCCGTGCCCGTCATGCTCGCGAGGCGGGCGAGATCGGCCTTCGACGCGCTGCCCGCGCGGCGCAGCGTCTTCAGCAACAGGCGCTCGTTGTAACGGCGCACGTTGGCCGAATTGCTTCCCTGGCCGAAGTGCGGGCTTCTCATGGCGTCTCCTTCCATGTTGCGCCGCTCGGCGACGCATTAAATAAATCACGTTGATTTATTTAACCGCGTGAGCGCCGGCATGTCAGCCTAGGGAAATCCCGGTTTTGTCGTGGATGAGGGGGGGGTGGGTCTTGGGGAAACGGGGATGGGTCGCGGAACAGGGGGAGCGAAAACTTTGGAATTCGGGTGGTCGGGGCGCGCACGTCGCGGGGGCGACGACGGTTTTTCCGTCCTGAAGACGGCTAGGGAAAGGGTTTGTCACGCCGTATAGGTCAACGGCGCGGTGTGGATGATACGGGGCCGGAAATGAAAAAAGGCCGGCTAGAAGCCGACCTTTTTAGAAAACAGATGGTGCCCAGGAGAGGACTCGGTCACCCATGCGCGACCCCGGCTGCGCTTGCAAGCGCAGCCTTTCGAGTCCTCACGCAAAGCGCGCAGGCGCTTTGCTTCCTGGGCCAGAAAAAGAAAAAGGCCGGCAAAAGCCGACCTTTTTAAATAAGTGGTGCCCAGGAGAGGACTCGAACCTCCACGATGTTGCCACCGCTAGGACCTGAACCTAGTGCGTCTACCAATTCCGCCACCTGGGCACGTTTCGCTTTGCTGCATCGCGAAAGACCGCAATTATAGCGTGGCCAAGTGGCTTGTCAACAAATTTTGTGCGGTCTTTGAAGCGGGGCGAAAAGGAAGTGCGTGCCGGATGCGCCGTGTCCGGATATCGCTGCCGGGTCGATCCCGGTGCGGGGGAGGATTGTCGTCGATCGCAACGGAGCGCGACACACACGCAAGCGCAGTCGTTTGCATCGCGATCATTTCTGTTACTATCGCGGTTACTTTTATGCGGAATGGTCCGCATCAAGGAGATCCTCATGTCTGAAATCGCAGTGGTTTTTCATAGCGGCTACGGCCATGCGGCCGTCATTGCGGACGCAGTCGCTCGTGGTATCGAGAAGGTCGATGGCGTGTCGGTCAAGCTGATCCCGGTCGACGCGATCGACGAACACTGGGAGTACCTGGAGCGCGATGCGAAGGCGATCGTCTTTGGTTCGCCGACCTACATGGGCAGCGCGTCCGCGCAGTTCAAGGGCTTCATGGACGCATCGTCGAAGCATTGGGGCAAGTGGCGGGACAAGCTGGCGGCCGGCTTTACGGTGTCGGCTTCGCAAAGCGGCGACAAGCTGGCGACACTGCAGCAGCTGGCTGTCTTTGCTGCCCAGCATCAGATGCTGTGGGTCAGCCTCGGTCTGATGCCCGGCAACAACAACAGCAAGGGTTCGGTCAACGACCTGAATCGGCTCGGGTCGTTCCTCGGTGCGATGGCGCAGGCAAATGCGGACGAGGGTGGTGACGCGATTCTCGAGAGCGACCGAAAGACGGCCGAAGTGCTGGGCGAGCGTGTCGCGATTGCCGCGAAACGCTGGAACGGCGCCTGAGGGCGATGGCCGGGCGGCCGTGTGTCGCTGGTCGTCCGGCTGGTGGATGAGTGGGACCGCGAGCAAAGCGCGCAGGCGCTTTGCTTCCCGGGCCTGAAAAAGAAAAAGGCCGGCTAGAAGCCGACCTTTTTAAATAAGTGGTGCCCAGGAGAGGACTCGAACCTCCACGATGTTGCCACCGCTAGGACCTGAACCTAGTGCGTCTACCAATTCCGCCACCTGGGCACGTTTCGCTTACTGCGATGCGAAGACCGCTATTCTAGCGTGTTCAAAGGGACTGTCAACATAATTTCATCGAAAGCGATGAAAAAACTTGTCCCTCGTTCTCCGGTCGCGCGCACCGCGACAGCACTCGCCCGCTTGCCGCGAAATCCCGGTGTCGCGCCCCGTTGCCGGGAAGGGCGTATAGGACAAGTACGGAAAACCTCGAATTCTTATGGGACAAGGGGGAAATGAATCGGTTACCAAATAAAAATCAAGGCCGTTCGGGCAACATGCCGGCTTGGCAACCTGCGCCCGCATGCGGCGCAATTGCGGTTGCAACGGGCCCGAGCCTGACTGAACGACTGCAGCGTGGCGGGATCACGCGTGCGACGAAGCAAGCGGCCGACCGCCGCAAGCATTCAGGAAGCACGCGAACGCGGTGAACTCGGGCGAATAAAACAATAACGAGGAATGCCACTCCATGCCTGACTGGCTCATTCGAGTCTGGAAAATCGCGACATCCGCATGGCCGCTCACGGCCGGCGTTGCGCTGCTGGCGGCGCTCAGTTGTACGCCGACTGCCGAAACGCTGCTGTCGCCGCTCGACCGCCTGTACTGGAATCTGGTCGCGACCGGCGTCGATCACGGCAAACGCGACGACGTCGTCGTCATCGCGATCGACAGGAAGACGATCGACGAACTGGGCGGCGGCGACAGTTATGCGCGGGCGTCACATGCGCAGGTGCTCGATCGTCTTGGCAGTGCATCGAGCGTCGTGCTCGACATGACGATGTTCGGTCCCGCGCGCGGCGACGATGCGCTCGCGGCCGCAATTGCGCGGCAAGGGCGCGTTGTCCTGCCCGCCCACCTTGCACGCGATCGCACGCGTGCCGACACCGTGTTGTTGCCCGCGGCGCAGCTGCGCCGCGCGGCGGCGGCCGTCGGCCAGCGCAACGTCGTGCTCGGCAGCGACCATCTGGTGCAGGGCATCGTGCCGTACGTCCGGATGGACGATGCGGCCGACGAGCTGCCGCATGTCGCACTGCAGGCGATCCGCCTGGCCGGTGCGTCGCTGCCTGCCGGCGACGTGCGCGAGCTCGTGCAGGATCACGTGGCGAAGCTCGGGCGCGTCGAAGCGCGTTCGCTCGCGCTGTTCCTGCCGGCCCGTTTCGATCTCGATCGCTATTCGTATGTCGACGTGCTGAAAGGGCGCATCCCCGAGTCGGCATGGCGCGGCCGGATCGTCTTCATCGGCGACGCGATGTCGGATCTGTCTGGCGCGTACGACCTGTCGACGTCGGAAGACGGGCGGTTGCGACGCGTCGAGGTCGATGCGCTGGTGACGCAGGCGCTGGTCGACGGCCACATCCTGTGGCGCGAGCCGATGGCGATCCGGGTCGCCGTCAGCATCGCGGTCGCGACGGGCATGCTGCTGATCTGCATGCTGGTGCCGGGCTGGCGCATGTATGCATTCGCGATCGGGTGGCTGGCCACGTTCGTTGCCGCCGAACTGGCGCTGCTTTTGCACTGGTCGTGCTGGACGCCGCTCGGCCCGTTGTTCGCCGTGTGCGTATTGATCTTCGCGGTGAGCGGCTGGCGGCGCGCCGGCAGTCTGCGCGCGTTCCTGCTGAACGAATACGGGATGCTGCGCGGGCTGGCCGGCAAGCACGCGTTCGTCGGCTCGCCGCATGCGGCAGGCGCCGATGTCGCGACGCCGACCAAGGACGAGGTCGAGATCGCGATGCAGCGCATTCGCGAGTGGCAGACGGCCTATGTCGACATGATCGAGACGCTGCCGTATCCGGTCTTCGTCGAACGGCACGGCCGGCTGCTGATGTGCAATGCGCGCGGCCGCGCGATGCTGGAGACGTTCGACGCGGACGGCGACGCGGCCGCGCAGCGCGTGCTGGCGATCGCCCATAACGAAGTGCTCGCCGCGAAGGCGACCGGCAAGATTCACTCGGCCGAGCTGGCACTGAACGGGCGCACGCAGATGATGATGGTGACGCCGTTCGGCGATGGCGACCAGCACAGTTCGACGGCGAGCATGATCTGCCTCGTCGATATCCACAACATCAAGGCCGCGGTCGAAAGTGACCGGCTGACGCTGAGACACATGGCGCACGACCTGCGCAACCCGCTCTCGACGGTACTGTCGCTGCTCGAAGAGCGAAACCAGGCCGACGGCGCGACCGACGAGGATTTCCTCGCCGACCTGCACAAGCTTGTCGACTACAGCTTGCGCGTCGCGCAGGATTTTACGCAGTTGTCGCGCGCCGAGCACCTCGATACGGACGCATACGTGCCGGTGTCGGCGAACGATCTGGCGACGGAAGCGGTCGACCAGCTCTGGCACAGTGCGAACGCGAAGCGCATCCGCGTCGAGGGTCCGCATTACGACGGTGCCGACGTGTTCGTGCTCGGCAACCGCGACATGCTGTTGCGTGCGTTGACCAATCTGCTCGACAACGCGATCAAGTACTCGGCCGAGGATACGGTCGTCGACGTATGGATCGACGCCGACGACCGGCAGGTTTCGGTGGCGGTGCAGGACCAGGGGATCGGCATCCCGGCCGGCGCGCTGCCCCGGTTGTTCGAACCGTTTTTCCAGGTCGACGGCACGTATCGCGACGCGAGCCGCGGAGTCGGTCTCGGGTTGCCGTTCGTCAAGGCGGTGATCGAGCGCCACGGCGGATCGGTCGACGTCGAGTCGACGCTGGGGCAGGGCAGCCGTTTCACCGTGCGTCTGCCGAGAACCGTGGCGGAAATGCTCGACGACGCGTGACAGGCAGCCGCCTGAACGGCGTAGCGGCATCGCGATGCGCGATCGTCGACCGATGTTGAGGCGAGGCGGATGAAAGGCCGGATCCGGTGTCGCACCGGGCCGGCCTTTTTGCATTCGTGTGTCACGCATGCCACGTCCCGATGGACGCCGAAGCCGGATCGTTCGTCGCAAGGCGTGCGGCGCAAAGCGGTTGCGCCGTTTCGCTGTCGTTGCCGCGAGCGATCGCGCTGACGCCGGTCCGAGGTCGGCTGCGGCACGTGGAATCCGATGACGCGCGGAATTCGCGCTTCCATCCCGGGTCGGCACCGGAAACGAAAACGCCCTCGCACGAGGCGAGGGCGAGACCGGCATCAGCCGTTGGGCGCCACGAGGCGCGGGTTTCAGGTCGGCCGCGGCGCCACGATGGCGCCGTCGGCCGGACCTGGCCTATGCCGTTGCTTACTGCTTGTATTCCTCCCAGGCCTGATCCCACGCGGAGCCCTTGCCCGGCTCGTATGCCCACGCCGCCATCGAGCACCAGTTGGTGTACGGGAACGGCTTGCAGCGGTACAGCTTGCCGTGGTTGGAGACGATGTCGCCGTCGTTGTACTTCGTCCCTTCCTTGTACTGCGGGTGATCGCCGACGCCTTCGCCACCGCCTTCACCGCCACCGCCGTTGCCACCTTCGCCGCCGCCGTTGCCGCCTTCGTCATCACCGTAGAGCGTCCACGCATCGTTCCACGCGAAGCCCTTGCCCGGTTCGTACGCGCTCGGCGCGCCGGAGCACCAGCCGCTGTACGGGAACGGCTTGCACTGGTACAGCTTGCCGAGGTTCGACACGACGTCGCCGGCGTTGTATTGCGTTCCGGCCTTGTACGCCGGGTACTGGCCGCCACCGCCGCCTTCACCGCCGCCCGTATCCTTCGCCTTCACGAGGACGGTGTGCCGGGCGGTACTCGACAGCTTGCCGTCGCTCACCGTGACCGAGAAAACGAACGACTGGTCCTTGGCGAGTTCGGGCGCGGTGAAGCTCAGCGTCGCACCGGCCGGCTTCGCATCGATGCCGCTCGGCACGCCCCACTTGTAGGTCAGCGTGTCGCCGTCCGGGTCCGTCGACTTCTCGGCCGACAGCGTCACGGCCTGACCGGCTTCCGCCGTTGCGGGGCCGCCGAGCTGCGCGACCGGCGGTCGATTCTCCTCGGGCGGCGGTTCGACCGTGGCATCGGCCTGCGCGGTCACGACGACTTGCGCCGTATCCTTCAGGCCCGCCGGATCGGTGACCGTCACGCGGAACGTGTACTTCGTGTCCTGCTTGACGGACGGAACATCGACGCGTGCCTTCGCGCTCGTCGTATCGGCAAGCTTCAGCGGATCGCCGCCGACCTGTTCCCACTTGAAGCTCAGTTTGTCGCCGTCCGGATCGCGCGACTTCGACGCGTCGAGCGTGACCGTCTGCGGCCCGGTGACCGTCATGTCGGCACCGGCGTTCGCGACCGGCGGATGGTTTTCGGCACCGCCGCCGCCTTCGTCGCCGTGGCCGAGGCCCTTGTGCATCGCGTTCAGGATGTCGCCGTCGTCCGCATCGATTTCCCACGAGAACAGGCCGCCCAGCTGATGCGCGCGCACATAGTCGCCCTTCGCGAGGACCGAACGTTCGTCGTCGAAGGTGAGGAGTTCGCCGGTGCTCTTGTTGAATACGTAGGGCGCTTCGGCCGTCTGGTCGTAGTGGTACTCGTAGCCGTTGATGCCGGCGTTGTTCGGCCCGATCATCTCGGCCTTGAGCTTCTTGTAGTCGAGGATGCCCGGTTCCCACTGGCCCTTGTGCGGCCCCGTCGCGGTGCCGGTGAACGGATTGCCGTCGGCATAACCGTGCACGCCGTTCCAGCCGCGCGCATAGGCCGCCGCGCCGACGACGAGCTTCTTCGGATCGACGCCCTGCGCGAGCAGCGCCCGGATCGAGTTGTCCGTCGTATACGCGGTGTCCGGCTTCCAGTCCGGCGCGTGCAGCGCGGTCTGATGACCCAGCTCCGTCAGACTGAACGCACCGTAGTAGTCGTACGTCATGTCGAAGATGTAGTCCATGTACTTCGTGGCTTCCTTGTAGTTCACCACGTCGATCTTGTCCTTGCCCGCGCCGATCGCCGACGTCAGCTCGTAGGTCCGGCCGGTTTCCCGCGACAGCTTGTCGAGCATCTGCCGCAGTTCCTTCATCAGCGTCACGTACAGCGGGCCGTCCTTCACCGGATCGCCGAGGGACGGGTTCACGCCCTTGCCGCCGGGGAATTCCCAGTCGATGTCGACACCGTCGAAGAACTTCCACGTGCGCAGCAGCTGCTCGGTCGAATCGACGAACACCTTGCGCTTGGCCGGATCGTGCATCTGGAAGAACGGGTCGGACAGCGTCCAGCCGCCGATCGACGGCAGGATCTTCAGGTCGGGATTGCGCTTCTTCGCGGCCATCATCTGGCCGAGCACGCCCTTGAGCTTCGAGTTCGCCGTCTGGCCCGGCAATGCCTTGGCCATCTCGCCATAGGTGTCGTGGATCGCGACGCTGTAGTCGGGCAGGCCCTTGCAACTCTGCAGCAGCGTGTTGAACGAACCCGGCAGGTCCTTCGCGAGCGATGCGTTCACGTCCGCGCCGCCGCAGATCGGAATGAAGCCGTACAGCATGTGCGTGAGGTTCTCGACCGGCACGTTGTCGACGTTGAACTTGCGGTCGTAGATCGACCAGGTCGCGAAGTAGGTGCCGACCACCGAGCCGGACGTGTTCGCATACGGCTTGTGGTTCTTGCTCGCGTTGTTCGGCAGGTCGTCCGCGAGTTCGGGAATCGTATCGAACACCACCACGTCGAGCGGCGCGCTGTCGGTCGCCGCACCGTTGGCGTCGATGACGCGTACCTGCATCTTCTTCACACCGGGTGTCTTCACGTTCGCGACCACCTGGCCGCTTTGCGTGCCGCCGGGGGTCATTCGGACTTCGGAAGCGGGATCGACGACGCCGTCCACCACCGCGACTGCCTTTACGGCGGTGCCGTTGCTCCAGATGTCGAACGGCAGCGGCACGTCGACCTTCTTGTTCAGCTTGACGATGTCCTTGTATGGCGCGACACCGGCCTTCTGCATGTCGATCTCGACGAAGCCGTGCGGTTGCGACGTGATTTCGTACTGCTTCAGGCTCGGTGTGCCGGGCGCCGCGAACGCGGCGCTCGCGAAGCTCAATGCGCTGGCCGCCGCGAGCGCTGCATAGGCGAAGTGCGCGCGATGCAGCGAGCGGCGTCGAACCAAGATGCCGGGAGTCCGTTTATTCGATTTCAATTTGATAGCCATCCATCCTTGTGTTGAAGAAGAGTGCCGGAAAAGCGAGGCCATTCTTTTTCATGGACCGGATGGCAGCAACGAATCTGAATGCAATCTCAATGCGAGCCGCGCACGGGAAAGCGGGTGGTCGGCGCGGCGCGCGACGCATCGTTGAGAGATCGTTCAGGAAGATTCGCCGATGCACCGTGCCTGACGATACTGCACTCCGCGTTTCGTCAGTCAAGCACGCGTCACGCACTGTCCGGCGATCGTTCGCGATTCGTCGATCGAAGCAACTTCCACTCAACTTTCAACCAACGGAATCAGATGAGAACTCGAACAGCGAAAAAGACGCTTTTCACCCTGTCGCCGCTCGTTGCCTGCGCATCGATGTTTTTCGCGCAAGCCGCATTTGCGCACGGCTACCTGTCGGAGCCGCCGTCGCGCAACCTGTTGTGCAGCTCGAAGTCGGGCAAGATCGAAAACTTCAACTGCGGTTCGGTGACCTATGAACCGCAAAGCGTCGAGGGCAAGCAGGGCTTCCCGGCAGCCGGCGCGCCGGATGGCGAGATCGCAAGCGGCGGCGTGACGCAGTTCAGCGAGCTCAACGAGCAGGCCGTCGATCGCTGGAAGATCAACGACATCAAGCCGGGCGCGCAGCAGTTCAAGTGGACCTTCACCGCGCCGCACGTGACGAAGGAATTCAAGTACTACCTGACGAAACAGGGCTGGAACCCGAACGCGAAGCTCACGCGCGAGCAGTTCGACCTGACGCCGTTCTGCACGGTCGACGGCGGGATGAAGAAAGCCGACGAGATCGGCCCGCACAACTGCACGATTCCGTCGGACAAGAAGGGCCATCACGTGATGCTGACGACGTGGCACGTCGGCGACACGGCCGGCATGTTCTACAACGTGGCCGACCTCAACATTACCGGTGACGACGGCGGCACCGATCCGGGCAAGCCGAACTGGTCGAACGTCGGCAGCATCGCGCCGACGATGGACCTGAAGGTCGGCGACAAGGTTTCGAATCGCGTGTTCAAGTCGGGCGGCGAAGTGCCGTCGATGAAGACCACGGTGACGATCGGCTCCGCGCAGCAGGGCGAGCGCAACATGTGGCCGATGCTGCTCGCGAAGGAAATCAACCGCACGCAGGCGGCGAACCTGATCGCCGGCGTCGAGCGCGACGGCCGTGTCGAGCCGGCACTCGGCAAGAACGACGTGTTCTCGAAGAACACCAGCGGCATCGTGCGCACCGAGACGACCATCGATCACCAGCCGGAAGGCGGCATCGACGAAGGCTTCAGCATTTCGAACAACGGCGAGTTCAAGATCCAGAACGGCAAGGCGACAGCGAAGTTCTTCCTGAAGTTCAACCACGCGAAGGACACGAACGTCACCGTCAAGGTGTACGACGCGTCGAATTCGCTGGTCGGTTCGAAGTCCGCGACGATGCGCATGCAGGGCGACGTGAACGTCGATATCGCGAATGCGAAGGCGGGCAATCACACGGCCGTGGCGACGTCGCAGATCGAAGGCGGCACGCTGAAGCAGGAAACCACCACGTTCAAGCTGACCGGCGAATCCGGCGGCGGCGAAGGCGCGCAGTGCCAGGCCGAATGGAAGCAGGGCACGGCCTACACGGGCGGCGCGAAGGTGCAGCACAACGGCCGCACGTACGAAGCGCGCTGGTGGACCCAGGACGAGGTTCCGGGCAATCCGGCATCGACCGGCGCCGACCACACCGGCAAGGTGTGGAAGGACCTGGGCGCCTGCAGCAAGTAACGACCTGACAAGGAGATGAAGCGAGCCGCGCGCAGCGATGCGCGCGGCTCTTTCATTTGCCACGGATGCGAACAGGCGGATTGAACTGGTCTTTGAGATTTCCTTGATGAAGATGGAGCCATGTTCCTGCCCCCGGGAAAATGACTTCATCGATCGGCGCTTTCCATCAATCGAACTCGTATTCCCGAAAGCGCCTGGCTCACCCGCCGTCTACAACACGACGGCCCCCGGCCGCGACGTCGCGCCGGGATTTCTACAGAGGGCAAACGACATGAAACCGAACAATGGGAGCCGGACGAAGCGACGCGGCCAGCAGGGCTTCACGCTGCTGGAGCTGCTGGTCGTGCTGCTGATCATCGCGCTGCTGGCCGGCTATGTCGGTCCGAAGCTGTTCTCGCAGGTCGACAAGGCCAAGGTCAAGTCGACGGAAGCGCAGATGAAGACGCTGGGCGACGCAACCACGCAATACCGGCTCGACACGGGCCGTTATCCGACGGCCGACGAAGGGCTCGACGCACTGGTCGCGCAGCCGCAAGGCGCCGACGGCTGGAACGGCCCGTATCTCGCGAAGGCCGTGCCGAAGGATGGCTGGGGCCGTGCGTACCAATGGAACGTGCCGGGCCGCGATGGCGAGGCTGAGATCGTGTCACTCGGGCGGGACGGTCGTGTTGGCGGGAGCGGCATCGATGCGGACCTCGTCTATGGCATGTAAGGGCGTGCGTCGCTGGATCGCGGCGGTGGCGCTGTTCGCCACCTGCGCATCCGGCGCCGCGGCCAAGGATTGCTTCACGAAAGCGGGGGAACGGCACGGCATCGATCCGCTGTTGCTCGCCGCGATCGCGACGGTGGAATCCGCGCTGAATCCGCGCGCGATGAACTGGAACAGCAACGGCACCTACGACATCGGGCTGATGCAGATCAACAGCTCGCATCTGCCGCGTCTCGTGAAGGTCGGCGTGACGCGCAAGCGGCTGATCGACGAGCCGTGCACGTCGATCGATACCGGCGCATCGATTCTCGCCGGATTCATCGAGCGGCACGGCTACACGTGGAACGCGGTCGGCGCGTACAACGCCGGATCCTCGCCGAAGCGCGAACCCGCCCGCAAGGCGTATGCGACCAAGGTGTGGCGTGAGTATCACGAGCTGACGAGCGATCGCGACGCAAGCCTCGCGATGCTCGACGAATGGCGGAGGTAGCGATGGACGCATTTCGGGTAAGCGTGCTCGCCGGCGGCAAGGTCACGCAGCAGACGGTCGAGGCCGCGAGCGAGACGGAAGCGCGCGCGCGCATCGCGGAGCAGGGTGGGGTCGTGCTCGAGGTACGGCGCGATACCCGCATCGGACGCCGCCGGCGCGCATCGAAGTTCGCGCTGACGCTGTTCCTGCAGGAACTGTCGACGTTGCTCGACGCGGGCCTCGTATTGATGGAGGCGCTCGAAGCGTTGCGTGACAAGGCGGATTCGGGCAAGGACGCGAAACACGTGATCGACCGGATTCTCGCGGTGATGGTCGAGGGGCAGCCGTTGTCGAAGGCGCTCGCGCAGCAGCCGGCCATTTTTCCGCCGCTGCTCGTCGCGACGATCGAATCGTCGGAGGGCAGCGGCCAGTTGCCGGTCGTCCTGAAGCGCTACCAGCAGTACGAAGTGCGGATCGAACAGGTTCGCAAGCGCGTCACCGGCGCGCTGATCTATCCGGCCGTCGTGATCGGCGTCGGCGTCGCGATTCTGCTGTTCATGGCGTTTTTCGTCATTCCACGCTTCGCGGTGGTGTTCGAGTCGCTCGCGACGCTGCCGGCGACGGCCCAGGCCATGCTCTGGTGGGCGACCCTGCTGCGGGAGAACGGGATGGCGGTCGGGTTCGCGGTTGCGGCGTCGTTCGCCGGCGCGGTGCTGGCGATCCGCTCGGCAGCCGTCAAGCGTGCCGCGCAGCGCCTGACGTGGCGCGCGCCGAAAGTGCGCGACATCTGTGCGCTGTTTGCGCTCACGCGGTTTTACCGGACCGTCGGACTACTGATCGCGGGTGGTACGCCGGCGATCGTCGCGCTCGAGCTGTCCGGCAAGGTGCTGCCCGAGCATTTTCGCGCGCGCCTCGCGGCGGCGCTGACCGACATGCGCGCAGGGCGGCCGGTCGCGGCCGTGCTGGCCGCGCACGAACTGACCACGTCGGTCGCCGAGCGGCTGTTGCGGGTCGGCGAACAGAGCGGCGACCTCGGCGGGATGTGCGAGCACATCGCGCAGTTTCACGACGGCGCGCTCGATCGCGCGATCGAGATGCTCAGCAAGGTGTTCGAACCGGTTCTGATGCTCGCGGTGGGCGCGACGGTCGGCGCGGTGGTCGTGCTGCTCTACATGCCGATCTTCGAATTGGCCGGCAGCGTCGGATAGCGAACCCGGCCGGCAAGGCGTTCGCGATCCCGCTGTCCAACAGGAGAAAATTCTATGAAAACGGAACACATCGTTCAACGCTGGCAGTCGGAATGGGAAGCATCGGGCATCGGTTTCGCGCAGTACGTCGACGGCCTGCTCGGCGCGGATGCGACGCGGCTCGCGGAAGTGGCGGCCTGCCTCGGCGTCGGTGCGCTCGACGCGGACGCGCTGCGCGCGGCGCCGACGCGCTTCGACCTGCTGCCGCTGCATGACGCGCTGACCTGGCGCGTGCTGCCGGTCGAGCTCGACGGCGCGCCGTGCATGGTCGTCGCCGATCCGTTCGCGCGCCACGTGCGCGACGAACTGCTGGCGCGCTTCGGCGCGCGGCCGGTCGAACTGGCCATGAGTGCGCCGGGCGAAGTCGAGCGGTTGCTCGGCGACATCGAGTCGAGCGAGCGGCCGATGGACGACGTGACGATCGATACGCAGGGTGACTCGCTCGCGCAGGCGATCGAGTCGATCTCGCTGGCGAGCATCGCGAAGGACGAAAGCCCGATCATCCGGCTCGTCAACACGACGCTCTACGACGCGCTGCAGAGCCGTGCCAGCGATATCCATCTCGAAGCGGTGTCGGACGGTCTGTCGATCCGCTACCGGATCGACGGTGTGCTGCAGTCGATCCGTCACATTCCGGGGCTCGAGGCGGCCGCGCAGACGCTGTCGCGTCTCAAGGTGCTGGCCACGCTCGACATCGCGGAAAAGCGCGTGCCGCAGGATGGCCGGTTCAAGGTCGTGATGCAGGGCCGCGAGATCGATTTCCGCGTGTCGATCATTCCCGGCACCTACGGCGAGAACGCGGTGATGCGCGTGCTCGACAAGTCGCAGCGCGGCGACAGCGTGAGCCTCGACGTGCTCGGCTTCGACGCGCAGACGGCGCGACGGGTGCGTGCGCTCGCGCATCGACCGTACGGGCTGATGCTCGTGACGGGGCCGACCGGCAGCGGCAAGTCGACGACGTTGTACGCGGTACTGTCGGAGGTCAACACCGGCGACGACAAGATCATCACGATCGAGGACCCGGTCGAATACGAACTGAAGGGCGTGCTGCAGATTCCTGTCAACGACCGCAAGGGGCTCACGTTCGCGCGCGGGCTGCGCTCGATCCTGCGACACGACCCGGACACGGTAATGGTCGGCGAGATTCGCGACGAGGAAACCGCGTCGATCGCCGTGCAATCGGCGCTCACCGGCCACCGCGTGCTGTCGACCGTGCACGCGAACGACGGGTTCAGCGTGATCGACCGCTTCATCTACATGGGGGTCGAGCCGTCGACGTTTCTCGAAGCGTTGAACGGCGTCGTGTCGCAGCGGCTGGTGCGGCGCATCTGCGCGCATTGCGGCGGCGCGGCGACGGACGGTGCCGACCTGCGCGACGTGGCGCTCGACGAACTGAAGCGCGCCGTCACGCCCGGCCCGGGCTGCGACACGTGCCGCGGCACCGGCTATCACGGCCGGATCGGGCTCGCGGAAGTGCTGACGCTCGACGCGGCGATGAAGGCCGCGTTGCTCGAGCGCTCGATCGAGAAGCGTGCGCAGGCGCTCGCGGATCACGCCGACTATCAGTCGATGCGCGACGCGGGGCTCGCGGCGATTCGCGCGCGGCTGACGACGTTCCAGGAGGTGCAGCGTGCGATCGCCGTGGAATGACGTCGTCGCGGTGCTCGACGCCGACACGCTGCGCGTGTGGACGGGCCACGGCTGGCGCGCGCGGCGCACGGGCCAGCCGCACGCCGCCGTCACACACGAGGGCCGGCCCGCCGAGGCGCTGGCGCAGGTGCTCGGCGGGCTGCGCAAGGCGCGCTTGCCGCTGCAGAACCGCCTGCATGTCGTCGCCGGACATCCGTGGACGCACGGCGTCGTGCTGCCCTGGCAGGACGGGCTGGTGTCGGACGCCGCGTGGGACGGTTATGCGCGCGCGCTGTTCGCAACTCGCGCACAGCGCGGTGCGCTGCGGATCCGCATCGAAGCCGGGCGACGCGGCTGCGCGCGCCTGGCGGTGGCGGCCTGCGATACGTTGCTCGATTCGCTCGCGGACGTGAGCCGCGCGGCCGGCTGGCGGCTCGTCAGCCTGCGCGATGCGCTGTCGGCCTCGCTCGACCTGCATGCGGGCCGCCTGGGCGGCGACGACTACCGCTATGCGCTGTTGCAGCCGCGCGTCGTCACGTGCGTGTTTCGCCACGCGGGCGAGTGGGCCGACGTGGTCACGCTGCCGCGCGCGGGCGGCCGGCGCCTCGATGACTGGTTTGCCGCCGCGGCGCTGATGGCCGGGCAGCCGCTTGCCGGCGCGGCCTTCGCGAGCGCGCTCGATGGCGCACTGCCGGCCGCGGACGGCGTCACGCTGCTCGACGGCGGCATGGATGACGTGCTCGTGCGCGAGCCGGGGGAACCGGCATGACACGTCCGAGCGAACTGGATTTCGCGGCGCCGCGCGCGCGCATCACGCGGTGGGCGGCCGTCGCACTGTGCGGCGCATTGCTGACCGGCGCGTTCGCCGCGAGCGAGTGGGCGCGCGTCGATCAGTTGCGCGACGAGGTCGACGCAATCGAAAGCCGCATCGACCAGCGCAAGCGTGCGATCGAACGCGAGCAGCGCCGGCAGAAGAGCATGACGCCGGAGCAGCGCCGCATCGAACGCGTGCTTGCCGAGCAAAAGACGAGTGCAACCGGCTCGGGGCTGTCGGTGGTCGACTGGATCGAGCACGCGTGGACGCCGCAGATCGCGCTGAAGTCGCTGACGGTCGACAAGGCCGGCCGCGAGGCACGCATCGAAGGCGGCGCGGCGGAACTGTCGCACATCTACATCTTCGTCGATCGCCTGAACGACCGTCACCCGGATCGCAAGATCGGCCTCTTGCAGCACCGCACGAAAGCGGAGGACGGCAAGAACATCTTTCATTTCAGCCTGAGTATCGAACACCCATGACGAACCTGAAAGCAATCGACACCTCGGCGCTCGCCGCGCGGCTGCGCTGGGGCGCTTACGCGGCGGCCCGCAAGCTCGGCGTGCCGGGGCTGCTGGCGGGCGGGATGGTCGTGGCGCTGGTCGGCGCGCACGCGTTCTACCTGCAGCCGGACCGCGAGCATCTCGAGGCCGAGCGCGACGCGCGCACGACGGCGCTGGCTGCGCTGCCGAAGCCGGGGCAAAAAGCCGGCGATGGCGGCCTGACGCTTCAGCAGGTGCAGCAGTTGCGCAGCAGCGAGCAGGCGTACTCGATTTTCCAGATCCTGGCGCAGCGCGGCATGGACCGCAAGCACGCGACTTATCGCCGCGAAGTCGAGGTGAAGGGCAAGCTGCGCCGGCTCACGATCAGCATCGCGATGAGCGGCAGCTACGTCGGGCTGCGCGAAGCGATGCGCGAGATCGCGGACCAGCCGATGGTGCGTGTCGAGGGCGTGTCGATCGAACGCGACCGGATCGACAGTGCCAACGTGAGCGCCGACCTGCGGGTCAGCCTGCTGGGGCCGGACACATGATGCGCGCGCCCCTGATTCCGTTCGCGACTGCGCTCGCGCTGGCCGCCGCCTGCGTCGCGGGCGGCAGTGTCGCGCAGGTGGGCGCCGGCCAGGCGCCGATCGTCGACGTCTTTCCGGCGCAGAGCTGGGCGTCGCTCGGCGCGGAGCCGGCGCGTGACGAGCCGCCGCCTGTCGCGGCGCCCGAACCCGTACCGCCGGCGCTCGACGATCCGATCGACGCGGCGCCGCCGCCGGCTGCTGCGCCGCCGTTCGAGATTGCCGGCGAATGGCGCGAGAACCACCAGCGCATCGTCGTGCTGGAAGGCGCGGGCAGGACGTTCCTGCTGTGCGAATCGCGCTGCGGTGTGCGCGACGCCGTGCTGCCGGGCGGCGAGATCGCCGAAGGCTACCGGCTGAAGAAACTGGGCGAACAGGGCACGGTGATCGTGGCCCGGGACAGCACCGAAGTCGAGCTGTCGCCGCCCGTCCCGATGCGATGACCCCCGAATTCAACATGTGCCGAAACCCATCATGAAACGAAAAGTCAGTCTTTTGCTCCTGATCTCGGCGCTTGCGCTGACAGGATGCGCAAGCACCCCGTTCAACGCCGCGCCCGACGCCGCCGTGACGCCCGCCGAACGACTCGGCACGCTGCAGCAGCAGAAGGAGGCCGCCCCGGACGACATCGCGCTGACGACCGCCGTCGAATTCAGCCGGCAGGACTACGTGCGTGCGGAGCTGAAGGAGGCCGATCGCGAGGTCGCACAGGGCAACCATGCGGCGGCGATCGATCACCTCGGCAACGTGCTGGCCGAGGATCCGGGCAACCTGAAGGCCAGCCAGGCGCTCGAGCAGGTCAAGCGCCACCGGCAGATGGCGGTCGACCTCGCGCGTGCGCAGCGCATCGGCGGCGAGAAGCCGCAGGAAGCGCTCGAGATCGCTCGGCGCATCCTCGCCGAGCAGCCGAACCACGCGGACGCGAAACGCCTGCGCGATACGCTGCTGCGCCAGTCGCAGGCCGGCCGCGCGGCGCGCCCGCAACTGTCCGACGCGCTGCGCAAGCCGGTGTCGCTCAACTTCAAACAGCAGCCGCTCGCCAACATCTTCGACGTGATCTCGCGCGTGTCCGGCGTGAACTTCGTGTTCGACCGCGACGTGGATACCAGCCAGGCTGCGACGCTGTTCGCCGAGCGCACGACCGCCGAGGCCGCGATCAACCTGCTGCTGCGCACCAACCAGCTCGAAAAGAAGGTGCTCGACCCGCACACGCTGCTCGTCTACCCGTCGCAGCCCGAAAAAGCCCGCAACTATACGGAGTTCGCGATCCGCACGTTCTTCCTGTCGCACGCGGACGCGAAATCGGTGATGGCCGCGCTGCGGCAGATGATCAAGCCGAAGGACGTCTACGTGGACGAGCGCGTGAACGCGGTCGTCATGCGCGACACGCCGGAGACGATCCAGGTCGCGGAGCGCGTCGTGATGGGCCTCGACATTCCGCAGTCCGAAGTGACGCTCGACGTACAGGTGCTCGAGGTCAACATGAACGACAGTCTCGATCTGGGCGTCCAGTATCCGGGCAAGATTCAATTCAGCGCGCTCGGTGCCGCGGAAGGCGGTGCGCTCACGCTCGGCGACCTGTTGCGCCTGAATCGCGACCGCGTCGGCGTATCGAGTGAATCGGGCGGGCTCGCGCTCGCGATCGACCTGCTGCAGAAACAAGGCAAGACCAGAACGCTCGCGAATCCGAAGATCCGCGTGCGCAACATGGAGAAGGCCAACATCAAGATCGGCGAGCGCGTGCCGATCGTCACGACCACCAACGCGAACGGCGTCGTCACGGAATCGGTCAGCTACCAGGACGTGGGCCTGATGCTGAAGGTCGAGCCGCGCATCAGCCTGAACGAGGAGGTGAGCGTCAAGGTGAACATGGAAGTCAGCAGCATCCTGTCGAAGGAAACCACGAAGACCGGACTCGTCGCCTATGCGCTCGGCACGCGCAATGCGGAGACGCTGATGACCGCGAAGAACGGCGAAACGCAGATCCTTGCGGGCCTCGTCAAGCGCAATGAAACCGACAGCATTGCCGGGCTGCCGGGTGCATCGGGCCTGCCGGTGATCGGCCGGCTGTTCGGGTCGAACGGCCGCAGCAACGAGCGCACGGAGATCGTGCTGCTGATCACGCCGCACATCGAACGCAATCTCGACCTGCCGACATCGGCGGTGACGACCTTCCTGTCGGGCACCGAGTCGCGCGTGACCACCGAAGCGCTGACGCTCGAATCCGCGCAGGCCACGCCGGCGCGGCTGCCGTCGTCGGCCGGCCCGGATCTGGACGCGCCGATCGAGCCGGCGAAGTCCGCGGTCGACCGCGCGGCCACGGTGTCCGATACGGCCGAGGCCGTCGAGGCGGAGCCGGACGCGTCCGCGGAGGCGGACGAGCACGACGCGAAGCGCCCGGCTGTCGAACCCGGCGCGCGCGGCGCGGGGATGATGCGTACGGTGGCGAATGCGGGGCGGCCGCCGGTTGCGGCGATCAAGGTCGCGCAGGCGGTGCCGGCCGGCACCGGGCCGGCAGCGCCGCGCGGGAAGGCGACGCCGGCGGTCGCGTCTTCGCCGAAGGGTGTCGGCCTGCGTTCGACGATCGCTGCCGCGCGCAACGAACTGGATCGCGCGGGTGAGGCCGGCGCACCGCCGCAGCCTGAGCAACCGGCCGCGATCGCGCGTGCCGCAGCACCGGTGCCGGCGGCCGGGGCGACGCCGGCACGTGCACCGGCCGCAGCTCTGCCGGCACGCGGCGAGAATCGCATCACGGCCGCGGTGCGCTCGCTGATCGGCACATTGCAGGCGTTCGTCGATCGCTTCGCAGGCGGGCGCGAGGCGGCACGGCCGTTGTATGCCGATGCGCCGGTACTGCCGTCGCGCGCGCGGAGCTTCGCATGAGCGTCCGTCGGCGCGTCCGTGCGCGCGGCTTCACGCTGATCGAGCTGATGGTCGCGCTGTCGCTGCTCGCGTTGCTCGCGACCGTCGCACTGCCATTGACCGATCTGGTCAAGCGTCGCGCGGACGAAGCCGAACTGCGCCGTGCGCTGGTGGTGATCCGCTCGGCACTCGACGCGTACAAGGAGGCGGCGGTCGACGGGCGGATCGAGCGCAGCGTCGATGCGAGCGGTTATCCGCCCGACCTGCGTGCACTCGTCGACGGCGTCGAGGACAAGCAGTCGCCGGACGGCGCGCGGCTGTACTTCCTGCGCAGGATTCCCGCCGATCCGATGTGCGAATGCGACGGCAGGGCGCCCGAGGACACGTGGGAGACGCGCAGCTACGCGAGCGACCCCGATGCGTTTTCGTCGGGCGACGACGTGTTCGACATCCGCTCGACCAATCGCAAGGAGGGCCTCAATGGCGTCCCGTACCACCAGTGGTAGACGCGCGCGCCGCGCCGCCGGCTTCACGCTGATCGAACTGCTCGTCGTGATGGCGATCATCGCGGCGCTGACCGCGTTCGTCGCGCCCGGCTACCTGAAGCAGAGCGACCGCGCGAAGGAGACGGTGCTGCGTCACAATCTGAACACGCTGCGCCAGTCGATCGACGACTACCGGGCCGATCACGGCCGCGATCCCGACACGCTCGATGCGCTGGTCGAGCGGCGCTACCTGCGCGAGTTGCCGCTCGACCCGCTCACCGGCAAGCGCGGCTCGTGGCAGCCGCAGGCCGGCGAGACGGGCGGCATCGCGGACGTGAAGAGCGGTGCGAAAGGGCGCGCGCTCGACGGGAGCGACTATGCGTCCTGGTAACAGGCCGCGCGGCTGCAGGCGACGCAGGCAGCGCGGCATCGCGTATCTCGGCGTGCTGATGCTCGTCGCGGCGCTGGGGCTCGGCATGACGCAGGCTGCGCGGGTCTGGGCGACGGTGCAGCAACGCGAGCGCGAGGCGCAACTGCTGTTCGTCGGCGACCAGTATCGCGCGGCGATCGCTGGCTACTACAATGCGTCGGGAGGCAGCCGCTACCCGGCGTCGCTCGACGCGCTGCTCGAGGATCGCCGCGGCCTGCCGACGCTGCGTCACCTGCGGCGCCTGTACGCCGATCCGCTGACCGGATCGACGCAGTGGGGGCTCGTGAAAGCGCCGGACGGCGGCATCATGGGCGTGTTCAGCGAGGCGCCAGGGCAGCCGCTGAAGCGCCAGGGTTTCCCCGCGCGCTACGACGCGTTCGGCGACAGCGATGCGTATGGCGAATGGGCTTTTGTTTACTTGCCGCCCGCTCCGGCCGACGCAGCGGCGCCTGCGGACGGTGCGGCACACTGAGATCGGAACGAACATGATCGTCGCAATACTCGAAGACATCGTGACCCAGGCGGGCGTCGTGGCCGGCTGGCTCAACAAGGCGGGCTACGACACGGAAGTGCGGCACGACGGCGACAGCTTCGTCGAGCTGGTGCGCTCGCAGCGCGTCGACGTGCTGCTGCTCGACTGGGACGTGCCCGGCAAGTCGGGGATCGACGTGATGCGCTGGGCGCGCGAATCGTTCGCCGACGCACTGCCGATCATCATGATGACGCAGCACGACGGCGAGAACGACATCGTGTTCGGCCTGAACAGCGGCGCCGACGACTATCTGATCAAGCCGCTGCGGGAGCGCGAGCTGATTGCGCGCGTGAATGCGCAGGTGCGCAAATACTATCCGCAGACGCAGCGCGCGAAGATCGTCGAGGTCGGCAAGTTCGCGCTCGACGTGAGCGCGCATGCGGCGACCGTCGACGGCGTGCCGGTCGAACTGTCGCAGCGCGAGTTCGATCTCGCGCTGATGCTGTTCGAGAGCGTGGGGCAGATCGTGTCGAAAGACATGATGATCAAGCGCATCTGGGGCGGCGTCGACCGGAAGTACGACGCGACGCTGGCCACCTATGTCAGCAAATTGCGGTCGAGCCTCGGGCTGCGGCCGAAGAACGGGCTCGCGATCACGACGGTCTACAACTACGGGTATCGGCTGGAGCGGACCTGAGCCGGGCCGGCGGGTAGGGCCGCCGGCGTCGATATTCCGCGAGCCGGTCATTCGGCTCTTCCTGCTCATCGATTGCCGCCGCCGGTTCGAGCGGCGTGTTCGGCTTGCCTGCGCGCGATCGCGATCGCGCATTGAGGATTCTTCCAGATTTGTTTGGCCGCCACGGCGCGGCCGGAATAATGCCTGCGAACTCGACGGGTTCGCTGTTCCGCTGTCACGGACTGGCAACGGACATCCTCACCTTTCTTCTCAGGCATTCGATGAAACAGTACCAAAAGCATCTCGTGTTTGTCGCGCTGATGGCGGCATTCGGATCGACGTCCGCGCTGGCGGCGGACGGCACGATCAACTTCCACGGCAAGATCGTCGCGACGACCTGCCAGATCGACAACAGCAATATCCAGGTGCCGCTCGGTGCGATCGGTGTCGACCAGCTTGCCGCGGCAGGCCAGGAGAGCCGTCGCGTGCCGTTCCAGATCGCGCTGAGCGCGTGCGACGACCAGTTGAACGGCGTGCGTGCGCAGTTCGAAGGCATGGCGCACGGCGACGATCCGACGCTGCTCGCGATCGGCAGCGGCGGCACGGACGACGCGAAAGGCGTCGGCATCCAGTTGATGCACGACGACGGCGAGCCGATCGGCATCAACAGCGAGACCGACACGCTCCAGCTGACGCCGGGCAGCAACGTGCTGAACTTCGCCGCGAACTACGTCTCGACTTCCGACCAGACCGAGGCGGGCGAGGCGAACGGCACGGCGTCGTTCACGCTGCATTACCGTTGAGCGCAGGGGATCGACCGATGACGACTCGATTCGTGCACCGCATGCTCGCGTGCGTGCTCGGCCTGTGCGTGACCCACGGCGCGTTCGCGGGCATCGTGGTGGGCGCGACGCGCGTGATCCTGCACGAGGACAGGCGCGAGGCCGTCGTGCCCGTGAAGAACACGGACGGCCAGCCGTATGTCGTGCAGGCATGGATCGATGGCGGGCAGGGGGAAGGCAGCGCGAAGGCGCCGTTCTTCGTCACGCCGCCGCTGTCGCGGCTCGACCCCGGCAAGGAAAACCTGTTGCGCGTGATGCGCGTCAAGCATGCGCTGCCGGCCGACCGCGAGTCGATGCTGTGGCTGAACGTGAAGGAGATCCCGGCTGCGCCGAAGCAGGAAAACGTGCTGCAGATCGCGATCCAGACGCGCCTCAAGGCGTTCTACCGGCCGCAGGGGTTGACCGGCTCGGCCGCCGACGCGCCCGCGGCGCTGACGTGGCGCATCGTGCCGTCGGGCGACGGCGCGCTGCTGTCGGTGCACAATCCGACGCCTTATCACGTCACGTTCGCGAAGATCGGCGTGGACGCCGGCGCCTCCGAGGACGTCGATCTCGAGATGGCGCCGCCGCTGCAAACGACAACCTACCCGCTGCGCACGATCCGGGCGATGGCGACGCAGCCGGGTGCGCTGACGTTCAGCACGATCAACGACTACGGCGCCGTGACGCCGCCCGTCACGGTGACGATGCCGGCCGACGACGCCTGATGCGACGTGGCGTGCGAAGCGTGCCGACGGCCGCTTCGCACACCGCAGTTTCCGATCCTTTCGATTACCCCGACTTCATACACGTGGCCCGCGCTCGTCCGGCGCGGCCGCGCCTTCGTTCATGACACGACGCCTTCACCTGCTGCGCCGATGCGTGCTCGCGCTCGCCTCGACCGCCGCGCTCGGCTTGCCGATCGCGGGCGGTGGGTCCGCGCACGCGCAGACGGCATTCAATCCCGCATTCCTCGCGTTCGGCAACACGCAGGCGGATGTGGATCTCGACGCATTCTCCGAAGCGAACGTGCTGCTGCCCGGCGTGCATCCGGTCGAGGTGACGGTGAATGGTGAATCGTACGGTCCGCATGACGTCCGTTTCGAGCGCGATGCCCGCGACGAGTCGGTACGGCCCTGCGTGAACACCGCGCAACTGGATGCGTTCGGCGTGAACGTGGCGGCGTTTCAGCTGCTTGCCGAAGCTGGCGCAAACGACGGCGCAAACGACCGCGCAGCGGTGTGTGTCGACCCGCGCAATGCGATGCCGGACGCGACCGTCACGGTGGACCCGGATCGCCAGATGCTGTCGCTGACGGTGCCGCAGGCGAAAATGAAGCGCGTGCCGCGCGGCTCCGTTGATCCGTCGCGATGGGACGAAGGCATCGACGCGATGCGTTTCGATTACCGCATCAACGCCGCGCAGCGGCGTTACGGCGATTTGCCGTCCGGCCAGGCGACCGAAGCCTACGCCAGCGTGCGCGCGGGGCTGAACCTCGGCGCATGGCGGCTGCGCGGCAGCGCGATGGTGAACCGCAACGCGTCGGGGTTGCAGACGCAGTTGACGAATACCTATCTCGAGCGCGACATTCCCGCGTGGCGCAGCCGCGTGACGCTCGGCGACAGCTTCACGTCCGATATCGTGTTCGACAGCGTGGCGTTCCAGGGCGTGCAGCTCGCGTCCGACGACACGATGCAGCCGGACAGCCAGCGCGGCTACGCACCCGTCGTGCGCGGCATCGCGCAAAGTCATGCGAAGGTCGAGATCCGCCAGAACGGCTATCTCATCTACAGCAATTACGTGCCGCCGGGCCCGTTCGAGATCGACGACCTGTACGCGGTCGCATCGAACGCGGATCTCGACGTGACGATCGTCGAGGCGGACGGGCAAGCGCGCAGCTTCATCCAGTCGTCGGCGAGCATTCCGACGCTGCTGCGCCAGAACGCGTGGTCGTATCGCGCGGCCGCAGGGCGCCTGCGCGCCGATTCCGACCGGCCGCAATGGTTTACGTCGGCGAGTGCCGCCTACGGCTTGCCGGGCGAGATCACGGTCTACGGCGGCGCGACGTTCGCGAGCGGGTATGCCGCACTGGCGGCCGGCGTGGCGCGCAACATGCCGCGGGTCGGCGCGGTTTCAGTCGATCTCGTGCATGCGCGCCACCGTGACCACAAGGGGCGGGCGGGGGCCGGCAGCGCGGCGCGCGTGATGTTCGCGAAGGCGTTCGCGTCGACCGGCACGGAACTGCGCGCCGCGCACCACTATTATTCGGCCGGCTATCGCAGCCTGTCCGACATCGCGGTGCGTTACGCGGCGTCGGTCGACAACTGGGCATATCGCGCCGGCAAGCGCAGCCGCGGCGATCTGAGCGTATCGCAGAACCTCGGGCGGGCGGGTTCGCTGTACGTCAGCGCGAGCCGGCGTACGTACCGCGATGGCGCGGGGCAGGACCGGCTGGTGCAGCTCGGCTACGCGGGCAGCGTTTCGCGCGTGTCGTACAACGTGAACCTGAGCAACGAATCGCGCGCGCGTGGTGCGAGCAGCCGGCAGGTGTCGCTGAACCTCTCGATTCCGATGGGCGGCGCGCGTGCGGCGGCGCGGGCGTACGGCAGTGCGACGCTGATCGCCGGTACGGCCGGCACCGAGCAGCGCGCGGGTGTGTTCGGCACGCTGCTGGCCGACGATCGCCTGAGTTACGGCGTCGACGCCGATCGTTCGGCGAACGGCGTGGGCGGCGCGGTGAACCTGAACTATCGCGCGTCGGCCGGCCAGTTCGCGGCCACTCACAACCAGGCGCGCAGCGGCTCGCAGACGTCCGTCAGCGCGGCGGGCGGCGTGCTCGTGCATGGCGGCGGCGTCACGCTGTCGCAGCCGCTCGGCGAAACCGTCGCGCTCGTGCGCAGCGAGGGTGCGGCCAACGTGGGTGTGATCGCGCACGCCGGCGTACGCACCGACCGCGCGGGTTATGCGGTCGTGCCGCATGTCGTGCCGTACCGACAGAATCGCGTTGCACTGCGCACGGCTGAACTCGATCGCCAGCTCGAGATTCGCAACGCGATCGTGCACGTCGTGCCGACACGCGGGGCGGTCGTGCTGGCGCCGTTCGAAGTCGAGGCAGGGCGCCTGATGCTCGACGTGGCCGACGACACCGGCAAGCCGGTGCCGTTCGGCGCCGCCGTGCTGACAACGGACGGCAAGGAAGTCGGCATGGTCGGCCCGAACGGCCAGGGTTTCGTCACCGGCGTCGAGCGCGCCGGCGATCTGCTCGTGCGCTGGGGCGCGCGTCCGGACGAGCGTTGCGGGCTGTCGTACGACATGGGCGCATCGATCGCGCCTCGCCATTTCCCCGAACTCGACGTCGTCTGCTCGCGCACGCATCCCGCGCTCCGGGCCGACGCTTCTTCCTCGCCATCATCCCGATCATGAAACCCGTGACTTCCCGATTTGCCACGCGCCTGTGTCGCTGGGCCGCGCTTGCCGCGCTGACGTTCGGCACGGCGCCTGCATTCGCCACCTGCCTGAGCGCGCCCGAGGATTTCAATCCGATCGAATTCGGCCCGATGGCCGCCGACCTCGTCGAGGTCGGCGGCGTCGTCGAGTCGACCCGGTTCACGCTGACCGTCACCTGCTCGCTGAATGGCCAGAACGATGCCGAGCCGCGCAATCTGCGGTATTCGAGCGAGTTCGGTGCGCTGCCGGGCATGAACCTGTGGGCAACCAACCTGCCCGGGCTTGCGCTGCGCGTGACGCGCGATGGAGAAAATCTCGGCGGCAACACCGACGGCCTGCTCGGCGTGCACCCGGGCGACGGCAGTGCGCGCGAGTACGTGATCGACATGGAACTCGTCAAGACCGGGCCGGTGACGCCCGGCTTCCTGCAGGGCCAGGCGCTGAGCATCGACGCGTCGGCTGCGATCGGTGATCCCGACCACAACGTCGTGCGCAAACACGTCACGAGCAGCTACGTGCGAGGCGTCGCATGCACGGTCAACACCGATTCGAAGCACCTCGTCGTTCCGCTCGGGGCCGTGCCCGCGACCGCGTTCGACGGTCCGGGCGCGGCTCGTGCATCGCGCGAATTCGCGATCGACCTGACGTGCAGCCCGTACGGCGATCCGCGGCCGACGCCGCTGTCGATCCAGTTGCTCGGCGAGACCGTGCCGGGCACCACGGACATATTGAAGCTGCAAGGCGACGACGCGGCACAAGGTGTCGGGATTCGCGTGCTGAAGGACGATGTGCCCGTGATGCTGAACGCGTGGCACAGCCTCGGCGACGCGAAGGTCGGGGCGACCACATTGCCGTTCATCGCGCAGTACTACCAGTACGGCGAACGCGTAACGGCGGGCTCCGGCGACAGCGTGATGACATTCCTGATCGAGATGCGCTGATGGCGGCCGGCAGGGCGGTGCGTTGTCGCGCCGGATATTTTGAAATCCTTGAGATTGATTATCGGCATCGGATTCGACCTCGATAATTTCATCCACTTATCCATGGCAACCATGAACCGACAACCGATAAAGGATGAATCATGCAGGTGGCTTACCCGATACATACGCAGCGAACGTTGTCCGCCGACGGCCGATACGATCGCTTCTCCCGCGCGCTGCACTGGATCTTCGCGGTCGTGATCCTGTACACGATGGCGGCCGGCTTCGCGCTGCACTTCATCACCGATCCGGGTCTCTGGCGCTTCGTGTCGACGCTCAACATGTCGCTCGCGAGCTGCCTGATCGTATTGTTTCCGCTGCGCTACGTATGGTCGTTCTTCCGCCGGACGCCGCCCGACGTCGAGTCGGTCCCGCAGGGTCAGCGCGCGATCGCGCATCTGGTGCACTCGCTGATTTACGTGCTCGTCGCGTTCGTCCTGTTCAGCGGGTTCGTGATGGTGCCGGACGGATACTGGCTGTTCGGGGTCGTTTACGTGAAGACGCCGTTCAGCGCGGGGCCGGTGACCGAACACTGGTTCGTACGCCACCGGATCGGCTGCTATACGCTGGCCTTGCTGGTGGCGGCACATGCGGGTGCGGCGCTCAAGCATCATTTCGTGTCGAAGAACGACGTGCTGAAGCGGATGCTGTGATGCAGCTTCCGTCGTGCCGGAAGTGATGCGCTATTCGGAGAATAGGGGGCAGATGTTAGCCCGGGCGTGCAAGGCGCCCGGGTATTTTGCTTTCCTGGGCCGGAAATGAAAAAGGCCGGCTAGAAGCCGACCTTTTTAAATACAGATGGTGCCCAGGAGAGGACTCGAACCTCCACGATGTTGCCACCGCTAGGACCTGAACCTAGTGCGTCTACCAATTCCGCCACCTGGGCACGTTTTGCAGTAGCTGCTTGCTGCAAAGAAGCGAAATTATAGCGCCCCAATTATTCGTGTCAACACTTTTTTGCGACGCATCGCAAACCGGCCGCCGTCGCGCCTGCCCGCGGCATTCCCCGTTATTTGGTGACACAGGCGGATGATAGAATGGTCCGCCGCCGTCAATATAGAACTGTCTGACGGACACCTCTATGTTGATGCCGTGCACCATCGGTCAACGCAACGAGAACAATCATCGACAAACCCTTGAGCAAATATCCGTACCCCATTCCGAGCCGTGAAGAGATTCTCGGCGTGCTGCGTACGAGCGACGCGCCGCTGGCCGCCAACGACATCGCCGAAGCATTGTCGATCAAGCGTCAGGAGCGCGAGGGGTTCTTCCGGCGTGTCGCCGCGATGGAACGCGACGGCCAGATCCGCCTCGACAAGCGTGGCCACTACCAGCTGACCCATCCGTCGAACTTCGTCGCCGGACGCGTGCAAGGGCATCGCGACGGCTACGGGTTCGTGATCCGCGACGACGGCCAGGACGACCTGTTCTTGCCGAACGGCGAAATGCAGAAGGTGATGCACAACGATCGCGTGCTCGCGCGGATCGTCGGCTACGATCGCCGCGGCCGCCCGGAAGGGCATGTGGTCGAAGTCACCGATCGCGCGAACAAGCGCGTGATCGGCCGCCTGCTCAACGAGAACGGTGCGCTGATCGTCGCGCCGGAAGACAAGCGCATCGGCCACGACATCCTGATCACGCAGAACGTGAAGAAGGCGAAGGTCGGGCAGGTCGTGGTCGTCGAGCTGACCGATTTTCCGAGCCGTCATTCGCAGCCGCTCGGCCGTGTCGTCGAAGTGCTCGGCGATATCGACGATCCGGGCATGGAAATCGAAATCGCGGTGCGCAAGTACGGCGTGCCGCATGAATTCAGCCAGCCGGCGCTCGACGAGGCCGCCGCGCTGCCCGACAAGGTGCGGCCGACCGACCTGCGGTTCCGCGTCGACCTGCGCGACGTGCCGCTCGTGACGATCGACGGCGAGGACGCCCGCGACTTCGACGACGCCGTCTACTGCGAGCCGGTCAAGGTCGGTCGCGGCGACGGCTATCGTCTGATCGTCGCGATCGCGGACGTGTCGCACTACGTACAGCCGGGCGGCGGGCTCGATGCCGACGCGCTCGAACGCAGCACGTCGGTCTATTTCCCGCGCCGCGTGATTCCGATGCTGCCGGAAAAACTGTCGAACGGCCTGTGCTCGCTGAATCCGCAGGTCGACCGCTGCGTGCTCGCGTGCGACATGGTGATCACCGCGCGCGGCGAAATCAAGGCGTATCAGTTCTATCCGGCCGTTATCCATTCGGCTGCACGCCTCACGTACACCGAAGTCGCGGCCGTGCTGTCGAACACGAAGGGGCCGGAGGCCGCGCGTCGCGCGGACCTGCTGCCGCACCTGCAGGATCTGTACGGCGTCTACAAGTCGCTGTTCGCCGCACGGCAGAAGCGCGGCGCGATCGACTTCGACACGACCGAGACCTACATCGTCTGCAACTCGCAGGGCAAGATCGAGCAGATCGTGCCGCGCCAGCGCAACGATGCGCACAAGCTGATCGAGGAGTGCATGCTGGCCGCGAACGTCTGCGCGGCCGATTTCCTGAAGCGCAACAAGCATCCGGGCCTGTACCGCGTGCACGCGGGGCCGACGCCGGAGAAGCTCGAGAACCTGCGCGCGTTCCTGCGCGGCATGGGCCTGTCGCTCGGCGGCGGCGACAAGCCACATGCGAGCGACTACGCGGCGCTGATGGCGCAGATTCGCGACCGGCCCGACGCACAGATGCTGCAGCCGATGCTGCTGCGCTCGATGCAGCAGGCCGTCTACAGCCCGGACAACATCGGCCACTTCGGTCTCGCGTACGAGGCGTATGCGCACTTCACGAGCCCGATCCGCCGTTATCCCGACCTGCTCACGCACCGCGCGATCTACGCGATCCTGTCCGGCAAGAAGTACGTGCCGAAGGCGCCGGACGGCTTCGAGCTGAACACCGCGCTGTCGCCGCGCGCCCGCGCGATGCAGCAGGCCGACGACGAAACGCGCGGCCGCTCGCGCCCGAACACGGCGATCTGGGAAGAGCTCGGCCTGCACTGCTCGGCGAACGAGCGGCGTGCGGACGAAGCGTCGCGCGACGTCGAGGCATGGCTCAAGTGCTACTTCATGCGCGACAAGCTCGGCGAGGAGTACGGCGGGATGGTGAACGGCGTGACGTCGTTCGGCATCTTCGTGCAGCTCGACACGCTCTTCATCGAAGGGCTCGTGCACGTTACGGAACTCGGCTCGGACTACTTCCAGTACGACGAGATCAAGAACGAGCTGCGCGGCGAACGGACGGGCATCCGCTATCGCCTGTCGGACCGCGTGCGCGTGCAGGTCAGCCGTGTCGATCTCGACGCGCGCAAGATCGATTTCCGTCTCGTGCGCGATACGCCGGTGAAGGCGCCGCGTCCGTCGCCCGCGCCGGCTGCCGCAGGCGCCGATCGCAACGGCAACGGCCCGCGCGTGCGTGCGTTGCCGCCGGCGGAGGACTCCGCACCGCGTCGCAAGAAGGCCGCGAGCGCACCGAGCGTCGCGGTACAGGAAGCGCGCGCCGCGCGTACCGCCGCGAAGAAGAAGGGCGGTAATGGCGGTAGTGGTGGTGGCGGTGCGGCGGCGAAGCCGACCGCGAAGAAGACACGCGCCCGCAAGAAGTATTGAGCGTTCGGGGCGGCGCAAGCGCACGCCCTGCAGTATCGAGAGACGCCGCGTCACCGGTCATCGGCCGGCAACGCGGCGCTTTCCTTTTCCATGGATCGCGGCCGCGCGCGTCGCGCGGCCGCACGTTTGATCGAAGGTTGTTCCAGTCATGTCACGTCTGAAGGTTCTTTACGGTTTTCATGCGGTGACCGCACGTTTGCGGCACGATGCATCGACGGTTGCGGAGGTGCTGTATGACCAGACGCGCCGCGACCGCCGCATGCAGGACTTCCTGCACACCGCGAAGGAAGCGGGCGTGCGGCTGATCGCGGCCGACGAAACGCGCCTGTGGGGCCTCGCCCATACCGAGCGTCACCAGGGTGTCGTCGCGCGCGTCGAGGACGTCCCGCTCGCGCAAAACCTGTCCGAGCTGCTCGACGGCATCCAGGGCCCCGCGCTGCTGCTCGTGCTCGACGGCGTCACCGATCCGCACAATCTCGGCGCGTGCCTGCGCGTCGCCGATTCGGCGGGTGCGCACGCGGTCATCGCGCCGCGCGACCGTGCGGTCGGCCTGAACGCGACCGCGGCCAAGGTGGCGAGCGGCGCGGCCGATACGGTGCCGTACATCACGGTGACGAACCTTGCCCGCGCGTTGCGCGAGCTGAAGGAAGCCGGCGTGTGGATCATCGGCACGTCGGACGAGGCGTCGTCGACGCTCTACGACACGAAGCTCGACGGCCCCGTCGCGCTCGTGATGGGCGCGGAAGGCGAAGGCATGCGCCGGCTCACGCGCGATACCTGCGACGACGTGATGAGCATCCCGATGGCCGGCAGCGTGGAAAGCCTGAACGTGTCGGTCGCCAGCGGCGTGTGCCTGTACGAAGCCGTGCGCCAGCGGCGCGTGAAGGGCTGACGCAGCCCGTCTCGCGCGATGCGCGCGGGCCCGACCCGAACGACGCGTGCCGCGATGCGATGCGGCACGCGGCTCCCCGGAATTCGCGACCGATGACCCTGCTTCGTGTTGGCGCATCCTGCGCCGTGTTATGCCTGCTGGCTGCCTGCACGTCGCCGTCGCTCGTCGAACGCGGCACCTACTACGCCGACACGAGCCAGCACGCGCGCGGTGCCGATTCGCGGATCCGTTTTCTCGTGATGCATTACACCGAAAGCGACGAAGCGAAATCGTTGCGCACGCTGACGGGCGATTCGGTCAGCGTGCATTACGTCGTGCCGCCGCAGCCGCGTATCGAACGCGGGATGCCCGTCGTCTACCAGCTCGTGCCGGAATCGCAACGCGCATGGCACGCGGGTGTCAGCGAGTGGCAGGGCACGACCGAGCTGAACGCGGCGTCGATCGGCATCGAGAACGTGAACCGCGGCCCGCTCGATCCGCAGAATCGCACCTGGCAGCCGTATCCGCCCGAACAGGTCGACGCGCTGATCCGCCTGTCGAAGGACATCGTCGCGCGCTACGCGATTCCGCCGACGCGCGTGGTCGGGCACAGCGACATCGCGCCGCAACGCAAGATCGATCCGGGGCCGCTGTTTCCGTGGCATGCGCTGGCCCAGGCCGGCGTCGGCGCATGGCCGGACGATGCGACGGTTGCCGCGCGGCTCGGCGGCCGCGATCCGCACGCGCCGGTCGATGTGCGCGAACTGCAGCTCAAGCTCGCGCGCTACGGCTACGACGTGCCGACCGACGGCGTGCTCGATGCACGTACGCGACGCGTGTTCGCGGCGTTCCAGATGCATTTCCGGCCGTCCGACTACGCGGGCAATCCGGACGCCGAAAGCGATGCGATCGCGCAGGCGTTGCTCGACAAATACTTCCCCGGCTCGCAACCGGCGGACAACGCGCCCGCGGCGGGCGCGCCCTGAACCCGCGGCGCACCGCGCGCCGAAAAACGCGGGCTGTCATCCGAGTACGGTAAACTGGCGGTTTTCCGCAATCCCGCAGCATTCCCACTCCATGACTCAAGACAAACTCAAACGCCTCGTCGGCCAGGCCGCCGCCGACTACGTGATCCAGAACGTGCCGGAAGGCGCCGTGATCGGCGTCGGCACCGGCTCGACCGCCAACTGCTTCATCGACGCGCTCGCCGTCGTCAAGTCGCGCTACCGCGGCGCCGTGTCGAGCTCCGTCGCAACGACCGAACGCCTGAAATCGCACGGCATCAAGGTGTTCGACCTGAACGAGGTCGATTCGCTGCAGGTGTACGTCGACGGCGCCGACGAGATCGATGCGAGCGGCGCGATGATCAAGGGCGGCGGCGGCGCGCTGACGCGCGAGAAGATCGTCGCGTCGGTCGCCGACACGTTCGTCTGCATCGCGGACGCGAGCAAGCGCGTGCCGGTGCTCGGCGCGTTCCCGCTGCCGATCGAGGTCGTGCCGATGGCGCGCACGGCGATCGGCCGGCGCGTGACCGAGCTCGGCGGCGTGCCGGTGCTGCGCGTGACGAAGGACGGTGCACCCTACATCACCGACAACGGCAACGAGATCATCGACGTGAAGGGGCTGCAGATCGCCGATCCGCGCGGTTTCGAAGCACAGGTGAATGCATGGCCGGGCGTCGTGACGGTCGGTTTGTTCGCCGAGCGCGGTGCAAATCTGTGCTTGCTCGGCACGGAAAACGGCGTTGAAACGATCGTGTATTCGGCTAATTGAAAGAAATGAAAAGCAGTCCGTAACGGCGTGTTACATCCGTAATGGATTGAATGTTTAAATCTTGTGGAAACCGGGGCCCGGCAAGCGCAGTGCGCTTCCCGGGCCTTTTTTGAAGCCTTATAAATCACCCCGTCAAAAAGAGGGATAACCCTGTCAGGTGTTTACCAGATAGCGAAATATCCCCGAACTCATCAACTTATAGATCATAAGAACAGTAGTAACCAGGGCCGGCGGAACTGCGGAGCAGGTGTTCGCAAATCGACGCACGGGGAGGTGTTATGGAGCAGGGCAAAGACCGGTCACTGGTCGCCAAAGTGATGGATGGGCTTGTCTCGGGTATCGTCGAAGACAAGTACGGCGGCATCTTGCCGCCGCAAGATGTGCTGTCGAAAGAGTTCGATGTGAGTCGCACCGTGATGCGGGAAGCGTTGTCGATGTTGCTTGCGCGCGACATGCTGGACGTTCGACCGAAAGTCGGCACGCGCGTGCGGCCGATGCGTGACTGGCGCATGATCGACGAAGACGTGGTGAGCTGGCGGTTTCGGGCAAAACCCGATCCACAGTTCATGCGCGACGTCATCGAATTCCGGATGCTGATCGAACCACGTGCGACCGCGCAGGCGGCGGTGCGTGCGACGGCGGCTGACATCGCGGGTATCCGCGAGGCGTTCGATGCGTTCAAGGTGCTGCAGCCCGGCGACACGGGCTACGACACGGCGGACGAGTTGCTGCACACGCGGATCGTGCAGGCGAGCGGCAATCAGTTCTTCCAGCAGATGGCGGCGATCGTGCGCGGTGCGGTGCGTCTCGTGAATCCGCGCGTCGTGCAGAAGGAGGGGGCGCACGAGATTGCCGTGAAGGCGCATGCGCGTGTCGTCGACGCGATCGAGCGGCGCGATCCGCGCGAGGCCGAAGCGGCTTCGCTGGCGCTGATCGATTTCAGCGCCGACGAAATCTCGCGCGATTTCTCAGTCGACGTGCCGGTGCGTGCCTGACGTTGTTCGTGTCGCTCATCCGAGTGCTGGCGAGCCGTTTATCATGACGGCCGACCGGCAGCGTGCCGGTCACCGTCATACGACCGACACGGAAGATCAGGATGAACGACAACGACCAACGCCCGGTGCGCTTCGGCATCGTCGGTGCGGGCAGCATTGCGCGCCGCTTCGCGCAAAGCCTCGCACACGTGCCGGGTGCCACGCTCGCCGGTGCCTGGGCCCGCCGCGCCGACGCAGCGGCAGCCTTTTGCGGGACGTGCGGCGGCACGCCTGCCACGAGCCTTGAGGCGCTCCTCGCGAGCGATATCGACGCGGTTTATATCGCGACACTCCATGACAGTCACGCGCAGTACACGCTGGCCGCACTTGCCGCCGGCAAGGCCGTGCTGTGCGAAAAACCCGCGACGCTGAACGCGGCGCAACTCGACACCGTGCTGCGTGCGGCACGCGACGCCGGGCGGCTTTTCATGGAAGCGATGAAGCCGCCGTTCTTTCCGCTGTACCGTCAGCTGCGCGCGCACCTGCGGGACGATCCGATCGGCGAGATCCGGCTCGTGCGGGCGGGCTGCGCTTCGTCGTCGGTACCGGACGACCATCCTGTCTATCGCCTCGATCGCGCGGGCGGCGCGCTGCTCGATATCGGGATCTACGAGGCATTTCTCGCGGTCGACTGGCTCGGCGCGGCGCTCGACGTGCAGACGCTCGGCCGCGTCGGCGCGACGGGTGTCGACATGTTCGCGAGCCTGAACAGCGTGCATGCGAACGGCGGGATCGCGCAGCTCTTTTGCGGGCTCGACGTGATGGGACGCGGTGATGCGCTGATCGCCGCGGCGGGCGGCCACGTGACGATTCACGAGAAGTGGTGGAATCCCGCGCGCGCAACGATCCGCTACGCGGACGGGCGGTCGGTCGAACTCGACGCGCCGGTCGACGGCGGCGGGTTGAACTACGAGACCGCGCATTTCTGCGACCTGCTGCGCGCGGGCGCAACCGAGAGCCCGATCATGACGCACGACCATTCGCGGCAGATGATCGCGATGACCGATGCGGCGCGCGCCGCGCTCGGCGTGCGCTATTCGGGCGAGTAGGCGGAGAAAGTGGGGCGCCGGGCACGCGTGCCCGGCGGATGGCGTGCGCTCAGTGCCGCGACGGCAGCGACAGGCGTTTTTCGTACCAGCGCTGCACCCACTCGAGGATCTGGCACAGGATCCAGTACACGGCCGCGGCGGCAAGATAGAGCGGCAGCGGCTGATAGGTCGCCGCAATTACTTCCTGCGCGCTGCGCAGCAGTTCGGTCACGGTGATCACGGACACGAGCGACGTGTCCTTGATCAGGCTGATCAGGCTGTTCGACAGGCTCGGCACCGCGATGCGCAGCGCCTGCGGACCGATCACGTAGCGCAGCGTCTGCCCCCACGACAGCCCGAGGCTGTACGCGGCCAGCCATTGGCCGCGCGCGATCCCGTTGATCGCGCCGCGCATGCTTTCGGACATGTAAGCCGCGACGTTCGCGGACAGCGCGATGACGCCGGCCGGCGTCGGGTCGAGCGAGATGCCGAGGCTCGGCAGCCCGTAGTAGATGACGAAGATCTGCACGAGCAGCGGCGTGCCGCGCATCAGGCTCACGTACGCGCGCGCCAGCCACGCGAGCGCGTTGACCCAGATGCGTTCGAAGCCTTCGAGCGGTTCGCTCTGGCGAATGCCCATCATCGCGAGCATGACGGCGCCGAGCAGGCCGAACACCATCGACAGTACGGCGAACTTGACGGTCAGTACGGCGCCCTGGGCGAGCACCGGCAGCGATTGGACGAGCAGGGACGTTGTCGACATGGAATACGAATCGAATGCTTGCGCGGAAGCGCAATCATAAACCGGACGAATAAAACAAAGGGCGGCATCGTTGCTGATGCCGCCCTGTTCGGCTCGCCGTCAGGCGGGAAATGCAGGCGTGCTTACTTGATCGGTTTCGTCACGTCGATGCCGAACCACTTGTCCGAGATCTTCGTGAACGTGCCGTCGGCCTCGAGTTGCGCCATCGCGTCGTCGATCGCCTTCTGGAACTGCGGGTTGCCCTTCTTGAACGGGATGCCCGACGGGTTCGCCGAGCCGACGTTCGCGCCCGGGCGCAGCGGCAGCTGCGAATTCTTCGTCAGGTAGGCGAGCATCAGGCGATCGTTGAGCGCTGCGTCGAGGCGGCCGGCCGCGAGATCGCGCAGGTACTCGGGCGCGCCCGGGTACGTCTTCACGTCGATGCCGGGCACCGACTTCGCCATGTCCATGTAGTTCGTGCCGAGCGCGACGCCGAGCTTCTTGCCTTTCAGGTCATCCAGCGACTTGAACTGGCGCGTGTCGTCCTTGCGCTGGATCAGCTGCGCTGACGAATACGTGTACGCCGGCGAGAAGTCGAGCGTTTCCTTGCGCTTGTCGGTGATGCCGACCTGGTTGGCGATCACGTCGAACTTGCCGGCCTGCAGGCCGGCGATGATGCCGCTCCATTCGGTCGTCACGAATTCGGCCTTCACGCCGAGTTTCGCGGCCACGGCTTTCGCGATGTCGACGTCGAAGCCGACGAGTTCGCCTTGCGGGTTCTTCGAGTTGAACGGCGGGAACGTGCCTTCAAGGCCGATGCGCAGCGTGCCGCGTTGTTTCACCTGGTCGAGGAGGTCGGCCGCATGCGCGGTGGCGGCGGCAAACGACGTGCCGATCATGCCGGCAACCAGCAGCTTCTTCAGCAGCGAAAATTTCATCGTGTGAGCTTCCTTGCCCCGGTGGGGGCTTCTGTTCTGATAGTGCGATCGATGATAGCAAAAACGCAATCGATCGATAAATATCGTTTGTTTATGCCTATATTACTTACGCGACAGGCTCGCGGGCGACGGCCTTCACGCATTCGGCGACGAGTGCGGGGCCGCGATAGATGAAGCCCGTATAGAGCTGGACGAGCGCCGCGCCGGCCGCGAGCTTTGCACGGGCGTCCTCGCCCGAGAAAATGCCGCCGACGCCGATGATCGGCACTGCGCTGCCCACTTCGGCGTGCAGCTTGCGGATCACCTCGTTCGACGCGTCGAACACCGGGCGGCCCGACAGGCCGCCGGCTTCGTCCGCATGCGGCAGGCCCTGGACGGCCGCGCGCGACAGCGTCGTGTTGGTGGCGATGACCGCTTCGATCTTGTGGCGCAGCAGCGTGTCGCCGATTTCCTTGACCTGTTCGTCGTCGAGATCGGGTGCGATCTTCAGCGCGAGCGGCACGAGCTTGCCGTGCAGGTCGGCGAGGCGCTGCTGCTTGTCCTTCAGCGCGGCGAGCAGCGCGTCGAGCTCGCCCGCGCCCTGCAGCTGGCGCAGGTTCTTCGTGTTCGGCGACGAGATGTTGATCGTCACGTAGCTCGCGAACGGGTACACGCGTTCGAGGCAGTACAGGTAGTCCTCGGCGGCCCGTTCGATCGGCGTATCGGCGTTCTTGCCGATGTTCAGGCCGAGGATGCCGCGATAGCGGGCGGCCTGGACGTTCTTCACGAACTGGTCGACGCCGTGGTTGTTGAAGCCCATCCGGTTGATCAGCGCGTCGGCCTGCGGCAGGCGAAACATCCGCGGGCGCGGGTTGCCGGGCTGCGGGCGGGGCGTGACCGTGCCGACTTCGATGAAGCCGAAGCCGAGCGCGGCGAGGCCGTCGATGGCCGCGCCGTCCTTGTCGAGACCGGCCGCGAGGCCGACCGGGTTGCGGAACGTGAGCCCCATCACGGTGCGCGGCGCGTCGGGCACGCGGGCCGACAGCGCGCAGGCGAGGCCCGTGCGGCCGGCCGCGCCGAGCGCGCGCAGCGTGAGGTGGTGAGCGTCTTCCGCATCCATTTTGAACAGGGATGCGCGGGCCAGCGGATAGAGGGAACTGAACACGGGAATTGGGCGGACGGCCGGAATGAATGACAACCCGCTATTTTACCGGGAGTTGCGCGGCAGGGGCGCGCTTCGCTTCGTCGCCCCCGCGGCGGCGTGTCAGCCCGAGCCGGAATGCCCGCCCGGCAACGGCGCGCGGGCCAGTGCCGCGTCGACGGGCGGCAGGTCGATCCGTTCCGGATCGAGCGTCTTCCAGCGGCCGTCGATCAGCCCCTCGAGCGGGTGGAAGTTCGCCTTGTAGGCCATCTTCGGGCTCTCGCGGATCCAGTAGCCGAGGTACACGTACGGCAGGCCGAGGCTCTTCGCCTGCTCGATCTGCCACAGGATGTTGTAGGTGCCGTAGCTCGTGTGCCGGTCGTCGGGCTCGAAGAACGTGTAGACCGACGACAGCCCGTCGCCAAGGATGTCGATCATGCTGACCATGCGCAGCTTGCCGGGCTCGCCGCCCGGCGCGTCGAGGTCGCGGAATTCGACGAGGCGGGAATTGATCCGGCTCTGCAGCAGGAACTGCTCGTACTGGTCGCGGCTGTCGCGATCCATGCCGCCGCCCGCGTGGCGCGCGGACTGGTAGCGCATGTAGAGCGCGTAGTGCTCTTCGTCGTAGTGCAGCGGCGAAACCGTCGCGACGAGCGCGCGGTGCCGCTTCCACATCCGACGCTGCGTGCGCGACGGTACGAACGCGTCGACCGGCACGCGCACCGGCACGCATGCGCGGCAGCCGTCGCAGTACGGGCGATACGTGAAGACGCCCGAGCGGCGGAAGCCGGCCTTCACGAGTTCGGTGTAGATGTCGGAGTTGATCAGGTGGCTCGGCGTCGCGACTTGCGAGCGCGCGATGCGGCCGTCCAGATAGCTGCACGGATAGGGCGCCGTTGCATAGAATTGCAGCGCCGAAAGCGGTGAAAGCGGCAGCTCAGTCGGGTGAGTCATGGGCAGCTCTCGATGCAGGGAAGGAGTGCCGCGCTAGCGCTCGATCCCGGAGGGCGCCGCCGTTTCGGCGGGGCCCGTCAGCGCGGCGAGCACGCGCTTGTCGAACTGCCACGGAATCGGCGGTTCGGCTACCGCGCTGCGCACGTGAGCGACAAAGGCCTTGCGTGCGATCTCGCGGCCGCCGAGCGACGCTAGATGCGACGTATTCTGCTGGCAGTCTATCATCTCCAGCCCCTGCTCGCGAAGGTGGGCGACGAGCGCGGCCAGTGCGATCTTCGATGCGTCGGTGGCATCCGCGTACATCGATTCGCCGAAAAACATCCGCCCGAACGACACACCGTACAGGCCGCCGACACGGCGCCCGTCATGCCACGTCTCGATGCTGTGCGCGTTGCCGGAGCGATAGAGCGACGTGTACGCGTCGATGATCTCGGCGGTGATCCACGTGCCGCGCTGCCCGCGGCGCGGCGCCTGCGCGCAGGCGCGCATCACGCCCGGAAAATCGTGATCGACGCGCACTTCCCATTCGGGCCCGCGCAGCACGCGCTTCAGCGTCTTGCGCAGCGACGGCGACACCTTGAATTCGGCCGGCACGAGGATCATGCGCGGGTCGGGGCTCCACCACAGCACGGGCTGGCCGTCGGAGTACCACGGGAAGATGCCGCGCCGGTACGCGTCGATCAGGCGGGACGGCAGCAGGTCGGCGCTCGCGGCGAGCAGCCCGGGCGCGCCGGTCGCGGGACCGAGCGCGCGTTCGATGGACGGAAACGGATCGTCCGGGCCGAGCCAGGGGACCATGGGTCGCGGGCTCAGCCGTTGCGCAGCGAGCGGAAGATATCGCCGGTGTGCACGCCGTAGTCGCCCGCGGCGCGATCGGCGAAGAAGAATCGCAGGGTCTGGCTGACGGTCGGGAACGCGATTTCGTCCCACGGGATGTCGGCTTCGTCGAACAGCTTCACCTCGAGGCTTTCCTCGCCGGCTTCGAAGGCGGGATCGGTGAGCCGCGCGAGATAGAACAGGTGAACCTGGTGCACGTGCGGCACGTTGAGCAGCGTGAACAGGTTCTGCACCTCGACGCGCGCGCCGGCTTCCTCGAGCGTTTCGCGCGCGGCGGCTTCCGCCGTCGTCTCGCCCATTTCCATGAAGCCCGCGGGCAGCGTCCAGAACCCGTAGCGCGGTTCGATCGCGCGGCGGCACAGCAGGATCTGATCGCCCCAGACCGGGACCGTGCCGACGACGTTGCGCGGATTCTGGTAGTGGATCGTGCCGCAGTGATCGCAGACGAAGCGCTCGCGGTTGTCGCCCGGAGGAATGCGCGCGATGACTTCGTGACCGCAGACGGAGCAGAATTTCATGTCGAGTGGAAGGGACGAGGTGAATGCGAGTGTATCACCGGGGCGCGGCATTCTCGAACGCCCGCGCATGCGGGCGGGGTGCTGCGCGAAGCGCAGGGCGCGCGTGAAGTGGGGAAGGGGATCGTGCGAGGAAAAACAAAAAGCCCGGCGCGGAGCCGGGCTTTTTGCGTAATTCTGGGCGTTTGGTTGCGGGGGTAGGATTTGAACCTACGACCTTCGGGTTATGAGCCCGACGAGCTGCCAGACTGCTCCACCCCGCGTCCGTCGAAGAAATGAATTATAAGGAGTTACCCGAACGCGTGCAAGCACTTTCTGACAATCGCGTGTCGCGTCTTGTGGGGACGGGACGGTGGGCGCGTGCGCTAGAATCGAACGGTTTGTTTCGTCTCTTCGGCAACGGCGCCTTGCGCGATCGCATCGGCGCCGTTGCGATTCTCATTACGGCATCGACGGATTCATGGACATCGCTCACGATCTGCAATCGATCGGCGCGCAGGAACAGGCGCTCGTGTTTCCCCATTTCGACCCGGCCCGCGCGTGGGCGCTCGGCAACCGGATGCATGCCCTCGCGACATCGCGCGGCCATGCGATCGCGATCGACATCGTCACGTTCGGCCAGCCGCTGTTCTACGCGGCGCTCGCCGGCGCGACGCCCGACAACGCCGACTGGGTGCGCCGCAAGCGCAACGTCGTCGCGCATTTCCGGCGCAGCTCGTATGCAATCGGCCTGCGCATGCAGCAGGCCGGCGCGACGCTGGCGGACAAGCACGGGCTGCCGATCGGCGAATATTCGCCGCACGGCGGCGCCTTTCCGCTGACCGTCGCGGGCGCCGGCGTGATCGGCTCGATCACCGCGTCGGGGCTGCCGCAGCGCGCGGACCACGAATTCGTCGTGGAAGCGCTGTGTGCCGAGCTCGGCCAGGACTACGCCGTGCTGGCCCTCGCGAGGAGCTGAGCGATGCAGCTTCCGGGATACGCATGGCTCGCGATCGCGATCGTCGCGGAAGTGATCGGCACGTCGGCGCTGCGCGCGGCGGACGGTTTCACGCGCTTCTGGCCGTCGTCGCTCGTCGTCGTCGGTTACGGCATCGCGTTCTACTGCCTGTCGCTCACGTTGCGCACGATGCCCGTCGGCATCATCTATGCAGTCTGGTCGGGCGCCGGCATCGTGCTGATCACGCTCGTCGCGATGCTGCTCTATCGTCAGGTGCCGGACCTGCCGGCGGTGATCGGTCTCGGGCTGATCATCGCGGGCGTCGTGGTGCTGAACCTGTTCTCGAAGATGCAGGCGCACTGAACGTGCGACTGCCGTATGCCGGATGGCCCTCATGACCGATTCCACTTCCGCTGCCGTTTCCGCCGAATCCGCCCAGCCCGACGTGCTCGCGTATGTCGCGAACCGCATCGGCTTTCTCGAACTGAACCGGCCGAAGGCGCTGAACGCGCTGTCGGTCGGCATGATCCGGCTGATGCAGCAGGCGCTCGACGCGTGGCGCGACGATCCCGAGGTTGTCGCGGTCGTCGTGCACAGCCCGCACCCGCGCGCCTTCTGCGCGGGCGGCGACGTGCGCTTCTTCCACGACGCGTGGCAGCGCGGCGACCGCGATGCGGTCGACACGTTCTTCATCGAGGAATACACGCTCAACCACGCGATCTTCACGTACCCGAAGCCTTACATCGCGCTGATGCACGGCGTCGTGATGGGTGGCGGCATGGGCATTTCGCAAGCGGCGCGGCATACGGGCGGCCTGCGCGTCGTGACCGACTCGACGAAGATGGCGATGCCCGAAACGCGCATCGGCCTGTTCCCGGACGTCGGGATGAGCTGGTTTCTTGCACGCACGCCCGGCGCGATCGGCCGTTATCTCGCCGTGACCGGCGCGTCGCTCGACGCGGCCGGCGCGCTGTACGCGCAGCTCGCCGACGTCTATCTGCCCGATGCCGCGCTGCCGGCGCTGCTCGACACGCTGCGCAGCGCGCGCATCGACAGCGGTGCGCAGGCCGTCGCGTGCGTGGCCGCCGCGGCGGCAGAACACAAGGTCGTGCCAACGCCCGACACGTCGGCGCTGGCCGATGCGCACGCCGGGATCGACCGGCATTTCGCGCAGCCGGATATCGGCGCGATCCTCGCGTCGCTCGACGCCGAGCAGGATTGCGCGGCGGTCGACGGATGGGTCGAGAAGGCGACCCACGCGATGCGCAGCCAACTGTCGCCGCTGTCGATGGCCGTGTCGCTCGAAGTCGTCGAACGCGCACGCGGCGCGACGATGGGCGATTGCCTGCGGCGCGATCTCGATCTCACGCGCTCGACGTTCGCGCGTGGGGACGTGATCGAAGGCGTGCGCGCGCTGATCGTCGACAAGGATCACCAGCCGGCCTGGCGCTTCAAGTCGGCCGCCGACATCGATCGCGCGGACGTGCTCGCGATGTTCGACAGCCCCTGGACGCCCGATACGCATCCGCTGCGCAATCTGCGCGACTGACGCGAGCCGGGCCGAGTCAGGCGCGGTATCGAAATGAAAAGGCCGCCTGCACATGCAGGCGGCCTTTTCGTTGATGGATGTCGATTCGTCCGCGGTCGAAGGACGCGGAGATCGGGCTCGCGTTACTCGTCGCGCGCGTCGTCCGACATGAAGGCGCGCATGAACACGAGCGCACCGAAGCCCCACACCGCGTTCGCCGCGAAGCCGGCCGCGAGCACGGGCATCATGTTGCCCGACGGCCAGATGCCGCGCAGCGGATCGATCGCGAACACGCGGGCGGCCGTCAGCACGATGCCGCCGAACACGAGCGCGCCGATCCACGATGCCTCGCGTTCCGGTGAGACGCGCAGCAACCACGCCATCGGGATCGCGCAGCACGCACTGATCAACGCATTCGCGACAAATTCAGGAATGCCGAGCGGCGCGAACGGCTGCGTGGAGAAGCCGGTTGCGGCGATCAGGTCGGCCGTGTGAAGGAGTGCGAGCGTGGCCTCGCGGAAGAACAGGGCGGCCAGGAAGCCGGACAGGAATGGCAGGATGACTTTCTGCATCGATGAGCGCACCGCAGGCGCGCACGGCCGGGGCCGTCCGCGCGGAGTTATTCGGAAAGGTGCGTCATTATAGGGCCCGGCCGCCGCGATATTCGCTCCAGCGTCGTGCTAATCACGAAAGCGGAAAACCTAAGCTCAAAAAAATCGTTCCAAAGCCCTGTACCGATCCCTAGACTGATTTCCCAGAAACAGCCGTGCAATCGCGTCCTCGCCCGCTGCACGGCCTGACCGGCGAGCCATCCCGATTCGAACGCACACCATGCATGCGTCGCTCATCCGCGACGCGAGCAGGGCGGTGTTTTTTCCAAATTCCGGCAAGGACAGTCAAGCAGGAGCAGCAGATGAATGTGTTCTGGTTTATCCCCACGCATGGCGACAGTCGTTATCTCGGTACGGCCGAGGGCGCGCGCGCCGCGGATTACGACTATTTCAAGCAGGTTGCCGTGGCGGCCGACACGCTCGGCTACGACGGCGTGCTGCTGCCGACGGGCCGTTCCTGCGAGGATGCGTGGGTCGTCGCGTCGAGCCTCATTCCGGCGACGCAGCGTCTGAAGTTCCTGGTCGCCGTGCGTCCCGGCATCGCTTCGCCGGGACTGGCGGCGCGGATGGCCGCGACGTTCGACCGCCTGTCGGGCGGCCGCCTGCTGATCAACGTCGTGACGGGCGGCGATGCGGCCGAGCTCGAAGGTGACGGCCTGTTTGCCGATCACGATACGCGCTACGAGATTACCGACGATTTCCTGAACATCTGGCGCGGGCTGCTTACCGCGTCGCACGACAACGGCGGCTTCGACTACATCGGCAAGCACCTGCAGTCGAAGGGCGGCAAGGCACTTTATCCGCCCGTGCAGCGTCCGCATCCGCCGCTGTGGTTCGGCGGTTCGTCGCCGGCCGCGCACGCGATCGCCGCCGATCACATCGATACCTACCTGACCTGGGGCGAGCCGCCCGAGGCCGTCGCGAAGAAGATCGCGGACATCCGGGCACGCGCTGAAGCGCGCGGCCGCAAGATCAAGTTCGGCATCCGCCTGCACGTGATCGTGCGCGAGACCGAGGACGAAGCATGGCGTGACGCCGACCGGCTGATCAGCCGCCTCGACGACGACACGATCGCGCGTGCGCAGCAGGCGTTCGCGAACATGGATTCGGAAGGCCAGCGCCGCATGGCCGCGCTGCACGGCGGCAAGCGCGGCGGCCGCGATGCGCTCGAGGTATATCCGAACCTGTGGGCCGGCGTCGGTCTCGTGCGCGGCGGTGCGGGCACGGCGCTCGTCGGCAATCCCGAGCAGGTCGCGGAACGCATGCGCGAATACGCGGACCTCGGCATCGAGACATTCATCCTGTCCGGCTACCCGCACCTCGAGGAATCGTACCGCTTCGCCGAGCTCGTGTTCCCGCTGATCAAGGGCAAGGGTGTGGAGAAGGCGACCGGCCCGCTGTCGGGGCCGTTCGGCGAGATCGTCGGCAACAGCTATCTGCCGAAGGCGAGCCAGAGCTGAGCGAGGAGAGGTCTGCGATGACAACGAAAACATCGACGACGGGCGCCGTCGTGGCCGCCCGCGCATGGCGCGCCGTCGCGCCATGGCTGGTGCCGCTCGCGCTGCTGGTCGCATGGGAGGTCGGCGCGCGCGTCGGCTGGCTGTCGACCCGCGTGCTGCCCGAGCCGGTGGCGGTCGTGCGCGCGGCCTGGTCGCTCGTGACGTCGGGCGAAATGTGGGCGAATGTGAAAGTCAGTACGTGGCGCGCGCTGTTCGGCTTCGCGATCGGCGGCGGCGTCGGCCTCGCGCTGGGCCTCGCGACCGGCCTGTCGAAGGCGGCCGAGGTCGCGCTCGATTCGACGATCCAGATGATCCGCAACATCCCGGCGCTCGCGATGATTCCGCTCGTGATCCTGTGGTTCGGCATCGACGAGAAGGCGAAGCTGTTCCTCGTCGCGCTCGGCGTGTTCTTTCCGGTCTACATCAACACGTATCACGGGATCCGCTCGGTCGACGCGAACCTGATCGAGATGGCGAAGAGCTATGGCGTGCGCGGCTTTGCGCTGTACCGCGACGTGATCCTGCCCGGTGCGTTGCCGTCGATCCTCGTCGGCGTGCGTTTCGCGCTCGGGCTGATGTGGGTGATGCTGATCGTCGCGGAAACGATTTCCGCACAGTCGGGCATCGGCTACATGACGATGAACGCACGCGAATTCCTGCAAACCGACGTGGTGGTGGTCGGCATCCTGCTGTACGCGGTGCTCGGCAAGCTGGCCGACGTGCTGGCGAAATGGCTCGAACGCGTGACGTTGCGCTGGCACCCCGCTTACCAATCAGGAGCAAAGGCATGAATGCGACGACTTCGGCGGCCGCTTATGGCTTGCTCGCCGGCGCAGACCTCGAGGCCGAGCTTGCGCAGGCGCGTGTCACGGACGGCGATGCACGAGACGCGGCGATCCTCGATCGCGACGGCGGCGCATCGGTCGTTCCGCTCGCGCGGCGGCGAGCGGGAAGCCCGGCACCCGACGATGCGGTGACGCTGTCGGGCGTCAGCAAGCGTTATGGCGCGCGCACCGTGCTCGACAACGTCGAGCTCGGCATTGCACGCGGCAGCTTCGTCGCGATCGTCGGTCGCAGCGGCTGCGGGAAATCGACGCTGCTGCGTCTCGTCGCGGGACTCGAGCAGCCGAGCAGCGGTGCGCTCGTGACGCGCGGCGAAGGTGGTGGCGCGCTCGATACGCGGATCATGTTCCAGGATGCGCGCCTGCTGCCTTGGAAAACCGTGCTGCAGAACGTGATGCTCGGCCTCGGGCGCGGTGCGCGCGACGACGCACGCGCGGTGCTCGACGAAGTCGGCCTGCTGGAGCGGGCGAACGACTGGCCCGCGCAACTGTCGGGCGGCCAGCGGCAGCGTGTGTCACTGGCGCGCGCGCTCGTGCACCGGCCGCAACTGCTGTTGCTCGACGAGCCGCTCGGTGCGCTCGACGCGCTGACCCGCATCGAAATGCATGCGCTGATCGAGCGCCTGTGGCGCGAGCATCGATTCACCGCGCTGCTCGTCACGCACGACGTGCAGGAGGCCGTCGCCCTCGGCGACCGCATCCTGCTCATCGAGCAGGGGCGTGTGGCGCTGGATCAACCCGTACCGCTCGACCGGCCGCGCGCCCGCGCATCGGCGGCGTTTGCGGCGCTGGAAGACCGCGTGCTGAAACGCGTCCTCGCCGGCGGGCCCGGTGCGGCCGATCAGGGCACGGTGCATGAAACAGACAACGTTCGACCGGTCGGGCAGATCCGCTGGGCCGTTTAATTCCGGGCGGCTTCGGCCGTCCGTTCTGAGACTTTTTTCTTCGGAGCGATCAACCCGATGAGCATCACTGCAATCAACGTGCGTAACCAGTTCAAAGGCAAGGTGAAGGAGATCATTCGCGGGCCGGTGGTGTCCGAGGTCGACGTCGAGACGCCGTTCGGCATCGTCACGTCGGTGATCACGACCCGTTCGGTCGACGAGCTTGAACTGAAGGTCGGCGCGGAAGTCGTCGCGCTCGTGAAGTCGACCGAAGTATCGATCGCGCGTCTCTGAGCGCGCGTTTCCCGCGCCGGTGCGGCGCTGGCGGGCAGCCTTGCCCGTTGGCGCCCGCCGCGCGGCATTCCCGCAGCGCGTTTGCCTCGATATTCGGCGTCCGGACGAAGTGCTAGGATGGAACGACACCTACGCCGGAGGCCAACGAATGACCCCCATCCTTTCCCCGGAAGCCATCGAGGCGCTGAAATGGATCGACCAGTTCGGCGAAAGCCGGCCGGTTCCCGCCGCGTTCGACGACGTCGTTTATGCGTTGCTGAACGAGGGGCTGATCTATCAGGCGACGGCCGACAGGGTCGACCTGACCGCGGATGGTAAATCCTTTTTGTCTGACGAATACGATTGAGCGCACGGCGCCGGCTGCAAGGGCGGCCGGCGCCGTGTTGCCACGGAGCGTGCGATGGAACCGAGAGGCAGCGACCTCGGCGATTTCAGCGAGCCGTACCGCGGCTTCGAGATCGAGGTGAAGACCGAGCAGGTCTGGGACGGCGAGCATGCGCACTACCGCGTGCTGCAGGGCGATGCCGTGCGGATCGACTGGCGGCTCGTCAAGGTCGACGGCGTGCTGCTGACCGAACGGCGGGTGATCGAGCGTGTGCTGGACGAGGCGCGGCGGGCGGTCGATGCGGAGCTGGGTGACGGGTAGAGCGGGTGTCGGGCCGGCACGGCCCGTGTTGCGGTAAAATAGCGGGTTGTGTCCGCGCCGCCTGGCCTGTTGCCCGAATTCCATGTCTGTTCCGTCCTCGCTTCCTCCCCGCCGCGTATCCGTCGCGCCCATGCTCGACTGGACCGATCGCCATTGCCGGTCGTTCCACCGTACGCTGACGCGCGATACCTGGCTGTATACGGAGATGATCACGACGGGCGCGCTGCTGTTCGGCGATGCCCAGCGGCATCTCGCGTTCACGCCGAACGAATCGCCGGTCGCGCTGCAACTGGGCGGCAGCGAGCGTGACGATCTTGCGCGCGCCGCGAAGCTCGGCGAGCAGTGGGGTTACGACGAAATCAACCTGAATTGCGGGTGTCCGTCCGAGCGCGTGCAGCGCGGTGCGTTCGGCGCGTGCCTGATGAACGAGCCGCAGCTCGTCGCCGACTGCGTGAAGGCGATGCGCGATGCGGTGTCGGTGCCGGTCACGGTCAAGCACCGCATCGGTGTCGATGCGGTCGAGGACTACGCGTTCGTGCGCGACTTCGTCGGCACGGTGGCCGAGGCCGGTTGCGAGACGTTCGTCGTGCATGCCCGCAACGCGATCCTGAAGGGGCTGTCGCCGAAGGAGAATCGCGAGATCCCGCCGCTCAAGTACGACTATGCATATCAGTTGAAGCGCGATTTTCCGTCGCTGGAGATCGTCATCAACGGCGGCATCAAGACGCTCGACGAGGTCGCGCTGCATCTCGAGCATGTCGATGGCGTGATGCTCGGCCGCGAGGCGTATCACAATCCGTACGTGCTTGCGGATGTCGATGCGCGCTTCTATGGGTCGACCGCAGCGGTGCCGACGCGCGAAGAGGCCGAGGCTCAACTGATCGAATATTGTGCGGCCGAACTGAAGCGCGGGACCTACCTCGGCGCGATCGTGCGGCACGCGCTCGGACTGTATCGCGGCATGCCGGGCGCACGCGGCTGGCGTCGTGTGCTGTCCGACAACAAGAAGCTCGCTCGCGGCGATCTGGCCGTGTTCGACGAGGCGCGCGCGCATCTGAACGAAGCCGAAGAATTTTTTGAAAAAAAGGCTTTGCAAGATTCAAAAGACTTCGTATAATCTTGCTTCTTCGCTGCTGAAACAAAAACAGCGGAGAAACAAAGCGGTACCAGTGGTGGCTGTAGCTCAGTTGGTAGAGTCCAGGATTGTGATTCCTGTCGTCGTGGGTTCGAGTCCCATCAGCCACCCCAAAATTCTTGAACAAAACAGGCGCTTCGGCGCCTGTTTTGCTTTCCACGCTATGAATTTCGGAACGGAAAACGTAATTTCGGAATTCACTCCGTCGCGTCAGCGGCTTTCACCTTCCGTCGATCATAGTGCCGATGTGTCGTGCCCGGATTCGCGTGCGCCGCGAAGTCATATGCGTCAGCATCGCGGTTAGCGAGTTTCGTCGTAATCGCGGCGGGCCGAATGTCCTGTAACGAGAAGTAGTCTGGATGCTTCGTCAGCATTAATTCCATGCCGCCCTTGACCGGTCGATTGATTCGATTTGCGATTCGTTGGGCTGCTTCTCGCATCTTCTTTACCGCAAACTCTTTTGCGATCTCGGTATCGTACGATCCGATGTAGCTGTACATCGCGTCTTACCAGACGGACGCCCATCCGCTCTTCGAATACATTTGCCCTTTGCGGTTGGCGAAGAGGAGCAGGCTGTCGACCTTCCGTCCGCGCTTCGCCTTTCTTTCGCTTTGCCCTGACCACGCGCACGCCGGCATCCGTCAGACCGGAGGTGTGGTACGGGCGTACCTCTACGGCGCGGAATCCGGTGAGGTAGCAGAACATGGCGGCGACGCCCATCGTGCGGTGCGGATCAGGAGTCGATCGAGCGTCTCCGCCAACGGGTCATCCGGTCCTATCGCGTCGTGCCGGACGGCGGAAATGGCGACGACTACGGCACGTGGGCGCTTGAGGTTCCCGGGGTAACGCGTGCGTGGTGCCGGCCGCGTTATATGGGGCTTGGCACGGTCGGCGTTGTCTTCATGCGAGACGACGATCCTAATTCCGTTCCCAATGATCAGGCGTGCACGACAGTGAAGGCATACATGAAAGGCAGCGGCCGGTGACGGCGGAGTTGTACGTGCTTGCGCCGAAGCCGCGAGGGATCGATTTCGAGATTCGGCTTTCGCCCGACGACGACGCAACACGTGAAGCCGTCATGGGAAGTCTGTCGGATCTGCTGGAGCGCAAGGGCGCGCTCGGCGTAGCCATTCTCGAATCGCACCTCAGACAGGCGATCAGCGGGGCGCGAGGTGAGCACGACCACAAGCTGCTGCAACCAGTCGACGACGTTGGGTTACAGCCCAATGAGATTCCCGTGATGGGGGCAGTGAAATGGCGGTGAAGGATGAGGCGGATTATCTGGGAATGCTCCGCGTACTGCTCCCGCCTGGTCCGGCATGGAGTGCCGAACTCGCGCCGCAAGTACATCGTGTGCTTGCCGGACTGGCACCGGAATTTTCTCGCATCGACGCGCGTGCACGCGTTCTGCTCGACGAGATTGACGCGGCGACGGCGCGCGAGCTGGTGCCGGATTCGGAGCGTGTGTGTGATCTACCCGATGAATGCCTTGGGTCGGCCCAATCGTTCGAAGAGCGACAGCGCGAGGTGCGTAAGCGACTGTTGGGCGGTGGCGGTCAACGCGTTTCGTTTTTTGAGTCGCTTGCGCATGAGAACGGCTACCCCGATGCTTGGGTCGAGGAACATCGCGCGCCGCGGTTTCGGCGATCGCGATTTGATGTCGCGCGCTTCGGCACATGGGGACAGCAGTTCATTTGGACGACGCATATGGGGCGGCGACGAACGGATGGCCGGCGTTGCGGGTGACGGTTTGGGGCGAGCGGTTCGGCCGCAATCCGAACGTCGGTATCGAGTGCTACATCCGGCGGCATGCGCCGGCGCATACGTTGGCGATTTTTGATTGCGAGGTATAGGGATGGATTATCCAAAGAGCGTGCCGGGCGTTTGCCGATCGTCGCGCATCTTGTCAGAGCGGTTCCCGAGCTGAGCGCTGAAATCGAAGGATTTCGTTCTGCTCAGCCCGAAGTGCGAACTTAGTCCTTCTTGTAGATGTGCTTTGTTTTAGCGATTCCACTCGGGCGAACTGCTCGAACCAGTCCTCGTACGGCCGCGTCCGCTCTCAACACAACGTCGCGGATCGGTTCGTCGGGGCGGCCGCGAAAGGACGTGGGGTGGAAGTAATCTTCGCCGCCTATCGGCCTGGACGAGAAGTAGTAGTTGGATACGCAGCATCGGTTTCCGTTGCTGATGTTCGTCGAAACCGAGTGCCACGAATGCTGATTCGTTACCATCACGACCAAGCGATTGAAACTGCTGGCAATCGTTGTGGGGGCAGCTTTCGTTCCGGATGGCCAGAGTTCCAGGTTGCCGCCGTTTTCCACTTTCCATTCGGGAGTTACGTAGTAAAGGAGATTCAATGTCCTGTAACGTTCCCGATCTTTATCGTGAGAATTATCAAGATGTGGATTGAGGAAATGCCCAGGTCCCATTACGGAAATGCCACCTGCGTATAGGTGCTCGTCGGGCTGGAGCAAGCTTATGCCTGTAATTTCGGCGACGATGTTGACGACATCGGGTTGCTGGAACGCGAACGTGATTTCTTCGAGTATCGGCGAGTGCTCGTTCATCTGAGATGAGACGTACTTGAGCTCTCTTATGCTCTTGCGAAGCATGAGTGCAGACGAGTCTGGGAATGCCGCGTGAATCTTATTCGCAATTTCGACAGGCAGCAGATCGTCGACGTGGAAATAGTTGATCGGTGCCGATGACTCCCATTGCTGCTTACATGCAAATAGGCGGTTCTTGAGTCTAGCCGTCAGCAGGTTGCCGAGTTCCGTCCGGTTCATAAAACGATTTTTCTCTTTACGAAATTCTTTCATATGAGGATAGCACACCCTCAGCGCTGCTACTGATGACCTAGTGGCAGCGTGTACTGAACCCGGCTTCGAGCCGGGTTCTTTCGTTTGCGGAGCGCTCGATGGAACGCTGGAGCGTGCGGTGATGCGCGGGATTGACGCGTTCAAGCCCGCGCGTCTGCGCTGCTTGCCGCGTTTCTCGATCGCCTGGAAGCGATTCGCGGCGACAAGGAATGCCTCTACGTCATCACGACGAAGTTCGGCACGCACTATCCGTGAACCCGATTCAGGATCCAGGCAACCTTTGTGGATCGAATCGAAATTCAATAGTGTTTTTCGAGCGGCCCTTTCACCAACAGGCAATTCTTATAGACCCCAAGCAGTCGGCGAAACGTTTTTGCGTCCATGAATTTGGCGGCAGGTTCCCATGGGTCGTTGTAAAAGACGACCGCGTCCTGAACGCCCGTGACAACGATGACGTGAGCGACACCACGGAAAGCACCGCTCGCCCAGATGGGGCCGTACGTTTTCAGATTGGTTGCTAACCATTCCGCTGTATCTTCGTCGTGCTCTGGCCGCTCGAGGGGTATGAGACCTTCGGCTTTGGCGAGGTCAGTGATCGAAGTTGGAGGGAGCCCCTGATCCTTGAGCCATATCTTCGGCAGGCCACGGCGCGGTCCGGGACGACGGTAATACGAAACCATGCACGCGGCCGCATACCAGCACGCCATATCTCCATGTGGCTGCAGACCTTCGTTTCCCTTCTCCAGCATCAGCCACGTGCCGTCGGAATTCTTTCGCTGACCGACGAGCGGCACATCCAGTATCCGGTAGTTCGGTCGGTTCATTTGCAGTCTCCGGAGTGATGCTATTCGCTGAAGAATAGGAAGCCTTGCAACGGGAAGCAATGGCGGCGGCCTGGGGCGCGATGCCGGGTATTCGGCGACTCAGGCCTTTCCGGTAGCGACATTATGTGCAGCAGCCCGTTTCAGGGGCGGTCCGTTCGTCGTTGCCTTTCTCGCTAAGGTTTGTGTGCCCCGTGCCGTTATCTTTCCTGGACAGCCCTCGTGCCTCGAATGCTGATCCGTTTTCTTGCCTGCTCGCGTACTGCGCGAGCAGGCTTTTTTCGTTTACGGCGGCTTCAAACCGGCAACTTGGCGGAATTGAGCAGGGACTTGGCGCGAACCGACAACGCTCAACAGTCTTTCATTCGTGTAATGTGTCGGCTTCCTCGTGCCCTCATGCTTTGAAGGGCCGTTCGATCCCGACGACCAGTGACGGTGTCGGGATTTTTTTTGCCCGCGCGCGCCGATGTCCCGACGACAAGCCGCCACGGAATGCAATGCCGTCGCGGAGTCTGACGAAGACGCATCGACGCAGGGGCTTCCACAACTGCACCGCACTCACGCCACGCCAAGGCATCGGCCCCGTGGCGACCTTCGCATACCGCAAAGCACGGTATATTTTGCGACAAGACATTCCGATCAATAGAGCAAGCAGAAGGAGTTACCGCCGATGCCGGAAACCCGGACCACGCTTCGAGCCGCGACAGCGCACGACGCAAACGACATCGCTCGCCTGCACACGCTGAGCTGGCAAACCGCATACAGCCATATCCTTCCGGCCGCCTATCTGTCCGACGAGGTGCCGACGGAACACGCGGTCCGGTGGCGGAAATATCTCGATCGCAACGAAAAGGAGTGGGGCCTCGTGCTGATCGCCAAGTCGGATGGCGAGCCCGTTGGTTTCGTCAGTGCCGAACGCCCGGTCGATCCGGCGCTCGGCGTGCTGCTGGACTGCCTTCATGTTCATCCGTCGCATCACGGCAGCGGTACAGGCAAGCGCATGATCGAAGCCGTTCGCGCGTGGGCCCGAACGCTCGGCGTGGACAAGGTCCACCTGCAGGTGCTCGAGGACAACGTACGCGCGATCGGTTTCTACGAGCACAACGGCTGGCAGTTGGCGGGAGTCGAAACGAGCCGCATCGGCCATACGGAGGTCACCGACCGGATCTACGCGATACAGGCCTAGGCGCTCGTCCGCATCCGAACGAACGGTCGCCCGCTATGCAGCGACTCCCGGCCGCGCCGAAGTCACACCGGGTAAAGGCTGGATTCGCTTTGCCGTTACGCGCCGCAATAGCGCACGAGTAAATCGGCTTCCGTCTCGTGCACTTCGACGGGCAGCGTCGTCGCGCCTGCATGGGCAAGATAGCGTGCGCGATGCTGGCCGTTGCGAAATGACGCGACACCGACTTTCGACAGGCCGGGAATGCCGAGCAGCATTCGCGTTCTCGTTTCGCGAAACGTGATGAACGGCATGTCCGGAATCCTGTCCTGGTCCGGATCGAGGAACTCGCGAATACCCGCGGCTTTGCCAGGGGCCCAGTACTGAACTGACGGAAGCACGTAGTCCGTGGTATCGCGGTCGGCACATGCCAGCAGCTTCTTCAGGTCGATCGTCACGACCCGATGTCGCGAGTCGTCGGACGAGAATACCCGCTTGAGGTGCGCATAGGCATAGGGGACGTGCCCGGGAAGCTGGATAATCCAGACATCTACGCCGTTCTGTTGTGCGCGGGCGAGTGCCATTGTTTCCTCTGGTGGTGCAAGCGGTCTTTGTGGCCGGAGTTTAGCAGCGCGATTGCAACAGTGGAGCAGATTGATACACGGGATAGGAAAACGGAGCGGCCCGCAGCGGGACTGGAGGCGGCAGCGCAGAAGGTATGGTTGGCAAAGCGGATGCGGTCATGCGTCGGTGGTCGATATCGATGGGTCACGAGAATATCGCGATACTGCCAGCGGGAATGACACGCCGCACGAAATTCATGCAAGATTCACATGGCATCGCGAAGTCGGGCAGGCGCGGATCATCATAAGAACCGAGAGGGCAGATTGACCGGAGAAAAGCATGGCGTCGAAACTTGAGATCGAATACCTCGATTACTGTTTCACTGCGACGCTCGAAATCAGGGAGTCCGGCCGGACCGGCGTTGTCGACTGGCAGCTCGAATCCGATGCGCGAAGCAAGACCCTTGCGTGGATCGTGTTCGATCGCTTCCTCGAACGGAACGACTTCGCCGATGAGGAAGATGCGCGCGCAAATATCGTCGACTGGCTGGAGCGGCTTGCGGATCCGAGGTCGGGTGCGTCAGCGGAAATTGCGAAGGCGAGCGTGGTAGCTTCGGGCGCGGTGGCGGCAACTTCATCGACTGCCGAAATCGTCGGCGAGACCGTCATTGAAATCGCCAGCGATCTCGACTGGATCGATATGGTTGCCGACTGGTTTTCCAGCGGTTCGCCTTGATGACGAAACCGAGGTGTCGTGACGCAGGTTATCGTGCTCGTGAATTACGGCGTCGAGAAATGCCGTATAAGAAAACGAAACCGGAGTCACGGTAAAAAATAGAATATCCCTGCTTTGACAATACACGCGACTGACCGGAAACTGAACCCGGATCTGAATACATCCGCTTGAATCAAATCAAGATCGAACTCCAGATATGAAATGAAGAACGCTGCTGACGGCTGGCGCGATCATTCATTACCGATGCCCGCCTGACAAGCTGCACAGCAATGCTGTTCAGCGGCGGCGGATATGAATGGATTGTCGACCGATTTTTCGCCAGCGAGGGCGGCAAGAAATATCGGGACATTTTCGACATGCCCGAGCATCTCGGCGCCGTGCTTCCATGGTCTTTCCGGAAATCGATTGAGGCGTCTCCATACCAGCGGGGCGGTGGTGTTGTTGCCCGTCATCGCAGTGATGCTGGCCGCGCGGCACGCGAGCCTGCCGGTTGCCGCGGGATTGTCACCAAATGGTGAGTTGCCGCACAGACTGTTGCGCGGCCCCCGATCACAATTTGGCAGGTTGACCGTTCTTCCCCGGCCCGGTCAACCGTTTCCCCGCTCGCTCGCGCAGGAGCGGGGCTTTTTGCCCGTCCGACGCCGGAAGGTGCGTCGGCGGAACCGGACAGGCGTTCGGCAGGCTGCGCAATCGCGCCCCGGCATCCGTTCGCCTGATCCGTACGAATCGCTTTCCTCGTGCCTGAGCGAACCCTCAGGCCCATCGCCGGTTTCGGCCGGCGATGCCTTGGTCCCGGCGGCGCGCAGCCACGCTGCCGGGATGTTTTTTGCACCGAATGCGCTGCATCACGTCGTGCGCTGCGCGCATGTCGACCCGCTCAGCCTGTCTGTTCGACGCTGGTTTCCCATCCGTCGTATTCCCCTCCGAGCGAACGCACCTCGCGATTGATCGCGATCGTATGTCGCGTGATGTCGGCCAGCGCCATGGTGCCTTCGTGCGAGAACCGTACGGCCGACTTGCCGTCCTCGGTCGGGGCGACCGATTCGACCGGATAGCCTTTCGCTTCGGCCCAGTCCGCGAACTGGTGCGCGTCGCTCGGGTCCTGAAAGTACGCCCAGTGCATCACGCGCCGGCTCACGTCGCTGGCATCGCCTTTCTGCCGCAGCGCATCCAGCACACGCATGTCGCGCATGATCTGCCAGTCGTCGTCGGTCGGGTAGAGGGTTTGCCAATACGCTTCCTTGTCCGGATCGTCCTGGTGCGCGTACTGAAGCGCGTAGGTCGTCTGATCGGCCAGCGAGTCGACGATCTCCGCCGCCGCCTCTTCGTCGAACGGCACGTAGAAAAGGAAATCCCGATTGCCGTCGACGGTGATGCGGCCGACTTGCACACCGCCTTTCGCGGTGATCGTGGCGTCCAGCAGATCCTCGATCGCTGTGAGGTCGGCGAACTCGTCGCCGGTCGGCAGGCCTTCGGGCGTCGGATGCGCAAAGGGAACGCGCACGCTGAGCAGCGACGTGCGCGGATCGCCTTCCGCGATTTCCGCAAAGCTGTGGTTGAAGCTGATGAAAGCCTGATGGTCGCCCATTCTGGCAGGGAAGGTTCCCCAGGCGTCGGTCATGTGTTTCTCCCGTACACGATTGTCTGTTGACGGTTGCAAAGCGTCCCAATGTATCATCGAAAATCGCGTTGGCCGAAGAGGCGCACATGATCGCGAGTCTGGGCATTCTGGTGCCGGTCGAAGAGGATCGCTATCGGGCGGTGGTGGATTTCTACCGTCTGGCGCTCGCGCTTCCGGTGCATTCCGACGGTGTGTCGGCCGCGGGGAATCCGTGGCATCGCTTTGTCGTTCAGGGCGCGACGCTGACCGTTCATACCGGCAGGGGCGGCGAGTTTCCGTATCCGGAGTTTCGTCCGACCGGCCATGGAATCGCACTGGCAATCGAAGTGCCACACGTCTCGGAGGCCGTTGCACGACTTGAATCGCACCGCGTCGGCATCCTGAACGACTGGGACTATGGCGATGGCACGGTGGCGATTTCCGTGGCAGACCCCGCGGGTAACGTATGCGAGATCTGGGGTTGCCCGTGACCCGGCGCGTTGGTGCGGCGGGCCGCAAAAATTTCGAAGGAGAATCCGATGTCGATGTTTGCGGTGAATGGTGTCCGAATCGATCCGCTCAGCGCGCGCGTGACGCACGTGCGCTGGGCGGCCGTGAATCCGGCCGACCGGTCGTGGGCGGCCAAGCCGAGCGAGGCGCCGGTGGCGGAAGTGGCGCACGCGCTCGCGTCGGGCAACGATGTCCGTGCGATTTTCTCGGAGTCGGACGCAACCGCGATCGGGCCGCGGCTGAAACGCGTGCTGTATCGCGACGCATCGGAAGGCATCGAGCTTGACATCGATGCAACGAGCGAGTCGCGCACGTTGCGGGATCTTCCGCAAATCTGACCGGAGCGGCAAGCGCAGGCGGTAGCAGGTGCTGCCGCATCGATTGCGGCAGCTGGCCGAAAGGCCGGCTCGCACAACGCCGATCGCGAGGAGTAGTATCGGACAACCGCCATGCTGTCGTGCTGTTGCGCCGAACGGTTTGATGCGCCGCGCGACTGTCGGCGAGCCAGTACCCGAAGCGAATATCGCACACGCGCCCGAGACCATGTCCAGACCGCTCATCGCCCCGTTGGTATCCGCGCTTTGTCTGGCGCTCTCGGCCTGCCAGACCGCGTCCGAGCCGGCTCCGCTGCCGTCGCCCGAGACCGCGTCGGCAGCCGTTCCGGCGTCGTCGCCGGCCACACCGATCCGCGGTATCGGCCTGGCGCCTCATCTGGCGGGGCAGAGTCACTGGGCCGTCGGTCAATGCACGACCAATGGCACCGTCAAGGTGTGCAATTGACCGACGCTGACCGAACGGTGTCCGTTCCCTGCGAATGAAAGCGTGTGAGTGCGCGGTGACGCAGGACTTTCCCGGCCGCAACGAATTCTTGTCGACAAGGCGCTCGTCGCCGATCCCTGTCTTCCGGTTCGTTCCCGGCGTGTTGATAGGGCGCCCGACCTCGATGGGCCGATTGCCGTCGATGCAATTGATTGAGCGATGAACAGCGAACACGAAACAAACGATTCGGGCTTGCACGTCGATCCCGTCGCGGGAACGGTCATCGGCCAGTTGCCGGTCACGCTGGCGGTCGATAGCCGGAGCCTGAAGAAAAGGGCAATCGTCTGCGCAGTGCTGGCCGCGGCGAGCCTCTGCGGTTATGCAGCGGACCCGACACTCTGGCCGGTTGCGGCGCTGGCCGTGCTGCTGGCGCTGGCGAGTGCCGCCTTCTTCGTCTCGTCGCGGCGCAAGATGGCGCTGCATGTCGACGAAACGGGCTTCAGGCTGATCGGCTCGGCACGTGAAAAACCGGTTACGCCATGGCGCGACGTCACCGAGTTCCGGATCATCAGCGTCGCCGGAAATCGCTACATCGGCTACCAGTTCTCGGCGTATTCATCGCGCACCAAGGTGCCGGGCGGCGTGATGCTGCCGATCTCCCGGTTTGCCGATCTTCCGCTCGACGCGGTGGCCGGATTGCTGGAGGCATGCCGCCGACAGTTCGGTGTGCCGGAAGAGCGGGCCGACGACGCCTTGTGAGCGCGGCCTGAGCGACCCGCCCCTCAGGAAAACAAAAAAATGTCGGGGGCCATGTCGATTTCCGTCGGGTTCGTCCGTCGTAGCATCGGAGGCGTGCGCATCGCGCGTCCGTCCCGTTTTCCGATACGACAACCGACTGAAGGAGCGACACCCATGTCCACGTCCGTCAAACCGATCCCGGAAGGGATGCGCACGCTGACGCCGCACCTGATCTGCGCCGGCGCAGCCGCCGCCATCGACTTCTACAAGCGCGCCTTCGGTGCGAACGAACTGTTTCGCCTGGCGATGCCCGACGGCAGGCTCGCACACGCGTGCCTTGCGATTGGCGATTCGACACTGATGCTGGTGGATGAAATGCCAGAGCACGGCGCGCTCGGGCCGAAGGCGCTGAAAGGCACGTCGGTCTGCCTGCACCTGTACGTGCCGGACACCGATGCGGCGATCGCAAAGGCCGTCGCGGCCGGTGCGACGGTCACGATTCCGGCCGCCGACATGTTCTGGGGCGATCGCTACGGACAGGTCGAGGATCCGTTCGGACACCGCTGGTCGCTGGCGACGCATCAGCGCGACCTGACGCCCGAGCAGATCGCGGAGGCGATGGCCAGCGCACCGCCGTGCGGAAGCTGACATAGCCGCGTAGCCGCGGTTGAACGGCAGGGTGGCGGCACAGGCCCGCACCCGGTTCGCCCGCGGTCACGTGCCGGCCGTCTTGCCGCGCTGCTTGTCCTCGTACATCCGGCGATCGGCCGATGCGAGCAGGTCGGCCACCGCGTGATGGCGCGCGGGATCGTATGCGACGTGCCCGACGCTGAACCGGATCGCGTAGCCGCGCGCGTCGGCCGCGTTGCGCAACGCGAGCGCGTGCGTCACGCGTTCGACCGGCTCGACGGCGTCGGCCGGATCGGTGGCGCTCAGCAGCACGACGAACTCGTCGCCGCCGAGCCGTGCGATCACGTCGCCGTCGCGCAGCGCGCCCGTCAGCGTATCGGCGAATGCCTTGAGCGCGCGGTCGCCTTCGGCATGGCCGAAGCGGTCGTTGATGGTCTTGAAATCGTTCAGGTCGAAGAACAGCAGCGTGGCGTGACGGCCCAGGCGATCGCACAGGCTCAGCACGTGGCGGGCCAGGATCTCGAAGCCGCGCCGGTTCGTCAGCTGCGTAAGCTCGTCGGTGGTCGCGAAATGCAGCGCGGCGATCTCGCGTTCGGTCATGTGGGCGAGATCGCCGAGCAGCGCGAGTTCGTCGGGCTCGAGCGAACGCGGCCGCGTATCGATCAGGCACAGTGTGCCGATGGGTGCGCCGTTCGGCGCCGCAAGCGGCCGGCCGGCGTAGAAGCGGATGCCGGGTGCGCCGGTGACAAGCGGGTTGTCGTGGAAGCGGCTGTCGTTCAGCGCGTCCTGGATCACCATCGTATTGCCCGCGAGCAGTGCATGGGCGCAGAACGATACGTCGCGCGACGTCTGCGTGACGTCGATTCCCGCATGGCTCTTGAACCACTGGCGATTCTCGTCGACGAGGCTGACGAGTGCGATCGGTACGTCGAACAGTCGGCGCGCGAGGCGCGTCAGGCGGTCGAAACGCTCTTCGGGCGGCGTGTCGAGGATCGAGAGCGAATGAAGCGTATCGAGCCGGGCCGCCTCGTTGGCCGGTTTCGGTGCGATTTGCATGGGCCTTGTCTCTTGTCCCGGCTGCGAGCCGGTCATCGGATCGTATGCCGACCAGTATGGCGCATTATTCGGCGCATCGCCAAGCCGGAAGCCCGGTGCGACCGGTTTCGGCTTGATCCGGATCGATGCAGATGCGGTGAGAAGCGGGCGTCATGGGCCTGCGTTTCGTCCCGATACGGAATCGAATGCGCGATGCCTCAAGGTGCTCGGCGGCGTGCCGTAAATAGGACGAGTCCAATCGTTCATCACATCCCATCGCACCATGGTTCGAATTCTGTACGCGGGTTATCTCGCGTTTGCGCTGTATCTCCTTTACCCGATGGTGCAGAACGCGCTGGCATTCGGCACGGATTGCGTGAGCAGTGCGCTGCCGGGGGGCGCCCGCGGTTTGTCGACGCCTTCGGCAAGCGGCGTGGACGGACACGCGAACCGCTGTGCGCCGACCGCGCAGGCCGGTGCCGCAACCGGGCGGCTGCCTGAAATCCATTGAGCGCGGATTGTCGCGCGTGTCGCTCGATGCGTGAGGCGGCGCACTGGCCATTCGGCCGAATTGAACGTCGCGCGATGCTCGCCGATCCTATGGCAACGCGGCGGATCGAATGCGAGCCGGCGAGCGCCGCGCGAAAGTGCGGCGCGCGTCAGTAGCTGGAGCGGTACGGCGTGCCCTGGTCGAAGCGGCTCTGCCAGTGCGCGAGGTAGCGCGATGCGAGTTGCGGATTGTTCCAGACCACCACGACGTTTTCGGAATTGCGGCTGGCGGCCGATGCGCTGTAGTTGAACGAACCCGTTTCGACGTGCTCGGCGTCGATCACGAGGTACTTGTCGTGATGGATCGCATAGGCGTCGATCGTGCGGGTCGGGATGCCGGCGTTCACGAGCAGGTTCAGCGCCTGCTTGCTGCTCTTTGCGCGGTTGCCCTTGTCGTCGACGACCACGGCGACATTGACGCCGCGTCGCTTCGCGGCGAGCAGCGCGCGCGTGACGGGCGGCGACGTGAACGAATACGCGGCGACGCGGATCGAACTGCGCGCGGCGCCGATCGCTTTCAGCACGAGTGCCTCGGCGCCGCCGTCGGGCGAGAACGCCGATTCGACGACCTGCGTCGCGGGTGCTTCGTGAGTGGGCGCGGGCAGCCATCGCGACACGAAGTCGATCGCTTGCTGGAGCAGCGATTCACTTTGCGTCTTGCCGAAAGCGGCGAAGGGTGTGGCGAGCAGGGAAGCGGCGAGACAGGCGGCGGCGAGGCGATTGCGCGACAACATCTTGGACAGCGAACAATTTCGAGACAGCGGGCCGTGAGTGTAACGCAGACGCGGCGGCTCGGTCACGTGCGGATGCGAAGGGATTCGCACGCGCGATGATCGGTGGTCGCCGTGGCAATGACGCAAAGTTGCGTTGTGCGGTATCCGCGTATGCGATCAGGTTGATCGACGGATGTTGCCGACGGCGGCGTGTGATTGCGCTTGCCGTTGCGGGATAGCGATGCGCAAGCAATGCGCGAGCGCGGTCGAGCGGGCGCGTTGCGGCCCGTGATGGAAGCGCGCGTGCAAAGAACGACTCGTCGGCGTCAGTCGATCATGCGCGCGCGATGCGTCAATCCTCGACCGCCGGCGCGCCTGCTTGGTCGGATGCGATCCACCCGGGGCCGGGCTCCGGCAGCACGTCGCGTGCGTCGAGCGGTTCGCCGCAGGCCGAGCACACGGTGACCGCATGCATCAGCTGGCCGCAGGTGCGGTGGCGCAATTGCACCGGTGGCCCCTGGCCGTCGTCCTTCCAGCGGTCGCCCCACGACATCAGTGCGAGCAGGGCCGGGTAGAGGTCGAGACCTTTGTCCGTCAGCCGGTATTCGAAGCGCGGCGGGCGCTCCTGATACGCACGCTTGACCAGCACGCCTTCGTCGACGAGTCGCGCAAGCCGTTCGGCCAGCACATGGCGCGTGACGCCAAGCTGGGTCTGGAACGCGTCGAAACGGCGGCAGCCGAGGAACGCGTTGCGAAGGATCAGCATGGTCCAGCGGTCGCCGAGCACGGCGAGCGTGCGCGCGACCGAACAGTTCAGCGTACCGATGTCATCCCATTTCATCGTCGAGTCTCTTGCGGCGGTTCAGCGAATCAGCGGGTTCGATTATAGAACCCGCCTTCGGTTGCAACGGGCACGGCTGCGTTGACAACGGCCGGCATCGTTGTCAATAATAAGTTCCAATTTAGAACTTACTCGCGCGGCGACGCGCTTTCAACCCGGAGACACCCCGATGAATCCGCTTTCCCTGTCCGGTCTCGATCTGCTGCGTGCCGCGGTGGCGGGCGACGCGCCGCTCGCGTCGATTTCCGAGACGATCCCGATGCGTCCGCTGGACGTCGAACTCGGCTATGTGAAGTTTTCGGCGCGCGCGGACGGCCGGCACCTGAATCCGCTTGGCGGCGTGCACGGCGGGTTCGCCGCGACGGTGCTCGATTCGGTCACGGGTTGCGCGGTGCATTCGATGCTCGACGCGGGTGTCGGTTACGGCACGGTCGATCTGCATGTGAAGATGCTGCGGCCTGTGCCGCGCGACGCCGACCTGATCGCGGAAGGGCGCGTGATCCACCTGTCGCGCTCGCTGGGCGTCGCGGAGGGCACGCTGAAGACACCGGACGACAAGATCGTCGCGCATGCGTCGGCGACCTGTTTCATTCAGCGGCCGCAGTAACGAGGGCGCCAGGGCCGTCGTCCGCGCAGGCGCGTGAACATCCATGGCGGCGAAGGCCGCCTGTAAGCGTCCGCGGCGCAAGTCTGAAGCGGCCGCTTCAATGTGATAGCGTTTCTGCTTTCCACCGACGCGACAGGAACAGCATGGAATACCGCACACTCGGCGATTCGGGCATCGAGGTCAGCCTGATCGGTCTGGGCACGATGACGTGGGGCGAGCAGAATTCGGAGCGTGACGCGCACGAGCAGATCGACTACGCGCTCGGGCAGGGCGTGACGCTGATCGATGCCGCGGAGATGTATCCGGTGCCGCCGAAGCCCGACACGCAGGGGCGCACCGAGCAGTACATCGGTACGTGGCTCGCGCAGCATCGCGCGCAGCGCGACCGCATCGTGCTCGCGACGAAGATCGCGGGGCCGGCGCGGCAGCCGCACAATCCGCGCCATATCCGCGGCGAGGGCAACCAGTTCGACCGCAAGAACCTGACCGAGGCGCTCGACGGCAGCCTCAAGCGCCTGCAGACCGACTACGTCGATCTCTACCAGTTGCACTGGCCCGACCGCAGCACGACGACGTTCGGCCGCCCGGCCTATCCGTGGGTCGACGACGTCTATACGGTGCCGATCGAGGAAACGCTCGGCGTGCTCGCGGAATTCGTGAAGGCCGGCAAGGTGCGCGCGATCGGCGTGTCGAATGAAACGCCGTGGGGCGTCGCGCAGTTCCTGCGCGCGGCCGAGAAGCTCGGGCTGCCGCGCATCGCGAGCATCCAGAATCCGTACAGCCTGCTGAACCGCACGTTCGAGAACGGGCTGTCGGAATTCACGCATCGCGACGGCGTCGGCCTGCTCGCGTATTCGCCGCTCGCGTTCGGCTGGCTGTCCGGCAAGTACGAGAACGGCGCGCGTCCGGCCGGCGCGCGCATCACGCTGTTCGAGCGCTTCCAGCGCTACAGCAAGCCGCAGGCCGTCGAGGCGACGTCGCGTTACGTCGCGCTCGCGCAGCGTCACGGGCTGTCGCCCGCGCAGCTCGCGCTCGCGTTCGTCAACAGCCGGCCGTTCGTGCGCAGCAACCTGGTCGGTGCGACGTCGCTCGCGCAGTTGAAGGAGAACATCGGCAGCATCGACGTGACGCTGTCCGACGAGATCCTGGCCGAGATCGACGCGCTGCACGAACTGCAGCCGAACCCGGCGCCGTAAACGGCACGCGGCCCGCGCGGCAACGATGCCGCGACGGGCCGCTTCGGCGGCGCATCGTGGCGCCGCCGCTGGCTTCGTTACCGCATCTTGAGCCGCGTGCGCGCGACAAACAGCGCGGCGAGGCTCAGCAGCGCGCAGCCCATCAGATAGAGCGCCGGCGACAGCCGGTTGCCGGTCGTGCTGATCAGCCAGGTGATGACGAACGGCGCGAAGCCCCCGAACAGCGTGACGCCCGTGTTGTAGCTGACCGCGAGCCCCGTCGCGCGCGTCTGCGGCGGGAACAGTTCGGCCATCAGCGCCGGCAGCGCGCCGCAGTACATCGCCTTCAGCATGCCGATCCAGATCAGTGCGGCGAGCATCGTCGCGAACGACGCGTGGCGCGTGAGCCATGCGAACGTCGGCCACACGGAGACGAGCATCAGGACGGCCGCGACCACCATCATGCGGATCCGCCCGGTGCGATCGGACAGGTGGCCGACGACCGGCGTGACGAGCGTCAGCACGAAGCCGGTCGCGAGCGTCGCCGCGAAGCCGGTCGACGCGGGCAGCCCGAGCTGCTTGATCGCATAGGTCGGCATGTACAGCACCATGTAGTTGATCGCGGTCGAGATCACGAGCGCGCCGATCGACAGCAGCAACCGCAATTTCTGATCCGCGAACAGCTCGCGCACGGGCGCTTCGGAGCGCGCCTGCGTCTTGAACTCGACGCCTTCGTCGACGTAGCGGCGGATATACAGCCCGATCGGCCCGATCGCGAGACCGAACAGGAACGGCACGCGCCAGCCCCAGCTTTCGAGTTGCGCGGGTGTCAGCGTGGTCGTCAGCAGTGCGCCGAAGCCGGAGGCGAGCAGCGTCGCGAGGCCCTGGCTCGCGAACTGCCAGCTCGACATGAAGCCGCGCCGCTGCGGCGCGTGCTCGACGAGGAACGCGGTCGAGCTCGCGAATTCGCCGCCCGCGGAAAAGCCCTGCATCAGCCGCGACAGCATGATCCCGAGCGGCGCGAGAATACCGATCGATGCATAGGTCGGCATCAGCGCGATCAGCAGCGTGCCGGCCATCATCATCGCGATCGACAGCAGCAGCGATGCCTTGCGGCCCGCGCGATCCGCGTACGCGCCGAGCACGAAGCCGCCGATCGGCCGGATCAGGTAGGACAGCCCGAACGTACCGAGCGTCAGCATCAGCGACGTTGCTTCGCTCGTCGCGGGGAAGAACAGCTTGGCGATCGTCACCGCGAAGAAGCCGTAGACGATCAGGTCGAACCATTCGAGCGCGTTGCCGATCGACGCCGCGAAGATGATGCGCCGGATCTTCGCGGCGCTGGGGCGGGCGGCTTCCTGCGAGGTCAGGGTGGTCGTATTCATCGTGTGTGCAGGTCCCGTGAAAGGGGCGAAGCGCGTTACAGGGCGGCGCCGGCCGCGGCGGGCGCCGCGCGGCGAACGAGCGGCGCGTCGTCGCCGAGATCCCAGAAGAGGCCGGCCATCATCTGCAGCCCCTCGCTGACGACGCTCGCGAGCAGGTGCTCGTCGGGCGCGTGCTGCGAGCACGCCGGGTACGAGTGCGGCACCCACAGCGTCGGCAGCCCGAGCGTGTCGGCGAACACTTCGTTCGGCAGCGTGCCGCCGAGATTCGGCAGGATCGCGGGCTTCTTGCCGGTGGTGCGCGCCAGCGACGCGACGGCCCAGCGGACCCACGGATCGTCCGGCGGCACGCGCGTCGCCGGCGCGCCGCGTTCGACGTCGATCTCGATGTCGCCGAAGCCGTGCGCATCGAGGTGCGTGCGCAGGTGCGCTTGCAGCGCTTTCCAGTCGGTGCCGACGACGAAGCGCAACTGGCAATGCGCATACGCGACGGGCGGGATCGCATTGACGGGGTGCTCGGGGTTGCCGGCCTTGAACGCGAGGATCTCGAACGTATTCCAGCCGAACACGCGCTCGGCGGCGGACAGGCCGGGCTCGCCCCAGCCGGCATCGAGCGCCGGATCGCCGGGGCCGCCGCCGACGGACAGGTCGGCGAGCGCGTCGCGCACGGCGGCCGGGATCGGCGGCGGGCGCAGCCCCGCGACGCGAATCGCGCCGCGCGCATCGACGAGGCTCGCGAGCGCATGCGCGAGCACGATCGCCGGATTGCGCAACAGGCCGCCCCAGTTGCCCGAGTGGTGCGCGCCGTCGCGGGCGCGCAGGCTCAGCTTGAAGTTGACCGAGCCGCGCGAGCCGAGAAACACGGTCGGGCGCGCGGCGGCGATGCGCGGGCCGTCGGACGCGATCAGTACGTCGGCCGCGAGCGCGTCGCGCTCCTGGCGGCACAGCGCGTCGAGGCCGGGCGACCCGGTTTCCTCACCCATTTCGATCAGCAGCTTCGCGTTGAAGCCGAGCCGGCCGCCGCGCGCGTCGAGCACGCTCGCCAGCGCGGCCAGGTTGATCGTGTGCTGGCCCTTGTTGTCGGCGCTGCCGCGGCCGTACCAGCGGTCGCCGTCGGCCGTCAGCGTCCACGGCGACAGCGGCGCGCGCCACTGCGCGTCGTAGCCGCGCACCACGTCGCCGTGGCCGTAGATCAGCACGGTCGGCAGCGCATCGTCTTCGTGGCGCGACGCGAGCAGGAACGGGCCGCCGCCGTCGACGGGGTTGTCGACGATCCGCGAACTGAAACCGAGGCGCGCGGCCTCGGGGGCGATCTCGTCGGTCAGGTACGCGCGCAGCGCGGCACCGCAGCCGCTTTCCTGGCTTTCGGTGCGCAGGCCGACGCGGCGGCTCAGGGTCGTGAAGAACGCACCGGATTCGAACTGGTTCAGCGCGTGCTGGATGGCGGCGGTACGGCTCAAGTCGGGTCTCCTCGGTCGGGTTCGCGGCGCATGCGGATCACGTGCGCAGCGTGAAGTGCGATCGATTCTAGAAAGCCGTTTTTTTTGTCACAATGATCGAATTTCGAACCTTTCTTTGCCGAAAAGGCAAAGCAGCGCAGCCGGCAGCGGCACGGAGACAGAACGATGGCGGCTTTCCTGCATGGCCTCGCGTTGCGGTATTTCGTCGAAGTGGCGCGCACCGGCTCGATCAGCGACGCATCCGCGCGGCTGCATGTGGCCGTGTCGGCGATCAGCCGCCAGATCGCGAAGCTCGAGAGCGAGCTCGGCGCGCCGTTGTTCGAGCGCCGGCCGCGCGGGATGGCGCTGTCGGAAGCCGGCGAGCGGCTGCTGGCGTTCGCGCAGCGCAGCCTGCTGGAGGCCGAGCACGTGATGAAGGACATCGGCGGGCTCGATGCGCTGCACGGCAGCCTGCTGAAGATCGCGTGCTCGGAAGGGTTCGCGATCGATTTCCTGCCCGGCGCGCTCGCGAGCTTCAAGGCACGCCACCCGGGCGTCGATTTCACCGTGTGGGTCGTGTCGCCGGCGGACGCAACGCGGCGCGTGCGCGACGGCGACGCGGACGTTGCACTGACCTTCAGCCTCGCGCCGGAAAAGGGCGTGCGCGTCGAGCACACCGAACGCGCACCGATCTTCGCGCTGGTGCGGCACGACCATCCGCTCGCGACGCGCGACGCGGTATCGCTCGCCGATGTCGCACGTCACCCGCACGTGCTGCCCGAGGCCGGCACGACGGTGCGCCAGCTGATCGACATCGCGTGCGCGCTCGACGGGCTATTGCTCGAGCCCGAACTGACGAGCAACAACACGGCGGCGATGTACGGCTACGCGCGGCGCACCGGAGCCGTGATGTTCACGGGGCTGCTGTCGGTGCGCGACCGCTGCGACGCGGACGGCTTCGTCGTCGTGCCCGTGACGAACCCGCAGCTGCGCGAGCGCAGCATCCAGGTGCAGACGATGGCGGGGCGCGATCTGCCCGCGTCGGTACGGGCGTTTCGCGACCATCTGATCGACGCGATGCAGGCCGCATCGCCGCCGCCGGCCGCCGCGCGCGGCCCGAGACGCCGGCCCGTGAGATAATCGTCAATCCGCCTTCCGCGCCCATGCGGCTCATCGAGCCGCATCGCCCCTGTTCGACGCCAAATTGAAGAACCTGATTGTTACCCTCGATCGCGCCGGCGAGTTCGACGAGATCATCGACGTGCGCACGCCGCTCGAGTTCGCCGAGGACCATATTCCCGGCGCACTGAACGCGCCCGTGCTCAGCAACGAAGAGCGCGTGCTCGTCGGCACGATGTACCGCCAGGTGTCGCCCTACGAGGCGACGCGCGTCGGCGCGGCGATCGTGGCGCGCAACATCGCACGCCATCTCGACACGACGTTCGCCGACCGTCCGCGCAACTGGCGGCCGCTGATCTATTGCTGGCGCGGCGGCAAGCGCTCCGGCTCGATGACGACCTGGTTCAACCTGATCGGCTGGCAGGCACGCCAGCTCGACGGCGGATACAAGGCCTATCGCCGCTCGGTGTGCGCGACGCTCGACACGCTGCCGACGCGCTTTCGCTACATCGCGCTCGTCGGCCATACGGGCTGCGGCAAGACGCGCCTGCTGAACGCGCTGCGCGACGTGGGTGCACAGACGCTCGATCTCGAGGCGCTCGCGTGTCATCGCGGCTCGCTGCTCGGCGCGCTGCCGGGCACGCCGCAGCCGTCGCAAAAGGGGTTCGATTCGGGGCTCGTCGAAACGCTTGGGCGTTTCGACCCCGAATGGCCGGTGTTCGTCGAATCGGAAAGCCGCAAGATCGGGCTCGTGCAGTTGCCGATCGCGTTGATCGACGCGTTTCACGCGGGGCCGTGGGTGCAGGTCGAAGCGGCACATGACGAGCGCATCGCATTCCTGCTCGACGACTACGCCCACCTGTTCGACGCACCGGTCGCGTTCAAGGCGCAACTCCATCGGCTGATCGGCCTGCACAGCCGCGAAGAGGTGGCGCACTGGAATGCGCTGATCGATGCGAACGCGCGGGCCGAACTGTTCACGACGCTGATCGACAAGCATTACGATCCCGCGTACGCACGCACGTACCGCGCAACGTACAACAAGCCGAACCGGGCGCTGACGTTCGCTTTCCGGCCCAACGCGGCCGACGTGCGCGATCAGGCGCATTCGCTGCTGGCCCAGCTCGCGCTGGCCGGGCTGCCCGCGTCGGCCGCGCTGGCGGCAGGCGCGGAATCCGTTACCGACAAAGACAAATCGACGACCACACGATGACGACCACACGCACCCAACCCAATCCGGCCCTCGGCTGGATGACCTTCCTGCTGATCGCGGTCGCAGGGCTGTTCTATGTGAAATGGTTCCCGTACTACAACAAGGCGTTCGTGGCCGCCGAGCATCATTCGATCGGCCAGTCGATCCTGATGGGCACGTCGGCGGTCGCGCCCGAGCCGTCGCTGAAGGCCGCGCTCGACTACGCATGGGCGTACGGCAAGGCGATCTGGCAGGCAATGGTGCTCGGCCTGCTGCTCGGTTCGGCCGTTCAGGCGCTGCTGCCCGCACACTGGGTTGCGCGCGTGCTTGGCCGCACGGGCTTCGGCAGCGTCGCCGCGGGCGGCCTGCTGTCGCTGCCCGGGATGATGTGCACGTGCTGCGCGGCGCCGGTCGTCGCGGGCCTGCGTGCGCGCCATGCATCGCCGGGCGGTGCGGTCGCGTTCTGGCTCGGCAACACGGTATTGAACCCGGCGGCGCTGGTGTTCATGGGCTTCGTGCTCGGCTGGCACTGGAGCGCGCTGCGCCTCGTGCTCGGCATCGCGATGGTGTTCGGGATCGGCTATCTGCTGAACCGCATTGCGCGTCCTGAAGACCGCAGCATCGACGATGCACAGCTCGCCGCGCTGGCGGCCGAGCAGGCCGCGGCCGGCAATCCGTTCGTCCGCTGGGTGAAGCTGCTTGCCCGCATGGCCGTGCGCCTCGTGCCCGAATACATCGTGCTCGTGCTGCTGCTCGGCGCCGCGCGCGCATGGCTGTTCCCGCATATCGGCCCGGACATCGGCAATCATCTCGGCTGGATCGTCGCGTTCGCGGTCGCGGGCATGTTGTTCGTGATTCCGACGGCCGGCGAGGTACCGATCATCCAGGCGATGCTGTCGCTCGGCATGGGCGTCGGCCCGGCCGCCGCGCTGCTGATGACGCTGCCGCCGATCAGCGTGCCGTCGCTCGCGATGCTCGCGCGTTCGTTCAAGCCTTACATGCTGGCGATCGTCGCGGTCCTCGTCGTCGTGTTCGGGATCGCGAGCGGACTGCTCGCGGTCGCGTTCGGGTTCTGACGCGCGCAAGCGATGCGCCGATCGGGCGCGAACGTCGTATTTATCCGGCGCCGCCGCTTCACGCGTGCGGCGCCCTTTACAAGAAGCAAACAGGAAAACGCATGACCCAACCGAAGATCCATCCTCGACTCGAAAAGGCGCTGACGCGCGGCGATCTCGCGATCCGCCAGGCCAATTCCGCGCGGGCAACTGCCGTGCTGAACGCGCTCGGCACGATGATCATCGAAGCCTCTTCAACGATCGGCGTCGAAGCCAGCATCGACATTCCGCAGGGCGACCGCATTTACGATCCCGTCAACGGCCTGTGGCCGCAGAAGATGCTGGTGTCGTTCGACGGCCCGGTGGACGAAGCCGACGCGGACGAACTGCGCACGGTCTATCTGGTTGCCGACGATCCGGGTACGCAATTCCGCGTCGAATGGCATCGCGCGGACGGCAAGCTCGGCCGCCAGGAAGGCGGCCCGCTCGCGACCGTCGCGTTCCTGACCGACGTCGAGATCCCGTGGAGCGACGACGACGAGTGACGTCGTCGCGTGAAGCCGGCGCAACGCGCGCCGGCTGTCAGCGCATCATCCGCCGCCGGAACAGCCACGCGGACAGCAGGAATCCGCCGACCGCGTAGCCGGCGAGCACCGCGATATGCAACGCGACGTCCGTCGCCGGGCGGCCGAGCATCGCGGGCCGGATCAGCTCGACCGCGTTCGCGAGCGGCAGCGCATGCGCCGCATGCTGCGCGATCGGCGGCAACTGCGTGATCGGGAAGAACACACCGGACAGCAGCAGCATCGGCGTCAGCACGAGCGTCTGATAGAACATGAAGAAATCGTAGGACGGCGCGAGCGCCGTGACGATCATCGCGATGCTCGCAAACGCGAGGCCCGCGAGCGCGATCACGGGCAGCGCCGCGAGCATCGACGGAAACCGCGCATAACCGAGCGCACCCGCGACGAGCATGATCGCGACACCCGACAGCATCGCCTTGCTGGCACCCCAGACGATCTCGCCGAGCACGATGTCGCCGAGCGCGAGCGGCGTATGCATGATCGCTTCCCAGGTGCGCTGCACGTGCATCCGCGAAAAGCCCGAATACATCGACTCGAAGCTCGCGGACATCATCACGCTCGACCCGACCGTGCCGGCCGCGAGGAACGCGATATACGACACGCCGTCGACATGGCCGAGCATCAGGCCGAGCCCGAAACCGAGCCCGAACAGATAGATCATCGGATCGGCAAGATTGCCGAACATCGACGCGAGCGCGAGCTTGCGCCAGACGAGATAGTTGCGCCGCCAGACGGCAACCCAGTTGGTTGCGTTCGCGGGCATCGCGATCGCGAAGCGCGACTCGCGCGGCGGTGCCGACGGTGCGGCTGCGGAATAGTTGCGGACGTCCATGGTCGCTCAGTCCTGCATTTCGCGGCCCGTGAGCCGCAGGAACACATCTTCCAGATTGGCCGGGCGATGCAGATAGCGCAACCCCGGGCGACCCTTGAGCCGCGCGCTGAGCGGCTCGGGGTCGCTCACGTAGCAGAACAGCGTCTCGCCGCTGATCTCGGTGCGCTTCGCGAACGCCGACAGCTCGTCGCGCAGGATGGCCGGATCGGGCCCGTAGATCTCGATCACGTCGCAGCCGATCTCCGATTCGATCAGCGCGTGCGGCGCGCCTTCGGCGATCTTGCGGCCTTCCTCGATCACGCACAGGCGGTCGCACAGACGTTCGGCTTCTTCCATGAAATGCGTGGTGATCAGGATCGTCTTGCCGCGCGCGAGCAGCGAGCGCAGCCGCTCCCACATCAGGTGCCGCGCCTGCGGATCGAGGCCCGTCGTCGGCTCGTCGAGCACCAGTACGTCGGGATCGTTGACGAGCGCGCGGGCGAGCGTGAGGCGGCGCTTCATGCCGCCCGACAGCTCGCCGACTTTCGCATCGGCCTTGTTCTCGAGTTTCGCGAATTCGAGCAGCGGCCGCACGAGCGCACGGGCAGCCTGCGCGGACATCCCGAAATAGCGGCTGAACACGAGCAGGTTCTCGCGCACGGTGAAGTCGGGGTCGAGGTTGTCGAACTGCGGGACGACACCGACGCGCTGGCGCGCATGCCGTGCACGGGATGGAACCGGTTCGCCGCACAGCGAAATGGTGCCGGCATCGGGATGCGCGAGGCCGAGCAGCATCTTCAGCGTCGTGGTCTTGCCGGCGCCGTTCGGCCCGAGCAGGCCGTAGCATTCGCCGGCCTGCACGTTGAAGGACAGACCGTTGACGACGAGCTTGTCGCCATAGCGCTTCTCTACGTTCCGTAAATCGATCGGTGCGACGGACATGGGCATGTTGTCATTGTGAGCGGGCGCACAGGCGTTCCGCTGTCGGCTGCGTGGCCGGTTTGCGAACGGATCGGGCGAATGCGTGTCACATGGGCATGACCGAAGCGCACGAGGCCGACGCCTGATGGCCCGCCGGAGTACGAACGGGCCATTCTAGTGCATCGACTGCGTCTCTTCAGGGCATGCCTGCACGGTGCGATGCATGCGCGCACCGATCGTGCACTGCATCATCGCGCACGCGCCGAGCGGGGCGAATCAGCGTTTTCCATCCCTTGCGTCCTGAATTGCGGCGCACCATGATGAATGCGTAGGCTCGTTGTCGCGATAGGGAGGTTTCATGGCTAGCTACAACAAGATTTTGCTGTGTTACGACGGCTCGCTCGAAGGGCGCAAGGCACTGCGTTGCGGTGCCAATCTCGCAATGGACCTGAAGGCCGAGACGCATTTGCTGTCGGTCGTCGACATGCGTTCGAGCATTGCACAAAGCGCGGGTTTGCTGACCGACGTCGCGTGTGGCCGATTCGAGGAAACCGCGCGCGAAATCCTGCAGGAAGGCGTGAACTGGCTACGCGAGCGCGGCGTACAGGCCGAAGGCCATTTCGCGTTCGGCTATCCGATCGACGAAATCGCGAATCTCGCGACGGAACTGAAGGTTGACCTCGTCGTCGTTGGCCACCGGTGCCGTAGCGGACTGTCGAGATGGTGGATGGGGTCGGGCAATACGCAACTGCTCGACCGCGTGAACTGCAGCATTCTGGTTGCGTGCTCGTCCGCGCAAGAGCAGAAGGCCGAAATCGCGCGCGAGCGTGAAGCGGCTACGGCGAGCGGCAAATGATCTGATGACTTGACGACGGCCTGACCGGCGATTTGCGCCGGTCAGGCGCCGCGCGGTATCAGCAGCGCGGGCGTCGACCGCGACCGGCTACGCATGCAGGTCGATCGCGGACAGCTTCCACGAGAACAGGCCGAAGCGGTGGAATATCGCCGCATAGCGCGTGCCGTCGGCGCTTCGCTGATAGGTCACGACGAATTCGTCGACATTCCGGTAGCCGGCACTGGTTTGCTGCTGATGCGGCGGATGCGTTGCATCGCCCGGGCTGGCGGGTGCGGCAGGGGCCGGTGCCGGCGATGACGCGGCCGTGGCGACCGCGTTGCTGCCCGGAACGGCTGCGCTTGCCGGAGCCGGATTGGCCGGCGGTGCGGCCGGTGCGCTGCCCGGTGCATTGCCTTGCGGCAGATTCGACCATTCGGGCGGACGCTCGCCCGGATTGCCGCGCGGCGGCAAGCCGCTCATCAGCGCGGCCACGCCCTCCGGGGTTGCGTATGCATCGACCAGCGGGCCGATCAGCGCGGACCCGATCAGCGCACCGATCACCGCGAACGGATTGTTCTTCTTCACCGCGTCGATCCGGCGCATCAACTCTTCCGTGACCTGCTGCTTCAGACTGATGCGCAGCGACGGAAAATCGACATATTCACTGATGGCCTGCGCATCGCGCGCATCGATCGCCGATTTCAGGCGGCCGAGCGCGACGTACGGCGACGCGTATGCATAGCCGATCGCCGCAATGATGGCGACGGCCAGCACGGCGATCAGCAGGGGCTTGAGCCGCCATGCGCGGCCCGAAGATCCAGTCACGTTGCCTCCGGTGCGGGGATGTTCCGCAATCAGAGACCGCCTGGCGTGGCCGATCGTTCCTCTGCAATGCAGCGATCGATCATCCGGCACACGGCATCGATCGTGCCGACCATGATCAGGCGCGAACGGCCGTGATAGACGCGCACCGGCGCGCGGCGCGCGGGTTCCGCGTGATTCAGACCGGCGTTCAGCGATACCCGCGCGAAGGCGGGAAGCGCTGACGGCAGCAGCGACGCCTGCCGTTCGACTGCGACTTCTTCTTCCACAGGCGCCGCCGCGGACAGCGGTGCGCAAGGCGTGCGGCCGCGCAGATGACGCAGGCGACCGAATTGACGGAAAGGCAGCAGGCGGGCAAGGCGTTCCATGATGTTCTCCTAACGAGACGGAATGTCAGAGTTCGCCGGATCGGATCAGCCCGACGGCGATGCCTTCCAGCGCGAATTCCGCGCTGCCGGCCTTGACGAAGATGTTTTCGTAATCGGGGTTCTCCGCGATCAGCTCGAGACCGCCCGGCCGACGCATCAGGCGCTTGACCGTGACGTCGTCGCCGAGACGCGCGACGATGATCTGGCCGTCCTTCGCTTCGGTGCGCTTCTGCACGGCGAGCAGGTCGCCGTCGAGAATGCCGGCGTCGCGCATCGACAGGCCGCGCACCTTCAGCAGGTAGTCGGGTTTGCTGGAGAACAGCGCGGGATCGCACGCGTAATGCTGCGAGATGTGCTCCTGCGCGAGGATCGGGCTACCGGCCGCGACGCGGCCGACGAGCGGCAGCGACAGCTGCATCAGGCCGGCATGCGGCAGCGTGAACTGGTGCGGGGAATCTTCGAGGCCGAGCAGGCGGATGCCGCGCGACGCGCCGGCGGCCAACTCGATCACGCCCTTGCGCGCCAGTGCGCGCAGGTGCTCCTCGGCCGCATTCGGCGAGCTGAAGCCCAGTTCAGCCGCGATCTCGGCGCGGGTGGGCGGGAATCCGGAGCGTTCGATCGCGCGACGGATCAAGTCGAACACTTGCTGCTGACGGGCGGTGAGTTTGGTCATGGCTTAACTGTATGGATAGACAGTGAGCTGTATTTTTATACAGTACTTCGCGAAATTCAAGTGTTACGTGAGGTTCGACGCGATCGCGCCGGTTCCGACGCGATTCCACGACGTCCGGACGCCGGTTTATCCGCCGCAACCGTCCATCCCGTCTGCGTTAGCACTTTTGAGTATTAAAAAATGAAGAACGATTATTTTTAATCATGTAACCCGTTCGCTAGACTGGCCCGACATCGCAATACCGACAACACTGGAGAACCAAGGATGGCGAAGCGCAATACGGGGCTGGTGGGCGGGGTGGGCCGCCTGATCGCAACACTCGCGCTGGGCGCGGCGGCGGCGCTGGGCGTCGCGACGCATGCGCAGGCCGATACGACCTTCCTGAACGTGTCGTACGACCCGACGCGCGAGCTGTATCAGGACTTCAACCAGGCGTTCGGCAAGGAGTGGAAGGCGAAGACGGGCGAGACCGTCAACTTCAAGCAGTCGCACGGCGGCTCGGGCGCGCAGGCTCGATCGGTGCTCGACGGCCTGCAGGCCGACGTGGTCACGCTGGCGCTCGCTTACGACATCGACGCGCTCGCGAACAAGGGGCTCGTCAACAAGGACTGGCAGAAGCGCCTGCCCGACAACGCTTCGCCGTACACGTCGACGATCGTGTTCCTCGTGCGCAAGGGCAATCCGAAGGGGATCAAGGACTGGGACGACCTGACCAAGCCGGGCATCTCGATCGTCACGCCGAACCCGAAGACGTCGGGCGGCGCGCGCTGGAACTACCTGGCCGCGTGGGCATATGCGCTGCACAAGCCGGGCGGCAATGAGCAGACGGCGAAGGAATTCGTCACGAAGCTCTACAAGAATGCGGGCGTGCTCGATTCGGGCGCGCGAGGCGCGACGACGAGCTTCGTGCAGCGCGGGATCGGCGACGTGCTGATCGCATGGGAAAACGAGGCATTCCTGTCGGTCAAGGAATTCGGCACCGACAAGTTCGAGATCGTCGTGCCGTCGGTGAGCATCCTGGCCGAGCCGCCCGTCGCGGTGGTCGACAAGGTGGTCGACAAGAAGGGCACGCGCAAGCTGGCCGACGCGTACCTGAATTTCCTGTACAGCCCGCAGGGCCAGGAGATCGCGGCGCGCAACTACTACCGGCCGCGTTCGAAGAACGTGCCGGCCGAACTGACGAAGCAGTTCCCGAAGCTGAAGCTGTACACGGTCGACGACACGTTCGGCGGCTGGACGAATGCGCAGAAGACGCATTTCGCGGACGGCGGCGTGTTCGATTCGATCTACAAGCCGCAGTAATGCCATAACCACAGCGGTGCGCCACGCAGTGCGCCGCATCCCCGACGGGCCGCCGGCGCGATTCATGCGCCGGCGTTTGCGTCGGACCCATGAGCAGCAACGACCCAGCAAGAGCATCCGATGACGACGTACACCTTTCGCAAGCCGAGCGCGCTGCCCGGTTTCGGCGTGACGCTAGGCATCACGGTGGCCTATTTGAGCCTCGTGGTGCTGATTCCGCTCGCCGCCACGTTCCTGAAGACCGCGACGTTGTCGTGGGACCAGTTCGTCACCGCCGTCACGTCGCCGCGCGTGCTCGCGTCGTACCGGCTGACGTTCTCGGCCGCGCTCGGCGGCGCGCTGATCAACGCCGTGTTCGGCTTCCTCGTTGCGTGGGTGCTGGTGCGCTACACGTTCCCGTTCAAGCGGATCGTCGATGCGATCGTCGACCTGCCGTTCGCGCTGCCGACCTCGGTCGCCGGCATCTCGCTCGCGGCCGTCTATGCGACCAACGGCTGGGTCGGCCAGTATCTCGCGCCGCTCGGCATCAAGATCGCGTTCACGCCGGCCGGCGTGCTGGTCGCGCTGACCTTCATCGGGCTGCCGTTCGTCGTGCGCACCGTGCAGCCGGTACTCGAGGATTTCGAGCGCGAGCAGGAAGAGGCCGCCGCGTGCCTCGGCGCGTCGCGCTGGCTGACGTTCCGCCGCGTCGTGCTGCCGGCCGTGCTGCCGGCGCTGCTCACCGGTTTCGCGCTGGCGTTCGCGCGTGCGCTCGGCGAATACGGCTCGGTGATCTTCATCGCCGGCAACGTGCCGATGAAATCCGAGATCACGTCGCTGCTCATCATCACGAAGCTCGAGCAGTACGACTACGCGGGCGCGACCGCGCTCGCGGTCGTGATGCTGGTCGTGTCGTTCCTGATGCTGCTGCTGATCAACACGCTGCAATGGTATTTGCAGCGCCGCACGAGCAAGGGCGCGAGCGGCCCCGCACCCGCGACCGTCGTCGCAACCGCGGCAGGAGGCCAGCAATGAACCAGGAGGCCACCGTCGTGCTGAAAACCCCGTCGTCGGCCGCGCGCGGCCGCGCCGCGAAACGGCTCGACCCCGTCAGCGAGTCGCGTGTCGTGCGCTGGCTGCTCACGGGCATCGCGCTGACGTTCCTCGCGTTCTTCCTCGTCGTGCCGCTCGCCGCGGTGTTCGTCGAGGCGCTGAGAAAGGGCGTCGGCTTCTACCTCGAATCGCTGGCCGATCCCGACGCATGGGCGGCGATCAAGCTGACGCTGACCGTCGCCGCGATCGCCGTGCCGCTGAACCTTGTGTTCGGCGTGTGCGCATCGTGGGCGATCGCGAAGTTCGAATTCCGCGGCAAGGCGTTGCTGACGACGCTGATCGACCTGCCGTTCTCCGTGTCGCCGGTGATCTCGGGCCTGGTCTACGTGCTGCTGTTCGGCGCGCAGGGCTGGATCGGGCCGTGGCTGCAGGACCACGACGTGCAGATCATCTTCGCGGTACCGGGCATCGTGCTCGCGACGATCTTCGTCACGTTCCCGTTCGTCGCGCGCGAGTTGATTCCGCTGATGCAGGCGCAGGGCACCGACGAGGAGGAGGCCGCGCGCGTGCTCGGCGCGTCGGGCTGGCAGATCTTCCGGCGCGTGACGCTGCCGAACGTGCGGTGGGGCCTGCTGTACGGCGTGATCCTGTGCAATGCGCGCGCGATGGGCGAGTTCGGCGCGGTGTCGGTCGTGTCGGGCCATATCCGCGGCGTGACCGACACGATGCCGCTGCACGTCGAGATCCTGTACAACGAATACAACTTCGCGGCGGCGTTCGCGGTGGCGTCGGTGCTGGCGCTGCTCGCGCTCGTCACGCTCGCGCTGAAGCTGCTCGCCGAGCGTCATCTCGCCGCCGAACTGGCCGGCGCGCGCGACGCCGTTCCCGCACATGCCGGCCCCGTCGCCGCCGTTTCGTCGAAATCGTAAAGAGGCAACCAGAATGGGTATCACCGTCCGTAACCTTCAGAAGCGCTTCGGCGATTTCACGGCGCTCGACAACGTCTCGCTCGACTTCCCGCCCGGCGAACTGGTCGCGCTGCTCGGGCCGTCCGGCTGCGGCAAGACCACGCTGTTGCGCGTGATCGCGGGCCTCGAGCACGCGGACGCCGGCCAGGTCGTGCTGCAGGGGCTCGACGTCGCATCGGTCGGCGCGCGCGACCGTCAGGTCGGTTTCGTGTTCCAGCATTACGCGCTGTTCCGCCACATGACGGTATTCGAGAACGTCGCGTTCGGGCTGCGCGTGAAGCCGCGCCGCGAGCGGCCGTCGGAAGCCGCGATTCGCGACAAGGTGCACGACCTGCTGAAGCTCGTGCAGCTCGACTGGCTCGCGCAGCGCTATCCGTCCGAGCTGTCGGGTGGCCAGCGCCAGCGCATCGCGCTCGCCCGCGCGCTCGCGGTCGAGCCGAAGGTGCTGCTGCTCGACGAACCGTTTGGCGCGCTCGACGCGAAGGTCCGCAAGGAACTGCGCGGCTGGCTGCGTCGTCTGCACGACGACCTGCACATCTCGACGATCTTCGTCACGCACGACCAGGAGGAGGCGCTGGAAGTCGCGGACCGCATCGTCGTGCTGAATCGCGGCCACGTCGAGCAGGTCGGTAGCCCGCAGGACGTCTACGATCATCCGCAGAGCGCGTTCGTGTACGAGTTCCTCGGCGCTGCCAACCGGCTGCCGGGCACGGTCGCCGGGCGCGGCTTCGTCGCCGAGGGCGCGGCCGCGCCGATCGAGGTCGATGCCGATTTCGCGGGCCCCGCGAACGCGTACGTGAGGCCGCACGACCTGCAGCTTTGGCCGACGGGCGAAGGGCATCGGGACGGCATCGCGGTGGACGTGCGCCGCGTGATCCCGCTCGGCGGTTCGGTGCGCGTGGAGCTCGAGGCGCGCGCGGGCGGCGCGCTCGAGGCGGAACTCGATCGCGACACGTGGCGTGCGCTTTCGCTGCAGGTCGGCGACGGTGCGATGGCCGTGCCGCGCGCGGTGCGTGTGTTTCCCGCGCGTTGACGAGAGAATGCTGGGCAGAGGGCGGAAACCGCTCCGATTCGACAATCAAACAACGACAGCCTAAGAGGCATACCCATGAATTTTCAGCAATTGCGGTTCGTGCGCGAAGCGGTGCGCCAGAACATGAACCTGACGGAAGTCGCGAACGTGCTGTACACGTCGCAGTCGGGCGTGTCGAAGCAGATCAAGGATCTCGAGGATGAACTGGGCGTCGACATCTTCATCCGGCGCGGCAAGCGGCTGACGGGGCTCACGGAGCCCGGCAAGGCCGTGCACCAGCTGATCGAGCGGATGCTGCTCGACGCCGAGAACCTGCGGCGCGTCGCACGCCAGTTCGCCGACCAGGACAGCGGCCACCTCGTCGTCGCGACGACGCACACGCAGGCGCGCTACGCGCTGCCGAAGGTGATCCGGCAGTTCACCGACGTGTTCCCGAAGGTGCATCTCGCGCTGCGTCAGGGCAGCCCGCAGCAGATCGCGCAGATGATCCTGAACGGCGAGGCCGATCTCGGCATCTCGACCGAGGCGCTCGACCGCTATCCGGACATCGTCACGTTCCCGTGCTATTCGTGGCACCACACGGTCGTCGTGCCGAAGGGCCATCCGCTCGTCGGCCGCGAGAACCTGACGCTCGAGGAAATCGCCGAATACCCGATCATCACGTACGACCAGGACTTCACGGGCCGCTCGCACATCGACCAGGCGTTCACGCAGGCGGGTGCCGTGCCCGACGTCGTGCTGACCGCGATCGACGCGGACGTGATCAAGACCTACGTCGAGCTCGGGATGGGGATCGGCGTCGTCGCGGCGATGGCCTACGATCCGCAGCGCGATACCGGGCTTGTCGAACTCGATACGCAGCACCTGTTCGAGGCGAGCACGACGCGGGTCGGGCTGCGCAAGGGCGCGTTCCTGCGCGCGTATGCATACCGGCTGATCGAGATGTTCGCGCCGCACCTGAACGAAGCGGAAATCGCGGGGATGTTGCGCGAAGCCGTCTGACGGTGGCGCGCCGCGCGCCGTCCGGGAAAGTTGCCCGCGGACGGCGCGACGTGCGCACCGGTTGCCATGCACCGGGCGGCGGCAGGAGCAGGGGATGCGCCGCCGCTGTCATGGCTGACCGACTCGTCGAATAATCGAATCATCGACCGCAGTCGCGGTTTCCAGTCCGATGCGCCGCGAACGGCGCTCGACACGCGTTCGTCTGCCAGCAGAAAAACAAGACGGCACATTCGAACGCTTCGTTTCGGCTTTGTCGAGCGGGCTACTCTTCGGAAGATATGATTCAATGCGCCTGAATGCCGGATGACGGGCGTTCAGGCCGCTTCACGGCCGTCATCCTGACCGACCGGCCGGCCCCCGCGGCAAAACGCAACGCACAACGCTGCGACGAAGTGCGAGAAGCAAAACCTGCAAGCCATCGTCGTTCAGCGAACAACGCACGCGGATTGCCGGTTCCAACCCACTCGAACGCACATCACGCAGCGCGCAACACGCAACACGCAACACGCAACACGCAACACGCAACACGCAGCGCGCAGCGCGCAACACGCACGGAGAAGCGCTAAACAATGAATCTCAAATGGTTTCTCTTTTCCTTCGAAGGCCGGATCGGCCGCATGCCGTGGTGGATCTACGCGCTGGTTTCCGCGTTGATCAGCGCGGTTTTCGATGCGGGTTCCCGCGGTTCGCCGGATGACGATTTGCCGCTGCTGGCGATGCTTGTGCTGGTCGCGATCGCGGTCGTCGCGGTGTGGTCGTCGCTTGCCGTCGGTGTGAAGCGGCTGCACGACATCGACAAGTCGGGATGGTGGATGCTGCTGATTTTCGTGCCGATCGTCGGCGCGATCGCGCTGTTCGTGATGAACGGCTTCATCGCCGGCACGCCCCATGCGAACCGCTTCGGCGAGCCGCCGTCGTCCGATGAAGACGAACCCGCACCGCAGGACCCGGCGTGATGCGCGACGCGCGCGCTCCGAATAAACCCTTAATTATTGATCAGACAGGTTGCGCGTCGAAGCGAATCGGTACAGCATAGCCCTCACTCCGCCGGCGGTCCCGCTGGCGGCGGCGCGTCAACGACAGCACGCGCCAGGCAGTCGGCCGTCTGCCTCGCTTCCATTTCGTGGTACCGACAGCAGCATCGATGGCCATTGCTCGGGTAGTGTGGCGCAAACGTTTGCTCACATTAAAACAACAGTCCGGCCCATTGGGCCAGTCGCCAGGAGATGTGTATGAATGTCCTGTTTCGCCGTCGCTTCCTGACCGCCGCGCTCGCCGCCGTCGCGGTCGCTGCCGCACCGGCCGTCCACGCGCAATCGGCGGCCAAGCCGAAGGTCGCGCTCGTGATGAAGTCGCTCGCCAACGAGTTCTTCCTGACGATGGAAACCGGCGCGAAGGAATACCAGAAACACAATGCCAGCCAGTTCGACCTGATCACCAACGGCATCAAGGACGAGACCGACACCGCGAACCAGATCCGCATCGTCGAACAGATGATCGTGTCGAAGGTCGACGCGATCGTGCTCGCGCCGGCCGATTCGAAGGCACTCGTGCCGGTCGTGAAGAAGGCGGTCGATGCGGGCATCATCGTCGTGAACATCGACAACCGGCTCGATCCCGACGTGCTGAAGTCGAAGAACCTGAACGTGCCGTTCGTCGGCCCGGACAACCGCAAGGGCGCGCGCAAGATCGGCGACTACCTCGCGAAGCGGCTGAAGGCGGGCGACCAGGTCGGCATCGTCGAAGGCGTGTCGACGACGACCAATGCGCAGCAGCGCACGGCCGGCTTCCAGGACGCGATGAAGGCGGGCGGGATGAAGGTCGTGTCGGTGCAGTCCGGCGAATGGGAGATCGACAAGGGCAATGCGGTCGCATCCGCGATGCTCAACGAATACCCGAACCTGAAGGCGCTGCTGTGCGGCAACGACAACATGGCGATCGGCGCCGTGTCGGCCGTGCGCGCGGCCGGCAAGCAGGGCAAGGTGCTCGTGGTCGGCTACGACAACATCAACGCGATCAAGCCGATGCTGAAGGACGGCCGCGTGGTCGCGACCGCCGATCAATACGCGGCGAAGCAGGCCGTGTTCGGCATCGACACGGCACTCAAGGCGATTGCCGAGCATCGCAAGCAGGCCGACATGTCGGGCGTGGTCGAGACGCCGGTGGATCTCGTGACGAAGTGACGCAACCCCGATGCGGCCGCCGCCCTCAAGAATCCGGCGTGGCGGCCGTTATCAGGGGTGAGCGCGATCACGGCCACTGCATGCACATGCACTTGTGAGCGTCACACCCGCGCGCCGCGTACCAGCGGCCGCAACCAGGATCGCGATGGAACCGACCTTCCAACCCTCCCGTTCAGCCCATCCCGTGCTGTCCGTCTCCGGCATCGGCAAGACCTATGCCGAACCCGTGCTCGCCGACGTCACGCTGACGCTCGAGGCGGGCCACGCGCTTGCGCTGACGGGCGAGAACGGCGCCGGCAAGAGCACGCTGTCGAAGATCATCGGCGGGCTCGTCGAACCGACCACCGGCACGATGCAGCTCGGCGGCCACCCGTATGCGCCGGCGAGCCGCACGCAGGCGGAGGCGCTCGGCGTGCGCATGGTGATGCAGGAGCTGAACCTGCTGCCGACGCTGACGGTCGCCGAAAACCTGTTCCTGAACCGCCTGCCGCGGCGCTTCGGGATCATCGACCGCACGCGGCTGCGCGACGACGCGCGTGCCGCGATGGCGCAGGTCGGGCTCGACGCGGTCGATCCCGATACGCCGGTCGGCGCGCTCGGCATCGGCCACCAGCAGATGGTCGAGATCGCGCGCAACCTGATCGGCGACTGCCGCGTGCTGATTCTCGACGAGCCGACCGCGATGCTGACGGCGCGCGAAGTCGAGCTGCTGTTCGAGCAGATCGACCGGCTGAAGGCGCGCGGTGTCGCCATCGTCTACATCTCGCACCGGCTCGAGGAACTCGCACGCGTCGCCGAGCGAGTCGCGGTGCTGCGCGACGGCCGGCTCGTGCATGCGGGCGACATGGCGGCGACGACGTCCGACGGGCTCGTCACGCTGATGGTCGGGCGCGAGATCGGCGAGCACATCGATCTCGGCGAACGCCATATCGGCGCGCCGCGGCTCGTCGTGTCGGGTCTCTCGCGCGGGACGGCCGTGCGGGACGTGTCGCTCGAGATCCGCGCAGGCGAAATCTTCGGCATCTCGGGGCTGATCGGCGCAGGGCGCACCGAGCTGCTGCGGCTGATCTACGGCGCCGACACGCCGGATGCGGGGACGATCGCGGTCGGCCAGCCGCTGAAGCCGGCGCGGATCGGTTCGCCCGTCGATGCGGTCAAGCACGGCATCGCGCTGATCACCGAGGATCGCAAGGGTGAAGGGCTGCTGCTGTCGCAGTCGGTCACCGCGAACGTGTCGCTCGGCCAGCTCGACCGGTTCGCGCGCGGCGGCATCGTCGATACCGTGCGCGAAACGGCGCTCGCCGAGCAGCAGATCGACGCGCTGCGGATCCGCACGCACGGTGCGACGCAGGCGGTCGGCGAGTTGTCGGGCGGCAATCAGCAGAAGGTTGTGATCGGCCGCTGGCTGGCGCGCGACATGGGCGTGCTGCTGTTCGACGAGCCGACGCGCGGGATCGACGTCGGCGCGAAGTTCGAGATCTACACTTTGATGGGCGCGCTCGCGCGCGAAGGCCGTGCACTCGTCGTCGTGTCGAGCGACCTGCGCGAGCTGATGCTGATCTGCGACCGGATCGGCGTGATGTCGGCCGGCCGCATGACCGCCGTGTTCGAGCGCGGCAACTGGACCCAGGATGCGCTGCTGGCCGCGGCGTTCGCCGGCTTCGGCCGCGAGACGCCGCCGGGCGGCGCGCAGCATCCGGACGCCGGGCAGGCGCAAGGCGCCGCTCCGGGCACTTCGACGACAGGACGACAGTAATGACCCAGCCTCCCGTATCCCCGACCGACGCAGGCGCGCAGCAGAGCGCGACGGGGCGCCGCGCGCGCACGCTGTCCGGCACGCGGCTCGGCCTGTCGAACTATCTGGGGCTCGCCGGCGCGCTCGCCGCGATGATCGCGCTGTTTTCGATGCTGAGTTCGCATTTCCTGACCTACGATACGTTCAGCACGATCGCGAACCAGATTCCCGATCTCGTCGTGATGTCGGTCGGGATGACCTTCGTGCTGATCATCGCCGGGATCGACCTGTCGGTCGGCTCGGTGCTCGCGCTCGCCGCGTCGATGGTCAGCGTCGCCGCGCTGAAATGGCAGTGGGGGCCGCTGCCGGCCGCGCTGATCGGGATCGCGGCCGCGACCGTCACGGGCGCGCTGACGGGCGCCGTCACGGTCGGCTGGCGGATCCCGTCGTTCATCGTGTCGCTGGGTGTGCTGGAGGCCGCGCGCGGCCTCGCGTACCAGCTGACGAATTCGCGCACGGCCTATATCGGCGACGCGTTCGATTTCCTGTCGAATCCGATCGCGCTGGGCATCTCGCCGGCGTTCCTGATCGCGGTCGCGGTGATGATCGCGGCCCAGTTCGGGCTCACGCGCACCGTGTTCGGACGCTATCTCGTCGGGATCGGTACCAACGAAGAAGCCGTCCGACTTGCAGGGGTTAACCCGCGTCCGTATAAAATTCTCGTATTCGCATTGATGGGCGCGCTCGCGGGGCTCGCGTCGCTGTTCCAGATTTCGCGGCTCGAGGCCGCCGACCCGAATGCGGGCGTGGGCCTCGAACTGCAGGTGATCGCGGCCGTCGTGATCGGCGGCACGAGCCTGATGGGCGGGCGCGGCTCGGTGATCAGCACGTTTTTCGGCGTGTTGATCATCTCCGTGCTGGCCGCGGGGCTGGCGCAGATCGGTGCGAACGAGCCGACCAAGCGGATCATCACCGGCGCGGTGATCGTGGTGGCGGTCGTGCTCGACACGTATCGCAGCCGGCGCGCGCGCGCCCGGTAGTACGACAGACAGAACAGACCAGAGAGAAACGGGAAATGGCGACGATCAAGGATGTGGCGGCCATGGCGGGCGTGTCGTTTACGACCGTCTCGCACGTGGTGAACAATTCGCGGCCGGTGTCCGCGGATGTGCGTGCGAAGGTCGAGGGCGCGATCCGCGAGCTGAACTACGTGCCTTCGGCCGTGGCGCGCTCGCTGAAGGCACGCTCGACGGCGACCATCGGCCTCGTCGTGCCGAACAGCACGAATCCGTATTTCGCCGAGCTTGCGCGCGGCATTGAAGACCAGTGCGCGGCCAACGGCTATTGCGTGTTCTTCTGCAATTCGGACGACGATCCCAAGAAGCAGCGCAACTACCTGCGCGTGCTGCAGGAAAAACGCATCGACGGGCTGATCGTTGCGTCGGCGGGCGAGGATGCGGTGCTTGCGGAGACGCTCGCGGACGCGCATGCGCCGCTCGTCGTCGTCGACCGCAACATCGAGGGGCTCGCGGCCGACCTCGTGCAGATCGACCACGAGCGCGGCGCCTACCTGGCGACGCGCCATCTGCTCGAACTCGGGCACGCGAAGATCGGCTGCATCACGGGGCCGACCGACACGGCGGTCAGTGCGATGCGCGTGCACGGCTTCATCCGCGCGATGGCCGAGCGCGGGATCGACATCATGCCGGGCGCGATCGCGGAAAGCGATTTCTCGTGCCTCGGCGGTTATCACGCGGCGTCGCGGCTGTTCGAATCGGTGCGGCCGAGCGCGATCTTCGCGGGCAACGACCTGATGGGCGTCGGCGCGCTGCGCGCGGCGGCCGAGCGCGGGATGCGCGTGCCCGACGACTGCTCGATCATCGGTTTCGACGACATCGAATTTTCCCGCTACACCTATCCGGCGCTGTCGACGGTCGGCCAGTCGGTGCGCGCGCTCGGCGAAATGGCCGCGCAGACGCTGATCGAGCGGATCGGCGGCGGCTCGACGGCCGCGCCGAGCCGCCGCCGGGTCGTGTCGCCGCGCCTCGTGCTGCGCGAATCGACCGCGATCTACCGTGAGCCGCCTGCACCGGGCGGCCGCGCATGACGGCGCCCGCGGCGGGCGCCGGCCGCGTGACGGTGGTCGGCAGCCTCAACATGGATCTCGTCGTGCGTGCGCCGCGGCTGCCGCTGCCGGGCGAAACGCTCGCCGGTCACGCGTTCGCGCAGGCGGCGGGCGGCAAGGGCGGCAACCAGGCCGTCGCCGCGGCGCGGCTCGGCGCACAGGTCGCGATGATCGGTTGCGTCGGCGCGGATGCGCACGGCACGGCATTGCGCGCGGGCCTCGAAGCCGAGGGAATCGACTGCACGGGGCTCGCGACGAGCACGTCGGCGTCGACCGGCGTCGCGCTGATCGTCGTCGACGATGCGAGCCAGAATGCGATCGTGATCGTCGCGGGCGGCAACGGCGAGGTCACGGCCGCAACAGTTGCGCGCCACGAGGCCGCGCTGGCGTCGGCCGACGTGCTGATCTGCCAGCTCGAGACGCCGCCGGACACGGTGTTCGCGGCGCTGTCGGCCGGACGGCGGCTCGGCCGCACGGTGGTGCTCAATCCGGCCCCGGCCGTCGCGCCGTTGCCGGCGGGCTGGCTGCCGCTCGTCGATTACCTGATCCCGAACGAGGTCGAGGCGGCCGCGCTGACCGCGCTGCCCGTGCGCGATCCGGCCGAGGCGGAAGCCGCCGCGCGTGCGCTGCAGGCCGGCGGCGCGCGCAACGTGCTGGTCACGCTCGGCGCGCGTGGCGTGCTTGCGCTGACGGCCGACGGCGCCGCGCGGCACTATCCGGCCCCGGCCGTGCACGCCGTCGACACGACGGCGGCCGGCGACACCTTCATCGGCGGTTTTTCCGCACGGCTCGCGGCCGGCGCGGACGTCGACACCGCCATCCGCTTCGCGCAACGCGCGGCGGCGCTGTCGGTCACGCGCGCGGGCGCGCAGCCGTCGATTCCGACGCTCGCCGAACTGGCCGATTAGGGCCCGATCTCCAACCCCCGATCCCCGATTCCGCAGCACGGCCGGCTCGTCACACGAGATGGCCGGCCGCGCTCGCGGCCACGCGCCGGAGCGCCGGCGAACCTTTTTCCATCCTGCTTGCCGAGATTGCACGACGTTGCATTATTCGTTCAGCTATTTGTAATAAACAGACGAATTATTCGAAAAAATCCGTGAAAACCATCAAGTTGTGCGTCGCACGGTCGTAAATGCACCAGGAGAAGCAATGCTTCGAGCCAACGGGCCTGGCCCGTTCATGACGTCGCTACACAGGAAGGATGATGGTGTTCAGGAACCTGACGATTCGCGCGCGCATCGGTTTGACGATGGCGTTTCTGGCGGTGCTGCTGGGCGTAACCGGCGTGCTCGGGCTGTACGGGATGACGCGTTCGAACGACTCGACGCGCGAAATTTTCACGAACCAGATGCCGAGCGCGGTCGACGTGGCGGTCGCGGAAATGTTCGCGGCGCGCGAGCGCCTCGCACTCGACCGCGCGGCGCTGCTGGCCGGCACGCCGGACTCGGCGGCCGCCGTCGAGCGCAGCCGCGCGATGCGCACGCAGGCCGATGCGTGGTGGCAGAAGTATCTCGCGCTGCCGCGCGGGCCGGAGGAGGATCGGCTCGCGCAGGATGTGGCCGCGAAGCGACAGGCGCTGCAACGCGGTTGTGACGCGTTCGCGAGCATCCTCGGGGCGGACCAGCGCGATCGCATCGGCGACGGCGCCAAGCAGCTCCAGGCGCTCTACAACGACCTCGCGGTGTCCAGCGAAGCGCTGCGCAACTTCCAGTTCACCGATGCGAAGGCGGGTTTCGACAGTGCGGAATCGATGTTCGACACGTTGCGAGTCCTGTCGATCGTCGCGCTCGTGGCCGGCATCGGCGCCGCGCTGCTGTCGTGGCTGACGCTGAGCCGCGCGATCGGCCGCCCGATTGCCGATGCGCTCACGCATTTCGACGCGATCGCCGCGGGCGACCTGCGCCGGCCGATCGTCGTGGAGCGGCGCGATGAGATGGGCCAGCTGCTCGAGGGCCTGGCGAAGATGCAGCGCGGGCTGGTCGACACGGTACGCACCGTGCGCGGCGGCAGCGAGTCGATCGCGACGGCGGCCCGCCAGATCGCGGCCGGCAACATCGACCTGTCGTCGCGTACCGAGGAACAGGCCGCCGCGCTGCAGGAAACCGCGTCGAGCATGGAGCAACTGACCGGCACCGTGAAACAGAACGCGGACAATGCGCGCCAGGCAAGCTCGCTGGCCGCGAACGCATCGGAGATTGCAAACAAGGGCAATACGGTGGTCGGCCAGGTGGTCGGCACGATGGGCGAGATCAACGACAGCTCGGCAAAGATCGCGGACATCATTGCGATCATCGAAGGAATCGCATTCCAGACCAACATTCTTGCGCTGAATGCGGCCGTCGAAGCGGCGCGCGCGGGCGAGGAAGGCCGCGGTTTCGCGGTCGTCGCGGGCGAGGTGCGCAGCCTTGCACAGCGTTCGTCGGCCGCGGCCAAGGAGATCAAGGCGCTGATCGACGCGTCGGTGGAGCGCATCCGGTCGGGTTCGACGCTGGTCGACGAAGCAGGGCGCACGATGAGCGACGTGATCGGTGCGGTGCAGCGCGTGACGGACATCATGGGCGAGATCGCGGCGGCGTCCGAGGAGCAGAGCGGCGGGATCGACCAGGTGGCGCGCGCGGTCGCGCAGATGGACGAGGTCACGCAGCAGAATGCGGCGCTCGTCGAGGAAGCCGCGGCGGCCGCGCAGTCGCTCGACGAACAGGCGGCGCGCTTGCGTGAAACGGCATCGGTATTCCAGCTCGACGGCGACGCGCCGCGCTCGGGTGCGGTCGCTCCGGTTGCGGCGCGTCATGCGCCGCGTGTACCTTCGGCGGCAGGTCAGGCTGCAGCGCGCGACGATCGCGATGCAGCGCCGAAACGCACGGCCGCGGCGATGCCGGCACGCAAGCCAGCTACTGCCGCTGCCGCGCCCGCACCGGCGCCAGCGGCCGCGACCGCCGGCGCCGACGACTGGGAGACCTTCTGATTCGCGCGTGCCGCGCATCTATCCCCATTTGGTGACGAACGACGCCCGCGACCTGCGGGCGTTGTCGTTTTTGCGGCGAACAAAATGTGACAGCGCGCATGCACGATCGTGCATCGTCGTGTGCAGCGCGTGACCTGTGCCGACGGATCCACGCAACGATGCGTGTCGTATGTCCGCATCGATGGTACGGGTATCTCCGTAAGGGCGCTGCGCAAAAAAATTGTAACGGCGCACGAAGCGTGTCGTCGTAAACGGCCGCTCGAACGTATAGGGATGAAGGGGAGAAGTGGCAACGTCGGATGTGTCCAACGCACAAGACGTTCTGTCGTTCGACGAGACGCGGCGGATGCAGTTTCTGCGGCTCGGGAGATCGATTGTAAAACGACGAAATGTGTTGTCCAAGCGGTGTTGTCGAGAATAACGAACTTCATACGAAGAGTTCGTGAAAAAAAAACAGAAAGGGTTTAGGATGAATTCGAACGCGCTTGCTTCTGCGCAGTCGTACGAAGGCAGGCACGTCTTCAGACTCAGGCGAGGGAGGTAGCATGGATATTTACAGCAGCTTCGCGAACCGCTTCGAAAAAACGCGAGAGGAAGAGCTCTCGCTGGAGGAGTATCTCGCGCTCTGCAAGAACGATCCATCCGCGTACGCGACGGCTGGTGAACGCATGCTGGCAGCAATCGGGGAACCTGAACACATCGATACCCGCAACGAGCCGCGCTTGTCGCGGATCTTCGCGAACAAGGTCATCAAGGTCTATCCCGCATTCCGTGAGTTCTACGGAATGGAGGAAGTGATCGAGCAGGTGGTTGCGTACTTCCGCCACTCTGCGCAAGGGCTCGAAGAGAAGAAGCAGATCCTCTATCTGCTCGGTCCGGTGGGCGGCGGCAAGTCGTCGATCGCCGAGCGTCTGAAGCAACTGATGGAGCGCGTGCCGTTCTATTCGCTGAAGGGTTCGCCCGTCAACGAATCGCCGCTCGGGCTGTTCGACTACGACGAAGACGGCCCGATCCTCGAGGAACAATACGGCATCCCGCGCCGCTACCTGAAAAGCATCCTGAGTCCGTGGGCCGTCAAGCGGCTGCACGAATACAACGGCGACATCCGCCAGTTCCGCGTCGTGCGTCGTTATCCGTCGATCCTGCGGCAGGTCGGCATCGCGAAGACGGAGCCGGGCGACGAGAACAATCAGGACATCTCGTCACTCGTCGGCAAGGTCGACATCCGCAAGCTCGAGCAGTACGCGCAGGACGATGCCGACGCGTACAGCTACTCGGGCGGCCTGTGCCTCGCGAACCAGGGCCTGCTCGAGTTCGTCGAAATGTTCAAGGCGCCGATCAAGGTGTTGCACCCGCTGCTCACCGCAACGCAGGAAGGCAACTTCAAGGGCACCGAAGGCTTCGGCGCGATTCCGTTCGACGGGGTGATCCTCGCGCACTCGAACGAGTCGGAGTGGAAGGCGTTCCGCAACAACCGCAACAACGAGGCACTGCTCGACCGGATCTTCGTCGTGAAGGTGCCGTACTGCCTGCGCGTGTCGGAAGAGACCAAGATCTACGAGAAGCTGATCCGCAACTCGTCGCTTGCCGAAGCCGTCTGCGCGCCGGGCACGCTGAAGATGATGTCGCAGTTCTCGGTGCTGTCGCGCCTGCACGAGCCGGAGAATTCGAGCCTGTTCTCGAAGATGCAGGTGTACGACGGTGAAAACCTGAAGGACACCGATCCGAAGGCGAAGTCGTACCAGGAGTATCGCGACTACGCGGGCGTGGACGAAGGGATGACGGGCGTGTCGACACGCTTCGCGTTCAAGATCATGTCACGCGTGTTCAACTTCGATTCGAGCGAGGTCGCGGCCAACCCCGTGCACCTGATGTACGTGCTCGAACAGCAGATCGAACGCGAGCAGTTCCCGCCGGAAACCGAGCAGAAGTACCTGTCCTTCGTGAAGGACGTGCTCGCGTCGCGCTACGCGGATTTCATCGGCAAGGAGATCCAGACGGCCTACCTCGAGTCGTATTCGGAGTATGGCCAGAACATCTTCGACCGCTACGTCACGTATGCGGACTTCTGGATCCAGGACCAGGAATTCCGCGATCACGACACGGGCGAGAGCTTCGACCGCGCCGCGTTGAACGCGGAGCTGGAGAAGATCGAGAAGCCGGCCGGCATCAGTAATCCGAAGGATTACCGCAACGAGATCGTGAACTTCGTGTTGCGTGCGCGGGCGGCGAATGCCGGCAAGAACCCCGTGTGGACGAGCTACGAGAAGTTGCGCGTCGTGATCGAGAAGAAGATGTTCTCGAACACCGAGGAACTGTTGCCGGTGATTTCGTTCAACGCGAAGGGGTCGGCGGAGGAGCAGCGCAAACATGAGGACTTTGTGAACCGGATGGTCGCGAAGGGCTATACGCCGAAGCAGGTGAGGCTGCTTTGCGACTGGTACCTGCGTGTGCGCAAGTCGTCATGACGCGCGCGGTACCGCGCCCGTGCGGCGAGTCCGTACGGGCGCTTTCAGAGGCGCCGCCCGCATGACGGGAGACGGCATGTGCGGCGAGCGTCCCGGCATTTCGACTTTCGAGCGGGAGACCGGCAGTGCTTCATCAAATCATCGACCGCAGGCTGGCCGGCAAGAACAAGAGTATCGCCAATCGCGAACGCTTTCTGCGTCGCGTCAAGAACTACATTCGTCGTGCCGTGTCCGACGCGGTGCGCGACCGTAGCATCAAGGACATCCAGAACACGCAGAGCATCACGATCCCTCGCAAGGACATCGCGGAGCCGAATTTCCGGCACGGGCCGGGCGGGCGTCGCGAGTACGTGCACCCCGGCAACGAGGACTACGTGCGCGGCGACAAGATCCCGCGTCCGCAGGGTGGCGCGGGCGGCGGCGGCAGTCAGGCGAGCAACGAGGGCGAAGGGCAGGACGACTTCGTGTTCGAGCTGTCGCGCGACGAGTTCATGCAGTACTTCTTCGACGATCTCGAACTGCCGCGCCTCGTGAAGACGCACCTGCTCACGGTGCCGAGCTGGAAGAACGTGCGCGCGGGCTGGTCGGCGGAAGGCACGCCGAACAACATCGACGTCGTGCGTTCGCTGCGCAGCGCGCTCGGCCGGCGCATCGCGCTCGGCTCGCCGCTCGTCAACGAGCTGCGCGAACTCGAGGCGCAGCTCGAATTGATGAAGAGCGATCCGGAAGACCGCCGCGCGGAAATCGCGACGCTCGAGGCCGAGATCCATCACCTGAAGGGGCGCATCTGGCGGATTCCGTTCATCGATCCGTTCGACCTGCGCTACATCAACCGCGTGAAGCAGCCGCAGCCGTCGAGCCAGGCCGTGATGTTCTGCCTGATGGACGTGTCGGGCTCGATGGACGAGCAGCGCAAGGATCTCTCGAAGCGCTTCTTCATCCTGCTTTACCTGTTCCTCAAGCGCAACTACGAGCGCATTGAGGTCGTGTTCATCCGCCACCATACGCGCGCCGAGGAAGTCGACGAAGATACCTTCTTCCATTCGACCGAGAGCGGCGGCACGGTCGTGTCGAGCGCGCTCGAGCTGATGCGCAAGGTGATGAACGAACGCTACTCGCCGACCGAGTGGAACATCTACGGCGCGCAGGCGTCCGACGGCGACAACTGGACCGACGATTCGCCCAAGTGTCGCAAAATCCTGGAAGAGGATATCCTCACGAAGACGCGTTACTTCGCGTATATCCAGGTCGCGCCGGAAGAGCAGAACCTGTGGCTGGAATACGCGCAGCTGGCCCTGTCGCAGCCGCATCTTGCGATGAAAAAAGCGGAATCGGCTGCCGACATCTACCCGGTGTTTCGCGAATTGTTCGAAAAGCAGGTGGAAATGTCATGACGACGCGCCATCTGCACAACGAGTCGCGCGGCTACGAGCCGCGCCCCTCCGGCGACGACACGGCCGGCCCTGCCGCGGCGCAGCAACGCGCGCAGGCCGAACCGCCGCCGCCGGCCGCCGACTTGCCCGGTGTCGGGCAAAAGGAAGCGCGTATGAACGTTGCCGAACGCAAGCCGTTGCCGTGCCCGTCCGACTGGACGTTCGAACTGCTCGAGGAATACGACACGCACATCTCGCAGGTCGCGGAACAGTACGAGCTCGACATCTACCCGATCCAGCTCGAACTGATCAGCGCCGAACAGATGATGGACGCGTATGCGTCGGTCGGGATGCCCGTCAACTACCGTCACTGGTCGTTCGGCAAGCATTTCCTCTCGACCGAGAAGAGCTACCGCCGCGGCCAGATGGGCCTCGCGTACGAAATCGTCATCAATTCGAACCCTTGCATCGCGTATCTGATGGAAGAGAACACGATGACGATGCAGGCGCTCGTCATCGCGCACGCGGCGTACGGGCACAATTCGTTCTTCAAGGGCAACTACCTGTTCCGGCTGTGGACCGACGCGCACGCGATCATCGACTATCTCGTGTACGCGAAGAACTACGTGGCGGAATGCGAGGAGCGCTACGGCCTCGATCGCGTCGAGGAACTGCTCGATTCGTGCCATGCGCTGATGAACTACGGCGTCGACCGCTACAAGCGGCCGCAGAAGCCGTCGCTGTCGAAGGAAGCGGCGCTGCGGCGCGAGCGCGAGGCGTACCTGCAGTCGCAGGTGAATGAACTGTGGCGCACGCTGCCCGGCAAGAAACCCGAGCTGATGGAGGAGCAGGAAGGTCGTTATCCGCCCGAGCCGCAGGAGAACCTGCTGTATTTCGCGGAGAAGAACGCGCCGCTGCTCGAACCGTGGGAGCGGGAAGTGATCCGCATCGTGCGCAAGATCGGCCAGTATTTCTACCCGCAGCGGCAGACGCAGGTGATGAACGAAGGCTGGGCGACGTTCTGGCACTACACGCTGCTGAACACGCTGTATAACCAGGGCAAGCTGGAAGACGGCTTCATGATGGAGTTCCTGCATTCGCACAGCAACGTGGTCTACCAGCCGCCCGTCACGAAGCCGTACTACAGCGGGATCAACCCGTATGCGCTCGGCTTTTCGATGATGAGCGACATCCGGCGGATCTGCGAGGCGCCGACGGAAGAGGACTACAAGTGGTTTCCGGAGATCGCGGGCACCCCGTGGCTGCCGGCGATGCACTACGCGATGCGCAACTTCAAGGACGAGAGCTTCATCGCGCAGTACCTGTCGCCGAACCTGATCCGCGAGATGCGGCTGTTCTCGGTGCTCGACGACGACATGCGCGATTCGCTCGAGGTGTCGGCGATCCACGACGATTCCGGTTACCAGTACGTGCGGCAGGCGTTGTCGCGGCAGTACGACATCCATCACCGCGAGCCGAACATCCAGGTGTGGGCGGTGAACACGCGCGGCGACCGCAGCCTCACGCTGCGCCACTTCATGACCGACAACCGCCACCTGTCGAACGACAGCGACGAGGTGCTCAAGCACATGGCGCGGCTCTGGCAGTTCGACGTGTACCTTGAAAGCGTCGACGAGGCCGGCACCGTGCGCAAGCGCTACGAGTGCCGCTATGTGCCGCCGGAGGTGCGCGTGTGAGCGGTGCTTTCGGCTAGTTTGCATCGGACGCCAGCCTGCGGGCTGGCGTTTTCATATGACGAACGCGCGACGGGAGAATATTTTTCTACATCCGGACGAACCCGGAAAGCCTGTTACTTTACATTTCGCTAAAATCCCGTAGCGCCGTGCGCCGGAACCGGTGCCACGTGTGACCGTACGCGGCGGCCCCGAGCCGTCTCGCCCAGAAAGTACTAAAAGGAACAGACCAACCCATGGACGTCCAGACCGACCAAGCTGCGCTGTCTGCGCATGACACCCGGCGGCGCGTGTTCGCCATCGTCGGCGCCTCATCGGGCAACCTCGTCGAGTGGTTCGACTTCTACATCTACTCGTTCTGCGCGCTGTACTTCGCGCCGGCGTTCTTCCCGAGCGGCAACACCACGACGCAGCTGCTGAACACGGCCGGCGTGTTCGCGGCCGGCTTCCTGATGCGTCCGATCGGCGGCTGGCTGTTCGGCCGCATCGCCGACCGTCACGGCCGTCGCGCTGCGATGATGATCTCGGTGCTGATGATGTGCGGCGGTTCGCTGGTGATCGCGGTGCTGCCGACCTATGCGCAGATCGGCGCGCTCGCGCCGGCGCTGCTGCTGGTCGCGCGCCTGTTCCAGGGCCTGTCGGTGGGTGGCGAATACGGCACGAGCGCGACCTACATGAGCGAGGTCGCGCTGAAGGGCCGGCGTGGCTTCTTCGCGTCGTTCCAGTACGTGACGCTGATCGGCGGCCAGCTGTGCGCGCTGCTCGTGCTCGTGATCCTGCAGCAGACGTTGTCGGCCGACGAACTGAAGGCGTGGGGCTGGCGCATTCCGTTCGTCGTCGGCGCGGCGGCCGCGCTGATCTCGCTGTACCTGCGGAAATCGCTCGACGAAACGTCGACGAGCGCGTCGCGCGACAAGAAGGACGCCGGCACGATCCGCGGCGTGTGGCAGCACAAGGGCGCGTTTTTCACGGTGGTCGGTTTCACGGCCGGCGGCTCGCTGATCTTCTACACGTTCACCACGTACATGCAGAAGTACCTCGTGAACACGGCCGGCATGCATGCGAAGACGGCCAGCAACGTGATGACCGTCGCGCTGCTCGTCTACATGCTGATGCAGCCGGTGTTCGGCGCGCTGTCCGACAGGATCGGCCGCCGCACGTCGATGATCCTGTTCGGCTCGTTCGCGGTGATCGGCACGGTGCCGCTGATGCATGCGCTGAAAGACGTGACGAGCCCCGTGGCCGCGTTCGTGCTGATCACGGTCGCGCTGGCGATCGTCAGCTTCTACACGTCGATCAGCGGCCTCATCAAGGCCGAGATGTTCCCGCCCGAAGTGCGCGCGATGGGTGTCGGCCTGTCGTACGCGGTCGCGAACGCGATCTTCGGCGGCTCGGCCGAGTACGTCGCGCTGTGGTTCAAGTCGGTCGGCAGCGAGGAAACCTTCTACTGGTATGTGACGGTGCTGTGCGCGATCTCGCTGATCGTGTCGTGGCGGATGCGCGATCCGAGCAAGGAAGGGTATCTGCGCCACGAACCGTGATCGATTGGGCCGCGCGCGCATTCGCATCGTGACGAACGTCCCGCCAGCCGGCGGGACGTTTTTTTTTGCAGCGTGCGATTACGCGGACGGCAGCGGCATGGCGGCGGATGCCGGATCGGGCGCGCCCGACTGCCGGCCTTGCTCGACCAGCCATTCGAACATCCGCTCGACGATCGGCGAACGCGACGGGCCGTCGATGCGCGACAGCCACCACGTGGTGCCGGGCAGGCGCGGGTAGTCGGCGAGCACGGTCAGCGCGCGCTGGTCGATGCCGGCCTGCACGACGAGGCGCGGCAGGCACGCGAGGCCGCGGCCGCGCAGCACGGCGTCCAGCACGAGCCGCTGATCGTCGTAGATCGCGTGCATCCGGAAATCCGACAACTGCTCGCGAAACACCGTCGCCAGACGCTCGTCGGTCAGGCTCGCTTCGAGACAGATGAGCCCCGCATGCCGCGGGTGCTCGCCGCGCGGCACGCGTTCGAGCTGCTCGGCGAGCGGCGTCGCGCACACCGTCACCCATTCGTCGCGCATGAACGGGATATCCAGCAGGCCTGGCTGCAGCATCGGCCGCGTGCCGATCGTCATGTCGACGTCGATCTCGTCGACATAACGCGCGGTTTCGTCGGTCGACAGCAGCGGGCACAGGTCCGGCAGGATCTCCTGTAACTGCTCGAGGCGCGGCTGCAGCCAGCCGTGCAGCAACGGCGCCGGACACACCAGCACGACCAGGCCCGGGTTCAGGTAGGTCGCGATGCGGTCGAGCCCGCCGCGCAACGTGTCCATCGCACGCTGCACGCTGCGCTGCAGGACCTCGCCAGCGATGGTCAGTTCGACACCGCGGCCGCGCCGGCGGAACAGCGGCTGCCCGAGCTGTGCTTCGAGCTGCTGGATCTGATGGCTGATCGCCGATTGCGACAGGTGCAGCTCGTCGGCCGCGCGCGAGAAATTGCCCAGCCGGGCCGCGGCTTCGAAGCCGGTCAGCAGTTTCAGGGACGGAACGCGTTGCATCGAGGTATGAGGTAGATTGATTAATTCGGTCAAAAAATATCAATATTCATCAAGTTTAACCTGTCGCACAATCGGCCATCAATCACAACGGAGGCTGATCGATGGGTCGCTTTGATGCTCGCCAGCGCGGTTACCGGATGCCCGCCGAATGGGAATCCATGGATGCCACGTGGCTCGGATGGCCGGTTCTCGAAGGGCGCGAGGACCTGTGGGGCGTTCATTACGCGCAGGTGTGCCGCGAATTCGCGCTGGTCGCGCGGACCATCGCCCGCTATCAGCGCTGCGTGGTGGCCGTCCACCACCGTCAGGCCGACGCCGCGCGCGAGCTGGTGGGCGCGAGTGTCGACGTGTTGCCGGTCGCGGCCGAGGACAACTGGCTGCGCGATTGCGGGCCGATCTTCCTCGTCAGCGAGCAGCGCAGGCTGGGGGCGGCCGTGTTCCGCTTCAACTGCTGGGGCGAGAAGTACCAGCCGTACGACGGCTGCCAGCAGGCCGGGCAGGACATCGCGCGCGCGGCCGGCGCCGAGATCTTCAATTCGCACATGGTGCTGGAGGGCGGCTCGTTCTACGTCGACGGGCAGGGCACGCTGGTCACCACCGAGAGCTGCCTGCTGCATCCCAACCGCAATCCGCACCTGAGTCGCGCGGAGATCGAAGCGGAGCTCCGGCGCATGCTGGGCGTCGAGAAGATCGTCTGGCTGCCGGGCAATCCCGACGAAGTGGAGACGAACGGGCACGTGGACGGCATCGCGTCGTTCATCGCGCCCGGCCGGATGCTGTGCCAGGCCGCACTGCCGGAGCAGGGCGACTATTTCCGCGTGATGCGCGAAAACCGCCGCGCGCTGGAACTCGCGACCGATGCGGCCGGGCGCCGTTTCGAGCTGATCGACCTGCCGTCGCCGATCGTCAACGAACGCTTCGGCTCCGAGCGCTACTGCGACTGCTATGCGAACTACATTCTGGTGAACGGCGCGGTGATCGTGACCGCGTTCGGCGTCGAGCAGGATCAGGCCGCGCGCGAGGTCTTCAGTCGCGCGTTCCCGGAGCGTAACGTGGTGATGTTGCCGATTCCGACGCTGTCGATCGGCGGCGGCAGCATCCACTGTTCGACGCAGCAGCAGCCGTCCGTCGCGCGCTGAGCGACGTCCCACTCGCGGTTTCCGGTCCCACCGAGGAGCAATCGCAATGCCGTCCAAACACATCACCGTCGCCGCCGTCCAGATGGCGTCGGGCAGCTGGAATCTCGAAGACAACATGGCCACCGCGGAACGCCTGATCCGCGAGGCCGCCGCGCAGGGCGCGAATCTCGTGCTGTGCCCGGAGCTGTTCGCGATGCCGTACTTCTGCCTCGATCAGAACGTGCGTCATCTCGAACTTGCGCAGCCGTTCGAAGGCAACGCGCAGATCGCCCGTTTCGCGGCACTGGCCGGCGAACTCGGCATCGTGCTGCCGATCGGCTTTTTCGAGCGTGCGGGCAATGCGGCGTACAACTCGATCGCCGTGGCGGATGCCGACGGACGCGTGCTGGGCGTCTACCGCAAGACGCATATCCCGGACGGGCCGGGTTATACGGAGAAGTTCTATTTCACGCCCGGCGACACCGGATTCAAGGTGTGGGACACGCGCTTCGGCCGGATCGGCATCGGTATCTGCTGGGACCAGTGGTACCCGGAGACGGCGCGCTGCCTCGCGGTGATGGGCGCCGAGATCCTGTGCTTTCCGACCATCATCGGCTCGGAGCCGTTCAGCAGCGAGTTCGATTCGGCCGGCCACTGGCAGCGCACGATGCAGGGCCACGCGGCGGCCAACATGGTGCCGGTGGTGGCGGCCAACCGGATCGGCCGCGAAGTGGGTTTCGGCAACGGCAATCCGCAGCAGCAGGGGCTCACGGGCGTGTTCTACGGGTCGAGCTTCATCGCGGATCATACGGGCGAGAAGCGGGCCGAGGCGAACCGTACCGACGAAGCCGTGCTCGTGCATACGTTCGACCTCGACGCGATTCGCGCCGACCGGCAATCGTGGGGTTTCTTCCGCGATCGCCGCCCGGAGATGTATCGCACCTTGCTCACCAGCGACGGCATGTCGTCCTGTTATCGATGAGGAGTGGCCGATGAAACGGAAAGGATGGCTGCGCTTCGCGGTACCGGGCCTCGCGCTGTGCGTGCTGGCCGGAACGGCCCGGGCCGACGAAGAGAAGGTACTGAACCTGTACAACTGGAGCAATTACTTCGCGCCGGATACCGTGTCCGCGTTCGAGAAGGAAACCGGCATCAAGGTTCGCTACGACGCATACGACAGCGACGAGACGCTGCAATCGAAACTGCTGACCGGCAACAGCGGCTACGACCTCGTATGGCCGACCAACGACTTCATGGCCAAGCAGATCCAGGCCGGCGTGTTTCGCAAGCTCGACAAGAGCCGGCTGCCGAACCTGAAGTATCTCGATCCGTCGCTGCTGAAGCAGATGGCGCAATCCGATCCGGGCAACCAGTACGGCGTGCCGTACATGTGGGGCACCGTGGGCGTCGGCTACGACCGCGCCAAAGTGCGCGCGATCCTCGGCAAGGACATGCCGGCTGACAGCCTCGACCTGCTGTTCAACCCGGCGCTCGCGGCGCGTGTCGCCGCGCAGTGCGGGCTGGGCCTGCAGGATTCCGCGAGCACGGTGTTGCCGCTGGCGCTGCGCTACATCGGCCGCGATCCGATGCACCCGTCCGCGCAGGATTATGCGGCCGCGCAGGCGATGCTGATGAAGGTCCGGCCGTTCATCCGCGAGTTCGTCGGGTCGTCCGATGCGAACGAGCTGATCGACGGCGAGCTGTGCGTGACGGTCGGCTTCTCCGGTGCGATCAACCTGGCCGCGCAGAAGGCGAAGGCGCGCGATCCGAAGCGCGATATCGTGTACGACATCCCGCGCATCGGCAGCCTGATGTGGTTCGACGCGATGGTCATTCCGGCATCCGCGAAACATCCGGACAACGCGCATGCGTTCATCAACTACATCCTGCGGCCGGACGTGATCGCGAAGATCTCGAATTCGACGCGCTACGCGAATGCGAACCAGGGTGCGCTGAAGCTGATGGACCCGGCGCTGGTGCGCGATCCGGGCATCTATCCGGACGAGTCGACGCGGCGCACATTGTTTACGCCGATCGCCGAATCGCCGGCCACGATGCGTCTTGAAGGCCGAACCTGGCTTGGTTTCAAGACGGCGCGACCGTGACGGCACACCATGAAACAATTGAAGCAACTGGCAAGCGAAAGAGGAATGCCATGACAACGAGACGTCAACTGTTGAAACGCGGCCTGTCCGTATCGGGCGCGGCGCTGGCCGCCAGCACGCTGGGCGGCTTGCTCGGCCGCGCCGCGCATGCGCAGCAGGGCGCGGCCTGGCACATGCCGGACGAGGGCGCGCCGCACACGGCGACCTGGATGGCGTTCGGCCCGAGCGAGGACATCTGGGGCGCGCGGCTCTTGCCCGTGGTGCGCGAGAACCTCGCTGCGGTCGCGAAGGCGATCGCCGCGCACGAGCCGCTCAAGATGCTGGTGCGGGAACAGGACTATGCGATTGCTTCGCGCCTGTGCGGCTCGTCGGTCGAGCTCGTCCAGCATCCGGTCGACGATCTGTGGATGCGCGACACGGGGCCCGTGTTCGTGAAGAACGGGTCGGGCCAGCTCGGCGGCGTGAGCTTCAATTTCAACGGCTGGGGCAACAAGCAGGAACACGACCAGGACGCGGAAGTCGCGCCGTTCGTGGCCGAACGCGCGGGTGCGCGGCTGGTCGATACGCGGCTGGTGCTGGAAGGCGGCGGCATCGAGGTGGACGGCGAGGGGACGGCGATCATCACGCGCAGCTGCGTGCTGAATCCGAACCGCAATCCGGGCGTCAGCCAGGCCCAGTGCGAGGCGGAACTGAGCCGGTTGCTGGGGCTGAAGAAGATCATCTGGTTGCCCGGCATCGCGGGCAAGGACATCACCGACGGGCATACCGACTTCTACGCGCGTTTCACGAGCCCGGGTGTCGTGGTGGCCGGGCTCGACACGGACCCGTCCTCGTACGACCACGCGGTGACGCGACAGCATCTGGAGATCCTGCGGAAATCCACCGACGCGAAGGGCCGCCCGCTGAAGGTCGTCGTGCTGCCGGGCCCGAAGACCGTCCGGCACACCTACGAGAACGCGGAGTTCGCGGCCGGCTACATCAACTTCTACGTGTGCAACCGCGCGGTGATCGCGCCGCAGTTCGGCGACAGCCGGGCCGACCGCAATACGCGCGACACGCTCGTCGACCTGTTTCCCGGCCGGGACGTCATTCAGCTGAATATCGACGGCATCGCGGCGGGCGGCGGCGGCATCCACTGCACGACGCAACAGCAGCCGGCCTGAGCGCGGCCGCGGGCCGGTCTGCGTGACCGGTTCGCACGGCTGCCGACATTCGCCGGTCGATCCGGACTACTGATAAAAAATATGAAATCCGTCTCTATAGACGGAAGTCGGCGTGCGCATGCGCGCCGGCTGCGCAATGGAGTGAACACATGACGAAAAAAGGGACCCGCGCAAGCGTGGACAAACACGTGCGGCACATGCCGGATACCGGCCGGCGCGGCTTCATCCGCTGTTCGGCCGCGTGGCTCGGCATGCCGCTGCTGGGCAGCCTGGCCGCGTGCGGTGGCGGCGATGGAGCGTCCGATGCGGCGTCCGCGCCGCGCGTGACGCCACCGACGCCGTCGGCTCGGCAGGCCGTGTACCGGCTGCCGGCCGAAGATGCGCCGCACGCGTCGACCTACATGGCTTTCGCGTCCGGCACGGAAGGCATCTGGATGCCCGTCACGCCGCAAAGCACGGATGCCGGCATCGACCGGGTTCGGGCCGACCTGATGGACGTCGCGAAAGCGATCGGCGCAACCGAGCCGGTCAACATGCTGGTGCTGCCGGCCGATCTCGACGCGGCCCGCGCGCTGCTCGCGACTGCAAGCGTCGCGAATCCCGACCTGCATGCGCGTTATGCGGCGCGTCCGGCGGGCGCGGGCGGGATCAACCTCGTGCCGCTCGCCGACGGCTTCAACGATTTCTGGGTGCGCGACACGGGCTGCGTGTTCGTCAGGGACACCGCGAACGGCAATGCGCTGAACGCGGTCGGCTTCAATTTCAACGGCTGGGGCAACGCAAACACCGACGGCGTCGGCGCGACGATCCCGCCGGCGGTAGCCGCCGCGAGCAACCGGTCGAAGGCGGGCAAGTTCTTCCAGCCGTTCGGCCGCGACAGCACGGTGGCGGGCTGGATGGCACAGACGAAAGGCGCGAACCTGATCCGCAGCACGTTGACGCTCGAAGGCGGCGCGATCGAATTCGACGGTGATGCGACGGCGATCCTTACCGAATCGGCCGTGCTGCACGTGAACCGGAATCCGCAGTTGTTCGACATCCCCAACGGTGTCATCGCCAACGCGACACTGCTGCCGACGGCCAGGGATACCGTACTTGCGGAGCTGCAGCGCACGCTCGGCGTGCGCAAGATCATCTGGCTGCCGGGCACGGCAACCTATCCGCGCGGTGCCGGCGTGGGCGGTGCGGGCGGTGCGACGACGCCGGCCGGCGAGAGCGACATAACGAACGGCCATGTCGATTTCTATGCGCGGTTTCTCGCGCCGGGTGTGGTCGCGTGCTGCTACGACGCGTCGAATTCAACCGGCGAACGTGCATTGACGGATGCGAACCGGCAACGCCTCGCCGGCCAGACCGATGCGAACGGTCGGCCGCTGCAGATCGTCGAACTCGTGCCGCCGGTCAACTTCGGCACGTCGGCCGGCACGAGCCTGAGCGAAAGACAGATGTCGCATTTCGCGGCCGGCTACATCAATTTCTACACGTGCAACGGCGCGATCGTGATGCCGAAGTTCAACGACGCGGCGGCCGACTCGGCCGCGGTCGCCGCCCTCCGCCCGTATGCAGGGAAGCGCGCGATCGTGCAGGTCGACATCCTCGGCATCGCGTCCGGGGGCGGCGGCATCCACTGCTCGACCCGGGAAGTGCCGGCATGAGCGTGTCGTGTCATATCGATATGGAAATCGATTCGTTGTCCGTGACGCGCGATTTCCTTAATCTGAACCTGTAGTTCGTGTGACACCTCCTTGACTGGGATTCGCGCCCGCTGCTTGCAGCGGGCGTCTTTTTTGGTGCGCTGCATCTCATGCCGGCCACGGCGGGGTTGGTGGTGCGCGGCGACTCGCCTATGCTGGTTGCTGCGTGTCCGCGCGGCGGTCCGGATCGGCCGGACCGGTGACGTTTCGATGACATGCCACGTCAAGGAGAAACACCATGAGCAAACCCGCGATCGTGCTCGTGCACGGCTTCTGGGGCGGCGCCGCGCACTGGGCAAAAGTGATCGTCGAACTTGCGCGCAAAGGGCATGTGTCGCTGCATGCGGTCGAGATGCCGCTGACATCGCTCGCCGACGACGCTGAACGCACGCGCAAGATGGTCAGTCAGGTGGACGGCCCCGTGCTGCTGGTCGGCCATTCGTACGGCGGCGCGGTGATCAGCGAGGCAGGCAACCTGCCGAACGTCGCGGGCCTCGTGTTCATTGCCGCGTTCGCGCCGGACGCCGGCGAAAGCCCCGGCGCGATCACGCAGGAACACCTGCCGGTGGCCGCGCCGAATCTCGCACCCGACAGCGACGGTTATCTGTGGCTCAAGCCAGACAAATTCCACGAGAGCTTCTGTCAGGACCTGTCGTCGGACGAAGCGCTCGTGATGGCGGTCACGCAGAAGGCGCCGCTGGCGAGCACGTTCGCGGACACCGTCAGCACACCCGCGTGGCGCACGAAGCCGTCGTGGTACCAGATCTCGAGCGAGGACCGGATGATCGCGCCGGAGAACCAGGAGCGGATGTCGGCGCGGATGAATGCGCGCAAGGTCATCACGCTCGATGCGAGCCATGCGTCGCTCGCGTCGAAACCGGTGGCGGTCGCCGCGCTGATCGACGAGGCGGCCGCGTCGCTTGCCGGATAAGGAGGAGATTCGCGGGAAGGGCGCAGCGCCATGCCGCGCCCGCGGCCGGCACGGCTCATCACGAAACCCGCTGAGCAAAGCACCATTTGTTGGTTCGAATTCGCCGCATGCGCTGATACGTTAGCGGCTTCGCGACCCACACGCGTCGCGATGTTCCTCGAACCGGGCCGCCGCGCGATCCGCGGCGGCCTTCATAACAAGACAGGTCGTGCTCATGAAATTCCACACTCTCGCTACGTGGCTCGTCGGGGCCGCGCTCATTACCGCCGGCACCGTCGCGCATGCGGATCGCCTCGACGACATCAAGAAGGCCGGCGTGCTGCGCGTCGCGACGTTCGACAGCAACCCGCCGTTCGGTTATGTCGATGCGAAGAACAACCACATCGTCGGTCTCGACGTCGACTATGCGAAGGCGCTTGCCGACAAGCTCGGCGTGAAGCTGCAACTTCAGCCAACCAACCCCGCGAACCGCATTCCGTTCCTGACCTCCGGCAAGGTCGATCTCGTGCTCGCGAACTTCACGATCACCGACGAGCGCGCGAAGCAGGTCGACTTCAGCATTCCGTATTTCTCGTCGGGCCAGCAGTTTCTCGCGAAGAAGGGCGTGCTGAAATCGGCCGACCAGTTGAGCGGCTTGCGCGTCGGCGCGGACAAGGGCACGACGAACGAGATCACGCTGCGCGAGAAATTCCCGAAGGCGACGATCGTCGCTTATGACGACACGCCGTTCGCGTTCGCCGCGCTGCGCGCGGGCAACGTGCAGGCGATCACGCAGGATGGCCCGAAGCTGATCGGCCTGCTCGCGAACGTGCCCGACAAGCAGAACTACGAGATCCCGGCGTTCACGATCTCGAACGACTACATGGGCGTCGGCGTGCCGAAGGGCGAGACGCGCCTGCTCGGCTTCGTCAACGACACGCTGAAGGGGCTCGAGGCGAACGGCCGCGCCGTGCAGATCTACGACGCATGGTTCGGGCCGACGACGAAGACGCCGCTCACGCGCATCTTCCGTATCGGCGACAAGACCTGATTCACGCCGCACGCGCGCCGCGATCTGCCGGAACATCGGCGTCGCGGCGCTTTCCGTTTTCTTCCGATCGCGCTTAGTGCGCGCACCCCAGCATGCTCGGGTTGGCTCCCAAATATCTGTCCTGGCTCTGGCAGGGTTTCCTGCTGACACTCGGCCTCGCGGCCGCGTCGGCCGTTGCCGCGACCGCCGGCGGGCTGTTGCTCGCGGTCATGCGTCACGCGCGAAGCACGGCGCTGCGCATGGCGGCGTCCGCGTACGTCGTCGCGTTCCGCAACACGCCGCTGCTCGTGCAGTTGCTGTTCTGGTATTTCGGCGTGGCGTCGCTGCTGCCCGACACGTGGATCGCGTGGCTGAACGCACGCCATGCAGTGAGCGCTGGCCCGTTCACGCTCGCATGGCCGTCGTTCGAATTCGTCGCGGGCTGGGTCGGGCTGAGTGCGTACACGGCCGCGTTCGTCGCCGAGGAATGTGAAGCCGGCCTGCGCGGCGTGCGACGCGCACAGCATGACGCGGCGGCGGCGCTGGGCCTCACGCCGATGCAGTCGCTGCGTTATGTGGTGCTGCCGCAGGCCGTGCGTATCGCGTTGCCGCCGCTGTGCGGTCAATACATGAATCTCGTGAAGAACTCGTCGCTCGCGATGGCGATCGGCGTGGCCGAGCTGTCGTATGCATCGCGGCAGGTCGAAACGGAAACGTTCAAGACCTTCGCCGCGTTCGGCGTCGCGACCGTGCTGTACGTCGCGGCGGTGGCCGCGATCGAGGCCGGCGCATACGCGGCCACGCAATGGCGCGACAGGCTGGGAGCGGGGCGCTGACGATGGACTTCTCGCTGCTGCTCGCCAACCTGCCATACCTGCTGGTCGGCGCATTCCCGGAAGGCCCGCTCGGCGGCGCCGCGCTGTCGCTGGTGCTCGCGATCGCGTCCGCCATTGCGTCGGCCGTGCTCGGTGTCGCGCTCGGCGTCGCGATGGCGCTCGCGCGTGGCCCCGTACGCGTGCTGCTGCTCGCGTTCATCGGCTTCTTCCGCGCGATTCCGGTGCTGATGCTGATCTTCTGGACGTATTTCCTGATGCCCATGCTGCTGCACATGGACGTGCCGGGGCTCGCGACGGTCGTCTGCGCGCTCGCGCTGATCGGTGGCGCGTATCTCGCGCATGCGGTGCATGCGGGCATCGTCGCGGCGGGCGACGGGCAATGGCAGGCCGGGCTGTCGCTCGGGCTCACGCGCTGGCAGACGGTGCGCTACGTGCTGCTGCCGCAGGCGATCCGGATCATGACGCCGTCGTTCGTAAACCAGTGGGTCGCGCTCGTGAAGGACACGTCGCTCGCGTATATCGTCGGCGTGCCGGAACTGTCGTTCGTCGCGACGCAGGTGAACAACCGGCTGATGGTGTATCCGGCGCCGATCTTCCTGTTCGTCGCGGTGATCTATCTGGTGCTGTGCACGTCGCTTGACGGTGCGGCACGCTGGCTGCTGTCGCGCGGCCCGCGTGCGGAACGCGTCGGGCAGACGACGGCCGAGCGCACGGAGCCCGCGCGGTGACGATGCATCACGGCCGTGGCCGTGGAGAACGTCCGGCGACGAAACGTCAGTGATCTGCTACGGACTGCACGCCGCGCAGGTCGGGCGCGGCGTGCAGATCGGACAAGAAGGGCAGACGACTGGCCGCTTGCGCCGCCGCTTCCGGCGCGACGGCGGGCGGCACGCGCGTCACGACGCCGTGTAGTGCGTGTTGAAGACCGCGCGCAGCGTTGACTTGTCGGTCGCGAAATCGCCCCACAGCGGGCCGTCGTTCTGCGCGAACGCGAACGGCGTCGTATCGATCGACGCGAGGCGGAAGCGCCATTGCGCCGCTTCCTGGCGGAACGCGGTGAGCTGCATGTCGGACAGCGCCGTCTGCGCACTGGCGAGCGTGACGAGCGGGTCGACCGGATTGTTCGCGACGCGCACCTCGAAATGCAGGTGCGGGCCCGTTGCGGCACCCGTCATCCCGACCGAGCCGATCCGCTGGCCCTGCTTCACGCTTTCACCCGTCTTGAGGCCGCGCGCGAACGCGGACAGGTGCGCGTAGTAGGTCGAGTAGCCGTCCGCGTGATCGACGATCACGTAGCGGCCGTAGCCGCCCGGATCGAAACCGGCGAACGATACGACGCCGTCGGCCGCCGCGTCGACGGGCGTGCCGGTCGGCGCGGCGAGATCGACGCCCGTATGGAACGCCATCGCCTGCGACAGCGGATGGATGCGTTCGCCGAAGAACGAGCTGATGCGCGTCCACTTGACCGGCATCGTGAACGCGGCGGCTTCGAGCGGCGAGCCGTCGAGCGCGTAGTACGCGCCGTGTTCGGCACCGGGCGCACGGAACCAGATCGCACCGAACGTGCGGCCGGCGACGCGCAACTCGAACGCGGTGAGGCGCGGCGTACCGTCGTTGGTGTCGAACGCGACGCGGTAATAGTCGCCGCGCTGCGCACTCGCGCGCATCGCGACCTTGCCGGTGACGAGATCGCCGAGCTGGATGCGCACCTCGGGCGGCACGTCGAGACGGTTCAGCGTATCGGACAGCGTGAGCTCGATGTTGCCCGCGCGCATTCCGTGCTGGCTCTCGGGCGGTGCGAGCTGGAACAGGCTCGCATAACCGAGCATGTCGTTGCGGTGTGCGCTGAGCGGTGCGAACAGGCCCGGCTGCAGGCTGCGGTCGTTGCGTTCGACGTGTTCATTGCGCTCGCCGATCGTGCGGGCGAGTTCGCTCGTCACGAAATGCTGCGCGGTGGGAAACGGCGTGTCGGACAGCACGCGCTGCGGCAGTGCGGCGGTGCCGGTATCGACGGCGCCCGGCAGTTGCGACACGGCCGGTAGCGCGGCGGCGAGACCGAGGGCGGCGAGGGCACCGAGCACGGCGGCCGGCACGAGCGCGCGCACGACGCGCTGCGCGCGGCCGGGCGCGAAAGCATCAGGAGTTGCGGCAGACTTGACCAAGGTGTCCACATCCAGGAGAGCGGTTCAAGGGGGTGTGGGCAGGGGCCGACGGCGGCACAACCGTCGAAGGGCGACGGGGCGGGCGGCGGGCGTGCAACAAAACAGGCCCCGCCAGGGGCCTGTGTCGTTTCCGTTCGACCCAACGCGCGGGGCGGGCCCGCTTCGAACGGCGGCGTGCATACCGGGTCGAACCCGGTTATCACGAAGACGCTAAAGAAAGATGACAGCGTCAGTCTACCGATGTTCCGCGAAACGTTAAAAATTTTAAAGGGGGTCAGCTCGTTCGTTTCGCAGTGCGGTAAATCGGGTTAAATCAGCATTTGTTACGACGATTTTCGTCAGTCCGGCAATTTTTGCGCGCGGCCGCGCAGCGCGGCGGACATGCGGACGGTGTCGAAACCGGCGTCGAGCATCGCCTCGGCGTCGTTCCACAGGTTGCCGCGCAGCCGGTTGGTCCAGATCATCGACGCGAACACGCCTTCGAGCAGCGATACGAGATAGACGGCGGCCAGGTGCACGTCGAGATCGGCGGCGAGCTCGCCGGCCGCGATCGCGCGGCGCAGCAGCGCCTTCGTGATCCGCAGCATCTGCAGTTCGAGCAGCATGCGGCGCCGCTGCAGCGCGCCGTTTTCCTCGCTCTGCTCGCATTTCGTATAGAGGATCACGAGCACGCGCTGCATCGGCCCCGGCTCGCCGCATTCCTGCAGGTAGTGCGACGCGGCGCGTCGCAGCGTGGCGAGCGGCGGCAGGCCGTCGCCCGCGTCGAAACCTTCAGACGTGCGCGCGAACGCGCGGTCGCACATCGCGAGACACACTTCCATCTTGTTGCGGTAGTGGCCGTAGACGGCGCCCCGCGACATCCCGGCGGCCTCGGCGAGGTCCGCCATCGCGGTCTGCGCGACGCCTTTCTCAAGCAGCACGAGCTCGGCGGCGTCGAGGATCCGGTGCTTGATGGCGAGCGATTCTTCCCGGGTCTTGCGGGCCATGTCGTGAGTTTCCTTTCAATTCGCTGTCGTTTTATTGAGACAGTGTGGCGGTCGGATTGAAACAGCGTTTAATTAATCAGTCGTGACTGATTATAATCGGCCACCCTGAGCCGCCGCATTGTATCGGCGGCGAACGATCCGAGGTCACACATGAATAACAATCGCTCCCTGTTGCGCCACGGGCTGGCGCCGTTCGCACTGGCGGCCGTGCTGGCCGTGGCCGGATGCGGAAAGGGCGACAAGGACGCAGCGCCGGAGACCGCGAAGCAGGCGACCGTCGTGACGGTGCGCCCGACGGCCGTGCCGATGACCGTCGAATTGCCGGGCCGGCTCGACGCATACCGGCAGGCGGAAGTGCGCGCGCGGGTCGCGGGCATCGTCACCGCGCGCACCTACGAGGAAGGCCAGGAAGTGAAGCAGGGCGCGGTGCTGTTCCGCATCGATCCCGCGCCGCTGAAGGCCGCGCGCGACGCCGCGCAGGGGGCGCTCGCGAAGGCGCAGGCCGCTTTGCTTGCAGCGAGCGACAAGCGCCGCCGTTACGACGATCTCGTGCGCGACCGCGCGGTGAGCGAGCGCGACCATACCGAGGCCGTCGCGGGCGACACGCAGGCGAAGGCCGAGGTTGCATCCGCGAAGGCCGAGCTCGCGCGTGCGCAGCTGCAGCTCGACTATGCGACCGTCACCGCGCCGATCGCGGGCCGCGCCCGGCGCGCGCTCGTGACCGAAGGTGCGCTCGTCGGCCAGGACCAGGCGACGCCGCTCACGACCGTCGAGCAGCTCGATCCGATCTACGTGAACTTCTCGCAGCCGGCCGCCGACGTCGACGCGCTGCGCCGCGCGGTGAAGAGCGGGCGCGCGACGGGCATCGCGCAGCACGACATCGCGGTGACGCTGCTGCGCGCGGACGGCACCGCATATCCGCTGAAGGGCAAGCTGCTGTTCAGCGATCTCGCGGTCGATCCGACCACCGATACCGTCGCGATGCGCGCGCTGTTCCCGAACCCGGAGCGCGAGCTGTTGCCGGGCGCGTATGTGCGGATCGCGCTCGATACGGCGGTCGACCAGCGGGCGATCCTCGTGCCGCGCGACGCACTGCTGCGCACGGCCGACCGCACGTCGGTGCGCGTGGTCGGCGCGAACGGCAAGGTCAAGGACGTCGAGGTCGCGGCCGACCAGATGAGCGGCCGTGACTGGCGCATCACGCGCGGCCTGACGGGCGGCGAGCGCGTGATCGTCGACAACGCCGCGCAGTTCGCGCCCGATACGGCCGTCAAGCCCGTCGAGAAGGCGTCGCCGTCGAAGGCGGCGCCGGCAGCGGCCGCTTCGCAGGCGGCCGCCCGTCAAACCTGACCGGTTCAAACCAACCACCATGGCACGTTTCTTCATCGATCGCCCCGTCTTCGCGTGGGTAATCGCAATCTTCATCATGCTGGGCGGCGCGTTCGCGATCCGTGCGCTGCCCGTTGCGCAGTACCCGGACATCGCACCGCCCGTCGTCAGCATCTATGCGACGTACCCGGGCGCGTCCGCGCAGGTCGTCGAGGAATCGGTGACCGCGCTGATCGAGCGCGAAATGAACGGCGCGCCGGGGCTGATGTATACGTCGGCGACGAGCAGCGCCGGGATGGCGTCGCTGTACCTGACGTTCAAGCAGGGCGTGAACGCCGATCTCGCGGCCGTCGAAGTGCAGAACCGGCTGAAGACGGTCGAGGCGCGGCTGCCCGAGCCGGTGCGCCGCGACGGCATCCAGGTCGAGAAGGCCGCCGACAACATCCAGCTCGTCGTGTCGCTGACGTCCGACGACGGACGGATGACCGACGTGCAGCTCGGCGAATATGCGTCAGCGAACGTCGTGCAGGCGCTGCGCCGTGTCGAAGGTGTCGGCAAGGTGCAGTTCTGGGGCGCCGAATATGCGATGCGGATCTGGCCCGACCCGGTGAAGATGGCCGGGCACGGCCTCACCGCGTCGGACATCGCGTCGGCCGTGCGCGCGCACAACGCGCGCGTGACGATCGGCGATATCGGCCGCAGTGCGGTGCCGGACAGCGCGCCGATCGCGGCGACCGTGTTCGCCGACGCGCCGCTGAAGACGCCGGCCGATTACGGCGCGATCGCGCTGCGCACCCAGGCCGACGGTTCCGCGCTGTATTTGCGCGACGTCGCGCGCATCGAGTTCGGCGGCAACGACTACAACTATCCGTCGTACGTGAACGGCAAGGTCGCGACCGGCATGGGCATCAAGCTCGCGCCGGGCTCGAACGCGGTCTCCACCGAGAAGCGCGTGCGCGCGACGATGGACGAGCTGTCCGCGTATTTCCCGCCGGGCGTGAAGTACCAGATTCCGTACGAGACGTCGTCGTTCGTGCGCGTGTCGATGAACAAGGTCGTCACGACGCTGATCGAGGCCGGCGTGCTCGTGTTCCTCGTGATGTTCCTGTTCATGCAGAACCTGCGCGCGACGCTGATCCCGACGCTTGTCGTGCCGGTCGCGCTCGCGGGCACGTTCGGCGTGATGTACGCGGCCGGCTTCTCGATCAACGTGCTGACGATGTTCGGGATGGTGCTCGCGATCGGCATCCTCGTCGACGACGCGATCGTCGTGGTCGAGAACGTCGAGCGCCTGATGGTCGAGGAAGGGCTCGGCCCGTATGACGCGACCGTCAAGGCGATGACGCAGATCAGCGGCGCGATCATCGGGATCACCGTGGTGCTGACGTCGGTGTTCGTGCCGATGGCGTTCTTCGGCGGCGCGGTGGGCAACATCTACCGGCAGTTCGCGCTGTCGCTCGCGGTGTCGATCGGCTTCTCTGCATTCCTCGCGCTGTCGTTGACGCCCGCGCTGTGCGCGACGCTGCTCAAGCCCGTGAACGGCGACCATCACGAGAAGCGCGGTTTCTTCGGCTGGTTCAACCGTTTCGTCGCGCGTGCGACGCAGCGCTACGCGACGCGCGTCGGCGCGATGCTGAAGAAGCCGGTGCGCTGGCTCGTCGTATACGGTGCGCTGACCGCGGCGGCGGGATTGATGCTTACGCAACTGCCGACCGCGTTCCTGCCGGACGAGGACCAGGGCAACTTCATGGTGATGGTGATCCGGCCGCAAGGCACGCCGCTCGCGGAAACGATGCAGAGCGTGCGCGAGGTCGAGTCGTATATCCGCAACGACGAGCCGGCCGCGTATACGTTCGCGCTCGGCGGCTTCAACCTGTACGGCGAAGGGCCGAACGGCGGGATGATCTTCGTCACGCTGAAGAACTGGAAGGAGCGCAAGGCCGAGCGCGATCACGTGCAGGCGATCGTCGCGCGCATCAACGAACGTTTCGGCGGCACGCCGAACACGACGGTGTTCGCGATGAACTCGCCGGCGCTGCCCGATCTCGGCTCGTCGAGCGGTTTCGACTTCCGGCTGCAGAATCGCGGCGGGCTCGACTATGCGACCTTCAGCGCCGCGCGCGAGCAACTGCTCGCGGCGGGCGGCAAGGACCGTGCGCTGACCGACCTGATGTTCGCCGGCACGCAGGACGCGCCGCAGCTGAAGCTCGACATCGATCGCGCGAAGGCCTCCGCGCTCGGCGTGTCGATGGAAGAGATCAACACGACGCTCGCGGTGATGTTCGGCTCGGACTATATCGGCGATTTCATGCACGGCACGCAGGTGCGGCGCGTGGTCGTGCAGGCCGACGGGCTGCACCGGCTCGATCCCGACGACGTGAAGAAGCTGCGCGTGCGCAACGCGCGCGGCGAGATGGTGCCGCTCGCGGCATTCACGACGCTGCACTGGACGCTCGGGCCGCCGCAGCTCACGCGCTACAACGGCTATCCGTCGTTCACGATCAACGGCTCGGCCGCGGAAGGCCACAGCAGCGGCGAGGCGATGACCGCGATCGAGCGGATCGCCGCGAAGCTGCCGGCCGGCATCGGCTTCTCGTGGTCGGGGCAGTCGTTCGAGGAGCGGCTGTCGGGTGCGCAGGCGCCGATGCTGTTCGCGCTGTCGGTGCTGGTCGTGTTCCTCGCGCTCGCGGCGCTCTACGAGAGCTGGTCGATCCCGTTCGCGGTGATGCTGGTCGTCCCGCTCGGCGTGATCGGCGCGGTGCTCGGCGTCACGCTGCGGATGATGCCGAACGACATCTATTTCAAGGTGGGGCTGATCGCGACGATCGGGTTGTCCGCGAAGAACGCGATCCTGATCGTCGAAGTCGCGAAGGATCTGGTCGCGCAGCGCATGTCGCTCGTCGACGCCGCGCTCGAGGCCGCGCGCCTGCGGCTGCGGCCAATCGTGATGACGTCGCTCGCGTTCGGCGTCGGCGTGCTGCCGCTCGCGTTCGCGTCGGGCGCTGCGTCCGGCGCGCAGATGGCGATCGGCACCGGCGTGCTCGGCGGCGTGATCACGGCGACCGTGCTCGCGGTGTTCCTCGTCCCGCTGTTTTTCGTGATCGTCGGCCGCCTGTTCGACGTCGGCCCGCGCCGGCGCGGCGGGGCGCAGCCGGCGACGATGGAGGGATCGCAATGATGTTTGCGCTGAAAACACGCGCCGCGCTGCGCGCTCAGCTCGCGCTGGCCGTCGCGCTCGCGCTCGCCGGCTGCTCGCTCGCGCCGCGTTACGAGCGTCCGGCGGCGCCTGTGCCGTCCACTTATGCGCCGGCCGACGGCAGCCTGGCGCCGGTCACGGCGCCGGGCACCGCGGCCGATGCCGCACTGCTCGACGACTGGCATGCGTATTTCACCGATCCGGCATTGCAGGCATGGATCGACGCGGCGCTCGCGAACAACCGCGACCTGCGGATCGCGGCCGGCCGGCTCGAGGAGGCGCGTGCGCAATACGGCGTGCAGCGTGCGGACCTGATGCCGTCGGTCGATGCGAATCTCGGTTATGAACGCGCGCGCCAGTACGACCCGGTCGTGCGCGAAAGCGCGATCAGCGGGCTGTATCGCGCGGGCGTCGGCGTCAGCGCGTACGAGCTCGACCTGTTCGGCCGCGTGCGCAACCTGTCCGACGCGGCGCTGGCCGACTATTTTGCGACGGCCGATGCGCAGCGCACGGTCCGTATCGGCGTGATCGCCGAAGTGGCGAGCGCGTACGTATCGGAGCGTTCGCTGCACGAGCAGCTCGCGCTGGCGCAGCGCACGCTCGATGCGCGCGAACGCATGGCCGCGCTCACGCAGCGCCGCTACGCGGCCGGCACGAGCGACGCGATCGAGCTGCGCTCGGCCGAGATGCTGGTGGCATCCGCGCGCGCGTCGCAGGCCGCGCTGCAGCGCGAGCATGCGCAGGCCGTGCGGGCGCTGCAGTTGCTCGCGGGCGACTTCGCGCGCAACGTGCCCGGCGACGCGACCGCGCTCGATACGTTGTCGATCGCGCCCGTGGCGCCGGGCGCACCGAGCGCGCTGCTCGAACGACGGCCGGACATCCGGCAGGCCGAGGCGCGGCTCAAGGCCGCAAACGCGCAGATCGGCGCCGCCCGCGCGGCGTTCTTCCCGCGCATCGCGCTGACGACCGACTACGGCTCGGTCAGCGACGCGTTCTCGAGCCTGTTCGCGGCCGGCACGAGCGTGTGGACGTTCGCGCCGCGCATCACGCTGCCGATCTTCGCGGGCGGACGCAATCGCGCGAACCTCGACGTCGCGAACGCGCGCAAGCACATCGCGGTCGCCGAATACGAGAAGACCGTGCAGACCGCGTTCCGCGAAGTGGCCGACGCGTTCGCCGCGCGCGACTGGATCGATCGCCAGCTGGCCGCGCAGCAGGACGTGTACACGGCGGACGGCGCGCGGCTGAAGCTCGCGGAGCGCCGCTACGCGGGCGGCGTCGCGACATATCTCGAACTGCTTGACGCGCAGCGCAGCACGTACGAGTCGGGGCAGGAGCTGATCCGCCTCAAGCAGCTCAGGCTCGCGAACGCGATTGCGCTGTATCGCGCGCTCGGCGGCGGCTGGGCGCCGGCGTCAGCGGAAGCCGCGGCTTCCGCGTAAGCCCGTTCGCCTGACGCCGCAGCGCGTCGGGCGGCAAGACGGCGGCGGCACGATTCGACGTGCCGCAGCCGATTCAACTGATACCGTTATCCGCTGAATCGCCGATCGCCAGCGGCGATACCTTTCCCCGTCGATCCCAGCCTGCCAAACGTTTTACGTCCCGAGACAGTGCACGCGTGCACCGTCCGGAACGTCCCGCCTTGCGCGACCGATCGTGTCGCAACCTGGCGCACACGTGTGCCGCGTCTCTTTCTTTCCCGCCTCATCCAGTCTGCGGACAAATTGCGTTCCGACGGCCGCGCATGCGTTCGATTCCCGATCGGGAATTGACGCTCCGATTAATCCATGTATTGGAATTAATGAGGGTGGCAAAGTGTCGCGGTAAAACGTTTGTATTTATGTCGCAATCGTTTGCGCGCTAAATTGGGGTTGATTGAGGCTCCGTTTTAATTTCCTGGTTGTTGAAAATGAATTGGGATTGGCGTTGTCGCTTGGCAACGATGGCGGCATTGGACAATGTTTTGTCTTTTGCGGGATGGATCTTGGGCGAGCCAATGCCAGCAAGGCTGGGCGGGGTGTCGATCGTTGCTGGCCGAAAATATCTTTAATCTTCAATTGGTTCCGTCAAATAAAAAAGGACTGCGGATAAAAAATACGGGATTGAAAATTGGCAGGAAAGAATGTGATTTTCAGGGGGTGAATTGGACATTGTCAGAGACATTTGACAATGATTTACAGAAATCTTTCATGATTATCTCGATAATGCCGCCTCGTGACGGACGGAAGCCAACCACACGCTGCCGTTTGTGTCCGCCACGTCGTCCAATCCATTTGCACTCCTTACGGGAAACGTCATGAAAAAAACCATCCTGACCGCTGTCGCACTCGCGGCCCTGTCGACCTCGGCCTTCGCAGCGGGCACCGGCACGATCAACTTCACGGGCGAGATCGTCGCGGGCGCATGCGGCATCGATTCGGGCTCGGTCAACCAGACCGTGAACCTCGGCAAGGTGCCGACCAACGTGTTCAAGCAGGCTGGCGACAAGTCCACGCCGACCAACTTCGACATCAAGCTGACCGACTGCGACACGAGCATCGCGCAGAACGCGTACTTCACGTTCACGGGCACGTCGAGCGCGGGCCAGCCGAAGCTGCTCGCCACGATCGGTTCGGCAACCAACGTCGGCATCCGCCTGCAAGCCGCGTCGGGCGAATACCTCGACAACGGCGCCGAACAGAAGGCCCCGACCGTGCTGCAAAACGGCACGAACATCGCCCGCTTCGCAGCCATGTACGAAGCGACGGCAGCCGGCGTCACGCCGGGTACCGCCGACGGCGTCGCGAACTTCACGGTCCGCTACCAGTAAGCCGCCGTACCGGGGAAGGGTGCGCGCACCCTTCCTCGTTCACATTCCTCCCGTTTTTCTCCTTCTCGGACTTCCGGTAGCGCCGCGTGCGAATCAGACATTCCTTCCTTTGCGTCTCCGTGCTGGTCGTCGGCAGCCAGAGCCATGCGACGGAATTCAATTCGTCGTTTCTGAACATCGACGGCACGAACAACGTCGATCTGTCGCAGTTCTCGCAGGCCGACTTCACGCTGCCGGGCGAATACATGCTCGACGTGCAGGTCAACGACCTGTTCTACGGGCTGCAGTCGATCGAGTTCATCGCGGTGGACGCGTCCGGGGCGGGCAAGCCGTGCCTGCGACCGGAGCTCGTCGCGCAGTTCGGGCTGAAGCCGTCGCTCGCGAAGGACCTGCCGCGCTTCCAGGGCGGACGCTGCGTCGATCTCGGTGCGATCGAGGGCGCGACCGTGCGTTACCTGAAGAGCGACGGGCGGCTCAAGATCACGATTCCGCAGGCCGCGCTCGAGTTCACCGATTCGACCTACCTGCCGCCGGAGCGCTGGTCCGAAGGGATTCCGGGCGCGATGCTCGACTATCGCGTGATCGCGAACACGAACCGCAATTTCGGTGCGGGCGGCGGACAGACGAATTCGATCCAGGCCTACGGGACGGTTGGCGCGAACTGGGATGCATGGCGCTTTCGCGGCGATTACCAGGCGCAATCGAACGTGGGCAACACGGCGTACGCGGACCGCACGTTCCGCTTCAGCCGGCTTTACGCGTTTCGCGCGCTGCCGTCGATCCAGTCGACGGTGACGTTCGGCGACGACTACCTGACCTCCGACATTTTCGACACGTTCGCGCTGACGGGCGCGTCGATCCGCAGCGACGACCGCATGCTGCCGCCTTCGCTGCGCGGTTATGCGCCGCTGATCGCGGGTGTCGCGCGCACCAACGCGACCGTGACCGTGTCGCAGGCGGGCCGCGTGCTGTACGTGACGCGCGTGTCGCCGGGCGCCTTCGCGCTGCAGAACATCAACACGAGCGTGCAGGGCACGCTCGACGTCGCGGTCGAGGAAGAGGACGGCAGCGTGCAGCGCTTCCAGGTGACGACGGCCGCGGTGCCGTTCCTCGCGCGTACCGGGCAGTTGCGCTACAAGGCCGCCGTCGGCAAGCCGCGCCTGTTCGGCGGCGCCGGCATCACGCCGTTCTTCGGCTTCGGCGAAATGGCGTACGGCCTGCCGTTGGACGTCACCGTGTATGGCGGCTTCATCGCCGCATCGGGCTACACGTCGCTCGCGCTCGGCGTCGGCCGCGATTTCGGCACGTTCGGCGCGGTGTCGGCCGACGTCACGCATGCGCGGGCGCGCCTGTGGTGGAACGGCGCGACGCGCAACGGCAACTCGTATCGCATCAATTATTCGAAGCACTTCGACGGGCTCGACGCCGATGTGCGCTTCTTCGGCTATCGCTTCTCCGAGCGCGACTACACGAACTTCGCGCAATTCTCGGGCGACCCGACCGCGTACGGCCTGGCCAACAGCAAGCAGCGCTACTCGGCGACGATGTCGAAGCGCTTCGGCGACACGTCGACCTATTTCTCGTACGACCAGACGACCTATTGGGCACGCTCGTCCGAGCATCGTGTCGGCCTCACGCTGACGCGTGCGTTCTCGATCGGCGCGCTGCGCAACGTGAACGTCAGCATGTCGGCATTTCGCACGCAGAGCGCGGGCGGAAGCGGCAACCAGTTTTCGGTCACCGCGACGCTGCCGATCGGCGGCCGCCACACCGTCACGTCGAACCTGACGACGGGCAGCGGCAGCACGAGCGTGAACGCGGGTTATATCTACGACGATCCGGACGGCCGCACCTACCAGGTCAACGCGGGCGCGACCGACGGCCGCGCGTCGGCGAACGCGAGCTACCGCCAGCGCACGTCGGCGTATCAGCTCACGGCACAGGCGTCGACGCTCGCCAACGCGTATGCGGCGGCATCGCTCGAGGTCGACGGCTCGTTCGTCGCGACGCAGTACGGTGTTTCCGCGCATGCGAACGGCAACGCGGGCGATACGCGGCTGCTGGTGTCGACCGACGGCGTGCCCGACGTGCCGCTGTCCGGCACGCTCGCGCATACCAACTCGCGCGGCTACGCGGTGCTCGACGGCATCTCGCCGTACAACGTGTACGACGCGACCGTCAACGTCGAGAAGCTGCCGCTCGAAGTGCAGGTGACGAACCCGATCCAGCGCATGGTGCTGACCGACGGCGCGATCGGCTTCGTGAAGTTCTCCGCCGCGCGCGGCAGCAACCTGTACCTGACGCTGACCGACCCGGCCGGCAAGCCGCTGCCGTTCGGTGCGTCGGTGCAGGACGCGGCGAACGGCAAGGAGCTCGGCATCGTCGGCGAGGGCGGCGCCGCGTTCCTGACCCAGGTTCAGCCGAAATCCACGCTTGCGGTGCGCGCGGGCGAACGCACGCTCTGCACGGTCGACGCACTGCCGAACCAGCTTCAACTCGAAGGCACGCCGATCCCGGTGACGTGCCAGACGCCCGGCGAGTCGCACGCAGCGGCCGCGCGGGTCGAACGATGATTTCACGGATCCTGCGATGAAAAACTCTTTGTCCCTTTCTTTCCTGCGACGCGCGTCATGCGTGCTCGCGACCGCCAGCGCGCTGTTCGCGGGTGCCGCGCATGCGGCGATCGTGCCCGATCGCACGCGCGTGATCTTCAACGAAGGCGAACAGGCCGCGATCGTCACGATCACCAACAAGAGCACGACGTATCCGTATCTCGTGCAGTCGTGGCTCGAGGACGCGAAGGGCAACAAGATCACGTCGCCGCTGATGGTCGTGCCGCCGCTGCAGCGCGTCGAGGCGAACGAGCGCAACGTGCTGCGGATCGCGAAACTGCCCGGCACCGAACTGCCGGCCGATCGCGAATCGGTGTTCTACCTGAACATCCGCGAAGTGCCGCCGAAGACCGATACGCCGAATACGCTGCAGATCGCGCTGCATACGCAGATGAAGCTGTTCTACCGGCCGAAGGCCGCGCAGCCCGCGCGCGACGAAGACTGGACGCTGCCGATGACGCTGCGGGTGGACACGACCGCGCACAAGCTGGTGTTCGACAATCCGACGCCGTACCACGTGACGGTGGTCGACGTGAGCGCGGGCGCGCAGAAGACGCCGGTGCCGATCGAGCCGGTGATGGTGAGCCCGATGAGCACGGCCGACGTGCCGTTCAAGGCCGCGACGCCGTCGACGCTGTTCATCACGCATATCGACGATTACGGCGGCCAGGTGGCGGTCGAGTATGCGTGCGATGCGGGTGCCTGCAAGAGCGTGAAGAAATGAGCGGGGGAATGCGGCATCGGGAATCGCCGGCGGCATGGTTGCGCTGGATCGTGCTCGTATTGCTGGTCGCGGCTGTGCAGCCCGCATGGGCGCTGCGGTGCCTGACCAACAGCGGTGCAACGTCATTGACCGAGCCGATCGGCGGCGTTGCATCGTATCCGACCGACGCGCCGGACGGATACGTGATCTGGGTGTCGCCGGTGCGCACGACCTCGGGGTATTGCTACAAGGATCTGGGTGACGACGGCAGCCTGAAAGTCGTCGACAACATCTATTTCTACGCGAATCCGAATCGCACGAACCCTGCGTCGTGGGGGCTCGAGATCGGTATCCGCTACAAGGGCATCGACTATTTCGACAAGACCAGCAACCGCGGCGGCGGGGTGTTCACCGGTTATTCGGTGCCGCCATGCAGCAAGTATGACTTCGACCGCGGACGTTGCCAGCAGACGCGAATCAGCATCGACTATCAGGTCGTCGTGCGCAAGAAGGGCAACTGGGTTCAGCCGCCGAGCGATATCTACACGGTGTTCCAGTTCGATGGCGAGTTCGGGCTGAACGCGTACAACCCGAGCTTCCAGTATCGCCTGAGCGGCCTGCGCAACCTCAAGCCGACGCCGTGCTTCGTCGACGTGCTGGTCACGCCCGAACCGGGCATCGTCAATTTCGGACAGGTGCAGGCGGTCGGCAACGGCTTCATGCCGGCGGTGCCGCGCAAGCGGTTCTCGTTGTCGTTGACCAAGAAATGCAATGTCGCGGTACGCGTCGACGGGTATTTCGAAACGAGCTATCCGGTTCGGAATGGCTTGCTGGTGCCCGCGAAAGACAGCAATTTCGGTATCGGCATCGAGGACAGCCAGGGCAAGGCGATTCCGTTCAACGAACAGTTCAATCTGGCTCAGTTCCCGTCCAACGTGATGAACCAGAGCGTCTTGATGGACGCGGTGCTGAAGTCGTTCGGGCCGCCGAAGATCGGGCGATTCGATGCGACCGCAACGATCCGGCTGTTCATCTATTGAGCGAACCAGGGCCGGGCACCGTACGGTCAGTCGCGACAATGAAAAAAAGCGCCGGCATCCCGGCGCTTTTCCGCATCTGCTGCGTGATGCTCAACGCACCCAGCGGCACACCTTGTGATGGTGATGGTCGAAGTGGCACTCGCGGTGCTGATGCGCTTCGGCGATGGCCGGCACGAGCACGGCGGCAGCCAAAGCCGCGGCGGTCAGCGTTTTCAGTAGCGTTTTCATGTTGAAGTCCTTGTCGTTGAAGTGCGGATCACCGGAGCAGGAAGGGCATTACCACTGCGGCCGTTGATCGTCGCGCCGGTCGTCCCGATGGTCGTCCCGGCGATCGTCATTCCCGCGCTGATGCTGCGCTTCCCAGTCGCGGCGCTCCCAGTAGCGATTGCCGTCCCAGTAACGATCGCCATGCCAGCCGATCGTGACTTGAGCCGGACCGGCAGGGTAGGCAACGCATCCGGTCAGCATCACGCTCGATAGCGCGCCAACCATGACAGCGGATAACACGATGGATTTCATGGTTTTCTCCCTTGGAAACAGCAGCTAGATCGTACGAGCCCCCTAAATTTCACGTGGTAAGAAGTTGCTACCGCCCATGACAAGTGCAGGCGCTTCGTCAGGCACGTGAAAGATCGGGTCGACGATGCGCAAGCCGGTCACGCCGTTCGGGATTGCCGATGACCGCGCACCGCGGCCGATGGCGGGTGTCCCATCCGCCCGCGCAGCGATTCCGTCAATTATTCAGACAAATCCTGACAACTGAAAGGGCCATTCGGTAATCGGATTGAGAATGATTTGCGTTTACGTTAAATTGCGCTATCTCGGAATTTGACGGAGCAGATCGATGGCCATGGCGGAAGTGCTCGACCGACCGGCGGCGGCAACGGCGAACCCGTTCCTCGGCAGTTATCCGGACCTGCCGCCGCGCGCCGCGCCGCGTGCGCGCCGTGCCGCGGAGCCCCGCGTGCAGGGTGCGCTGCTCGACGTGCTGATCTCGCATCGCGCGATGCTGGTGAATGTCGCGCGCGGCTTCGTCGGTTGCGCGAGCCGTGCCGAGGACGTCGTGCACGATGTTTTCGTGAAGCTCGTCGAATTCCCGAACCAGGACGCGGTGCGCCAGCCGGTCGCGTATGTGACGCGGATGGTGCGCAATGCGTCGATCGACGCGTGCCGCCGGCAAAGTCTCGAAAACGTCTATCACACGGAAGAGGACGACGGCTACGACGTGCCGTCGTCCGAGCCGACGCCGGAAGCCGCGCTGATGACGCGCGATACGCTGAAGCGCGTATGGGCCGCGCTCGACGACCTGCCGGCACGCAGCCGCGCGGCCTTCGAGATGGTGCGGCTGCGCGAGGAAACGCTGCAGACCGCGGCGCGCGCGCTGAACGTGTCGCAGACGCTCGTGCATTTCATGGTGCGCGACGCGGAGCGCCATTGCGCGGAATGCCTCGACGCGTGCCATCGCGGCGTCGCGTGCCCGGTGTTCCTCGGCGGCCGCGCGCGGCGGCGGTAAAAAAACGCGCCGGCCAATCGTCTATCAGACAGAGGCGGCCGAATTCGCCGCTTCGCCTCCTTCAACCGTCTCCCGCTTTTTTCCGATCATGACGCAAGCCACGACGCCTTCCGCCGACACCGACGATCTCGTCTATACGGTCGTCATCAACGACGAAGAACAGTATTCGATCTGGCCGACGTTCCGGCCCGTGCCGGCCGGCTGGCGCGAGGTCGGCGTGAGCGGCCCGAAGGCCGACTGTCTCGCGCACATCGAGACCGTCTGGACCGACATGCGCCCCGCAAGCCTGCGCCGTGCGATGGACGGCGAGCGCGCGCCGCGCGTGTCGTGAACCGCTGCGCCGCGATCCGGCGCGCCACCTGAAGAGGACGTTGCATGACCCTGCTTTCGTTGCCGACGCTCGACGATCTGCGTATCGAGCCGGGGCTGCCCACCGTCGTGTCGCCGCGTGGTAGCGACGGCATGTCGATCGACGAAGTCGCGCCGCTGGCGCGCGAGATCGCGGCCGACACGCTCGAACGCGCGGGCGGCGTACTGTTTACGGGCTTTCACGTGCCGTCGATCGACGCGTTCCAGCAGTTCGCGGCGTCGTTCGGCGATCCACTGATCGGCTATGAATACGCGTCGACGCCGCGCAGCCAGGTCGAAGGCGCCGTCTACACGTCGACCGAATACCCGCCGCACCGCGCGATTCCGCTGCACAACGAGCAGTCGTATACGCGCGAATGGCCGCTGCGGATCTGGTTCCACTGCGCGCTCGCGGCGCCGAAGGGTGGCGCGACACCGATCGCTGACAGCCGTGCGGTCTACCGCGCGCTCGATCCGGCGCTCATCGCGCGCTTCGAGCGGCGCGAGCTGCTGTACGTGCGCAATTTCGGGCAGGGGCTCGACCTGCCGTGGCAGCAGTCGTTCGGCACCGACGAGCCGGCCGAGGTCGAGCGGATGTGCGCGGCGCGCGGCATCGAATGCGCATGGCGCACCGACGACGACGGCGAACTGCTGCTGCGCACCCGCGAACGCTGCCAGGCCGTCGCGCGCCATCCGCGCACCGGCGATCGCGTGTGGTTCAACCAGGCCAACCTGTTCCATCTGTCCGCGCTCGACGACGACATGCAGGAAGCGCTCGTCGACGCGGTCGGGCTCGAGAACGTGCCGCGTAACGTGTACTACGGCGACGGCGAGCCGCTCGAGGCCGATGCGCTCGCGCAAATCCGTGGCGTGCTCGACCAGCAGCGCATCGTGTTTCCGTGGCGCACGGGGGACGTGCTGATGCTCGACAACATGCTGACCGCGCATGCGCGCGACCCGTTCGAAGGGCCGCGCAAGGTGGTCGTCGCGATGGCGCAGAGTTACACGGTCCCGCGCGCGACCGACCGGAGGACCGATGACGCGTAGTACCGCCGCGCTTGCCGCGCGGGGGCTGACGGTAGGTTATCGCGACCATGTCGTGATCGACGGATTGGATCTGTCGATCGCGGCCGGCCGCGTAACCGCGCTGTGCGGCCCGAACGGCTGCGGCAAGAGCACGCTGCTGCGCACGCTCGCGGGCCTGCAGCCCGCGCGTGCCGGCCATGTGGAAGTTGATGGCAAGCCCCTTGCGTCGTTTCGCCGTCGCGCGCTCGCGCGCGAGCTGACGATGCTCGCGCAGTTCAACCAGATTCCGTCGGGCCTCACGGTGCGCGAACTCGTCGCGTACGGGCGCTATGCGTATGGCGGCTTCCTGCGCGGCCTGTCGCGCGCCGACCATGCGGCGATCGACGAGGCGCTCGAGACGAGCGGCCTCGCCGATGACGCGGGCCGCGACGTCGGCGCGCTGTCGGGCGGCGAGCGCCAGCGCGCGTGGATCGCGATGGCGCTCGCGCAGCAGGCGCCGATCGTGCTGCTCGACGAACCGACGACCTATCTCGACATCCATCACCAGCTCGACATCCTCGATGCGCTGCGTGCGCTGAACCGCGCGCGCGGGCTGACGATCGTCTGGGTACTGCACGACCTGAACCAGGCGGCCGCGTACAGCGACGAGATCGTGCTGATGCGCGTGGGCCGCCTCGTTGCGCAGGGCTCGCCCGACGCAATGCTCGAACCGGCGCGACTGCGCGCGGCGTTCGGCGTCGATATGCTGAAGCTCGCGCATCCGCAGACGGGCGCGCCGATGTGCGTGCCGGCCTACGGGCCGTCGAGCACCGCCACGCCGCATGCGGCCGGCGTCTACGACCGGGATCTCGCCGTATGACGACGTTCGCGATGCGCAAGCGCCTCGCGGCGACGGGGAAGGGCGCGGCCACCGGCCGGGCCGGTGCGATCGCGATCGGCCTCGTCGTGCTGATCGCGGGTCTCGCGGCGTTGCGCGTCGCACCCGATTTACGCGTGTGGTGGGACGCGGCGCCCGGCAGCGATGGTGCCGCGCTCGCGCACGTCTTCCTGTTCGATCTCAACTTGCCGCGTGTCGCGGCCGCGCTCGTCGCGGGCGGCTGTCTTGGCATCGCCGGCGCGCTGTTCCAGTCGCTCACGCGCAATCCGCTCGCGTCCCCCGACCTGCTCGGCGTGACGGGTGGTGCGCAGCTCGGCCTGCTCGCGGCGATGCTCGTGCCGGCGCTGGCGGGCGTCGCGTCGGTGCCGCTGCTGTTCGTCTGCGGGCTGGCCGCCGCCGCATGCGCGATCGTCGCGGCCGGCGGCTGGCGCGCGACGCCGTTGCGCCTCGTGCTCGCGGGCAGCGTCTGCATGCTGCTGTTCGCCGCGCTGTCGACGCTCGTGCTTGCGTTCTTCGAGCAGAACATCGCGGGCGCCGCGCTGTGGACCAACGGCAGCCTTTACCAGCCGGGCGCGACGGGCCTCGCGCTCGCGATGCGCTGGCTCGTCGTGCCGCTGCTTGCATTGCCGTTCGTGATCCGGCCGCTGAATCCGCTCACGCTCGGCGACGATGCGGCGGCCGCGGCCGGCGTGCGTGTCGATGCGACGCGGCTTGCCGCGACGATCGTCGCGGTTGCGTTCACGAGCGTGGCCGTCAGTATCGCGGGCCCGCTGTCGTATGTCGGGCTCGTCGCGCCGAACCTGCTGCGCCAGGTGCGCGGCGCACGTGTGGCGCGTCTCGGCGTGATGGTGCCGCTGTCGGCGCTCGCCGGTGGCGCACTCGTGCTCGTCACCGACAGCGCCGTGCTCGCGTCGGGCCTCGACGCGACGCTGTCGACCGGCGTCGCGATCGCGCTGGTCGGCACGCCGTTGATGCTCGCGATGATTCGGCGTGGTGCCGCGTGGTCGGGCGTGCTGCACGCGGACGCCGAGCGCGTGGCGGGCGGCGGATCGACGCGGTTCGTCGGCTGGCTCGAACAGCTCGGCTGGCCATTGCGTACGGTGCTGTTCGTCGTGGTCGGTGTGCTCGCGGTGTGGGGCGGCGTGTCGGCCGGCCCCGAATGGCTATCGCCCGCACGCTGGCTCGCCGCGCTGTCCGGTCACGATGCGCTCGCGCGGATGCTGATCGACCTGCGCATGCCGCGCCTGCTGTGTGCGCTCCTCGCGGGCGCGCTGCTGGCGGTCAGCGGCGTCGCGATGCAGAGCGTCGTGCGCAATCCGCTCGCGGGCCCCGAAGTGCTCGGCGTCACGCAGGGCGCGGGGCTCGTCACGCTGTTCGCGCTGTCGACCTGGCCGCTGATGGGCCATGTCACGCTTGCGGCGGCCGCGCTGATCGGCGGCGGTCTGTCGCTCGCGATCACGCTCGCGCTGAATCACCGGCATCGTTATGCGCCGCTCGCGGTGGCGCTCACGGGCATCGCGATCGGCGCGCTATGGACGACGCTCGCGCAATGGTTGATCACGCAGCAAAGCGTGCAGCCCGCGCGCTTCGTCGTGTGGCTCGTCGGCGGCACCTATGGCCGCAGCTGGGGCGAGGTGTCGATGCTGCTGCCGTGGTGCGTGCTCGCGGTGCCCGTGTTCGCGTGGCTCGCGCGACCGCTCGACATGCTCGCGCTCGGCGACGACCAGGCGGCCGCGCTCGGCCTGCCGGTGGCCGCGCTGCGGCCGCTCGCGCTGACGATCGCGACGCTCGCCGCGTGCGCGGCCGTCGCGGCGGTCGGGCCGGTCGGCTTCATCGGATTGATGGCGCCGCACGTCGCGACGCTGCTCGGCGCGCGCCGGCATCGCACGCGGCTGTGGCTCGCGGCCGCGTGCGGCGCGCTGATTCTCGGCGTCGCGGATCTCGCGGCCCGTACGGTCGTCGCGCCGCGCGAAGTGCCGGCCGGCGTGCTGACCGCGTTGATCGGCGCGCCGTATCTGCTCGGATTGCTGATCCTCGAGGGGCGCCGCGCCCGGCGCGCGGGGCGATGACGCCGTTGCCCGACGGCGCGCGCGCCACGCGTTTCTCGGCGTTCGCGCCTGAACCGTTTGCCGATCATCTCGACGTCGTCTGGCTCGGCATGCCCGACGACGCGCACATGCCGGGCCGGATCGTCGTGCCCGTCAGCGAGTTGCCCGAGCACCGTGACGCGGTGCTCGACGCGATGGTCCGCCATTACGGCGGCGATCCGGCGCAGCATGCGCGCGCGCTGATATCGCAATGGAGCAAATACTATTTCGGCCGGGCGGCGCCCGCTGGCGTCGTCGCCGCGCTGACGCTCGGCCGGCCGCTCGACATGACGCCCGAGCGCACCTTCGTCGCGCTCGACGACGGGATGCCTGCCGCGCTGTATTTCGCGGCGGACGCGCTCGGCGCGCCGTGCGACGACCCTGCGCCGCGCTATGCGGGGCTCATCGCGCATCTCGGCGCGGTGATCGACCTGCTCGCGGCGATGGGGCGCGTCACGCCGCGCGTGCTGTGGAGCAACGCAGGCAACCTGCTCGACTATCTGCTCAACACTTGCCGTTCGCTGCCATGCGCGGCCGATCCCGTGCACGACGCGGACTGGCTGTTCGGCTCGACGTGCAACGGCTGCGAACCGAATCCGCTGCGCGTGCCGGTGCGCGATGCCGTGCCGCGCTCGTCGCTGCTGCCGACGCCGTTTCGCGCGCGCCGTGTGTGCTGCCTGCGCTACGAAATTCCTGGAGAAACGCAACTGTGTGGAAGCTGCCCCCTGCTATTGACGATGGACGACGCGGCGCTGGCCGAGCAGGACGCGATCCGGTGACACACGCCGGACGCCGGCATGCGCTTGGTGCACTCGCCGCGCTCGGCGCCGCGTGCTGCGGCGCGTTTTCCGCAACGGCTGCTGCAGTGACTGCTGCCAACGACGCAAGCGGTGCGCAGGCCTTGCGTGCCGTGTCGCTCGCCGGCAATCCCGTCGTGTCGCAGGCGAGCAAAACGATGCCGGTGCGGCCGCAGCGCGTGGTCGCGCTCGACTTCATGTTCGCGGAAAGCGTGATCGCGCTCGACATCGTGCCGGTCGGGATGGCCGATACCGCGTTTTATCCGGGCTGGCTCGGCTACGAGAGCGACCGGCTCGCGCATGTGACCGATATCGGCTCGCGGCAGGAGCCAGGGCTTGAAGCGATCGCGGCGGTCAAGCCCGATCTGATCATCGGCGTCGGCTTCCGGCATGCGCCGATTTTCGACGCGCTCGACCGGATCGCGCCGACCATCCTGTTCCAGTTCAGCCCGAATGTTTCCGAGGACGGCGTGCCGGTCACGCAGCTCGACTGGATGCGGCAGATCTTCCGGACGATCGGTACGGTCACGGGGCGCGACGCGCGTGCGCAGGCGGTCGATGCGCAACTCGATGCGGGGATCGCGCGCAATGCGGCGCGCCTCGCGGCCGCGGGCCGAAAGGGCGAGCGCATCGCGCTGCTGCAGGATCTCGGCTTGCCCGACCGTTACTGGGCCTATACGGGCAACAGCACGTCGGCGGGTCTCGCGCGTGCGCTCGGGCTCGATCCATGGCCGAAGAAGCCGACGCGGGAAGGCACGCTGTACGTGACGTCGGCCGACCTGCTCAGGCAGCGCGACCTGGCCGTACTGTTCGTGACCGCGTCGGGGATGGACGTGCCGCTGTCGGCGAAGCTCGATTCGCCGGTGTGGCGCTTCGTGCCCGCGCTGCGCGACCGCCGGATCGCACTGATCGAACGCAATATCTGGGGGTTCGGCGGGCCGATGTCGGCGCTGAAGCTGGCCGATGTGATGACCGATACGATGCTGAAACTGCCGGCCGTGCGTTGAGCACGTGAACGTGTGTCGGCGGAGCATGCCGCTTTGACGGGCAGGGCGTTGTCGCTGGTTTGATGGCGGGCGTCCTCGGCGTTTCCGCTCGGCCGCTCGGCCGCTCATCCGCAACATGCCATTCCGAAATGCACATCGCCGACACGCTGCGGTTGCCGCGCGTCGGCGATTCATTGATGGACGGCTTACGCACTCAGCGCATCGGCGCCGTCCCGCGCATGCGAACGCGCAGGCATCGTGTCGCTGACGATGCGTCCGTTGTCGAGCTTCAGCAGCCGGTCCGCGAGATCGAAATAACGATCGTCGTGCGTGATCACGATCACGGCCTTGCCGCGCGCGCGCAGCTCGGGCAGCAATTGCTCGTAGAACACGGCCTTGAACGACGGATCCTGGTCGGCCGCCCATTCGTCGAACAGGTAGAACGGCCGGTCCTCCAGATACGCGACGACGAGCGCGAGCCGCTTGCGCTGCCCGGTCGACAGCGCGCGGGTCGAGAACGCGCCGTCGACCACTTTCACCTTGTGGTCGAGCGCGAGCTTCGCGACGAGCGCGTTCGCACGTGCATCGGCCTGCGCGCGGGCCGGATCGTCGGGGTCGACGATGCCGAGCAGCGCATCGAACAGGTGGAAATCGTTGAATACCGCGCTGAAGCGCTGCCGGTACGCGGCGCGCTCGCGCCAGCCGATCGGCCGGCCGTCGACCTCGATCGTGCCTTCCTCGGGCTCGTAGAGCCCCGTCAGCACCTTCGCGAGCGTCGTCTTGCCGCTGCCGTTGCCGCCGACGATGAACACGAGCTCGCCCGGCTTGATCGTCAGGTCGACCGGCCCGATGCTGAACATGCGTTCGTCGCGTTCGTGGAAATACGCGTGCGTGACGCCGCGCAGCGTGACGGCGCCGGCCGTCGGCACATCGGGCGCGTCCGCCGCGGGCGGCACCGTGCGCAGCGCGCCGAATTCGGCCATCACGCCTTCGATCCGCGTGAGCGACACGCGCGCCGCGTTGACGGTCGGCAGGTTGTTCAGCAGGCCGTCGAGCGGCACGAGCATGAACAGGAACACGACGACGTAGCCGGCCGCCGCGCCCGCATCGGCATGCACGCCGAGCTGCGGCCAGAACGACGCGACGCCGAGGAACACGTAGAACAGGAAGATGATCCAGCCGACCCCGACCGCGTACGCGCTGAACGCACGGCGGCGGTGGTCGCGCACTTCACCGATCGCGGCGCCGAGCTGGCCGTCGACGAACTGGCGTGCGCGCGCATCGTGCAGCTTCAGTTCCTTCGCGCCGGAAAACAGCGAGCCGAGATAACCGAACAGGCGGTCCTGCGCCTTGCCTGCCGCCTCGAGCGACGCGATCGCGCGACGGTCGCCGGTGTGGTAACCGAGCGAGCCCGCGATGATCGCGGCCAGCGCGAGCACGCACACGGGCCACGACAGCCACGCGAGGTAGCCCAGGCAGCCGAACACGATCGAGCCGTGCATGACCAGGTTCGGCAGCGCGAAGAACAGCATCGACACGTTGGTTGCATCGTCGGTCAGCACCGACTGGACGGGCGCCGCGCCGATCCGCTCGATGTCGCGCAGTTCGGCGGCGCCGACGCGCCGCGCGAGATGCACGCGCAGCCGCGCCATCGTGTCCTGCGACAGGCGGGCGAACAGCGTGCCCGACACGATCCGTGTGACGAGCGCGATCACCGCGCACAGCGCGAAGCGCCATGCGAGCGACGCATCGGCCGCGCCGGGTGTCGCGAGCGCGCGGTTCAGCGTCGCGACGAGCAGCACGCTCGCGACGCCGTTCAGCACGCACGCGGCGAGCGCAAGCGCGAGCGACGCGCGGCTTTCGCGCAACAGCGCGAGGATCAGGCGGGCCGCGGGGCGGGCGGGAGAGGCGTCGAGGGACGGCGGGGAAGAAGGCTCGTGGGCAGCAGTCATCGGCAACGTCGGTAGAGGGAAGGCAAGTGAATACGCGGAAACGGCAAAACGGAGGCGAAAGCGTCGGACGGGGCGGGTCTGGATCCGGCTTTCCTCCCTGATAGACGAATGGGCCGCGCAAATATTTAACGGCGCCTGCAAAAAAGGTGGCCGCACGTACTTTGAGCGCAAAACGGTAAAAAATCGGCCGCGCCGTTCGTCACACCAGTGAAGCCGCCCCAAGCGGCCCCGAGACTTGGCCGTAGCGGCCGGACCGAAGGACTTCACGCACATGACGAGTTTCCCGACTGCGCTGCATCACCGAATCCGCGAACTGGCGCGCGTCGCGCCCGACGCACCCGCAATCGCGGCACCTTTCCAGAATGATTTGCGCCTGTCGCGCGGCGCGCTCGATGCGCGTGCGTCGCGGCTGGCCCGGCAACTGCGCGCGGCCGGCGTCGGCGCTGAAGTGCGGGTCGGCGTCTGCGTCGAACGCTCGTGCGAGCTGTTCGTCGCGTTGCTGGCCGTGCTGAAGGCGGGCGGCGTGTTCGTGCCGCTCGATCCGCGCCATCCGGCCGCGCGCCTCGACTGGATCGTCCAGGATGCCAAGCTGCGGCACGGCATCGTCGACGAAGCGGGCCGGGCGGCGCTCGGCGCGCCGTTCGAACACGCATTCGACGCGGCAGCCGAAGCGGCGGGCGGGCAGGACCTCGCCGCCGACGACGAGGATGTGCCCGTGCACCCGCGTGCGGCCGCATACATGATCTATACGTCGGGCTCGACCGGCACGCCGAAGGCGGTCGTCGTCGAGCACGGGCCGCTCGCCGCGCACTGCGACGCGCTCGCGGCCGCGCTGCCGATCGAGGCCGGCGACCGTCTGCTGCATTTCGCGTCGGTCAATTTCGACGCCGCCCATGAATGCTGGCTCGCGCCGCTCGCGGTCGGCGCCAGCATCGCGATTGCACCGCCGCAGCCGTTCGCGCCGGACGCCGCGCATGCGCTGATGATGAGCGAGTCGGTCAACGTCGCCGCATTTCCGCCCGCATACCTGCGCGAATTCGCGGCCGTCGCCGCGCGCGAAGGCGTGCCGCCGGCACTGCGCGTGCTTGCCTTTGGCGGCGAAGCGCTGCCGCAGCAGGCATTCGAATTCGTGCGCCGCACGTTCCCGTCGGTACGCCTGATCAACGGTTACGGGCCGACCGAAGCCGTGATCTCGCCGATGCTGTGGCCGGTCGAGCCGGGCGAAACACCCGTGCTGGCCGCCAACGACGCGTATGCGTCGCTGCCGATCGGTCGCGTGATCGGCCCGCGCGTCGCGCGCATCGACGGCGACGCCGCCGGTGATACGGCCGAAGGGGGCGAACTGCTGCTTGGCGGCGTCTGCGTCGCGCGCGGCTATCACGGCCGCCCGGCACTGACCGCCGAACGTTTCATTCCCGATCCGGACGGCGAGCCGGGTGCGCGCGTCTACCGCACGGGCGACCTTGCACGCATGCGCGACGATGGCGCATTCGACTACCTCGGGCGCCTCGACGATCAGGTCCAGGTGCGCGGCGTACGCGTGGAGCCTGCTGAAATCGCCGCGTGCCTGCGCTCGCATCCGGCCGTGGCCGATGCGGCCGTGGTCGCCGAAACCGGCAATGGGCCGACGCGGCTGATCGCGTGCGTTGCACTGCGTGCGGCGGCCGACGATGCGGCGCTGAAGGCGCACGTGGCCGCGCAACTGCCGGCGGCATGGCAACCGCACCGGTTCGTGCGCTGCGCTGCGCTGCCGTATACGCTGAACGGCAAGATCGACCGTGCCGCGCTGCGCGAGCGGATTGCCGCCGCGCGCGACACGACGCACGGTGCCGGTGACGCGCCGCGCACGCCGACCGAACAACAGCTCGCCGGCCTCTGGCAGACGCTGCTCGGCCTCGACGCGACGCCGTCGCGCGACGACCATTTCTTCGCGCTGGGCGCCGATTCGCTCGCCGCGATGCAGTTGCAGGCCGCGATCCGTGCCGCCTGGCGCGTGAACCTGCGGCTCGACACGCTGTTCGCCGATCCGGCGCTCGCCGAACTGGCCGGGACGGTCGATCGCGCGGAACGCGAGACCGGCGAGCCGCTGGCCGCCATTTCCGCACGCCGCACGACGATCGATGCGGCTGCATCGGGCGTGCCCCATGTCGACCGTGCGGCGTCGCTCGCACAGCAACGTTTCTGGGTGCTTGCGCAAACGCGTGACGCGAGCGCCGCATATCACATCGCCGCGCACTGGACCATCGACGGCACGCTCGATCGCGACGCGCTGCAGCGCGCGCTCGATCACGTGATCGGACGGCACGAAGCGTGGCGCACGACGCTCGTCGACAACGACGATGGCGTCGTGATGCAGCGGATCCATGCGCATCTGCCGGTATCGATCGCCGCGATCGACCTGCGCGACCAGTCGCCGGCCGCGCGCGACGCGCAAGCCGCGCGTCTCGCGGAGCGCGATGCGGCCGAACCGTTCGACCTCGCGCAAGGCCCGCTGCTGCGCGCGACACTCGTGGCGCTCGCCGATGATCGTCATCGCCTGCTGCTGACCGCGCATCACGCGATCACCGACGGCTGGAGCTCGCGCTGCGCGTTCGACGAATTGTCGGCTGCCTACCGCGCGTATGCCGAAGGCCGCGAACCGTCGTTGCCCGATCTGCCGATCCAGTACGCCGATTACGCGGACTGGCAGCGCGACATGCTGGCGGGCGGCGAGGGCGAGCGTCAGCTCGATTACTGGCGCGGCGCATTGCGCGACGTGCCGGGCCCGCTCGCTCTGCCGGTCGATCGGCAGCCGGGCGCCGCACGCACGCTGCAGGGCGCGCGCGTATCGGTGCGCCTGCCTGACGCGGTCGCGGCCGACGTGCGGCAACTCGCACGCGACGCGCAGGCCACCGTGTTCACGGTGCTGCTGGCCGCGCTCGACGCATGGCTGTCGCGTCTGACCGGCGCAACGGATGTCGTCGTCGCGGTGCCGGTCGCGCATCGCCAACGCCCTGAAACGCGTGCGTTGCTCGGTCTCTTCCTGAATACGGTCGCGCTGCGCGTGCATGTGGCGCCGACGCTGCCGTTTCGCGCGCTGGTCGATGCGGCACGCACGGCGGCACTCGACGCGGTTGCGCACCAGGACGTGCCGTTCGAGCGTGTCGTCGACGCGGTGAAGCCGCCGGTCAAGCGCGGCGACGAATGGCTGCGCGTGAAATTCGCGCAGCAGTTCGACGCGCGGCACGACAGCGTGCTGCCGGGCGCAACGGCGGTTGCAACGCCGGGGCCCGATCTCGCCGCGCGTTTCGATTTCGCGCTGGATTTCACCGACGACGCGAACGGGATCGAACTGGTCGCGGCTTATGCGACCGACTGCATCGACACGGATACCGCGCGCGCCTGGCTCGACAGCTATGCGGCGCTCGTCGGCGCGGCCGCGCACGATCCGCAACGCACGACGGCCGCGCTGCCGTGCGACGCGTCGGCTGCCTCGCGCCAGCCGCGCGACGGCCGTGCGCTGAAGGTCGAGCATGCCGACATCGTCGCCGCATTCGCGCGGCAGGCGGCCGCGTACCCGCATCGTGTCGCGCTTGCCGATGCGTCGGCGTCGCTGACGTTCGCCGAACTCGACGACGCGTCGAACCGCATCGCACGCGCGCTGATCCAGCGTGGTGCCGCCGCCGAAGCGCCGGTCGTCGTCTGCATCGAACGATCGGCCCGCTTCGTCGTCGGCCTGCTCGGCGCGCTGAAGGCCGGTGCGCTCGCCGTATTGCTCGATCCCGCGCAACCGTCCGCCCGGCTCGCCGCGGCGGCAGCCGACTGCGGCGCGCGCTGGGCGCTCGTCGCGGATACGGCCGCGTGGCCGGCCGGCATCGACGCGCAGCCGCTCGACGTCGATGCGCTCGCACAGGACGCGACGCTCGCCCATGCGGCCGGCGTGCGCGTCGCACCCCATCCGGAACAGGGCGCGTACCTGATCTATACGTCGGGTTCGACCGGCGCGCCGAAGGGCGTCGTCGTATCGCACGGCGCGCTGGCCGACTACGTGCAGGGGATGCTCGACGAACTCGCATTCGCACCGGACGCGTCGTTCGCGATGGTGTCGACCGTGGCGGCCGACCTCGGCCACACGACGCTGTTCGGCGCGCTGTGCGCGGGCCGCACGCTGCACCTGCTGCCGGCCGCGTGCGCATTCGATCCCGACCTGTTCGCGCACGAGATGCGCCGCCGCGACGTCGGCGTGCTGAAGATCGTGCCGAGCCACCTGCAGGCGCTGCTCGACGCACGCGTGCCGGCTGACGTGCTGCCGCGCCACGCGCTCGTGACGGGCGGCGAAACGCTCACATGGGCGCTCGTCGCGCGCCTGGCCGCGCTCGCGCCGGCCTGCCGCGTGATCAACCATTACGGGCCGACCGAAGCGACGGTCGGTGCGATCGCATGCGACACGGCGTCGATTGCCGCCGACGCGCGCGATTCCGCGAGCGGTGTGCCGCTCGGCCTGCCGCTGCCGAATGCGCGCGCGCTCGTGCTCGACGCGTTCGGCGCGTGCGTGCCGGCCGGCGCGACGGGCGAACTGTACCTGGGCGGGCCGGGCGTCGCGCGCGGCTACCTCGGCCGCCCGGCGCAGACCGCCGAACGCTTCGTGCCCGATCCGTACACGCCCGGCGCGCGGCTGTATCGCACGGGCGACCGCGTGTGCTTGCGCGCGGACGGCCGGATCGCTTTCCTTGGCCGCATCGACGACCAGGTGAAGATTCGCGGCTACCGCGTCGAACCGGGCGAGGTGAGTGCGGCCGTGCGCGCGGCCGGCCCGGTCGCGCAAGCCGAAACGCTCGCGATCGAGCACGACGGCCGCCTGCGGCTCGCGGCGTTCGTCGTGATGCGCGATGGCACGGCATTCGACGAAGCCGCGATGCGCGCGGCGCTCGCCGCGAAGCTGCCCGACTATATGGTGCCCGCGCAGTTCGTCGCGCTCGCGCGCCTGCCGGTGACCGCGAACGGCAAGATCGATCGCGCGGCGCTGCGCGAACTGGCGGCCGCGCCGGTCGCAAGCGCGTCCGGCGACGCGCCGCAGGGCGCGGTCGAAACCGTGCTCGCCGAAGTCTGGCAGGCCGTGCTGAAAGCCCCGCAGGTCGGCCGCGACGACAACTTCTTCGAACTCGGTGGCGACTCGATCCTCGTGCTGCAGGTGATCGCCCGTGCACGCAAGCGCGGCGTGCGTTTCACGCCGAAGCAGCTGTTCGACGGCCCGACGGTTGCCGAACTCGCGCGCATCGCGAAGACCGAGGACGTGAGTGCTGCTGCACAGCCTGCAATCGCCACGGCGACCGCAGCGGCGGCGCCGGCGGCCGCGCCGATCCTGACGCCCGCGCAACAGCGCTTCTTCGCGCTCGACGTCCCGCATCGTGGCCACTGGAACCAGTCGGTCGCGTTCGACGTGCGCGGGCCGTTCGACGCGGATGCATTCGCGCGGGCATTCGATGCGGTACTGACGCATCACGATGCCTTCCGCCAGCGCTTCGCGCGCGGCGCGGACGGCACGTGGCACGCCAGCGATGCCGCGAAGCCTTATGACGCACTGCCGTTCGTCGACGTCGCCGCACGCGACGAAGCTGACGCGCTCGCGCGCTTCGACGCGTTGCAGCGCCGTCTGGACCTCGGCCGCGGGCCGCTCGCCTGCGCCTGCGCAGCACGGCTGCCGGACGGTTCGACGCAGCTTTATCTCGCGATTCACCATGCGATCGTCGACGGCGTATCGTGGCGCATCCTGCTCGACGACCTGGACACGGCCTACCGCGCCGCGTGCGATCGCACGCCGGTCCGGCTGTCGCAGCCGGGCCTGCGCGCGGACGCATGGGCCGCACGGCTCGCACGCGCCGCGACGGAACCGGCGTCGCCGTTCGCAGCCGAGGCCGCGTACTGGGCCGGCATGGCGCAGGGCGACGACATCGTGCCCGATCATCCCGACGCCGCGGCAACGAATGCCGATGCGGCCGTCGTCGTGCAGACGATCGACGCGGCATTGACCCGCGCGGCGTTGACCGACGCGCACGCGGCCTACCGCACGCAGACGATCGAACTGCTGGGCGCGGCCCTTGCGCTGACGCTGGCCGGCGCACGCGGCGCCGCATCGTGCCGTGTCGAACTGGAAGGGCACGGCCGCGAGGCGCTGTTCGACGACGCGGATGCCAGCCGCACGATCGGCTGGCTGACGAGCCATTACCCGGTGACGCTGCCGGTCGCGGCAACGGCGCGCGACACGCTGTGCGCGGTCAAGGACGCGCTGCGCGCGGTGCCGCACAAGGGGCTCGGCTTCGGCGTGCTCGCGCATTACGGCGATGCGGCGACGCGCGCGGCGCTGGCCGCCGTGCCGCGCCCGCGCGTCACGTTCAACTACCTGGGCCAGTTCGATGCGCCGCGCGACGCGACGCTCGTGCCGCGCTTCGGCGGCACCGGCGTCGAACGCGACCCACAGGGGCCGCTCGGCAATACGCTCGCGATCCACGCATACCTCGATACGGACCGCGACGGCGCACGCACGCTGAAAATGCACTGGGTCTATGGCGCGCCGCAGTTCGAACGCGCGACGATCGACGCGTTCGCCGAACGCTTCGCGGCCGCGCTGCGCGAGCTCGTCGAAGCCTGCGCATCGCGGGTCGCGCATCGCGGCGGCGGTGCGACGCCGGGTGATTTTCCGCTCGCGCAGGCCGCCGGCCTCACGCAGGCCGCGATCGAACGCACGCCGCTCGACTGGCGCGCGATCGACGACGTGTATCCGCTGTCGCCGATGCAGCAGGGCATCCTGTTCCACGCGCTGTTCGCGCCCGGTCACGCGAGCTATGTGAACCAGCTCGTCGCGACCGCGACCGCGCTGGACGCAGACCGGCTCGCGGCCGCGTTCGATGCATCCGTCGCGCGCCACGACATCCTGCGCACGAGCGTGATGCCGGACGAAGCCGCGCCGCTGCAGTGCGTGCATCGCCATGCGCGGATGCCGGTCGAACAGCTCGACTGGCGTGCGCGCGGCGACACGCTCGACGCCGATTTCGATGCATGGCTCGCGGCTGACCGCACGCGCGGTTTCGACTGGCGCGAGCCGCCGCTGATGCGGCTCACGCTGATCCGCGTGACGGACGACGCATGGCGCGTCGTGTGGACGCGTCACCACGTGCTGCTCGACGGCTGGAGCACCGCGCGCCTGCTCGCGGACGTGCTGCGCGACTATCGCGACCCGGACGCCGTGTCGCCGTTCGCCAGCCGCCCGGCGCTGCGTTATCGCGACTTCATCGCATGGCTCGGCACGCGCGACCGCGATGCCGACGAGCGTTTCTGGACCGAACGCCTCGCACGGCTCGACGCGCCGACGCTGATCGCGGAACGCGCGGCCGATCGCGCGGACGCCGAAATGGTCACGTGGCGCGCGACGCTCGACGCGGAAACGATGACGCGCGTCGCGCAGACGGCGCGCGCACTGAAGCTGACCGTCAACACGCTGGTGCAGGGCGCCTGGGCGCTCGCGCTGCAGCGGATGACGCACCAGCCGGCCGTCGCATTCGGCGCGACGGTCGCGGGCCGCCCCGATGCGCTCGCGGATGTCGACACGGTGCTTGGTCTCTTCATCAACACGCTGCCGGTAATCACGGCGCCCGCGCCGCAGCAGCGCGCGGCCGACTGGCTGCAGGCCTTGCAGCGCGACAACGCGGCCGCCGCCGAGCATGCGCACACGCCGCTCGCCGACATCCAGCGCTGGGCGCGCGGCGCCGGCGGTGCACTGTTCGACACGCTGGTCGTGTTCGAGAACTACCCGGTCGACGACACGGCGCGTGACGCCGATCCGCGCTCGCTCGCGTTGAGCGGCGTGCGCAGCATCGAAGCCACCGATTTCGCGCTGACGCTCGTGATCGAAAGCGGCGCCGAGCTGACGATCGACTACGGCTACGACACCGCGCGCGTCGATGCGCGGCAGGTCGAGACCTGGCACCGCGCGTTCGCCTGCGCGCTCGACGCACTGGCCCGCACGCCGGACGCATTGCTCGGCACGCTGTCGATCGCCGACGACGCGACACGCGCCGCACTGGCGCTGGCGCAGGACACCGCGCGTGCATGGCCGGATGCGCAACGGCAGCCGCTGCACCTGCAGTTCGCCGCCGCGGCACAGGCGATGCCGGACGCGATCGCGCTCGAATACGCGGATGTTCACGGCGGCGTGCATCGCGCGACCTATCGCGAACTCGATGCCGGCACGTCGTGCATCGCGGCCGCGCTGCGCCGGCGCGGCGTGCGGCCCGACACGCCGGTCGCACTGTGCGTCGAGCGCTCGTTCGACATGGTCATGGCGCTCGTCGGCGTGCTGAAGGCCGGCGCGGCGTACCTGCCGGTCGATCCCGACTATCCGGCCGAGCGCATTGCGTACCTGCTGCGCGACGCGCGGCCGGCCGTTGCGATCACGCAGGCCCACCTGCGCGAGCAGGTCGAGGCCGCGCTGGGCGACGGCGCCGCGACGCAGTTGCTGACGGTGGCGGACCTGCTGGCCGATGAAGCAGCCGACGCATCCGCCGACACGACCGCCGAGGTCGACGACGCGCAGCTCGCCTACCTGATCTACACGTCGGGTTCGACCGGCAAACCGAAGGGCGCCGGCAACACGCACGGCGCGCTCGCGAACCGGATCGCGTGGATGCAGCACGCATACCGGCTGACGCGCGACGACGTCGTGCTGCACAAGACGCCGTTCGGCTTCGACGTATCGGTATGGGAATTCGTGTGGCCACTGGCGATCGGCTCGAAGCTCGCGATCGCCGCGCCCGGCGACCATCGCGATCCGGCGCGCCTGGCGGCCGCGATCCACGCGCACGGCGTGACGGTGCTGCATTTCGTGCCGTCGATGCTCGCCGCGTTCGCCGCTTATCTCGACGATTTCTCTGCCGCCGCGCAATGCGACAGCGTGCGCCTGATCGTCGCGAGCGGCGAGGCGCTCGCGCCCGAACTCGTCGCGAAGATGGCACGGCTGCTGCCGAACGCGACGCTCGTGAACCTGTACGGGCCGACCGAAGCCGCGATCGACGTGTCGCACTGGACCTGCGGCCCCGACGACGCGAACGCGGTCGCGGTGCCGATCGGCCATCCGATCGCGAACCTGCAACTGCACGTGCTCGATGCCGCATGGCAACCGGTGCCGGCCGGCGCGACCGGCGAGCTGTACCTCGCGGGCGCGGGCCTGGCGCGCGGTTATCTCGGCCGTCCGGCGCTGACCGCCGATCGCTTCGTGCCCGATCCGTTCGTGCCGGGCGGGCGCATGTACCGTACCGGCGACCTCGCGCGGCGCCGCGCCGACGGCGCGCTCGACTATCTCGGCCGCGTCGACACGCAGGTGAAGCTGCGCGGCCAGCGGATCGAACCGGGCGAGGTCGAGGCATTGCTGCGCGCGGCGCCCGGCGTGAACGATGCGGTCGTGATCGTGCGCGACGAGCAGCTGATCGGTTATGTCGCACGCGGCGACGCGGGTCCGCTCGACCGCGCGGCGCTGCTCGACGCGTTGCGCGCGCAACTGCCGGCCTACATGGTGCCGTCGCAGCTGATCGAACTCGACGCGCTGCCTGTCACGCCGAACGGCAAGTGCGACCGCCATGCGTTGCCGGCGCCGGTGCGCGAAGTGGCCGAAGCCGTCGAACTTGCGACCGACACCGAGCGTGCGCTTGCGGAGATCTGGCAGCGCGTGCTGCACGTGGATGCGATCGGCCGCGACGGCGATTTCTTCCTGCTCGGCGGCCATTCGCTGCTCGCGACGCAGGCCCACGCGCAGGCGAACCTGCATTGGGGGCTCGCACTGCCGCTGCGCACGCTGTTCGACACGCGCACGCTCGCGCGCTGCGCGGAAGCGATCGATGCGGCCTGCGCGGCGCGCGGCGCGACCGATGCGGCGAGTGCGATCGACGCGCTGCTCGGCGAACTGGAAACCCAATAAGGACGACGGATGACGAAGGTGCAACCCGACTGGCTGGCGCTCGCGACGCGTTTCGCGCAACTGCCCGACGCGCAGCGCGCGGTCTTCATCGACAAGCTCGGCGCGGCCGGCATCGACTTTCGCGTGCTGCCGATCCCGCCGCGCACGCCGCGCAGCGACCGCGTGCCGGCATCGTTCGCGCAGACGCGGCTGTGGCTGCATGCGCGGCTGATCGACGCGCCCGACGCGTATCACATCACCGAGCGCCTCGCACTGACGGGCCCGCTCGACGCGCATGCGCTGCGTCTCGCGTGCGACGCGCTGATCGCACGCCACGAGGCGCTGCGTACCACCTTCGACGAGGCGCCGGACGGCGTCGCGCAGACGATCCACGCGCCGCTGCGCTGCCCGTGGCGCGAAACCGATCTCGAAGCGCTGCCTGACGCGCAGCGTGCCGCGCGCGCGGAGGCCGTCGCGACGGCCGACGAAGCCGAACCGTTCGATCTCGGCGCGGCGCCGCTCGTGCGCGCGCACCTGGTGCGCTTCGACGCGACGCATCACTGGCTCGCGCTGACGGTGCACCACATCGTGTCGGACGGCTGGTCGTCGGGCGTGATGCTGGAAGAACTCGCGGCGTTCTATCGCGCGTATGCGTCCGACCGGCCGGTGCCGCTCGCGCCGCTGCCGATCCAGTACGCCGACTACGCGCTGTGGCAGCGTCGCTGGCTCGACGCCGGCGAACGCGATCGCCAGCTTGCGTTCTGGCGCGAACGGCTCGATCCGCAGCGCGGCGTGCTGACGCTGCCGGGCGCCACCGCGCGGCCGGCGCGCCGCAGTGCGCGCGGCGCACGCCATGTGTTTTCGCTCGACGCGCGCGTCGGCGCACAACTGCGCGCGTTCGCGGCCGCATCGGGCGCGACGCCGTTCGCGGTGCTGCTCGCCGCGCTCGATGCGCTGCTGGCACGCGCGACCGGCGACGCGCGGATCTGCGTCGGCGTGCCGGCCGCGAACCGCGAACGCGCGGAGGTCGCCGGCCTGATCGGCTTCTTCGTCAATACGCTCGCGATCGACGTCGACGTGCCCGCGCACGGCGACTTCTCGTCGCTGGTCGCGCGTACGCAGCGCGCGCTCGTCGACGCGCAGATGCACCAGGACGTGCCGTTCGAGCAGGTGGTCGACGCGCTCGGCGTGCCGCGCAGCGCGAGCCACCATCCGCTGTTCCAGGTGATGGCCGCGTATGGCGAACGCCGTGCGCTGCCTGCGCTCGGCGCGGCGTCGGCCGCGTTGCTGCCGTCCGGCACGCCGTCCGCGAAGTTCGACCTGACGCTGTCGGTCGAGGCGACGCCCGACGGGACGTTCGACGCCGCGTTCATCTACGCGCTCGACCTGTTCGACGCCGACGCGATCGCGCGGCTGGCCGCGCGCTTCGTCACGCTGCTCGGCGACGCGCTCGCGCGCCCCGACATGCCGGTCGGCGATCTCGACTGGCTGCCGGCCGACGAGCGGGCACAGCTGTTTGCGTGGAATGCGCCGGCGGGCGCGACGGATACCGAACCGTTCGTGCCGGTGCATGCGCGCATCGCCGCGCATGCGCACGCGCGGCCCGATGCCCGCGGCGTCGCCGATATCGATCGCGCGCTGACGCGCGGCGAAGTGGATGCACGCGCGGCGCGCCTGGCGCGCCATCTGGTGGCGGCCGGCGTGCGGCCGGAGATGCGCGTCGGCGTCGCGCTGCAGCGCTCGGTCGACCTGCTCGTTGCACTGATCGCGGTGCTGAAGTCGGGCGCCGCGTTCGTGCCGCTCGATCCGGCCCACCCGCGCGAACGGCTCGCGCAGATCGTCGGCGATGCCAACATTGCACACGTGCTGACCGACGGCGCGAGCGCCGCGTCGCTGCCCGAGCTGCCGTCGCTGCGCGTCTGGCGCGCCGACGAAATCGAGGCGCTCGACGAAGCCGCCGATATCGCGCTACCCGACGTGCTGCCCGGTCATGCGGCCTACGCGATCTACACGTCGGGCTCGACCGGCAAGCCGAAGGGCGTGATCGTCGACCATGCGTCGTTCGCGCTGCATTGCGCGGCGATCGCCAAGCGCTACGGCGCGGGCGAGCAGGACGTGTTCCTGCTGTTCCAGTCGGTCAACTTCGACGGCGCGCATGAAGGCTGGTTTTCGCAATACATGTCGGGCGCCGCCGTGTCGGTGACGGCCGACGTGCTGTGGCCGCCCGCGCAGACCTGCGCGATGATGGTCCGCGACGGTGTGACGATGACCTACGTGCCGCCGGGCTGCGCCGCGCAGCTCGCAGAATGGGCGCTCGCGCACGGCGCGCCGCCGACGCTGCGTTCGCTGACCGTCGGCGGTGAAGCGACGTCGCGAGAAGCGTTCGCGATGCTGCGCCGCGCGCTGCCGAACGTGCGCGTGGTCAACGGTTACGGCCCGACCGAGACGGTCATCACGCCGACGCTGTGGATGTTCCGGCCCGGCGACGATCTCGCGAAGCTCGGCGACGCCGCGTATCTGCCGATCGGCACGCTGGTCGGCGCGCGTACCGCTCACGTGCTCGACGAGCGGCTGCATCCGCTGCCGGTCGGCGTGATCGGCGAACTGTATCTGGGCGGCGAGGGGATCGGCGTCGCGCGCGGCTATCTCGACCGCCCGGCGCTGACGGCCGAACGTTTCGTGCCCGATCCGTACGGCGCGCCGGGCGCGCGCCTGTATCGCACGGGCGACCTCGTGCGGCGCCGCGCGGACGGCGTGTTCGACTTCATCGGCCGCGTCGATCACCAGGTGAAGCTGCGCGGCTTGCGTATCGAGCTCGGCGAGATCGAGGCGCAGCTGGCCGCGCACGATGCGGTGCGCGAAGCGTGCGCGGTCGTACACGGGCAGGGCGCGCTCGCGCAACTCGTCGCGTATGTCGAGCTGACCGCCGACGCACAGGCGGCCGCGCAGCCCGTCGAAGCCGCGACGCTCGACGCGCACCTGCGCCGCACGCTGCCCGACTACATGGTGCCCGCGCAACTGATCGTGCTCGACGCGCTGCCGCGCAACGCGAACAGCAAGGTCGACCGCGCACGGTTGCCGGCGCCCGTGCGCGTCGAGCGTGCGTACGAAGCGCCGCGCGATGGCGACGAAGCCGCGCTCGCGGCGATCTGGTGCGACGTGCTGAATCTCGAGCGCGTCGGCCGCGGCGATCACTTCTTCGATCTCGGCGGCCATTCGCTCGCCGCCGTGCGCGTCGCGACGCGCGTGGCCGAACGGCTCGGCCGCGACGTGCCGGTGCGCGCGCTGTTCGAGGCGCCGGTGCTCGCGCAGTACGCGCAACAGGTGGCCGACGCACCGCGCGCCGCGCATGCCGGTGCGGCAGCGCCGGGCGTCGCGGTCGCCAAACCCGACGCACACGGCGTGTGGCCGCTGTCGCCCGCGCAGCTCGGCCTGTGGTTCCTGTGGCGCGCGCAGCCGGACAGCGTCGCGTACAACATTCCGGTCGCGCTGCGCGTGCGCGGCCCGCTCGACGTCGATGCGTTGCGCGCCGCGTTCGCGGCGACGGCGGCCGTGCATCCGGCGCTGCGCGCGCGGCTCGTCGTTCGCGACGGCGCGTTGCCGGGCCAACGGATCGACGCGGCGGCGCCGGTTGCGCTGCCGCTCGTCGACCTGTCGGCGCAGCCCGATGCGCTCGCCCGCGCGACGGCGCTGACCGACGAGGATGCGCTCGCGCCATTCGACCTCGCGGCCGATGCGCCGCTGTGGCGCGCCCGCGTGCTGCGGCTCGGCACGGACGACCACGTGTTGTCGGTGACGATCCATCACATCGTGTCGGATGGCGAATCGATCGAGCTGTGGCTCGATGCGGTTCGCGCCTGTTATGTCGCTCGTGTGCAGGGCAACGCCGTGCCGGCCGAAGCGGCTGCGCAACTCGTGCTGCCCGCGCCGTGCCATCCGGCCCGCGTCGCGTACTGGCGCGACGCGTTGGCCGATCTGCCGTCACGCGTGCTGCCGCAGCGCGCGGATGCGCCGGTCGTGCCGCAATGGCGCGCGGCCCGCATCGCGTTCGAATTCGACGCGCCGCTGATCCGCGCCGCGCGCGACGCCGCGTCGGCGGCGCACGCGACGCTGCCGATGTTGCTGCACGCGGCGCTCAATACCGCGTTGTTCCGTGCGACGGGCGCGGCCGACCAGCCGGTCGGCGTGCTCGCGTCGACGCGCGAGCTGACCGGCGATGCGGCACGCGATGCGCTCGGCCTGTTCATCAACTCGGTCGTCGTGCGCACGCGGATCGACCCGGCCGCCCGCCGCGCAGACGTGCTCGCGCAAGTGCGCGATACGGCGCTCACCGCGTATGCGCATGCGGACGTGCCGTTCGCGGACGTCGTCGCGGCGCTGCGCGCGCCGCGTGCCGCGCAGGCCAATCCGCTGTTCCAGGTGATGTTCAACTACCTGCGCCCGACGGGCGCGGCCGCTCGCGACTGGGCCGGCCTGTCGCTCGCGGCGTTCGACGACGTGCGCCATCGCGTCGTGTTCACGCTCGAGCTGGACGTCGTCGAGCATCCGGACGGCCGCGTGAGCGCCGCGTTCTCGTATGCGGACGAACTGCTCGACCGCGGTTTCGTCGATGCGCTCGTCGATGTCTATCACGACGAAGTCGCGCGCTTCGCCGGTGCGTCGGAGGCTGCGCTCGGCGCACCCGATACGCGTGCCGTCGCGCAAATGGCTGGCATCGCCCATGCAAGCGGCGGCGCACTCGCCGACACGCCGTCCCACACGCCGCACGCGGCTGTCGCGCTCGCGGCGCTGTGGTCGGACACGTTCGCGACGGCCGCGCCCGAGCCCGGCGCGAACCTGTTCGAAGCTGGCGCGACGTCGTTCGACGTCGTGCGTTTCGTCGACGCGGCCGGCCGCTCCGGTCATGCGCTGACGGTCGCCGACGTGTTCGCATCGCCGACGCTCGCGGCACTCGGCGCGCGGCTCGATGCGCAAGCAGAAACAGGACAGGAGGAACGCCATGCTGGCTGAAGTGCGTCCGGACGGATTCACGATGCCCGATACGTGCCGCCTCGCGTTCGCGGACGGCCTGTTCGCCGCGCGCGACGGCTCGGAGATCCGGGTCGCGCAGGGCGACGGCATCGGCGCGCAGTTGCTGCGCGCGCAACTCGCGGACGACGGCACGCTGCGCCTCGTCGCGTACAACCATCGCGCGGCGCCGGCCGACCAGCGGCGTGGGCTGCTGGCCGCGCTGTCCGCGGCGTTTTCGGACGGCGCGCACCACGCGGTGATCCGGCTCGATCCGGCCGCATGGCCGGCGGTGGCGCTCGATGCGCTGCGCGCGAGCGGCGTGCTCGCCGACGGCGGCCGCTGCGTGCGCGACGGCTGGGCGCAGCAGGCCGATCTGTGGCTCGTCGGCCCGCATCTGCCGTGCGCGACGCTGCCGATGCTGACCGGCAGCCGGCGTCACCCGCGCCGGCCACCAGCGCCGCGCGGCGAGGTCTACGCGCGTGACCTGCCGGCGCTCGGCGTGCGCTTCACGCTGCGCGGCTGGCAGCCGGCCGACGATGCCGAGCGGGTCGCGCGCTGGTTCGCCGAGCCGCGCGTGCGCGACGGCTGGCCGGGCGCACAGCCCGGCGCGGCCGACGCCGATCCGCATGTCACGCCGCTCGTCGGCTGTTTCGACGGCGAGCCGTTCGCGTACTTCGAGGCTTACTGGCTGAAGGAAGACGCGCTCGCGCCGCACGTCGCGGCGCGCGACTACGACCGCGGGCTGCGGATGCTGGTCGGCGAGTCGCGCTGGCGCGGCCCGCATTGCGTGGCGGGCTGGCTGCCGTCCGTCGTTCATTACCTGTTTCTCGACGACCTGCGTACCGAAGCGGTCGGCTGTGCCGTTCCGGCCGGCCACGCGCGGGTTGCCGACCATCTCGCGCGGCATGGCTTCGCGCGGCAGCGCCGTCTCGCGCTGGCCGACGTGCAGCCGCTGTGGATGCGCACGCTGCGCGAGACGTTCTTCTCCGGCCGTCACGTCTGACGGGCCGGATTCACCGACAAGGGAGCTGAAACATGCAGAGAGAAACCGTATTCGACCTGATCGGCGTTGGCTTCGGGCCGTCGAATCTGGCGCTGGCCGTGCGCCTCGCGGAGCGCAGCGGCGCGCGCACGTTCGCCCATTGCTTCGTCGAGCGCCAGCCGGAATTCGGCTGGCATCGCGGGATGCTGCTCGACGACTGCCGGATGCAGATCTCGTTTCTGAAGGATCTCGTCACGATGCGCGATCCGAAAAGCCGCTACACGTTCATCAACTACCTGTTCGAACGCGGCCGGCTGAACGAATTCGTCAACCTGAAGAACTTCTATCCGACTCGCGTCGAATTCCACGACTACCTGAGCTGGGTCGCCGACGCGTTCGACGATCGCGTCCATTACAGCGAAACCGTGCTCGCGATCGAACCCGTGCACGGCGACGGCGCGCGGATCGACGCGCTGCGCGTGCTGTCGCGCGACGCCGCCGGCCACGAGCGCCAGCGCGTCGCGCGCGCGCTGTCGGTCGGCGTCGGCGGCACGCCCGCGGTTCCGGACGCGTTCGCCGCGCTCGGCCGCGACCGCGTGATCCATTCGTCGTCGTATCTCACCGACATCGACCGGCTCGTCGCGTCGCCGGACGGCGAACGCCGCCGCGTCGCGGTGATCGGCGCGGGGCAGAGCGCGGCCGAGGTGTTCATCGATCTCGCGCGCCGCTTCCCGCACGTCGACGCGAGCCTCGTGATGCGCGCCGGTGCGCTGAAGCCGGCCGACGACAGTCCGTTCGTCAACGAGATCTTCAGTCCCGAGTTCACCGACGTCGTTTATGCGCAGCCGCACGACGCGCGCCGCGCACTGCTCGATCGCTATCGCGACACCAACTACGCGGTGGTCGACCGGCCGCTGATCGAACAGATCTACGAAATGCTGTACCTGCAGCGCATCGACGGCACGCCGCGTCATGCGCTGCTCGCGAACAGCGCGATCGAGGGCGCCGTGCGCAGCGCCGACGGCCGCATCGAACTGACGCTGCGCGACCGGATGAGCGGCGCCACGCGCGTCGAGCGCTTCGACGCGCTCGTGCTCGCGACGGGCTACCGCCGCGATACGCATTCGGCGCTGCTCGAAGGGCTCGCGCCGCACCTGGGCGACGCGCTCACGCGCGGCGACGTCACGCGCGACTACCTGCTCGCGACGCCCGAGCACTTCGCGCCGCGCATCTACCTGCAAGGCTGCTGCGAAGACAGCCACGGATTGTCCGACACGCTGCTGTCGGTACTGGCACGCCGCGCGGACGAAATCTGCGCGTCGCTCGAAGACGGGATCGCGCCCGCCCAAAACGAAGGCGCGGCCCGGGCAAGACAAGAAAACGGGGTGAGTGCGGGCCGCATGGCTTTCGCTCTTTGACAAAGGCGCGGTCGGAGACCGCATGAAAAAAGTGGAGCAGAGAAAGATGGAGTGGGCAACAGGCACGCGTTTGCGTGCGATCGCAGCCGCGGCAAGCGTGGCGTTCGGTGCGGCGGCGGGGCAGGCATACGCCCAGACGGCGCCGGCCGGGAACGCAGGCGCCGCGGCGTCGGCCAGCAGTGCGCAGAACGGTGCGGCGGCCAATGCGTCGACCAGCGCGCAGAACGGCTCGCCGAATGGCACGCTGCCGGCGATCAACGTCAACGCGGCCTCGGAAGGAGACGGCACGGTCGGGCTCGTCGCGAAGCGCAGCCGCGCCGGCACGAAGACCGACACGCCGATCAACGAGATTCCGCAGACGATCAACGTCGTCACCGCGCAGCAGATCGAGATGACCGGCGCAACCGACGTGAACGCTGCGCTGCGCTACGTGCCGGGCTTCTCGTCGTACGGTTCGGACAACCGCTCGGACTGGTACGCGGCACTGCGCGGCTTCACGCCGACCGCCTACGTGAACGGGCTGCAGGTGCCGAACACGATCAACCTCGCGAGCTGGCGCGTCGATCCGTACATGATCGACAGCATCACCGTGCTGCGCGGGCCGACCTCGGTGCTGTACGGCGCGGGCGACCCGGGCGCGATCATCGACGTGCAGACCAAGCTCGCCGACGGCGAGCGCGTGCGCGAGGCCGGCGTGCAGATCGGCAACTATGCACGCAAGCAGTTCATGATCGACGTCGGCGACAAGCTCGACGCCGACGGCAAGTACGCGTACCGCTTCGTCGGCGTCGCGCGCGACGGCAATGCGCTGACCGGCCCGAACAACGACCAGCGCGTCGCGCTCGCGCCGTCGTTCCGCTGGCGCCCGAACGCGGATACGTCGCTGACGTTGTCCGCGACGTACCTGCAGGACTGGGGCGACATCTCGTCGAACTTCCTGCCCGCGGTGGGCACGGTGCTGCCGAACCCGAACGGGCAGATCAACAAGGACGTCTATGAAGGCGACGGGAACTTCAACTACTACCGCAAGAAGCAGTGGTCGGTCGGTTACCAGTTCGAGCAGAACCTGACCCCGGCGTGGAAGTTCCGGCAGAACGTGCGCCTGATGCACCTGTCGCTCGACAACGGCTCGGTGTTCGGCAACGGCTTCGTCGACGGCAGCACGACCGACGTGTCGCGCTGGGCCGGCGTGTTCCAGATGAACTACAGCCGCTTCGACATCGACAACAACGTGGAAGGCCGTTTCACGACGGGCCCGCTCCAGCACACGTTGCTGCTCGGCTTCCAGTACAACCGGCAGACCGCGACCGACAGCGAATGGCTCGCCGCCGCGCCGCCGCTGAACATCTACAACCCGGTTTACCTGCCGGTCACGACGGCGGTGTTCGATCCGGCGTCGACGTCCCGCACCAACACGTACACGACGATGAACACGTTCGGCCTGTACGCGCAGGACCAGATCAAGTGGAACCGCTGGACGCTGACGCTCGGCGGCCGCGAGGACTGGGTCAACATGCGGATGGACGACCGCGCGGGCGGCACGTCGACGAAGGCGGACGTGACGGCGTTTACCGGCCGCGTCGGCCTCACGTACCAGGGCGACTACGGGTTGTCGCCGTACGTCAGCTACGCGACGTCGTTCAACCCGCTGATCGGCGTGAACCTGCTCGGCGGCGGGCTGCCGCAGCCGACGCGCGGCAAGCAGATCGAGGCCGGCCTGCGCTGGCAGCCGCCCGGCAAGAACCTGATGCTGAACGCGGCGATCTACCAGATCAACCAGACCAATGTGCTCACGTCGGCGCTGCCGAGTCAGGACCCTGAGGGCACGAAGTCGGTGCAGACGGGCGAGGTGCGTTCGCGCGGGATCGAGCTGAGCGCGACCGGCAAGCTCACGCGGAACCTGTCGCTGATCGCGTCGTACGTGTACCAGGACGTGAAGAACGTGAAGGCCAACGACGTGTCGCTGAACAACTGGCCGGTCGACATCCCGCGTCCGCGCCAGATGGCGTCGCTCTGGACCGACTGGACGTGGCACACGGGGCCGCTCGCCGGCTTCGGCCTCGGCGGCGGCATTCGCTACCAGAGCGCGTCGGCCGGTGCGGCCGACAACTCGCTGACGGTATCGAGCGTCACGCTGTTCGACGCGGGTGTGCATTACGACACGCGTAACTGGCGCTTCGCCGTGAACGGGACGAACCTGTTCAACCGCCATTACATCAGCGGTTGCCAGTCGATGAACGTCTGCGTGTTCGGCACCGACCGCACGGTGATCGCAACCGCGAAATACAACTGGTGACGTTGCGCGTCGCAGCCTGCCGGCCGGCCCTCGTGGCCGGCGCGGGCCGGCCGCGGCGCCTTCGTCCGCTTTTTTCCACGACGCCTCCATGCCGAAGAAAAATCTCGTCTACATCCAGTCGCTGCGCAACGGCGCGGCCGATCGCGCCGGCCAGCCGGTCGCTTATCAGGGCGGCACGCGCTACATGAAGGCGCCGCTCGAATTCCTCGTCGAGCGCCTGAACGACTCGCCGCTCGGCGAGCGCTACACGCTCGAGGGCGTGATCGTCGACGACGACGACGGTTCGCCGGCCGATCGCGCGAAAGTGGCCGATTACGGGTTCGCGCGCACGCCGGGCCGCCCGTGGATCCTGCCGGAAGGGTTGACGGTGCAGGGCCGGCCGGTCGACGAGCTGTTCTGTTCGATTCCGTCGACGTACCGGCGCCTGCCGCGCGACGCGCGCGAGCGCGTGGCCGGCAAACAGGCGTTCGAGCGCCGCCTGCTCGAGCGCCTGCTCGAACTCGACGCGGACGTCGTCGTGCTCGACGGGCTGCTCGTGATCCTCGACGAACTCGTGCGTCCCGGCGCGCGCTTTCACCGGCGCATCGCGAACATCCACCCGGGCATCACGGCCGACGATTCGCCGTATCAGCGGCGCGGCGCGTGGGCGACGCTCGACGCGCTGCACGGCGCGCGCGGCGAACGGGTCGACTGGGCGAGCGGCGCGACGTCGTCCGTCGCGCCGGTGACGATGACGGGCGCATCGTTCCACTACGTCGACAACGGCATTGATTCCGGCGAGGTGATCTGCGACGTGCTCGACACGCCGATCGCGCCGGACGACACGATTCTCGAACTGCGCTGGAACAACTTCCAGCGCAGTCTGTTTCCGGCGCTCGAGCGGGGGCTTCACGTCCTCGCCGACCGCCACGATGCGGGAGCACTGTGATGGAAGGCACGCTGACGAAACCGGCCGGCGCCGCAGACGCCGTCGAAGGTGAGGTGGCAGCCGCGCTCGACGGCGCCGCGCCCGGCCAGGCGGCGCCGGTCGCCGAACACACGCTCGACGCATGGCATCCCGACGACTCGTCGGACCGGCTGCTCGCGGCGTTCGTCGCGTTGTTCAATACCGACACGCGGCACGATGCGGCAACGATCTCGGTGCCGCTCGGCGGCGCCGGTGCGGCGGCCGTCGCATCGTACGTCGCACGCGCGGTGCGCGAGGGCGTGATCGACAGCGAGCAGGTCGCCGGCGACATGCTGCGCCTGAGCGTGTCGCGCACGACGTTCTGGCAGAACCCGCGGCCGTGGCTGACGGCGCCCGCGTCGGGCGGGATGCCGCTGCGCTACGCGATCACGAACGGCCACCGGCATCCGGTGCGGCCGCCGTCGCCGGCCGGCGAGATCTATGCGCGCTACATGCCGCAGGTCGGGATGACGTTCAGCCTGCGCACCGTCGACATCGACGCGCACGCGGACCTGTTCAGCGGCTGGATGAACCTCGATCGCGTCGCGCAGTTCTGGGACCAGCGCGGCACGCGCGACGAGCATGCGGCGTATCTCGCCGAGCGGCTCGCCGATCCGCACATGCACCCGATGATCGGTTATTTCGACGACAAGCCGTTCGGCTATTTCGAGTTCTACTGGGCGAAGGAGGATCGCCTCGCGCCGTTCTACGACGCGCACGACTACGATCGCGGGCTGCACCTGCTGATCGGCGACTCGCGCTTCCAGAGCGCGGGCAAGCTGCATGCGTGGTGGAGCGGGGTGCTGCACTACATGTTCGTCGACGAACCGCGCACGCAGCGGCTCGTCGGCGAGCCGCGCGTCGATCACGTGCGGCACATCGCGTACATGCACCGGCTCGGGTTCCACACGCTGAAGGAATTCGATTTCCCGCACAAGCGTGCGGCGCTCACCATGATCGAGCGCGACACATTCTTCGACACTTTCCGGTTGCCGTGACGAGGCGGGCGGGCGACGATGCGCGCGGCCCTGCGTCGCGCCTGCCTCGGCCGTTCGGGATATGGACCGCGCGGCCTGCGTCGTGAAGAATGGATCGCTCTCCTCATCGACGACAGGCACGACGACATGGCAAAAACACCCGCTACAGCATGGGGCTCGACGCCCGATTCGCGGCCCCCAATATTGACATATGCTGGCATATGCCTAGAATGGGCGCATCGTACTCCCGTGGAGTGGCTCATGCGCACCGTTTCCATTTTCAAGAACGCCAGTAACCAGGCAATCCGCATCCCGAAGGACATGGAGTTCGAGGGCGTGACGGAACTCGAGATCCGCCGCGAGGGCGACACGCTGCTGCTGCGGCCGGTGCGTCCCACGTGGCTCTCGTTCGCGAACGAACCGCTGGCCGACACCGACTTCCTCGCCGAACGCCCGGCCGTCATCGAGTCCGGCCGTTTCGACCTGTCCGGCGACGCCGCCGATTCGACGGAGTCCGGCCGGTGACGACGCTCTATATGCTCGATACGAACATCTGTTCGTTCATCATGCGCGAGCGCCCACCCGTGGTGCTGTCGCGGTTGCAGTCGTGCGTCAATGCGCAGCACCGGATCGTCGTATCGGCGATTACCTATGCCGAAATGCGGTTCGGCGCGGTCGGCAGGAAAGCGTCGCCGAAGCATGCGGAACTCGTGACGGCCTTTGTGTCGCGGCTGGATGGCGTGCTGTCATGGGATACGGCGGCCGTCGATGCAACGGCCGCGATTCGCGCGGATCTCGCCGCGCGCGGCACGCCGATCGGCGCGAACGATGCGTCGATCGCCGGGCATGCGATCGCGGCCGGCGCGGTGCTCGTCACGAACAACGGCCGCGAATTCGGCCGGGTCGCCGGGTTGTCGCTTGAAGACTGGGCGGCCTGAGCGCAGCGGGGCGAACGCTCGGTGGCGTGGCTGTTTTGCAGCGGCGCGTCAAGTGGGCGGGGCGGGCGGATCAACGAGAAGGGCGTGGCGGAACGCGTCGAGGTACCGATCTGCGTCATCGCTGAATTCGCCCGGCAACAGTGCGAACGCGCGTGCCAGCAGATCCTGGCCGAGTGCCGTGTAAGTCGCTTCGTCGGACAGCAGCGCGCGGATGGCGTCGCGCGTTTGCGGCAACGCGATCCGTTTCGCATCACGCGCGAGCAGCGCGGCGGCGGCAAGGCCCGGCTGGAACGCGTGCATTTCGAGCAGGTCCGGCGCGGCATCCCAGATACGTTCGCGATTGCCGGCGTCGTGAAAATTCCGCAGCAGGAACAGCAGGTCGTATGCGTCGCTGTTCTGGCGCGCGCGCCGGTCCTTCCATGCGAGCAACTTCAGCAGCGCGAGCGCCGGCAGGCTGGCTACCGGCACCACGGTGCGCGCGTCGATCGACACCGGCTGTGCGGTGTCGACTGCTTCCTGGAACCCGAGCACGTTCAGCACGAATTCACCGTCCGGCGGCCACACGATCTCGCCCGGCGGCGCTTCGAGCGGCCCGAACGGCACGAGATCGAGCTCGGTGCGAAAACCGTACGTTCCGCTCTCGAACAGCAGTTTCTGCTGCTGTTTCGGTGCGCGCGTGAATTGCCCGGTCGCGACGAGTTCATCGACGAGATGCGCGTGGAATGGCCAGCTCACCGCGCACACCGCGACGTCGACGTCCCGTGTCGCGCGCACCGGCCGGATGCCGTGCACGTGCCACATCAGGATGTCGCGTGCGGTTGCGCCAGCGACGACGAAAGCCGCGTCGAGGCGCACGCAGGCCGTGCTGAGGGCTTGCAGCAGCGCGACCGCCGCCGGCTCGAGCGGCCGGCGTGGATCGACTTCAAGCGGGCGGATGGGCGAGGTATCGGTCATGGATCCGTTCGGCGGCGGCAAGGTTGCGGCTGTCCCCGGACGAGACGAGATCCGCGTAGATCAGGAGCGGCGGCACGAGCGGCACATCCTGCTCGCGCCAGTCGAGCGCGGGCGAGTGCGGCCAGAACGCTTCGAGGAACTCGACGTCGCCGTGTTCGTGCGGGCGAAGGCGAGCCTTGAGCAGCAGGCGGTTGGGCACCGCGCCGTGCGTATAGACGGTGGTCGCGGCCGGCTTCAGGTCGTGCGTCAGCAGGTCGGCCGCCGGCTCGCCGCCAAGCCGCGCATCGAAAGCCGCGAAATCGAAACCGCGCCACCAGTCGGGCGTGAGGCCGGTAAACCGGCGGCTCGGCAGTTTCGCGCGCAAGCGGCTCGGGTACAGCGCGACCCATTCCTGCACGAAGCGCGGCCAGTCTGGAATCAGGCGCTCGCCGTTGCGACGCTGCCCGACGAGGCCGCGCGCGATCAGATCGTCCATCGCGAGATTGACCGTGCCGAGCGCGACGCCCGATGCGGCGGCGATCCCCCGATACGGCTGCGCGATGAGGCCCGGCTGCGTCGCGAGCGCGAACATCACGGCCAGCCCCTTTGGCGTCGTCGCGCGCGATGCTTGGCGCCGTGGCGCGCGTGCGGGTTTCGGCCGGCCCGCGATCATCACGGTTGCCTCCGGCTGAATCAGGCATGCGTTGCCGGCAGTGTCGAGAAACGGAATGCCCTGGTCGGTCAGGCCGGCAGCCAGCTCGGCCGAAAGATGCGGCGCGACCAGCATCAGCGGCCGCTCGCCGGGCATCGGGGCAGCGCCGCCGCGGCGGCGCAATTCGGCGAGCGCACCCGGCAGTGATTCGACGCGCAGGCTCACGGCGACCGGCATCTCGAATGCCTGCCCCGCGACGTCGAAGCGGATCATCGCGTCGGCGCGCGCGTTGTACGCCGCCGGCACGCGCACGGGCCGTGCCTTGAAGCGCCGCGTCGCGCGTTCGAACGCGGCGCAGGCTTCGTCTAGCACGCGCTGTTCCGACATCGGGAGGGTGGCGTTCTTGGGCATCGGAGCGGGTCGCCTGTTCACTTTTTTGTCAGCGTACACAAAAAATGTACAAACGTCAAAAAATGAACAACCCTTCGCAAGTCCTTGATGAACAGGCGATATTCTCGATATCTCAGCGGCCATCGCCGGATCCTTATACACGGAAAATCGAAGTTTCACATGCCCGCATGGCGAGCGGCAGTCGTCCGGATGGCCGGGGTGTGCCCACCGCGTGTCACGCCTTGAAACGGCAACCATCAGTTGCTACCGCGACGACTTTCCGTCTGCCCGGTTGCCGCCGAACCGACTATCCTTGCCTGCACATTCCCCACCGGACACAGGAGACGACCCCATGACGCACAGCGTGATCCCCGCAGGCCTTGCCGACGAAATGATCGAGATCCGGCACCGCATCCATGCCCATCCCGAACTGGGCTTCGAGGAATTCGCGACGAGCGATCTCGTCGCGGAGCAACTGCAGTCGTGGGGCTACACGGTGCAGCGCGGGTTGGGTGGCACGGGCGTCGTCGCGCAGTTGAAGGCAGGCGACGGCACGCAGCGCCTCGGCCTGCGCGCCGACATGGACGCGCTGCCGATCCACGAGTCGACGGGCCTGCCGTACCAGAGCACGATCGCCGGCAAGATGCATGCGTGCGGCCACGACGGCCACACGGCAATGCTGCTCGCGGCCGCGAAGCATCTCGCCCGTGAGCGCCGCTTCTCGGGCACGCTGAACCTGATTTTCCAGCCGGCCGAGGAAGGGCTCGGCGGTGCGAAGAAGATGCTCGACGACGGGCTGTTCGAGCTGTTCCCGTGCGATGCGATCTTCGCGATGCACAACATGCCGGGCTTCCCGACCGGAAAATTCGGCTTCCTGCCGGGGCCGTTCATGGCGTCGTCGGATACCGTGACCATCGACGTGCAGGGCCGCGGCGGCCACGGCGCGGTGCCGCACAAGGCGATCGATCCCGTCGTCGTGTGCGCGCAGATCGTGCTGGCGTTGCAGACGATCGTGTCGCGCAACGTGTCGCCGCTCGACATGGCGATCGTCACGGTCGGCGCGATCCACGCAGGCGAGGCACCGAACGTGATTCCCGATCGCGCGCAGATGCGCCTGTCCGTGCGCGCGCTGAAGCCCGAAGTGCGGGACCTGCTCGAGACGCGCATCAAGGAGGTCGTGCATGCGCAGGCGGCCGTGTTCGGCGCGACCGCGACGATCGACTATCAGCGCCGTTACCCGGTGCTCGTCAACGATGCTGAGATGACCGCGTTCGCGTGCGGCGTTGCACGCGAGTGGGTGGGCGACGCGAACCTGATCGACGGGATGGTGCCGCTGACCGGCAGCGAGGATTTCGCGTTCCTGCTCGAGAAACGGCCGGGCAGCTACCTGATCATCGGCAATGGCGACGGGGAGGGCGGCTGCATGGTGCACAACCCGGGGTATGACTTCAACGATGCCGCGCTGCCGACCGGCGCGTCTTACTGGGTCAAGCTGGCCGAGGCGTTTCTGGTGTGACGCAGCGTCACGGCGGCATGGTGACCGCCGCCCGGTGTGTGCGTGCGCGCCCGCCCGTGAAATCGGATGCGCGCGGACCGCACACGCTGATTTGACGCTCCTTGACATCGACGGGACAGGTCGCGTGCTACGCTGCGCGCGACGCCGGATCGGCTCGATGAATACAGGTGTGGACGAAATGCGAAAACAGCTTCTGACCGTGCTGACGGCCTGTGCGGTCAGCGTTCTGGCGGCCGGGTGTGACGACCAGAAGGTGGCCGATGCAGTCAACGCGATCAAGCCCGATCCGATGGCATTCGGCAACCTGCAGCCGGGCGTCTCGACGGTCGAGGACGTGCTCCGCCAGGCAGGCAAGCCCGAGATGGTCAGGCAGGGCGACGACGGCTCGCAGCGGTTCGAGTATCCGCGCGGCCCGTACGGCACGAGTACCTACATGCTCGATTTCGGACCCGACGGCCGGCTCGTGTCGATCACGCAGGCGCTGACGGCGGCGAACATCGCGAAGGTCGTGCCGGGGATGTCGAAGGACGACGTACGGCAACTGCTCGGCAAGCCGACCGAGGTCGCGCAATACGCGCTGAGCCATGAAGAGGTGTGGAGCTGGCACTGGGCCGAGGGCGGCGTATCGGGCGACGCGATGTTCAACGCGCATTTCTCGCCCGACGGCACCGTGATCCGGACTTCGCGTTCGGAAGCGCCGGGCCGCGAAAAACCCTGACCTTGCGGTGTCGCGGCGCTTCACCGTTTTTTCCTTCAGAACACCGTGCCGTCGAACAGCGCTGCCGTCATCTCCGGATTCGACGGCCAGTACATGTGCATATACGTCGCGACCACCGCGCCGCTGCGATAGACGGCTTCGCCGCTGCCCGGCGCGTCGTCGGGGCGCACGGCGTTCGCGACCGGCTCCAGCGGCGTCGCGAGCCGCGAATAGTGGAACGTATGGCCGCGCATCGGCCCGTCGCGCGTATCGAGCCGCTGCATGCCGAGCGCCGCGAACCGGCGCTGCATCGTCGCGTGGCCCGGCAGCAGGCCGAGCATCGGTGTTGTTGCGCCGTCCACATCGGTCAGCGATTCACACAGATACACCATTCCCCCGCATTCCGCGACGATCGGCCGGCCTGCGGCCGCATGCGCACGAATCGTCCGCGCGGTTTCGTCATTCGCCGCGAGCGTCGCCGCATGCAGTTCCGGATAACCGCCCGGCAGGAACAGCGCGTCGCAATCGTCCGGCACGCGCTCGTCCGCGAGCGGCGAAAAGAATCGCACCTGTGCACCGAGCGCGTCGAGCAACGCGAGATTCGCCGGATAAATGAACGAGAATGCCGCATCGCGCGCGACCGCGATCCGCTTGCCGGCAAGCGCACGCGGCAGCGGCGCCGCGACGTCCGGTTCCGCGAACGTAACGGCCGGCGGCAATTCGGCGAGCGCCGTTTGGGTGAGCACGTCGGCCGCGCGCTCCAGCCGCGTATCGAGATCGCCGATGTCGGCCGGCTGGTGCAGGCCGAGATGCCGTTCAGGCAGCGCGATGCCCGCGTCGGCCGGCACGTGCCCGAGCCAGCGCAGGTCGGCGGGCAGCGCCTGTTGCAGCAGTTCCGCATGCCGTGCCGAGCCGACGCGGTTCGCCAGCACGCCGTGAAACGGCAGCCCCGGCCGGAACCGCGCGAGCCCGAACGCGATCGCCGCGAACGTCTGCGCCATCGATTTCGCGGAAATCACCGCGACGACCGGCACGCCGAACGCGACCGCGAGGTCGGCGCTGCTGGGTGTGCCGTCGAACAACCCCATCACGCCCTCGATCAGGATCAGGTCCGCATCGCGCGCGGCGTCGGCCAGCAGCGCGCGGCAGCCGGCCTCGCCGACCATCCCGAGGTCGAGCGCATGCACGGGTGCGCCGCTCGCGCGCTCGAGCAGCATCGGATCGAGAAAATCCGGCCCGGTCTTGAACACGCGCACGCGGCGGCCGAGCCGGCGATGCAGCCGCGCGAGGCCGGCCGTCACCGACGTCTTGCCCTGGCCGGACGCGGGCGCGCTGACGAACAGCGCGGGGCAGGCCGGCACGCTCAGAACTCCACGCCGCGCTGCGCCTTCACGCCTTGCTCCTTGTACGGATGCTTGACGAGCCGCATTTCAGTGACGAGATCGGCCGCGTCGATCAGCGCATCGGGCGCATGGCGCCCGGTGACGACGACGTGCACCGAGTCCGGGCGCGCGACGAGCGTCGCGAGCACCTCGTCGAGCGGCAGGTATTCGTACTTCAGCACGGTGTTCAGCTCATCGAGGATCACCATCCGGTAGTCGCCGCTTTCGATCATCCGGCGCGCCTCGTCCCAGCCCTTGCGCGCGGTCGCGATGTCGGCGTCGCGGTTCTGCGTGTTCCACGTATAGCCGTCGCCCATCGTCACGAAGTCGCATTCCGCGACGGCGCCGAGGAAGTCGCGCTCGGACGTATGCAGCGCACCCTTGATGAACTGCACGACACCGAGCCGCATGCCGTGGCCGAGCACGCGCACGGCCATGCCGAACGCGGCCGTGCTCTTGCCCTTGCCGTTGCCGGTGTGGACCATCAGCAGGCCCTTTTCGTGGGTGGCGGCGGCCTGTTTCTTCTCGTGGCCGGCGCGGCGGCGTTCGGCCATCCGCTGATGGGATTCGGTATCGGTCTTCATCGGGAATCGTCCTGTCGAAAGCGAAACAAAGGGTTCAGAGCGGGCCGGCGAGCGCGACCGTCACGCCGTCCCGGATGGATTTGGGGCCGAGCAGCCGCCCGTGAGGCGCCGCGAGCTGCGCGCACGGCTCGGCCACGCCCGCGACGCCGAAGCGCGCGAGCGCGGCATCCGACGGGCCGCTCGCGGCCAGTTCGGGACAGCTCGCGAGCCGCGCCGCGTCGAACGCGACGAGCGGCCAGCCGCGGCGCGCGCACAGCGTGCGCAGCGCACGGGCGTGCACCTTGTCGGCGAGCGTCGCGACGACCGCCGGTTCGGCGTCCGGGTAAAGCGCCAGCGCCGCGCGGATCGCCGCGTCGAGTTGCACGGCCGTCGTGCCCGCGCGGAAACCGACGCCGAGCGCGACGCGCATCATGCGCCACTGCCGAGCGCCGCACGCACCGCCGGATCGTCGGCGAGCGCCGCGACGCGGCCGATCACGACGATCGCCGGCGAACCGATGCCGGTCGTGCCGACCTGTTCGACGAGGGTGTCGAGCGTCGCAAGCACGTGCCGTTGCCCGGGACGCGTCGCGTTCTCGATCGCCGCGCACGGCGTATCGCCGGGCAGGCCGCCGTCGCGCAGCGCCGTGGCAATCGTATCGAGCCGGCGGATGCCCATGTAGATCACGATCGTCATGCGCGTCGCCGCGAGCGCGCGCCAGTCGGGTTCGTCGGCGCCCGCGCCGTGGCCCGTGACGAAGATCACGCCCTGCGCGTCGCCGCGCTGCGTGACCGGAATGCCCAGTGCGGCCGGTGCGGCGATGCCCGCGGTGATGCCGTTCACGACCTCGACCGAAAAACCCGCCGCGCCGAGCGCGGCCAGTTCCTCGCCGCCGCGACCGAACACGAACGGATCACCACCCTTGAGCCGCGCGACGCTGCGGCCCGCGCGCAGGTGCGCGAGCATCGCGGCGACGATCGTCTCCTGCGGCGTCGATGCATGGCCACCGCGCTTGCCGACGTGCTCGATGTGCGCGTCGGCGCGCGCATGACGCAGCACGTCGGGGTTCACGAGATCGTCAACGAGCAGCACGTCCGCCGTGCCGATCGCACGCACGGCCTTGAGCGTCAGCAGGTCGGCGTCGCCGGGGCCGGCGCCGATGAGCCACGCGCGGCTCATCGCGCGCGGCACGGCGCGCACCGTGTCGAAACAGTGGAAAGGGGAAGGCGGGCGGCACATCGGCGGCCGGCAAACAGGCAAGACATGACGGATCGGGCGAAGCCCGCGCGAACGCGGGTGGAATGCGCACCCCATCCGTCCCCCGCGGATCGGGCGTTCGGCGAGCGTCGGGCTCGCCCCTTGCGTCGGCCGGTATCCGGGCTGGCCGCTTGCCAGGCCGCGGCCTTCCCGCCCGGTAAAGGGCAGTGGCATCGTGGGCGGCATGGGCGCGTGCGCGGGGAAGCGCGTCGCGCGGGCGGCGTACCGTTGCGGGGACAGCACAGGCCGGGCGGTCGTCCGCCTCCTGTTTCCCGTTTAACTGCATGCGCGGAATGCGCGTGCGAGCACCGAACGCGGCGCTACGATAGCACAGCGGTCCGCCCGCGCGAACCCGCCGCGCACGGCCTCCGGCGCGACGCGCCGGCCGTGCGAAACCCGGCCCGGCGGCCCGCGTCGCCTTGACGCTCCCGCCCTCGGCGCCTACACTCGCACGCGTTTTGGTGCTCGCGCGCGCCGCTCCGGCGCGCGCAGTTAAACGGGAAACAGGGAGCCTGCCTGCGTCGCAGTCGAGCCAACCTGTGCTGCCCCCGCAACGGTAAGCGAACGCATCGTGCCCGCCACGATGCAACGCCGCTTCGCCGCATGCCGCGCGCATGCGGACGACCGCCACTGGATGCCCCGCGCATCCGGGAAGGCGAAGCGGCGTGTTCGTCAGCCCGGATACCGGCCTAAACGTTGGGGTTCAGCGCCGCGGGGAGGCGGCGCATCGTCCACGGCCGCAGCGTGCCCGACACCCGAGCGTTTCCCGATTCCCGTCGTCCGGTCGCCCGCGCAAGCGCGCATGATCGGGCCCGATGGAAGGCGAGACCGCACGGGGCCGCGCAGCGACGGCCGTGTTGGCATGCTTCATGTCGACCGTTCGCAAAGGAGCGTCATGCTCGATTCGCTGTTTCGCCTGTTCAACGACAGTTCATCCGGGCTGCGCGGCAAGATCGTCGCGATCTATGCGCTGCTGATCGCCTTCAACGTCGGCGCGTGGGTCTGGGCGTTCGCCGCCTTCCACGGCCAGCCCGTGCTGCTCGGCACCGCGCTGCTCGCGTACGTGTTCGGGCTGCGCCACGCGGTCGACGCCGACCACATCGCGGCGATCGACAACGTCACGCGCAAGCTGATGCAGGAGGGCCGCAGCCCGCTCGGCGCGGGCCTGTTCTTCTCGCTCGGCCACTCGACGGTCGTGATCGTGATGTCGGCCGTGGTCGCGGCAACCGCCGCGTCGCTGTCGCGCTTCGACGGCATGCGCGAGTTGGGCGGCACGATCGGCACCTGCGTGTCCGCGTTCTTCCTGCTGCTGCTCGCGGCCGCAAACCTGATGATCCTGGTTTCCGTGTATCGCACGTTTCGCGCGGTGAAGCGCGGCGAGCCGCTCGTCGAGGCGGATCTCGACCTGCTGATGAACCAGCGCGGTGTGCTCGCGCGCATCTTCCGCCCGCTGTTCCGGATCGTGTCGCGCAGCTGGCACCTGTATCCGATCGGCTTCCTGTTCGGCATCGGCTTCGACACCGCGACCGAGATCGCGCTGTTCGGCATCTCGGCCACGCAGGTGCAGGGCGGCCTGTCGTTCTGGTCGGTGATGGTGCTGCCCGCGCTGTTTACGGCCGGCATGACGCTCGTCGACACGACCGACGGCATCCTGATGATGGGTGCGTACCGCTGGGCATACGTGCGGCCGATCCGCAAGATCTACTACAACATGACGATCACGTTCGTATCGGTGCTGGTCGCGGCGCTGATCGGCGGCATCGAGGTGCTGGCGCTGCTCGCCGACAAGCTGTCGCTGCAGGGCACCGTGTGGGACTTCGCGACGACGGCGGCCGCGCATTTCGGGATGCTCGGCTACGTCGTGATCGGGCTGTTCCTCGCGAGCTGGCTCGTATCCGCCGCGATCTATCGCATCAAACGCTACGACGAGATCGATGTGACGATCTCTGCCTGAACCCCCATTCGACCCAGGACCCACCATGACCCTACGCAAGCTTCCCGTCACGATCGTCACGGGCTTTCTCGGCAGCGGCAAGACGACGCTGATGCGCCACATCCTGCAGCACGCCGAAGGCCGCCGCATCGCGGTGATCGTCAACGAATTCGGTGAACTCGGCATCGACGGCGAAATCCTCAAGGGCTGCGGCATCGGCTGCGACGACACGCAGGACGAAGCGTCCGGCCAGCTTTACGAACTCGCGAACGGCTGCCTGTGCTGCACCGTGCAGGAAGAGTTCTATCCGGTGATGGAAGCGCTCGTCGAGCGGCGCGCGGACATCGACCACGTGCTGATCGAGACGTCGGGCCTCGCGCTGCCGAAGCCGCTCGTGCAGGCGTTCAACTGGCCGACGATCCGCAACAGCTTCACGGTCGACGCGGTCGTGACCGTCGTCGACGGGCCGGCCGCCGCGAGCGGCCAGTTCGCGGAAAACCCGCAGGCCGTCGACGCGCAACGCCGTGCGGACCCGAACCTCGACCACGAATCGCCGCTGCACGAGCTGTTCGCCGACCAATTGTCGTCCGCCGATCTCGTGATCGTGAACAAGGCCGATCTCGTCGGCGACACGCAGTTCGCGCAGATCGAAACCGCGATCCGCGACGAGATCCCGCCGCAGGTGAAGATCGTGCGTGCGACGCGCGGCGAGCTCGACCTTGCGATGCTGCTGGGGCTCGAATCGGCATCGGAAGACACGATCCACCTGCGTCACGATCACCACGGCTCGGCCGACGACGGCGATCACGATCACCACCACGACGATTTCGACTCGGTGGTCGTATCGGGCGATGCGGGCACGCGCGAAGCGACGATCGCCGCGCTGCAGCGCGTCGTCGAGACGCACACGATCTACCGCGCGAAGGGCTTCGCCGCGCTGCCCGGCGCGCCGATGCGGCTCGTGATCCAGGGCGTCGGCCGCCGTTTCGACAGCTATTTCGACCGTCGCTGGCAGGACGGCGAAACGCGCGCGAGCCGCTTCGTGCTGATCGGCGAGGATCTCGACGCGGCCGCACTGCAGCGCGCGTTCGACGCCGCGTGCGCGGCCGAACCGCAACAGGCGTAACGCACGATGCATCTGCTGCGCACCACGCCGGGCGGCTTCGTCGACGATACGCAGGGCGTCGTCCGGATCGCCCAGCAACCGGCCGACATCGTGATCCTGAGCTCGGCCGACACGACGCTGTCGCTGCTCGCGAGCGTCGTGCCGCAGCTGCCGGCCGGCTTTCCGAGCGTGCGACTCGCGAACGTCACGTTCCTGCGGCAGCCGGCGTCGGTCGATTTCTATGTCGACGACGTGCTGCGCCACGCGAAGGCGGTCGTGATCGATCATCTCGGCGGCGAAGCGTACTGGCCGTACGGGATCGAGCAGGCCGTGTCGCTCGCGTCGAAGCGCGGGCAGCAGCTCGCGATGTTCTCGGGCGACCTGCAGGAAGACCCGAACCTCGTCGCGAAGAGCACGGTCGCGCCCGACCTGTGCCGGCTGTGGTGGCGCTACCTGCGCGAAGGTGGCGTGCACAACGCTGAGGCGCTGCTGCGCAGCATCGCATTCCACACGCTCGGCTTCGGCGACGAACCCGAGCTGCCGCGCCCGCTGCCGGCCGCCGCGCTGTATCACCCGGCGCGCGACCGCGCGAGCGTCGACGACTGGCGGCCGCGCTGGACGCCCGGCGCGCCGGGCGTCGCGATCCTGTTCTATCGCGCGCACTGGCAGGCCGCGAACACGGCCGTGTTCGACGCGCTGGCCGACGCGCTCGTGCGGGAAGGGCTGAATCCGCTGCCGATCGCGGTGACGTCGCTCAAGGATGCGGTGAGCCGCGAGGTCATCACGCAGCTGTGCGACACGCACGGTGTCGCGCTCGTGCTGAACACGACCGCGTTCGCGGCCGGCGCGATCGATGCCGCCGAGCCGGAGGTGCTCGCCGGCGACGCGCCGGTGTTGCAGGTGATCCTGTCCGGCGGCAATCGCGACGCATGGGTGGCCGACAACCAGGGGCTGCATGCGCGCGACATCGCGATGCACATCGCGCTGCCCGAGGTCGACGGGCGCATCGTCACACGCGCGGTGAGCTTCAAGGGGCTTGCGTATCGCTGCCCGCACACCGAGGTCGACGTCGTACGCTACCAGCCCGACGCCGAACGAATCGCGTTCGTCGCGGCGCTGGCGCGCGGCTGGTGCCGGCTGCGCACGCTCGACAACGCGAGCAAGCGCGTCGCGCTGATACTCGCGAACTATCCGCAAAGCGAAGGGCGAATCGGCAACGGTGTCGGGCTCGACACGCCGGCGTCCGCGCTGCGCGTGCTCGCTGCGCTGCGCGACGCGGGCTACGCGGTGGCGGACCTGCCGCCCGACGGCGACGCGCTGATCGCGCGGCTCACCGAAGGCGTGACCAACGACGCGGCCGTGCATGCATTGCGCCCGGCGTTCCAGAGTTTTGCGCTGGCCGATTACGTCGCGCATTTCGCGCGGCTGCCGGCGGCCGTGCGTGACGCGCTGAACGCGCGCTGGGGACCGCCCGAAGCCGACCCGACGCTGCGTCAAGGGCGTTTCACGATCGCCGGCTGGCGTGCGGGCAACGTGTTCGTCGGCATCCAGCCGTCGCGCTCGCGCGGCGAGAACGACTACGCGAGCTACCACGACGCGGATCTGGTGCCGCCGCACGCGTATCTCGCGTTCTATTTCTGGCTGCGCGATGCGTATCGCATCGACGCGGTCATCCACCTCGGCAAGCACGGCAACCTCGAATGGCTGCCGGGCAAGAGCGTCGCGCTGTCCGACGCGTGCTGGCCCGACCTGACGCTCGGGCCGCTGCCGCACCTGTATCCGTTCATCGTCAACGACCCGGGCGAGGGCAGCCAGGCGAAGCGGCGCGCGCAGGCCGTGATCATCGATCACCTGATGCCGCCGCTCACGCGCGCGGAAAACTACGGCCCGCTGCAGGATCTCGAACGGCAGGTCGACGAATACTACGAGGCGCTGATGGTCGACGCGCGGCGCGCGAAGTTGCTGCGCAAGACGATCCTCGCGACGATCGCCGAGCACCGGCTGCACGACGAGCTGAGCGTATCGCCGCCGCGCGACACTGGCGACGAGGATGCGCTGCTGACGCGCGTCGACGCCTGGCTGTGCGAGTTGAAGGAAGCGCAGATTCGCGACGGGCTGCACGTGTTCGGCGTATCGCCGGCCGATCGACAACGGCGCGACACGCTGCTCGCGCTCGCGCGTTTTCCGATCGGCGACGGCAAGGGCGTGCGTGCGGGGCTGATCGGCGCGCTTGCGCGCGATCTCGCGCTCGGCGACGACTTCGATCCGCTGTCGGCCGACTGGGCCGCGCCGTGGGCTGGCCCGCGGCCGGCGATCCTGCAGGCGCTCGACGCGTCGCCGTGGCGCCATGCGGGCGATACGCGCGAGCGGCTCGAACGGCTCGCGCAGCAGTGGCTGGACGGGCTGTGCGCAGCCGCCGGCGGCAACGCCAGCACCGACGCGACACCGCCCGGCGCATGGCCGCACACGCTCGCCGTGATCGAGCGCGTGCGCTCGACGCTGATCCCCGCGCTCGACGCATGCGGCGGCGAGGAAATGCGCCAGCTGCTGCGCGGGCTCGACGGCCGCTTCGTGCCGCCGGGGCCGAGCGGCTCGCCGTCGCGCGGCCGCCCCGACGTGCTGCCGACCGGCCGCAACTTCTACTCGGTCGACACGCGCGCGGTGCCGACGCAGGCCGCCTGGTCGCTCGGCCTGAAATCCGCGCAGCAACTGATCGAGCGCCATCTGCAGGATCACGGCGACTATCCACGCGCGATCGGCCTGTCCGTGTGGGGCACGGCGACGATGCGCACGGGCGGCGACGACATCGCGCAGGCGTTTGCGCTGCTCGGCGTGCGGCCGAAATGGGCGCACGGCAGCCATCGCGTGACCGACTTCGAGATCCTGCCGATCGAAATCTTCGACCGGCCGCGCATCGACGTGACGCTGCGCGTATCGGGTTTCTTCCGCGATGCGTTCCCGAACCTGATGCATCTGTTCGACGCAGCGGTGCAGGCCGTCGCCGCGCTCGACGAGCCGGAGGAGCTGAATCCGATCCGCGCGCGCATCGAGCGCGAACGCTCGAAATGGATTGAGCAAGGCGTGTCGCCCGACGAAGCGCGGCGCCGCGCCGGCTGGCGCGTGTTCGGCGCGCGGCCGGGCAGCTACGGTGCGGGCCTGCAGGACCTGATCGACCAGCGCCGCTGGCAGACCGACGCCGATCTCGCCGACGCCTACCGCCAGTGGGGCGGCCATGCGTATGCGCAGAACAGTGCGGGCGATGCCGCGCCCGACGTGTTCGGCGAGCGGCTGGCGACAATCGACGTTGTCGTGCAGAACCAGGACAGCCGCGAGCACGACATCCTCGATTCGAACGACTACTACCAGTTCCAGGGCGGGATGACGGCGGCCGTGCGGCACCTGTCCGGGCAGCAGCCGAGCATCTACCACGGCGACCATGCGAACCCGGTCGCGCCGAAGATGCGCACGCTGCGCGAGGAAATCGCGCGCGTGATCCGCTCGCGCGTCGTCAACCCGAAGTGGCTCGACGGCGTGAAGCGCCACGGCTACAAGGGCGCGGCCGAGCTGGCCGCGACCGTCGACTACCTGTACGGCTATGACGCGACCGCGCGCGTGCTGTCCGACCACCAGTACGTGCTCGTCGCCGACGCGTACCTGTTCGACGACGACACGCGCGGGTTCCTCGAACGGCACAATCCGAAGGCGCTGCACGGCATCTGCGAACGCTTCGTCGAGGCGATGCAGCGCGGCCTGTGGCAGCAGCCGGGCGACTATCGCGAGCGGATCGAAGCGGTCTGGCTCGAAAGCGAACAACTCCAGGAAGGGGGACGGCGATGACCGATCCGACACTGCACCGCGCCCGCGCGGTCTTTCCGTTTGCGGCGCTCGTCGCGCAGGATGCATTGCAGCAGGCGCTGCTGCTCGCCGCGATCGACCCGTCGCTCGGCGGCGTGCTGGTGAGCGGGCCGCGCGGCACCGCGAAATCGACCGCCGCGCGCGGCCTCGCGGAGCTGCTGCCCGAAGGGCAGTTCGTTACGCTGCCGCTGTCGGCGAGCGACGAACAGGTCACCGGCACGCTCGATCTCGCGCATGCGCTGGCCGAAAACGGCGTGCGCTTCCGGCCGGGCCTGCTCGCGCGTGCGCATCTCGGCGTGCTGTATGTCGATGAAGTGAACCTGCTCGCCGACGGGCTCGTCGATACGCTGCTCGACGTCGCCGCGAGCGGCGTGAACCTCGTCGAGCGCGATGGCGTGTCGCACGCGCATGACGCGCGCTTCGTGCTGATCGGCACGATGAATCCCGAAGAAGGCGAACTGCGCCCGCAGTTGCTCGACCGTTTCGGGCTGATGGTCGAGCTGGAGAACTGTTTCGATGCCGCGCAGCGCGAGCGGATCGTGAAGGCGCGGCTGGCATTCGATCTCGATCCGGACGCGTTCCGCGCACGCCATGCACCCGCGCAGCGCGAACTCGGCGACCGGATTCACGCGGCGCGTGCGCGGCTGGCGATGCTCGATTTCGGCGATGCAGTGCATGCGCATGTCAGCGCGCTGTGCATCGACGCGGCCGTCGACGGGCTGCGCGCCGATCTCGTGATGCTACGCGCCGCGCGCGCACTCGCCGCGCTGGAGGAGGCCGATGCGGTGACGGTATCGCACGTGGCGCGCGTGGCCGAAGCCGTGCTGCGGCACCGCCGCCATGCCGGTGCGCCGCCGTCGTCCGGCGCGTCGCAGCCGGACCGCGCACGCGACGATCGTTCGCCGCCGGAGGCGCGCCAGCAGCCGGAAGATCAACCGGGCACAACCGGGAACGACACCGCCGTCGCGCAGGGCGACTGGGGCTACCTGCGGCCCGAGCCGGCCGGGCTGCGCGACGTGAAAAGCGTGGTGCCGCTGCCGCTAAAAAAACACTGAGCCATCGAGCTGGCGCCGCCGCGAACACCGTTCGCGGTCCTCGATGGCAGCAAGGCGCAGCCGCGCGCGTGCCGGGTACGGCGCGCGCCGGCACAGTCGTCGCATGGCCGGCGACGTTCGCCGCGAAGCGCGGCGATCCGTTGCATCACGGCCATCTGCGCTTCCGGAAGCGAACCGGCGCACCGGATGCGCTGCATTGCTTCGTGCTCGACTGTTCCGCGTCGATGCTGTCGCGCGACCGGCTCGCGCTGGCGAAGGGGCTGATCGTCGCGTATTTCGATCGCGCCGCGCGCGACCGCGTCGAAACCGCGCTGATCTGCTTCGGCGGCAACGGCGCCGCGCGGCGCTTCGGTCCGGCCGTGCCGCGCTGGTGGAACGCACGCTGGCTCGAACCGGTCGACGGCGGCGGCGGCACGCCGCTCGCGGACGGCATCGCGGCCGCCGCGCACCTGCTCGCGCACGATGCGCGGCGCGAGCCCGACAAGCAGCGCTGGCTGTGGGTGCTGTCCGACGGGCGCACGCGCGAGACGCCGGCGAAACCCGCGGCGGCCGATCACGTCGTGTTCGTCGACTTCGACGATGCGGCCGTGCGGATCGGGCAGGGCGCGCGGCTCGCGGCTGCATGGGGCGCGCAGTGGGTGACCGCCGATGCGCTTTGCACGGACCCGATCGGCTGATTGCCGGCCGGCGGTGCGCTATGATCGCCGCTTCTGCTGCTACCCACTGGAAACAACCGCCATGCAAGTACTGGTCGATGCCGACGCGTGTCCCGCCGTCATCAAGGACATGCTGTTTCGCGCCGCGCGTCGTGCCGAAATCTGCGTGACGCTGGTCGCGAACCAGTTTCTGCGCACGCCGCCGTCGCCGTTCATCAAGGCGGTGCAGGTGCCGGCCGGCTTCGACGTGGCCGATGCGCGCATCGTCGAGATGGCCGAGGCCGGCGACCTCGTGATCACCGCCGACATCCCGCTGGCCGCCGCCGTGCTCGACAAGGGCGCGCATGCGCTCGACCCGCGCGGCAACTGGTTCAGCCGCGAGAACATCGAGGAGCGTCTGTCGACGCGCGCGATGATGGACCAGTTGCGCAGCGCAGGCATCGACACGGGCGGGCCGGCGCCGTTCAGCGCGCGCGACGGCAAGACGTTTGCATCGCAACTCGACCGGTTCCTGGCACGCCACGGCAAGCCTTGACGCTGCGTGTCGGCGGCCAGGCGCCGTCGATCGTCCGGCAAGCGGAAACATTCGCACGTGCCACGCGACAATGCGCCGGATCCGCATCGGATCGCGTACGTCACCGCGGTCGGGATGCAGTTTTACGCCGACGCTGATATCGTGACGCGAACCACTACACAGGAGCGCACACGTGTCACCGACCCAACTTCTCGTTCCCACATTTACCCAGATGCTGCGCGCGCAGTCCGCGTGGCTCGACAAGGCTGTCGCGCACCGGCAGGCCGCGGGCGGCGAGCTCGACGCGGTGATGACGCTGAAGCTGGCGGCCGACATGTATCCGCTCGCCGCACAGGTGCGCTTCTCGTGCTTCCAGTCGATGGAGCCGGTCTACCGGCTGCGCGGCGAGCCGCTGCCGGCGGCACTGCTGGCATTGCGCGAAGCCGGATGGAACGCGGATGCGCAGCCTGGCTCGCTGAGCGACGCGCAGGGCATCCTCGCCGGCACGCTCGCGTTTCTCGGCGAACTCGCGCCGGATGCGCTCGACGGCGGCGCCGCACTGCCGATCGCGCTCGAACTGCCGAACGGGATTGCGTTCGACATGACGGGCGAGCAGTACGCGCGCGACTGGGCGCTGCCGCAGTTCTACTTCCACGCGATCGCCGCATACGCGATCCTGCGCCATCACGGCGTCGAGCTCGGCAAAGCCGATTACGTGCCGCACATGCTCGCGTACGTGCGGCCGGGCACGATTCCTCAGGGGTAAGCGGGCCAGCGGGCGGAGAAGCGACATGACGCGGGCGCTGTTCATCTGCAGCCGCAACCGGCTGCGCAGCCCGACGGCCGAAGCGGTGTTCGCCGCGTGGCCGGGCGTCGAAACCGACTCCGCGGGCCTCGCGCCCGATGCGGACACGCGCCTGTCCGCCGACCAGCTCGACTGGGCCGACATCGTCTTCGTGATGGAGCGTGCGCACCGAGCCAGGCTGTCGGCGTTATTCGGCGCTCACCTGAAGCACAAGCAGATCGTCTGCCTCGACATCCCCGACCGGTACGCGTTCATGCAGCCGGAACTCGTCACGCTGCTCGAACGCAAGGCCGGCCCGTTCCTGCGCGCGTGAGCGGCGCGGACGACATCGGCGTCAGCGCCGCGGGCCGTTCAGGATCGCCGAAAAACAGTCGAGGCGCAGCAGTTCGATGATCTTGCGCGTCGGCACGCTCGCGCGCAGCGTTTCAAGCCGGTCGACGGTGAACCACTTGCAGCGGGCGATCTCGTTGCTCGCGTGCGGGGTCAGGTGCGCCGGCACCTCGGCCACAAACACGTGATGCAGCTTCGTCAGCCCGCCGAATTGAACCGCGTAGTCGAGCACGAGCCCCTCCAGCCGCGTTTCCTCGGCAAGCTCCCGCTGCGCGGCCTCGAGCGGCGTCTCGCCGCGCCGGATCGTACCGCCCGGCAGCGACCAGCGCGACGCGGTGCGGGCGACCAGCAGCACGCTGCTGCGCTGGCGGCACACGATCGTGGCGCGTTCCTTGATGACGGCGAGGGTATCCGGCCCGGTACTCATGTTCGGCAAAACAGGTGCTGAATCGTGGAGAAAATGCGCGTCGGCGGTTCGTGATCCGGCAGCGGGCCGCGACGGCATGCAGGCAGCCGCGCCGATCTTACCGGCCGTTCGTGACAGTTCCGTGCACGGCGTCGCGCGACCGACGCCGCGTCACGCGTGCGTGTAGATCCCGTTACGCGTCGGCTTCGCGTGGCGCGGATGGTGGCTCTTGTGAACGGCGCGCCGGTGATGGGGCGCCGGCGCGTGCCGGCTTGCAGGCGCCGCGCCGGGCATCTGCGTCTGTCCTTCGCCGAATTGGAAAGTCTGGGTCTGCGCGTGTGCGACGCCCAGCGTCGACGCCAGCACGAAGGCCGTCAGCAGCAACCGTTTCATGAATATTCCGCCTTATTTTTTCGAGATGAACGAATTTCGTCAGCTTAACGAAGGGCGGGGCGGCACCGCAACCGGCCCGGGTTCGGTGTCGTCCCCACTTGCGCGCGGCGGCGTTCTCCATGCGGCAGCCGGGTGCATCCGGGCTTGACAATATAATTCCCGAGTGTGAATATAAATTCACACACAAGAATTATTCGACAAATCCGGAAGGGTGCGCCGCAGGCGCCGAACCGCCGGAACCGGCAGTCCGATCAACCGGAAGCAGGAGCGAGACGCATGGCGGAACACGAGCAGCAGGGCGCGCTGGCAGGATTGCGCATCATCGATCTGTCGCGGGTGCTGGGCGGCCCGTACGCGACGCAGATCCTCGCCGACCATGGCGCGGAAGTGATCAAGGTCGAACCGCCGTCGGGCGACGAGACGCGCACGTGGGGCCCGCCGTTCGACGGCGACACCGCGTCGTATTTCCTCGGCGTGAACCGCAACAAGCTCGGCATCGCGCTCGACCTGACGAAACCGGACGATCGCGAGCGGCTGCTCGGCCTGCTCGAACACGCGGACGCGGTCGTCGAGAACTTCAAGATCGGCACGATGGAGCGCTGGGGGCTCGGTTTCGACGCGCTGCATGCGCGGTTTCCGCGCCTCGTTTATTGCCGCGTGTCGGGCTTCGGAGCGGACGGCCCGCTCGGCGGGCTGCCCGGCTACGACGCGGCCGTGCAGGCGCTCGCGGGGCTGATGAGCGTGAACGGCGAAGCAGGTGGCGCGCCGCTGCGCGTCGGTGTGCCGATCGTCGACCTCGTCACGGGGCTGAACGCGGCGCTCGGCGTGCTGATGGCGCTGCGCGAACGCGACGCGAGCGGCCGCGGCCAGTTCGTCGAATCGACGCTGTTCGACTGCGCGCTGTCGATCCTGCATCCGCATACGCCGAACTTCTTCCATTCGGGCAACGCGCCCGTGCGCACCGGCAACGCGCACCCGAACATCACGCCGTACGACAGCTTTCCGACGGCCACCGTCGACATCTTCCTGGCGGTCGGCAACAACGGGCAGTTCGCGGCGCTGTGCGACGTGCTCGGCACGCGCGACTGGCCCGGCGATCCGCGGTTCGCGGACAACCGCGCGCGCAGCGCGAACCGTGCCGCGCTGCGCGCGCTGCTCGAAACGGCGCTGGCCGGACACGACGGCGCGGCGCTTGCCGAGCAGCTGATGCGCCGCGGCGTGCCGTGCGCGCCCGTGCTCGGGCTCGATGCGGCGCTCGACCATCCGCACGTCGCGCATCGGGAAATGAAGGTCGAGCTGGGCCGGCATCGTGGCATCGCGTCGCCGATCAAGCTCGGCCGCACGCCGGCCACATACCGGCGGCCGCCGCCCGCGCTGAACGAACACGCGGCGCAGGTGTTTGCCGACGACGAGCACGGCGCGCCCCGCCGGGACTGACCGGCAACGCGACATCCCGGCATCGCGGCCACCCGACGCGCGAGCCGGACGCCCCCATTCGGATATCACGCCGGCCCGCGCACCGAGGCGCGCACCGGCTGCAGAGGAGACGCATCATGCTCGCATGGATCGGCGCGATCGCCATCGTCGCGCTGTTCGGCCTGATCATCACGAAGCGGCTGTCGCCGCTGGTCGCGCTGATCGTCGTGCCGGTGGCCGCGTCGCTCGCGGCCGGGTTCGGGCTCACGACCGGCAAGTTCATCGTGCACGGCGTACAGAACATCGGCCCGATCGCCGGGATGTTTGTTTTTGCGATTCTATTTTTCGGAATCCTCACCGATGCAGGGATGCTCGACCCGATCATCGCGGGCGTGCTGCGCGTGATCGGCTGCCATCCGCCGCGCATCGTGATGGGCTCGGCGCTGCTTGCGCTGCTGATCCATCTCGACGGCTCGGGCGCCGTCACGTTTCTCGTCACGCTGCCCGCGATGATGCCGCTCTATACGCGGCTCGGAATGGATCGCCGCATCCTCGCATGCGTCGCGTCGATGGCGGCCGGCGTCAACTTCCTGCCGTGGGTCGGGCCGATGCTGCGCGCATCGGCGGCGCTGCACATTCCGGGCTCGGCGATCTTCATGCCGATGATCCCGGTGCAGATCGTCGGGCTCGTATTCGTGTTCGGCACCGCGTACGTGCTTGGCGCGCGCGAGGCGAAACGGCTCGGGCTCGATCGTGCCGGCGCGGCGTCGCTCGTGGTCGCGCCGCGCGAGCTGACCGATGCCGAACGCGCGTTGCGCCGGCCGGACCGCTTCCGGATCAACCTCGCGCTGACGCTCGTCGTACTCGTCACGCTGGTCTCGGGCATCGTCGACCCGATGGTGATGTTCATGCTCGGCACGGTCGCCGCGCTGGTGATCAACTACCCGGACGTGCAGGCCCAGCGCGAGCGGATCGACGCGCATGCGAAGGCCGCGCTGATGATGGCCAGCGTGCTGCTCGCGGCCGGCGCGTTCACCGGCATCATGTCCGGCACCGGGATGCTGAAGGCGATGGCGGAAGTCGTCGTCGCGCACGTGCCGGTCGAGCATGCGCGCCACATGCCGTTCGTGCTCGGGCTGCTGTCGATGCCGCTCAGCCTGCTGTTCGATCCCGATTCGTTCTACTTCGGCGTGCTGCCGGTGCTCGCGGAGAGCGGCAAGCTGCTCGGCGTGCCGCCGATCCAGATGGCGCAGGCCGCGCTGCTCGGCCAGATGACGACGGGTTTCCCGGTGAGCCCGCTCACGCCCGCGACCTTCCTGATCGTCGGCCTGACCGGCGTCGAACTGGCCGAGCACCAGAAATTCACGATTCCGTTCCTGTTCGCCGCCACCGTGCTGATGGTCTTCGCCGCGGTCGCGACGGGCGTGTTTCCGCTATGAGCGGCGCATCCGTTCATCTTTTCCGGGAGAGCAGTCCATGCAGTTCGACCTGACCGACGACCAGCGCGCGATCGAAAGCGCGATCGAGAAAATCTGCGCGCGCTTCGGCGACGACTACTGGCTCGAACGCGATCGCGCGGGCGGGTTTCCGGCCGATTTCCACGCGGCGCTCGCCGAGGCCGGCTGGCTCGGCATCGCGATGGACCCGGCCCACGGCGGCGCGGGGCTCGGGATGACCGAGGCCGCGCTGATGATGCGCACGATCAGTGCATCGGGCGCCGGCCTGTCCGGCGCGTCGGCCGTCCACATGAACATCTTCGGGCTGAACCCGGTGCAGGTGTTCGGCAACGACGCGCAGAAGGCGCGCTTCCTGCCGCCGCTGATCGCGGGGCGCGACAAGGCGTGCTTCGCGGTGACGGAACCCGACGCGGGCCTCGACACCACGCACCTGACCACGCAGGCGCGCCGCGACGGCGACCACTATGTGCTGAGCGGGCGCAAGATCTGGATCTCGACCGCGCAGGTCGCGAACAAGATGCTGATCATCGCGCGCACGACGCCGCTCGACCAGGTCGCGAAACCGACCGACGGGTTGAGCCTGTTCTATACCGACCTCGACCGCTCGCGCGTCGAGGTGCGCGAGATCGAGAAGATGGGCCGCAAGGCCGTCGATTCGAACATGCTGTTCATCGACAACCTGCGCGTATCGCGCGACGACCTGATCGGCAACGAAGGCGACGGCTTCCGGTACCTGCTGCACGGGCTGAATCCCGAACGGATCCTGATCGCCGCCGAGGCGATCGGCCTCGGGCAGGCCGCGCTGCGCCGCGCGACGCAGTATGCGTGCGAGCGCGTCGTGTTCGGCCGGCCGATCGGGCAGAACCAGTCGATCCAGCATCCGCTCGCGCTGGCGTGGATGCAGCTCGAGGCCGCGTGGCTGATGGTGATGAAGGCCGCGACGCGCTACGACGCGGGGCAGCCGTGCGGCGCGGAGGCGAATGCGGCGAAATACCTCGGCGCGGAAGCCGCGTTCCACGCGTGCCAGACGGCGATCGCGACGCACGGCGGGATGGGCTACGCGAAGGAATACCATGTCGAGCGCTACCTGCGCGAGTGTATGATTCCGAGGCTCGCGCCCGTGAGCCCGCAACTGATCCTGTGCTACATCGCGGAGAAGGTGCTCGGGCTGCCGAAGTCGTACTGACGCGCGGCAGCCCGCCGGCGCGCGGTTTCCCGTTTCGAATCAAGCGCTCGTCATGGACGTCAAACTCGTTGCCCGCACGCTCGACCTGTTCGAGCTGTTCGCCGCCGAACGGCGGCCGCTGCCGCTCACCGAACTCGCGCGCCTGCTCAATGTGCCGGCGTCGAGCTGCCTCGCGATGGCGCGCACGCTTGTGAGCCGCGGTTACCTGTACGAAGTGCGCAAGCGCGGCGGCTACTACCCGACGCGCCGACTGCAGACGATCGCCGCCGCGATCGACGCGACCGATCCCGTCGTCGACATCGTCCATCCGCATCTCGTCGCGCTGCGCGACGCGAGCCGCGAGACGGCCGTGCTCGGCAAGATCCAGGGCCTGTCGGTTACGTACCTCGACGTCGTCGAATCGGAGCAGGCGATCCGCTATACGCGCCAGCCGGGCGAACTGCGCCCGCTGCACGCGAACTCGATCGGCAAGGCGATCTTCGCGGAATTCGCCGGCGATGCGCAGCAAGCGCTCGGCGCGCAGCTGCCGTTCGAACGCTTCACCGACGCGACGGTGGCCGACCTGCCGGCGCTCGTCGCGCAAACCGCGCGGTTTCGCGAACTCGGCTGGGCCGAGAACTTCGGCGAGAGCGCGCCCGAATTGTCGGCGATCGCGGTCGCGCTGACGCTCGACGGCGACTGGTACGGGCTGTCGGTCGTCGGGCCGACCGAGCGGATCCGCCAGCATCGCGACACGCATGCGGCGCTGCTCGTCGACGCGAAGGCGCGGCTGCTGGCCGAGCACGCACGCGGGTAGGGCAGTACGCCGTCACCGGCGGCGGGCCGCTCGCCGGCGCGCGATCCCGCCGCGCCGGAAACGGCCCGCCGCGCGTCACACCGTCACGACTTCACCCACACGCCGCCCGCACTCGGGTTGTCGCCCTGCGTCCACCATTTCGCGCAGTACTTCGCGCCCTGGTACATCACGCACGTGCCGCCCTGGTAGGCGGTCGTGGCCGACCATACGGGCGAGCCGCCGCCGACCGGCTTCCACACGGCGGCCTGGCCGGGCACGTCGCCCTGCGTCCACCATTGCGCCTGATACGTCGTGCCCTGGTAGGTGACCGTCGCGCCGGCCGTATAGACCTGGCCGGCCGCCCAGGGCGCGCCCGGTTGCGGCGTGCCGCCGTTCGAGCCGCCGCCGTAGTTCGGGTCCTGCGTGACACCCGCGCCCCACTTGCCGTCGAGTGCCTTGAAGATCGTCGCGAACGCGTACGGCTGCTGCGCGACGCCCGAGCAGGTCGGCGACGCATACGCGCCGTTGCTCGGGCACGGCTGGTCGCGGCCGACCGACCAGTTGCCGAAGAATCCGTAGCCGTTGTTGACCGCCGCGTTCAGCACGCTTTGCGCGTTCGCGAGCGTGAAGGTCTCGCCCTGCACGTCGTTCACGCCGATCATCGGCGTGACGCCGACCATCTGCCAGAGCTGCGCGCTGGTCTTCGTCTGGCCGACCGACTTGAACGCGGTGTCGAGTTGCGCGTACAGCGCCTGCGCGGCGCTGATCGCGGCCGCGCCCATGTCGATGTTCGCGGGGCCGTAGTCCATCGTCATCAGGTTCACCGCGTCGAACGACGTGTTGTTCGCGATCGCCGCGTTGACGACGTTCACGCCGTCCTGCGTGAGCCCGGTCGGCATCGTCGGCAGCGTCAGCGTGACGTGCAGCGGCTTGCCCTTCGCCGCATAGTCGGACTGCAGTTGCGCGACGGCCTGGAAGTTGCGTGCGACCGAGGCGGTGTCCTGCTGCGACGCGCCCTCGATGTCGAAGTCGATATGCGTGAGGCCATACGTGTCGATCACGGTCTGGTACGCCGTCTTCAGCGCGGGGACCGTCGAGCACGCCTGCATCAGCGGCGTGCCGTTCGCGCCGCCGAACGATACGGCGACTTCGCCGCCTTTCGCACGATAGCTCGCGATCGACGTCGACAGCGCGGTGAGCAGGCCGCCGCTCGCGCCGTTGCCGATCGACTGCACGCCGCCCCACGACGGCGCGCAGCCGTTGCCCGCGACCACGAACGCGAGCGTGAACTGCTGGATGCCTTGCTGGACGCCGATCTGGTCGACGAGCGGCGTCGGATAGAGCGTGACGTCGACGAAAGGCGCATAGACGCCGGCGCCCTGGGACACGCTCGCGGCTGCGAGCAGACAACCCGCGGCAAGCGCGCGCGGGATGAAACGCGGCAACACATTGTTGTTCATTGGGTTCTCCAAGTGGAAGAGGGATACGCTGGCCCGCGTATCGCCGCCGGACGGGCGACCGGGCATGCCCGGCCGGCGGCGTGCCCATCTTGGAGGATTCGCGCCGAATAGTGAATGGTTAGGTGTTCTTTTTGTTATTTGATTCCCGATACGTAACGATCTTGCCGATTCGACACTGTTCTGTAATGCGCCGGGCATCGATCAAGAAAAACTTACCACCGGTTTCGAAATAAAAACGTCACGCTCGGCACGCCCTGACAGCCGCTTCCATCGTGTAATCACGTGTAATCGCTTTCGCCTTACGCACGGCATAACTTTGTCTTCGAGCGGAGTGCTTTCGCGCGCGGCTCATCCACGATGCAATGTCGTCTTATCCATAAGGAGCTCAAAATGCTGGAAAGAATCGTAGCAAAGCAGGCAGTCGGAAGCGTTCCAGGCGGCGACCAGAATTCCTGGATCAACCCGCCTTTCAATGCGCAAATCACGTTCCCGGGCACGTTTTCGACCGCGCCCATTGTTGTCGTGACGGCCCTCCAGGACCCCAACGACTCAACCAATTATCCGGACACGTTCTCGGTGACGGTGACCCAAGTCACGACGACCGGATTCAACGTCAACATCACCCGCGAAGATAAGGTGTTTCCCAATTACTCGGGCAGCGATTGGGGGCAAAACCTCTACGTTTCGTATATCGCCGAAGTGCCGAGCCAATAAAAATCGAACCGGAATAATGCGGTCGCTGCCTCTTTTCTAACTGCGCCGGCTTCACCGCCGGAAGTTTGACCAGGCAGTTCGGCGGCTGGCCAGCCGCAGCCATTCGCTGCGGCTGGCCGCCATCGGTGTCACGTGTTGCGCCGCATGCTCCGCGCAGGTTGCTTGCGTCGGCGAGGGCTGTTGAGGCAGTCGTGGTGCGTTGTCGGACGACGCAGAGCCCGCGATCCCGATGCCGTAAAGGATCGCGCTTCGAAAGCCGGCACGGTCGCCTTTCGATGAAAGATGGCCGCCGTCGACGGCAGGCGGGAGCGCTCGAATCCGTCGGCCAGATCGGCCATGTCCAATGTCCGGCGTATCCGCCGACCACCGCTGCATGTACGTCAAGAGCATCGATTCGGTGTTCTGAATATTGACTCACGGCACGCGAGGGAAGGGTGCACTGGTGCATCTGCGCCGCTCGCGCCCCCCATTCTCGTCAGGAAGGTCGAAAAATGACAAGCACTCTACACATTCCGGCTGGCTACTTGACGCTCGGCCTGGACTCCACCGGCGCCATCGTCGAACTCATCGATTCCCGCAGCGGCCGCAACTACATCTCGCCCGGGAAGTTCGTCCTGCTCGTCAGACTCGTGATCAACGGAATACTGGTGTTGCCCGCCAGCGTCCGGTGGTCCGCCGCTGACAACACGCTGTCCTTCGCGAATGACACCGGCATCGCATTCGAGGTCGATGTCCGCGTCCTGCAGAAGACCGGCTATGCCACCTTTGAAGTCACCCGCGTGAAGACCGACCGCGCTTACGACGTTCAGGCGCTGCTGTGGGGGCCATTGCCTGTCGCGATCAACCAGACCGTCGGCGAAGCCGCGGGCGTGGTACGAGACAACGAATTCGCCATCGGCCTCAAGCCGCTCAACGACCGCACCGAAGGCGCGTGGCCCAAGGAATATCCGCAATACGGCTGGGGAAACGACATTATCTCCAATCCGTACAATCTGTACGTGGCGTCGATGGAACCGTGGAGCGTGGCGGCAAAGACGTCATGGGGGGCCGTGCTGCGAGCCTTTACGTACGACTACACGCGCCGGCGCGATCGGCTCAACCCCGATGGCTATCCGATCCCGCTCGGCCCACTCGACCGCGCAGGCTCGGTAATCGGATCGAAGATTGCGCTATACGGCAGCGCACCGGAGCTCGTGACGACCCTGTTGTCGTTCATTGCTTCGGGTGAAAATCTCCCGTATCCGACCCAGAATGGCCAGTGGCAGAAAGTGGCGCAGGCCAGCGGCCAGTCGTCTTTCGTGGTGAACGATCTCGACACCGGCAATGTCGACAAGGCTGCCCGCCTCGCCCACAGCGCGGGAATCAACTACATCTACTCGCCAGAGAACTATCGCGGCCCCTGGAAATCCACCGGGCATTATCAGTTCGACTCCACCTTCGGCGGCAGCGACAACGGGGCTGAAAAGCTGGTGGAAACTGCCAAGGAGCACGGTGTCCGCGTCGGCGTTCATACCATGTCGGACTTCATCAGCGTTGGCCCGCCCACCTCCATCGATCGCTACGTTTCACCGCCCGCGGACCCTCGTTTAGCCTTGGGCAGCCAAGCCACCTTGTCCCGGTCGTTGAACATGACGACCGCGATGCTCTACTTGAGTGGATTCGTACCGATGCCGGACGGGATCAAAGAGAAGATGCTACGTATCGGCGACGAGTTCATCTCGTACAAAGATGCCCAAAGGAGCGGCAGTGAATGGAAAGTCAGTGGGCTGACCCGAGGCCAGTGGGACTCCATCCCCGCCCCGGCCGCGCGCGGCACGCCCGTTGCGAGTGTGATCTTGAATTCGTATAACGGGGCCATCGGCGGCCTCGGCATCATCGACGAGATCGCCACCCGGCTGGGGACCATCAGGAACAACGTCGGCATCCGGTACCACTCCTTCGACGGGGTGGAATCCGCCAGTGATACCGGCTGGGGCAGCTTCGGCATTGCCCGGTTGATAAACGGCACCTACGCTGCCCAGACCGGGCACGATGGATACATCAGCGAGACAAGCCGGATGACCTCGAATGCGTGGGATATGCTGACCCGGGCGAACTGGACCAACCCGGATATGGATCAGCTGTACCGCAACAACGTGTTCTACCAGGCCAACTACCTGCCGGGCATGCTTGGATGGTTCGATATCACAGACCTCTCGTTGACCCAGATCGAAACCAGGCTCGCACGCGGCGCGGCGCTCAACGCCGGCATAGGCTTCCGGGGCTGGGTGGCAACCTTGCCCTCGGCGCCGAAGATTCTCGACAAGATCAAGCAGTGGGAAACAGCCAGGAATCTCGGCGCGTTCACCGAAAAGCAAAGGGCCGCGCTTCGCGACCAGACTACCTGCTGGACCCTGGAGACCATTACCCCCGGCCAAAGTTGGTCGTTGCGGCCGGTAAGTTCCGGAGGCATCCCGATCGGCAATCCGCAGACCGTATCGGTGCCGACACCGCAACTGGGCCCCGCAGTCTTGCCAGCCGCCGCTCGAGGCACGCTCTACGCAGCGAAAATCACGTCGAATACGCCTGCGACCGTCCGTTTCACGGTGACCAGCGGGGGATTGCCCCCAGGCCTCCAGTTCAATCAGGATACTGGCGGGATCGTTGGTACGCCCGGGAGGACCGGGAGTTACACGTTTGGCGTCACGGCCACGAACGACGGGGGACTGCCTGACGCGCGTGCGGTTTACACCATCGTGGTGAACTGAAGTATCGAGCAGCCCTCATCGAATTCGCGCGCGACTGCGCCGGCATTCGGGACGCGCGTCAATCCGGCGATACCTGCGGCATTCGGTGAGGGCGATCAGCCGCTTTGGCGAACGTGATCGATGTGGAAGAGGGTGTTGCGCGGCCAGGACACCGGAACCACGGGGGAAGAGCGATCCGGGTCGTTTGACCCGCATCATGCCGATGCGGGTTGCACAAGCGAGCGCGCGAGCGCGACGAAGCGTTCGACGCACGCCGACGAAAACGGCTCGCTCCACGACACGATCTGCTCGACCGCACGCGTGCCGGCGAGCGGCACGTACACGACGCCCGGACGCTGCAGCGTCGCCGTGAAGCCCGGCACGATCGCGATACCGCGTTCGGCGGCCACCAGCGACACGAGCGTCGTGATCTGCGCAGCGGTCGCGCCGATGCGCGGTGCGAATCCGGCCTGCGCGCACAGGTCGTCCAGCGCCGCGGTCAACGCCGAACCGTAACCGGGCGGAAAGGTCACGAAGGTTTCGTTTGCAAGCGCCGCGACGTCGACGCTCGCGCGGCCCGCGAGCGGATTCCCGGCCGGCACGGCCGCGACGAGCGGTTCGCGCGACACGACGAGCGACGCAACCGGCACACCGGGCGCGCCGTCCCACGCCCAGCCGAAACCGATGTCCATCGTGCCGTCCGCGATCTGCTGGCGCTGGCTGGCGGTCGCCGCTTCGCGGAACGCGAGCTCGACGTCGGGCATCGTCCGGCTCGCGACGCGGATGACGTCCGGGAACGTGTCGGACATCGGAATCGAGCTCGCATAACCGATCACGAGGCGCCCGGCGATGCCTTGCGCCATCTTGCGCGCGCTCGCCTCGGCCTCGGCGGCCGCGCTGACGACGTTACGCGCATGCTCGAGGAACAGCGCGCCTTCGGGCGTCAGCCGCACCGCGCGCGTCGAACGCTCGAACAGCCGGACGCCGAGCTCGCTTTCCAGCGCGGCGATATGGCGCGTCAGCGGCGGCTGCGCGACGCGCAGGCGCAATGCCGCGCGGCCGAAGTGCAGTTCGTCGGCGACGACCACGAAATAACGGAGGCGGCGCAGGTCGAGCATTGTTGTCGTTCCGGTATCAAAGACGGTGAAAACGGTATTGGCGTGCATGCGGCGCGCTCGTCAGACTGTCGGCATCGACGACCAGGCCTCTCCGATGAACGACCGGACCACGCGCATCGCGTTCTTTCTTTGCGGCTTCGCCGCGTTTCTCAATCTCTATTCGACGCAGGGCATCCTGCACGAACTCGCGGCGACCTTCGGCGTCAGCGCGGAGCGCGCGGGGCAGGGCGTGAGCGCGACCACGACGGCCGTCGCCATTATCGCGCCGTTCGTCGGCGTGCTGGCCGCACGCATCGAGCGGCGCATCGCGATCGCGTGCGCGGCAGTGGCCGTCGCACTGCCGGTCGTGTGGTCCGCGCATGCGGCGAGTTTCACGTCGTTTCTCGGCGCGCGCTTTGCCGCCGGCCTGATCATGCCGTTTGTCTTTGCGCTGTCGATCGCGACTATCGGCGAACGTTTCGATCGCGGCACGTCGGCCGAGATCGGCGCGCTGTTCGTCGCCGGCACGACGCTCGGCGGTTTCGCGGGCCGCTTCGCGACCAACCTGCTGACGTCGATGTGGGGCTGGCGGCACGCGCTCGACGTCGTCGCCGCGCTGTGTCTCGTGACGGGCGTGGCGATCTATGCGAGCCTGCCGGCATCCCGCGCGATCGCGCCGCGTTCCGGCCACGATGCGGATGCGGGGCCGTCATGGCGAGTCGTCACGCGCGGCCCGCTGCTCGCGTCGTTCGCGATCGGCGCGTGCGTGCTCGCGTCGCAGGTCGCGACGTTCACGTTCGTCGGCCTGCGGCTTGCGCGCGCGCCGTTCGGCTTCGGCACGGTCGAGATCGGCGCGATCTATGCGGTGTTTCTGGTAGCGGTGGTGGTGACGCCGCTCGCGGGGCGCCTCGCGCGGCATCGCGGCCCGCGCGCGCCGGGGCTCGCCGCAGCTGCGCTTGCGATCGGCGGGGCGCTGTTGACGCTGTCCGACAGCGTGCCCGTGATCCTGGCCGGCCTCGCGCTCAGCTCGACCGCCGTGTTCGTCGAACAGGCGTCGGCCAACACGTTCATCTCGCAGGCGGCAGCGTCGGCGCGCTCGACGGCGATTGGCATCTACCTGTCCTGTTATTACTTCGGCGGCAGTCTTGGCTCGATCCTGCCGGTGCCTGCGTGGCATCGGTGGGGATGGGCCGGCTGCGTAGCGTTCGTGCTCGTGGCGCAGGCCATCGTCGGCGTGCTCGTGTACCGCTTCTGGCGAACCGGCAGCGCAGCCGGCACCGAGCATGCCGACGCGCGCGGCGCCGGGTTCACACGCTAGCCCGCTTCAGCGATACCAGCGCGGCGTATAGACCCACTCGCGCCCGTCGCCGATCGCGAAACGCCGGGTGGTCGACGAACCGACGATCACCATCGTGCGCATGTCGACCTGATCGCTGCGCAGCGCGCCGAGCGTCGTCGTCGCGAGCGTCGCGCCCGGCCGGCCGATGTCGCGCCCGAGCACGACCACCGTATCGGCCGCGCGGTGCGCGCGCACGACGTCGAGCGCACGATCGAGCTGCCACGGCCGCGCACGCGAGATCGGGTTGTAGAATGCCATCACGAGGTCGGCTTGCGCCGCATGCCGCAGACGTGTCTCGATCACGTCCCACGGCTTCAGGTTGTCCGACAGCGAGATCGCGCAGAAATCATGGCCGAGCGGCGCGCCGGCCTGCGCGGCCGTCGCGAGCGAGGCCGATACGCCGGGCTCCACGCGCAGGTCGACCGCGGCCCATTGCGGGTCGCGCGCTTCGTCGAGCGCTTCGAGCACGGCCGCGGCCATCGCGAACACGCCGGGGTCGCCCGACGACACGACCACGACGCGCCGGCCTTCGGCCGCGAGCTCGAACGCATGGCGCGCGCGCTGCATCTCCTCGCGATTGTCGGTGCCGTGCACACGCTGGTCGTCGCGAAACGGGCCGGCCATGGTCACGTAGGTCGTGTAGCCGAGGATGTCGGTCGCCTGGTCGAGCGCGGCACGCGCGGCCGGCGTGAGCCACGCGGCACCGCCCGGGCCGAGGCCGAGCACCGTCAGGCGGCCGCGCGCGCGGCCGAGCGTGGCGGGATCGACCGGCTGCGACGCGACCGCGCATGCGAGGCCTTCCGATGTTGCGCGCAGCGTGTGCGTGACGCGCAATGCATGGCCGAGCAGCGTCGCCGCATCGGCTTGCGCGTCGCGGTCGGCATCGACATCGATATCGACATCGACGAAACGCAGTGGCACGTCGAGCGTTTGCGCGGCTTCCTCCAGCGCGGCGTGGCCGATCGCCGATGCCGGCGCGACGATGGCCGCGAGCGCCAGCCGCGCGAGGCCTTGTGCGTCGAGCGCCGCTTCGATGCGCGCGGCGAGCGTTTCGTGCGCGTGCACGGCATGTGCAGCGACGCCGACCACCACGCTGCGCGGATGGATCACGAGCTCGTCGCGCGTGCCGCGCCACGCATCGGGCGTCACGCGGATCGCATGCGCGGCGGCGGCGGCGCGCGGCAGCGCGACATCGTCGAGCCACGGCGCCGCGCCATCGATGCGCGTCGATGCGCCCGCAAGCAGGTCGGACACGAAGCGCTTGCCCTGCGAGAGATCGGCGAGTGCATATCCTTCGGGCGGATTGAGCACGCACGCGCCGAAGCGCAGTTCGCCGCTCGTCGTGATCGCCGGCGCGACGCCGAGCCATTCGGCCAGTTCGCGCGCGATCGCGTTCACGCCCGTCAACCCGCCGAGCAGCGGCACGACGGCCGACCCGTCTTCCGCGACCGCGAGCACGGGCGGCTCGACGCCCTTGTCGGCGAGCGCGGGCGCGATGCAACGGATCACGATGCCGGCCGCGCACAGCGCGACGATCGGCAGGCCGCGCGCATAGAGTTCGCGCAGGTGCGCGCCGAGCTCGTCGAACGGCACGTCGGCGTCGACGCGCGACGCGAGCCCGTGGATGCGCGCACCCGGATAACGCGCCTGGATACGCCGCGCGGTGTCGAGCGCGCCCGCGCCGAGAATCACGATCGCGGGCGGAGTCGTCATCCTTGCCATTTTTCCCCCGGCACGACGAGCAGCGAGAAATACGGCGACGCCATCGGGTCGACTTCGTCGAGCGGCACGATGCGCTGGCTCGCCATCGTCGCGCGCTCGACATACAGCGCGCGCTTCGCGAGCCCCAGTTCGTCGAGCACGCGCCGCACCTTGTCGAAATTGCGGCCGAGCTTCATCACGACGGCCGCGTCGGCCTGCGCGAGCCGCGCGCGCAGTTCGTGCTCGGGCAGCACGCCCGACAGCACCGACAGGCTCTGGTTGCGATAGACGAGCGGCTGGCCGAGCACGGCCGTGCCGCCGAGCATCGCGCACACGCCCGGAATGACCTCGGTGTCGTAGCGCGGCGCGAGGCGGTCGTGCAGGTACATGTACGAGCCGTAGAAGAACGGGTCGCCCTCGCAGATCACCGCGACGTTACGGCCCGCGTCGAGGTGCGCGGCGACGATCTCGGCGGCCGTATCGTAGAAGTCGGCGATCACCGTCTCGTAGCAAAGCGGCGGCGGCAGTGCCTCGGTCGTCACCGGATAGACGAGCGGCAGTTGCGTCTGCGCGTCGAGCAGGTGCGCTTCGACGATGCCATAGGCATTGCCTTTCTTGCCCTTCGCGACGAAATACGCGACCACGGGCGCGGCCTGCAGCACGCGCAGCGCCTTGATCGTCATCAGTTCAGGGTCGCCGGGGCCGACGCCGACCCCGAACAGGCGTCCGCGCGCGGTCGTCATTCGACCTCCGTCGCGAGCGCGTTGACCGCGGCGGCCGCCATCGCGCTGCCGCCGCGCCGGCCGAGCAGCGCGACGTACGGCACGCCGCGGCTGTCGGCGTCGAGCATCGCCTTCGATTCGGCCGCGCCGATGAACCCGACCGGGAACCCGAGGATCAGCGCGGGGCGCGGCGCGCCGGCGTCGATCATGTCGAGCAGATGGAACAGCGCGGTCGGCGCATTGCCGATCACGACGACGCTGCCTGCCAGATGCGGGCGCCACAGTTCGAGCGCCGCGGCCGAGCGAGTGTTGCCGAGATGCCGCGCGAGATCGGGCACCTCCGGCTCGCCGAGCGTGCAGATCACGCGGTTGGCCGCAGGCAGCCGCGCGCGCGTGATGCCTTCGGCGACCATCTTCGCGTCGCACAGGATCGGCGCGCCCGCCGCGAGTGCCGCGCGGCCCGCCGTGCCGGCACCGGCCGAGAAGCGCAGGTCGTAGACGACGTCGACCATCCCGCTCGCGTGAATCACGCGCACCGCCAGTTTCTCGAGATCGGGCGGGACCTGCGACAGGTCGGCCTCGGCACGGATCGTCGCGAACGACTGGCGGTAGATTTCCTGCCCGTCGCGAATGTAGTCAAGCATCGGTGTGTCCTGGCTGTGCCGCGCCCGTCAGTCGGGCCGCGGCCTGGTCAATCGTCAGATGGCGCGCGAGCGGGGCGCCGAGGCCCGCGGCGGCGTCGCGCCGGTAAAGGTCGTAGTGCGCGGGCGCCACCGCAACGAGCGTGTGCATCGCGGGATGCGGCAGCGCGCAGTGGCGCTCGCAGCCGCTCAGGTGTACGTCGACCGGATGGCCGATACGGGCGGCGAGGGCGAGCGCGTCGTGTTTCGTGTCGGCGTGCGCTTTCGCGCAGCCCGCGCTGCCGGTGCATGCGACGAGCGTCGCAAGCGGGTCCGACGGCGCGCAGACGAGGCCGAGCGACGCGAGCGCGGCAAGCGTGGCCGGTGCGCGTTCGCGCGACACGCCGTGCATGAACACGCCTTGCCACGGCGTCATCGACAGCGTGCCGTCGCCGTCGGTGTCGGCCAGTGCGGCGAGCCGTTCCAGTTGTGTCGCGTCGAGCCGGCCGAGCACGAACTGCGCGCCGACGCTGCAGCGCGCCGCGTCGTGCGACGGGCGCGTGCCGAAACGCAGTGCCGGATCGGCACGCATGCGCCGCCAGCCCGCCAGCGCCGGATCGGCCGCGAGCGGGAACGGCAGGTAGTGCTGTGCGCGTTCGAGCAATGCGCGTTCGCCGCACGTCGCGAGGAGGGCGCGCATCCGCGTGACGTCGGCCGGCGCGAGATCGAGGAACGCGAGCAGCAAGGCGCGGACCAGCGCGACACTCTGATCGGGCGACACGTCGACCAAAGCCGGCCGGTCGCCATGCGCGACGGGCGGGCAGCCGGCCAGCCCGGCCGCGATGCGTACCGCGCCGTCGTCGCGACGCCACGCGGCCAGCCAGATGTCGTGCGGATGATCAAGCGCCGCGACCGATTCGCCGCCGTCGAGTTGGATCGAGAATTTCGGCGACAGCTCGACGCGACGCGGTTCACGCGCCAGCATGTCGAGCAGCGGCATTGAGAGCGAACGGCTGTCGACGAGTGCGGCGGGATCGTGCCCGGCAAGCGGGCTGAGCATCAGGTTGCGGGCGTCGTCGCTCGCGGCGAGCGCGGCCGCATCGGCGCCGGCGTCGATGCGCGGGCCGAGACCCGCGTCGAGCAACGCGCGCGTCAGTGCGTCGGCCGCATCGTCGCGGATGCCGCGCAGCTGGAGATTCGCGCGATTGGTCGCGTCGATCGCGCCGGAGCCGCAGGCGCGCGCGGCGGCGGCGATCGCACGTGCCTGATGCGCGTCTAGCCGGCCGCCCGGCAGCTTGATCCGGCACAGCCCGCCGTCGGCGGCCGCGACCACGCGCACGAGCCCCGGGCAGGCCGATGGGCGCACGACGGGGGACGGAGGAATCGAATCGGGGGCGGAACTCAACGGGGTACCGGGGCAGTGTCGCGCCGCGGCCAACGCATCGGTACACCCCGCCCGACGCCGACTGGCACGCACGCACTTTCTGGCCGGCAGGTCTCCTGGCTGACAGGTCGGCACCGGCTCCCGGCCTTCCCGGTCGAACCAGTGGCATGAGGGGGAGATCGGCTCGCTGTCTACAGTTGCGGGGGCAGCCACAGCGGCGCGCGGTGCGCCCTGTGTTCCCTCTTCGGCCCCGAAGGGCACCGGCGAACGAACGGCCGTAGGATACCCGATTTCGATCGCGATTCGCGACCGGCAGGCCGTTCGCGACGGGCGAAGCGGAAGAGGGCCGGCCAGCGGCGGGCCGGCAGATGAAACGGGCGATGGAACACGGTACCATGCCGTTTTTCGCAATGCGGACGGCTGCGCCGGCTCTTTCACGGCCGCGCGGCGACACGATGGATTCGAACGATGGGGAAGGGTGCATGACGGCGTGGCTGACGGTAGTGGGTATCGGCGACGACGGTTACGCGGGGCTCGGACGCCGCGCGCGGCGTGCGCTGCTCGACGCGACGCTTGTCGTCGGCGCGACGCGCCATCTCGACATGCTGCCCGCACGGCTGCCGGCCGCGCGCGAAGCGTGGCCGTCGCCGTTCGATCTCGCGGGCGTGCTCGCGCGGCGAGGGTCGCCCGTCTGCGTGCTCGCGAGCGGCGACCCGATGCTGTTCGGCGTCGGCGCGACGCTCGCCCGCGTGCTTTCCCCCGACGAATGGCGCGTGCTGCCCGCACCGTCGTCGCTGTCGCTGGCGGCCGCGCGCCTCGGCTGGGCGCTGCAGGACATCGGCGCGGTATCGCTCGTCGGCCGTCCGCTCGCGACGCTCGCACGCCACCTGCTGCCGGGCCGGCGCCTGTTCGTGCTGAGCGCCGACGGCCGCACGCCGGCCGCCGTCGCGGCCGAACTCGTCGCCCGCGGCTTCGGGCCGACGCGCATCAGTGTCTTCGAACATCTGGGCGGCCCGCTCGAGCGTCGTCTCGACGGCCTCGCGCACGACTGGAACATCGACGAAACCGCCGCGCTCAATCTGGTCGCGCTCGACTGCCAGGCCGGCCCCGACGCACCGCGCCGCGCGCTCACGCCCGGCCTGCCCGACGATGCATACCGCCACGACGGCCAGCTCACCAAGCGCGACCTGCGCGCGATGACGCTCGGGCGACTCGCGCCCGCGCCCGGCGAGCTGCTGTGGGATGTCGGCGCCGGCAGCGGCTCGATCGGCATTGAATGGATGCGCGCACATCCGTCGTGCCAGGCGATCGCGATCGAAGCGCATGCGGAGCGGCAGCGCTTCATCGAGCACAACCGCGATGCGCTCGGCGTGCCGGGCCTTCAACTCGTCGCCGGCCGCGCACCCGATGCGCTCGCGGGGCTCGCTGCACCCGACGCGATCTTCATCGGCGGCGGGGCGACGGCGCCCGGCGTGCTCGACGCATGCTGGTCGTCGCTGAAGCCGGGCGGCCGACTGGTCGCGAACGCGGTCACGCTGCAGGGCGAGATGGCACTCGCTGCATGGCGCGATGCACACGGCGGCACGCTCACGCGCGTGTCGCTCGCGCATGCGGAGCCGCTCGGCCGCTTCGATACGTGGCGGCAACCGTTGCCGGTCACGCTGTATGACGTGCGCAAGCCCGACGCGGCCGACGCGACCGGGCCGTCGAACCCGACCAACGTGTGATGCGCGACGAAACCCCCGAACAGCCCGCGCCGCTGCGTTTCGGCTATACGACCGGAAGCTGCGCGACCGCGACGTCGCTCGCGGCCGCGCGCCTGCTGCTCGCGGGCCGTGCGGACGACGCGGTCGAGATCGTGCTGCCGAAGGGGCAACACGTGTTGATGCGGCTCGAGTTCTGCCGGATCACCGCCGACGGCGCCGAGGCCGGCACGATCAAGGATGCCGGCGACGATCCGGACGTGACGCACGGCGCGCTGGTCTTCGCGCGCGTCGCGCTCGCGGCGGCGCCCGGCGTGCGCTTTCATGCGGGGCCGGGCGTCGGCACGGTCACGCGCGCGGGGCTGACGCTGCCGGTCGGCGAACCGGCGATCAACCCGGTGCCGCGCCAGATGATGACAACGCACCTCGACGCGCTGGCGGCCGAGCATGGCTACGCGGGCGGTTTCGACGTGACGATCGGCGTCGAAGGCGGCGAGGCGCTCGCGCTGAAGACGATGAATCCGCGCCTCGGTATCGTCGGCGGGCTGTCGATCCTCGGCACGACCGGCATCGTGCGGCCGTTCTCGTGCTCGGCCTATATCGCGTCGATCCACCAGGGCATCGACGTCGCGCGCGCGAACGGCATCACGCATATCGCCGCGTGCACGGGCAACGCGAGCGAGGACGCGATGCGCGCGCACTACCACCTGCCCGACATGGCGCTGGTCGAAATGGGCGATTTCGCGGGCGCGGTGCTCAAGCATCTGCGGCGCGCGCCGATCGCGCGCCTGTCGATGTGCGGCGGCTTCGGCAAGCTCAGCAAGCTCGCGGCCGGCCACCTCGACCTGCACAGCCGCCATTCGAGCATCGATCTGCCGATGCTCGCGCAATGGGCGGCCGAAGCGGGCGCGAGCGAGGCGCTGCAGGCCGTGATGCGCGGCGCGAACACGAGCCAGGAAGCGCTGAAGCTCGCGCTGGCCGACGGCGTGCCGCTCGGCGATCTCGTCTGCGCGCAGGCGCTGCGGGTTGCGCGCGACATCGTGCCGCCAACGGTCGCCGTCGAGATGTTCGCGATCGACCGGCAGGGCCGCTTCGTCGGGCAAGCGCGATGAGCGCGCGCATCCTGCTGCTCGGCGGCACCGGCGACGCACTGACCATCGCGCGCGCGCTCGGCCCGCAGCACGTCTACAGCCTGGCCGGCCTCGGCAAGGTGCCCGGCGACCTGCGCTGCGACGTGCGCGTCGGCGGCTTCGGCGGCGCCGCCGGATTGACCGCCTATTTGCGCGACGCCGGCATCGGCCTCGTGGTCGACGCGACGCATCCGTATGCCGCACGAATCAGCGCGAACGCGGCCGCCGCGACGCGCGACGCGGGCGTGCCGCTATGGGCGCTGCGCCGCGCGCCGTGGGTGCCGCAACCCGGCGACGACTGGCGGATGGTCGACGACTGGGCCGGCATCGAGGCCGCGCTCGCGCCGTTCCGGCGGCCGCTGTTCACGCTCGGCCGCGAGCCGCTCGCGCATCTCGATGCGATTCCGCCGCACCAGTTCTGGCTCGTGCGCTGCCTCGACGCGCATCCCGGCAACGCGCAGGCGCAGATCATTGCCGCACGCGGGCCGTTCACGCTCGACGGCGAGCGTGCGCTGTTCGCGCTGATGGGCATCGACGTCGTCGTCAGCAAGAACAGCGGCGGCGCGGCCACCGAGGCCAAGCTCGACGTCGCGCGCGAACACCGGCTGCCGGTCGTGATGCTGCGCCGGCCGCCGCTGCCCGACGCCGACCGCGCATTCGACTCGGCCGCCGCGCTGCTCGACGCACTCGATCCGGCTGCGCGCGCGTGACGCCGCGCGGCCGATCATCCAACGAATAAACGGAGATTTTTCGATGACGGTGTATTTCATCGGCGCGGGCCCCGGCGACCCGGAGCTGATCACGGTGAAGGGCCAGCGCCTCGTGCGCACGTGCCCGGTGATCCTGTATGCGGGCTCGCTGGTCCCGCCGGCCGTACTCGACGGCCATCGCGCGGAGCAGGTCGTCAATACGGCCGAACTCGACCTCGACGCGATCGTCGCGCTGCTCGCCGGCGCGCATGCGAAAGGGCAGGACGTTGCACGCGTGCATTCGGGTGACCCATCGCTATACGGCGCGATCGGCGAGCAGATTCGCCGCCTGAAGGCGCTCGGGATTCCCTACGAAATCGTGCCGGGCGTGACGGCCACGGCCGCGTGCGCGGCGACGCTCGGCGTCGAGCTGACGCTGCCCGGCGTCGCGCAGACGGTGATCCTCACGCGTTTCGCGGGCAAGACGACGATGCCGGAAGGCGAGGCGCTCGGCTCGCTCGCCGCGCACCGCGCGACGCTCGCGATCCATCTCGGCGTGCGTCATCTCGCACGCATCGTCGACGAAGTGCTGCCGCATTACGGCGCCGATTGCCCGGTCGCGGTGATCTATCGCGCGAGCTGGCCCGACGAGGAACGCGTGACCGGCACGCTCGCCGACATCGTCGACAAGGTGCAGGGCACGCAGATCGAGCGCACCGCGCTGATCCTGATCGGGCGCGTGCTCGATGCCGAAGGGTTCGCGGATTCGACGCTGTACGCGAGCGCGGGCTGATCACGCGCGCGCCGGCCGGAGTTCGGCGCGACGCTCGCGCAGGTGCGTGTAGATCGCGGCGCCGATCGTGATCGCTCCGCCGACGAAGTAGATCGGCGACGCCGATTCCCCGAGGATCAGGATCGAAGCAGCGATGCCGACGACGGGGATCAGGTTGAGCACGACCACGCTCCAGTACGACGCGTTGTCGCGCGCACCGCGAAAATAGAACAGAAACGCGAGCGTGAACTGCAGCACGCCGATCGCCAGCGCGGGCCACACCGCCGACCAGGCCGGCAGCCGGTGCAACCCGTCACCGCCGTCGGCCTCGATACCAAGCAGCACGAGTGCCAGAAGCAGCGAACCGGCCTGCTGAATCAGCAGCATCGTCGTCGCGGACGGGAGCGTCACGGCCTGCGTCGACAGCGACACATACAGCGCGGCCACCATCACGCCGGCGAACACGAACGCGTCGCCGCGCAGCGATGCATGCCCGTCCGCCGATGCATCGCCGAGCGCGATGACCACGACGCCCGTCAACGCAACGACGCCCGCGACCAGCAGCCGCGTGTCGACCCTGAACCGGAACAGCGCGATGTTGAACGCGAGGATGCCGAGCGGTTCGAGCGCGAAGATCACCGCCGTGTGCAACGCCGACGTGGATTGCATGCCGACGAATCCGAGGTAGTACGCGCCGCACGGTTCGAGCATGCCGATCAACGCGACGACGGCGACCTGCGCCGGTGCGATGCCGGCGAGGCTGACGCGTTGCACGGCGGCGACGCACGCGAGCGCCGCGACGCTCGCGGCGATCTGCAGCACGATGAGCCACGCGGGCGAGAGGGCAGGCAACGCCATCTTGCTGAACGGAATGGCGACGCCCCAGCACAGCGTCGCCATGATCAGGCATCCGGTCTTGCGCGCGCTGCCGTTCATGCGGTGACTCCGCTCGAGATATCGACACGTAAAATGCGGGCGTGCGGCCGCCCGGATCGACGGGATCGCGCCGCGGCTGACATCGGCGACACGATGGTTTAAATTATATGCGTGACGCACACATATACTAGGAGCGCCTACGTGAAAAAGCAACGCCTGAACAATCTGCTGGGCGCGCTCGCGCTTGCGCTGAACGACCGGGTAGAGGACGCGATCGCCCGCGAAACAGGGCTGCATGGGTCGATCGCGGATGCGCTGGTTCTGCTGTCGCAGGCGCATACGCTGACGATCGACGCGCTCGCGCGGCAACTGATGCTCGTACATTCGTCGGCGGTGCGACTTGCCGAGCGGATGGCGCAGGAAGGGCTCGTCGCGCGCGAGCCCGGCGAAGACAAGCGGACGGTCGTGCTGGCGCTGACCGAGGCCGGGCACGATGCGGTGCAGCAGGTGCTGGGCGCGCGCGGCGCGGCGATCGCGGACCTCACGCGCACGTTGACGGCCGAACAGTGCGCGCAGCTCATGCCGATCTGCGAGCAACTGATCGGCGCACTGGCCAGCGACATGCAGAACGCGATCCGGGTCTGCCGGCTGTGCGACGAAGATGCGTGCGACTTGCGGCGGTGCCCGTCCGAACGCGCGTATCGACGATTCGTCGCGGAGCGCGATACGACGGGCTGACCAGGCTGATGGGACTGACGCGGGGCCGAACGCCTAGGCGCTCGCGACACGCCGCGCAAGCCTCGGCGCAAAACCCGCCGCCAGCACGAACAGCACGATGCACAAGCACGCCATCGCTACCCACGCGGGCGTCAGATCCGCGAGATGCTGGCGCACGACGCCGGCCGCGAACGGAAACAACCCGGCGATCAGGTAGCCGATACCCTGTACGAAGCCCGTCAGCGATGCGGCATCGGCCGGCGTCGCCGCATGGTCGACGGTGACGATCAGCGACAGCGGAAACAGCGCGCCGATTCCCGCGCCGAGCAGCAGCGCGGCCGGCAGCGCGAGCGTTTCGGGCGCGGCCAGCATCACGAGCAACCCGATCAACAGCGACGCGATCGCCGCATGCAGCGCGGGCCGGCGATCGGGCAGGCGGTCGATCGCCGCCGAGATCGTCAGCCCCGCGACGACTTCCGCGAGCGTCACGCCGCCGAGCAGGCTGCCGGCCGCGGTCGGCGACCAGCCGAGCCGCATGTAGTACGGCGGCAGCCACGCGAGCACGAGCGTGTACGCGCCCGTCGCGATCCCGAAGAACAGCGCGAGTCGCCAGGCGCGCGGCGAGCGCGACGGCTGCGCATTCGACGCCGAAGCCGGCCCGGCCGCGAGCGCATCGCCGCCGCGGCTGGCGAGCGGCCAGGCGAGCGCGGCCACCACGGCCGGCAACGCCCAGCCCGCGAGCGCGGCGAGCCAGCCCCAGCGGGCCGCGGCGAACGGCGCGACGACGCTCGCGAGCACCGCACCGCCCATGATCGACGTCGAATACACGCCCATCGCGCCGCCGATCCGCGTCGCGAAATGCGCCTTCACGAAGCCGGGCAACAGCGCCTGCACCATCGCGATCCCGATGCCCGCACAGCAGGCGCTCGCGAGCAGCAGCCACGCGTGCTGCGCGCCGATGCGCGCCACGCAGGCCAGCCCGATCAACGCGACGCCGAGCCATACGCCGCCCGCGATGCCGGTCACGCGCTGCAGGCGCCGCGCGCTCAGCGCGCCGAACCCCATCAGCAGGACCGGGATCGTCGTCAGCAGGCTGGCCGCGCCGTCGCTCATGCCGGTCGCGCGCTGGATCATGTCGAGCAGCGGGCCGACCGCGGCCAGCGCGGGCCGCAGGTTCAGCCCGACGAGCACGATGGCGGCGAGCCGCCATCCGGGGGAAGTGAAGCGATTCATCGACAGGCCCTCGGTATCGGTGCACGGCATCCGTCCGGGTGCCGTGGGTTTTCAGGTAAAGTATCTCGACATCAAGATAAACGCCGATTTATCTCGACGTCAAGATAACTGGTGAGCCGAGGAGGGTTAATCAATGGATCGAGCCGCGCATGCGCTCGCGCAATGGCGCGCCGAACGTCCGGATCTCGACGCGTCGTCGATGGTGGTGATGGGGCGGCTGCAGGAAGCCGCGCTGGTGATCGCGCGCGACCGTCTCAATCCGCTGTTTGCGCGCTTCGGGATGCAGCCGGGCGAATTCGACGTGCTCGCGACCTTGCGGCGCGGCGGTGCGCCGTTCGCGCTGACGCCGACGGCGCTGTACGACGCGCTGATGATGTCGTCGGGCGGGATGACCGCGCGCATCGACCGGCTGCAGAGGGCCGGCTGGGTCGAGCGCCGGCCGAACCCGGCCGACGGGCGCGGCACGCTCGTCGCGCTGACCGAAACGGGCCGCGCGCTGATCGACGACGCCGTTGTCGCGCACATCGACAACCAGCGCACGATGCTGGCCGCGCTGTCGGACGCGGAACAGGCGCAGTTGTCGCGGCTGCTGGAAAAGCTGCTGGCGGGGCTGGAGGAAACGGCGCCGGAAAGTCAGGGCCGGAAGTAGCGCCGCGTGGCGCGATACGAACGCGCCAGGCGGGCGGAAAGATACGCCCGCCGCGCAATGCGGCGGGCTGGACAGATCGCGGGCAACCCGCCCGCGCTGCCGGTCAGCCGCGGGCCGGGATGTTGAGCCCGCGCGCGACGGCCGGGCGTGCGACGAACGCGTCGAGCGCCCGTGCGACGTGCCGGAATTCGCTGAAGCCGACGAGATCGCCCGCTTCGTAGAAGCCGACGAGGTTGCGCACCCACGGGAAGATCGCGATGTCGGCGATCGTGTAGGTGTCGCCCATCACCCACTTGCGGTTCGCGAGATGCGCGTCGAGCACGGCGAGCAGGCGCTTCGATTCGGCGACGTAGCGGTCGCGCGGGCGCTTGTCCTCGTAGTCGCGGCCGGCGAACTTGTGGAAGAAGCCGACCTGGCCGAACATCGGCCCGATGCCGCCCATCTGGAACATCACCCACTGGATCGTCTCGTAGCGGCCGGCGAGATCCTTCGGGATCAGCTGGCCCGTCTTGTCCGCGAGATAAATCAGGATCGCGCCCGATTCGAACAGCGGCAGCGGCTTGCCGTCGGGGCCGTTCGGATCGATGATCGCCGGGATCTTGTTGTTCGGGTTCAGCGACAGGAACGCGGGCGACAACTGGTCGTCCGTGTCGAAGCGCACGAGGTGCGGCTCGTACGGCAGGCCGGTTTCCTCGAGCATGATCGACACCTTGACGCCGTTCGGCGTCGGCAGCGAGTAGAGCTGGAGACGGTCGGGATGCTGGGCCGGCCACTTTTGCGTGATCGGGAAGGCGGACAGGTCGGGCATGGAAGTTCGCTCGTCGACGAGGTGGGTGAACCGCGCCCCGCCAACCAGTCGCGTGCCGCGGACGATCCGCGGCGCGGGCGGCATCGGCGGGGCGCGCCGAAAAACGCCCACTGTAGCCGATCCTCGCAATCGATGCAGGCGTCGGCCGCGAGTCGCACCCGGGCGCCGCGTCAGCGCATCGCGTCGTCAGAAGTTGTGCCGCAGCCCGACCATCGCGGCCGTCGTGCCGACGCCCGGCGCGACCGGCTGCCCGTACACGAGCATCTGGTCCATCGTGCCGCGGTTATTCACGTGGCCGACCTGCGCATAGACCATCGTGCGCTTCGACAGGCTGTAGTCGGCGGTCAGCACGACCGACGTCGACTTGTTCGCCGAGTTGTTGCGATCCTTCAGGTAATACACCGCGGACGCGACCTGCAGCGCCGGCGTGAAGCGATAACCGACGCCGGCCGACAGCATGTCGAGGTTCACGCGGTCCGCGTGCGACGGATTCCTGCCGTTGCCGTACGACGCCGACACCGAGAAATCGTGGATCGTGTATTTCGCGCCGAAGTACATGAAGCGGTTGTTGTCGACGCCGGTCGGCGCGACACCCGGCGCCGGGTTCGTGTCGTGGCCGTTGTAGTAGAGCGCCGACAGGTTCAGCCCGTAGTTCGCGTACTTGAGCACGACCGATTCGCGCGTGCCGCCCTGGAACTGCCCGGCAACGCCGCCCGGCGCGTATTCGAGCGCGATCGACACGCCCGCGAACGTCGGCGACTGGTAGACGAGCGCGTTGCTGTCGTACAGCGCGCCAATCGCGCCGTTGGTGCTCGTCCCCGGCCAGCCGGCCGCGGTGTTCAGGCCGAGCCACGCGGTCAGCACGCTGCCGAAGAACTGCGCGTTGCGCACGTCGGTGTCGGCCATCGCGTAGATCATCGGCACGATCTGACGGCCGGCCGTGAACGTGCCGAACGGGCCCGACACGCCGAGCGATGCAATCTGGTTGAAGATCGCGACGGCGCCCGGCGTGTCGCTCAGCTGCAGCTTGCCGGTGCCGCTGTCGAACGAACCCTGCAGCTTGAAGTTGACCTTGTAGCCGCCGCCGATGTCCTCGCTGCCCTTGATGCCCCAGAAGCTCGAATAGATGCCGCCGTCCTTCATGCGGAACACCTTGCCGGTGTTCGGCGCGGTCGGGCTGAACGACGCGGCCGACGTGCTTTGATACAGCAGGCCCGTGTCGATCACGCCGTAGAGCGTGACGGAGGATTGCGCATGCGCGAGCGCCGAACAGCCGGCAAGCGCCGCGAGCGCGGCCAGTTTCGTCTTCATCGAAGTCTCCAGGATCGTAGTGGACCGGACGGGATCGAGCCCGTCCGGGTAAAGCGGGGAAGCGTCGAGGCAGGCGGGAAGGCGTGACGGGCGACGCCGCTGCGAGCCGTGCGGAAAGACTACGCAACGGCGGGCGGCCGCTCCCCCCCACGCGCGGGGGGCAGGGTTGCGGAGAATCGAAGGGGGTGCGGCGACGCCGCCGCGACAGGCGAGCGGCGCAGGCCGGGTCAGGTCGTTGCAGGCAGCCTCAAGCGGCCATCAAGGCGCGCTTTCGAGCAGGCCGAGCACCAGCGCGCGGCGCACCGCGTGCTTGCGCGAACTGGCGTCGAGCTTGCCAAACAGGTTCTTCAGGTGCCACTTCACGGTTTCCTCGCCGACGGCGAGCGCCACCGCGATCTCCTTGTTCGACAGGTTGCGCGCGAGCAGCTCGAGAATCGCGCGCTCCTTGGGCGTCAGCACGACGCTCGGCACCGCGCGCGGGCTGGCCGCGCTGCGCGGCGCAGGCGGCACGATGCGCGGCTGCGGCAGCGCGTGGCGTGCAGGACCGTCGCCTGTCGCCTCGTCGCCGACGCGGCGTGCCCAGTCGGCGACGGCCGGGTGCGCGTCGGCGAGCGTGCGCGTCAGCCCGAACAGGTCGGCCAGGTTCATCGCCTCGTCGAGCAGCGCGCGGCCGCCGCCGCCCGACTGCTCGCGCGCGAACGCGCCGAGCGCCATGATTTCGATGCGCGCGCGGCCCATGTTCATCTCGCGGGCGAGCACGGCGGCTTCGTCGAGGGCCGCGCTCGCATCGTCCCAGCGGCGCGCGGCGAGCGCCGCGCCTGCGTGTGCGGTTGCCTGCAGCAGCACGACCGGTCGCCGCCACAGCGGCCCGTGCAACGGAAACTCGGTGGCGGCGATCGCGTCGATGCGCTCGACGAGCGCATGACAGGTCGCCTCGCGATAACGCGCCGCGTGAATCCGCACCTGCTCGGCGAGGCTCGCGACCGACAAGCGCGGCAGCCGCCGCGCGACGCCCATCGCATCGAGTGCCTCGAGCAGGTCGATCGCGCGATGCTCGACGCCGCGCAGCAGCGCGATGCGCGCGGCGGTGCGGTAGCCGAGCAGCACCGTGTCGGGGATGCCCGCGTGTTCGAGCACGTCGAGCCGGTTCGCGAGCAGCGCGGCGGCCTGGTCGATGCGGTCGGCCTCGTAGGCGATCGCCGCGCACATCGCCGCGAGCATGCAGGTCAGCGGATGGCGGCGGCCGAGATCGGCTTCCGCGCGGGCCAGCGCCGGCGACAGCACGTCGTCCGCGAGCCGGATCTGCCCCTCCCACAGATAGCTGAGGCCCGTGATCAGCTCGCCCCAGCGCGCGACGTAGCCGAACTCGGCCGCCGCGTCGCCGCGCGACGCGGCCTGCTGGAACCGGCGCGCCTGCGCGGGCTCGCCGACGATGATCGCGCGCGCCGACAACCGGTTCGCATGCATCTGCGCCAGCCACGTCGCCGCCGGCGGCGTGAAATCGGCCCACGGTTCGAACAGCTCGACGAAGCGGTCGATTTCGTCGGCGTAATACGCGGCCGCGCTGAGGATCAGCGCGCACTCGTAGCGCATCGCGGGCGGCGTATCGGGCGCCGCGAGGATGCCCGCGATCTGGCGCTGCGCCTCGACATGGCGCTCGCCGAGTGCAAGCGCCCAGGCCACCGCGATCCGCAGCGTCGGGCGCTTGTCGAGTTCGGCATCCGGCAACAACGCGAGCCAGTCGAGCACGTCGTTGATACGGCCCTGCTTGATCGCATCCTCGAGGCACCGTTGCGCGAGCGCATACGCCGTCTCGAACTGGCCGGCCGCGTACGCATGGCGCGCGGCTTCCTCGGTCATCCCGTGCGCGTCGAGCCACGCCGCCGCACGCGCGTGCAGCGCGTTGCGTTCGGCGTCCGGGCCCGTGGCCAGGCGGTCGCGCAGCGTGTCGCGCACGAGCGGATGCAGCCGGCACCAGTCGGAATCGTCCGACGCGATGAACAGCGGCGTGTCACGCGCGAGTCGCGCGAGACGGTCGGGCGCGGCGGCATCGTCGAGCAGCGCGGCGCAGAGCGACGGATGCAGGCGATCGGCGACGCTCGTGCGCGTCAGGAACGCGGTGTCGTCTGCCGACAGGTTCGCGAGCAACAGCTCGACGAGCCGGTCGCGCGTGCCGTCCACGCGTGCGCCGAGCGCGTCGACCGCCTGGCGCGGATCGGCCGAGCGCGCCATCGCGGCCATCGCCAGCTGCAGCCCGAGCGGCCAGCCGTCGACGCGTTCGAACAAGCGCGCGCATGCGTCGGCGTCGACCCGTTGCGCGAAGCGCGCGCCGACCAGCGCGATCGTCTCGTCGAGCGTGAAGCGCAGCGCGTCGGGGCCCGCGAGCGTGCATTGCCCGCCGGCGAGCAGGGCGCCGGCCGTGTGATCGAGCCCGCGCCGCGCCGCGACGACGACATGCAGGTTTTGCGGCGCGTTGTGCAGCACGTAGGTCAGCGCATCGAGCCCGGCGGCCGGCAGCCGCTCCGCGTCGTCGACGATCAGCAGCGCGTCGATCGACAGCTGCGCGACTTCGGCCAGCCACGCGGTCACGCCCTCCAGCGCGCGGGCCGTATCCGCCGCGCCGACCGGGATCAGGCGCCCGAAGCCGGGCCGCGCGCAGCCGGTCCGTACCGCATGCACGAGCCCCTGCAGCAGCCGCGGCGCGTCGTCGCGCTCGTCGGCCGACAGCCACACGACCGCGCGGCCGAGCGCGAGCGTTTCGCGGCGCCATTGCGCAAGCAGCGACGTCTTGCCGTAGCCGGCCGGCGCCTGCACGAGCGTGACCGGACGGTCGTCGAAGGCCGGCGCGGCGAGGCTCAGCCGCGCGCGGGCGAGCAACTGCGCCGGCACGCGCGGCGCGGTCGTCTTCAGGACCAGTTCGGTGGGGGGCGCGGCGGCGCGATCGGGTGGGTGGGCCATCGGGGCAGGAGTCGGATTCCGGCGGTGCCGTGCGGGCCAGCGTCCGGGGTGGGCGTGGGGGGAAGGATCGGCCGAACCGCGTTCGCGCGTCAATCCCCCCCGCGACGAGTGGGGCCGTGCCGGCGCCGCGCCGATAGCATGGATTCAGATGCATCACGAACGCAACGAGGAGGGCAGCCATGAACATCGAATCGACCGGCGCGAGGCGCAGCGCGCCGACCGCCGGATAAGCGGAGCGGCACGATGTACCGCCATCTGCTCGTGACGGTCGACGGTACGCCCGGCGGCATCGACGCGATCGGCCATGCGCTCGAACTGGCCCGTGCGGTCGGCGCGCGGGTCACGTTCGTGCTGGCCGGCGCCGCGCCGGACTCGTGTTTATCCGGAGCGCGGCTGCCGGAACACGGTGCGAAAGTGGAAGCCGCCGCGCGGGCGCAGGGCCTGTCCCATGCGATCGCGGAGGCCGGTGGCACATCGCCGGGTGCACTTGCCCGCGAACTCGGCTGCGACCTGATCGGCATGGCGGCACTGCCGCCCGACGCGGATCCAGCCGAGTGCCGGCAGCGACAGCAACTGCTCGCAATGTGCGACGTGCCGGTGCTGGTATGCACGTCGCCGCGCCCGCCGGCCGCGGCGCGCGTGATCGCCCGCTGCCTCGATGCGCATCGCGACGTGGCCGCGATGCTGCATGGGCTGATCGCGCACGGCGGGGAAGCGGCGAAACCGGCAACCGTGCCAGAAGCCGTCGACATCGGCGGCACCCTGGCAGCGCTCGCGGCCCTGCAACGCACGCGTTTCGGCACGGCCGCCGAAGCGCAACTCTTCGCGGCCTTGCGCACCCGCACGGAGAGCGTCGCGGCCGAACTGGACGAGCTCGACCGCCAGCAACGCCGCGACGCGCAAGCATGTGACGCGCTGGCGCGGATCGCATCCGACGGGCAACCGTCGCCCGCATTCGACACGGCGCTCGCCTGTTATGCGCGCGGCGCGTTCGAGCAGATGGGGCGAATCGAAGGCGTGATTTTCCCGGCCGCGCGGCGCTACCTGGGCGACGCCGACTGGGCCGAACTGGACCGGCGCCTGGCGGGCGGCGCAGCCGCGACGCCGCTGGGCGCGAATGAAATCGACGATGCGCGACGCGCATCCGACTGAGACACCCTACGGAGAACAAGATGGCACATGCAGTGCGATTCCACGAAACCGGCGGCCCCGACGTGCTGCGCTGGGAAGCGGTCGACGTCGGCGACCCGGGCCCCGGCCAGGTGCGCCTGCGGCACGAGGCGGTCGGCCTGAACTTCGCCGATACCTATTTCCGCAGCGGCCTGTATCCGGTTCCGCTGCCGTCCGGCATCGGCGTCGAGGCGGCCGGCGTGGTCGAGGCCGTCGGCCCCGGCGTGACGAACGTCGCCGCCGGCGATCGCGTGACCTACACGGGCTTCCTGAACACGCTCGGCGCGTACAGCACCGAACGGCTGATCCCGGCCGCGCCGCTCATCCGGCTGCCGGACGGCATCGCGTGCGACACCGCCGCGGCGATGACGATGCGCGGCCTGACGTCGGCCTATCTGCTGCGCCGCATTCACGCATTCGCGCCGGGCGACACGCTGCTGCTGCATGCGGCCGCGGGCGGCGTCGGGCTGATCGTGTCGCAATGGGCGAAGCTGCTCGGGCTCACGGTGATCGGCACCGTGTCCAGCGCGCACAAGGCCGAGATCGCCCGCGCGCACGGCTGCGACCATACGATCGACTACAGCCGCGAGGATGTCGCGAAACGCGTGCGTGAACTGACGGACAGCACGGGCGTCGACGTCGTGTTCGACAGCGTCGGCAAGGACACCTTCGAAGGCTCGCTCGATTCGCTGAAGCGGCGCGGGCTGATGGTGTGCGTCGGCACCGCGTCGGGCCCGATCCCGCCGTTCGACCCGCAGCGCCTCGCGATGAAGGGTTCGCTGTACCTGACGCGCCCGGCGCTGGCCGACTACATCGCCGATCCGGCCGAGAAGAACGACCTCGCCGGCGAACTGTTCGCGCACGTCGCGGCCGGCCGCATCCGGATCGAGATCAACCAGCGTTATGCGCTGCAGGACGCCGCACAGGCACACCGCGATCTCGAATCGCGCAAGACGACCGGTTCGTCGGTGTTCATCGTCTGAGGAGACGCGCATGCGAGTCGAACCCCTGACCTGCGCGATCGGCGCGGAACTGCTGGACGTGAGCCTCGCCGACGCCGTGCACGACGACGGCCTGTTCGCCGAGATCCGCGCGCAGCTGCTCCGGCATCGCGTGCTGTTCCTGCGCGACCAGGACATCACGCGCGCCGAGCACGTCGCGTTCGCGCGGCGCTTCGGCGAGCTCGAGGATCATCCGGTCGCCGGCAGCGATCCCGACCACCCGGGGCTCGTGCGGATCTACAAGTCGCCCGACCAGCCGAACGACCGCTACGAGAATGCGTGGCACAGCGATGCGAGCTGGCGCGTGGCGCCGCCGTTCGGCTGTGTGCTGCGCTGCGTCGAGGGTCCGCCGGTTGGCGGCGACACGATGTGGGCGAACATGGTGCTCGCCTACGACAACCTGCCGGAGCACGTGAAGCAGCAGATCGACGGGCTGCGCGCGCGCCACAGCATCGAGGCGAGCTTCGGCGCCGCGATGCCGATCGACAAGCGGCTCGCGCTGAAAGCGCAGTATCCGGACGCCGAGCATCCGGTCGTGCGCATCCATCCCGAAACCGGCGAGAAGGTGCTGTACGTGAATGCGTTCACCACGCATTTCACCAACTTCCACACGCCCGGGCGCGTGCGCTTCGGGCAGGACGCGAACCCGGGTGCCGGCCAGTTGCTGCACTACCTGATCAGCCAGGCCTTTATCCCCGAATACCAGGTGCGCTGGCGCTGGAAGAAGAACAGCGTCGCGATCTGGGACAACCGCAGCACCCAGCATTACGCGGTGATGGACTACCCGCCGTGCGTCCGCAGGATGGAGCGCGCGGGCATCGTCGGCGACGTGCCGTTCTGAGCGCCGCCACACCCTAACCTAAACGCAACCCCACACCACGCGCCGGGCATGCCGCCCGGCACGGCGGGATACGCACGCCCGTACGCCCGAACACAACGATTTCCACTGGAGGACGACATGCAATTTCTCGACGATTCGCTGCACCCGGAAAACCAGGACAAGGTAGTCATCACGGTCGCGCCGTACGGCCCCGAATGGATGCCCGCCGATTTTCCGGAAGACATTCCGGTGACGATGGACGAGCACGTGCAGAAGGCCGTGGACTGCTACAACGCGGGCGCGACGGTGCTGCACATGCATGTGCGCGAGCTCGACGGCAAGGGCAGCAAGCGCCTGTCGAAATTCAACGAGCTGCTCGGCCGGCTGCGCGAAGCCGTGCCCGACATGATCCTGCAGGTCGGCGGCTCGATCTCGTTCGCGCCGGAAGGCGACGGCGCGGAAGCGAAATGGCTGTCCGACGACACGCGCCACATGCTCGCCGAGCTGACGCCGAAGCCCGACCAGGTGACGGTCGCGATCAACACCGTGCAGATGAACATCACCGAGCTGATGAACCGCCAGGACATCGCCGGCACGTCGCTGAACGAAACCGCGTACTGGGACGCGTACCGCGAGATGACCGTGCCGGCCGGCCCCGGCTGGGTCGACGAACACCTGCGCCGGCTGCAGGCGGCCGGCATCCAGCCGCATTTTCAGCTCACCGGCATGCACGCGCTCGAAACGCTCGAGCGGATCATCCGCCGCGGCGTCTATCGCGGCCCGCTGAACGTCACGTGGGTCGGCATCGGCGGCGGCTTCGACGGCCCGAATCCGTACAACTTCATGGAATTCGTGCGGCGTTGCCCGGACGGCGCGTGCATCACGCTCGAATCGCTGATGAAGAACGTGCTGCCGATCAACACGGTCGCGATGGCGCTGGGTCTGCATCCGCGCTGCGGGATCGAGGACACGATCATCGACCAGAAGGGCAACCGGATGACGTCGGTGCAGCAGGTCGAGCAGTGCGCGCGGATCGCACGCGAACTCGGCCGCGACATCGCGACCGGCAAGGAGGCGAAGGCGATCTACCGGATCGGCGTGCAGTACGACAGCGTCGACGAAACGCTCGCGCAGCTCGGGATGGCGCCGAACCGCCGGCCGGGCCAGATGAACGTGCCGCTGCGCGCGGCCTGACGCGCTGCGCATCCGGGCGGCCCGCCAGCGCGGCCGCCGCCCGCCGATCGTTGTGGCGCGGCACCCACCCCTGCACGTGACGCAGGGCGGACTCCGGTCGACGGAGCGGGGCCGCGCAAGCCGCGCCGGCGCGTTGCCGCACCGGTGCCGGAGGAGACACGCATGCTGATTCATCACGTCGAGCCGTCGCTGCAGGAGCGGGCGGCCACCGGGCGGCGCGCGCCGGCCTACGCATGGCTCGTGTTCGGGCTGACCGTCGGCCTGCTGCTGTCGGACTACATGTCGCGGCAGGTGCTCAACGCCGTGTTTCCGCTGCTCAAGCACGCGTGGGGACTGTCGGACACGCAGCTCGGCTCGCTGTCCGGCGTCGTCGCGCTGCTGGTCGGCCTGCTGACGTTTCCGCTGTCGGTGCTTGCCGACCGCTTCGGACGCGTGCGCAGCATCGTGCTGATGGCCGCGTTGTGGAGCGTCGCGACGCTCGGCTGCGCGCTGTCGACCAACTACACCGAAATGCTCGTGTCGCGCGGCCTCGTCGGGCTCGGCGAAGCCGCGTACGGCAGCGTCGGCGTCGCGCTGATCCTCAGCATCTTCCCGGCCCGCCTGCGCGCGACGCTGACCGGCGCGTTCATGGCCGGCGGCGCATTCGGCTCCGTGTTCGGCATGGCGCTAGGCGGCCTGGTCGGCGCGCATCTCGGCTGGCGCTGGTCGTTCGGCGTGATGGCCGCGCTCGGCATCGTGCTGCTCGTCGCGTATCGCGGCGTCGTCACGGAACGGCGGCTCGCGGCATGCCGCGTCGAACCGTGCCGGCGCGATGCCGACGCACCGCGCGACCTGCGCGGCAGCGTGCGCGTGCTGATGTCGGGACTGTTCGCGTCGCGCTCGGTGGTGTGCGCGTATATCGGCAGCGGGCTGCACCTGTTCGTGCCCGGCGCGCTGTTCGCATGGCTGCCGAGCTACCTGAACCGCTATTACGCGATGGCGCCCGACCGCGCCGCCGTGCTCGCGGCAGGTTTCGTGCTGCTCGCGGGCGTCGGGATGGTCGGCTGCGGCATCGTCACCGATCGCGTCGGCCGCGCCGACGGTTCGCGCAAATGGCTGACCGCGATTGCCTATTGCCTGATCACCGGCGCCTGCCTCGCCGTCGCGTTCCGGCTGCCGCCCGGGCCGTTGCAGCTTGCGCTGATCTGCGCGGGCATGCTGGTCGGCGCGGGCGCATCCGGCGCGTCGGGCGCGATGGTCGCGAACCTGACGCCGGCCGCGATCCACGCGTCGGCGTTTGCGACGCTCACGCTCGCGAACAACCTGCTCGGCATGGCGCCGGGCCCGCTGCTGACGGGGTGGGTCGCCGATCGCGCCGGGCTCGTCGGCGCACTGCAATGGATTCCCGTCGTGCCGCTCGCGGCCGCCGTGCTGTTCGCGATCGGACGCGCGAGTTACGCGGCCGATCTCGCGCGCGTCGAACGCGAACGGCGCGCATCCCAACTTTCCTGAACCCTCCCGGAGGCAACATGACCCTGGCGACCGCGCCCACCATCCTGATCGTGCCCGGCTTGCGCGATCACGTCGAAGACCACTGGCAGACGCATCTCGAACGGCGCTTGCCGAACGCGCGTTCCGTCGCACCACTCGAAGCCGACAAACTGAGTCGTGCCGCTCGCGTCGCGGCACTCGACGCGGCGCTGGCCGCAATCGACGGCCCGGTGATCCTCGTCGCGCACAGCGCCGGTGTGATGATCGCCGTGCACTGGGCGCGGCAGGCCACGCGCGCGATCCATGGCGCGTTGCTCGCGGCGCCGGCCGATCTCGATATGCCGATGCCCGCCGGTTATCCGGCACCCGACGCGATCGACGCGCACGGCTGGACGCCGGTGCCGACCGCGCGCCTCCCGTTCCCGAGCATCGTCGCCGCGAGCCGCAACGATCCGCTCGCGCGCTTCGAGCGCGTCGAGGCGCTGGCAGCGGGGTGGGGCAGCAAACTCGTCGATCTCGGCGAGGTCGGGCATCTGAACCCGGCGTCGGGGTATGGCGAGTGGCATGACGCGGAGCGGCTGATCGGCGAAGTGGCAGTGCTCGGCGCGTCCTGAACCTCCCTCCGCCATGCGCCGGGACCGATCGGGTTCCGGCGCGCTTCCCCGATCATCGTCCGCCCGCCATGTCGCACTGAGCCGCTTCCTTTTCGTCGCCCGCCGAGATACGACGTCCTAACACACCGTGCCATCGATGCCGCGACGTTCCACAAAATCGGTCAGCACGCAAATCGTCAACAACCGGAAGGTTTTTGTCAGGGAAAGTCCCGCCCCGCGCGTCATGGTTTTTTGTTGACCGACATCGTATAACGCCGTCATGATTTCCTGAAAGAAAGGTCCCATCCACCGACCGAAGTGAGGAGACATGAACACAACCACGATCGCGCGCCGGGTTCGCCGAATCGCACTCGCGCTGGGCGTTACGCTGTCGGCCACGGCAGCCGTTGCCGCACCCGTGTCGCTGAACATCGTCGACGTCGCGGGCAACCTGCAGCTCACGCAGAAGGCCATCGAGGCATTCAAGGACAAGAACCCGAACCTCGTGTCGACCGTCACGTTCACGAATGCGCCCGCACCGCAGCTGCCGGGCAAGATCAAGGCGATGCAGGCGGCCGGGCGTTCCGACATCGACCTCGTGCTGACGGGCACCGATGCGCTGGCCGCCGGCATCGAACAGAACCTGTGGCAGAAACTCCTGCCCGACGACGCGGCCGCGTTCCCCGGCGTGCTCGACAAGTACGCACCCGGCCCGCGCAAGATGCAGGATCTCGCACAGGGCTTCGGCCTCGAAGTCACCTACATGCCGGCCGGCCCGCTGCTCGAATACAACCCGGCGAAGGTCAGCAACCCGCCGAAGACGCCCGACCAGCTGCTCGCGTGGTGCAAGGCGCACCCGAACAAGCTGATCTATGCGCGCCCGGCGAATTCGGGCCCCGGCCGCACGTTCCTGATGGGGCTGCCGTACGTGCTCGGCGACAAGAATCCGCAGGACCCGATCAACGGCTGGGACAAGACCTGGGCGTTCCTCAAGGCATTGAACGACTGCATCCCGTACTACCCGGGCGGCACGTCGGCGGTGATGAAGGAACTCGGCGAGGGCACGCGCGACATGACCGTGACCGTCACCGGCTGGGACCTCAACCCGCGCGCGCTCGGCATCGTGCCGGCCGAGTTCCGGATCCAGGCGTTCGACAACATGACGTGGGTCAACGACGCGCACTACATGGTGATCCCGAAGGGCGTGCCGAAGGAAAAGCTCGACGTGCTGTTCAAGCTGATGAACTTCCTGCTCGAACCGGCGCAGCAGGCGATGACCTACGACGACGGCTACTTCTATCCGGGCCCGGCGGTGAAGGGCGTGACGCTCGAGATGGCGCCCGCGCACAGCCAGGAAGTGATCCGCAAGTTCGGCCGCCCCGAGTACGCGAAGCTGCTCGCGGATCGCCCGCACGTGCAGCCGCTCAACGCGCAGGCGATGGTCGCCGCGTTCCAGAAGTGGGATCGCGAGATCGGTTCGCAGAAGTCGAAGTGACGCATGAACCGGCGGGCGCCGCGGCGCCCGCGTCCATGGAGTTCGCGCAATGAAGCACAGTTTCGAACGGTTGCGTCTCGACGACGTGTGCCGCAGTTTCACCAACGCACAAGGCGCGCCGGTCGCCGCGCTGAACGGGCTCGACCTCGAGATCCGGCGCGGCGAGTTCATCGCGCTGCTCGGCCCGTCGGGCTGCGGCAAGTCGACCGCGCTCAACTGCATCGCGGGGCTGCAGCCGCTCACGAGCGGCGGCATCTGGCTCGACGACACGCGCATCGACGTGCTGCCGCCCGAGCGCCGCGGCTTCGGGATGGTGTTCCAGAACTACGCGCTGTTTCCGCACATGTCGGTGCTCGACAACGTCGGTTTCGGCCTGAAGATGCGCGGCGTGCCGAAGCAGGAAACGCGGCGGCGCGCGCAGCAGGCGCTCGAACTCGTGCAGCTCGTCGGCCACGAGGGCAAGCTGCCCGGGCAGTTGTCGGGTGGGCAGCAGCAGCGCGTCGCGATCGCGCGCGCGATCGTCATCGAGCCACCGCTCGTGCTGATGGACGAGCCGCTGTCGAACCTCGACACGAAGCTGCGCATCGAGATGCGCGCGGAGATCCGCCGCATCCACACGCAGCTCGAACGCGCGACGATCTACGTGACGCACGACCAGGACGAGGCGCTGTCGATGGCCGATCGCATCGTCGTGATGAAAGAGGGTGTCGTGCAGCAGGTTGCGTCGCCGAAGGACGTCTACACGCGTCCGCACAACCTGCATGTCGCGCGCTTCATGGGCTATCGCAACGTGTTGCCGTTCACGCTCGAAGGGATGGCCGGCGACTACGTGAACGTCACGGCCGGCGGCGTGCGCATCGCGGGCGTGCCGATGGCCGGCTTCGACGCGAAGGACGTCGTGGTCGCGCTGCGCCCCGACGACATCGAGCGCGCGGACGACGCCGGCGACAACACGTTCGACGCGACGGTCGAAACGGTCGAGTACGGCGGCCGCGATTCGCTGATCCGCGCGGTCACGCCGTTCGGCCCGATCTGGGCGCGCGTGGCCGGCGAATTCGCGGAAGGCGAGCGGCTGCGGCTGCGCGTCGCGCCGTCGCGCACGCTCGTCTATCCGGGAGAGCCGACATGAGCGGCCCGTCCTCAGCGCCGTCATGCCGGGAGGCCGCATGAGCGCGCTCGCGACCGGCACGCCGCGCGACACTAAGGCCTGGCTCGTCACGCCCGCGCTCGCGTTCATCGCCGCGCTGTTCATCTACCCGTTCGCGTACGGCCTCGTGCTGTCGTTCCAGCCGATGAACGGCGGCGGCGCGCTCGCGAACTACGTGCAGTTCTTCACCGATACCGCGATGTGGCCGACCGTGCTCGTCACGCTGAAGCTCGCGGTGCCGGCCACGCTGATCAACGTCGGCGTGTCGGTGCCCGTCGCGTTCGCGCTGCGCCGCAATTCGCCGTACCAGAAGTTCGTCACGACGCTGCTCGTGATTCCCGTCACGCTCGGCACGGTGCTCGTCGCCGACGGGATGCTCACGTACTTCGGGCCGAACGGCTGGTTCCCGCAGGCGCTGCAGGGGCTGCACCTGTACACCGATGAAGTTCGCCTCACGCACAACTACTGGGGCGTGCTGCTGTCGCTGATCGTATCGGGCTTTCCATTCGCGTTCCTGCTGATGCTGTCGTACATCAGCGGCATCGACCCGACGCTCGCGCGCGCGGCGGCGACGCTCGGCGCGAACCCGTGGCAGCAGTTCCGGCAGATCTACCTGCCGCTGCTCGTGCCGGGGCTCACGATGGCCGCGTGCCTGTCGTTCGTGCAGGCGTTCTCGGTGTTCCCGTCGGCCGTACTGCTCGGCGCGCCGGCCGGGCCGACGCGCGTGATCTCGATCGCGGCGGCCGAGGCCGCGTTCGAGAGCTACGACTATTCGCTCGCGTCGGCGATCGCGATCGTGATGGGCTTCGTGCAGTTGCTGGTGGTCGCATCGATGCTCGGCGCGCGTCGCTTCTTCTATACGGGCGCGGTGACGGGAGGCAAGGGCTGATGGCGATCGACAATCATGCCGCGCGAGCCTGGCCGCCGAAACAGGACGCGCCCGATGCACGGCCCGTCGACGAGAGGAAACCGCAAAAGATGAGAAGCAATCTCGCCGGTCGCGCGTGGAAGGCGCTCGTCTGGGGGCTGATGGCGTTCTTCCTGTTGAACGTGATGCTGCTGATCGCGACTGTCGCGGTGAACTCGGTCGCGACCCGCTGGTTCGGCACGCCGCTGCCGCAAGGCTTCACGCTGCGCTGGTATGCGAAGGCGTGGGAGGATTTCCAGCTCGCGAGCGTGCTGTGGGTGACCGTCGAGGTCGTCGGCGCGGTCGTGCTGCTGTCGATCGCGCTCGGCGTGCCGGCCGCGTATGCACTGGCTCGCGTGCAGTTTCGCGGCAAGCGCTTCGCGCTGCTGGTGTTCCTGCTGCCGCTGATGGTGCCGCCCGTCACGTACGGGATTCCAATGGCGACCGTGATGTACAAGGTCGGGCTCGCCGGTACGCTGCCGGGCGTGATCCTCGCGAACCTCGTGCCGGCGCTGCCGTTCGTGATCCTCGTGATGACGCCGTTCATCGAGCAGATCGATCCGAATCTCGAAGCCGCCGCGCGGGTCTTCGGCGCGAACACGTGGCGCTATTTCCGCCATGTGCTGCTGCCGCTGCTCGTGCCCGGCATGCTCGCGGCCGGGTTGCTCGTGCTGGTTCGGACAATCGGGATGTTCGAACTGACGTTCTTCACTGCGGGCCCCAGCACGCAGACGCTCGTCGTCGCGCTGTATTACGCGGTGTTCTCGACCGGCGTGCGCGCGCCGCAGTCGATCGACGCGATGGCGATGATCTACATGGCCATCACGCTCGTGTGGGTCGTGATCGCGCTGCAGTTCGTCAGCCCGACGCAGCTCGTCAGCCGCGTGAAGCACGAGCGGCAGTAGAAGAGAAGAGGGTGCGCCGTGCCGCTGCGCGTCCGTGCAATTGGTTACAAATGGATACCGCGAACGACGCGCGGACGTTGCAGACTACGCGGCGTACCGGCCTGGCGGCTGCGTTCGTGCATGTCGCCGCGCGCCACCCGACGCTCACTCGATTGACGGATATCCATGAAGTTTCAAACGCTGCTGACACTCGGCTGTGCATCGACCCTGCTGGCCGCCTGCAACCTGCTCCACGACGGCCCCGGATCGAGCGACGTCGACGCCGCGGTGCGCCGCGCGCTCGAAGCGGAAAACCACGGCGGCCTGAACGCGCTGTTCGGCCAGCCGCTGCCGGTATCGGCCGATGTCGTGTCGGCGAAGCCCGACGGCGACTGCAAGAAGCTCGGTGACCGCACGTACTCGTGCGACGTCGTGGTCACGTGGCGCAATGCCGACTACTCGCCGTCGCGTGCGAACCTGACCTTCGTGAAGGCCGCCGACGGCTCTTGGCAGACGTCGGGCGTCGACGCGGCGCTCGCGACCGGCACCGCGAAATCGCTGATCGACCAGATCGGCAAGGCGTGGCACGGCGACGCGGCAAGCGGCGCGTCGGCGCCGCAGTGATGCGCCGGCGGCGGGCTGTTCACTTCCTTCCTGCCGCGCACGGTTTCTCGTTCATGAAAGCCGCGCCTTTCCATGCGCTCCGCTGACAGCAATCCATCGATGACGATTGCCCGTGCGAGCACCACCCGCGCACGGGCAGGTGTCGTTCGGCGCCCGCGACCGGCGCTCAAGCACGGATCAACTAAAAAAGGGCGCAAGCACTGGGCCCGCCATTGCTCGAAGGCATCCTCGGTATGCGGGCCGGGTTATAGGGAAAACCCTTATCTCAGGGTATAATCACAGGCTAAGAGAAAGGTCAAACCATGCCTGAACGTTTCCAAACCCTTGAAAAATTTGTGTTTTCCCTGATCGTGATGTCCGCGGTCGTGTGCTCGGCATTCCTCGCGTACGAGCGTCACCCCGAGATCAAGATCGCACTGCACGAAGGCGAAGCGCTGATGCGCGAGAGCGCCAAGTATTCGGTCATCTGCTCGCCGTCCAAGGTCGATCCTTGCGTCGAGATGTCTGCTTACTAAGCCGCTTTTCCGGGTCGCCCTGCATCCCCGTCGGTCTGAATTCCTCAGAGTAGAACCCACTAGGCATTCGGAAACCGGCCGCAAGACAGCGCGGATGCACGAACCCGGCACGTGCCGAGTCGCTGGCGTAAGCAGCCCCTCATTCAGAAAGCCCCGCTTCGAGCAATCGAGCGGGGCTTTTCTGTTTGCGCGGTTGAAACGATCTCGCTCAGCGGCGTGCATCACACGAGTCACACCACATGCCGCGGTTCGCCCGCCACAAACGCGGCGATGTTGTCGACGAGCTGATCGGCGAGCGCCTGCATGGCTTCCTCGCTCGCCCATGCGACGTGCGGCGTCAGGATGAACGCCGGATGCGACAGGATCGCGTGAAACGGATGCAGGGCCGGCAGCGGCTCCTGCGTGACCACGTCGAACCCCGCCCCCGCGATCTGTCCCGACTGCAGCGCATCGACCAGCGCGCTTTCGTTCACCAGCCCGCCGCGCGCGGTATTGATCAGCAGCGGCCGGCGCGTCATCCGCGCGAATGCGGCCGCGTCGATCAGGTGCCGCGTCGCGGGCGTGAGCGGGCAGTGCAGCGTGATCACGTCGCTGTCGCGCAGCAGCGTGTCGAGCGGCGCGTAGTCGGCGCCGTCGGCATCGCCGTGCGCCGCGAACAGCACGCGCATGTCGAGCGCACGCGCGATGCCGGCCACCGCGCGCCCGAGCACGCCGTCGCCGACGATCCCGAGTGTCGACTCGGCCAGGTCGCGGATCGGATGGTCGAAGAAGCAGAACTGCCCGCTGTCGAGCCAGCGCCCCGCGCGCACCGCATCGCGATAAGCGACGACGCTGCGGCGCAGCGCGAAGATCAGCGCGAACGTATGCTCGGGCACCGTGCGGACCGCATACCCGCGTATGTTGCTCACGACGATTCCGCGCGACGCGCACGCGTCGAGATCGACGATGTCGGTCCCCGTCGCGGCGATCGCGATCATGCGCACGCGCCGTGCGCCGGCGAGTGCCGCCGCATCGAGCCGCACCTTGTTGGTCACGACGATGTCGGCATCGGTTATGCGCGCCGCGACTTCATGCGCGGCCGTCCGTTCGAACGCATGCAGTTCGTGCGGAAACGGGAACGGCTTCAGTACGGTCTGCGGCGACAGCGTCGCGCGGTCGAGAAACACGATCTTCGCGGGAGAGGAAACAGAAAACATGGCGGGTCTCGCTGACAGGCGCCCGGCGGGCGCGGAACGGGTTCGATTCTGCCGCCGGTTTGCGCGCCGTCGTTTGACCGTTGCGCGAGCGCGCTTTCCCGGATGGAAAGGCTGACGCACCCGCACGAGAACGGCTGCGGCAATCGCACCGGCCAGCGCCTTTCCGTTTCGGAAAGGCTGGTTGAGCATCGATCGATTTTCGCCGTGCGCGAACGCCGTCATGATCGCCGTCATCGACAACACGCTTTCATCGGAGACAGTCATGACGCGACCCCTGGACGGCATCCGCGTGCTGGAACTCGGCCAACTGATCGCCGGGCCGTTCGCGGGCCGGATGCTCGCCGAATTCGGCGCGGACGTGATCAAGGTCGAGCCGCCCGGCCTCGGCGACCCGCTGCGCAAATGGCGGCTGCTGCACGACGGCACATCGGTCTGGTGGGCCGCGCAGTCGCGCAACAAGACCTCGCTCACGCTCGACCTGCGTACACCCGAAGGACAGGACGTCGTGCGCCGTCTGGTCGCCGAGACCGACGTGCTGATCGAGAACTTCCGGCCCGGCACGCTCGAAGGCTGGGGGCTCGGCTGGGACGCGCTGTCCGCGATCAACCCGGGGCTCGTGATGCTGCGCGTGTCCGGTTTCGGACAGACCGGCCCGTACCGCGACCGCCCCGGTTTCGGCGTGATCGCCGAGGCGATGGGCGGCCTGCGGCACCTGACCGGCGAACCCGGCCGCACGCCGGTGCGCGTCGGCATCTCGCTCGGCGATTCGCTGTCGGCGCTGCACGGCGTGATCGGCGTGCTGCTCGCGCTGCGGCATCGCGAGCAGCAGGGCGGCAAGGGGCAGGTCGTCGACGTCGCGCTGTACGAATCGGTGTTCAACATGATGGAAAGCCTGCTGCCCGAATACTCGGCATTCGGCGCGGTGCGCGAGCCGGCCGGCAGCAGCCTGCCCGGCATCGCGCCGACCAACGCGTATCGCTGCCGCGACGGCAAGTACGCGCTGATCGCCGGTAACGGCGACAGCATCTTCCGGCGCCTGATGGAGCTGATCGGCCGGCCCGATCTGGGCAACGATCCCGCGCTCGCGCACAACGACGGGCGTGTCGCACAGGTCGAGCGCATCGACGCGGCGATCGGCGCGTGGAGCGCGCGCCACGATCTCGACGACGTGCTGGCCGCGCTGAACGAAGCGCGCATTCCGTCCGGGCGCATCTACGACGTCGCGGACATCGCGGCCGACCCGCATTACCGCGCACGCGACATGATCGTCGACGCCGCGCTGCCCGACGGCACACCCGTGCTGGTGCCGGGCATCGTGCCGAAACTCGGCGCGACGCCCGGGCGCATCGAGCGCGCGGCGCCCGCGCTCGGCGCGGATACCGATGCGGTGCTCGAATCGATCGGCATCGATGCCGCGACGCGCGGCGACTGGCGCACGCGCGGCGTGATCTGAACGGAATACGGGAGACGACGACATGAGCACGCAACGCAAACGGCTCTACATCCAGGAAGTCGCGACACGCGACGGTTTCCAGAACGAAGCGGCATTCGTCGACACCGACGACAAGATCGCGCTCGTCGATGCGCTGAGCGCATGCGGCTACGCGAAGATCGAGGTCACGTCGTTCACGTCGCCGAAGGCGATCCCCGCACTGCGCGACGCGGAGGCCGTGATGCACGGCATCGTGCGCGCGCCGGGCATCGTCTATACGGTACTCGTGCCGAACGTGCGCGGCGCCGAGCGCGCGCTGTCGTGCGGCGTCGACGAAGTGAACCTCGTGATGTCGATGAGCGAAAGCCACAACCGCGCGAACCTGCGGATGACGCGCGAGCAATCGTTCGCGCAACTGCGCGACGTGATCGACGCGGTGCGCGGCACGGGTACCGCGATCAACGTGTCGCTGTCGACCGCGATGGGCTGCCCGATGGAAGGCGACGTCCCGGCCGAAACGGTGCTCGCGTGGATGCAGCGCTTCGCGGATCTCGGCGTGCACGGCTTCACGCTGTGCGACACGACGGGCATGGCGTTTCCGTCGCAGGTGCGCGCATTGGCCGAGCACGCGCGCGAGCGCTTCGGCACGTTGCAGCTCGCGCTGCATTTTCACAATACGCGCGGGATGGCGCTCGCGAACACGCTCGCGGCGCTCGATGCCGGCATCGACCGCTTCGATGCGTCGCTCGGCGGGCTCGGCGGCTGCCCGTACGCACCGGGCGCGACCGGCAACGCCTGCACCGAGGAACTCGTGCACATGCTCGACCTCGACGGCTACGATACGGGCATCGATCTCGCGGCCGTGCTCGCCGCATCGGCACGGCTGCCCGCGCTGATCGGGCATGACGTGCCGAGCCAGATCCTGAAGGCCGGGCGCCGCTCGGATCTTCATCCGCCACCGCGCGCCGACGCCGGCGACATGCCCGCGCAACGCGCTTTCTCGTGAACAGGAGCGAACCCCATGGCGCTGATTGACCACCTCGACCATCTCGTGCTGACCTGCGTCGATCCCGAGCGGACCCGGCATTTCTATACCGAGGTGCTGCAGATGCAGCTCGAAACCTTCGGTGCCGGCCGGCTCGCGTTTCGCTTCGGCAACCAGAAGATCAACCTGCACGTACGCGGCGCGGAGTTCGAACCGAAAGCGCATGTGCCGGTGCCCGGTGCGCTCGACCTGTGTTTTATCGCATCGGTGCCGCTCGACGACGTGATCGCGCACCTGAAGCGCGTCGATTGGCCGATCGTCGAAGGGCCGGTCGAGCGCACCGGCGCGACGCAGAAAATCCGCTCGGTGTACGTGCGCGATCCCGACCTGAACCTGATCGAGATCTCCGAGTTGATCTGACTGGCGGCGGCGGACCGTTCGCGTCGCCGGCCGCGCCGCGTCGGCGTATCGCTCCGTCCGGGGCCGCAGTCCTTCGCCGAAAGCGGACAGATCAGCACCGCGCCCGCCGATTCCGGATAGCCGGCCCCGGCCACGCTGCGGATAATGACGCAACGGCGTCGGCACTGCCGCCGCCTTCGCAGCGGGGAGGGCGAACCTGCCCCGCGCATCCGCAACCCGACCCAGGTGCTCCCCGAATGACGATCCTCTATCGCGGCATGGACCGCGCGGCGCTCGACGCCGCCTACCTGAACACGAAGGCCATTCCCGATTTCCCGGCCGTGCTCGCATCGTGCCAGGCGCGCAGCGCGGCACTCTACGACGCGACGCTGGGCCGCCGCGACCTGCGTTACGGCACGCGCCCCGCGCAGCGCTTCGACTGGCTGTCGTGCGGGCAACCGGGCGCGCCGCTGTTCGTGTTCATTCACGGCGGCTACTGGCAGCACTGCGCGAAAGAGGATTTCGCGTACGCGGCGAGCGGGCCGCTCGCGCATGGTTTCGACGTCGTGCTCGCCGAATACACGCTGGCACCGGCCGCGTCGATGGCCGATATCGTCGCCGAGATCGGCGCGTTGCTCGACTACCTCGCCGCCGATCCCGACGGCCTGGGCACCGCGCGGCGGCCGATCCACCTGAGCGGCCACTCGGCAGGCGGCCACCTGACGGCCATGCATCGCGCGCATCCGGCCGTCGTATCGGCGCTTGCGATCAGCCCGCTCGTCGATCTCGAACCGATCTCGCTGTGCTGCCTGAACGACAAGCTGCAGCTCACCGCGCACGAAATCGATACCTGCAGCCCACTGCGCCATATCGGGCCGGGCGTGCCGACCGTCGTCGCGGTCGGCGACGCCGAACTGCCCGAACTGATTCGGCAAGCGCATGACTATGCGGCGGCATGCGACGCAGCCGGCGAACCGATCGCGCACGTGCGGCTGCCGGGCATGAAGCACTTCGACGTGCTCGACGATCTCGCGAACCCGCACGGCGAAATGCTCGCCGTGTTGCAGGCAATCGCGCCGCGCTAGCCGCGCCATATCGCGCGCACATGGCCGGGCGTATGATCGGCGTCAGGCCGCCGCGACGATTTGCTTGCGCCGAACGGCCTTCCCAGGACCCACGACATGGTGAACCCGCTTCATTTCGATCTGCAGTCGCTGCGCGTGTTCGCGCTCGTCGCCGAGCACGGCAGCCTGACGAAGGCCGCCGAACACGGCCAGCTCACGCTGTCCGCGGTCAGCAAGCGCATCGCCGAGCTTGAAAGCGTGACAGGCAGCGCGCTGTTCGTGCGGCATGCACGCGGCGTCGAGCTGACGCCCGCGGGCCGCGCACTGCTCGACCACGCGGCGAAGGTGATCGAGCAGGTCAACCGGATGGCGCACGAGATGAGCGACTACGTCGCCGGCGTGCGCGGCCATGTCCACGTATGGACCAACACGTCCGCGATCGTCCAGTTCCTGCCCGCCGATCTCGCCGCGTTCCTCACCGTCAATCCGGGCATCAAGGTGAGTCTCGAGGAACGGCTGAGCCACGAGATCGTCGATGCGCTCGCGTCCGGCAAGGCCGATCTCGGCGTGTTCGCCGACAACGTGCCGGCGCCCGGCATCGAACGGCGGCTGTATCGGCGCGACGAACTCGTGCTGCTCGTGCCGCGCACGCATCGATTCGCCACGCGCGACAGCATCCGCTTCGCGGACACGCTCGACGAGGACTACGTGGGGCTCAGCGACGGCAGTTCGCTGCTCGCGCGCATGACCGACGCCGCGTTTGCGGTCGAGCGTTCGCTGAAGCTGCGGATCCAGGTATCGAATTTCGACGGCGTGAGCCGGATGATCGAGGCGGGGCTCGGCATCGGCATCCTGCCGCGCGATGCCGTGACCGGCGAGCGCGCGGCGCGGCTCGGGGTCGTGAAGCTCGACGATGCATGGGCGACGCGCACGCTGTGGGTCGGCGTGAAGGCCGGCACCGTGCTGTCGACCGATATCGCGAAGCTGTTCGATTTCATGTCGGCGCGTTGAGGCCAGCCCGCAAGCGGTAGAAGTTGGCGCGGTGCGGCTTCGAGGAAGTGCGATCATCGGTGCGCGTTCAGCCCACCGCCGCAGGAAGCCGATTCGACACATCCGCGCCAGACCGACCGGCAGACGACCGCGAACGACTGTCGCGGGGTACGGTTCGATTGCAGCCGACAATCGCGAGCACGGCACGCGCTTGCCCATCTCTCCCCGGGAAGACCGATGCCGGGGCACGCGCGTGCCGCCCGCACGTTTCGCTGCCGCGAAGCGTATTTTCCGCGTTGTCGTCGCGGATTCGTTCCTTGCACTATCTTTACACCGTTCCCGGCTGTGTCGGCGATGACCTCCGGGCCGGACAAACAAGTATTCCCCTGGCTTGGCGGCGTCCCCGTGAAGCCGACGCGTTCGGCAGTCATTTTTCGCACTCGACACAATATTCGCGCGCCTGAAACGTCTTCAGGCACATGGAATCGCCACCCACTTCACGCACGATGACCGACCCAGACCGCGACATCACCGCGATAGTGACGCGTGAGCGAACGAGACTCGTGAGCTTTATCCGGCGTCGGATACGCGATCCGGACGATGCCGAGGACATTCTGCAGGATGTGTTTCACGAATTCGTTCAGGCTTACCGGCTTCCCGCGCCCATTGAACAGGTGAGCGCGTGGCTGTTCCGTGCCGCGCGCAACCGTATCGTCGACCGCTTTCGCAAGAAGAAGGAGCAGCCGCTGACGGACCTGTTCGACGCCGACGACGAAGCGAACAGCGAGTATCGCCTGGACCTTGCGCTACCGGCACACGATGCCGGCCCCGAAGCGCTCTACGCTCGCACGCTCTTGCTCAAGGCGTTGCAGGATGCGCTCGACGAGTTGCCGGCGAATCAGCGCGAGGTATTCGTCGCGCACGAACTGGACGGCCAGTCCTTCAAGGAGATGGCCGCGCAAAGCGGTGTCGCGCTCAATACGCTGCTCGCTCGCAAACGCTATGCGGTCTTGCATCTGCGTGCCCGGCTGCAGCTCATTTATGACGAATTGGACAATACCTAGAGGAGTCGACAGATGAAATTTCGAATCAGATGTGCGGGCAAGGCGCTGTTCGTCGTGATCGCCATAGGCGTGCTCGGATGGGTCGTCATGATGTTATGGAACTGGGTGATTCCGGCGCTGTTCGTCGGCGCCCGGACGATCGACTTCGCCCATGCGCTGGGCCTGCTCGTGTTGAGCCGCATCCTGTTCGGCGGATTCCGCGGACACCACGGCTGGCGCGGCCGGCGCCACTGGCGCAAGTGGGAATCCATGACACCCGAGGAACGCGAGCATTTCCGGACCGCGTGGCAAGCCGGCAGCAACCGGCCCACGGGAGAGTGAACGTGCGCGAAACATCAACGGGCGACTGCAAACAGAAACCGGGCGTGATCGCGCCGGTCGTCGATCTGAAGCGTTGCGAAGGCAAAGGGGATTGCGTCGAGGTGTGCCCTGAGAACGTGTTCGAGATCCGTCGCATCGACAACGCCGATTACGTCGGCCTTGATCTGATGCATCGCTTGAAGCTGCGCGTGCATGGCATGAAAGTCGCCTACACGCCGAACGCGGATGCGTGCCGGTCATGCGGACTGTGTGTGACGGCGTGCCCCGAGCACGCCATCACGCTCGCCCGAACGGTTTAGCAACCCCGTGTATCGCCGCGATCGAGCGACTGCGCAGCAACCCTGACGGGACGCGCAGTCGCCGGATACCGCGTCGACGTGATCAATCTCGTCCAGGAACGCACATGGCTTCACCCACCCTCGGTCTTCTGCGACGGCTCCACGAAGAGAGCCGGACCGAAATCATCGCCCGCGCCCGCGCGCAGTTCCAGGGATCGAACGAGGATTTCCTGTCGTTAGCCGACGAATACGACGCGATCGCCCCCCGTCTGCGGGGGCGGTTTCTCGAAACGCTCGGGCTGTCCACCGACGACTTCGAGTCGTCGCAAGGCAGTTCGTTATCGTTGGCCGTGTCGCCGGAAACGGGAGGATTCTTGCGCAACATGGTGCTCTCGCAACGGCCGGCCAGAATCCTCGAGCTCGGCAGTTCGTGCGGCGTGTCCACGCTGTATTTCGCCGAGGCGCTGCGCACGTTGGGCCGTGGCGTGGTCGTCGCGACCGAACGCGATGCGCTCAAGTGCGCACGATTGCGCGATCACGTCAGGGCGGCGGGCCTGGACGCCCATGTCGACCTGCGCGAGGGCGATGTATTCGAGACCGTTGCTGAACTGGACGGTCGCTTCGACATGGTCTTCATCGACGTATGGGCCGACGCCTATCTGAAGTTGTTCAAGGGGATCGAGCGCCTGCTGCGCCCGGGATCGATCGTCCTGGCCGACAACATGTACACGGCCGAGGACGCCGTTCGACCGTACAAGCACTACCTCGATGACGATCCGCGGTTCTCCACCATGACATTGAATTTTGAATCGGGGATCGAATTCACGGTCGTCGTTTCTCAAGCGGGAATGTCGTCAACGGATCCTTGCCGCGCAGGCCCGGACTGAAGGGCGCAGCCATCGATCGACACGCATCTCGCGTCGGACTGCGCCCGCCATCGGTTGGCACACGCTCAAACCGGATTGATCTCATCCTGGCTGCGCCGCGTGGTCAGCGGCCCGAGCACGCGCAGCGTGACCGCGACGATGCCGAGTGCGATCGAGATCACGCCGAACATCGCGCCCGCGCCGTGGCTGACGAGCACCGGCAGCAATACGAACGGCAGCGCGCCGCTGACGATGCGCGACAGCGCGTACGTACTGCCGATCGCCGTCGAGCGTACACGCGCCGGAAAGATCTCGGCCTGGTACACGTGATACGCGTTGCTGAACACGTTCGACGCACAGGTCGTCAGCAACCCGAAGCCGACGATCAGCACGGTATTGCCCGAATACGCGAAGCAGAGCCCGAATACCGCGATCGACAGGATCGACACGATCACGAGCGTGCGGCGTTCGATCCAGTTGAGCAGCGGAATCGACAGCAGCGAACCGATCGGATAACCGACGAACGACAGCGCGATGAACAGCGTGCTGTCCGTCACGTCGAAACCGCGGCTCTTCACGACCGTGCCGGCCAGCGTGCCGAAACCGTAGTAACCGAAGCCCTGCAACAGGTGAAAGATCGCGAGCATCACATAGCGCGCGCCGTAGGGTTCGCGGCGCAGCAGCGCGATGCGCTCGCCGAGCCCGAGCGGCCGCTGCGGCTCGGCCGGTTCCGCGAATTGCTCAGGCACGCGCACGCCGGTGCCTTCCGCGAAGCGCCGCAGCGCCGCGTGCGCGTCGGCCGTGCGGCCTTGCGCGAGCAACCAGCGCGGGCTCTCCGGCAACCGGTGCTGGACAAGGAGCACATAGACTGCGCCGAGGCTGCCGATCGCGAGGATGATGCGCCAGCCGGCCACGCCGGCCACATGCAGCGGGTTCAGCCACAGCGCGAGGAAACCGACGAGCGGCACCGCGACATAGGAAGTCGTATAGGCCCACGCGGCGAGCCGTCCGCGCTTTTCCTTCGGCAGGATTTCGGACAGGAAGCTGTCGGCGACCGGATAGATCGCGCCGACGCCGATGCCAGTCAGGAACCGGCACGCGACCAGCATGTCGGCGCTCACCGAAAACGCGCCGACCAGCGAAAACGCGCTGTACCACACGAGCGTCAACAGGAACGCCTTGCGCCGGCCGATACGATCGGCGAGGCTGCCGAGAAACATCGCGCCGACGAACATCCCGATGAACGCCGATGCCAGCAGCAGCTTGAAATCGGCGCTCTGCCGGCTCAATCCGTATTCGTTCTGCAACGCGGAACCGATCGTGCTGACGAGGAAGATCTCGTACATGTCGAAGAACAGCCCGATGCCGATCACCCAGACGACGAACCGGTGCAATGCACCGACCGGCAGGTCGTCCATGAAATCGCCGAGCGTGACGCGGCGGGCGGGGAGGGCCGCCGCATCGGCGCCGACGCCGGCGGGAGCGGCCGGCGCCCGGGCGGACGCGGGCTCGCCCGCGGTGCCGCCCAGATCGAGGGATTGGCTGTTCATCGTGTCTCCTGATTATCGATATGCCGTCGCGCAATGCGGCCGGTCGCACGACGCGACGGCAGGCACCGCGAGGCCCGTGAAAGGGCCGGCCATGCGGGCTGCGCCGATCGTCCGACACATGGTGGGCAAATCCGGGGCACGTGATAATTGCGGATGTCTCAAGCGTCCTTTCCCGTGCAGAAAGGGTAGGGACTGCGCGGCGGCCGGCATGCGCGCGGCAGGCCGGTGCAGCCTGCGTGGCGGGTGGTTGTGCGCTGGATCCGGTTGTGCGAGCGCGCAGCCGGCTGGCCGGGAAAACCATGAGCCCGATTGCCCGGCCGCCGGCGTAACAGCCGCCGACGGCCGGGCTGCCGCACTCAATCGGCCGGCACGAACGCCGCCCCATGGAACACGCGCACCGGGTTACCGCGCTCCAGCGCAAAATGCTGCAGCCGCCGTTGCCGGCGCGCGTCCGACGCGTGTCGGTCGGCCTCCTGCTGCAGCCGCACCTGCAGCAACTGCAGCGCCAGACGCTTGTTCGCATGCTGGCTGCGCTCGCTTTCCACCCGCACCGACAGGCCGGTCGCCACGTGGGTCGCGCGGATCGCCGAGCTCGTCTTGTTCACGTGCTGGCCGCCCGGGCCGCGTGCGCGCATGGCTTCGAACCGCACGTCGCCGTCCGGCGGTGGCGCCGCATCGGCACAGCGCGTGACGCCGATGAACCAGTTCTTGCGCGGATGGCGCAGCCGGTACGGGCTCGCGCAAATCCATTGCAGCGTGCCGGTCCACCGGTCCGCAAGCGCCTGCGCGCCGTCGCCGTCGAGATCGAGCAGCGCCGAGCGCAGCGTGCCGGGCCGTTCGCCGGGCTGCGCATCGAGCACCGTCACGACGACACGCCGCGTTTCGGCTTCCGCCTGCAGGCGCCGCAACGCGTTGGCCGTGGCGAGCTGACACTCCAGCGGGCCGTGCGCCGACGAAATCTGCATCAGCATCGGCGGTCCTCCCCGGAGGTCTTGTAGGTCAGCACCGGCGCGAGCCGCGCGAGCTTGCGCAGCAGGCCGGCCGCCTCGAGCGCGTCGACGACGCTGTCGATCGGCTTGTACGCCTGCGGTGCTTCCTCGTACAGCAGTTCGCGGTCTTCGCAGACGACGTGGCTGCCCAGCGGCGTGCGCGTGAGCTGCGATGGCGTGAAGCGCCGTTCGAGACGGCCCTTGCAATCGCCGCGTGCCCACTTGCGGCCCGCGCCGTGCGCGAGCGACGCGAGGCTGGCCGCATCGTCGGGCCGCACCGGCGCGACGAGGTAGCTGTAGTCGCCGCGCGACCCGGGAATGACGACGGGCCCCGCGTCGGCGGGCGTCGCGCCTTTGCGATGCAGCCAGCCCGGCTCGCCGTCGACGCGCGCGCGGCTCACCAGGTTGTGGTTCACGTCGAGCACGCACCGGCCGTCGCTGCGCCAGCGCGCCAGCATGCGCCGCGCGATCAGGTCGCGATTCGCGACCGCGTAGCGCAACGCCGCATCGTGACGTGCAAGGTAAGCCGTGCACGCGGCATCCGTCTCGTCGAGACCGTTGTAGCCGTGCTCGCGCATGTGCTGCTCGAGGATCGACTGGCCGAAGCCGCGCGATCCGCTGTGCACGAGCAACAGCAGGCGATCGCGCTCGAGACCGAGCGCCTCGACGGCGTCGGCGTCGTACACCGCATCGATCCGCTGCGCTTCCGCGAAATGATTGCCGCTGCCGATCGTGCCGAGCGACGCGGCGAACGCGTGATCCGCGAACCCGGCGGCCGCGATGAGCGGTTGCCAGCTTGCATCGGGCGTGGCATCGATCGAGCCGAGCCGGTTCGCGAGCTTCGACGCGCTAACGCGCCGCGCGTCGAGCGCGGTTTGCCACAACGCCATCCCGCAGCCGATGTCGCCGCCGATCAGCGCCGGATACAGCCGGCCTGTCGAAAAGAACGCGGCGCCGACCGGGTAGCCGCGTCCGGGGTGAAGATCGGGCATGCCGGCGACGCGCCGCATGCCGGGGAGCGTGGCAGCGTGCTCGAGCTGCCGGATCGCCTCACCTTCGATCCAGGTGGTGGCGCAAGCGCACAACGTGATGCGCTCGGCCAGGTATTGCATGGAATTGCCCATGGAGGTTTCCGTTCGATGAAAAGGAAGAACGGCGGGCCATGGCACGGGCAGCGCACGCATGCGCTGCTCGACATCTGAAGTCGGGAAGAGGGCGGCACGACCGGATCGAAACGATCCGGCTCATCGCCAGGACGGCGATGCATTGTGCTGCGTTGCGTGAACGATGAAACGGACGGACGCGAAAAACCCGAACTACGACCCGCGACGGGAGGAGCGTTGGTATGACGTCATGTTTTTCTTCTCCTTGCGAGTGAGGGGTTGATCGGAATGGCGGCGACTCTAGCATGCGCACAACGGACGCAGCAAGCGGGCGGCGGGGCATTGCCGATCGAATTCCGGTTCGATGTTGCGAAAAACGCACACATAGGAATCCGGATCATTTGCGCATCGATCGCGTGTGCGGCGCGCCGCGGCAGGCGTTCAACGGATGCATGCCGCCTCGACGGGCGTATCCGATCCCGCTTGACAGCGCAAAAGCCGTTTCGTAGCATCCGCCTGCTTCATCCCTGAACCCTCATCGAATCGGTGATCCAAGTGCCCGCAATCAATCGTCCCTTCGCCTGATACGCCGACGACTGCCGTCCCGGCCGCGTGTCGTCCTGCCCGTTTCCGTTTGCCTCACGGCGCCGGAACCATGATCGCAGGGCCGCGCCCGGACTCGCACTGACACCGCAACGCACGCCCATCCGTTCGTTCACGTCGTCGGCTTTTTCCCCTGTTTCCGGAGAAAGACCATGACGCTGGATTTTCGCGCCTACGCGCAATCGCTCGACCTCGCCCGCTATCCGCGCACGCCGCACCTCGAAGGCTCGCGCCTGCAGGACGGCGACGAAGGTCACGACCACGTTCCCTATCGCACCCTCGCGGGCGCACACCTCGTCGTCGAGGAAAAGCTCGACGGCGCGAACACGGGCATCAGTTTCAGCCCGGCGGGCGAACTGCTGCTGCAGTCGCGCGGCCACTATCTGGCCGGCGGCGGCCGCGAACGGCAGTTCGGTTTCGTGAAGACCTGGGCCGCGGCCCATGCCGGCTGGCTGCTCGAGCGCCTCGGCGATCGCTACGTGATGTACGGCGAGACGATGAGCAAGAAGCACGCCGTGTTCTACGACGCGCTGCCGCATCACTTCTTCGAGTTCGACGTGTTCGACCGCGCGACCGGCCGCTTCCTGTCGACGCCCGCGCGCCGCGCGTTGCTCGCCGACGGGCCGGTGCTCTCGGTGCCCGTGCTGTACGAAGGCATCGCGCCGGCGCGGCTGGCCGACCTGAAGGCACTGCTCGGTCCGTCGCTCGCGAAGACGCCGGACTGGCGCCGCGCATTCGAGGACACCGTGCGACGGCAGGGGCTCGACCTCGCACGCGCATGGCAGCAGTGCGACAAGTCGGAACGCTCCGAAGGGCTCTACGTGAAGGTCGAGACGGACGACGCGACGACCGCGCGCCTGAAGTGGGTGCGCCACGATTTCGTGCAGGCCATTCTCGATTCGGCGCGCCATCACTCGGAGCAGCCGTTCATCCCGAACCTGCTCGCGCCGGATGTCGACCTGTATGCGCCGCGCCCGACGGTAACGTGGGCATCGATCCCGGTCGCACCCGCAAAAGAATAACGACGACACGGCCGTGCGCCGTTTCGACAGGAGTCTTGATCATGAAATACGCATATCTGCAGGCACTCGTGCCCGCGCCCGGCCAGCAGCCGGACTATCGCGCGTGTCTCGCGGCGTTTCCCGCGCTCGAACACGCGAAGACGACGCCGCAGGAGCCAGCGCATCACGGCGAAGGCAACGTGTGGACGCATACGATGATGGTGATCGATACGCTGCTGGCGCTGCCCGGCTATCGGGCCGCGTCGCGCGCCGACCAGGAAATCGTGTTCCTGGCCGCGCTGCTGCACGACATCGCCAAGTACAGCACGACGGTCGTCGATCCCGTCACCGGCGCGATCGGCCATCCCGGCCACTCGCGCAAGGGGGCGATCGATGCGCGCATCGCGCTTTGGGATGCCGGCGTTCCGTTCGCGGTGCGCGAGGCGATCTGCCGGATGATCGGCGTGCACCAGGTGCCGTTCTTTGCAATGAGCGGGTCGCGCCGCGGCACGCCCGAGTTCATCGCGCGCGAGCTGTCGTGGCAGGTCAGCATCCCGCTGCTGTGCCTGCTCGCCGAAGCCGACATCCGCGGGCGTATCTGCGCCGACACCCAGCGCGTGCTCGACAACATCGAACTCTTGCGCGAACTGGCGCGGGAAGAAGGCTGTTACGGCCAGCCCCGCGCGTTCGCCGACGCGCACACGGCGCTCAGCTACTTCCGCGGCGCGGACGTACATCCCGACTATCCGCTGTTTCGCACACCGGGCTCGCAGGTCGTCGTGATGTCGGGCCTGCCCGCGTCGGGCAAGAACACGTGGGTCGCACGACATCATCCGGATCTGCCGGTCGTGTCGTTCGACGATGCGCGCGATGCGCTCGGGCTGCGTCACGGCCAGAACGAGGGCGCGGTCGCGCACCATGCGGTCGATGCCGCGAAAGCGCTGCTGCGCGACCGGCGGCCGTTCGTGTGGAACGCGACGAACCTGTCGCCGCTGATGCGCAAGAAGACGCTCGACCTGTTGTATGCGTACGGCGCCGACGTGACGCTCGTCTACCTCGAACAGCCGCGCGCGGAACTGTTGCGCCGCAACGCGCGACGCGACACGTCGCTGACGAATCGCGCGCTCGAGGCAATGCTGCTGCGCTGGGATCTGCCGCTGCCGACCGAAGCGCATGCGGTGCGGTACGAAGTCTGAAACGACAACACGGTTGCTCGCGCCGGTTCGCCGAATCTCACGAGCGGCGTACCGGCGCGACGCGCATCATTTCAATTCCGGATTCTGCTGCGTCGCGCACGCGCGCAGCGCGGTGACGAGATCCGCCTTGCCCAGCTTCTCGAACAGATCGGCCATCTCCATCTGCGCAACGGGATCGCCTTCGCGCGCCGCGCGCCAGCGCAACGACGCGATCATCCCGCGCATGCGCTCGCCGGGCGTTTCGCCGTCGTAGCCGGACATCGTCTGCAGCACGTCCGCGAGCTTGTTGTATCCGGCCGGCACGTGATGAACGAGCAGCCACGCGATGACCGGCTGCGCACCTTCCCAATCCTCGTCTTCAAGCGAACTGTTCACCAGGCGCGCGGCCGCACGCCACGAACCGAGCGATGCGGCCTTCGCATAGGCGTTGTCGGCGTCGCGGCCACGCGGCGACGGCGCGGCGTCGAATGCGGCCTGTGCTTCGGCCGACGGCGGCGGCAGCGCGAGCTTCGTGCACTGGAAGTTGCCCGCATCGGGGGCATTGCCGGGCAGGTCGGCCTAGCGCACCTGGTCCTTCAGCGTGCGATCGAGCGTCGGGCGCACGTCGCTTTCCTTCATCGACGCGAACACCCAGTCGGTGCGGACATGGCGCGCGGCGTCCCAGTCGCTTTCAGCGATGGCGTGTTGCGTGAAGGCCAGGCAACCGGCCAGGCAGCCGATCCGGAACAGCTTTCGGGCAGGAGATTTCATCTTGGATTCCGGTTTGTCGAGAGGTTGTCGACGCATCACGACCAGCCCGCGATGCGCCGATCTCAGCTCGCCATGACGATGAATGCGGTCAGCGCGATCGGGAACAGCGCCAGACCGAGCAGGCCGAGCGCGCCGTCTGCCGCCATCGTGATCGGCGACAACGCCAGCTTGGCGCCGTGGCCGACCGCCGTCAGCTTCTCCGTCACCGTGACCTGGTACGGACGATTGAACGCCTGCGGTACCGACGACGGCGTGACCTCGTTCGGCAGGTAGCGCTTGCCGCTGATCGTGCCTTCTTCCTCAAGGTAACCGGACTCTTCCTTGAAACCGTCCGCGAGCGCGCGCGCGCTCGTCTCAGAGCCGTCCGGCGCATCCGCATAAGGGAGTCGCATCGCATAACGACCGGTGATCCGCTCGCCGCGCGCCTCGAAATCGAGGAACGCCGTCTGAAGCTTCGGACGATAGGGTGCCTTGAGCACGGTCGCGAGACTCGGCGGCAAATCGAAGATGTAGTGGTACTTCGTTCCCAGCACGACGAGCTGCTTGCCGTCCGCGGTAATCAGGAAGGTCGACAACGTTTCGTCGTATTTCGAATCCTTCATCCATTCCTTGGTGACGGGACCGAAGTCGCTGCAGCCGGCAAGCATGCCGGACGCTGCCACGGCGGGCAGCGCGAGAAATGTTCTTCTTTTCATGAGTGCTGTTCAGGTTGTTGTTCGTTATTCAGCGCAACCGCTTGAATGTCCGGCGCCGCGTTCGATGAACGCGGCGCCGTGACGGCCGTTCGTGCGGTTTCTTCGCCTGCGCATTGTAGGGCCAAAACCGCGACCGCAGCATCCCCCCGGCAAGGCACCGCACCCGCGTGCGGTAGACTGCACGCTCGCTGGCCCGCCGCCAATCACACGACCGCTCGCCCCATTCACACGCCATGGATCGAATCGACGCGATGAAGGTGTTCGTCGCCACGCTGGACGAGGGCAGCCTCGCGGGCGCGAGCCGCCGGCTCGGCCGCTCGCCGGCGGCGGTCAGCCGCGCGATCGCCTTTCTCGAGGCGCACACGGGCACCGCGCTGCTGTACCGGACCACCCGGACGATTCGGCTGAGCGAAGCCGGCGAACGCTACGCGGCCGCGTGCCGCCGCATCCTGTCCGATCTCGAGGAAGCCGACATGCTGGTCGCCGACGAGCGCTCGGCGCCGCGCGGCATGTTGACGATCACCGCGCCGGTCGCCGCGGGCGAGGACGTGCTGCGTGCGCTGCTCGACGAATTCATCGAGCGCCATCCGGCCGTGTCGATCCGCCTGCAGCTGCTCGACCGTCCCGTCAGCCTGATCGACGAAGGGATGGACGTCGCGCTGCGCATCGCGCACCTGACCGATTCCACACTCGTCGCGATTCCGGTCGGCACGGTGCGGCGCGTCGTCGTGGCGTCGCCCGATTACCTCGCGAAGCATGCCGCGATCGAGACGCCGGCCGATCTCGCGCGGCACCGGATCATCTCGATGACGCACTTCGGCCTCGACTCGTGGAGCTTCCCGCCGTCCGGGCCATCGGCGCTGCCGCAGGTCGTCCAGTTCGCGCCGCGCTTCATCATCAACACGATCCGCGGCGCGGTCGCGTCGGCCGTCGCCGGCCACGGCGTCACGCGGCTGTTTTCGTATCACGTCGCCGAACCGGTGCGCGACGGCGCGCTGCGGATCGTGCTGAGCGACAGCGAACATGCGCCGCTACCCATCCATCTCGTCACACCTTACGGACGGCTGTCGGTCCCGAAGGTGCGCGCGTTCGTCGATTTCGCGGCGCCGCGCCTGCGCGAGCATTTCGCACGGCTGGCCGCCATCACCGACGGCGATTGAACCGCAATGCGGAAGAATGGCTTTCGCATGACGGGGATTCTCTCGACATTCGACTCAATCTAGACTTTCTTCAACCGACGGACGCGCGTGGTGTCCGTCCAGCGAATGGAGGTCGACATGCATCAAGCCCTTCTGGATCAGCCGCGTGCGCTCAACGCGTGGCGCGGCACGCCGTGTGCCGCCGGTGCCGGCCCGGTGAGGGCGCGATGAGCACGACCGCACATTTGCCGACGCCGACGCCGACGCCGACGCTCGCCGAACGGCCCGCCGCCAGCTATGCAGAACGCAACGCGCGCTACTGGCGGCGCAATCTCGCCGTCTGTGTATTCGGATCGTTCACGACGCTCGTCAGCCTGAGCATGCTGCTGCCGTTCCTGCCGCTGTACGTGCGACAACTCGGCGTCGACTCGCAGTCGGCCGTGATCCAGTGGTCGGGCGTCGCGTTCAGCGCGACGTTTCTCGGCACGGCCGTCACCGCACCGCTGTGGGGCCGGCTCGCAGATCGTTTCGGCCGCAAGCCGATGCTCGTGCGCGCGGCGATCGGGATGGCCATCGTGATGTCGCTGATCGGCATCGCACACAACGTGTTCGAACTTGTCGCGCTGCGACTGATCGCGGGGCTCGTCGGCGGCTACGCGTCGGCGTCGACCGTGATGGTCGGCACGCAGGCGCCGCGCGAACGGGCTGGCTGGGCGCTCGGCATCCTGTCGACCGGCGCGCTCGCGGGCAATCTCGTCGGGCCGCTCGTCGGCGGGCTGCTGCCGGGCTGGGTCGGCATTCGCGGCACGTTTTTCGCCGGTGGCGCGATGATCGCCGTCGCCGCGCTGCTGACGATCGTCTTCGTGAAAGAAGACTTCCACGCGGACACCGACGCGAAAGCACGTACCTCCGGCGCGGCCGCAGGCACGGCGCAACGCACGAATCGCGCGGCGGTCGCCGCGCTGCTGGTGACGGCGATGATGGTGCTGCTCGCGAACATGTCGATCGAGCCGATCATCACGGTCTATATCGGCGGCCTCGGCGTGGGCGGCGACGGACTCGCGCGCATCGCCGGCGTCGTGATGGCGTGTTCGGCGCTCGGCAGCATGCTGACCGCCGCGCGGCTCGGCGCGCTGGCCGACCGGATCGGCAGCTGGAACGTGATCGTCGGCTGCCTGCTGCTGACCGCGCTCGCGATGGTGCCGCAGGCGTTCGTCACGCACTGGTGGCAGCTTGCCGCGCTGCGCGTGCTGATGGGCATGACACTCGCGGGGCTGCTGCCGTCGATCGGCAAGCTCGTCCGCCAATCGGTCGACGAGCGCGCGACGGGGCAGATGCTCGGCTACCTGCAGTCCGCGCAGTTCAGCGGGCAGGTAATCGGCCCGGTGATCGGCGGGCAGATCGGCGTCGCGCTCGGCCTGCATTCGGTGTTCTTCGTGACGGGCGCGCTGCTGGCGGCCTGCGCGGTGCTCGCGCACTGGGCGCGCGGCCGATAGCGGCTGGTCCGCGGATCGTGGCATGGCGTAGGATGGTCGCAGTTGCGGATGCCGCGCCCGGAAGCAGCGGCAACACACCCGTTCGCTGCGCGCTCCGTGCACCGCACCTTAACGCTGCCCATCATTTTCGACACCGTTTTCACATGTCCGGCTATGTGCAAAGAACGACGAACGCGCGTCGTGCCGGACCCGACCAACACGCGTCGGCCGACATGCGGCCGACGCATTTCGATGACGGATCGTGCAGGAGGCAAGCAACATGAATCAATCGACCGATAACCGAACGCTGTTGCGCACGCTCGGCATTCGCGCGCCGATCGTGCAGGCGCCGATGGCCGGCGTCAGCACGCCGGCGCTGGCGGCCGCCGTGTCGAACGCGGGCGGGCTCGGCTCGCTCGGCGTCGGCGCGACGAACGCCGACGGCGCGCGCAAGATGATCCGCGACACGCGCGCGCTGACCGACCGGCCATTCAACATCAACGTGTTCTGCCACCGTCCGGCCCGGGCCGACGCGGCCGTCGAACGCGCGTGGCTCGACTGGCTCGCGCCGGCGTTCCGCGAATACGGCGCGACGCCGCCCGCATCGCTGTCCGAGATCTATACGAGTTTCGTCGCGGACGACGCGATGCAGGCGATGCTCGTCAAGGAAACGCCGGCCGTCGTCAGCTTCCATTTCGGGTTGCCGTCGGCGGACGTGATCGCCGCGCTGAAGCGCGCGGGCATCACGCTGTTCGCGGCCGCGACGAATCTCGACGAGGCGCGGCAGATCGCCGCCGCCGGCATCGACGCGATCGTCGCGCAGGGCATCGAAGCCGGCGGGCACCGCGGCGTGTTCGATTCGACCGCCCGCGACGATCGCCTCGGCACGTTCGCGCTGACGCGGCTGATCGTGCGCGAATGCGCGCTGCCCGTGATCGCCGCGGGCGGCATCATGGACGGCGAAGGCATCGCCGCCGCGCTCGCGCTCGGCGCGCAGGCCGCGCAGCTCGGCACCGCGTTCGTCGCGTGCCCGGAGACGTCGATCGACGACGGTTATCGCCGCGCGATCCTCGGCGACGCGACACACCGCACCACGTTCACGACCGCGATCTCGGGCCGGGTCGCGCGCGGCATCGCGAACCGGCTGACCGCGCTCGGCGACGATCCGCATGCGCCGGCCACACCCGCGTATCCGATCGCGTACGACGCGGGCAAGGCGCTGCATGCGGCGGCAAAGGCGAAGGGCGAATTCGGCTACGGCGCGCAGTGGGCCGGGCAGGCGGCGCCGCTCGTGCGCGCGCTGCCGGCCGCCGAGTTGTTCGCGACGCTCGAGCGCGAAACGCGGGCCGCGATCGCGCGGCTGCAGCACGCGCTGGACTGATCGCGCGCGGTTCGCAAGCCGCGCACACATGCAGGCGATCAGCACGCGAACCTGCACCGACGGCCGCCGATTTGCAATGTTCTGTATCTGCTCGGACCGCGGATACAGTGCGATACAACGCGGCTGCGCGAGTTCGCTATAAAGCAGGCATGACCTCTTTGGGAGCGCACCATGTCTGCAACCTGGTTCAAAGGGTCCTGCCATTGCGGGGCCGTCAAATTCGAAGTCCGAACAGCCATTGCGCCGGCCGCCCGCTGCAACTGCAGCCTGTGCCGCCGCCGCGGCGCGCTGATGAGCCCGATGTTCCCCGCTGACGACCTGAAGATCGTCGCAGGCGAGGACGCGCTGACGTGCTACCACTTCAACACCCACACGGCCCGTCACTATTTCTGCAGTCGTTGCGGCATCTATCCGTTCCATCGGACACGCATGGACCCGGCATGCTGGCGCGTCAATCTCGGTTGCCTCGACGGCATCGATCCGTATGCGCTGGACGCGACGGTCGCCAACGGCGCGAGCCTGTCGGTCGTGGAGGACGCATGAAACGCTGGCTGATGATCCTGCTGTTTGCCGCAGGCGGGCTCGCGACCGAAATCGCCCATCCGGTGCAATGCTCGCTGCGCTCGGAAAGCCGCGTGCAGACCGGCAAGCGCCGCAGGCAGGACTGACGGCGATCGGGCCGCGGTGCACCATCCCGCCGGTTCATCGAGACCGATTATCATGCTTCCGATAAGATCGCACGCGATATATAATGCGCTTATCTGCGACCGTTCGCGTCGCTGGAGGAAGTTCATGAAACCGACCGAAGCACCATCGCCCGCCGCGCCGAAGCTGTCCGATTTCCTGTGTTTTGCGATCTACTCGACGAACCTCGCGTTCGGCAAGGCGTACAAACCGATCCTCGACGAGCTCGGCCTCACGTACACGCAATACATCACGATCATTGCGCTGTGGGAGCAGGACAACCAGACGGTCGGCCAGCTCGGCGAGAAGCTGTTCCTCGAATCCAATACGCTGACGCCGATCCTGAAGAAGCTCGAGGCGATGGGCTATCTGGAGCGGCACCGCGATCCGTCGGACGAACGCCAGGTGCTCGTCAGCCTGACGAAGAGCGGCCGCCGCGTGCGCGAGAAGGGGCTCGACATGAATCTGGTCGAGGCCACCGGCTTGAAGCCGGACGAATTCGCGAAGATGCAGAAGGCGATCGTCACGCTGCGCGGCAACCTGATCCGGTCGACCGAAGAATAAACGCCATACAGGAGCCAGCCGACGCCCGAGCGGCGTCGGCTGGCATCGTCACGCCTGCGCTTCCCCCAGCACCAGCAGGTTCATCTCGCGCCGCACGACAAAACCGAGAGCGAGGTAGCGCTCGATCGCGACCTGGTTCGTCGTGAGGACGTGCAGGAACGGTGTTTCCGATCGTGCGCCGATGGTCGCGATCAACGCACGGATGAGTCGCGCCGCAAGACCTTGCCGGCGAAACGCGGCATCCACGCACACGGCACTGATCTCGGTGTAACCGTCGAGCCGCATCCGCTCGCCCGCCATCGCGGCAAGCCGGCCTTCGCTGCGTACGCCGATATAGCCGCCGAGTTCGAACGTGCGCGGGCCGAACGGGCCGGGTTGCGCGGCGGTGGTCAGCGCGAGCATGTCCGGCACATCGGCTTCGGCCAGCGCGACGTGCTCCGATGCGGATGCCGGTTCGAGCGTCCCTTGCCAGACCATTTGCAGCAACGTCGCGCGCCGGATCACCGACAATCCCGCCGGCGGCCGGATCTCGTCCGGTGTGACCAGCGCCGCCGGCCCGTGCGCGGCGATCAGCTCGCGCAACGCGTCGAAGGATGCCGGGCTCGTGTCCTTGAGCGCGGCGAACGGCGCAACGGCCGCCGGAAACCGCAACGCGCGGTCGTTACCGAGTGCAAAGTGGCGCTGCTTGCTTGTGAGCGCGTTCCAGACGACCTGGTCGAGCGCGTGTGCGCCGCTTGTCGCGTTCCCGGTTGTGGTATCCGGCATCGGCTGTTCCTCGATTGAAGATTGCGTGCCGCACAGAATAGACCGGATCGGCCGCGGACGTCGCACCGCGGCCGCTTGAATTGGTGCTGCAAATCCGGTCGCCCCAAATAGAAAAGCGCACGCGATTACATCGCATGCGCTTTATGTGGCGGACGTTGGCGACCTATTGCGTCGCGCCACGCTCAATGACCGAAATAGATCGAGCGCTCGGCCACACGAACCACGCTGCGGTTGCCGGACTGGGCCGCGCCGTCAGCGTCGCGGCCGTAACCGGACGCCTGCGTATCGGCGGCGACGGCGCCATCGTCGTGAATCCGGCTCAGCGCCGCCTGGAGATTGTCCGGGTAGTGCGGGTCATTGGGGCGGTTCGGCTGGAAGCCGGCTTTCTGCAGCGCGGCCAGTTCCGCTCGCACTTGCGCACGCGTGACAGTGCTTTCGCTGGCGTTCGCCGGTGCGGCGGCGACGGCCGACACGGCAACGAGGAGGGCGGCAATCAATTGGGTCTTCATTTTTTACCTCGACAGGAAATCAGGAATTCGGGACTCGCGCACCGCACGCCGGCCATCGGCGCCGATCGCGGTTTCATTCAATGACCGAAGTAGATCGAGCGCTCGGCGACGCGCGTCGCGGGCCGGCTGCCCGACTGCGTGGCGGCAACGGCGTCGCGGCCGTAACCGGATGCCGCTGCATCGGCCGTCACGGCGTCGTTCGCGTGAACGCGCGTCAGTGCGGCCTGCAGGTCGTCCGGATAGTGCGGATCGTTCGCGCGGCCCGGCCGATAACCGGCTTGTTCGAGCTGGACGAGCTCGGCACGCACTTGCGCGCGGGACACGGTGGTTTCATGGGCGAACGCCGGTGCGGCAGCAGAAGCCGAAACAGCGCCGAGAAGGGCAGCGATCAATTGGGTTTTCATGATTTACCTCGATTCAGAACAGGAATGGAAAGGATTCAGCGTTCAGGTATCGGCGCGCGGCGCTCAATGACCGAAATACACCGAGCGGTCGGCGACACTGACGGCGTGCGGGCGGCCCGCTTGCGTCGCCGCGTCGCCGTTGCTGCCGTAGCCGGAAGCCCGCTCGTTGGCCGCGACCGCATCGGCCGCATGGATCTGCGTCAGCGCGGCCTGCAGATCGTTCGGATAGGTGGCATCGGTGGCGCGATTCAGCGGATAGCCGGCCGTTTGAAGCTGGGTCAGCTCGGCGCGCACTTGCGCACGGGTCACGGTGGTTTCATTGGCGAACGCCGGTGCGGCGGCAGAAGCCGAAACAGCGACGAGAAGGGCGGCGATCAGTCGGATATTCATCATTCACCTCGGTAGGGAAAAATTCTGGAATGTGGCAGGCAGCGCATCGGCCGCCCGATGCCACGTTCATGCGATACGGATTTCGACGTCGATGTTGCCGCGCGTCGCCTTCGAATACGGGCAGGTCTGATGCGCGGCATCGACGAGGCGCTGCGCGACGTCACGATCGAGCCCCGGCACGCTCACGTTCAGGCGTGCCTGCAGGAAGTACGCGTTGCCGGCCGTGCCGAGATCCACTTCGGCGTCGACGGCCAGATCTTCCGGCAGCGTCACCTTCGCGGCGCGCGCCGCAAGCTGCATCGCGCCAATGAAGCAGGCCGACCAGCCAGCCGCGAACAGCTGTTCCGGGTTGGTGCCGGTGCCGGCGCTGCCCGGCGACGACAACTGGATGTCGAGGCGGCCGTCGGAACTGCGCGCCGTACCGTCGCGGCCGCCCGAAGTCGTATGCGTCTTGCCCGTGTACAGCACTTTTTCGATCTTGCTCATCATTTGCTCCGTCAGTGGGTTCAGCAGGTTTTCTCTGATGCGATTCGATCGCATGCGATGGAGTTTCGTCGAGGCGACCACCCATGTCAAGCGCATTCGATTAGATCGCATCCGATATTTTGTATTCCAATGTATCCGGAACGTGTCCGGCTTGGCTGGACAAGGCTTCCGGACGATCGAGTCCCGATATCCACGGTACCGAGGCAGGCGACGAAACCCGGGCAGGGCGGGCGAACACGCCCGCGGGAATGGCTTGCGGCCGCGCGGGGCGGCCGAGGCGTCAGGCCGGGTCGATCTCGGCGATCACGACGAGGATGACGGCCGCGTCGGCCGGCAACTGGCGCGGGGAGAACGCCGAGCGCGCGTGTCCCGCCTTGTCGCCCAGCACGGCGGCGAACAGGTCGGACGCGCCGTCGATCACGGCCGGTTGCCCAAAAAATCCGTCCGCCGAACTTACGTGCCCCTCGACGCGCACGATCTTGCGCAGTCGGTCGAACCCGCCCAGATGCTTTTGGATCTGCGCGAGCACGTTCAGCGCCGCAAGCCGGGCCGCATGCCGGCCTTCGTCGACGCTCAACTGCTCGCCGACGCGGCCGGTGTAGGCGATCCTGCCGTCGACGAGCGGCAGTTGCCCCGATACGAACAGCAGGTTGCCGGCTTCACTTGCGGCCGTATAGCTGCCGAGTGGTTGCGGCGGTTCGGGTAATGCGAGGCCGAGTTCGGCCAGTTTCTGTTCGACGGTCATGTCGTGCTCCTTGCGGGAAAATGGATCGGGCGATCGGTATTGCCTGTCAGTCACTCTAGTGATGCGGCCGAAGCCGGTAAATGTCAGCGGCGCAATTGATTCACAACGCGGTGTAACGCATGACGCAACGCGCGCGACGGCCCGATGCGAGCCGCGTTCGCCCACGTACGCTCGCTGGTTTCCCGCGCGATATTCATGCACACTCGTTGCTCCATCGCGCGACGGCAGGAACCGCCCCATGCAACGCAAATTCGACGATCTGCTGCTGGGCAGCATCGAGCTGTTCTGTCTCGCCGCCGAACTCGGCAGCTTCACGCTGGCGGCGACTGCGGCAAGCGTCACGCCGGCCGCGGTCAGCCGGTCGGTGGCGCGGCTCGAGGAGCGTCTCGGCGTGCGGCTGTTCGTGCGCACGACACGGCAGATCCGCCTGACCGATTCCGGCCGGCGTTATTTCGAGCAGTGCCGCGATGCGCTGTCGCAGCTCGTCGACGCGGAACGCGAAGCGACCGGCCAGCAGGCGACACCCGCCGGCGTGCTGCGGATCAGCATGCCGACGCCGTACGGGCACTATCGCGTGCTGCCGCTGCTGCCCGCATTTCGCGAGCGGTATCCGGACGTGCGCGTCGAAACCCACCTCAGCAACCGCAACATCGACTTCGCCGAAGAAGGCTTCGATCTCGCGATCCGCGGCCGCACACCGGCCGATTCGACGCTGGTCGCGCGCAAGCTGGAGGACGCCGAACTCGTGGTCGTCGCGACGCCCGGCTATCTGAAGCGTGCGGGCACGCCGGCCGCCATCGACGATCTGCATGCGCACGAATGCATCCAGTTCGAGCTGCCCAGCAGCGGGCGGCCGATTCCCTGGCTGTTCGACGACGGATCGGACGAGATCGAGATCGCGACGACCGGCAACTACAGTGCGTCGGGCGACGTCCTCGCCGGCGTGACGCTCGCGCGCAGCGGCGCGGGCCTGTTCCAGACCTACCGCTTCATCGTCGAACAGGATCTGCGCGCCGGCACGCTCGTCGAGGTGCTGCCCGGCCTTGGCGGCCGGTCGCGGCCGTTCATGCTGCTGTACCCGCATGCGCGCTTTCTGTCGTCGCGCGTGCGCGTGTTCGTCGACTTTCTCGTCGAGCATCTGGAGCGCGCCCCCGCCAGGCAGGCGGGCGGTGCGCGCCCCAAACGCGCCACCGCATCGCGATAGGCACGCCGGCGCGTTCTTTCGACGCTGCACTCAATGCCCGGCGCTCTGGCCGCCGTCGACGTGCAGGATCTCGCCGGTGACGAACGGCGCCGAGTCGAGATAAAGGATCGCGCCGACGATGTCGCTCATCTCGCCCATGCGGCCGACCGGATGCAGCGACGCGAGCGTCGCATGCGTTTCGGGCGCATGCATCGGCGACTTGATGACGCCCGGCGACACGGCATTCACGCGGATGCCGGCCTTCGCATACTCGATCGCGAGCGATTTCGTCGCCGCATTCAATCCGCCTTTCGTCAACGATGCGAGCACCGACGGCACGTTGCTGTTCGCGTGATCGACCAGGCTCGTCGTGATGCTGACCACGTGGCCGCTGCCGTGCTTTTGCATCGCGGCGATCGCGCGCTGCGTGATGTGGAAGAACCCGTTCAGGTTGACGCTCGTGATCTGCGCGTAGTCGTCCGCGGTGTACTGCGTGAACGGCTTCGCGATGAACACGCCGGCGTTGTTGACGAGCGTGTCGACGCGGCCGAAGCGTTCGATTGCCGCGTCGACCACGCGCCGCGCGACGGCCGGATCGCCGATGTCGCCCGCGACGGTGACGAGATCGGGGTCGTTCGACGGGCCGATCGACCGGGACGTCGCGACGACACGATGGCCGCGTGCGCGGAATGCGTTGACCGTTTCCGCGCCGATGCCTTGCGATGCGCCGGTGACGATGATGACTTTGGATGCGCTCATGACATGCCTCGATAAGTAATGGGTGTTCGGCTTCGGTGCCGACCGGATCGATGAATCCGATGGGCAGACTGTAGGCGTGCCGATCGCGATTTCGAACACCCACCGTGGAGCAACAGTCTTGCGTCGGGGGAACAAATGGGGGAGGGAGGGTTTGAAGCGGGGCGTGCACCCGGTCGAAATACGACCGACACCGGCCCCGATTTGCCTGTCACGGAACACGCAGTTGGATAATTCCATGCACCTATCCGGATAACTATTCTTATCACAATAGCGCTATTGAAAATCCAAACTCGTCATTTCACAAACGCGTCTGACGTCTCCACCCAGACCATTCCGATGCGACCCATGATCGATTCGAGGGCAGGGAAGCGGTCTTCGACAGCACGCCTGCATCGGCCCGGCGGTCCGGTTTTGCTATATTTCGGCGAACAAGCCTGCAACACCGTCTCGCGTCACAAGCCCCCTTGAAGCGCGCCGATGTTGCGTCTGACCTCTACCCGTTTTCGAGATGCGGCCATGGATTACATCGAAAGCATGCGTATTTTTCGGACGGTGGTGGAACTGAAGAGCTTCACCCGCGCAGCCGATCATCACGGCATGGCGCCGCCGGCCGTATCGCGGGCGATCTCGGCGCTCGAGCAGCGGATGGGGTGCCGGCTGCTGAACCGGACGACCCGCCGGATATCGCTCACGGAAGCCGCGGAGCGGTTCTACGAAAGCTGCGTGCGCATTCTCGAAGAGGTGGATACGGTCGAGGCGGCGGTCGCGAACCAGACGCGGGAGGCCCAGGGTGTGTTGCGCCTGGTCGCGCATGCGACCGCGACGATACATCGGCTCGTCCCGCTCATTGCCGGATTCAAGCGGGCCCATCCGAAGGTCACGCTCGACGTGACGCTGACGGAACGGCCGGTCGACCTGGTCGGCGAAGGGTACGACCTGGGCATCGTCGTGCCCTTCATGCTGATGAGCGAAACGACAGTCATCCGGGTGCTCGACCGGATTCCGATCGTCCTCGTTGCGACGCCCGACTACCTGAAAGCCAGCTCGACACCCGTGCATCCGTCGGATCTGGCCAGCCACCATTTCGTGCCGCTGTCGGCGTCGATCCGCCGTCCCGACCTCCGCTTCCGCATCGACGAAGAGGAGTTCGCCGTTGCGCTGAGCTTCGACATTTCGTCCAACAGTCCCGCGTTCAACCGCGAAATGGTGCTGCAGGGGCTGGGCATCGGCATCACGCCGCTGGCGCTGGTCGAAAGCGACCTGGCGTCCGGCAGGCTGGTGCGGCTGCTTGCCGAGTTCCCGCTGATCGACGAGAGCATCGAGCTTCAACTCGCTTACAGCAACCGGACGCTGCTGCCCGCCAAGGTCCGCGCATTCATCGACCACGCGGTCGATTTCTTCGAAACATCGAAAACCCGGTAAGCCGCAATCCGCGCGCCATTACTGCACCCAGCGACAACAATCTGATAACCCGCCTGCCATCGCCCCGCGGCAGGCCGCGCACTACGCTGTGCGCATGCACTCAATCGACCTCCTCGACGACGACTGTTTCGCGCTTCGCCAAGCTTCGCGGCATATCTCGAAGCTCTACGAGCACCACCTGTCCGCCGTCGGCATCACGCCCACGCAGTTCAGCATCCTCGGCACGCTCGGCCTGAGGGCCGGCCTGACGATGGCCGAACTCGCGAAAGCGATGGTGATGGACCGAACGACGCTGGTGCGCGCCCTCAAGCCGTTGCTGCGGCGCGGCCTGGTGGCGGCGCCCGCCGAAGGGAAGCGCCATCGTCGGCTCCAGGTCGTATTGACCGTGCATGGATCGAAGAAGCTCGATGAAGCCGCCGTTCACTGGGCGAGGGCGCAGGCGAGCTTCGAACGCGAATTCGGCTCGCAACAGGCGGCGCATCTGCGTCGCGAACTGTTTCGCATGACGCACGACACGTCAGACAGTTAGCCGCTCCGACAACTCATTCATGCCGTTCCAGACATTGATGCACGACTGCCGGATCGCTAACTTGTGCATATGCACTCATTAATCGTTCGATGACTTGATGACTCAGGGAAACATGGAAATGGAAACGATGACGTATCACTCGCTCCCCCGGCCGCAGTCGGGCATTCGTAAGGGATGGATCGCCGTCGCGGCGCTGACGTTCAGCCTGGCCGGCTGCGTGAACTACGCGGGCATCAAGAGCGACAAGCAGATGGCGGCCCCGACGCAGTTCGCGTCGACCGAGAGCCTGCCGGCCGAAGGCGGCAAGTGGCCGGCGATGAACTGGGCCAGCCAGTTCGGCGATCCGCAGCTGCCGGCGCTGATCGACGAAGCGTTGCGCGGCAATCCGACGATCGACCAGGCGCGCGCGCGGATCGAGAAGGCGTCGGCGTATATCGGCACCGCGCGATCCGCGCTCTATCCGAACGCGAACGGCAGCTATACGTGGACGCGCCAGCGCTACACCGAAAACGGCATCGTGCCGCCGCCGTACGGCGGCTCGTGGCAGAGCGAGAACAGCCTGCTGGCGAGCGTGTCGTGGGATCTCGACCTGTGGGGCAAGAACCGCGAGCGACTGCGTCAGGCCGTCTCCAGTGAAAAGGTGGCGGACGCGGAAGCCGAGGAGGTGCGCATCACGCTCGCGGCGTCGGTGGCGAGCACCTACAACCAGCTCGCGCTGCTCTACGCGCTGCGCGACATCCAGGTGCGTGAAGTATCGAACCGCGAGACGATTTCGCACCTCACCGAAGGCCGCGTCAATGCGGGCCTCGACAGCAACGTGGAGCGGCAGACCGCATACGGCGAAACCGCGACGAGCCGTTCCAGCGTCAGCGATCTCGACGGCCAGATCAAGACGGTGCGCTACCAGCTGGGCGCGCTGCTCGGCGCGGGCCCGGATCGCGGCCTCGCGATCGCCGTGCCGGCGCTGCATGGCGGCGACGTCGTCGCGCTGCCCGACAACCTGCCGGCCGACCTACTGTCGCGCCGGCCCGACATCGTCGCGGCCTACTGGAAGGTGGACGCGGCCGTTCACGACGTGAAGGAAGCCAAGGCCGAGTTCTACCCCGACGTCAATCTGTCGCTGGCGGCCGGGCTCGACGCGTTCGGCTGGGGCCGTTTCCTGACGGCCGGCAGCGGGCAGTTCCAGGCGGCCCCGGCCATTCACCTGCCGATCTTCGACGCCGGCGCGCTGCGCGCGCAACTGAAGGGTCGTTATGCGGACTTCGACTACGACGTCGCGACCTACAACCAGACGCTGATCGGCGCGCTGTCCAACGTCGCCACGCAGGTCACGCAGATCCGCTCGACCGATCTCCAACTGGTCGATGCGCGCAAGGCGCTGGATGCGCAAACCACCGCCTATCAACTGGCGATCGCCCGCTACCGGGCGGGGCTGAACCCGCAACTGCAGGTGCTGAACGCAGACGACAACCGGCTGGCGGCCGAGACGGCCGTCGTCAATCTCGAGATGGGCCGTCGCAGCCAGCAGATCGGGCTGATCAAGGCACTCGGCGGCGGCTTCGATGCGTCGCATGCCGGTCTCGCGGCGAGTGCCGAAACGCCGATTCCCGCGCCGTCGCGCCCCGTGGCGTCGAACTGATCGATCGATTCGGCGGCTCGCGCGCGCCGAACGGAAAACCTTGAACCTCAACCTTGACTGGAGCCATTCATGAACACGCCCGATTCACAGCCGACCGACGACGCACCGAAGCAACCGGGCAAGCGCCGCGCGCTGCTCGCACTGGTCGCCGCGTCCCTCGGGATCGCCGGCGCCGCCTACGGCGCCTATTACTTCCTCGACGCGCGTTATCACGTCGAAACCGATGACGCTTACGTCAACGGCAACGTCGTGCAGATCACGCCGCAGGTATCGGGCACGGTCATCGCGGTGAACGCGGACAACACGCAGATCGTGAAGGCCGGCGAGCCGCTCGTGCAGATCGATCCCGCCGACGCGAAGATCGCGCTGCAGCAGGCGGAAGCGAATCTCGGCCAGACCGTGCGCAAGGTTCACGGCCTGTATGTCGACGACGACAAATACCGCGCGAACATCGCGGAGCGGCAATCCGATCTCGCAAAGGCGCAGGACGACCTGCGGCGCCGCCAGTCGACCGGCATGACGGGCGCGGTGTCGGAGGAGGACATCTCGCATGCACGGGACGCCGTGCGGTCGGCGCAGGCCGCGCTCGACGCCGCGAAGCAGCAGCTCGGCTCGAATCGCGCGCTGACGTCGAACACGACCGTCGACCAGCATCCGGACGTGATGGCGAGCGCCGCGCGCGTTCGCGACGCGTACCTGGCCTATTCGCGCACGACGCTGCCGGCGCCGGTCACCGGCTACATCGCGCAGCGCTCGGTCCAGGTCGGCCAGCGCGTGTCGCCGGGGGCCGCGCTGATGTCGGTCGTGCCGCTGAACCAGGTGTGGGTCGACGCGAACTTCAAGGAGTGGCAGCTGCGCTACATCCGCATCGGGCAGCCGGTCGAGCTGACGGCGGATGTCTACGGCTCGTCGGCCGTCTACCACGGCAAGGTGGTGGGCTTCACGCCGGGGACCGGGTCGGCGCTCGCGCTGCTGCCCGCGCAAAACGCGACGGGCAACTGGATCAAGGTCGTGCAGCGGCTGCCGGTGCGGATCGAGATTCCGCCGGAGGAACTGGAAAAGCATCCGTTACGCGTGGGGCTGTCGATGAATGTCGACGTCAACGTGAAGGAGCAGCGCAGCGCCGGCCCGGAAACCGATCCGCCGTCGATCTACAAGACCGACGTGTTCGCGAAATACGGCGACCAGGCCGATGCCGCGATCGCCACCATCATCGCCGCCAACAAATGACCTCCCGACGCCCGGCGAACGCGCGTGCGAAGCAGCCTGCGCCCGCGTCGCCGGCCCGACCGTAACCGGATTATCACCATGACCGCCAATCAATCGAATCCTCCTCCGCTGACGGGGACGGCACTCGCGCTGGGCTCGTTGAGCGTGGGCCTCGCGGGTTTCATGACCGTCCTCGATTCCTCGATCGCCAACGTCGCGATTCCCACCATCTCGGGCAACCTCGGCGTATCGGTCGACGAGGGCACCTGGGTCATCACCGTCTTTGCCGCGGCGAATTCCGTCGCGATCCCGCTGACCGGCTGGCTCACGCAGCGGCTCGGGCAGGTCAAGCTGTTCGTCGGCTCGATCCTGCTGTTCGTGCTCGCATCGTGGCTGTGCGGCATCGCGCCGTCGCTGCCGTTCCTGTTGGGGGCGCGCGTGCTGCAGGGCCTCGTGGCGGGGCCGCTGATCCCGATGTCGCAGGCGCTGCTGCTCAGTTCGTGGCCGAAGGCGAAATCGTCGCTGGCGTTATCGCTGTTCTCGATGATCGTCGTGACCGGGCCGATCGTCGGGCCGTCGCTCGGCGGCTGGGTCACCGACAGCTACGCGTGGTCGTGGATCTTCTACATCAATATCCCGGTCGGGTTGTTCGCCGCCACGATGGTCTGGTTCCTGTACCGCAAGCGCGACACACCCACCCGGAAACTGCCGATCGACTTCGTGGGGCTGACCTTGCTGATCGTCTGGGTCGCGTCGCTCCAGGTGATGCTCGACAAGGGCAAGGATCTCGACTGGTTCTCGTCGAGCACGATCGTGATCCTGACCATCGTCGCGGTCGTGGGTCTCGTGCTGTTCATCATCTGGGAGCTGACCGACAAGAATCCGGTCGTCGACCTCACGCTCTTCAAGCAGCGTAATTTCCTCGGCGGCACGATTTCGATCGCGATTGCCTACGGGATCTTCTTCGGCACGCTCGTGCTGCTGCCGCAGTGGATGCAGGAATATCTCGGCTACCGCGCCGTCGACTCGGGGCTCGCGACGGCACCGCTCGGCATCTTCGCGGTGATCGGCGCGCCGATCATGGGCAAGCTCCTGCCGCGCTCGGACGCACGCATCATCGGCACGCTCGCGTTCGTCGGCTTCGCGATCGTCTATTACATGCGCACGTTCTTCTTCACGGACATCAGCGAGGGCTACATCATCCTGCCGACCCTGCTGCAGGGTATCCCGATGGCGCTGTTCTTCGCACCGCTGACCGTGATCATCCTGTCGGGTCAGCCGCCTGAAAAGGTGCCGGCCGCGGCAGGGCTGTCGACCTTCGCGCGGATGTTCTTCGGCGGCATCGGCACGTCGCTCGCGGGCGTCGTGTGGAACAACCGGACGATCATGCACCACGAGATCCTGACGCAGCAGTCGAGCCCGACCAACCCGCTCTTCAATGCGCAGATGGACAGCTACCATTCGCTGCTCGGCCTCGGCCAGGGATCGTCGTATGCGTTGTTCGACCACGTCGTGCAGTCGCAGTCGGCGATGCTCGGGCTGAACGACGTGTTCTACGGCGCGGCGGTCGTGATGATCCTGATCATCCCGCTCATCTGGATCACCAAGCCGGGCAAGGCAAGCGGGTCGAGCGACGCGGCGGCAGCCGCGCACTGAAAGGAGGAGGGCAGGCGTTCGGCGGTGATGCTGCTGTCGGTCGAACGCCGAATGCCGAATGAAGGCCGATGCATTGAAAGGCCGCGCCCGAATCGAGGCGCGGCCTTTCGTTTCTTTCACGTCTTTCGCGTCAGGTCATGCAGCGCATGCGTCGGCATTGGTTCGACGCGCGTCGGAATGCGATCCGATCGCGTCGGGTTTGCCGACAGTCATGGAAGCGCAGGGGATTGCGTCTGGTCGAGCCATTCGACGATATTGCGCACGGTATCGCCATAGAACGTCTCGTAGAGCTCGCGTGTCACATAGCCGATATGCGGCGTGGCAAGCACGTTGTCCAGCGAGCGCAACGGGTGCGCCGGTTCCAGCGGCTCGGTATCGTAGACATCGATCGCGGCCCCGGCGATCTGCCCGCTCTTCAGCGCGGCGAGCAACGCAGCCGTATCGACGATGGGGCCGCGCGACGTATTGACGAGGCGGCTCGAGGGTTTCATCCGGCCGAGTTCGGCGGCGCCGACCAGGCCTCGCGTCCGCTCGCTCAGGCGGACGTGGATCGACAGAAAGTCGGACGACGAGAACAGTTCATCCTTGCCGACCCGCTGCACGCCTTTCGATTCGGCGCGCTCCGCCGTCAGGTTCTGACTCCACGCGATCACGTTCATGCCGAACGCGCGGCCGATCACGCCGACGGCCGAACCGACCCTGCCGAGCCCGAGCAGGCCCAGCGTCTTGCCCGCAAGCTCCGTGCCGAGCGAGACCTGCCACCCGCCGTCGCGCACCGACCGGTTCTCGACGGCAAGGTTGCGGGCCAGGCCCAGAATCATGGCCCAGGTAAATTCGATGGTCGGCGCGGACCGGTATCCGGTGTGAACGACCTTCACGTTCCGCTCGGCGGCCGCCGCTTCATCGATCGAAGCGTTGCCGGCTCCGGTCGACGCGATCAGCTTGAGATGGGGCAACTGTTCGATGATCGCGCGCGTGAGCGGCGTACGCTCGCGCATCACGCACAGCACGTCGAACGGCTTCAGGCGCTCGACGAGCCGGGCGTCGTCCGCCACGTGGTCGTTGAAGACCGTGAGGTTCGCACGACCCTGCAACACGGACCAATCGGCCAGGTCGAGCGCAATGTTCTGGTAATCGTCGAGTATCGCGACGTTGACGGGCGACGCATGTGACATGAATGTTCTCCTTCGATGACACCCCGTCGCCGCATCACGCCGGTAGCGTCTGCAGCGCAGGATAGTCGGTGTAACCGTGGGCTGTCGAGCCATAGACCGTCGGCCAGACGACTTCGGCCAGCGGTGCATCGGTCGCGAAGCGTTCCGGCAGATCCGGATTGGCGATGAACGGGCGGCCGAAGGCCACCATGTCGACCAGCCCCGCGTCGATGAGACGGTTGCCGTTCAGGCGATCGAGATCGACGTTGGCGATGATCTTGCCGCGGTAGAGGCCGCGGAAATGGCGGAACATCCCGTCGCCGGCCAGACCGGCCAGCGGCGTGGCCGACAGGTCGGTCATCGCGCCCATCAGCAGCAGATGGGACAGATCGAATTCGTTGAGCCGGCCGATCACGTAATCGGATGTCGCGAGGGTCTCGTCGGTGGAAACGAATGCGCCCGTTTCGGACGTCGCCGGCCCGGTCTTGATCCCCGTCCGCTGTGCGCCGGCGGCCTCGACCACGGTTTCGACGACCTCGAACAGGAAGCGTGCGCGGTTTTCGACCGAGCCGCCGTATTCATCGGTACGCAGGTTGGTGCGAACGTTGAGGAACTGGTTGAACAGGTAGTGGTACCCGCCCTGGATCTGCACGCCGTCAAAGCCGGCCGCGATCGCGTTACGTGCTGCCCGGTCAAAATCGGCGACCGTGCGCCGGATTTCGTCCCGGGTCATCGGACGCGGCACGACGGTGTCCTTGCGGCCGAACGCCGTCACGCTCTGCTGTTCCGGATTGACCGCGGAAGCGGACGGCGGCGCCGCGCCGCCGAGGAAATCCGGATGCCCGATCGACCCCGTATGCCAAAGCTGCGCGACGATACGGCCGCCCGCGCGATGCACGGCATCCGTCACCACGCGCCAGCCGCGCACCTGCGCGTCGCTCCACAGGCCCGGAACGTCGGCCCATCCAAAACCGTCGGGGCTCACGAAAACCCCTTCGCTGACGATCAGCCCCGCGGACGCGCGCTGCGCATAATAATCGGCGTGCAGCGCGGTCGGCGCATGCTCGGGATTCGCGGCCCGCATGCGCGTGAGCGGCGCCATGACGATGCGGTTGGGCAGATCGAGATCCCCGATGCGAATCGGTTCGAGCAACGGCTGGCGGGTCTGGTTTTCCATGAAAATCTCCGGCGAAAGTGCAGGGCGTCACGCGCCTATTCGGTGTGGAAATCGATGCTGCGGAAATCGATCGACACCAGCAGCGGTTCGTCGATCCTTTGCATCGTGTCGTCGTACGCAAACACCCGGCGCGACATCGGCACCATCACGCCGCGGACATTGCGGTAGCCGGACGCGTAGTTCGCGCCGCGCGCACCGCCCATCACGTCCACCGTGTAGTCGTGGCGGCGCAGCAATCCGTCCTCGCCGAAGTAGGACACCTGCTCGCGACTGTGGCTCGCTATCGTTTCCGGGAACGTGACCTTCAAGCGCCGCCAGGTTTCGTCGTTCTCGTGCCAGTCGGGCAGTTCTTCCGTCCGGAAACCCGGGCGGGCGTAGAGAAACGGAATGGTCAGGTAGGTCCAGAGCGCGTAACCGGTGAAGTACAGCGCATGCAGGCGATCCCAACGGGTTGGCTGGGTATGGCCTTGATACGCGTCGCGCGGCGTGCGCCGTTCTTCGCGTGCCGCGCCGTTCATCGCACCGATACCGACGACGTCCGGCTCGAACGTGCCGCGCCAGCCACCGGCCCTCGACGTAATGGCGACGTGCTGGCGCCGCAGGTCGGCCGCCAGCTCGATACCCTGGAACAGGTCGGGCTGGCCTTTCAGATGCCAGACGGCGCCCCCGATATCGAGTTCCGCCGAAACCGTGCGGAACCTGTCCCAGTTGTCGATCCCGCCATGCGCGTGGATGGCCTGTTCGAGCAGCGTACTCATTGCGTCCTCCGTGGGTTGAGCGGCGTGTCGCGAGCGCGTTAGCGCTCGTCGCCGAACGTGTCGCCGAACATCGGATGGCCGCCGGCGGATTCGCTGCGCGCCGCTTCGTTCTGCAGCACGTCCCAATGCTCGACCAGCTTGCCGTTCTCGATCCGCAGGATATCCATCGCGATCAGCGCGGTGGGCGTGGCCGAGTTGCTGTAGCGGCTGTGCACCCACACGAAATCGCCGTTGGCGGCCACCATGTCGTACTCGAAACGCAGGTCGGGCATCGAGTCGACGAGGCCGAACAGGCCGTCGCGGCCGGCCGGCACGTGCTGGCTGTGCTGGATGTACGCGTCGGACCAGAACTGCGCGGCCTTGTCGTAATCCTTCTTGTTGAACAACGTGTCAAGCGCGTCGAGAACGAACGCGATATTCTTTTCTTCCAGTGCCTTTGACATGATTCGGACTCCGTATATTCAAGGTGTCGTTTCGTTCGTTCCGGTTGGCTTTCGCCCGGGCTCGAGGGTCCGGAACGACACCGCAGGGTGAATGGAAAAGCGTCTTCAGTACGTCTTTCTGCGCCGCGAAGACGGGGCGCTTGCTGCTGTCATGCGACGGGAATCGGGTTGTCCGCGATGAACTGGTTGAACTGCTCGACGAACGCGTGTTCGTTCGGCCCCGCGTTGTCGCGCAACGGCTTGCCTGCCTCGACGACCACCTCCGTCGTCGCGGTTTCGAGCAGCTTCAACGTCTCGGCAACGAACGCGTCGACCGGCATCGCGCGCGGGTCGCCGCTCTTGTGCACGAGATCGGTGTCGACCCACGGCGGCGCGATCTCGAGCACGCGCACGCTGGTGTCGCGCAGCGCGAAACGCTGCGACAGCGTGTACGAATGGATCGCGGCCTTTGTCGCCGAGTAGAGGGCCGTAGCCGCAAGCGGCACATACGCGAGCACCGAGCTGTTGTTGATGATCGTCGCGTCGGGCTGCTGCTTCAGGTGCTCGACGAACGCCGCGCTCACGCGCACGGGGCCGAGCAGGTTCGTCGTGACGAGCTGCACCGCCTGTTCATCGTCGAGCGGCCCGCCGGCATCGTCGAACGGCATGATGCCTGCGTTGTTGATCACGACGTTCAGCGCCGGATAGCGCTCGATCAGTTGCGCGGCGACCGTGCGGATCTGCGCCGCGTCGCCGATATCGAGCTCGACCGTGTCGATGCCGGGGTTCTGCTGTGCGATTTCATCGAGCAACGCCTTGCGCCGGCCCGCGACGATGACCTTGTTGCCGCGCCGGTGGAGGGCTTCCGCCAGCGCACGGCCGATCCCCGACGTGCCGCCGGTGATGAAGAGGGTGTTTCCGCTGAGTTTCATGATGCGTGCTCCTGGGTGGGTGAAGATCGATCAAGGGACTTCGAATTCGCTGTACACAAGGCCGTCGTGAAAGCGATGGCCGGTCAACTGCCCGCAAGCTGGCGCTGCAGGAAACCGCTGGCCGCGAGCAGCGTCGGCGCGTGCGTCGCGATGCCGGCGCGCGTCGTGCCGGCAAAACGCGCGCATTCCGTAGGGACGCCCGCGGCGATCAACGACGCGGCGTAATGTTCGGCTTCGATATGCAGCGGGTCATGCTCGACCGTGGCGATGAACGTGGCCGGTAGATGGGCCAAGCGGCACGATTCGAGCGGTGCGGCATACGGATGAACGCGCTGCGACAGCGTCGGCAGATACGCGCGGTAGCTGGCCGCCAGCGTGTCGATCGCGGGTGCCGCGTGCATCGCGTCCCGGCCGATGCGCGTCATGCTCGGGTCGAGCAGCGGGGCGAGCAGCACCTGCGCACGGATGCCCGCGTCGCCGCGGTCGCGCGCAATCGCGGCAAGGCCGGTGGCGATATTCGCGCCGGCGTCGTGGCCGGCGACGGCCATCTGCCGCTTGTCCGCGCGCATCGCCCTGGCTTCCGCGCGCACCCATTGCAACGCACGATGCGCGTCTTCCACCGCATTCGGAAACGGGAAGGCCGGGGCGAGCGAGTAGCCGACGGAGAGGACCCATGCACGCGCCTGCAACGCGAGCGTCTCGCAGACGGCATTCGTGTCGTCGAGCGAGCCGGCGGTAAACAGACCGCCGTGGAAATAGAGGACGATCGAGAGCGGGTGCCGGTGCGTCGACGGCCGGAAGCTGCGCACGTCGATCGGCTGGCTGTAGCCGGCGATACGCGCTTCTTCGACCAGCAAACCTGAAAGGGAAACGGTAGACATACCAGTCAACGCGGCTGCGTTCTCATGTGCTTGAACAATGAACGCATTCTGGTTGTTACCGCGGAACGGATAAATCTCGTGTTTGCCGCAACAGTGTTCTCTCCGCGAGAACAATGCGGCAGCCTTTGCCGGCGGGGCCTGGTTACGCTATCGGCTCTTCCTCGTCACCGTCCGGGTCGAGCGCGTCGCCATCCTGCGCGTCGAGGCTGACCGGGCCGCAGCGCGCATCCGTCTCCGGCGTGCTCGACAACCGCGGGTCGTTGCGGAACAGCTCGGCGATCCAGTCGACGAACGCGCGCACGGTGGCGGAGAGGTGGCGATTGTGCGGATAGACCGCGGAAATCGGCAGCGGCAGGGGTTTCCATTGCGACAGGATCTCGACCAGCGCGCCCGATTCGAGGTGCGGCAGCGCGAGGAAACGGGCGCCCTGGACGATGCCGAGGCCCTTCAGCGCACCGCTCAGATAGGCCTCGGCGTCGTTCACGGCAATGGCGCCGCGCATCCTCACCTCGACCGCCTTGCCGTCGACGTCGAACGTGAGCGGCATGATCCGCCCCGTGCGCCCCCAGTAGTAGTTCACGGTGCGGTGATCGGCGAGTTCTTCGAGTGTCTGCGGGGTGCCGGATTGTTCGAGATAGCCGGGGCTCGCGACGGTCACGCCCTGATAGACGCCGACGCGCCGTGCCACGAGCGACGAATCCTGCAGCGTGCCGATCCGCACCACGCAGTCGATGCCTTCCTGGACCAGGTCCAGCGGCTTGTCGCCGAGGCCGAGCATCAGGTCGATGTCCGGATAGCGCGCATGAAAATCGCTCAGCGCGGGCATGACGATGACGCGCCCGAGCGCGCCCGGCATGTCCACGCGCAGCCTGCCGCGCGGCGAGCGTTCCTTGCCGAGAAACGAATTCTCGATGTCGTCGAGATCCGCGAGCACGCGCACGCATCGCTCGTAATAGGCCGCGCCGTCCGCCGTGAGGTTCAGGCTGCGCGTGGTGCGCTGCAGCAGCCGGGCTTTCAGGTGCGCTTCGAGGCTCTGGACGATCACGGTCACGCGCCCCCGTGTCAGGTCCATCGTCTCGGCCGCACGCGTGAAGCTTTTCGTTTCCACGACGCGGGCGAACACTCTCATGGCCAACACGATATCCATGGCGCGGACCTTCCAGAACGACGCGTTGAAAATTCATGAAGCCGCCGTCGCGTTCGATACGCGCGGGAGGCCGCAACCCGGGCCGTTACGCCCAGCGCGCAGTCTAAACCGCGGCAGGAAAGGCCGCTACACGCCACGGCGGCTACGTGATTGCCCGACCGATCGGCAGCCGCTGCGCGCGTGCCGGTTGAGCGTGAATGAATTGACTTAAACTGGATTTCGCCAAGTCGTTCAACCGATGTCCGTGGAGCGTGCGCGATGAAACTGGTGGGTCCATGGTTGTCCGGGTACACGCGCCGTGTCGGCGTGACCTTGAATCTGCTGAACATTCCGTTCGAGCATCTGCCTTATCACGCTTACCAGCAACCGGAGCGCGTCGCGGCATTCAGCCCGATGAAGCGGGTCCCCGCGCTGCAACTGGACGACGGGCAGGTGCTCATCGACAGCGGCGCGATCGTCGATTATCTCGACAGCCTCGTCCCGGCCGAGCAACGCCTGATGCCTGCCGGCGGCCCGGAGCGGATGCGCGCGATGCAGCTCGTCAGCTATGCGGCGGCTTGTTACGACAAGCTGGCGCGCTATTGCGACGAACTGATGCTGCGCCCCGAGTCTCACCGGCTGCCACATCTGCAGGCCGGCTACCTGGAGCAGATGCAGGCCGGGTTCGGCGTGCTGAATGCAGCGCATGCTGCACCGTGGTTGCTCGGCGCACGCATTTCGCAAGCCGACATCATGACGGTCATCGCGTTTCAGAGTGCTGCGGTCGTCATGCCGCACGCGGTCAACGACGATGCCTTCCCGCAACTGGCGCGTCTCGCACAGTGTGCGATGCAGTCGGTTGCGTTTTCGTCGACGGTTCCCGACCTGAGCGACCTGCAGGCGTCCGGGCTGGTCGGCACGAACGGCGGCGCATAACGGCCGCGGCCACCGGCCGTGCCGCTCATGGAGCCGTCAATAAACGCCTGGCTCGCCCGCCGGACGATGCTTGAAGCGTCGGTGCACCCAGTAGTACTGCTCGGGAAATCGCAGGATCTGCGTTTCGAGAAACGAGTTCATCGTGCGCGCGTCGAACGTGTCGCTATCGGTCGGATAACTGCCGAGCGGCTCGAAGATGGTCAGCTTGTAGCCGCGGAAGTCCGGCAGCACTTCGGTCACGAACGGCACGACCCGCGCGCCGCTCAGCTTCGCCAGCCGCGATACCGACGTCAGCGTGCAGGCCTGCACGCCGAACAGCGGCGCGAACACCGAACCCGTCGTGCCGTGATCCATGTCCGCGGCGAGCATCACCGGGGTGCCCGCGCGCAGCAGCCTGACGAGGTGTTTCGCACTCGCGCTGCGTTCGATCATCTCGGCCCCGAAGCGCCCGCGCTGACGTTTGGCGAGATCGCACATGCGACGGTTCGACATGCGCGTGTAGAGCGCCGCCACGGGCAGCGACGACGAATAGAGCATGCAGCCCACCTCGATGCCGACGAAGTGAAAACCCATGAAGATCGTCGGCGGCGCATCCGGATCGTGGAGATCGATGTGGCTGTCCAGTTCGACCAGCCGATTGATCGACCGCGCGCTGCCGAACCACTGGAAGCCGCGCTCCAGGTAGCTCCGCACGACATGTTCGAAATGGGCACGTGCGAGCACGTCGCGTTCCGCGTCGGTCTTCAGCGGGAAGCAGAGTTGCAGGTTCACGTGCACCACGTGTTTGCGTCGGCTCGGTATGCGGTAAAGCGCGGCGCCGATGCCGCTGCCGGTTCGCGCGACCAGCCCGTACGGAAGAATGGCCAGGAGCCGTAGCAGGCCGAGCATCAGCCAGTACCCGAGAGCGTTCATGATGATGGACTTCCGTCTGTTGACTGCCCGGCGCCGCTCGAGTCGAGTGATGGTGTACGGGAGAATCGGGTTGTGTCGAGGCTGGTTGAAGAAGTGGCTTGCGCGACTACCTCTGACAGAGGCCGCGTGCCAGGCCGCTGGTGGCCGGCCGCATCGAACCGACGTTCGAAGCGATACACGAAGGCGGGCGGGAAGTTCATCCACGCGATGCCGACTCGGACTGCGCGAATGCGCATGGCCTCCAGATAACGCGCCGGGATCGGACAGCGCGGCACATACGTGATTGGTAGAACGCACCACCGGCAGCCAGGTGGCGCGCGAAGGCGCAGTGAACGATCGCGACGGCCTGTTCGACCGGCATCGCGACGAGTGGCAATCCGCTCACAATAACATGGGCGCGCTCCCCGCCGAAGAAATCCCCCGTCATGCCGAGCTGGGCCGCATCCATCTGCATGATCCGCAACGCGGGAAACTGATGCCGCAGCGCGTTCGCGAAAGCCGGATCGGCTTCCACCAGCACCAGCCTGTCGCTCGCGACGCCGCGTGCGAGCAGTGCGCGCGTGAACACGCCGGTGCCCGCACCGAGTTCGATCACGGATGCGCCGCCGCGCGGAATATGCGCGGTAATCAGTGCGGCGATGCGGATGGCGCACAGGTCAGGCTGCGTATCGCGGACGACGGGCCGGGCGTGCCGGTCGACGAGCGTGCGCGGATCTTCGAACGCTTCTACCGGGTGCCCGGTACGGTGCAGCCGGGCAGCGGCATCGGACTGTCGCTGGTCGCGCGGATCGCCGAGTCTCACGGCGGGTCGGTCGAGGTCGCGGACGGTATCGACGGGCGCGGACTCGCGGTGATCCTGTCGTTTCCGATCTGGCTGGAGCCGGCGCGCTGGCAGCGCTAGCGCTAGCGCGAGCGCCGGCGAGAGGTGAAGACCCGGCTCAGCGCAGCGAATCGATCGCCAGCGCCTTGCCAAGAAAGCGCCGGCTGGCGGCAAGAATCTCCTTGCGCGTGCGCTCCGACTCCACCGAGCGTGCGAGCACCAATGCGCCGACGCACTGGGCAATCAGTGCCCATGCCGCATCGGCATCACCCGTGCGGCCGCTCCAGCTCTTTTGCGTGCGCTTGAGTGCCTGCTCCACGACTTCCCGAACCTCCGGTTCCGCGCGTGCGATCTCCGGCCCGAGGGTCGGCAACACGCAGCCGTCCTCCGGGTGCAACGCATGAACCGAACTCAGGTAGTTTCGCAAACAGCGTGCGACATGGTCGGCCGGCGACGCATCGTCTCCGGCCAGCATCTCCGCGCTCTTCTCGACCTCTTCGCTGACGAGCGCTTCAAACAGCGCCTGCTTCGAAGGGAAGTGCGTATAGAAGGCACCGCCGGTGAGCCCGATCGACGCCATCAACGCATCGATGCCCGTTGTCGCAAAACCGCCGCGCTTCGCGATCGCTCGGCTCTGGGCGATCAGCTTCTGGCGGGTTTCTTCCTTGTGGGTACTTGAGTAGCGCATGGTCGCCGGGATCCATCGTTGGCAAAAAATTCAAATTCAGAATAGCCGTCCGTTGCCGGCCATTCAAGCCTGGACTCGCAGCGATCACGAACGCCAAGGTTGACGCGGAAAAGGGCCGATCGATGTTAGCACGCCCGCCTGGCGCCGCCGGAGGCCGTCAACCGCCTTTCCGCGAAATCCGGACAGTACTAGGGTAATCAATGACTAGGCAGATCGGGACCTGTGCCCTATAAGTAAACGATCGTTAATCAATGAAGGAGGAGAGATGGCCAATGAGATCGTGAAGGGTCGACCGGCAGCGCTCGTCATCGGCGCCGGCGATGCGACCGGCGGCGCCATCGCGCGACGCTTCGCGCGCGAAGGGCTGGTGGCCTGCGTGGTGCGTCGCCAAGCGGACAAGCTCGAACCGTTGATCCGGCAAATCGAGGCCGAGGGCGGGGCGGCGGTCGGTTTCGGGGCCGATGCGCGCAAGGAGGAAGACGTGATCGATGTGGTGTCGCGGATCGAACAGGAGATCGGCCCGATCGAGGCGATGGTCTTCAACATCGGTGCGAACGTACCGTGCAGCATCCTCGAGGAAACCGCGCGCAAGTACTACAAGATCTGGGAAATGGCCTGCTTCAGCGGCTTCCTGTTCGGCCGGGAAGTGGCGAAGCGCATGGTCGGGCGAGAGCGGGGAACCATCATCTTCACCGGCGCGACCGCCGCCATTCGCGGGTCCGCCAATTTCGCCGCGTTTGCCGGCGCCAAGCATGCACTGCGCGCACTGGCCCAGAGCATGGCGCGCGAACTGGGAAAGAAGAACATCCATGTCGCGCACGTCGTGGTGGACGGCGCGATCGACACCGAATTCATTCGCGAGAATTTCCCGGAGCGGTACGCGACGAAGGCGGAAGACGGCATCCTCAATCCGGATCACATCGCCGACAACTACTGGCATCTGCATACCCAACCTCGCGATGCGTGGACGCACGAGCTGGATCTGCGGCCGTGGCGCGAGACGTGGTGAGTCATCCGTCTCGACGGCCCGCAATCCAAAAGGAATCTCCATGAGCAAACGCATCGACTTCTACTTCGACTTCGGCAGCCCGACGGCCTACCTCGCGTGGACCCAGCTTCCCGGCATCGCCGCCGACCATCAGGCGGAACTCGTCTTCAAGCCGGTCCTGCTGGGCGGCATCCACAAGGCGACGAACAATGCGTCGCCGGCAACGATCCCCGCCAAGTCCGCGTGGATGCGCAAGGATCTCGAACGGTTCGCGCGCAAGTACGGCGTGCGCTTCGCATACAACCCGTATTTCCCCATCAACACGCTGGTCCTGATGCGCGGCGCCACCGGCACGCAGATGCGCGACGAGGCGTTGTTCCAGCGATATGTCGACGCGATGTTCCGGGCGATGTGGGAAACGCCGCAGAACCTCGGTGACATGGAGACGTTGCAAAAGGTCTTGCGAGACGCCGATCTCGATCCTCGGCTGCTCTACGAGATCACCCAGGATCAGTCGGTCAAGGACAAGCTGAAGGCGGATACCGAGGCGGCGGTTGCCAGAGGGCTCTTCGGCGCGCCAACGATGTTCGTCGGCGAGCACATGTTCTTCGGGCAGGACCGGCTCGACTTCGTGCGCGACGCACTCGCAGCCGATTGAACGAACCCAGTCAGGGGGCAGGCAGCATGAAGAGAATCTGGCAGCGGCAGTACCAGGAAGGTGTTCCCGCGGACATCGACATCGAAGGCTATCGGTCGGCGGTCGATTTCCTCACGCGGGCCGCCGACGCGCGCCCCGACGAGACGGCAATGGTATGTCTGGGCTCGACACTGAGTTATCGGGAGCTGGATACGCTCAGTCGCGCGTTCGCCGGCTACCTGTTGGACGTCGAAGGGCTGCATGCCGGCGACCGTGTCGCGATCATGCTGCCGAACCTGCTTCATTATCCCGTCGTGGTGTTCGGCGCGCTGCGGGCGGGCCTCACGCTCGTGAACCTGAATCCGTTCTATACGGCGCGCGAGGTGCTGTTCAATCTGCAGGATAGCGGCGCAAGCCTGCTCGTCGTGACGGAATCGGCGCTGGACGTGGTGCCGGCCGACGTCGACGGGCGGCCCTGCCGGGTCGTCGTCGCGGCGGCCGACGAAATGCCGTCGTTTGCGCAGTGGGCGCGGCAAGGGGTCACGACCGCTGCGCTTCCGGCGCAAGGGGAGCGGTGCCGGTTCAAGGACGCGCTCCTGAAAGGCCGCACCGTCGCCTATCGCGATCCGGTCGTGACACCGGACATGAATGCCTTCTTGCAGTACACGGGCGGCACGACGGGAAAAAACAAGGCGGCCATTCTGTCGCACCGGAACATCATCGCGAACACCCGGATCATGTGCGACTGGTTCGGCGCCGATTTCACGCGCGGTGACGAGTGTCTCGTGACCGTCCTGCCGATCTATCACATCATGGGGCTGGCCGTCGGCTGCTTCTTTTCGGTGGCGATGACATGCAAGAACGTGCTGATCCCGAACCCGCGCGATCTCGAACATTTCGCGGACGCGTTCCGCGCTCATCGCTTTACGTTTCTGCTTGGCGTCAACACGTTGTTCAATGCGCTGCTCGAACACGAGCCGTTTCGTGCGCTGGATTTCAGTTGCCTCCGGCAAACGATCGGCGCCGGCGCGCAGGTGGAGGCGAGCGTCGCGAGAAGGTGGCTCGAACTGACCGGCTGCCATCTTCTCAGTGCCTACGGGTTGACCGAGGCCTCGCCCAGCGTCTGTGCCACGCCGCCTCATGCATTCGCGCGCCGGGATAGCGTCGGCGTGCCGTTTCCGTCGACCGACATCAAGCTGCTGGACGAACAGGGGGACGAGACGCCGCTTGGTACACCGGGCGAAATCACGGTAAAAGGCCCGCAGGTCATGAGCGGCTACTGGAACCGGCCCGAGGAAACCCGCGATACCTTTACCGCCGACGGTTATCTTCGAACCGGCGATATCGGCATGCTCGACAAGGACGGATTCCTGTCGATCGTCGATCGCAAGAAGGACGTCGTGCTGGTGTCCGGATTCAACGTCTACCCGAACGAGATCGAGGCCGTCATCAGCCTGCACGACGCAGTTGTCGAGTGCGCGTGTATCGGCATTCCGGACGAAAGGACGGGTGAAGCGCTCAAGGTGTTCGTGGTGTCGCGGCGGCGCGAACTCACCGCAGACGTTCTGCAGCGATTCGCCCGCGAGCACCTGACCGCGTACAAGGTGCCTCGACAGTTCGAATTTATCGACGCGTTGCCGAAGTCACCGGTCGGGAAAGTGCTCCGTCGCGCGTTGAGGTAAGCGCAATGGGCGTAGCGGCTGGTGCACGGGAAGCCGGTTCCCGTGCACCGCGACACTTCATTTGCGCGTGACGTTCAGCGGCGAATGCGCTTCCGCCTGGAACATGACCTGCTTGCTGCCGGATTCGGTCTGCGCGTCACGTTCATGCTGGCGTGCAACCTTCGCTTCGGCGGCCTGAAGGCTTTCCGCGTAGTAGTAGTCCATCGGGTTGTAACCGGCGTGCTCGAGCTCGACGAGTTCGGCGCGAACCTGCGCGCGCGTCAGCGGCTGGGCTTCCTGCGCGAAAACGACTGCCGGCGCGGCGAGTGCGGATACAACGACGAGTGTGCGAATCAGCGATTTCATGATGACCACCTCCGGAATATTGGGCGAAGCGACCTGTGTTTCAGTCGTTGAGCGGAGCTTAGGATCGAACGACGTTGCGATAAATGGCCGCCACTCCAATTCAACGTTCCAGTTGGAACAAAAATGCCGGAGCGATCGTGCTGCCCGACGAAAAGGGCTTTTGATCGCGTGTCGCCCACATCGCGTTCGCTTTTTCATTCGCGACAAAAGCGCATTGTTCGCGCTCGGCTTCCCCGCACCGGCAGCGCAATCTACAGTCGTTTCATCACCACGACGCGCAATCGCATCCGGCCATGTCCGACGATCGACGCACCACCGACTCCGACTACGAGATGACGCGCGAGCGTCTGGCGCGAGGCACGCTGCTGCACGCGCTGCGCGCGGATCCGCCGGCCGGCATGACGGTGCGAAGCGATGCGGAACTCGAACGCACGTTGCGGGCCACGCTCGAGCGCCACCCATCCGGGCGCGATCTCCACGTATTCGCATACGGTTCGCTGATGTGGAATCCGGCGCTCGATATGGCCGGCTCGTCGGTTGCGCGCGTCGACGGCTGGCACCGCGCGTTCTGCCTGCGCCTCATCATTGCGCGCGGCACGCCCCAGCAGCCGGGCGCGATGCTCGCGCTCGACCGCGGCGGCAGGTGCGACGGCGTGCTGTACCGGATCGACGCGGCCAAAGTCGAAGCCGAATTGCGTTTGCTGTGGCGGCGTGAAATGCTCGCCGATTCATACCAGCCGCGCTGGATCACGGCGAAGGTCGACGGCCGGGCGATCCGCGCGCTGACGTTCGTCGTCAACCGGTCGCACGACCGTTACCTCGGCGGATACGCGCCCGACCGTGTCGCACACCTGATCCGTACCGGCCACGGCCCGCTCGGCACGTCGCGCGACTACTTCGATTCGACCGTGCAGGCGTTGGCGCGCCTTGGCCTCCATGACGCCGGCATCGAACGGCTCGTGCGCGAAATACGTGGTGCGGACGACGCGGAAGCCGAATCCGCGAACGGCTAACCCTCCGCGTTTGCGGCGTCAGCGGCGCCTGAGGTGTTCGTCGCGCTCGAACAGCGCGATGACCCAGTCGATGAACACCCGCACTTTCGCGCTCAGGTAGCGGTTGGGCGCATAGATCACGTAGACCGGATTCGCATGGGGCGTCCAGTCTTCGAGGATCGGCACGAGCGTGCCGGCGGCGATGGCAGCGCGGACCGAATAGGACGGCGCCTGGATGATGCCGAGGTTCGCATGGCCCGCGGCCAGGTAGGCATTCGTATCGTTCACGACGAGCCGATGATTCAATGCGAGATCGTTTCTTTTGCCGTCTTCCGAGAACTGAAATGGCAGCGAACGGCCGCCGCGGGAAGGAATCATGCCGAGCGTCGGAAAATCGCGCAGTGCATCCGGCGATGCAGGCGTGCCGTGCGTGTCGAGAAACGCAGGCGTCGCGCAGGTCGTGAAGCCGAAGCTGCCGATCTGCCGTGCGACCAGCGACTGCTCGTCGACTTCGCCCGCGCGTATCGCGCAGTCGATCCCTTCGGCGATCAGGTCGGTACGCTTGTTGCCGATATCGAGTTCGATCTCGACGTCGGGGTAGGCGTCATAGAATGCCGCGAGCGCGGGCACGAGAACGAGCGTGCCGATCGCCGCGGCCGTATCCACGCGAATCTTGCCGGACGGCTTCGCACGCGCATGGGTCGTCGACGATTCGATTTCCGCGAGATCGGCGAGCAGCCGCACGACGCGCTCGTAGTAGATCGCCCCTTCGGGCGTGACCGTCACCGATCGCGTGGTGCGATGCAGCAGGCGCACCTGCAGGTCTTCCTCGAGTTTCTGGATCAACCGCGTCAGCGTCGCATTCGGCATGTCGAGCGTATCGGCCGCTTTCGTGAAGGTTCCGGCCTCCACGACGCGGACGAAGGCATTCATCGCAGCGATGCGGTCCATGTGCGCGACTCCGGTCGAGAGTGGAGTCGCCATTAAACCGCAATCCGGCTACGCGCCGCTAGTTGAGCGGTGCAGGGCAGGGCGCGTCACGCGGCGCGACGCTCGACCATCAGCCTGGCGGTCAGAATCTGCACGACTTCGCCGCGCTGATTGACCGTCCTGGTTCGCAGTGTCAGCACGCCGTACTGCGGGCGCGACCGGGACGGCGTCAGCTCTACGACTTCGCTCTCGACGCGCAGCACGTCGCCGGCGCGCGTCGGCCGTTTCCATTCGACGTCGGCGCCGGCGCCGAGTATTCCGTTCGCCAGCTTCGGCCCGCTCACAACGAGCAGCCGCATCGTGATCGCCGCGGTATGCCAGCCGCTGGCGGCCAGGCCGCCGAACATCGTGCCGCGCGCGGCTTCGTCATCGAGATGGAACGGCTGCGGATCGAATTCCGCGGCGAAGCGCTTGATGTCGGCCTCGGTGACCTCGACCGAGTCGCCGACGAAGGTGTCGCCGACCGAGAAATCGTCGAAGTAGAAAAGCGGCTGTTCCATGGACATATCCGATGCGCTGGAGGGAAGATCCCGGCAGCGTCGCTGATGCGTTGTCGTCCGGGCTTGATACCACTGTATGAAACGTTCCGACGCGGCGAAAGAGGGTGGCGATGAATGCGGCATTCCGGATCGGTCAATAATCGGCGCGGCGGGATGCGGGTGCCGCAAGCGGCGACGAATGGGGAGCAGGCCCCGCGTGACGGGGCCGCACGGTGCCGACGAGCGGTCGTGCTCACGCCACCTGCCGGCCGGCATTATTGATGCGATTGGAAAACCGCTTTGATCCGGTACACCTGGGGGAGAGGCGGGCGTATCGCTAGACTGAGTGCATGATGAAGCGCCAGCCGAAAGCGGTTTGCTTTCCGTGCCGAAAGGAATCCCGACACACGGCGGGCAGCGCGCCAACCCTGCGGAGGCATGGATGGATACGATCGAGATCGAACAAGCCCCGTCCCGCGACGCAATGCCGGACGCACCGGCCCTCAGCATCCGGCACCTCTGGAATGCGCGGGACAAAACGCCGGTACTCCTGCGCGCGATCGAGCACCGCGATCTCGATATCGAACGCGACCTGGTCGACCGGCTGTCGAGCCAGAGCCGCTATATGCGGCTGATGTCGGCGCGCAAGCCGACCGAGGACGAGATGGTTCGATGGACCCGCATCGATCGCCGGCGGGAAGGCGCGGTGATCGCGACGATCCGGCCCGGCGGCCGCGAGCGGTTGATCGGCGTCGCGCGTTACGCGATGAACGACGGAGAATCCGATGTCGTCGAGTGCGCGATCGTGATCGACGATGCGTGGCAACGGCAAGGACTCGGCCGTGCGCTGCTGTCGAGCCTGATCGATCTGGCGAGACGGTCGGGCATGAAGCGCATGGTCGGCTCGACGTTGAGCGAGAACGATGCGATGACCGGCCTCGCGCGATCGCTCGGATTCACGCTGTCTCGCGAGCCGGGGGCCGCGTTCGTGACGAATCTGCGGCTCGATCTGGACGCGAGTCACGCATGTCACGCGGGCTCGCCCGTTCTACCCGGGTCGTAGAACATCGCAAACAGTTCGGACTGCGAGCCGACGCCCAGCTTCGCGTAGATGTGTTTTTTGTGCGCGCGCACAGTCTCGAACGAGATCGACAGTTTCTCCCCGATCGCGCGCGACGAGTAGCCACTCAAGGACAGCATCGCCACTTCGATTTCGCGCGTCGTCAACGCGCCGCGCCCGTTCTTTCCGGTCAGCATGCCGAAGCGCGCATGCAGGTCGGGCGCTTCGCCTTCGGTGGTACCCGGCGCTTCTTTCACCGCGAACTTCTCGAAGCGCATGCGCTGCTGCATCAACGACAGCACCCACGGCGAGTACAGCGTGAGCAATGCCATCTCGCGTTCGTCGTACTTGCTCGTTTTGCCGAGCGAAAAACCCAGCGTGTGATCGCGGTCGATCACGACGTTGAAATGCACTTCGTCGCCGACGATGTTTTTCTTGAAGTAGCGCTGGTAGTACTCGGTCATCCGGAAGTTGTCCGGCGCGACGTCGGCCAGCGTGTAGAAGCCCGACGCCTGCGTTTCGAACGCGGCGAGATAGAACGGATCGAGCTGATAGAGCGCGGCCAGATAGTCCTGGAACATCAGGTCGATCTTGCCGTCGGGCATCGCCTGTTCGGCGAGCACGAGCGGCGCGCCATCGCGTGCGAAACGCAGCGCGACCCAGTTGTCGAAACCGAGATGCCGCTCGAGCACGCGCGTGAGGCGCGCCCAGAAATGCGGGCCATCGAGGGCGTCGATGGCCGAACCAATCTCCCGATGAAAAGCGAGATCTCGCCATTCGAAGTCCATCGTGTCCTCCGGTGAGGGTAACCCTGGCGGGGAATTTCAGGTCAAAAATAATACCCCGATAATCGGCCTCACTTCGAAAGGCAGCGGGTCATGCGCTGGTTCGCTTGCCGAAGCGTCGTACGGGACGTGCCAACGCCTGCGACACATCGTTGAAAGGTTAATGGAGGGAGACGACTTCATGCAGGTAGCACTTGCGCAACTCGCGCTGATCGACGGCGACGTCGCGCATAACACGCGCAAGGTGATCGAGACGATCGAGCGCGTCGACGTGGCAGGCGGCACGAAGCTGATCGTGTTCCCCGAAACGACGCTGTCGGGGTTCCCGACCCGGGAAAACGTCGCCGATATCGCGCAGACGCTCGACGGTCTCGCGTTGTCGGCGGTACGCGACGCGGCACGGCAGAAGGGCGTCGCCGTCGCGGTCGGCGTCGCGGAACGCGACGGCGGACAGTTCTACAACACCACGGTGCTCGTCGACGAGCAGGGCGACATCGTGCTGCGGTATCGCAAGACGCATCTGTGGGCCTCGGATGTCGGCGTCTTCACGCCGGGAGACCGCTTCGCGACCTGCATCTGGAACGGCCTGACGGTGGGCCTGCTGATCTGCTACGACATCGAATTCCCCGAGACGGCGCGCGCCGTCGGTGCGCTCGACGCCGATCTGCTGATCGTCACCAACGGCAACATGGACCCGTTCGGCCCCGTGCATCGCCGCGCGATCGCGGCACGCGCGATGGAGAACCAGATGTTCGCGCTGATGGTGAACCGCTGCGGTTCCGGCGACGACAACCTGACGTTCGCCGGCCTGTCCGCGCTCGTCGATCCGTTCGGCGACACCACCGTCGAGCTGGGCCGGGACGAGGCGGTCGTGCAGGCGAACCTCGATCTGACGCGTCTCGAAGCGAGCCGCGAACACTACAGCTATCTGCACGACGCACGCGTGGCGCTCGGTCTCGCGCCTGTCGAACAGTCGAACGGGCATCGCGCGCTCATGATCGACGCGCGCCGTCACCGCACCGAGTAATCCGGTTTCACTGTCCCTCCATGGCATCGCGCGGGCGCCACGCGCCGCGCATGCCCGCCCATTCCATTGAAATGCCGGCCGGGTGGCACCAAGGCATTCGTATCGGCCCCCGCAGGCCCAGGAGATAACATGCAAGCGTCGTCATCCCATGAACCCGTGCGCCTGAAGCGCACGCTCGGACTGCCGTCCGTGCTGCTGTTCGGCCTCGCCTATATGGCTCCGCTGATCGTCTACGGCACCTACGGCGTGCTCGCCAAGGCCAGCGACGATACGGCGGCGCTGGCGTATCTGCTCGCACTGATCGCGATCGCGTTCACCGCGCTCAGCTACGGCAAGCTCGCGCGGCTCTATCCCGCCGCAGGCTCCGCCTATACGTACACGCGCAAGACCTTCAACCCGCATGTAGGTTTCATGATCGGGTGGGCGACGCTGCTCGACTATTTCTTCCTGCCGATGGTGATCTGGTTGATCGGCGCCGCGTATCTGAACGCGGCATTTCCGCATGTGCCGACCTGGATCTGGATCGTTGCATTCATCGTGTTGACGAGCGGCCTGAACATCGTCGGCATCGAACTGGCCGCGCGCTTCAATATCGTGCTGATGGTCGTGCAACTGGCGATCGTCGCGATGTTCGTCGTGCTGTGCTGGCACTACGCGTCGGCGGCGGCAGGCGCGGGCGGTATCGCGATGGCCGAGCCGTTCTTCAAGCCGCACGTGCCGTTCGGCGCGACGATGGCCGGTGCCGCGATCGCCGCGTATTCGTATCTCGGTTTCGATGCCGTCTCGACGCTGACCGAAGAGACGATCGATCCGAAAAAGAACATGCCGCGCGCGATCCTGCTGATTGCGCTGATCGGTGGCGCGATCTTCGTGATCGCGGCGTACACGATGCAGCTCGCACACCCCGGCGTCGAGTTCAAGGATACGGATTCGGCCGCGTTCGAAGTCGCGAAGATGATCGGCGGCGATCTGTTCGTGACCGTGTTCCTCGCGGGCCTGATCCTCGCGCAGTTCGCGTCGGGCATCTCGGCTCAGGCGAGCGTCGGCCGGCTGCTCTATGCGATGGGTCGCGATGAAATCCTGCCGAAGCGCATCTTCGGTTTCATTCATCCGCGCTTCAAGACACCGGCGATCAACATCGCGCTTGCCGGCGTCGTCGGATTGATCGCGCTGAAGCTGGATGTCGCCACGTCGACTTCGTTCATCAATTTCGGCGCGTTCCTCGCCTTTACGGCCGTCAATCTGTGCGTGATTCGGCTGTACCTGTCGGGCAATCACGGCGACCGCAGGATCGGCGTGTTCGGCGGCATCGTGTTTCCGGTGATCGGCGCGGTGTCCGATATCTGGCTGCTCGTCAGCCTCGAGAAAACTGCGCTCGTGCTCGGCGTCGTGTGGTTCGCGCTCGGGCTGGTGTATCTGTGCTGGATTACGCGGCTGTTTCGTCAGGCGCCGCCTGAAGTGGCGATTTGATCGAGGCGAGGAGGGGGCATTCGGACTCGAAAGCTGACAGACATGGCTGCAGTCACTGTCAACGGGCCCGATCCATACTAGTGCGGCTGGACTTCGAATCCGGGTTGGGTGTGTCAGACACGCTCGAGTCGGTTCGAGTCCGGCTGCCTTCCGCCAGCCCGGGCTGCTTGAGCGCAGCCAATCCGGCAAAACCGGATTCCCGATTGTGAAATCGCACCTCCTCTGATAGTGTTTTTCGTCCGGCAGCGGCTCGCGCTGCCAATCACATAACGACAGCGAAAGACCTATGGCAACCAAGTTTGTGCATTTTGAAGACGTGAATGGCAATGCCGTCTACGTCAATCCCGAGCGCGTAACTTTCGTGCGCGAAGCCCAGTCGGACGAAACCCAGATCTTCTTCGGCGCCGAGCATGCGTTGAGAGTCAAGGGTGGCGCGGCCGATGTCGCCAGTCGGATTACCGACGAATAACACGCGGCTACCGATGGGCCCGATCACGGGTGCGAATCACTGCATTCCCGGGGCCCAAAACGCGACATTTTTATTTAGCGGAAACGCGACATCTGAACTTGGGACCTACACACATGTCATACCCGGATTCAGATGTCCACCTTCCAGCTATTTAAAAATGTCCGGTTTTAGGGTTGGTTTTGCTGCGTTTTTCCCTCGTTTTGAGCGTTACGCAGTGTCGAAGGTCGGCGCCTGAACGGGCAGGGCGCTCACGTTTGTTTCCCCAGCCTTTGCAGACCGACGGCCAGGTTTGTCTGATGGCTTTGCGGTCTGTTTACGTTGCGCCAGATCCACGATCACATGCTCGACGTCGGCCTGCGTGATCTTGCGTTGCTTCTTCTTGCCCACTTGGGGTTCGTTTCGGTCGGTCCGGGTCGAGTCGCCGCGATGTGTGCGTGACGGCGCTTTACCGATTCGACTGTTATCGCGTTGTGCCTGAAGGGCTTGCGCAACCAGCAGCACATGACTCAAGCGCTTGTGCTCGACGATGGCACCCTGATCGATTTCAGCCAAACGGTCGTACTGCCTGCAGCGCAACACGCGATCGTCAGACCGGATTTCGATCCGCCCATCCGGGTACTCCCACACCTCGATCTGTCGGTCGATCAGCTTCCGGTTCTCCGGCGTGTCCTCCAACAAGTACATCACCCGGTCGTACTGCACCGTGAGCGACTTCGTCACTTTCCGCGGCTCGCGCCACGTCAACACCAGATCCAAGCTCTCGTCGGGCCGCAGCGGCCGGTGCGCGTTGAAGTCGCTCTTCGGCGGTTTCGCGAAGCGCGCGTTGTAGACGGCCATGAAGGAGGGCGCGTAAGCGTTAGCGTCGGCCACCGTGTTGATTTCGCGCAATCGCATCTCCTTGACCAATCGGTCCTGCAACGTCAGATGTGCGCGCTCGACTCGTCCCTTGGCTGAACTGCTGTTCGCGCAGAACGTGTCGATGTTCAACTCGTACATCGCGCGGCCGAACGGTGTCACGCGGTTACCGGTCTTGCCTGGCTTCACGTTGCGGAACACGCTGGCCTTGTCGCTGTAGAACGCCCCAGGTTTGCCGTGCCGTTCGATGTACGCGCGCGTCGCTTCGAAGTAGCTGAAGGTCGATTCGGTTTGCGTGAAGTGCAGCATCATCAATCGGCTCGTCGCGTCGTCGACGTACACCAACAGCGTGCAGGCCGGCGCCCGTTCCTCGAACCACCGATGGTCGCTGCCATCGATCTGGATCAATTCACCCAGGCAGGCCCGGCGCGCTCGCGGCTGATAAACCTTCGGCGGACGCTGCCGACGCGGAATCCAGAGCCCAGCCTCCGTCATCAGCGTCCTGACCGTTTCCTTGGCCAGCCGGATACCGTGGCATTCCCACAGCTTCTCGCAGGCCAGTGTCGGTCCGAAATCGGCGTAGCGATCTCGGATGATCGACAGCGCCCGGTCGGCGTCTCCTGGGTCCAGACGGCGGTTGCCGGGCTTCGCGCGGTGTCCCGACACCAAACCCGCCGGACCGTGCTCACGCAGCCGGGCGACCAGTCGGCGAATCTGTCGTGTCGTCAATTCCAGCCGTTCCGCTGCACGCCATGGCTTGAGCTTGCCGTCCGCCACGTCTTGAATGACCTTGAACCTGTCCAGCTCGCGCATCGTCATCGTGATCCGCTCCGTTGCAGCCATCGCAGCCTCCGGCGCCGGACACCCGGCGGCCGGACAGCTTACGTGGCACGAAAGCGGACATTTCTATGTAGCCAAAAGCGGACATTTCAATCTAGCCACTACAACACAAACTATCGATAATGTTGATTATGTCAAATACGATATTCACGTCTCCCAACCCCTGATTCCGTCGCCAACAACCCTCCGCGACCGTCAATCAATCTCCAGATCCCCAACCGTTTCCGCCCGCCGCGCTTCCCGCCGCGTCGTCGCAACATGCTTGCCACGCCGGCCGACGGACGCCACCACCCGAAACGCCACCGGCGCGAACACGAGCCCGAACATCGTCGCGGCGAGCACGCCCCCGAACGCGCCGGTCCCGATCGACCGCCGGCTTTCCGCACCCGCGCCCGTCGCCAGCACGAGCGGCACGACCCCGAGCAAAAACGCCATCGACGTCATCACGATCGGCCGGAACCGCGCGGCAGCCGCGTCGATCACCGCCTGCCGCAGCGGCACGCCGCGCCCGGCCAGATCGCGCGCGTACTGCACGATCAGGATCGCGTTCTTCGCCGCCAATCCGACCACGGTAATCATCCCGACCTTGAAATACACGTCGTTCGGCATGTCACGCGCGAGCGCCGCCGCAATCGCGCCGATCATGCCGAGCGGCACGATCGTCAGCACGGACAGCGGAATCGTCCAGCTTTCATACAGCGCGGCCAGCGCCATGAACACCGCCAGCACCGACAGCCCGACGAGCAGCGGCGTTTGCCGTGCGGCAACCTGCTCCTCACGCGCCGCGTCGACCCAGTCGAAGCCGATCCCGGCCGGCAGCGCGCCGGCAAGCCGCTCCATCTCCGCCATCGCCGCGCCCGAACTCGTACCGGTCGCCGGCCGGCCGCTGATGTCGAGCGACGGATAACCGTTGTAGCGATTCAGCATCACCGGGCCGATCGTCCAGTGCGGCGCGGCGATCGCCGATAGCGGCACCATGTCGCCGGTACGGTTCGGCACCGTCAGCGCCATCAGCTGCGCATCGGTCGCGCGTGCGGTCGGGTCGGCCTCGATGATCACGCGCCGCATCCGCCCTGACGCCGGAAAATCGTTGATGTAGTTCGAGCCGAACGTGCCGCCCAGCAACCCAGCGATTCGCTCGAACGGTACGCCGAGCGCATACGCCTTCGCGCGATCGACATCGAGCTCGATACGCGGCGCGTCCGGCAGGTCTTCGAAATGCACGGCGGCGAGCAACGGATCGGCCTTCGCGCGTTCGGAAAGCTGCTCGCGAGCCGCCTTCAACGCGTCGAGCCCGACGCCGCCCCGATCCTCGAGCCGGAACGTGAATCCGTCGGAATGCCCGATGCCGCGCACCGACGGCGGCAGCGACGCTTCGACGTCGCCGTCGAGAATCGCACCGAAACGCTGGTTGAGCCGGTCGCGCAACACCATCGCGTCGACGTCGCGTTTCGCCCAGTCCTTCAGCTCCACGAACGCCATCCCGACGTTCTGCCCGCTGCCCGCGAAACTCCAGCCGATCACGCTCGTCACGTTCGCGATCGCCGGCTCCGCATGCAGCACCGCCTCGACGCGCTCGACGACCGCGAGCGTGCGCGCCTGCGTGGCACCGGCCGGCAACTGGATCATCACCTGCAGTTGCCCCTGGTCCTCGGTCGGCAGGAAGCCGCCCGGCATCATCCAGTACAGCAGCCCGCAGACGATCACGAGCGCCACGTAGACCGCCACGACCATGCCGGTGCGGCGCACGGCGAACACGGCGATGCGGCGATAACCGGTTTCGGCGCGCGTGAACGCCGCACCGAACCGGTCGGCCAGGCGCGCGCCGATCCCGCGTCGCCGCGCACGGCCGGTTGCGCCATCGTGTCGCGTGACCGGCTTCAGCAGGTTCGCGCACAGCGCGGGCGTGAGCGACAGCGCCATGAACGACGACACCAGCATCGACGCGATCATCGCCACCGCGAACTGCCGGTAGATGCCGCCGACGGTGCCCGGAAAGAACGCCATCGGCACGAACACGGCGGTCAGCACCGCGGTCACGCCGACGATCGCCCCGCCGATCCGCTTCATCGCGCGGCGCGTGGCGTCGCGCGGCGACACGCCCTCCTCCATCACCCGGTGCACGCTCTCGACGACGACGATCGCATCGTCGACGAGGATGCCGATCGCCAGCACGAGGCCGAACATCGTAAACACGTTGATCGAAAGCCCGAACGCCCACATCGCGACGAACGCGCCCATCAGCGTGACGGGAATCACGACGGTCGGCACCAGCGTGTAGCGCAGGTCGCGCAGGAACAGCCACATCACGCAGAACACCAGCACGACCGCCTCGATGAGCGTCAGCACGACTTCGCGGATCGCGATCTTCACGAAATGCGCGCCGTCGAACGGAATCTCGATCGCGACGCCCGGCGGCAACGTCCTCGACAGCTCGGCGAGCCGCGCACGAATCGCGTTCGACGTTTCGAGCGCGTTGCCGCGCGGGCCGAGCTGGATGCCGACGGTCGCCGCCGGCCGGCCGTTCAGCCGCGAATAGAACGAGTAGTCGTCGCGGCCGATCTCGACCCGCGCGACGTCGGCGACGCGCACCGCCGAACCGTCCGTCTTCGACTTCAGCACGATCCGGCCGAACTCGTCCGGCGATGCGAGCTGCCCCTTGACGACGATCGACGCGGTGAGCTGCTGGCCGCCCGGGAACGGCGCATCGCCGATCGCGCCGGCCGTCACCGTCGCGTTCTGCGTACCGATCGCCGCGATCACGTCGTCGGCGCCGACCCCGTATTCGCGCAGCTTGTGCGGATCGAGCCAGACCCGCAGCGCCTCGTCGGCGTCCCACAGTTCGGCTGCGCCGACGCCCGGCGCGCGCTTCAGTTCGCGCAGCACGTAGCGGTTCAGGTAATCGCCGAGCTGCGCGGAATCGCGCGTGCCGTCGGTCGACGTCAGTGTGACGAGCATCAGGAACGTGTTTGCCGCCTTGAACACGCCGATCCCCTGCTGGACGACCTGCTGCGGCAACCGCGACTCGACCTGCTTCAGCCGGTTGTTCACGTCGACGAGCGCGATGTCCGGATCGGTGCCGGGCGAAAACGTCACGTCGATCTCGAGGTTGCCGTGACCGTCGCTGCTCGTCTCGTAGTACAGAAGCCCGTCGGCGCCGTCGAGGCTTTCCTCGATGATGCTGCCGACGTCGCCGTCGACCGTCTCGGTCGACGCGCCCGGATACGCGGCGGTGATCACGACCCGCGGCGGGGCGAGGCGCGGATATTGCGCGATCGGAAGCTGCGGAATCGCGAGCACGCCCGCGACGACGATCGCGAGCGCGACGATCCACGCAAAGACGGGACGATCGATGAAAAACGACGGCATGGGCACGCGTCAGCGAACCGCCGGCGTTCCGGCGCGGGACCGCCGGACGGCTTGGGCAACAGCAACGAAATCGGCACTGCCGCGCCGCGCGCGGGCGACCTGGGCGCGCTTCGCCCGGTTCACGTCAATCATCGGTTCTCTCTTGCGGGCCGCGCTCCGGCGCCAGCATCGACGACGCCAGCAGCGCGCGGGTATACGGATGGGTGGGCGCATGCAGCACGTCGAGCGTATCGCCCTCCTCGACCACGCGCCCCGCTTTCATCACGACGACCCGGTGGGCCATCGCACGCATCACCGCGAGATCGTGCGTGATGAACAGGTAGCTCAGTTTGTACTTCTTTTGCAGATTCGTCAGCAGATTCAGTACCTGCTTCTGGATCGACACGTCGAGCGCGCTCGTCGGTTCGTCCAGCACCAGCAGTTCCGGCTCGACCGCCAGCGCGCGCGCGATCGCGATCCGCTGCCGCTGACCGCCGGAGAATTCGTGCGGATAGCGCAGCATCGATTCGGCCGGCAACCCGACCTCCTGCAGCAGCGCGGCGACGCGTGCACGACGCGCGGCCCCGGCCACCTGTGGACGGTGCACCGCGAGCCCCTCGCCGACGATCTGCTCGACCGTCATCCGCGGCGACAGCGAACCGAACGGGTCCTGGAACACGACCTGCATCCTGCCGTACAGCGCGCGCCGGCCGCCCGTCGTGCGCAGCGTGTCGAGCGGCATGCCGTCGATCGCGATCGAGCCGGCCGCCGGCCGCTGCAGGCCGAGCACCGTCGCGGCCAGCGTCGATTTCCCCGACCCCGACTCGCCGACGATCCCGAGCGTTTCGCCGCGCCTCAGGTTCAGCTTCACGTCGTGCACGGCCCGGAACGTCGTCTTGCCGAGCACACCGCGCCAGCCCTTCGCCGCGATGCGGTAGTCGACGGCGAGATCCTGCACGTCGAGGATCGTCTGCGCGCCGGCCGCGACCGGTTCGACGTCCCGCTGCGGTGCGCTGTCGAGCAGCCGGCGCGTGTACGCGTGCTGCGGCGCGGCGAACAGCGCACCGGTCGTGTTCGTCTCCACCAGCACGCCCTGCTCCATCACGGCCACGCGCTGCGCAAAGCGCCGCACGAGATTCAGGTCGTGCGTGATCAGCAGCACGGCCATCCCGCGCGCGGCGGCCTCCTGCTCCTGCAACTCGATCAGCAGGTCGACGATCTGCTGGCGCACCGTCACGTCGAGCGCCGTCGTCGGCTCGTCCGCGAGCAACAAGCGCGGCCGGCACGCGAGCGCCATCGCGATCATCGCGCGCTGGCGCTGCCCGCCCGACAACTGGTGCGGAAAGCTGTCGATACGCCGCTCCGGCTCGGGGATACCGGTGCGCCGCAGCAACGCGATTCCCCGCTCTCGCGCGTCGCCCGGGCTCAATCCTTCGTGCAGCCGCAGGCTCTCGGCGATCTGCTTACCGATCGTGTACAGCGGATTCAGCGCGGTCATCGGTTCCTGGAACACCATCGCGATGTCGGCACCGCGAATGCCGCGCATCTGCTGCTCTGTCTTCGCGAGCAGATCCTCGCCGTCGAACAGCATCCGTCCCGACAGCGTCGCCTGCTGCGCGAGCCGCAGGATCGACAGCGCCGTCACGCTCTTGCCCGAGCCCGATTCGCCGACGAGCGCCACGCGCTCGCCGCGACCGACCGACAGGCTCAGGTCCTGCACCGCCGCCTTCGCGCCGAAGCGGGCTGAAAACCCGTCGATCTGCAACAACGCGTTCGTCATCATCGCCCCCCGCCGAACGCCGAGCCGCGCGCACGGGTGTCGAGCGCGTTGCGCAGCGCGTCGCCCATGAAGGTCAGCAGCAGCAGCGTCACCACCAGCACCGCGAACGCGGAGACCGAGATCCACCATGCGTCGAGGTAGTTCTTCCCCTCCTGCAGCAACTCGCCGAGGCTCGGCGTCGGCGGCTGCACGCCGAGCCCCAGGAAATCGAGGCTCGTCAGCGACAGGATCGCGGCGCTCATCCGGAACGGCAGGAACGTGATCACCGGCGTGAGGCTGTTCGGCAGCACGTGGCGCCACATGATCTGCGCATTCGTCAGCCCCATCGTGCGTGCCGCTTTGACGTAATCGAGCGTGCGGTTGCGCAGGAATTCGGCGCGTACGTAATCGGACAGCACGAGCCAGCCGAACATCGACAGCAGGATGAACAGCAGCCACAGCGACGGCGTGAACAACGACGCGAAGATGATCAGCAGATACAGGTCGGGCAGCGCGCTCCAGATCTCGATCAGGCGCTGCCCGAACAGGTCGGTGCGGCCGCCGTAGAAGCCCTGCAGCGCGCCGGTCAGCACGCCGACCAGCACCCCCGACACGGTCAGCGCGAACGCCATCAGCACCGACAGCCGGAACCCGTACAGCAGCCGCGCGAGCACGTCGCGCCCGAACTGGTCGGTGCCGAGCCAGTTGCTCGCCGACGGCGGCGCCGGATACGGCCGCGACGCGAAGTAGTCGATCGTGTCGTAGCGGTAGCGGTTCGGCGGATAGATCGCGAAATTGCCGTGCGTCTCGAGCTTCGCGCGGATGTACGGATCGAGGTAGTTCGTCTTCGCGGGAAAATCGCCGCCGAACTCGGTTTCCGGATAGTCCTTCGCGATCGGAAAATAATAGTGCCCGTCGTAGCGCACGAGCAGCGGCCGGTCGTTCGACAGCACGTCGGCACACAGGCTGAGCGCGAACAGCGCCGCGAAGATCACGAGGCTCGCATAACCGAGCGGCTGCGCGCGAAAGCGCTGCCACGTACGTCGCCACGGCGACGGCGACGGCGCGCACGCGCACGGGGAATCAGTGGTCCAGGCGGCTGAACTGGATACGGGGGTCGACGACGACATAGCAGATATCCGCGATGAGCTTGGTCAGCAGACCGATCAGGGTGAACAGGAACAGCGAGCCGAGCACGACCGGATAGTCGCGGCGGATCACCGAGTCGTACGACAGTTGCCCCATCCCGTCGAGCGAGAACAGCGTCTCGATCAGCAGGTTGCCGTTCAGGAACGCGCCGACGAACGCCGCCGGCAGCCCGGTGAGCAGCGGGATCGCCGCATTGCGCAGCACGTGTTTCCACAGCACGTCGCGCTCCGGCGCCCCCTTCGCGCGCGCGGTCAGCACGTACTGCCGGCCGATTTCCTCGAGGAACGTGTTCTTCGTCAGGATCGTGACGATCGCGAAATTGCCGATCACCGCCGCCGTCACCGGCATCACGATGTGCCACAGATAGTCGAGCGTCTTGCCGATCAGCGTCAGGTCGTCGAAGTTGTCCGACGTGAGCCCGCGCATCGGAAACACCTGCCAGAACGTGCCACCGCCGAACAGCATCAGCAGCAGCACGCCGAGCACGAAACCCGGCACCGCGTAGCCGGTCAACACCAGCACACTCGTCACGGTGTCGAAGCGCGAGCCGTTGCGCACCGCCTTCGCGATGCCGAGCGGCACCGACACGAGATACGTGAGGATCACCGTCCACAGCCCGAGCGTGATCGACACCGGCAGCTTCGAGCGGATCACGGCCCACACGCTGCGGTGCGCGAAGTAGGACTGGCCGAGGTCAAACGTCGCATAGCTTTTCAGCATCAGCACGTAGCGTTCAAGCGGCGGCTTGTCGAAGCCGAACTGCTTGCGGATCTGCTCGATCTGCTGCGGATCGACACCCTGGCTGCCGTGGTAGCCGCCCCCGCCTCCGCCCGCCTCGCCTCCGCGTGCGCTGCCGTGGCGCAACTGCGCGAGCACCTGCTCCACCGGGCCGCCCGGCACGAACTGCGTGACCGCGAACGTGATCGTCACCACCCCGAGCAGCGTCGGGATCATCAGCAGCAGCCGCCTCACTATGTATGCCAGCATCGTTGCTCCCCGTCAGGCCGCCGGAGCGGGTTGCGCCGCCGGCTTTTTCACGTACCAGTAATCGATGATCCAGTCCTCGTACAGATAGGAGTCCGGCACGACCGCCGGATGGCCGAGCGTCGCCTTGTACCCGATCCGCGCGTTCGGCAGGTAGTACTGCGGGATCAGTGCGTACAGGTTGATCAGCACGCGGTCGAGCGCGTGCGTGGCCGTTTCGAGATCGTCGAGCGTGTTGGCCGCGAGCGCCGCGCGGATCAGCGCATCGACCGCCTTCGACTTCACGCCCGGATAATTCTCGGAGCCCGGCTCCGACGCGGCCGCGCTGCCGAAACGGCGTGTCAGCTCCGCACCCGGGATCGTCACGGGCAGGTAGATGTACGTCGTCATGTCGTACTCGAAATTGTCGAGCCGCTTCAGGTAGAGGGCGCTGTCGATCTCGTGCAGGTACGCATGGATGCCGAGCGTCGCGAGCGCCTGCGTGTACGGCAGGATCAGGCGGTCCATGCCGGGCTGATCGTCGATGATCTCGATCGTCATCGGCGTGCCGTTCGCGTCGCGCAGCGCGTCGTCGCGATAGTGCCAGCCGGCCTGCGCAAGCAGGTCGCGCGCTTCCTTCAGGTTCGCGCGCAGCGAACCGGGCGGCAGCGTCGACGGCTGGCTGACCATCGGGCCGAACACCTCGGGCGGCAGCGTCGACCGGTACGGTTCGAGCAGCGCGAGCTCCTTCGCGCTCGGCATGCCGGACGCCGCGAACGGGCTCGCCTCCCAGAAGCTGCTGGTGCGGCGATATTGCCCGTAGAACATCATCCGGCTCATCCAGTCGAAGTCGAACGCCAGCGCGAGCGCGCGCCGCACGCGCACGTCCTGGAACATCGGCTTGCGCATGTTGATCAGGAACCCCTGCATCTGCGCGGGGCCGTCCGGGAATTCGCCCTTCTTCAGCAGGCCGTTGCGAAAATTCTTGCCGACGTACTTGCGCGCCCATTGCGTCGAGCTGTATTCCATCCGCGCGTCGATGTCGCCGGCCTTGAACGCTTCGAGCGCCGTGTACTCGTCCAGGTACAGCTTGAACGACACGCGGGAGAAGCGGAACATCCCGCGCCGCGACGGCAGGTTCGCGGCCCAGTAGTGCGGGTTGCGCACGTAGCGGATCTGCTTGTCGTTCTTGCGCTGCTCGATCAGGTACGCGCCGCTCGCGATCGGCGGTGTGTTCGCGATCTGGTCGAACGGCGGCCGCGTGCCGTCCGCGCGTTGCCCCCATTTCGGCGAGAACACCGGCAGGTCGCCCGCGATCAGTGCCGCGTCGCGCTCCGCGTGCTTGAATTCGAAACGGACCGCATGGCTGTCGACCACCACCGCGCGCTTGATGATCGAAAACTGCGCGTTGTAGATCGGCGATGCCTGCGGGCTCGTCAGCGTGTCGAACGAATACTTGACGTCGGCCGCGGTGATCGCGTCGCCGTTCGAGAAGCGCGCGGCCGGGTTGATGTGGAACGTCGCGGACGTCCCGTCGGGCGCGATCTCGACGTCGTCGGCAATCAACGCGTATTCGGATGCGAGTTCGTCCCAGCTGCGCTGCATCAGCGTGTCGAACATCAGGTTCTTGATGTCCGGCGCGGGCGAGCCGCGCACGAGGAACGGGTTCAGCGAATCGTAGCTTTGCCGCTCGTCGTAGTTTTCGAAATTGAGCGTACCGGTGTCCGGCGCATCCACATCCGCATAGTCGAAATGCGTGAAATCCGGCCGATACTTCGGCTGGTCGTATTGCGAGATCGCCGACACCGCGAGCGCGGCCCGTGGCATGGCGCCGCCCGACACGAGCAGCGCCGCGCAGGCGAGCAGCGCGGCACGCGTGCCGTTGCGCATTCGTGCGTGCGTGCGCGTCGGGCGCGTCGGGCGCGTCGGGCGCGGCTCACGTGTCCATCGCCATTTCAACAGTGTCATGGTCAGTCTGTCCGGAAGCGTGCGGGCGTGACACCCGCGCGCGGTCGAAGCCTGTGCCGGACGCCGCGTGCCCGCCGCGTCCCGCTGGGTGTTCGTGCTGTAGAAGATCCTGCAAGCTGCGCCGTCGTGGCGCCAGGCGAAAAAAGGCCGCTCCATAAAGGGGGGGTGTGGACGCGGAGCGGCCGGTCTAAAGCCTGTCAGTGCATCGCAATCGCCATCAGAACTTGTAAGTCGCGCCGATCTGCGCAAATCGGCCGATGTACGAATACACCGACGTGTCATAGCCGCTCTGGTCCAGCGTGCCGTTCGCGAAGATCGGGTCGTACGGCGGCGTGCGGTTGAAGATGTTGTTGATGCCGCCGTAGATCGTCCAGTTCTTGAAGCCCGTGTACGTCATCATCAGGTTGAACTGGCTGTACGAACCGACTTTCGACGGCGCGGGCGCCGGCAGCAGGTTCTGCGCGTACGGGCCCGTGAACTCCCACGTCAGCGCCGCATCGAACTTCCGGTAGTTCCAGTCCAGCGTCGTGTTGCCGCGCCAGCGCGGGAAGCTGCCGCCGAACGGCTGCGTGATCGTGAAGTTGTTGCCCGCGCCGTTCACCGGCGTGCCGCCCGGGAAACCGATCTTGTAGCTGTTGATGTACGCCCAGTCACCCGACAGCGTGACCGTGCCCCAGCCCTTGAGCGGCAGGCCCTGGCGGAACGTGCCTTCGAAGCCGTTCGTGTCGAGGTAGCCGAGGTTCTGGTACGGAATCACCTTGTACAGCAACTGGCCCGTCGTCGGATCGGTCACGACCTGCGACGGCGTGCCCTGGCCGATCACGTTGTCGATGCGGATCTTGTACCAGTCGAAACCGAGATCCGTGTAGCGGCTCGGCGACACCTGGAAGCCGATGTTGAAGTTGCGCGTGCGTTCCGGCGCGAGGTTCGGGTTGCCGACGGTGATCGACGTATAGTTCTGGCCGGTGGCCGGGTCGACCTGGATGCCGAGCGTCTGCGACTTGCTGTCCTCGACGAAGGTCGGCGCGCGGAAGCCGCGGTTGTACGACGTATACAGCGTGAGGGCCTTGATCGGCTGGTAGCGCAACGCAAAGCGCGGCGAGAAGGCACCGCCCACGTCCGTGTAGTGGTCGTAACGGCCTGCCTGGCTGAACGTCAGGTTCTCGAGGATCGGCACGTTGATCTGGTAATAGACGGCCGCGACGTTGCGCTGGCCGTTCACCGTCTCCAGGTCCGGCGTGATGACGGCCCCGCTCAGGTATTCCGAACCCGGCGTCAGCACTTCGCTCTGGTGCGTGAACTGCGCGCCGAAGCCGATACCGACGTCACCGGTCGGCAGATGGAACAGGTTCGGCGTCGACAGCGTCGCGTCGATCGTGTCGAGCTTCGAGATGCCGAGGTTGTTCGCTTCCTGGTACAGCCCGTTGAACGCGTTGGGCGTCGCCGCCGGGTTCGCGAAATTCAGCGTGCCGTTCTGGTAAATGTTGTTCAGCGCGTTGACGTTCAGCTGGTTCGTGAACACGTTCGACACCGTGCTCTGCGAATGGCTGACCGACGTCGCCCAGTCCCAGTCGCCGTACGGCAGCGTGAACGATCCCTTGATGCCGGCGGCCGCGCGCCAGTAGTTGGCCCAGGTCTTCTGCGCGACCGTGTTCGGGAACGCATAGGTGAGCGGCGTGGCCGCGCCCGTCGTGTTGTACGGGTTGCTGATCGGCACGACGGTGTTGAACGGCGATAGCAGCTTCGTTTGCGGATTCCAGACGAGCGCCGGGTTCTGCGGGTTGCCGATCACGTTGTTCCACAGGCCGTCGTTGGTCGTGGTCGTGTTGTAGCTCTCGAGGAAATCCGCGAACGCGGTCGTCTTGTCGTCGATCTTGAAGTCCGCATGGATCTTCGCGTTCAGGCGCTCGGTCATCGGCAGGATCGACGTGCTTTCAGCGGTGTTGTACGCGCAGACCGTGCCCGGCGACCCGGCCGACAGCGAATTCGACACGGCAGGATGCACCGAGCCGCCGAACGGACAGCCGCCGCTCAACGCCTGCGCGACGCCGCCGGGCATGTTCCAGTAGGACGGCGCGAGCAGCGAGAAGCCGCCCGGTTTGCCCGTGAAGTCCTGGTTGCGGGTCGAATCGCGGTCGGCGAGCGTGAAGCCGTTCGACTTGTAGTAGCTGAGCGCCGCCGTCACGTTGAAGCGGTCGGTGTTCAGGTCGCCGAAACCGCCGAGCACGCCGAACTTTATCGTGCCGTCGCCGTTACCCGCGTTGATCGCGCTGCCGAGGCTGCCGTCGAGCTGCAGGCCGCGGAAATCGTGCTTCGTGATGATGTTGACGACACCGCCGATCGCGTCCGAGCCGTATTGCGACACGGCGCCCGTCTTCACGATTTCGATGCGCTCGATATCGTTGAGCGGGATCGTATTGAGGTCGAAGAACGAATCGACGCTGTTCGAGAAGAACGCGTACGGCGCCACGCGCTGGCCGTCGATCATCACGAGCGTATATTTCTCGGACAGGCCGCGCAGCGCGATGCCGGCGGCGCCGGCCGCGAAGTTGCCCGATTGCCCCTCGCCCCAGCTGTTCGCCGAGTTGGCTGCCGCATCGCGCAGGAAGTCGGTGACGGTCACCGCGCCGCTGGCCTGGATTTCCTTCGGCGTGATCGTCTGCACCTGCTGGAAACCGGTCTTGTCGGCCTGCCGGATCAGCGAGCCCGTCACTTCGAACCGCTTGATCTGCGCGACCTTGCCCTGCCCGTTCGCACCGGATGTCGCGGGCGTGGCCTCCGCTGCCGCACCGGACGCCGCGTCGGGCGCCGCGGCACCCGACGCAGCAGCGGCGCCCGACGTGCCGCCCGCCTGTGCAACGGTCACGGGCGCGCCGGTCGCGACCGCATCCGCGACCGCGACGGCGCCCGGCGCCGGCTGGCTCTGGGCGAACGCCGGCGGCACCAGTACGGCCGTCAGCGCCAGTTCCGCCCAGACTATCCTTTTGATGGCCAACGCCAAAACTCTTTGCTTCATCTTGTTCCCTCTCGCTCGTAGTAAGACCCCACCTGCTGCGCGCCGGAATCTTGTGGATTCCTTGCACGTCCTGGGCGCCCGTGTACCGGAACCCGCGATTGCCACCCTTCCGACTGCGATGACTCGAACGGATCGGCCTCGGGGCACCCGCGCCATTCAGCACCACCGTCTTTTTTGATTTTGATTCGTCATACTAACTACCTGCATTGAGCGCATTGCGTACTGCCTCCCGATTCGATCAACGGAAATTCCCGCGGACGACGACACTGTTCTCGCGCCGCACCACGTGCGATCCGCTGTCGATCGGGTACTTCTCCTTCATCGCGGCGCACCGCGCCGGCCGCGCCGCTAGAACAGCCTCGGCGTGCCGACCCAGACGATCACTGCCTCCTCGTCCGCCGTGTTGTGCCATGCATGCGGCATCGTCGATTCGTAGTGCGCGGTATCGCCCTCGTTCAGCGTGAACGTGCAATCCTCGAGCGTCAGCGCGACCTGCCCGCGCATCACGTAGACAAACTCCTCGCCCGCATGCGTCGTCACCTCCGACGGCGACTGCCCCACCGGCACCCGCACGAGAATTGCGTCGAGCTTGCGGCCGTCCACCAGGTTCGTCAGCCGGGCGAACAGGCTGGTCGAATTCGCGAACTGGAAATACTTCAGTGCGTTGCCGCGGCACACCGAGCGCGCTTCCGTCGGCGTGTCGATGAAATACTGCATCGTCACGCCGAGCGCCTTCGCGATCCGGACCAGCGACGTGATCGACGGCGTTGCCCGCCCGCGCTCGACCTGCGACAGGAACGGCTTCGAAATGCCGGCGATCGTCGACGTTTCGTCGAGCGTGAGCTTCAGGCGCTGGCGCAGCGCCCGGATCTTGTTGCCGAGCGACACGGCGACGAGCACCGACTCATCAGGGGGCAAAGGCATGGAGAGACGGAACCTCGCAGTCGAAATCGGTTTGATGTCGGCGATCCTTGACCGATGAGATGTCGCGACCAGCCGGGCGTGACACCCGGCGACGCGCGACTCTGCGCGACACCGCCTCGGCGTGGTCACGCGGCCATCGCACATTTCATTCGGTTTACTAACTAACAAGGCTGCCCCTTTTCCTCGTCGGACCTGACCGTCAAGCACTTGCTTTGCAGCGGCGGCATGCCGCCTGCCGAGCGCGCCTGCGTCGCGCGCCGTCGCGTCGTTGCGTTACCGGGATGCCACTGCCGTCCAGAGCTTGGCCAGGTCACCGGAACCGTCGGCCCCCTTGACCGTGCGCAGCACCTGTACCGCGCGCGTCTTCTGGCCGGCCACGTAGTACGCCTCGCCGAGCCGCAGTCGCGCCGCATCGGGATGCTCGAGCCCGCCCTTCGCGATCGCCTGCTCCATCATCGGCAAGCCCTGCTGCGCATGGCCCGCAAAGACGAGATTCATTCCCGCGTCGAGCGGCGCCACCGGCGTCGCGGCGTCCGCGACCGGTTGCGCGCGCTTGGCGGCGAGCGCCTGCAGCCGCTTCTCGCGGTCCGCCTGCGCGTCCTTGCCGAGTACGCCGGTCGCGAACCCCTGGTCGATCACCTGCTTGCCTTCGGCGGGCTGTCCCGCCACCAGCGCGAGCTGCGTCATCTCCATGTAGGCGTCGGCCGTCGCGAGCGATCCTGTCGCACGGCGCAACCGGTAGATGTCGAGATCGAGCGACGACAGATATCCGGGGTTGCCGCGAATGGCCGTGACCATTTCGTCCCAGTACGCGGGACTCGGGTGATAGGCCACCAGCAGCCCGAGCGCACCGCGGTACGCGTTGCCGTCCTTCACTTTCTGCGCGCAGGTCGCGAGCATCTGCAACTGCCCTTCATCCGGCGCGTGTCCGCCATTCGCCTGCGCATCCGTGCTCGCTTTCAACTGGCTCACGACCGGTGCGCAATCGTTCGACAGGTAATACGACTGCGTGAGCAGCGTGCGCATTTCCGGATCCGTTCCGCCCGCCTTCTGGTAGCGCTGCGCGGTCCGGATCGCCAGCGGGTAGTTCTTTTGCTGGAAGTAGATGCCGGCCAGCGCCGCCGTCGTCCGCTGCTCGTCCTCGCCCGACAACCGCCCCGAGTTCAGCACGGTCTCGTAGGCCTGCGCGGCCGTGCCGGAGTCGCCTGCCGCCATCGCCGCGGCGCCGCGCATCTCTTCCACCATGTACGTTTCGTACGGTGTCCGGTTGGGCACGGCCGCGGCCTGGGCGATCTTGCCGAGCGCATCGCGATACTTGTGCGCCCGGTACAGCTCTTGCGCCGCCGCCAGCGGTTTCGCCACGTCCGGCCGCAGCGCATCCGCCGGCAACGCCGGCCGGCCGAGCATGCATGCCGTGCCGAGCGCCGTCACCGCCATCATCCGTTTCCATCGTCGCTGGTTCATCGGCTCGTCCGTTTCGTCATTGCATGAACTGTTCGTTACCGATCAGGCCGATCTTGGTCGCGCCCACGCGTTGCGCGGATGCCAGCACGGCCGCCACGTCCTTGTACGGCACCAGCTTGTTGGGCCGCAGATGGATCTCCGCCTGCACCGGTTCCGCCGCCACTTGCGTCAGTTTCGACTCGAGCGCCGCACGATCCGGCACGGGTGCGCCGTTCCATGTCGTCGTGCCGTCGAAGTCGATGTCGATCTGCACGATTTCCGGCGGCGTTGCCGGCGGTGGCGGATTGCCGACCGGCAAGTCCATCTTGACCGAATGCATCTGAATCGGGATCGTGATGATCAGCATGATCAGCAACACCAGCATCACGTCGATCAGCGGCGTGGTGTTGATGTCCACCATCACTTCCGGTTCCGCATTGCCCCCACCCGAAGGCACATTCATTCCCATCGTCGGCTCCTGTCGATCCGAGTTGGCGCTTTAGCGCCTACTCGGATCCCATGCTTCGCGGTCGACCAGCGTTAGCGCCTTAGCGCTTACGCTGGTCCCATGCTTTGCGGTCGATAAGAATGAGTGCCTTGGCACCCACCCCATCCCCCCGCCTCGCAACGCTTCCCCAGCAACACTAACCCCCGCGCGCAGGCGGCTCCGTGATGAACGACAGCTTCGCGATCCCCGCACGCTCGCACATCGTGACGACCCGGCCGATGAACTCGTAGCGGGTGTTCTGGTCGCCCCGTACGTGGACGCTCGGCTGCGGCTGCTGCTGCGACACGCCCTTCAGTTTCGCGAGCAGCGTCGGCGCGTCCACCAGTTGCTCACCCCAGAAGAAATCGCCGTCGCGATTCACCGCGATCTCGATGCTCTTCGGTGTCGTCTGCAGCGGCTGCACCGTCTCCTTCGGCAGCTGCAGCTGGATCGTGTGCGTCACGACCGGGATCGTGATCAGGAAGATGATCAGCAGCACCAGCATCACGTCGACGAGCGGCGTCGTGTTGATGTTGGCGATCACCTCGTCGCTATCGTCCTGCCCGACGTTCATGGCCATCGCGCGTCTCCGTCAGCCGATCAGTTCGCGAGCGATGCCGCTGCCGCCGGCGACGACGCACGCACCGGACGCCGGTTGCCGGCCAGCAGCACCGCGTGCAGTTGCGCGCCGAAGTTGCGGACCCGCTCCATCACCGACTTGTTGCGCCGGACCAGGAAGTTGTAGCCGAGCACCGCCGGCACCGCGACGGCCAGGCCGATCGCGGTCATGATGAGCGCCTCGCCCACCGGGCCCGCGACCTTGTCGATCGATGCCTGGCCCGCGATGCCGATCGCCGTCAGCGCGTGATAGATCCCCCAGACCGTACCGAACAGCCCCACGAACGGGGCCGTCGAGCCCACCGTCGCCAGAAACGCGAGTCCGTCCTGCATCCGGTTCGACACGTTCGTGATCGAGCGCTCGACCGAGACGTCGATCCACGTGTTGCGGTCCACCGCTTCCAGCAGCGCGTCCTCGTGATGCTCGCCGGCCTCGATCGCCGTTTCGGCGATGAACCGGAACGGCGACGCCTCATCGAGCAGCTTCGCGCCCTCGGCCAGCGACGGCGCGGTCCAGAGCTGCGCGTCCGCCAGCTTCGCACGGCGATTCGCACGCAGTTGTTCCAGGAACTTCGTGATCATGATGTACCAGCTTCCCATCGACATGATCACCAGCAGGATCAACACGAAACGCGCGACGAAGTCGCCGTTTTTCCATAGCGCGCCGAGCCCGTACGGATTCTCGACCGCTTCCGTCGTGGCCGGCGCGGGCGGCGGAGCCGGCTCGGCGGCGACCGGAACCGGCGCGGGCGCGGCCGACGGCGCCGCGGCCTGCGCCGACGTGCCGGCCGCACCGCTTGCCTGCGCGTGGGCGAGCTGTGGTGCAACGAACCCGTCGACTGCCGCGACGGACATCAACATGCTTGCCGCCAGCGCGGCCAGTGAACGCTTCGTCATACCCCACTCCTGCTATTTCGTTGAACTAAACACTTCAGTTCGAGATGGTTTTCCCCGGCCCGGCTCGCGCCGGGCCGCCCACTGCATCAATTCAGATTGAACGAGAACGGCACCTGGACCCGCACCGACTGGCCCTGCGCGACACACTTGAACCGTTTCACGGTGTTGAACGCGGCGCGATCGAGGATCGGATCAGCGGACTGCGCCACCCGCTCGTTCGTGATGTTCCCTTCCGCATCCACGACGAATTCGATCGTCACGTCACCCGTGATGTTGTTTTCCTGCGCTTCCTTCGGGTACTGGATCGACGCGCGCAGCGAGTCCGAGTTCGGGCAGACGACACCGACGTCATGGCTGACCGGCTTGGCCGCCGGAGCGGGCGCCACGACCGGCGCCTGTACGGCCGGCGCGGAAGGCACGGGAGCCGCCTGGTGCGTGATCGTCGCCTGCGGCGGCGCCTGCACCGGCACTTCCGGCGGCGGCACGAACGGCGGCGGCGGCGGCGCGAATTTCGGCGGCGGGAGTTTGACCACGGGCATCGGCGGTGGCGGCGGCGGCTTGACCGGCTCGATGATGCGGGTTTCGATCGGATGCTGGATCACCTGCACGACTTTCGTCGCGAGGCCGTTGAGCAATGCGTAGATCAGCACGACATGCAGCACCAGGACGATGCCGATGCCGCCGAACCGGCGCACCGGATTCTGCTGCTTCTTGCCGAACTCTCGCGGACGCCCCAGCATGGCCAGTCCGCTGTTCGATGTAGCCAGACGTTCTTCGACTTTCATGCCCACCTTCCATCCCCCAAGCGATTCGCCCAGTTTCGGATTGCTGCCGGCGGCGCAGCCAGGTCGGCATCGCCACCGCATCAATCCGAAAATTTCATTTCAAATTCAATTAGCAATCCGAATTGAAAGAATTACATTCGAATTCCAATTCATTCTTTTTCAAGGAATCGTTCCGGCAGGCGCGGCCCGGTGTCACACCGGAAATCCATGCGCCCGCACGTTCAGGCAATTGTCAGCTGGCGGGCGCAACCTCGTATTTCGTATGACGATTCGCCGTTCGTTACACGGTGATGTCAATGGCGCCGTTCACTTGGGTGCAGACGATAGCAAGGAAAAAATTTTGCCGTCAAACTTTATTTGATGTCCGAATACAAAGTTTGGAGGGTTTATTCAAATAATATTCCGGTAAGCATAAATCAATCTTTTATTATTTAAACGGTAATCGTTTTGTATTGGTATATACGGAACCGGATATTAAGTTCTTCCAACATAGGCATCCGCGTATTTCCTGCGTCGCAGCAAAATGACCCGATTCGGAGGCGACCGGCCAGTTTCGCCCGTTCGCGTCGCCAACGCCGGCATCGATCGTCCTCCCCCCTGGCTACCTGCCCCAGACCGGCCTGCACCACTTCCGCGACACGTCAAGAACGCGCATGGCTACCCAAACAATCAATACGGAATCCGATGCAAATACAAGACCCTCCTTCACCGCACGGGATCCATAAAAATTACTTCGCATATCGAATTAACTATCGTGCGTGAAAGCCGACGACGTGGTACACGACCCTGCCGCCCGCGCATCGGCGCACACGCGTGCGTACCGATGCGCGCCTCACCGCATGCGCCGCGTGCTCAGGAATGCATGCCCTGCATCTTGTGCGAGAAATGCGCGCGCTCGGCCGTCTCCATGAGCATCAGGAATTCGTCCTGCATCATGTGGATCAGCGCTTCGTGGTCGCCGGCCTCGAAATAGACTTCCGGCTGCTCCGCGAGACGTTCCTCGAGGAACGTCTTCATCCCGTACGCCATGCAGACCGGCGGCAGCGCGCCCATGTCGCAATCCTTGAACAGTTCGCGCAGTTCGACTTCCCGGGCGAGCACGAGATGGCGTCCCGTCTTCACCCAGAGGTCTGACAGGCGCACGGCGTGCGTCGTCGGCAACACGGCGGCGACGTAGCCCTCGTCGTCCTCGAGCAGCACGGTTTTCGCGAGACGATCGCCGGGAATATGCGCGGCGGCGGCCGTCTCCATGCTCGTATGGCTATAGGGGTGGTACACGACTTCGTACCGCGATGACTTCTGGCGCAGGCAATCCTGCAGGGTGGCAGATACAGGCATGGCACACCTCGTCTGGGCGAATCGGGCGAACGGAGTTCGCTCCGGATTTGTTCAGCATAGGTCGCATTCGGGCCAATGGAAATCGCCGCCTCGCCCCTCCCTCATTCCGGCGCCAGCTCCGGTTCCAACCCCTTTTCGCGCAGCCATTCGCGATTGAAAAGCCGCGCACGATAGATGTCGCCGCGATCGCACAGCAAGGTCACGATCGTATGCCCCGGGCCCATCCGGCGGGCCAGCCAGACCGCCGCCGCGACGTTGATGCCGCTCGACCCGCCGACGTACAGCCCTTCTTCGCGCAGCAGCCGGTAGACCATCTTCACGCACAGCGCATCGTCGATCCGCACGGCGTCATCGATCGGCGTGTCGGCGAGATTCGCGGTGACGCGCGTCGAGCCGATGCCTTCGGTGATCGAGCTGCCTTCGGCGCTGAGATCGCCCGTTTTCACGTAACCGTAGAGTCCGCTGCCGTGGGGATCGGCCAGCACGATCCGGACCGCCGGATTCTGCTCCTTCAGGTAACGGCTCACGCCCGCCAACGTGCCGCCCGTGCCGGTCGCGCAGACGAATGCATCGACCGTGCCCGCGGTGTCGCGCCAGATTTCCGGCCCGGTCGTCTCGTAGTGCGCCTGCCGGTTGACGACGTTGTCGAACTGGTTGGCCCATACCGCGTTGTCGAGTTCGTCCGCGAGCCGCCCGGCAATCTTCTGATAGTTGTTCGGATCACGGTACGGTGCCGCCGGTACCGGGCGTACGTCGGCGCCGAGCGTACGCAGGATTGCCATCTTGTCCGGCGATTGCGTGTCGGGAATCACGATCACGCAGCGATAACCGCGCGCCGCGCAGATATGCGCAAGACCGATGCCCGTGTTGCCCGCCGTACCCTCGACGACGGTGCCGCCCGGCTTCAGCGCACCACGCTGCTCGGCGTCGCGGATGATGTAAAGCGCCGCGCGATCCTTCACCGAGCCGCCCGGATTCATGAATTCCGCCTTGCCCAGGATTTCGCAGCCCGTTTCCGCGCTGAGCTTCGCCAGCCGGATCAGCGGCGTGCGCCCCACGCAGTCCACGAAGCCCTGCCGCACGTCCATGGTCGCCTCCGTTGCGTTCGCGCTTGCGCGCCCTACACAACGAAGGATAGGACGCGCCCGCCGCTTTCGACGCCGGCAGCCGCGTACTAAGCTGGGAGAGTTCATTGCGGCACGCGCGCCGCATCGCCAGACGAGGTCCGCCATGCTGCAACTGCACACCATCGCCGTCGATAAACCGGAGCCCGTGAATTTCATCCTCGGCCAGTCGCACTTCATCAAGTCCGTCGAGGACATCCACGAGACACTGGTCGGCACCGTGCCCGGCATCCGTTTCGGGCTCGCATTCTGCGAGGCATCGGGCAAACGGCTCGTGCGCCGTTCGGGCACCGATGCGGAACTCGTCGAACTCGCGTGCCGCAACGCGCTGGCGATCGGCGCCGGTCACGCGTTCATCGTGTTCCTCGGCGACGGCTTCTATCCGGTCAACGTACTCAATGCGATCAAGGCCGTGCCGGAGGTCTGCCGGATCTACTGCGCGACCGCGAACCCGACCGACGTGATCGTCGCGGAAACCGCGCAAGGACGCGGGATCGTCGGCGTCGTCGACGGCTTTCCGCCGCTCGGCGTCGAGAACGACGACGACGTGCGCTGGCGCAAGGATCTGCTGCGTACGATCGGATACAAGGCGTAGGCACGGGCCGCCGCGGTAGACGGGGCGTCATCGCGTCGCTGGTGCGCGGGCCCGTCCTGCAGCCCTTCCAGGCTCACCTTGTTGCACAACACGCAAAGGCTGATGCATCGAACGGGCGATGACGGCAGGAATTCCGGGGCGGAAGCCAACCGGACCGTTAGTTGCATTTTAGAGAGCAAGGATACGCGTCCGCTGGCGCCGCGCTGCCACCGACCGGCTGTCCTATACTGGCCGCAGCAGGCCAACCGACGGCCGCACCGACACACCGGCCACGGCCACCGACCCTTCCCGGAGCAACGCATGCATTACCAGTTGATCTACGATCTCGTCGACGATTACCTGTCCCGGCGCGAACCGTTCCGCGCGCAGCACCTCGCGCTCGCGCAGGCCGCGACCGAGCGCGGCGAACTCATGCTCGCCGGCGCGCTGTCGGATCCGGCCGACCAGGCCGTGCTCGTGTTCGAAGGCGATTCGCCGGAAGCGGCCGAGTCGTTCGCGCGCGCCGATCCGTACGTGCAGAACGGTCTCGTGAAATCGTGGCGCGTGCGTCCGTGGCGCGTCGTGATCGGCAAGCACGCGCCGCGCTAGGCGCGCGGGGCTACAGCCACCCTGCCCGCTTGAAACGCCACCACAGCCCGAGATCGGCTGCGAGCATCACCGCGATGCAGCCGTAGAAACCGTATTTCAGGTGCAGCTCGGGCATGTTCGCGAAGTTCATCCCGTAGATGCCGGCGATCATCGTCGGAATCGCGAACAGCGCGGCGAACGAGCCGAGTCGCTTGGTCACCTCGCTCTCGGCGAGCGAAATCATGCCGAGGTTGACCTGGATCGCCGTCACGACCATCTCGCGCCGCCCTTCGATCGTCTTCACGATCCGCTGCAGATGGTCGTACACATCGCGAAAGTAAGCGTCCATCCCGCTGCAGACCTGCGGCACGCGCCCGCCGGTGAGTTTCGCGAGCGGCTCGATCAGCGGCGCCGTGTGCTGATGCAGCATCACGAGCCGGCGCTTCAGCGAATAGAGATCCTCGATGATCGCGCGCGACGACGCCGGCGTGGCCTTCGTGAAGATGCGGTCCTCGAGTTCCTCGAGCTCGGCGCCGAGCGTTTCGAGGATCGGGAAATAACGGTCGACGACCTGGTCCATCAGCGCGTAGAACACGAACGCCGAGCCCTCCTTCAGCAGATGCGGCTCGCGCTCGCAGCGCTTGCGCACGTCGCGGAAATCCTGCTCGGTATGGTTGCGGATCGACAGCACGTAGTTCGGGCCGATGAACACGTTCAGTTCGCCGACCTTGAGTTCGTCGTCTTCGTCGAGCTCGACCATATGCAGCACCGCGAACAGCGAATCGCCGTACTCCTCGATCTTCGGCCGCTGATGCCCCTTGCGGGCATCCTCGAGCGCGAGCTCGTGCAGCCCGAACTCCTCGCCCATCAGGTCGATTTCCTCGGGCGTCGGATCCTTCAGCGCCACCCACACGAAACATTCGGGCTTCGACACGTAGTCGCTGATGGCGTCGATATCGATGTCGGCCAGCTTGCGGCCATCCTGGTATGCAGCACAGTTGATCAGCATGTTGTCCGTGATGTTGCGGTTTGCGCATCAGTTTACCGGTTTGCTGCGCGGGCGGCCCGGCTTGCGCGGCACGCCGATATTGGTCATGATCGGGCTGCGTGCGCCGCAGCACGCGCAGCGACGCACTTCGGCAAGCCCGCCGCACGGCCGTGCGGCCCCACCGTCAAGGAGACAGACCCATGTGGTATTTCTCGTGGATACTCGGCATCTGCGTGGCGCTCGGCTTCGGCATCATCAACGCGATGTGGCTGGAAGCGGAAGTGTTCTCGCGCGACGACAAGCGCGCTGACACACGCGGCGACACGTCGGGCCAGCGGCCGGGGAGCCGGTATTCGTGACGCACCTGGTGTTCTTCTGCGGTCACGCCGGCACCGGCAAGACCACGCTCGCGAAGCGGCTCATCGGGCCGCTGATGCGCGCCACCGGCGAGGCCTTCTGCCTGCTCGACAAGGACACGCTGTACGGCCGCTACAGCTCGGCCGCGATGGGCGCGCTCACCGAGGATCCGAACGACCGCGACAGCCCGCTCTACCTGAAGCACCTGCGCGATCCCGAATACCACGGCCTGCTCGACACGGCCCGTGAAAATCTCGCGCTCGGCATCGGCGCGATCGTCGTCGGCCCGCTGTCGCGCGAAGTACGCGACCGGCGTATCCTCGACCGCGCGTGGCTCGGCATCGGGCCCGACGTCGCGCTGACGGTCGTCTGGGTCCACACGTCGGAAGACGTCGCGCACGCGCGGATCGTCGCACGCGGCAACCCGAACGATGCATACAAGCTCACGCACTGGGACGAATACCGGCAGCGCCGCTTCGTGCCGACCGGCCGCGAATGCGACGGCATCGTGATGTTCGACAACACCGCGCCGTCCGACAAGGACGTCGACGCGTTGCTGTACCGCATCGTGCCACCCGCGCCCGCCGCGACGATCGTCCCGCCGCTGCCGGCCTGACCCGCACCGACGCCCTTCCCGCTCCCGCAAAAAACAACGCCGGAAGCGCTGCTGCGCTCCCGGCGTCGTACGGCCCTCGTGCCTGAGGCGGGTGGTCAGGCCACCGCGTGCACGCGCTCCATCGTGCCGCCTTCGTACAGCTTGCCGAAGCGGTTCGACAGGAACGCCTTCAGCGATACCTTTTCCTGCGGGATGAAACCGCTCTGCGGCAGCTTCTTCTCGCGGAACAGATCCAGCACCGCGCACATCGCGCCGGCCGTCGTGATCTGGATCGCGCTCATGTGCATCCCGCACACGTCCTTCGCGAAGATCTTGCGCGTGAACACGTCCTGCACGAGCTGACCATCCTTCACGCCCGTCACCGTGACGAACACGAGCACGACGTCCTGCTTCGTCGACGGCACCGCACGGCGCATGATCGACTTCAGCGTGTCGCGGTCGGTCGACAGGCGCAGGTCCTCGAGCAGGAACTGGACGAGCTCGCGGTGGCCCGGGTAGCGCACCGACTTGTAGTCGAGCGTCTCGACCTTGCCCGACAGCGTCTCGCACAGCGTGCCGAGGCCGCCCGACGTGTTGAACGCTTCGTATTCGGTGCCGTCGAGCGAGAAGTGCTCGAGGCCCTCGAGCGGCTGCACCCACTGCTTGCGGCCGTCGCGGATCGCTTCGCACGGCTGGCAGTATTCGTTGATCAGGCCGTCGACGCTCCACGTCAGGTTGTACTTCAGCGCGTTGGTCGGATACTCGGGCAGCGCGCCGACGCGCATCTTCACGTCGCGCACTTCGCTGAAGCCGTTCACCAGTTCGTGCGCGGCGATGCCGATGAAGCCCGGCGCGAGGCCGCACTGCGGCATGAACGCACGGTCGGAGCCGTCGGCCAGTTCGCGGATCGCGTGGGTCGCACGCACGTCTTCGGTCAGGTCGAAGTAATGGACGCCGGCAGCCTTTGCGGCGGCGGCAACGTTGACCGCGAGGTAATAAGGCAGCGCGTTGACGAGCGCATCGAAGCCCTTCACTGCTTCGCGAATCGCGTTCGCGTCGGCCGAATCGACCCGTTGCGTCGCGATGCCTTCGCGCGACAGCTTCGCGAGCGCATCCGCATCGCGGTCGAACGCGACGACTTCGTAGTCGCCCGTTTCGCGCAGCATGTGAGCAATGGTGTGGCCGATCAGACCTGCGCCGACGATGGCGATTTTCATGCGCTTATCTCCTGATGATGGGTTTGGTGTTGTGGACGGCGTTGAGCCATGAACACAGTGTAGAGACGCGCAAAATCAGTTCCAAGACGAAGAATGATGCGAAACGACCGATAATTTCGACGTTACGACGATACATTTCGTCGAAACGTCGAAACGATGCGTTTTAGCCCGTTGCCGGCCGCGCTATGGCTGGCCTAAGTCTCCCGTTTCAGACTGCATGCCGACCACCCGCTCTCCAAGGAGACATCGCATGCAATCCCTGCCCGTCAATCGCGCGTCGCACTGGCTGAACAAGGTGCCCGACGTCGCGCTGTCGTTCTGGATCATCAAGATCATGTCGACCACGGTCGGCGAAACCGGCGCGGACTTTCTCGCGGTCAACGCGGGCCTCGGCCAGACCTTCACGCGCATCGCGATGGCGTCGCTGCTCGCGATCGCGCTGTGGCTGCAGTTGCGCACGCGCCGCTACGTACCGTGGATCTACTGGCTCACGGTGGTGCTGGTCAGCATCGTCGGCACGCAGATCACCGACCTGCTCACCGATGGCCTGAACGTGAGCCTGTATGCGAGCACCGCCGCATTTGCCGTCGCGCTCGCCGCGATCTTCTTCGTGTGGCATCGCATCGAAGGCACGCTGTCGATCGACACGATCGTCACGCCGCGGCGCGAGCTGTTCTACTGGGCCGCGATCCTCTGCACGTTCGCGCTCGGCACCGCCGCCGGCGATCTCGCGACCGAGGCGCTCGGGCTCGGCTTCACGCTCGGCGCGCTGATTTTCGGCGGGTTGATCGCGGCCGTGTTCGTGATGTGGCGGCTCGGCGCCAATGCGGTCCTGGCATTCTGGATCGCGTACATCCTGACGCGCCCGTTCGGCGCCTCCCTCGGCGACCTGCTCACGCAGGCCCGCGCATACGGCGGGCTCGGCTTCGGCGCCGCGTGGACGAGCCTGCTGTTCCTGACCGTGATCGTGCTGCTCGTCGCCGTCGCGCAATTCGGCAGCGGCCCGCACACGCGTGCCGGCGCCGCCGAATGACACCCTTTCCTTTCCGTTCACCGCATCGAGGACACCCCATGCACCTCCGTTATTCCGTTTCCCGTCTCGCCGTTGCCACGGCCACGATAGCCCTGCTGAGCGCCGCCGCCGGCTGCTCGAAGCAGCAGGATGCGAACGCATCGACCTCGGTGCCGGCCGCGGCGTCGTCCGCAGTCGGCCACGCGTCGAAGCTCGGCGACCTGTCGCAGTTCCGCACGATCGCCGCCGACGTCGATACGCTCGTCGGCAAGGGCGACCTGCCCGGCGCGAAGACGCGCATCAAGGATCTCGAGATCGCGTGGGACGCGGCCGAGGCCGGCCTCAAGCCGCGCGCCGCCGCCGACTGGCACATGGTCGACCAGGAGATCGACCGCGCGCTCAGCGCACTGCGCGCCGATCATCCGACCCAGGCCGATTCGGCCGCCGCGATGAAGAACCTGCTCGCGGCCTTCGACCGGTTCGGCGGCAAATAACCGTTGCGCCGGGCGCGCGGCACGTGACGCGCGCCCGGGAATCGCATACGCTGGCGGCGTTTGCGCGGCACGGAGAATACGTATGCGAATACTGCTCGTCGAAGACGACCCGATGATCGGCGAGGCAGTCCATGCCGCGCTGAAGGACGCGTCGTACGCCACCGACTGGGTCACCGACGGCGCCCACGCGTTGACCGCGTTCGCGGCCCAGCCCTACGACCTGATCCTGCTCGACCTCGGCCTGCCCGGCCGCGACGGGCTCGACGTGCTGGCCGGCATACGCGCGAAGGACGCCAGCGCGCCGCTGCTCATCGTCACCGCGCGTGACGGGCTCGACGACCGCCTGCGCGGCCTCGATGGCGGCGCCGACGACTACATCGTGAAGCCGTTCGAGATGGCCGAACTGCTCGCGCGGATTCGCGTCGCGATCCGGCGTCGTGCCGGTTCGGCCGCGCCGCTGCTGAGCAACGGCATCGTGTCGCTCGATCCGGCGACGCGCGAGGCCGCCGTCGACGGGCACGCGCCGGTCCCTCTGTCGAATCGCGAGTTCTCGCTGCTGCGCGCGTTGCTGGTGCGCCCCGGCGCGATCCTGTCGCGCCGCGAGCTCGAGGATCGCCTGTACGGCTGGGGAGAGGAAGTCGAAAGCAACGCGGTCGAATTCCTGATCCATTCGCTGCGCCGCAAGCTCGGCAGCACCGTGATCAAGAACGTCAGGGGTGTGGGATGGATGGTTTCAAGAAGCGCCTGAGCGAGTCGATCGGGTTCCGGCTGTCGGTCGTGCTGTCGGCCGTGATCCTGGTCGTCGCGACGGCCGCGGCCGCGTTCGCGTTTTCATCGGCATTCGACGAAGCGCACGAATTGCAGGACGACGTGCTGCGCGAGGTCGCGACGCTGCTCGACCATCAGCGCGCGCCGTCGCCCCATGCCGCCGGCGCCGGGCCCGCGCGCGAAAGCGACGAGCTGTCGCGCGTGATCGTGCAGCCGCTCGGCGGCACGCCGCAGCCGGGCACCGATGGCGCGCCGCCGCTCGCGTTACCGCCGACGCTCGCCGACGGACTGCATACGGTCGAGGCCGGCGGCAACGCGTATCGCGTGATGGTCCGTACCTTCGCGAACGGCGAACGCATCGCGGTCGCGCAGAACGCCGGCATGCGCGACGACGTCGCGCGCGAAAGTGCGTGGCGCACCGCGCTGCCGTTGCTGCTCCTCGTGCCGATCCTGCTGCTGCTCGTCGCCGATCTCGTGCGCAAGCTGCTGCGTCCGGTGGCCGCGCTGTCCGCCGGCATCGACGCGCGCGACGAGCACGACCTGCGCCCGGTGCCGGCCGATCGCGTGCCGGTCGAGGTGCGGCCGTTCGTCGTCGCGATCAACCGGATGCTGGCGCGCGTCGCGCAATCGGTCGACGCGCAGCGTCGTTTCGTCGCCGACGCCGCGCACGAGTTGCGCTCGCCGCTGACGGCGATGTCGCTGCAGGCCGAACGCCTGGCCGACACCGACCTGCCCGACGATGCGCGTGCGCGACTCGCCGCGCTGCGCGGCGGGCTCGAACGCAGCCGCCACCTGATCGGGCAACTCCTCGCGCTCGCGCGTGCGCAAAGCGCGCCGGCCGCGCCACCCGGCGCCGTATCGGTCCATGCGATCTATCGTCGCGTGCTGGAAGACCTGATGCCGCTGGCCGACGCGAAGTCGCTCGACATCGGTGTCGAGGACGGCCCGGACACCCGCGTGCCGGTCGACGAGCTCGAACTCACGTCGCTGGTGATGAATCTGGTCGACAACGCGATCCGCTATACGCCGTCCGGCGGACGCGTGGACCTGTCGACGCAACGGACCGACACGCACGCGTGCGTGACGATCGCCGACACCGGGCCGGGCATCGCGCCGAACGAACGCGAGCGCGTGTTCGATCCGTTCTATCGGGTGCCCGGCAACGTGCAGATCGGCTCCGGGCTCGGCCTGTCGATCGTGAAGATCCTCGCGGACCGGATGGGTGCCGACGTCACGCTCGCGTATTCGGACGAACGGGAATCGCGCGGGTTGCGCATATCGGTGCGGATTCCGCTCGCGCGGCCGCCGGGCACGGTGCAGCCCGACCGATAGCCGGATCGATGCGCCGACGCGGGACGCGCGGCGGACGCGGGACTTGAGCGTCAGCCGCCGATCGTCCCGCGATCGATCTTGCGCGACAGAATGATCGACGTCGTCGTGCGCTCGACGCCTTCGAGCGTGCCGATCTGGTCGAGCAGGTCGTTGAGCCGTTCGGGCGAATCGGCGCGCAGCCACGCGACGTAGTCGTACTCGCCGCTCACCGCGCACAGCAGCTGCACTTCGGGCATCCGGTCGAGCTTGCGCAACACGTCCTTGCCGAACTTCGGCGTGAGGATGATGCCGACATACGCGTAGATGCTCGCATCGAGCACGTCCTGCCCGAGCCGGACGCTGTAGCCGGCGATCACGTTGGTGCGTTCGAGCCGCGCGATGCGTGCAACGACCGTCGTGCGCGCGACGTCGAGCTGGCGCGCGAGATCCGCGACGCTTGCGCGCGCATCGGCTTGCAGCAGCGCGACGAGTTGCCGGTCGAGATCGTCGAGTTGATCGAGGCGGGGTGGACGCATGAGGCTGGGCCGGTGCGCGACGCGCCGGCTGAGTGAAAGGTGACGCGATGATAGCGCCGAACGCCGGCATGCCCAAACGGCATCGCCCGGCGCCGATTCGAACCTTTCAATTTCGATTCGTATCGGATGTAAGCAAGTGTCGCATTCACTGCCGCGCCGCACGCAACGTGCTACTAATAGCATGCGACGCGAGAGTCGCGCTTGCGGCAGTTGCCGCCGCGCCCGCTCGCAAGACACCACCCCGGAGAGCCAACCATGAAGAAAATCTCGCTCACCCTCGCTACGCTCGTCGTTGCAGCCAGTGCATTCGCGCAAACCCCGGCGCAGCCGCAAGCGGCCGCCCCGGCGATGGCGCCCGCGGCTTCGGCCCCGAGCGCCGAGCAGCGCGCCGCACGCCACGAAGCGCGCGTCGAGCAGCGCATCAAGTATCTGCACGACCAGCTGAAGATCACGTCGGCGCAGGAACCGCAATGGAAGACGTTCGCCGACACGATGCGCGACAACGGCGACACGATGGGCCGCCTCTATCGTGACCGGATGGCCAAGCACGACGTATCCGCGCTCGACGACATGAAGCAGTATGCGGAACTGTCGCAGGCGAACGCCGACGGCGCGAAGAAGCTCGCCGACGCCTTCGCGCCGCTCTACGAGAGCTTCCCGGCCGAGCAGAAAGCGCTCGCCGACACGACGTTCCGCAGCTGGCTGAATCACGGCGGCGAGCACCGCGGCAAGGGCAAGGCGAAGGGCAAGGAAGGCAAGGCGGCAGCCGCGCCGGCCGCAAGCGCACCCGCCCAGCCCTGACACCCTCCCCGCCGGCGCCGCGCTGCCCGTCCGGGCCGAACGGCGCCGCGCCCGCTACAGGCGATCGGCGCGTCACACGGCGCGCCGAATTCGGGATAAGCTCCCGGCTTTTCCCGCACTTCCTCGCCATGCTCGAACTCAAGCACATCGATCTGCGTACCGACCCGCAGGCCCGTCAAGTCGTCAAGGACGAAACCGTCGCGGTTTCATTCGCGGACGCCGACGGCGAACTGATGAGCCTCGAAGGCCCGAACCGCTATGCCGCGGGCGACGCGCTGATCACGGGCTCGACCGGCGACCGCTGGGTCGTGTCGCGCGCGCGTTTCGACGCCAAATACCTGCCTGCCGATCCGGCACTCGCGCACGGCGCACCGGGCGCATACCGGAACCGGCCGGCCGTCGTGCTCGCCCGCCGAATGGACGAGCCGTTTACGATCGCCCGCTCGGAAAACGGCGACACGCTGCGCGGCGTCGCCGGCGACTGGGTGATGCAGTACGCGCCCGGCGACTACGGCGTCGTGCAGGCGCAGCGCTTCGCGCAGGTCTACCGCGACGCGTAATGCCGCGCGCCGGCATCGCGCCGGCGCGAACGCTCACGCAAAGTCTTCGTCCAGTTCGAGTTCCGCATTGCGCTCGACGGCCTCACCGGCCGCGTGGCGCTCCTCGAGCGACCCGAGCATCGCTTCCGTATACGCATGCAGCACCGCATGGCTGCGCGCGCGCTGCATCGGCTTGAGCGCGAGATAGCGCGCGAGCGCGGCCGGCACGACGCGGATATCGAGCGTCATCCGCTTCGGCGTCGCGCCGAAACGCATCGCGAGCCAGTGCACGGACAGGAATCGCCCGCGCTCGTCGCTGCTTTCCGCGAAGCGCGTCTGCTCCGGAAAGAGATCGCAGATCACGCGCGCGAGCGCGTCGAATTCCGCGCTCTGGCATTCGATCAGATAGTCGTCCATCCCGTCTCTCCCGTCAGGCGGCCGTACGCGACGGCCGGCACGTCTTGACCATCACGACGACCAGGATCGCGGCCAGCACGAAATACGCGCCCTCGACCCATGCGGCCGGCAGCACGCGCACCTGGTACAGCAGCGCCGGCGCCGCCGCGAGCGCATGCAGCACGATCGCGAGCGGCAACACGCCCGCGCGGCCGGCGCGCACGCCGCGCCATACCAGCACCGACAGCGCAAGCTGCAGCACGAATGCCGCGCAGCGTTCGAGCAGCAACAGCAGCATCGACTGCGCCGACAGCGTTGCCAGCATCACGTGCAGCCGCACGACGGTATCGCCCGGCAGGTCGGACAGTTGCGTCTCGAGCTGGCCGCGGCTCGCCAGCCACGCGAGATACGACCACTGGCCCCACACGAGCACGCCGACGAACCACGCTTCGGCGCCGCCGTGACCGATGCCGTAGCCGATCGCACGACCGTCGCCGGCCGACGCGCCGTAGCGCCGGTTCAGGAAGCGCATCCCGAGATAACGGCCGACTTCCTCGAACACGGCGGTCGCGAGCGCGCTGTACGCGACGAACGCGAGCGGCTGCGTCAGCCAGCCACCCGCCGGCGTCTGGCTCAGCACGAGCCCGTGGAACGCGCGTTCGAGGATCATCGCAAACAGCGTGAAGACGGCGACGCCGACGATCGTGTCGCGACGATTGAGCGCAAGCGGCTTGCGCAGGATACGGTAGAGGACGAGCGGCAGCAGCGCGATGATCAGCGTGGCGGCGATCAGCACCGCCAGCGTGACGGGAGCGACAATCATGTAATTCCTTGTTCGGGGCAGCGCACGTGGCGCGCTGCGTGCCCGAATGATACTCAGCTTGCGGTCGACGCGCGCGCAATCAGCTCGCCTGGCAGCATCGCGACGCGCACGTCGCCCGCTGCGCCGTCGATCCGCTCGTGCACGAATTCGACGGCCTTGTAGCCGATTTCGTAGGTCGGCTGACGGATCGTCGTGATGCCGATCAGCTCGGCCCATTCCGGATCGTCGATCGACAGCAGTGCTGCCTTCTGCTGCCACGCGGTGCCGAACCGCGCACGCAGGTGGCGCGCGATCGCGAGCGCGACCGGCGCGTTCGCGGCGAACAGTGCCGCGCGCACGCCGCGCCGTGCCGCGTCGTCGATACGGGCATCGACGTCGGCGAGCGCCGCGGCAACAGCATCGGGTTCGTTCAGGTCGAGCACGATCGTCGACGGCACCGTCAGCCCGCGCGCATCCAGCGCCGCGCGGAACGCGGCCTCGCGCACGCGCCGCGAGCTGACGCGCTCGAACGGCTGCACGACGAAATGGATCGCGTCGAAGCCGTGTTCGACCAGGTGCGCGAGCGCCATTTCGATTGCGTCGGCGTTGTCGAGGCCGATCAGGTCGGCCTCGAACCCCTCGACGGTCCGGTCGACGAGCACGGCCGGGATGCCCGCGCCGCGCAACGGGCGCAGCACGTCCTCGTCGGCGCCGAGCGCGTTGACGATCAGCCCTTCGACGCGGTAGGTCGTGAGCAGCTGCAGGAAGCGGCGCTCCATCTCGACTTCGTTCGCCGCGTGACAGATGAGCGGCATGTAGCCGAGCGCGTGGCACGCGGCCTCGACGCCCTGCAGCACTTCGACGGTGTAAGGATTGGTCAGGTCGGCCGCCAGCATGCCGAGCAGCCGGTTGCGGCCACGCTTGAGCCCGCGCGCCATCTGGTTCGGGCGGTAGTTGAGCCGCGCGATCGCCGCTTCGATCCGCTGGCGCAGATCGATGGACAGCACATGCGTCTCGCCGTTCAGGAAGCGCGAAACGCTGGTCTTGCCCGTGCCGGCCTCGCGCGCGACGTCGCTGATCGTCGCCGGACGCGTCGTGGAAGGTTGCGAATCGGTCACTGTCGTGCCTCGCGACGTACGATCCGCGCCGCTTCGTGAGCAGACGGACCTTTGTTGTTGGAAACGTAAGCCACCCGGCGGACTCTCCTGTCGATCAGCGTTGGCGCTTCAGCGCTTGCACTGGTAGCAGTCGGCCGCACCGGACCTGGCGCGGATGCCCGTCGCCGAACGCAGCCGGCAGCGTTGCCGGACCATCGATACGACGAGCGGGCGATCATAACGCAGCCAGCCCTCCGGCACCAAGACCATCAACTCTAACGGCGCCGGCACCCCGCCCGCCGGTCGTCGGCCGGTTGCCCGCCGCGGCTCAGGCCCGCGCGAGCGCGTCCGGATTGACGAGATTCGTGCGCAGCGTGCCGGCCAGCGCGCCGACCAGGTTTTCCGCGGCGCAACGCGCCATCGCGTGGCGCGTCTCGTGCGTCGCCGAGCCGATATGCGGCAGCGCGACGACGTTCTTCATCTGCAGCAACGGCGAATCCGCCGGCAGCGGCTCCTTCTCGAACACGTCGAGTCCCGCGCCGCGGATCGTGCCCGCGCGCAGCGCATCGATCAGCGCGGCTTCGTCGATGACCGGCCCGCGCGATGCGTTGATCAGGATCGCACCGCGCTTCATCTTCGCGAATTCCGGCGCACCGATCAGGCGATGGGTTTCCGGCGACAGCGGCACCTGCACGCACACGAAATCAGACTGGGCGAGCAATTCGTCGAGCGTCACGCGACGTGCGCCGTACTGCGTCTCGGCTTCGGCATGCGCGGACCGGTTCGCGTACAGCACCTGCATCCGGAAGCCGAGCGCCGCGCGGCGCGCGACCGCGCCGCCGATGCGCCCGAGCCCGATGATGCCGAGCGTCTTGCCCTGCACGTCGGTGCCGTACAGGTCGGGGCCGATGCTGCGGTGCCAGTGGCCGGCCTTCACCCACTCGGCCAGCTCGACCACGCGCCGCGCGGACGCGAGGATCAGCGAAAACACCGTATCGGCGGTCGATTCGGTCAGCACGTCCGGCGTATGCGCGAGCACGATGCCGCGCCGCGTGAGATCCGGGACGTCGAAGTTGTCGTAGCCGACCGAGATCGTCGACCAGGCCTTCAGCCGCGGCGCACCGTCGAGCATCTGCGGCGTGACCTTCAGGCTCGCGCCGATCGCGCCGTCCGCGTTGCCGAGCGCATCGGCGAGCGCGTCGGCGCCGTCGGCCTGCACGACGTCCGCATGCTCGCGCAGGTACGCGAGTACGTCATCGGGCAGCGGCTTGTACGCGACGATACGAGGCTTCATCGTTTCATTTTCCTTGCAGCGGCGCCGCGAGCGGATGCGCATCGCGCGCCTGGGGTTTGACGGACAGCGTGAGGATCACCGCGGCGACGAGCGCGGCGCTCATGAACGCATACGACGCGACGGGCGACCCGGTCGCACCGTTCAGGTAACCGACGAAGTACGAGCCGACGAACGAGCCGAGCGCGCCCATGCTGTTGATCAGCGCCATCGCGCCGCCGGCGACGTTCTTCGGCAGCAACTCCGGCACGATCGCGAAGAACGGGCCGTACGGCGCATACATCGCGGCGCCCGCGACCACCAGCAGCGCATACGAGATCCAGAAATGCGACGAGCCGAGTGCGTACGACGCGGCGAACGCGGCCGCGCCGATCAGCAGGAACGGCCACACGAAGCCGCGCCGCGAACCGACCCGGTCGGACGCCCACGACGCGGCGATCATCGCGATCGTCGCCGCGAGATACGGCAGCGCGGACAGCCAGCCGGTCGCGACCATGCCGAGATCGGAGCCGTTCTTGACGATCGACGGCAGCCACAGCACGAAGCCGTACACGCCAATGCTCCAGCAGAAATACTGTGCACACAGCTTGATCACGGCCGGCGAGCGGAACGCCTCGCCATAGTTGCGCACGGGCTTGATCGCCGCCTGCTCGGCCGCCAGTGCGGCGTCGAGGTCGCGCTTTTCCTGCGCGTTGAGCCACGGCGAATCGGCCGGCTTGTCCTGCACGAGGAACCACCAGCACACGGCCCAGATGATGGCCGGCACGCCTTCGGCGATGAACATGTGGCGCCAGCCGAATTCGTGCACGAGATAACCCGACACGATCGACATCCACAGCACGGTGACCGGGTTGCCGAGGATCAGGAACGTGTTCGCGCGCGAGCGCTCGTTCTTCGTGAACCAGTTGCTGATGTAGATCAGCATCGCCGGCATCACGGCCGCCTCGACCACGCCGAGCAGGAAGCGGATCACCATCAGCGACGGGATGTTGCTGACCACGCCCGTGAGCGCCGCGCAGCCGCCCCACAGCACGAGGCTGACGAACACGAGCTTCTTCACGCTGCGGCGCTCCGCATAGATCGCACCGGGAATCTGGAAGAAGAAGTAGCCGAGGAAGAACAGCGCGCCGATCAGCGACGACAGGCCCTTGCTGATCCCGAGGTCCTGGTTGATGCCGGCCGCGGCCGCGAACCCGTAGTTCGCGCGGTCGAGGTAGGCGAGGCTGTACGTGATGAAGACGATCGGCATGATCGTCCACCAGCGTCGGGCTGCGAGATTGGTTGCCATCAGAATGTCTCCTATGTTGACCGGGCTGACACTTCAGCGCTTCGCGGCCGGAAGCGGTGCGTCAGCACCGTTCCAGTCGCCTGCTTTGCCGTCCGGCCCCACGCAAAGCGGTGCTCGATGCACGAAATGAATCCGCGGATTGTGCCGTGTCCGGCCTCTCATTGCGCGGTGACGGTTTCCTCTAAGCGATCGGCGCGATTGCTGACATTTTCGATTCGATCGAGTGCGTCGCGGGTCGGCAAGCCTTCCGAATCGCCGATCACCTGGATCGCGAGCGCGCCGATCCGGTTGCCGCGCGCGACGGCCTGCTCGACGCTCCGACCTTCCAGCAGCGCGCTGACCACGCCAACCGCGAAGCCGTCGCCGGCGCCGACCGTGTCGACGACACGCTCGACGCGCTCGCCCGCGACCGTGCCTTCACGGCCGTCGGCCGTCCGGAAGTACGCGCCTTCCGCGCCGAGCTTGATCACGACGCCGCGCGCACCCTGCGCGAGATAGAAGCCCGCGATGTCGGCCGGCGTGTCGTGCCCGGTGAGCTGCCGCCCTTCGGCGAGCCCCGGCAGCACCCAGTCGGCGAGCGTCGCGAGCGCATTCAGCGTCTTCGCCATCACGTCGGCGGACGGCCACAGCGTCGGGCGCAGGTTCGGGTCGAACGAGATCGTCTTGCCGGCCGCGCGCATCTCGCGCGCGAGATGGAACGCGAGCTCGCATGAGGTCGCGGAGATCGCCGGCGCGACACCCGTCAGGTGCAGGTGACGCGCGCCGAGCACGTAGTCGGCCACGTAGTCGTCGCACGACAGGTGGCTCGCGGCCGAGCCCTTGCGGAAATATTCGACGGTCGGATCGCTGCCGTCGTCGTTGCGCGACTTCAGCTGGAAACCGGTCGGGTAGCGCGGATCGACGGTCACGCACGACGCGTCGATGCCCTCGCGCGCCAGCGTGTCGAGCACGTAGCCGCCGAACGAATCGCGGCCGACGCGGCTCATCCAGCCGACCCGGAAGCCGAGCCGTGCCAGGCCGATCGCGACGTTCAGGTCGGCGCCCGCGATGCGCTTCGCGAATTGCGCCGCCTGCGCGAGATGGCCGGGCTCGGTCGCGACGAACATCGCCATCGCTTCGCCGTAGGTCACGACATCGAGTGCTGCTTTCATGACTGAACTCTCCAGTATCCTGCCGCCGTCACGCGGTTGCGAGCCACGCGACGCGCCGGCCTGCATCGCCGGCCAGGTCGGCCGCATCGAACGGAAACTCGATGCCGCGCGGCGCATGCTGCGGCAGCGCCGCGAGCACACCGGTCACGAGCGGGTCGTTCGGCGCCGGCGCGACCGCGAAGCGGCGCACGCCCTCGCCCTCGACTGCCTTGCAATGAATGTATTCCACATGTGGCGCGAGCATCTGCGCGCAATCAAGCGGCGCTTCGCCCGGCCACTGCCAGTTGCCGATGTCGAACGTCATCCCGAGCACATCGGGCATGCCCGCCGCCGCCAGCGCATCGAACAGCCCGCGGAACTGCGCAAGCGCGCCGCCGACCGGAAGCTGGCCGTTCTCGACCACCACGCGGGCCCGCGCGCCGCGTGACAGCGCGACGATTTCGGCCGCCTGCGCGTCGCCGGCGAAGCCGCCGAGCTGGAATTTCACGAAGCGTGCGCCGAGCGCGTCGGCTTCCGCGAGCGTGTCGCGCAATGCGTCCGCATCGAGCGCGCCCGTTTCCGTGTACAGCATGGCCGGCGTCGAATAGACCGACCACAGCCCGTGGCCGGCAAGCTGCGCGCCGAGCGCGGCCAGCGCGACGGGTGCCGCATCGTCGTCCGACGCGAACAGTTCGCGCCGCACCTCGAAACCGGTCGCACCGGCTGCCGCCGCGGTCGCGACGAATGCGCGGTGGCCCTCCTGGCGCACGCGGTCCATCCCGAATGCGCTCGCCACGATCACGATGTCTGCCATGTCTGCCCTTTTTCACCGGCATGGAACCGGTTCCATTTACTTGAGACGGATGGTGCGCTTCGTGTCAGACCCACGCCATAGAGGAAATCCCTAAGACCGGGTGCCGCATGAACGCACGCCCGAAGGCGCGCATCACGCGTTCCCGGGCCGGCTTCGGCTGCTCAGGCGAGGTCTTGCGAGAGGCTCATTTCGAGGAATTGCGCGGCGACCCGCGACGGCGCGCCGCCATGCGGCACGAGGATGGAGAAATGACGCGTGAGCGGCGCAGGCGCGAGCGAACGCAGCACGAGCGCCGCATCCTGGTGACGCAGCGACATCGCGGACACGAAACCGACGCCCATCCCGGCACGCACGGCCTCCTTCACCGCTTCGACACCCGCGATCTCGAACGCGACGCGCATCGGCGCGCCGCCGTGCGCGAACGCACGCTCGACCAGCTGCCGCACGCCGGAACCCTCCTCGCGCAGCACGAGCGGATGCGCGGCGAGCGCGTCGAGCGTCACGCCCGCGTCGTAGCCGGGCGCCGCGAGCGGATGGCCGGCCGGCACGATCGCGACGATCTCGTCCTCGTGCCACGCATGCACGGCCGTGCCGGGCGGCAGCGCCTCGCCGGGCGGTCCTTCGATCATCGCGATGTCGAGCGACGGCAGCGCCGCGACCACGTCGGCCGTATTGCCGCTCATCGTATGGATCGCCACGCGCGGCGCGCGCGGCTGGAACTTGGCGATCAGGTACGGCAGCAGGTAGCTCGCGGGCGTCGTGCTCGCGCCGACCCGCAGCGTGCCGGCTTCGAGGCCGCGCACCGCATCGCGAAACGCGCGGGCCTGCGCGAACGTGTCGCGCTGCGCCTTCGCGTATTGCGCCAGCTGTTCGCCGACCGGCGTCAGGCGGATGCCACGTCCGTCGCGCTGGTACAGCGGCTCCCCGAACTCGTCCTGCAGCAGCCGCAACTGGCCCGACACGGCCGGCTGCGACAGATGCAGCGCCACGGCGGCGTGGCTGATGTTCAAGTGTTCGGCGACGGCGGCGAACGTTATCAGTTGATCCGGGGTCATGGGGATAAATTATCGGCTTTCCGGATAGTTTACGTCACAAATCACAATTTTTCATATCGATATAACAAAATTAGGATTACAGCATCGCAACATGCTCCATCACGGTGCTTCCATGTCCACTGCCCCGACACCTCATCTCAGCCACGCCGCGCCGTCGATGCGCGGCCAATTGAACGGCGTGTTGTTCGTTGCGCTGTTCGCCGCCGCCGTCACGAGCCTGTCCGAGCTTCCCGCGATCGCGGGCCTCGGCCTGTCGCCGCTGATCGTCGGCATCGTCGCCGGCGCGCTGTACGGCAATGCGCTGCGCGACGGCATGCCGGCCAGCTGGGCAGCCGGCGTCAACTTCTCCGCGCGCAAGCTGCTGCGCATCGCGGTCGCGTTCTTCGGGTTGCGCGTGAGCCTGCAGGAAATCGCGCAGGTCGGGCTGCCGGGCCTGACGGTCTCGGTACTGGTCGTCGTCAGCACGCTCGTGATCGGCACCTGGGCCGGCATGAAGCTGATGAAACTCGACCGCGACGCGGCGCTGCTGACCGCCGCCGGCAGCGCGATCTGCGGCGCGGCCGCCGTGCTCGCGTTCGAGTCGACACTGCAGTCGAAGCCGCACCAGAGCGCGATGGCCGTGGGCAGCGTCGTGCTGTTCGGCACGCTGTCGATGTTCCTGTACCCGATCGCGTACCACGCCGGGCTGCTGAACCTCGATCCGGCCGGCCTCGGCCTGTTCTTCGGCGGCACGATCCATGAGGTCGCGCAGGTGGTCGGCGCGGCGAGCGACATCAGCCCGCAGGTCGCGCACATCGCGACGATCGTCAAGATGACGCGCGTGATGCTGCTGGTCCCCGTGCTGCTGGTGCTCGGCTGGTGGCTCGCCCGTTCGGCGCGTGCGACGGCCGGCGGCGCGCAAGGCAAGCGCAAGGTGGCCGTGCCCTGGTTCGCGCTCGGCTTCCTCGGCTTCGTGATCGTCAACTCGCTGAACGTGCTGCCGGGTCAGGTCACCCACACGCTGAACGTGCTCGACACCTTCGCGCTGACGATGGCGATGACCGCGCTCGGCATCGAAACGCGCGTGTCGCAGATCCGCGCGGCCGGCCCCCGCGCGCTGATGACCGGCCTGATCCTGTACGTGTGGCTGATCGCCGGCGGCTACGGGATCACCAGGGCGGTACAACATTGGCTTGGCTGAGCCCCGCAACACTTCGCGCGCCGCGCCCGACGGGATGGTCCCGCGGGCGCGGCGCAGTGCTATGCTTCGCGTCGTTTTCCATCGCCCTCTTTCAGCCGTGCTCTCGTTCCTGCTGAAGCTGCGCACTCGCGCCCAAACGCTGTTCCGCCTGTCGGACGCCCATACGATGCTGATCTGGTCGGCCATCGTCGGCGTCGGCGGCGCCTTTGCCACCATGGCGTTCCGCGAAGGCATCGACCTGATGCAGCACCTGATCTCCGGGCGCAGCGGCAGCTTCGTCCAGATGGCGAAGAGCCTGCCGTGGTACGTGCGGTTCTGGATGCCGGCCGCGGGCGGCTTCCTCGCCGGCTGCGTGCTGCTGCTCGCGACGCGCGGCGACAAGACATCCGGCAAGACCGACTACATGGAATCCGTCGCGCTCGGCAACGGCATCGTGCCCGTGCGGCAGAGCCTGTGGCGCAGCGTGTCGTCGCTGCTGACGATCGGCAGCGGCGGCTCGATCGGCCGCGAAGGCCCGATGGTGCAGCTCGCGGCACTCGCCGCGTCGCTGGTCGGCCGCTTCGTGCACTTCGATCCGCCGCGCCTGCGCCTGCTGGTCGCCTGCGGGGCCGCCGCCGGCATCACGTCCGCCTACAACGCGCCGATCGCCGGCGCGTTCTTCGTGTCGGAAATCGTGCTCGGCACGATCGCGATGGAAAGCTTCGGGCCGATGGTCGTCGCGTCGGTCGTCGCGAACATCGTGATGCGCGAATTCGCCGGCTACCGGCCGCCGTACGAGATGCCGGTGTTCCCGGCCGTCACGGGCCCCGAGGTGCTGCTGTTCGTCGTGCTCGGCGCGCTGTGCGGCGTGCTCGCGCCGCAGTTCCTGCACCTGCTCGACGCATCGAAGAACCAGTTCAAGCGGCTGCCCATGCCGCTGCCCGTGCGGCTCGCGCTCGGCGGCCTCGTGGTCGGCGTGATCTCGGTGTGGACACCGGACGTGTGGGGCAACGGCTACAGCGTCGTGAACAACATCCTGCATTCGCCGTGGACCTGGCAGGCGCTGGTCGCGGTGCTCGTGTTCAAGGTGATCGCGACTTCCGCGACGGTCGGCTCGGGCGCGATCGGCGGCGTCTTCACGCCGACGCTGTTCGTCGGCGCGGTGTTCGGTTCGCTGTTCGGGCTCGCGATGGAAGCGCTGTGGCCCGGCCATACGTCCGCGTATTTCGCGTACGCGATCGTCGGGATGGGTGCGTTCATGGCGGGCGCCACGCAGGCGCCGCTGATGGCGATCCTGATGATCTTCGAGATGACGCTGAGCTACCAGGTCGTGCTGCCGCTGCTGGTGTCGTGCGTGTTCGCGTATTTCGTCGCCCGCGCGACGGGCACGACGTCGATGTACGAGATCACGCTGCACCACTACCAGGACGCGCAGGAACGGCTGCGGCTGCGCACCACGCAGATGCGCGAACTGATCCAGCCCGCGCAGACGGTCGTGCCGCTCACGGCGAGCGTTGCCGACATGACGCGCGTGTTTCTCGAATATCCGGTGAAGTACCTGTACGTGACCGACGACGCCGGGCGCTTCCGCGGCGCGGTCGCGCTGAAGGACATCACGTCGGACCTGCTCGACAAGCGCGACACGACCGACAAGACGGCCGCGCACTACGCGCATACGCCGTTTCCGCTTCTCACGCCCGACATGCCGCTGGCCACCGCGCTCGAACGCTTCATGGCGTTCCAGGGCGAACGGCTGCCGGTGATCGAAAGCGAGGCCGAGCCGACGCTTGCGGGTGTGGTCTACAAGACGTCGCTGCTCGACGCGTACCGCCGGATGACCGGCGAGCGCTGACCCGCGAGCCCGCATTCCCCTTCAGTCCGGCGCGCGCCCCAGCACGACCCGCGCGAAGAACCCCGCGAGCACCGCTTCGGCCGTGTCGGCCGACACGTGCTGCGGATCAGCCGTGTAGTACGACTGCACGCCGTCGCACAGGCACATCAGCCCGAACGCGAGCGTATCCGCCGGCAGCAACAGCGGCGTGCCCGCACGCTCGGCAAAACGCTGGATGAATTCGGCCATCTGCATGCGCTTGCCGTGCAGGAACTGGTTGAAGCGCACGCGGAACTTCGCGTCGCGCGCCGCCTGCAGCTTCGCCTCGCCCCACAGCAGCGAGTATTCGTCGTCGCGAAACAGCGTCCGGTAGTACGCAAGCGCCATCGATTCCATCTGCTCGCGCGGCCCGCCTCCTTCGAAGATCGCCTCGAAATCGGCCCGCACCGACGCGTGGTCGTGCTCGAGCAGCTCCAGCAGCAGGTCCGACTTGCTGCGGAAATTCGAGTAGAACGCGCCGCGCGTATAGCCGGCCGCGGCCGCGATGTCCTCGACGCTCGCGGCCACATAGCCTTTCTTCAGAAAAATACGGTGCGCGGCTTTCAGCAGACGTTCACGCGTCTGGTCCCTGCTCTGCTCGCGAGTTAAGCGCTGTGGTTTCATGGCGCGCAGTCTAGCACCAATTCCCTTTCGGATTCATCTTTGCATTCGGATACAGGTGTGTATTAGAATCCGCCACAGTTTCCGAAAGATGTTGTCCGCGCGCCCGTGCCGGCGCCGCTTGGGGCAAGCGCCCGCCGCGCTTGCCGGCTTCGTTCCGCTCCACCTCACCTGGGGGTTTCGTGAATCGCTCCGGTTCCCGCGCCGCGCTGCTGATCGGCGCCGCGCTTGTCCTTGCCGCCTGTCATCCGAAAGAATCCGCGCCGCCCGCGCCACGCCCCGTCGTCGCGCTGCCCGCGCACGCCGACGACGCGGCGGCCGCGCGCACGCTCCCCGGCGAGATCCAGCCGCGCTACGCGACGCCGCTGTCGTTCCGCATCGCCGGCAAGATCGTCGAGCGCAAGGTGCGCCTCGGCGATACGGTCAAGGTCGGCCAGGTCGTCGCGCTGCTCGATCCGTCCGACGTCGAGAAAAACGCCGCGAGCGCGCAGGCGCAGCTGGATGCCGCGACGCACAGCCTCGCGTTCGCGAAGCAGCAGCTCGACCGCGATCGCGCGCAGGCACGCGAAAACCTGATCGCGACCGCGCAGCTCGAGCAGACCGAGAACAGCTACACGTCGGCGCTCGCGCAACGCGACCAGGCGCAGCAGCAGCTCGCGCTCGCGAAGAACCAGCTCCGCTACGCGACGCTCGTCGCCGATCATGCGGGCTATATCACCGCCGAACAGGCCGACACCGGCCAGAACGTGTCGGCCGGCCAGGCCGTCTACCAGCTCGCGTGGTCCGGCGACGTCGACGTCGTCAGCGACGTGCCCGAGGCCGCGCTCGCGTCGCTCGCGCCCGGCCACGCGGCGACCGTCACGCTGCCGTCGCTGCCGGGCCGCCAGTTCACCGCGAAGGTGCGCGAAATCGCGCCGGCCGCCGATCCGCAAAGCCGCACCTATCGCGTGAAGCTCACGCTCGCCGCGCCCGATCCGGCGATCCGCCTCGGGATGACCGCCAGCGTCGCGTTCGACGGCGCGCCGGCCGCCGGCGACGCGCAACCGATCACGCTGCCCGCGACCGCGCTGTTCCACGACGGCGCGCAACCGGCCGTGTGGGTCGTGCGCACGAAGGACGACACGCTCGAATTGCGCCGCGTCGACGTCGCGCGCTTCAACGAACGCACGGTGACCGTGTCGCACGGGCTGCAGCCGGGCGAACGCGTCGTGCTGCAGGGCGTGCATACGGTCAGCGCCGGCGAGAAGGTGCGCCCGATCGCGCCGCTGCATCCGGAGGACTTCGCATCGTGAGCACCCCCCACGAAGAAGGCCGGTTCAACCTGTCGGCGTGGGCGCTGCGCCACCAGGCGCTCGTCGTCTACCTGATCGCGCTCGCGACGCTCGCGGGCATCCTCGCGTACACGCGGCTCGCCCAATCGGAAGACCCGCCGTTCACGTTCCGCGTGATGGTGATCCGCACGTTCTGGCCCGGCGCGACCGCGCGGCAGGTGCAGGAACAGGTGACCGACCGGATCGGCCGCAAGCTGCAGGAAACGCCGGCCATCGATTTCCTGCGCAGCTACTCGCGCCCCGGCGAATCGCTGATCTTCTTCACGATGAAGGATTCGGCACCCGTGAAGGACGTGCCCGATACCTGGTACCAGATCCGCAAGAAGGTCGGCGACGTCGGCTACACGCTGCCGCCCGGCGTGCAGGGCCCGTTCTTCAACGACGAATTCGGCGACGTCTACACCAACATCTGGACGCTCGAGGGCGACGGCTTCTCGCCCGCGCAGCTCCACGACTACGCGGACCAGTTGCGCACCGTGCTGCTGCGCGTGCCGGGCGTCGGCAAGGTCGACTATTTCGGCGACCCCGACCAGCGGATCTTCATCGAGGTCAACAACGCGCAGCTCACGCGCCTCGGCATCTCGCCGCAGCAACTCGGGCAGGCGATCAACGCGCAGAACGACATCTCGTCGGCCGGCGTGCTGACGACCGACGACGATCGCGTGTTCGTGCGCCCGAGCGGCCAGTTCGACAACGTCAACGCGATCGCCGATACGCTGATCCGCATCAACGGCCGCACGTTCCGGCTCGGCGATCTCGCGACGGTCAGGCGCGGCTACGACGATCCGGTCATCACGCAGATGCGGGCGGCCGGTAAGGCCGTGCTCGGCATCGGCGTGACGATGCAGCCGGGCGGCGACGTGATCCGGCTCGGCAAGGCGCTCGACGCCGAATCGAAGAACCTGCAGGCGCAACTGCCGGCCGGTCTCAAGCTGACCCTGGTGTCGAGCATGCCGCACGCGGTCGCGCATTCGGTCGACGACTTCCTCGAAGCCGTCGCCGAAGCCGTCGCGATCGTGCTGGTCGTGAGCCTCGTGTCGCTCGGCTTGCGCACCGGGATGGTCGTCGTGATCTCGATTCCCGTCGTGCTCGCGGTGACGGCCCTCTTCATGTACCTGTTCGACATCGGGCTGCACAAGGTGTCGCTCGGCACGCTCGTGCTCGCGCTCGGGCTGCTCGTCGACGACGCGATCATCGCGGTCGAGATGATGGCCGTGAAGCTCGAACAGGGCTACAGCCGCGCGCGCGCCGCCGCGTTCGCGTACACCAGCACCGCGTTCCCGATGCTGACGGGCACGCTCGTCACCGTGTCGGGCTTCCTGCCGATCGCGCTCGCGAAATCGAGCACCGGCGAATACACGCGCTCGATCTTCGAGGTGTCGGCGATCGCGCTGATCGCGTCGTGGTTCGCGGCCGTCGTGCTGATTCCGCTGCTTGGCTATCACCTGCTGCCCGAGCGTAAGCGGCACGCGCACGAGGCGCATCTGCCCGACGACCACGAACACGACATCTACGACACGCGTTTCTACCGGCGGCTGCGCGGCTGGATCGACTGGTGCATCGAGCGGCGCTTCGTCGTGCTGCTGATCACGGGCGCGCTGTTCGTCGTGGCGCTGATGGGCTTTTCGCTGGTGCCGCAGCAGTTCTTCCCGAGTTCCGACCGGCCCGAGCTGCTGGTCGACCTGCGGCTGCCCGAGGGCGCGTCGTTCGCGGCGACACTGCGCGAGACCGAACGCCTCGAGAAGGTGATCGACAAGCGCCCCGAGATCGATCATTCGGTGAACTTCGTCGGCAGCGGCGCGCCGCGCTTCTACCTGCCGCTCGACCAGCAGCTTCAGTTGCCGAACTTCGCGCAGTTCGTGATCACCGCGAAATCGGTCGAGGATCGCGAAAAGCTCGCGACCTGGCTCGAAACCACGCTGCGCGACCAGTTCCCGGCCGTACGCTGGCGCCTGTCGCGACTCGAGAACGGCCCGCCGGTCGGTTATCCGGTGCAGTTCCGCGTGAGCGGCGACAGCATCGCGACGGTCCGCTCGATCGCCGAGAAGGTCGCGGCGACGATGCGCGGCGATGCGCGTGCCGTGAACGTTCAGTTCGACTGGGATGAACCCGCCGAGCGCTCGGTGCGCTTCGAGATCGACCAGAAGAAGGCACGCGAGCTGAACGTCACGTCGCAGGACGTGTCGAGCTTCCTCGCGATGACGCTGTCCGGCACGACCGTCACGCAGTACCGCGAGCGCGACAAGCTGATCGCGGTCGACCTGCGCGCGCCGCGGGCCGATCGCGTCGACCCCGCGAAGCTCGCGGGCCTCGCGCTGCCGACCCCGAACGGCCCGGTGCCGCTCGGCTCGCTCGGCCGCTTCAAGCCGACGCTCGAATACGGCGTCGTGTGGGAGCGCGATCGCCAGCCGACCATCACCGTGCAGTCGGACGTGCGCGCCGGCGCGCAGGGCATCGACGTCACGCATGCGATCGACGCGAAGCTGAACGCGCTGCGCGCGCAGTTGCCGGTCGGCTATCAGATCAACATCGGCGGCTCGGTCGAGGAAAGCGCGAAGGCGCAGACGTCGATCAATGCGCAGATGCCGCTGATGGCGATTGCCGTGTTCACGCTGCTGATGATCCAGCTGCAAAGCTTCTCGCGCGTGCTGATGGTCGTGCTGACCGCGCCGCTCGGACTGATCGGTGTGGTCGCCACGCTGCTGCTGTTCGGCCAGCCGTTCGGCTTCGTCGCGATGCTCGGCGTGATCGCGATGTTCGGGATCATCATGCGCAACTCGGTGATCCTCGTCGACCAGATCGAGCAGGACATCGCGGTCGGCCACGGCCGAGTCGACGCGATCATCGGCGCGACCGTGCGGCGTTTTCGCCCGATCACGCTGACGGCCGCGGCCGCCGTGCTCGCGCTGATCCCGCTGCTGCGCTCGAACTTCTTCGGGCCGATGGCAACCGCGCTGATGGGCGGCATCACGAGCGCAACCGTGCTGACGCTGTTCTACCTGCCCGCGCTGTACGCGACGTGGTTCCGCGTGAAGCGCGACGAACGCGACCCGCAGGACGGTCCGCCGCCGGGCGGCAGCACGCCGGCCGCGCCGTCGGGAGCCTGACCATGGACGTATCGATGAACCTGAAAACGAAAGCCGTGCGGGCGCTCGCGGCCGCGAGCCTCGCCGGCCCGCTCGCCGGCTGCGCGTGGTTCGCGCCGAGCGGCGAGCCGCCCGCGATGCCGTCGCCCGCGCATTACGGCACGGCGCCGCAAATCCAGCAGACCGTGTCCGCGCAAGGCGTCGCGCAGCAGTTCGAGGTCGGCGCGCAGCCCGTGCCCGACTGGTGGAAGCAGTACCGCTCCGATTCGCTGAACGCGCTGGTCGACGAAGGGCTGCGCAACAGCCCGACGCTCGGTGCGGCGTCGCATTCGCTGGATGCCGCGCGCGAACAGCTGCGCGGGCAGATCGGCAGCTCGATGCTGCCGTCGATCGACGCGGTCGGCCAGGCCACGCGCCAGCGTGCGCTCGGCGTGCCGATTCCCGCGCTCGGCGCGCCGACGCTGCTGTACGACACGTTCGTCGGGCAACTGCAGGCGAGCTACACGATCGATCTGTTCGGCGTCTCCCGCTTCGCGAACCGCGCGCTCGCGAAACGCGTCGACGTCAGCGCGTTCCAGCTCGAATCCGCGCGGCGCGCGCTGGCCGCGAACATCGTCACCGCGTCGATCACGGTGTCGGTGCTCAACGCGCAGATCAACACGACCGAGCGGCTCGTCGCGCTTTCGAACGACCAGGCGCACGACGCCGAACGCCGCTACGCGCTCGGCTCGGCGTCGCGCAGCGACGCACTGACCGCGCGGCAAAGCGCCGACACGTTCGCGGCAAGCCTGCCCGCGCTGCGCCAGCAGCGCGACTCGGCACGCCATGCGCTCGCGGTGCTGGTCGGCCGCACGCCCGACCGGCCGCCGGCCGATCTCACGCTTGCCGATCTGCACCTGCCCGAACAGGTGCCCGTCGTGGTGCCGTCGGACCTGCTGCAAACCCGCCCGGACATCCAGGCGGCCGACGCGGGGCTGAAGGCGGCCGCGGCCGAAGTGGGCGTCGCGACCGCGCAGATGTTCCCGCAGCTGTCGCTGTCGGCGGCGATGGGCCAAGGCGGCTTCAGCTGGCCGACGATGCTGTCGGGCGCCGGCGCGATCTGGAACGTCGGCGCGTCGCTGAGCCAGCCGATCTTTCACGGCGGCGCGCTGTTCGCGCAGCGCCGCGCGGCCAAGGCCACCTACGAAGCAGCGGTCGACCAGTACAAGCAGGCCGTGCTCGGCGCGTTCCAGAACGTCGCCGATTCGCTCGCGGCGCTCGAACACGATGCCGAAGCGCTCGACGCGTCGTCCCGCGCCGCGCTGTCCGCGCGCGGCGCGTACGACGACGCGGCCGCCCGCGTGCGGCTCGGCGCGCTGCCACCGTCGGCCGCGCGCGCCAGCGAACTGCAGTACCGCAACGCGCGGCTCGACGAGATCCGCGCGACCGGCGCGCGGTTCGCGGATACCGCGCGGCTCTATCAGGCGATGGGCACGCCGCCGGCCGGCAAGGCCGACAAGACCGATAAAGCCGGCAAAACCGCCGACCAGGCGGCCGGCGACAGCGCAACCGGCAACGAAGCGCGCGCCGTCACGCCCGACACCCCGCCTTCGCCGCAATAAGCAGGCCTTTCGATCGGGCGCGCGCGGTCCCCGGCGCGCCCGATTTCCGATCTTCCGCTTGACCCTCACGTAGCGTAACGTTCGAGACTCCAGTGTGCGTACCGAACGGAGGAACGAATGCGACTGAAAGTGGGAGAACTGGCGAAACGCAGCGGGCTGACCGTCCGCACGCTTCATCACTATCACGCGATCGGTCTGCTGACGCCTTCGGCACGTGCCGACAACGGCTACCGGCTGTACGACCGCCACGACATCGCCCGGCTCCACCAGATCCAGGCGCTGCGTCGCTTCGGACTGTCGCTCACCGAAATCGGCGACTACCTGAACCAGCCCGACGCCCCGCTCGTCGATCTCGTCGCGAAGCAGATCGCGTCGCTCGACCGCCAGCTCGCGCAGACCGCGCAGCTGCGCGAGCGGCTCGTGCACCTGCACGCGCAGCTCGCCGCGGGCACCGAGCCGGAACTGGCCGATTGGCTCACCACACTGGAGTTGATGACCGTGTACGACAAATATTTCTCCGAGGCAGAACTCGCCAGCATGCCGATGTACCGCAAGAGCCAGACGGGCGACGCGGAATGGATCGCGCTCGTCGACGACGTGCGCGCGCTGCACGACGCGGGCGTGCCGCCCGAGGACGAGCGCGCCCGTGCGCTCGCCGGCCGCTGGATGGCGATGCTCGTGCGCGACACGAACAACGACCCGCGGCTGCTGGCGAAGCTGAACCTGATGCACGAGCACGAACCCGCGATGCAGTCGAAGATCGGCATTTCGACCGCGCTGCGCGACTACGTGCTGCGCGCGGCTTCCGAAACGAAGATGCGGATCTTCGAGAAGTATCTTGCCCCGGACGAGATCCGCTTCATGCGGGCGCACTACGGCGAACGCGCGATGGACTGGCCGCAACTGATGGGCGACGTGCGCGACGCGATCGAGTCGGGCGCGCAGCCCGATTCGCCGGAAGGCCGTGCGCTCGCGCGTCGCTGGCTCGACCTGTTCTGCAGCTACGCGGGCAACGATCCGGCCACGCACGCGAAATTCCGCCACGCGATGATGAACGAGCCGCAGCTGACGAAGGACACGTGGGTCGACGAGACGCTGCTCGGTTTCATGCGCGAGGCGATGGCGCAGCTTGCGCCTGCGCGCTGATCGGGAATGGCGTGGCGGGCGGCATGCGGGTTACCGATCCGGCCGCCCGCGTCACCCCTTGCAGCCGGTATCGCGAACCGCATCCCGTGCCGGCATCGGCAATGCAACAAGGCCGGCGTCTACATACGCGTTCCGGCAGTCGATGCGGCGCGCCGTGACGATGCGTCACTCCGGCTCGCTGACGCCGTCATCGCTGAACGCGAGCAGGTCGCCAGGCTGGCAGTCGAGATAACGGCAGATCGCCTCGAGCGTCGCGAAGCGGATGCCCTTGACCTTCCCTTGCTTGAGCAGCGACAGGTTCTGTTCGGTGATGCCGACAGCCGCCGCGAGATCCTTCGAGCGGACCTTGCGGGTCGCGAGCATCACGTCGAGCTTGACTACGATCGACATGGCGCGCCTCAGACGAACTGCCGATGTTCGGCGTCGAGCTCGCTCGCCTGCCGGAGAATGTGCGCGACGACCGCGATGCAGGCCGCGGTAAACAGCGCGACGACGTACGGCATGCTGAAGCCGATGCTGACCACGCGATGGCCGACCGGCTCGCGCATCGTCGCCCACACGCTCAGCAGCGGTTCGCACAGCAGGCTCAGCAGCACCCACAGGCCGATCGCGCGGCCCGTCTTGCCGAGATGGCCGGCCGCCTGCGCGGAGAAATAGTCGCGGCGCGCGTAAGTCCGGAACAGCGCGCGCAGATGGCGCAGCCCGTTCGCGAGCGCGACGAGCGGCACGCTCGACAGCACGATGCCGACCGCCTTTTGCCACCACGGGAATGCGGCGACGTCCAAGCGCAGGTTCGACATCACCGAGTCCGTCAGGCCGAATACGAAACCGGGCCCGGAGTCGGCCGCGCTCAGCGACGGAAACGCCCAGCAAGCGGCGTTGAGCGCCAGCATGGCGACGATGAACCACAGCGTGACGGCGGCCATCCGCTGGCTGATACGGGCGATGCGATCGGAATGCATGCGAGGTCCTCGACGGAGATTGAACACGCGCCGATTGTACGACGATTAATTATCGTAAAACAATAATTAATCGTCGTTCTGTCATGATTTTTTATCGTGCAACGGACTCTCGCTGCTTCGACGAACCGGCTTCGCACGCGCCGCGGCGGCCACGCAGCCGCCTACTCGTAGTTGCGCACGCTGATCCCGCGCCAATGCTTCGTCATGTAGTGCAGAAACGCGGGATGGGCCTTCAGGTCCGCATTCGGCACCGGGGGCGCGCCGCCGTCCGTGAACTTGCCCTTGACCGTCACGGTTTCCTCGCCGCGCATCACGTACTTCGTGCCGCCGTCGACCAGGAAGTACTTGACCTGATCGGCGCTGATGTCGCCGCGGCAGCCGATCTTGTACGCGAACAGGAACTGCTTGCGGCCGTTGCCGAGCAGGTCGCGCATTTCGATCGACGCGGGCACGACGTCGAGGATCACGTCGACCGGGCATTCCTTCACGTAATCGCGCACCGTCCAGTCGGGCCGGCCGTCGAGCGTCGCGGAGACCTTGAGCGCGACGTCGTCGCCGGACTCGGTTCTGACGAGCGTCACCGCATGCGCGCCGGCCGCATCGGTCCATGTGTATTCGGCGGCCGGTGCCGGGTTGGCCAGCGCAGCGGCTGCGACGAACAGGCAAGGCGAAAGGAAATATTGCTTCATGGGCGATGGGGGGGGCTGGATCGAACGCGCCATTATCGGCAAAGCCGCCTGCCGCTGCCAGCGGCGCCTGGCGCCCATGCTGCTTACCGGTCGCGCGACCCGAGCCCGAGTGCCTTCATTCGCCGGTACAACGTCCGCTCGCTCATCCCGACCTGCTCGGCAAGCGCCTTGCGCGTGCCGTCGAACGTGCGCGCGATGCGCACGAGTTCCGCGTCCGACACGCCGCGCACATCCGCCGCGCGGTCCTGCGGCACCGCCGAGGCGGCGACCAGTTCCGCCGGCAGATGCTCGACCCGGATCGTCCCGTCGTCCGCGAACAGGCACGCGCGTTCGAGCACGTTGCGCAATTCGCGGATGTTGCCGGGCCACGCATACGCATCGAGACACGCGCGCGCACGCTCGGTCAGCACAAACGGCCGGGCGCTCGCGTCGCCCGCGCCGGTGCGCGCGTTCGCGATCCGCCGCAGGATCGATTCGGCCAGCAGCGCGACGTCGCCGCGCCGATCGCGCAGCGCCGGCAACGGAATCGGAAACGCGTTGATCCGGTAATAGAGATCCTGCCGGAACCGGCCGTCGTCGATCATCTCGCGCAGCGGCTTGTGCGTGGCCGCAACGAGCCGGAAATCCGCGCGCAGCGCCTCGACGCCGCCGACGCGTCGGAACGTGCCCGATTCGATCAGCCGCAGCAGCTTCACCTGCATCGGCAGCGGCACGTCGCCGATCTCGTCGAGAAACAGCGTGCCGCCCTGCGCGGTTTCGACGAGGCCCGGCTTGCGCTGGTTCGCGCCCGTGAACGCGCCCTTCTCGTAACCGAACAGTTCGCTCTCGAACAGCGTCTCGGCGATCCCCGAGCAATCGACGACGACGAACGGCCCCATCGCGCGATCGCTTGCCTCGTGCAGCGCGCGCGCGAACAGTTCCTTGCCGGTGCCCGATTCGCCGAGCAGCAGCACCGGCAGCGTCGACGGCGCGACGCGCTGCAGTGCGCCGAGCGCCGCGTTGAATGCGTCGGCGCCGCCGACCAGCCCCTCCGCGCTCGGCTGCGCGGACGCGCTGCGTACCGTCGTCAGCCGCTCGACATACGCGATCACGGTGCCGGACGCATCGAAGATCGGCCGCAGCTCGACGTCGACATGCTCGGGGCCGCGCGGCGTGTGGTGGATGTGCAGCACGCGGTTCAGCCCGCGCGATTCGAGCGCCTGCTTCATCGGGCAATGCTCGCCGGCCTGGTCGCACGGCACGTCGTAGTGATGCGAGACCTGGAAGCAGTGCCGGCCCACGTGCTCGACGCCCGCCACGCCGAACTGGCGCCGGTACGCATCGTTCGCCGCGAGGATGCGATAGTCGGGATCGACGACGATCATCGGCTGCGGGTCCTGCTCGAGATACGCGACGAGCGCGCGCACGTCGGGCATGGCGTCCTGGCGCGGCGCGGGAACGATCGGGATGGTGTCGTGCGGATTCATGCGGACGCTCGGTGAGGATGCTGCCGGACGAACTGCCAGGCAGACTGCCAATTCTGCCACGACACTGCCAGATATGGCAGTCCACATCCAGAAGTCGATGCCACCGACGCCTGCGCATTGCCGGCGCCGTACCAAAAACCCGAGCCGAATCAAGTCTCTGGCACATCGACCGGGGTTGCGGTGCCGGCTGGCACGTTTCTTGAGATAAAGATCCCGATTGCAGATGCAGAACCCGATCGAGGACACCCCGTGAGCCATGCCCCCACGCTGTCGGTCGAAGGCTTTTTCGACCCGGCGACCCACACCGTCAGCTATCTCCTGCTCGATACGGCGAGCCGCGCCTGTGCGCTGATCGACAGCGTGCTCGACTACGACCCGAAATCCGGCCGCACGCGCACCGACAGTGCCGACCGGCTGATCGCGCGCGTTGCCGAACTCGGCGCGACCGTGCACTGGCTGCTGGAAACGCACGTGCATGCCGACCACCTGTCGGCCGCGCCATACCTGAAGGCACGAGTCGGCGGCCGGATCGCGATCGGTTCGCACGTGCGCCGCGTGCAGCACGTGTTCGGCACGCTGTTCAACGCGGGCCCCGGCTTTGCGGACGACGGCCGCCAGTTCGACCGGCTCGTCGACGACGGCGACACGCTCGAACTCGGCGCGCTGACGATCCACGCGCTGCACACGCCGGGCCACACGCCCGCATGCATGACCTACTGCGTCGACGACGCGACGCAGCGCGCGGCGTTCGTCGGCGACACGCTGTTCATGCCCGACTACGGCACGGCCCGCTGCGACTTCCCGGGCGGCGACGCGCGCACGCTGTACCGCTCGATCGCGCGCGTGCTTGGCCTGCCGCCCGACACCCGCCTGTATCTGTGCCACGACTACCAGCCGGGCGGCCGCGACGTGCAGTTCGTGACGACCGTCGCCGAGCAGCGCCGCGCGAACGTGCATGTGAAGGACGGCGTGACCGAAGACGATTTCGTCGCGATGCGCACCGCGCGCGATGCAACGCTCGCGATGCCCGTGCTGATGCTGCCGTCCGTGCAGGTCAACATGCGCGCCGGCCACCTGCCCGAGCCCGAAAACAATGGCGTGCGCTACCTGAAGATCCCGCTCGACGCGATCTAAGCGCCGCCGCCCCCAACCGAGACCCCCGACATGACCACCATTCGCAAGCTGACCGACGCGCTGTCGGTCTCGCCGCAGATCGCAGCGGCCGACCTGCCCGCGCTCCACGCGGCGGGCATCCGGGCGATCGTCTGCAACCGGCCCGACGGTGAGGGCCCCGACCAGCCGACCGTCGCCGAGATCCGCGCGGCCGCCGCGCCGCTCGGTATCGACGTGCATTACCTGCCGGTCGATACGGGCAAGGTCACCGACGACCAGGCCGCGCAGTTCGGCGCACTCGTCGCGTCGCTGGAAGGCCCGGTGCTCGCGTATTGCCGCAGCGGCACGCGCTCGGCCACGCTGTGGGCGCTGTCGCAAGCCGGCCTGCGCCCGCTGAACGACATCGTCGCGACGGCCAATACAGCCGGCTACGACTTGCGCGCGGTCGCGTCTCGCGTCGCTCAAGGCGGCACGCAAGCCGCGCCGGCCGTCGACGCGCGGCACGACATCGTGATCGTCGGCGCGGGTGCGGCCGGTATCGCGGTTGCATCGAGCCTGCTCGCGCGCGACGCGTCGCTCGACATCGCCGTGATCGACCCGGCCGACGTTCACTACTACCAGCCGGGCTGGACGATGGTCGGCGCGGGCGTGTTCCGGCCCGAGACGACCGCGCGCCAAATCACCGACTTGCTGCCGCGCGGCGTGCACCGGATCCAGGCCGCCGTCGCGGGCTTCGAGCCCGACGCGCATACGGTCGTGCTCGACGGCTGCCGCCGCATCGGTTATCGCAAGCTCGTCGTGTGCCCGGGGCTCAAGCTCGACTGGGAAGCGATCGAAGGCCTCGCCGACACGCTCGGCCGCAACGGCGTCACGTCGAACTACCGCTACGATCTCGCGCCGTACACGTGGGAACTCGTCCGCGCGTTCCGCGGCGGCAATGCGCTCTTCACGCAGCCGCCGATGCCGATCAAGTGCGCGGGCGCGCCGCAGAAGGCGATGTACCTGTCGTGCGACCACTGGCGCCGCGCGGGCCACCTCGACGCCGCGAACGTCGAATTCCTGAATGCGGGTGGTGCGCTGTTCGGCGTCGCCGACTACGTGCCCGCGCTGATGGAGTACGTGAAAAGCTATGACATCGCGCTGTCGTTCGGCCACAACCTCGTCTCGATCGACGGGCCCGCGCGCCGTGCGACGTTCGCACGCGCACTGCCGGACGGCGGCAAGGAAACCGTCGTGCGTTCGTTCGACATGATCCACGTCGTGCCGCCGCAGAAAGCGCCCGACTTCGTGCGCGCGAGCCCGCTCGCCGACGCGGCCGGCTGGATCGACGTCGATCCGGCAACGCTGCGGCACAAGCAGTTTCCGGACATCTACGCGCTCGGCGACGTCACCAACACGACCAATGCGAAAACCGCCGCGGCCGCCCGCAAGCAGGCGCCCGTCGTCGCGCACAACCTGCTCGCGTCGCTCGGCCGCGCGCACGGCGACGCCGCGTACGACGGCTACGGTTCGTGCCCGCTCACCGTCGAGCGCGGCAAGATCGTGCTCGCCGAATTCCTGTACGGCGGCAAGGTCGCGCCGACCTTCCCCGCGTGGCTGATCGACGGCAAGCGCCCGTCGCGGCTCGCATGGCTGCTCAAGGAACGCGTGCTGCCGCCGCTCTACTGGAAGGCGATGCTCAAGGGCCGCGAATGGCTCGCGAAGCCCGCGATCGCACGTTGACCGGAGCCCGATGACGTCATGCTGATTTCCCTCGTACTGGGCGGCTTCGTCGGCGCCGTGCTCGGCCTGACCGGCGCCGGCGGCGGCATTCTCGCGGTGCCCGCGCTCGTGGTCGGCATGAGCTGGCCGATGCAGCAGGCCACGCCCGTCGCGCTCGTCGCGGTGGCGGGCAGCGCCGCGCTCGGCGCGCTCGAAGGTTTCCGCCGCGGGCTCGTGCGCTATCGCGCGGCGCTGCTGATGGCCGTGGCCGGCGTGCCGCTGACCACGCTCGGCGTGCGGCTCGCGCACGTGCTGCCGCAACGGATGCTGCTCGCGCTGTTCGCGCTGACGATGCTGATCGTCGCCGGCCGCCTGCTGCGGCAGGCGCTGCGGCACGCGCCCGCCGATGCCGACGCGTCGCCGCTGTGCGTCGGCCGCGTGAATCCCGATACGGGCCGTCTCGTATGGTCCTGGCCGGTCGGCGTCGCGCTTGCGTCGACCGGCGCGATGACGGGCCTGATGACCGGGCTGCTCGGTGTCGGCGGCGGTTTCGTGATCGTGCCGATGCTGCGCAAGTTCACGAACGTGTCGATGCACGGCGTCGTCGCGACCTCGCTGATGGTGATCGCGCTGGTCGGCACCGGCGGCGTGTTCGCGACGCTCGTGTCGGGCACGCACGCGCCGCTCGACGTGACGCTGTGGTTCACCGTCGCGACCGCGCTCGGCATGGCTGCCGGCCGCGGCGCATCGCGGCACCTCGCCGCGCGGCACGTGCAAGCCGGCTTTGCGGCCGTGCTCGTGTGTGTCGCGCTCGGGTTGCTGGGCAAGGCCGCATTCGGCGCGTAATCCGGCGCACGAACCGGGCGCGGGGATCGAACCCGCGTCCGGCCCGCGGCCCCCCTCATCTGTCGCGAATTTGTCAGGACCGCATGCTAGACTCGCCGCCGCGCGCCCGTTTATCCGGTGCGTGTCGATAACGAATAATTATTCAGGAGTCCGGCCATGCTCGTTCCGTCCGCCAAGCGCGCGGCAGTCGCCGCGCTGATGCTCGCCCCGCTCACCACGTTCGCCGCACCGGCCTACACGGCCGCGTTGACGCTCGCCAGTCTGTCGCCGTCCGTCGGCACGACCGACAAGGCGACGCTGAAACTCACCAACGCCGGCACCGAGCCTGCCGCTGCCGGCCTGTTCATCGGCATGCCGGCCGGCTTCATTGCCACCGGGTTCACGAGCGCGTGCGGCGGCGCGCTGGCCAGCGACGGTACGACACAGGTCGCGCTGTCGGGCGCGACGGTGCCGGCCGGCGGCACCTGCACGTTCAGCTTCACGCTTGACGTACCGCCCGTCGCGTCGCTGCCGCCTGCAGGCGCGCGCAGCTTCACCGTCACAGGCAACCCGGCACCCGGTCTCGCGACGCTGTCCGCCAGCACCGCGCCGACGCTGTCCGGCTTCCTCGGCTCGACGCCGGGGCTCTACAGCAACACGTGGTTCCCGTCGACCGTGCGCAGCGTCGGCACGCTCGATCTGTTCATCACGCCACGGACCGACCCCGGCCCGAACTCGAACGTGTTCTGGTCGAACCAGGTCAATTCGCTGAACGGCTACACGGGCCTCCAGTCGACCGAACTGGTATCGGCCAGCGAAGGCACCGGCCGGCAATTCCTGTTCAGCCTGTGGGGCGCGACGGCCGCCAAACCCGGCACGCCGGCCAGCGCCGGCATCGGCGCGGGCAGCTACTGCACGGTCAGCGGCTCGGCGACCGACGGCAGCGCGGGCGCGCAGTGCCGCTACCGCTACGACTGGCAGGCCGGCCACACGTACCGGTTCCGCATCACGCCGGACACGGCCCAGGGCCCGGGCTGGTTCAAGAGCAACGTCACCGACGTGACGCCCGGCTCGACCGGCGACAGCTTCGACATCGGCAGCATCTACGTCGGCACGACGCAGACGCAGGTGCCGGTTTCGTCGATCAGCCAGTGGGTGGAATATTTCGACTGGAACTCGAGCCGCACGAGTTGCACGTCGATCGCGCACACCGATGCGCAGTTCGACATTCGCGCATATGACGCGATCGGCAACGCAGTGGCCGTGCCGGCACCGTCGGTCACCGTCAACAAGACCTGTCCGGCCAGCGATGCGAATGCGTCCGTATCGAACGGCGTCGCGACGCTGATCGGCGGCCCGCAGCAATCGGCGGCCGGCCTCGTGAAAGCGAACGGCATGTGCCTGACCGCGTCGGGCGGCCTTGCCGACGGCCATCCCGCAGCGCTCGGCGCCTGCGCGACGCTCGCGTCGGTGCGCGTGTCGGGCGGCACGCACTTCAATCCGCAACTGTGGGTCGTCGCGAGCGACGGCACGCTGCAGACCAAGTACAGCTACTGCCTCACCGCGCAGGCATCCGGCGCGGGCAACGGCGCGCTGCTGCGCACCTGTACCGCCGGTGCGGCCGATCAGCAATGGCGCGTGAAAACCGGCACCGCACCGGGTTCGACTCAGATCGTGTCGCAATCGACGGGCCGCTGCCTGGCGCCTGCCGCGGGCGGCACGCTGAGCCTCCAGCCGTGCACGGCCGCCACGGCAGTCTGGACGACACCCGGCAAGAGCTTCGCGTACTGACCGGCACTGCAGCGCACGCAGCGCGCCCAAGCAAAACGCCCGGCCCGACTCATCGTCGGCACCGGGCGTTTTTTCATTGCCGCAAGCAACGCAACCGTCAGGCCGCGGCCCCTGCCATCCGCTTGCGCTCCTGACGCAGCATCACGAAGTTCGCGATCACGACGCCGGCCGTCACCGCGACGATGAACAGCGTCGCAAGCGCGTTCATCTCCGGGTTGAGCCCGAGGCGCACACGCGAGAACACGACGAGCGGCAGCGTCGTCGAGCCGGGGCCCGACAGGAACGCCGACAGCACGAGGTCGTCGATCGACAGCGTGAACGACAGCAGCCAGCCCGCGATCAGCGCCTGCGAGATCAGCGGCAGCGTGATCGTGAAGAACACCTTCAGCGGCGTCGCGCCGAGATCGAGCGCGGCTTCCTCCAGCGACGGGTTCAGCTCGCGCACGCGCGACTGCACGATGATCGCGACGTACGAGATGCACAGCATCACGTGACCGAGCCAGATCGTGAAAACCCCGCGCTCGGCCGGCCAGCCGATCCACTTCGCCAGTTCGATGAACAGCAGCAGCAGCGAGATCCCCTGGATCACCTCGGGAATCACGAGCGGCGCGTTGATCATCCCGCTGAACAGCGCGAAACCGCGAAAGCGGCCCATCCGCGCGAGCACGAAACCGGCCCACGTGCCGATGAACACCGACGCGAACGCGGTCAGCACGCCGATCTTCAACGACAGCCACGCGGCGGTCAGCAGCTCGTCGTCCTGCACGAGCGCCGAGTACCACTTGAACGAGAAGCCGGACCACACGGTGACGAGCTTCGACTCGTTGAACGAATAGACGATCAGGCTGATGATCGGGATGTACAGGAACGCGAAGCCGGCAAACAGCGCCGCGAACTGCAGGTAACGATTCGGCTTCATCGACGGCCCCCCTGCTCCTTCGCCTGGAAATGCTGGAACATCGCCATCGGCACGAGCAGCAGCAGCACCATCGCGCAGGTCACGGCCGACGCCATCGGCCAGTCTGCGTTGTTGAAGAACTCATTCCACATCACGCGGCCGATCATCAGCGTGTTCGCGCCGCCGAGCAGCTCGGGAATCACGTACTCGCCCACCGCCGGAATGAACACCAGCAGGCAGCCCGCGATGATCCCGTTCTTCGACAGCGGCAGCGTGATCTGCACGAACGCCTTCCACGGCTTGGCGCCGAGGTCGTACGCGGCCTCGAGCAGGCGCAGGTCCATCTTCACGAGGTGCGCGTAGAGCGGCATCACGAGGAACGGCAGGTACGAATACACCATCCCGATGTACACCGCGTAGTTCGTGCGGTACAGCTCGATCGGCGTATGGGTCAGCCCGATCCCCATCAGGAAGTTGTTCAGCAGGCCGTTGTTCTTCAGGATGCCGATCCACGCATACACGCGGATCAGGAACGACGTCCAGAACGGCAGCATCACGCCCATCATCAGCAGGTTGCGGGTCGCCGGGTTCGAGCGCGCGATGTAGTACGCCATCGGATAGCCGAGCAGCAGGCACAGCAGCGTCGTGACCGCGGCCACCCACACCGAATTCACGTAGGTCGCGAAATACAGGCTGTCCGTGAACAGGAACGCGTAGTGCGACAGGTTCAGCGCGACGTGCACGACACCGTCCGCGTACGACGCGAGCTCCGTGTACGGCGGGATGCCGAGCTGCAGCTCCGCGAAGCTGATCTTGACGACCAGCACGAACGGCACGAGGAAGAACAGCACGAGCCACGTGAACGGCCCGGCGACGACCGCCGTGGCGCCGGTCAGGTTGAAGCGCCGCACCGGCCACTCGAGCAGGGACTTGAACGTGGTCATGACGTCAGCACCACACCCGCGGTCGCGCTCCAGCGCACGTAGATCTCGTCGCCGAGCGCCGGCGTGTCGAGCTCCGAAATCGCGAGGCTCGACACGTTCGCGATCACCGTCTTGCCCGCGTCGAGCTTCACGTGATACAGCGAATAACCGCCCATGTACGCGACGTTGCTGATCCTGCCGCGCGCCCAGTTGAACGCGCCTTCGGGCGGCTTGCGCGTGAGCGCGATCCGCTCGGGGCGCACCGACACCGTGACCGGCATCCCGAGCGGGCCCGAGATGCCGTGGCTCACGTACAGCCGGCTCGGCAGTTCCGGCGATTCGATGTACACGTGGTCGGGTTCATCCTCGACGGTCACGCCGTCGAACAGGTTCGTCGAGCCGATGAATTCGGCCGAGAAGCGGCTGTTCGGATATTCGTACACTTCGTTCGGCGAGCCGATCTGCACGATCTGCCCTTCGCTCATCACCGCGAGGCGATTCGCCATCGTCATCGCTTCTTCCTGGTCGTGCGTGACCATCATGCAGGTGACGCCGACCTTGTTCAGGATGTTGACGAGCTCGATCTGCGTGCGCTGGCGGATCTGCTTGTCGAGCGCGGACATCGGCTCGTCGAGCAGCAGCAGCTTCGGGCGCTTGACCAGCGAGCGGGCCAGCGCGACGCGCTGCTGCTGGCCGCCCGACAGCTGATGCGGCTTGCGCTTCGCGTACTTGATCATCTGCACGAGTTCGAGCGCCGCGGCGACGCGCTCCCTCAACTCGGCCTTCGGCACGCCTTCCTGCTTCAGGCCGAATGCGACGTTCGACTCGACCGACATGTGCGGGAACAGCGCATACGACTGGAACATCATGTTCACGGGCCGCTTGTACGGCGGCATCTGCGCGAGGTCCTCGCCGTCGATCAGGATCTTGCCCGACGTGACCGTCTCGAGGCCCGCGAGCATCCGCAGCAACGTCGACTTGCCGCAGCCCGAGCTGCCGAGCAGCGCGAACAGCTCGCCCTGGCGCACGGTCAGATTGACGCTGCGCACGGCTTCGGTGTCGCCGAATTTCTTGACGACGTCGACGATCTGGACAAAGTTCTCGGCGCGCGCATCGGCGCCGGAGGAGGAAACGGAGAACGGCGCGCCCGCGACCGGCGCACCCGACTGGCTATTCATGATGTGCTGCTTCTCTCCTGCGTTTGACGAACAAAGCCCCCGGGGGCACCAGGGGCTTCATGACTGCTGGTTCACTTCGCTCGCGTCAGCGGCCCGACTTCAGCTCGGTCCACAGACGCGTCTGCAGGCGCTGGATTTCAGGCGGCAGCGGCTTGAGCAGGAACAGCGTCTTCACGACGTCGGCCGGCGGGTAGACGGCCGGGTCGTTCGCGACGTCGGGCCGCACGTACTTGCGGGCCTCGGCGTTGGCGCTCGGGTAGTACACCGCGTTCGTGATCGCCGCGTGCACCTTCGGATCCTCGATGTAGTTGATCCACTGCAGCGCGGCATCCTTGTTCTTCGCGTCCTTCGGGATCGCCATCACGTCGAACCACACCGGCGCGCCGCCCTTCGGAATGTAGTACTCGACCTTGTACGGTTTCTTCGCTTCGATCGCGCGATGCTTCGCGATCACGACGTCGCCCGACCAGCCGAACGCGAAGCAGATGTCGCCGCCGACCAGGTCGTTGATGTAGCCCGACGAGTTGAATTGCGTGATGTACGGGCGGATCTTCTTCAGCACGTCCATCGCGGCCTTGTAGTCGGCCGGGTTCGTGCTCATCGGATCCTTGCCGATGTAGTGCAGCGCGGCCGCGAACATCTGGTCGGGTGCGTCGAGCACCGACACGCCGCAGGTCTTCAGCTTCGCGAGGTTTTCCGGCTTGAACAGGATGTCCCAGTTGTCGAGCGGGACCTTGCCGAGCGCCTGCTGCGCCTTCGTCAGGTTGTACGCGAGACCCGTCGTGCCATACGCCCAGGGCACCGAATACTTGTTGCCCGGGTCTGCGCCGGCGACGAGCGCCATCAGTTGCGGATCGAGATACTTGAGGTTCGGCAGCTTCGACTTGTCGAGCGGCGCGAAGATGCCGGCGGCGATCTGCTTGCCCGCGTAGTTGCTGGTCGGCACGACGATGTCGTAGCCCGAGCTGCCCGTCAGCAGCTTCGCCTGCAGCGTGTCGTCGCTGTCGTAGTTGTCGTAGCGGACCTTCACGCCCGACTGCTTCTCGAAGTTCGGGATCGTGTCCTTCGCAATGTAGTCGGACCAGTTATAGACATTGAGCTGCGTATCCTTCGCTGCTGCCGCCGATGCACCCACGCACAGCGCGAGCGCTGCGAACCGGCCCACTACCTTTGCTTTCATCCCGCTCTCCCTCCGGCCGGACACGTTGTCCGGCTGCCGTCTGCCTCGTCATGGCGGCGCATTCTGGTGCTCCGCCCCTCGAAAACCCCGAAAACTACCACCATTCGCGCTACGTCACAAAAAAATCATGCCGGTGTCGCGCAAACGGAACAGATTCCCGCCGCCGGCCAGTCAGGCCGCCCGTGCGGCGGGGTGTTCCGGGGGAATTTTATCGGGTAATCGGCGGCTGTCCACAGGGAAAAACCGGCGGTGGCAAAACGACGTTCGCGTGCCGGGCGGGCGGCCCGTTCGGCGGGTGTGCACGTCGCTTGTTTCGCCGGTGAAATCGCGACGCGTGTCGCGCGCACCCGGGCCCGGGGCCGGCTGGCGATCCCGCCGGCCAGCCGTTGCCGGTGTGGGGTCGTACTGTCACGGCTCTGCACCGGTACAGCATGCCGGCCGCCCCCGCCCGACCGGGCGGCCGCGATGCATTAAAATGGCGGCTGACGATTCAACTGCGCGAACCCTCCCGATGGCCTCCAATCTCCACGACCTGCCCGACAGCCCCTGCATCGGCGTGTGCTCGACCCTCTTCGACGAAGTCTGCAAGGGTTGCGGCCGCACGGCCGCCGAAGTATCGAACTGGGTGTTCCTGAGCGACGACGAAAAGCGCGCGGTGTGGGAGCGCATCACGCGCGAAGGCACCGCGATGCGCTTCCAGTACGACAAGCTGTAAATCCGCCGCGCAAAAAAAAGCGGCATGCCGACTGCCATGCCGCCAACCCCAACTCTGTTTTTTTCCCGCCGCGTCTAGAACTTCATCCCGACGCCCACGCCGACGATCAGCGGATCGATGTGCAGCGTGCCGATGCCCTTGTCGCCGAGCGTCGCATCGGTGCTCATCCAGATCTTCTTCACGTCGACGTTCATGAACACCTTCTTCGTCAACTGCACGTCCACGCCGAACTGCAGCGCGGGGCCGAAGCTGCTCTTGTTGATCGACACGCCCTCCCCACCGACGTTGAGCCCGTTGTTGTAGAAGTACGTGTAGTTCACCCCGGCGCCGACGTACGGACGCACCTTGCCCGCATGGTTGAAGTGATACTGCAGCAGCAGTGTCGGCGGCAGCACGCCCACGCCGCCGAGATTGCCGAGGCTCGACGTCAGCTGGTGCCGCGACGTGCCGAGGATCAGCTCGACACCAAGGTAATCGCGGATCATGTACGTGAAGTCGAGCTCGGGCACGATCGCGTTGTTCACACCGACGTTGAGCGCACCCAGCGTGTCGCTCGCGCGCTCGTTAGGCTGGATGCTGATCGCGCGCAGTCGAACCAGTACGTCACCCTGATTGATGCCGTCGCCCGGCGACGCTGCGTGCGACAGCGAAGGCATCGCGACGAGGCTTGCCGCGACGGCGGCAGCGGTGACACAAGTTCGAATCGTTTTATGCATGGTACGGACCCCCAAAGAATGGTTTCCATTCTCCTCGTAGGGTCTTTTCGACATCTTGATATCCGTCAAGCCAGCGTAAACGTGGGACGGTTTGCCGCAGGCTCGGTCGCACGTCCTGTCAGCAGCAGGTCGAGCAAGTCGCGCACGCTGCGGATCGTACGGCCGAACGGCAGCGCTTCGCGGCCACGGAAGAACAGCCCGTTCGCAACGTCGCCGCGCAACGCCGCCGCGAGCCGCGTATCGATGCAGAAATGGCCGAACTTCTCGATGCCGTCGCGCAGCCCGCACACGCTCAGGCATTCGAGCGCGGTCGGACAGCGCTGCTTCAGCGCGCCGAGCTTGTTGCGAATGCGCGTCTCGTTGCGCAGGTAACGATCGAGCCACGGTGTCTTCACCGCGCGCGCGGGCAGCCCCGTCACGCTGACGAATTCGACGATGTCGTCGGGCGTCGCGTCGGCGAGCACGCGCTTGAAATCCGGATGCGCATCACCCTCTTCCGTCACCGCGAACGGCGTCCCGACCTGCACGCCGTTCGCGCCGGCCGCGAACGCCGCGCGCACCGTGTCGTGGCTGTTGATCCCGCCCGCGACGATCAGCGGGATCGTCTCGCGCGCGAGGCCGAGCGACGCCATCACCTGCGCGGTCTCGTCGAGCACGCGCGCAAAATCGAATCGAGGGTCGTGCATGTCGTCGATCTGCGTGACGCCGAGGTGGCCGCCCGCATGCGCCGGATGCTCGATCACGAGCGCATCGGGCAGGCGCCCCTTCTTCATCCACTTCTTCAGCACCAGCGCGATCCCGCGGCTGTCCGACAGGATCGGGATCAGCGCGATGTCGTGTCCTTGCGTGAGATCGGGCAGGTCGAGCGGCAGGCCCGCGCCCATCACGATCGCGTCCGCGCCTTCGTCGCACGCGACGCGCACGTAGTCCGCATGCGCGCTCACCGCCTTCATCACGTTGACCGCGATCATCCCGCGCCCTTCGCTGTAGGTCTTCGCGAGACGGATCTCGCGCGCCAGCGCATCGAGGTTCGCGCTCTCGAGCGTCGCGCGATCGGGTTGCGCGCGGCACCGCGCGAGCAGGTCCGCATGATGGTGGCGCAGGTCGATGCTCGCGATCGTGCCGACCGCGCCTTCGCGGGCGACGCTGCCCGCCAGCCGGTGTGCGGAGATGCCGACGCCCATGCCGCCCTGCACGACGGGCAACAAGGTGCGGCCGCGAATCGTCAGCGGCGGAAAGGAACTGCGTACGGTCATCTGAAACCTCGTCGGAACATCGGAACCGCGATGATCGACGATCCACCGCCGCGCACCTTGACGCGCGTCAATAAAAAAACGGCACGCAAGCGTGCCGTTTCCGGTTCATGCGCTGCGAAGCGCTCAGGCCGGCTTCGCTGGCTTGAGCTGCATCGACTTGTACTCGAGATACTCTTCGAGCCCGTACACGCCGTTCTCGCGGCCATGCCCCGACTGCTTGTAGCCGCCGAACGGCGCGGCGCCGTTCCACGTGCCGCCGTTGATGTCGACCTGCCCCGTGCGGATGCGGCGCGCGACGCCCATCGCGCGTTCGTCGCTGCCGGCCCATACCGCGCCGCCGAGCCCGTACGGCGAATCGTTCGCGATCCGCACGGCCTCGTCTTCGTCGCGATACGTGATGATCGACAGCACCGGCCCGAAGATCTCTTCCTGCGCGATCGTCGATTTCGGATCGACCCGGCCGAACACGGTCGGCTTCACGAAGAAGCCCTTCGCGAGCCCCTCCGGCAGGCCCGTGCCGCCCGTCACGAGTTCCGCGCCTTCGTCGATGCCGCGCTGGATATACGCCTGCACGCGCTGCTGCTGCACGGCCGACGCGAGTGCGCCGAGGCGCGTCGCGTCCTGCCGCGGATCGCCCGCGACGTACGTTTCGGCCGCGGCCTTCGCGATCTCGCGCGCCTCTTCGTAACGCGCTTCCGGCACCAGCATCCGCGTATGCGCGGAGCAGGTCTGGCCCGCGTTCAGGTAGCACGCGTTGACCGTGCCCTTCACCGCCGTCGCGAAGTCGGCGTCGTCGAGGATCACCGACGCCGACTTGCCGCCCAGTTCGAGCGCAACGCGCTTGACGCCCGCGGCCGCCAGTTCGGCCACGCGCTTGCCGGCGCGCGTCGAACCCGTGAACGACACCATGTCGACGTCCGGATCGGTCGCCAGCACTTCGCCGACCACCGGGCCATAACCGCACACGAGGTTGAACACGCCGGGCGGCAGACCGGCTTCGTGAATCGCCTCGGCGAGCATGAATGCGTTGAGCGGCGCGACTTCGGACGGCTTCAGGACGACCGTGCAGCCCGCCGCAAGTGCCGGCGCGACCTTCAGCGTGACCTGGTTGAGCGGGTAGTTCCACGGCGTGATCGCCGCGACGACGCCGACCGGCTCGCGCACGACGAGCGAGTTGCCGACCTGCGCCTCGAATTCGAACGACTCGGCGAGCTTCGCGTACGCCTTCCAGTTGTAGATCGGACCGCCGACCTGGATCGCGCGCGACAGCTTGATCGGCATGCCGACTTCGCCCGTGATCGACTGCGCGAGTTCCTCGCTGCGCGCCTGCAGATGCTCGACGATCTTGCGCAGGTAGCCCGCGCGCGTCGCGGCCGGCGTGACCGCCCACGCGTCGAAGGCCGCGCGCGCCGCGCGGATCGCATCCTGCGCGTCGGACGCGACGCCCTCCGGAATCCGGCCGATCACCGCTTCGGTGCCCGAGTCGATCACGTCGATCGTGCCGGTTCCGGCCGGTTTGCGCCATGCGCCGTCGATATAGAACTGGTCGTAGATTTTCATCGTGCTGCGTCTCCTGTTGGCCAGAGTGGGCGCCTCCGCGCACTCCCGTTCCATGCTTCGCGAGAAAGTCGACATTCTAACGAGCATTGCGGGCGGCGCGTGTGACGATTGACAGCCATTCGAAAGCTATTTAGCCTCTGGCGCCTCAATCATCATAAGAAAGGAGAATGCCATGAGCATCCTGACCAAAATCGAGGGCGGCTACCTTCAGGTACTGCGTGTGATCGTGCTGTTGTTCGCGACCGCGGTGCTGATCGGCGGGGTCATATTCGGCGCGGTCGCACTCGATGCGCACCTGTCGAAGCCGCCGAAGATCGACCCGGCCATCCAGGTCGATCCGGCGTCGTTCTCGTGGGAGAGCGACGCGCCCGCCAAGGCCGCGCCGGCCACCGGCAGCCCGACTGCGAAGGACGACGCCGCGTCGCCCGCGCAGCGCCTGTCGACACAACTGTCGGCCATCGTGCAGAAACACGGCCGCGTGGCACTGACTCCGGACTTCACGCTCGACAGCAACGTGTACGAACCGTCGTTCCAGCGCGTGCTCGGCGAAGACGGCCATCCGCCCGTCGCGTACTACGAACAGCAGATCGCTTATCTCGACAAGGTACTGTCGCGCCAGGACGTCGCGGCCGACATCAAGAAAAAGGTCGCCGCACACGGCGACGCGTACACGCGCGACCAAGCGTATATCGACCTCATAACGGCCATCACACGCGACTTCGCCCAGCGCTACGAGGCCCGCCGAACCGCGATCGAGAACGAGAAGAAAGCCGCGGAAGACACGGCCGTCGAGAACGGCCAGACCGCGCGCTACGCCGGCGCCGCCGCGCTCGTCGCGCTGTACTCGTTCGTGTCGCTCGCGGTACTGATCATCCTGATCCGCGTCGAGCGCAGCATCCGCTCGATCGCGCGCGCCACGCACACGCCCACCTGAGCGCACGCATCGGCAGCCCGCGTGCCGGGCTGCGGGGCGGGCCCCGCCACGGGCCCGCCACCCCGCGGAAACTACCGTTCCGCGTCGAGCATTTCCCCACTGTTCCCCCGCCTTCCATTCCGCCGCACCGTTGCTCCGCAGTCAGTCACGAACGCCGGTGCAGCGTCGACCCGGCCGCCATCGTGTAAGCATCCGCCCGAGTGCGCGACCAGGCCCGCATCGTGCTATGTTTTTATTATCGGCACCGGCCCATTGCGACCGGCGCCGCCCGGAATCCCTGCATTTCGTGAGCGCTGCCATGTCCGACGCATCCCACACCCTCGGCTCGCAAGACCGCCTGGAACTGCTCTGCTGGCTCACCTGCGGCAATCTCGGCGCGTTTTACCTCAACGAATCGTGGCCGGACGCCACGTTCCAGGTTCAGGCCGCGCACCGCTGGCTCGATCGCCATCACCGCCAGGCCGACTGGCTCGCGGTCGCGAAGCTCGCCGCGCTCGCGCAGGACATCGCGAAACGACATGCCGGGTTCGTCGATGCGTCGTGGGCACGCGACGCGGTCGAGGAAATCGTCGATACCGACGATCTCGACTATCGGGCGAAACTCGTGCAATGGGTGTACGAAGACTGCTGCAAGGCGCTCGCCGACAAGCGGCTAGCCGATTGACGCGCGCGGGGCGGTATGCAAGCGGCGACTGCCGCCGCACATCCGCCGCGCCGGTTCGATAGCGTGCGCCGCGTTGCAGCGCGCACGCCGCCGTAGTTAAAGCAGCGATTTTCCTTGCGACAGCACCTTGTCGCAGATCTGCTTGGTCACCTGCTGCTTCAGGCCGCCGCCGCTCAGGTCGAGCTTGCTGCCGTTGCCGGCATCGAGGATCCCGCTCGCACCACTGGTGTAGCCGCTGTCGGACGACGCATTGCCGCCGAGCTTGCCCATCAGCGCGTCCTTCACCGACGATGCGCCGCCGGACGCGCCGCCGAGATAGTTGTTCTGGATGCAGAACTGCAGCAGGCCCGCGACGTTGCCGGTGCTGCCCGGCATCAGCGACGAACCGCCGCCGCCCGTCAGCGCACTGCCGAGGCCGCCCAGGTTACCGAGCGCACCGCCCGCGCTGCCGCCCGAATCGCCACCGCCGCCGACCTGCTTCAGGACGTCGCCAAGCTGCGCATGGGCCACCGAAAACGGCGCGAGCAATCCGATCAGCGCGCCGGCAACGGTCGCGCGGTATAGACGTGCATTCATGTGAAGCCTCCCGGTTGTGACTGCGTGAGTACCGCAAATCGAATTCAAGGATACTCAATCGACCCGGACATGACAGCCTTCGTGCACGGCCTGAAACGTCAGGCATCGTGATATATCGCCGCGATTTGACAATGCTTGACGGGGAGACGTATCACGCACGGCCGGTTCGATGCGCAACTGAAGGCACTCGCGCGCGAACGCCATTCCGTGTCGCCGGCACACGCGAAGCGTCATAGAATCGTCGTCGGCCGTTCGGGCCCTCGGCCCGATCTCAACCTCGAACATGAAGGATGACGCGTGGCACTCGCCCATCGATTTCTGCTGATCGCCGGTGCATCGGCCGCGCTGCTTGCCGACTCCGGCGCCGCCCATGCGGCGCCCCCGCCCGCAGCGACGGCTGCCGCCGCATGCCCGTCGCCTTCGTTCGACCGCTATCCGGCACCCGCCGCACGCGCGCCGCGCAAGCCGGCCGCGGCGCCCCGGCTGACCAGCAAGGAAGCGCGCCTGTACCGCACCGTCATCCGCGACGAATTCGCGCAACCGGCCAATTTTGCCGGCCACTACCGCGTCGCGATCTGGGGTTGCGGAACGGATTGCCGGAATTTCGCGATCGTCGACAAGTACACGGGCGCGACCTACACGATGCCCGGCGTGAACGCGATCGCGGGCGTCATGGGCAACGACGACGAGCGCGTCGATTTCCGCGCCGGCAGTGCGCTGCTGATCGTCGCGGGCTGCTTCAACGACGACTGCGACGACAACAACGCGAAGGCCGCCCGGTTCTTCTATGAATGGACCGGCACGCGGCTGCACGCGATCGGCGCCTGTCCGCTGGTCGTTGCGCCGGTCGAATAACCGACGACCGATTCGCGCGACGCTCACGACAACCGTCACGCCGCCGGCGCGCGTGCCCCGGCACCGCATGTCGCGACGAATACGACCGCGAGCACCACGCCGATCGACACGAACGGCGCCGCCGGATGCAGTTCGTACAGCATCGTGCCGGCCAGCGGCGCGACGACCATGCTGAGCCCTTGTGCCATCGACATCGCGCCCGCGCATGCAGCCTGTTCATGCGGTTCGACGCGCGTGCTCGCGAGCGCCGCGACCGCGGGAAATGCGGCGCCCATCCCGCAGGCCGCCACGAAGTAGCTCGCGCATAGCAGCAGCGGGTGCGCGGCCTCCGCGGCCAGCGCCGACACGAACCCCGCGCCACCCGCCAGCGCGCCCCAGCGCAGCCATTGGAGCGGCGCGACCGCACGCAGGCGGCCGACCAGCGACTGCGTCGCGATCAACCCGAGGCCGGCGCTACCCAGCGCGTAACCGACCACCATCGACGCGTCGCCCGTTCGCACGTGCAGCCGGTCGATCACGTAAAAACCGAGCACGCTGTTCGCGATCATCACCGCGCTGTACAGCGCGAACGCGCTGCACCACGGCAGGCGTACGCGCGGATCGGTCGGCTTCAGCCGGGGCGGCGCCTGCCGCACCGCATGCACGCCGTCGGCGCGCAGCCGTCGCAGCCCCGCCAGCCCGACGAGCGGCAGCAACGCGAACACGGCGAGCGCGAGCGTCATGTCGAACCCGGCCAGCCAGCCCGCGAGCGGCGGCGCGAGCACCATCCCGATCGCGCCCGCCGCGCCGAATCGCGCGATCGCCGCCGCGCGCCCCGTGGCCGGCGTCCGGTCCGCGATCCACGCCGTGGCCGCGACGGGCAGCCCCGCATAACAACCGCCCATCGCCGCGCGCGTGACGAGCAGCGCGACAAGGCCCGCCCACACCGGCGGCACGGCGCTGCCGCCGTCGCGCAACGCCCAGCCGACGTAGCCGGCCAGCAGCAGCGAACTCGCGACGAACCCGACGATCGCCGCGCGCATCGTCGACAAGCGCCCGCGCGTGTCCGCCGCTCGCCCCCAGCGAGGCGCGACAGCCATCCACACGAGCCCGACGACGCCGATGATCGCGCCGATGTGCAGCGGTTCGAGATGCATGCGGCGCGCCATCGGGCCGGCGATCGTGACGAATGCGTAGGTGCCGGCCACCATCGCGAAGTTCGCGAGCAGCAGCGGCAGCAAGGACGCGCCGGCATCGGCCGGCGCTTGCAGGGATTCAACGGAAGTCGTCGACATGAGGTGTTCCGATGGAAAAGGTAAACGGCGCGCGTCAGCGCGCATGGGTGCCGTCGTCGGTCAGCAGGCAGCGGGCGCGCCACAGCGCGTCCTCGGTCGCCTCCCAGCCGATGCACGGATCGGTGATCGAGCAGCCGTAGCGCAGTGCGCCGCCCAGTGGCTGCGCGCCGTCCTCGATGAAGCTTTCGAGCATCACGCCCCGGATCGCTTCGTTGCCCGCGCGCATCTGCCCGACCACATCGTCCAGCACCGCCAGTTGCCGCATCGCCTGCTTGCCGCAGTTCGCATGCGAACAGTCGATCAGCAGGTTCGGCGTCAGGCGTTGCGCGCGCAACGTTTCGACCGCGGCCGCCACCGATGCAGCGTCGTAGTTCGGCCCGTGGCGACCGCCGCGCAGCACGAGGTGCGCGTGCGGATTCCCGGTGCTGTGCAGCAAGGCGGGACTGCCGGCACCATCGACGCCGATGAACGTGTGCGGCCGCATGCTGGCCAGCATCGCGTGCGCTGCGATGTCGACCTGGCCGTCCGTGCCGTTCTTGAAACCGACCGGCATCGCGAGCCCCGATGCCAGCTCGCGATGGATTTGCGATTCGGTCGTGCGCGCCCCGATCGCGGCCCAGCTCACCAGGTCGGACAGGTAGTGCGGCGTCGCGACGTCCAGCACCTCGGTCGCAACCGGCAGCCCGAGCGCGTTGATGTCGACGAGCAGCCGGCGCGCGGTGCGCAGCCCCTCCTCGACGCGATGGCTGCCGTCGAGCCCCGGATCGTTGATCAACCCTTTCCAGCCGACCGTCGTCCGCGGCTTCTCGAAGTAGACGCGCATCACCACGCAGAGCGCGTCGCGCACCGCGTGTGCAAGACCGGCGAGACGGCGCGCATAGTCGAGCGCGGCCGCCGGATCGTGGATCGAGCACGGTCCGACGACGACGATCCGGCGCGCGTCGCGCCGTTCGAGAATCGCGCGCAGCTGCGCGCGTCCCGCGTCGACGGTCGCCCGCGCGGCATACGACGCCGGCACCGCGTGGCGCAGCGCGTCGGGTACGGGCAGCCGCGCACCGACGCGCAACCGTTCTTCGTGACGCGGCAACGCGAATGCGCCTGCCGCGCCTTGTTCGGCACAGGCCGATATCTGTTTCATGAAGATGCTCCGGAGACGGAATTCAGACGGGCCGTCACACGCCGAGCGTCGCGCCGCCGTCGACACACAGCGTGTGCAGCGTTACGTGGCGCGCGGCGTCGGACAGCAGGAACAGCACGGTGTCGGCGACGTCGTCCGGTGCGGCGATGCGACCGAGCGGAATGCCGGTGCGATAGGTTTCGAGCGACCCCGCGATGACGCCTGCCGGACCTTCCGGGCCGCGCCACAGTTGGCGCTGCATCGGCGTGTCGGTCGAACCCGGCGCGACGATGTTGCAGCGAATGCCGTCGCCGGCCAGTTCCAGGCCGAGGCAGCGCGTGAACTGATGCGCGGCGGCCTTCGACGCGGCGTAGGCGGCCATCTGCGTGCGCGGCACGAGCGCCGCATTCGACCCGACGGTCACGATGCTGCCCGCGCGCCGCTCGATCATGCGCTGTGCGACCGCGCGCGACAGGTGGAACACGCCGTGCGTGTTCACCGCGAAGCAATGCGCCCAGTCGTCGTCGGTCAGCGACGTCGCCGCCGCGAGCCGCAGCACGCCGGCGACGTTCGCGAGCATGCCGATCGGGCCGACCGTCGCCTCCACGCGCTCGATTGCCGCGCGCACGGCGCGTGCGTCGGCCACGTCGACCGCGAACGGATGGACGCGGCCTGGCGCCGGCGTGCGATCCTCGGTCGCCCGCGCCAGCGCGTCGCCGTCGGCGTCGAACGCGGCGACGTCGACCCCGCGCGCGGCGAGCGCGCGAACCACCGCGGCGCCGATCCCGCGCGCCGCGCCGGTCACGACGGCCACACCGGCCGGAAATGTCATTTCGGTTTCCCTGCTCATCGATTCAAGTTCCTCGTAACGGTTTCCATGTCGGCCCATGCGGCGAGCCGTTCGGTCAGCGCGGCGCCGATCGCCGCCATCGGTTCGGGATCGGACATCCCGTCGTGCGAGCAGTCGAGCGCCACGCAGGTCGGCAACGCCGCCGGCCGGTGCGCGGCCCAGCTGTCGGGTGCCGGTGTGCCGGGCCGCCTGCGGGTTGCGTTGAACAGCAGCAGTTCGCCGCCGTAATGCGGGGTCGGCGCGGCGCGGAACTGGCGCATCTGCCGCAGCGTCGCGTCGACCAGCGCGTCGAGCCCCGCGCCGCCGAGCGCTGCGAACGGGCTGTTCGCACGCAGCAGGCGCTGCCGCAGCAATGCGTCGGACAACGCCGCCGTGTCGAAATCGCCGTTCACCGTCAGCAGGATCCGCAGCGCATCGCCCGCCTCCGGCTGCGGCTGTGCCATCCACGCGGACGACGGATAACTGTCCATCAACGCGAGCACGCCCACCGGTGCGCCGGCGCGTTCGAGGGCCGCCGCGACCGCGTACGCGAGCGCGCCGCCCAGCGACCAGCCGAGCAGGTGGTACGGACCGTCCGGCTGCAGTGCCCGCACGCGCCGCACATAGGTGTCGACGAGCGCGTCGAAATCGGCCGCGCCGTTCGTGTCGCCGACCGACAGTTGCAGCCCGTCGACCGTCGTGTCGGGCAGGTACGCGGCAAGCCGCAGGTAGCTCCACGCGAGGCCGTCGGCCGGATGGATGCAGATGAGCCGCTGCGCGGCGCCTCCCGCCGTCTGGATCGCAAGATGCGGGGCGAACGCGTCGCGCTCCGCGCGCGGCCGGTACGGCAGCGGCGTGCGCAGTGCAGCCGCCAGCGCCGCGACCGTCGCATGGCGGAACAGCATCGATACCGGCACGTCGCGGCCGAGCGCGGTCGCCAGCCGCGCGCTCACCTGGATCGCCTGCAACGACTTGCCGCCGATGTCGAAGAAATTCGAATCCGGCATCAGCGCGACGCCGCCGAGCACGCTGCGCCACGCGTGCATCACCTGCCGTTCGAGCGCGTCGGCGCGCGGATCGTCGTCCACGCCGATGCGGGCCGCCATCGCACGCTGCCGCAACGCGTTGCGATCGGTCTTGCCGTTGACGTTGCGCGGCAGCCGTTCGAGCACGTGCCACGCGTCGGGAATCGCCGCGGCCGGTAACGCGTCGGCGAGCCGCGCACGCAGCGCGGTCGTTTCGTCCACCCCGACGACGAACGCCGCGAGCGTCGTCACGTCGGCGTCGCCGCGCAACGCGACGACCGCCGCCTCGCGCACGTCCGGCGTGCGCAGCAGCCAGTCCTCGATCTCGCGCGGATCGATGCGCACGCCGCTGATCTTCACCTCGTGGTCGATCCGGCCGTCGAACACCAGCCGGCCGTCGCGCACGGTGGCGAGATCGCCGGTCCGGTACGCGCGCGCGCCGCTCCCCGGCAGCGCGACGAAGCGCTCGGACGTCAGCGCCGCATTGCCCGGGTAGCCGAGCGCCAGCGCGTCGCCGCACAGCACCAGCTCGCCCGTGCGGCCCTCGGCCACCGGATACAGCCGCTCGTCGACCACTTGCGCGTCGACACCCGCGCGTGGCGTGCCGATCGGCACCGGCTCGCCGTCGCGCCAGACCGCACCGGGGCCGCTCACGCAGGCGGCCGTCGCGATGATCGTCGCTTCGGTCGGCCCGTAGGTGTTCAGCAGCGCCAGATGCGGCAGGTGCGCGTGCCAGCGCCGGATCCGCTCCGGCAACGCGGCCTCGCCGCCGATGATCGTCAGACGCACGCCGGCAAGGCGCTGCGCATGGCGCGCGTCCAGTGCATGGGCGAGCACGTGCCAGTAGGCGGTCGGCAGATCAAGCACCGTGATGCGGCGGCGCTCGACCTCGGCCGTGAACGCATCGATCGAGTCGAGCATCGCGTCGTCGCGCAGCACGAGCGTCGCGCCGTTGCAGAGCGTCGCGAAGATCTCCTCGAAGCTCGCATCGAAATGCAGCGGCGCGAACTGCAGCACCCGGTCGCTCGGACCGATGCGATACAGGTCGCGCGTGCTCGCGACGAAATGCGCGAGCGCGCCGCGCCCGACCAGCACGCCGTTCGGCCGGCCGGTTGATCCCGACGTGTACAGGAGGTACGCGGGCTGTGCCGCGTCGGTCGCCGCGCACGCCACGTCGCGCGGCGACGGCACACGCGCCGCGTCCAGATCGAGCACCGGCCGCCCACCCGCACATTCGCGATACGCGTCGCGCGTGATCACCAGCGCGGGCGCCGCATCGGCCAGCATCGCCGCGACGCGCTGTGGCGGTCCGTCCGGATCGATCGGCACGATCGTCGCGCCGACCTTCAGCACGGCCAGCATCGCCGCAATCACGTCGGGCGCGCGCGGCGCGGCGATCGCGACACGTGCAGCGCGCGCCACGCCCCGTCGTTCGAGTTCCGTCGCAAGCGCATCGGCGTCGGCAAGCAGCGCGCGGTAGTCGATGCGCCAGTCGCCGGCCTCGATAGCCGGGTGCGCCGGTGCGTCGCGCGCGATGCGTTCGATCCGCGCGAGCACGTCGTCGTACGGCCCGGCGAGCGGCGCGCCGCGCACGATCGACGGCGCGGGCATCCCGTCGAGCAGCGCGCTCACCGGCTCGTCCGGCGCCTGTTCGGCAAATGCGTCGAGCCACGCGGCAAGGTCGCGCGCATGCGCGGCGAGCACGGCTTCGTCGTACGCGTTCGGGTTGGCTTCCAGCGTCAGATGCCACGCGCCGCCGCGCACGGCGAGCGTCACGTTCAGATCCTTCACCGGGCCGCCGCTCACCGCGCGGGTGTCGCTCGCGAGCCCGTGGAATGCGACCTGCCGTTCGAACGGCATCACGTTGACGGCCTGGTTAAACAGGAACGCGTTGCGCTCCAGCAGCCCGAGATCGCCGCGAATCCAGCCGTACCGGTAATACAGGTGCGGCCGGATCGCGCGCAGGCGCGCCGCGCATTCGCGCGCAAGCGCACGCGGCGAGCGCTCGGCGTCGACATGCATGCGCAGCGGCACGATGTTCATCGCCATGCACGGCACGCCGAGCGCCGGCGTGCCAAGCCGGTTCATCACCGGCAGCCCGAGCGTCAGGTCGCACTGGCCGCCCTGCTTCGCGAGCCAGATGCCGACCGCGCACAGCAGCCACGCATTCCAGTCGACGTCGACCCGCTCGGCGGCCGCGCGCAGCGCGCGCACGCGTTCGGCGTCGAGCACGCGCGTCGCGCGCCACGCGTCGGGGGCGATGTCCTGCTTCGGCGCGAGGACGAGCGGCGCGGGCACTTCGCGCAGATGCGCGCGCCAGAACGCGCGATCGGCATCGAAGCCGCCGTCGGCGCGATAACGCGCCTCGGCCTCCACCACGCGATCGATCCGCCAGTCGGGCAGCACCGGCAGCGGCCCGCCGCCGACACGTGCGTTGTAGCGGGCGGCCACGGCCTGCTGCAGCAGACCGTAGCCGAAGCCGTCGAGCGCGATGTGATGCACCTGCAGGTACCACCAGTGCCGGGTCGGCGACAGCCGCAGCAGCGCGGTGCGGTACAGCGGATCGGCCGTCACGTCGCAGCAGATCGACAGCGACGCCTTCATCCACGCATGCGCCGCCTGCACGGGATCGGCTTGCACCGACAGGTCGACGAGCGGCAGCCGCGTGCGCGGCGTCCGGCGCGCCTGCCACAGCGCATCGTCCTGCCACGCGAACCGCATGTGCAGCGCGTCGGCGTGATCGAGCACGGCCTCGACACTGTCGGTCAGCGCGGCGACGTCGAGCGCGCCGTCGAGCTCGACGGTCTCGGCCGTCAGATAGCCCGGATCGTCGGAATCGACCTGTTGCGCGACCCAGATTCCGTACTGCGCGGAAGTCGCGCGGATCGGCAAGGATTCGTTTGTCATGAGCGAGCTTGCTCCGAAGTTCGTTGAGCCGGAGGCGGGCCGCGTCACGCGCCCCGCTCCCATGCGACCACCAGCGCCCGGTTACGCGACATCAGCCCCAGGTGCTCGTCCATCACGTACTGGATCTGCTCGAGCTGCTCCGACGAATCGGCTTCGCAGCGAAGCTGCAGCACGTCGTCGGTGCGCAGCATCCGACAGACGCCGTACGGGAAATCGACGGTCGCGCGATGCTCGTCGAACACGACCGGCACCTTGATCGCGTAGTGCTTGCACAGCTTGAACAGCACGCGGTCGGCCTGCGGCACCGACACCTCCGCCGTGCTAACGAACGTCGCCGGACGGGCACCGGGCATCGCCGGACGCGCCGTCATGCGCTCACCCGCGCCGCGCGCTGCAGCACCTGCGTCCATGCACCGAGCGTCGGCTGCTCGGCGAGCTGGACGAACGTGACGTCGTAGCCTTGCGCACGCCACTGCTCGACGAGCGTCATCATCCGGATCGAATCGAGTCCGCAATCGACCAGGTTGTCGTGCTCGCGCAGGTCGGCGGCCGGCATCCGCAGGCTGCGGGCGACCTGCGCCGCGATCGCGGCGAGCAGCGGTACCGTATCGTCCGCCGGCGCGACACCGACGAGCGCGTCCGTGGTCACCGCCATTCCGCAGCGTCCGGCCACGTAGTCGAGCGCCATGCGGTGCTCGCGCTCGGAGAAATCCGCGAGCGCGTCGGCGACGAAAAACGGCTGCACGTCGCGCATGAACGCGTCGCAGGCGGTCATCAGACAGCCGATGTGCGCGTAGATCCCGCAGATCGCGAGCTGGTCGCGCCCCTGCTCGCGCAGGCGCGTCTCGAGCGGCGAGCGCCGGAACGCGCTGTAGCGCCACTTGTCGAGCACCGTGTCGCCGGGTGCCGGCGCGAGCGCGTCGCAGATCGCCGCGCGCGACGGCTGCGCGGTGAGGCCCGGCCCCCACATGTCGGTCAGGAGCGCCCGGTCGGCCGCCGCCTGGGTTGCCGGCTGCGCTGTGTAGTAGACCGGCATCCCGGCGGCATGCGCGAAATCGATCAGGCGGCGCACGTGCGCGACGAGCGTCGGCACCGGCGCGGCCGCACGGTCGTAAAAGTCGAGGAAGTAGTCCTGCATGTCGTGCACGAGCAGCGCCGCGCGGCGCGGGTCGAACCGCCAGTTCACGCGGTTCGCCGGCAGCTCGGCCGGCATCGGATAGGAAGCGATTTTCGGAATGGCCATGTTGGATTGCTTGGGAATGGAAAAATCGACGGGGCGTCGCCGCACCCGTCACGCGGCAGCGGCGAGCCGATCCGCGATGTGCTGCCGAAGCGCGCGCTTGTCGATCTTGCCGACGGGCGTTTTCGGGAAAACGTCGACGAATTCGATCCGGTCGGGCACCTTGAACGCGGCCACGCCCTGGCCACGCACGAAGCGCACGAGGTCCGCCGCGGCCGGCGCGGGCGCGCCGCGAATCACGTACGCGCAACTGCGTTCGCCGAGATACGGGTCGGGCATCGCGACCAGCGCCGCGTCGACGACACCCGGATGCGCGAGCAGCAGGTGTTCGATTTCCTCGGCCGGGATCTTTTCGCCGCCGCGGTTGATCTGGTCCTTCGCGCGCCCCTCGACGACGAGCTGACCGCCCGCCGTCAGGCGGACGCGATCGCCGGTGCGATAGAAGCCGTCCGCCGTGAACGCGCGCGCGTTGTGCGCGGCCGCGTCGTAGTAGCCGCGGATCGTGTACGGGCCGCGCGTCAGCAGATGGCCGACCGCGCCGGGTTCGACCGGGCGGTCGTCGTCGTCGACGATGCGGATCTCGTCGTCCGGCGAGATCGGGCGCCCTTGCGTGGCGATCACCACGTCGCGCGGATCGTCGAGCCGCGTGTAGTTGACGAGCCCTTCTGCCATCCCGAACACCTGCTGCAATTGCGCGCCGAAGCCGTCGGCCGCGCGCGCCGCAAGCGCCGGATCGAAGCGCGCGCCGCCGACCTGGACGAGTTCGAGGCTCGCCAGCGCGCCGCGCCGCTGCCCGGCCGCGGCCAGCCATACGGGCACGAGCGGCGGCACCAGTGCCGCCACCGTCACGCGCTCGCGCTCGATCAGCGGGAACGCGGTGTCAGGGCTCGCGCCGTCGCTCAGCACGACGGTGCCGCCGGCATCGAACACACCGAGCGAGCCCGGCGAACTCAGCGCATAGTTGTGCGCGGCCGGCAGCGCCGCGAGATAGACGCTGCGTTCGGTCAGCCCGCAAATGCGCGCGCTCTCGCGCACGCTGTACAGGTAGTCGTCGTGCGTGCGCGGAATCAGCTTCGGCGTACCCGTGCTGCCGCCCGACAGTTGCAGGAACGCGATCTCGTGCGCGCCGGGCACCGGCGGCAGCGCGACGTCGGGCGGCGCATCCGGCAGCGCCACGCGCGCATTGCCGGGCACCGTGAACAGCACGTGGCGCAGCGTCGGCGCATCGGCGCGGATCTCGCTCGCGAGCGCCCGGTAGTCGAACCCGTCGTGCTGTTCGGCCGCGACATAGGCGACCGCGCCCGCGTGCCGGCAGAAGTAGCCGATCTCGCGCCGGCGATGCGCAGGCAGCGCGAACACCGGCAGCGCGCCGATCCGGAATAGCGCGAACGTCACCGCGAAAAAGGCGACGCAGTTCGGCAATTGCACGACGACGCGGTCGCCCGGCACGATCCCGCACGCGGTCAGCGCGCGGGCCGTGCGTTCGGCTTCCACCGCGAACGTCCGGTACGACCAGCGCAGGTCGCCCTGTACGAGCGCGATGCGTTCGCCGTGCCGCGCGACGCGTTCGTCGAACCACTGCGCGAACGACTGGCCGAGCCAGTACCCCTTCTGCCGATACGCGGCGGCGAACGCGTCCGGCCACGGCGTGCGGTTCGCGAGCGTCATGCGGCCTCCCGCGCGGCGCCCGATGCGGCATCGCGATCGATACCGAGCGCATCCAGCATCGTCCGGAACTTGGCCGCGGTTTCCGCGCGTTCGCCTTCGGGCGTCGATTCCCCGACCACGCCCGCGCCCGCATAGAGCCGCAGCGTGCGGTCGAACGCTTCGGCGCAGCGAATCGTGACGACCCACTCGCCGTCGCCATGCGCATCGACCCAGCCGAGCATTCCCGCGTAGAAGCCGCGATCGAACGGCTCGGCATCGCGAATGCAGTCACGTGCCGCCGCGCGCGGCGCGCCGCAGACGGCGGGCGTCGGATGCAGTGCGAGTGCGAGCGTCAACGCATCCGCGTCGGTTTCGCCGCACACCTCGGTCGACAGATGCCACATCGTTTCCGTATGGACGAGCGACGGGCGCGCCGGCACGTCGAGCCGCCGGCACAGCGGCGCGAGGCTGTCGCGCACGGCTTCGACGACGACCCGGTGCTCGTCGAGATCCTTCGCGGACGCCAGCAGCGCCTGCGCGCGGCGCCGGTCCTCGACCGGGTCGCGGCTGCGCGGCGCGGAACCCGCCAGCGGATTCGCGCGCACGACGCCGCCGAAGCGGTTCACGAGCAGCTCCGGGCTCGCGCCCAGCAGTGTGCGACCCGCGCCGAGATCCACGGAGAACGTATAGCCGTGCGGATTGCACGACGCGAGTCGCGCGACGAGCGCCGCAACATCGACCGGCACCTCGCCGGTCGCCTCCAGCGTGCGCGCCAGCACGACCTTGTCGAGCTCGCCCGCGCGAATCCGGGCAACCGCCTGCGCGACCGCGTCCGCATACGCATCCGCGGACGGCACCTCGCGCGTCGCATAGCGCGTGCCGGCCGGCCCGGCTGCCCGCCGCGCGCCGAGCGGCCGCGCGCGCAGCATCGTGCGCGCAACCCGCAGCGCAGTCGGCGTGCCGACGTCGAACGGCACCGCGCCGACCACCGTCGCGCCCACGTGGCCGTCGGCCCGCGCGCGGCGCAACGCATCGTTCACGCGCGCCGCGAGCGGTGCGTCCGCGTGCGGAATCGCCTCCGCGACATCGCAGGCCAGCACCGTATGCGCCGGCGTGGCGAGAAACAACGGGGTATCCGCGCGATACACATCCCACACGTTATGGGGTACTAATAGTTGATCGGGTCGGGAAATCGCATTCATGACATTGCCTCCAGATTGAATGAGCCGGCGCGACGCGCCGGCCATGCCGTCACATTTCGGCGGTCAGGCTCACCGCGATGCGGCGCCCCTGGTCGACGAGCCAGTTGCCGCTCAGCCCGGTCGTGCGCGTGCGATCGTCGATCGGCACCATCTTGTTGGTCAGGTTGAGCACCGCGAAATTGACGGAGAAACGCTTGTCGATCCGGTAGCGCCCGCCGAGATCGAAGGTCGTCGTCGACGGCCGCTCGCGCACGCCCTGCGCGCCGTTGCGGAACGCGGCCCAGTATTCGCTGCCGCTGTAGTTCGCCGCCGCGTAGAGGTCGAGCTTGGCGGTCGGCGTCCAGTCGACCTGCACGTTGAATTTGTGCTTCGGCGTCTTGTCGAGCGGATAACCGTCGAGCGAACTGCCGTTGAACGCCTTCTCGCCGCTGCCCTCGCGGCGCGATTCGGTCAGCGTGTAGGCGCCCGACACCTTCAGCGTGCGCGACAGGCGCGTGCCCGCGCCGATCTCGAGCCCGTACAGCTTGACCCGGTCGATGTTGTCGTACACATAGATGTTGCGGCCCGGCGAGCGCGGATCGGCCTTGCCCGTGTCGTAGCTCGCCACCTTGTTCTTGAACAGGTTGTTGAACAGCGTCAGGCCCGCGTACGTGTCGCCCAGGTCGTAGCGCACGCCGAGCTCCTCGGTCAGGCTCGTCTCCGGCTTGAGATCCGGATTGCCGCACAGCGTGCCGGGCATCGCGCCCGCCGCGCCACCCGACGTCATGCAGTAGCCGGCCGTGCTCTGACGCAGCGACGGCGGACGGAAACCGGTCGATACGCCGCCGCGCACCGTCCACGCCTTGCTGAGCTGGTACACGCCGTAGATGCGCGGACTCACGTGGCTGCCGTAGCGATCGTCGTGATCGAGTCGCACGCCGGTCGTCAGCGTGAAGCGGTCGTTGAAGAAGTAGTCGTTCTCGCCGAACAGCGCCCACGCGTTGCGTGCGACGCGATCCGCATTGACGCCATGCCCTTTCGGCACCGCGTCCTGCACGCTGACGCCCGACAGCCTCGACCAGATGTGCTGGCCACCCACGGTCAGGATGTTGCGCTCGCCCCACCACGGCACGGCAGCCTTGGCCTCGAGAATCGTATCGGTCAGCGCGGGTTTCACCGGCGAACGCCCGGCCGGCGTCCACTGGTCCTGCACGCCGCGCTCACCGTACAGCGACACCGTCGTGTCGGCGAAGCCCCAGCGGCCGTCGTGCGTGATGCCCCAGTAATCGCGGACATGACGCGTCTCCGTGAGCGCGGAGGCCGCCGTGCGCGGCGTGAGCGGCGCGGCGCTCTTGCCCGGCGTGCTGAGATAGGTGAGCTGCTCGCGCCCGATGTTCACGCTCACGTCCTGGTTGCTCGCGGGTTTCGCGGACAACTTCACGTCGAAACTGCCGATCCGCTGCCCGTTCGCGCCGCCCGTCCCGCTGTTCGGGTAGTAGATGTCGTCTTCGCCGCGATGCAGGAGACGCCCCGACGCCTGCAGCCCGAGCACGTCGGATTTCAGCGGGCCGCCGAGCCAGAAGTCGACGCTCTGCGTGTCGCCCTGGTTCGATTCGAGCTGCCACACACTGCCGGCCGTGATCGTGCCGCCCCAGCGCTTCGGCACCTTGCGCGTGATCACGTTGATCACGCCGCCCATCGCGTCGGCGCCGTACAGCGACGACATCGGCCCGCGCACCACCTCGATCCGCTCGATCGCGGACAGCGGCGGCATCAGGTTCGACTGCACGCCGGCCGTGCCGCGGTTCATCGTTTCGCGCGTGTTCTGGCGACGGCCGTCGACGAGGATCAGCGTGTACTCGCCCGGCATCCCGCGAATCGAGATGTCCTGGTCGTTCGGCGATGCACCGACGACGCTCACGCCCTCGACGTTGGCGACGATCTCGGCGACCGACGTATACGGCTTCGCCTCGATGTCTTCCCGGCTGATCACCGAAATGCTCGCGGGCGCCTCGCGGATCGCCTGCTCGCGGCGGCTCGCCGTGACGACGACCTCCTTCAGCATGGCCGGGTCGGCGGCGGCCTCCGGCGGCGCTGATCCGGCCGGCTTGGCCGGGTCGTCCGGTTTGGCGGCGGCGGATGGAGCGGCGACGGCAGATGCGGCGGCAGGTTCCGCCGCCCGGTCAGGCGTCTGCGCCCACGCGCACGACGCCCCCATCAGATACAGGCCGGCAACGACGACCGGCTTCAATGCAAGGCTTGCAGCTTGACTCGACATGGTGGCGCTTTCGATGTTTCAAAATGTGATTGATTCTCATTTACATTATGAAACATGTAATCAACCGAAATCTTTGCGTAAGCATCGAAGTCGTTTGAGCGCCGTCGCCAGCCGTCGTCAGCGTCGGTCGCTGCGTCGCGCGAGCGTCGGCGTGACGCCGAAGCGGCGCTTGTAGGCCGTCGCGAAGTTCGCGGCACTCGTGTAGCCGGCCAGCGCCGCGGCCTGCTTGACGCTCACGGCGTCGCGCTCGAGCGCGAGCCGCGCGCGCTGCAGATGATGTTCGCGGACGAAGTCGAACACGGTCGTACCGTAGGCCGCGCGGAACTGGCGCTGCATCGCGTTCGCGCTCATCCCGGCATGCCGCGCGATGTCGTCGAGCGACAGTTCCTGCGCCGCATCGCTCGCGAGGAACGCGCGCAGTTCGGCCATCCGGCGATAGTCGCGCGACCCGAGCGACGCGTCCGACTCGTGCGCCGCGTGCGCCGCATCGCTCTCGAGCGGCGTGAACGCCTCGGCGAGCAGTTCGAGCACGCGGCTTTCCAGATAGATCGCCTGCAGCATCGGCTGATAGGCCGGTGGCCGCACGATCTGCTCGGCGAGCGCCGTCGCGCGCGGCGTCGGCTGCCAGAAGCGGATCGCGAGATGCGCGGACAGCATCGCGCCGAGCTGTTCCGGCAGGACGCCGCGGCTGGCCTCCTGCAGATGGCCGAGCCATTCGCCCGACATCGCGAGGCTCAGCCGCCGCGCATAACCGCCCTTGCTGAGCCGCCGGCGGAACGTGTCCGGCTCGGTCGCGTTGAGCAGGAACGACTGCATCCGCACCGCGGGCCGCGCGGTTTCGCGGTCCACGCGGCCGGTGCGTCGCCCGTCGGTCGTCAGCACCACGCGCCGGTCGCCGTACGACACGTCGAGCGCACCCTCGAGCAACAGCACGAGATGCAGGCCCGGTGAACACTGCCCCGACATCACGGCGTCGAATTCGTCCGTTGCATCGTCCGAATGGATCCGCAACCCGGGCCGCACCTCGCGGATCCGCGCGACGTGCGCATCGTGTCGATAGCGATCGGAATGGGAAGCGGCTGGCGTCAGCGCTGTCATGTCGTCATACCCCCGCGTGCGGGCCTCTTGCGCCCGCACAAACTATTTTGGTGTTCGATCAAACGGCCGATACCCCTGTCATGGCCTCGGCTCGGCTACAATTAAATGAGAATTGTTCTCATTTATATCGTATCGGGAGTCGCGTGAAAAAGACAAGCGGAATGTGGGCCATGCTGGGCGTATGGCTGTGCGGCTGGCTCGTGATCCATGCCGCTCGGGCGGACACGACGACCGTCACCGACCTGGCCGGGCGGCAGGTCCGGATTCCCGCGCGCGTCGAGCGCGTGCTGCTCGGCGAGGGCCGCCTGTTGCCGGCGCTGGCGGTGGTCGACGGCGACGATCCGACGCGCCGCCTCGTGGGCATGATGGGCGATTTCGAGCAACTGGATCCCGCGAGCTACGCGCAATGGCTCGCGCGCTTCCCGCACCTGAAGGATGTGCCGCGCATCGGACGCTCGCAGTCCGGCAGCTTCAGCGACGAGCGCGCGCTCGCGCTGCGCCCGCAGGTCGCGATCTTCGGGCTCGGCGGCGGCCACGGCCCCGGCGAGCGCGATCGTGAAACGCTCGCGCGGCTCGAGGCGGCCGGCGTCGCGATCGTGTTCGTCGACTTCCGGCACGACCCGCTCGCCAACACGCCGCGCAGCATCGCGCTGCTCGGACAGGTACTCGGCTCGCCGCAGCGCGCGACGGAATTCAACACGTACTGGCAGCAGCAGCTCGACCTCGTCCGCACGCGGCTCGCGACCGCACGCCCGGTCGCGCCGAGCGTGTTCCTCGAAAGCCGTGTCGGCCTGTCGGGCGACTGCTGCGACACGATGACCGGCATGATGGGCCACCTGCTCGACGCCGCCGGCGGCAACAACGTCGCGAAAGGCCGCGTGCCCGGCGAGCACGGCACGCTGAACCCCGAATACCTGCTGAGCCGCCAGCCCGATTTCTACATCGGTACCGCGATCGGCTCGCTCCAGACGCTGCAAAGCGCGCCGCAACGCATCGCGCTCGGCGCCGGCGTGCCGCGCGACGCCGCCGTCCGCTCGCTCGACCGTTCGCTGAAGCGGCCGCAGATCGCGCCGCTGCGCGCGGTCCGCGAGCGGCGCGCGTATGCGATCTGGCATCACTTCTACAATTCGCCGTTCAACGTCGTCGCCGTGCAGGCGATGGCCAAGTGGCTGCACCCGGCGCTGTTCGCCGATCTCGATCCGCGCGCCACGTTCGACACGATGGTGCGACGCTTCCAGCCCGTTGCGCTGCAAGGCGAATACTGGGTGCAGGAAGGGTCCTGACATGCGGATGCCCGCCTCCTCCATGCGCCGCTCCCTGCTCGTCGCCGGCTTGGCCGGCCCGCTCGGCGGCCGGCTCGCGCCCGCGTGTGCCGCCGATATGCCTGCGTGGCCCGGCCTCGACGCCGCGCCGCCGGTCTTCGTGCCGAACAGCCGCCAGTTCGACGTGACGATCGCCGGCCGCACGCGGCGTTTGTTCGTCGCGTTGCCGGCCGAGCGTTCCGGCTCGGCGCCCCATCCGGTGCTCACCGTGCTCGACGGCAATGCGCTGTTCCCGCTCGCGGCGCAACTCACCCGCAATCGCCGCGCGCGGCCGGACGGCACGCGCGACGCGGAGGCCGTCGTGATCGGCATCGGCTATCCGGTCGATGGGCCCTACGACATGGCCGCGCGCGCGGACGACTACACGCTCGCGCCGTTGCCGAACGGCCGCGGCGTCGTCGCGGACCGCTTTCTCGACTTCATCGAACACGACGTGCAGCCGTGGCTCGCCCGCCAGCTGCCGGTCGATCCCGAGCGGCAGACGCTGTTCGGCCACTCGTACGGCGGCCTGCTGACGCTGTACGCGATGCTCACGCGTGCGCACCTGTTTCGGCGCTACGTGGCCGCAAGCCCGTCGATCTGGTGGGGCGAGCGCATGCTGCTGCCTTATGCCGACCGGTTCGCCGCGCAAACCGCCCCGCTCGCGCCGCCGCTGCGCGTCCTCGTGACCGCAGGCAGCCTCGAGGAAGGTGCACCGAACCCCGACGCCGAACGGGTGCGCCGCCAGCAGGCACGCAAGCAGGTCAGTTCCGCCCGCGACTTCGTCGCGCGGGTGGGCGGCCGCCCAGGGCTCGACGCCGCGTTCCGGCTGATCGACGGCGAAGATCACGGCGGCGTCGTGCTGCCGAGCCTCGCGCTTGCGTCACGCGTGGTTTTCGAGCCCGCATCCGGAGTGGCCGCATGAGCACGACGACACCCGTTTCACCTCCGTCGCTGCGACTTCGCTACCGCGCGGTCGCCGCGCGGCGTGTCGGTGCGCTCGCCGCGCTCGCGGGCGTGCTCGTCGCGCTGCTCGTCGTCGACGTCTCGACCGGCCCGTCGCCGTTCCCGGTCGCCGACCTGCTCGGCGGCCTGTTCCGGCCCGACGGGCTGCCGCTCGAACAGCGCGTGATCCTGTGGGACGTGCGCCTGCCGTATGCGCTGATGGCCGTGCTCGTCGGCGCGTCGCTCGGGTTCGCCGGTGCCGAAATGCAGACCGTGCTGAACAACCCGCTCGCGAGCCCGTTCACGCTCGGCATGTCGGCCGCCGCGAGCGTCGGCGCATCGCTCGTCGTGATTTCCGGCTGGCACCTGGTGCTGTGGAACGAGAACGTCGCGCTGTCGCTCGGCGCGTTCGCGTGCGCGAGCGCCGCGACGCTGCTGATCGTCTGGCTCGCGTGGCGCCACGGCGCGACGACCGAGACCGTCGTGCTGTTCGGCATCGGCCTGATGTTCAGCTTCGAGGCCTTGCTGTGGCTGCTGCAGTTCATCGCCGACGCGAATGCGTTGCAGCAGATCGTGTTCTGGAGTATGGGCAGCCTGGCGCGCGCGACATGGGGCAAGATCGTGCTGCTGACCTGCGTTTTCGCCACCTGCACGCTGTGGGCGAGCATCGACGTCGCGTCGTTGACGGCGCTGCGCGCCGGCGACGAGCAGGCGCGCAGCATGGGCATCGCGGTCGAACGGCTGCGGCTCGTCGCGCTCGCGCGCATCAGCCTGCTGTCCGCGACGGCGCTGTCGTTCGTCGGCACGATCGGTTTCGTCGGCCTCGTCGGGCCGCACGTCGCGCGGCTGCTGGTCGGCGACGAGCATCGCTACTACCTGCCGGGCGCGGCGCTCGCCGGCGCGATCATGCTGGCCGGCGCGTCCGTGCTCAGCAAGACGCTGATCCCCGGCGTAACGCTGCCGATCGGCATCATCACCGCGCTGGTCGGCGTGCCGCTGTTCATGCTGCTCGTCAGCCGGCGCAGGAGGCTGGATGGCTGAGCCGATGCTGCAACTCGACGCGCTGTGCGTCCGCTACGGCGCCCGGGTCGTGCTCGACGGGCTGTCGCTCGCGCCAGTCGAGCCGGGCACGACGATCGGGCTGCTCGGGCCGAACGGTGTCGGCAAGTCGACGCTGCTGCGCGCGCTGGCGCGGCTCGCGTCCGCGACCGGTCGCGCGGCATTCGGCAGCTTCGACCTGCTGTCCGGGTCGCGCCGCGAGCACACGCGGCAGGTCGGTTATCTGCCGCAGACCTTGCCGCAACCGTCGTCGCTGCTCGTCTACGAAGCCGTGCGCAGCGCGTTGCGCGCCACCTGCGGCGGCCTGTCCGACGCGACGCACGACCGGCGTTTGCAACAGGTGTTCACGCGGCTGCGGCTGCACCCGCTGGCGATGTCGCCGCTCGACCGGTTGTCGGGCGGCCAGCGGCAGATGGTCGGGCTCGCGCAGGTGCTCGTGCGCGACACGCCGCTGCTGCTGCTCGACGAACCGACCAGCGCGCTCGACCTGCGCTGGCAATTGCTCGCGCTGGAGGCGGTCGGCGACGCGGCCCGCCGGCGCGGCGCGATCGTGCTGGTCGCGATGCACGACCTGAATCTCGCATCGCGTTTCTGCGACCGGCTCGTGCTGCTGAGTGCCGACGGACTCGTCGCGGACGGCGCACCGGCCGACGTGCTGACGCCGCCGAACCTGCGGCGCGCGTACCGCGTCGATGCAAGGGTCGAGCGCACGGCGTCGGGCGATTACATCGCGCTGGCGGAGCGGGCGATTCCGGACGAGCCGGCGCTTGCTTGCGACGCGTGAGCGATTCAATGCGTGAGCACGGGCGTTGTCGGCCGGCCGCGTTGTGCCGGCATGCTTCCGCTCACTGACGAGGCTCGACCGGTAAGCTGTCGGATTGCGCTATCGTTCAGGTTCCACTCACACGACGCGCCCTCCAAGCGATGTCCATACGCCTCAGTTTCGACGACGGCCCGGGCCCGTCGACACTGCCCTTGCTCGACGTCCTGCGCAACGCCTCGTGCAAGGCGACCTTCTTCCTGCTCGGCCAGAACCTCGCGGGCGCGCTCGACGTCGCGGCGAGAATGGCGCGCGAAGGTCATCGGCTCGGCAATCACACTCATTCGCATGCAAGGCCGGGCGCGCTGCCGGACGACGTGTTGATCGACGAAATCGAGGCGACCGACGCGCTGATTCGCGAGGCCTATCACCGGGCCGGCGTTCCCGCACCGGACGCGATCCCGCTGCGCCTTCCCTACGGACTGATGCCGCAGGACAATCGCGCCGGCGTGCTCGCACGGCTGCGGCGCGAACACACGGGCTGGACCGCGATACTGGACGACTGGCAGCGGCCGGCACCGTCGCCCCAGGCGCTGTGCGACGCGATGTGCGCACATGTCGACGCCAGCGCGGCACAGCATCGCGACGTGCTGTTCTGCATGCACGACGGATCGCGGCATGGCGAAGCGCGGCCCAATACGGTCGAAGCCGTGCGCTTGTTCCTGAATCTCCGGGACTGACACAGGGCGACCTGCCAGCTTCAGGGCGTCGCACCATCCAGCAATTGCCGCCAGCCACCGAGAAATCCGATGCCGGGCCCCGGCATCCACAGGCCGCGCTGTGCGGCTTCCAGATGGATCAGCGTCTGGTCCGCGCAGAACAGGGCCATCAGCGCATCGCAGTTGTCGTGCATCCAGTCCGGCGCAGCATCGCACCGCGTCGCCGCATAGGTCTGCAGCCCCGCCTCCCATCGTTGCGCATCGAACACGAAGCGATCGTCCCTGCTTGCATCGCGCGACAGCGCGAACAGCGCAAAGGCCGTCTCGAGCCACTGCGCACCCTGCCCGACATCGTCGAAATCGAGCACGCCGTTTACCGCATGCCCCACATACAGCAGGTTGCCCGCGTGATAGTCGCCATGCAGCCAATGCACGGGCCCGGTCAGCCAGCGTGCCGCGGCATCGAGATGCGCGCCGATCCGCCGGATCATCGTGTCGTAGTGGCTGCTCAAGTCGGCCGGCAACGACGGCATCGCACGTGCCGATACGCGCATATGGCGCGCCGACAGCCAAGCCAGCGGCGCGGATTCGCTCGCGGGGATCGCTGCCAGCGCCGCATGCAGATACGCGAGCGCACGCATCGCATCGATCGCGCCCGCCTGCGCATCGCCGGGCAAGCCGGGACTGCCGTCGATATGCTCGAACAGATGCAGCCAGCTTCCATCGGGCGCCTGCACACCGGATTGCGCGTCCACGGTCGGCCGCAATCGGGGCAGCGCGGGCAGCATCGGCGCCGTGCGCGAGCGGCCGAGATGGCCGAGTATCGACGCCTCGCGATGCACCTGCTCGACCGGTTTGCCGGACCACGACACGCGCAGCACCGCGCGCGCCGCATCGCACTCGACGAGATACGTTTTGTTAGTATGGCCCGACGACAGCGCCTGCATGCGCGCCGGCCTGAGGTTCCAGTGCCGGTGAAGCCAGGATTCCAGCGTTTTCACGTCACTCCTACTCGTTGCATTGACCATGTCAGAGCGTCCTTCGGCCCGCATGCGGGACATCAACATCGAATGGCTGACGCGCGCTGCCGAATTCGACCATCTGTTCCAGACGCGCTGGCTCGGCGAGCGCTTCTTCCACCTGCCCGGCGACATGCTCGCGCTCCAGGAACTGATCTGGCGCACGCGCCCCGACTGCATCGTGCAGACCGGTATCGCGGCGGGCGGCGGTGTCGTGTTCTCCGCGTCGATGCTGGAACTGGCGGGCGAGCACGGGCGCGTCGTCGCGATCGAACCGCGCCTGCGCGACGAGGTCAGGCAACGCCTGCAATCGCACCGGCTCGCCCATCGCATGGTGCTGATCGAAGGCGAATCGTGCGCAGCCGACACGCTCGCGTCGGTGCGCGCGCAGATCGGCGACGGCGCGCGCGTGATGGCGATCCTCGATCTCACGCATACCCACGCACACGTGCTGCGCGAACTCGAATGCTATGCGCCACTCGTGACGCCCGACAGCTACGCGATCGTGATGGACACCATCATGGAGTACCTGCCGGCATCGATGTTCGACGGCAAGCCGTACGGCAAAGGCAACAACCCGGCCACGGCCGCGCGCGAATTTCTCGCCCGCGACGCACGATTCGAAGTCGACGAGGATATCGAGGACCGCGTGCTCATGACGCTGTCGCCAGGCGGCTTCCTGAAGCGAGTGCGCTGATCAGGCGCGCGGCCTGCGCCGAGCCGTCGCGCGCGTAGCTCGCGCGGATTCGCGCCGCATGCTCGCGCAACGAACCGGGACGCAACAGCTGTTCGAGCGCATCGGTGATGTCCGCCACGCCAGCCTGCTGCAGATCCAGCACGTATCCGGCGCCGGCCCGCTCGACGAAGTGCGCGGAATGGAACTGGTCGTTGCAGAACGGCGACAGCAGCATCGGCACGCCGCACGCGAGCGACTCCATCACCGAATTCGCGCCGCCGTGGCTGGCGAACGCGTGCGTACGCTGCAGCAGCGCCAGTTGCGGCACATAACGCACCGCGACGACGCGCTCGTCACCGGCCGGCAGCAGATCCGAATCGACCAGTTCGCCCACCGACAGCACCAGTTGCGCCGACGTTGCCCGCGTCGCTTCGATGACCTTCGCGAACACATCCGGATGGTAGTAAAGCTGGCTGCCGAGCGACATGTAGACGAGCGGGCGATCCGCATCGAGGCGCTCCCACGGGAACGCCGTCTCGTCGCCGCGCGGGCCGGACGGCAGCGCGGGGCCGACCAGTTCGACACCTGGCGGCGGAGTACCGACCAGCGCGTCGGTCGTGAACGCGAGCGTCAGATGCGGCGACAGGATGTCGCAACCGCGAAAGCGCGCGTCGAGGCCGTAGCGCGCGAACAGGCGCGTGCGTTCCGGTGCGAGCCAGCGCACCGTGCGCAGCAGTTCCGAATCGAGATCGTCCGGCAACACCGGATTCAGTGAATTCGACATCGAGACCCACGGCAGCCCTTCCAGCTCGGCCGCAATTGCCGCCGCATAGAGCAGCGGATCGATCACGACCACGTCCGGCTGCCATTCGCGCAGCACCGCGCGGATACCGTCGACCTGCGCGGGCGCGAGGTCGATCAGCAGCGTGCGGATCCAGTGGCGCAGCCAGTCGGCATCGCGAATGTTCGCGGCGAAGCTCGCGCCGCGCGACAGGTCGTGGCGTTCGGGCGTCTCGCGCGGCCCGACGAAGGCGAAGTCACCGGCGCCATCGAGCTGCGCGCTGATGTCGGCCGGCGCATAGAACGCGACGTCGCAGCCGGCGGCGCGCAGATGCTGGGCCGGGCCGATACAGGGATTGACGTGCCCCTTCTCGGGCACCACGCAGAACAGGATGCGTTTCATGAGCGGCTCAGGTTGGGCGATGCGCGGCATCGCAATGATCGAAGTGATCGAGGATCAGCATCAGCGTCGTCCACAGCACGCGTTCGGTATCCGCCTGCAGCGTGGGCGCGGCAAGACCGAGCGTGCCGGCCAGCGCGCATGCGCGGTCGCGATCGAGCAGCGCCGTGAGGTCCATCGCTGGCGCGAGCCGCCCGCGCTTGGGGCCGTGCACGAGACGGTCCGGCAGGTTCAGGCGCGCACCGAGATCGCGCAGGCATTGTTTGTTCAGGTCGGGTTCGATGCTCGTCAGATGCGCGACGACCGCATCGTCGACAAACGGCGGATGCAGGTCGACCGACGCCGCATCGAACAACGCATGGCACAGCGGCAGGTAGTTGGCCGACCGGTCGCGGCGCAACACCTGATCCGCGCCGTCGCCGGTAATGGCGACCTCGATGCCGTCCGCGGCCATCGCCTCGGCCAGCAGCAGCTTGGCGACCGGATGCAGGTTGAACATCGGTTCCTCGACCGCATACGTCGTTCGCGGCAGCGCGGCCACGAAATCGGCCTCGTTCGCACGCACGATCTTCACCGTCGCCTGCATCTGCGCGGCCAGTTCGAGCGCCGCGTCGCGTTCGCAATAGTCCGGCATGTCGGTCGCGAGGATGTAGGACGTCACGTGCCGCTGCGCGCCGAGTTCGCGCAGCAACGCGAGCAGCAGCGCCGAATCGAGCCCGCCGCTCAGCGCCAGCGCAACCCGCTTGCCGCTGTCGAGCGCGCGTTGCAGCGATGCGCGCAGCACGGTTTCCAGATCGCCGCGCTGCGGCCGTTCGGGCGCCGGCTGCACGGTCAGACCTTGCGGCGAACGGATCAGCGCATGGCCCGGCGGCACCGCGAGCACATCGCGCAGCACGGTGCGATCGACCGGACGCTCGCCGCTCAGGTAGCCCGCGATGCCGGTCGTGTCCGGCGCGCCGGCCGGTTGCCCCGACGCAAGCAGGACGGCACGGATGCCGGACGCCGACATGCCGCTGCGCGGATGGTAGTGCAGACGATCGAAACCGAACAGGTCGCGCGTGCCGACGATCATGGATAACGAGCCTTCAAGGTGTCCACTTCAATGCGTTTGAGGATGCGATGCGGCGCCACCGGCGCGCTGCCGCCCTGGCAATGCAAGCACGCTTCGAGCGGCGCCTCGCGTTGCAGATAGGCGAGCATCGCGTCGAGCATGTCCGCGTCGTCGCGCAGCGGCAGGCCGTCGGACCGGAAATCCTTCTCGCCCTTGTAGAGCGTATGGAAATGGGCCGGACGCGTGCAGGTGTAGAACATGCCGTCGCGAATCATATGGCAGCGCTCGCGGATCCAGCAATCGTGATAGAGACGCTGCGCGTCGTCGCGGTCCGTGCCGGGCTGCGCACGATTCATCGTCGTGAACACGTCCTGCACCTTCCAGTTCAGGCGCACGTCGAAGCGTGCGGCCTGGTGCTCGACATGCGCGATCAGGTCGGGCGAAAGCGACGGTTTCGGGTAACGCGAGATCGTCAGCGCATCCACCGCCTGCCAGAACGCGTCGGACATCTCGCCCAGCTTCAGCCCGTTCGTCGTGACGGAGATCACCGGCGCGATACCCGTGTCGCGCACGCGCCCGATGAGTTCGACGAGCGCCGGGTGCAGCAGCGGCTCGCCGCCGACCAGCTTGAAAACGCGCGGGCTCAGGACCTTCGCGGCCTTGCGCAGATCGGCCTCGACCGAATCGGGGCTCGCAAACCACTCGGGCAGCAGCGGCGACAGCGAGCAGCATTCCGCGCAGGTCAGGTTGCAGTGGTCGACGATATGCGCTTCCAGCGAGCGCGTCCTGACGCGCCCGTCTTCGACGCGGTAATCGCGGTCCAGCGGCGGCGGAAAGACATGCTGCCGCTCGCCGGACGGCGTCGGATTCGAAACCCGGTTCAGATTCGCATTCACTTCAGCTTCCTGCCTGCACGCAACGGGAAAAGAAATCGACGAGACGGTCGCGCGCGTCCACCATCGCGAACGCCATCGTCACCGCACCGCTCAGGTGCGCGGCGTAGCGCGACGGATCGTCGAGCCAGCCTTGCACGACCCACAGCTTGAGCGCGTGCTGCAGGCACGCGGCATCGACCGCCCACGCGATACACGCGAGATTCACCGGCCGCACCCGCCGATACGCGAGCACGAAGGCTTCCGCGAGGTGCGGCGCCTCCAGCGGCAGATGGTTCAGGCAACGCACCAGCTCGTATTCGCGCGGCGCGCCGATCGCCGCTTCCCAGTCGAGGATGAGCGGCGGCGGTAAGCCCGTGAACAGGTAGTTGAACTGGTTGTAGTCGTTGTGGATCGGATGCTGCGGATCGTCGGCGGGAAACGCTTCGATGCTGCCCGGATAGTAGCGGTCGATCATGCGCAGCGCGAGTTCGACATAACGGCGCAGGTTCGCCGCGCCGTCGTTCGAGCGCGCGCGATCAAGCGCGTCCAGCAGGCTGCGGCGCACCGCATCCGCATCGATCGCGGTCAGCCGCGCGCCGATCGTGTCGAGCGACGGCAGATGAAGCCGCTCGAGACTCAGATGCAACGCAGCCAGGCTTGCGCCGAGCGCATCCCACTCGGCCGGCGAAAACGTATCGTAGGTTCTGAACTGTCCGGCTTCCCAGCGCGTCAGCATCGCGTGCGAACCCGCACCCGTCCACAGCGGTGCGCCGGCTTTCGTGCGTTTCAGCGTCTGCACACGGAAGCGGGCATCGCCGTGCGTCTCGAAATGCGCAAGGACAGCGGCTTCCTTGGTCGCGCGCGCATGATGCTCGAGTGCGTAGAGCTTGATCGCGACACCGCCATCATCGGCCGGCAGATGCAAGACACGTTCGCCGACCTGACGTGGCGATCCGCTTCGGCCGAGCGCATAGGCGTCGCGAATTTCGTCGAAGGTGGCAGCGAGCGGGTCCATTCAGATGTGCTCGGCCGGGCCGTGCCGATACGGATGGCCGCTCAGGAACGTGTTGTGGCCGACGTAGCGCAGCTTGTACATCGCCGGCCGGAACAGCACCGACGGATCGTTGTTCGCGATGCCGAGCAGCGGATACAGATCCTGCCGCACGAAGAACGCGTTGTTGCCCATGTCGTCGCAGCAGACGAGTTCATAACCCTTCTGCCGGCCGAGGTGCACGAGCGATTCGAGGCTCGCGCCGTAATAGGTCGACCCGTCCCATTCGTGGTCCGGATTGAAGCACATGACCCAGCGCTCGGGCGGCGTGTAGTACGGGTTGTATTCGATCACGACGATGCGCGGCTGAAACGCCTGCAGGCCGCGCCACACCCAGTAGTCGTTGCCGTCGATATCGATCGACAGCAGGTCGAAGTCGGCCGGCGTGTTCGCGTCGGCGAGCAGTTGGTCGACCGTATCGGGCTGGACACGGTCATGATGCAGACGGACACGCTCCGCGCCCGCGTAGTGGGCGGCCAGCTTGCCGAACCGGTACGCGCTGCCTTCCACCAGCACGCCGGCCCAATCCTGTTCGCGCAGCAGCCGCGCGGTGTTGCTGTTGCGCAGGCCGTCGCTCGCGCCGATATCGACGCAGAAGCGGTTGACCGGCTCGATCCGTTCCATCAGCCGCGCCAGGATGCTTTCCTCGGTGCCCTGCGCATACAGGCTTGGCGCAAGGCCGGACAGGTCGAGCGGGAAAGGATGGTCCTGCATCGAGGGGCGGCTCCGGGTCGGGATGGGGATTGGAGATTGGCGTTCGGTGGGTAATTTACCTGAAGTCGATTAACCAGAGGAAACTGGAATGAGCAACGCCGTCAGGCCTCGCCGGGGCAGAAATGAAAAAGCCCGCATCGACAATGCTGTCGATGCGGGCTTGATGCGTTTCCGGCCGTTCCGCTTTATGTGCCCGGCTTCGTGCTGCTTAGCCGGGGCACATGAACGGACGCGTCAGCGCGATTACTCCTGCCCCTGGCTCGTCAGGAATTCTTCGTAGTTGCCGCCGAAGTCGAACAACGTACCGTCCGTACGCACCTCGATGATCCGGTTCGCCAGCCCGCTCACGAATTCGCGGTCGTGCGACACGAAGATCAGCGTGCCTTCGAACTGCTCGAGCGCGATCTGCAGCGACTCGATCGATTCCATGTCCATGTGGTTGGTCGGCTCGTCCATCAGCAGCACGTTGTGGCGGCCGAGCATCAGCTTGCCCCAGATCATGCGGCCCTTCTCGCCGCCCGACAGCACCTTCACCGACTTCTTGATGTCGTCCGACGAGAACAGCAGGCGGCCGAGCGTGCCGCGCACCATCGTTTCGTCGTCGCCGTCCTTGCGGTACTGGTCGATCCAGTCCATCAGCGTGATGTCGTTCGGGAACTCCTCGTACGTGTCCTGCGGCATGTAACCGACATTCGCGTTCTCGGACCACTTCACCGTGCCGTGTTCGAGCGCGAGCGCGCCGAGCAGCGAACGCAGCAGCGTGGTCTTGCCCGCGCCGTTCTCGCCGATGATCGCGATACGCTCGCCCGGCTGCACCGACAGGTTGAAGTTCTGGAAGATCGTGCGCTCGTACTTCTTCGTGATGTCTTCAGCGACCACCGCGACGTTGTGCAGCTTCTTCTCGAACTCGAAGCGGATGAACGGGTTCTGGCGCGACGACGGCTTGAAATCCTCGATCTTGATCTTGTCGATCTGCTTCGCGCGGCTCGTCGCCTGGCGGGCCTTCGACTTGTTCGCCGAGAAGCGGCGCACGAAGTCCTGCAGTTCCGCGACGCGCTCCTTGGCGCGGGTGTTCGCCGCGGCCTGGCGCTCGCGCGCCTGCGCCGACGCGAGCATGTAGTCGTCGTAGTTGCCCGGCCAGACCTTCAGCGTGCCGAAGTCCATGTCGGCCATGTGCGTGCACACCGAGTTCAGGAAGTGACGATCGTGCGAGATGATGATCATCGTCGAGTTGTACTCGTTGAGCATGCTCTCCAGCCAACGGATCGAGTTGATGTCGAGGTTGTTGGTCGGTTCGTCGAGCAGCAGCACGTCAGGCTTCGAGAACAGCGCCTGCGCGAGCAGCACGCGCAGCTTCCAGCCCGGCGCGACGTCGCTCATCGTGCCGCTGTGGAACTTCTCCTCGATGCCGATGCCGAGCAGCAGCGCACCCGCGCGCGCTTCGGCGTCGTAACCGCCGTATTCGGCGAACTTGCTCTCGAGCTCGGCCGCGTGCATGTAGTCGTCGTCGGTGGCTTCCGGGTTCGCGTAGATCGCGTCACGCTCGGTCATTGCGGCCCACATCTCGGTGTGGCCCATCATCACGACGTCGAGCACGCGCACGTCTTCGTACGCGAACTGGTCCTGGCGCAGCTTGCCGAGACGGACGTTCGGCTCCAGCGCGACGTTGCCGGCGCTCGGCTCGAGGTCGCTGCCGAGGATCTTCATGAACGTCGACTTGCCACAGCCGTTCGCGCCGATCAGACCATAGCGGTTGCCCTCGCCGAATTTGACCGAGATGTTCTCGAACAGGGGCTTTGGCCCGAATTGCATCGTGATGTTGGCAGTAGAAAGCACGGCAGGTCCCGTTAAAGGATAAATCGACGGAAAACCGTGTATTTTAGCAGGTGTCGGAGAAACTGCCGACCATGCCGTTCCGACAGCGCATTCCGACCCCTGGTCCGCCGCCCGGCGGCCCGCCAACACGACGGCACGCGCCCCACCGCCGTCTTACTGGATGGAATCCCGCATGCTTGCCAGCCAGCTTCGCGAACAACTCGTCGGCGCATGGCGCCTCGTGTCCTACGAAGTCCGCCCGCGCGACGGTAGCGCGGTCGCCTACCCGCTCGGTCGCGACGTGCGCGGCTGGATTCTCTACACACCGGACGGCTACATGTCCGCCCAGCTGATGGCAGCCGGTCGGCCGCCTTACGCGAACGGCGACCTGCACGGCGGCACCGCCGACGAGTGTGCGACCGCCGCGCGCGGCTACGTCGCCTATTCCGGCCCCTTTCATGTCGACGACGACGGCACGCTGACCCACGAAATGGACGTCAGCCTGTTTCCGAACTGGATCGGCAACGTGCAGCAGCGGGTCGCCGTGCTTGACGGCGATCGCCTGCAACTCGGCACCGCCGCCCCGGCGCGGATCGACGGCCGGGAAGTCGACGCCGTGCTGCACTGGGCGCGCGCGGGCCGCTGACACGCCGCTGGCGGTCGCAACGGTTCGCCGGATCGGGGCGACCGGGCGGCCGGCCGTCGTGCAAACGCGCGGCGTGCGGCGCGGCTGCCTCGCGCTCGCCGTGCGACGAGCGCGCACATCCGCACATCACTTGCCGGCCTTCATCGCCGCCTTCTGCGCGACCCTCTCCTTCATCTGCCCGAACAGTTCCGAGCACGGCACGTCCCGGTTGTTGCTCGGCGCGATCAGCGGGATCAGCGCCGCGAACGGGTTGATCAGCCCGAGCCCGATCATCGCGCCGGCGCGCAGCGCGAGCGCGCCCGCATCGACGCCGACGTTCGGGTTCTTGAACGTGCCCTTCGCATACAGCGGCGAGCGCAGCGAGAAGATCCGGAAGCCCTTCGTATGCGGATGGATCTTCAGGTCGAGCGTTTCGTCGCGCAGGCTGATCGGGCCATCGACGTTGATCAGCGCGTCGTCCGTATCGAGCGCGAACACCTTCGGGTCGAGAATGCCGTTGGTCGCGACGAAATCGATCGCCGCGCAGTTGATCTTCACGTCGTTGTTGCCGAACAGCTTCTCGTAGACGACGTTCGCCACGTTCAGCCCCGCCGCTTCCATCAGCAGGCGGCTGATGCGTCCGTCGGTCACGAGCGCCTTCACTTCGCCGTTCGACGTCGCGGCGAGCGCGGCCGGCGAATTGCCGGTCGCCGACAGCGACGCGTCGCCGTTGATCTCGCCGAGCGCCGACTGCATGACCTTCTGCGCAGGGAACAGCTGCTTGAGCTTCAGGTGACGCGCGGCCACCGTGAAGCGCCCCTTCAGCGGCGCGCCGCTGCCGTCGAGGTGCGCGGTCGTCGCGAGCGTGCCGCCCGCGACGCCGAACTGCAGCGGTTCGAGCGACAGCACGCCGTCCTGCATCACGATGTGCGTGTACAAGTTCGTGATCGGCAGGTCCGAACTCTTGACCAGCTTGCGGCCCGTGAACTTGACGTCCGCGTCGAGCGCGCGCCAGCGGTCGGTGCGGAACGTCTCGACCGGCAGCACGCGGCCCGACGGCTGGCGTGTCGTGTCGCCGCGCTGCGCCTTGCTCGCGGCCGTGTCCGCACCGATCACCGGCGCGAGATCGGCGAACTGCAGCAGGTTCGACACGAGTTCGCCCGACAGCTTCGGCCGCGGCTCGCGCTGCTCGTACACCAACGTGCCGCCAAGATCGCTGCCGCCCACGCGGCCGTTGAAGTTCTCGTAACGGAATGTGCTCGCGCGCCGCTTGAAGTTGCCGATCAGCCGCCCTTCGGTCGCGTAAGGCGGCGTGTCGGGCAGCGTGATGCCGGTGAGCTGGTAAAGGTGCGACATCGACGTGCCCTGCAGCCACAGCCGCAGGTCGATCGCCGCGAGATGCGTCGGATCGGTCAGCGTGCCGACAATCGCGAGCCGCGTGTCGCCGGCCTTCACGTCGGCCTGCAGCGGGAACGGCCGCGACGTGTCCTGGATCGCCAGCACGCCGCCGAGCTTGCCGGTACCGCTGATCGGCACGTTCTTGTAGCGGCCGTCGACCTTCAGTCCGAACGCATAGGTCGGGCCGGACGGCTTCGCCGGCGCCGCGGCACCGCTTGCGCCGGACGCGACAGCGGCCGTCGATGCGGACGCGGCAGACGGGGCAGACGATGCTGAAGCCGAAGCAACCGAAGACGCCGACGAAGCGCCTGCGGACGACGCCGCACTCGCCGCCTTCGACGCGGCTTCCGCGTTGGCCTTCGCGCTCAGCTGCGCGGCGCCGTGCTTGCCGACCCGCTGCGCGGACGCCGCACGCGACGTCTGTTCCTGCTCCTTCAGCACGTCGCCGAGCGGAATCGGCTGCCCGAGCGTATCGATCGCGACGGTCAGGTCGGCCTTCGTGATCGCGTCGCGATACGTGACGGTGCCCTTCGCGAAGCCGAAGCTGTCGAGCCGTACCTTCCACGGCGACGGCTGCGACGATTGCTTGAACTGGAAGGTCCACGTATTGCGGCCGTCGGCGAGTCGCTCGAGGTCGACGGCGGGATTCTCGATGTCGATCGACGGAATCACGATCTCGTGCGCGAGCAGCGGCAGGATCGCGAGATCGAAATGCGCGGCATCGAGCGTGACGAACTTGGGCGTCTTCGCCCAGTCGGGGTTGCCGATCTCGAGCTGCGTGGCCGAAAAGCTCGGCCAGGGCACCCACGCACGCCAGCCGGTCTCGCCGTCGGGGCGACGCCAGCCGACCTTCAGGTCGCCGTTGATCGCGAACGGACGGCCGAGTGCCGCACTCACCTGTTCGTTGACCCACGGCTTCGCGCGGTTCCAGTCGAACGTGAAAAGAAAGACGCCGGCCGCCGCGATGAGCACCGCGACGATACCGACGATCCATGCAGCCGATTTGCCGATGGCTCGGGTTAGCGTCATGGCGGTTCCGTTGTTGTTCTGAAGTGTTGCCGCATCATGCCGGGCCGCGTGCGTGGACGAACGGCGCACGACACTCGCGGCTTTTCAATCGGTATTATGACGCACGCCATGGTGACGTTTCGGCGCCGTTAACGCTTTTTTTCATTTGTGACATGACAGCCCCCACCGGCCTCATCGATGCGCAGCGCATTACGCGGCGCGACGCCAGCAGCGGCAAGACCCTGCTCGCCCCGACCGATTTCAGCCTCGTTGCGGGATCGCGACTTGCCATCACGGGCCCGTCCGGGTCGGGCAAGAGCGTGCTGCTGCGCGCGCTCGCGCTGCTCGACCCGCTCGACGGCGGCCACATCCTGTGGCGCGGCAGCCGGATCCGGCGCAGCGCGATCCCGCGCTACCGGCGCAGCGTCGCGTACGTGCGCCAGCGCCCCGCGCAAATGGACGGCACCGTCGAATCGCAATTGCGCTATCCGTATTCGCTCGCGATCTATCGCGACGTCGCGTTCGATCGCGCGCGCGCCGAAGCACTCGCCGCGCAGGCCGGCCGCGGCCCCGACTTTCTCGACAAGCGCGCGAGCGACCTGTCGGGCGGCGAAGCGCAGATCACGGCACTGCTGCGCGTGCTGCAGCTCGATCCCGACGTGCTGCTGCTCGACGAGCCGACCTCCGCGCTCGATCCCGAATCGGCACGCGCGATCGAGGCGCTCGTCGGCGCATGGTTCGACGCGGCGCCCGATGCACGCGCGTACATGTGGATCTCGCACGATCCGGCGCAGGCCGCGCGGATCGCCACGATGCGGCTCGTCATGCAGGCCGGCGTGCTGCATGTCGCAAACCCGACGGAGGCTGCGCAATGAGCCCGGCACTGCAGGACCTGAGTCTTGTCGACGTCGGCATTGCCGCCGCGCTCGTCGCAGTCAACGGCGCGATCTCGGCCGCACTGTCGCTCGGCCTCGGCCGCAAGCTCGCGCTCGCGGCGGTGCGCACCGTCGTCCAGTTGCTCGCGATCGGTTACGTGCTCGGCTGGGTGTTCGGTCATCCTCACTGGTACGTCGTGCTGCCGCTCACCGCGCTGATGACGCTGATTGCCGGCTTCGCCGGCGCGGGACGCGGCAAGCGCACGTACCGCGGCCAGCGCATCGACAGCATCGCATCGATCTGGTTCAGCAGCTGGTTCGTCGCGGCGGTCGGCCTGTTCGTCGTGATCCGCATCCATCCGTGGTTCGCGCCGCAATATGCGATTCCGATCCTCGGGATGATTCTCGGCAATACGCTGACGGGCGTGTCGCTCGGTGTCGAGCGGATGATGGAAGAACTCACGGCCCGCCGCGACCGCGTCGAGACCGCTCTCGCGCTGGGCGCGACGCGCTGGGAAGCCGTGCAGGACGCCGCACGCCAGGCCGTGCGCGCGGGCATGCTGCCGACGCTGAACCAGATGGCAGTGGTCGGCGTCGTGAGCCTGCCGGGGATGATGACGGGCCAGGTGCTGGCCGGCCAGTCGCCGCTGCAGGCCGTGCGCTACCAGATCGTGATCATGTTCCTGATTGCCGCGGCCTCCGCGCTCGGCACCGTCGGCGCGGTGCTGATGACCTATCGCCGGCTGTTCTCGGCCGATCACCGCTTTCTCGCGGCGCGGCTAGAAGAGCGCGCGCACTGACACGCAACAGCGCCGCGCGAAGCGCGATGCGCGATTGCGTAGTCAGCGCGCGGCGCGGCGCTTGCCGATCGCCTGCCGCAACGCGGCCGCGATGTCCGCGCCGGGCGCGAGCCCGTCGACCGATGCGACGAGCCGCACCGCGCGCGGCGTCGTCACATAAGCCTGCGCGCCGACATAGCCGCCGCTGCCGGCCGAACGCGTCGTCACGACGAGCGCCTGCGGCGCCCGCGCGCCGAGGTCGGCCGTAAACGCGTCGGCGATCGTGCCATCGCGCGCATGCAGCACGCCCGTCACGTAATCGTCGGTATCGAAGCCGGGCGCGGCATGCGCGGTCGAATACACGCGCACCGCGTAGCTGCCGGTCGAGCACGGTTCGAGCGCGCCGCTCGACACCACGGCCACCTGCTGCCGCGACGGCAGCTCGACCTTCTTCACGAAACTGCAATCGTCGGCCGCCTGCGCGTGCGCGGCGACGAACACAGCGGCAGACAGCAGCGTGCGCATTCGGAATTTCATCGGGATATCGTTACAGGAAGGTGATGATGTGGCCGAGCATAGCGTGACATCCGCATGACGTCACGCAGGCCGTCACGAACCGCCAACGCGCGGCGAACGGTGCAATACCGTTATCGCGGCACTGTAAGTACCGCGAAGCAGGTCGCAGAAAGCATCGTGACGGCGGCACGCAACGGTCACGTGCCGCCCTGCTTGTCACGCCATTCGAATCCGTTGTGCGCGCACCGAACGACACGCCGGCCCGCGGCGCCGCTCAATGCTTGATCGACACCGTCACCTTCGTGCCATCGCTCATCGTCACGGACTTCGAACCGCCGTTGGTCGGAATCGACACCCACTTCACCTGGCTCACCGACGCGACGTCCGGACACTGCAGTGACTTGCCGCCGGCCGTCACGTTGCGCGTGCCCTTCGGCGCGGCCGCCTGGAAGCTCAGCTGCACGTTGGCGACGCCCTTCGCGTCGACCGACGGCGCAAGCCGCACCTGGGTCTGGCGCACCATCGCGCCGTTCTCGTCGCGCGGCAGGCTGTCGGCGTTCGGGCAGCCGCTCGGCATCGCGACCGCGCCGCTCGGCGGCACCGACTTCCAGTTGAAGTCGTCCGTCTCGCCCGAGCGGATCTTGCGGGTCTCCTGCGTATTACCGAAGGTCTTCGAATCGACCTTGACGGTGTATTCGAGCTGTCCCGTACCGCCGCCCTTCAGGCTGCCCTTGACCGGCGGCGCCGCGAATACGCTCGCGCTGACGCACGCCGCCGCGAACACGACCGACCACGATGCGGCGACCGACAAGCTGCGTTGGCTCATGCTGACCTCCTTGTAATGCGGCGGCACGCGCGTGCCGCGCGGTTTTCGATGCATGATGCGCTGCCAGTCTACCGCCAAGCGGCATGCAATGCGCCGCAAACGCATCGGGTGTTACCCCGCTTGCGCTCGCGACGCCGCAACCTTACGTGTAGTGCCGGCGCTCGGGAAAACGCCGGGCCGCCTCAAAGGAAGTCACCTTGGGGGAGGCCCGTCGAGGGGCGTGGTACAAAGCGACGGGCCTGACGGCGCTCAGAAGCCGCTCAGCACGAGCTTGCCGATCGCGCGCCCGCCCTCGAGCAACTGATGCGCGCGCCGCACATTCGCCGCATTGATCGCGCCGAGCTGCTCGCCGACCGTCGTGCGCAGCGTGCCGCTGTCGACGAGCCGCGCGACTTCGCCGAGGATCCGGTGCTGCTCGATCATGTCCGGCGTCTCGAACATTGCGCGCGTGAACATGAATTCCCAATGAAACGCGGCGCTCTTCGCCTTCAGCAGTTCGACCGGCACCGGCTTATCGTTCTCGACGATCGTGCAAATGCCGCCCTGCGGCCGGATTACTTCCGCAGCGGCAGGGAAATGGCGGTCCGTGTCGTTGAAGATCAGCACGTAGTCGACGTTCGGATGCCCTGCGTCGCGCAACTGCGCAGGCAGGTCGCCGAAATGGTCGACGACCGCATCGGCGCCGAGCGAACGCACCCATTCGGCCGACGCCGGCCGCGACGCGGTCGCGATCACGTGCAGCTTGCCGAGCGTCTTCGCCAGCTGGATCGCGATCGAGCCCACGCCGCCCGCGCCCCCGATGATCAGCACCGACTTGCCGGCGTCCGTGCCCTGCGGCGATACATGCAGCCGGTCGAACAGCGCCTCCCATGCGGTCAGCGCGGTGAGCGGCAGCGCGGCCGCCGCGGCGAAGTCGAGCGCGCGCGGCTTCAGCGCGGCGATCCGTTCGTCGACCGCATGGAATTCGCTGTTCGTGCCGGGCCGCGTGATGCTGCCCGCGTAGAACACTTCGTCGCCGGGCCGGAACAGCGTGACGTCGGCGCCGACCGCGACGACCGTGCCGGCCGCATCCCAGCCGAGCACGCGCGGTGTGTCCTCGACCTTCGGTTTCGGCGCGCGCACCTTGAAATCCACCGGGTTCACGGAAACCGCCTCGACCTTCACGAGCAGGTCGCGCGGGCCCGGCACGGGCTGCGGCAGTTCCACGTCGAGCAAGGCTTGCGGGTCGTCGATCGGCAGATAGCGGGTCAGTCCAACGGCTTTCATCACGAAACTCCTTTCAGGGAAACCGGGCGGGCTGCGGCGCAGCCCCATGAACGTCATCGTAGGCAACCCGATCCTTCGAGAAAACCGCTATATTTCCTGAAACATTTTCAGGAATTTCAGAATAATGACGTCCGATCCGATTCCGGCTCCCGACAAGCCGCTCGACCTGCTCGACGTCGCGCTGTTCGTGCGCGCGGCGCTGCTCGCGAACGTCACCGCGGCCGGACGCGAGTTCGGCGTCTCGGCCGCGGTCGCGAGCGCACGCATCGCGCAGCTCGAGCGCCAGCTCGGCGCGCGGTTGCTGCACCGCACCACGCGCCGCATCAGCCTCACGCAGGACGGCGAAGTCTTCATGGCGCGCGCCGACGCGCTGCTGTCGGCCGCCGACGCCGCGCGCGCGTCGGTCGGCCACGGCCGCAGCGAGCCGTACGGGCGGCTGAAGGTGTCGATGTCGTCGTCGTTCGGCCGCCAGCACGTCGCGCCGGTGATTCCCGCGTTCCTGCGCCGCTACCCGTCGGTGTCGCTCGACCTGCGGCTGTCCGACGAGATCGTCGATCTCGTCGACGACGGCTACGATGTCGCGGTCCGCCTTGGCGCGCTGAAGGATTCGACGCTCGTCGCGCGCAAGCTCGCCGTGAACCGCCGTGTGCTGTGCTGCTCGCCCGCGTATCTCGCCGAGCGCGGCACGCCGCGCCACCCGGCCGACCTTGCACAACACGAATGCGTGATCCTCGGCGACCAGCGCGACTGGTCGTTCGCCACGCCGCAAGGCCCGCTCACCGTGCGGGTCGGCGGCCGGCTCGTCGCGAGCAACGGCGAGGCGATCCGCGAAGCGCTCGTCGACGGCTTCGGGATCGCGATCAAGTCGACCTGGGACGTCGGCCCGCTGCTCGCGAGCGGCGCGCTCGTCACGGTGCTCGACGACTATCCGTTCGCCGACGACGTCGCGATCTGGGCCGTCTATCCGAGCCGCGCGCACGTGCCACTGAAGACGCTCGCGTTCATCGCATTTCTCGCCGAGCATTTCGGCGATCCACCTTACTGGGATCGCGCGGACGAACGTTAGGCACCGGTGTTCATGCTCGCGCCGCGCGCGTGCCGGTTCGAGTCCGGCCTCAGGATTCGTACCGGCCTCGACCGAGCGGCTACAATGGCGCGTTCGCGACGCAATGGCCCGCAGCCGAACGGGGCCGCGTTCGCAGGCGGCCGCCCGTTGGCCGCGTAAGCGTTTCATTCGCCTTCCAACCATCCCGCCATGACCCACAACCTCGTCATCCAGAGTCTTGCGCCGCTGTCGGACGCCCATCACAAACCGCTGCTCGCGCTGTCGCGCGGCACCCGCATCGTGCAGACCGACGATCACGCGCTGCGCATCGACAACGCGAACCCGGCGCAGCGTCTCGACATCGACGCGTACTGCGGCACGCACGCGCTCGACTTCGCATTCGTCGAGGCCGGCCTCGCGCTCGGCGATTTCGGGCTCGTCGTGATGGACATGGATTCGACGCTGATCACGATCGAATGCATCGACGAGATCGCCGATTTCTGCGGCCTGAAAACGCAGGTCGCCGAGATCACCGAAGCGTCGATGCGCGGCGAGATCCGCGATTTCAACGAAAGCCTCACGCGCCGCGTCGCGCTGCTGGCCGGGCTCGACGCGCAGGCGCTCGAACGCGTGTACGAGGAGCGGCTGCAACTGTCGCCCGGCGCCGAGACGATGCTGGCCGGCGTGAAGGCCGCCGGCATGAAGACGCTGCTCGTGTCGGGCGGCTTCACGTTCTTCACCGAGCGGCTGAAGGCGCGCCTCGGCCTCGACTACGCGCAGGCGAACACGCTCGAGATCGTCGACGGCAAGCTGACCGGCAAGGTGCTCGGCGAGATCGTCAACGCCGACGTGAAAGCACGCCTGCTGCGCGAGACGTGCGCGTCGCTCGGCCTCGCGCCGAACCGCGCGATCGCGATGGGCGACGGGTCGAACGACCTGAAGATGATGGCCGAAGCCGGGCTGTCGGTCGCATTCCACGCGAAGCCCGTCGTGCGCGAAGCGGCAACGGTCGCGTTCGATCACGTCGGCCTCGACGGGCTGCTGCGGCTGTTCTGATTCCGCACGGCCTCAAATGAAAAACGCCGGCGCGATGTGGCATCGCGCCGGCGTTTCGTTTTTCCGCGACCGTGATCGGCCTGCGATCAGCCGAGTGTGGCCTGCATCGCGCGCTCGAGGTCCGCGCGCAGGTCGGCTTCGTCCTCGAGACCGACGTAGAAACGCACCAGCGTGCCGCGATGCGGCCAGTCCTGCCGCATCGACGCGACGTCGTAAGGCATCGCGAGGCTGCACGCGCCGCCCCAGCTCCAGCCGATCGCGAACAGTTCGAGCGACTCGACGAAGCGGTCGATCTGCTCCGCGCTGTAGCGCGCGTCGAACACCACCGAGAACAGCCCGCCCGCGCCCGTGAAGTCGCGCATGAACGACGCGTGCCCCGGGCAGTCGGCAATCTGCGGGTGCAATACCGACGCGATTTCCGGCCGCGCCTTCAGCCACTGCGCGAGCGCGAGCGCGCTCTTGCTGTGCGCGTCGAAGCGCACCTGCATGCTCGGCAGACTGCGCAGCACGAGCGAGCAATCGTCGACCGACACGCCGATCCCGCAGCGCATCCGCGCGAGCTTCAGCTTCGCGTGCAGCTCCGCGTCCGCGGTGATCGTCGCGCCCATCAGCACATCGCTGCCGCCCGACTGGTACTTGGTCAGCGCCTGCATCGAGATGTCGACGCCGTGATCGAACGGCTTGAACGCGAGCCCGGCCGAATAGGTGTTGTCGATCGCGGTGACGATGCCGCGCGCCTTCGCGACCGCCGTGATCGCCTGCACGTCGGGCACTTCCATCGTCACCGAGCCGGGCGCCTCGATCCAGATCAGTCGCGTGTTCGGCTGGATCAGGTCGGCGATGCCGGCACCGATGAGCGGATCGTAGAAGCGCGCCGTGATGCCGAAATCCTTCGCGAGCCAGTTGCCGAAGTCGGCATTCGGCCCGTACACGTTGTGCGGAATCAGCACGTCGTCGCCCGCTTTCACGATACCGAAATAGACGTTCATGATCGCCGCGAGGCCCGACGGCTGCAGCAGCGCATGCGTGCCGCCCTCGATCTCGGCGAGCCGCTGCGCGAGCGCGAGCGACGTGGGCGTCGCGTGCAGCCCGTAGCGCCACTGGTTGTCGTTGTGCCACACGAGCGCGCGCATCGTCGCGAGATCGGGGAACACGACCGTCGACGCGCGCGCGACCGGCGGCACGAACGAACGGAAGCCTTCCGGAATGACGTCGTCGGGTTGAACGATGCGGGTTTGCAGCGCGCGCTTGGAAGTGGATGCAGTCATGACAGGAAGGCGGGCACGAGGCCGTTCGGTTGCGGAATATGTCGCTAGATTAGCCAAAATCGGCGCATTTGGCCCGGTACAATGCGCGCCGCGCACACCGAGCCAGCGCAAGCTCAGTCGTCGGTGCGCAGGTTGACGACGCCGCCCACCGTCTCGATTTCCTGCACGCGGCCGTCGCGCACCTGCAGCGCCGCGCGCTTGCCCGGCGCCAGACGCAGCACGACGGGTTGCGGGTCCGACTCGTCCGAGTTCATCCGGTCGGCCTTCAGGTCGCCCGTCGCGTCGAAGCGGCCGACCCACACGCCCGTGATGTTCGTGCCGTCGTTCGATTCCTCGATTTCCAGCGTATCGCCGTCGCGATCGCCCGCGAGCAGGACGACCTCACCCGTATCGGTGAACTGGTATTCGCCATGCACGCCTTCCTCGTCCGTCTTCGGGCCGAGATGCACGACGATCGGCCGGTCGCCGAGCGTGCCTTCGTAGCGCGGCAGGCGGGCGAACTCGGGATTCGGCCGCAGCGGCCGCGCGGGTGCCGGTTCGTCCTGTTGCGTGCCCGGCGCGACGGCCTGCGCCGCGACCGCGCCCGACATCGCCATGCCCGCCGCCAGCGCGCCCGCGACGACGAGCGCCCGTTGCCATTCCGAATATCGACCCACCTTGCGTTGCTCCTTGCTTCAGATTCGCTCGAAAATCGCGGCGATGCCCTGCCCGCCGCCAATGCACATCGTGACGAGCGCGTAACGGCCGCCGACGCGCTGCAACTCGTACAGCGCCTTGACGGCGATCAGCGCGCCCGTCGCGCCGATCGGGTGACCGAGCGAAATGCCGGACCCGTTCGGGTTCACCTTTGCCGGGTCGAGACCCAGTTCCTGCGTCACCGCGCAGGCCTGCGCGGCGAATGCCTCGTTCGCCTCGATCACGTCGAGATCGGCGACCGTCAGCCCTGCGCGCGCGAGCGCCTTTTGCGTGGCCGGCACGGGACCGATCCCCATGTAGGCCGGATCGACGCCCGCGTGCGCATACGCGACGAGGCGCGCAAGCGGCTTCGCGCCGCGCTTCTCGGCAACGCCGCGCTCCATCAGCAGCACCGCGGCCGCCGCGTCGTTGATACCCGACGCATTGCCGGCCGTCACCGTGCCGTTCTCCTTCACGAACACGGGCCGCAGCTTCGAGAAATCCTCCAGGCTTGCGTCGTGGCGCACGTGCTCGTCGTGATCGAACATGACCGGCGTGCCCCTCTTCGAGCCGATCAACTCGACCGGCAGGATCTGCTCCTTGAAGTAGCCGGCCTTCGCCGCATGCGACGCGCGGCGGTGCGATTCAAGCGCGAGCGCATCCTGTGCGTCACGCGAAATGCCGTACTTCGCCGCGACGTTCTCGGCCGTCACGCCCATGTGGATCGTCTGGAACGGATCGTTCAGCGCGCCGACCATCATGTCGACCGCGCGCATGTCGCCCATGCGCTGCCCGAAGCGCGCGGCCGGGATCGAATACGGCGCGCGGCTCATGTTCTCCGCGCCGCCCGCGATCGCGATGTCCGCGTCGCCGAGCAGCACGCCCTGCGCGGCCGACACGATCGCCTGCAGCCCGGAACCGCACAGCCGGTTGACCGTGAGCGCCGGTGCATGTTGCGCGACGCCGCCGTTGATCGCGGCGACGCGCGCGAGATACATGTCCTTCGGCTCCGTGTGCACGACGTTGCCGAACACCACGTGGCCGACCTCGTCGCCCGACACCTGCGCACGCTGCAACACTTCGCGCACGACTTTCGCGCCCAGCTCGGTCGGCGCGATGTCCTTCAGGCTGCCGCCGAAATCGCCGATCGCGGTACGCACGCCGCTCACCACCACCACTTCACGTTGCATGTTGCCTCCTCATCCTTGTCAGCGAATGAATCGATCGTGCGGGGCCGTGGCCGGCGTGCGTGTTCCGCGTCAGCCTTGCATCAGGCGCTCCACCGCGTCGCGGTGCGGAATCGGCGCGACCGCGCCGTAGCCCGTCGTCGACAGCGCCGCCGCCGCGTTCGCATAACGCGCCGCCGCGAACGGATCGTCGCCCGCGACGATCCGCGCGACGAATGCGCCGCCGAAGCAGTCGCCCGCGCCCGTCGCATCGACCGCCTCGACCGCAAAGCCCGGCACGACGCGCCGCTCGTTCGGCGTCGCCACATACGCGCCGTCCTTGCCAAGCTTCAGCGCGACGACCTGCGGCCCGTGTTCGAGCATCGCATCGACGATCGCGTCGCGATCGTTCGCACCCGTGAGCGCCGTGACGTCGTCCCAGCTGGGCAGGCAGATGTCCGTCTGGCCCAGCGCCTCGCGCATCACCGCACGAGCGCGCGACAACGGCCACAGCTTCAGGCGCAGGTTCGTGTCGAAGCTGACCTTCGCGCCGTTGCGACGCGCATGGTCGACCGCCGCGAACGCGGCGTCGCACGCGGCCGTGCTGATCGCGAGGCTGATGCCCGACAGGTGCACGGCCTTCGCGGCCGCCAGCGCGTCGAGCGGCAGGTCGCCCACCGCATAGCGGCTCGCCGCGGAGCCCGCGCGCAGATAGTCGAACTGGTGGCCGTCGGCGCCGTGCGTCACGAAATACACGCCGGTCGGCGCCGCGCGGTCGATCCGCACGTACGTCGTATCGACGTGCTCGGCGCGCCACATGTCGGCCAGCAGGCGGCCGAACGGATCGTCGCCGATCGCCGACACGAAGCCGGTCGACGCGCCCTGGCGCGCTGCGGCGATGCAGAAGTTCGACGTATCACCGCCGAAGCCCTGCAGGAACTCGGGACGGCCAGGCTGCGACTGATTGAATTCGATCATCGCCTCGCCGAGTGCGAGGATCTCCGGAAATACGCCGGTCATTGCTTACACCTCGCCCCACAGATCGTGGCCGTCGGCGCCCGTGATCTTCACGGACACGAAATCGCCGACCTTGTAGCGCTTCGACGCCTTCGCCGCCGGCTCGACATAAACGACACCGTCGATCTCCGGCGCATCCGCCGCCGTGCGGCCGATGCCGCCTTCCGCGCTGACTTCGTCGATCAGCACCTTGAGGGTCTTGCCGACCTTGCGCTGGATGCGGTTCGCCGACACTTCCTCGGCCACTTCCATGAAGCGCGCGCGACGTTCCTCGCGGACCTCGTCAGGCAGCGCGCCGTCGAGTTCATTCGCGGTCGCGCCTTCGACCGGCGAGTACGCGAAGCAACCGACGCGATCGAGTTCCGCCACGCGGATGAAGTCGAGCAGCGTTTCGAACTGCTCTTCCGTCTCGCCGGGGAAGCCCGCGATGAACGTGCTGCGGATCGTCAGGTCCGGACACATCTCGCGCCACTTCTGCACGCGCTCGAGCACCTTCTCGGCGTTCGCCGGACGCTTCATGCGCTTCAGCACTTCGGGGTGCGCGTGCTGGAACGGCACGTCGAGATACGGCAGCACGTGGCCCTTGAACGGGCCTTCGGCCATCAGCGGAATCACTTCGTCGACGCTCGGGTACGGATACACGTAGTGCAGGCGCACCCATGCGCCGTACTGCGCGGCGAGTTCGCCGAGCGCGGCGACCAGGTCGGTCATGCGCGTCTTGATCGGCTTGCCGTTCCAGAAGCCCGTGCGGTACTTCACGTCGACGCCGTACGCACTCGTGTCCTGCGAGATCACGAGCAGTTCCTTCACGCCCGACTTGAACAGGTTCTCGGCTTCCAGCATCACTTCGGCGACCGGACGCGACACGAGATCGCCGCGCATCGACGGGATGATGCAGAACGTGCAGCGGTGGTTGCAGCCTTCGGAGATCTTCAGGTACGCGTAGTGGCGCGGCGTGAGCTTGATGCCGGCCGCGGGCACGAGGTCGACGAACGGGTCGTGCGGCTTCGGCAGGTGCGAATGTACGGCCTGCATCACTTCGCCCACGGCGTGCGGGCCGGTGACGGCGAGCACCTTCGGGTGGACTTCCTCGATCAGGTTCGAGCCGCTGGCGCTCGACTTCGCGCCGAGGCAGCCGGTGACGATCACCTTGCCGTTCTCGGTCAGCGCTTCGCCGATCGCGTCGAGGCTTTCCTGCACGGCTTCGTCGATGAAGCCGCAGGTGTTCACGACGACGAGGTCGGCGCCGTCGTAGGTGCCGGAGATTTCATAACCTTCGGCGCGCAGCTGGGTGATGATTTGTTCGGAGTCGACGAGGGCTTTCGGGCACCCGAGGGATACGAATCCTACTTTGGGGGATTGGGACATCTGGCGTGTGGGGGCGTGGCAGCAAAAGCGTGAGTTTACAGCCATTTATGGGTCAGCGAGCCAAAATCGGCCGTTGCGACGCCACGGATCACGACGACGACGTGCGGCTCGCGCGGGCGTCCCGAGTCGACAGGGGAAACCGATCCGCCCCTTTCAGATCGACGCAACGAGACAACAGACACGATCGGCAAACACCGCCGCACCAGAATCGCCCCGAAACCGCCCCACCGCTATGCGAAAATCGCAGCGTCCGCTCTCTTCAACTAGCCAACGGGGCCAGTATGACCACCCACATCACGATCGAATTCACCGAACACGCTGCCGAAACCATCGGCGAGCAGACCAGCACCAGCTTTTCGTATGACCAGGGCGCGCACGTACCGCAACCCGGCGACTTCGTCGAGCTCGAGAATTCGCCGCAGACGTTTTTCGTGATCGGCCGTGTGTTTTCGCTCAAGGCCAACTACAGCGCCGTCAAGCTCGTGCTCGACCTTCCTCCGCACGACGACGAGGACTGACATCGCGCCCGCGACGAGGTCGTAAAAAAGCCCGCCGAAGCGGGCTTGACCCGGTCCTGCATTCACGGAAACATCGCCGCCGTCAGGCACCGATCGAACCACACCGCGTCGTCTCCATCACCGATCGGCCACATTTCCGCATCGAGTTGCGGCAACCCGGTTACCGGCGTTGACGCGTGGTTATCGCCACCAGCCGCCCCCGCGCGCATCCACCCCGATTGCGTTCCACCGTTGTCGCACGCACTCGCATGCGCCTGCGCTTCGCAGAACGCCACCGGTCGCACCTTCCCGCCGTCGGCCGCACTCACCAACCGGTACTGATAAACCGCGCCGGTCGCCCAGTCCTCGCTCTGGCTGCAGACCCGCGCACGATTCTGCACATGGACCGCGCCGAAACACGCATAGGACACGTGTGCGCCGCTCGCATCGTCGGGAATGAAATCGCAGTTTCCGTCGAAACCCGTCAACGGGCCACCCGTGTATTTCGCGAGCCACTGCCGCTCGGCCAGCGCTCGCGCGATCAGCCCTTTACCCGACTGATCGGCCAACACGGCGGTGCGCCGATCGATCGCCTTGCGCACTTCGTCGACGGCCATCGGATGGCCCTCGTAATCGGCCGCGAGACGGTTGTTGCGCGCGTCGATCCAGCGGCGCTGGCTACGCACCAGCATGTCGCGGATAGCAGCGTCCGGCGCAGCCTTCAGCACGCCCGCATAGGCCGAATTCATGCGCGCATCGGCCGACCGCAGCCCGGGATTCGCGCAGATGCGCTTCTCGATCGGTTGCGCGGCTTTCGCGCAATCCATCGCAAAGCCCGGTGCGGCCAGGCCAATGCCGCACATGAACATCGAAGCAAGACCGGCCAGCCTGCCGGCCGATGCCATTTGAATCCCTCGCATGCTCTCTCTCATCCGGTTTGTTTTTCTTGGCCGCACCGCATCGGCGCGGCGTCGCACATCGTGTCGTGCCCGGAACCCGATGCCGCGCTTCGCGACAGACGACTTCCACGGCTTTGCGGTGCTGCGCCGCTGCGGGTTCGACGGGCAAACACCCACGCCGGTACAAACGCACCTGTCAGGTGCGGTGCGTCCCGGCGTTCATTCGTATGTGACTGGAGCTCGATCGACCGGACCACGGTCATGCCCGTTCATGCCCGGCGCGAGCATTCGGTGCCGACGATCATGAACGACCGTCGGCGAACGCTTCCGGCAGGCGGCAGCCGCGCATCGTCGTGCGGGAACGCACGATCGATCGGCCGCCCCGCGCCGCCTTGCTTCACGGCACCGACGCCCGACAGCTCGCGCCGCCACGGCCGGCCTGCCGCGAAATCGCTACTTCTTCTCCGGCTCCGACGCGCCCGGCTGCTTGAACGGGAACGTGCTGAACATCGACTTCGCCTGGTTCTGCATCTGTTCCTGCATCTGCACGAACATGTTCTTCGACTGCTCGATGTAGCTCGTCATCATCCCTTGCATCATCGGCGCCTGCATGTTCATGAACTGCGACCAGACTTCCGGATTCATCGCATTGGTGTCGTACAGGTTCTTCGACTGATCCGCGAGCTTGTTCTGGATATCGATGAACGCCTGGATGTTCTTTTCCAGGTACGTGCCCATCATGCCCTGCATCGCGTGACCGTAGAAGCGGATGATCTGCGACAGCATCGACGACGAGAACATCGGCACACCGCCGCTTTCCTCTTCGAGGATGATCTGAAGGAGGATGCTGCGCGTCAGGTCTTCGCTGGATTTCGCATCGACGACCTTGAAGTCCTCCTGCTCCAGCACGAGTTGCTTCACGTCGGTGAGCGTAATGTACGTGCTTGTCTCGGTATCGTAGAGCCGGCGGTTCGGATACTTCTTGATGAGCCGTTCGGCCGTCTTCTTTGTAGTGGTCATGTAACGCCCTTCTGTGCAGCGTAGCGCAAGTGACGAATCCCCGCCGCCCGAATCCGGGAGGCGGGGGCCTTCGGAACACACCCGGCTGCGCGGCCACCCGGCCCGCACAGCCCGGGCGTTCAGCCCATGTGCAGGCCGCCGTTCAGCGAAAAGTCGGCGCCCGTCGCGAAGCCGGAATCGTTCGACGCGAGCCACGCGACGATCGAGCCGATTTCCTCCGGACCGCCGAGACGTCGCACCGGGATCGTCGCGACGATCTTCTCGAGCACGTCGGGACGGATCGCCTTCACCATGTCGGTGCCGATGTAGCCCGGCGACACGGTGTTGACCGTCACGCCCTTCGTCGCGACTTCCTGCGCGAGCGACATCGTGAAGCCGTGGATGCCGGCCTTCGCGGTCGAATAGTTGGTCTGGCCGAATTGCCCCTTCTGGCCGTTCACCGACGAAATGTTGACGATCCGGCCCCAGCCGCGCTCCACCATCCCGTCGATCACCTGCTTCGTGACGTTGAACAGGCTCGTCAGGTTGGTGTCGATCACGGCGGTCCAGTCTTCATGCGTCATCTTGCGGAACACGACGTCGCGCGTAATGCCCGCGTTGTTGACCAGCACGTCGATCTCGCCGACTTCGGCCTTGACCTTGTCGAACGCTTCCTTGGTCGAGTCCCAGTCGCCGACGTTGCCTTCCGACGCGATGAAATCGTATCCGAGCGCCTTCTGGTCCTCGATCCATTTCACCCGGCGCGGCGAATTCGGGCCGCAACCCGCGACCACCTTGAAGCCGTCTTTCAACAGACGCTGGCAGATGCTGGTGCCGATGCCGCCCATCCCGCCCGTTACGTACGCAATTCGCTGAGACATAAATCTCACTCCATTTTTTGGTTTCGAGAGCTGCCTGAGGCCCCTCTGACTTCACGTGGCGCCGGCCGAAGCCGCAATCGGCCGGCGCCCGGATTCGGTTCGCTGGTGGCGAACGACCGGTTACGGACGCTCGACCGCGAGCGCGACACCCATCCCGCCGCCGATACACAGCGACGCCAGCCCGCGCTTCGCATCGCGCTTGGCCATCTCGTGCAGCAGCGTCACCAGGATCCGGCAGCCCGACGCACCGATCGGGTGACCGATCGCGATCGCGCCGCCGTTCACGTTCACCTTCGACGTGTCCCAGCCCATCTGCTTGTGCACCGCCAGCGCCTGCGCCGCGAACGCCTCGTTGATCTCCATCAGGTCCAGGTCGCCCGGCGTCCAGCCCGCGCGCTCCAGGCACCGGCGCGAGGCCGGCACCGGGCCCATGCCCATCACGCTCGGATCCACGCCCGCGTTCGCGTACGCTTTGATCCGCGCCAGCGGCGTCAGGCCCAGCGCCGCCGCCTTCTGCGCCGACATCACCAGCACCGCCGCCGCGCCGTCGTTCAGGCCCGACGCGTTCGCCGCCGTCACCGAACCGTCCTTCGAGAACGCCGGCTTCAGCCCCGCCAGCGATTCCGCCGTCACGCCGTGACGCACGAACTCGTCGGTCGCGAACTGCAGCGGCTCGCCCTTGCGTTGCGGGATCGACACCGGCACGATCTCGTCGTTGAAACGCCCGGCCTTCTGCGCCGCTTCCGCCTTGTTCTGCGACAGCGCCGCGAATGCGTCCTGCTCTTCGCGCGTGATCCCGTATTCCTTCGCGACGTTCTCCGCCGTGATGCCCATGTGGTACTGGTTGTACACGTCCCACAGGCCGTCGACGATCATCGTGTCGACCAGCTTCGCGTCGCCCATCCGGAACCCGTCGCGCGAGCCCGGCAGCACGTGCGGCGATGCGCTCATGTTCTCCTGGCCGCCCGCGATCACGATCTCCGCGTCGCCCGCCACGATCGCATTCGCCGCCAGCATCACGGCCTTCAGGCCCGAGCCGCACACCTTGTTGATCGTCATCCCCGGCACCGCCGTCGGCAGCCCGGCCTTGATCAGCGACTGCCGCGCCGGGTTCTGCCCCGAACCGGCCGTCAGCACCTGCCCCATGATCACTTCGCTGACCTGCTCGGGCTTCACGCCCGCACGCTCCAGCACCGCGCGGATCACCGTCGCGCCCAACTCCGGCGCCGCAATCTTCGCAAGCGAGCCGCCGAATTTGCCGACCGCGGTACGCGCGGCCGATACGATCACTACGTCCGTCATTTCCCTTTCCTCCAGGCCCGCACGACACGGCGCATCGCTACCGGCCCTGTTAAAAAAACTGCGGTGCATCGGACAGCGTGCGCCGCTGTCCGGTTTTCGTCAATCGCGCTGCAACACGTAACGTCCCGGCGCCGGCTCGATCACCGGGAACTGCGCGGAACCGGGCTGGGCGGGCGGCGCCACTTTGCGGCCGCCGTACTGGTCGAGCCATTCGACCCAGGTCGTCCACCAGCTTCCCGGCTGCTCGGTCGCGCCGGCAAACCAGTCGTCCGGGGATTCGGGCAGGTCGCTGTCGTTGACCCAGTAGCTGCGCTTTTTCTTCGCCGGCGGATTGATCACGCCCGCGATGTGACCCGACGCGCCCAGCACGAACTTCAGCGGGCCCGTCAGGATCGACGTCGATACGTAGGCCGTCTGCCACGGCACGATGTGATCCTCGCGCGAGCCGTAGACGAAGGTCGGCACGTCGATCAGCGACAGGTCGACGGATTCGCCGCACACGGTCAGCTCGCCCGGTTCGCGCAGCTTGTTCTCGAGATAGGTATTGCGCAGGTACCACGCGTACATCGGACCCGGCAGGCTCGTCGAGTCGCTGTTCCAGTACAGCAGGTCGAACGGCGCGGGCGTACGGCCCTTCAGGTAGTTGTCGACGACGTAGTTCCACACGAGGTCGTTCGGGCGCAGGAACGAGAACGTGTTCGCGAACTCGACGCCGCGCATCAGCCCCGGTTGCGTGCCGTTCTTGCCGCCGATGGTCTGCTCGCGCATCTGCACGTGCGCCTCGTCGACGAACACGTCGAGAATGCCCGTGTCGGTGAAGTCGAGCATCGCGGTGAGCAGCGTCATCGACGCGGCCGGATGTTCGCCGCGCGCGGCGAGCACGGCCAGCGCCGTTGCGAGCATCGTGCCGCCGACGCAGAAGCCGAGCGTGTTGATCTGCTCGCGGCCGCTGACCTGCTGCACGGCATCGATCGCCGCGAGCAGCCCTTCGTTCATGTAGTCGTCCCACGTCTTGTGCGCGACCGATGCATCCGCATTGCGCCACGACACGAGGAACACCTGATGGCCGTTCGACAGCGCATGCGCGACGAGCGAATTCTCGGGCTGCAGGTCGAGGATGTAGAACTTGTTGATGCACGGCGGGACGATCAGCAGCGGCCGCTCGAACACCTTGTCCGTCTTCGGCGTGTACTGGATCAGCTGGATCAGGTCGTTTTCGTAGACGACCGCGCCTTCAGTACACCCGAGGTTCTTGCCGACCACGAACTGCGATTCGTCGGTCTGCGAAATCTTGCCGCGCTGCAGGTCGCCGAGCAGGTTCATCATCCCCTGCCGCAGGCTTTCGCCCTGCGTCTCGAGAATCGATTTCTGTGCGTCGGGATTGAGTGCGAGGAAGTTGCTCGGCGCGGCGGCCGCCGTCCATTGCTGGACCGTGAAACGGATGCGCTCGCGCGTCTTCGGATCGGTCTGAAGCGCGTCGGCCAGTTCCTGCAGATAACGCGCGTTGAGCAGATACCAGGCAGCCGCGAACGCATGCGCGGGCGACGCCTTCCACGCATCGCCGCTGAAGCGGCGGTCCTTCAGTTCGGGGGACTCGAGCTTCGCGGCGGCTGCCTGCTGCATCAGCGTCATGCAATCGCGCGCGTAGTCGGCCTGCAGCGTCTGGAGCCGTTCGGGCGGGATCGCGGCAACCGGCAGCTTCAGCCCCGCGAACGGCGACGCCATGCTGCCGAGATCGGGCATTGACGGCACCTGGAACGGAAACGACGTCGGGAACTGGAATGTCGCGAACGGATTCACGGTGGCCGACGCAGTCGCGGCGCGTGCCGGATCTGCAAAACCACGCCACGCGTGCAACCACGACTCGAACATCTGCTGCATCGGCTGGGCGGTCGGATCGAATCCGATGCTGCCCGCGGAAGTGCCCGCCTGAGCGGACGTCGACGAATTTTTCGATGCTGTCATTACCTGCCTTACCGGTGATTCGTGAGCGTCAATCGTGAAATCCTGCTCGCGCGCGGCGTGCCGGCTGCGAGCCGGGCCGTCATGCTCTGGAGAGGCGTCTCCAGATTCTGCCGCAGTGCGGTATTTTTATCATTATCGTTTTCCCCATGTGAAGCGCCGCGTCAAACCGCTGAACATTTCTGCGCGGAGATAATCCGTGTGCAACAGACACGACAAGGGTTCCGGCGAAACATAAAACATATTGGTCGACTTGACTTCGGGATTTTTCATTCGACTGCGCATGCAACGCCGAATTGCCGCCGGAATATCGAGATAACCCGATTTCGCGGCGCAACAAAACCATGCGCGCATGCGCATGCCGTCAATCTGCCAGCCAGATCGCCGCCGCCATGCGGCCCGTTACACGGTCGCGCCGATACGAATAGAAACGTGCGTGTTCGGTGACCGTACAAGCTGTCCCGCCGCTCACGTGCGCTACGCCCGCGCGTGCGAGACGCAGGCGCGCGAGTGCATAGAGATCGGCGAGAAACTTGCCGGGCGCGCCGTCGATCGCGACGAACGCATGGCGGGTTTTATCATGCTCCGACTGCGGGGCCGTGTCGAGAAACGCGTCGCGCACGTCGGCACCGACCTCGAACGCCTGCGGGCCGATCGCCGGCCCGAGGTACGCATGAAGCGCGTCCGTCGCGCCGCCCGCGAGCGCCGCGACGCGCGCCGCGGTCTGCTCGACGATGCCGGCCGCGAGCCCGCGCCAGCCCGCATGCGCGGCTCCCACCGCCCGGCCCTGCGCGTCGCACAGCAGCACGGGCAGGCAATCGGCCACCATCACGACGCAGACGGCGCCCGCCCGGTCCGTGACGCTTGCGTCGGCCTGCACCGGCGCCGCGGCAGCCGGCGCCGCCGCGATCACTTCGTCGGCACGCACGATCTGCGCGCCGTGAACCTGCTCGAGCCATGCCGCGCTCGTCTGGCCCGCCAGCGCGAGCAAGCGTGCACGATTCCCGGCGACATGGGCCGGATCGTCACCGGTATGCAGGCCGAGGTTCATCCCGCCCGGCAACGCGGCACCATCCTGCCAGCGCCCGTACGGGCCTTCGCTCACACCACCGTCGCGCGTCGTGATCAGCGCGCGCACGCGCGGCGACACCTGCCAGTCGGGCTGCACGCAGTCCTGCCACGTCAACGGCGCCAGGTTCGTCATCGGCACTCACTCCTCCTCATCGTCCAGGTACGGCTCATCGTCGTGATATTCGCCGCCGAAATCGTCATCGTCGTAGACACCGTCATCGTCGTCGAATTCCTCGTCGCCCTGCCCGAAGCCGAGCGCCGCGACGAGCGCGTTCATGTCGTCGGGCAGCGGACAGCGCCATTGCACCATCTTGCCCGTCACCGGATGCACGAGGCCGAGCCGCCAGGCATGCAGTGCCTGCCGCGCGAACCCGTCCGGCAGCGGCGTGACCGAGCGCTTGCCGCGCGCGCGCCCGTAGACGGGATCGCCGAGCAGCGGGTGGCCGGCGTGCGAGCAGTGCACGCGGATCTGGTGCGTGCGACCGGTTTCGAGGTCGCACTGGATCGCCGAAACCGGCTGACGTTGCCACACGCATGTGTCAACCGTACGGAAATGGGTGCGCGCGGGCTTGCCCGACGCCCCTGTCACGACGGCCATGCGCGTACGCTCGCGCGGATCGCGGCCGATCGGCGCGTCGATCGTGCCTTCCTCGGGCATCGTGCCCCACACGAGCGCGAAATAGCGGCGCTTCACCGTGCGGGCCTGCAGTTGGCGCACGAGGTCCGTCTGCGCGGCCAGCGTGCGCGCCACCACCATCAGGCCGGACGTTTCCTTGTCGAGCCGGTGGACGATCCCCGCGCGCGGCAGGCCGGCAGCCGCGTCGCCGTAGCGGTGCAGCAGCCCGTTGAGGATCGTGCCGCTCCAGTTGCCGGCTGCCGGGTGCACGACGAGGCCGGCCGGCTTGTTGATGACGACGAGCGCGTCGTCCTCGTAGATGACGTCGAGCGGCACGGGCTCCGGCGTGAACGCGAGCTGCTCGGGAAGCAGATCGGGCACGAGCTCGATCGTCGCGCCGAGCGGCACCGGCTGGCGGATCTTCGCGGGCGCGCCGTTGACGAGCACGCGCTGCGCCTCGATCCAGCTCTGCAGGCGGCTGCGCGAGAATTCGGGGAACAGCTGGGCGAGCGCCTTGTCGAGGCGTTCACCCGCGAGCGACGACGGCACTTCGACGACGCGCGGCGCGTCATCGACGGCCGCGGACGGCACAACGGGCGGTTGCAATGCGTCGCCAATCAGATCGTCATCGAGGGAATCCCCCGAGGCAGCGTCGGCGGGCCGATCGCTTGGGCTATAATCTTCGCGATTTGGTGTGCCCGGCTGGGCATTCTGCGAACTTGAACGGGTCATTTAGACTGGGTCACCGAGACTTGAAGCTAGGACATGCGAGCATGATGAATTCGACCAAACGCACGGCCAGAACCGCCGCCGCCCGGGCTGCGGCGGTAGCGGCCGCGGCCCTCATCGCCGGCTGCCACGGCTTGCCGCAGAAGCAGGACGAGACGGCTACCTGGTCGAATAACAAATTATACTCAGAGGCCCAGGACGCACTGTCCGGCGGCGACTGGGGCAAGTGCGCGAAATATTTCGAATCGCTGCAAGGTCGCGATCCGTTTGGTCATTTCGCGCAACAGGCGCAGATCAACGTTGCATACTGCAACTGGAAGGACAACGAAGCGGCAGCCGCTGACCAGGCCGTCGACCGATTCATCCAGCTTCACCCCGATCATCCGGATATCCCGTACGCGTACTACCTGAAGGGGATGATCCACTTCAACGACGATCTCGGCCTGTTCGGCCGCTTCTCCGGCCAGGACATGAGCGAGCGCGATCCGCAGGCACTGCGCGAATCGTACGATGCGTTCAAGGTCGTCGTCGACCGCTTCCCGAAGAGCAAGTACGCGCCCGACGCCGCGGCACGGATGCGCTACATCGTCAACGCGCTCGCGTCGCACGAAGTGCACGCGGCCGACTACTACTACCGGCGCGGCGCCTACGTCGCGGCAATCAACCGCGCGCAGCTCGCGATCAAGGATTACAAGGGCGCACCGGCGATCGAGGACGCGCTGCACATCATGATCCTGTCGTACGGCAAGCTGGACCAACCGCAACTCGCCGAGGACACGAAGCGCGTGCTCGCGGGCACGTTCCCCGACAGCCCGTACGTCACGGGCCACTCGCGCCCCGGCGCGAAGAAGTCGTGGTGGCAGTTCTGACGAACGCGCGACGCAACGCCCGTTGCACACACAAAAAACCCGGCCATCGAGCCGGGTTTTTTATTGGCGCCGCATTCATGCGGCGCAGGTAAGCCCGCGCGGCAATCGCCGCGCGCGCCGTCACGTGCGCTTGTCCGACCGTTGCTCGTCGAAGAAATCCTGGACGACCGCGATCTCCCGGGTCCGCTTGAACGGCGGCAGGCTCTGCCAGATCCGGCGTCCGTAGGGCTTGTCGACGAGCCGCGTGTCGCAGATCATCAGCACGCCGCGATCCGTCTCCGCGCGAATCAGCCGGCCCGCGCCCTGCTTCAGCGTAATCACGGCCTGCGGCAACTGGTGCACGGCGAACGGGCTCAGCCCCTTCTTCGTCAGCGCGTCGAGCCGCGCGGCCAGCACCGGATCGTCCGGCGGTGCGAACGGCAGCTTGTCGATCACGACGAGCGACAGCGCGTCGCCGCGCACGTCGACGCCTTCCCAGAAGCTCTGGCTACCGACCAGGATCGCGTTGCCGTACGCGCGGAAGCGGTCGAGCAACTCGGTGCGGCTCGCATCGCCCTGTACGAGCAGCGGCGTGTTCCAGCCGCGCGACTCGATCACGTCGCGCAGCTTCGACGCGATCCGGTCGACCGCGCGCAGCGTCGTGCACAGCATGAACACGCCGCCGCCGGACGCCTCGATCGCCGGCAGCGCGGCATCGAATACGGCATCGGTAAACGCCGGCGAAGACGGTTGCGGCAGGTTGCGCGGCACGTACAGCAGCCCCTGCGTCTGGTAGTCGAACGGGCTCGCGAGCGTCATCGAGCGACGCGAGCTCAGGCCCATCTGCGCCGCGTAGTGCGTGAAATCGCCGCGCACCGACAACGTGGCCGACGTGAACACCCACGCACGCGGCACGCCCGCGCGCTGCTTCGCGAAGATCGGCGCGACCGACAGCGGCGTTTCGTGCAGCTGGACGGTATGCGCGAATACCTCGACCCAGCGCACCTTCTCGTTCGGATCGCCGTCGGATGCCGCCTTGTCGCCGGCCGCCGCCGCATCGGCCTTCGCGGCTTCCTCCGCCGCACCGGGGGCGACCCAGCCGGCCAGCAGGTCCTGCAGCTCGCGTGCGCGCCGCAGGCACGCACCGAGCGATTCCGCCCGCTCGGCTTGGCTCGCAAGCGCCGACGCGAGCGCGTCGAGCGCGGCATCGAGTGCGTCGAGCGCACCGAACATCGGGTGATCGTCGCCAAGCTGGGCGAGCGACATGCGTACGATCTGGTCGTTCGCGAATGCAAGGCGCAAGTCGCGCGCCGCGCGTTCGAGATCGCCGCCGAGCTTCACCCACTCGACCGCGTCGCGCGCGTGGCTCAGGCCTTCGGCCACCGTGTCGCGTGCGAGCTCGAGAATCTGCGTCGTCGACAGCGTCTCGCCGAAGAACAGCGTCGCCGTCTCGGGCAACTGGTGCGCTTCGTCGAAGATGACCGTGTTCGCGTTCGGCAGCAGCTCGGCCATCCCCGTGTCGCGCAGCATGATGTCCGCGAAGAACAGGTGGTGGTTGACGACGACGACGTCGGCCTGCTGCGCCTCGCGCCGCGCCTGCATCACGAAGCATTCCTTGTAGTGCGGACACTCCTGGCCGAGGCAGTTGTCGCGCGTCGACGTGACCATCGACCACACGGGCGCCGTTTCCGGCACGCTCGCGAGTTCGGCCTTGTCGCCGCTCTTCGTGATCTTCGCGAAGCGGACGATTTCCTGCAGATAAGCCGTGTCCTGCCGCGACGGCAGGCGGCCGTTATCGGCCGTGCGTTGCAGGTAGTAGTGGCACAGGTAGTTTGCGCGCCCCTTGAGCATCGCGACCGTCACCGGCACCGCGAGTGCGTTGCGCACGGTCGGGATATCGCGCTGGAACAACTGGTCCTGCAGGTGCTTCGTGCCGGTCGACACGATCACCTTGCCGCCCCACAGCATCGCGGGCACGAGATACGCATAGGTCTTGCCGGTACCCGTACCGGCTTCGACGATCAGCGTGTTGTCGCCCGAGTCGCTGTCGGGCTCGGCCGCCGCGGCGGCGTCCGCGCCCGGCTCTGCCGTCTTGTCGCCGTCGCCGAGGCGGCGCGCCGGCCGCTTGCGGGTTTCGAAGATCTCGGGCTCGGGCATCCGGCGCGCGGACGCTTCCATCGCGGACGCAACCGCACGCGCCATCTCGATCTGCGACGTACGCGGCCGATAGCCGTCGAGCGCACGTGCCAGCAACCCGCCTTCGCCGAAGATCGTGTCGAGTTCGTCGACGCGCTTGCGGCTCAGTTCGAAAGTGCCTTCGGGCGCACGAACGCGCCCGGCGGACGATGTGTCACGCCGGGCATCGGGGGTGGCTTCAAGCGGAGAATTCAAGGCAAGCGTTCCTGTGTGTCCAGCGCCCGTGCGGCGCCGGCGCTTGCCAGGCCGCGCTCAGGCGCGCTTATCCGGTTCCAGCTGCGATTGCAGCAAAATGATCTTGTCTTTGGCCGCCAGCTTTTCCTTCTTCAGCCGGTGCAGCGTGATGTCGTCGATGTCGGAGTGTCCTTCCTTCAGCTCGATCTCCCGAGCAAGCTGCTGGTGCTGCTCCTGCAATGCAGCCAAACGGTTGTGCAATTCCTGCTGCTGTTCCGTGTGACGGTTTTGCATATTTGCCTCCTCATCGAAGCAGCGCACCGGCTGGCGTGCCGACGCGCTTGAGACTGATTCCGGATCAATCCAACACGTTACTGCCCCTGCTGTTGCTGCTGCTTGGCCTTCTCGGCCGCTTCCTGCTGGCGCCGCTCGACGTCGGCCTTGTGCTGCACGGCTTCCTTCTGCTTCTGCTCGTAGCGCGCGGCATTGTCCGCCCGCTCCTGCGCCTTCTGCGCAGCCTGCTGGTGCGCCTGGTCGAGCTTGTGCTGGAAGTCGGCCTGCTTCTGGTCGTACGCCTGCTTGCTCGCCGCGCGCTGCGGCCCTTCCGCGCCGCGCTGCGCCTGCTTCAGCGCATTTTGCTCCTGCTTGTCGCGGAACGCAGCCGCGTTCGCCGCGTCGGTCGCCGCGCGCTGCGGTGCTTCCGCCGCGTTCTGTGCCTGCTTCAGCGCCTGTTGCTGGTCGCGCTGCTGCGCGCGCACCGCGCGCTGCTCGTCGTTGAGCGCGAGTTGCTCCTGGCGAATGCTCGCCCGCTCGTCGCGCATCTGGTCGCGTGCCTTGCCGAGGCAGTGATTGACGAAGAATTTGCTGTAGCAATCGTGCTCGGCCACCGCATAACGATAATCGTTTTCCGCGGAGCGTTGATTGAGCACTTTTTGACGGGCGTCGAAATCCGGTGCGACGGAGGCGGCGGCAGGCGCGGCCGCGACGGCGTCCGGCGCGGTTGCGCCCGAGGCCTGCGCGAACACGCAGGAAGGCCCGGCAGACAAAGCCGCGGCGAGCGCTGCGCCGAGCGCGACGAGAGAAATGCGGGAAGTTGGCAACGTCGTAGGAAAGCTGCGGGACATGTGTCAAATTCTATCACCCCCGGCTGGAGCCTCCGCCATTTATGGCAAAATGCCCCGCTTCACTCACCCGCGGCCTCAGGCCCGTCGGGCCCGCCACGCAGCCCGCCGCTTCGGGCCCGCCGGCCCGCGCCGCGATTTCAGCAGGCAGATCATCCACGACATGACGGAAACCGTAGCACTCAAGATCGTACAGCGCATCGCCACCGAACTGTCCGTCCAGCCGCGCCAGGTCGCGGCGGCCGTGCAACTTCTCGACGAAGGCTCGACCGTTCCGTTCATTGCCCGGTACCGCAAGGAAGTGACCGGCAACCTGGACGACACGCAATTGCGCCAGCTCGAGGAACGCCTCCTGTATCTGCGCGAACTCGAGGATCGCCGCGCGACGATCCTGTCGAGCATCGACGAACAGGGCAAGCTGACCGACGAACTGCGTGCCGCGATCGACGCGGCCGACAGCAAGCAGGTGCTCGAAGACCTTTATCTGCCGTACAAGCCGAAGCGCCGCACGCGTGCACAGATCGCCCGCGAAGCCGGCCTCGAGCCGCTCGCGCAGGCGCTGCTCGCGAATCCGCTGCTCGACCCGCAGGCCGAGGCGGCCGCGTATGTCGACGCCGACAAGGGCGTCGCCGACGTGAAGGCCGCGCTCGACGGCGCGCGCGACATCCTGTCCGAACAGTTCGGCGAAACGGCCGAGTTGCTCGGCAAGCTGCGCGACTACCTGCACAACCAGGGCGTCGTGTCGTCGGCCGTCGTCGAGGGCAAGGAAAACGAGGAAGGCGAGAAATTCCGCGACTATTACGACTACGCGGAAACGATCAAGACCGTGCCGTCGCACCGCGCGCTCGCGCTGTTCCGCGCGCGCAACGCGGGCGTGCTGACGGTCAAGCTCGGCCTCGGCGAAGAACTCGACGCACAGGTGCCGCATCCCGGCGAGGCGATGATCGCGCGCCATTTCGGCATCGCGAACCAGAATCGTCCGGCCGACAAATGGCTGTCGGACGTGTGCCGCTGGTGCTGGCGCGTGAAGGTACAGCCGCATATCGAGAACGAACTGCTCACGCAGCTGCGCGAAACGGCCGAAGCCGAAGCGATCCGCGTGTTCGCGCGCAACCTGAACGACCTGCTGCTCGCGGCACCGGCCGGCCCGAAGGCCGTGATCGGTCTCGACCCCGGCCTGCGTACGGGCGTGAAGGTCGCGGTCGTCGACCGCACCGGCAAGGTGCTCGCGACCGACACGATCTTTCCGCACGAGCCGCGCCGCGACTGGGATGGCTCGATCGCGAAACTCGCCCGCATCGCCGCACAGACGCAGGCCGAACTGATCAGCATCGGCAACGGCACCGCATCGCGCGAAACCGACAAGCTCGCGAGCGAACTGATCGCGAAACACCCCGAGCTGCGCCTGCAGAAGATCGTCGTGTCGGAAGCCGGCGCGTCGGTCTACTCGGCGTCCGAACTCGCGGCGAAGGAATTCCCCGAAATGGACGTGTCGCTGCGCGGCGCCGTGTCGATCGCGCGCCGCCTGCAGGACCCGCTCGCCGAGCTCGTGAAGATCGAGCCGAAGGCGATCGGCGTCGGCCAGTACCAGCACGACGTGAACCAGCGCGAACTCGCCCGCTCGCTCGACGCGGTCGTCGAGGATTGCGTGAACGCGGTCGGTGTCGACGCGAACACGGCATCGGCCCCGCTGCTCGCGCGCGTATCGGGCCTGAACGCGACGCTGGCGCGCAACATCGTCGATTACCGCGATGCAAACGGCCCGTTCCCGTCGCGCGAACACCTGCGCAAGGTGCCGCGCCTCGGCGACAAGACGTTCGAACAGGCTGCCGGCTTCCTGCGCATCAACGGCGGCGAGAATCCGCTCGACCGCTCGTCGGTGCACCCGGAAGCCTATCCGGTCGTCGAACGGATGCTCGCGAAGATCAACAAGCGCATCGACGACGTGCTCGGTAACCGTGACGCGCTGTCGGGCCTGTCCCCGACGGAATTTGTCGACGAACGTTTCGGCCTGCCGACCGTACGCGACATCCTGTCGGAACTGGAGAAGCCCGGCCGTGATCCGCGTCCGGAATTCAAGACCGCGACGTTCCGCGAAGGCGTCGAGAAAGTGTCGGATCTCGTGCCGGGCATGACACTCGAAGGGGTCGTGACGAACGTTGCCGCATTTGGCGCGTTCGTGGATATCGGCGTCCACCAGGACGGCCTCGTCCACGTGTCGGCGATGTCGACGAAGTTCATCAAGGACCCGCACGAAGTCGTGAAGGCCGGTCAGGTCGTCAAGGTCAAGGTGATCGACGTCGACGTGAAGCGTCAGCGCATTGCGCTGACGATGCGCCTCGACGACGACGCGGCAGCGCCCGGCATGTCGGCGCGCGGCGGCAGCCAGGATCGCGGCAATGCCGGACGCGGCGCCGCACGCCCGCCGCGCTCGCGCGAGCCGGAACCGGCCGGCGCGATGGCCGCGGCATTCGCGAAGCTGAAGCGCTGAGCACGCGAAAACCGTCGACGCACGAAAAGCCCGCCGAAAGGCGGGCTTTTTCATTGCGGCGGCGGACACGCAATCGGTTACCGGATCGGATTGGCTAGTGCGGAATACGCAGCGCCATGCGGCTGCGTTTGCGATTACGACCGGCGATGCGAACGATCGCGGCCGGTTCGAGCGGTCGACAGACGCGGCGCGCGGCCAGACGGCCCGCGCGCCGCGCCCGGTCAGATCTCGATCTTGGTGCCGAGCTCGACGACGCGGTTGGCCGGAATCGAGAAGAAGTCGGTCGGCTTCGCGGCGTTCTGGTGCATCCACGCGAACACGCGCTCGCGCCAGATCGACATTCCCGGCAGATGCGTCGGCACGACCGTTTCACGTGCGAGGAAGAACGACGTGTCCATCAGCTCGAACATCATGTCGTGCGTACGGCCGAATTCCTCGAGCACGGCCTTCACGTCCGGTGTCTCGTTGAAGCCGTACTCGGCCGTGACGATGTACAGCCCGCCGCCCGCATCACGCGCGCTCAGGCGCTTGTCGTCGCGCACGTAAGGAATGTCGCGCGTGACGAACGTCAGGAAAATGGTCCGCTCGTGCAGCACCTTGTTGTGCTTCAGGTTGTGCAGCAGGCTGACGGGCACGAGCTTGTCGTTACCGGTCAGGTAGATCGCGGTACCCGACACGCGATGCGGCGGATGCGCGAGCAGCCCCTGCAGGAACGGTTCGAGCGGAATGCCGTCGGCCGCGGTGCGCTCCTTGACGATGTGACGCCCCTTGTACCAGGTCATCAGCAGGAAGAACAGCAGCGCGCCGATGCCGAGCGGCAGCCAGCCGCCCTGCGCGACCTTCAGCAGGTTCGCGCCGAAGAAGCCGAGATCGACCACGAGGAACACGGCGATGATCGCGCCGACCAGCAGGCGGTTCCAGTTCCACACCTTCACCATCACGACGGCCGCGAGCACGGTCGTGATCACCATCGTCGCCGTCACCGCGATGCCGTACGCAGCCGCGAGGTTGTCGGAGCTCTTGAAGCCGACCACGATGCAGAGGATCACGAACAGCAGCAGCCAGTTCACGACCGGCACGTAGATCTGGCCGATCGCGAGTTCGGACGTATGCAGCACCTTCATGCGCGGCACGTAACCGAGCTGGATCGCCTGCGACGTCAGCGAATACGCCCCCGAGATCACGGCCTGCGACGCGATCACGGTCGCGACGGTCGACAGCACGACGAGCGGCAGCAGCCCCCATTCGGGCGCCAGCAGGAAGAACGGGTTTTCGATTGCCTTCGGGTTCTGGATCAGCAGCGCGCCCTGGCCGAAGTAGTTCAGCACCAGCGACGGCATCACGAGCCCGTATGCGGCGAGGCGGATCGGCTTGGCGCCGAAGTGGCCCATGTCCGCGTAGAGCGCTTCCGCGCCGGTCAGCACCAGCACGACCGAACCGAGCACGACGTAGGCCTGCAGCAGGTGATCGGCCATGAACGACGCCGCGTAGTACGGGTTGATTGCGGCGATGATGCCCGGCACGCGCACGATGTGGTACACGCCTAGCGCCGCGATCACGATGAACCACAGCACCATGATCGGGCCGAACAGCTTGCCGACCAGCGCGGTGCCGTGACGCTGGATCCAGAACAGCGCGATCAGGATCACGATCGTGATCGGCATCACGAGATGGGACAGGTGCGGCGTCGCGATTTCGAGGCCTTCGACCGCCGACATGACCGAGATCGCCGGCGTGATCACCGCGTCCCCGTAGAACATGCACGCGCCGAATATCCCCAGCGCCATCAGCGCACCCGCGACGCGGGTCTTCGAGTCGAGCGGCCGCAGCGACAGCGCCATCAGCGCGAGCACGCCGCCTTCGCCGTTGTTGTCAGCCCGCATCACGAACAGCAGGTACTTGATGCCGACCACCAGGATGATTGCCCAGAACAGCAGCGAGATCACGCCGAGAATCGAACCTTCGGTGAGCGGAATGCCGTGTGCGGGGCTGAACGCCTCCTTGAGCGAATACAGCGGGCTGGTGCCGATGTCGCCGAACACGACGCCGATGGCTGCTATCGCTAGCGCCCGCATCGAGTGTTGTTGCGTCGAATGCGGCGCGTGTGCTGCGTCGGTCGCGTGGATCGTGTCGTTCATATGAAGCGTAATAATCGGGTCCGGGTCGGACAAAACGAGCGCTATTCTACTCGCGCCCCCGTGAAACGCCGCCCTGCTCTGTTGCCGTGGAGCCACGTGATCCACGCCGCGCATGCAATCCGGCGCGAGCTGTGGCAGGGCTGCCATCATAGCCGGGGCTGCGCCGTCTGCCTACCGGATATGCAGAGCCCGTGGCGCGGCGCACCCGGCGCGCCAATGAAAAACGGCGCCGCAAGCGGCGCCGTACAAGGCTTTCCTTCAATCGGCCGGCCGCTTACGCGCCCGAACCGTCGCGCTGCGCGCGACCGCGCTTGATCCACGCCTCGAGGTTGTGCGGACGAACCGTGTCCCACTCCTCGAACGGCTGATGAATCCACGGATTCGTCGGCAGGAACTGCGTGTGATAGTCGGGCTTGACCTTCGAGCAACCCTTGTACCAGAGCACGGCCGAACGCACGGCCGTCACGGCCGGATAACGTTCCTTCAGGTGCTCCTGCACGCGCGCGAGCGTGACGCCCGAATCGACGAGATCGTCGACCAGCAGCACGTTGCCCGCGAGGTTGCCGCGCGTCATCGTGATGTACTGCGCGATGTCGAGGTCGCCCTGCTCGGTGCCGGCCGCCTCGCGGTACGAACTCGTCGCGAGGATCGCGAGCGGCACGTCATAAATACGCGACAGTTGATCGCCGACGCGCAGGCCGCCGCGCGCGAGGCACAGGATCTGGTCGAACTTCCAGCCCGATGCATGCACCTGGAGCGCGAGGAGCTCGATCAGACGGTGATACTCGTCCCAGCCTACCCACAGATTCTTGTCGTCGTTGCGCGGATCGGTCATCAAGTCTGCCGCCGTCATCGAAATTTGCTGCGTCATCTGGGGTTACACCTTGAACGGATGGCGGAGCAGGATCGTTTCGTCGCGGTCCGGGCCCGTCGACACCATGTCGACCGGCACGCCGGCCACTTCCTGGACACGGGTCAGGTAGGCCCGCGCGTTCGCCGGCAGTGCGTCCCACGTCTTGATGCCCACCGTGCTTTCCTTCCAGCCGGCGAACGTCTCGTACACGGGTTCGCAACGGGCCACGTCGGCTGCGCCGCGCGGCAGGATGTCGGCATCCTTGCCGTCGATCTTGTAGCCAACGCACAGCTTGACCTCGTCGAGACCGTCGAGCACGTCGAGCTTCGTCATGCACAGGCCCGACACGCCGTTGATCTGGATCGAGCGGCGCAGCGCGGCTGCATCGAGCCAGCCCGTGCGGCGCGGACGGCCGGTGACCGAACCGAATTCCTTGCCGACGTTCGCGAGCGTGACGCCGACCTGGTCCTGGCGCTGCGGGTTGTCCGCATCGTACAGTTCGCTCGGGAACGGACCCGAGCCGACGCGCGTGCAATACGCCTTCGTGATACCAAGGATGTAGTTGAGCTTCTGCGGACCCACGCCCGCGCCAGCCGACGCCGCACCCGCGACGCAGTTGCTCGACGTGACGAACGGATAGGTGCCGTGGTCGATGTCGAGCAGCGTGCCCTGCGCGCCTTCGAACAGCAGGTTCTGGCCCGCGTTGTTCGCGTCGTACAGGCGGCGCGACACATCGGCCACCATCGGCTTCAGGCGATCGGCATAACCGAGCATCGTGTCGAGCGTGGCCTGGAAGTCGACGGCCGCGCCACCCAGGTACTGGGTCAGCACGAAGTTGTGGAAATCGAGGTTTTCACGCAGGCGGTCGGCGAATGTCTTCGCGTCGAACAGGTCCTGCACGCGCAGTGCGCGGCGGCCGACCTTGTCTTCGTACGCGGGGCCGATACCGCGGCCCGTCGTGCCGATCTTGCCCGCGCCCTTGCGCGCTTCGCGCGCCTGGTCGATCGCGATGTGGTACGGCAGGATCAGCGTCGTGGCTTCGGAAATGAACAGACGGTCGCGCACGTTCACGCCGGCTTCTTCAAGCTCGCCGATTTCCTTGAACAGTGCTTCGGGGGACAGGACGACGCCGTTGCCGATGTAGCAGGCGACGCCTTCACGCATGATGCCCGACGGAATGAGGCGCAAGATCGTTTTCTTGCCGCCGATGATGAGGGTGTGGCCGGCGTTGTGGCCGCCCTGGAAACGCACGACGCCCTGAGCGTGGTCCGTCAGCCAGTCGACGATCTTGCCCTTGCCTTCATCACCCCATTGAGTTCCCACGACGACGACATTGCGCCCGGGAGTCACGTTCACTGCGCTGGCAGACATGTTGATTCGTTAGCTGGTTAAAAACGTATTCTACCTATGTTCGCGGGCGATTCCGAATTTTTCCGTTTCGCTTCAACGATATGCACGCCGAAGCACGGCCCGCGAACGCCTGTTTAACGGGGTTCGACCACCCATGCACCATCGCGCTCGACGAGCGAACGATCGCATGCAAACTCGTCGAGCACGTGGTCGTGGCCCGGCAGCGCCTGGATCACGACCTCGCCCGCATCGCGCAGCGCCGCGACGGCCGCGCGCAGCGCGTCGTCCTGCACCCACGGCGCGAGAATCGCGGTGCCGCGCGCCTCGATCGGCGAAATCCGGGCAAGTTCGCGCAGGTCGAGCGAGAAACCCGTTGCCGGTCGCGCACGGCCATACGCCTGGCCGACGTGGTCGTAACGGCCGCCGCGCGCGATCGCGTTCGGCACGCCGTCGATGTAGGCGCTGAACATCGCGCCGCTGTGGTACGCGTAGCCGCGCAGGTCGGCCAGGTCGATCGCCACTTCCACGCCCTTCGCCTGTGCGGCGAGCTGCGCCAGATCGTCGAGCGCCTGCGTGATTTCCGGCAGCACCGGCAACCGCGCACGCGCCTCGGCCAGCACGCTCGCGTCGCCGTAAAGGTGCGGCAGTGCGCGCAGCGCGGCGCGCGTATCGGCGCCGAGATCGTCGGTCAGTTCGTTCAGGAGCGGCACGTCCTTGCCCGACAGCGCGTCATACAGCGACTCGCCGCGCTCGGCGGCCTGCGCGTCGCGCGCGAGCAGCGCCGCGAGCACGCCCGCATGACCGAGGTCGAGACGGATGCGCGACAGGCCCGCCAGATGCAGCGCGTCGAGCATCAGCTGCTGGATCTCGAGATCGGCTTCCAGTCCGGCATGCCCGTAGATTTCGGCGCCGATCTGGATCTGCTCGCGCGTCGCGTGCAGGCCGCGCGGGCGCGTATGCATCACGTGGCCCGCATAGCAAAGACGCGTCACGCCCTGGCGGTTCAGCAGGTGCGCGTCGATCCGCGCGACCTGCGGCGTGATGTCGGCGCGCAGGCCGAGCGTGCGACCCGACAGCTGGTCGACCAGCTTGAAGGTGCGCAGGCGCAGATCGGCGCCGCCGCTCGTCAGCAGCGACTCGAGATACTCGAGCAGCGGCGGCATCACCATTTCGTAGCCGTACGAACGGAAGCGGTCGAGCAGCCTGCGACGCAGCTCTTCGATCTTGCGCGCTTCCGACGGCAGTACATCGGCGATATTCTCGGGAAGTAACCAGGTCGACATCGGTACGGTCCTACGACGGGAAACAGCGCGCGACACGCGCGCCGCGAGATGAATCGGAAATTCGGAATCGGGCGGGACGAACGGCGGATGCGCCGTCCGGATCAAGTGGCGAGCAGCAGCAGCACGAGCCCGAGCGCCATCACGATCAGCCCGCCGATCCGGATATGATGCGGCGGCCGCTCAGCTATTCTACGAAACGTGTCGCGCCAGGCGACGGGAAACACGAAAGGGAACGCCCCCTCGATAATCAGCATCAGCGCTACTGCGAGCAACAACGAGCCAGCCAGGTCCATGCGAGCGACGGCGCCGCTCGACGCGGCGCCCCAAGGTCAATGTTTGCGGGGAGCAGGCGCCGCCGGTGCGGCACCGCCCGTCGGGCTGCGCATGAAGCGGAAGAACTCGCTGTCGGGATCGACGACGATGATGTCGTTGCGCTTGAACGTATTCCGGTAGGCCTGCAGGCTCGCGTAGAACTGATAGAACTGCGGATCGCGGCCGAAGGCATCGGCGGCAATCGACGCGGCCTTCGCGTCACCCTCGCCCTTGATCGTCTGCGCGGACTTGTACGCGTTCGCGAGCACGGCCTGCTGTTCGCGTTCGGCGTCGGCCTTGATCTGCTCGACGTCGGCCGCGCCTTCCGCACGCACCTGCGCCGCCTGATCGCGCAGCGCGCCGATCATCCGCTGATAGACCGCGTCCGTCTGCGCAGCCGGCAGGTCCACGCGCGTCAACTGGACGTCGACCACGTCGACGCCGAAACCGGATGCCTTCTCCTTCGCCGCGTCGCGGGCCGCATCGGCGATCGCGCGCTGGCCGCCGAGCGCGTCGTCGAGCGCGCGCTTGCCGAACGCGTCGCCGAGTGCGCTCTTCAACACGCCAGCCAGGCGTTCGGTGGCCGCCGCCGGATCGCCGCCCGTCGCCGTGAAATACTTCATCGGATCGCTGATCCGGTATTTCACCGCATACGCGACGAGCAGGTCGTGCTTGTCTTCCGTGGCCAGTTGCAGCGGATCGGACGACTCGAGCGATTGCAGGCGCGTATCGATCAGCGTGGCCGTCTGCAGCGGCGGCGGCAGTTTGAAATGGATGCCGGGGCCCGCGAGTTCGGGCTGCGCGCCGTCGCGGCCCGACAGCACGGCCGCATGGCGTGGATCGACGGTGAGGACCGTCGAGGACGCCGCAAAGGCAACGATCACGATTGCGACGACGAGCGCAATGATTCGGTTCATGTTCTGCGCTCCCGTTACTTCAGATCGTCTTCGCGCGACCGGCTGCGAAACGCTTCGCGCGATCGCAGCACGTCACTGCCCGACGCTGCGGCGGCCGGTGCCGCGCTCGCGGATGCGGCAGCTGCCGGCGCGACAGCCGCCGGTGCCGACGCCGCATCGGGCGCGGATGCGCCGGTGGACGCCGCGGCGTTTTGCCGCCCCTGCTCGACGAGCTTGTCGAGCGGCAGATACACGACGCTATTGCCGCCCTTGTTGCCGACGAACACCTTCGTCGCGTTCGAATAGATTTCCTGCATCGTCTCGAGGTACATCCGCTCGCGGATCACTGCAGGCGCCTTCGAGTATTGCGCGTAGACCTGCTTGAAGCGGTCGGCATCGCCGTCGGCTTCCGTGACCACGCGATCGGCATACGCCTTCGCTTCGTCGACGAGCTTCGCGGCATCGCCCTGCGCCTTCGGCAGCAGGTCGTTTGCGTACGCCTGCGCGGCGCGCTTCGCGGCCTCGCGCTCGTCGCGCGCCTTCGCGACTTCGGCGTAGGCGGCCTGCGTCTGTTCGGGCGCCGCAACGCTTTGCATCGTGACGGCCGTCACCTCGAGCCCCGACTGATAGCGGTCGAGATCGCGCTGGATCGCGGCGGAAAGCTGCTCACGCAGCGCGTCGCGGTCCTGGCTCAGCACGTCGGCCGCGCTGCGCGTGCCGACGATCGCGCGCACCGCGGCCTGTGCGGCCTGCGATACGCTGCGCTCCGGGTCGACGCTGCGGAACAGGTAATCGGTCGCGGAACGGATGCGGTACTGGACGATGAAGCGCACGTCGACGATGTCGGCATCGCGCGTCAGCATCGCCGCTTCCTTCACGTTCGCGAGACGCACGACGTTGTTGCGGCCGATCTCGATCGAACGGACCTGCGACGTATCGACGATCTCGTGCGACGCGAACGGATACGGCGCGCGCCAGTGCACGCCCTGCCCGACCGTGCCCGACAGCTTGCCGAGCTGCAGCACGACGCCGGTCTGGCCTTCCTGCACGACGAACAGCCCGCTGCCCGCATAGACTGCGACCAGCACGCCGATCACGATGCCGACGCCGACCCGCGCGGCCCGCCCGTTGTCGGGACGGAAGCCGTTGCCGCCCTTGCCGCCGAAAAGGCCGCTCAGGCGCCGGTTGAAGTTGCGCCACATCTCGTCGAGATCGGGCGGACCATCACCGTCGCCGCTTTGCGGGCGCTTCGATTCGTTCGCACGGGGGCGGGATCCGTCTTTGCCATTGCTTTCGCCGCGTCCCCAGCGGGGATCGTTGATCGACAGCAAGGCGCGCATCCGCCGCCAGGTACTCCGCTCGTTGTATTCGTTCACCAGAGTTTGTTCACCAGATTAGACGCCGGCGTACCGGCCGGGACCGGTTAGCGCCCGTGTTCGGAAATCGTGTGGTCTTCGTGTGGTTCAGCGGACGCGCCGTCGAGCGGCATCGCGCCGGACAGGTGTTCCGCGGAGGCGATTTCGGCGATGGCGGCACGCAACGCGTCAAGACCCTGACCGGTGCGTGCGCTCAAAAAGACGCGCGAAATATTACCATACTCGTCCCGCTCAACCGCGTCGCCGCGGGCCGCCAGCTCAGGCACGGCGTCGATCTTGTTGAAGACCAGCACCTGCCGGATCGTGTCCGCGCCGATCTCGTGCAACACGCCGTTGACCTGCTCGATCTGTTCGAGCCGCACTGCACTCGACGCATCGACCACGTGCAGCAGCAGATCCGCGTGGATCGTTTCCTCGAGGGTCGCGCGGAACGCAGCGACGAGCTGGTGAGGCAGTTCACGGATGAACCCGACGGTATCCGACACGACGATCTGGCCGACCTCGTCACCAAGGTACACGCGCCGCGACGTCGTATCGAGCGTCGCGAACAGCTGGTCGGCCGCATATGCCTGCGCCTTCGTCAACGCATTGAACAGCGTCGACTTGCCCGCGTTCGTATAGCCGACGAGCGACACCGACATCGTGCCGCTGCGCGCGCGCTGCCGGCGTTGCGTGCTGTGTTGCCGGCGCAGCCGGTCGAGCCGCGACTTCAGCATCTTGATCCGCTCGCCGATCAGTCGGCGGTCGGTTTCGAGCTGGGTTTCGCCAGGACCGCGCAGGCCAATACCGCCCTTTTGCCGCTCGAGGTGGGTCCATGCGCGAATGAGTCGCGTCGACAGGTATTGAAGCTGCGCGAGTTCGACCTGCAGCTTGCCTTCGTGGCTGCGGGCACGCTGCGCGAAGATGTCGAGGATGAGGCTCGTGCGATCGATCACACGCCTGTTAAGTGCCCGCTCCAGATTGCGTTGCTGGGCCGGCGCCAGTGCGTGGTTGAAGATGACGAGTTCGGCGTTGTGCGCGTCGCAGGCAAGCCGCAGTTCTTCGGCTTTGCCGCTGCCGATGAACATCGCGGCATCGGGACTGGAGCGACGACCCGTGAGGGTGACGGCGGGATGGGCCCCCGCGCTGGAGGCGAGAAGACTGAGTTCTTCGAGACTGGCTTCGAAATCGGTCTTGCCGAAATCGATGCCGACGAGCGCTGCGTTGATCAAATTATCAGGTGTCAAGATAAGGCGGCTGGCATCGGTCGCTCGCGGCGACCGGATGCCGGCCGCTGCGATAGGTTAGGACGTAGCTTCCGCGTCCGGGTGGAAATTCACCGGGCGCGCCGGCACGACCGTCGAGATGGCGTGCTTGTAAACCATCTGGGTCACTGTATTACGGAGCAACACGACGTACTGGTCGAACGATTCAATGTTCCCTTGGAGCTTGATGCCATTGACGAGGTAGATCGAAACGGGAACGTGCTCTTTGCGCAGTGCGTTCAAAAACGGGTCTTGTAACAATTGCCCTTTGTTGCTCATGGCGTACTCCATCTTTTTTTGCAGGTTGATCTGGATTGGCGGCGAAGAAAAAGAGATCCGGCGCCAATCGCTACACTATAGCCGATTTTGCCTGCCCCGCCCGGGGCGTAGGCCTTGCGGCCTATCCCTTGCGGGGCGTGCTTCAGCCCTTGTCCGCGTACGGGTTGTTCGACGAACGGAACTCTATGCGCAATGGAGTCCCGATCAGTGAGAAAGTTTCGCGGAACCGGTTTTCCAGGTAGCGCTTGTACGTTTCCGTCACCGCGTCGAGCGCGTTACCGTGGATGACGATGATCGGCGGATTCTGGCCGCCCTGGTGCGCGTAGCGCAGCTTCGGACGCACCGGGCCGCGACGGCGCGGCTGCTGGAACTCGACAGCCTCGATCAGCGCGCGCGTGAGCTTCGGCGTCGGCAGCTTCGCCATCGCCGCCGCGTACGCGTCGTCGACCGAGCGCATCAGCGTGCCGATGCCCGTCTTCTTCGTCGCCGAAATGAAGTGCGATTTCGCGAAGTCGAGGAATTTCAGCTTGCGGGTCAAATCCGCTTTCGCACGATCGCGCGCGTGGTCGTCAAGCCCGTCCCACTTGTTGACGCCGATCACGAGCGCGCGGCCCTGCTCGACGACGAAGCCGGCGATGTGCGCGTCCTGATCGGAGATGTCCTGCTGCGCATCCAGCAGAAGAATGACGACGTTCGCATCCGAGATCGACTGCAGCGTCTTCACGACCGAGAACTTCTCGATCGCTTCGAACACCTTGCCGCGGCGCCGCAGGCCGGCCGTGTCGATCAACGTATATTTCTTGCCGTTACGCTCGAAGTCGACGTAGATCGAATCGCGCGTCGTGCCCGGCATGTCGAACGCGATCACGCGGTCCTCGCCGATCAGCGCGTTCACGAGCGTCGACTTGCCGACGTTCGGGCGGCCGACGATCGCGATCTTGATGCCGCGCGACGGGTCGTTCTCGTCCTCTTCCGCCGGACGGTCCGCGTACGCGACCTCCAGCGCCTCGTTGATCATGTCGGTCACGCCGTCGCCGTGCGCGGCCGAGATCGCGCGCGGGTCGCCGAGCCCGAGTTCGTAGAACTCGGACGCAACCGACGTGTACTTCATCCCCTCGGCCTTGTTGACGACCAGGAAGATCGGCCGGCCGGTCTTGCGCAGGTAGTCGGCGATCGACTTGTCCTGCGGCGCGAGCCCGTTGCGGCCATCGACAATGAACACGACGACGTCGGCTTCCTCGACGGCCTGGCGCGTCTGGCGCGCCATCTCGTGCAGGATGCCGTCCTTCGCGACGGGCTCGAAGCCGCCCGTATCGACGACCAGGTACGGCCGCTCGCCCGTCCGCCCCTCGCCGTAATGGCGATCGCGTGTCAGGCCCGGCAAGTCGGCGACCAGCGCATCGCGCGAACGCGTGAGCCGGTTGAACAGCGTGGATTTCCCCACATTGGGGCGCCCAACGAGGGCAATGACCGGTTTCATCTGTGTTTTCTACGGTGAAGCGCAGCAGCGGGAGGCCCGCTGCTGCGGGCGGCTGCGCTGAATGAAAATATCACGAATTCGCGCAGCGCCGGATGCGCGCGCCGGGCGCACGTTGCGCGCCGTCGTCTTTCGTCTCGAACTGCCTTTCAAATACCGAGCGGCCGGGAACACCGGCCGCCTTCAAATCGCACGGCCCGGGCGCGCGGGACAAGCCCGCCGCGCCACGGCCGCGCAGGTTTCCTGCTCGTCAGCGCGGACGGAACCCGTACAGGCCGCCGTCCTTCGTCTGCACGACGAGCGTATTGCCCGCGAGGACCGGCGCCGCCGTGATCGCGCTGCCGTCGGTCTTCATCCGGGCGATGAAGCTGCCGTCTTCGCGCGACAGGAAATGCACGAAGCCCTGGTAATCGCCCATCACGACCGCATGCCCGAGCAGATACGGCACGCCGACGTCACGGCTCTTCAGCTTGTCGTTGCGCCAGAGCTGGTTGCCGGAGGCCGCGTCGTACGCCGTCACGACCGACCAGTCGTCGCCGCCTGCGACAACCGAATCGTCCTGCGCAAGACCGCTGCGGCTCGAGAACGCCTTTTCCCACAGCGGGCGGCCCGAGTTCGCATCGAAGCAGCCGAGCTGACCCTGGAACGTCACCGCGCAGGCTTCCGCGCCCACGAGTGTCGGCGGGCCGCTGACGTCGTTGATGCGCTCGACCTCGGTCACCCCTTTCGGGAACGACACGGGCGTTTGCCAGAACGGATCGCCCGACTGCAGGTTGATCGCGACGAGGCCACCGCCGGGGAAGCCCGCCAGCACCGCCGCGTCGCCCGCGAACGTCATGCCGGCCGACACGCGCAGGTTCAGCGGTACCGCGCGGTTGCGGTAGTTCCACTTCTGCTCGCCCGTCTGCGCGTTGAACGCGATCACCTGGCCGTCAATCGTGCGGACAACCACGAGGCCGTTGCCGACGAGCGGCGGCGAGAAGATCTCGCCCTGCACGCTGGTCTTCCACAGTTGCTTGCCGTCCGGGCCCAGCACGAACACGCCGCCCTTCAGCGCGCCGACCGCGGTCAGGTTGCCGTCGCTGCCGACACCGGCCGACAGGTCGGAGTCGACCTTCGAGCGCCAGATCGTCTGGCCCGTCTTCGCGTCGATCTTCTCGACCGAACCGTTTTCGCCCGCCGCATAGACGGCGTCGCCCACGGCCACCGGCGAGAACAGGTAGCGCCCGCCCTTGCCGACGCTCGCCTTCCAGACCTGTTGCACGTCCATGACGGGCTTGAACTCGGTGAGCGGCGTCGGCACGCGGCGCGCGTCCTTCGACGACGAGCAGGCCGCCAATGCGAGGACAGCCGCCGCGCAGGCGACGGGCACAGCGTAACGTTTCAGCAAATTCATCGGTTAGCGAAGCAGAGTTAAGAGGTTGAGGGGACCGGGGTTCAGCCGCCGAGCGCGTCCAGCTTGAACTGTACGAGCTGGCGTGCAGACTGGTCGTCCTTCGACAGGCCGTCGAGCGCGAGCTTGTAAGCGGCGCGCGCATCGTCGGTCTTGCCTTGCGCGGCAAGCAGATCGCCGCGGCGATCGGCCACGAGGCCCTTGAATGCATCGACCGGCGTACCCGACAGCAGCGTGAGGCCCGCGTCGTACGCCTTCTCGTCGAGCAGCAGCGATGCGAGACGCAGCTTCGCGATCTGCTTGTACTCGTCGTCCTTGGCGTGATCGACGGCCCATTGCAGCTGCGCCTTCGCGCCTGCCGCGTCGCCTGCCGCGTACAGCACCTTCGCGGCGGAGAGCGCCGTCATCTGTGCATACGGCGTGCTGCTGAACTTGTCTTCCATGTCGGCAGCCGCGCGCGCCATCGTCGCCTTGTCGTTCGCGGCGGCGGCCTTCTGGACCTGCTCGTACAGCCCGGACGCCTCGGCAGCCTGACGCCGCTGCCAGTAGTTCCAGCCGTTGAAACCGGCCGCGACGACGAGCGCTGCGAGCACGATCCACGTGGTGAGGTTGCCCCAGCGGGCCCACCACGCCTTCAGACTTTCAATCGATTCTTGTTCGTCGTGATAACTCATCGGCGAGCGTTTCCTTCCTGTTCAGGCTTTTCTTGTCGAGCGGATGTCAGCGCGATCAGTCGTCGCCGTCTTCGGCGGATGCAACCATCGCATTGATTAGGAATTCGGTCAAGCTTTCGACCGGTACGGTCTGCTGAACGTTCTTTTCCCCTTCTTCGCCCGCACCGCGCAGCGCTTTCACGCCCACCGTGCCGTTCGCGACCTCTTCTTCGCCGAAGATCACCGCGAACGCGGCGCCGCTTGCGTCGGCCCGCTTCATCTGCGACTTGAAGCTTGCCGTCGCGCCGTCGGCGCTGCAGTGGAAGATCACGTCGAGGCCCGTGTCGCGCAGGCGCTCAGCAGCGATGAACGCCTGTTCGCGCGCGGTCTCGCCCTGGTGCACGACATACACGTCGACACCTTCCTGCTCGGGCGCGAGATCCTCTTCCTTCAGCAGTTCGAGGATACGCTCGATGCCCATCGCCCAGCCGCACGCGGCGGTCGGCTTGCCGCCGAGCTGCTCGATCAGCGGATCGTAGCGGCCGCCGGCCGCGACCGTGCCCTGCGCGCCGAGCTTGTCGGTCACCCACTCGAACACGGTCAGGTTGTAATAGTCGAGGCCACGCACGAGGCGCGGGTTGATCTTGAACGGAATGTTGTTCGCGAGCAGCAGGCGCTGCAGCCCGTCGAAGTGCGCACGCGATTCGTCGCCGAGGAAGTCGATCAGCTTCGGCGCGTTCTGCGCAATCTCCTGCAGCGCGGGATTCTTCGTGTCGAGCACGCGCAGCGGGTTCGTATACAGACGGCGCTTCGCATCCTCGTCGAGCACGTCGGCAAACTGCTCGAGGTACTTGATCAGTTCGACGCGGTGCGCGGCGCGCTCTTCGGCGAGACCGAGCGAGTTGATCTCGAGCTTGATGCCGGTCAGGCCGAGGTCGTCCCACAGGCGCTGGCACATCATGATGATCTCGGCATCCGCATCGGGACCCGCGAAACCGAGTGCCTCGACACCGACCTGGTGGAACTGGCGATAGCGGCCGCGCTGCGGGCGCTCGTGGCGGAACATCGGACCGATGTACCACAGGCGCTTCGGGCCGTCGTACAGCATGTTGTGCTCGATCGACGCACGCACGACGGCCGCGGTGTTTTCCGGGCGCATCGTCAGGTTCTCGCCGTTCAGCGCGTCGGTGAAGCTGTACATCTCCTTCTCGACGATGTCCGTGACTTCGCCGATGCCGCGCGTGAAGAGCTGCGTATGTTCGACGATCGGCGTGCGGATGTTCTGATAGCCATAGGCGCGCAGCAGCGATTTCACCGTGGCTTCGAAGAACTCCCAAAGACCGGCATCCTGCGGGAGGATGTCGTTCATGCCCTTGACGCCGGCGAGCTTCTCGATCTTGCGTTTCTGTTCAGTCATCGTGTGTGTGGACGAATTAATTCAGGGCCTCGGTACGGCCGTAATTGCGTGCGACGTAGTCGCTGACGATCTGCTGGAATTCCTCGGCGATCCGCTCGCCGCGCAGCGTCTTGACCTTCTCGCCGTCGATGAAGACGGGCGCGGCCGGGTTCTCTCCCGAACCCGGCAGGCTGATGCCGATGTTCGCGTGCTTCGATTCGCCCGGACCGTTGACGATGCAACCCATCACCGCGACGTTCATCTTCTCGACGCCCGGATACTCCTTGCGCCACGCGGGCATCTGCTCGCGCAGGTAGGTCTGGATCTGCATCGCGAGTTCCTGGAACAGCGTGCTCGTCGTACGGCCGCAGCCCGGGCACGCGATCACCATCGGCGCGAACGAGCGCAGACCCATCGTCTGCAGGATTTCCTGGCCGACGATCACCTCGCCCGTGCGCGATGCGCCCGGTTCCGGCGTCAGCGAGATGCGGATCGTGTCGCCGATCCCTTCCTGCAGCAGCACGCCGAGCGCGGCCGTCGATGCGACGATGCCCTTCGAGCCCATGCCGGCCTCGGTCAGCCCGAGGTGCAGCGCGAAGCCGCAGCGGCGGCCGAGTTCGCGGTAGACGGCGATCAGGTCCTGCACGCCGCTGACCTTGCACGACAGGATGATGCGGTCGCGGCCGAGACCCAGCTCGACCGCACGCTCGGCCGAGCCGATCGCCGACTGGATCAGCGCCTCGTACATCACGCTCTGCGCGTCCCACGGCTGCGACCGCGCGCCGTTCTCGTCCATCATGCGCGCGAGCAGGTCCTGGTCGAGGCTGCCCCAGTTCACGCCGATCCGCACGGGCTTGTCGTACTTGGCCGCGGCTTCGATCATTTGCGCGAACTGCGTATCGCGCTTCGCGCCCTGGCCGACGTTGCCGGGATTGATCCGGTACTTCGACAGCGACTCCGCGCAGCCCGGGAAATCGCGCAGCAGCAGATGGCCGTTGTAGTGGAAATCGCCGACGAGCGGCACGGTCACGCCCATCCGGTCGAGCTGCTCGCGGACCGCCGGCACGGCGGCGGCGGCCTCCGGCGTGTTGACCGTGATGCGCACCAGTTCGGAGCCCGCATTCGCGAGTTCCTTGATCTGGATCGCCGTACCGATCGCGTCGGCCGTATCGGTATTCGTCATCGACTGCACGCGCACCGGCGCGGCGCCGCCAATCGTCACGAGCTGTCCGCCCCAGCGGACATCCACCGCATGCGACACGCGGCGCGGCTGATGCCCGCCGAACACCGGCTCGGTTGAACAAATCTGACTGCTGCGTGGGGATTGGGCTTCGGATTGCATCGATAGATCCATTTACGCGGAATGCGCCGCAACGCAGCGCATGAATTGAAAAAGCGCCGTGCCCTCACGGCCTGCCGATATCGACGACAGGCCTTCGCCACGGCGCTTGACGTCAGGGCAACGTGAACCGCGCCACATTACCCCGCGCTGCCGAATATTTTGCCGGATCGACAGGTTTTCCGTCGAACGCGACCGCGTCGAGGCCTGCCTTGTTGCCGATCGTGACCTTGAACGGCCCGTCGCCGGCGACCTGCTTCGTCTCGCCGGCCCGCACCAGCGCCGAGAACAGCTCCTTGCCGTTCTTGTCGCGCACGCTGAACCAGCAATCCTGCTTGACCTTCAGTTCGACCATCGACTGACCTGCCGCGACCACGACGCTCGCCGGCTCGGCCGGCGCGGCGGCGCTCGCCGCCGTCGTTGCCACGACGGGCTGCGACGCAGGCGCCGTCACGGCCGGTGCCGCGGGCGCCGGGACAGCGGATGCAATCGCCTGCACGGCGCCTGCGGACGTCGAAGCCGGGGCCGGAACCTCATTGGCGACCACCGCCGACGCGCCACTCGCGGCCACATCTTCGACGGACGACGAGGAGGCAGCCGGCGCGCTCGCGGCCGACGCATGCTCCGTGTCACCGCCCTTGAAGCGCGCGAGCAGGCTCGACGAATCGCCGCCAGTGTGCCACATCAGTACGGCAACCACCGCGACGACGACGATCGCCGTTCCCCACAGCCACGGGTGGTGACGCGACGAGCCGCCCAGCGGAATCGACACGCGGCCGCGTGGCAGGTCCGTCCCGGACGACGCAGGCATCGACAGATCGACTTCCGGCACCCCGCGCTCACGGCGCAACGCCTGCGCGAACGGTTCCGGATCGACGCCGAGCATCTTCGCGTAGCTGCGCACGACACCGAGCGCGAACGTCGCACCCGGCAAATGGCTGATGTCGCCAGCCTCGAGCGCCCGGAGCTTCTGTGGTGCGACCTTGAGTCGCGCCGACACGTCGTCGACCGTCCAGCCCTTCGTCTCCCGAAGCTGCGCCAGCCGGCTGCCGACCGCCGCCAGCGATTCCAGTCCCGCCGGTGCCGGCTTCGCGGCATTCGTCTCTGCGCCGTTAGACGGCTGCGGCTCACTCATCCTTGTCCTCGCGTCGATTCTTCTTCACTGGCGAGCGCCGCCGGCTTCCACCGGCCGGCACCCGCAACTGTCCATACCATGCGCGGCGCCGTGGCGCCGCGACCGATCGCTGTTCGCGTGTTGTACTGCCAAAAGGTTCGGGCATCCCCGGACAGGCATCCCCGACTAGGCGTCCCCGTCAAATTGCCCGAACTTCGATGATTTTTGCTGCTGCGCCCGTTCGTTCCGCGAGGCGCGTGCGGTCCTTCACCGCGCCGGCCAGCTGGCCGCACGCGGCATCGATATCGTCACCGCGCGTCTTGCGCACGGTCGTGACGACACCCGCGTCGATGAGGATCTGTGCAAAGCGCTTGATCTGCTCCGACTTCGAGCGGAGGAGGCCCGATTCCGGAAACGGATTGAACGGAATCAGATTGAACTTGCACGGCACGTCACGCGTGACGGCCAGCAATTCGCGCGCATGCGCTTCGGTGTCGTTGACGCCGTCCAGCATGCAGTATTCGAAAGTAATGAAGTCACGCGGCGCGACTTTCAGATAGCGCTGGCACGCAGCCATCAGCTCGCGGAGCGGGTACTTCTTGTTGAGCGGCACCAGCTCGTCGCGCAGCGCATCGTTCGGCGCGTGCAGCGAAACGGCCAGCGCAACCGGCAACTCGGCGCCGAGGCGGTCCATCATCGGCACCACGCCGGACGTCGACAGCGTGACGCGGCGGCGCGACAGGCCGTACGCGTTGTCGTCGAGCATCAACCGCATCGCGGGCACGACCGCGCTGTAATTCAGGAGCGGCTCGCCCATGCCCATCATCACCACGTTGGTGACGACCCGTTCGGCCTTGCCGTTCGGGCCGGGCGCGCGGCCCAGCGACGCTCGCAATGCAAATTCGGCCATCCGTAGCTGGCCGATGATTTCGGCTGTCGACAGGTTGCGGGAGAAACCCTGCTTGCCCGTCGAGCAGAAGCGGCAGTTGACCGCGCACCCGGCCTGCGACGACACGCACAGCGTGCCGCGCGTCTCTTCCGGGATGAACACGGTTTCGACCGCATTGCCGTTTCCAACGTCGATCAGCCACTTGCGCGTGCCGTCGGTGGAAACGTGATCGCTGGCGATATCCGGCATCACGATCGACGCGCGGCCCTTGAGCTTTTCTCTCAAGGACTTCGCGAGATCGGTCATGCCGTCGAAATCGCCGGCGTTGTACTGATGGATCCAGCGCTGCAACTGCTTGGCGCGGAACGGCTTCTCGCCCAGGCTGCCGCAGTACGCGACAAGACCCTCGGCATCGAAGTCGAGAAGATTGACGGAAGTTTCGCTCGTCATGATGTGCTGCCTTGCCGCGTGCGCTGAATCCTGCCTACTTGCTGTCAGCCAGGGCTTAACGCGAGTAAACGTTCATTTCCGGGAAGAAGAACGCGACTTCGACGGCAGCCGTTTCAGCTGCGTCCGAGCCGTGCACGGCGTTCGCGTCGATGCTGTCTGCGAAGTCGGCGCGGATCGTGCCCTGTTCCGCCTTCTTCGGATCCGTTGCGCCCATCAGGTCGCGGTTCTTCAGGATCGCGCCTTCACCTTCCAGAACCTGGATCATCACCGGGCCCGAGATCATGAAATCGACGAGGTCCTTGAAGAACGGACGCGCTGCGTGAACCGCGTAGAACTTCTCTGCGTCAGCACGCGACAGGTGTGCCATGCGCGATGCGACGATCTTCAGGCCGGCGCCTTCGAAACGGCTGTAGATCTGGCCGATCACGTTCTTTGCCACAGCGTCCGGCTTGATGATCGACAGGGTGCGCTCGATTGCCATAAAAACTCCAAAAAATTAAGAAGTTACAGGTTCAAATGAATCCGCTATTGTAGCACGATCCCGTGTATCATTGCGATTGAACCCTTACACATGTGAAAGGTTCCGAATCCATATGTTTTGCGCCGTGCAGCCATTGAAACCTCCCGGCGCGGAACGTATCTTAGCCATAGCTGCTCCGGTTTGCTGCGCCGCACACCGCGCGCGCCGAACCGGCCCCGGACGCCCATGCGTTCAATGTTAGGAGAAACCATGAACGACTATCCGTACAATTTCGGCCGTGGCGGTTCCGTCAGCACCGCCGAGGTTCGCAACCGCGTGCTGCGGAACACGTACTGGCTGCTCGCGCTGTCGATGGTGCCGACCGTGCTGGGCGCCTGGGTCGGCGTCGCGACGGGCTTCTCGCTGTTCGCGGCCACGAGCCCGATGATGAGCCTGCTCGCGTTCTTCGCGATCGCGTTCGGCTTCATGTTCGCGATCGAGCGGACGAAAAACAGCGCGGCCGGCGTGTTCGTGCTGCTCGGCTTCACGTTCTTCATGGGCCTGATGCTGTCGCGGCTGCTGAGCTTCATCCTCGGCTTCTCGAACGGCCCGTCGCTGATCATGCTCGCGTTCGGCGGCACCGGCATCATCTTCGCCACGATGGCGACGATCGCCACGGTCAGCAAGCGTGATTTCTCGGGCCTCGGCAAGTGGCTGTTCATGGGCGTGATCGTGATCCTGCTCGCATCGGTCGCGAACATCTTCCTGCAACTGCCGGCGCTGATGCTCACCGTGTCGGTGCTCGCGATCGCGATCTTCTCCGCGTACATGCTGTTCGACGTCCAGCGTGTCGTGAACGGCGGCGAGACGAACTACATCTCGGCGACGCTCGCGATCTACCTCGACCTGTACAACGTGTTCACGAACCTGCTCGCGCTGCTCGGCATCTTCGGCGGCAACCGCAACTGACGTTCGCCACGCACCATGAAAAAACCGGCCTTCAGGCCGGTTTTTTTACGTCTGTCGCCCGGCTCAGTCGCGCTCGAACAGCGCGATCGATTCGACGTGCGACGTATTCGGGAACATGTTCACGACACCGGCGCCCTTCAGCCGGTAGCCGGCCTCGTGCACGAGCAGGCCCGCGTCGCGCGCGAGCGTCGACGGGTTGCACGACACGTAGACGATGCGCTTCGGCAGCGGGCCTTCGCCGCTCTGCGCGATCTCGGCCAGCGCCTTCGACACCGCGAGCGCACCTTCGCGCGGCGGGTCGATCAGGTACTTGTCGAATGCGCCGAGCGCACGGAGGTCGTCGCCCGTCACTTCGAACAGGTTCCGGCACGCGAACGTCGTGTGCCCGTCCACACCATTCTCTCGCGCGTTCGCCAGCGCACGCGTCGTCAGCGTGTCGCTGCCCTCGATGCCCATCACTTCGCGCGACAGGCGCGCGAGCGGCAGCGTGAAGTTGCCGATCCCGCAGAACAGGTCGAGCACGCGGTCGTCGCGCGACGGCGCGAGCAGGCGCAGCGCGCGGCCCACCAGCACGCGGTTGATCTGATGGTTGACCTGCGTGAAGTCGGTCGGCTTGAACGGCATGCGGATGCCGAATTCCGGCAGCGTGTAGTCGAGCGACACGTCGAGCGGATAGAACGGCGTCACCGTGTCTGGGCCTTTCGGCTGCAGCCAGAACTGCACCTTGTGCTCGTCCGCGAACGCGCGCAGCAATGCTTCGTCGTCCGCGTTGATCGGCTCCAGCACGCGCAGCACAAGCGCCGTGACCTCCGAGCCGACCGCCAGCTCGATCTGCGGCATCCGATCGCGGATCGACAGCCCCTCGACGAGCCGGCGCAGCGGCACGAGCATCGCCGACACATGCGGCGGCAGCACTTCGCAGCTCGTCATGTCGGCCACGTAACTGCTCTTCTTCTCGTGGAACCCGACCAGCACGCCGCCCTTCTTCACCACGTTGCGCACGGTCAGGCGCGCACGGTAGCGATAGCCCCACGACGGGCCGTGGATCGGCGCGAACATCGTTTCCGCGCGCAGCTTCGCCAGGTGCCACAGGTTGTCCTCGAGCACACGCTGCTTGACCGCCACCTGCGCGCGCATGTCGAGATGCTGCATCGAGCAGCCGCCGCAGGTACCGAAGAACTTGCATTTCGGCTGGGTGCGCATCACGCTCGGGCGCAGAATATCGACAACCGTCGCCTGCTCGTAGCTCGGCTTGCGGCGGTAGCTCGAATAGGTCACGCGCTCGCCCGGCAGCGCCCCCTCGACGAAGATGACCTTGCCCGGCTCGCCGTCCTCGGTGATCGTGCGGCCGACACCGCGCGCTTCCATGTCGAGCGATTCGATCTCGAGAACCGGGGCGATCCCGGGCGCGACGGGCGCATTTTTCGATTTGCGCGCAGAAGTGGGGACGGCTTCGGACACCAGCTTTTCCTGACAAACGTTGAAGAAGGCGAGATTGTAGACGACGAAAGCCCGCATCGGCCGCTTTGCATGGGGCAAGCGTCGACACTTAAGCATAGACGGCCCTGCATCGCGCCGGAACGGCCAGGCAGGCGGCTCGGGCAGGCCCGCGGCCGGCGGGCCGCGGCGCCAATCGGGAGCGGTGCGCGGCCCGGCATCCGCGCGGCAGGAGATTCGACCATGCGACTGATCGACTGGAACATCCAATGGGGCCGGGACGCGGACGGCGTCGTCGACCTCTCGCGCACCGTCGCGGCGATCCGCCGACTCGGCGATTTCGACGTGCTGTGCCTGCAGGAAGTCACACGCGGCTTCGGCGCACTGTCCGGCCGGCCCGGCCCCGACCAGTTCGCCGAACTCGCGGCGCTGCTGCCCGGCTATACGATCGTCGAAGCCATCGGCGCCGACCTGCCGGCCATCGAACCCGGCGCACTGCGTCGCCAGTTCGGCAATGCGATCGCGACCCGGCTGCCGATCGGGCGCGTGCTGCGCCAGTTGCTGCCGTGGCCGGCCGATGCCGACGCGCCGTCGATGCCGCGCGTCGCGCTCGACGTCGAGTTGCAGGCGCCGTTCGGCCCGTTGCGCGTGGTCACCACGCATCTCGAATACTATTCGGCGCGCCAGCGGCTGGCGCAGGTCGACGCATTGCGCGACCGGCATCGCGAAGCCTGCACGCATGCGGAACAACCGGCGCCCGCCGAAACCGCCGAGGGGCCGTTCAGCGCGACCGGCCAGCCGCGCGACGCGATCGTCTGCGGCGATTTCAACAGCGCGTTCGGCAGCGACGCATATCGGCGCTTCCTGGAGCCGATCGCCGACGCCCCGTGCTTCGTCGACGCATGGGCCGCGCGGCATTCCGGCAGCCCGCCGCCGCCGACGGCGGGCGTCTACGATACGGTGCAATGGTCGGAGGGGCCGCTGGTGTGCGACTTCGTGTTCGTGACCGACACGCTGCTGCCGCGCGTCACGCGGTGCGAGATCGACGGCGATACGCGCGCATCGGACCACCAGCCGGTGCTGCTCGAACTCGCTTGATCGCGCGGGCCGCCGGCGGCGCCGCCGCCCGCACTACGCGTCGAAACCGGCCAGGTATTCGACCCAGTGCGACGCCGGTTCCAGCGCGAGCGCGTTCTTCACGAGCAGGATCTCGTCCGCATACTCGCTCGGCGTCAGGCCGCCGCGCATCAACTGGAACCGGCAGTACAGCAGGTACGTATTGACGACGTCGGTCTCGCAATAATTGCGGATTTCCTCTATCCGCCCTTCCCGGAACGCCGGCCACACCTGGCTGCCGTCCATCCCGAGCTTGCCCGGAAAACCGCACATCTTCGCGAGCGCGTCGAGCGGCGCGTTCGCGCGCGCCTGATACATCGCGAGTACGTCCATCAGGTCGGTGTGCCGCGAGTGATAGCGCGAGATGTAGTTGTTCCACTTGAATTCACGGTCGTCCTCGCCGAGATCCCAGTAGCGGGTCGCGGGAATGCCGTGCACGAGCGCGCGGTAATGGAGCACCGGCAGATCGAAGCCGCCGCCGTTCCACGACACGAGCTGCGGCGTGTATTTCTCGATCACGCGGTAGAACGACTGGATCAGCGTCGCTTCGTCGTCCTGCGGCGTGCCGAGCGAGCGTACGCGAAAGCCGTTGTTGTCGCGGAACACACACGAAATCGCCGCGATGCGCTGCAGGTGGTGCGGCAGGAAATCGCCGCCGGTCTTCTCGCGGCGTGCGGCGAACGCATGTTCGGCCACCGCGGCATCGTCGAGCGTCACGGGCAGGTCTTCCAGACGGCGAATGCCGTCGACATCGGGGATCGTCTCGATGTCAAAAACAAGAATCGGAGTCATCAGTTACAGAACGGCGTCCTTGCGCACGCCGTTGGAGGCAAAGAACCGCTTGAGGCGCACCAGCGCTTCCTGCTGGATCTGCCGCACGCGCTCGCGCGTGAGCCCCATCTCGTCGGCCAGCTCCTCGAGCGTCGCCGGTTCGATGTGGTTCAGGCCGAAGCGGCGCTCGATCACGTGCCGATGCTTGTCGGACAACCGCGACAGCCAGGCACGCGTCAGCGTCTCGAGCTCGCGGTGCTGCACCTCGGCATCGGGCGACTGGCTCTGGTCGTCGGGCAGCAGATCGAGCAGGCTGCTCGCGGGATCGAGATCGAGCGGCGCGTCGAGCGACGCCGTGTGCTCGTTCAGCGCGAGGATGTCGGTGACTTCCTCTGCGGTCTTGCCGGTGAGATAGGCGATGTCGTCGATGCTGGCTTCGCGGCGCTCGGCCGCCTCGCCCGTCGACATCGAATTCTTTTCGAGGTGGCGCTTCGCGCGCAGCACCTGGTTCAGTTCGCGGATCACGTGCACGGGCAGGCGCACCGTGCGAGCCTGGTTCATGATCGCCCGCTCGATGCTCTGCCGGATCCACCAGGTCGCATAGGTCGAGAAGCGGAAACCGCGCGTCGGGTCGAATTTCTCGATCGCGTGCATCAGGCCGAGATTGCCCTCCTCGATCAGGTCGAGCAGCGGCACGCCGCGATTCAGATACCCCTTGGCGATGCTGACGACGAGACGCAGGTTGCGCTCGATCATCACCTGCCGCGCCTCGAATTCGCCGGCCTTCGCGAGACGGGAATAACGCTGCTCCTCCTCGACGGTCAGCAGCGGCTTCACGCTGATGCGGTTCAGGTAATGCTGGATCGTGTCGGCCGTGAGTTCGGCCTGCAGCAGCGTGCGGAAATCGTCGACCTCGGGCGATACTTCCGAGCGGCCTTCGCGCTCGTCGTCGCCACCGTCCGCCTCGACGTCGCGTGCCTCGAGGTCACGCTCGTTTTCCGCGACGTCGTCTTCGTCGTCCGTCGAAGCGCCAGCTCGCCCCACCGATGCTTGCGTGGCACGACTGATCTTCTCAGACTCGGCTTGCGGCTCGTGGCGCTTCGATTTCGGCATGGTCGTCTCGGTTATTGAGGCGGCAAATACTTCAGCGGATCGACAGGCTTACCCTGCCGGCGAACCTCGAAATGCAGCATCACGCGGTCGGCATCGCTATTACCCATCTCGGCGATCTTCTGCCCCTTCGTTACCGCGTCCCCCTCTTTTACCATCAAAGCGCGATTGTGTGCATACGCCGTGAGGTAAGTTGCATCGTGTTTGATGATAATGAGGTTGCCGTAGCCGCGCAGGCCGTTGCCCGAGTAGACGACGCGGCCGTCGGCCGCCGCCTTCACGGCTTCGCCGGCCGTGCCGCCGATGTTGACACCCTTGTTCTTCGCGTCGTCGAACCCGTTCAGCACGGGGCCGCGCGCGGGCCACGCGAACGTCACCGGGCCGCTCGGGGCCGCCGCCGTGTCGCTCGATCCGGTGGCCGCAGCCGGCGGCGTCGCAAGCGTGGACGACGTGCCGGCAGCCGGCGTCGCGGGGCCGCTGCTCAGCGGCGCGGTTGCGACGCCTGCGCCCGTGATCGGCGCGGCAACCGGTGCGCCTGCAACCGCAGCGCCGCCCGGCGGCGCGACGCGCAGCAGCTGGTCGACTTCGATCTGGTTCGGGTTCGCCAGGTTGTTCCACGTGGCGATGTCGCGATAATTCTGCCCGTTCTCGAGCGCAATCCGGTACAGCGTGTCGCCCGGCTTCACACGGTAGAAACCAGGAGGCGGCGGGCCGAGCGGCACCGCGGGCTGCGCGGTGGCGGACGTGCCGAGCGACCCGGAGCGGTCGACGACGGGCGCGTTGTCGAGCCGCGTCGCACACGCGGCCAGTAGGGTGGAGAACGCTGCTACACAGATCGCGCGCTGGGCGAGCGTGAGCGGTTCCCTGGATCGGTTGTTTTGCATCGCGCGCAACATACTCATCGGTTTCAAATCACTCCGGATTTTAAAGGGACAAAGAAAACGCGATCAAGCCGTGACTCTCGCCATTGCGCGTGCGCGACGCGCTCGACGAGGGTGAGCACCTGGTGCTGCCCGCTCTGCGCGCCGACCGGCGCGACGAGCCGCCCGCCGATCGCGAGCTGCTCGAGCAGCGCCTGCGGCACGTCGAGCCCCGCCGCCGCGATCACGATCGCGTCGAACGGGGCCGCGGACGGCAGGCCGACACGCCCGTCGCCGTAGTGCAGACGGATGTTCGGCACGCGCAGCGGCCGCAGGTTCAGCTTCGCGCGCTCGTACAGCGGCTTGATGCGTTCAATCGAATACACGTCGCGTGCCACGTGGCTCAGCACGGCGGCCTGATAGCCGCAGCCCGTGCCGATCTCGAGGACGCGCTCGAGTGTGCGGCCAGCCATCGCGAGCTCGATCATGCGCGCGACGACCGACGGCTTTGAAATTGTCTGCTGGTGGCCGATCGGCAACGCGGAATCCTCGTAGGCCTGCGTCGCGAGCCCCGGATCCACGAACAGGTGGCGCGGCACCGCGGCCATCGCCTCCAGCACGCGCGCGTCGGTCACGCCGTTCGCGCGCAGCCGTTCGACCATCCGCTCGCGCACACGTTCCGACGTGAGCGCGAACGCGCCGGCCGGCGCGACGCTCGGCGCCGCCGGCTTCGGCAGCGCGGGCTTGAGTGCGGTCGGCTTCGGCGCGGTCGCTGGCTTCGCGGCGGCGGGACCGGGCAGCGTCGTTCGCACGGCGGCCGGCTTCACCGCAACCGGTTTCAGCACGGTCGCGGGCTTGTCGGCGGCCTTCGGCTTCGCGGCTGCCGCATGGCGATCGCCGGCCCGACCTTCCGACTTGCGTGGCGCTCGTTTGAGATCCTCGAGCGCGAGCGGGAACCGCTTCGCGCGCTCGCCGCTCATGAAGCCCGCCCTCCGGCGCGCGCCCATTCGCGCGTCGCGGGCAACATCTGCGTATGCGTGAGGTCGAGCTGCAGCGGCGTGATCGACACGAAACCGTTTGCGACGGCGTGGAAATCGGTGCCTTCGCTCGCGTCCAGCGCCTCGCCCGCCGCACCGATCCAGTAGACCGGCTCGCCGCGCGGGTCGGTCTGGCGAATCACCGGCTGCGACGGATGACGCTTGCCGAGGCGCGTGACCTTCCAGCCTTTCAGTTCGTCGTACGGCAGGTTCGGAATATTGACGTTCAGCAGCGGCTGACCCGGCAGCGGATGCGCGAGCGTGTGCTCGACGATTTCCGCGGCGACGCGCGCGGCGTCCGCCAGATGGACCCAGCCCTTGTCGGCCAGCGAGAATGCGATGGCCTGAACGCCGAACATGATGCCTTCGGTGGCCGCTGCAACTGTCCCCGAATAGAGCGTGTCTTCGCCCATGTTCTGGCCGTTGTTGATCCCCGACACAACGAGATCCGGCTTGGCGTCGGTCATCCCCGTCAACGCGACGTGCACCGAATCGGTCGGCGTGCCGTTCACGTAGAAGAAACCCGTACCCGTCGCGCGCTGCACCGACAGCGGCCGCGACAACGTCAGGGAATTCGACGCGCCGCTGCAGTTCTGCTCGGGCGCGATCACCGTGAGTTCGGCCAGCGGCCGCAGCGCTTCGCTGAGCGCGGCGAGACCGGGGGCAAGATAGCCGTCGTCGTTGCTGAGTAGGATTCGCATCCGGCGATTGTAACCGAGGAAAGATGGCGCGAGAGCGACAGTCCGGCGGCCGCGGATGGACGGCGCACGCATCCGCGCACGGTGCGCCGCCGCATTGCGCGGCGGCGTTCTGCGCTCAGATCGCGCCCGCGTCGCGCAGTGCGGCAATCGCCTGCGCGTCGTAGCCGAGGCCGCGCAGCACCTCGTCCGTATGTTCGCCGAGCTCGGGCCCGAGCCAGCGCGTTTCGCCCGGCGTGTCCGACAGCTTCGGCGTGATGTTCGGCAGCGGAATATCGGTGCCGTCGGCCAGCTTGAAGCGCTGGATCATCTGCCGCGCGACGAACTGCGGATCGGTGAACATGTCGGCGGCACTGTAGATGCGCCCGGCCGGCACGTCGGCCGCGTTGAGCACCACGAGCGCGTCGTCGATCGTGCGCGGCGCGAGCCACGCGGCGATCGCGTCGTCGATCTCCTGCGTGCGCGGCACGCGTCCGTCGTTTCGCGCGAGCGCGGGATCGTCGGCGAGGTCGTCGCGCTCGATCGCCTTCATCAAGCGCTTGAAGATCGGGTCGCTGTTGCCGCCGATCACGATGCTGCCGTCGCGGCACGCATAGGTATTCGACGGCACGATGCCCGGCAGCGACGCGCCGGTGCGCTCGCGCACCATCCCGTACACGCCGTATTCGGGCACCACGCTTTCCATCATGTTGAATACGGCTTCATACAGTGCAACGTCGACCACCTGCCCCGCGCCGCCATTGACCTTGCGGTGATGGAGCGCCATCAGCGCGCCGATCACGCCGTGCAGCGCGGCGATCGAATCGCCGATCGAGATGCCGATACGCGGCGGCGGCAAATCGGGATATCCGGTGATGTGGCGCAGCCCGCCCATCGATTCGGCGATCGCGCCGAAGCCGGGCCGGTCGCGATACGGGCCCGTCTGCCCGTAGCCGGACAGGCGCACCATCACGAGGCCCGGGTTGTCGGCCGACAGTACGTCGTAGCCGAGCCCGAGCTTTTCGAGCAGGCCCGGACGGAAATTTTCGATCACGATGTCGGCCTCGCCCGCGAGCTGCCGCGCGATCGCCTTGCCGGCATCGGATTTCAGGTTGAGCGTGACCGATTTCTTGTTGCGCGCCTGGACGGACCACCACAGCGACGTGCCGCCCTGCTCCGGGTGGAGCTTGCGCCACTTGCGCAGCGGGTCGCCGCCGTTCGGATCCTCGATCTTGATCACTTCCGCGCCGAATTCGGCGAACAGCCGCGACGCGAACGGCCCCGCGATCAGCGTTCCGAATTCGAGCACTTTGACGCCCGCGAGCGGGCCCTGGCTGGTGCTCATGTGTCTCCCTGGCATGAGGAACGGCGCCGCCCGCGGGCGGCGCCCGGCTTACATCGTGCGGCGGTCGAGCATCGCGCGGGCGATGGTGCCCGCGTCGACGTATTCGAGCTCGCCGCCCACCGGCACACCGCGCGCGAGGCGGGTGACCGCGAGCCCGCGCGCCTTCAGCGTCTGGCCGAGGTAGTGCGCGGTGGCTTCGCCCTCGTTCGTGAAGTTGGTCGCGAGCACGACTTCCTTGACGATTCCGTCGGACGCGCGTCGCACGAGGCGGTCGAAATGGATTTCCTTCGGGCCGATCCCGTCGAGCGGGCTCAGCCGCCCCATCAGCACGAAATACAGCCCGCGGTAAGTCATCGTCTGCTCGAGCATGATCTGGTCGGCAGGCGTCTCGACGACGCACAGCAGCGTCGGATCACGCTCCTCGTCGCTGCAGACCTCGCAGATCTGCGCTTCGGTGAAGGTGTTGCACTTCTCGCAGTGCTGCAGGTGCTCGGTCGCGAACAGCAGCGACCGGCCGAGCCGCTCCGCGCCCTCCCGATCGTGCTGCATCAGGTGAACCGCCATGCGCTGCGCGGATTTCGGCCCGACGCCGGGCAGCACGCGCAACGCTTCGACGAGAGCGGACAGGGCGGACGGCTGTTTCATACGGCGGCAAAAAGTGGCACGGACGCTGCGCTCAGAACGGCAGCTTGAAGCCCGGGGGCAACGGCAGACCCGACGTCATGCCGCTCATCTTTTCCTGCGACGTCGCTTCGGCCTTGCGCACGGCGTCGTTGAACGCAGCCGCGACGAGATCCTCGAGCATGTCCTTGTCGTCCGCGAGCAGGCTCGGATCGATCGACACGCGACGCACTTCGTTGCGGCACGTCATCGTTACCTTGACGAGGCCGGCACCCGACTGGCCTTCGACTTCGATCAGCGCAAGCTGCTCCTGCATCTTCTTCATGTTTTCCTGCATTTGCTGCGCTTGCTTCATCAGTCCGGCGAGGTTGCCTTTCAACATGGGAATACTCCTTCTTGATCGTGTGAAAACCGGCACGCGGCGCGTGCCGGCCAATGTGTGGGCGTGATTGTGCCTGTCGGGGCGCGGTCAGTTCAATGCAGCGTCGGCGGCGCGCCGTCCGACGCCGAATCGGCGAGCGGACGCACCGAACCCTCGACGACGCGCGCACCGAAGTCGCGCACGAGCTGCTGGACGAACGGATCGCCGTGAATCTCCTGCTCGGCCTCGCGCTGGCGTGCCGCGCGCGCGGCCGCGTCGAGCGCCGCCGCGGTGCGCCGTGCGGGCCCGACCTCGACGACCACCTCGACCGGCTTGCCGAGCGCATCGGCCAGTGCGGCCTTCAGCTTCGCCACCTGTGCGGCCTCTGCATACTGCGGCACCGGCACGGAAAGTTTCAACGTCGTCGCATCGACGGCAGTCAGTTCGCTGTTGAACGCGAGCTGGTACGCGACGCCCTTGAGCGGCAGCCGTGCGGCCAGCGCCGGCCAGTCGCCGTCGAAGCCGACCGGATCCAGCGCGATCGCGGGCGGTAACGGTCGCGTGTCGACCGGTGCTGACGGACGAGCCTCCACCGGATTCGGCGTCACGCGCACGTCGTCGGGACCGCTGTCGAACACCGGTACGAAACCATCGTCGGGCGGGCCGCCGAACATCTCGTCGGCGCTGAGCGGCACGTAGTCGTCCGGCGGGATGTCTTCCCACGGCGGCGAGGCCTGGCGCGAATCGGCCGCCTGCGGCGCACGGGCGGCAGCGCGCGGCGTCGGCACCTGGACGGCAGGACGCGGCGCAGCCGGCTTCTCGGCGGCCGGCTGGGCCGCCGGCTTGGGCGCAGCGCCTGCGCGACCGCGGTCGGACGACACGCGCATCCCTGCATTGCGCAACACGTCGAGCGCGGCGGCAGCACCGCCTGCGCGTGCAGCCGGACGCGCAGCCGGCTCGGCCGGCACGGCGCGCGGCGCCGGTGCGGCAGGCGCAGCCGGTTCGTCGTTTCGCTGCGCAACGGCAACGGCAGCAGCGGCAGGCGGCTCGGATTCCTTGCGGGCGGGTGGCGGCGTATCGCTGGCCGGCGCCGCTTGCGGCACCGCATCCGCTTCCGGCTGCGGCGTTTCGATAACCTGCGCTTCAACCGCGGCCGGCGCGGACGCCTGGACGGCAGCCGGCTTCACGGCCGGCTGGCCTGCTGGATCGCCGGACAGCGCCGGTGCCGGTGCTGAACGCGCAACCGGCGCAGCGGGTGCAGCCGGTGCGGCAGCCTGCGCGCGCACTGCTTCAGCGGGTGCGACCGATACCGGCTTCGCTGCAGCGGCCGATGCGGCAGCGCGCGGGCCCGGCACGGCACGCGGCACGGACGGCTGGCCGCCCGGTGCACTGCCGGCGGCCACGGCCGGCTCGAATGCGAGCATCCGCAACAGCGTCATCGTGAAACCGGCGTACTCGTCCGGCGCAAGGCCGAGTTCCGCGCGTCCGACCGTCGCGATCTGATAGAACAGCTGAACCTGTTCGGGGCTCAGCGTCTCCGCGAAGCGGCGCAAGTCAGTCGCTTCCGGCCATTCGTCGAGCACCGAGCCCGGCGCGAACTGCGCCCAGGCGATCCGGTGCAGCAGGCTCGCGAGATCCTGCAGCGCGGTCGAGAACGACAGGCTGCGCAGCGACATCTCGTCGGCAATCGCGAGGATTTCCGGGCCGCTGCCGGCCGCGAGCGCGTCGAGCAGGCGCACCATGTAAGTCTGGTCGAGCGCGCCGAGCATGCCCGACACGGCCGACTCGGTCACCTCGTTCGCCGAATAGGCGATCGCCTGGTCGGTGAGGGACAGCGCATCGCGCATGCTGCCTTGCGCGGCGCGTGCGAGCAGTCGCAGCGCCTGCTGCTCGAAACTGATCTGCTCTTCGCCGAGGATCCGTTCGAGATGCGACACGATGTGCCCGGCCGGCATCTGCTTCAGGTTGAACTGGAGGCAGCGCGACAGCACGGTGACGGGAATTTTCTGCGGATCGGTCGTCGCGAGGATGAACTTGACGTGCGGCGGCGGCTCTTCGAGCGTCTTCAGCATCGCGTTGAACGCGTGATTCGTCAGCATGTGCACTTCGTCGATCATGTAGACCTTGAAGCGCGCATCGACGGGCGCGTACACCGCGCGCTCAAGCAGCGCGGCCATCTCGTCGACGCCGCGGTTGCTCGCCGCGTCCATTTCGACGTAATCGACGAAACGGCCCTCGTCGATCTCGCGACAGGCACGGCACACGCCGCACGGCTGCGACGTGACGCCGGTTTCACAATTGAGTGCCTTCGCGAAGATCCGCGACAGCGTCGTCTTGCCGACACCGCGGGTTCCGGTAAACAGATAGGCGTGATGGAGACGCCCGCCGTCGAGCGCGTGCGTGAGCGCCCTGACAACGTGCTCCTGGCCGACGAGCGAAGCGAAATCCTTCGGACGCCACTTGCGTGCGAGAACTTGATAGGTCATCGGGAAATTGTATCAGTAACGTTGCGTCGCGCCGACACGCGAAACAGTGCGGAAGTCGGGCAAAGTGCAGGTAAAACGGAGTGTGGCGCAGAAATGAAAATCGCCCGGCGAACGGGGCGAGAAGGAAGGTGACGAGCCCGACCCTCGGCACTGGCGGAAAACGATTGTGGCTGCTTCGTTCCCGACCTGACCAGGTTCACCGCCCCACCATGCGAGGAGGCCCGTCACGGCATATTCTATCACCGCTTCCGGATGAATGCGACCGTTTGTTCGCATCAATGCGAAAGGCCGGACAAAACCGGCGCGCGTCCGGCCGCGCGAATCGCATGCATGCCCGTCCCCCTTGTAATTCGCGAGCCGGCCTCCACCTGCAGGACACAACGGTCGAACGTCGCGTCGTACCCCTACTCGCGTAGCGGCTACTATCGCCGCCCGCAGCAGATAGCAATTTAGGCTAATATGACGCCCGAACGACCCGCGAGCCGCGGCATGCAGCGCTTACGCCTCCCGTCCGGAGAGCGGAGCTACCTGCCACGGCGGCCGGCAGCCTACGGAGGCCGGTACGCCGCAACGCGCAAGCAGGCAGTCCCCGAACCGTAAGAGGTATTGACCCAATGAGCGAACAGATCAAACACATCAGCGACGCATCGTTCGAACAGGACGTCGTCAAGTCCGACAAGCCCGTGCTCGTCGATTTCTGGGCCGAATGGTGCGGCCCGTGCAAGATGATCGCCCCGATCCTCGACGAAGTCGCGAAGGACTACGGCGACAAGCTGCAGATCGCGAAGATCAACGTCGACGACAACCAGGCGACGCCCGCGAAGTTCGGCGTGCGCGGCATCCCGACGCTGATCCTGTTCAAGAACGGCGCGGCCGCCGCGCAGAAGGTCGGCGCGCTGTCGAAGTCGCAGCTCACCGCATTCCTGGACAGCCACCTGTAATACCGGCAGTTCCGCGGACGTGTTGTCAGCCGGCAACACGTCCGTCGTCAAGCCGCCGATCGGCCGCTCAAGCGCGAATCGGCCTATGCTAGAATTAAAAAACGTCTACAAGACGCATTTAAGTCTCTGAGCGCTTCCGCTCGCCCTCCTCCCTTTATTTCTTTCGTCGCTTCTCCTCCCTGGCGGGTTCTCCGTATGCATTTATCCGAGCTCAAGTCTCTGCACGTCTCCGAACTGATCGAAATGGCCAATGGCCTCGAGATCGAAAACGCGAACCGCCTGCGCAAGCAGGAGTTGATGTTCGCCATTCTCAAAAAGCGCGCCAAGACGGGAGAGACGATCTTCGGCGACGGTACGCTCGAAGTGCTGCCGGACGGCTTCGGCTTCCTCCGCTCGCCGGAAATGTCGTACCTCGCGAGCACCGACGACATCTATATCAGCCCGTCGCAGATCCGCCGCTTCAACCTGCACACCGGCGACACCATCGAAGGTGAAGTCCGCACGCCGAAGGACGGCGAGCGCTACTTCGCGCTGGTGAAGGTCGACAAAGTCAACGGGCAGCCGCCCGAGGCCTCGAAACACAAGATCATGTTCGAGAACCTCACGCCGCTGCACCCGAACAAGCCGCTGTCGCTTGAACGCGAAATGCGCGGCGAAGAGAACGTCACGGGCCGCATCATCGACATGATCGCGCCGATCGGCAAGGGCCAGCGCGGCCTGCTCGTCGCGTCGCCGAAGTCGGGCAAGACCGTGATGCTCCAGCACATCGCACACGCGATCAAGCAGAACCACCCGGACGTGATCCTGTTCGTGCTGCTGATCGACGAGCGTCCTGAAGAAGTGACCGAAATGCAGCGCTCGGTCGCCGGCGAAGTGATCGCATCGACGTTCGACGAACCGGCCACGCGCCACGTCCAGGTCGCCGAAATGGTGATCGAGAAGGCCAAGCGCCTCGTCGAAATGAAGCACGACGTCGTGATCCTGCTCGACTCGATCACGCGTCTCGCACGCGCTTACAACACCGTGATCCCGGCTTCGGGCAAGGTGCTGACGGGTGGTGTCGACGCGAATGCACTGCAGCGTCCGAAGCGCTTCTTCGGCGCGGCGCGCAACATCGAGGAAGGCGGTTCGCTGACGATCATCGGCACCGCGCTGATCGAAACCGGCAGCCGCATGGACGACGTGATCTACGAAGAGTTCAAGGGCACCGGCAACATGGAAGTGCACCTCGAGCGCCGTCTCGCCGAAAAGCGCGTGTATCCGTCGATCAACCTGAACAAGTCGGGCACGCGTCGCGAGGAAATGCTGATCAAGCCCGAGATCCTTCAAAAGATCTGGGTGCTGCGCAAGTTCATTCACGACATGGATGAAGTCGAGGCAATGGAATTCCTGCTCGACAAGATCCGCCAGACGAAGAGCAACTCCGAGTTCTTCGACCTGATGCGCCGCGGCGGCTGATCGCCCCCGCTCCGCAACGAACGGCCGCCCGCGCATCTTGCCGGCGGCCGTTTTTCGATCCCAACCTGAACGTGAACGTACAGGTTGATCTATAATCGCGTCATCGCCCCGACCAAATCCCCCGCCTCCCGATGCCGAACGACGCCTCCACCCCGCTGCTGACCGTGAGCGACGCCGCGTCGCGGCTCGGCGTCACGCCGCGCACGCTGAAGTATTACGAAGAGCGCGGGCTCGTCACGCCGTCGCGCAGCGAAGGCCGCTACCGCCTCTACGACGAAGCCGATCTCGAGCGCTTCGCGCGCATCCTGCGGCTGCGCGCGCTCGGCTTCTCGCTGCACGGCATCACCGAAATGCTGAAGCGTCCGCTGGAGGAAACCGGCGACGGACGACGCCGCTACTCGGACGCGTCGCTGCGCGACATCCGCACCGGCCTCGCGGAGCAGATCGGCACGCTCGACCGGCGGATCGCGGCCGTCCAGCGCGAACTGAAGGAAGCCGTCGCGCTGCGCAAGGAGCTGCAGCACGACATCGACTACGTCGAGCGGCGCCTCGCCGGCGAAAACCCCGATGCGCTGATCGCACAACGGCAGGCCGAAGCCGGAACGCGGCGCGCGCGCAAGGATCGCGAATGAGCGCGTTGCCCGGTCGCCCGCCGCTGTGGAGCCGCGCGAACCTGCGCGCGGACCTGTTCCCGTGGGCGCTCGCGCTCGTCACCGGCATCGACTACTTCGACAACGCGGTCTTCTCGTTCTTCGCGAGCTACATCGCGGGCGGCATCAACGCGTCGCCCGACGAACTCGTGTGGTCGTCGAGCGCGTACGCGGTCACGGCCGTGCTCGGCATCCTGCAGCAGCAATGGTGGGTCGACCGGCTCGGGCATCGTCGTTACGTCGCCGGCTGCATGCTGATGTTCTCGTGCGGCGCGATCGCGGCCGCGCTCGCCGATACGTCGCTCGAACTCGCGTTCGCGCGTGGTTTCCAGGGGTATTTCATCGGCCCGATGATGGGCGCATGCCGGATCCTGATCCAGATCAGTTTCAAGCCGCAGGAACGGCCGCCCGCGACGCGCGCGTTCCTGATCATGATCCTGCTCGGCAGCGCGCTCGCGCCGATCGTCGGCGGGCTGCTCGTCGCGCATTCGACGTGGCGCGCGCTGTTCGCGTGCACCGCGCCGGCGGGCATCGCGTTCGCGATCCTCGCGCTGCTCACGCTGCCCGATTCGGGCAGAACCCCCGACGACGAACGCGGCTCCGGACACTTCTGGCCGTATGTCGTGTTCGCGCTCGCGCAAGGTGCGCTGCAGATCGTGCTGCAGCAGGTGCATTACCAGCTCTACAGCGGCTCGCCGATGCTGATCCTGCTGACGATCGCGGGGCTCGGCGCGCTCGCATGGTTCGCGTATCACCAATGGCATCACCCGACGCCGCTCGTGCGGCTGCATGCGTTCCGCGAGCGGACGTTCCAGGTCGGGCTGCTGCTCTACATGTTCTATTACTACGAGACGACGGGTTTCAGTTATCTGACATCGCGGTTTCTCGAAGGCGGGCTCGGTTATCCGGTCGAGAACGCCGGGCGGCTGGTGGGCACGATGTCGCTGATTTCGGCCACGGCGCTGTTCGCGTACCTGCGCTACGCGAAATTCGTCACGCACAAGAAGTGGTTCGTCGTGCCGGGGTTCGCGATCGCGGTCACGGCCGCGCTGTGGATGACGCGGATGACGCCGCAGGTCGGCGAAGCCGCGCTGATCGTCCCGCTGCTGCTGCGCGGCCTGCTGCTGCTCTTCATCGTGCTGCCGGTGGCCAACCTGACGTTCCGGATCTTCGCGATCGACGAATACACGCACGGCTACCGGCTGAAGAACATCGTGCGGCAACTGACGATCTCGTTCGCGACGTCGTCGGTGATCATCGTCGAGCAGCATCGCGTGGCTGTGCACCAGACGCGGCTGGTCGAGCGCGCGAACGTATTCGACCCGCTGTTCCAGCAGACCGTCGACACGCTGACGCGCAGCTATGCGGCGGCCGGCCACGCGCTGAACGAGGCGCACGGCCTCGCGATTGCCGCCATCGCCCGCATGGTCGCGCAACAGGCGTCGTTCCTGGCGTCGCTCGACGGCTTTTACTTCCTGGCGGGCGTGGCGCTCGTCGGCGGTCTCTTCGCAGCATGGCAAAAAGAGATCGATTGAGTTAAAAGACAGAGTTTGGATTTCCGCGAGCCGCCTCCATGCTCTCGAAACTGACCCGCTGGTTCGACGACCGCCGCCGCGACCGCGCGCTGCGCAGCCACCCGATCTCGGACGCGCTGTGGCACGACACCGTCGAGCGCCTGCCGTTCCTCGCCACGCTGCCGCCCGACGCGCTCGGCCGGCTGCGCGAGCTGACGAGCCTGTTCGTCGCGAAGAAATCGTTTTCGACCGCGCACGGGCTCGAACTGACCGACGCGATGATCGTCGCGATCGCGGCGCAGGCCTGCCTGCCGGTGCTGAATCTCGACCTGTCGCTGTACGACGGCTGGGTCGGCGTCGTCGTGTATCCGGGCGAATTCCTGATCCGCAAGACCGTGCAGGACGAAGACGGGGTGGTCCACGAAGTCGAACAGGATGCGAGCGGCGAGGCCTGGGAAGGCGGCCCCGTGATCCTGTCGTGGGAAGACGCGCAGATGACGGACGGCCATGACGCGTACAACGTCGTGATCCACGAGTTCGCGCACAAGATCGACATGGTCAACGGCGCGGCCGATGGCTATCCGCCCCTCTTTCGCCGCTGGCACGCGCCGCATCTCGACGCGCAGGCGTGGGCCGACGTGTTCGAGCATGCGTACGATCAGTTCTGCGCGCGCGTCGACGCGGTGCCGGACCGCGCGTGGGCGCGCTTCGAGCGGGAGTCGCTGATCGATCCGTATGCGGCCGACCACCCGTCGGAATTCTTCGCGGTGTGCAGCGAAGCGCTGTTCGTGCGGCCGAGCGCGTTCGAGTCCGAATTTCCGGAACTGTACCGGTTGCTCGCCCGCTACTATCGGCAGGATCCGGCCGGCACCGGCGCGCTCGACGCACCGTGAAAATTATTCGTCAACCATCTGATTTTCTGGCATAATCGCCGTTTTTCGACCTTAGGCAAGTGGCTCGCGCCGGGCTTGGCGTCGGCTGGAACGCGTAATTCACGTGATCCGGCACGGCAAGCGGCGGGTTGGCTACCGCTCTCACCAAGGAAAGACCATGAAAGAAGGCATCCACCCGAATTACCGCGAAGTCGTCTTCCAAGACATGTCGAACGGCTTCAAGTTCATCACGCGCTCGACGATCCAGACGCGCGAAAACATCGAACTCGACGGCAAGACCTACCCGCTCGCCAAGATCGAAGTGTCGTCGGAATCGCACTCGTTCTACACGGGTCAGCAAAAGATCATGGACACGGCAGGCCGTGTCGAGAAGTTCAAGAACAAGTTCGGCGTTCGCGCCAGCGGCAAGGCGAAGTAAGCTTCGCACCGCATCCGGTGGTTGCAACGCACCGGTATCGCACAAAAGGGCAGCCCAGGCTGCCCTTTTTTGTCTCTGCTCGCCCGGAAACCGCCGGCCGGCGCCCGGGGCATCGACCTGACGCGCAACAGCCGGCGCGTCTACAATGCCGGATGCTCGAAACCGGCTCGGCCGTGCGCGATCGCGCCGGCCGCCTGCCCATAACAAATCGCTCATCTGCATGAAGCCTGTCGTCCGTCTCACCGCCTCCGCCACGCGTGCGCTGCCGCGCTGGCTGCTGCTCACCCTCTGCTTCGTCTACGCAGCGTTCGGCCTGTTCGGCCGCGACCCGTGGAAGAACGAGGACGCGGCGGGCTTCGGCGTGATGTGGACGATGGCCAAGGGCGGCTGGCACGACTGGCTGCTGCCGAACCTCGTCGGCAAGTTCATCACGACCGACGGGCCGCTCGGCTACTGGCTCGGCGCGCTGTCGATCCGCGGCCTCGGCCCGTGGGTCGATGCGAGCAACGCGTCGCGCGTCGATACGGGCGTGCTGTTCTGCGTCGCGTGCGCGTTCGTCTGGTACGCGGCCTACCTGCTCGGCCGGCGCGCCGAGGTCCAGCCGTTCAAGTATGCATTCGGCGGCGAGCCCGAGCCGCGCGACTACGGCCGCACGCTGGCCGACGGCGCGCTGCTGGTCCTCGTCGCCTGCTTCGGCCTCGCGGAACGCGGACACGAAACGACGCCGCAGGTCGCGCAGTTCGCGTGGATCGCGATGCTCGTCTACGGGATCGTGCGCGGCATCGACAAGCCGATGCAGGGCGCGCTGTGGTGGGGCCTCGCGATCGGCCTCGTCGCGCTGTCCGGCAATCCCGTGCTGGTCGTCGCGCTGCTCGCCGGCACGGCCGCGTTGTGGCTCGTCACGCCCGAGATGCGCAACCTGCGCCTGCCGCTGGTCGGCGTGCCGCTCGCGGCCGCGATCTTCGCGCTGTGGCCGCTTGCCGCGTTCGTCGCGGCGCCCGACGACGCCGCATGGTTCTTCAACCAGTGGGTCCACGGCAGCCTGATGCGCTTTTCGGGCCCGCCGACCGCCGTGCTCGCTTATGCCGCGAAAAACCTGCCGCTGTTCACGTGGCCCGCGTGGCCGCTCGCGATCTGGGCGTGGTGGAGCTGGGCCGGCATGCGCCGCCGCGCGCACATCGCGATTCCGCTGTCGGTCGCCGTGCCGCTCGTCGCGCTCGTGATCCTGCAAAGCCAGCAGTCGAACCGCATGTACATGCTGCTGCTGCCGCCGCTCGCGGTACTCGCGACGTTTGCGCTGCCGACCCTCAAGCGCGGCGCGATCAACGCGTTCGACTGGTTCGCGGTGCTGAGCTTTACGATCCTCGGCACCTTCGTATGGCTCGTGTGGCTCGCGTCGCTCACGGGCTTCCCGCATCCGCTCGCGCGCAACCTCGCGCGTCTCGTGCCCGGCTACGAGCCGCATTTCAAGATCCTGTCGTTCATCTGCGCGGTGAGCGTCACGGTGTGCTGGTGCGTGCTCGTGCGCTGGCGCATCTCGCGGCAGCCGAAGGTGCTGTGGCGCAGCGTCGTGCTGTCGGGTGCGGGCACCACGCTGATGTGGGTGCTGCTGATGACGCTGTGGCTGCCGATCGTCAACTACGGCCGGACCTATCGCGACGTCGCGCAGCAGATCGCGGTGCACCTGCCGTCCGACTACGAGTGCATCTCGCCGGTGCGGCTCGGCGATGCGCAGATCGCGACCTTCGCGTATTTCGGCAACATGCATTTCGATTTCTCCGGCGACTGCGACGTGATCCTGCGCCAGGACCGCTCAGACTTCGGCGAGCCGAGCGCGATGTCGCAATACGTGTGGCGTCTCGTGTGGGAAGGCCGCCGCGTCGCCGACCGTGACGAACGCTTCCGCCTGTACGAGCGCATCGAACGGCCGAAGACACCCGTCAAGCGGCGTCCGCCGCGCCGCCAGGCGGCCGATTGACGATGCTCGGCGACATCCGCCGAATCGTCGGTCTCGCGTGGCCGGTGCTGGTGGGCCAGCTCGCGATCATCGCGTTCGGCGTGATCGACACCGCGATGGTCGGCCGCTACTCGGCCACCGATCTGGCCGCGCTCGGGCTCGGCTCGTCGATCTACGTGTCGATCTATATCGGCCTGACGGGCATCCTGTCCGCGCTGCAGCCGATCACCGGGCAACTGTATGGCGCGCGGCGCTATGCCGAGATCGGCGAGGAAGTGCGCCAGGCGTTGTGGCTCGCGCTGCTGCTCGCGGTGCCCGGCTTCCTGCTGCTGCATTTTCCCGAGCCGCTGCTGCACCTCGCGCACACGCCCGCCGCGCTGCACGACCGCACCGTCGACTACCTGCGCATCCTGTCCTACGGGCTGCCCGCCAGCCTCGTATTCCGCATCTACAACGCGCTGACCAACGCGGCCGGTAAACCGCGCCTCGCGATGATCCTGCAGATCGGCGCGCTGCTGCTCAAGTTTCCGCTCAACGTGTGGTTCATCTTCGGCGGGTTCGGCGTGCCGGCGCTCGGCGGCCCCGGCTGCGGGCTCGCCAGTACGCTGATCAACTGGGCGCTCGCGCTGATCGGCTACACGCTGCTCGCGAAACTCGACGTGTTCGCGCCGCTCGCGATCTTCTCGCGCTTCTGCTGGCCCGTCTGGGAACGCCAGAAAGCGATCCTGAAACTCGGCGTGCCGATGGGCCTGTCGTACCTGATCGAGGTCACGTCGTACACGTGCATGGCGCTGTTCATCGCGCAGTTCGGCACGACGACGCTTGCCGGCCACCAGATCGCCGGCAACATCGGCGCGGTGCTGTACATGACGCCGCTGTCGATCGGCGTGGCGGCCTCGACGCTGGTCGCGCGCGCGCTCGGCGCCGGACGCCCCGAAGAAGCACGCTTGCTCGGCCGGCACAGCGTGATGTTCGCGTGCGGCGTCGCCGCCACCTACGGCGTGCTCGTGTTCACGCTGCGCCCGCTGATCGTCAGCGGCTATACGCCGAACCCGGCCGTCGCCGCGGCCGCGATGCCGCTGGTCGCGATCGTCGCGTGCTACCACTGCTTCGATGCGCTGCAGGTCACGTCGGCCTTCGTGCTGCGCGCGTACAAGGTGGCGATCGTGCCGACCGTGATCTATGCGGTCGCGCTGTGGGGCGTCGGGCTCAGCGGCGGCTACGTGCTCGGCTTCGACGTGGGCGGCATCGCCCCCGCGTGGCTGACGGGCGCGCGTGGCTTCTGGTTCGCGAACACGATCAGCCTGATGCTCGCGGGCGCCGGGCTCGTGTTCTACCTGCGCCGCGTGAGTCGCGTGCACGTCGCGGCCGAGGCCTGACGCGGCACGACCTGCCGGCCGACATCGCCGCGCAGCTCGGCGAATGCCCGATCGTCAGCGGATCGGGGGCAGAACGTTTCGAGACGGTTCTCGACATGCCAGGAACAAAACCACGCCCCGCGACACCGTAAAGAATGGTCAAAATCGCCGCCCGGCGTGGCTTTCGGTCTTTACAGCAACGCAAGCCTTCAGCAAGATTCGGTCAGCCTGTCTTAAAAAGGGCACGCATTTGTCCTATGCTTAACGGCGACACTTCGCCGGGTCTCGCCCCGCCGTCCGTTGCAACAGCCATTCATCCGTCAGAACCAGGGAGCCTTTGCCATGCTGAAAAAGCTGCTGATGCTGTTCGTCGCGCTATCGCTGTCGCTTGCCGCCGGCCTTGCCGCGGCCGTCGAAGTCAACACGGCCGACCAGGCCACGCTCGAATCCGTGAAGGGTCTCGGGCCGGTGAAGTCCAAGGCGATCATCGACGAACGCACCAAGAACGGCCCGTTCAAGGACGCCGACGATCTGGCGAACCGCGTGAAGGGCCTCGGCACGAAATCGGTCGGGCATCTCGAGGAAAATGGCCTGACGATCGGCGGCTCGGCGACGCCGCCGAAGGGTGTGAAGCTGTCGAAGCCGGCCGCGACGGCACCGGCCACCACGCCGGCGACGACGTCGGCAGGCACCGCGTCGACGTCCACGACCACGACGGCCGCTACGACGACGGCACCGGCCCCGGCTGCCAGCGCACCGGACGCGGCAACGAAGCCGGCGAAGAGCAAGCGTATGTCGAAGAAGGAAAAGGCGGCGGCTGCCGCGTCGGCGTCCGCGGAAGCGGGTGCAAGCGCACCAGCCGCGGCATCGTCCGCGAAGGCGGCGAAGGGTTCGAAGAAGAAGAGCAAGCAGGACAAGGCAGCCTCCGCCGCCGCGGCGTCGGGCGCCTGATGTGCGCCGCGCGCGCGACGGCGTGCGCGCGGTATTCGTTCAACGGGCGCCGTCGTCACGGCGCCCTTCTCAGTGAAGGTGAAGAACCATGGGTCTCCTCGACATCGTTGGCGGTCTGATCGGCGGCCAGGCAGGCGGCAACTCGCAAAGCGCGCTGATCACCACCGCGCTCGAATTCATCAACAACCAGCCGGGCGGCCTGAACGGCCTGATCGAGAAGTTCAAGGCAGGCGGCGCCGGCGACATCATCGGCTCGTGGGTCGGCAACGGCCAGAACCAGCCGATCTCGCCCGACGCGCTGCAGAACGTGCTCGGCTCCGACGCGATCGGCGCGCTGGCGAGCAAGTTCGGCGTCGATCCGTCGATGGCATCGACCGTCCTCGCGCAGGTGCTGCCGCACGTCGTGAACCATGCGACGCCGGACGGCGCGGTGCCGGCCGACGGCCAGGCGCAGGTCGACCCGTCGAACGTGCTCGGCTCGCTGTCGCAGCTCGCCGGCATGTTCGGCGGCAACAAGCAGGGCTAAAGGGCCAGGCGCGCCGCGCAGCGGCCGCTTCAGCCGCCCCATAAGCAAACACCCCGCCGAGGCGGGGTGTTTGTTTTTGCGCGCCCGGCGCGAACCGGGCGGGCGGCCGATGGCAGGCGATCAGTGAACGACGCGGTCGAACACGAACTTGCCGTCGTTGACGTCGACCGGAATCACGTCCTTCGGACCGAAGCGGCCCGCGAGGATGAGCTTCGCGACCGGGTTCTCGATCTCCTGCTGGATCGCGCGCTTCAGCGGCCGCGCGCCAAACAGCGGATCGTAGCCGACCTTCGCGATCTGCTCGAGCGCCGCTTCCGACACGTCGAGCGCCATGTCGAGCTTCGCGAGCCGCTCGTGCAGGCGCGCCAGCTGGATCTTCGCGATCGACTCGATGTTGCTGCGGTCGAGCGCATGGAACACGACGACGTCGTCGATCCGGTTCAGGAACTCGGGGCGGAAATGCTGCTTCACCTCGAGCCACACGGCGTCCTTGATCTCGTCCTGCGGCGCACCCGTCATCGCCTGGATCACCTGCGAGCCGAGGTTCGACGTCATCACGATCACCGTGTTCTTGAAGTCGACCGTGCGCCCCTGCCCGTCCGTCATGCGGCCGTCGTCGAGCACCTGCAGCAGCACGTTGAACACGTCCGGATGGGCCTTCTCGATCTCGTCGAGCAGGATCACGCTGTACGGCTTGCGGCGCACGGCTTCCGTCAGGTAACCGCCTTCCTCGTAGCCGACATAGCCCGGCGGCGCGCCGATCAGCCGCGCGACGCTGTGCTTCTCCATGAATTCGCTCATGTCGATGCGGATCAGGTGCTCTTCCGAATCGAACAGGAACGACGCCAGCGCCTTGCACAGCTCGGTCTTGCCGACACCCGTCGGGCCGAGGAACAGGAACGAGCCGTACGGACGGTTCGGATCGGCAAGACCCGCGCGCGAACGGCGGATCGCGTCGGCCACCGCGCCGATCGCCTCGTGCTGGCCGACCACGCGCTCGTGCAGCTTTTCCTCGATGTGCAGCAGCTTCTCGCGTTCGCCCTGCATCATCCGCGACACGGGAATCCCCGTCGAACGCGACACGACTTCCGCGATTTCCTCGGCGCCGACCTGCGTGCGCAGCAGGCGCGGACGCGTCGGGTTGTGCTGCTCCTTCTCTTCGGCCTGCGTGACCTGCTTCAGTTGCGCCTCGAGCTGCGGCAACTTGCCGTACTGCAGTTCGGCGACCTTCTCCAGCTTGCCGTCACGCTGCAGCCGCGCGATGTCCGCGCGCACCTTCTCGATCTCTTCCTTCAACTGCGCGCTGCCTTGCACCGCGGCCTTCTCGACGGTCCAGATCTCCTCGAGGTCCGCGTATTCGCGGCCGAGGCGGTCGATCTCTTCCTCGATCAGCTGCAGGCGCTTCTGCGACGCTTCGTCCGGCTCCTTCTTCACGGCTTCGCGCTCGATCTTCAGCTGGATCAGCCGGCGGTCGAGCTTGTCCATCTCTTCGGGCTTCGAATCGATTTCCATCTTGATCTTCGAAGCGGCTTCGTCGATCAGGTCGATCGCCTTGTCGGGCAGGAAACGGTCGGTGATGTAGCGGTGCGACAGCTCGGCCGCGGCGACGATCGCCGGGTCGGTGATGTCGACGCCGTGGTGCAGTTCGTACTTCTCCTGCAGCCCGCGCAGAATCGCGATCGTCGCCTCGACGCTCGGCTCGTCGACCAGCACCTTCTGGAAGCGGCGCTCGAGCGCGGCATCCTTCTCGATGTACTTGCGGTATTCGTCGAGCGTGGTCGCGCCGATGCAGTGCAGCTCGCCGCGCGACAGCGCCGGCTTCAGCATGTTGCCCGCATCCATCGCGCCTTCGGCCTTGCCCGCGCCGACCATCGTGTGGATTTCGTCGATGAAGACGATCGTCTGGCCTTCGTCCTTCGCGATGTCGCTGAGCACGGCCTTCAGGCGCTCCTCGAATTCGCCGCGGTACTTCGCGCCCGCGAGCAGCGCGGCCATGTCGAGCGACAGCACGCGCTTGCCCTTCAGCGTCTCGGGCACTTCGCCGTTGACGATCCGTTGTGCGAGCCCTTCGACGATCGCGGTCTTGCCGACGCCCGGCTCGCCGATCAACACCGGGTTGTTCTTCGTGCGGCGCTGCAGGATCTGGATCGAGCGGCGGATTTCGTCGTCGCGGCCGATCACCGGATCGAGCTTGCCCGCACGGGCACGCTCGGTCAGGTCGACCGTGTATTTCTTGAGCGCCTCGCGCTGGCTTTCCGCGTCCTGGCTATGCACCTGCGAGCCGCCGCGCACCGCGGCGATCGCGGCTTCGAGCGACTTGCGCGTGAGGCCGTGCTGACGCGCGAGCTTGCCGGCTTCGCCCTTGTCGTCGGAGACCGCGAGCAGGAACATCTCGCTCGCGATGAACGTGTCGTTGAGCTTCTGCGCTTCCTTGTCGGCCTGGTTCAGCAGCCCGGCCAGCTCGCGCCCGATCTGGATGTCGCCGCCCGTGCCCGTCACTTGCGGCAGGCGCGAGATGGCTTCGTTCAGCGCGCCTTGCAGCGCCTGGATGTGAACACCCGCGCGCGACATCAGCGAGCGGGCGGAACCGTCCTGCTGCGCGACCAGCGCCGCCAGTACGTGAACGGGTTCGATGTATTGATTGTCGCGGCCTGCCGCGAGGCTTTGCGCGTCCGAGAGTGCTTCCTGGAACTTGGTGGTGAGCTTGTCGATTCTCATTTAGTCGAGACCTCCAATTTTCGATTAACACCAAGATGAGGATGGTTATGCGGCTTTCAAGCGAAATTCGGGTTGATTCAGCGCAAAAATTGCTGGATATCCGTGAAGCGGCCCGGGAGCAGGCCACGGCCGGATCGCGGGACGCGGTGCCCGCGCGTCAGCCGGTCGTCGACGGCGGCTCGACGGCCGCAGCCGCTTCGTCCGGTGCCGGCTCGGCACGCACGAGCGCGAATGGACGGATGCCGAGCAACGCCACGAGCGGCGACGCATCTTCGACCAGCTCGCCGAGCGTGTGACGGTCGAGTTCGGCGAAGAACGCATCGCGTGCGGCCACCAGCACGCCCTTCAGGCGGCACTGCGGCTCGATCACGCAACCGCGCGACTCGCCGTCGTCGGTCGAAAAGCAGCCGACCAGCGCGAAGTCGCTCTCGGTCGCGCGCACGACCTGGCCGACCGTCAGCTGCAGCGATTCCGGGAAGAGCCGCAGCCCGCCATTGCGGCCGCGAACCGTGTCGACCCATCCCAATTCGCCGAGCTGCTGCACGACTTTCATCAGATGGTTCTTCGAGATGCCGTAGGCATCCGAGATCTCCTGGATCGTCGCGAGCCCCTCGCCACGCACGGCAAGGTACAGCATCACGCGCAGCGAATAGTCGGTGTAGTCGGTGAGTCTCATGGGCGAATACGGAAAAGATCGATCATGCCCCGGTCACGTGAACCGGGCCGATCGGGATGCGCGGGGCCGACCGACGGCCCTGTTTCGCAGCCCGGGTTGCCGGGATGGCGCGCGCACATATAAGATGCGTGACATCTGCACGTTTTTCAGGGGGTGTTGGACGCTATTTTGCGTCAAAATCCGGCCGGCGTCCTGTCCGTTTCCCGCGCCACCGCGTTGACGTTGCCCAGCTCTCCCGGCCCTTTTAGCCATGACCGTCATCCCCGCCTTGCCCGATCCCGCCCCGGCCCGCCCTCGCGATGCCGAGCCGACCGAAGACAACATCCGCGCGCTCGTCTACGCGTTCTACGACCGCGTGCGCGCCGATCCGCTGCTCGGGCCCGTGTTCGACGCGAAGCTGGCCGGCCGCTGGGACGACCATCTGCCGAAGATGGTCACGTTCTGGTCGAGCCTCGTGCTCGGCACCAAGGGCTATCGCGGCAACGTGCAGCAGGCGCACCAGCCGCTCGACGGGATCGAACCGGCCCATTTCAGCCGCTGGCTGTCGCTGTTCCTGAAAACCGTCGAGATGCGCTACGCACCGCCCGCGGCGATCCGCTTCATGGAACCCGCGCTGCGGATCGCGCAAAGCCTGCAGTTGAGCCGGTTCGGCTGGGATTATCGGATTCCGCCCGAGCAGCAGGCCCTGCTCGACGCGATCGCGCCGCGCCGCCGCGACACGAGCGACGATCCGCACGCGTTGCCGTCGCGCGCCCGCGGCGAGCCGTTTCCGACGAAGATCATCGGGCGCAGCGCCGATCCGGACGCGTAACGCGCGTCGCGCACCGATTGCGCACCTGCGGCACATGGCCGCAGCGCGCGGACGCCGCGTTCAGCGCGGCGTGTTGCCGGATTCGACGCCCCAGCGCGCGAGCGCGGCATCGTCGGTCGTACGGGCATCGACCCAGCGCTCGCCGTCCGGCGTCGTTTCCTTCTTCCAGAACGGCGCCTCGGTCTTCAGATAGTCCATCACGAACTCGCACGACGCGAACGCGTCGCCGCGGTGCGCAGCGACCGTCGCGACCATCACGATCTGGTCGAGCGGAAGGAGCTTGCCGACGCGATGCACGATCGCGACGTCGATACCCGGCCAGCGCCGGCCGGCCTCGGCCGCGATCTTCTCGAGCGCCTTCTCGGTCATGCCCGGATAGTGTTCGAGCTCCATCGCGGCGACCGAATCGCCTTCGTTCAGGTCGCGCACCGTGCCGACGAAGCACGCGACCGCGCCGATCTTCGGGTTGCGCGCGCGTAATGCCGTCACTTCGGCGTTCAGATCGAAGTCGCTGGCCTGGATTCGTATCGTTGCCATCGCGTGCCCGTCAGCCGCCCGTCACCGGCGGAAAGAACGCGACCTCGCAGCCCTCGGTGAGACGCGTGTCGGGATCGGTCATCTCGTGGTTGCAGGCCATGCGCAACGCGCGCCCTTCGGCGAGCGTCTCGGCCCATGCACCGCCGCGCACGCGCAGCCACGCGCGCACGTCGCCGACGGTCGTCACGCCATCCGGCACGTCGGCCTGCTCGTCGGCCACGCCCAGTGCCTCTCGTACGCTTGCAAAAAATTTCAGTTGAATCTTCATGAGTCGGGAAGCCGTCGCGTTACGACAGCAGTTCGGAAAACGGAATGAAACGCACGGTCTCGCCTGCGCTGATCGCGTGCTGCGGCGGATTGTCGATCAGGCCGTCGCCCCAGACCGTCGACGTCAGCACCGCCGAGCTCTGGTTCGGGAACAGGTCGAGACCACCGGCCGCATTGACGCGCGCGCGCAGGAATTCGTTGCGCCGGTCGCCCTTACCTTGCGAAAAGTCGGCACGCAGCGACAGCGCGCGCGGCGCGACGTCGCGCACGCCGGACAGGCGCAAGAGGAACGGCCGCACGAACAGCAGGAACGTGACGAAGCTCGATACGGGGTTGCCCGGCAGCCCGATGAAATGGGCGGCGGGGCGATCGTCGCCGCGGCGTACCGCGCCGAATGCGAGCGGCTTGCCGGGTTTCATCGCGATCTGCCACAACGCGAGCCGCCCTTCGGCCTCGACGGCCGGCTTCACGTGATCCTCGTCGCCGACCGAGACGCCGCCGCTCGTCAGGATCACGTCGTGATCGCGCGCGGCCTCGCGCAGCGTGTCGCGCGTCGTGGCGAGCGAATCGGGCACGATCCCGTAGTCGGTCACGTGGCAGCCGAGCCGCTCCAGCAGCCCGCGCAGCGTGAAGCGGTTCGAGTTGTAGATCGCGCCGGGCTTCAGCGGCTCGCCCGGCATCGTCAGTTCGTCGCCGGTGAAGAACACCGCGACGCGAAGCCGCCGCGCGACCGGCAGCTGCGCGCAGCCGACCGACGCGGCAAGACCGAGCGCCTGCGGCGTGAGTCGCGTGCCGGCCGGCAGGATCACCGAGCCCTGCCGGATGTCCGCGCCCTGCGCGGTGATCCATTCACCGGCCTTCGGCGTGTGCAGGATCTCGACCGCGTCGCCTTCGGCCGATGCCTGCTCCTGCATCACGACCGCGTCGGCGCCGGGCGGCACCGTCGCGCCGGTGAAGATCCGCGCGGCCGTGCCGGCCGCGAGCGGCACGGCCGGATGGCCGGCCGGAATACGCTGCGACACCGGCAGGCGCCGCGCGCCGTGCAACAGGTCGGCGACGCGCACCGCATAACCGTCCATCGCGCTCGTATGCATCGGCGGCACGTCGAGCGGCGAACTCACATCGGCCGCCAGCACGCGGCCAAGCGCGTCGAGCGTGGCGACGGTTTCGGTACCGGGCAGCGGCTTCGCGGCTTCGAGCAGCGCGGCGAGCGCCTCGGCGGTCGACAGCATCGGCGCGCGCGGCGCCGCGGGATTCGGGTTCGACATCGATGGAAGCGGGGATCGTTGGATTCAATACGTCATTGTAGCGACGCCGTCGCGCGGGCGCGCGATATGGCGGACATGCGGAAACTGTGATCGGCGCGAACGCGGGGTACTGGCACTTGTTTCGCGCGAGGTGCGGCGGGTGTCGAACACGTACGCCACCAAATGGAAACGGCCGGAACCCCGATCCGTTCGACGAATCGGCGTTCCGGCCGCGCTGCACTGCCGGGCCCGCGGCCCGGCGAGTGCGTCACTCGCCCGTATGCGCGGCGATGAAGTCCTTCACCTGCTGCGCGTCGGCCTTCACGACCTCGAAGCGCTGCGGCAGCGCCTCGAGCCCGTCGAATGCAGCCGGACGCTCGGGTTCGCGATCGAGCGCTTCGCGGATCGTCTCGCCGAACTTGATCGGCTGGGCCGTCTCGAGCACGACCATCGGCACGCCCGCGTCCAGATGCTCGCGCGCGACCTTCACGCCGTCGGCCGTATGCGTATCGATCGTCGTGTTGTAGCGCGAGAACACGTCGCGGATCGTCGCGATGCGGTCCGTGTGGCTGCTGCGGCCCGACACGAAGCCGAACTCGGCGACGCGCGCGAAATCGCCGCTCGCCACGAGATCGAAGCCGCCCTTCTCCTCGACGTCGCGGAACAATTGCATCACGCGCGCCGGATCGCGGCCGAGCAGGTCGAACACGAAGCGCTCGAAGTTCGATGCCTTCGAGATGTCCATGCTCGGGCTGCTCGTGTGATACGTGTTCTCGGCGCTGCGCACGCGATACGCGCCCGTGCGGAAGAACTCGTCGAGCACGTCGTTCTCGTTGGTCGCGACCACGAGCTTCGCGATCGGCAGCCCCATCATCCGCGCGATGTGGCCTGCGCACACGTTGCCGAAGTTGCCCGACGGCACCGTGAACGACACGCGCTCGTCGTTGGACTGCGTCGCCGCGAAGTAGCCCTTGAAGTAGTACACGACCTGCGCGACGACGCGCGCCCAGTTGATCGAGTTGACCGTGCCGATCTTCTGCTGTGCCTTGAACGCGTGATCGTTCGACACGGCCTTCACGATGTCCTGGCAGTCGTCGAACACGCCTTCGACCGCGAGGTTGAAGATGTTCGGATCCTGCAGGCTGAACATCTGCGCCGTCTGGAACGCGCTCATCTTCTTGTGCGGCGACAGCATGAACACGCGCACGCCGACCTTGCCGCGCATCGCGTATTCGGCCGCGCTGCCCGTGTCGCCCGACGTCGCGCCGAGGATGTTCAGCGCCTTGCCCTGCTTCGCGAGCGTGTACTCGAACAGGTTGCCGAGCAGCTGCATCGCCATGTCCTTGAACGCGAGCGTCGGGCCGTTCGACAGTTCGAGCAGCGACAGCGCCGCACCGTTCTCGGTGCCGAGCGTCTTCAGCGGCGTGATGTCGGACGCGTTCTCGCCGTGGCGCGTGTTGCTGTACACGTCGGCCGTGTACGTGCGGCGCGTGAGGGCGCGCAGGTCGTCGGCCGGAATGTCGTCGCTGAACTTCGACAGGATCTCGAACGCGAGATCCGCATACGGCAGCGTGCGCCAGCGCGCGAGTTCGTCGGCGGAAACCTTCGGGTACTCGGCCGGCAGGTAGAGCCCGCCGTCCTTCGCGAGACCGCCGAGCAGGATGTCGGAGAACGTGTGGCGCTCGCCGATGCCGGCGCCGCGCGTGGAGATGTAGTTCATGTCGTCCTCAGTTCAGCGCTTCCATGCGCAGCTTCGTCACCTTCGAGACGACCGTCGCGAGGCTTTCGATCTGCGCGATCGCCGCGTTGACGTTCTTCTCGATCGTCTCGTGCGTGATCAGGATGATGTCGGTCTCGCCGTTGGCGCCGTCGACCTGCTCCGATTCCTTCTGCAGCAGCGCGTCGATCGAGATGCCCGATTCGGCGAGGATGCGCGTGATGGCGGCCAGCACGCCGGTCTGGTCGGCCACCCGCAGGCGCAGGTAGTAGCCGCTCGTGATTTCCTCGATCGGCAGAATCGGCGTGTTCGACAGGCTGTCGGGCTGGAACGCGAGATGCGGCACGCGATGCTCGGGGTCGGCCGTGTGCAGGCGCGTGACGTCGACGAGATCCGCGACCACGGCCGACGCGGTCGGCTCCGCGCCCGCGCCCTTGCCGTAGTACAGCGTCGTGCCGACCGCGTCGCCGTGCACGACGACCGCGTTCATCGCACCTTCGACGTTCGCGAGCAGACGCTTCTCGGGGATCAGCGTCGGATGCACGCGCAGTTCGATGCCGTTTTCGGCACGGCGCGCGATGCCGAGCAGCTTGATCCGGTAGCCGAGCTCTTCCGCGTAACGGATGTCGGTCGCGTCGAGCTTGCTGATGCCCTCGACATACGCGCGGTCGAACTGCACCGGCACGCCGAACGCGATCGCGCTCATGATCGTCGCCTTGTGCGCGGCGTCGACGCCTTCGATGTCGAAGGTCGGATCGGCTTCCGCGTAGCCGAGCTCCTGCGCGGCCTTCAGCGCCGTCGCGAAGTCGAGCCCGCGGTCGCGCATTTCCGACAGAATGTAGTTGGTCGTGCCGTTGATGATCCCCGCGATGTACTGGATGCGGTTCGCGGTCAGGCCTTCGCGCAGCGCCTTGATGATCGGGATACCGCCGGCGACGGCCGCCTCGAACGCGACCATCACGCCCTGCTCGCGCGCGGCCTCGAAGATCTCGGTGCCGTGCACCGCGAGCAGCGCCTTGTTCGCCGTCACGACGTGCTTGCCGTTCGCGATCGCGCGCAGCACGAGCTCGCGCGCGATGCCCGTGCCGCCGATCATCTCGGCAATGATCGAGATCGACGGATCGTCGACGACCGAATTGAAATCGTCGGTGATCTCAACGGTGCCGGCGGCGCCGAGCGCAGCCTGCGCCTTGGCCGGGTTGCGCACGGCAATGCGCGTCACCTCGATGCCGCGCCCCGCGCGTCGCTTGATTTCTTCCTGGTTGCGGCGCAGCACCGTGAAGGTGCCGCTGCCCACCGTGCCGAAGCCCAACAGGCCAACTTTGATCGGTTCCATGCTGCGTGTGATCGATGAGTAAGAATGAGTGAGTGCCATGTGGTCCTGCCCGCTCAGGCCGAATGGCGCTTGCGGTAGCCGTCGAGGAAGCGTGCGATCCGGTTGATCGAATCGGTCAAGTCGTCGAGGTTCGGCAGGAAGACCACACGGAAGTGGTCCGGCGTCGCCCAGTTGAAACCCGTGCCCTGCACCAGCAGCACGCGCTCCTCGAGCAACAGGTCGAGAATGAACTGCTGGTCGTTCTGGATCGGGTAGAGCTTCGGGTCGAGGCGCGGAAACATGTACAGCGCGGCCTGCGGCTTCACGCAGGTCACGCCCGGAATCGACGTGAGCATGTCGTAGGCGAGTTCGCGCTGCTTGTACAGGCGCCCGCTCGGAACGATCAGCTCGTTGATGCTCTGGTAACCGCCGAGCGCCGTCTGGATCGCGAACTGCCCGGGCACGTTCGCGCACAGGCGCATCGACGACAGGATGCCGAGCCCCTCGAGGTAATCCTTCGCGTGCCGGCGGTTGTCGCCGCCCAGGCCCGACACGGCCATCCAGCCCGCGCGGTAGCCGCACGAGCGATAGCTCTTCGACAGGCTGTTGAACGTGACGGTGATCACGTCCTCCGACAGCGCGCCCATCGCCGTGTGCTCGAGACCGTCGTAGACGATCTTGTCGTAGACCTCGTCGGCGAACACGATCAGCCCGTGCTGGCGCGCGATCTCGAGCAACTCGAGCAGCAATTCGTCGGAATAAAGCGCGCCCGTCGGATTGTTCGGGTTGATCACGACGAGCGCCTTGGTATTCGGCGTGATCTTGCGGCGGATGTCGTCGAGATCGGGCATCCACGCGTTCTGCTCGTCGCAGACGTAGTGCACGGGCGTGCCGCCCGACAGGCTCACCGCCGCCGTCCACAGCGGGTAGTCGGGCGCGGGCAGCAGCACTTCGTCGCCGTCGTTCAGCAGCGCCTGGGTCGCCATCACGATCAGCTCGGACGCGCCGTTGCCGATGTAGATGTCATCGAGACCGACGCCCACGACGCCCTTTTGCTGCGTGTAGTGCATCACGGCCTTGCGGGCCGAGAACACGCCCTTCGAATCCGAATAGCCCGACGACGTCGGCAGGTTGCGGATCATGTCCTGGATGATCTCGTCCGGCGCGTCGAAACCGAACGGCGCGAGGTTGCCGATGTTCAGCTTGATGATGCGGTGGCCTTCGTCCTCGAGGCGCTTCGCGTGCTCGAGCACCGGGCCACGGATGTCGTAGCAGACGTTGAGCAGCTTGTTCGACTTCTGAATCGGTTTCACGACGACACGGTTCCTGGGTTGGCCTTGCGGCCGGGGGGGCGGGATCAAAACTGGAAAGCGGCCGGTCTGTGCGCGCTGTCTAGACTGGAAAAAGCGGGCGGTCGGACGCGGCTTGTGGCGACGCACGACGCAAGTGGCGCCCGGGGGCGACCAAAAAGTTATAATTTAGCGGATTTTGGCCGACTTTCGCAATGCACCATAACCGCACCGGGCCCCGCCGTCGGGCGTCCCGCCAGTACTGGAGCGCGAAACCTGCCGCCCGGGCCCGTGTGGCCCAGCGACACATTCCCCTACGGAACCGCGGAATACCGATTTGAAACTGCACCAGGACACGAGCGGCGCGCTCAACACCGTCACCGGCTACGGCCCCGATTATGTCGACGTCAATCTCGAACGCCACGAAACGAGCGTCATCGTGCTGCCCGGCGCGCCGGTCCAGGCGTGGCCCGTGTCGTCGTTCGACGCACTCGCCCCCGAGCATTTCGCGATGCTGCTCGACCCGCCCCCCGAACTCGTGATCTTCGGCAGCGGCGCGCGGTTGCGCTTCCCGCACCCGCGGCTCGTCGCGGCGCTCACGGCCAAGCGGATCGGCGTCGAAACCATGGATTTCCAGGCGGCCTGCCGCACCTACAACATCCTGATGGCCGAGGGCCGCAAAGTCGCCGCCGCGCTCTTAATTGAACGTTAATCCCCGATGCGGTAAAACTCGGGCCGGCGCAGCGGGTCGATCCCCCGGATCGGCCCGGCCAGGCCGCCCGCCCCCGGCGCAACCCGCCGGCGGCCCGTCACAACAACCAACAGGCTGAAAATCCATGAACGATACGCCGTCGAGGCTACCGCTCAATCGCATCACGCTCGTCCTCCTGCTCGTCGCGCTCGCGATCGTCTGGTTCGCGCCGCTCGGGCTGCGCCACCTGATCCCGAGCGACGAAGGCCGCTACGCGGAGATGGCGCGCGAGATGTTCGTCACCGGCGACTGGATCACGCCGCGCTACAACGGCTACAAGTACTTCGAGAAGCCGCCGCTGCAGACCTGGCTGAACGCGCTGACGTTCGCCTGGTTCGGCATCGGCGAATGGCAGGCGCGCCTCTATACGGCCGTCGCGTCCTTCGCCGGCGTGCTGCTCGTCGGCTACACCGGCGCGCGCCTGTTCAACCCGCTGTCGGGCTTCCTCGCGGCCGTCGTGCTCGCGTGCTCGCCGTACTGGAACCTGATGGGCCACTTCAACGCGCTCGACATGGGGCTCGCGTTCTGGATGACGCTGTCGCTCTGCTCGCTGCTGCTCGCGCAGCGGCCCGGGCTGCGGCCGGCCGCGGTGCGCGGCTGGATGTGGGCGTGCTGGGCCGCGATGGCGTTCGCGGTGCTGTCGAAGGGCCTGGTCGGCGTGATCCTGCCCGGCGCCGTGCTCGTGCTCTATACGCTGATCGCACGCGACTGGGCGCTGTGGAAGCGCCTGTACCTGATCAGCGGCCTCGTGATCTTCTTCGCGATCGTCACGCCGTGGTTCGTGCTCGTCCAGCAGCGCAACCCCGAGTTCTTCAACTTCTTCTTCATCGTCCAGCAGTTCCGCCGGTACCTGACCCCGGAACAGAACCGTCCGGGCCCGCTCTACTACTTCGTGCCCGTGCTGCTGGTCGGCTTCCTGCCGTGGCTGTCGGTCGCGTGGCAGAGCATCCGCCATGCGCTGCGGATGCCGCGTCAGCCGAACGGCTTCTCGCCGATGCTCGTGCTGCTGATCTGGAGCGCATTCATCTTCCTGTTCTTCAGCGCGTCGCATTCGAAGCTGATCTCGTACGTGCTGCCGGTCGCGCCGGCGCTCGCGCTGATCATCGGCGCGTACCTGCCGCTGATGACGGCCGACCGGTTCCGCCGCCACCTGCTCGGCTACCTCGTGTTCTTCGTCGTCGCGGCGTTCGGGCTCATCTTCCTCGCGTACCAGGGCGACGCACGCACGCCGAACGCGCTGTACCGCGCGTTCCAGATGTGGCTGTACGCGGGCCTCGCGGTCTCGGCCGCGCTGACGCTCGCGGCCGCATGGCTGAACCGCCGCGCGGGCGTCGCGGCCGCGATCACCGCATTCGGCGCCGCGTGGCTCGCGTTCGGTACGATCGGCGGCACCGGGCACGACGAGTTCGGCCGCTACAGCTCGGGCGCGCTGCTCGCACCCGCCGTGCGCGCCGAACTGGCGAAGCTGCCGCCCGACACGCCGTTCTACTCGATCGAGATGCTCGATCACACGTTCCCGTTCTATATGGGCCACACGACGATCATGGTCCAGCGCCAGGACGAACTCGCGTTCGGGATCTCCGTCGAGCCGAACAAGTGGATTCCGACCGTCGACGAATGGATCACGCGCTGGAAGCAGGAAACCCATGCGCTCGCGATCATGCCGCCCGGCCAGTACGACACGCTGGTCAAGCAAGGCGTGCCGATGCGCGTCATTGCGTGCGACAGCCGCCGCGTGATCGTCGAGAAACCGCAATCGTAAGGACGCCCACCGCATGAATCCCGTTTCACTCGTCTGCATCATCACCGGCGTGATGCTCAACGCCTGTGCGCAACTTCTGCTGAAAGCCGGCGTCAACGCCGTTGGACACTTCGAATTCAGCCGTGCGAACATCATCCCGGTCGGCCTGAAGATCGCGACCCAGTTGCCGATCATCGGCGGCCTCGGCTGCTACGTGCTGAGCGTCGTCGTCTGGATCGTCGGGCTGTCGCGGGTCGACGTGTCGATCGCGTACCCGATGCTGTCGCTCGGCTATGTCGTCAACGCATTCGCGGCCTGGTACCTGTTCGGCGAAGTGCTGTCGGTCCAGCGGCTCATCGGCATCGGCATCATCCTGATCGGGGTGCTCGTGCTCGCACGCAGCTGAGCGCCCGCGGCACCCGGCGGCGTTAAGCGTCCGCCTACAAAAAATCACGGTGCGAATCCGTCAACCGGTGTTTAATGCCGGTTTCGGACGGGATCGCCCGACCCTTTTATTACACGCCATTACAGGCCAAAGCGTTCATGAGCCAGACTTCCGCTCCGTTTCTGCCGTTCACCCGCCCCGAGATCGATGAGGAAACCATCCAGGGCGTCGTCGAAGTGCTGCGCTCGGGCTGGATCACCACCGGCCCGCAGAGCCAGAAATTCGAAGCGGCCCTGTCCGAGTACTGCGGCGGCCGTCCGGTCCGCGCGTTCAACTCGGGCACCTGCACGCTCGAGATCGGCCTGCGCATCGCGGGCGTCGGCGCCGGCCACGAGGTGATCACGACGCCGGCGTCGTGGGTCTCGACCAGCAACGTGATCCTCGAGACCGGCGCGACGCCCGTGTTCGTCGACATCGATCCGGTCACGCGCAACATCGACCTCGACAAGCTCGAGCAGGCGATCACGCCGCGCACGAAGGCGATCATCCCCGTCTACCTGGCCGGCCTGCCGGTCGACATGGACCGCCTGTACGCGATCGCGCGCGCACACAACCTGCGCGTGATCGAGGATGCCGCGCAGGCGCTCGGCTCGACGTGGAACGGCAAGCGCATCGGCGCGATCGGCGACATCGTGTCGTTCAGCTTCCACGCGAACAAGAACCTGACGACGATCGAAGGCGGCGCGCTCGTGCTGAACGACGAGGACGAGGCGACGCTCGCGCAGAAGTACCGGCTGCAGGGCATCACGCGCACGGGCTTCGACGGCATGGACTGCGACGTGCTCGGCGGCAAGTACAACCTGACCGACGTCGCCGCGCGCGTCGGCCTCGGCCAGCTGCCGCACCTCGAGCGGTTCACCGCGCAGCGCCATGCGCTCGCGCGCGCGTATTTCGCCGCGTTCGACGGCGGTGCGGCCACGAAGCTCGGCCTCGGCCTGCCGCTCGCCGAATTCGAGAACGGCAACTGGCACATGTTCCTCGTCACGCTGCCGCTCGAGCGGCTGACGATCACCCGCGCCGAGTTCATGGCGCAGATGAAGGAACGCGGCATCGGCACGGGCATTCACTACCCGGCGATCCATCTTTTCACGCTGTACCGCGGGCTCGGCTTCAAGGAGGGCATGTTCCCCCACGCCGAACGGTACGGCGCATCGACCGTCACGCTGCCGCTCTTCACGCAGATGACGGAAGACGACGTGCGTCGCGTGGTCGACGCCATCAACCAGATTTGCGAACAATACGGAAAATAAGCGTACATGAGTCACCTTGAAGCACGCGCCGGGCATCCGGGCGCCGGGCACCTGGACGCCGGCCGGCCCGAAGTATCGATCATCATCCCCGTGTACAACGAGGAAGATGGCCTCGCCGCGCTGTTCGCGCGGCTGTATCCGGCACTCGACGCACTCGACACGTCATACGAAGTGATCCTGATCAACGACGGCAGCCGCGACCGCTCGGCCGCGATGCTCGCCGATCAGTTCCACGTGCGCCCCGACACGACGCGTGTCGTGCTGCTCAACGGCAACTACGGCCAGCACATGGCGATCCTCGCCGGCTTCGCGCAGTCGCACGGCGACATCGTCATCACGCTCGACGCCGACCTGCAGAACCCGCCCGAGGAAATCGGCAAGCTGATCGCGAAGATGCGCGAGGGTTACGACTACGTCGGCTCGATCCGCAAGCAGCGCCAGGACAGCCTGTGGCGACGCAAGGCGTCGCAGATGATGAACCGGCTGCGCGAGCGCATCACGCGCATCAAGATGACCGACCAGGGCTGCATGCTGCGCGCGTACAGCCGCCGCATCATCGACACGATCAACGTGTGCGGCGAAGTCAACACCTTCATCCCCGCGCTCGCCTATACGTTCGCGCAGAACCCGACCGAAATCGAGGTCGCGCACGAGGAGCGCTTCGCGGGCGAGTCGAAGTACTCGCTGTACAGCCTGATCCGGCTGAATTTCGACCTCGTGACCGGCTTCTCGGTCGTGCCGCTGCAGTGGCTGTCGTTCATCGGCGTGATCCTGTCGATCGGCTCCGCCGCGCTGTTCGTGCTGCTGCTCGTACGGCGCTTCATCGTCGGCGCGGAAGTGCAAGGCGTGTTCACGCTGTTCGCGATCACGTTCTTCCTGCTCGGCGTCATCATCTTCGCGCTCGGCCTGCTCGGCGAATACGTCGGCCGCATCTACCAGCAGGTGCGCGCGCGGCCGCGCTACCTGATCCAGGCCGTGCTCGAACAGCACGACGGCGTGCCGGCGGTGCCGGCCGGCGCGAACCGCGCGGGAGCCGCGCAATGAAGCCGCGCGCGGTCGTCTTCGCGTATCACAACGTCGGCGTGCGGTGCCTGCAGGTGCTGCTCGCGCGCGGCGTCGACGTCGCGCTCGTCGTCACGCACGAGGACAACCCGAACGAGAACATCTGGTTCGGCAGCGTCGCGTCCGTCGCGGCCGAGCACGGCATTCCGGTCGTCACGCCGGCCGATCCCGCGGATCCGGCGCTGCGCCGCGCGGTGTCCGACGCGCAGCCGGATTTCATCTTCTCGTTCTATTACCGCCACATGCTGCCGGTGGACCTGCTCGCGATCGCGCCGCGCGGCGCGTACAACATGCACGGTTCGCTGCTGCCGAAATACCGGGGTCGGGTACCGACCAACTGGGCCGTGCTGAACGGCGAGACCGAAACCGGCGCGACGCTGCACGAAATGGCCGCGAAGCCCGACGCGGGCGCGATCATCGGCCAGACCGCGGTGCCGATCCTGCCGGACGACACGGCCACGCAGGTGTTCGACAAGGTCACGGTGGCCGCCGAGCAGACGCTCTGGCGCGTGCTGCCCGCGCTGCTCGCGGGCGAGGCGCCGCACCTGCCGAACGATCTCGCGACCGGCAGCTACTTCGGCGGGCGCAAGCCCGAGGACGGCCGCGTCGACTGGTCGAAGCCGGCCGCGCAGGTCTACAACCTGGTGCGCGCGGTCGCGCCGCCGTATCCGGGCGCGTTCACGGACGTCGGCGGCACGCGTTTCGTGATCGCGCGCGCGCGCCTCGCGGCGCCCGGCAGCGCGGCGGCGGCCGCCGCGGCAGATTTGCCGCCTGGCCTGCACGTAAGCGATAATGCGCTATTCGGCGTCTGCGGCGACAGCCGCGCCCTATCCATTCTCGAGCTGTGGCAGCAGCGCGACGGCAGCGAAACCGTCGTGACGCCCGCGGAATTCGCGCAGTTCATTCATTCTTCCCGTCATTCATGAAAGCAAAAAAAGTCCTGATCCTGGGTGTGAACGGCTTCATCGGCCATCACCTGTCGAAGCGCATTCTTGAAACCACCGATTGGGAAGTGTTCGGCATGGACATGCAGACCGATCGGCTTGGCGATCTCGTCAACCACGAGCGGATGCATTTCTTCGAAGGCGACATCACGATCAACAAGGAGTGGGTCGAGTATCACGTGAAGAAGTGCGACGTGATCCTGCCGCTCGTCGCGATCGCGACGCCGGCCACCTACGTCCAGCAGCCGCTGCGCGTGTTCGAGCTCGACTTCGAGGCGAACCTGCCGATCGTGCGTTCGGCCGTCAAGTACGGCAAGCACCTCGTGTTTCCGTCGACCTCCGAGGTCTACGGCATGTGCTCGGACGAGCAGTTCGACCCGGATGCATCGGCGCTCACCTACGGCCCGATCAACAAGCCGCGCTGGATCTACGCCTGCTCGAAGCAACTGATGGACCGCGTGATCTGGGGCTACGGGATGGAAGGCCTGAACTTCACGCTGTTCCGTCCGTTCAACTGGATCGGCCCGGGCCTCGACTCGATCTACACGCCGAAGGAAGGCAGCTCGCGCGTCGTCACGCAGTTCCTCGGCCACATCGTGCGCGGCGAGAACATCAGCCTCGTCGACGGCGGTTCGCAGAAGCGCGCGTTCACCGACATCGGCGACGGCATCAGCGCGCTGATGAAGATCATCGACAACGCGAACGGCGTCGCATCGGGCAAGATCTACAACATCGGCAATCCGAAGAACAACTTCTCGGTTCGCGAGCTCGCGCACAAGATGCTCGAACTGGCGGCGGAATACCCCGAGTACGCCGATTCGGCCAAGCAGGTGAAGCTCGTCGAAACGACGTCGGGCGCCTACTACGGCAACGGCTACCAGGACGTGCAGAACCGCGTGCCGAAGATCGACAACACGATGCAGGAGCTCAACTGGGCGCCGCAAGCGACGTTCGACGACGCGCTGCGCAACATCTTCGAAGCGTATCGCGGCCACGTCGCCGACGCGCGCGCGCTCGTCGAACAGCAAGGCTGATCGGGTCGTTCGCTTGGCTCGCATCGTCCTCAAGATCGACGTCGACACGCTGCGCGGCACGCGCGAAGGCGTGCCGAACCTCGCGCGCATCTTCGACCGCTTCAGTGCGCGCGCGACCTTCCTCTTCAGCCTCGGGCCCGATCACACGGGCTGGGCGCTGCGGCGCGTGTTCCGCCCCGGCTTCCTGAAGAAGGTGTCGCGCACGTCGGTGGTCGAACACTACGGCGTGAAGCAGCTGATGTACGGCGTGCTGCTGCCGGCCCCCGACATCGGCCGCCGTGCGATCGCCGACATGCGCGCGATTCACGAGGCCGGCTTCGAATGCGGCATCCACACGTGGGATCACGTGTACTGGCAGGACAACGTCCGCGCGCGCGATCGCGACTGGACCGCGCGTGAAATGCAGAAGAGTCACGCGCGCTTCGTCGAGATCTTCGGCGCGCCGCCCGTCACGCACGGCGCGGCAGGCTGGCAGATGAACGATTCCGCGTTCGAGCAGATCGACGCATGGGGGATGCGCTACGCATCCGACGGTCGCGGCCATTCGCCGTACCTGCCCGTCGTCGGCGGCCGCACGCTGTCGCACGTGCAGATGCCGACGACGCTGCCCACGCTCGACGAAGTGCTCGGCATCGACGGCGTCGACACGCACAACGTCGCCGCGCACATCCTCAAGTTCACCGAAACCAATCCGCACGACCAGGTGTTCACGCTGCATGCGGAACTGGAAGGCCAGAAGCTCGCGCCCGTGTTCGAGCAACTGCTCGCCGGCTGGCGCGCGCAAGGCCACACGTTTGCGACGATGGGCGACTACCACGCGACGCTGGACCGCGACTCGCTGCCATCGTACCCTGTCACGTGGGGCGAAATCCCCGGCCGCTCCGGCGAACTGATCGTCCAGCCCGACTGAGTTCGCGCGCGAGCCGGCGTCGCCCGCTCCGCCCTTGCGGCGCACTGCCGCGACGCCCCGCCGAACCGCGCCGCCGCCGCGGCGCCTTTGCATAACAACAGGAGAAACACGTGTCTGTCGAAGTTGACCGTCAAGTTCCCGATTTCACCGCACCGGCCACGGGCGGCGACATTTCGCTGTCCGACCTGAAGGGCAAGAAGCTCGTGCTGTACTTCTATCCGAAGGACAACACGCCGGGCTGCACGACCGAAGGGCTGCAGTTCCGCGATCTCTATCCGAGGTTCAAGAAAGCCGGTGCGGAAGTCATCGGCGTGTCGCGCGACAGCCTGCGCTCGCATGACAATTTCAAGGCAAAGCTCGAACTGCCGTTCCCGCTGATTTCCGATGCCGACGAAGCGCTGTGCGCGCTGTTCGATGTCATCAAGATGAAGAAAATGTATGGCAAGGAAGTACGCGGAATCGAGCGCTCGACGTTCCTGATCGACGCCGACGGCGTGCTCCGTCAGGCATGGCGCGGCATCAAGGTACCGGGGCATGTGGACGACGTGCTAAGTGCTGTACAAGCGCTTTGAGGCGCGTTATATTGGCCCGCAATGAATGCCAGTTCGCCCCATATTTCTCGTAGCTGCGCCGGTGCTCGTAGCGATGCTTGCCAGCACCTGACGCGCATTACGACGGTATCAGCCGAGCCGCATGCCCCTGTCGACGGGGCAGCGGCTTTTTTTATGGATTGCGCGCCGGCCCTCGGTCCGGCCCTCACCCCGTCAAGGAGCTGATCGACACTTAGGCGAACCGGCTAGACGAAATTCCTGTGCGCCACCGCGCGCAAACTGCATGCGTCTACGTCACGCAGGATGCGATCAGCGGCGCACGCCATGCGACACGATTCCTCCCGAGGGACACCATGCCTTTGCCTACTCCCCCCAGCAAGCTCGGCAGCCTTCTGCCGCCCGACGAATACAAGGCGAAAGCGCGGCCTGCGAAAACCGCGAAGAAATCCGCCGAAGGGGACGCATCCACAGCCGGTGACTATGGCCCGGCCAGCGTGGCCCAACCGATGATCGAAGCCGCGAACACGGCCGCGCCGCTGCGCGCCGTCGCGTCTTCGGCGCAGGATGCCGCGAGCGCACCCGCCCGCGGCCGCAAGACCAGACAGACGGCTGCCCTGCTGCAGCCGATGCCGGCGCCCGCCGAACCCGCGGCACCGGTCGTCGCGCGCAACGACAAGCCGGCCGCCGACAAACCGGCCGCGGCACCCGCGCGCGATACCGGCGCGACGACGAAGTCGCGCAGCCGCAAGCCGGCCGAAGCCGAGCAGCAGAAACTGTTCGTGCTCGACACCAACGTGCTGATGCACGACCCGAGCAGCCTCTTCCGCTTCGAGGAACACGACGTCTATCTGCCGATGATGACGCTCGAGGAACTCGACAACCACAAGAAGGGGATGTCCGAGGTCGCACGCAATGCGCGCCAGGTCAGCCGCACGCTCGACGCGCTCGTCGCCGACGGCGGCCCGATCTCGGGCGGCATTCCGCTGTCGCGCCTCGGCAGCCGCGAGGCGCTCGGCCGCCTGTACTTCCAGACCAAGCTCACCGACATCGCTCCCGTCGAAGGGCTGCCCGAAGGCAAGGCCGACAACCAGATCCTCGGCGTCGTGCGCGCGTTGCAGCGCGACCGGCCCGACCGCCAGGTCGTGCTGGTGTCGAAAGACATCAACATGCGGATCAAGGCGCATGCGCTCGGCCTGCCCGCGGAAGACTACTTCAACGACCAGGTGCTCGAGGATTCGGATCTCCTCTACACCGGCGTGCGCGAACTGCCGCAGGACTTCTGGACCAAGCACGCGAAGGGCATGGAGAGCTGGCAGGACACGAAGACGGGCACCACGTACTACCGCGTGACCGGCCCGCTCGTCGCGTCGATGCTCGTCAACGAGTTCGTCTATCTCGAGCCGCAGAACGGCGAGCCGACGTTCCATGCGATCGTCCGCGAACTGAACGGCAAGACGGCGCTGCTGCAGACGCTGCGCGACTACAGCCACCACAAGAACAACGTGTGGGGCATCACCGCGCGCAACCGCGAGCAGAACTTCGCGCTGAACCTGCTGATGAACCCGGAGATCGATTTCGTCACGCTGCTCGGCCAAGCCGGTACCGGCAAGACGCTCGTCGCACTCGCGGCCGGCCTCGCGCAGGTGCTCGACGACAAGCGCTACAACGAGATCATCGTGACGCGCGCGACCGTGCCCGTCGGCGAGGACATCGGTTTCCTGCCCGGTACCGAGGAAGAGAAGATGCAACCGTGGATGGGTGCATTCGACGACAACCTCGAAGTGCTGCAGAAGACCGACGACGCGGCCGGCGAATGGGGACGTGCCGCGACACAGGAGCTGATCCGTTCGCGCCTGAAGGTGAAGAGCATGAACTTCATGCGCGGCCGCACGTTCGTCGACAAGTACCTGATCATCGACGAGGCGCAGAACCTGACGCCGAAGCAGATGAAGACGCTCGTCACGCGCGCGGGCCCCGGCACGAAGATCGTGTGCCTCGGCAACATCGCGCAGATCGACACGCCTTACCTGACCGAAGGCAGTTCGGGCCTGACCTACGTGGTCGACCGCTTCAAGGGCTGGGGCCACAGCGGCCACGTGACGCTCGCGCGCGGCGAACGCTCGCGGCTCGCCGACTACGCGTCGGACATCCTGTAACGCGGCAGGCCGGCCCGTCGGCCGGCTTTCGACGCATCGCGGCGCTCCGTTTCCGGAGCGCCGTTTTTATTTGGGGTCGAAAACGGAAGTAACACATCGTCACGCAACAACCTCACTTACGCGCGAAACTTCAAGTAAATTCTCAGGAATGGTTGCTTAAGCCCCGCCGGAGCGTCTACCATCGGGTCTGTCTGTTGTCATACGATTCGCGAGCGCGCCGCGCTCGCCCGCCTTGCCATGCTTCGAATCTGGGTTCCCGTCACCGTCGTTTCTCTGCTTGCGGCTTGCTCGAGCGTGCCGCCGCAGTCGGCATCGCGCGACCCGGGAATGAAGATCACGACGCCGCGCGCATTCCCGGCACCCGCCAATTTCCCGAAATTCGTCGACCACAGCGTCGGCCAGGAAGAAATCTCGATCCAGGCGATGAGCCTCGTCGGCGTTCCGTATCGCTGGGGCGGCAACACCCCGACGAGCGGCTTCGACTGCAGCGGGCTCGTGCGCTACGTGATCGGCCGCGCGGCCGACGTGAACCTGCCGCGCACGACCGCCGACATGAGCGGCCGCGGCGTGTCGATCGAGCCCGACCAGGTCGCACCGGGCGACCTGATCTTCTTCAACACGACCGGGCGGCCGCATTCGCACGTCGGCATCTATGTCGGCAAGCTGCGCTTCGTCAACGCACCGTCGACGGGCGGCACCGTGCGGCTCGACTACCTGACGAACCCGTACTGGGCCAAGCGCTTCGACGGCATTCGCCGCGTCGCACCGCCGCGCACGGCGCCCGCGCCGTTCGATGCGCCGACCTACGACGCGCGGCGCGACGAGCCGCGCAACCCGCCGGCAGTCGTGCCCGCCCCTGTCGTCGTGACTGCCGCCGCACCGCGCCCGCCGGCCTATGCGTCGTCGCAAGCCGGAGCGACCCAGTCCCCCGCTCGGGTCACGCCGGCCACGCAGGCCGTGTCGACCGCCGCGGTTGCGGTTGCACCGGCGGCCGCGCCCGCCGATCCGTATGAACCGCCGCCGCCGCGCGTGCAGGCAGCTCAGCAGCAGGCGACGTCCGCGAATGACGGCGCAACCGCGATGGCGGCGAATGCGGCGCCGGCCAGCCCGGCAGAGGTCGGCACACAGATTCCGACCACGGCACTGACGGCCGCCCAGGCGGCCGCTTTCGACGCGGAACCGGCACCCGCCCCTGCCGCGACGGCTGCGCGCAGCACCGAGCCCGCCGCCGTGCAGGTACTGCGTGCATCGACACAAGCCGCGCCCGTCGCCCCGCGCACCGGCACGGCCGACGATCCGATCGCCCGGTTCGCGAACGGAAGTTACTGACCCGTTTCGTCGCTGCCTGCGGCCACCTGAAACAGCACCGGCCGTTCGTCGCTCACTCCCGCAGCCACAAAAGAAAATGCGCCGCAGCCTTTCGGCGTGCGGCGCATTTCATGTCGATCCTGCGGTGTTGGCGATCAGAAGATCCGGTGTCCGAGCCACCATCCGCCGGCCGCGATCAGCGCGGACGCGGGAATCGTCAGCACCCATGCCCACACGATGTTGCCGGCAACGCCCCAGCGCACGGCCGACAGCTTGCGCGTCGCGCCGACGCCGACAATCGCGCCGGTGATCGTATGCGTGGTCGAAACGGGAATGCCGAGGAACGACGCGATGAACAGCGTGATCGCACCACCGCTTTCCGCGCAGAAACCGCCGACCGGCTTGAGCTTCGTGATCTTCTGGCCCATCGTGCGCACGATGCGCCAGCCGCCGAACAGCGTGCCGAGGCCCATCGACAGGTAACACGCGCCGATGACCCACGCGGGCGGCGCATCGGACGTCGCCGACGCATAACCCGACGCGATCAGCAGCATCCAGATGATGCCGATCGTCTTCTGCGCGTCGTTGCCGCCGTGGCCAAGGCTGTACAGGCCGGCCGACAGCAGCTGGAGCCGCCGGAACCGCCGGTCGACCTTGCTGGGCGCGGTACGGAAATACAGCCACGACACGCCGAGCATGAACAGCGAACCGAGGACGAAGCCGAGCAGCGGCGAAATGAAGATGAACGCGACGGTCTTCATCAGCCCGTCCATGTTCAGCGAGCTCCAGCCCGACTTCGCGAGTGCCGCGCCGACGAGGCCGCCGATCAGCGCGTGCGACGAGCTCGACGGAATCCCGTAGTACCAGGTGATCACGTTCCAGCCGATCGCACCGACCAGCGCGCCGAACACGACGTAGTGGTCGACGATCTCGGGATCGATCGTGCCTTTACCGACGGTCTGCGCGACTTTCAGGTGGAAGATGAAATACGCGATGACGTTGAACGCGGCCGCGAACACCACGGCCTGCTGGGGTTTCAGCACCCCGGTGGACACGACGGTGGCGATCGAGTTCGCCGCGTCGTGAAAGCCGTTCATGAAGTCGAATACGAGCGCGACGAGCACCAGCGTCGCGACCATCCATAGGGCGAGTTGTATCGAATGCATCGTGGTCCGCTCAGGCGTTTTCCAGCACGATGCCTTCGATGATGTTCGCAACGTCCTCGCACTTGTCGGTGATCTCTTCGAGCAGCTCGTAGATCGCCTTCAGCTTGATGAGCGTCTTCACGTCGTCTTCCTCGCGGAACAGCTTCGACATCGCCGCGCGCAGCACGCGATCGGCCTCCGACTCCCAGCGGTCGATCTCCTCGCACTGCTTGAGGATCTGCCCCGACTGCTTCATGTCGGACAGCATGCCGACCGCCTGCTGCACGTGCTGGGCCGACTGCGTGACGATGTGCGCGAGCTGGCTCGCCTCTGACGTGACGGCACGCACGTCGTACAGCGACACGGCCGTCGCGACGTCTTCCATCAGGTCGAGGATGTCGTCCATCGTCGTGATCAGCTTGTGGATCTCGTCGCGATCGAGCGGCGTGATGAAAGTCTTGTGCAGCAAATCGATCGCTTCGTGCGTGAGCTTGTCAGCGGCCTTCTCGGCGGTCTGCACGTTTTGCTTGTGAATCTCGGCGTCGGCGAGATTGTCGATCAGCAGTTCGAGCTCGCGGCCACCGGAAACGATGTGCTTCGCGTGCGCGTTGAAGAGTTCAAAGAACTTGCCCTCGGTGGGCATGAATCGACCGAACATGGGATTCCTGAGAGATTGTCAAACTACTGTCACGAAAACGGGCGACATTGTACCGTTTCCGGTCGCGACTCGGCGCGCACATATGCGCGCGCCGGGATTGAATACAACGTTTGGCGAAATAGGGGTTTACTTCCGGCGTTACTCGCCGAGGAAGTTCTGCGCCCCGGCAAAATTGTCGAACTTCGTGTATTGCCCAAGGAATGTGAGTCGAACGGGTCCGATCGGACCGTTACGCTGCTTGCCGATGATGATCTCGGCCGTCCCTTTGTCCGGGCTGTCGGGATTGTAAACTTCATCGCGATAGATGAACAGGATCACGTCCGCATCCTGTTCGATTGCGCCGGATTCACGCAGGTCCGACATCACCGGACGCTTGTTCGGGCGCTGCTCGAGGCCGCGGTTCAACTGCGACAGCGCGATCACCGGCACGTCGAGTTCCTTCGCGAGACTCTTCAGCGAACGTGAAATTTCCGAGATTTCGGTCGCGCGGTTCTCGCCCTGCGACGAGCCCGACATCAGCTGCAGGTAATCGACGATGATGAGGCCGAGCTTGCCGCATTGCCGCGCGAGACGCCGCGCACGCGAGCGCAATTCCATCGGGTTCAGGCCACCCGTCTCGTCGATGAAGATCTGCGCCTCGCTCATCTTCTGCACCGCATGGGTCAGCTTCGGCCAGTCCTCGTCGGTCAGGCGACCCGTCCGCATCCGGTGCTGATCGAGCCGGCCGATCGAGCCGAGCATACGCATCACGAGCTGGGTGCCCGGCATTTCCATCGAGAACACGGCAACAGGCAGCCCGTACTCGACCGCCACATATTCGCCGACGTTCATCGAAAACGCGGTCTTGCCCATCGACGGGCGCCCCGCGACGATGATCAGCTCGCCGCCGTGCATCCCGGACGTCATCCGGTCGAGGTCGACGAAGCCCGTCGGCGTGCCCGTGACGTCGCTCGGGTTCGCGGTGTGGTACAGCGTGTCGATGCGCTCGACGACTTGCGTGAGCAGCGGGCCGACCTCGAGGAAGCCCTGGTTGCCGCGCGCGCCCTCTTCGGCGATCGAGAACACCTTCGACTCGGCTTCGTCGAGCAGCTGACGCACTTCCTTGCCCTGCGGATTGAACGCGTCCGCCGAGATTTCGTCGGCGACCGACACGAGCCGGCGCAGCACCGCACGGTCGCGCACGATTTCCGCATAACGGCGAATGTTCGCCGCGCTCGGCGTGTTCTGCGCGAGTGCGTTCAGGTACGCGAGCCCGCCGACGTCGTCGGCCTTGCCGGACGTGACCATCGCTTCGTACACGGTCACGACGTCGGCCGGGCGCGTCGACGCGATCAGCCGGCCGATGTGCTCGTAGATGATCCGGTGGTCGTAGCGGTAGAAATCGCCCTGCGACAGGAAGTCGGCAATCCGGTCCCATGCCGCGTTGTCGAGCAACAGGCCGCCGAGCACCGACTGTTCGGCTTCGACCGAATGCGGCGGGACTTTCAGCGATTCGATTTGGGGATCTTGCGGCGCGTTCATGGGTTGGGATTATCGCGAATTACACAGGACGGCGCCATACCGGCCACCAGCGAACGGGCAATAAAAAAGGCAGGCCCCGGTTGCCCGGGCGCCTGCCCTTGTCCGGACAGCGGAAGCCGCCCGGGAAGCTTGCGTACGCTTACGCGTGGTCGCCGATCACGTTGACCGTGACGTCGACGACGACGTCCGTGTGCAGTGCGATCTGGACGTTGTGCTCGCCGATCATCTTCAGCGGGCCTTCCGGCATACGAACTTGCAGCTTCTCGACTTCGAAACCTGCCTTCTTCAGCAGTTCCGCGACGTCGCCGTTCGTGACCGAGCCGAACAGACGGCCGTCAACGCCCGACTTCTGCGTGATTTCGAACGATTGGCCGTTCAGCTTTTCGCCGACTGCCTGCGATGCTGCCAGCTTTTCAGCGGCGATCTTTTCGAGTTCCGCGCGGCGGACTTCGAATTCAGCGATCGCTTCCTTCGTTGCACGACGAGCCTTGCGGTTCGGGATCAGGAAGTTGCGAGCGTAACCGTCCTTGACCTTGACGATGTCGCCGAGGTTGCCCAGGTTGGCGACTTTTTCCAACAGAATGATTTGCATTCGAATTCTCCTTATTGCGTCGCCTGATTACGCCTTGTGCTGATCGGTGTACGGCATCAGCGCGAGGAAACGCGCGCGCTTGATTGCCGTGTCCAGCTGACGCTGATAGTGCGCCTTCGTACCCGTCAGACGAGCCGGCGTGATCTTGCCGTTTTCGCCGATGAAGTCCTTCAGCGTTTCCGTGTCCTTGTAGTCGATCTGCTCGACGCCGGCAGCCGTGAAACGGCAGAACTTCTTGCGCTTGAAGAGCGGGTTTTGTTGCTGACGACGCTTGTCGAATTTCTTACCAGTCGGGCGGGGCATGATTTCAGTCCTTTCCAATGTCCTGCAATGCTGTGATGTGAAACACCAAGGTTCTCGCGTTGCGGCTTTTCTTTGCCAGGAAGCCCGTGAACAGCGTTTCGACGCCCATTTCACGACTTTCCAGCTTGCCGCTCGCCTCACCGGCCGCCACCGCCTCGATCGTCATTTCGACCTGACGGGGAATGCCTGCTTCGACGACTTCCGTGCGGTGGTGCAACGTGGCGCTTGCGATCGGAACACCTGCCGGCGTATATCGCACCGGTGCGCGTTCGACGACGCTCGCCGTCAATTGCAACCTGTTCACGTGAGTGACGCGCTCCTTGATGGCTTAATGAATGACGAACTTAAGCCTGCGCTTCGGTCGGCTGAGCTGCAGCCGCCTTCTTGGCTTCTTCGCGCTGAACTTCCTTCATCATCGGCGACGGGCCGGTTTCGGCCTTCTTCATCTTGACGATGAGGTGGCGCAGCACGGCGTCGTTGAACTTGAACGCGTGTTCGAGTTCGTCGAGCGTCGTCTGGTCGCACTCGATGTTCATGCAGACGTAGTGAGCCTTCGCGAGTTTCTCGATCATGTAGGCCAGTTGGCGACGGCCCCAGTCTTCGACGCGGTGGATCTGACCGCCGTGCGACGTGATCGTGGTCTTGTAACGCTCGATCATCGCGGGCACTTGCTCGCTTTGATCGGGGTGCACGATGAATACGATTTCGTAATGACGCATTACACACTCCTTGTGGATTAAAGCCACCCGGGCGTCTGAACCGGTGTGGCAAGTGAGAAGCCGAAGATTCTAACCCGGATACGGGGCTCGTGCAAGGCCAATCGACGGCTCGCGGCTGGATTCAGCCGTGTTTTCAAAGACTTGAAGGGCCGGCCCTGCGTAATCGGCTGCGTTGCGGCCTTTTTGAGATCGGGGCCGGATCCTGGGCGGACCCGTGCCCCGTCGCGCCGCTACTCAGTGCGCGTGCCGGCGAGCCGCGCGTCGAGCGCCGTCCTGAACGCCGCGAGCGCCGACGGCTCCGCGTCGGTCACAGCCCACCACGTCATCCCGGCCGCGTCCCAGCGGTCGAGCGCATAACCCTGCGACACGGTCGTGTACGGCGCGTTTGCCTGCCCTTCGCCGGCCGGCCGCACGTAGACGTCGATCACGTGCTGCCGGTAGCGGTACACGAGCACCGCGACGCGGCGACGCCCGACATAGTCGAGCCGGCCGCCGACCAGCGCAAAGCCGCTCGCCGCGAGATCCTCGACCGGCGGCGCATAGTCGAGCCGGCCGTTGAACCACGGTTTGACCGTATGCCGGTCGGTCGAGATCACGTCGATGTCGCGCGCCGACAGGTCGGCCCGCACGTGGCTCGAGACGAGTTCGTCGACCGTGCGGTCGGTGTCGGCGTGGCGCGCGGACAGCGCCATCCCGGCCGCCGCGGCGAGTGCCACCAGCAGCGCGACGCCCCAGCCGAGCCCGGGCAGCGCGGCGACGCGCGGCCCCGTGCCGGCAGGCGCCGGGCGTGCCGGCACGCCGCTGCCGGTCGGCCAGAAGAACCAGCGGCGGCCGCGCGGCGGCGCTTTCGGTCGCGCCTGCGCTTGCGGCGCGGGCCGCGGTTCCGCCCGCGAGGGTTCGCCGGCCCGCCCGACATCCGCTACCGGCAACGCCGCAAGGATGCTCGCTCGCAGCGCATCCGGCGCGCGGTGATAGTCGGCCTGCCGCACGGCCTGCACCAGCGTGACGATCCGCGCGCGTTCGCGGCGGCACGCGTCGCACCCTTCGACATGCTGCTGGACCCGCAACGCATCGGGCGCCGACAGCTCGCGGTCGACGTCCGCGTCCAGCAACGCTCGCGCTTCGTTACAGTCCATCGATAGCCTCCGATGCATTTCCACCCGCCGGCGTACGGCCCGGCTTGCCGCCGGCCGCCGGCGCCGGCGCGCCGCCCAGCAGCACGGCCAACCTGCGGCGGCCGCGCGCGAGCCGCGACATCACCGTGCCGACCGGCACGTCCGCGATCGCCGCGATCTCGCGGTAGCTCAAATCTTCCATCTCGCGCAGCACGAGCACCTCGCGGTATTCCGGCGGCAGCTTCGCGAGCGCCGCATTCACGAGCCGCACGTTCTCGCCGCGCAGCAGTTGCGCGAGCGGATCCTCGGTCGCGGGCTGCCAGTCGTCGAGCGCCTCGGTGTCATCGAGCGTGTCGGGCAGCGCGACCTCGTGCGCATGTGTCCGGCGCCGCCATTCGGTGTACCAGGTGTGGCGCACGATCGTCAGCAGCCACGGCCGCGCGTTGTCGCCGCGACACGAATCGACGAAGCGCAGCGCGCGCATGCACGCGTCCTGGACGACATCGTCCGCATCGCTGGCGCTGCCGCTCAGCCAGCGCGCGAGGTTGTACGCGGCGTCGAGATGCGGCAGCACGAGCGTGCGAAACCGCTCGCCGCGCGCTACCGCGTCGTCCGCCACCTGCTCATCGACCGCCTGTCCGGCTTGCCCCACATGGCCTCCCTGGTCCCGGCGGCCGACGCCGCGCCCGTTCCGCGCACGATGCCCGGACAGACCGGCAACGTGCACGCTCGATGACCTTACCGTCGTTGCGTCGAGTTTATTCCCGCGCCGCGCGCACGAAGCGTAAAAAAAATCGCCGGACGGCGTTGCGGCCCGGCCGCCCGCCCCTGCTACGGCGTGGTGCTCCAGTAGCCCGGAAGCGCGTATGCGGCGCGCAGGTAGTCGATGAAATAGCGCACGCGCGCCGGCACGTAGCGCTGCTGCGGGTAGACCGCCAGGATGTCGTAGTCGGGCAGCGCATACTCGTCGAGCACGGTCTCGAGCTCGCCCGTTTCGAGCTGCGCGGCGATTTCCCAGGTCGAGCGCCAGCCGAGCCCGAGGCCCTCGGCCACCCAGCGGTGCAGCAGCTCGCCGTCGTTGCAGTCGAGATTGCCGGCCACGCGCATCGTCGCGATCTTGCCGTGGCGCTGGAAATACCAGCCGCGGTTCTGCCCGCCCTGCAGGTTGAAGGCCAGGCAGTTGTGCTTGAGCAGGTCGTCGAGCGACTTCGGCCGGCCGTGCCGGCGGAAATAATCGGGCGTACCGCACACGACGCGCCGGTTCGACGCGAGCTTCACCGCGACGAAGTTCGGATCGACGGCGCCGCCGATCCGGATCGACAGGTCGTAGCCTTCGCGCACGAGATCGACGACCCGGTCGGTCAGGTTGAACGACAGCTGCATCTCGGGCTTGTCGGCGAGAAAGCCGGGCGCGTGCGGCGCGACGTGCTTGCGCCCGAACGCGGCCGGCGCGGACACGATCAGGTGCCCGCTGACCGCGCGCCGCCCGGCGGCCAGCTCGTTCTCGGCCTGGTCCCATTCGGACAGAAGCCCGCGGCAGCGCTCGAGGAACGCGGCGCCCTCCTCGCTGACCACCAGCCGCCGCGTCGAGCGGTACATCAGCTTCACGCCGAGGCGCTTCTCGAGCGCGTCGATGCGCCGCCCGAGCACCACCGGCGACACACCCTCCTCGAGCGCCGCGGCCGCGAGGCTACCGGCATCCGCGACCCGCACGAACGTCTCGATCTGCTTGAAGCGATCCATCTCCCGTCTCCGTCTCGGTTCCGACACCGGCGGGAAACCCCGTCCGGCCGTCATTCCATACTTTTAGTTTCGAAATAAGCGACTCCGGCTGATCTTATCAAACCTTTCCTGCGTCCCTAAAGTGTTCCCAACAGACCCATTTGCAAGATCCACCCCATTCAAGGAGACATTCATGGCCAAGATGAGAGCCGTCGACGCAGCTGTGCTCGTGCTCGAGAAAGAAGGCATCCAGACCGCGTTCGGCGTGCCGGGTGCAGCCATCAACCCGTTCTACTCCGCCATGCGCAAGTCGGGTGGCATCAGCCACGTGCTGGCGCGCCACGTCGAAGGCGCATCGCACATGGCCGAAGGCTTCACGCGTGCCGCACCGGGCAACATCGGCGTGTGTATCGGCACGTCGGGCCCCGCCGGCACCGACATGATCACGGGCCTCTACTCCGCGTCGGCCGACTCGATTCCGATCCTTGCGATCACGGGCCAGGCACCGCGTGCCCGCCTGTACAAGGAAGACTTCCAGGCCGTCGACATCGAGTCGATCGCGAAGCCCGTCACCAAGTGGGCCGTCACCGTGCGCGAGCCGGCGCTCGTGCCGCGCGTGTTCCAGCAGGCTTTCCACCTGATGCGCTCGGGCCGTCCGGGCCCGGTGCTGGTCGACCTGCCGATCGACGTGCAGCTCGCCGAAATCGAATTCGATATCGACACGTATGAACCGCTGCCGATCTACAAGCCCGCGGCATCCCGCGCGCAGATCGAGAAGGCGCTCACGATGCTCAACGACGCGGACAAGCCGCTGATCGTGTCGGGCGGCGGCGTGCTCAACGCAGCGGCCGAAGACCTGCTGGTCCAGTTCGCCGAAACGATCGGCGTGCCGGTGATCCCGACGCTGATGTCGTGGGGCGCGATTCCGGACGACCATCCGCTGATGGCCGGCATGGTCGGCCTGCAGACGTCGCACCGCTACGGCAACGCAACGATGCTCGCGTCCGACTTCGTGCTCGGCATCGGCAACCGCTGGGCGAACCGCCACACGGGCAGCGTCGAGGTCTATACGAAGGGCCGCAAGTTCGTGCACGTCGACATCGAGCCGACGCAGATCGGCCGCGTGTTCGGCCCGGATCTCGGCATCGTGTCCGACGCGAAGGCGGCACTCGAGCTGTTCGTCGCGGTCGCGCAGGAATGGAAGGCCGCCGGCAAGCTGAAGGACCGCAGCGCATGGGTGGCCGACTGCCAGGAACGCAAGCGCACGCTGCAGCGCAAGACGCACTTCGACAACGTGCCGGTCAAGCCGCAGCGCGTGTACGAAGAGATGAACAAGGTGTTCGGCCGCGATACCTGCTACGTCAGCACGATCGGCCTGTCGCAGATCGCCGCCGCGCAGTTCCTGCACGTGTTCAAGGCACGCAACTGGATCAACTGCGGCCAGGCCGGCCCGCTCGGCTGGACGATCCCCGCCGCGCTCGGCGTACGTGCCGCCGATCCGAGCCGCCCGATCGTCGCGCTGTCCGGCGACTACGACTTCCAGTTCATGATCGAGGAACTGGCAGCAGGCGCGCAATTCAAGCTGCCGTACGTGCACGTCGTCGTGAACAACTCGTACCTCGGGCTGATCCGCCAGGCACAGCGTGCGTTCGACATGGACTACTGCGTGCAGCTCGCGTTCGACAACGTGAACGCACCGGAGCTGAACGGTTATGGCGTCGACCACGTGGCCGTTGCGGAAGGCCTCGGCTGCAAGGCGCTGCGCGTGTTCAAGCCGGAAGAGATCGAGCCGGCGCTGCGCCAGGCGCAGACGCTCGCGGAAGAGTTCAGCGTGCCGGTGGTCGTCGAAGTGATCCTCGAGCGCGTGACGAACATCTCGATGGGCACCGAAATCGACGCGATCAACGAGTTCGAGGATCTCGCCGAAAAGGCCGAGCACGCACCGACCGCCATCTCGATGCTCGACTGATCCTCAACACATTCCTGACTGACCGACCGAAGAGGCTTAGCTCATGCCGAAGTTTGCTGCAAACCTGACCATGCTGTTCAACGAAGTGCCGTTCCTCGACCGCTTCAAGGCGGCCGCGGACGCGGGCTTCGACGCCGTCGAGTTCCTGTTCCCGTATCCGTACGCGAAAGAGGAACTCGCCGAGCAACTCGAGACGCACCGCCTGCGCCTCGTGCTGCACAACCTGCCTGCCGGCAACTGGGACCAGGGTGAGCGCGGCATCGCGTGCCTGCCCGATCGCGTCGGCGAGTTCCAGGAAGGTGTCGGCCGTGCGATCGAGTACGCCAAGGCACTGAAGGTACCGCAGCTGAACTGCCTGGTCGGCATCCCGTCGGCCAGCACGGCGCGCGACAAGACGTTCGTCACGATCGTCGACAACCTGCGCTTTGCCGCCGACGCACTGAAGCGCGAAGGCATCCGCCTGCTCGTCGAGCCGTGCAACAGCTTCGACATCCCGGGCTTCGCGCTGAACCGCTCGTCCGAAGGGCTCGACGTGATCCGCGCGGTCGGCTCGGACAACCTGTTCCTGCAGTACGACATCTATCACATGCAGCGCATGGAAGGCGAACTGGCCGCAACGATCGAACGCAACCTCGCATCGATCGGCCACGTCCAGCTCGCGGACAACCCGGGCCGTAACGAGCCGGGCACGGGCGAGATCAACTACGCGTTCCTGTTCGCCCTGCTCGACCGGCTCGGTTATGCCGGCTACGTCGGCTGCGAATACAAGCCCCGCACCACCACGACGGAAGGCCTCGGCTGGCTGCAAAGCGTCGCCGGCTGCGCACCGGGCTCGGCGCGCCGCGCCGCCTGAGATCCGCCCCTTCCCGTTTTCGCCCCTATAGGAGACATTCAACATGGCAACCATCGGTTTCATCGGCCTCGGCATCATGGGCGCGCACATGGCGCGCAACCTGCTCAAGGGCGACCACCAGCTCGTCGTGAACGGTGCGTTCCCGATTCCGGACGACCTGCGCACCAGCGCGAAGGTCGTCGCGAACTCGACCGAAGTCGCGCAGAACGCGGACGTCATCGTCGTGATGGTGCCGGACACGCCCGACGTGCGTAACGTGCTGTTCGCCGACGACGGCGTCGCCAAGGGCCTCACGGCCGGCAAGCTCGTGATCGACATGAGCTCGATCTCGCCGCTCGACACGCAGGAATTCGCGAAGCAGATCAACGCACTCGGTTGCGACTACCTCGACGCGCCGGTGTCCGGCGGCGAAGTCGGTGCCCGCGAAGCCTCGCTGACGATCATGGTCGGCGGCCCGGAGCAGGCATTCGAGCGCGCGAAGCCGCTGTTCGAGAAGATGGGCAAGAACATCACGCTCGTCGGCGACAACGGCGCGGGCCAGACCTGCAAGGTCGCGAACCAGATCATCGTCGCGCTGAACATCGAAGCCGTCGGCGAAGCGCTGCTGTTCGCCGCACGCTCGGGCGCCGATCCGGAGCGCGTTCGCCAGGCGCTGATGGGCGGCTTCGCCGCGTCGCGCATCCTCGAAGTGCACGGCGCGCGGATGACCAAGCGCACGTTCGATCCGGGCTTCCGCATCGAGCTGCACCAGAAGGACCTGAACCTCGCGCTCGACGGCGCACGCAAGCTCGGCCTCGCGCTGCCGCACACCGCGAGCGCGCAGCAGCTGTTCAGCGTGTGCGCGTCGCACGGCGGCAAGGCATGGGATCACTCGGCACTCGTGCGCGCGCTCGAGATCATGTCGAACTTCGAAATCGGCCAGACACCGGCCGCGTAACGCGGATGCAACGACGCGCGTTTCCGCTGCAATGGCGGAAACGCGCGACAGACACACGCGATTCGGTCACGACCGGTCGCATCGATGCGCGACGTGCTCGCGCATCACGGTGGGGCGCCCCGCCACGCATCGCCAACGGCATGCGGGACGGGGCGAAAAACGCCGCTCTGGGCTGAGAGCGGCGTGGTGGGGTCCGCAGCGGCACCCGGCGGCGCCGGGGAAGCCTTGGTCGGTCAGACGTCGTCGTCGGGTGTCCGCCTGTCGGATTTCGCGTATTACATTTCTTTACGTTCGAGCGTGCGATTTTTCATGCAATCGTCGCGTTGAACGCCTACACTTTCGCCACGCCTTTCGAGAAAACCGCCGCGCTTGCGCTCACCCCGGTGAACGCGCCCAGCGCGGTGTTTTTTTCGCCACTTCACGGCGCGTTTTCTTTTCAACCACCTAAGGAGTGCAACGATGGGTCTTCTTTCGTTTATCAAAGAGGCGGGTGAAAAACTGCTGGGTCATGCCGACGCGCAAGCGGCGGAAGATCCGAATGCCGCAAACCAGACCGCGGCCGACGCCATCAAGAACTACATCAGCACGCAAGGTCTCGACACGTCGAACCTGACCGTCGCATTCGACGGCGCATCGCGCACCGTCACGCTGTCGGGCAGCGTCGCCGACCTCGACACGAAGGCCAAGGTCAAGGTCGCGGCCGGCAACGTGCAGGGCGTCGCGGGCGTCAACGACGACGACCTCCAGCCGGACGATCCGGAAGTGCAGTACCACGACGTGAAGCCGGGCGACACGCTGTCGGCGATCGCCAAGGAAGTGTATGGCGACGCGAACAAGTACCCGGCGATCTTCGAAGCGAACAAGCCGATGCTGTCGAGCCCGGACCGGATCTACCCGGGCCAGAAGCTCGTGATTCCGCCGCAGTCCTGAGCATTCTTGCCGGATTGACGCAAAAAAGGCAGGCCGATGGCCTGCCTTTTTTCATGGGTGACGCGCGCGCCCGATCGGCGCGTATCGGTCACCGCGTCACTGCATCACTGCGTATCGAACAGGCGCTGCAGTTCGTCGCGCGCCCGGATACCGTTTGCCAGCGCGAGCATCAGCAGCACACGCGCCTTGAACGGATTCAGCGAACCCGCACTCACGAAGCCGAGCGCATCGTCGTTCGCGGCACCGTTGCGCATCACGTGACCCGAACCGACGCGCGACGCGCGAACCACGGCAACACCCGCGTTCGCCGCATCGGCCAGCGCCGCCTGCAGCGTCGCATGGATCGAGCCGTTGCCCGTGCCCGCGACGACGAGACCGCGCACGCCGGCCGCAACCAGCGCGTCGACGGCCGTGCGCGTCACGCCTGCATAACTCACGACGACTTCGACGGACGGCCAGGTTGCCGCAATCGCCAGTTGCGTGTCGCGCGACCGCGTGACGCGACGCGCGAATTCGACGCGGCCGTCCTGCACCCAGCCGAGTGCGCCGAGCTCCGGCGACTGGAATGCGTCGACCGCATAGGTGCTCGTCTTCACGACGTCGCGCGCGCCATGGATCCGGTTGTTGAACGCGACCAGCACGCCCTGCCCGCGCGCCAACGGATGCGCGGCCACCGTCACCGCGTTCAGCAGGTTCAGCGGACCGTCGGACGACAGCGCGGTCGCCGGGCGCATCGCGGCTGTCAGCACGACCGGCTTGTCGCCCCGGACGACCAGATGCAGCGCGTATGCGGTTTCCTCGAGCGTGTCGGTGCCGTGCGTGATCACGATGCCGTCGATCGCCGGATCGGCCATCAACGCGTCGATCCGCGCGGCGAGCGTGTTCCACAGCGGCAGCGCGAGATCCTTGCTGTCGATGCTGGCGATCTGCTCGGCGTCGATGCGTGCGACCGACGCGAGCGCCGGCACCGCGTCGACCAGGAAATTGACGCCGAGCGCGCCGGCCTGGTAGCCGGCCGTGCTGGCCGCGTCGGGTGCGGCGCCGGCGATCGTGCCGCCGGTGGCGAGCACGGCGATACGCGGCAGCACCGCGGTGGACGGAGAGGATGCGGGATTCGGAGTATTCATGGCCGCGATTGTAATGGCTCGCGGCCGGGATCCGGCGGGTTCCGGCACGGCGGACGACACCGGCCGCCGCGCGTCATGGTTTGTCCCGATCGCCCTTTCGGTCGCGTCGTCAACGGCCGTGGCGCGCACAACGTTATAGAAAGTGCCGTTTTGGTGTTTTCACATTGATTTGCCATAATCGGAGCACGCAGCGCGATGCGACCCTATCCACATCGTGTCGGGCTTCGTGACGGCGTCGATAACACGCAATTCACCCCATGGGAGTGTCGAAATGAAAATCCAATCGCTCGTAGCCGCAGTGCTGCTCGGCGGCATGCTGGCTTCCCCCGCGTTCGCGGCGAACAACCAGCAGGACAAGATGAAGGCCTGTAACACCCAGGCAACCGGCAAGACGGGCGACGAACGCAAGGCGTTCATGAAGGACTGCCTGTCGGCGAAGCCCGCCTCGAAAGCGATGTCGCAGCAGGACAAGATGAAGGCGTGCAACACGCAGGCCACCGGCAAGAAGGGCGACGACCGCAAGGCGTTCATGAAGAGCTGCCTGAGCAACCAGCCGGCCGCCTGAGCCACGGCGCTCCCGTATCGAATGCCGCGCACCGCTTCGGCGGGCGCGGCATTTTTGTTTTGGTTGCACGCGCATCGACGCACGCGTTCCGCCCCCTCCCGCCCCGCTTTCCCGTCCTGCCCTACCGGCGCCGCCACATGGTGCGGCAATTCGCCGCGTTTTCTTCTATGATGGCTGCAACGCGGCCCACCCAAGTACAAGAAGCGCCATCGGGCCGCCCTCGAGACGAACGCGCATGCGCGTCAAACGGAGGCATGGATGGCATGGAGACAACACCGCTGGTTCCGCCGCTGGCTGATCGTGATCGTGTTCTGGGCCGTGCCCGTCGCGATCGTGGCCGTCCGCGAGATCCGCGAGGAAATGGCCTACAACAAGGCGGACCTGCAGCTCGCGCTGACCACCTGGCAGCTCACCGATGCGCAGCAGGCCGCCGGCGCCGCCGCGAAGTGCCACGGGGATGCTGACGAGGCGCGCGCGGCCGGCTGCCCGGCCGACGTGCTCGCCGCCAATGCGCCGCGCCAGCAGGCGGCCCGCGACGAATACGTGGTGCGCCGCAATACGCTCGCGGGCTACCTGTGGCATGCGTTCGTCGGCTACTGGGTCGTGCCGGCCGCATTCCTGTTCGCCTGCGGCGTCGTGATCGCGTTGATCCGCCGCGCGCTGCGCCGCCCGCCGATCAAGCCCCCCGTCCCGCCGGTCCCGCACTGATGCGCCCCACGGGCGCCGTCCGATTCGTCGTCGCGCTCCCGCCGGCCGTCCGGTGCCCGGCGCGCGGGCGCCTGCCCGTCCGTTGGCGCGCCGCGACATACCCAAGCGATTTGTCGCCTTTTCTTGCGGCGACGAAAAGGGGTTGTAATCCACTGTGATATAACTGCCGACGTGATCCGCTCCTTGAGCGAGACTCACTCCGAACGTCATCCGATGGAGAAGAACGATGCAAAAACGGAATCTCGTGCTGAAAGCCGCCGCGGCGCTCATCGTCGGTAGCCTCGCGCTCACCGGTTGCACCACCACCCCGGACAAACCGGACAACGCCGCAACCAACGCGTCGAAGCGTCAGGCAATCGACTCGAGCGTCGACGCCACGCTGTCGCGCCTGTATTCGACGGTCAAGGGTTCGCGTGAGCTCGTCGCGAAGTCGCGCGGCGTGCTGGTCTTCCCGGACGTGATCCAGGCAGGCTTCATCGTCGGCGGCCAGTCGGGCAACGGCTCGTTGCGCGTCGGCGGCAGCACGGTCGGCTACTACAACACGTCGTCGCTGTCGGTCGGCCTGCAGGCCGGCGCTCAGTCGAAGGCGATCGTGTTCCTGTTCATGACGCAGGAATCGCTCGACGAATTCCGCGGCTCGGACGGCTGGGCCGCCGGCGCCGGCGCATCGGTCGCGCTCGTGAAGATGGGCGCGAATGGCGCGATCGACACGACCACGGCCACCGCACCGGTCCAGGTCGTCGTGCTGACGAACGCCGGCTTGATGGGCGACGTGTCGATCAACGGCACGAAGGTCACGAAGCTCAAGATCTGACGCTGACGCACCGCCCGTGCGCACCGCGCGCGGGCCATGCGCAAACGGCGATGTCCACGCGGGCATCGCCGTTTTTTTATCCGCCCGCGTCCGCCGTCAGGTCGTCGAATCGATCACCTTGAAGCGCGAGCGCTTCTGCGCGCGGATCACCGACTGGTAGACGTCGACGTACTGCTGCGCCATCCGGCGCGACGTGAAGCGCGCCTCGAAGCGCTGCCGCACGCGCGCACGCGGCAGCAGGTGCAGCCGGTTCACCGCGGCCACCGCGCTGATTTCGTCCTCGACGATGAAACCCGACACGCCCTCGTCCACCACTTCGGGCACCGCGCCGCGATTGAAGGCGATCACCGGCGTGCCGCACGACATCGCCTCGATCATCACGAGGCCGAACGGCTCCGGCCAGTCGATCGGGAACAGCAGCGCATGCGCGCCCGACAGGAATTCGGCCTTCTGGTGATCGGCGATCTCGCCGATGTATTCGACGTGCGGCAACGCAAAGAGCGGCTTGATCTCGCGGTCGAAGTACTCCTGGTCGGCCGCATCGATCTTCGCGGCGATCCTGATCGGCAGCCCGCACTGGGCGGCGATGCGGATCGCCGTGTCGACCCGCTTTTCCGGCGAGATGCGGCCAAGGAACGCGAGATAGCGCGGCTCGACGGGCTGCGGCATGTACAGCGTGTCGGGCAGCCCGTGGTAGACGGTCGTCAGCCATTTCGCCTGCGGCAGCGGCTGGCGCTGAGAGTTCGAAATCGAGATCACCGGCGCCGTGTTGAACGTGTCGAACACCGGCTGCTGCTCGGGCAGGTCGAGCCGGCCGTGCAGCGTCGTCACGTAAGGCGTTTCCTGCCGGTTGAAGACCGAGAACGAGTAGTAGTCCATGTGGAAATGGAGCACGTCGAAGTCCTTCGCGCGGCGCGCGACCGTCTCCATCAGCAGCATGTGCGGCGCGACGCGGTCGCGGATCGACGAATCGAGCCGCAGCGCGCGCGGCCAGACGGGCTCAAGCTTCGCCCGCGTCGTCGAATCGCCGCTGGCGAACAGCGTCACATCATGGCCGAGATCGACGAGCGCCTCGGTGATGTAGGACACGACGCGCTCCGTGCCGCCGTACAGCTTCGGCGGTACGGATTCGGTCAGCGGGGCGATCTGCGCAATTCTCATGGTCCACGTCTCCAGTGTCCTGTCCGTTGCCGCACGGCCGGCGGGCGGATGCGCTTGCGCGCTCACCGCGCCTCCCTGCAGCGCTGGCCGGCACGGCGCCAGCCGGTTATCTCATTATTATTCGCGATCCCGATGCCCGGAACCGCCCGTCTTTCATTTTATGGGCGTTGTTACAGACAGGATACATTCCGCCCATCGAGTCCGATCGAAGCGCATCGGGCACAACCGGGCCGATTCGACCCTCGACGCACCGCTCGCGGCGACCGCGCGCCGCCCGCCCGTCAACGCGACGGCCACTTCCATGCCGGCAGGTCGCGCGTGTCGGCATCGACGAGCGCGGTCGCGCCAAGCTGCTTGTCGAGTACCAGCGATTCGCAGCCGGCCTCGCGCTCGAGCGTCGCGATGAGCCGCGCCGCGTGCGACACGACGAGCACCTGCGAGCGCTGCGCGGCCTGCGCGATCAGGCGGCCGAGTGCCGGCAGCAGATCGGGATGCAGGCTCGTCTCCGGTTCGTTCAGCACCATCAGCGCCGGCGGCCGCGGCGTCAGCAGCGCGGCCGCCAGCAGCAGGTAGAGCAGCGTGCCGTCGGACAGTTCGGCCGCCGCGAGCGGCCGCAGCAGCCCCGGCTGGCGCATCAGCACGTCGAAACGGCCGCGGCCGCCCGGATTGTCGATCTCGACCGACGCGCCGGGAAATGCATCATCGATCGCCGCATCGAGTGCCGCGCCGTCGCCGATTTCGCGGATCGTCTGCAACGCGGCGGCCAGGTCGGCCCCGTCGTCCGCCAGCACCGGCGTATGGGTGCCGATGTGCGACTGCCGTGCGGGCGCCTGCGCATCGGTCCGGAAATGGTCGTAGAAACGCCACGAGCGGATCCGCTCGCGCACCGCGATCATTTCGGGCGCGCCGGTCGGGTCGGCAAACTCGGTCATCATGCTGTCGAAGCTCGCGACCTGCTGCGGAATCGTCTGCCACTCGCCCGACGCGGTGCGCGCGCGGATCTGCGCGCCCTGCCGGTCGACCAGCAGCGTCGACGGGCGCAGCAACGCGCCGCCCCAGATGCATTCGCGCTTGACCACCGGATCGAGCGCGAACTGCGAGTGGCTCGGCAGCGGCAGGCCGAGATCGATCGAATAGCCGAAATCGTCGCACGCGAAGCCGAGTTTCAGGCTCACGGGCCCCTTGCGCACCGTGCCGGTCACCGGCACATCTCCGGCCAGCATCGCCCTCGAGAAGCGCTCGGGGCCGGCCCACAGCGTCGACGGCAACCCGCCCTCGCGGGCAAGCGACGGGATCACGCGGCCCTGCGCAGTGTCGGCGAGCAGCCGCAGCGCGCGGTACACGCTCGACTTGCCGCTCCCGTTCGGTCCGGTGACGACGTTGAGCGCCGCGAGCGGCACGATCAGCTCGCGCAGCGAGCGGTAATTGGCGATGGCGAGCGTTTTCAGCGCGGTCATGACAAGGGAAGGAGGGCAAGCATGCGGGCCGCGTTCAGCGGCCTTCGCCGGCCTGCGGATCGGCTGCGGTGTTGGCCGCCGTGCTGGCGGCAGGCGGCCGCGCATGCGGCCGTTCGGGATTCGGCGCGTCCGGCGCGGAATCATGCGGATACAGCTCCATCCGGCTGCGCGGCAGGCATTGCGGATAGCGGTCCTGCAGGTACGCGATCAATCCTTCGCGCACGCGGCAGCGCAGGTCCCAGCACGACGACGAATCGGCCGCGCTGACTAGCGCGCGCAACTGCATCGCGCGCTCCGTCGCGTCGGTCACCTGCAGCACCTGCACGCGGCCGTCCCACTCGGGCGCTGCATGGACGAGCCGCGCAAGTTCCTCGCGCAGCGGCGCGAGCGGCGTGCGGTAGTCGACCGACAGGAAGACCGTGCCGATGATCTCCGAACTGTTGCGCGTCCAGTTCGTGAACGGGTTCTCGATGATCCATTGCAGCGGCACGACGAGGCGCCGCTGGTCCCACAACCGCACCGACACGAACGAACCAGTGATTTCCTCGATGCGTCCCCACTCGCCCTGGATCACGACCACGTCGTCGAGCCGGATCGGCTGCGTGAGTGCGATCTGCAACCCGGCGATCAGGTTGCCGAGCACCGGCCGCGCGGCGATACCGGCGACCAGGCCCGCGACGCCGGCCGATGCCAGCAGGCTCGCGCCCACCTGGCGCACATTCGGGAACGTCATCAGCGCGGCACCGGTGCCGATGATCACGATCAGCACCATCACGGTCCGCACGAGCACCCTGGCCTGCGTATGGATGCGCCGCGCCTGGAGGTTGTCGGCCGTATCGATCGGATGCGCCTGGATGATCGCGTCGCCGACGCCGGCCGCGAGCCGCACCAGCAGCCACGTGAGCGACACGATGGAGCCGACCGCCGCCGCGGTGCGCATGCCGCGCACGAACGACATGCCGTCGTCCGCCTGGACCCACAGGAATTCGAGCGCCAGCAGCGCGAGCACGACGAGCGACGGCTTGTCGATGTAGCGCAGCATCACGCTCATCAGCGGATACGGCTGCGCGACGCGCTTGACGATGCGTGCGCCGAGACGATGCACGATCGTGACGACCAGTACGACGATGACCGACACGCCCAACGTGCCGAGCCACGAATGCAGCGGCGCATCGGCGATGCGCTGCAGTTCCTCGATTGAAATCATCGGCGCCCGGGATGTCTAGGTTATGAGGCGCACACGCCTCGTCCTGGATGCGTCGGCGACGTCCGGGCAACGCACGCGCCTGGACACGGCTTCAAATCAGTTGCCGCTCCTGCAGGGAAACGCCTTGCCGAGACCGAGCGACACCGCGGTGCTCGCGTTGTAGTCGGCCAGCTTCGGATTTTCCGCGATGTACTTGCGCACCGCGTCGGTCATCTGCTGCGCCCGGATGTCGGGCGGCAGGCAGAAATACTGGCCGACACGCGGCCCCGTGGTGCCGCCAATCGCGTCGATGGTGTTGTAGACGCCGTCGGCGGCGCCTTCGATGTAGGCCGCGCACGACGCCCGCGACTTGACGTCCGTCTTCGCGCACAGCCGGTCGAGATCCGCGCCCGTGAAAGCCGCCGCCGACAACGGCACGGCAAACGCCACGGCACAAAACATTGCGCGCAACATGGTGTTCCTTATGTCAATGCGGCCCGAGGCCGCCTGCTGCCTTGGCCGGCGCGGCGCCGGGGCACGCTGTTCCGGCCGGAAACCGGCCGGGCGCGCTCCGCCTGCCACGCCGAAAACCGTCATTTTGCACTCTTTTGCGCATCGGCCGGCGCCGACCCGCCGACGCGTACCGTCCGCTTGCTCAGGATCTCGATCGCGTCCGGCGCCTTGTAGTGCTTCGCGAACTCGAGCGCGGTGATGCCGAGCTGGTTCTTCACCTGCGGATCGGCACCCTGGTCGAGCAGCAGGTTGACCGTCGTCGCATGGTTGCCGCGCGCGGCCATCATCAGCGGCGTCGTGCCGTTCGGCGATGCGGTATCGATATAGGCGTCGTGATCGAGCAGCAGCTTGACGACCGCGTCCTGGCCGTTGGTCGCCGCGTAGTGCAGCGGCGCCCAGCCCTTCTTGCTGACTTCCGCGCCCTTGTCGATCAGCAGCTTGGCGAGGCCGACGTCGCCGTTCAGCGACGCGAGCATCAGCGCGTTCTCGCCGGCCTTGTCTTCCTTCTCGAGGTCGACGTTCGGCGTCGTGGCGATCGCCGCCGCGACCTTGTCGGACTTCTCGCGCGCGGCGATCACCAGCAGCGGATCGCCGTTCGGCGCGAGCGTGTTCGGATCGAGGCCGTTCTTCAGTTGCTTGCCGATGTCGGCGATGTCGTCGAACTTGACCGCCTTGACGACCGCGTCGAGCGACTCGGCATGCGCGCCGGCCGCGGCGAACAGGCTGCTCGCGACGAGTGCGGCGGCAACGCGTGCGCGTTTGGGCAGATGGTTGGTCGGCTTCGTCATTGTTGTGGGCTCCTTCCCTGGGTTGTCGGCTGCGCGCGCGTCGTTAGCGGGCGATCTTGAACAGCCGGAAAAAGTTCTGCGTCGTCGCATCGGCAAGCGCCTCGACGGCGATCCCGCGCTCGGATGCGATAAAGCGTCCGACATGGCTGACGTACGCAGGTTCATTCGGCTTGCCGCGATACGGCACCGGCGCGAGGTACGGCGAGTCGGTCTCGATCAGCAGCCGGTCGAGCGGCACGCGCCGTGCAACGTCCTGCACGTCGGTCGCGTTCTTGAACGTGACGATGCCCGACAGCGAGATATGGAAGTTCTGCGCGAGCGCCTGCTCGGCGACCGACCACGGCTCGGTGAAGCAGTGCATCACGCCGCCCGGCACGTCCGCGCGCTCCTCGGCCATGATCCGCAGCGTGTCCTCCGACGACGACCGCGTATGGACGATCAGCGGCTTCATCGTCGCGGTCGCGGCGCGGATGTGCGTGCGAAAGCGTTCGCGCTGCCATTCCATGTCGGCGATCGAGCGGCCTTCGAGACGGTAGTAGTCGAGGCCCGTTTCGCCGATCGCGACGACCTTCGGGTGCGCGGCCAGCTCGACGAGCTCCGCGAGCGTCGGCTCCCGCGCGTCCTCGTGATCGGGATGCACGCCGACCGACGCGTAGACGTTGTCGTGCGCGTCCGCGATCGCGAGGACCTCCGGCAGCGTCTCGAAATCGACGGACACGCACAGCGCGTGCGTGACGTCGTGCTCGCGCATGTTCTCGAGAACGGCCGGCAGGCGGTCGGCCAGGCCCTTGAAATTGATGTGGCAGTGAGAATCGACGAACATCGTGTTTCCTGAATACGTAAGGCCAGCGCTCATGCGCTCGCCGGCATGCGGCAACGGGCGGCGTTCGCGGGCCGGCCGGCCACGGTCGCGTCGCCGCGTGAACCGTTCATCGTTTCGCAACCCACGCGAAACAATGCCGGATCACGCGAATATTTCCCGATATCCGAGAAACAATTCCTCGAATACGAGCCGCGCGTTGAGCGGATGGTTCTCGACCGTCCGCTGGCGCGTCACGGCTTTCATGAAGCGCGCGAACGCGTTCGCGTCGACCGACTCCGCGCAGCGCGCGAGCGCCGCCGCGTGCATCGGGAAGTAGCGCGGCGCACCCGCCATCCGCTGCGCAAGCAGATCGTACAACCAGCGCTGCAGCCAGCCGAGCACCAGCGGCACCGGCAGCTTCTGCAGCGTCTCGCCGCACGCGAACGGATCGCATGCCGCACCGGCCGCGAGCTGCCCGAGCGTGTAGTCGCGCAGCGGGCGGTTCTCGTCGCTTGCAAGCGCCAGCGCGGCGAGCGGCGCGCCACCGGCCTCGGCAAGCAGCGCGCTCGCATGGTCGACGCCCTGCGCGGCGAGCCACGCCGCAGCCGCGTCGGGCGCCGGCACGGACATCGGCCACTGCCGGCAGCGGCTGATGATGGTCGGCAACAGGCGGTCGATGCGTGCCGACACGAGCAGGAACACGACGCCGGACGGCGGTTCCTCCAGCGTTTTCAGCAGCGCATTCGACGCGGCGACGTTGAGCGCCTCGGCCGGATACAGCACGACGACGCGCGCGCCGCCACGGTGCGAACCGACCCCGCAGAAGTCGAGCAGCGCGCGCACCTGCTCGATCTTGATTTCCTTGCTCGGCGCGCGCGTTTTCTTGCCGCCTTCGTCCGCGTCGGCCGGCTTCGCGTCGTCCGCGGCGCCCGGCGCCTCGCCGGCCAGCGCCTCGGGCAGCACGATCCGGTAATCCGGATGGTTGCCCTGCGAGAACCAGTTGCAGGCCGCGCATGCGCCGCACGGCTCGCCGTTCGGCTTCGGCGATTCGCACAGGAAGCCCTGCGCGAGATGCTGCGCGAACTGCAGCTTGCCGATCCCGGCCTGGCCGTGCAGCAGCAGCGCATGCGGCCATTGCGCGCGCAGTTGCTGCAGGCGGTTCCAGTCGTCGGTCTGCCACGGATAGATCATGTGGTGCGTTCCTTGCGTGTTACAGCGCGGCGAGCACGCGTTCGAGCTGCTGGCGGATCTCGGGAATCGACTGCGTCGCGTCGACGATCGCGAAACGGTGCGGCGCCTCTTCCGCACGCCGCAGGTATTCGCCGCGCGTGCGCGCGAAGAACGCGTCGGACTCGCTTTCGAACTTGTCGGGCATGCGTGCCGCGCCGCGGCGCTCGCTCGCGACGTGCGGCGCGACGTCGAACAGCACCGTGAGGTCGGGCTGGAAGCCCCCCTGCACCCAGCGCTCGAGCGCCTCGAGCTTGTCGCGCGGCAGCCCGCGGCCACCGCCCTGGTACGCGAACGTCGCATCGGTGAAGCGATCGGACACGACCCAGTCGCCGCGCGCGAGCGCGGGCTCGATCACGAGCGCCAGATGCTCGCGGCGCGCGGCGAACATCAGCAGCGCTTCCGTCTCGAGATCCATCGGCTGGTTCAGCAGGATCTCGCGCAGTTTCTCGCCGAGCTGCGTGCCGCCCGGTTCGCGGGTGACGACGACCTGCCGGCCGGCCGCGGCCAGCTTGCCCTGGAGGCGTTCGCAGAACCACTGCAGGTGGGTGGTCTTCCCCGCCCCGTCGATCCCTTCGAACGTGATGAATTTACCGCTCGCCATTATTGACCTCGTATGTACTTGTCCACGGCCTTGTTGTGGTCGCCGAGCGTGTCCGAGAACACGCTCGTGCCGTCGCCCTTCGCGACGAAATAGAGCGCGCTCGTCTGCGCCGGATTGATCGCCGCCTGCAGCGCGGCAACGCCCGGCAACGCGATCGGCGTCGGCGGCAGCCCGCGTCGGGTGTAGGTATTGTAAGGAGTGTCGGCCTGCAGGTCGCGCTTGCGCAGACGGCCGTCGTACGCATCGCCGAGCCCGTAGATCACCGACGGATCGGTCTGCAGCGGCATGCCGATGCGCAACCGGTTCGCGAACACGGCCGCGACGAATGCGCGGTCGGCCGCGTGGCCCGTTTCCTTCTCGATGATCGACGCGATCGTCAGCGCTTCGTAAGGCGACTTGTACGGCAACCCCGGCACGCGTGCGACCCAGGCTTCGTCGAGGCGCGTCTGCATCAGGTGGTACGCGCGCCGGTAGATGTTCAGGTCGCTCGTGCCCTTGTCGAACAGGTAGGTATCCGGGAAGAACAGCCCCTCGCCGCTGCCGCGCTGCACGGCGTTGTCCGACGCGCCGATCGCGCGCAACAGCTCGGCGTCGCTCATGCCGGCCGTCGAGTGCGCGAGATCGGGGTTCGCGTCGAGTTCCGCGCGCATCCGCTTGAAGGTCCAGCCTTCGATGACCGTCGCGACGTATTCGTTCACGTCTCCGCGCGCGATCTTCTGCAGCACGTCGTAAGGCGTGATGCCGGTCTTGAATTCGTAGTTGCCGGACTTGAGCCGGCTCGACAACCCGAGCACGCGCGTCATCGCGACGAAACCGAGCGGCTCGACCGGCACGCCGCCGCGCCGCAATTGCAGCGCAACGCTCTTCACGCTGCTGCGCGGCTTGATCGTGACGTCGAGCGATGCCGAACCCAGCAACAACGGCCGGGTTGCCCAGTAATACCCGCCGCCCGCGCCGGCAGCGGCCACAACGACGGCCAGCGCCACGATCGTCGCGGCGCATTTCTTCAGTAGGGACATGGAAACGTGACTCAGGTAAGACCCATATAATACTTGCTCGCCTTCGTCAAAGTCAGGGTTGACTGTTCCCTCATTCCATGAGCACACCGTTCGCTTCACCGGCTGCCCAGGCCGCACCCGCCTCGCTCCCCGTTTTCCCCCGTCCGTCCGCCGCCGATTTCGACGCGCCGGGCGCCTGCATGCCGCTGCCGCAGTTCGGTGTGATCGACGTGGCCGGCGACGACGCCGCGACGTTCCTGCACAGCCAGCTGACCAACGACATTGAGCATCTCGATGCCGCGACCGCACGGCTGTCCGGCTATTGCTCGCCGAAGGGGCGCCTCCTCGGGTCGTTCCTCACGTGGCGTGCCGGCCACGGCGTGCGCCTGCTGGTGTCGAAGGACGTGCAGCCTGCCGTGCAAAAGCGGCTGTCGATGTTCGTGCTGCGCGCGAAGGCAAAGCTCACCGACGCGAGCGACGCGCTCGCCGTGGTCGGCTTCGCGGGCGACGTGCGCAACGCGCTCTCGGGCATCTTCGATGCGCTGCCGGACGGCGTGCACGTGAAGGTCGACGGCCCGGCCGGCGCGCTGATCCGCGTGCCCGATGCGGCCGGCCGCAAGCGCTATCTGTGGATCGGCCCGCGCGCGGAAGTCGATGCGCGCGTCGCCGCGCTCGCCGGCACGCTGCCGATCGTGTCGCCGGCCGTGTGGGACTGGCTCGACGTGCGCGCGGGCGAGCCGCGCATCACGCAGCCGGCCGTCGAGCAGTTTGTGCCGCAGATGGTCAACTTCGACGTGATCGGCGCCGTTAACTTTCGCAAGGGGTGCTACCCGGGCCAGGAAATCGTCGCGCGCAGCCAGTACCGCGGCACGATCAAGCGCCGCACCGCGCTCGCGCACGTCGCCGGCGAGACCGATACCGTGCATGCCGGCGTCGAGCTGTTCCACAGCGACGATCCCGGCCAGCCGTGCGGGATGATCGTCAATGCGGCAGCCGCGCCCGCCGGCGGCGTTGACGCGCTCGTCGAGATCAAGCTCGCCGCGCTCGACAATGGCACCGTGCATCTCGGTTCGGCCGACGGCCCGGTGCTCGCGTTCGACGCACTCCCGTACGCATGGCCGACGGAAGCATGACGCACTGACAACCCGTTCGCGCGCCGGCTCGCAAGTCGCCGGCGCCCGATGTTTCCTGCGAGAGATTCGCCTGATGTGTCTGATCGCTTTCGACTGGCAGCCTGATACCGCCGCCGGTCCCGTCTTTACCCTGGCCGCCAACCGCGACGAGTTCTTTCGCCGCACGAGCGCGCCGCTCTCGTGGTGGGAAGATGTACCGGGCGTGCTGGCCGGTCGCGATCTCGAAGCAGGCGGCACGTGGCTCGGCGTATCGCGCGACGGCCGCTTCGCGGCGCTGACGAACTACCGCGCGCCGTTCGACATCCGCGCGGGCGCGCCGACCCGCGGCAAGCTCGTGTCCGATTTCCTCGGCGGTCCGTCCGTTGCGCCGCTCGACTATCTCGGGCAGCTTGCCGAGCATGCGGCCGTGTACAACGGCTTCAATCTGCTCGTCGGCGACTGGAAGCGGCGCGAACTCGCATGGTTCTGCAACCGCGCGCCCGAGGGCGAAAGCAGTGTCGCCGCGCCCGTCACGATCACGCCCGGTGTGCATGCGCTGTCGAATGCGCGGCTCGATACGCCCTGGCCGAAAGTGGTGCGCAAGCGCGCGGAGCTCGGCACGCTGCTCACCGACAACCCGACCCCGTCGCTCGACGAACTGATCGATCTGATGCGCGACCCGCATGTCGCGGACGACGAAGCCCTGCCGCACACGGGCATTCCGATCGAGCGCGAGCGTGCGCTGTCGGCCGCATTCATCGAGACGCCCGAGTACGGCACGCGCGGCACGACCGCGCTGCGCGTCACGATGAAGGAAGGTGTGCGGCTGACGGTCGAGATCAAGGAGCGCTGCGACGACGACGGCTCGCACCGCACCGTCCGTCCGGGCACGTTCGAACGCGCGTTCACGTTCGATATCGACGCGACGCGGCCGCGCTGAACGCGCGTTCCGCGCTACGGCGCGCGGGCCATCTCGACGTGCGGCACGCCGGCTTCGACGAACGGTTCGCCGACCGCCGCGAAACCGTGTTGCACGTAGAACGACACCGCCGACGCCTGCGCATAGAGCCGCACGACGGTTTCGCCGCGGCGCCGTGCGGCACCGAGCAGTGCGTTCAGCACCGCTGACCCGACGCCCTGCCCGCGCGCGTCGGCCAGCACGGCGACGCGGCCGATCGTGCCGGACGGCAGCAACCGCCCCGTCGCGACCGCGCGGCGGATGCCCGTCACCGCATCGATCCGGTACGCAACCGCATGGAGCGACAGCGGATCGTCGTCGTCGAGCTCCCATTCCGGCGGAATCCGCTGCTCGCGCACGAACACCGCATCGCGGATCCGCGCGGCGTCGCCGCCCAGGACCGTCCAGTCGCCCGTTTCCACCACGCCGTCCGTCATCGCTGCCCCCCATGCGGCGCGCACGCCGTCAAACGCCAGTCGTCAAACGTCGTCGAATGCGGCCTTCAGCGCCGCTACCGCGTCCGCATGCGCGGCTCGCACTTCCGGCACGTAGCCGCCCATCTTGAAGAATTCGTGGATCATCCCCGGATAGCAGACCAGCGTAACCGCGTTGCCGGCCGCACGCAGCTTGTCCGCGTACGCGGCACCCTCGTCGCTCAGTGGATCGTACTCGGCCGTCGCGATCCAGGCCGGCGCGACGCCCGCGAACGACGGTGCACCGCGCGTGCCGTCGAGCGGCGCGAAGCGCCAGTCGTCGCGGTCCCCGGAATCGCGCACGTATTGCGCGAAGAACCACTGGATCGTGTCCTGCGACAGCAGGTAGCCGTTCGCGAGCCGCGCGTGCGACTCGGTGTCCTGGTGGCCCGTCACGCCCGGGTAGATCAGCATTTGCAGCGCGAGGTGAATACCGGCGTCGCGCGCGAGCACCGCGCAGACGGTCGCGAGCGTGCCGCCCGCGCTGTCGCCGCCGACCGCCAGCCGTGCTGCGTCGATGCCGAACGCGGCGGCCTCGCGATGCAGCCATCGCAATGCGTCGTCGGCGTCGTTCACCGCGGTCGGGAACCGGTGCTCGGGCGCGAGCCGGTAGCCGACCGACAGCACCGCGCATTGCGCATCGCGCGCGAACATCCGACACAGCGCATCGTGCGTGTCGACGCTGCCGACCGTGAAGCCGCCGCCGTGGTAGTAAACGAGCGCGGGCAGCGGCTCCGCGAGGCTCGGCGCGACCGGCAAGTACAGCCGCGCGCCGATCGTGCGACCGTCGCGCGTCGGCACGACGCATTCCTCGACCGAATGCATCGTCGCCGGTGCGACGTCGAGAATCGGCGCGCTCTTCTCGTACGCGGCGCGCGCCTGCTGCGGCGTCTGGTGATGATAGGACGGACGTTTCGCGCGCTCGATCATGTCGAGCACCTGGGCGATCTTCGGATTCAGCGGCATCGGTGAGGACGGCGCGTGCGCGGCGCCGTAAGCGGACAAGCGTTACATGATGCCACGCCCGCGACGGACGGGCCGTACGCGCTACTTGCCGTAATTACGGCGCTTCGGCGCTCCGCGAAACGAGTCCGGCGCGCGATTGCACGACGCCAAACAAAACGGCCCTGCCTTGGGAGAGGCAGGGCCATGCGTCGGGGCGCTTACGCGTCGCTCGGGCCGGGCTGCGCGTCCGGCGCGGTGCGCGAGCGTTGCCGCTTGATGTCGCGGCCCACTGCGATCCGCCGCATGTACTTGAACGTACCGAGCGCCTTCGCGACGAAATTGCCGTCGCTGTCGCGCACTTCGCCTTCGCAGTAGGCCATCGTCGTCGAGCGATGCATCACGCGCCCGTAAGCGCGCAACTCGCCACGGCCCGGTTGCATGAAGTTCACCTTCATCTCGACCGTCACGACGCCGATACCGTCGTCGGTCAGGCTGCGCGCGGCCATCGCGAGCGCGATGTCCGCAAGCGTCATCGTCACGCCGCCGTGCGCGATGCTCCACGTGTTCATGTGCCGCTCTTCGAGCGGCAGCACGATCTCGCTCGCACCGTCCTTCGCGGACACGAGTCGCACGCCGAGCATGTCGACGAACGGGCTTTCGATCGACGGGCCGTCCGCCGGGGATGCCGCGTCGCTCATCGTGCGCTGTCGACGAGGTAGTCGACGCACTCGCGCGATTCGGCCACCGCGACGACGAATTTCTTCACTTCCTGGTGAACCGGGTGCACCTGGTATGCGTCGAGCGCGGCCTTGTCCGTGAAATCGGATACGAGCACGATGTCGGAGGTCGCGTCGAGGCCAGGTGTCGCCACGCCGACATCGATCTGCAGGATGCCCGGCACGAGATCGCGGCAGCCTTCGAGCTTTTCCTTCAGCTTCAGCGCGTTCTGCGCGCGCGTCGCGCCTTCTGCCGATTCCTTCAACTTCCACATGACAATATGTCTGATCACTTCGTTCGCTCCAGTTCGTCTTGGTGCCGCGATTTTCCTAGAATTCTTGCCAGCCGGGCATCCTGAGCCCTTCCACCGTTCGCTTGCGTTCGCCGGGAATCATGTCCCGCCCGGGGCAAAAGCGGGTATCGGAGCGGGCATCGTTTCAAGCCGCCGAAGGTGATACCCGCGTTTTCACCGCGCTGCTTACCGACGTCAAGATCCGACAAGCGAAGGCAGGCGACTAGCCTACCAAACTTACCGACGGCAATGGGCTGTATCTGTTGGTGAATCCGTCTGGCTCCAAGCTCTGGCGATACAAGTACAGCATTGCCGGGAAGGAGAATCTCTTCGCGATCGGTGGATATCCCACCGTCAGCCTTCAAGACGCTCGCGCGGCACGCGACGATGCCCGTGAACTCGTCAAGAAGGGACTGCACCCGTCTCATGCGCGGCAGGACGTGCTGTCCGCGCGCAGCAACGAAGGCAAAGCAACTTTCCGCGCCGTCAGTGACGCGTGGCTGCGAAGAAGCGGAAGACGTGATTAATCATCACGCACGATCATTGGGAATTGGGAGCATCTTCACTGAATTCACCTTTACGTCTCTGATGCCCATCAAAACCCGAATTCCTATCGACACAAAGTCAATATTTCTCGATTCCGCAATCCCTCTAAAAACAAGCATTCACTCTTGCCACCCTCTTTCTTCCAACCTATGCTGAATATCAGATCGGCATTTCATTGGAATAAAAATATTAATCAAATCATTAACAAAAATAATTATTCCAGGTTTTTCAAATTCTCCCGCCACCATTAACGGGAATGATCAAAAAATCTATCGCCCACTCGGCGAAGCCTGACGAGAGGATGATTGCTATCGCCAGACATCGTTAGTCGAGCTCGCACAAAACACATGTCGGATTGGGGTCAGGCTCGCCAAGTCGTGATTGAGCCAATACGCGGGATCCGCGAAATCACACGAAAGGAATCGAAAATGAAGAAGACCCTCGCATCACTCGCTATTTTGGGGACTCTTGCATTGCCCTCTCTGGCCGACGCGGCAACTTGCCAAAACCCAACCGGCTCGTGGCGCAATGAGTTGAGCTCAACGATGAATATCACGTCCGTCGCGCCAACTGGCGCCATTACTGGAACATATATCTCACCCTCGGGAACGACCGGGCAGACCTTTCCACTTTCTGGCTGGTTTTATGCAGCGCCGCCTGCAAACAACGGGCTTGATCAAGTCACGCTGGTCACATTTTCCGTGAATTGGAACAATGGCTCTGCCAACTACAACAGCATTACGACGTGGTCAGGACTTTGCCAGGTGACGAACGGCACACCGACGATCACGGCGCTTTACTACTACTCAAACGCCTTCGCCCAGTATTCGTGGAAGCATGTCAATACGGGGCAAAACGTTTTCACCCCGCTTGTCTCGCAGTAGTGGGGCTGCATCCCGCACTCCCACGCCAGACTCACGTATCAACGTCGGGAGTCGAAACGACTGAGCCCCACTGCCGAAGGATCGGCGTGGGGCACAGATTGTGTCGCACAAGCCAAAAGCCCCGAGGGCTTACGCACTCAGGGCTTCGATATTCATTTCGTAAGGGCGAACGCCCCCAACAAATCCCGACAGACAGTTATCGTTGTTGGTCGCGGCGCTCCCGCGATTCAGTCCGCCTGTCGGGCGATGGTTGCGACACGAGTACCCGCCTTTTCACCGAGCCGCTTACCGAAGTCAGGATCCGACAAGGGAAGGCAGGCGACAAGCCTGCCAACTTACCGATGCCAATGGGCTGTATCTCGAGGTCCGGACGACGACGAGCCGAAACGTCAGTCGCACCCTGCCGACCAGTCCCTTCGCGATACCAATCAGTCCACCCGTGACGATCCGCTCCGGAATTGTCTTTTCGTGGCCTTGCATCCGCCCCATAAAAAAGCCGCCCGAGCCAGCTCGGACGGCATCCAGAATACTCAACAGAAGTCACATTCTCTTCAATTTATTGATCAATCAAAATCCAAAATAATTCTTCTCAAAGAAAACGAAATCACAATATTCAAGCGATAAAACCCACTTTAACCAGCGGTTTACTTTCATACAATCAAGACCTACCATCAAAACTCCAATGCGATCCATATAGGATTTTTCAAAATCCGAATTTATCGATCACCTTGGTTCAAGCCATCCAATATGGCACATTATTTACATTGACCACACCGGAGGAAATAATGGCTCGTATCGTTTGGGGCACCATCGACAAAAACGGAAACATTCTCAACGGTAGCGGGGACTTCACCGTCGAGAACATCAGCTCCGGCAGATATTCGATCTCCTTCAGCCCCGGATTCTCGGCACTCCCCGGACTTGTCGGATCTCAAAACAACTACAACGACTCATCACAGGCCAGTTCTGACGCCGTAGCCTTCCCGTTCGTCAACAAGAATTCCTGCCAGGCCAATACCGGCAACAATTCAGGCAGCCTTCAAAACAGAAGCTTTGCATTCATCGCGATTGGCAACTAGCAATTCATCAATCATGCCGCACCGGCCCTTGCCGAGGATCCGCTACGAACCGGCTGGCGAATCCGTCGTAAAGGTCTAGCAAGGGCCGGAGCACACGGGCGAAAACATTGAACGCGTCATCGATGATGCTTGGAACGGCTTCCTTGAGAAATTGCTAGCGGAAAGGCGGGCGAATCGTCTGCCCGGTACTACTCCGGCGTCGGACCAACAAGATTGGTCTTCTTGCCCGGCTTCTTCCCGCGTCCGACCTTCACCTTCCCGTTGGTCCCTCTGTTCGACGTAACGACCGTGAGCCACCCTCGCGACGCGAACGTGTGTTCGTCCGACTCGATCGGAAACTCATCATCTAGCCCCATCTTGAACGCCTTCAGCGCGATCGTCTTTTCGGCCGACAGATCGGGTCGGCTGTGCATCGTGAGGCGGCTCGACGACTCAGGCGGCCGTCGACCATAGGTTCGGTTATCGAAATCACGCTTCGAAACCGGCACGGCGCTCGTCCCGGGTTGAATCGCTGGAACACGGCTTGCACGACAACCTCCTGCACGAACGCGACGATTCGTTTCCTGTCCGGAATCAATTGCCCGAATGAAACGTCATTGCCAATCATTTCATCGCTTGATAAGCGGATTCCATTACCCACTCCCATTAAATCGCATATTTTACCGATTCGACGAGTAATAATTGCGCAACCATACCAATCGAATATCATAAAATCTCGAAAACGTTATTGACTTCGACTTTCCCGCAAATTTAGAATCCCCTACGACGGCTTACGTTTCGTTTTCTCCCGCCGTACACGAACCGTCGTTCGCCCACGCGAAGGCCATCCGCATTGCCTTTCCCCGTGCTGCACCGCAGGGCGACGCCCTCTGTTGTTTCAGTTTTCGGCATTTATCGGTCATTCGTTTATTTGCCGCTCAATTCGCTTGCCGCAGAAGCATCAATACCCGATTAACGCCCGGCATTCACCAGCATGCCCGCGACACCAGACGAAACGGACAGAAGATCCGTTCACTCGACCATTCCGATAAAAATCACCAGTCATCAGGAGGGACATCAACATGCATCGCCTTGCGAAGTCGCTGTGTCTCGGGTTCGTCTGCGCCGCCCTGCTCGCGGCCTGCAACGACGACGACGTCCAATCGAGCAGCACGCCGTCGAACAACGCCGCGCTGTCGTTCCGCATGGACGCCGGCGGCCAGATCAACGCGTTCTACCGGCAGGACAAGGTGGCCGCGCATCTGCTGGTGCGCTCGTCGACGAAACCGCGGCTGCTCGTGGTCTTCCCCGCCGGCAACAGCGGCACGGGGCTGTGGTTCGACGACACCGCGCAGCCGGTGAACTGGAGCCTCGACACGCCGCCGTCCGCGCTGTCGGCGCCCGACACGCACGGCCGCCCGCTGTACGGGATCGGTGCCGACGTGTCGGTGGACACCAGCACGCTGACGATTCGCCAGGGCGTGCTCAGCAATGTGCGCTTCCTGCGCGACTTCAACGGCGGCGCAACGATTCCGCAGCAGATCGTCACGGCGCCGACGATCCAGGGCAACGCCGCGCAATGGCAACGCGACCGGATCGACGGCGCGACCGGTTATGCGCTGCGCATCACGCTGCGCGACGGCGGCAGCATCGCGCCGGCAGCGGGCGGCAAGCTCGTGCTGAGCGCACCGGCCGGCTCGCGCACGCTGCGGCTGCATGTCGATGCGCTGTCGGGCGAGACGCCGCTGTCGCCGATCACGCGCGCCGACCTGCTCGCGCCGTCCGTGAACCCCGATCCGGTGAGCCAGAACGTGCTCGAATTCCTGAGCTTCAACGACAAGCTGCTGGCCGGCTCGTGGCAGTACGACACGTACTTCGGCCGCGACACGCTGATCTCGGTCCGCATGCTGATGCCCGTGCTCGCCCCCGCGGCGATCGAGGCCGGCTTGTCGTCGGTGCTGAGCCGCCTGTCGGTCGACGGCAAGGTCGCGCACGAGGAAGGCATCGGCGAATTCGCACTGGTCGACAACCAGAAGAACGGGCGGCCGAACGACCCGACGCCGACCTACGACTACAAGATGATCGACAGCGACTACCTGCTCGCGCCGATCGCGGCCGCGTGGCTGATCGACGATACGCGCGGCCAGGCGCGCGCGGCCGCTTATCTGGCGCAGCGCGGCAGCGACGGCCAGACCAACGGCGCCCGTCTGGTGGTCAACCTGCTGCACGTCGCGACGACCGCGCAGCCGTTCGCGCAACAACCGTCGGTCGCGAACCTGATCCACCTGCGGCCCGGCGAGATCGTCGGCAACTGGCGCGACAGCACCGACGGGCTCGGCGGCGGCGTGTACCCGTACGACGTAAACGCGGTGCTCGTGCCGGCCGCGCTGCGCACGGCGAACGCGTTCCTCACGCGCGGCCTGCTCGATCCGTACCTCGACGCCGGACAGCGTGCGACGCTCGCCAACACGGCGAACCAGGCTGCCACGTGGGAAACGCAGGCGCCGCCGCTGTTCCAGGTCAGCGTGCCGGCCGCGCAGGCGGCCACCGACGTGTCGACCTATGCGCCGTCCGCCGGCGTGCCGGCCGGCGCCGCGTCCGGTGCAGCTCTGTCGTTCTATGCGCTGTCGCTCGATCAGCAGGGCAATCCGGTTCCGGTGATGAATTCCGACGGCGGCTTCGCGCTGCTGTTCGGCACGCCGCCGGACGACCAGCTCCAGCGGATCGTCACCGACGTCACGCGCCCCTTCCCGGCCGGGCTCGTGACCGATGCCGGGATGCTGATCGCGAACCCGGCGTATGCGAACCCGTCGCTGTGGCCGAAGTTCACGAGCTCCGCGTATCACGGCACGGTGATCTGGTCGTGGCAGCAGGCGATGTGGGTGGCCGGGCTCGATCGCCAGCTCGCGCGCCAGGACCTGTCGCCCACGACCCGCGCGTTGCTCGCGCAGGCACGGCAGACGATCTGGCAGGTGATCTCGAACGGACGCGACATGCGCACGTCGGAGATGTGGACGTGGTCCTACGTGAACGGGCAGTACCAGACCGATGCGTTCGGCACGCGCAGCGCGGACGCCACCGAAGCCAACGCGGCGCAGCTCTGGAGTACGACGTATCTCGCGATCCGCGATCCGCAGCAGCGCGCGGGCAAGTACTGGTGGCAGGCGTCGCAGCGCATCCAGGATGTGCAGCCGAAAAACGCGGCGGCGGCCGTCGCGTCGCGATAGCGCATCGCGCGCGGAAAACGCAAAAAAGCCCCGGGCCGCCTCGCCTCGGGGCTTCAGCGCGTACGAAACCGCTCAACGCATCCGCACGACCACCTTGCCGAACGCGCCGCGTTCGAGGTGGTCGAGCGCGGCCGGCAGCGCATCGAACCCGTACTCGCGCTCGATCACTGGCTTCAGCTTCAGCCAGTCCACCGCGCGCACGAGGTCCTCGAGCGCGCGCCGGTGTGCGACGCCGATCCCCTGCACGGTCGCACGCCCCGTCAGCAGCGGATACACCGACGTCGTCAGCGCATCACCACCCAGATTGCCGATCACCGACACGCGGCCGCCCTGCACGAGCGACGACAGCGAACGCCCGAAATTGTCCGCGCCCGCGAGTTCCAGCACGTGATCGGCGCCGCGCCCGCCGGTCAGCGCGCGCACTTCGGCGGCCCAGTCCGGCGTGCGCGTGCGGTTGATCCCGTCGTGCGCGCCGAGCCGCTTCGCGCGCTCGAGCTTCTCGTCGCTGCCCGACACGACAATCACGCGTGCCCCCTGCGCATGGGCGATCTGCACGGCGAACAATGCCACGCCGCCCGTGCCGATCACGACCACCGTATCGCCCGGCCGTGTCGTCGATGCGTCGGCCAATGCATACCACGCGGTCAACCCTGCGCAGGTGAGCGTGCTGGCCTGCGCGGCGTCGAGCGTGCGCGGCGCGGCCACCAGCGAATCGGCGCCGAGCACCACGTACTCGGACAGCATCCCCGGCCCCGGCACGCCGAGCGGCACGCTGCCGCGCGGCTGGAGGCCGTCCTGCCAGCCGGTGAAGAACGTGCTGATCACCGCGTCGCCCGGCGCGAAGTCCGTCACGTCGGCCCCCGTCGCGACAACCTCGCCGCGCATGTCCGAACCGGGCACCAGCGGGAACGGCACGGCCATCCCCATCCCGTCGCGCAACACCAGCAGGTCGCGATAGTTCAGCGCGACGGCGTCCACGCGGACCAGCACGTCGCGCGGGCCCGGCGTCGGAACCGGGACGGCCGCGAGTTGCAGGTGTTGACGGCCAAAAGCCGGCGATTGCCAGCGATGCATGAGTGACGACATGGCGACTCCGATAACGAAAACAGAGGAGTTGGCAGGATAATGATTCCCGCAACCGCCATGTGATGCCAATTTATCGACTTATAGTAGACAAGATGGAACCAATCTCGCACGACAGGCTGGCCGGTATCAGCGCATTCGTCGCTGCCGTCGACGCCGGCAGCTTCGCGCAGGCGGCCGCCCGGCTCGGACAGACACGCTCGGCGGTCGGCAAGGCGATCGGCCGGCTCGAAGCGCGGCTCGGGACGCGGCTGTTCGTGCGAACCACGCGCAGTCTCGCGCTGACCGACGACGGCCATGCGTTCTACGAGCAATGCGCGCAGGCGCTGGAGGCGCTCGATGCCGCGCAGCACATGCTCGAAGCCGGCCGCTGCGAGGCAACCGGGCGGATTCGCGTGAGCGCGCCCGTCGTGTTCGGCCGCCACCACGTGACGCCGCTGCTGCTCGATCTGGCGGAGCAGCATCCGCAACTGCAGGTTGAAGGGCATTTCACCGATCGCGTGGTCGATTTTGCGGATGAAGGCGTCGATCTCGCCATTCGCAGCGGCGCGCTGCCCGACAGCGATACGCTGATCGCCCGCCCGCTCGGCGTGCAATCGATGGCGGTCTGTGCGTCGCCCGCGTACCTGAACACGCGGGGCACGCCGCGCGATACGGACGAACTCGCCGCCCATCGCTGCATCGTCTACCTGCGCGGCGGCCGCGCGAATCCGTGGACGCTGACAGGGCCGGACGGCCGCATCGTGCAGCCCGCGCTGCACTACCGGCTCGGCTTCGACGATATCGACAGCCTGATCGCGGCCGCCATGCGCGGCGCGGGGCTGGTTCACGTGCCCGAATGGCTCGTGCGCGATGCGTTGCGCACGGGGGCGCTGGTGCGCGTGCTGGAACACGTGTCGTCGCCCGGCACGCCGATGCATGTGGTGTGGCCCGCGACACGGTTCCTGCCACACAAGCTGAGAGTGGCGATCGATGCGGTGCTTGCCGCGATTCCGCCGCTGCTCGCGTCGTAGGCGGCCGATTTCGACGGGCTGTACGCGGCCCGTCCCGACCGCCCACGCGTCAACGCGTTACCGCGACACGACCCGGTTCCGCCCTTCCCGCTTCGCTTGATACAGCCGCTCGTCGACCACGCGCAGCAACGAGTCGACCGTGCTGCCGTCGACCCCGTATTGCGCGACGCCGACGCTGACCGTCACCTGCACGCGTTTGAAATCGAGCCCGAACGGCGAACTCGCGATCGACGAGCGCACGCGCTCGGCCGTCATGCGCGCACCTTCGAGCGGCATCTCCGGCAGCAGCGCCATGAACTCCTCGCCGCCGACCCGCGCGAGGCCGCCCGCCGGCCGGATCGCCTCGAGGCACTGGCGTACGACGCCGCGCAGCACCTCGTCGCCGATCTGGTGCCCGTACGCATCGTTGATGTTCTTGAAATTGTCGAGATCGAGCGCGAGCAGGCAAAACGGCGTGCCGTCGCGCTCGGCGCGCACCATCTCGCGTTCGACCTGCGCGATGAACTGCCGGCGGTTCGACGCGCCCGTCATCGGATCGGTCGCGGCCATGTACTCGAGCTTCTGGTTCGTGCGCCGCAGTTCCTGCAGCGCGCTCTCGGTGCGCGCCATCGATTCCGACAGCCGGCTCATCAGGTCTTCCTGGCTGTAGATCGCCGAGAACGAGCGGGTCGTCTGCAACGCCTGCACGACGCCGTAGCTGAGCAGGAAGAACCCGCCCGCGAAAATCGCGTGCGCGAGCCACCACATGTGATTCCACGGTTTGCCGAGAATGAACGCGAGCGACGACAGCGCGAACGCCATGATCGACACGCCGTAGATCACCATCAGCGGCGAGCGGATCCGCCGCGCGAGCAGCACGCCGACGTTCAGCAGCGAGAACACGAGCGCGCCGCCTTCCATCGACAGCCGCGTGCCCAGCGCGCCCGCGACCGGCGAATACGCGATGTACGCGACGGCCACGTTGACGATCACGAAGAACACGATCCACGGCAGCCACGTCCGCACGCTGGTGCGCTTGTCGAAGCGATCGGGCGGACGCGAATACGACATCAGGCCCGTGAGCAGCAGGATCGACATCACGAGCCGCGACGCGGGTCCGTACAGCAGGAACAGCCAGATATTGTGATGCGCCATCCCGGTGAACGCACCGTGCAGCGCATAGATCATCGCGAAGCCGAGAAAGCCGAGTGTAAGCCAGCGCAGCAGCGGCTCGCCGGACGACCGGTAGCACACCCACGTCACATAGGTGACGAAAGCGCCCTCGAGGGTCGCGGCCGCGATCGCGATTTCATGGAAAATGTGGCTCTCGAACACGACGTGCGGGTCGCTGAAGAACCACAGATAGGCGATCAGATACGCAGGCAGCAACGCGAATCCGACCAGCAGGCATTTCGCATAGAGCCTCGCGGCCGCGCTGACGACGCGCGGCGGTTCCCCCCCGGCTGCATAGGTCGTACTCATTCGGTCCCCGGTCGGTCTGCTGCGTTGGTTCGAACCTTCGCGGCACGGATCGCGCAACGCACGATCCGGCCCATCGTGCCGAAAGGCAAATGTCAGAGCAAGTATAGGTGGGGCAATTTGTTTGACAAGTAAGGGGAAACGGCATTGCCGGGCGCATGCCTTTTGCTTCCCGGTCGTTCCGAATGGCGGTCTTGCCGCGCCGATTCGCGTTGCGGCCGCCTGCTTCGCCGAACCGAAGCCGCGGCCGCCACCGGTCAAAAATCAGAGGATTTCGAACAGGCCGGCCGCCCCCTGCCCGCCGCCGATGCACATCGTGACGACGACGTACTTCACGCCGCGCCGCTTGCCTTCGATCAACGCATGGCCCGTCAGGCGCGCGCCCGACACGCCGTACGGATGGCCGACCGCGATCGCGCCGCCGTTCACGTTCAAGCGATCCTCAGGAATCCCGAGCGTATCGCGGCAGTACAGCACCTGCACCGCGAACGCCTCGTTCAGCTCCCACAAGCCGATGTCGTCGACCTTCAGCCCCGCCTGCTTCAACAGCTTGGGCACCGCGAACACGGGGCCGATGCCCATCTCGTCCGGCTCGCAGCCGGCCACCGCGAAGCCGCGGAACACGCCCAGCGGCTGCAGCCCTTCGCGCTGCGCGACATCGGCGTTCATCACGACGCAGGCCGACGCGCCGTCCGAGAACTGGCTCGCATTACCGGCGGTGATCACGCCGCCCGGCACCGCCGAACGGATCTTCGACACGCCTTCGAGCGTCGTGTCCGGGCGAATGCCTTCGTCGGCCGAGACCGTCACTTCCTTCGTGAACAGGCGGCCCGTCGCCTTGTCGGCGATGCCCGCGAGCACGGTGATCGGCACGATTTCGTCGCGAAAGAGACCGGCTTCCTGGGCGGCTGCGGCGCGCAGCTGCGACTGCACGCCGTACTCGTCCTGCCGTTCCTTCGCGATCCCGTAGCGCTTCGCGACGTTCTCGGCCGTCTGCAGCATGTTCCAGTAGATCTCGGGCTTGTGCTCGACGAGCCAGCCTTCCTGGATCATGTGCCGGTTCATCTCGTTCTGCACGCACGAGATCGATTCGACGCCGCCCGCGACATACACGTCGCCTTCGCCCGCGATGATGCGCTGCGCGGCGAGCGCGATGGTCTGCAGCCCCGACGAGCAGAAACGGTTCACCGTCATCCCCGGCACGGAGACCGGCAGCCCCGCGCGCAGCGCGATCTGCCGCGCGATGTTGGCGCCGGTCGCGCCTTCGGGGTTCGCGCAGCCCATGATCACGTCCTCGACGCGCGCGGGATCGAGCTTCGCGCGTTCGAGCGCGGCCGCGACCACGTGGCCGCCGAGCGTCGCCCCATGCGTCATGTTGAATGCGCCGCGCCAGGATTTCGCCAGCGGCGTGCGTGCGGTCGATACGATTACGGCTTCGGTCATGCGAGTCTCCTTCGGTCCTGCTTCATGTCCTGAATCGGATGGGGAATGCGCTACGCCGCCGGGCGCGCGCCCGCGGACGTCGCATGCGCGACGCCCGCTGCCTGCATCTGCTGCCATGCGTGCGCGAGCGACCCATTCAGGTCGATGGCGCGGCACGCATCGTTGATCACCGCGGCTTCGAAACCGGCCGCGCGCGCATCGAGCGCCGACCACGCGACGCAATAGTCGGTCGCGAGCCCGCAGCACCACACGCGCTTCGCGCCGAGTTCGCGCAGATAGCCCGCGAGCCCCGTGCGTGTCGTGCGGTCGGCTTCGACGAACGCGGAATAGCTGTCGACCTGCGCGTCGCCGCCCTTGCGGATCACGAGCCGCGCCTGCGGGATGTCGAGATCGCGATGCAGCGCCGCGCCGTCGGTCTCCTGCACGCAGTGCACGGGCCACAGCACCTGCTCGCCGTACGGCAGCGCGAGCGTGGAGAACGGTTCGCGGCCCGGATGGTTCGCCGCGAACGACACGTGGTCGCGCGGGTGCCAGTCCTGCGTCAGCACGACCTGGTCGAAGCGTCGCGCGAGCGCGTTGATCACCGGCACGACCGCGTCGCCGTCCGGCACCGCGAGCGCGCCGCCCGGCATGAAGTCGTATTGCACGTCGATCACGAGCAACACGTCGTCGGTGCGTTTCATTGCGTTTCTCCTTGCAGCGCCGCCATGCGGCGTCGTCAGCCGTTGAACCCGCGGCCGGCCTTCGCAAGCTCGGCGATCGACGGCGCGAGCTGCCACGCGTCGCCGTTCGGCGCGGCCGCGTAGCGGCGAATCGCGCGCTCGACGTTGTACAGGCCGACCACGTCCGCGTACAGCATCGGGCCGCCGCGCCACAACGGGAAGCCATAACCGGTCAGATAGACCATGTCGATGTCGGACGCCTTCGATGCGATCTTCTCTTCGAGGATCTTCGCGCCTTCGTTGACGAGCGCGAACACCAGCCGCTCGACGATCTCGTCGTCGCCGATCTTGCGCCGCTCGACGCCGCGCTCCTTCGAATACGCGACGACCATCTCGTCGACGAGCGACGACGGCTTCGCCTTGCGCTCGCCCGGCACGTAGTCGTACCAGCCGTCGCCCGTCTTCTGGCCGAAGCGGCCCTGCTCGCACAGGCGGTCGGCGATCTTCGAATACTGCAGATCCGGCTTCTCGACGTAACGACGCTTGCGGATCGCCCAGCCGATGTCGTTGCCGGCAAGGTCGCTCATCCGGAACGGCCCCATCGCGAAACCGAACTTCTCGATCGCGCGATCGACCTGCGCGGGCAGCGCGCCTTCCTCGAGCATGAACAGCGCCTGGCGGATGTACTGCTCGATCATCCGGTTGCCGATGAAGCCGTCGCACACGCCCGACACGACCGCCGTCTTGCGGATCTTCTTCGCCACCGCCATCACGGTCGCGAGCACGTCCTTCGCGGTCTGCGCGCCGCGCACGACTTCGAGCAGCTTCATCACGTTCGCCGGGCTGAAGAAGTGCATGCCGACGACGTCCTGCGGACGCTTCGTGAACGCCGCGATCTTGTCGACGTCGAGCGTCGACGTGTTCGACGCGAGGATCGCGCCCGGCTTCGCGACTTCGTCGAGTTTGCGGAACACCTGTTCCTTCACGCCGAGTTCCTCGAACACGGCCTCGACGATCAGGTCCGCCTCCTTCAGGTCGTCATAGGACAGCGTCGGCGTGATCAGCGCCATGCGCGCGTCGAGCTTCTCCTGCGTGAGCTTGCCCTTCTTCACCTGCGCGTCGTAGTTCTTGCGGATCGTCGCGACACCGCGCTCGAGCGCTTCCTGTTTCGTCTCGAGCAGCGTGACGGGCAAGCCCGCGTTGACGAAGTTCATCGCGATCCCGCCGCCCATCGTGCCCGCGCCGATCACGCCGACGCGGCGGATCTCGCGCAGCGGCGTATCGGCCGGCACGTCGGGAATCTTGCTCGCCGCGCGCTCGCCGAAGAACGCATGGCGCAGCGCGCGGCTTTCCGGCGTCATCATCAGCGCGACGAAACCTTCGCGCTCGGCGACGCTGCCCTTGTCGAAGCCGTTCAGCACGCCGGCCTCGATCGCATCGATGCACTTGTGCGGCGCGGGGAAATTCGGCGCGGCGGCCTGCGCGGAATTGCGCGCGAACTGGATGAAGCCCGCGGCGTTCGCGTGGACGATCTTGCGATCGCGCACGCGCGGATGCGGCCCCTTCTGCGCGCCGACCTTGCGTGCAAACGCGACGGCCGCGTCGAGCAGGTCGCCGTCGGCCATGTCGTCGAACAGCCCGCTCTTCGCAAGCTGCTCGGACGGCACGGGCGCGCCAGACACGATCATGTTCAGCGCGGTTTCGAGCCCAACCGCGCGCGGCAGGCGCTGCGTGCCGCCCGCGCCCGGCAGCAGGCCGAGCTTCACTTCGGGCAGCGCGACCTGCGCACCGGGCGCCGCGACGCGATAGTGCGCACCGAGCGCGAGCTCGAGGCCGCCGCCCATCACGACGCTGTGCAGCGCCGCGACGACGGGCTTCGCGCTCGCCTCCACCGCGCGGATCACGGTGTGCAGCGTCGGCTCCTGCAGCGCCTTCGGCGTGCTGAATTCGGTGATGTCGGCACCGCCCGAGAACGCGCGGCCGGCACCCGTCAGCACGATCGCCGTGACCGACGGATCCTGCGCGGCGCGCTCGAGCGCGTCCATGATGCCGAGCCGGGTCGACAGGCCGAGCCCGTTGACGGGCGGATTGTTGAGCGTAAGGACGGCCACGCCGTCGCGAGTCGAGTAATCCACTGCCATCTGCCTGCCTCCATGCATCGCGCGCCGGGGTGGCTGCGCTTCATTGTGCGCGGTCGAACAGCCGCATGTCCGGATCGAACGCAGGCAGCATACAACGAAAAAGCACGGTCGTTCAATTTGAATTTTCATCCCGATCCGGGGACGGATCGGGCGACCGGATCGCGGGCGTTACGGCTCGCCCACCGCCGTCGGCAACACGTAATCGCGGAACGTCTCGCGCAGCTTCAGCTTCTGCAGCTTGCCGGTCGCGGTGTGCGGCAGCGATTCGACGAACACGACGTCGTCGGGAATCCACCATTTCGCGACCTTGCCTTCGTAGAACGCGAGCAGCGCGTCGCGGCTCAGGTTCGCGCCTTCGCGCGGCACCACGACGAGCAGCGGGCGCTCGGTCCATTTCGGGTGCGCGCACGCGATGCAGGCGGCTTCGGCCACGCCCGGGTGCGCGATCGCGACGTTTTCGATATCGATCGAGCTGATCCACTCGCCGCCCGACTTGATCACGTCCTTGCTGCGGTCGGTGATCTGCAGGAAGCCATCGGGGTCGATCGTCGCGACGTCGCCGGTCGGGAACCAGCCGTCCGACAGTGGCGACGCATCGCCGCGGAAGTAGTGGTCGATCACCCACGGCCCGCGCACCTGCAGTTCGCCGAACGCGACGCCGTCCCACGGCAGTTCATGGCCGTCCTCGCCGACGATCCGCATGTCGACGCCGCAGATCACGCGCCCCTGCTTCTCGAGCAGCCGGCGCTGCGCGTCGAGCGGCCGCTGCGACTGCGCCCAGTTGAGCTTCGCGAGCGTGCCGAGCGGCGACAGCTCGGTCATGCCCCACGCATGGATCACGCACACGCCGTATTCGTCCTCGAACGTGCGCAGCATCGCGGGCGGACACGCGGAGCCGCCGATCACCGTGCGGTTCAGCGTCGAGAAACGCACGCCGGCTTCGCGCATGTAGTTCAGCAGGCCGAGCCACACGGTCGGCACGCCCGCGGAAAACGTCACGCGCTCGGCCTCCATCAGCTCGTACAGCGATTTCCCGTCGAGATCCTTGCCGGGCAGCACGAGCTTGCCGCCCGTGAGCGGCACCGCGTACGGCAGCCCCCACGCGTTGACGTGGAACATCGGCACGACGGGCAACACGGCGTCCATCGCGGACAGGTTCATCGCGTCGGGCAGCGCGGCGCCGTACGCGTGCAGCACGGTCGAGCGATTCGAATACAGCACGCCTTTCGGATTGCCGGTCGTGCCCGACGTGTAGCAAAGCCCCGACGCCTGCTGTTCGTCGAGATGCGGCCAGTCGTAACGGCCGTCCTCGGCTTCGACGAGCGATTCGTAGCAGAGGAACGGCGTCGCGCCGGACGGCAGGTGCGCCGCATCCGTCATCGCGATCCAGCCTTTCACGTGCGGGCACTGCGGCGCGATCGCGTCGACGAGCGGCGCGAAATTGATGTCGAAGAGGACGTAGCGGTCTTCCGCGTGATTGACGATGTACGCGATCTGCTCGGGAAAGAGGCGCGGGTTGATCATGTGGCACACCGCGCCCATTCCGCCGATCCCGTAATACGCCTCCAGATGCCGGTAGCCGTTCCACGCCAGCGTGCCGACGCGCTCGCCGGTCTCGATGCCGAGCCGCGCAAGCGCCTGCGCAAGCTGCTTCGCGCGGCGTTCGCAATCGCGATACGTGTAGCGATGCAGGTCGCCTTCCACGCGCTTCGACACGATCTCCGTATCGCCGGCGTGCCGCGCGGCATGCGTAATCAGCGAGGACACCAGCAACGGCACGTCCATCATCTGGCCCAGCAACGGCTTACCCATCGTCTTGTTCTCCCTGAAGGACGCGAATCGGTGAAGCGCCTCGAACCGGCGTGCGCCCGTCAGCGGCCCGGACAGGCGTGGCGCACGGTGCGCGGGCCGTCATGCGGGCGGCGCGGCGCCGCCTTACAATATCGGCTTACCCAGAGGCGCTCAACATGTCGTTTTCCCGAAGCGCAGCCGATACGGCTGACACCCTCCCCGACCTCGCCGCCACGCTCGGCGCGCCCGCCGACGGCGCGTTCGTGCAGCTCGGCGACGCGTTTCATACGCGACTGCCGGCCGCACCGCTTGCCGCGCCGTACGTCGTCGGTTTTTCCGGCGAAGTCGCGCAGTTGCTCGACCTGCCGCCCTCGATCGCCGCGCAACCCGCGTTCGCCGAGCTGTTCGCCGGCAACCCGACGCGCGACTGGCCCGCGGGCGCGATGCCGTACGCATCGGTCTATTCCGGCCACCAGTTCGGCGTGTGGGCCGGCCAGCTCGGCGACGGCCGCGCGCTGACGATCGGCGAGCGCACCGGCACCGACGGCCGCCGCTATGAGCTGCAACTGAAAGGCAGCGGCCGTACGCCGTATTCGCGGATGGGCGACGGCCGTGCGGTGCTGCGCTCGTCGATCCGCGAGTTCCTGTGCTCGGAGGCGATGCATCACCTCGGCATCCCGACCACGCGCGCGCTGACGGTGATCGGCTCCGACCAGCCGGTGGTCCGCGAGGAGATCGAGACGTCGGCTGTCGTCACGCGCGTGTCGGAGAGCTTCGTGCGCTTCGGCCACTTCGAGCACTTCTTCTCGAACGATCGCCCCGACCTGCTGCGCCAGCTCGCCGATCACGTGATCGACCGCTTCTATCCGGCATGCCGCGACGCGGACGATCCGTACCTCGCGCTGCTCGAAGCCGCGACACTGCGCACCGCCGATCTCGTCGCGCAGTGGCAGGCCGTCGGCTTCTGCCACGGCGTGATGAACACCGACAACATGTCGATCCTCGGCGTGACGATCGACTACGGCCCGTTCGGCTTCGTCGATGCGTTCGACGCGAACCACATCTGCAACCACTCGGACACGAGCGGCCGTTACGCATACCGGATGCAGCCGCGCATCGCGCACTGGAACTGCTACTGCCTCGCGCAAGCGCTGCTGCCGCTGATCGGGCTACAGCACGGCATCGCGGACGACGATGCTCGCGCCGAGCGCGCGGTGGACGACGCGCAGGCCGTGCTCGCGAAATTTCCGGAACGGTTCGGCCCCGCGCTCGAACGCGCGATGCGCGCGAAGCTCGGCCTCGAGCTCGAACGCGAGAACGATGCGGACCTCGCCAACAAGCTGCTCGAGACGATGCATGCGAGCCACGCGGATTTCACGCTGACGTTCCGCCGGCTCGCGCAGCTGTCGAAGCACGACGCGAGCCGCGACGCGCCCGTGCGCGACCTGTTCATCGACCGCGACGCGTTCGATGGGTGGGCGAACCTCTACCGCGCGCGGCTGTCCGAGGAAACGCGCGACGACGCGGCACGTGCGGCCGCGATGAACCGCGCAAACCCGAAATACGTGCTGCGCAACCATCTGGCCGAAGTCGCGATCCGACGCGCGAAGGAAAAGGATTTTTCCGAAGTCGAGCGGCTCGCCCAGGTGCTGCGCCGGCCGTTCGACGAACAACCGGAATACGAAGCCTACGCGGCGTTGCCGCCCGACTGGGCCGGGTCGCTCGAAGTGAGCTGCTCGTCCTGAAGCCCCAACCCGCGCGTATCGACCGACCGATCAGGAGAACCCCCATGTCCCACGATTCCGACGACAAGACCTTCCCGTACAAGAAGGACGACACCGAGCTGCGTCGCCGGCTCACGCCGATGCAGTACGAGGTCACGCAGCATGCGGCGACCGAGCGCGCATTCACCGGCGAATACACCGACACCGAGGACGCCGGCATCTACAAATGCGTCGTCTGCAGCACGCCGCTGTTCGAATCCGGTTCCAAATTCCACTCGGGCTGCGGCTGGCCCAGCTACTTCAAGCCGCTCAACGGCGAGGTGATCGACGAGAAGGTCGACTACTCGCACGGGATGGTCCGCGTCGAGGTCCGCTGCAACCATTGCGGCGCGCATCTCGGCCACGTCTTCGAGGACGGCCCGCGCGACCAGACCGGTTTGCGGTACTGCATCAATTCGGCTGCGTTAAACTTCGAGTCCCGACCCGAAAACGAATGAGCGGCGCCGGGCGGATCGACGGGGCGGCCTGCTCTCGGGCTGGCCGCCCCGATCCGCGACGGCGGTGCCTGGCGGGTCCCTACAACGGTGAAAGGCCGCGCAAGCGGCCTTTCACGCAGCTGCGAGCGCCATGAAATTTCTGTTCGATCTGTTTCCGATCATCCTGTTTTTCGCCGCCTTCAAGGTCTGGGGCATCTTCACCGCCACCGCCGTCGCAATCGTCGCGACGCTGGCCCAGGTCGCGTGGGTCGCCTTCCGGCACCGGAAGGTCGACACGATGCTGTGGGTCAGCCTCGGCGTGATCGTCGTCTTCGGCGGCGCCACCCTCGTCCTGCATGACGAGAAATTCATTCAATGGAAACCGACTGTGCTGTACTGGCTGTTTGCGATCGGGCTGCTCGCCGCGCGTTATGCGTTCGGCAACAACCTGATCGAGAAGATGATGGGCAAGCAGCTGACGCTGCCGCACCCCGTGTGGGACAAGCTGAACGTTGCCTGGGCGCTGTTCTTCGCGGTGCTCGGCGTCGCGAACCTGTACGTGGTGCACAACTTCACCGAATCGCAATGGGTGAACTTCAAGCTGTTCGGTACGACGGGCGCGATGGTCGTGTTCATCATCCTGCAGAGCTTGTGGCTCACGAAGTACCTGAAGGACGAATGACATGACGGACGCCTTTCTCCACGCGTCGCCCGACGAGCGCATCGCGCTGATCGAAGCGCGCCTCACCGCGTCGCTCGCCCCCGTGTCGCTCACCGTGCGCGACGACAGCGCGCAGCACGCGGGCCACGCCGGTGCAGCCTCCGGCGGCCACTTCACGGTCACGATCGTGTCGGCCGCCTTCGCGGGCAAGCCGCGCGTCGCGCGGCACCGGCTGGTGTATGATGCGCTCGCTGATGCGATGCAGCGCGGCATTCACGCGCTCGCGATCGTGGCTTACACGCCCGAAGAATTCAACGAATCTTCTATCTAGTCTCATTAGGAATTCCCGATGATCCTGAAATCCCCTCGCCTGTGGGTCGCGGCGGCTGCATTCGCAGCGGCGCCGGCATTCGCCCAGAACATCGCCGTCGTGAACGGCACGCCGATTCCGAAGTCGCGCGCCGACGCGATGGTCGCGCAACTCGTCCAGCAAGGCCAGACCGATAGCCCGCAGCTGCAGCAGGCCGTGCGCCAGGAACTCGTGAACCGCGAAATCCTGATGCAGGAAGCGATCCGCGAAGGCATCCCGAATCGTCCGGACGTGAAGGCGCAGGTCGCCGTCGCCCAGCAGACCGTCGTGCTGCGTTCGATGATCGAGAGCTTCCTGAAGAAGAACCAGCCGACCGACGCCGAAGTGAAGGCGCGCTACGACGACCTCGTCAAGGGCGCCGGCGGCAACCGCGAATATCACCTGCACCACATCCTCGTCGACAACGAGCAGCAGGCGAAGGACCTGATCGCGAAGATCAAGGCCGGCGCGAAGTTCGAGGATCTCGCGAAGCAATACTCGAAGGATCCGGGTTCGGGCAAGAACGGCGGCGATCTCGACTGGTCGGACCCGAAGGCATACGTGCCGGAATTCGCGGCGGCCGCGCAGAAGCTGCAGAAAGGCCAGATGACCGATGCGCCGGTGAAGACGCAGTTCGGCTGGCACATCATCCGCGTCGACGACATCCGCGACATCGCACCGCCGCCGTTCGACCAGGTGAAGGCGCAGATCGCGCAGCAGCTCGTGCAGCAGAAGCTGCAGGCGTTCGAGGAAGGCTTGCGCCAGCAGGCAAAGATTCAGTAACGCCGGCGCCAGTCGCCCGCGCATCGAAAGGCCGCTCTTCGGAGCGGCCTTTTTTCATGGTCGTGCGGGAAAGGCACAAGAAAAAGCCGCTCCGAAGAGCGGCCTTGGCGGGATCGGGCGCAAGCTGCGCGGCCGTGATCGCTACGCGTTACGCGGGATAAAACACATCGTGGTAACGAACGTCGCCCGCAGGCCGCGGCACCGATTCGTCGAACGACAGCGCGAGGAAATACTCGGGCGGCACGCCGGGAAACACGATGTCGCCGGACGGCGCGAAGCCGAAGCGCGTGTAGTACGCGGGATCGCCGAGCACCACGCAGCCGCGCGCGCCGAGCCGGTGCAACGCGTCTAGCCCCGTGCGCACGAGCCCCGCGCCGATGCTCTGCCGCTGGCAGTCGGGCCGCACCGCGAGCGGCGCCAGCCCGTACCACTGCTGCGTGCCGGCCGGCTCGCCGCCGATCGCGACCGGCGAGTACGCGACGTGCCCGATGATGCGGCCATCGCGCTCCGCGACGAGCGACACGCTCAGCGCGCCGTCCGCGCGCAGCGCGCCGTCCGCGCGCAGCGCGTCGACGATCCGCCGTTCGAACTGGCCGCCCTGCGGCTCGCCCGCGAACGCCTCGACGATCAGGCGGCCGATCGCGTCGGCCTCACTCTTGCGCTCGTCGCGCAGCGTGACGACTTCGACCGGTGCGTTCGGGTCGAACATCATCCGGATCAGCCGATCCAGCGGCGCGCGTTACGGAACACGCGCAGCCACGGGCTCGCTTCACCCCAGCTTTCCGGGTGCCAGCTCATCGCGACCGTGCGATGCACGCGCTCCATGTGCGGCATCAGCACCGAGAAGCGCCCGTCGGCCGTCGTGACCGACGTGATGCCGGCCGGCGAGCCGTTCGGGTTGAACGGATAACGCTCGGTCGCTTCGCCACGGTGGTCGACGAACCGCATCGAAACCGCGACGCGATCGATGTCGCCCTGTTGCGAGAAGTCCGCATAACCTTCGCCGTGCGCGACCGCGACCGGAATCCGCGAGCCTTCCATCCCCGCGAAGAAGATCGACGGCGACTTTTCCACTTCGACGAACGAGAAGCGCGCCTCGAACTGCTCGGACTTGTTGCGCGTGAACTTCGGCCACGCTTCCGCACCCGGAATCATCGACGCGAGGCTCGACATCATCTGGCAGCCGTTGCAGATACCGAGCGCGAACGTGTCGGGACGCGCGAAGAATGCCGAGAACATGTCGGCGAGGTTCGCGTTGAAGCGAACCGTCTTCGCCCAGCCTTCGCCCGCGCCCAGCACGTCGCCGTACGAGAAGCCGCCGCACGCGACCGCGCCCGCGAAATCGGCGAGCGTTGCGCGACCCGCGAGCAGATCGCTCATGTGCACGTCGTGCGCATCGAAGCCCGCGCGGTCGAACGCGTAGGCCGTTTCCAGATGCGAGTTCACACCTTGCTCACGCAGGATCGCAACGCGCGGGCGGGCGCCCGTCGCGATGAACGGCGCGGCGATGTCGTCGGCCGGATCGAAGCTCAGCACCGGCGAGATGCCCGGATCGGCCGCGTCGAGCAGCGCGTCGTATTCGGCGTCCGCGCAGGCGGGGTTGTCGCGCAGGCGCGCGATACGCCAGCTCACTTCGCCCCACGCGCGATGGAGTTCGGTGCGCGGTGCGTCGAAGATCTTCTTCGCGTCGCGGTACACCTCGATCACGTCGCGGTCGTTGACCGCGCCGATCACGTGCGAGCACGCCGACAGGCCGAATTCGCGCAGCGCGCCGAGCACCGCGTCGCGGTCGGCCGTGCGCACCTGCACGACGGCACCGAGTTCCTCGGAGAACAGCGCGCGCAGCGTGCGATCGTCGCGACGGCCGCTCGTCTGCTTCGCCCAGTCCTTCGCGTCGCCGTAGTCGGATTCGTGATTCGGGTCGAGCGTCAGCATGTCGACGTTCAGCGACACGCCCGCGTGGCCCGCGAACGCCATTTCGCACACCGTCGCCCACAGGCCGCCGTCCGAGCGATCGTGGTACGCGAGCAGCTTGTCCTGCGCATTGAGCGACTGGATCGCGTTGAAGAAGCGCTTCAGGTCTTCCGCGTCGTCGACGTCCGGCGTCGTGTCGCCGACCTGCTGCGTGACCTGCGCGAAGATGCTGCCGCCCATCCGGTTCTTGCCGCGGCCGAGATCGATCGCGATCAGCACGCTGTCGCCTGCGTCGGCGACGCGGCGCAGTTGCGGCGTCAGGTGCCGGCGCACGTCCTCGACCGGCGCGAACGCGGAGATGATCAGCGACACCGGCGAAACCACTTCCTTCGCGACGCCCTGCTCGTCCCACTTCGTCTTCATCGACAGCGAGTCCTTGCCGACCGGGATGCCGATCCCGAGCGCCGGGCACAGCTCCATGCCGATCGCCTTGACCGTGTCGAACAGCGCGGCGTCCTCGCCGGCCGTGCCGCACGCGGCCATCCAGTTCGCCGACAGCTTCAGCTTGTCGAGCGACGCGATCGGCGCGCTCGCGATGTTCGTGATCGCCTCGCCGACCGCCATGCGGCCCGATGCCGGTGCGTCGATCACCGCGAGCGGCGTGCGCTCGGCCATCGTCATCGCTTCGCCCTTGAAGCCCGCATAGTCGAGCGCGGTAATCGCGCAGTCGGCCACCGGCACCTGCCACGGGCCGACCATCTGGTCGCGCACCGACGTGCCGCCGACCGAACGGTCGCCGATCGTGATCAGGAACGACTTGCTGCCGACCGTCGGGTGCTTCAGCACGTCGACCGCGACTTCCGACAGCGCGATGCCCGTCACGTCGACCGGCGCGCGCTCGGTCGCGACCCGCGCGACGTCGCGGTGCATGCGCGGCGGCTTGCCGAGCAGCACTTCCATCGGCATGTCGACCGGGTATTCGTCGGTGCCCGTCGCTTCGTCATCGACGAGCTGCAACTGGCGCTCGTCGGTCGCGACACCGACCACCGCGAACGGGCAGCGCTCGCGTGCACAGATCGCTTCGAAACGCGGCAGGTCGGCCGGCGCGATCGCGAGCACGTAGCGCTCCTGCGCCTCGTTCGACCAGATTTCGCGCGGCGACAGGCCCGATTCCTCGAGCGCGACCTTGCGCAGTTCGAAGCGGGCGCCCTTGCCCGCGCCGTCGACGATCTCGGGGAACGCGTTCGACAGGCCGCCCGCACCGACGTCGTGGATGCTCAGGATCGGGTTTTCCGCGCCGAGCTGCCAGCAGCCGTTGATCACTTCCTGCGCGCGACGCTCGATTTCGGGGTTGCCGCGCTGCACCGAGTCGAAGTCGAGTTCGGCCGTATTCGCGCCGGTCGCCATCGAGCTCGCCGCGCCGCCGCCCATCCCGATCCGCATGCCGGGGCCGCCGATCTGGATCAGCAGCGAGCCGGCCGGCACGTCGTGCTTGTGCGTGTGCTGGTCGGCGATGTTGCCGAGGCCGCCCGCGATCATGATCGGCTTGTGATAACCGCGCACCTGGCCGTCGACGTTCTGCTCGTACACGCGGAAGTAGCCGCCGAGGTTCGGGCGGCCGAATTCATTGTTGAACGCGGCGCCGCCGAGCGGGCCGTCGATCATGATCTGCAGCGGCGACGCGATGCGGTCCGGACGGCCGTACGGGCCGTGCGCGTCATTCGGGTTGCGCTCGCCGACCGGCTGTGCCGCGTCGCGCGCGTTTTCCCACGACTGGCGTGCGTCGGGCAGGTCGAGGTTCGATACGGTGAAGCCCGTGAGGCCGGCCTTCGGACGCGCACCGCGGCCCGTCGCGCCTTCGTCGCGGATCTCGCCGCCCGCGCCGGTCGCCGCGCCCGGGAACGGCGAGATCGCCGTCGGGTGGTTGTGCGTCTCGACCTTCATCAGCGTGTGCGTGAGCTCGGTGTGGCGGCCGTACCGCTCGCCCGGCTCGCCGGCCGCGCCCGCGTTGCGCGGGAACCAGCGTTCGGCCTCGGCGCCGACCATGATCGACGAGTTGTCCGAATACGCGACGATCGTGCCTTGCGGGTTCAGCTTCTCGGTGTTGCGGATCATCGCGAACAGCGACATGTCCTGCGCTTCGCCGTCGATCGTCCACTGCGCGTTGAAGATCTTGTGGCGGCAGTGCTCGCTGTTCGCCTGCGCGAACATCATCAATTCGACGTCGGTCGGGTTGCGTTCGAGCTTGCGGAACGCGTCGACCAGGTAGTCGATCTCGTCGTCGGCGAGCGCGAGGCCCAGCTCGACGTTCGCGCGCTCCAGCGCGCCGCGGCCGACGCCCAGCACGTCGACGCTCGCGAGCGGCTTGGCCGGCAGTTCGTCGAACAGGTGCTTCGCATCGTCGCGCGCGGCGACCACGCTTTCGGTCATCCGGTCATGCAGCGCGGCCACGACGGCCGTGCGCGCGTCGTCGGACAGCGCCTTCTTGCCGCCGAGCAGGCCCGACTTCAGCGTGACCGTGAATTCGACGCCGCGCTCGATGCGGCGCACGTGCGTAAGGCCGCAGTGCTGCGCGATGTCGGTCGCCTTGCTCGCCCACGGCGAAACCGTGCCGAAGCGCGGCAGCACGACGAAGGTCTCGGCCGTCCCCTTCTCGGCCGCCGGCTCGAACGGCGCGCCGTAGTGCATCAGCGCATCGATACGCGCGCTGTCGTCGGCCGACAGCGGTTCGGCCGCATTGACGAAGTGCAGGAACTGCCCGCGCACCGCGACGATGTTGGCGTCGATTTGCCTGAGCGTGTCGAGCAGACGGGTTTGACGGAAATCGGAGAGGGCCGAAGCGCCGGGAAAACACGAGAAGTGAGCCATGGGCTGGACTGACGTCGATGAGTCGCGCGAGGTGGCGACGTGGGGCGAAAGAAGGCCGTAATTATACCCGGAAGTCGGTCGCCCAAGACCGGCCGATCGGTAGCCCGCATGCACCGCAACGGTGCCCCGGTGTGCGCCGCGCACGGCCCGCCCGCCGGGCCGGCCCGCGCGGACGCGACAGCCGGCGGCCACGGAGCGGCCGCACGGAACGCGCTCGCCCGACGCCGGCTCCCGCGATTTTGGCGCTATCATTCCGGGTTCACCGGGCCGGAGCCCTCAGCGAATTCTCACCGGGCGGCGTGCGCGCCGCCCGTCATCGAAGCAATCCATGGATGTCATCGTCATCGGCGGCGGAATCAGCGGCGTCGCCACCGCCTACCAGTTGCGCGCGGCCGGCCACCGCGTGTGCGTGATCGAACGCCACGCGACCGTCGCGCAGGGCGCGACCTACGGCGACGGCGGCGCCTTGCTGCCGAGCCCGCTCGACGTCTGGTTCGGCCCGACCTTCATGCGCCAGCGCCAGCCGCGCGACAGCGGCATCGTCTACAAGCCGGGCTTCAACGGCGGCGTGCGCCGCTTCGTCAAGCAGCTCGGCACGCTGCGCGAGCCCGACGCGTTCGCCGCGCAGTACGCACGGCTGCGCCCGCTGATCGACGCGTCGCGCGACATGCTCGCCGACATCGAGGCGCGCCTCGAACTCGAATTCGAGCAGAAGCCCGGCATCCTGCATGTCGTGCGCGATCCGCGCGACTGGGAAGCGATGCAGCCCGCGCTCGACCTGCTGCGCACGCTCGACCAGCCGTATCGCACGCTGAGCGCCGACGAATGCGCGGCGCTCGAGCCGTCGGTGCCGGCCGAGCCCGGTTTCGCCGGCGGCGTGCTGCTCGAAACCGAGCGCACCGGGAACTGCCCGCTGTTCGCGAAACTGGTCAAGCAGACGCTCGACGAGCACGGCGTGCAGTTCCGCTTCGGCGCGGACGTCGCCGCGATCCGTGTCGACACCGGCCGCGCCGCGGTTGAGCTCGTACCGACCGGCGACCGGCACGCGTCGAACGCGCGCGAGGTCGACGTGATTTCCGCCGATGCGATCGTGGTCGCCGCCGGCGCCGGCAGCCTGCCGCTGCTCGACCGGCTCGGCTGGCGCCTGCCGCTGCACCCGGTGCGCGTCCACACGCTCACCGCACCGGTTGCGTACGAAGAACACGCGCCGCACCTGAGCGTCGTCGACTCGATCAAGCGAATCTCGATCACGCGTACCCACCAACGACTGCGCGTCGGCGGCGCCGGCGTGCTGCAGAGCCTGCCCGACACCGCGAAGCCGCTTGCCGAGCCGCTGTCCGAGGCGGCGCTCGCGCTGCTCGGCCAAGCCGTCCACGACTGGGTGCCCGGTGCCGCCAGGATCTCGGCCGCGCTGTCGTGGCAAGGCACGCAACTGCTGTCGCCGGACGGCCTGCCGGTCGTGGGTCCGACCCCGCATCCGCGCGTGTTCGTCAATTTCGGGCACGGTCCGGCTGGCTGGGGGCTCGCGTGCGGGTCTGCTAAAGTGGTGACCGACTATCTGGGCGGCGACGTGCAGCACTGGCCCGCCGACACGCTCGCCGCGCTGCGCGCCGGGCGCTTCACGACCTGACCGCCGCGGGCCCGTCCCGGGCGGCCATCCTTGCCAGCCGCCACGACCCCGCGATGACCGTTACCCGCCCGTTTCCCGATTCCGATCCGATCGCGCTGCTGCGCGTCGCCGACCTGCGCGCGGCCGAAGCCGACGCGAGCGCGGCGCTGCCGCCGCACACGCTGATGGGCCGCGCGGGCGCCGCCGCCGCGCGCTGGCTGTCCGAGCGCGTCGCCGGCGACGACCGCCCCGTGTGGTTCGCGGTCGGCCCCGGCAACAACGGCGGCGACGCGCTGGTGGCCGCCGCGCACCTCCAGCAGCTCGGCGTCGCGACGCAGGCATGGATGCCGGTGCCGGTCAGGCCGGACGACGCGCAATGGGCGCTCGGCCTCGCGCGCACGGCCGGCGTGCCGCTGTCGGCCGCGCCACCCGCATCGCTGGACGGTTATGCGTGGGTCGTCGACGGGCTGTTCGGCATCGGTCTCGGCCGCGCGCTCGACGGTGCGTTCGCCGAGCAGGCCGCGCGCATCGCCGCGCATGCGCGCAGCGGCGGCCGCGTGCTCGCGCTCGACGTGCCGAGCGGGCTCGACAGCGATACGGGCCGAATCGTCGGCGCGGGCGCAGCCGTCGCGGCTACCCACACGCTCACCTTCATCGGCGCGAAACCGGGCCTCTATACGGGCGACGGCCGCGACCTCGCCGGCGAGATCGAGATCGCGTCGCTCGACGTCGCGCCGTCCGCCGCGCCGGCCATCGTGTTGAATGCACCCGCGCGGTTCGCCACGGCCCTGCCCGCGCGCGCGTTCGCGTCCCACAAGGGCACGTTCGGCAGCCTGGCGGTGCTCGGCGGCGACACGGGCATGTGCGGCGCGCCGATCCTGGCCGCGCGCGCCGCGCTGTTCGCGGGCGCCGGCAAGGTGCACATCGGTTTCCTCGGCACCGGCGCGCCGCCATACGACCCGCCGTTCCCCGAACTGATGCTGCATCCGGCCGACGGCCTCGATCTCGACGCGATGACCGCGATCGCGGCCGGCTGCGGCCTCGGCACGCGCGAGGCCGCGGCGACGCTCGTGCGCGACGCGCTCGCGCACGACGCCGCGACGCTGCTCGATGCCGACGCACTGAACCTCGTCGCAACGCACGCGGACCTCGCGGCCGCCGTCGCCACGCGCGGCGCGCGCGGCAATGCGTGCGTGCTGACGCCGCATCCGCTCGAGGCCGCGCGGCTGCTCGGCAGCGACACGGCGACCGTGCAGCATGATCGCGTCGCGGCCGCGCAGGCGCTCGCCGCGCGCTACGCAGCGATCGTCGTGCTGAAAGGCTCGGGCACGGTGATTGCGGCGCCCGACGGCCGCGTGACGATCAATCCGACCGGCAACGCAGCACTCGCCACCGGCGGCACCGGCGACGTGCTCGGCGGCCTGATCGGCGCATGGCTCGCGCAGCGCGTCACACCGTACGAAGCGGCGCTCGCGGGCGTCTACCTGCACGGCCTCGCGGCCGACACGCTGACCGCGCACGGCACCGGCCCGGCCGGGCTCACCGCGGGCGAGCTTGCGCCGATGGTGCGCACGCTGGTCAATCGCCTTTTTTATGCGTCGCCGCGCGCCGACACGTAACGCCGCTATACTGACTGCCCCGCCGCACGGCGGGCCTTCTCGTCCGCCGGCTTTCCGATCCCGATGAGCCGGCGCGGCATTCCTCCCGATTCACGCTTCACTCGAACCGTCATGACGCTGAATTCGCTCCCCGCCTGGACCGCCCTTCAATCCCACTTCGAACAGATCCGCCACGCCCGGCTGCGCGACTGGTTCGCGCCCGAAAACGATCGCGCGCCGACCCGCGCCGAACGCTTCACGATCCCGGGCGGCGGTCTCGCGGCCGATCTCTCGAAGAACCGCATCACTGACGAAACGCTGCGCCTGCTGGTGCAGCTCGCACGCGACGCCGGCGTCGAAGCGCGCCGCGACGCGATGTTCGCGGGCGAGATCGTGAACCCGACCGAAGGCCGTGCCGCGTTGCATACCGCGCTGCGCGCGACCGATCCGCAAGCGCCGTTCCACGCGCAGGTGAGCGCCGAGCGCGCGAAGATGGCGACCTTCGCACGTGCGGTGCGCAGCGGCGCCTGGACCGGCTACACGGGCAAGCGCATCCGCCACGTGATCAACATCGGCATCGGCGGTTCCGATCTCGGGCCGAAGATGGTCGTGCATGCGCTGCACCACGTCGCGACGCCCGACATCTCGACCCACTTCGTGTCGAACGTCGACGGCGCCGATCTCGCGCGCGTGCTCGAACAGGTCGATCCGGAGGAAACGCTCGCGATCATCGTGTCGAAGACCTTCACGACGCTCGAGACGATGACGAACGCACGCTCGCTGCGCGACTGGTTCGTCGCGCGCGGCTGCCCCGAGGACGCGCTCGCGAAGCACTTCGTCGGCGTGTCGGCGAACCCGGCCGAAGTCGTGAAGTTCGGCATCGCCGCGGAAAACGTGTTCGAAATGTGGGATTGGGTCGGCGGCCGTTATTCGCTGTGGTCGGCGGTCGGGCTGTCGATCATGATCGCGATCGGCCCCGAACAGTTCGATGAGCTGCTGGCCGGCGCGAACGACATGGATCGCCATTTCCGCGAAGCGCCGCTCGAGCGCAACCTGCCGGTGCTGCTCGGCATGATCGGCATCTGGTACCGGAATTTCTTCGGCTCGCAGAGCTATCTCGTCGCGCCGTATTCGGAAGCGCTGCACTACCTGCCGTCGTACCTGCAGCAGCTCGAAATGGAGAGCAACGGCAAATCCGCGCGCCTGGACGGCACCTTCGTCGATTACCCGACCTCGGCCGTCACGTGGGGCGAGCCGGGCACCAACGGCCAGCATGCGTTCTTCCAGATGCTGCACCAGGGGCCGACGATCGTGCCGATCGACTTCATCGCGGTGCTGACGCCCGAGCACGCGCTCGCGAGCCATCATCCTAAGCTGCTCGCGAACTGCTTCGCGCAGAGCGAGGCACTGATGCTCGGCCGCACGCTCGAAGAAGCGCGCAAGGTCGCCGGGCCCGGCAAGGAGGCGCTCGCGCCGCACCTGACGTTCCCGGGCAACCGCCCGACCACGACGCTGCTCGTCGATGCGCTGACGCCGCGCACGCTCGGCGCGCTGATCGCGCTTTACGAGCACAAGGTGCTCGTGCAGGCGACGGTGTGGGACATCAACCCGTTCGACCAGTGGGGCGTCGAGCTCGGCAAGATTCTCGGCAAGGTCGTCGAAGCCGACCTGTCGGCCGAGTCGCTCGATCCCGCGAAGCACGACTCGTCGACCACGGCGCTGATCGAGCGCGCCCGCGCGGCGCTCAAGCGCTGACGCTACCGCGTCATGCCCATGCCGGCCGCGCAGTCCGACCTGCGCGGCCGGCAAAAAAATTCAGGCGCCGCGCTGCGCCGCGTGCGGCGCGACGATGTGCCCGGCGTCGAGCGTCACGGTCGTCGCGCAGCGGCGCGCGAGTTCGGCATCGTGCGTGACGAGCACGAGCGTCGCCCCGTGCGTGCGGTTCAGTTCGAACATCAGGTCGATGACCGCATGGCCCGTCGCCGCGTCGAGGCTGCCGGTCGGTTCGTCGGCAAACAGGATCGCCGGGCGCGTGACGAAGGCACGCGCGAGCGCGACGCGCTGCTGCTCGCCGCCCGACAGCAGTTTCGGATAATGCGCGGTGCGTTCGCCGAGACCGACCTGCACGAGCAGCGCCCGTGCGCGGTCGGCCGCGTCGCGCGCACTGATGCCGCCCTGCAGTTCAAGCGGCAGCATCACGTTCTCGAGCGCCGTCAGGTGCGGCATCAGCTGGAACGACTGGAACACGAACCCGACCGCGCCGTTGCGCAGCGCGGCGCGCTCGTCCTCGTCGAGCTGGTCGAGCGCGCGGCCGAGCAGGCGAACCGTGCCGCTCGTCGCGCTGTCCAACCCCGCAAGCAGGCCGAGCAACGTCGATTTGCCCGACCCCGATGCGCCGACGATCGCAAGGCTGCTGCCCGGCCGCACGGCGAGCGTGATGCCGTCGAGAATCGTCAACTCGCCCGTTGCGTCGGCGACCCGTTTGCACACGTCATGGACTTCGATGATCGGATCGGTAATCTTGAACATGGACACGACATTTCGCTGGAAAAGGCGCGCGGCGGTCGCCGCGCTGCTGGGTACCCTGCTGGCCGCCACCGCGCCTGCACACGCGGTGACGGCGCCGGCACCGACATCGGGCCAGCCTGTGATCGTCGTGCTCGGCGACAGCCTGTCGGCCGAATACGGGCTGCCGCGCGACACGGGCTGGGTTGCATTGCTTCGGCAACGGCTCACGACCGAGCGAATCGATTATAGCGTCGCGAACGCCAGCGTCAGCGGCGATACCACGAGCGGTGGCCGGGCGCGGCTGCCCGCGGTGCTGCAGCGGCTCAAGCCGTCGATCGTCGTCGTCGAGCTCGGTTCGAACGACGCGCTGCGCGGCGTGCCGCTCGCGACGACCGAGCAGAACCTGCGCGACATCATCGCCGGCGCGCGGCAAGCCCAGGCGAAGGTCGTGCTGGTCGGCATGTACGTGCCGCCCAACTACGGGCCCGACTACACGCAGAAATTCCACGCGGTCTATACGCGGCTGTCGAAGGATCTCGGTGTGCCGCTCGTGCCGTTCCTGCTGGCCGGCATCGAGAACAAGCCCGAGATGTTCCAGTCCGACCAGATGCATCCCGCGCAGCAGGCGCAGGGCATCCTGCTCGACAACGTATGGCCAGCGCTGAAGCCGCTGCTCGGCAAGCCGCGCGGCTGACCACTCAGCCTTTCGGCAAAACAAAAAGCCCCGCTCGAAGCGGGGCTTTTTGTTGTTGCGTGCGAAACGATGCTCAGTTGTCGCCGTCTTGCGACTGGCTGGTCGTCGTACCGTACAGCTTCACCTTCGAACGATCGCGCAGCGCGGTGAGATACGCCTCGCCTTCGCTCTGCGCATCGACCTGCGCCATCTGCTGCTGCGCGGCCGCCAGTTGCTGCGGATCGACCGCCGAACCCGGGATCACCGCGTTCACGCGGTAGATCGCGTAGCCGTCCGCGCCGAGATCGACACCGACGTAAGCCGGCAGTGTCTTCGCATCGACCTTGTAGACGGCGCTCAGCGCAGCCGGCGTCAGGCCCTGCGACTGCGTGCGCGACACCTTCTGCGCGGGCGTGAAGCCGTCGGCCGACTTCGACTTCTGCAGTTGGGCGAGCTTCGCCACGCCGTCCTTCTTCGCGAGTTCCGCGGCCTGCTCGGCGACGACCTTCTGGCGCACGGCGTCCTTGATCGTGTCGAGCGCCGGCACGGCAGCCGGCTTGTACTCGGTCACGCGTGCCGAGATCAGCGTGTTGTTGCCGATGTCGATCGCTTGCGTGTTGTTCTGGTTCTTCACCGCGTCGTTCGCGAACACGGCGGCCAGGAACTTCGGATTGTTCAGCGGGCTCGTCGGCGGCAGTTGCGGATTCGGCGTCGGCGTGACGGTGGCCGTCTGGATCGTCAGCTTGTACTTGTCCGCGGCCGGCTGCAGCGTCTTCGCCTTTTCATAGACGGTCGACGTGAAGCCTTCCGCGTTGTCCGAGAACGCCTTCGATGCGTACTGCTGCTTCAGTTCGGCCGCGATCTGATCCTTCACGTCCGCGAACGGCTTGACGGCCGCCGGCTTCACTTCGGTCGCCTTCAGGATGTGGAAACCGAGATCCGACTGCACGACACCGCTCACGTCGCCCTGCTTGAGCGCGAACGCGGCATCGTCGAACGCCTTGCCGCCCGCCGTCGAGCCGCGCGTGATGAAGCCGAGGTCGCCGCCCTTCGCTGCCGACGGCGCGTCCTGCGAGCTCTTCTGCGCGATTTGCGCGAACTGATCCGGATGCGCCTTCACGTCCGCGAGCACTTGCTCGGCCTTCGTCTTCGCGGCGGCCTTGTCGGCCGCGCTTGCGCTGTTCGCCGCGGCGAAGAAGATGTGGCTGACGCGAACCTGCGCTTCGGTACGGAAGTGCGTCGGATTGTCGTCGTAGAATTTCTTGACGTCCGCATCGGTCGGCTGCGCGCTCGCGGCCGCTGCGGCCGGCGAATAGACGAGGTACTGGATCGTCGCCGTCTCCGGCGTCGCGAAGCTTTGCTTGTGCGCGTCATAGTACGCGGCGAGCTGTGCGTCGGTCGGCTGGACCTTCGATGCGAAGTCGCTCGTCTTCAGCACGAGCGCCTGCACTTCGCGCTGCTGCGCGGCCAGTTCGGACAGATGCTGCGCGAGGCTCTTCGGCGTGAACGCGCTCGACACGATGCTGGCCGGAATCTGCTGCAGCGAGAGGCTGTAGCGCACGCGCTCCTGGTACTGCTCGGGCGTCATCCCCTGGAACGACAGCAGTTGCGCATAACGCTCGACATCGATCGAACCGTCGGGCTTCTTCAGCGACGCGATCATCGGGTCGCTCATCAGCGCTTCGCGCACGGCATTGTCGGAGGCGGTCAGGTGCAGACGCTGCGTCTCGTCGGCCAGCACGCGTTGCTGGATCAGGCCGTCGAGCACCTGCTTGCGATGGTCGGGCGTATCGAACATCTTGATGTCGAACTGCCCGCCGAGCGCCTGACGCGCCTGGTCGATCTGCTGGCGGAACGCGCCGTCGAATTCGACCCGCGTGATCTTGTGCCCGTTGACTGCCGCGACGTTCGCACTATCGTCGAAGAAGCCGCGGAAACCTTGGATCCCGACGAAACCCAGCCCCGGCAACACGATCAGGAGCAGGAGCGCCATCATCAGGCGCTGGTGATTACGGAAGAAATCGAGCATGCGTGACGGGAAAATTGGACAAAACGTCCGATATTACAACATACGGGGTGGGACGGGAGAAAAGCAGACGTGGTACGCGTGGGCGCAACCGGAAACGCAAATGAAAAAGCCCGCACAAGGCGGGCTTCTTCATTTTTTTGGCGGAGCGGACGGGACTCGCCTACATCCCGCAGGCCGCGGTTGCGCTTGCAAGCGCAACCCTTCGAGTCCCGCCGGAAGCCGCGCAGGCGGCTTCCTCCACTTCGCAGTCACACGCACGCCAGCGTGCGCAACGAGAGACGCAAATGAAGAAGCCCGCACAAGGCGGGCTTCTTCATTTTTTTGGCGGAGCGGACGGGACTCGAACCCGCGACCCCCGGCGTGACAGGCCGGTATTCTAACCGACTGAACTACCGCTCCTTGGTCTGGCTGAATCAGGAAACTGGTGGGTGCTGAGGGGTTCGAACCCCCGACCTACGCCTTGTAAGGGCGCCGCTCTACCAGCTGAGCTAAGCACCCGTTCCCGATTCGTTCTGGCTGCGATCTGCGTTTCCGCATCAACAACCAGCGAGCCCGCAAGTTTAATTCATCCCCGATCATTTTGCCAAGCCTGGATGCGAATTTTTTTCTGCGGCGCCCGCGCGCGATTTCGACACGCATAAAAAAACCCGCGGACACGCCGCGGGTTTCGTGAACAACCGTCAGGAACGACGGCGTTCAGGGTCTCAGTGCTTGACGACTTCCGTCGAGCCGGCATCCTTCGCCGCCTCGCCGACCGGCGCCGCTGCCTTCGCTTCTTCTTCCGGCGGCAGCGGAGTCGGCGAACGCTCGAGCGCGAGCTCCAGCACCTTGTCGATCCAGCGGACCGGCACGATCTCGATCGCGTTCTTCACGTTGTCCGGAATGTCCGCGAGATCCTTCACGTTCTCTTCCGGAATCAGCACGAGCTTGATGCCACCGCGATGCGCGGCAAGCAGCTTTTCCTTCAGCCCGCCGATCGGCAGCACTTCGCCACGCAACGTGATTTCGCCCGTCATCGCGACATCGGCACGCACGGGGATACCCGTCAGCACCGACACCAGCGCGGTCGTCATCGCACCGCCGGCGGACGGACCGTCCTTCGGCGTCGCGCCTTCCGGCACGTGGATGTGGATGTCCTGCTTCTCGAACGCTTCGTCCTTGATGCCCAGACGGCGCGAACGCGAGCGCACGACCGAACGTGCAGCCTCGACCGACTCCTTCATCACGTCGCCGAGCGAACCCGTGCGGATCACGTTGCCCTTGCCCGGCATCACCGCGGCTTCGATCGTCAGCAGGTCGCCGCCGACTTCCGTCCACGCGAGGCCCGTCACCTGACCGACCTGGTTTTCCTTCGCCGCGAGGCCGAAGTCGTACTTGCGCACGCCGAGGAACGTATCGAGGTTCTCGCCATCGACCTTGATCGCGCCCGATGCCTTCTTCAGCAGCAGCATCTTCACGACCTTGCGGCAGATCTTCGACACTTCCCGCTCGAGCGAACGCACACCGGCTTCACGCGTGTAGTAGCGGATGATGTCGCGGATCGCCTGTTCGGTGACGTCGATCTCGCCTTCCTTCAGCCCGTTGTTCTTCTTCTGCTTCGGCAGCAGGTAACGCTGGGCAATGCTGACCTTCTCGTCTTCCGTGTAGCCCGACAGACGGATCACTTCCATCCGGTCGAGCAGCGGCGGCGGGATGTTCAGCGAGTTCGACGTCGCGACGAACATCACGTCCGACAGGTCGAAGTCGACCTCGATGTAGTGGTCGGCGAACGTGTGGTTCTGTTCCGGATCCAGCACTTCAAGCAGCGCCGACGACGGATCGCCGCGGAAATCCATGCCCATCTTGTCGACTTCGTCGAGCAGGAAAAGCGGATTGCGCACGCCGACCTTCGCGAGGCTTTGCAGGATCTTGCCCGGCATCGAACCGATATACGTGCGGCGGTGGCCGCGGATCTCGGCTTCGTCACGCACGCCGCCAAGCGCCATCCGGACGAACTTGCGGTTCGTCGCACGGGCGATCGACTGGCCGAGCGAGGTCTTGCCGACACCCGGAGGCCCGACGAGGCACAGGATCGGTGCCTTGACCTTGTCGACGCGCTGTTGCACCGCGAGGTACTCGAGGATCCGTTCCTTGACCTTCTCGAGGCCGAAGTGATCCTCGTCGAGCACCTGCTCGGCGTTCGACAGATCGTTGTTGACCTTGCTCTTCTTGCGCCACGGCAGGCCGATCAGCGTGTCGATGTAGTTGCGCACGACGGTGGCTTCCGCCGACATCGGCGACATCAGCTTCAGCTTCTTCAGCTCGGCGTCGGCCTTCTTCTTCGCTTCCTTCGGCATGCGCGCGGCGTTGATGCGCTTCTCGAGTTCCTCGAGATCCGCACCTTCTTCACCTTCGCCCAGTTCCTTCTGGATCGCCTTGACCTGTTCGTTCAGGTAGTACTCGCGCTGGCTCTTTTCCATCTGGCGCTTCACGCGCCCGCGGATGCGCTTTTCGACCTGCAGGATGTCGATCTCGGCTTCGAGCTGCGCGAGCAGATGCTCGAGGCGCTCGATGACCGGGAACATCTCGAGGATGTGCTGCTTCTGGTCGAGCTTCAGCGGCAGGCGCTCGGCGATCATGTCGGCGAGACGGCCTGCTTCATCGATGCCCGACAGCGACGTGAGGATCTCCGGCGGGATCTTCTTGTTCAGCTTCACGTACTGGTCGAACTGCGACACGATCGCGCGGCGCAGCGCTTCCGTTTCAGCGCTGTCGGCATGATCGGGCTCGAGCGGCATCACGTCGCAGGAGAATTGCGTCTCCTGTTCTTCGATCGACAACGCCTTCGCGCGCTGCAGGCCCTCGACGAGCACCTTCACGGTGCCGTCCGGCAGCTTCAGCATCTGCAGAATGTTGGCGATACAACCGACCTCGTACATGTCCTTTTCGGTCGGTTCGTCCTTGGCCGCGGTTTTCTGGGCGACGAGCATGATGTGCTTGCCGCCTTCCATCGCTGCTTCGAGGGCCTTGATCGATTTCGGCCGGCCCACGAAGAGCGGAATCACCATGTGCGGGAAAACGACGACGTCCCGCAGCGGCAGCAGCGGGAGCGTGATGCGTTCCGGCGGGAGAAGTTGGGTGCCTGACATTTCATTTCCCCATGAGTGGAATCAATTGTTCGGTAATTGAGGCCGCCACAACGAATTGCAAGCCTTCAAGTGCGGGAAATATTCGGTAAGAAAGTAACCACCGCGTGTCGAGTCAGAGTTACCCACAAGATAAACGAAAAAAAGCCGCCCACGGTCTCATGAACGGCCTTTTTCGCAGAACATCGTCGGCAAGCCGGTCAGTTCGAACCCGCCACCTTCGGCGTGTCCTCGTAGATCAGCAAAGGCTTGCCGTCGCCCTCGATGACGTTCTCGTCGATGATGACCTTGCTGACCCCTTTCATCGTCGGCAGTTCGTACATCACGTCGAGCAGCGCCTGTTCGATGATCGAACGCAAACCGCGCGCGCCGGTCTTGCGGCGGATCGCCTTGCGGGCAACCGCCTGCAGCGCGCCCGGCCGAATTTCCAGCTCGACGCGCTCCATCGCGAACAGCTTGTGATACTGCTTCACGAGCGCGTTCTTCGGCTCGACCAGGATCTTCATCAGCGCGGCTTCATCGAGCTTGCCGAGCGTCGCGACCACCGGCAGACGGCCGATCAATTCGGGGATCAGACCGAATTTGATCAGGTCTTCCGGTTCCGTTTCGCGCAGCACTTCGCCCGCGTCGCGTTCCTGCTTGCTCTTGACCGTCGCGCCGAAGCCGATGCCGGTTTTCTCGGTACGATCGGTGATCACCTTTTCGAGACCGTCGAACGCGCCGCCGCAGATGAACAGGATGTTGGTCGTGTCGACCTGGATGAAATCCTGGTTCGGGTGCTTGCGGCCGCCCTGCGGCGGCACCGACGCCATCGTGCCCTCGACGAGCTTCAGCAGTGCCTGCTGGACACCCTCGCCCGACACGTCGCGCGTGATCGACGGGTTGTCCGACTTGCGGCTGATCTTGTCGATTTCGTCGATGTAGACGATCCCGCGCTGGGCCTTGTCGACCTCGTAGTTGCAGTTCTGCAACAGCTTCTGGATGATGTTCTCGACGTCCTCGCCGACGTAGCCGGCTTCGGTCAGCGTCGTCGCATCGGCGATCACGAACGGCACGTTGAGCAACCGCGCGAGCGTCTGCGCGAGCAGCGTCTTGCCGGAGCCCGTCGGGCCGATCAGCAGGATGTTGCTCTTCGACAGCTCGACGTCGTCCTTCTTGTCGAGATGCTTCAGGCGCTTGTAGTGGTTGTACACGGCCACCGCGAGGATTTTCTTCGCGCGCTCCTGGCCGATCACGTACTGATCGAGGATGTCGCGAATTTCCTGCGGGCTCGGCAGATCCGACCGGGACAGGCTGGCCTCGACGCCGGCGGCAGCCGCCTCGTCGCGAATGATCTCGTTGCAGAGGTCGATACATTCATCGCAGATGAACACCGACGGGCCCGCGATGAGTTTTTTCACCTCATGCTGGCTTTTCCCGCAAAACGAGCAATACAACAGCTTCTCGCTGTTCGAACCTTTTTTGTCCGCCATGAATGTAGAGCCTCCGGACAGGTAAATGACATGATACGCCGAATGCTCCGAACGCCGCGCCTAGGGCGCGACCGGAGCGGGCCGAATGCGCTTGCCGCAGATGCTCGGGGCGTGCGGGATATCGCCGGGGCGCCGCGCGAATCGGGGCGGCACCCCACTTAAATTCACGGGCGCTTCAGGAGCACCTGATCGATCAGCCCGTACGCCTTCGCGTCTTCGCTCGACATGAAGTTATCACGGTCGGTGTCGCGCGCGATGCGCTCGACGTCCTGGCCCGTGTGCTGCGCGAGCAACTGGTTCAGCCGCTCCTTCAGGTAGAGGATTTCGCGCGCCTGGATCTCGATGTCGGATGCCTGGCCACGTGCGCCGCCGAGCGGCTGGTGAATCATCACGCGCGAGTTCGGCAGCGCGAAACGCTTGCCCTTCGCACCCGACGCGAGCAGGAACGCGCCCATGCTGGCCGCGAGCCCCATGCACAGCGTCGACACGTCCGGCTTGATGAACTGCATCGTGTCGTAGATCGCCATGCCGGCCGACACCGACCCGCCCGGGCTGTTGATGTAGAGGCTGATGTCCTTGTCGGGATTCTCGCTCTCGAGGAACAGCAATTGCGCGACCACGAGGTTGGCGGTCTGGTCGTTCACTTCGCCGACCATGAACACCAGGCGCTCCTTCAGGAGACGCGAATAGATATCGTACGAACGCTCGCCGCGGCCGCTCGTTTCGACGACGATCGGCACCAGCCCCAGTGCTTGAGCCTCGAAACCCTGCGGCGCGTTCGAAGCAAGCATGTCCAGCAATTCAGCGCGAGTGATCATTCAATGAACCTTGTTCGAATGGAAAATTGAACGGAAGGAAGCCGCCCGCTCAATCGCCATATTAATGGCAACCGTGCGCTTGACGTAAAAACGGCGTGCGGGCCGTCGCTCCGACAGCCGGCACGCCGCTAGAGCGACACTTACGCTTGCGCCGATGCGCTCGCGAGTGCCTCGAAGCTCACTTCCTTGTCCGTCACCTTCGCCTTGCCCAGCACGAAATCGACGACGTTGCTTTCAACGACGAACGCTTCCATCTCGGCGAGGCGCTGCTGGTTGGAATAATACCAGCGGACCACTTCCTTCGGGTCTTCGTAGCTCTTGGCGAACTCGTCGACTTCCGCGCGGATCTGTTCCGGCTTCGCTTCGAGGTTGTTCGACTTCACGAGCTCGGCCAGCACGAGGCCCAGCTTCACGCGGCGCTCGGCCTGCTCGGCGAACATCTCGGCCGGGATCGGTGCGTCCTTCGCGTTCGGCACGCCGCGCTGCGCCAGATCCTGGCGAGCCATTTCGACGAGGCGTTGCTGGTCCTGCTCGATCAGCGCCTTCGGCACGTCGAGTTCGGAGATCTTCAGCAGCGCGTCCATCACCTGGTTCTTGACGATGGATTGCGTGCGGCGCTTCGCTTCGCGCTCGAGGTTTTCCTTGATCTCGCCGCGCATCTTCGTGAGGTCGCCGTCTTCGATGCCGAGCGACTTCGCGAATTCGCCGTCGATTTCCGGCAGGTGCGGCCACTCGATCTTCTTCATCGTGACCGTGAATTGCGCGGTCTTGCCTGCCACGTCAGCGCCGTGGTAGTCGTCCGGGAACTTCAGGTCGAACGTGCGCGCTTCGCCGGCCTTCAGGCCCAGCGCCGCGGTTTCGAATTCCGGCAGCATGCGGCCTTCGCCGAGCACGAACGGGAAATCTTCAGCGGTGCCGCCCTGGAACGCGACGTCGTCGATCTTGCCGACGAAGTCGACCGTCACGCGGTCGCCGTTCTTGGCTGCGGTGTCCGCACCGCCGTCGCCGTGGTCGCCGGCTTCGCCGCGTGCGTGGAAGTGCACGCGCTGCTTGCGCAGGATGTCCAGCGTACGGTCGATTTCGGCGTCGCCGATCGACGTCGTCGAGCGCTCGACTTCAGCCGTCGCCAGATCGCCGATCTTCACTTCCGGGTAGACCTCGAACGTCGCGTCGAACGCGTACGCATCTTCAGCCTGCTCTTGCTTCGGCTCGAAGCTCGGCTGGCCGGCGACGCGCAGGTTTTCCGCGCGGCTGATCGTGAAGAATTCCTGGCCGATCTTGTCGCTCAGCACTTCCGCCTCGACCTGACCCGCGTACTGTTGCGCGACCATCTTCAGCGGCACCTTGCCCGGGCGGAAACCCGGCATGCGCACGGTCTTCGCGAGTTTCTGGATACGGGTGTCGATTTCCTTCTGCACGGTGTCTTTCGGCAGGGAAATCGTCACGCGGCGTTCAAGCTTGCCGAGGTTCTCAACAACGTTAGCCATGGCTTCAATCGTCCTAAAATTATTCGAGCGAATCGGGTTTTCCTTGCCGTGCCTGCCTGCGGCATTGCATACGCCGCGCCGGAGCGCCACGCCATCCCTGCACGTGCCGAATGGCTAGCGCAAGCGGCTCGGAGCACGGCTTTGGCCGGAAGAATCGACTATTCTAGCAAACAATTTTCCTCACACCGCCAGATCGGCGCGACGCGCATGCGTCCCCGCCGTGTCGGCAACCCGTTGCACGGCAATGCGCGCGGATCGCCGCTATGCCGAACGCCGTATCCACCACGGGCCCGCCATCCTGTAAGCTCCGATTGAGGGTGAGGCGCCGTCGCGCCCCCATTATTCTTCACACCAATCACGCCTTCCGGAGACACCATGCCGCAACACCCGTCCGCGCCTGTCGTCGTCATCGCGCCCGATTCGTTCAAAGGCTCGCTTTCCGCCGAGCAGGTCGCGGATGCGATCGCCACCGGCATCCGCCGCGCCCGCCCCGATGCGGTCGTGCGCTGCTGCCCGATGGCCGACGGCGGCGAAGGCACGCTCGACGCGATGCTGGCAGGCGGCGGCACGCGGCGCGCGCTGCGGGTGGCCGGCGCGTCGCTCGCGGCACGCGACGCGGCGGTCGGCGTGATCGACGCGCGCACCGCGATCGTCGAGACGGCCGAGATCGTCGGCATTACGGACCCGGTCGGCATGAGCGTGCCGGTGGATGCGCGCAGCACGCGCGGGATGGGCGAGGCGATCCGCACGCTGCTCGACGACGGCGTGCGCCGCTTCTTCGTCGCGCTCGGCGGCAGCAGCACCAACGACGCGGGCGCCGGGCTGCTCGCGGGCCTCGGCCTGCGGTGCTTCGACGCCGGCGGCCAGCCGGTCGAGCCCGTGCCGTCGCGGCTCGCCGACATCGCGCGCATCGACGCATCGGGGCTCGACCCGCGCCTGAAGGAAACGGAATTCATCGGCATGTCCGACGTCGACAACCCGCTGACGGGCGCGCACGGCGCAACCGCCGTGTTCGGCCCGCAAAAGGGCGTGACGCCCGAACAGGTGGCGACGCTCGACGCCGCACTCGGCCGCTTCGCCGACCTGCTCGAGGCCGCGCTCGACCGGCGCGGCCGCGATCTGCCGGGCGCCGGCGCCGCGGGCGGCCTCGGGTTCGCGCTGCACATGCTCGGCGCGCAGTTCGAAGCCGGCGCCGAAGTGGTCGCGCGGCAGGTCGGGCTCGACGCGGCGCTTGCCGGCGCCGACTGGCTGATCACCGGCGAAGGCCGCTCCGACGTGCAGACGCTGCACGGCAAGGCGCCGTTCATCGCGTGCCGGCATGCGCAGGCCGCCGGCGTGCCGGCGTCGCTGTTGTCGGGCGCGGTCGACCCGGCCGCGCTGCCGCGCCTGTCCGAACATTTTTCCGGCTGCTTCTCGCCGGCTCCCGGGCCGATCACGCTCGACGTCGCGATCCGCGACGCGGCGAACCTGCTCGCGAACGAAGCGGAGCAATTGACGCGCCTGAAATACGGCGCACACTGACCGTTGACCCGAGCGCGCGATACAGGAACAATCGGGCCCGCCCTTTTTCTTCAGGATTCGACATGAAAGGCCGTCAAGCCGGGCTCGATCAGTTTCTGACCTATCGCCTCCACGCGCTCACGAAGCGATCCGACCGCGGGATCGGCGAGGTGTATCGGCACAAGCTCGACATCTCGCTGCCCGAGGCGCGCGTGATCGCCGCCGTCGGCGCCTTCGGTCCGTTTTCGATCATGGATCTCGCGCGCCACACCAATCTCGACAAGAGCCAGGCGAGCCGCGCGGCCGAAGCGCTGCTGCGCCAGGGGCTGCTCGAGCGCAGCGCGAGCGACGAGGATGGCCGGATCGTGCTGATCGCGCTGACCGCCGACGGCCGCGCGCTGCATCGCAAGATCATGCCGATCGTGCGCAAGTGGAACGACGGCTTGCTCGCATGCCTGTCCGACAGCGAACGCCAGACGTTCGAACGGCTGCTCGACAAGGTCGTCGCGCACGCGACCGAGCGGGACGACTGAGCCGCGTTGCGGGTTCGGCGCCGGCACGCGGCCGAACCCTGTCGGCGGTATTGATCAGATGAATTCGACGGGCCACCCGGGTCGCATCACCAGCGGCGCGGGCGGCCCGCTTTGCATCGTGCGGCAGCATCGAAAGGTTCGCGGTTCGCCGCCGGGCCGAGGCCGCGCATGCGGCGGCCTCGCACGCGCTACAGGCCGCTGTTTTCCGCACGCTGGCGCACCAGCCCGAGCACCGCGTCGCAATACGGGGTCGGCACGTCGAGCTTGCGCCCGAGCTCCGGAAACACCCCGAGGATCGGCCCGATCTCGAGCGAACGCCCCGCTTCGAAATCCTGCAGCATCGAAGTCTTGAACGCACCCAGCTTGCGCGTGACCGCGATCCGCTCGGGCCCGCTCATCCCCGTCGACAAACCGAGCTTCGCGCCGATCGCGGTGGCCTCTTCCATCATCCGCAACGCGAGATCCTGCGTGAACGGATCGTCGAGCAACTGCTCGGCCGTCGACCCCGTCAGCGCGCTCAACGGATTCATGTTCATGTTGCCCCACAGCTTCGTCCAGATCTCGGTCCGGATCGCGGGCGTCGATTCGACGTCGAAACCACCCGCCGCAAGCGCGGCGGCAAACCGCGCGGTGGCGGCGTCGAGTCGTGCATCGGGGGCACCGACGATCAGCCGGTTGCCGCGACCGCGGCGCACGACGCCCGGCGCGTCGGTGCTCGACGACAGGTGCACGACGCAGCCGATCGCCTGCGCGGGCGGCAACGCCGCCGACACGGCGCCGGCCGGATCGACCGCGTCGAGCGGCACGCCGTCGATCGGCCCTTCGAGCCCGTGCGTAAACCACCACGGCAGCCCGTTCATCGCGGCGACGATCACGGTGTGCGGCCCGACCAGCGGCGCAATGCGCGCGGCCAGTGCCGGCAGCGCCTGCGCCTTCAGCGCGATCACCACGTAGTCCTGCACGCCGAGCGCGGCCGCATCGTCACTCGCATGCACCGGAACCGACGAAACAACGCCCGCCTCGTCGACTACGCGCACGCCGTGCGTGTTCAGCGCATCGAGCGTTGCGCCGCGCGCATACGCGCTCACGGTCATGCCGGCCCGCGACAGCGCGGCCGCGAGCAATCCGCCGATCGCGCCCACACCGACCACCGTCGCGCGCACCGACCCTGAATTCGTGTCGTTCATGATGGAATTCCGTCTCCTGGGAGCTGACGAGGATAACGCTCAATGGTTGCGGGCACAACCATTCGCATGACGGCGTGCGATGCGCTCGCCCTCACCCGCTTCAGCGTGGCTCGCCGCCGGCTGCCACCGGCTCGTCGTCGGCCGCGCCGCCCGTCGCGCCGAGCACACCCGCGATCTGGCTCTTGTCGTGCATGCCGAGCTTGCGGTACGCGCAGCGCAGGTAGTGGCGCACGGTCGTCGGCGAAATCGCCATCTGCTGCGCGACTTCCTTGTGCGAACGCCCGGCGCCGTAATAGCGGATCGCCGCGAGTTCGCGCGGGCTCAACCGGTCGAGCAGCGAGCGCGGCCGCGCCTCGATCTGGAACAGCCCCGCGACGGGCACGCACTGGATGCGCAATGCCTCGCCGACGAACGGCTGGCCCGACTGGCGCCGCAGGTGTGCGACGAGGGGCTCCGGCACGCGCGCGCCGACCCATGCCGGCCATTCGGTGCGCAGCACGTCGTCGAAACCGTGATCGGCATGATGCAGCACGCCGAAGTTGTCGCACAGCGCGCGCGCCGCCGGCGCAACCGTATCGCCACGTTCGCGCGTGAGCTGCGCGGCGCGATTGATCGTGAGCGCGGCCGCCAGATGCGGAATCACTTCCTCGAAACGGCGAGCATCGTCGTCGCTGAACGGGCGATTCAGGCCCTGGCGGTAGATCGACATGAACGTCGTCAGGCCGAAGCGGCGATCGAGCGTGCACACGCACATCAGTTGCGCGAGCCCGTACTTCACGCACCAGTCGCGAAACCGCGCATCGAGCCCCGGCTCGACGACCGACAGCCGCACCGCGCGACCGTGCGCGCCGTGCAACGTACGGTGCGCAAGCGGGTCGCAATCGCGCACGCGCTTCCAGTCGCTGAAGAACGCGTGCGGCAGGCGGAACAGGAAGCTGTTGTGCATCACCGGGCCGGTCGGCGCATGCGTCGCGACGCCGGTCCATGCGGCATCGAACGGAACGAGCGCTTGCAGCAGCGAAAAGAAGCGGTATTCGAATTCGCCGATGCCGGACTGCGCGGCTACCGCGTACAGGTCGAGCAGCATCAGCCCGAGTTCGCGCTGCGACGCGTCGCCCCGCGTGACGCCGTCGAAATCGGCACGGCGGGACGGCCGCGGCGGCCACGCGAATTCGTCGAGCACGATGGCGGCCGGCACGTCGCGCAGCGCATCGAGATCCTGCCCGATATCCGTCGTGATCCTCACCTTCCGCTCCCCTGCCCGATCGGGCTGCTGATGTGCGCAACGACACCGGCCGATTATAGCGAGCGGCTTTTTTGGCGGGCCACGGTGCCGGAACGGGCATCAACCCCATCCATTTGAACGGTGCGCGACACGTTGCTGCTGCGCAGCACGCCGCGTCGCGGCATCGCGCTGCGTCCATGCCGCGCACCGCGGGTTTTCCGCACCGTTCATCTGTACGACTGTTCGAAGGTTTTCCCGCTGCGGACACTGCGTCGCGACAACACCAACGACAAACCGATGCAGGACGGTATGGAGAACCCGACGTGACGAAACCCCGCTTCATCCGCACGGCCGCGGCCGCCGCGACGCTCGCCGCGTGCAGCGCCGCCGCGCACGCGCAGTCGACCCTCACGCTGTACGGCGCGCTCGACGCCGGCGTGCAATACCTGACGCACGCCGACGGGCGCCACGCGGCCGTGCAGTTGCAGAACTACGGCATCCTGCCTTCGCAGATCGGGCTGAAGGGCAACGAGGATCTCGGCGGCGGCTGGCGTGCGCTGTTCAAGCTCGAACAGGGCCTCAACCTCAACGACGGCACCGCGACCGCGCCCGGCTACGCGTTCTTCCGCGGCGCGTACGTCGGCATCGCGGGGCCGGTCGGCACCGTCACGCTCGGCCGGCAGTTCAGCGTGCTGTTCGACAAGACGTTGTTCTACGACCCGCTCTGGTATGCGTCGTACAGCGGCCAGGGCGTGATCGTGCCGATGAACGCGAACTTCATCGACCACTCGGTCAAGTACCAGTCGCCGACGTTCGCCGGCTTCGACGTCGAGGCGCTTGCCGCAACGTCCGGCGTCGCCGGCAATACGCGCGCCGGACGCGTGCTCGAACTCGGCGGCCAGTACACGAGCAACGGCCTGTCGGTCAGCGCGGTGCTGCATCAGGCGCACGGCGACGTGTCGGGGGCCGACGACACGTCGGCGCGACGGCGCGAACTCGGCACGCTCGCCGCGCGCTACGCATTCGCCACCTTGCCGCTCACCGTCTATGCCGGCGTCGAACGCCTGACGGGCGACCTCGATGCGGCGCGCACGATCGTCTGGGGCGGTGCGCGTTACCTGACGTCGAACGGGATCGGCCTGAACGCAGGCGTGTACCACACCGACTCGCGCACGCCGGCGATCGGCCATCCGACGCTCTTCATCGCGAGCACCACGTACGCGCTGTCGAAACGCACCGTCGCATACGTGAACCTCGGTTACGCGCGCAACAGCGGCCAGAGCTCGCAGACCGTCTACGAATACGACCCGACGCCGCTCGCCGGCGCGTCGCAGTTCGGCGCGATGGTCGGCATGTACCACCTGTTCTGATTCCCCACACGAGAACCCGCCATGAAAACCCTGTCCCCGGATGCCGCACTTTCACCCGACGGCCGCGCGTCGACCTTCGCGCGTTCGACGCTCGTCGCGCTCGTCGTGTTCGCGGCCATCACGCCGCTACTGCTGCTCGTGGCGCCGGCCGTCGCCGGCCAGCTCGCGACGCAGCTCGGGCTGTCCGCGTCGCAGATCGGCACCTACTTCTTCGTCGAACTCGGTGCGTTCAGCCTCGCGACCGTGCCGTCGTACCTGTGGCTCGGCCGTGTCGGCGCGCGTCGCGTCGCCGCGTTCGCCATCGCGCTGTTCGGCGCGGGCAACCTGCTGACCGCGCTGTGGATGCCGGACTTCGCCGTGCTGCTCGCGCTGCGCGCCGTCACCGCGCTCGGCGGCGGCTCGCTGATGGTGCTCTGCATGACGAGCGCGGCAACCAGCGAGAACAGCGACCGCGTATACGGCCTGTGGGTCGTCGGCCAGTTGATCGCGGGCGCGATCGGCCTGTTCTTGCTGCCGCATGTGTTCGCCGCGTTCGGGCTGCGCGCGCTGTATGTCGCACTCGCCGCGCTCGCGCTGCTCGCGGCGCCGCTGTCGCGCGGTTTTCCATCGTCGCTCGGCGCGCGGACGGCAACCGCACAAACCGCGCGCGGCGACACGACGCATACACCGCGGCATTTCATTGCGCTCGCGATCGGCGCGGTGCTGACGTTCTATCTCGCGATCGGCAGCGTGTGGACCTTCGCGAGCCGCGCTGCAACGGAAGCCGGACTCGACCCGCAGTCGACCGGCAACGTGCTCGCGATCGCGAGCGTGATGGGGATCGCCGGCGCGGCGCTCGCGTCGTGCGCAGGTGGCCGGCTCGCGCGACGCGCGATGCTGGCCGCCGGTTACGCGCTGCTCGCGGCGTCTCTCATTGCGCTCGCCGCGATGCGGCACGCTGGCGGCTACAGCGCGGCGATCTTCGCGTTCAAGTTCGCGTGGACGTTCGTGCTGCCGTTCATCCTCGCGACCGTCGCGCGGATCGACACGTCCGGCCGCCTCGTCGCGACGCTCAATTTCGTGATCGGCGCCGGCCTCGCGGCCGGCCCGCTGCTTGCCGGGTTGATGCTCGATGCCGGCGGCACGATGCGTGCGCTGTTCTCGGCCGCGACAGCCGTCGCGATCGTCTCGTTCGCCGCGCTGCGCCATCTCGATCGCCGCGCACGCGCTTCCGTTTCCTCCCAACCGTGACAGGTCACAAACGTCCATGAACCGCACTGCCTTCTTCACCGACGAACGCACTTTCTGGCATACCGGCGGCACGCACGCGCTGTTCTTCCCGGTCGGCGGCTGGGTCCAGCCGCCATCGAGCGCGGGTTACGCGGAATCCCCCGATTCGAAGCGTCGCTTCCTGTCGCTCGTGCAGGCCTCGGGGCTGGCCGCACAGCTCGACCTGCGCGGCGCCGCGCCGGCGTCGACCGCCGACCTGCTGCGCATTCATCCCGCGCGTTATCTCGACGCGTTCCGCGCACTCAGCGACGCGAACGGCGGCGACCTCGGCGATCTCGCGCCGTTCGGCAAAGGCAGCTACGAGATCGCCGCGCTGTCGGCCGGCCTCGCGATCGCGGCCGTCGACACGGTCGTCGCCGAGCACGCGGCCAATGCGTTCTCGCTGTCGCGGCCGCCCGGCCATCACTGCCTGCGCGACCGGCCGATGGGCTTCTGCCTGCTGGCGAACATCCCGATCGCGATCGAGGCCGCCCGCGCGAAACACGGCATCGAGCGCGTCGCGGTGATCGACTGGGACGTGCATCACGGCAACGGCACGCAGTCGATCTACTACGACGATCCGGACACACTGACGATTTCGCTGCACCAGGACCGCTGCTTCCCGCCCGGCTACAGCGGCGCGGACGATCGCGGCGAGGGCGCGGGTGTCGGCGCGAACCTGAACGTGCCGCTGCTCGCGGGCAGCGGCGACGACGCGTATCTCTACGCGTTCGAGCGGATCGTGCTGCCGGCGCTGGAGCGTTTCCGGCCCGAGCTGATCGTCGTCGCGAGCGGCCTCGACGCGAGCGCGGTCGATCCGCTTGCGCGCATGCAACTGCATACCGACAGCTACCGGTTCATGACGCACGCTGTGAAGGATGCCGCGCAGCGCCATTGCGGCGGGCGGCTCGTGATCGTTCATGAAGGCGGGTATTCGGAAGCGTACGTGCCGTTCTGCGGGCTCGCGATCGTCGAGGCGCTGGCCGGCATTCGCACCGACGTCGCCGATCCGATGCTCGATCTCGCGATCGCACAGCAGCCGGGCGAGCGGTTCGTCGCATTCCAGCGCGAACTGCTCGACGAACTGGCCGCGTCGTTCGGGTTGTAACGCGCGGGAACCCGCATGACGGGGCCGGCATGCGCCGGCCCTTGCGCGATCCGTGCGGATGGGGTTTCCTGTGCGTTTACCCCTGTTCCGGCCCGAAGCCGCACTCTTCCGATGAAATCGTCCCCGCGCGATAACAACGACAATGCCAAGACGCGCCGCCAGCCTTCGAAGCTGGTCCTGAACATTGCCGCCGTGACGGTCGGCCTCATCACGTTCGCGATCGGCGCGGCGTGGGTGATCTATAGCTGGGTCGTCGATCGCGAAGCGCAGTATTTCGCGATCCCGCTGGTGTTCTCGGTGCCGGTGATCGTGGCGGTCGCGATCCGGAGCTTCTGGGAGTAGGCGCGCCTGAAACGACAAAGCGCCGCGGTCGGGTGATGCGCGGCGCTTGTTGTCGAGCTTGTTTCAGATGAAGCGGCGATCCCTGCGGTTCGCTTGCGAACCGGTCACAGGCCGGGGCGCGGGCACGGATTGGGGGCTGCGCCCTGATATCCGCCAGCAACAGCGCCCAACGCGGCGCCGGCCAGCGACGTGCCGAGCGCTTTCAGCACGCTTTCCGTCGAGAACGGCTCACCGCTCGACATCACGCGCCCCGAGTAAGCGGAACACGCCGACGATGCTGCAACCGTCTGCACGGGTTTGGCGCTCCATGCGACGTTGTCGGCGGGCGTAGAGGCAAATGCCGGCGCGGCCAGCATCAGCGCGAAAATGGAAATCGGCAGGCGTGCAGTGTTCTTCATCGGTGGCCCTCAGCGTAATGTGCTTCTTATATGAAAAGTGATCACGATATTACACGCGGCCGACGTTCCGTGAGCGCTCGTTAGTGCCCGCATTCCAGAGAAAGCGCCGGCATCAAAAGAAAAAGCGCTGCGGTCAGCCGACCGGCAGCGCTGTTTCCGGAACACGCATCCTGGCGGGTACGTGTTCGACTTCTGGTGCGTGAGGCCGGACTCGAACCGGCACACCCTTGCGGGCGTCAGGACCTAAACCTGGTGCGTCTACCAATTTCGCCACTCACGCGTATTTTTCTGTCGCCTGACCGCGCGGCACGCAAGATGCGTTCTCCACGCGCCCGGGACGTCACGCCGGCCCGAAAACCGGCACGCCCGATCAGGCGAGCGCGAGATTCTACCCGATCCGGGCGGCCTTGTCTCGCCCCGCCGGCACCCGTCGTGCGGCGGTGCTAGAATGCCGCGCTCGACGTTTCGGCACCGTGCCGTCGCGCGTCCCCCGAACCCGCCCCCACACGATTCCGCCCGTGAACTTCGACGACTACTGTCAGCAAAAGGCCGCCCCCGCGGGCTCCAGCGTCTATTACGCGTTGCGTCAGGCGCCGCTCGCCGCGCAGCCGCGCCTGACGGCGCTGTTCGCACTGCGTCGCGAACTCGAGGAAACCGTCAAGGAAACCAGCGACCCGACCGTCGGTCACACGAAGCTCGCGTGGTGGCACAAGGAACTCGCGGCGCTGGCCGCCGGAGAACCGTCGCACCCCGTCACGAAGGCGCTCGCGCAGCATCATCCGGCGATCGCCGCCGAGGCCGACGCGCTGCGCACGCTCGTCAACGGTTACGGGATGGACCTCGAACAGGCGCGCTACCTCGATTTCGCTAACCTGCAGCGCTACATCGCACAGGCCGGCGGCACCTTCGCATCGCTGGTCGCGCGCGCAGGCGCCGCGAACCCGGCCGACCCGCAACCGTGGGCCGCGGACGCCGGCCACGCGCTGATGCTCGCGCAATTCGTGCAGGAACTCGGCAACGACGCGCGCCACGGCCGCATCTACCTGCCGATCGACGAACTGCAGCGCTACAACGTGACCGCGGCCGACCTGCTGAACCGCCGCTACAGCCCGGCCTTCACCGAATTGTTGCAATTCCAGACGGCCCGCGCGCGCGAGGCGCTTGCCGCCGCTGAAGCGGCGATCCCTTCATCCGAACGCCGCGCGCAGCGCACGCTGCGCGCGCAGATCGCCCTGGCCGGCGCGCTGCTCGACGAAATCGAACGCGGCGGCTACCAGGTGCTGCACCAGCGCATCGCGCTGACGCCGATCCGCAAGCTGTGGATCGCGTGGCGCGCCGCGCGCCGGCGCTGAACCCGGCGCATCACGCCTTCAGCAACGGCAGCGTGTCGAAGCGCTGCTGCAGCACGCGCGTCGCGTCGAGCCCCCACCACGGACCCAGCACGGTCGCGTAGAGCTGGCGGAAATCGACCGCGACCGGCAGGTTGCCGTTGCCGTCGAGCCGCCCGAGCGCCGGCGGCGCGCCATACAGCCCGCCGGCCACACGGCCCCCCATCACGAAATGCGGCGCGGCCGTGCCGTGATCGGTGCCGTTGCTCTGGTTCTCGCGCACGCGCCGCCCGAATTCCGCATACGTCATCACGAGCGTCTGGTTCCAGCGCCCGAGCTCGATCAGCGCGCCGCGCATCGCGCTCATCCCTTCCGCGAACTGCTTGAGCAGCGCGGCCTGCTGCCCCGGCTGGTTCTGGTGCGTGTCGAAGCCGTTGAGCGTCAGGCGCAGCACCGCGACACCATCCTGCGCGCCTGGCCCGGACGCTTCGCACGCGGCCAGCACCTGCATCGCGGTCTTGACCGACGTGCCGAACGCGCCGGCCGGAAATGCCGTCTTGAATTCACGCATCCCGCCGCGCGGACGCAACCGGTCGGCCGCCTTCACGATGTCGTTCTCGACGTCGATGATGTGCGCGAGCGCCGGGTTCTGCTCGCGCAGCGACGACGGCTCGGCGAGCCGCGCCGCACGGATGAACTGCGCGGGATTGACGAGCGCGATCGCGCGCGCGCCATTCGCGAGCGGCCCCATCTCGGCGCTGCCGAGCACGACACCGTCCGCCGCGAAACCGGGCGGCACGGGCGTCTGCGCGAACGTGCGCGTGAGCCAGCCTTCGTGCAGATACTGGTCCGATCGCGACGCGGTATCCCAGATTTCGATCGAGCGGAAATGCGACAGGTTCGGCTGCGGATAACCGACGCCCTGCACGACCGCGACCTGTCCGTCGCGCCACAGCGGCATCAGCGGCGCGAGCGACGGGTGCAGCCCCGTGTGTGTGTCGATCTGCAGCACCTGCTCGCGCTTGATGCCGATGCTGCGCCGGAACTGGTAATACAGCGGGTCCGCATACGGCACCACCGTGTTGAGGCCGTCGTTGCCGCCCTTCAGCTCGACGAGGATCAGCACGTTCGCATACCCGGCCGCCGGTTGCCGTCCCGTCGATGCGGCCGCCAGCGCGGGCGACTGCCACATCGACACGCCGGCCGCGGCCGCCGCGCCCGTCAGCGTCAGAAAATCACGTCGGTTCATCGCGCATCCTTTGGTTCGCCGCCCGGCACCTTTGCCGCACCGGCTCCCCGATTCGTCGTCGTTTGCATCATTTCAGTTGATAGGCCGGATCCATCAGCAGCGCTTCGAGATACGCACTGCCGGTCGAATCCGTGTCGATCGCCGCGACCGGCGAAAGTTGCAGCACCGCGTGCTGCAACTGCAGCTCGGTCGACAATCCCGCGATCGCCTGCGGCCGCGCGCGATATTGCGCAAGCCAGCGCTCGAGATCGAAGCGCAGGCCGGCGCGCGCGGGCTTGGCCGGCCCGCGCATGCCGGCGGCGGATGCGGTGTCGGCCACCGGCATCGCGTGCGCACGGGCATTCGGCGGCGGCGCCATTGCGGGAGCGGGCGGCCGCATGCCGGCCGTCTCCGTCGCGCGGAACAGTTGCTCGACGAACTGCTTGCGCGCGAGCAGCGTGGTGCTGTTGATCCATAACGCGCCACCGGGCCAGCCCTTCACGTTCGGCGGATAGAACAGGTTCTGACCGAGCGTGCGCACGGTGTTCGCGAGCATCTGCGGATCGCCGTAGGCGACGTCGAACAGCCGCACCGACCCGACGACGAACTCGGCCGGCGACTTGACGAGCACGCCGCGGTTGCGCGGATCCCAGAACGCGTCGGTCGACCACAGCGCGGCGAGCGCCGCGCGAATGTCGTAGCCGCTCGCGCGAAACCGGTCGGCCACCGCATCGAGCGCGCTTGCGTCGGGCGTATCGGACACGAACTCGCGCCACAGCTTGCCGACGATGAAGCGCGCGGTGCCCGGCCGCTTCAACAGGATGTCGAGAAAGGCGTCGCCGTCGAACGGCCCCGTTTCGCCGAGAATCGTCTTGATGCCCGCGTCGTGCAGATCCGGCCGCACCTGAAAGCGCAGCGTATCGGGATCGACCGTCCAGCCCGTCATCGCGCGCGCGGCTTCGGTCACGTCGTATTGCGTGTAGTGTCCTTCGCCGAGCGTGAACAGCTCCATCACCTCGCGTGCGAAGTTCTCGTTCGGGCGCCCCTTCCGGTTGCTCGCGCCGTCGAGATACTGCAGCATCGCCGGATCCTTCGCGACCGCGTGCAGCAGCGTGCCGAAGTTGCCGAGCGCCTCGCTGCGAAACAGCGCGTTCTGCGCGGCCATCGTCTGCGGGTAAGGCACCTTGTCCTGCCCCGACGTGAAGTGCCCGTGCCAGAACAGCGTCATGCGCTCGGTCAGCGGCGACGGCGTGACGACCATCTCGTTGACCCAGGCCGCGCGCAACGCATCGTAGCGGCGATTGCGCTCGTTCTGTTCGTCGCGCCGCATGTCGGGCGTCAGCGCCTGGCGCTGCGCGCGCGTCGGCGGCAACGTGCCGATCCAGTCCGGCCAGGTCGTGACGGGTTCGCGGCGAACGTTGCCGAGCGTGTCGGCAACGACCTGCGCGCGCGTCATGCCGACGACGCGCGCGACATCGGCGGGCGCGGGAGAAAAACCGGTGCGACTCAGGAAAAACAATGCATCGTCGGCGTCGAGCGGCGACTGCATAGCGGGCGACGGCGCCGGTACGGCAGCGTTCGCTTTCATCGTCATGGACTCCCGGAACGCACCGGCGGTGCGGATGCCGATACAACGGCATTCGACAGGCGAAAGTTGACGGAAAAATTGCTACGAATTTTTTCCGCGCGGGATTTTCCGCGCAATGAGAAAAACGGCGCGTGTCAGCGCTTGTACAACTCGCGAACGGCGTCTTCGATGTGCTGGCGCAAGAGGTGGCGTTCTTCGGGCGTCATGTGCCCGTCACGGCGGCGCTGTTCGAGATCGGGAGGCACGGCGGAACGGACCGTCATCTCGGCGGGACGATCGGGCTGCGGCGCCTTGCCGCGCGGCGGCTTGCGCGACGGGACGCCCTGCTCGGGACGTTGCGCATACGCGAAGTTCGACGCATACGGACCGGCGAGCGCGATCGTCAGCATCAGTGCAATCCGGACAGATCGCATGACCGTCCTCGCTTCTTTGGTCGATTTGTTCCCTTCGTCACGCGGCAACCGGCTACCTCTGGTACTTGAAAAACCCTGCGGAAATCGGGTGTGCAAAGATGAAAGATGGAGTGCTGGGGAGTATCTACCGAATTTCAGCTTCGAGTAAAGGAATCTCTATAGCCTGCCTTTACTCTGCGCGACACTACGGGTAAATTTTGTAACTGACTGTAACGCACGAAAATACGTGGCCGTGCGTCAATTCCCATTCGCGATAAGATGCCGATCATGGAAACGAAAAACCCCTCCAAGATTCTCGTCGTCGACGACGACCCGCGCCTGCGCGATCTGCTGCGCCGCTATCTCGGCGAGCAGGGTTTCAACGTATATGTCGCGGAAAACGCGACCGCGATGAACAAGCTCTGGGTACGCGAGCGTTTCGACCTGCTCGTGCTCGACCTGATGCTCCCCGGCGAAGACGGCCTGTCGATCTGCCGCCGCCTGCGCGGCAGCAATGACCGTACGCCGATCATCATGCTCACCGCGAAGGGCGAGGATGTCGATCGCATCGTCGGCCTCGAGATGGGCGCCGACGATTACCTGCCGAAGCCGTTCAACCCGCGCGAACTCGTCGCGCGCATTCATGCGGTGCTGCGCCGCCAGGCGCCGGCCGAACTGCCGGGCGCGCCGTCGGAAACCACCGAGGTATTCGAGTTCGGCGAGTTCTCGCTGAACCTCGCGACGCGCACGCTGACGAAGTCCGGCCAGGAAATTCCGCTGACGACTGGCGAATTCTCGGTGCTGAAGGTGTTCGCACGCCATCCGCGCCAGCCGCTGTCGCGCGAGAAGCTGATGGAGCTCGCGCGCGGCCGTGAATACGAAGTGTTCGACCGCAGCCTCGACGTGCAGATTTCGCGCCTGCGCAAGCTGATCGAACCGGATCCGGGCAGCCCGCGTTTCATCCAGACCGTCTGGGGCCTCGGCTACGTGTTCATCCCGGACGGCGCCGCCTGATCTTTTTCTTTTCCGGTTTCGCCCCCCACGGCCCGTCCCATGCGTATTGACCGGCGCCTCCTGCAGCTCGCGTTCGGCGGGCTGTTCTGGCGCACCTTCCTGCTGATCGCGCTGCTGATCTCGGTCAGTCTCGCCGCGTGGTTCCAGAGCTTTCGCGTCATCGAGCGCGAGCCGCGCGCGCAGCGCGTCGCGCTGCAGCTCGTCGCGATCGTGAAGCTCACGCGCACCGCCCTGCTCTATTCCGATCCCGATCTGCGGCGCGCGCTGCTGCAGGATCTCGAGAGCAACGAGGGCGTGCGCGTTTACCCGCGCGAGAAAACCGACAAGTTCAAGCTGCAGCCCGACGAATCGCTGAACCGCCTGATCGAACACGACATCCGCAGCCGCCTCGGCGACGACACCGTGATCGCGCAGTCGGTCAACGACATTCCCGGCGTGTGGATCAGCTTCAAGATCGACGACGACGATTACTGGGTCGCGCTCGACCGCGACCAGCTCGACAACGTCACGGGCCTGCAGTGGGCCGGCTGGGGGCTGTTCGCGCTCGCGCTGTCGCTGTTCGGCTCCGCGTTCATCACGAGCCTCGTGAACCGGCCGTTCTCGCGGCTGGCGCTCGCCGCGCGCCAGATCGGCTCGGGCCAGACGCCCGAGCTGCTGCCCGAGCGCGGGATGGGCGTCGCGGCCGACACCAACCGCAGCTTCAACCAGATGGTCCGCGACCTCGAACAGCTCGAGGCCGACCGCGCGCTGATGCTCGCGGGCATCTCGCACGACCTGCGCACGCCGCTCGCGCGGCTGCGCCTCGAAACCGAGATGAGCCCGTCCGACCAGGCAACCAAGGACGCGATGGTCGACGACATCGAGCAGATGGACCGCATCATCGCGGCCTTCATCGACTATGCACGCCCGTCGCAGCGCAGGCCCGAGCCCGTCGACCTGTCGTCGATCGCGCAGGAAGTGGCCGCACGCGTGTCGGGCGAGGACGGCGTCGAGATCCGCACGCGGCTTGCGCCGAGCGCGATCATCGAAGCCGACGAGACCGACATGCGCCGCGTGATCGGCAACCTCGTCGAGAACGCACGCAAGTACGGCCAGAGCAAGCAGGACGGCATCTCGCGCATCACGCTCGAGACGCGCGTGTCGCACGCGCGCGTCGAGCTGTCGGTGAGCGACGAAGGCCCCGGCATCCCCGAGGATCAGCTGCCGCTCGTGATGCGACCGTTCTATCGCGTCGACACCGCGCGCACCAAGGCGGACGGCACGGGCCTCGGGATGGCGATCGTGCTGCGGCTCGTCGGCCGCTATCGCGGCGCGCTGCGCCTGCGCAACCGCAACCCCGAAGCGGGCCTCGAAGTCACGGTCGAATTCCCCGGCGCCGGCAAGGCGCGTGCGACCGCGTGACGCGCTCGCCCACGCCGTTCTCACTTCACACTATCGATCCAGTTGAAAAAAACTATGAAGATCGTTAGCCAAAATCTATTGAAGTGTTTTATTAATAGTGTTAGAGTTATCCCCATGCTGTCACATCAGCGTTGCAGCACCGAGGTAGCTTGACTCAGTCTTCTTCCCAACTCATACAGGAGTATCCGCATGAAAACCGTGGGCGATAAACTCGAAGCTTTCACCGTCGTAGCCGCGAAGCCGGGCTTCAATCATCACGAGGAAAACGGCCAGTCGGCGTTCGAGACCGTCACCGAAGCGTCGTTCCCGGGCAAGTGGAAGATCATCTACTTCTATCCGAAGGATTTCACGTTCGTGTGCCCGACGGAAATCGTCGAGTTCGCGAAGCTCACGAAGCAGTTCGAAGAGCGCGACGCCGTCCTGCTCGGCGGCAGCTCGGACAACGAATTCGTCAAGCTCGCATGGCGCCGTGAGCACAAGGACCTGGACAAGCTGAACCACTACGCGTTCGGCGACGTCAAGGGCGAGCTGATCGACCAGCTCGGCGTGCGCGACAAGGAAGCCGGCGTGGCCCTGCGTGCAACGTTCATCATCGATCCGGACAACACGATCCAGCACGTTTCGGTGAACAACCTGAACGTCGGCCGTAGCCCGGCAGAAGTCCTGCGTATTCTGGACGGCCTGCAAACGGACGAACTGTGCCCGTGCAACCGTGCAGTCGGCGGCGCAACGCTGTAAGCGCATCGATGCACGAAGCCCGCGGCGCACGTCCTGCCTGCGGGCTTTTTTAACGGCCAACCCATAGGAGATATCAATGGAATTCATCGATTCGATTAAGGCGCGTATTCCCGACTACGCGAAGGACATTCGCCTGAACCTCGACGGCACGATCTCGCGCTCGTCGCTCGAAGGCACGGACGCGGTCGGCGTCGCGCTGGCAGCGGCGATCGCGGCGAAGAGCAGCGTGCTCGTGAAGACGATCCGCGAGGCCGGCGTGCTGTCGCCCGAAGAGACGAACGCCGTGCTGACGGCGGCCGCGCTGATGGGGATGAACAACACCTGGTATCCGTATGTCGAGATGGCCGACGACGCCGACCTGAAGACGCAGCGCGCCGAGCTGCGGATGGGCGCGTATGCGACGCACGGTGGCGTCGACAAGCGCAAGTTCGAGATGTACGCGCTCGCCGCGTCGATCGTCGGCAAGTGCCACTTCTGCGTGAAGTCGCACTATGCGCTGCTGAAGAACGAGCAAGGGATGACCGTCACGCAGCTGCGCGACGTCGGCCGCATCGCGTCGGTGATCAACGCCGCCGCGCAGGTGATCGCCGCCGAAGGCGAGTGAATCGCCGCATGAGCGGTTGCGCCGCGCGGCCGCCGCTGCAAACGAAAATGCCACGCTTCAGCGTGGCATTTTTCATTTCCGCACCCCGGCGCGCGGAGCGAACCGCGCACCGCGACGGCCGGGCGTCAGCCGCCCTGCTTCACGAGCAACGCGGCGGCCTGCGCCTCGATCCCGTCGCCGCGACCGAGATAACCGAGCTTCTCGTTGGTCTTCGCCTTCACGTTCACGCGATCGAGCGGCAGCCCGAGATCGGCCGCGATGTTCGCGCGCATGCCGTCGATGTGCGGCGCGAGCTTCGGTGCCTGCGCGATCACGGTGCTGTCGACGTTCTGGATCGTGAAGCCGGCCGCCTTGACCCGTGCGGCGCACTCGCGCAGCAGCACGCGGCTGTCCGCGCCCTTGAACGCCGCGTCCGTATCGGAGAAATGGCGGCCGATGTCGCCGAGTGCGGCCGCGCCGAACAGCGCGTCGGTGATCGCGTGCAGCAGCACGTCCGCGTCCGAGTGGCCGAGCAGGCCGCGCTCGTACGGAATCGTCACGCCGCCGATGATGAGGGGGCGCCCCGGGACGAGCTGGTGCACGTCGTAGCCTTGTCCGATTCTGAAATCCATGCGTGTTCCGATTGAGATGGGGTAAAAGTCAAGAAGCGTTCGCGGGGCGCGCGAGGATCGCTTCCGCGAGCGCGAAATCTTCCGGGTACGTGACCTTGAAGTTGCGCAGGCTGCCCTGCACGACGCGCGGCGTATGGCCGGCCCATTCGATCGCGCTCGCTTCGTCGGTCAGGTCGTGCCCTTCGCGCTGCGCGCGCAGGATCGCCTCGCGCAGCATGCCGATGCGGAACATCTGCGGCGTCTGCGCCTGCCACAGCGCGTCGCGCGACTCGGTGCGCGCGATCGCGTCGCCGCCGGCCGGCACGCGCTTGAGCGTATCGGCCACCGGCAGCGCGACGATGCCGCCGACCGGATCGTCCTTCAGCGTCGCGACGAGCGTGCGGATCAGCTCCGGCGTGATGCCCGGGCGCGCGGCGTCGTGCACGAGCACCCAGTCGTGATCGGTCGCACCGAATTCGCCCAGTTCGAGCAGCCCGTTCAGCACCGACGCCTGCCGCGAGCCGCCGCCGCAGCGGCGCACCGCGAAGCGCAGGCCCGCGAAGCGGCGCGCGTCGAAATGGGAATCGTCGGGCGCGAGGACGACGAGCGTCTGCGCGAATTCGCTGCACGCGTCGAACGCGGCGAGCGTGTAATGCAGGAGCGCGCGGCCGGCCACCGTGCGGTATTGCTTCGGCACGGCCGAACCGGAACGGCTGCCCGTGCCGGCACAGGGAATCAGGGCGAAAAGTCGGGGAGTCACGAAAGGAAAACGCCGGAAAGATGAAATCGAGAAGCGGATTTTATAATAGGTCTTTCGTCTCGACCGGCGCACCGCGCTGCGACCGTGCACGCCACCCCTGCCGTCCCTATGCCAGATAACGCTTCCACCCCGTCCGCCTCGCCCGTAGCGCGCGTCAAACCCGGCCAGCGCTTTGCCTTCGACGGCGCGCATGGCTCCGCCGACGCGCTCGCCATCGCCCGTTATCTCGCCGACAACCGCCCGGACGTGCCGCTCCTCGCCGTGATCTGCGCGAACGCGGTCGACGCCCAGCGGCTTTCGCAGGAAATCCCCTATTTCTCGCCCGACGCACGCGTGCGCCTGCTGCCGGACTGGGAAACGCTGCCGTACGACACGTTCTCGCCGCACCAGGACCTCGTGTCGGAGCGTCTCGCGACGCTGCACGACCTCGGCGAGGGCCGCTGCGACATCCTGCTGGTGCCCGCCACCACCGCGCTGTACCGGATGCCGCCCGCGTCGTTCATGGCCGCGTACACGTTCGCATTCGCGCAGGGCGAGCGGCTCGACGAGGCGAAGCTGAAGGCGCAGCTCACGCTGGCCGGCTACGAGCACGTGAGCCAGGTCGTGCGGCCCGGCGAATACTGCGTACGCGGCTCGCTGATCGACCTGTATCCGATGGGTTCGCCGCTGCCGTACCGGATCGACCTGTTCGACGACCAGGTCGACTCGATCCGCGCGTTCGATCCCGACACGCAGCGCAGCCTCTACCCGGTGCGCGACGTGCGGCTGCTGCCCGGCCGCGAGTTTCCGTTCGACGAAGCCGCGCGCACGGCCTTCCGCAGCCGCTGGCGCGAAACCTTCGAAGGCGACCCGAGCCGCGCGCCGATCTACAAGGACATCGGCAACGGCGTGCCGTCGGCCGGCATCGAGTATTACCTGCCGCTCTTCTTCGACGAGACGGCCACGCTGTTCCACTACCTGCCGCAGGACGCGCACCTCGTGTTCGCCGGCGATCTCGACGCGTCGATTCGCCGCTTCACGGCCGATACGAAGCAGCGCCACGCGTTCCTGTCGCACGATCGCGAGCGGCCGATCCTCGAGCCGCAGCGCCTGTTCCTGTCCGACGAGGATTTCTTCGCGTTCGCGAAGCCGTTCGCGCGCGTCGTGCTGCCCGCGCAACCGGCCGGCGGTTGGGCGACGGGGCTGCCCGAGCTCACCGTCGACCGCCATGCGGACGATCCGCTCGCGTCGCTGCGCACGTTCGTCGAATCGTCGGGCAAGCGCGTGCTGCTGACCGTCGAATCGGCCGGCCGCCGCGAAACGATCCTGCAGCTGCTCGCCGAGCATCACCTGCGCCCCGTGTCGAACGACCACTTCGCGGGCTGGCTTACGAGTGACGAACGCTTCGCGCTCGGCGTCGCGCCGCTGTCGAGCGGTTTCTCGGTCCCGGGCGAAGGCTACGCGATCGTCACCGAAACCGAGCTGTACGGCGCGCTCGGCCGCCGCGCGGGCCGCCGTCGGCAGGAACAAGCCAGCAACGTCGACGCGATGGTGCGCGACCTGTCGGAGCTGAAGGTCGGCGACCCGGTCGTCCACGCGCAGCACGGCATCGGCCGCTACATGGGCCTCGTGTCGATGGATCTCGGCGAAGGCGACACCGAATTCCTGCATCTCGAATACTCGGGCGAGAGCAAGCTCTACGTGCCCGTCGCGCAATTGCACGTGATCTCGCGCTATAGCGGCGCCGATCCCGACAGCGCCCCGCTGCACGCGCTCGGCTCCGGCCAGTGGGAACGCGCGAAGCGCAAGGCCGCGCAGCAGATCCGCGACACGGCCGCCGAGCTGCTGAACCTGTACGCGCGCCGCGCGGCCCGCGAAGGCCATGCGTTCGCGCTCGACCCGCGCGACTACGTGAAATTCGCGGAAAGCTTCGGCTTCGAGGAAACGCCCGACCAGGCCGCGGCGATCGCCGCCGTGATTGGCGACATGACGAGCGGCAAGCCGATGGATCGCCTCGTGTGCGGCGACGTCGGCTTCGGCAAGACCGAGGTCGCGCTGCGCGCCGCGTTCATCGCGGTGATGGGCGGCAAGCAGGTCGCGCTGCTGTCGCCCACGACGCTGCTCGCCGAGCAGCACACGCAGACCTTCATCGACCGCTTCGCGGACTGGCCGGTGCGGATCGTCGAGCTGTCGCGCTTCAAGACCACGAAGGAAGTGAACACGGCGATCGCGCAGATCAACGAAGGCAGCGTCGACATCGTAATCGGCACGCACAAGCTGCTGTCGTCGGACGTGCAGTTCAAGCGCCTCGGCCTCGTGATCATCGACGAGGAACACCGTTTCGGCGTGCGCCAGAAGGAAGCGCTGAAGGCGCTGCGCGCGGAAGTCGACGTACTGACGCTCACCGCGACGCCGATCCCGCGCACGCTCGGGATGGCGCTCGAAGGGCTGCGCGATTTCTCGGTGATCGCGACCGCGCCGCAGAAGCGGCTCGCGATCAAGACCTTCGTGCGCCGCGAGGAGGAAAGCGTGATCCGCGAGGCGATGCTGCGCGAACTCAAGCGCGGCGGCCAGGTGTATTTCCTGCACAACGAGGTCGAGACGATCGAGAACCGCAAGGCGATGCTCGAGGCGCTCGTGCCCGAAGCGCGCATCGTGATCGCGCACGGCCAGATGCACGAGCGCGAGCTCGAGCGCGTGATGCGCGATTTCGTCGCGCAGCGCGCGAACGTGCTGCTGTGCACGACCATCATCGAGACCGGCATCGACGTGCCGAGCGCGAACACGATCATCATGCACCGCTCGGACAAGTTCGGCCTCGCGCAGCTCCACCAGCTGCGCGGCCGCGTCGGCCGCTCGCATCACCAGGCCTATGCGTACCTGCTGGTCCACGATCCGCAGGCGCTCACCAAGCAGGCGCAGCGCCGGCTCGAGGCGATCCAGCAGATGGAGGAACTCGGTTCGGGCTTCTATCTCGCGATGCACGACCTCGAGATCCGCGGCACCGGCGAAGTGCTCGGCGACAAGCAGTCGGGCGAGATCCACGAGATCGGCTTCCAGCTCTATACGGACATGCTGAACGACGCGGTGAAGGCGCTGAAGAACGGCAAGGAGCCCGACCTCACCGCGCCGCTCGCCGCGACGACGGAAATCAACCTGCACGCGCCCGCGATCCTGCCGGCCGACTACTGCGCGGACGTGCAGGAACGGCTGTCGCTGTACAAGCGCCTCGCGAACTGCGAGCACGGCGACTCGATCGACGGAATCCAGGAGGAACTGATCGACCGCTTCGGCAAGCTGCCGCCGCAGGCGCACGCGCTGGTCGAGACGCACCGGCTGCGCATCGCCGCGAAGCCGCTCGGCATCGTGAAGATCGACGCGAGCGAAGTCGCGATCGGGCTGCAGTTCGAACCGAATCCACCGATCGATCCGATGCGGATCATCGAGATGGTGCAGAAGCACCGGCACATCAAGCTCGCGGGCCAGGACAAGCTGCGCATCGAGACGCGCTCGCCCGATCTCGCGATCCGCGTGTCGACGATCAAGGAAACGCTGCGCGCGCTCGGCCCGAAGCAGGGAGCGGCGGCCGCGGCGCGCTGACGGCCGCGGCGATGCTGCACCGCACCGCGCCCGGCGCGGGCGGCCAGGCGCGTTTTTGAGTATGATTTTCCCATTCATCAGACGGAGTTTTGCCATGTCCACTCTCGACGCGACCGCGCCGTCCGCTGCACCCCAGGGCGACGCATCGCTCGTTTGCCTGCCCTGGGTCAAGCAACTGGTATCGATGGACACGACGAGCCGCGTGCCGAATCTCGGTCTGATCGAAACGGTGCGCGACGCGCTCGCCGCGAAGGGCATCGCGTCAACGATCACGCACGATCCGCGCGAGGGCTGGGCCAACCTGTTCGCAACCGTGCCCGCGCACGACGGCTCGACGAACGGCGGCATCGTGCTGTCAGGCCACACCGACGTCGTGCCGGTCGACGGCCAGCAATGGGACAGCAACCCGTTCGCGCCGGAGATCCGCGACGGCCGCCTGTACGGCCGCGGCACCTGCGACATGAAGGGCTTCATCGGCACGGCGCTGGCACTGTTGCCCGAGATGCAGGCGACCAAACTCGCGCAGCCGATCCATTTCGCGCTGTCCTACGACGAGGAAATCGGCTGTGCGGGCGCACCGCTGATGATCGCCGACCTCGTCAAGCGCGGCGTGCAACCGTCCGGCTGCATCGTCGGCGAGCCGACCAGCATGCGGCCGATCATCGCGCACAAGGGCATCAACGCGTACCGCTGCTGCGTGCGCGGCCACGCGGCGCACTCGTCGCTGACGCCGAAGGGGCTGAACGCGATCGAGTACGCGGCGCGCCTCATCTGCCACATCCGCGACCTCGCCGAGCGCTTCCGCGCCGAAGGCCCGTTCGACGAGCTGTACGACGTGCCGTTCACGACCGCGCAGACGAGCACGATCCAGGGCGGCAACGCGATCAACACGGTGCCGGCCGAATGCCGGTTCGACTTCGAGTTCCGCAACCTGCCGACGCTCGATCCCGAGCAGATCTTCACGCGCATCGAAGCGTATGCACACGAAACGCTGCTGCCGCAGATGCGCCGCGAGCATCCGAATGCCGCGATCGAGTTCTCGAAGATCGCCGCGGCGCCCGGCCTCGACGCGACCGAACAGGCCGCGATCACGCAGCTGGTGCGCGCGCTGACGGCCGACCAGGACAAGCGCAAGGTCGCGTACGGCACCGAGGCCGGCCTGTTCGCACGCGCGGGCATCCCGAGCGTAGTCTGCGGGCCCGGCAACATCGAGCAGGCGCACAAGCCGAACGAGTATGTCGAGCTCGCGCAGCTCGCCGGCTGCGAGCAGTTCCTGCGCAAGTTCATCCGCAGCATGTCGGTCGACGCGCACTGACTGCCTCCCGCCACGCCGGCCCGCGTGTGCGGGCTGGCCCACTCCGCCACCCGCCACGCCATGTCGACTGAACAACAGCGCAATGCCCATACGACGATCGACGGCGAGCCGATTCCGACGCTCGACGAAATCGCCGCGCAGCATTTTGCGTTGTCGCCCTGGGTCGCGCGCACGCCCGTGTTCGAGCGCGCCGACCTGCCGTCCCTCGAGGGCACGCACGTCAACTTCAAGTTCGAACTGCTGCAGGTGAGCGGCAGCTTCAAGGCACGCGGCGCATTCACGCACCTGCTCGCGCTCGACGAGGCGCGCAAGGACGCCGGCGTCACCTGCGTGTCGGCCGGCAATCACGCGGCGGCCGTCGCGTATGCGGCGATGCGGCTCGGCAGCAGCGCGAAGGTCGTGATGTTCCATACCGCGAACTCGACGCGCATCGCGCAGTGCAAGCAGTACCGCGCGGAAGTCGTGCTCGCGGGCAGCGCGTCGCAGGCGTTCGATCTCGTGCGGCGGATCGAGGCCGAGGAAGGCCGCTTCTTCATTCATCCGTTCAACGGCTATCACACGATACTCGGCACCGCGACGCTCGGCTACGAATGGGCGACGCAGACCCCCGACCTCGACGCGGTGATCGTGCCGATCGGCGGCGGCGGGCTCGCGGCCGGCATGGCGACCGCGCTGCGGCTCGCGAATCCGCGCGTGCACGTGTACGGCGTCGAGCCGGAAGGCGCCGACGCGATGAGCCGCAGCTTCGCGGCGAATCACACGATCAAGATGAGCGCGATGCAGACGATCGCCGATTCGCTGATGGCGCCGCATACCGAGGAATACAGCTACCAGCTGTGCCGACGCCACATCGACCGCATCGTCACCGTGTCCGACGACGCGCTGCGCGACGCGATGCTGTTCCTGTTCTCGCACCTGAAACTGTCGGTCGAACCGGCCTGCGCGGCCGCGCTCGCCGCGCTGCTCGGCCCGCTGCGCGAGACGCTGCAGGGCAAGCGCGTCGGCGTGCTGCTGTCGGGCACGAATACCGACCCGGGCACGCTCGGCATGCATCTCGCGCACGCGAAACTGCGGCACTGACCCCGCGCGGGCACACGTGGACCAACCTAGGGTTATCCCCAGATTATGTTGACAGCCCTGTTGATAACCCGCCGGACAAACACGCAAGTGGTTGAGCGCGCAGCGTTTTGCGCGCGCGAAGGTCGATCGACGCGAAATGGGCAGATTGGGCGGATGCGGCCGCCGCACGCACGGGCTGCGACGTGGCGGCACCGCGTGCTGCCGCTGGTCGGCGCCGTGGCGATCGCGCTGCTCGCCGGCTGCGCGGCACCGCCCTCGCCCGTCGTCGGCGCGCAGCCGGCCTGCACGCAGCCGGGCGAGAACCGCATGCTGCAGGCCGACCTGCTGTTTGGGCGCGACATCGCGGGGCGCGGCCCCGTGACCGATGCGGAACGCACGGCATTCCTCGCCGATACGGTCACGCCGCGTTTCCCCGACGGCCTCACCTACTGGGACACGCACGGCCAGTGGCGCGACCGCGCAAGCGGCGGGATCACGCGCGAAGACAGCTTCGTGATCCGTATCATCGCCGACGATACACCCGACACGCGCGCGCGGCTCGCCGCGATCCGCCAAACGTATGTCGCGCGATTCCGGCAGGAGTCGGTTGGCATGACGGTCGTGCCGGCCTGCGCGTCGTTCTGATTCCGCTGCTCCCGCTATCGGCGACACGCAAAAAAACGGGCGCCCGAAGGCGCCCGTCGCATGCCGGAACAGCGGCGTACCGCTTACTTGTTCTCGAACATGTCCATGATCTGCTGCTTCTCCTGCGCCGTGACGGGCGGCGGCGCGAGCCCTGCCGCGCCAGCCGAGCCGAGTGCGTCGTTCGCGCTGATCGCGTTCTCGGCCGGGTTGATGTCGACGTTCGCGACGAAGCCGTTGCCCGGCGTGCGATCGGCGTAGTACAGCTCGCCGTCGAGCGAGGTCAGGCCGTCCGGCATCGGCATCTGCTGCTCGGGCACGCCGTTCAGCGCGGTGCGCATGTAGTTCACCCAGATCGGCAACGCGAGCTGCGCGCCGAATTCGCGGCTGCCGAGGCTCTTCGGCTGGTCGAAGCCCATCCACGCGACCGCGACGAGCGACTGCTGGTAACCGGCGAACCAGCCGTCCTTCGCATCGTTCGTCGTACCCGTCTTGCCCTGCAGGTCGCTGCGGCCCAGTGCGTTGGTCCCCGCGCCCGTGCCGGCCGTCGCGACCGAATGCAGCAGGCTGTTCATCACGTACGCGTTGCGGCCTTCGATCGTGCGCGGCGCCGTGCTGCCCGCGATCACCGGCTGCGACTTCTGCAGCGCCTGGCCGCGCGCGTCGTCGACTTCGGCGATCAGGTACGGGTCGACCTTGTAGCCGCCGTTCGCGAACACCGCATAGCCGGTCGCGAGCTGCAGCGGCGTCACGAGGCCCGCGCCGAGCGCCATCGGCAGATACGGCGGCGTCTTCGCGGGATCGAAGCCGAAGCGCTGCGTCACGTACTGCTGCGCATACTGCGTGCCGATCGACGCGAGGATCCGGATCGACACGAGGTTCTTCGAACGCTGCAGGCCCGTGCGCATCGTCATCGGACCATCAGGCTGGTCGTCGTCCTTCGGCTCCCACGCGGTACCGCCCGGCACGCTCGGCGGGAAATACAGCGGCGCGTCGTTGATCATCGTCGCCGGCCCCATGCCCTTGTCGAGCGAGGCCGAGTAGATGAACGGCTTGAACGACGAACCCGGCTGCCGCCATGCCTGCGTCACGTGGTTGAACTTGCTCTTGTTGAAGTCGAAGCCGCCGACGAGCGAACGGATCGCGCCGTCCTGCGGCGCGATCGCGACGAGCGCGCCTTCGACCTGCGGCAGCTGCACGACCTGCCAGCCCGTCTTGCCGTCCTTCAGCACGCGCACGATCGAGCCCGGCTTGATGCGCAGCGCGTTGTTCGCACGGGCCCCAAGCGCGGCCGACACGAAGCGCAGCCCGGCCGGGCCGATCGTCGTCGTCGCGCCGCCGACGAACTGCACCTCGACCGCGTTCGGCGAAGCCGACAGCACGACCGCCGACTGCAGGTCGCCGTTGTCCGGGTGATCGGCGAGCGCGTCGTCGATCGCCTCGTCGCGGTCGTCGCCGGCCGCGGGCAGGTTGATCGACGCTTCGGGGCCGCGATAACCGTGGCGGCGCTCGTAGTCGAGAATGCCGCGACGCACGGCCTGGTACGCGGCCTCCTGGTCGGCCGAGTTGATCGTCGTCGTGACGGTCAGCCCGCGCGTATAGGTTTCGTCCTTGTACTGCTGATACATCATCTGCCGCACCATCTCGGCGACGTATTCGCCGTGCACCGCGTACTGGTTGCCCGGCGTGCGCACGTGGATCTCTTCCTTCACGGCTTCGTCGTACTGCGGCTGCGTGATGTAACCGACCTCGAGCATGCGCTTCAGGATGTATTCCTGGCGCACCTTCGCGCGCTTCGGATTGACGACCGGGTTATACGCGGACGGCGCCTTCGGCAGCCCGGCGAGCATCGCCGCTTCCGCGAGCGTGATGTCCTTCAGGTCCTTGCCGAAATACACGCGCGCGGCGGCCGCGAAGCCGTACGAGCGCTGGCCGAGATAGATCTGGTTCATGTACAGCTCGAGAATCTGGTCCTTCGTCAGGGCCTTCTCGATCTTGTACGCGAGCAGCATTTCGTAGATCTTGCGCGTGTAGGTCTTCTCGCTCGACAGGAAGAAGTTACGCGCGACCTGCATCGTGATCGTGCTCGCGCCCTGGCGCGCGCCGCCGTGCATCAGGTCGGCGACACCCGCCCGCAGGATGCCGACGAAGTCGACGCCGCCGTGCTCGTAGAAGCGGTAGTCCTCGATCGCGAGCACGGCCTTCTTCATCACGTCCGGAATGTCCTGGAAGCGCACGAGGCTGCGGCGCTCCTCGCCGAACTCGCCGATCAGCACGTGATCGGCCGTGAACACGCGCAGCGGCACCTTCGGCTGGTAGTTGGTCAGCGCATCGAGCGACGGCAGTTGCGGCGCCATCACGACCAGCGCGTAACCGACGATCAGCGCGCCGACGATCGCCAGCGTCACGAACAGGCCGGCGAACCACAGCGCGACGCGCGAGCCGAACGAGCGACGGCCCCCGCCGCCGCCGCTGCGCTGTGCGCGGCGGTCGTCGTTGCGAGGGTCGCGTTCGTCGTCATCGGGGTAATAGGCTCCGGACGGCGAACGGCGCAGCGTGTAGTGGGGTTCGTTCCTGTCGGAAGAAGAAGGCGGTCGTTTGATAATTGGCATGTCGGAATGGCGGGCGTACGTGGCGCCCTCGGACGCATGCGGAAATGCAAGCGAATGAATCAGAGTGGGTGCATCGAGATGCGGCTGTCACGTCGACAGACCCCGCCGCGCGGCGATCCGTTCCCGCGACGTGACAGCGCATTTTAATGAAATCGACCGAGCCCCTTCGCGATTTTTTGTAAAAATTCCCGCAATACCGTGATTTCCGGAACGTATTGTCATCCTCCTCGGCCTATCATGGACACGCAATGCGGGGTCCGCGGCCGATTTTCTTTCAATCGCGAAAGGTTCGACATCCTGATGCCCATGCCGCTTGAACTCGCGCGTTTAAGCCGTATTTAAGTGAACCGGTGGTGTAATATCCGCCGGCTCACGCGGGTCGCGAACGGCTCGCGACGGGCATTGCCGCGGTGACGCGGCGCCTTTTAATCACGGAGGATTTCATGTCGCTTTTCGACTCTGTTTCGCGCACGATCAAAGGCCTGCTGAACGATGCGGCCGATTCGGTACAGGATCCGTCGCGCGACGCACGGCAGATCGTGCGGGAGCTCGACGACAGCATCGGCCGTGCCGAGAATTCGCTGATCGAAATCGAGGCACAGGTCGCGACCCAGCGCAGCAAGCGCGACGCGGCCGACGACAAGGTGAAGAAGTACGAGGACGGCGCGAAACGCGCGCTGCAGGGCGGCGACGAAGCACTCGCACGCGAGGCACTCGCCGCGCAGTCGAACGCGGAAGCGGAGCGCGACGCGCTCGCGGCCGAGCTGACGACGCTCGAACCGTCGGTCGACAAGCTGAAGGGGCAGATCGCCGACATGCGCCAGCGCCGCAACGACCTGAACGCGCGCTCGAACATCCTGCAGGCCAAGCAGGAAATCGCACAGGCGAAGGACGTCGCGGCCAGCGCCTTGGGCGGCATCGGCGGCAAGAACCTGTCGGAGGATTTCCAGAAGCTCGAGGACAAGGTCGCACTGCAGAACGCACGCTCGGACGCGCGCCTCAATTCGGCCGACACGTCGAGCGGCAAGGCGCTCGACGACAAGCTCGCCGCGCTGAACAAGGGCCCGTCGGTCGAGGACCGCCTCGCCGCGCTGAAGAAGCAGCTCGACACGCCCGCGCAGTAACGGCCACCGCGCCGCGGCCCGCCCCGGGCACGCGGCGCGAACCGATCGTCAGGAGACGGGCGCCCGCGCCCGGTTCGACCATGAAGAAATCTCTCGCCGCACTCGGCCTCTCGCTGATGTTGCTGTCGTCCGCCGCGTTCGCGGTACCGTCGCTGCAGCAGATCGAGCAGTCGATCGCACAGCACAACTGGCAACAAGCCGACACGCAGCTGTCGCAAGTCATCGACGCCCATCCGAACAACGCGCACGCGCGCTATCTGTATGCGCAGGTGCTGGACCGCGAAGGCCGCGCGTCCGATGCGCTCACGCAACTGCAGCGCGCGAAGTCGCTCGACCCGCAACTGCGCTTCACCGACGCGTCGCACTTCGCGCAGACCGAGTCGCGCATCCGTGCCGATGCCGCGCGCGTGAGCGGCAACGCGCCGTCGGCCACGCAGGCCGGCACGCTGCAACCGTCGCTCGCACCCGCCGCGCCCGCCGAAAAACACGGCCCGTCGACCGGCATGTGGATCGGCCTCGGGCTGATCGTCGCGATGATCGCGCTGGTGCTGCGCTGGACGTTGCGCCGCGCGCGCACGGCCGACGACGGCCGCGCCGACGACGAACGCCGCACGCAGCTCAAGCGTGCGACCGACGTGCTGAACGACATCCGTCCGCTGAAACTCGATGCGAAGCTGTCGACGGCGCCCGGCGCCGCGGCGCTCACGGGCGAACTCGACGCGCTCGAGGGCGATGCGCGCACGCTCGTCGAGGCGCTGTCGAACGGCAAGAATCCGGTGCCGCCGTATCGCGTCGATGAACTCGAACAGCGCCATGCAAGCGTGAAGGCGCGTGTCGAAGGCCGCCCCGACCCGGCCGCGCAACCCGCGGCACCGGTAAACGGCAGCGGCTCCGTGTACGCGCAGGAAGCCGATCGCATGACGGGCGCGCAGGGCCAGCCGTATCCGCCGCAGCCTTATCCGCAACAGCAGCCGCCCGTCGTGATCCAGCAAGGCGGCGGCGGTTTCGGCGGCGGGATGGGCGGGCTGCTGACCGGCGTGCTGCTCGGCGAGGCGATGTCGGGCGGCCGCGAACGCGTGGTCGAACGCGACGTGATCGTCGACGGCGAGCGCCGCCGGCAGGATGCCGACCCGGGCTTCGACCTCGGCCGCGGCGACGCGTCGAACTGGAGCGACGGCGGCAGCGGCAACGTCGATCTCGGCAGCAATGACGACGGCTGGACCGACGACAACACCTGACCCTGCGCAGCGCGTCGACGCACGACGCGACGCGCTGCAACGCACGCCACGCTCCCCTGCATGGCCGGCCGCGCCGACGCGCGGATTTGTCAATCATTTCAAGATGGACTACCGGCAATGGGGAGCGTTCGCTATCATGCGGCCATCGGCGTGCCACCGACCCTCATTCGACGCAATGCATCCCTGCGCGTCGCGGCACGCCTCCCTTCGCCCCAACAAGGAGAAAGCCGCTCATGAGCATCATCAAGGAATTCAAGGAGTTCGCCGTCAAGGGCAACGTGATGGATCTCGCCGTCGGCGTGATCATCGGCGGCGCGTTCTCGAAGATCGTCGACTCGATCGTGAAAGATCTCATCATGCCGGTCATCGGCGTGCTGACCGGCGGCCTGGATTTCTCGAACAAGTTCGTTCTGCTCGGCACCATCCCCCCGACGTTCAAGGGTAATCCCGATTCGTTCAAGGACCTGCAGGCCGCCGGTGTCGCCGCGTTCGGTTACGGCTCGTTCATCACGGTCGCGATCAATTTCGTCATCCTCGCGTTCATCATTTTCCTGATGGTGAAATTCATCAACAAGCTGCGCAAGCCGGACGAAGCCGCGCCGGCCGTGACGCCGGAAGACACCGTGCTGCTGCGCGAGATCCGCGATTCGCTCAAGCAGCGCTGAGCGCCAAGCGCCCCGCCCGTCAGGCCCGCCCCGTGCGGGCCTTTTTATTGCGCGCGCCGTGCACCGCCGCATGCGGCCTATCTCACTTTTTTGTGACGCGCGAATGCACGCGCGGGGAAAGCAGGTCTATGATGGAGACTAAACGACAGTACGGGCGCCAAGACGCTGGCTGTGTCGATCATGGCGAGCAGGTCGACGGGAGACATTGATCGTCGTACTGCACGAATGCAGCATTTTCGTGTGCTATAAAGGATCGACATGCGGCGTACATAGCCGGGAGTGGGTCGCATGAAAGTGCCGCATTTCTTGCAATTGTTTTTGAGGCGAGTGTTTATGTCCTTCCCGAAAAAACGTCGGCGTGCCCAACAGGATGGCCAGGAGTCATTCCTCGCGGTTTTGCGCCACTCGAAACCGTTTGCCCAGCTCGACACCAAGATTGCCCGCGCCCGTGCGCAGGACGAACCCGTCCTGTACGCGCATGTGCTGCCCGGTCTCGACGTGCTCCTGTGCAGCGTGCGCGGCGCGCAGCCGCCCTATCCGGCCATTGCCGAGCTGCGCAAGCGCTGCATCGAATCGATCGCCAACGCGCTCGAGCAGCCGCTGGACGGCCTCGAAAACGGCGGATACTGGTACGAAGCGAACGGCTTCGGTTTCCTGGTATTCGCGAGCCGGGCGCGCGCGCGCATCCTGCCCGAGTTTGGTGCAGGTACGAAAGCGAGCCTGCGCGGCGGGCTCGGTCGCCAGAACGCCGGCGACACGACGCCACGCTCCCTCGGCTGATCCGCCAGCCATTCGATGGGCCGCCTCCGGGCGGCCCATCTGCCGTTTACGCGCTCAGTTCACCCGTCACACGGCCTGCTGACGCCCGTTGCCGGGCCGCACGATGTCGATGAACGCGGCGAAATCGGCACCGGCGAGCCCCTGCGCGGCGCCGAGCCGCAGCACCTGCTGCACGGTAGCCGACACGGGCATCACGGCGCCCGTGTCGCGCGCGGCGTCGGCGATCGCATCGACATCCTTCTGGAACGTGCTGAGCGCGCCGATCGGCGCGTGGCCGCCCGATGTCATGCGCGGCACGAACGTCTGCAGCAGCACCGAATCGGCCCAGCCGCCGGCCAGCGCCTCGGCCAGGCGCGCGGCGTCGATGCCGCTCGCCTGCGCAAGACCGACGGCCTCGGCGATCGCGGTCACCGTCGCGGTGACGATCGCCTGGTTGCACAGCTTCGCCGTCTGGCCCGCGCCCGCGTCGCCCAGGTGCGTGATGCGCGACGCATACGTGCCGATCAGCGGCCGCACCGCGTCGAGATCAGCCGCGCGGCCGCCGGCCATCACCGCGAGCGTGCCGGCCTGCGCGCCCGGCACGCCGCCCGATACGGGCGCATCGACCCAGCCCGTGCCGAGCGCGGCCGCGCGCGCCGCGTAGTCGCGAGTCGCGGCGGGCGGAATGCTCGAATGATCGACGATGCGCTGCAGGCGGCGCGCAGCGGCGTCGCCGGAGAGCAGCCCGTGCTCGCCGAACACGACGTCACCGACCGCGCGGCCGTCGAGCACGCATACGAATACCGTGTCGACGCGTTCCGCCAGTTCGCGCGGCGTGCCGACCACCTGCGCGCCGTCCTTCACGAGCGCCTCGGCCTTGTCGCGCGAGCGATTCCACACGCTGACCCGATGCCCGGCCGCCAGCAAATGCCGAATCATCGGCGCGCCCATCAATCCCGGTCCGCAAAATCCGACTTCCACGATATTCCTCGTCTCCGATATGGGTTGCACTTGCCGCCCATCATACCTATCACTCAAGAAGCCGGGCACGCGCGGCGCAGCTTCGGGACCGCGACCTGCACCGACGATATATGTCGATATCCCAGGGAGCGCATCATGAGCGACCATGTGTACAAGATGATCGAGCTGACCGGTTCGTCGCGGCAATCGAGCGACGATGCCATCCGCACCGCGATCTCGAAAGCCGGCAAGACGCTGCACAACCTGCACTGGTTCCAGGTGACCGAAACGCGCGGTCACATCGAAGGCGATCAGGTCGTTCACTGGCAGGTCACGCTGAAGGTCGGCATGCGCATCGACGACTGACCCGCACGCCGCATCACGCGCCGCGATCCGGATCCGCACCGCGCGCATCCGGACGGCACCGCGCGCTCCGCACCCTGCATTCCACCCCGTTCAGGCCCCTTGTCGAGGCCCGAGCGGCGGGTACCTGCGGGTATCCATCTCTTGACGCTGGCCCAGCTTCATATTAAAAACGATATATCCCCCCTGCCCCTCGATCAGCCCAGACATATAAAACGGAGATATCATGAGTCAGCAACGCGAGGCGATCGACACGTACCTCTTGCGCGTCTTGCACACCTTGTTGATGGAGCGCAGCGTCACGCGCGCGGCCGTCAAACTGAACCAGTCGCAACCGGCGATCAGTGCCGCACTGCGGCGCCTGCGCGACATCACCGGCGACCCGTTGCTCGTACGCGGCAAGTCCGGCATGGTGCCGACCGAATACGGGCTGCGCCTGCTCGAGCCCGTGCAGAACGCACTGCGTGAAATCGAGCGCATCAAATTCCAGCAGCACAACTTCGACCCGGCCACGTCGATCCGCTGCTACCGGATCGGCTGCCCCGACTACCTGAACGTGCTGTTCGTGCCGACCGTCGTGGAACGCTTCCGCCAGGCCGCGCCGAACGCGACGCTCGAGTTCCACTCGCTCGGCCCCGCATTCGACTACGAGCTCGCGCTGGAGGACGGCAAGCTCGACATCGTCGTCGGCAACTGGCCGGAACCGCCCGAGCAGCTGCACCTGTCGAATCTGTTCGTCGACGAAATCGTCTGCCTGATGAGCAACACGCACCCGTTCGCGAAGCGCGGCGGGCTCACGCTCGACCAGTACCTGAACGCGCCGCATCTCGCGCCGACGCCGTACTCGGTCGGCCAGCGCGGCGCGATCGACGTGCATCTCGCACGCGAACGGCTCAAGCGCCACGTGGTCGTCACGCTGCCGTACTTCAACCTCGCACCGTACGTGCTCGTGAAGTCCGACCTGATCTTCACGACGACGCGCCTGTTCGCCGATCACTACGCGAAGTTCCTGCCGCTGTCGGTCGTGCCGGCGCCGCTCGACTTCCCGCCGATGCAGTACTACCAGCTGTGGCACGAGCGCTGCCACTACTCGGACGAAGTGCGCTGGCTGCGCAGCCTCGTCGCCGAAGCCACCCGTACGCTGATCGAGGCGTAACGACACACGCCGCCCGCGCCAGCGCGGCGCGGCGACGGCGGCACGCCCGGCAAGGCGGCCGCCGCACGGCGTCAGCGTTCGTTCAGCGCGAGGCCTCGACGAGCGCGTGCGCGAGCGCGTTATGGCGCTCGATGACGGGCGGCAGATCGAGCGTCGCCAGTCGCCCTTCCCGCACCACCACCTTCCCGTTCACCACCGTGTACGCCGTCTGCGACGGCGCGCAGAACACCAGCGCCGCGACCGGATCGTGCAGCGCGCCCGCGAACAGCGGCTGGCGCAGGTCGAACGCGGCGAAGTCCGCGGCCATGCCGGGCTTCAGCGCGCCGATATCGTCACGGTTGAGCACCTTCGCGCCGCCGAGCGTCGCGATCTCGAGCGCTTCGCGCGCCGTCATCGCATCGGGCCCGAAACCGACCCGCTGCAGCAGCAGCGCCTGCCGCACTTCCGCGACCATCTGCGCGCCGTCGTTCGACGCGGAGCCGTCGACGCCGAGGCCAACCGGCACGCCCGCGAGACGCATCTTCTTCACCGGCGCGATGCCCGACGCGAGCCGCATGTTCGAGCACGGGCAATGCGCGACGCCGGTGCCGGTGCGCGCGAACAGGCCGATGCCCGCATCGTCGAGCTGCACGCAGTGCGCATGCCACACGTCGTGGCCGACCCAGCCGAGATCTTCAGCATATTCGGCGGGCGTCATCCCGAACTTCTCGCGGCTGTACGCGATGTCGTTGACGTTCTCCGCGAGGTGCGTGTGCAGCGACACGCCGTACTCGCGCGCGAGCACGGCCGCGTCGCGCATCAACTCGCGGCTCACCGAGAACGGCGAGCACGGCGCCACCACCACGCGCAGCATCGCGTAGCGGCCTTCGTCGTGATAGGTCTCGATCAGGCGCTGCGCGTCGCGCAGGATGTCCGGCTCGCGCTCGACGACCGAATCGGGCGGCAGCCCGCCGTCCCGCTGGCCGACGCTCATCGCACCGCGGCTCGCGTGAAAACGCATGCCGATCCGCTGCGCGGCGCCGATGCTGTCGTCGAGCCGGCTGCCGTTCGGGTAGATGTACAGGTGGTCGCTCGATGTCGTGCAGCCCGATTGCAGCAGCTCGGCCATCGCGGTGAGCGTCGACACCTCGATCATTTCGGGCGTCAGGTGCGCCCAGATCCGGTACAGGTTCGTGAGCCAGCCGAACAGCTCGGCGTTCTGCGCGGCCGGCACCGCGCGCGTGAGGCTCTGGTACATGTGGTGATGCGTGTTCACGAGCCCCGGGATCACGAGGTGGCCGCGCAGGTCGAGCACTTCGTCGGCCGTGTCGGGCAGCTCGGCGGTCGGGCCGACCGCGACGATCCGGTTGCCTTCGATGTAGAGCCCTGCGTCGCGCAATTCGCGGCGCGTGTCGTCCATGGTCACAAGCACGTCGGCGTGCTTGACCAGCAGGGTTTTCGGGCGGGATGGGGATGCGTTCGGCGCGCGTGCGCCAGCGTGCTGCTCGAGGTTCATGCGTTCTCCGCGTCGGTCTGCCCCCAGGGTTGAATCCTGGGGACGGTCACACAGCCGTTCGAACGCTGAATCGCGGCACGTCCCGGTGCCTGCGTCCGTTCGAACGCCCTGGCCCGGTTACCCGGCGTGCTCGCCGTCTTCGGGGTACGCGCGGGCCACAGGCCGACGCGCACGGCGGGAGGATCGCCCAAGCGCGCGCCACGCACAATGCTCGATCCCGAATACCGCGTTTCACGGTTCCGATATGGTACGCCGCGCGCAGGCCCGCCAGGCACCCGAAACGTACGCCCAAAGCCGTATCCGGCGTGCCGTCGACAGCCGCTCATGCGCGGCGCATTATCTTTGATATCGCGCCCGTATTTGCGCGGGGAACCTTTTTACAATGCCTGCACGGCGCTCGCTTCAACTTCGCCGACGGGTATGTAGCCACGTGACGTGGAGCCTCGATCCGCCGCACAGTCAATGGATCGAGTCGCCGCCGAACCTCGCATTCACACAAGGACAATTGCGAATGGGAAAGCTCACTACCCACGTACTCGATACGGCGCACGGTCGTCCCGGCGCCGCAATCAAGGTCGACCTCTACGCGCTGGACGGCGAATCGCGCCGCGCGGTCAAGACCGTGCTGACCAATAGCGACGGCCGCTGCGACGAGCCCCTGCTCGAAGGCGCCGCGCTCGCCGCCGGCGAATACGAACTCGTGTTCCATGCCGGCGACTACTTCGCGTCGCTCGGCGTGAAGGTGCCCGAACCCCGTTTCGTCGACCGCGTCGTGCTGCGCTTCGGCATCGCCGACACCGGCTCGCACTACCACGTGCCGCTGCTCGTGTCGCCGTGGTCGTACAGCACCTATCGCGGCAGCTGACATACGTATCAGCGCCCACATCAAAGACAAACGATCTGAGTCTGGAGGAGTTTCATGGAAGGCTTCATCACCGACTGGCTGAACCTCGCGCTGCGATGGCTGCACGTCATCGTCGCCATTGCGTGGATCGGCGAGTCGTTCTATTTCGTCGCGCTCGACAACAGCCTGAAACCGCCGACCGACCCGAACCAGCGCAAGCGCGGTGTGTTCGGCGAACTGTGGCACGTCCACGGCGGCGGTTTCTACAACATGCAGAAGTACACGGTTGCCCCGCCGGAAATGCCGGATGACCTGCACTGGTCCAAGTGGCCGTCGTACACGACCTGGCTGTCGGGCTTCTCGCTGTTCTTCGTGCTGTACCTGCTCGCGCCGAACACCTACCTGATCGACAAGAGCGTGCTCGACATGGGCCCGGTGGTCGCCGTGGCATCCGCGCTCGGCTTCCTCGCGGCCGGCTGGATCGTCTACGACTCGCTGTGCCGCGTTCTCGGCACCAACGACCGTGTGCTCGGCATTTGCGTCGGCCTCTACGTCGTCGTCGCGGCGTACCTCGCGTGCCACATCTTCTCGGGCCGTGCCGCCTACCTGATCGTCGGCGCGATGCTCGCGACGATCATGTCGGCGAACGTGTTCTTCGTGATCATCCCCGGCCAGCGCAAGATGGTCGACAAGATGCTCAAGGGCGAAGAACCGAACCCGATCTACGGCAAGCGCGGCAAGCAACGCTCGGTGCACAACACGTACTTCACGCTGCCCGTCGTGTTCGCGATGCTGTCGAACCACTATGCGATGACGTACACGAACAAGTTCAACTGGGTCGTGCTCGTGCTGATCATGCTGGCCGGCGCGCTGATCCGCCAGTTCTTCGTGATGCGTCACCGCGGCAAGCAGCTGTGGTACCTGCCGATCGGCGGCGTCGCACTGCTGTCGGGCGCGCTGGTGTGGACGATGCCGAAGCCGGTCGCACCGGAAGCGCAAGCTGCGAACGCGCCGAAGATCGTGATCAACGACATCATGCCGATCCTGCAGCAGCGCTGCGTCGAGTGCCACTCGGCGAAGCCGACGCTGATGGGCAGCGCCCCTGCGGGCGTGATGTTCGACACGCCGGACGAAGTGTCGAAGAACGCGCAGCGTATCTATGAACAGGCCGTGCGCCTGAAGGCGATGCCGATCGGCAACGTCACGCACATGACCGACGACGAGCGCACCAAGCTCGCCGCCTGGTTCGAGGGTGGCGCGGTCAAGTAAGCCGCCGTGCGCCGGTTGCCGGCGCAATCCTTTCCGTTCGCGGGCCCGGTAACGGGCCCGTTTTTTTTGCCTGTCCGGAACCCCTCGCCCGCTAACCGTGTTTCGCGTCGCGCTGAAGCGCAACGAGCGCATCGAGCGCACGCGGGCCGTCGTCGAACGGTACGAAGATGTGGTCGTGATACGCGGCCGCCATCACGTTGCAGCTGATGCCGGCCGCGCCGAGCGCCCGCGCGAACGCCGCCGTGAGGCCGACGGCCGCGAGGTCGGAATGCACGGTCAGCGTGATCCACGCGGCACGGAACAGCACGGGCCAGCCGCGACGTGCGGCCGCTTCCTCATCGACGACGACCGTCAGTCCTTCCGTTTCGCGGAAGGTCGCGATCGTTTCGGATAACGATACATCTGCGTCAGGCGGCAGCGATACGAAGGCATACGCACCGGGATGCAGTTCGGGTTGCATCGTGCGCAGCAGGATCGCGAGGTCGTTTTCAGGTTGGCTCATCGAAGGGGCGCGCCCGGAACCGGGCGCCGTGCGGTGGTGATGCAGGCAAGATAGCACGCGCGCCGATCGCGTCACGCGCGCACCATCGCGACTTCGTCCGCGAGCCAGCCGCGGAACGCGACGATGCGTGGATCGTCCTGCGCGCGCTCCGGATACACGACGTGATACGCGACATCGGGCGACAGCGCGACGCTCACGTCGAACAGCCGCACGATGCGCCCGTCCGCGAGTTCTCGCGCGATCATGTGCGGCTCCGCGAGGCCGACCGCCGCGCCGTCCGTCACGGCCTGCACCACATGGCTCGAATCCGGAAACGCGACGCAACGGCTGTCGTCGAAACCGTCGACACCGGCCGCGGCCATCCATGCCGACCAGCGCGGCCAGATCACGCCATCGACTTCGCAGTCCACGTGGCAAAGCGTCTGGCGCAGCAGGTCGCGCGGCCCGCGCAACGGCGGCCCGGCCGACAGCAGCGCCGGGCTGCAGACCGCGACGACCGACGTGCCGAACAGGCGCTGCGCGCACGCGTCGCGGTAACGCCCGGTGCCGAAGCGGATCGCGACATCCACGTCGTCGTCATCGAAGTCGCGCAACCGGTCGGTGATGTCGAACGTCAGTTCGAGCGCCGGATGCGCGGCCCTGAAACGCGGCAGGCGCGGCAGCAGCCAGTGCGTCGCAAAGCGCGCGCCGACAGACACGCGAAGTTCCGTCTGCTCCCGCTCGATACGGCGCGCCCGGGCGGTCGCGCGCTGCAGGCCCGCCAGCGCATCGGCGGCCGCACCGGCCAGCACGACGCCCGCCGGCGTCAGCCGGATGCTGCGGCTCGTGCGGACGAACAGCGCCATGCCGAGCTGCGCCTCGATTTCCTTGATCTGGTGACTGACCGCCGCCGGCGTCAGCCCGACCTCGTCGGCCGCCCGCGAGAAATTCAGGTGCCGCGCCGCCGCATCGAACGTCCTCAGCGCGCGCGTACCGGGCCACATGCGTTCCATCGATCTTCAAAGAGAATTTGATGACCGTTCCAAAACTACTCGTTTTTCATAACGCCATCAATCGGCAAACAATAGGCTTTCTTGAAGATACCGCGGGCCGCACCGTGCCCACGGCCAAACCCGGAGATTTGCCGATGACCGCTGCCCCGTTCCCGTCCGTCGCCCAGCTCAACGGCGTGACCGCGCCGCCAGACGCGCTCGCCGCGCTGGCATTCGCGGGCCATGCGCATTTCACCGCGATGCAGGTACGCGACGGCCGCGTGCGCGGCCTCGACCTGCACCTCGCACGGCTGCGCGACGCATCGCATGCACTGTTCGGCCATGCGCTGCCCGACGACCGGATGCGCGCGTTCCTGCGCGCCGCGCTCGAGCGCGCGCCGTCGGCGCTGTCGCTGACGGCGACCGTTCATGCGACGACCGGAGAATTCGTCGCGGCGCGCGACGACGAAGCGCTCGACGTGCTGGTCCGCACCGCCGCGCCGTCGTCGGGGCCGGCCGGCCCGCTCGATCTCGCGCTGTTCGAATACGAGCGCGTGCTGCCCGACATCAAGCACGTCGGCGAAGTCGCGAAGACGCACTTCCTGCGCCGCGCGGTCGCGCAGGGTTTCGACGATGCGGCATTCACCGATCGCCACGGGCGCATCAGCGAAGGCTCGATCTGGAATCTGGCGTTCTGGAGCGGCGACGCGGTCGTGTGGCCGGTGGCGGGCATGCTCGGCGGCGTCACGATGCGCATCGTGCGTCGGCACCTGGCGAGCCTTGGCGTGGCGCAGCACGAGCGCGAGGTGACGCCGGCCGACCTGCCGTCGATGGCCGGTGCCGTCGTGATGAATTCGTGGACGCCCGGTGTCGCCGTGCGCCGCTTCGGCACGGCGACGCTGCCCGATTCGCCGTCGCTCGCCGCGTTGCTGCATCGCGCGTATGAACGGGAGCCATTGGTCGCGCCGTGAAGCGCACCGACGCCAGGCAGCGCGGGTGCGCTGCCCGCCACCTCACCCTTCGACGGCCTCCGGCAGCCGCGCGATCGCCTTGATCTCGAACTGGAAGCCGTACAGCCAGGTCACGCCGACGGCGGTCAGCGTCGGATGCGGCGCATCGCCCCAGTATTCGGGGACGATCTCCCAGATCCGCTCGAACGTCGCTTCGGGATCGACGAGGAAAACCGTCACGTCGACGACGTCGTCGAACGTACAGCCGGCCGCGCGCAGCACCGCATTCAGGTTGTCGAACGCGCGGCGGACCTGCGCGCCCAGTTCCGGCTCGGGCGAGCCGTCCTCGCGGCTGCCGACCTGCCCGGACACGAACAGGAATCCGTTCGAGCGCAGCGCCGGCGAATAGCGGTTGCGGTCATACAGCGCCTGGCGACCGGGCGGAAAAACTACGCTACGCTTTGCCATCCAACACCTCCATCAGTCAGTGGGGCGAAGCCGCCCCTGCATCAACGATGAAGGCACTTTAAGGACCGTTGCCCGGCGGATAAACGGGCAACCCTGTCCAACACTGTTTGCGCGACCCAAACAATTTCCGACCGACGCGGAGCCCTGACCCGATGGATCGATTCGACGCAATGCAGGCGTTCGCCCGCGTGGTGGAAGCCGGCAGCTTCACGAAGGCGGCCGAGACGCTGCACATGAGCCGCACCACCGTCACGCAACTGGTGCAGCAGCTCGAAGCGCGGCTGCGCGTGAAGCTGTTCAACCGCACGACGCGCAAGGTCGTCGTCACGGCCGACGGCGCCGCGTACTACGACCGCGTGGTGCGGCTGCTTGCCGACATGGACGACGCCGAAACGAGCCTGTCCGTTGCGTCCGCATCGCCCAGGGGGCGGCTGCGCGTGGACGTGCCGAGCCCGTTCGCGCGCCTGATCCTGATCCCCGCGCTGCCCGCATTCCACGCGCGCCATCCGGACATCCAGCTCGACATGGGCGTGAGCGACCGCGTGGTGGACGTGATCGGCGAAAACGTGGATTGCGTCGTGCGCGGCGGCGAGCCGACCGACCGGTCGCTGGTCGCGCGCCACGTCGGCGACCTGCGGCTCGGCGTGTATGCGTCGCCGGCCTATCTCGCGCGCGCCGGCACTCCTTCGCATCCGGACGAACTGGAAGACACCCGCCACCGGATCGTCGGCTTTCTGTGGGCGCGCACCGGCAAGGCGCTGCCGTTCGCGATGGAATGCGACGGCGAGCACGTCAACGTGCGCGGGCGCTACGTGCTGGCGGTCGACGACGGCAACGCATATCTCGAGGCCGGCCTCGCCGGACTGGGTATCCTGTGGCTGCCCGACTACATGGCCGCCGCGTATCGCGCCCGCGGCGAACTGGTGCCGCTGTTCGAACGATGGCGGCTCGACCCGATGCCGATGTACGTCGCGTTCCCGCCGAACCGGCACGTCAGCGCGAAGCTGCGCGTATTCGTCGACTGGATCGCCGACCTGATGGCGCAGCATGCGCCGGTCGCGAACCGGCGCTGCGGCGGCGACGGTTCGCGCGACACGCGCAAAGCCGCGGTGACCTGAACCGCGCGACCAGCGCCGGCGCATAAAAAAACCCGCGCAACGTGCGCGGGTTTCGACAGGCTGGCGGCGAAACGCCGGCGACTCAGGCAGTCAGCGCGGTGAGCGCCTCATCGGTGAGCCACAGCGATTCCTGCAGATCCTGCTCGTTAAGGTTCAGGCCGTCGCCGCCGCGATCGACGACGATAAAGTCGCTGACGCCGCCGAGCGCGATCAGCGGGTGATGCCACACGCCCTTCGCATAGTTGACGCCCTGCCACCCGCTCGTCACGAACGCGCGGATCCTGGCCGGATCGAGATCGCCCGCGGGCGCCACGACGACGAGATACGGCTGGTCGTTCAGCGGCACGAAGGCCTGGCTGCCGAGCGGATGCCGTTCGAGCATCTTCACTTCGAACGGCAGCGTGCGCGGCTGGCCGCGGAACAGGTTGACGAGCGTACGGCCATCTTCATCCGTCACATCGACTGTCGCGAGATCGTGAAAACGGATCGTCGTGCCGAGGTTGATCGGGATCTGCTTCGCCCCTTCCGTTTCGATCACGTCGCCGAACGGCGCGAACGCTTCCTTGGTCAGCGCTTCGATAACAAGCGTCTTCATTTGTCGAGCGTCCCCCACAGACGCAGGCGCGACACGCCGCCGTCCGGAATGATGTTCAGTCGCACGTGCGTGACGGGGCCAAGCGACGCGATGCCTTGTTCGAAGTAATGCTGCTTGTCCATCTGCAGCTTCTGTTCGCCGAGCAGCACCGGCCAGAACATCGACTGCGTGATCAGCGAGCTGTCGGTGCCACCCGACACGTAGGCGGCCTGGATCGAGCAGCGGTCAGGGAAGTTGCCCTTGAAGAACGCCGTATCGACTTCGATCTTGCGGATCACGCCCGGTTGCGCGAGCGCGATGATCGCCCAGTCGTTGCCCGGTTCGCGGCGGCGGCGGGTTTCCCAGCCGTCGCCCATGTTCACGCCGCGGCCCGGCAGCAGCAGGTTCGACGCGACGCCGAAGTGCTGGTTGTTCGCGGCCACGACATAGCCGCCGTTTTCCATCGCCGCGAGATCGAACTGCTCGGTCGCGCTCGCGCCGGCCCAGTCGAGTTGCGGCTGGCCGTACACGCGCAGGCGGGCGATGCCGCCGTCCGGGTAGATGTTCACGCGCAGGTGCGTGAACGCCCGGGCGTCGCTCGCTTCGACGTAGTGATGGCTGTTGCCCTGCAACGTCGTCGACGGCACGATCTCGACCCACTCGGTGGCGTGCGTCGGCGCGCCGTCGGCCACGAAGGCGGCCTCGATCGACGCGGCCGGCGGGAAGTTGCCGGTGAAGTGGCTCGTATCGATGTCGAAGCCCTTGATCACGCCCGGGCGCGCGAGCTTGACGATGCACCAGTCGTAGCCCGTCGTGCGCTTGCGGCGCGTTTCCCAGCCGTCCATCCACTTGCCGTGGTCGTCGTACTTGCCGGGAATGAAGACGGCCGGCTCGGGGTTCAGCATCCGGTCCTTCGGCGCGAAGAAATCGTCGCTGGCCTCGAGCGCCTGCGCACCGAGACGCGGGTCGGCGAGGTTCACATAGCGCCGCGTGAAATCGGGTGCGTTGGGATCGAGAAGCGGAACAGCCATGATGTTTCCTTGTTTCAGTGATGCGATCAGGCCGCTGCGACGCAGCAGGCCGTATTGCGGTGTCAGGCGTCGATCAGGTCGTCGAGACGGAAGCGCGCGATCCGGTAGATCTGGTCGAGGCTCGCGCGCAGTTCCTCGGTGCGCGAATGATTCACGCGCGCCTCGAAGTTCGCAATGATGCCGTGCCGGTCATAACCGCGCACCGCGAGGATGAACGGGAAGCCGAACTTCTCGCGATACGTGCGGTTCAGCGTCAGCAGCTTGTCGAACTCTTCCTGCGTGCACTGGCCGAGGCCCGCGCCGCTTTGCTCGCGCGTCGACTCGGCCGTCAGCTCGCCGCGCACGGCGGCCTTGCCGGCCAGCTCCGGGTGAGCGTTGATCAGTGCGAGCTGGCGGACTTCGCCGGACCCTTCGACCGCGCCCGACATCGTCGTGTGCAGCGCATCGATGCTCGCGAACGGCCGCTCGCCCGCGGCGACCTCGGCCACCCACGGCGAATGTTCGAAGATGCCCGACAGCGCCGCGACAAATGCGCTCGGCGCCATCGTATTGAGTTGATTCAACGTGTAGCGCATCGCCTTCATGCTTTCCCTTCGTTTTGATGATTGGGCTGATACGGATGATGTTCGCGCCAGTGACGCGCGATATCGACACGGCGCGTCACCCATACGCGATCGTGTTTCTCGATGTGATCGAGGAAACGCTGCAGCCCGCGGAACCGGCCCGGCCGGCCGAGCAGTCGGCAGTGCATGCCGATCGACAGCATCTTCGGCGCCTCGTCGCCCTCTTCGTACAGCACGTCGAACGCATCGCGCAGGTAGTCGAAGAAGTGATCGCCCGTGTTGAAGCCCTGCGGCGTCGCGAAGCGCATGTCGTTCGTGTCGAGCGTGTACGGCAGGATCAGTTGCGGCGACGTGCCGCCGCCCGACACTTCGACGTCCATCCAGAACGGCAGGTCGTCGCCGTAATTGTCCGAGTCGTACAGGAAGCCGCCGTATTCCGCGACCAGGCGGTGCGTATTGGGGCTGTCGCGGCCGGTATACCAGCCGAGCGGACGCACGCCCGTCACGCGCTCGATCGCTTCCATCCCGAGCCGCATGTGCTCGGCCTCGAGCTCGGGCGACATGCTCTGATAGTGGATCCAGCGCCAGCCGTGGCACGCGATCTCATGGCCGAGCTCGACGAACGCGCGCGCGAGCTCCGGGTGACGCTCGATCGCCATGCCGACGCCGAACACCGTCAGCGGCATCCCGCGCTTCTCGAATTCGCGCAGGATGCGCCACACGCCGGCCCGCGAACCGTATTCGTAGATCGACTCCATGCTCATGTGGCGGTCCGGATACGCGGCCGCGCCGACGATTTCGGACAGGAACTGCTCGGAGCCCGGATCGCCGTGCAACACGCAGTTCTCGCCGCCTTCTTCGTAGTTCAGCACGAATTGCACGGCGACGCGGGCGCGCCCCGGCCAGTTCGCCTGCACGGGATGGCGGCCATAGCCGATCAGGTCGCGAGGATAGTTGGAATCGAGTGACATGGTTCGAAGGGCAGCGAAAGCTTGCTCAAATAATGGGTTCGCATCGACGGCGCGGATGCCGGGGGCCGGCCGCGCAAGCCGATGCGATGACGGCCCAGTGTAGCGAAAACGTCCATACGCGCCCATACAGCGACGCAGATAGTGCGTGTCAGACGGTGTGTATGTGCGGTTGCGGCAAATTCGGGGCCGCTTCCGCCACATCCCCGTCCGGCGGGCTGAAGCGGGCGAATGCGCCGTCGTAGCGCTTCGGCAGCGGCCGCGCGTAGTCGCCGCGCTTCGCGGTCGCGAGGCGCAGCGACACGAGCGCCTCGGCCCATTTGACGGCCGCCGTGACGCCCTCGACCACCGGCGCGCCGATCTGCTGCTCGATCTCGTGCGCGAACTCGGCCATCCCGGCGCAGCCGAGCACGATCGCGTCGGCGCCGTCCTCGTCGAGCGCGCGCCGGCATTCGTCCACGATGATCCGGCGCGCGGCCGAGCCCGGCCGGTCGAGTTCGAGCACCGCGACATCGGTCGCGCGCACGTTGCGGCAGAACCGCTTCATCCCGTAGCGCTCCGCCAGATGCCACGCCATCCCGCAGGTGCGCGCGAGCGTCGTGACAACCGAGAAGCCCGGCGCGAGCACGCTCGCCGCATGCATCGCGGCCTCGGCGATGCCGATCACCGGCCCGCGCGCGAGCTCGCGCGCCGCGTACAGGCCCGGATCGCCGAAGCACGCGATCACGTAGGCGTCGCAGCCGTCGCGCTCGCCCTGCGCGATCTCGGCGAGCAGCCCCGGCGTCGCGAGCGCCTCGTCGTAATACCCTTCGATTGACGGCGGCCCCATCGGCGGGCTCACGGCCACGATCTCCGTGCCCGCGGCCGCGACGTCGCGCGCGCAGCGGCCCATCGCGTCGGTCATCCGCTGCGTCGTGTTCGGATTGATCAGTCGAATCTTCATCACACGCTCCTCAGGCCTTCGCGCTTACGAGCAGCCGGTAGAACACGAAGCCAAGCCCCGCGCCGATGAACCACGAGAAGTTCGCGACGCCCTGCCAGCCCGGCATCATCACGCAGACGATCGCGATCACCGCAGCCGGCAGCAGCGCGGCCAGCGCGCGGCGGTTCACGCCGCCCGTGTACCAGTACGTGCCGCTCTCCGACATCGTGTACAGGTCGTCGCGCACGAGCCGGCCGCGCTTGACGAGGTAGAAGTCGGCGATCAGCACGCCGTACAGCGGGCCGATGAACGCGCCGAGCACGTCGAGCGTGTAGTGGATCACGGCCGGGTTGTTGAACAGGTTCCACGGCGTGATGAAGATCGACGCGACCGCCGCGAGCATCCCGCCCGCGCGCCAGCTGATCAGGCGCGGCGCGACGTTCGAGAAGTCGAACGCGGGCGACACGAAGTTCGCGACGATGTTGATGCCGATCGTCGCGATCGTGAACGTCAGCGCACCGAGGATCACCGCGGTCGGATGGTCAATGCGGCCGACCGTCTCGACCGGATCGGTGATGAGTTCGCCGAACACGGGCAAGGTCGCGGCCGTCGTGATCACCGTGACGAGCGAGAACGCGAGGAAGTTGACCGGCAGCCCCCAGAAATTGCCGCGCTTCACTTCGCCGAACGAGCGGCAGTAGCGCGAGAAATCGCCGAAGTTCAGCATCGGCCCGGAGAAGTACGACACGACGAGCGACACGGCCGTGATCATCACCGGAATGACTTCCGCGCCGTGATACTTGACGCCGCCGAGATTGATGCCGATGTTGCGCCAGCCCGCGCGCCACACCATGTAGCCGGCGAGGATGAACATCACGACGTAGACGGCCGGGCCCGCGAAGTCGATGAACTTCTTGATCGTCTCCATCCCGTTCCAGAACACCAGTGCCTGAAGCACCCACAGCACCATGAACCCGGCCCAGCCGACCGCCGACAGCCCGAGGAAACCGTAGTGGTGGACGTCCGCGTACGGCAGCCATTGTGGGAAGAACTTCAGCACGACGATCACGAGCGCACTCGACGCGAGATAGGTCTGGATGCCGTACCACGCGATCGCGATCAGCCCGCGGATCACGGCCGGCACATTCGCACCGAGCACGCCGAACGTCGCGCGGCACGCGACCGGATACGGCACGCCGATCTGCTGGCTCGGTCGCGCGATCAGGTTGCACAGCAGGTTCACGAAGCCGATCCCGACGATCAGCGCGATCAGCACCTGCCAGCTCGTCAGCCCGAGCGCGAACAGGCTGCCCGCGAACACGTAGCCGCCGACGCTGTGCACGTCCGACATCCAGAATGCGAAGATGTTGTACGAGCCCCATGTCTGATGTTTTAGGGGTGCCAAATCTTCGTTGTACAGACGTTTGCTATAACCATTCGGCAGCGCCGGTTCGCCGCCCTCGCCGCCTTCTTCCGCCGGGTAAGCGCTGTCGTGCGCCACACTGAACTGAGCCATGACTTCTCCTTGACGCGGCCGGATGGCCGCTCCACCGTCATCGATATCGCTCCGGATCGACGCCCGGAGTCGGACCAGCGGCCCGCGGCAAATACCGCAGGCCAGCATTGCTCTCGTTCTGTGGCGCGCAGCCGGGTTCGCGTCGCCGCTCAGGCGCCGCCGAACACTTCGCGCAAATCGACCTGCCCTTGCGCGGGCCGGTCCAGCATCTTCAGTTCGACATGCTGCAGGTGGTGCGCCATCAGCGTCACCGCCCGCTTCGCGTCCCCCGCCTCCAGCGCGGCGAGGATCCCGTCGTGGTCGTCGCACGAGCACGGGCTGCGCCCGTGCGATTCGTACAGCGCCGACATCAGCGTCGAGCGTGCGACGAGCCCCTCGAGGCACTCGCTGAGCGTCGCATTGCCCATCAGCGTGGCGAGCGCCGTATGGAATTCGCCCGACAGCCGGATCCATGCCGCGAAATCGTGCCGCTCGAACGCCTTGCGTTCCTTGTCGAGCAGCGCGGCGACACCCTTCAGCCGCTTCGCGCCGGGCCCGGTCGCGAGCCGCTCGACCACCGCGAGCTCGATGATCCGGCGCATTTCGAACACCTCGTGCACGTCCTGCAGCGTCGGGCTCGCGACGAACGCGCCGCGGTTCGGCTCGAGGTCGACCAGCTTGTCGGTCGCGAGCTGCGCGAGCGCCTGGCGGATCGTCCCGCGCTTCACGTCGAACACGTCGCAGAGCTGCGCTTCCGTCAGCTTCGCGCCGGGCGCGAGCCGATGCTCGAGGATCGCCGTGCGGATCCGCTCGGCGATCGCTTCGGGACCGGCTGCGCCGGACGGGTGGGAATCGGGCTCGTTCATGATCTGCATCGCGTGATGGTCCTCATCCTAGGACGGACATAAAGATTGTCAACAATTCTTTTCCGGGATTTCGCACAATCGGCGTGCATCGACATGACCCCATTCGGTGCAGCATGCGCACAATCCATGCATATCAAGCCTGGTAGGCACAGCAGAGGCCCTTCTCGTCGTATACCCGCCCGGCTATTTTGTTGACAAAAATGGTGCGTAACGTGAAGACGATTCGGTTGGCGGCGATGAAATTTCCGGACCGTTAGTTGCACACTTACATAAAGAAAAAGGCGGGAAACCCGCCTTTCGATCGATCGCGCCGGCATCAGCCGAGATGCGGATAGTCCGACAGCGTGAGCCGGAAACCGTGCGCATTCGCGACCAGCTGCGCCTGCGCGCCGAACGGCAACGTCAGCAGGTCGGGTACGTGGCCGAACTGCAGCCCCGTGACGACCGGGATCCCGACCACCGAGCGCACCTGCTCGATCATCGCCTGCATGTCGTAGCCGTTGTCGTACTCGAACGTCCGCGCTCCCGTGAACTGGCCGAGCACGAGCGCCTGCTGGCGCGCGAGCAGCCCGGACAGGTGCAGTTGATAGATCATCCGCTCGATCCGGAACGGCTGTTCGTTGACGTCCTCGACGAACAGGATGCCGCCCTCGATGTCGGGCATGTACGGCGTGCCGATGAGCGACGTGAGGATCGCGAGGTTGCCGCCCCACAGCGTGCCCGTCACGTTCACGGTCTGCACCTGCGGCGCTTCGGTGATGATCGTCGTGCTCGGCTGCGTCAGCGTCTGCCAGAAGTGCTGCATCGTGAAATCGCTCGGCGTTTCCGCGCCGAAGTCGGCGGACAGCATCGGGCCGCCGAACGTCTTGATGCGTGCCTTCGCGTACAGCGCGAGCTGGATCGCCGTGAAATCACTGTGGCCGACGAGCGCGACCGGCTGGTCGCGCAGCCGGCGTTCGAGCCCGCGATAGTCGAGCCCGTGCAGGATGCGCGCGGCGCCGTAGCCGCCGCGCACCGCGAGCGCGATGTCCGGCAGCGGGCGCTCGGGATCGGCGAGGCGGTTCAGGTCGCCCGCCCGCTCGCCGTCAGTGCCGCCGAACCGCTGGAAGCGCCGCTGCGTCGCTTCGATGTTCTCGATGCGCTGCTGCGCGGTGCTGAGGCGCTCGAGCGCGCGATTGATCGCGTCGGGGTCGTGCGGATAACCGGACGGCGCCAGCAGGCGGATGGTGTAGGACGCGGCGGGCTGGAGGGACATGGGCGAAAGGTGTCGGATCGTCAAACCTGCTTAGAGGGTCCGAACGGTCTCCGGTTCACCGAACCGTGCGCGCCCGGGGCGACAAACGCGGCCGGCGCGCCTATGACGTGCCGGATTCGGCGTCGCGGGCCTGCCGCGCGTCGCGCAGCGCACGACGGCGCTCGGCGAAGAACGATTTCAGCGCGGCGCCGCACTCGTCGGCGAGCACGCCGCCGGTCACTTCGGTATGGTGGTTGAGCTGCGGATTCGCGAACGCGTCGATCACGCTGCCGCATGCGCCCGTCTTCGGATCGGCGGCGCCGTAGACGACCCGCGCGATGCGCGCATGCATGATCGCGCCCGCGCACATCAGGCACGGCTCGAGCGTCACGTACAGCTCGCAACCGGGCATCCGGTAGTTCTGCAGATGCTGCGCGGCCATGCGCAGCGCGGCCATTTCCGCATGCGCCGACGGGTCGTGCCCGCCGATCGGATGGTTGAAGCCGCGTGCGATCACTTCGTCGCCGCGCACGAGCACCGCGCCGACCGGTACTTCACCGGCCGCGCGCGCCTCTTCGGCGGCGGCTTGCGCGAGACGCATGAAATGCAGGTCGCGCGCCGACACGGGCGCGGCTTCGGGAGCGGGAGATTGAGCGGGTTCGGCTGCCGGGTCGGTTGTCGATCGGGCTGCGTCGTCCAGCGCGTCGGACGTCACATCGGCCCCGCTTCGGCGGGCGCTTCGTCGAGCCCGCGCTCGCACAGGCGTTCCGCGATGCGCCGGCAGTAGTCGCGCGGCATCACCATCGGGCCGCCGCGCAGCGATTCGAGCGCCATGTCGAGCGCCAGGATCTTCGCCTGCAGCCGGCAGCGCGCGGCACGGTCGCTGACCGCCTGCACTTCGTCATGCAGGTTGCGCAGCGCGCGCAATTGCTCGACCGCCGGCGGCACGAAGCCCGCGTTCTTCAGGATACGGTTGGCCACCCGCACCTCCTCGGGTACGAGCAGGTCGTCATCCAGCGTCTGCGGCGCGCCGGTACCCGGCAAATCGTCGAACTCGCCCCGCGCGGCGGCGGCGGCGATACGTTGTTCGACCAGGGCGTCAAGCAATCTCATCAGTCAATCGGAACAATGCGGCAGGCCGAATTCTAGCAGGGTGACGCGGGTATGACAGGCCCTTCGAATATATGCTCGATATTGCGTTTTTTAGGGGCCGAATCGCAACGCATGCACGCCGATCGCCGTCACTTGCCGCTCTGCTGCGCCGCAGCAGGCTGAGCGCCATTTGGACAGCGGTCAGCTCAAGCAGTGTCGGGCCCTGTTTTTATCCATGATGATGCCGGCCGGGCCCCGCTTTTCCCGTCAAACGGCAGGCGCCCCGCTTCCGTTGACGGGTCACGCGGCCACCGTTTCCGACCGCGTTTTCTCAAACGGGCGGAACATCATCGCGATCAGGAACGCGCCGAGACCGATCGCGAACGATCCGATGTACAACCAGCCATAGCTGCCGAACGTATCGACGATCAGGCCCCCGGCGACGGGGCCGGCGGCCATCCCGAGGCTGCCGGCCATCGCGCAGCCGCCGATCACGGTGCCCATCATCCGCAGCGGGAAGTTCTCGCGCGCGAGCACCGAATACAGCGGCATCACGCCCGCGTAGATAAAACCGAACAGCGTCGCGACCGCGTAGAACCCGTCGAGCGTGCGCACGAAGTAGTAGCCGAGCGCGCCCAGCGCCTGCGCGAGCAGCCCCGTCACCAGCATGCGCTTTGCGCCGACGCGGTCGCCGAGGATCCCGAACACGATCCGGCCGCCCATGCCGGCCAGCCCTTCGACGCTGTAGATCGACACCGCGACGATCAGCGGGATCCCGCACGTCACCGCGTAGCTGACCGTATGGAAGATCGGGCCCGAGTGCGTCGCGCAGCAGAAGAAGTTGGTCAGCAGCAGCACCATGAACTGAGGCGAGCGCAGCGCGTCCGCAACCGACATCGCGGCGGGCGCGCCGGCAGGCGCGGGTGCCGCGTGTGCGCCGTCGAGCGCGGGCGCCCGGCGCACCAGCAGCGACACCGGAATCATCACGACGGCCGCCAGCGCGGCAATGAGCAGCATCGACGTGCGCCAGTCGTGCACCGACACGAGCCACGCGGCCAGCGGCGACATCGTCATCGGCGCCATCCCCATGCCGGCCGACACGAGCGACACCGCCAGGCTGCGGTGCGTGTCGAACCAGCCGGTCACGCACGCCATCATCGGCGCGAAGATCGCGGCCGTCGCGCTGCCGACGGCCAGGCCGAAGGTCAGCTGGAACACGAGCAGCGACGGCGCGCGGCTCGCCAGCGCCAGGCTCGCCGACAACAGCACGGCACCCGTCGTGACGACCGCGCGCGTGCCGATGCGGTCCGACAGGCTGCCCCAACCCATGCTCGCGAACGCCATCGCGAGGAAGCCGAGCGTCATCGCGGCGGAGATGCCGGTCATCGACCAGCCCGTGTCGCGCGCAATCGCGCGCAGGAACACGGGCAGCGAAAACATCGCGCCGATCGCGATGCAGCCCATCAGGCCGCCCGCGGCGACGATCACCCAGCGGTATCGGGAATCCGGCATTTGGCGTCTCCTGGCTCGTTTCGGCAATCCTCGGGAATCGGGCTCCTGCTGCACCGCGCGGCGGCCTGTCCGGCTGCCGCATCGACGCCGTTGCGAACCCGGTCGACATGGATACGACGATCGATGCATCGGGAATTCGACATGCGCGGCGCACGCGCCGGCGAATTTTTTTGATTGTCGGCCAATCTGCGCGGCTGGCAAGGGGCGGATCGAATGCCGGATCGCCCGTCCGCCCTGTCGCCCCGCTTTTCCGGAATCGGAAAGTAGAAATCAGAAATGCTTGGTTGGGACGCCCGATCGCGCTGACTACACTCGAGCGATCTTGTCATAACAAGTTGACCGATGACCCCACCCAACGTCGTGCCGCTGTCGGCGGCCCCGCTTTACGTGCAGATCAAGGACACGCTGCGCGCACGCATTCTCGACGGCACCCATGCGCCGCACAGCCGGATGCCTTCCGAGCACGAGCTCTGCGCGATGTTCGACGTCAGCCGCATCACGGTGCGCCAGGCGCTCGGCGACCTGCAGAAGGAAGGCCTGCTGTTCAAGCTGCACGGCAAGGGCACGTTCGTGTCGAAGCCGAAGGCGTTCCAGAACGTGACGTCGCTGCAGGGCTTCGCCGAGGCGATGTCGACGATGGGCTACGAGATCGTCAACCAGTTGCGCAGCTTCCGCACCGTCAAGGCCGACCGCCATCTCGCGACGAAGCTGAACGTACCGGAAGGCGCGCCGCTCGTCGAGATCCATCGCGTGCGGCTGCTGAACCGCGAACCCGTATCGCTCGAACAGACCTGGGTGCCCGAAGCGCTCGGCAAGCGCCTCGCGGGCGCCGATCTCGCGACCCGCGACATCTTCCTGGTCCTGGAAAACGACTGCGGCATACCGCTCGGTCATGCCGACGTGTCGATCGACGCGATCCTCGCCGACGACGAGATCGTCGACGCGCTGCGCGTCGAGGAAAGCAGCCCCGTGCTGCGCATCGAGCGCCTCACGCACGACGCGTCGGGCGCGCCGATCGACTACGAATACCTCTACTTCCGCGGCGACGCCTTCCAGTACCGGCTGCGCATCGACCGGCAGAAGGCGCGCAAACCTGCAAGGAAACTGCGATGAATACCCATGTACTCGAATACGACGTCGTCGTGGTCGGCGGCGGCACGGCCGGCCCGATGGCGGCAATCAAGGCGAAGGAGCGCGACCCGTCCCTGCGCGTGCTGCTGCTCGAAAAGGCCCACGTGAAGCGCAGCGGCGCGATCTCGATGGGCATGGACGGGCTGAACAACGCGGTGATCCCCGGGCATGCGACGCCCGAGCAGTACACCCGCGAGATCACGATCGCCAACGACGGCATCGTCGACCAGGAGGCCGTTCATGCGTATGCGCGGCACAGCTTCGCGACGATCGAGCAGCTCGACCGCTGGGGCGTGAAGTTCGAGAAGGACGGCACCGGCGACTACGCGGTGAAGAAGGTCCATCACATGGGCTCGTACGTGCTGCCGATGCCGGAAGGACACGACATCAAGAAGGTGCTGTACCGGCAACTGAAGCGTGCGCGCATCGCGATCACGAACCGGATCGTCGCCACCCGCGTGCTGACCGACGCGCAAGGCCGCGCGAGCGGCGTGCTCGGCTTCGACTGTCGCACCGCGGATTTCTACGTGGTTCGCGCGAAGGCCGTGATTCTCTGCTGCGGCGCGGCCGGCCGCCTCGGCCTGCCGGCGTCCGGCTACCTGATGGGCACGTACGAGAACCCGACCAACGCGGGCGACGGTTACGCGATGGCCTACCACGCGGGCGCCGCGCTCGCGAACCTCGAGTGCTTCCAGATCAATCCGCTGATCAAGGACTACAACGGCCCCGCATGCGCGTACGTGACCGGCCCGCTCGGCGGGTTCACCGCGAACGGCAAGGGCGAGCGCTTCATCGAATGCGACTACTGGAGCGGCCAGATGATGTGGGAGTTCTACCAGGAACTGCAAAGCGGCAACGGTCCCGTGTTCCTGAAACTCGATCATCTCGCCGAAGAAACGATCCGCACCATCGAGCAGATCCTGCATACGAACGAGCGGCCGAGCCGCGGCCGCTTCCATGCGGGGCGTGGCACCGACTACCGGCAGCAGATGGTCGAGATGCACATCTCCGAGATCGGCTTCTGCAGCGGCCACAGCGCATCGGGCGTCTACGTGAATGCCCGCGCGGAAACGACCGTGCCGGGGCTGTACGCGGCCGGCGACATGGCGGCCGTCCCGCACAACTACATGCTCGGCGCCTTCACGTACGGCTGGTTCGCCGGCCAGAACGCGGCCGACGATGTCGCGGGCCGCGACCATGCGCCAGTGGACGACCAACAGGTCGACGCCGAGCGCGCCCGCGTGCTCGCCCCGCTGTTACGCGAGCGCGGCCTCGCACCGGCGCAAGTCGAATACAAGCTGCGCCGCATGGTGAACGACTATCTGCAACCGCCGAAGGTGACGCGCAAGATGGAAATCGGGCTGCAACGTTTTGACGATATTACTGAGGATATCGAAGAGATCAAGGCGAACCATCCGCATGAACTGATGCGCGCGGCCGAAGTGCGCGCGATCCGCGACTGCGCGGAAATGGCCGCGCGTGCGTCGCTGTTCCGTACCGAGAGCCGCTGGGGGCTGTACCACCACCGCGTCGACTTTCCGCACCGCAACGACGCCGACTGGTTCTGCCACACGTGGCTGCGCAAGAGCGCCGATGGCGCGATGCGCAGCGAGAAGCGGCCGGTCGAGCCTTACATCGTGCCGCTCGCCGACGACGAACGCAGCGCCTATGCGCATCTGCGCATCCGTGAACCGGCCGCGCCCGCGGTCGCCCTCTGAGGAGCCCTACCGTGCCCCATACCCCGCACGACATCTTCCTGCGCAGCAGCGCGCCCGTCACGATCGACGAGGAATTGTGCATCGCCGACAAGGGCTGCACCGTCTGTGTCGACGTGTGCCCGCTCGACCTGCTTGCGATCGACGTGACCAAAGGCAAGGCGTACATGCAGTTCGACGAATGCTGGTACTGCATGCCGTGCGAGCGCGATTGCCCGACCGGTGCCGTCAAGGTCGACATCCCTTACCTGCTGCGCTGACCGGGCCCGCGGGCCGTGCATCGACGACGCGACGGCTCGCGCATCGCCATGCCACGCCGCTCGTGCACCGCGTGCCGTGAGCAGCCGCCCATTCATCGAACCGACCTTTTGCCCATGACCGCTTTCTCTTCAGCCTCCCCACTGCCCGGCACGCACGATCCGGATCTTGCCTCACTCGTCGCCCGCCTCGCCGCGCCCGACGCATCCGTGCGCCGCATTGCGCTGTTCGAACTCGCCGATTTCGAGGACCCCGGGCTCGTGCCTGCGTTCGTCGCGGCGCTGCGCGACGATCCGTCGGCCGACGTGCGCGGCGAAGCGGCCCGCGTGCTCGGTGCGTGGGAACAGCCCGACGTCGTCGACGCGCTGTGCGGCGCGCTGCTCGACCCGGACGACGGCGTGCGCGCCGCGGCCGCGCAGAGCCTGTCCGAACTCAAGGACACCACATCGGGCCCCGTGCTGTGCCGCTGGGCCGACCGGCCCGAGCCGTTCGTGCGCGGCGCCGTGCTGCGCGGATTGCGCGAGTTGCGCGTGCCCGACGCGTTCGCACCCGCACTGCACGCGCTCGATGCCGAACCCGCTGACGTGCGCGCCGAAGCCGTCGCGGTGCTCGGCTGGCTCAAGACGCCGCGTGCGCTGCCGCCGCTCGCCCGCATCGCGACAACCGACGCCGATGCGGACGTGCGGCGTGCCGCGGTCGGCGCGATCGGGTTCGCGACGCCCGACGATGCAGCCGTCGTCGACGCGCTGCTCACCGCGCTGCGGGACCGTGAATGGCAGGTCCGCGAAGAAGCGGCCGCGACGCTCGGCAAGCTGCGCATCCCGGACGCACGCGAGTCGCTCGTCGCAGCGCTCGGCGACGATTACTGGCAGGTGCGTTTGCGCGCCACGCGGGCACTCGGGCAGCTACGCGATGCCGCCGCGGCACCGGCGATCGTCGTGCTGCTCTCGCATGCGATCAGCAATCTGCGCAAGGAGGCCGCGCTTGCACTCGGCGAATTGCGCGACCGTGCGGCGCTGCCCGCGCTGACCGACGCGCTCGAGGACCGCGATCCCGAGGTACGCAAGGCCGTGCGAATCGCGATCCGGCAAATCGACGAGGCTTCGCGATGATCTCGCCGACCGAAATCGCACTCGATCATCCGGCTCGCGCGTTGACACTCCGCTGGCCGGACGGCGACATGCAGCGCATCGGCTATGCGCAGTTGCGCCGTGATTGCCCGTGCGCGGAATGCCGAAGGATCCGGCTCGACGGTGGCCGTGTCGATGCGCGGCCCGACCTGACGCTGGACGGCGTGGAAGCGGCCGGCTACGGCGTCCGCCTCGTGTTCGGCGACGGTCATGCGCGCGGCATCTATCCGTGGCCGTATCTGGCGGATATGACGTAGCGCGAGACGACACGACGCAACAACCGCAGCCGCGCGGGCAAGATGGCAGACGTGCAGAAACGCTGCGATACTGACGCCCACGATCGTCTCGAACCATCGCGGGAGCAAGCACATGCAAACGGCAGTCGGATTCATCGGCCTCGGCGTGATGGGCACGCCGATGGCGCTCAATCTTGCGCGGGCCGGCACAGCGCTCGTCGTGTGGAGCCGTTCGCACGGCAGCGACGATGCGCTGCGCGACACCGGCGCGCGCGTCGCGGAACGTCCCGACGACGTGTTCGCGGCCTGCCGCATCGTGATCCTGATGCTCGCGAACGACACCGCGATCGACACCGTCCTCGGACGCGGCACGCCCGATTTCGGTCATCGTGTCGCCGGGCATGTGATCGTGAACATGGGCACCACTTCGCCCGAGTACTCGCGCGCGCTGGCCGACGAGATCGTTGCCTCGTCGGGTCGCTATGTCGAGGCGCCCGTGTCGGGCTCGCGCAAGCCGGCCGAAGCGGGCCAGCTCGTCGTGATGCTGGCCGGCGCGCCGGACGACGTCGACGCGATCCGCGCGCTCGTGAAACCGCTGTGCCGCGACAGCTTCGTGTGCGGCGACGTGCCGTCGGCGCTGACGATGAAGCTCGCCGTCAACCTGTTCCTGATCACGATGGCCACCGGCCTGACTGAAGCCACGCATTTCGCGCAACGGCACGGTATCGACCTCGCGCGTTTCGCCGATGTGCTGAACGCCGGCCCGATGGCGAGCGACGTGTCGCGCGTGAAGCTCGGCAAGCTCGTCGAACAGGATTTCTCGGTACAGGCCGCGATCACCGACGTGCTGAAGAATGCGCGCCTCGTCGCCGAATCCGCGCGCAGCATCGGCATCGCATCGCCGCTGCTCGACATCTGCCACGCGCTCTACGGCGAGGCCGAGCAGGCCGGACATGGATCGGACGACATGGTCGCCGTGATCCGCGCGATCGAGCAGCGTACCGAGGATGCGCGATGAGCAATCACCGACCCTCGCATGCTTGCGAACCCTCTTCCATGTAGCGCCGTCATGTCAGATTCGTCTCGCCTCCCGACCGGTGCCGCGCCGCCCGTGCGCGCCGTTCCCGCCGTGATCGGCGTCGTTCTTCGGGACCGCGACGTGCTGCTGGTGCGCCGCGCGAATCCGCCCGACGCAGGCTGCTGGGGCTTTCCCGGCGGCAAGATCGAATCGGGAGAAACCGTCGCGGACGCCGCCGTGCGCGAAATCGCCGAGGAGACCGCGATCGACGTCGACGCGCTGGACGTGTTCACCGCGCTGGATGCGTTCGATCATGACGCCGCCGGCGGCCTGCGCCAGCATTACGTGCTGGTCGCCGTGCTGTGCAGATGGTTGCGCGGCACGCCCGTTGCAGGCGACGATGCGCTCGAGGCGCACTGGTTCGATCTCGCCGAACTTGACCGGGACGATCTGCCGATGAGCGCGGGAGTGCAGGACGTCGCGCGACGGGCGATCGAGCGGGCCGAAACCCTTCGCGGCGGGCAGCAGCGGCAACCCACTTGAAGCGTCGCCGTCTGTCGCGCGTCGTCCTCCGAACCCCCGAATCACCCCACGTCAAACCATGGTCAGAATTCGCAAGTCCAACGAGGCCGACGGCACACGCGTGCTGGATATCTGGCGCAGCGCGGTCGACGCAACGCACCACTTCCTGAGCGCCGACGACCGTCGCGCGATCGAATCCGAAGTCGTGGCGTTTCTACCCGGCGCGCCGCTCGATCTGGCCGTCGACGAAACCGATCGGCCGATCGGCTTCATGCTGCTCGACGGCAGTCACATGGAAGCGCTGTTCATCGCCCCCGCTCACCATGGCAAGGGGGTCGGGCGCCTGCTGGTGGAAGAAGCGCTCAAGCGCCATCCCGACCTGTCGACCGACGTCAACGAGCAGAACGAACCGGCGGCGGGATTCTATGAAAGGCTCGGATTCGAGCGCTGCGGGCGATCGGCGCTCGACGGACAGGGCCGGCCCTATCCGCTGATCCACCTGCGTTATCGCGGTGGCGCGCGCGTCTGACGAGACTTGGGGAAAGCGCGTCACCGCATCGCCTGAAGCGCTTCTCGTGAACCACGCACCGAACGGGTCGACGCACTCGCTCGCCCCCGGTTCCGCGATACCCGTGCAATTCATGCATCACCGGTATCGCGCACATCGCACCGTTATGCGCGCCGACGCGGAAGCATGCTCTCGACGGCCGTGAACGCGCGCTGCATGAAGCGGTTGAACCGCTCGGCGTCGCGTCGCAGCCCGGCCTGCTGGCCGCCGATCAGGCACAGGTGTGCGACCTGCCCCACGATCTCGGCTTCACCCGGCATGCGGACCCACCGACGCGACGTCTCGACCGCGAATGCCAGACGCGTGGCATCGACGCGCTGCTGGAATTCCGCCACGATCGGGTCATGCAGCGCCCACGCGCGGATCGCCACTTCGCGTCCCGGCCGCTTCTCCGCGGCGATGCGCAGGTAGCGCGTCAGCGTATCGCCCACGCTGCGGCCGTCCGCCGCGTAGGCGAGCATGCGCGCCGTGTAGTCGTCCTCCCACGCGGTCAGCAGCGTCCGGACGAAGTCTTCGCGATTGAGGAAGTGGTGATAGAACGATCCGCGGGTGACGTTCAGCCGTCGCGCGAGGCTCTCGGCCGAGATGCCCGCATACCCTTCTCCGTCGAGGGCATCGAAGCCCGCTGCAATCCAGTCGTTTCGAGTCAGTTTGCTCATCGGCATCGCCATACAGGCTGTGTATGGTGCGGCATGGACAGATAGGCTGCGAACTCTATCACGGCCGCCGCCGCTTCCGGCATGGCGCCGCTTACTCATGGAGTTCGCGTTGAAAGACATCGCTCTCGTCGCATTCGACCAGTTCACCGATATCGACCTGTTCCTGATGTGGGACATTCTCGGTCGCAACACCACGGACTGGCGCGTTCGGATTCTCGGTACGCAGCCGGTGCTGCATTCCGCGCATGGTCTGCCCATTCCCGTTCATGGCCCGCTGTCGGACGCCAATCGCGCCGACGCGGTCCTGTTCTCGAGCGGCAAGCAAGGGATACCGGCCGCGCTGGCGAGCCCGGATTTCCTGCCGTCGTTCGATCTCGATCCGGCACGCCAGCGCATCGGGTCGATTTGCGCCGGAGCCTTTGTTCTCGAACAGCTCGGGTTGTTGCCGGACGGCCGGGCAACAACCCATCCCGACGCGCGAGACGGTCTGCTGGCACGCGGACTGCAGGCACTGGACCAGCCGCTCGTGTGTCGCGGCAACGTCGCGACGGCAGGCGGATGTCTTGCTGCGATCTATCTGACGGGATGGCTGATGGAATCGATGTTCGACGCGGACAAGCGACGCGAGACGTTGCGGCCCGTGCTGCCTGCCGGACAACGGGAGATTTACGAGAATCTGATCGAATTCAGCATCAGGCAGGGTACGGGGCAAACCACGGGCTCGATCCGGATGTCTGAAGGGCGAAGCGGGCTTCCTGCGTGACGATCAGACCGAGGTACTGCCGATCGTCAGCGGCCAGCGCCCTACTACATCGTAGTGCGTCCTGCCGAGCCAACTGTGGATCAGGACGAATTCGCGGACAGTCCAGGTAATTGGGTCGATCCTGTACTGCTCGGGCCTGCGTTCGCCGTACAGCAACGTCACGTGGGGCGTGAAACGCGCGCCTGAAACACGCAGGCCTGCCTTTCTCAGCGCATCTCGAAGTTGCTGCTGAAAGTCGATCAGTAGGTCCAGCCCTGCGCTCCCGGTCAGCACCAGAGGCTGATGGCCCGGCCGCCCATTGAAGCTGAGGAGTCGATCGAAGGTGACGCCGAACGACGGCACATCAATGCGATCCGCCGCGGCACATGCACGCGCGATGGTGGCGTACGGCACATAAGCAAAATCGCCCAGCGCGTGCAGCGTGACATGCAGACGCGCGGTGTGCAGCACCCGGTCCTTCCCTGGTTTCCTCGACTGCAAGCGTTCAGTCATCCAGACGATATTTTCAGCCGTGGCTGGATCCGGCATCGCCGCGAAGAAAAAGCGATGCTCGGGAACCGGTGGCGGCACATCGAATCCCGGTAGCGTCAGTTGGGTCAAGGTCATATTTCAAATACGCCGATGGCAACGTCTCCATTGTCGTTAATCGGAAAACACCCCCGGCTGATATCCCAGCCGAGCGCCCGCATCATCCGATGCGGCACGCTGCCAACGATGCGCCGACCGCTGGACCGCGTATCAACGCGTCAAAGCCCCGTTCTGGAACTGGACGTTGACAGCAAACCTGTGGCACAAGCTCACGAACGGTGAAATGGCGAAAACGATCGTGTCTCGGGCTGAACGAGCCTTTCACCGGCCCGAAGATGCTAACCTCTCGGCCAAACCAAACAACACCGCATGAAGTAACAGGATTCAACCATGCAAACCGTCGCGGTACTGGACTTCGAAACAACCGGGCTTTCGCCGAATCTGGGCGACCGTGCTACCGAAATCGCCGTCATCCTTCTACGCGACGGCCAGGTCGTCGACCGTTTCCAGAGCCTGATGAACGCAGGCAGACGCATCCCGTCCGATGTCGTCGCGCTGACCGGCATCACGAACGACATGATTGCAACGGCGCCCCCGGCGTCGAAAGTCATGAAAGAAGCCGCGGCGTTCGTCGGCAAGCATGCCGTCGTGGCGCACAACGCCGGTTTCGACAAACGGTTCTGGCAGGCGGAGCTCGGGCTGCTCGACATGCCGGCCGAGCATTCCTTTGCCTGCACGATGCTGGTGGCGAGACGCATCTACCCGCACGCGCAGAGTCACCGCCTGTCGACCTTGGCCGACCTGCTGCAGTTACCCAAAACTGGCCGTGCGCACCGGGCGATGGTCGACGCCGAGATGGCCGGCCATCTGTGGTGCCGGTTGCAGCACGACATTGCCCGGACGTACGGACTGGATCGTATCGATCACGCGCTCATGACGCGAGTCCAGACGACGACCAAGGCGAACGTGCCGACCTACTTGCGTTCGCTCGGTCGAACGCACGCATGAGATCGGGCAGTCGAAATCGACGACGGGTAGCGTTGCGCACATTCTCGTGATTCGCATTCGCGGCGCGCGGACCGACGACACTTGACCGTCAGTCGGGCACGATCTCCGTCCCCCTTACCGGTTGGCCACGCATATATCTCACCAGCCGATCCGGCACGGTCCCGTTCATCACCCAGGTCCTGACGTTCCAGCGGCGTATCATCCGCACGGCTTCGGCGTCGACCGATGTCGGATGCGTCAGATCGCAAGCGCGCACGCGTTCGAGAAATATCGCATCCGGGACGACGGCGGGATCGGCACTGTATATGCCGTCGGTATCGGTCGCGATGATCAGATCGGCGCCCAGCCAACCCGCAACAAACGCCGCAATCGTGTCCGACGTCATCCGGTCGATATGGATATCGTCATTGATCGGCAAATTCAGAAGCACGTCGGACGGCGCGAAGACCTGCGGAACAGTTCGTCGTTTCATCAGTTCCCGCAGTGAACGTGACACCGTGAATCCGCCTACCTCCGCCACCAGGCAGGCATGCTGATCCATCGCGAGAATCGCCATCGAATAGGCCGTTTCATCGCTCAGCGTCAGTGTCTTCCGGTACGCGCGCAACACATCGACGAGCTGCCCTCCGCCGGCGATCACGAGGATGTGGTGATCGCCGGCGACCTCGCGAAGCGACGAACACAGCGGCTCGACGTGCGCCGGAATGAGACTGCCCCCGATCTTGACCAGTGTCGCCATATCGGCCCTTTGTCAGATGTACCAGAACCCCGGGCGATCGGGCTGCGATACGTCGACGAGATCGAATCGCCCGTTGCCCGGCACCACGTGCAGAAAAAACGTGCAGAGATGGCTGCACTTCTGACTCGCCAGCATCGTCCGTAGCGCATCCTCGACGAGCGACGCTCCCCGTCCGGACACGTGCATCATGCTGCCGGCAACGAGATCGAAGTAAGCGTCGTCCGGCATGAGCCTCTGGTGGGACAGCGCACTGCAACGGATCGCCATGTCCGATTCCTTCGCAATGCCATCCAGTCGGTCAACGATCACCGGCACTCGCCCATCGCTGAGCGTCATCCCGATGATCTGGGCGGCACCGCCATCACGCAGCGCATGCGGCAACCCTTCCAGGATGCGTCCGATGATGCGAAACCCGTCCGGGCCGGCGTATCCGACCCGCGGGGCCGGCAGTGCGTCCGGATACGGCAGCAGCGGAGGATTCGCGACGATCGTGTCGAACCGCCGCCCCTCGACTGGCTGATAAAGGTCGCCGTGAAACACGTCGACGCGATCGGCAACGCGATTCAGGCGCGCGTTGATCCACGCCAGCCGGGCCGCCGTCGCATCGATCTCGACAGCCGCGACGCTTCTCGCGAACCGCGCGCAATGCACCGCGTGCAAGCCCGGACCCGTGCATAAATCCAGGCAATCCCCGCCGCTGCGCGGCAGCATGCGCGCGAGCAACGCGATGGAATCCTCACCGAAGTAAAACGCGGGATTGGGGCCGGGCCGCTCGCAAACCAACCAGTTGCCCCAGACGGGCAAGATCACGAGCCCCGGCGTCGCGATCCGGTTCCCGGCGAGCGTGACGATCAGTCCGATGTCCGTCAACGCCGGAAGCAACGCCTGAAGGGAAGCAGGAATTGCATCCGCTTCCACCGGTTCGTTCATCAGGAATAAATCGACCACCGGCCGCAGCGAAACGGGAATGGATTCCCGGCAGGCCCGCCAGGCATTCGGCCGCGGTACGAGCGGATCGAAGTTGGCGACAAATTCTCCGTATCCCGATCTCGCCAACCCATCCGCCAGCAATCCCAGATCGAAGCATTCGTCGTCCCTCGCGCGGCATTCCGAATCGACGCCCTGAAAATCATGTTCCATCGCGCGTGCCTTTGGTTGCGTTTCGTGCACCGCACATGTTCGGATGTTCAATCGAGCATGCCGGCGATTGACGATCGATTCCCATAATAGTAATGCCGACTCGATCCGTCACTTGAAAATCTGTAATTAAAAGCGCGATTAAAAATCGATCCACATACCGACGCGTGATCCAAACAATCTCCGGATTATGTATAAGCTGCTTAAACCATTCATAGCAGCTTCCCACCACCCCAACTTCCGCCGATGGCACGTCTTTCGTACCGCTATCGGTCGGCTTACGACAAAGCGACTTTCGGTCAAAAAATCTCATCCTCCATTTTAAAAATCGTGAACAGTCTCCTCGTTCATTCCGCAAAAAACACAATTTCAAAGGCATCAATCCGGCACCGAAACCGCTAATCAAATCTCCTTGACAAAGACCCCTCATGAATTAGCTTAGTTAAACGCGCCGAGGCCAACTTATTCCAAGCGCGTGACGTCAATTACTCGAAAAGGGGAAAAACATGTCGCAATACGATAAAGACGATGTACTCGATGCCGCCAAGAGAATCGAGGAAAATCGGCTCGGTATCGTGCTTTCCGGTCACATCAAGAACGGAAAGCTGGTGCTCGATCAGGAAACGCTCGACGCAATCGCAGCGAAATTCCCTAACGCCGATCGCGCGTTCGTTGCACTCAACGCGCCGTTCGATCCTTGCTCCCAATCTCTCTAAGGTGAACGTGCGATGATGCTCGCTGGCTCCACGCCCGTGCCGTCACCAGACGGGCCGCCTATCGACGCATTGCTGGATGCCGATGAGACCAGCGAACGGATCTACATCGCCGCGAGGGTCGCTTTGTCCCAGTCGGGTCTCGACGATCGGTGCCCGACTTATTTGTCGGCTTTGGAAGCCGCGCTGGAAGACGATCCCCCCTACGGCACGCGCGCCTATGCGGCGGCTTACCGTGGCGCGTCGCAAAACAAGCAATGGCTGGCGACATCGCTGATCACGAATGCCGAGCGCGAAGGCGACGGCGCGACTCGCCTGTGGTCGATGGCGGCTTGCGCCGAGGATGCGGAGGAACAGCAGCTCCTCAAACGTCATGCGGTCGACGAATCGGGTCATGCGCTGTTCTATCTGAAGCTGCTGGACCTGACCTTTCCCGGCGCCGTCAGTCCGGCGTTTCGCAACGAACTGCGACAGCTCTCGCCGGGCTACTCGATGGCGCAACCGCTGTTCGTGGTCGAAGGGTCACTATATGGAAGGCCGCCCACCGTCGACGATTTCATCCAGATGAATATCGCCGAGATCAGAACGACGATCCATCACCTGTTACAGCGCGATGCGCTCAGCACCCACTGCCCGCCCACAACGCTGCCGCAGGTCGTGAAGCTGCTCGATACGCTGCTGCGCGACGAGCTGAGTCACGTCGCGTATACCGGCATGTTGATCGAACAACGCGCCACGCATATTGCCGTCGGCAAGATACGCGATCTGTTCCGGAAGCGATTCCACGACTTCAACGAAATCACCATGCACGAACTGGACAAGAAAGTATTCGACTGACCCGGGCAGATCGTTTCGGATCGGCACGCCGTTCCGCCCAGAACAAGACACTCGCGCAACGGGAAAAGAAATGAATGTGGAAGAATTTCTGCATTTGGGGGAGACCGACTTGCCGTCCGTCCGCACGAGTATTGCCGACATGGTCGGACTCGAGGACGACGACATCCTCCTGGCGGTCGGTTCGCTGGCCGAAGGCATGGGAAGCCGCAAGTCCGACCTCGACGTGCTCCTGATCACCTCGCGTCCGGCCTCTGCGCTGCCACCGCGGGACGAGGTCATCTGGGCACTGGGCAAATGCGTGGTGGACGTCCGGATCTTTCCGGATACCGTGATCGAGAGCCTGATCCATCGTCTCGACGATTGGTCCCGCCAGCCCTGGGATGTTTCCGATACCGCGAAGTTTACGTTTGACGAGCGTCTGCTGCTTCACCGGCTACGTCATGGGCAACTTCTGCGCAACCCATCGGCAACGCGCTCCGACGCCGCATTTCGGCCGTCCGAGGCCGCGCTTGCCAGGCTCAAACTGCAAGTCGCACGCCACGCCGGGAGAACGATACAGATCGACATGGTGGGTTATGAAGAAACCGGCGACTATCGCACGCTGGTGTTCGCCGCGCAGAAATTGCTCGGCCACGCGGTCGATGCGCTACTGGCCGGCTACGGCCGGACCAATCCGCTGTCCAAGTGGCGCAACCGCACGCTGGGTCAGTTGCCATCCGGGTGGGAACACGAACTCCTCGGCCGCCCCACGGGCCTGAGCGCCGCCGACCTGCTCTGGCATTTGCAGCGCACACCAGAGTATCCGGACAGGGCTTCGTCGCTGGCCTACGCGCGACGCATTGCCGCGTTCGCCCGCGCCGCATTTCTATGGGCCGAATGCCAGGTGAGCGGAAAACGATTCGACGTGCCGCAAGCTCGTGACGGGATCGAGGCCGAGCCGCCGACGACCACACGCCCCCTTCCGTCCCTCGAGTTCGACGTCGATTTCTCGTTTTCGGACGACGCCATGAAGTTTGCACGACTGAATGAATTCGGCACGGTCGTGACCCTGTCCGCACAGGAAGCCGCGCTCGTCTTCCTGTGCGACGGCGTCACGACCGCCGACGAAGCGCAAGCGCACGTGTGCGGGACGATGAGCAGCGAAACGGCAGGGATGATCGATCGCGTGCTGCACGCGCTCGGCGACGCGGGCCTGACTGCTGCGACCTGATCCGCACGGTAACGGGATGGCTGCCCGTTGCCCTCACCTGGCAACGCGAACCAAGGATCGATCATGAACCGTTCGTCGCGCGGGAAATTCCCGAGTCCGTTCGAAGTCGCGGTGCCACCGGGATGCGAAGGCTGGCAGCGGCTCTATCCGTACTATCACGTCTTCAGTGAAGAACGCCGGACCTCCGAGGAAAGCCGATTCTGGTTTGCGGACCGGATACATCATGCCGAGCCGCTGTACCCGTTCGACGCGATCATCTGCGAAGCCATCTGGGTCGCGTTATCGCAGTACAACACGCGTGTCTTCGTGATGCCGTCCGCGCTCGGTATCGACCAGCGCATCGTGAACGGATACCTGTATCTGAGTCCGACCGCGGTCACCGACCCAGCATTGATCGCGCAACGCACCGAACATTTCACCCGGCGCGCCGGATATTACTTCGAGCACTGGGACGAACTCTATGAGCAGTGGCTGCGCAAGACCCGCGCCCATATCGAAGCGCTCGCAGCGATCGAGATCCGCGATCTGCCCGAGCTCGAAGCGGAGGCCGTCGTCACCGAAGGCCAAGGCGTGGCCTCGGGCTACCATCTGCTCGAAGCCTACAACCGCACCATCGAGAACCTGCTCAAGGTCTGGCAATACCATTTCGAGATGCTGAATCTCGGCTACGCCGCCTACCTGACCTTTCTGGAATTCTGCAAGCAGGCCTTTCCGGGCATTTCCGACCAGAGCGTCGCACAGATGGTGTCCGGGATCGACGTCCTGCTCTTCCGTCCGGACGACGAATTGAGGAAGCTCGCGCACCTTGCCATCGCGCTCGACATCGCACCCGTCGTCAAGCAAATCGCGCCGCCGTCGCAGATACTCGCCGACCTGCAGGAGACGGAGAATGGCAGGCAATGGTGCAGCGCGCTGGAACAAGCGAAGCAGCCCTGGTTCCATTTCTCCACCGGCACGGGTTTCTATCATCACGATCGCAGCTGGATCGACGACCTTTCCTTTCCGTTCGTCGCGCTGCGCAGCTATGTCGAGAAGCTCGAACAAGGCGAGACCATCGAACGCCCCCTCGACGCCATTCGCAGCGAACGCGACCGCATCACGACCGAATATGCGCAGCTCGTGAAAAACGACGAGGACGCGAAGGTGTTCGCGGATCTGCTGAACCTGGCCCGAACGGTGTATCCGTACGTCGAGAACCACAACTTCTTCGTCGAACATTGGCACCACACCGTCTTCTGGCAAAAGATGCGCGAGTTCGGAAAGATCCTCGTTCAGCACGGCTTCATCGCATCGACGGACGACATCTTCTTTCTGAACCGATACGAAATTCAGGCGGCGCTTTACGACCTGATCACCGCATGGTCGGTCGGTGCCGACGCAAGAGGGCCGCGCATCTGGCCCGACGAGATCGCGCAGCGCCGCGAGATCTACCAGCGGTTTCGTCAGTCGTCCCCGCCGCCCGCACTGGGAACGCCGCCCGAATCGATCACGGACCCGCTCATGATCATGCTCTGGGGCATCACTCAGGAGACCGTCATCAACTGGCTCGGGATCGAGTCCGCCGACGGCGAGCAGCGGGAGCTGAAGGGCTGCGCGGCGTCGCCCGGCATCGTGGAGGGGCCCGTACGCGTCATCAATCGCACCGAACAGCTCAACGAAGTCCAGCCCGGCGAGATTCTCGTGTGCCCGGTCACCTCGCCCAGTTGGGCCCCCGTCTTCAGCCGGATCAAGGCCACCGTGTCGGACGTCGGCGGCGTGATGTGCCATGCCGCCATCGTGTCGCGCGAGTATGGTTTGCCGGCGGTCGTCGGCACCGGATTCGGGACCCGGCTGATCAAGACGGGACAGCGCATTCGCGTCAACGGCGATGCGGGAACCGTGCAGATCCTGTCATGACATCGCCGTCGAACGACGCGGGGGCATGGATCCGCCCGCTCTCCGAATGCAGCCTCGCGCTGCTCGCTCATGTGGGCGGAAAAAATGCGAGGCTGGGCGAACTGACGCGCGCCGCCTTTCCGGTTCCGGCGGGTTTCGCCGTCGCGACCGACGTGTACGCGGCGTTTCTCGATCAACCCGCGAGGCAAGCGCTCGACAGGTTGCTGGCCCGCGTCGTCGTCGACGATCTCGCATCGTTGACGAATACGAGCCGCGCGATACGACAGCTGATCGAATCCATCGAGATTCCGCGAGCGTTCGAGGTCGCGATTTCCGACGCTTATGCAAGGCTGTCCAGCGACTTCGGGGTCGCCAATCTTCCTGTCGCCGTACGCTCGAGCGCCACTGCCGAATGCCTCGCGCACAGCAGCTTTGCCGGACAGCAGGAGACCTACCTGTGGGTACGCGGCGCCGACAACGTGCTGGGCAGGATCCGGAAATGCTGGTCCAGCCTCTTCACGCCTCAGGCCATCGCCTACCGGCAGAAGGTGCGCTTTCCGCACGAAAACGCGTTGATCGGTGTCGGCATCCAGAAAATGGTCGACGCCCGATCGGCCGGCGTCCTTTTCACGCTGAATCCCGCCAACGGTGATCGCTCGAAGATCGTGATCGAAGCCAACTGGGGCCTGGGAGAAAGTGTCGTCACGGGAGAGGCCACACCCGATCGCTACGTGGTCGACAAGGTCACGCTGGAAGTCATCGAACGGCACCTGTCTTCGAAGCAAGTCGAATACACAATCGATCATGAAAAGGATCGGGTCTGTCGCGTGCCGGTTCATGCCGACAAACGACACACGGCCTGTCTCGACACGGACGAGATCGTCGCGCTGGCGCGCATCGCGAAGCGGATCGAACAGCACTTCGGCGTTCCGCAGGACATCGAATGGGCAAGCGACCGCCATCGGTCTCGTCCCGATGACCTGGTCATTCTGCAAAGCAGGCCGGAAACCGTCTGGCACAAGCAAAAGCCGCCGCAGATCATGGAAGCGCAGCCGAATGCAGTCGGTTATGTGTTGCACGGAATCGCGCGCAAGATTCAGCCGCCGCCGATGTCGAAACCGTAGGGCCATTCTTCGCAGCGAGGGATCGAATGCTTGAAACCGGCCAGTTCTTTTGCCTCCTGGGCGTGGACGCCAGCGGCAAGACGACACTTCTGAATGCCATTGCCGATCGTTATCCCGACATCACGATCGCGCACTGGAAGCAGTTTTCGTCGGTCACGATGTTTCCCGATCTGCTGCCGGATCTGGATCCGCCGGAGACGTTGCGACGCCTGGGCCCCCATTCGCGCGCTGCGCAGTTCTGCTACCTCGCCGCACTCGAGTACGACATGATCATCGGTCCCGCCTTGGCGATGCACCGACCGGTCATCGTGGATTCGTACTGGTACAAGTTCGCGGCCAAGATGAAGCTCCTGGATATGGCTTCGCCATTCCTCTATTCGGTGTGCCAATCGCTTCCGAAACCCGAGGCGGTGCTGTTCCTCGATACGCCGATCGAAATCGCGCATCAACGGAAAAAGGAGATGAACTTCTTCGAATGCAATGGCCGACCGGCCGATTTCGTCCCGTTTCAGCGTTTGGTCAGGTCCACCATGCTGCACCTCGCCGACGATGTCCCGCAGCTGCGCATCGACGGACGCGCACCCCTCGAAGCGTTGGTCCAGCAAGTCGTCGAGATCGTGCACCCGGAATGCGTCCGCACGCCGGTGCCGGCAAGGTGATCGGGCACCGCGCTCGGAACACGGTCATCGGACTGTCGAACCGGATACACATCGCACATGCCAGCCGTCATTGTCATCGGCGCAGGTATCGGCGGACTCGCGCTCGCCCTCGAGCTTCATGCGTGCGGGTACGCGTGCCAGGTATTCGAGGCGACATCCGACGTGCACGCCGCGGGCGTCGGCCTCAACATCCTGCCCTACGCATCGCGCGTGCTTCACCGGCTCGGGCTCGCATCCGAACTGGGCAAGGCGGCCATGCTGCCTCGCTCGTCGGTATACGCGAGTTCGGTCGGCCAGATTCTGTTGAGCGAACCGCTGGGCTTCGCAAGCGGCGCCGAATTCCCGCAGTATTCGATCCACCGTGAGGCGTTATTGCGCATTCTCCTGAATGCGGTTCGCCAGCGACTGGGGGCCGATGCCGTCCGGTTCGGACACCGGCTGGTTCGATTCGAACAGGACACGCGTGAAGCACGCGCGTATTTCGACTGCCGCGACACCGCCGCGTGCGGCGACATGCTGGTCGGTTGCGACGGCATACATTCCGCGGTCTGCCGGCAGCTCCATCCTGTTGCCGCGCCGCTCCGGCATTCGGGGATCGTCATGTGGCGCGGCATCACGACGCGCTTCCCCCTCCTCGACCAGCAAACGATGCTACGTTGCGGCCGGATCGAGACCGGCAAACTGGTCGCCTATCCCGTCCGTGACCCTGACACGCCCGACGAGATCGTCGCGAACTGGGTACTCGAGTTGCGCGACACGACCGCGACCGCGGAACGACACGCCGTCATCGAGCCCACCTCGGTGCCGGACGTATTCTTCTCATGGAAATTCGATTGGCTCGACGTGCGATCGCTCATCCTGAATGCGACGCAGGTCCTGAGGATGCCGATGACGGACCGCGATCCGCTGCCGCGGTGGAGCGACCGTCGCGTCACGCTGCTGGGCGATGCGGCTCATCCGATGTATCCCGTCGGATCGAACGGTGCGGGACAAGCGATCCTCGACGCCGCTGCGCTCGCGGCGTGCATCGACCGCGCCGGCATCGTCGACGGCCTGCGCGCATACGATGCATTGCGCAGTCCGAAGACCGCGGCAATCGTCACGCGTGACCGCGCGGGCGGGCCCGACATCGTGCTCGAGGCGATCCACACGGCGACACACGACGCTTTTACCCCTGTCGAAGAAACGCCGGCGCTCAGTCAACGGCTGCATAGCCTTTTGACCAGCTATCGCGCGAACGAAACGTGACGTGAATACGCTGCGGCACGCCCGGGGTCCAGCACGCGGTACGTTCGCGCCGTGAACAGCCGACAACGGCGCCAGGCGAATCACCTTTTTTCGTACCCTTTACTGCTCGCGGAAGTCAGGCGCACAATCTGCGCTGATATTGCGGCCCGGCGTCTTTCCCGGTCTTTCCGATTGTTCGCGCCGCCTCGATATTCGACAACCGGCTCACCAGGGTCGCAACGTGCGCCCTCCCATTCGGAACACCGCCATGAGCGACAAATCGTCAGGCAAGGTCGAAGAACTGGTGGCAGGCGGCAGCCGTCACCATCAGATTTTTCCAAGGCTGAATGAAAGGCAGTTCGCGCTGCTGGAGCGATACGGTGAACGACGCACACTGAAAGCGGGCGATGTGCTGTTCTCCGAAGGCGATCGGCACATTCCGATGTTCGCCATCCTCTCCGGGACGATCGAGGCGACGCGAGGCTCTGGAGACAGTCTCCATGTGCTCGGCACTCACGGCCCCGGCAGCTTCACCGGCGAGGTCGGAACCCTCGCCGGCCGCGCTGCGGTGGCGACAGCGCGTGCCACCAGTGATTGCGAAGTCATCGTTATCGAAGAGGAGTCGCTACGTGCGCTCGTCATTTCGGAAGCGGAGCTGAGCGAAACGATCATGCGTGCGTATATCCTGCGGCGCGTCGCGTTCATTCAGGATCAGAATGCGGGTGTTCTGGTCATCGGCAGCTCCGCCTCTGCCGCCACCTTCGGTTTGCGGCATTTCCTGAGCCGCAACGGCCAGCCTTCAGCCTACTTCGATCTTGATGAGCATGAGGAAGCAAAGGTACTCCTTGCGCGTTATGGCGCAACGGACGCTGACATACCGGTGCTCATCACGTCTCAAGGCAACACGCTAAGGCGCCCGACCAACCGGGCCGTGGCGGATGCGATCGGCCTGAGCCCCGACAGGTTGAATGGCGAACGGTTCGACGTGGTCGTGGTCGGCGCAGGACCGGCAGGTCTTGCGGCCGCAGTCTATGCGGCCTCCGAAGGGTTGAGAGTCGCGGTTCTCGACGCCAAGGCCCCGGGTGGCCAGGCGGGTACCAGTTCGAAGATTGAAAATTATTTCGGATTCCCGACAGGTATTTCCGGACAAGCGCTTGCCGGCCGCGGCTTGTCTCAATGTCGCAAATTCGGTGCCGAGGTCGGTGTACCGATCGAAGCACTCGGCATCGAATGCCACGGGGCACCGCCCTTTCACCTTCGTCTTGATTGCGACGAGCACGTGTATGCCCGTGCCGTCGTCATCGCGACCGGCGCTCGCTATCGACAACCGTCGCTGGCCCGTCTCGAGGAGTTTGCGGGGCGTGGAGTCTATTACAGCGCAACGTTCATGGAAGCCGCGTTCTGTGCCAATGAGGAGTTGATTATCGTCGGCGGCGGAAATTCGGCCGGCCAGGCAGCGGTTTTCCTCGCCGGATTTGCGCGTCACGTCCACATCGTGATTCGCGGCGACGGACTCAAAGCGAGCATGTCGAACTATTTGATCAGGCGGATTGACGCCGCTGCGAACATCACCGTTCATGTACGGACGCAGATCGTCGAGTTGCAAGGCGAGACACAACTTGAATCTGTCGTATGGGACAGGCAGGGGCATATCGAAGCGAAGCCGTTCCGGCACGTCTTCCTGTTTCTTGGCGCACAACCCAATACGGGGTGGCTCGGCGATTGTGTTGCGCTGGACAGGAACGGCTTTGTGCTCACTGGCCCCGATGCCATCGACAGATGGCCGTCAGACCGCCCTCCTCATTTTCTGGAGACGAGCCGACCTGGCATCTTCGCAGTAGGCGACGTTCGCAGCGGCTCGGTCAAGCGGGTTGCGGCCGCTGTCGGAGAAGGCGCTGCCGCTATTCAGTCCCTTCATCAGTATCTGGCTCTGTACGATTAACGCCTGATTGCAAGCGTCAAGACAAGATCGCCAACTGCGCGGAGTGCGAGTTGGCGATGGAAGCCGAGCCCGGTTGCAACATCGGATTTCGTCGCGGCGGTGCCGGACGAACACGCTACCCTGTTTGCGCGGCCGGCGGATGTCGACGTGTTTCCGCCGCCGATCGATTTTCCCGACCTGACTGTTCTGCAGTCCTGAGGTCAGTGGCTGAGGCAGCGGACGCATGCCGCCCGTCAACATCAATGTGCGCCGTGATCCCGGTCTCGCAGCACGTCCTTTGCCGCGAGCGCCGCATTGATTGCCCTCGGGAATCCGGCATAAGCGGCAATCTGCGTGACCACCTCCACGAGTTCCTCACGCGTGCCGCCAACGTTGAGAAAACCATGCATGTGAACCTTCAGTTGCGGCGTGGCCGAGCCCATCGCTGACAGCGCCGCCACCGTAATCAGTTCTCGCAGGACGAGATCGATACCGGTCCGCGAGTACACTTCGCCGAAGACGAATTCGATCACGAAGCGGCCGAGATCGGGGGCAATCTCGTTCAACGATTCGACCACCCGTTCACCAACCGCACCATCGACGGCCCTCAGCCCCGCCACGCCATCGTCGTAACGCGTCGTGCTCGGCGACACCGAGACCGGCGCAGCATCGACACCCTTCTCGCGGAACACGTCTCTCGCAGCCGACACGCCGTTGACCGCAGCCGGAAAACCGGCATAGACGACAAGGTGAATCATCAGTTCCACGATTTCGCGCGGCGAACAGCCAACGTTCAACGCACCCGCGATATGGAAGCGAAGCTGCGGCTCGGCGCCCCCCATCGCTGCAAGCGCGGCAACCGTCACGAATTGTCGCTGCCGCAGATCGAGTGCAGGTCGCGAATAGATTTCTCCATACGCGAAGCTGATCGCCATACGCGCCAGGTCCGGCGCAATGTCCTTCAAAGCCTCGCTGATCGAGGGCTGTTCTTTTTGTTCGACGGCCATCAAGTATTGGTGACCCAGTGCCAGAGTCGATTGAGCGTCTTGCATGATTCCCTCGCAAAGTCGAGTCGCGTTGTTGCAGCTCGTTGTGCGAACGATAACGACATCGCCGGCGGTGCGCTAATTCCTTTGGCGTGATACCTTTTCAGTATCACAAGGACCATGCGGAGCTTCCCCCAATGCAGTCAACCATCGAACTCTGGCAACTGCGATACTTCATCGCCGTGGCCGAGGAGCTGAGCTTTCGGCGTGCGGCGGAGCGTCTGTTCATTACACAACCGCCGTTGACGAGACAGATTCAGGCGCTCGAGGAAATCATCGGTGCGAGACTGTTCGAACGCGATCGCGGCGGCGTAAGACTGACCTCCGAAGGCACCTATCTACTGACCGAAGCCCGCAATCTTCTCGCGGTAGCCGACGCGACCTTCAAGCGAATCGGACAGCACATCGCGCTGGGCAATCGCGAGCTCAGGCTCGGTATCACCACGGTGCTGGATCCCGCGCTGTTTGCGTGGATCGAACCGGCGCTCAAGAGGCGCGACCCGGCACTCCGGTTGATTCAAAAGCGGCAATACTCGCAGGATTCCACCCGCGACCTCCGTGGCGGGTTACTCGACGCCGCGCTGATCGGCTTGCCGTCTGCAACGGACGGCCTTCGCGTCGAACGGCTGTTCGACGACCCGCTCGTAGCCGCACTGCCGGAAGGCCATGCATTGCGCAAACGACGGCGCATTTCCCTGCTGGAACTGGCCGGCGACCCGCTGTTCTGGCCGCAACGACGGATCAATCCGAGCTATTACGATCACTTTGAGAAACTCTTCCGGACCCGCGGCTTCCATCCTCGGCGCATCGCGGAGCCGACCGATCACCACGTGCTCCTCAGCCTGATCGCCGAGGGTCAAGGCGTTGCGCTGATTCCGTCATCGCTGAAATCGATTGCGCGTGACGGTGTGATCTATCGCGAGCTGCGGGAGCAGACAGACTTGCGGATCGAAGTGGCGATCGCATACATGCCCGACGCGCACGATGCATCGCTGCAGCAACTGATCGATGCGCTGCGATCGCACTATCGCATCGGCGTCGATGCAAATTCGAATGTGTGAGGGTCGCGCCGGAACGGCGCTGACAAGCGCCCCCTGCGAAGACACGAATTCGGCGTTCCAGAGGAAGCAATGGAACAGAGCGCTCCGACGCCGCCTTACGCGTCGAGCGCCGGGCTCGCCCACTGGGCGATAAAGTCGACGATTCTCTCTTCGATGCGACTCTCGACAGTACGCAGACGCAGGATGGGAATGCCGCTTTTCGCCAGAATGCCGTTCTTCAGCGCGTCCCGCGCCGCCTGATCGGGCCGGTCGTGGGACCCACCATCGACTTCGATCACCCCCAGCGGGGTCTTACCCACCTTGAAATAGATCACGAAATCGCAACTGGCACGCGCCATGAAGACCCGCTCGCGTTGAGTCAAATCCGGGGTGCTTGGTGATGCGATTTGATCCAGCTTGACTTGGCCGTGATACATCAACGCCCGGCAGGACGGATCGGACAGTGCCTCGCGCAGCAGTTGAGCCGCGATCTGCTCGGATCTGTAGCGTGAATCCTCGGACCGCAAGCGGGCGTTCAAGCGCGCCAGGGACTGGTCAAACTCGCGGTACAGCAGGTCAAAGGCCGATACCACGGGAGCACGCACGATCTGCTCGTCTTGCGCGTAATACGCCACATAGCGTATCAAGGCTGCGATATGACCGTTGCTGCCAGTAAACACATCATCGCCCGTCACCAGGGTGAAGCGGTGCTTGGCCCGCGACACCGCTACGTTGATCATGCGCGGGTCATCGACGAAATCCAGGCGTTTGCGCGCCTGGTTGTAGCTTTTCTTGTCCAGCACGGTAGAAAAGACGATCTCGTCGCACTCCCGACCCTGGAACTTGTGAACGGTGTCTTTGACGAAAGACGCCGGCAGGCGCGAATCAGAGAGGTTGACCTGTGCGCGAAACGGCGCGATGAAACCACGGCCGTCGCCGTCCAGTCCGACCGGCTCGCCCTCTTCGTCGAGCAGCTTGAGCAGGGAGTCCAGCTCCCGCAGGTTGGTGTTCTGGCGGGTGTGGTTGCCCTTGGCGGTCACCACGAGACGCAGTGGCGCCTCGCCCTTGTCCTCGGTCATGGGCACCAGCAAGTTGTCGTAAAACTGCTGATTGCAGAACTGAATGATCCTGGGATGGCAGCGGTAATGCTCCTTCAGCAGGGTTCTGGGCAATGCCTCCTTGAACACGCCGATGCACGAATCGAGCAAGCTGTAGCGCTCGCAATCGTAGGCGTCGGCGGGCGCCTGCAGGCCCAGCTTCACGGGAATATGCGCCAACTGGCGGTTGTCGCCGACCACGATCAGGTTCTTCGCGCAGCCAAGCGCAAGAATGCCCGGCACTATGCCCTGTAACGATGCCTCGTCGATGATCACGTAATCGAGGATCGCTCCCGGCGGGATCGAATTGACGATGGAATGCGTGCCACTGCCCAGGATCGGGAAACGCTGCACGAAATCATCGAACTTCTTGCGGTAAGTCTTGGCATCGAAGCTCTCTGTAATCTGGGGCAACCCATGCAAGTGCTGCTTGAGATGACGCATCGACGCCGTCTTCAATTCCTCCAGCAAGACGGTGAAATTCCCGCGTTCCAGCGATGCTCGGCACGCCTGCAGTTCAGCTTCCTTGTCTTGCAACGCCTTGTCGTAGTAGTGCATTTGCAGGGCATGGAAAACAGACAGGCGCGCGTCCCCCTGGACGAAGGGCGCGGCACGAAAAATCTTGAAGTTGAGCAGCAGCTCGATGCGATCCTTGAGGCGGATGCGCTGCTCGCCGAGATGAGCAAGGTAGGCCATCAGGTCCACGCTCTTGCGCGGCGACAGTCCGTACTTTTCGAGCGAGGCGGCGGCCTGCACTCCACTGTCTGCCTGCCACTGCTGCAGGTGGCGCCGCTCGACGATCAGCTCATCGAGTTCGACCTGCAGTTGCGCCGCCCGATTGTGATCGCGCAAGTGCTGCTTCAAACGGGCCAGCAGGGCCTGAATCTCGTCTAGAGTCGGTGCAGGCTCCGGCTCGCTCGATGGCAAAGGCGGCAGGCCGGCGAAGAAATCCTTGCGGTTGTTCTGGTTGCCGAGTTTGGCGACCAGATGACCGAGGCTGTATTTCTCCAGCTTCTCGTAGACGTTTTCGACGGCCGCATTGTTGTTGGATAACACCGCCACCGTCTGCCCGCGCAGCAGAATATTGGCGATGATGTTGAGGATGGTTTGGGTCTTGCCGGTTCCCGGCGGACCTTCGATCACACTCACCTGCGCGCTGAAGGCCCGCTCGACCGCCGCAAGCTGGCTCTCGTTTACCCCGAATGGATAAATCAAGCCTTTGCCCGCTGCCAGCACTCCGTTCCGTGCAGTGCAATAGGCATGCAAGGCGGTGTCTGCGCTGGCGGGCAGTTTTTCCAGTTGGCGGACCACATTGGCGGCGATCTCACGGTCACTATCCGACACCGCGCGATCCATTTGGGCATTCGCCACGGCCGCGAAATAGTGGAAGATCGGCGCCTCCTTCATCGCCGTCGGCGCGATGAGGCCGATGCCGTCCATCTTATGGATATAGGGCTGATCAGAGCCTGGATGGAACACGACGGCATACCGCTCGCCATAGATGGTTGCCTTGACAACGGGCCTGACGATCACGCTGCCGGGCTTGGTCAGCAACATCTCTCCCAGTTCACGAACGGGGGAGATGCGGCAGTCACTGAGCGGGTGTATGGCCCTCCCCTTCTTTAAGTAGGAGCACCTCAGTTGCAGGCCTTCGCTCTTATCACTCCAGATCGACCAGTTGGTGATCTCCGCGGTCTTGTCCTCGCCACCCACTTGGATAGAAACCATACATCCCCTATTCGTTCGCGAACGGCATCCGAATTCGTCCTCTCGCCGACTATCAAATGCCGTTATTTCTCAATGGGGGAATCATCTTGCCATCATTTTCTGCAACTCAGGCGTTGCAAACGTTGCATCGGCCGGATTGCTAGCGGCGACAAGCATTCAGTCATGCCGCCTGGAAAAGAAAAAGCCCGCATTTACGCGGGCTTATATATCGTCTGCTGCTCTTTAGACTTGGGACGACACCAGTCTCAACTCACCACTCACTCCCACTCGATCGTCGCCGGCGGTTTCCCCGAGATGTCGTACACGACCCGGTTGATCCCGCGCACCTCGTTGATGATCCGGTTCGACGCGCGGCCGAGCAGCGCGTACGGCAGGTGCGCCCAGTGTGCGGTCATGAAGTCGGTCGTCTGCACCGCGCGCAGCGACGTCACGTAGTCGTACGTGCGGCCATCGCCCATCACACCGACCGACTTCACCGGCAGGAACACCGCAAACGCCTGGCTCGTCAGGTCGTACCAGCTCTTGCCGACATCGGCGTCGCCGCACAGGCCGGCAGCCGCATCCTGCGCGGTCGCGGTCGTGTTGCGCAGCTCTTCGATGAAGATCGCGTCCGCGCGGCGCAGCAGGTCTGCAAACTCGCGCTTCACTTCGCCGAGGATCCGCACGCCGAGGCCCGGGCCCGGGAACGGATGGCGGTACACCATCTCCGGCGGCAGGCCGAGCGCCACGCCCAGTTCGCGCACTTCGTCCTTGAACAGGTCGCGCAGCGGCTCGAGCAGCTTCAGGCCGAGCGTTTCCGGCAGGCCGCCGACGTTGTGGTGACTCTTGATCGTCGTCGCCTTCTTCGTCTTCGTGCCGCCCGATTCGACCACGTCCGGATAGATCGTGCCCTGCGCGAGCCACTTCGCCTTCGACAGCTTCTTCGCCTCGGCCTGGAACACCTCGACGAACTCGCGGCCGATGATCTTGCGCTTCGCTTCCGGATCGGTCACGCCGGCCAGGTGGCCGAGGAACTGGTCAGCCGCGTCGACGTGCACGACCTTCGCATGCAGACGGCCCTCGAACATGTCGAGCACCATCTTGCCTTCGTTCAGGCGCAGCAGGCCGTGGTCGACGAACACGCAGGTCAGCTGGTCGCCGATCGCGCGATGAATCAGCGCGGCCGCGACGCTCGAATCGACGCCGCCCGACAGGCCGAGAATCACTTCCTCGTCGCCCACCTGCTCGCGAATCTTCGCGACGGCTTCCTCGATGTGGTTGCTCATGATCCAGTCGGGCTTCGCGCCGGCGATCTGCAGCACGAAACGCTCGATGATCTGGCGGCCCTTCACCGTGTGCGTGACTTCCGGGTGGAACTGCACCGCGTAGTAGCCGCGCGCTTCGTCGGCCATGCCGGCGATCGGGCAGCTCGGCGTCGACGCCATCAGCTGGAAGCCCGACGGCAGCTCGGCAACCTTGTCGCCGTGGCTCATCCAGACCTTCAGCATCCCGTGGCCTTCGGCCGTCGTGAAATCCTCGATGCCGTCGAGCAGGCGCGTATGGCCGTGCGCACGCATTTCCGCATAGCCGAATTCGCGATGGTCGCTCCACTCGACCTTGCCGCCGAGCTGCACGGCCATCGTCTGCATGCCGTAGCAGATGCCTAGCACCGGCACGCCGAGATCCCATACGGCCTGCGGCGCGCGCAGCTGATGGTCTTCGTACGTGCTCGCGTGGCTGCCCGACAGGATCACCGCCTTCGGCGCGAACTCGCGGACGAAGTCGTCGGACACATCGTTCGGATGGATTTCGCAGTAGACGTGTGCTTCACGCACGCGTCGCGCAATCAGTTGGGTGACTTGCGAACCGAAGTCGAGAATCAGGATTTTGTCGTGCATGGCTGCGGACGGGATGAAGAGAAAAAGAAAAGCAGCGCATCGAGCGCTGCGTCAATAGCATGGACAGCGGCGTCGGGCGGCAGGCGGCACGCACGACGCATGGCCGGTCAGTCCTGCGTCGGCGAGCGCTCGTCGAGTGCGACGGTGCCCGAGCCTGACGATGGACTGGATGCGGCCGATGACGGTGCTGCGGGCGCCGCGGGACGGCTGACGACCGGTTCGACACGCTGCGGTGCGGACGAGGACGCCGGCGCCACCGCCGGCTCGGCCGGACGCTGCGCCGGCGCGCGCGCCTCGAGCGCCTGCGCTTTCTCGCGCCGGCGCACGGCCGATGCGAGCCGCACGCCGCCGAGGCCGAGCACGATCAGCGCGACACCGGCCACGGCCGACAGCACCCTGCCGGCCGCCGCGAGCGCGGGACCGCTGCCGGTGCCGATCGACCAGACGATCGTGAGTACGCCGGTCAGCCAGTACACGTGGCCGACCGAGCGCGCGACGGGCGCCGTGAGGTCGCCGTTGAACGCCGCATGAAACGCGAGCCACGCGAGCCCGAGCAACGCGATGCCGAACGCCTGGCCGAGCATCGCCGGCTGGATGTTCGCAAGCTGCAGCGCGTTGAAGAGCGCCTGCCAGGGCGTCAGCACGAACAGCACGCCGAACGCCAGCAGCAGTACGGCATCGATGATCAGCACGGCTCGCAGCAGCGGTTTCATCGGCGATCAGTCCACGTGGTAGTTCGGCGCTTCCTTCGTGATCTGCACGTCGTGCACGTGCGACTCGCGCATGCCCGCCGCGGTGATCTGGACGAATTCGGCCTTGTCGTGCAGCTCGTCGATCGAACGGCAACCGCAGTAGCCCATGCTGGCGCGCACACCGCCGACCAGCTGGAACAGGATCGCGTTGACCGAGCCCTTGTAGGCGACGCGGCCTTCGATGCCTTCCGGCACGAGCTTGTCGATGTTCGCCGAGTTGTCCTGGAAGTAGCGGTCCGCCGCGCCGTCCTTCATCGCACCGACCGAACCCATGCCGCGGTACGACTTGTACTGGCGGCCCTGGTACAGGAACACGTCGCCCGGTGCCTCTTCGGTGCCCGCGAACATGCTGCCCATCATCACCGCGTTCGCGCCGGCCGCGAGGGCCTTCGACACGTCGCCCGAGAAGCGCACGCCGCCGTCGGCGATGCACGGCACGCCCGTGCCCTTCAGTGCGTCCGCGACGTTCGCGATCGCGCTGATCTGCGGCACGCCGACACCCGCGACGATCCGCGTCGTGCAGATCGAGCCCGGGCCGATACCGACCTTGACCGCGTCCGCGCCGTATTCGACGAGCGCCTTCGCGGCGGCGGCCGTCGCGATGTTGCCGCCGATCACTTCGACGTGCGGGAAGTTCTGCTTGACCCAGCGGACGCGCTCGAGCACGCCCTTGCTGTGGCCGTGCGCGGTATCGACGACGATCACGTCGACGCCGGCCTGCACGAGCAGTTCGACGCGCTCTTCGTTGTCGGCACCGACGCCGACCGCCGCGCCTGCGCGCAGCTTGCCGTGTTCGTCCTTGCACGCGTCCGGGTGCTCGGTCTGCTTCGTGATGTCCTTGACGGTCATCAGGCCGCGCAGTTCGAACGCGTCGTTGACGACCAGCACGCGCTCGAGGCGGTGGCTGTGCATCAGCGCCTTCGCTTCGGCGAGCGGCGTGCCTTCCTTGACCGTGACGAGACGCTCGCGCGGCGTCATGATCGACTTGACCGGCTCATCGAGGCGCGTTTCGAAACGCAGGTCGCGGTTCGTGACGATGCCGACGAGCTGCGGGCCTTCGACGACCGGGAAACCCGAGATGCCATGCTGGCGCGACAGCGCGATCACGTCGCGCACCTTCATTTGCGGCGGCACCGTGATCGGATCGCGGACGACGCCCGATTCGAAACGCTTGACCTTCGCGACCTCGCGGGCCTGTTCGGCCGGCGTGAGGTTCTTGTGGACGATACCGACACCACCCTGCTGCGCCATCGCGATCGCGAGGCGACCTTCGGTGACCGTATCCATGGCGGCGGACACGAGCGGCATGTTCAGGGAGATGTTGCGGGTCAGCTTGGTCTTGAGGCTGGTGTCGCGCGGCAGAACGTCGGAGAAGGCGGGAACGAGGAGCACGTCATCGAAAGTGAGTGCTTTTTGGATCAGACGCATGGCAAATCCTATGGGCGCAAAAGCGAATTATACGCGAAGCGCTGCGAATTTTCACAACACGAACAACGGCTTAGCCGTTTCCAGGCGTTCGGGGGCCGAATCGTTCGGATCGCCGTTCGGTTCGTTTTCGATCGCCTTTCGTTTCACCGCCGCATCGAGCCATTCGCGCAAACGGCCGCGCCGCGGCACGCGCGGCTGTCGCGGCCGGGCCACGCGGCGGTGACGGCCGCGGTCGCACACGGGCCGGCGACGCACCGCAGCGGCCCGCAATACGGCTCGCTTCCCCGGTCTTACAGCAGCCCGGCCGCACGCGCGATCATCGCGATGCCGCCCCCGATCGCGACGCCGCCGACGATCCGCGCCACACGCCCGCCGGCCGGTGCAAGGCGCTCGGCGGCGATCGCGACCGTCACCGCGGCCATCACGCGCAGATCCATCACGCCGGCCGCCAGCGCGATCGCCATCAGGTTCCCGCAACAGGCGCTGCAACGCATGGCCGCTCGCACGCCGTGCCGCCATGCGGCGCCCGTATCCACGCGTGGCACGCACGCGTGCGGCGCCGCGTGCCGACAGCAGGCCAGCCGCCGCGCCTTCCACGCCGAGAACTGCAGCACGCCCGCGCCGGACACGACCGCGCCGGCCGCGAACGGCATCATGCGGGCCAGTGCCGGCAGCCGCGCCGCGGCAGCCGTCAGCGCGCCGCCGGCCGGAAATGCAAGCGCGCCGAACGCCATCCATACCGAGAAATACCCGGCGCCCGCGACGACGACGAGCCAGGTCGAACGCGTCGCGGCCAGCGGACCGACGTGCTGCCGGTACTGCCAGAGCGTCGGCGCAAGCACGGGCAGCATCATCGTCACCGTCATCGCGCCCCACATGGCGGCGAATGCCGCGAACGCGCGGCCGGCGCCCCAGCCGCACGGCCACAGCCAGGTCGCCGAGATCATCCAGCCGCCGGGCATCGGTTCGCCGCCCATCGCGGCCATCGACGCGTGCTGCGCCAGCGTCGCCGTCGCGGCAACGGCGAACACGGCCAGGAGCGCCACCGCGAATGCCCGCGAAGCGGGGCCCGTATCACCGGCTGCCGGCTGTGTCATCGCACGCTCCGGTCCGTCGCCGGCACGCGCTCAGCCGCGCGCGTACTCGTCATGGCGGCGCCACCAGGCGCCCGCCTCGTTACGCCCGAGCGGCGCGCGATCGAGCCACTGGTACATCCCCCACAACCCGTCGAGCCCGCGCGCATAGGTCGAGTACGTGTGATAGACGACGCCATCCTCGCGCACGAACGCGCTCATCCCTGGCCGGTCGAGCGAATACGTGGCCGCGTCGGTGCCGCAGGTCGCCGCGAACTGCGCGACCACCGGCGGCGGCGGATCCATGTCCATCGCATGGCCCGACCGCGCGTAGTTGTATTCGACGTCGCCCGTGCGCTGCTGCGTTTCGGTGAACGACACGTTGAAGTCGAAGTTGAAATCGCTGCCGACCGACGACGCCCACGGAAAGGTCCACCCCATCCGCTGCCGGTAGGCGAGCAGCTTCGCGAGCGGTGCGCGCGACACGGCCGCGAGCGTCACGTCGTGGTTCGCCAGGTGCACGGCAAAGCCGGCGAAGCCGTCGGCAAGCGCCGAGCACGACGGGCAGCCGGCCTTGTAGTCGGGGCCGAACATGAAGTGATAGACGAGCAGTTGCGAACGGCCGCGAAACAGGTCGTCGAGCGTCGCCTGTCCGTCTTCGGTGTCGAACCGGTAAGTCTTGTCGACGCGCACCCATGGCAGTGCCTGGCGCCGCCGCGCGAGTTCGTCGCTTTGCCGCGTCAGCGCCTTTTCCGCGTCGAGCAGCGCCCTGCGCTCGGCCAGCCATTCGTTGCGTGTTCCGGTGAGATGGGTCGTCATTGCGGGTGCCTCCTTCCGTTGGGTATTCAGGCACGGCGTACGGGGCCGTGTGCGTGGTGCTAGATTAGTGCCGGGCATCGGACCGAAGGGAGTGACAAGTGTGTCGGGATTCGAATGGATTCGCTGATCACGGCAGCCGCGCGCGCGCTCGCGGCCGGTGACGCGCTCGGCGCGCTGAACCGCGTCGCGCTGCGCGACGATGCGCCGGCGCTCGCGCTGCGGGGCATCGCGATGGCGCAGCTCGGCGATTTCGAGCGCGCGCGCGTACTCGTGCGCAGTGCCGCGCGCGCGTTCGGCGCGAAGGAAGCCGTGGCGCGTGCGCGCTGCGTCGTTGCGGAAGCGGAGATCGCGCTAGCGTCGCGCGATCTCCGCTGGCCGACACGCGCGCTCGATGCCGCCTGCGCGACGCTCGACGCGCACGGCGACCATGCGAACGCCGCGCATGCACGTTATCTCGGCGTGCGCCGGCTGCTGCTGATCGGTCATGTCGACGATGCCGAACGGATGCTCGCGAACCTCGATCCCGCACCGCTGCCGGCCGCGTCGCGTACCGCCCACGAGCTGATCGCTGCCGGCATCGCGATGCGCCGCATCCGCACGCATGTGGCCCGCGCCGCGCTCGTCCGTGCGCGCGCGGCCGCCCGCGACGCCGGCATCGCCGCGCTGACGGCCGAAGTCGACACCGCGGCACGCGTGCTCGATGCACCGGCCGCGCGACTCATCGCGCGCGGCACGTCGCGACTCGTGCAGCTCGACGAAGTCGAAACGCTGTTCGCGTCAAATGCGCTCGTCGTCGATGCGTGCCGCCACACGGTGCGCGACGCCCGCACGACCGTGTCGCTCGCGCGGCGCCCCGTGCTGTTCGTGCTCGCCCGTGCGCTCGGCGAGGCATGGCCGGCCGACGTGTCGAGAAACGCGCTCGTCGCCGCCGCGTTCCGCGCGAAACATGCGGACGAATCGCATCGCGCGCGCCTGCGCGTCGAGATCGGCCGGTTGCGCGCGGTGCTGCGGCCGCTCGCGAACGTCGTCGCGACGCCGCGCGGCTTCGCGCTCGAACCGCTCGGCGTGCGCGAGACCGTCGTCCTCGCACGCCCGGTCGACGATCGCCACGCGGCCGTGCTCGCGCTCCTCGCCGACGGCGAGGCGTGGTCGAGCTCCGCGCTGGCGCTCGCACTCGGCGCGAGCCAGCGCACCGTGCAACGCGCGCTCGACGCGCTCGCCGAAGCGGACAAGGTGCAGGCGCTCGGCCGCGGCCGCGCGCGCCGCTGGCTGACACCGCCGCTGCCCGGATTCGCGACCACCTTGTTACTCCCGGCGCCGCTGCCGGGAGATTAGGATGACCTCACCGAACCACGAGGTGACGAACATGAAACGCTCCAGCGCAGACATCATTCGCGAATACGGCCCGTTTCCGGGCGTCGACGGCGTGCACGGCGTCACGTTCGACGGGCAGCACGTGTGGTACGCATCCGGCGACAAGCTGAATGCGCTCGATCCGGAACGCGGCACGACCGTTCGCTCGATCGACGTCGCCGCGCATGCGGGCACCGCGTTCGACGGCCGCCACCTGTTCCAGATCGTCGAGGACCGCATCGAGAAGATCGATCCCGAATCGGGCCGCGTACTCGCGACGATCCCGGCCCCCGGTGGCGGCGCCGACTCGGGGCTCGCATGGGCCGAAGGCACGCTGTGGGTCGGCCAGTACCGCGAACGCAAGATTCATCAGATCGATCCGGAATCCGGCGCCGTGCTGCGCACGATCGAGTCGAACCGCTTCGTCACCGGCGTGACGTGGGTCGACGGCGAGCTGTGGCACGGCACCTGGGAAGCCGACCAGAGCGAGCTGCGGCACATCGATCCGCGCACGGGACAGGTGCTGGAACAGGTCGACATGCCGCCCGGCGTCGGCGTGTCGGGGCTCGAATCCGACGGCCGCGACCGTTTCTACTGCGGCGGCGGCAACAGCGGCAAGCTGCGCGCCGTGCGGCGGCCGGCGCACTCGCAGGCGCGCACGTCGGGCGACGGCGCGGGAGCCACGCACGATCCGGCAGACGCCTGAGCCGCCGCCAGTCGCCGCGCCGCCGCGCGCCGAGTGCAGGATTGAACAAGACGCCGTCGGGACGGCGTCGCTAACATGCCCGCTCATCAGTCATTTGTTCGGAGCGGTCGATGCAGCGCGGTGTGGTTTATGGTGTCCTGGCCGGTGCCATGTGGGGCATGGTGTTTCTCGTCCCGCGGCTGCTGACCGATTTCTCCCCGCTGCTGCTGAGCGCCGGCCGCTACACGATGTACGGCCTCGTCTCGCTCGCGGCCGCGCTGCCGGCCGCCCGGTCGCTGCTCGCGCGGCTGACGCGCGAGGATCTCGTCGCCCTCGTGAAGCTCGCCGTCGTCGGCAACGTCGCGTACTACATGCTGCTGTCCGGCGCCGTGCACCTGATCGGCATCGCGCCCAGCTCGCTGATCGTCGGCGTGCTGCCCGTCACCGTCACGCTCGCGGGCCTCGGCGACCACGGCGCCGTGCCGCTGCGGCGGCTCGCCGCGCCGCTCGGGCTGGTGATCGCGGGCATCGTCTGTATCAACGTCGACCTGTTCACGTCCGAGGCCGCGCACGCGACGACGCTCGGCCAGAAGCTCGCAGGGATCGCTTGCGCGGCGGGCGCGCTTGCAAGCTGGACCTGGTACGCGGTCGCGAACGCGCGTTACCTGCAGCGCCATCATCATTTCGGCGGCAACGAGTGGTCGGTGCTGTGGGGCGTCGTGACCGGCCTGATCGGCGGCCTCTGCTGGATCGCGATCCTCGCGCTGCCGGCCGGCACGGTGCAGGCGGCCGTCCCGGCCTCACGCTGGCAGCTGTTCTGGCTGCTGAACCTCGTGCTCGCGATCGGCGCGTCGTGGCTCGGCAACGGACTGTGGAATGCCGCGTCGAAGCGGCTGCCTCTCACGCTGTCGGGCCAGTTGATCGTGTTCGAAACCGTGTTCGCGATGCTTTATGCGTTCGTGTACGACCAGCGGATGCCGCACGCGCTCGAAATCGCCGCGCTCGTGCTGCTGCTCGCGGGCGTCTACGGGTCGGTACGACAGCACGGCGACACGCCCGCCGGCGGCAATACGCCGGGCAGCGCATCGGCAAACGCAAACGCCGCGGCCCACTGAGCGCCGCGGCGTTTGATCAGACGAATCGGAACGAAAGGCGCGAAACCGAGCGTGTCAGCGCGCGTCCTTGTGCATCCACTTGCGCCCCTCGACGGAGCCGGCGCGGCGGGATTTGTCGACGCGTCGCTGTCGCGCGAGCTTCGGATCGACGATCAGCGGGCGGTAGATCTCGACACGGTCGTGGTCGGCGAGCGGCGCATCGAGCGGCGTGAGCTTGCCGTACACGCCCGTCTTCGCGTGCGCGAGATCGATCTCCGGGTGCAGCGCGAGCACGCCGCTCGCGTCGATCGCCGAGCGAACGGTCGCCCCTTCGGGCAGCGACAGCGGAATCAGCGTCTGGCGGTCCGGCCGCGCATAACAGACTTCGATCGACAGCATCGCGTCACCCCTTCCCGTAGCGCTGGTCCGCGCGCTTCACGAACGAATCGACGAACGTGTTCGCGATGTGGCTGAACACGGGCCCGATGATCTTCTCAAGCAGAATGCTCGAAAACTCGTAATGCAGCGCGAATTCGATCTTGCACGCATCGGCGCGCAGCGCCGTGAAGCGCCACGTGCCCGTGAACTTCTTGAACGGACCGTCCGTGAACTCCATGTCGATCCGCGTCGGGCGCTCCTGCGTGTTGCGCGTCGCGAAATGCTGCTTGATGCCCTTGAAGTTGATGTCGATGCGCGCTTCCATCCCGCTCTCGTCCTGACGGCGAATCTCGACGCCGCCGCACCAGGGCAGGAAATTGGGGTAGTCGGCCACGTCGGTGACGAGGTCGAACATCTGTTCCGCCGAGTGACGGATCAATACGGTTTTCTGGACATCTGCCATAAATCGCGCGGCATCGCTGAAGGTGGGAACGCAAGCCGGGCGATTCTCGCCCCGCTTTGCTAAAATCGTGATTTTAAACGAGTTGGCCCAATCCATTCATGAGCATCATCGACAACAGGAAAGCGCACTTCGATTATCACATCGAGGAACGCTACGAGGCGGGGCTCGTGCTGGAGGGCTGGGAGGTCAAGGCGCTGCGCGCCGGGCGTGGCCAGATCAGGGAAGGCTACGTCGTGGTGAAGAGCGGCGAGATCTTCCTGATCGGCACCCACATCAGCCCGCTGCCCGAAGCCTCGACACACATCACGCCCGACCCGGTTCGCACGCGCAAGCTGCTGCTGCACCGCGACGAGATCAAGAAACTGATCGGCAAGGTCGAGCAGCGCGGCTACACGCTTGTGCCGCTGAACTTCCACTACAAGGGCGGTCGCGTGAAGTGCGACATCGCGCTCGCGAAGGGCAAGAAGCTGCACGACAAGCGCGAAACCGAGAAGAAACGCGACTGGGAACGCGAAAAGGCACGCATCATGCGCGCCGGCACCTGACGCGCGCAACCCGCATCACAAACGACACGGCCCGCTCGAAGCGGGCCGTGTTGCTTTGGGTTCCTGAATCGTGCGCGCCGGTCACCCGGAGGCTGCCAGCGGCATTCGGCGCGCAACGCCGGTGGTTTCGACTGGCGATTCGTGCCGAAGGCACCCTACGGGCCCCAGCCGAACTCGCCCGGCTGCGCGACGATTCGCCGCACGCGGATCGCCGCATACTGCGGCCACCCGCGCACCGGGCGCACCGGCTCAGCCCTTTCCGCCCGCGGCCGGCGACGCGCTCTTGACGATCGTCAGCGCCGACGCGACCGCGGAACCGAGATCCGACAGGTTCGACGGCACGATCAGCGTATTGCCCTGCTTCGCGAGATTCGCGAACGCGCCGACATACTGTTCGGCGACCTTCAGGTTCACCGCGTCCATCCCGCCCTGCGACTGCATCGCGTTCGCGATCTTCTGGATCGCCTGCGCGTTCGCCTCGGCCACGGCAAGAATCGCGGCGGCCTCGCCTTGCGCCTGGTTGATCGCGGCCTGCCGCTCGCCCTCGGATTTCTGGATCGCCGCCTCGCGAGCGCCCGACGCGAGGTTGATCTGCTCCTGCTTGCGGCCTTCGGAGGCGGCGATCAGCGCGCGCTTTTCGCGCTCGGCGGTGATCTGCGCCTGCATCGCGTGCAGGATTTCCTTCGGCGGCGTCAGGTCCTTGATCTCGTAGCGCAGCACCTTCACGCCCCAGTTCGCGGCGGCGTCGTCGAGCGCCGACACGATGCTGTGGTTGATGAAGTCGCGCTCCTCGAAGGTCTTGTCGAGCTCCAGCTTGCCGATCACCGAGCGCAGCATCGTCTGCGACAGCTGCGTGATCGCGAACACGAAGTTGCTCGACCCGTACGACGCCTTCATCGGGTCCATCACCTGGAAATACAGCACGCCATCGACCTGCAACTGCGTGTTGTCGCGCGTGATACAGATCTGGCTCGGCACATCGAGCGGAATTTCCTTCAGCACGTGCCGGTATGCGATGCGATCGACGAACGGCAGCACGATATTGAGACCGGGCGACAGCGTCGCGTGATAGCGCCCGAAACGCTCGAGCACCCACGCATGTTGCTGCGGCACGATCTTCACCGTCTTCGACACGATCACGATCGCGATGACGAGCAGGACAACCCAGATGATCAGCGAATCCATGAAGCGTTCCCTCCTTGTTTTATCAGCGGACAATCAGCCCGCGGGTTTCGCCACGACCACGAGACAGTTGCCTCGTACGGCGCTCACCTGATACACACGCGCGTCGTCGCGCTCGCCGTTCGCCAGCTCGACGTCCCAGTCGGCACCGCGATACTGCACGCGCGCGCGGCCGTCACGCCACGCATCGACCATGACGGTCGAGCCGATATCGAGATTGACGTCGGGATTCGTCGACGTGTCGCGCTTCTGCTTGCGGCCGAGCCCCGAACGGCGCAGCACGATCATCGCGATGATCGCGACCGCGGCAGCCGCGCCGAACTGCACGTGCGGCGCGAAACCGGCCAGCTGCAGCAACCCGCCCGCGAGAAAGCCGAGCGCGATCATCAGCAGGTAGAACGTGCCCGTCAGCAGCTCGGCCACGACCAGCACGCCCACCGCGACCCACCAGAACAGATGCCCCGACATCATTGTGGTCTCCAGAAAAACGTCCCCAACGCGCACCTGCGTTGCATGGGCCCGGATTATGCGCCGAAGCACGACTCCGGATCGACCCGTTCGCCGCCCCCGAGAGGACGGTCGGCACGTTGGGAGCGGCCCGGTGCGTACCGACAAACAAAAACACCCCGGTGCCTACCGGGGTGTTTATAGCATGAACCTTGCATTTTGCCTTCATCGAAAGAGTAGCGGTGCCGCCCTTTCGCCGAAGATGCATTACCGGCCGTTACTTCCGGTTGGCCAGCGCCTGCCACGTTTCGATGATCGTGTCGGGGTTCAGCGAGATCGACACGATGCCTTCGTCGGTCAGCCATTGCGCGAAGTCCGGGTGATCGGACGGACCCTGGCCGCAGATGCCGACGTACTTGCCCATCCGGCGGCAGGTATCGATCGCACGCTTCAGCAGGAACTTGACAGCCGGATCGCGTTCGTCGAAGTCGACTGCCAGCAGTTCCATGCCCGAGTCGCGGTCGAGGCCAAGCGTGAGCTGCGTGAGGTCGTTCGAGCCGATCGAGAAACCGTCGAAGTGTTCGAGGAACTCTTCGGCGAGGATCGCGTTGGTCGGGACTTCGCACATCATCACGAGGCGCAGGCCGTTTTCGCCGCGCTTCAGGCCGAACTTCTCGAGCAGGCCGACCACACGCTCCGCCTGCTTCACGGTACGCACGAACGGCACCATGATCTCGACGTTGGTCAGGCCCATCTCGTCACGCACGCGCTTCAGTGCACGGCATTCCATCTCGAACGCCGGCGCGAAGTCTTCGGCGATGTAGCGCGATGCGCCGCGGAAGCCCAGCATCGGGTTTTCCTCATCCGGCTCGTAGCGCGAACCGCCGATCAGCTTCTTGTACTCGTTCGACTTGAAGTCGGACAGACGCACGATCACGGGCTTCGGATAGAACGCCGCGGCGATCGTCGCGACACCTTCCGTCAGCTTGTCGACGTAGAACTGACGCGGCGACGCGTGACCGCGCGCGACGCTCTCGACCGCCTTCTTCAGGTCCTGGTCGATGTTCGGGTACTCGAGGATCGCCTTCGGGTGAACGCCGATGTTGTTGTTGATGATGAACTCGAGACGCGCGAGGCCCACACCGCCGTTCGGCAGTTGCGAGAAGTCGAACGCGAGCTGCGGGTTGCCGACGTTCATCATGATCTTGACCGGGATTTCCGGCAGTTCGCCGCGCTGCACTTCCGTGACTTCCGTCTCGAGCAGGCCGTCGTAGATCTTGCCTTCGTCGCCTTCCGCGCACGACACGGTGACGAGCGCGCCGTCCTTCAGGATGTCGGTCGCGTCGCCGCAGCCGACCACAGCCGGCACGCCGAGCTCACGCGCGATGATCGCCGCGTGGCAGGTCCGGCCGCCGCGGTTCGTGACGATCGCAGCCGCGCGCTTCATCACCGGCTCCCAGTTCGGATCGGTCATGTCGGCAACCAGCACGTCGCCCGGCTGCACGCGTTCCATTTCCGACGGATCCTGGATCACGCGCACGGGGCCCGCGCCGATCTTCTGGCCGATCGCACGGCCCGTCGCCAGCACCTGCGACTGACCCTTCAGCTTGAAGCGCTGCTCGGCCTTGCCGGTCGCCTGGCTCTTCACCGTTTCCGGGCGTGCCTGCAGGATGAAGATCTTGCCGTCGCGGCCGTCCTTGCCCCACTCGATGTCCATCGGACGCTGGTAGTGCTTCTCGATGATGACCGCGTACTTCGCCAGCTCGATCACGTCTTCGTCGGTGATCGAGTAGCGGTTGCGCTGTTCGTGCGGCACGTCGACCGTCTTCACGCGGCCCGGCTCGCCCGGCTGCGTGAATTCCATCTTGATCAGCTTCGAGCCGATCGAGCGGCGGATGATCGGGTACTTGTCCTGCGCGAGCGTCGTCTTGAACACATAGAACTCGTCCGGGTTCACCGCGCCTTGCACGACGGTTTCGCCCAGGCCATAGCTCGACGTGATGAACACGGCGTCCTTGAAGCCCGATTCGGTGTCGATCGTGAACATCACGCCGGCCGCGCCGACGTCCGAGCGGACCATGCGCTGCACGCCGGCCGACAGGGCGACCTCGGCGTGCGTGAAACCCTTGTGCACGCGGTACGAGATCGCGCGATCGTTGTACAGCGACGCGAACACGTGCTTCATGCGGTCGAGCACGTCCTCGATGCCGACGACGTTCAGGTACGACTCCTGCTGGCCGGCGAACGATGCGTCCGGCAGGTCTTCCGCGGTCGCGGACGAGCGCACGGCAAACGACAGCTCGCTCGGCGAGCCGTTCTTCAGGACTTCGAACTGCGCGCGGATTTCCTGCTCGAGGCGCGCCTGCATCGGTGCGTCGACGATCCACTTGCGGATTTCGGCACCGGCTTCGGCGAGCGCCTTCACGTCGTCGATGTCGAGGGACTCGAGACGCTTGGCAATCCGATCGGTCAGGTCGTTGTGCGTGAGGAAATCGCGGAAAGCGAGCGCGGTCGTGGCGAAACCGGTGGGTACGCGAACGCCAGCCTCGGAAAGCTGGCTGATCATCTCGCCGAGCGACGCATTCTTGCCGCCCACGATCTCCACATCGGTCATCCGCAACTGCTCGAACGGAATTACATACGCCTGGTCCTTTGCGACGTTTGCTGCGTTAGTCATACAAGCCCCTAAGTGTGAAAAAAATACTCGATTGCGCAAGTGGGCTCGGACGCGGGCGCTTGCAAAAAGGCGCGGCGCGTCTTGCGCAACCTGTTAGATAAACAATCGCATCGGCGGAAATCTTCCGACCCGATTTGCAAAAATCCCGGCAGAAGGGCGATATATTCAGACAAATCGCCGAACTTGCCGGGAATTTTGGAGTCGAGCGGGCAAGCCGACGGCGCCGTTCGCGCCCTGCCCCCGCAATTGCTTATCCAACAGGTTGCCGCTATTCTACCGTGCCGGCTGCCGGATGTGGCGCGACCTTGTCACTGCGTCTGGAGGCGAACCTCCAGCCCCCCGCGCAACCGCCCTTCACGTTCGACGCCCAGATTCATGCTGCCTACCGTATTCATCGTCTCCGACGGCACCGGGATCACTGCCGAAACCTTCGCGCACTCGATCCTCTCCCAGTTCGACCAGAAATTCCGTCTCGTGCGCGTGCCGTTCATCGACTCGCCCGACAAGGCCTACGCGACCGTCGAGAAGATCAACGACGCCGCCGTGCACGACGGCCGCCGCGCGATCGTGTTCACGACACTTGTCGACAGCGAGTCGAACGACATCGTCAAACGCTCGAACGCGCTCGTGCTCGACATGTTCCAGCGCTTCGTCGAGCCGCTCGAGCAGGAACTGGAGCTCAAGTCGAGCCACGCGATGGGCCGCGGCCACCAGAACGCGGACACCGAGGAATACAAGACTCGGATCGAGGCGATCAACTTCTCGCTCGCACACGACGACGGCCAGTCGAACCGCAACCTGTCGGAAGCCGACGTGATCCTCGTCGGCGTGTCGCGCAGCGGCAAGACGCCGACGAGCCTGTATCTCGCGATGCAGTACGGCGTGAAGGCCGCGAACTATCCGCTGATTCCGGAAGATTTCGAACGCGGCAAGCTGCCGTCGTCGCTCTCCACTCACCGCGAGAAGCTGTTCGGGCTGTCGATCGACCCGCAGCGCCTGTCGGAGATCCGCAACGAGCGCCGGCCGGGCAGCAAGTACGCGGCGCCCGAGAACTGCCGCTACGAGATCAACGAAGCCGAAGCGATGATGCGCCGCGAAGGGATCAAGTGGCTGTCGTCGACGCACAAGTCGATCGAGGAAATTGCGACGACGATCCTGCAGGAAATCCGCCTCGACCGGCAGTCGTACTGAGCCTCTGCGCGCGTGCGGCCCCTGGCCGCCGCCGGAAACAAAAAGGCCGCGTTCGACGCGGCCATTTTTCGTTGTGCGGGTTGCGCGTGCGGCAGTGCACGCCCGGGCATCATGCGTGCCGCTGCTGTCGCACCTGTTCGAACAGGCACACCGCCGCAGCAGCGGCAACATTCAGCGACTCCATCCCGCCCGGCTGCGGAATCGTCACGCGATGCGTCGCCGCATCGCGCCAGAACGCCGATACGCCGGCGCCCTCGTTGCCGAACACCCATGCCACCGGCCCCGACAGGTCGCAATCGTAGATCGCCTGCGCGCCGTGCGAGTCGGTCAGCGCGACCGGTACGTCGAGCCGTTCGGCGAGCGCATCGGGCGCCACATCCTCGTGGATCGACAGCAGGAAGTGCGCGCCCATGCCCGAACGCAGCACCTTCGACGACCACGCGTAGGCCGTACCCGGCGCGCAGAATACATGGCGCACGCCGGCCGCGGCCGCACTGCGCAGGATCGAGCCGACGTTGCCGGCATCCTGCACGCCGTCGAGGACGACCGACGTGTGCATCACGCGCTCCGGCAGCGGATGTGCCGGCCGGTCGACGAGCAGCAGGAAACCGACGCCGTTGACGACGCTCGACAGCTGTCCGAACAGCGCATCGGGCAGCGTGACGACACGCTGCGCGTCGACGCGCGCGACGATCGCCTGTGCCTCGGCGTGGCCGAGCGCGCCTTCGGTGGCGACGCACAGCTCGGGCGTGGCACCCGTATCGAGGTACGCGCTGGCGAGGTGGAACCCTTCGAGCAGTGCCTGACCGCCGCGGCGCTGCTGGGACGTCGAACCCGCGAGCGCCTTCAGGCGCTTGTACAGCGGGTTGTCGCGGGAAGTGATGCTTTTCATCGAATCAGGTCGAGTGCCGCACGAACGGGGGCGAACGTGCGCCGATGCGCTTCGCACGGGCCGTGCTCGCGCAGCGCGGCAAGGTGTTTCGCGGTGCCGTAACCCGCATGCACGTTGAAGCCGTACACCGGGAAGCGTTCGTGCAGGTCGACGAGCATGCGGTCGCGCGTGACCTTCGCGAGGATCGATGCGGCCGAGATGCTCGGTACGAGCGCGTCGCCGCTGACGATCGCCTCGGCACGCACCGTCAGCGGCGGGCAACGGTTGCCGTCGATCTGTGCGAGCGTCGGCAGCACCGACAGGCCTTCGACGGCCCGCTTCATCGCCAGCATCGTCGCGTGCAGGATGTTCAGCGTATCGATTTCGTCGACGCTTGCCGACGCGACGCAATACGCGCGCGAACGCGCGACGATCAGGTCGTACAGCGCGTCGCGCTTCTTCGCGGACAGCGCCTTCGAATCGTCGAGGCCTTCGATCGGCTGCGCCGGATCGAGGATCACCGCGGCGGCCACCACCGGCCCCGCGAGCGGGCCGCGCCCGGCTTCGTCGACACCGCAGACGATCTCGTCGGGCCGGCTGAAGTCGAAGCCGCCCTGCACGTCGCTCGATGCGCGGCGACGCGTTGCACGTACTGCCGTCATGCGCGCCCCTTGCGTTGTTCGAGCACGCGCACGACCGCTTCGGCCGCCTTCGCGGCCGTGTTCTGCCGCAGCGAAAGATGCATTTCGGTAAACACTTCGGTCAGCGTGCGGCGGTTCGCGTCGTCGCGCAGCTGCGTGAGCGTCGCATCGGCCAGCGCCTCGGGCGTCGCGAAATGCTGCAGCAGCTCGGGCACGACGAAGCGCCCCGCCAAGATGTTCGGCAAGCCGACATACGGCAGGTAACCCTGCCGGCGCATGATCTGCCCGGTCAGCCAGGGCACCTTGTACGAGATCACCATCGGCTTCTTCAGCAGCGCGGCTTCCAGCGTGACGGTGCCGCTCTTCACGAGGATCGCGTCGGCGGCCGTCATCGCGACCTGCGAGCGGCCGTCGGTGATCGTCAATGCCAGCTGCGGATGCGCGTCGACGAGCGGCTGCAGCAACTCGCGTAGCGCAGGTGTCGCCGCCGGCATCACGAATCGCACGCCGGGCTCGCGTTGCTGCATCAGCGCCATCGCCGCGAAGAACGTCGGGCCGATCAGCGCGATCTCCGAGCGCCGGCTGCCCGGCAGCACCGCAATCACGGGGCCGTCGGCCGGCAGTCCCAGCGCGATGCGCGCGCCGTGCGTGTCGGGCTCGAGCGGAATCTCGTCGGCCAGCGGATGGCCGACGTAGGTCGATGCAACGCCTGCCTTGTCGAGAATCGCCGGTTCGAACGGGAACAGGCACAGCATGTGGTCGACGGACTTGGCGATCTTCTTGATCCGGCCGCCACGCCATGCCCAGATCGACGGGCACACGAAGTGGATCGACGGGATGCCCGCGTCGCGCGCGGCCTGTTCGACGTTGAAATTGAAGTCGGGCGCGTCGACGCCGATGAACGCGTCCGGCCGCTCGGCGAGCAGCTGGCGCTTCAGTTCGCCGCGAATCCGCAGGATCTCGGGAATCTGGCCCAGCGCCTCGACATAACCGCGCACGGTCAGCTTGTCCATCTGCCAGTGCGAGTCGAAGCCCTGCGCGATCATCCGCTGCCCGCCGATCCCGTAATACTGGGCCGATTCGGGCAGCCGCTCGCGCAGACCGCCGAGCAGCGACGCTGCGAGCAGGTCGCCCGACGGCTCGCCGGCCACCATCGCGAGCCGAAGCTGATTGGTCGGAAGCGGCATCGCTTAGCGGATGATGCCGCGTTGAGACGCGTCGATGAACTCGACGAGCGCCTTCACGGGCGCATCGCCCTCGCCGCCCGCCTCCGCCAGCTCGCGCAGTTGCACCTTCGCTTCCTCGAACGACAGGCCGTTCTTGTACAGCAGGCGGTAAGCGCTGCGCAGCGCCGAGATCGCGTCGGCCGAGAAACCGCGCCGGCGCAGCCCTTCGACGTTGATCCCGTGCGGCTCGGCCTTGTTGCCTGCCGCGATCACGAACGGCGGAATGTCCTGGACGAGTGCCGACGCGCCGCCCAGCATCGAGTGCGCGCCAATGCGCACGAACTGGTGAACGCCCGACATCCCGCCGACGATCGCCCAGTCGCCGATCTCGACGTGGCCGGCCATCTGCGCGTTGCTCGACAGGATCACGTGGTTGCCGACCCGGCAGTCATGGCCGATGTGCACGTAGGCCATGATCCAGTTGTCGTCGCCGAGCGTCGTCACGCCGACGTCCTGCACGGTGCCCGTGTGGATCGTCGTGAATTCGCGGATCGTGTTGCGATTGCCGATCACGAGCTTCGTCGGCTCGTCCTTGTACTTCATGTCCTGCGGACGGCCGCCGACCGACGCGTAATGGCCGATGCGGTTGTCCTCGCCGAGCGTCGTATGGCCTTCGATCACGCTGTGCGAGCCGATCGTCGTGCGCGCGCCGATCGTGACATGCGGACCAACGATCGCGTACGGGCCGATCTCGACCGACTCGTCGATCTGCGCGCCCGGTTCGACAATCGCGGTGGGATGAATCCTGGTCATGCGCCGTTGCCTCTCGATGTGATGTGTCGCGTTGCGTTGCCCATGCGTGCCGCGTCGCTCAGGGCGCCGCGTCGGTCGTCTTGACCGTGCACATCAGCTCGGCTTCCGCCGCCACCTTCCCGTCCACTTCCGCCACCGCCTTGAATTTCCAGATGCCGCGGATGTAGCGTTCGAACGTCACGTTCAGAATCAGTTGATCGCCCGGTTCGACCACCCGCTTGAAGCGGGCGCCGTCGATCCCGACGAAGTAATACAGCGTGTTCTCCGGATCCTTCGGCTGTTCTTCCGCGAAGGTCAGCAGCGCCGCGGCCTGCGCGAGCGCCTCGAGGATCAGCACACCCGGCATCACCGGCCGCTTCGGGAAATGCCCCTGGAAGAACGGCTCGTTGATCGACACGTTCTTCAGCGCTTTGATCCCTTTGTGCGGCTCGAGTTCGAGCACGCGATCGACGAGCAGAATCGGGTAGCGATGCGGCAGCAGCGTGAGGATCTTGTGGATGTCGAGATTGATTTTTTCAGTGCTCATGATGGTTCGTCTCACGCAGATGCTGCGCGGTGGTGATGCAAAGGCTGAAGCGGGCCGCCGCGCGGCCCAGTCTGGCAAACCGGGCCGGTTGCGCTGGCCGTGCCCGGTTCGTGGTCTCGCATGGTGCGCTCAGGCGTCCGTGCCGCCCTGGGCGGCAAGCGTGGCTTCGAGCGCCTTGATGCGATCACGCAGCTTGTCGAGATTGCGCACGAGCGCGGCGCTCTTGTTCCATTCGCCGTGGTCGACGGCCGGGAACGCGCTGGTATAGATGCCGGCCTTCGGCAGCGACTTCGACACGCCCGAATTCGCGGTGATGATGACATAGTCGCCGAGCGTCACGTGGCCGGCGATCCCGGCCGCGCCGCCGATCATGCAGTGGCGGCCGATCGTCGTGCTGCCCGCGATGCCTGCCTTGCCGGCGATCACCGTGTAGGCGCCGATCCGGCAGTTGTGGGCGATCTGCACCTGGTTGTCGATCTTCACGCATTCCTCGATGACGGTATCCGCCATCGCGCCGCGATCGATCGTCGTGTTCGCGCCGATCTCGACGTCCGGGCCGATCGATACGCCGCCGACCTGCGGGATCTTGACCCAGCTGCCGGTGCGCGCGTCGCCGTCGCCGACGAAATCCGGCGCGAAGCCGAAGCCGTCGGAGCCGATCACGGCACCCGAATGGATGATCGCGCGCGGGCCGACCTTGCAGCCGTGGTACACCGATGCGTTCGGATAAAGATGCGAGCCCGCGCCGATCGTCGTGCCGCGGCCGACGAATACGTTCGCGTCGAGCTGCACGCCGTCTTCGATCACCGCGCCGGCCTCGACCGTCACGTGCGGGCCGATCACCGCGCTCGCGGCGACCTGCGCGGCCGGATCGACCGTCGCGCTCGGATGCACGCCGGCGGCGCGCGGCGGCGTGGCCAGGTCGATGAACATCTGCGCGACGCGCGCGAAGTACGCGTACGGATTCGGCGTCACAACGAAGGTGCGGCCGTTAGCGGCCGCGCCCAGCTTTTCCAGATCCTTCGGTGCGATCAACACCGCGCCTGCGCGGGTCGACTCGACCTGCGACAGGTACTTCGGATTCGCGAGGAACGCGAGCTGCTGAGGGCCTGCCTGGTCGAGCGGTGCGAGCCCGCTCACCTTGCACTGTGCGTCGCCGGCGATCTCGCCGCCGAACCGCTTTACGAGTTCCTCAAGCGTCAATGCCATTCGTCGTCTGCTCCGTTCAGTTCGTCGAGCCGGACGCGAGCGCCTTGAGCACCTTGTCGGTGATGTCGATGCGCGGGCTGACGTACACGGCTTCCTGCACGATCAGGTCGTAATTCTGCTGCTCGGCAATCTGCTTGATGACCTTGTTCGCCCGCTCCAGCACGGCCGCCAGTTCCTCGTTGCGACGCTGGTTCAGGTCTTCGCGGAACTCGCGCTGCTTGCGCTGGAAGTCGGTATCGAGCTGCGCGAGATCGCGCTGCTTCTGCGCACGATCGGCCGCCGACAGCGACGTGCCGTTCTTGTCGAGCGAATCGGACATCGACTTCAGACGCGCCGCCAGGTCCTGCAGATCCTTGTCGCGCTTCGCGAACTCGGCTTCGAGCTTCGTCTGCGCCGCCTTCGCGGGCGCCGACTCGCGCAGGATCCGATCCGAATTGACCGCCGCGATGCGGGCGACGTCCTGTGCGTGCACCGTTGCCGCGCCCAAGGCCAGCGCAACGGTCAGCGCGCACATCACTCGTTTCGAAAACTTACCGGTTAGCAAAATTACCCTCTCGTTGCTGTTGTCATGCGTTCGATCAGAACGCCGTCCCGATCTGGAACTGGAATTTCTGATACTGGTCGCCTTCGTGCTTCTGCAGCGGGAAACCGAGGCTCAGCTTCAGCGGGCCGATCGGCGAGATCCACGCCAGACCCACACCATAGCCGTAACGCAGGCCGTTGGCGCCCGTACTCGTGCCGCCCGGCGCGTTGCCCCACACGTTACCGCCGTCGAGGAACGTGAACACGCGCAGCGTGCGGTCGTAGCCCGTGCCCGGCAGCGGGAACGTCAGTTCGATGTTGCCGACCACCATCTTCGAACCGCCGATCGGGTCGTTCGTCTTCGTGTCGCGCGGGCCCAGCGAGCTCGGCTCGTAGCCACGCACGGAGCCGATACCGCCCGCGTAGTAGTTCTTGAAGATCGGGTACGGGTTGCCGATACCGTTACCGTAGCCGCCCTGCAGGTTCATGCCCAGGATGAAGCCGCGCGAGAACGAATAGTAGTACTGCGCCTGCAGGTCGGCCTTGTAGTACTGGATCTTGCCGACCGGCACGCCGTACTCCATGTTCGCCTGCGTGAAGTAGCCGCGGCTCGGAATCAGCGCGCTGTCACGCGCGTCGCGCGACCACGCGACGGTCAGCGGCACCGTGTTCGACACGCGGCCGAACTGGTTCACGTAATCCTGGTAGCTCTGCGGCGTGTTCGAATCGACGTCGAGGCGGTTCTGCTCGAAGCCCGCGCCGAAGTAGACGGTGTCGACTTCCGAGAACGGGATGCCGAACTTCAGGTTGCCGCCCGCGCTGATGATCCGGAAGCTCGAGCTCGTCGAATAGTAGAGCGGCTGGTACGTGCGGTAGTAGACGTCCGTGATCCGCTTGATGCCGTCGACCGTGAAATACGGGTCGACCTGCGTGACGGTCAGCGTGCGGTAGCTCTTCGCGGTGTTGACGTTCACCGACAGGCTGGTACCCGAACCGAACACGTTGTCCTGCGACACGCCGGCCGACAGCACGACCTTGTCCGTCGACGAGAAGCCGGCACCCAGCGTGATCGCGCCGGTCGGCTTTTCATCGACCTTCACGTTCACGTCGACCTGGTCGTTCGTACCTTCGACCGGCACCGTCGTCACGTCGACGTTGGTGAAGTAGCCGAGACGGTTCACGCGGTCCTTCGACAGCGCGAGACGGTTCGAATCGAACCACGAGCTTTCGAGCTGGCGCATTTCGCGGCGCACCACTTCGTCGCGCGTGCGCGTGTTGCCGACGACGTTGATGCGGCGCACGTACACGCGGCGGCTCGGATCGACGACGAGGTTCAGGTTCACCTTGTGGTTCGCCTGGTCGATGTCCGGCTGCGCGTTGACGGTCGCGAATGCATAGCCGTATTCACCGAGCTTGTCGACGATCGACTTGGTGGTCTGCTGCAGCTTTTCGGCCGAGAAGCGGTCGCCCGCCTTGATCTTGATCAGCTTGTTCAGTTCGGCTTCGCGGTCGAGCAGGTTGCCCGACAGCTTGATGCCCGAGATCGTGTACGGCTCGCCTTCGTGCAGCGTGACCGTCAGGTACATGTCCTTCTTGTCGGGCGAGATCGACACCTGGGTCGACTCGATGTTGAACTCGAGGTAGCCGCGGTTCAGGTAGTACGAGCGCACGGCCTCGAGGTCGCCTGTGAGCTTTTCCTTCGAGTACAGGTCGTTCTTCGTGTACCAGGAGAACCAGTTCGGCGTCGACAGCTGCATCTCGTCGCGCAGCGTGCTGGTCTTGAACGCCTTGTTGCCGATGAAGTTGATCTGGCGGATCTTCGCGCTCGGGCCTTCGGCCACCGCGAACAGGATCGACACGCGGTTCGCGTCGACCGGCGTGATCGTCGTCTTGACCTCGGCCGCGTAGAAGCCGCGCGTGAGGTACTGGCGCTTGAGCTCCTGCTCCGCCTTGTCGACCAGCGCCTTGTCGTAGTAGCGGCCGTCGGCGAGGCCGACTGCGCGCAGCGCCTTCGTCAGGTTGTCCTTGTCGAATTCCTTCGTGCCGGTGAAGTCGATCGACGCGATGGCCGGACGCTCCTGCACCTGCACGATGACGACGTTGCCCTGCGTGGCGATGCGAACGTCGTTGAAAAAGCCCGTCGCGTACAGCGCGCGGATTGCTTCGGATGCCTTGTCGTCCGTGAAGGTATCGCCCTGCTTGATCGGCAGATATGCGAACACCGAACCCGCTTCGACGCGCTGCAGCCCCTCGATCTTGATGTCTTGCACCACGAACGGTGCCGCTGCATGCGCCGCGAGGCCGTGAGCGGCAAGCGCGGCCGCCGCAACTGTCTTAGGTACAAAGCGATGAGGTTTGAACAACATGCATCCCCAATATTTAGCTGCATCAAATCGGGCGGCTGCCGAGCGGCCGCCGCCTGACGCTTCAGAAATGGATTAACCGAGCCAGATCGTTGAACAGCGCGATCGCCGACAACGCGACGATGCAGATCAACCCGGCTCTTTGCAGAATCAGCTGCCAGCGCTCCGAGACGGCTTTCCCGGTCGCGGCTTCAACCGCATAATATAACAGATGCCCCCCGTCCAAAACGGGAATCGGCAACAAGTTCAGGACGCCAAGGCTAATGCTGACAAGGGCGAGGAACGACAGGAAGGCCGACGGACCGAGCCGCGCACTCTTGCCCGCGTAGTCCGCGATCGTCACGGGGCCGGATAGATTCTTCAGCGACGCGTTGCCCGTGATCATCCGCCCGAACATTCGCAGCGAATACACGGAGATGTCCCACGTGCGGTGCGCGCCGAGCTGCAGGCTCTCGATCGGCCCGTAGCGCACGTCGACCGACGGCGTGTGCATCGACAGCGCCGCGCCGATGCGGCCGACCTGCTGCCCCGATTCGTCGTCGCGCTGCATCTGCGGCACGATCGATACCGTTTGCGCGGCGCCGTCGCGCTCGATCTTCAGGTCGAGCGCCTTGCCCGCATGGTGCTTCACCGAATCGATGAAGCGCGACGCGCCGCCGATCGGCTTGCCGTCGAGCGCGACCAGCTTGTCGCCGGCCTTCAGGCCCGCCTGCTCCGCCGCGCTGCCGGGCTGCACCGATGCGACCGACAGCGTGCCGCCGCCGGTCTCGAAGCCCAGGTGGGCCATGAAATCGTCGTCGAGCTGACTTTCGGGAACATTGCGGAGGTCGACGCGGAAATCGAACGTCGCGCTGCCGTCGCGCGCGCCGAGCACGATCTCGCGGTGATCGAACGCGGCCGCCAGCAGCTTCCAGCGCAGGTCCGACCACGATCGCACCGGCTCCGACTCGCCGCCCTGCGCATCGCCTACGCGCACGTTGCGGATCGACACGATCGTCTCGCTGCCGTCGAAACCCGCGCGCGCCGCTACCGTACCGGCGGCCGGCGGCGCGACGACTGCGGCCGGCTCGGTCACGCCGGTGGCGAATACGACGGAAAACAGCGCAATTGCCAACAGGAAGTTCGCGATGGGCCCGGCCGCGACGATCGCGATGCGCTTGTAGACCGACTGCCGGTTGAACGCCTGCCCGAGTTCCTCGGGCTTGATGCCGGGGCCCGGATCGCGCTCGTCGAGCATCTTCACGTAGCCGCCGAGCGGCAGCGCGGACAGCGTCCACTCGGTGCCCGTCCTGCGGCTGACCCAGCGTGCGACGGGCTGGCCGAAGCCGATCGAGAAACGCAGCACCTTCACGCCGCACCAGCGCGCGACGCGATAATGTCCGTACTCATGCACGACGACCAGCACCCCGATCGCCACCGCAAACGCGATCAGTTCGACCAGCACGTTCATGAGCACTCCATTCAGACAGTACGTTCCACGCGGGGCGCAGGCGCTTTTGCAATGATCGCGGCAGCGAGGCGGCGTGCCTCGGCATCCGCCGCCAGGACGTCGTCGAGCCCGTCGGGTGCACGGTTCGGCAGCGCGTTGAGCACGGCGTCGACCGTTGCCGCGATCGCCATGAAGCCAATCCGGCGCTCGAGAAACGCTTCGACCGCAACTTCGTTCGCCGCGTTCAATGCCGCGCTCGCGATACCGCCTTCCTCAAGCGCCTTCAGCGCCAGCGCGAGGCACGGGAAGCGCGCGTAATCGGGCTTTTCGAACGACAGCTGGGCGATCTGCGCGAGGTCGAGCTGGTCGACGCCCGCATCGACGCGATCGGGGAACGCGAGCGCGTGCGCGATCGGCGTGCGCATGTCGGGGTTGCCGAGCTGGGCAAGCACCGAGCCGTCGCGGTACGACACGAGCGAGTGGATCACGCTCTGCGGGTGGATCAGCACGTCGATCCGGTCGCCCGGCAGCCCGAAGATCCAGTGCGCCTCGATCACCTCGAGGCCCTTGTTCATCATCGTCGCGGAATCGACCGAGATCTTGCGGCCCATCACCCAGTTCGGGTGCTTGCACGCCTCGTCCGGCGTCACGTCGACCAGCGTGGCCGGCTCGCGCGTGCGGAACGGGCCGCCCGACGCGGTCAGGATGATCTTCGAGATCCCGCCGTGCTCGGCCGCATCGCGCGGCATGCACTGGAAAATCGCGTTGTGTTCGCTGTCGACCGGCAGCAGGATCGCGCCATGGTCGCGCACGGCGTCCATGAAGATCGCGCCCGACATCACGAGCGCCTCCTTGTTCGCCAGCAGGATCCGCTTGCCCGCACGCGCGGCCGCGAGGCTCGGCGCGAGGCCGGCCGCGCCGACGATCGCCGCGACCACGGTGTCGCAGCCGTCGCTCTTCGACACGTCGACGAGCGCCTGCGGCCCGTGCAGCACGGTCGTCTTGCTGCCCGCCGCGCGCAGCTTCGCGTCGACTTGCGCGGCCGTCGCGGCATCGCCGACCACCGCCACTTCAGGCGCGAAGCGCAGACACTGCTCGACGAGCTTGTCGCCGTTGCGGTGCGCGGTCAGCGCGTAGACCGAGAATCGTTCGGGGTGGCGCGCGACCACGTCGAGCGTGCTGTCTCCGATCGAGCCCGTGGAACCGAGCAATGTCAGACGTTTTTGCATAACAGAGATAGTGGTTTAACCAAGCAGCAGCATCGCGAGCGGCAACACCGGCAGCAGCGCGTCGACACGGTCGAGCACGCCACCATGGCCCGGCAGCAGTCCGCTCGAATCCTTCACGCCCGCCTGCCGCTTCAGCAGCGACTCGAACAGGTCGCCGATCACGCTGTACGCGACCAGCAGCGTCAGCGCGGCCCATGCACCGGGCATACCGTAGCGCGCGGCGAATGCAGAAAACAGGGTCGGCTCGAACGCGTGCGCAACCATCGCGACGCCGGCGACGAGCATGACCGCGAGCCAGCCGCCGATCGCGCCTTCCCAGCTTTTCCCGGGACTGATCGTAATGGCCAGTTTACGCTTTCCGAAGGCTTTGCCCGCGAAGTATGCACCGATATCGGCCAGCCAGACGACCAGAAGCAGCGACAGCACGAATGGCACGCCCTGCGCACGCGCCGCGACGAGCGCATGCCAGCAGGCCGCGAACACCACGAGGCCGGCTGCCAGCAGGAACGGCCGCCACACGCCGCCCGCGAGTTCGGGCTTGCGCCGCAGCGCGAACGGACCGACCAGCAGCCAGAACACGCCGGCCGCCATGAAAAGGGGACGGGACGAAGCCACGTCGATGCCGAGCGGCGTGGTAGCCGCCAGCGCAAGCGCCGCGACGACCGCATAGACGACCGGGCCGGCGCCGCCGAGCTTCAGCAGGCGCGCCCACTCCCACGCGGCAAACACGAGCACGGCGCCGATCAGCGCCCCGAACGCGCCGAGCGGCGCAAACAGCGTCACCGGCAGCAGCACCGCCAGCATCACGAGCGCCGTGATCACACGGGTTTTCAGCATGAAAGGGAATCGGCGTTCTGCGATTGCGGTTCGAGCTGCGCACTCGTGCGCCCGAAACGGCGCTCGCGCTCGGTATACGACGCCATTGCGTCGGCCAGCGCCGCGCCGTCGAAATCCGGCCAGTATTTGTCGGTGAAATAGAATTCGGCGTACGCGAGCTGCCACAGCAGGAAGTTGCTGACGCGCTGCTCGCCGCCGGTACGGATGAAGAGATCCGGCTCCGGCGCATAGGCCATCGCCAGGTGCGGCGCGAACGTGTCCTCGGTCACTTCGACCTCGCGACCCTCGCGCACGGCCTGCTCGACGAGTTTCTTCGTCGCCTGCAGGATGTCCCACCGGCCGCCGTAGTTGGCCGCGATGGTGAGCGTAAGACGGGTATTGCGCGCCGTCTTGGTTTCGGCGCGGCGAATCAGTTCGCGAATGCGCGGCTCGAAGCGATCGAGATCGCCCACGACACGCAGGCGGATCCCGTTCGCATGCAGCTTGCCGACCTCGCGCTCGAGCGCGGTGATGAACAGCCGCATCAGGAACGACACTTCGTCGTTCGGCCGGCGCCAGTTTTCCGAACTGAACGCGAACAGCGTCAGGTATTCGACGCCGGCGCGCGCACAGCCTTCGACCACTGCCCGTACGGCATCGACGCCGCGGGTATGCCCCGCGACGCGCGGCAAGCGGCGTTCGGTCGCCCAACGGCCGTTGCCGTCCATGATGATCGCGATATGACGCGGCACGACGCCGACGTCAGGCACGCGAACGGTAGAGCTGGTATAGGTCATGGCCGTTGAGACAGTAATGCGGGAAGAAGGCGGCGCGCGAGGACGGTCGTCAGACCGTCATGATCTCGGCTTCCTTGCTTTGCACGAGCTTGTCGATTTCGGCCACGTGCTTGTCGGTCAGCTTTTGCACGTCGTCGCTCGCACGGCGCTCGTCGTCTTCCGAGATTTCCTTGTCCTTCACGAGCTTCTTGAGCGCTTCGTTCGCGTCGCGGCGCAGGTTGCGGATCGCGACCTTGGCCGTTTCGCCTTCGCTCTTGACGACCTTGGTCAGCTCGCGGCGGCGCTCTTCCGTCAGCGCGGGCATCGGCACGCGGATCAGGTCGCCGGACGTTGCCGGGTTCAGGCCGAGATCGGCTTCGCGAATGGCCTTCTCGACCTTCGCGACCATCGGCTTTTCCCACGGCTGCACACCGATCGTGCGCGCGTCGACGAGCGTCATGTTGGCAACCTGCGAAATCGGCACCATCGACCCGTAGTAGTCGACCTGCACGTGATCGAGCATGCCGGTGTGCGCACGGCCCGTACGGATCTTCGCCAGATCGCTCTTGAATGCATCGATCGAGCGCTGCATCTTCTGCTCGACGCCCTTCTTGGTATCAGCGACACTCATTTCAACCTCCGAACCTTCAAACCTTCAAAAAACGCGGGCACTGCCCGGCGCACCATGCGCACCAGGGCCGACGACCCGCATCCGCGGGAGTTTACACGTGGACGAGCGTACCTTCGTCCTCGCCCAGCACGATGCGCTTGAGCGCGCCCGGCTTGTTGATCGAAAACACGCGAATCGGCAGCTTCTGGTCGCGGCACAGCGCAAAGGCCGTCGCGTCCATCACCTGCAGGTTGCGGCTGATCGCCTCGTCGAAGCTGATCGTCGTGTAGCGCGTGGCCGCCGGATCCTTCTTCGGATCGGCAGAATATACGCCATCGACCTTGGTCGCCTTCAGTACGACCTCGGCGCCCACTTCCGAACCGCGCAGCGCGGCGGCCGTGTCCGTCGTGAAGAACGGGTTGCCCGTGCCGGCCGCGAAGATCACGACGCGGCCTTCCTCGAGCTGACGGATCGCGCGCGGCCGGATGTACGGCTCGACGACCTGGTCCATCCGCAGCGCGGACTGCACGCGCGCCTCGATGCCGGCATGGCGCATCGCGTCCTGCAGCGCCAGCGCGTTCATCATCGTCGCGAGCATCCCCATGTAGTCGGCGGTCGCGCGGTCCATGCCGGCTGCGCCACCCGCGACACCGCGGAAAATATTACCGCCGCCGATCACGACCGCAAGCTGCGTCCCGAGACGCACGACTTCGGCGATATCGGCCACCATCCGTTCGATCGTCGCGCGATTGATGCCAAAGGCATCGTCGCCCATCAGCGCTTCGCCGGAGAGTTTGAGGAGGACGCGTTTATAGGCATTGGACATAGGGGCTTCCGAGCGACGAGAGGATGACAACCACGAACTGTAGGGGCGAAATACTGATTCGGGCAAGCGCCGACGGTCGGACCGGGTTTCCCGGCCGGCCGGCGGCGGCGCCGACCGCGGCGGAGCGGACGCCCGCCGCGGATACTGCCTGACTGCTTACTGCTGCTTTGCTGCTGCGACTTGCGCGGCCACTTCGGCGGCGAAGTCGTCCTGGCGCTTCTCGATGCCTTCGCCGACGACGAACAGCGCGAACTTTTGCACTGCGGCATTCGCTGCCTTCAGCATCTGCTCGATCGTCTGCTTGTCGTTCTTCACGAACGTCTGGTTCAGCAGCGACACTTCCTTCAGGTACTTCTGGACGCTACCGTCGACCATCTTCGCGACGATCTCGGCCGGCTTGCCCGATTCCGCAGCCTTCTGCTCGGCCACGCGGCGCTCCGTCTCGATCAGCTCGGCCGGAACATCGGCCGACGACAGCGCGACCGGCTTCATTGCCGCGATGTGCATCGCGACGTCCTTGCCGACTTGCTCTTCGCCACCCGTGTACTCGACGATCACGCCGATACGCGCGCCGTGCAGGTACGTCGCGATCTTGTTCGCGGTTTCGAAACGGACGAAACGGCGGATCGACACGTTCTCGCCGATCTTGCCGACCAGTGCCAGGCGCACTGCGTCGACCGTCGAGCCTTCGAGCGGCAGCGCCGACAGCGCGGCCACGTCGGCCGGGTTCTGCGTCGCGACGAGTTCGGCGACCGTCTTCGAGAACGCGAGGAAGTCGTCGTTCTTCGCGACGAAGTCGGTTTCGCAGTTCAGTTCGACCAGCGCGCCTGCGTTGCCGCCGACGAACGATGCGACGACGCCTTCGGCCGTCACGCGCGATGCCGCCTTGCTCGCCTTGTTGCCGAGCTTGACGCGCAGCAGCTCTTCAGCCTTGGCCAGATCGCCGTCGGCTTCCGTCAGCGCCTTCTTGCACTCCATCATCGGTGCGTCGGTCTTTGCGCGCAGTTCTGCCACCATGCTTGCGGTAATTGCCGCCATCATTCGCTCCTTGAGTCTGTATTCACAACGCCGCCCGCTTTGACGCGAACGGCCGAGATTCGTTTCCGGACCCGCGCCGATTCGGCGCGATCAGGTCCGGCGCACAAGCTTAAAAAAAGGGGGCCTGTTGAGAGCCCCCTTTTTGCGCCGGCTCGGGGCCAGTTACGCGTTTTCCTCGACGTACTCGTCGTCGCCGCGCGCTGCCTGGACCACTTCGTTGACCGCGTTCGCACGGCCTTCGAGGATCGCGTCGGCCACGCCTTCAGCGTACAGCGCGACTGCCTTGCTCGAGTCGTCGTTGCCCGGGATCACGTAGTCCACACCTTCCGGCGAGTGGTTCGTATCGACCACGGCGATGACCGGCACGCCCAGCTTGTTCGCTTCCGTGACGGCAATCTTGTGGTAGCCGACGTCGACGACGAAGATCGCGTCCGGAATGCCGCCCATGTCCTTCACGCCACCGATCGACTTTTGCAGCTTGGCGATCTCACGTTCGAACAGCAGCGCTTCCTTCTTGCTCATCTTCTCGGTTTCGCCCGATTCGACGGCTGCTTCCATGTCCTTCAGGCGCTTGATCGATACCTTCAGCGTCTTGAAGTTCGTCATCATGCCGCCGAGCCAGCGTGCGTTGACGTACGGCATGCCTGCGCGCTGCGCTTCCTGAGCGATCGTGTCGCGCGACTGGCGCTTCGTACCGACGAACAGGATCGTGCCGCGGTTCGCCGCCAGCTGACGCACGTACTTCTGTGCGTCCGTGAACATCGGCAGCGTCTTTTCGAGGTTGATGATGTGAATCTTGTTGCGGTGACCGAAAATGAACGGAGCCATCTTCGGGTTCCAGAAGCGCGTCTGGTGACCGAAGTGGACACCCGCTTCCAGCATTTGGCGCATCGTAACTGCCATGTAAATTCTCCACGAGGGTTGGGTCTTAAGCCGGCTGCCGTACCGCCGCGCGAACCTGCCCCGAAGGGCGTCGAATTCAGCGCGGCCGGCACCCTGGTTGCGCCGGCTTGCGATTCGGCACGTGCGGAATGCCCGTGCCGTAAGCCTTTCACCGCGATGCCGCCCCAAGATGGGGAAAACTCAGCATTTGGATATCGACTTAGCCAAAGAGTATAGCACGCCGATTTGTCCGCTCTCAAGTCGCGCACCACTTTCGCTTGCCGCGCGGCAGCCGGCCGGACAATCCGCGAAAACCCGCATCCGCGCGGCCGGCAGGGGCTGCGAGGCCCGCCATAAGGTGCGATAATCCGTCAATTCACCGCATTCCAGGCATACCTCGATGGCTATTACGCTCAAAAACGAACACGATATCGCCGAGATGCGCGTCGCCTGCCGTCTCGCGAGCGAAGTGCTCGACTTCATCACGCCGCACGTCGTCGCGGGCATCACGACCGCCGAACTCGATCGCCTCTGCCACGAGTTCATGCTCAACGAGCAGGGCACGATCCCCGCGCCGCTGAACTACCAGCCGCCCGGCTACCCGCCGTACCCGAAGGCCACCTGCATCTCCGTCAACGACGTGATTTGCCACGGCATTCCCGGCGAGAAGGTGATCAAGAACGGCGACGCGCTGAACATCGACGTCACCGTGATCAAGAACGGCTACTTCGGCGACACGAGCCGGATGTTCATCGTCGGCGAGGGTTCGATCCTCGCGAAGCGCCTCGTGCAGACCACCTACGAGTGCATGTGGCTCGGCATCGACCAGGTCAAGCCCGGCGCGCACCTCGGCGACATCGGCTACGCGATCCAGAAGCACGCGGAAGCACAGGGCTACAGCGTCGTGCGCGAATACTGCGGCCACGGCATCGGCACGGTGTTCCACGAGGACCCGCAGGTCGTCCATTACGGCCGGCCGGGCACGGGCATCGAGCTGAAGCCCGGGATGATCTTCACGATCGAGCCGATGATCAACGCCGGCAAGCGCGACATCCGCACGATGCCCGACCAGTGGACGGTCAAGACGCGCGATCGCAGCCTGTCCGCGCAGTGGGAGCACACGGTGCTCGTCACCGAAACCGGCTACGACGTGCTGACCGTGTCGGCCGGCACGCCGGCGCGCCCCGTGTTCGCGCAACCGGCCGCCGCGGTCTGAGCGCCGTCGCGCCCGCCCCCGCCCGCACCTGAACGGCCGCCCATGAGCGCTCACGCCGCCCCCTCTCCCGAAGCGCTGTCGCGACGCGCCGAATTCAAGGCCGCCAAGACCGACATGCTCGAGCGCTTTCGCCGCGCGACGAACGTCGCGTCGCTGATGCACGCGCTGTCGAAACTCACCGACGACGCATTGAAGCGCGTGTGGGACGAATGCGGGCTGCCCGCGACACTCGCGCTCGTCGCCGTCGGCGGCTACGGGCGCGGCGAGCTCGCGCCCTATTCCGACGTCGACATCCTCGTGCTGCTGCCCGATGCGCACGACCCGGCGCTCGATGCGCGCATCGAACGCTTCATCGGGATGGCGTGGGATCTCGGCCTCGAGATCGGCAGCAGCGTGCGCACGGTCGCGCAGTGCATCGAGGAGGCGTCGCAGGACGTCACGGTACAGACGTCCCTGCTGGAAGCACGCCGCATCGTCGGCAGCACCGCATTGTTCGAGCGCTTCACGGTGCGCTACCACGAGGCACTCGACGCCCGCGCGTTCTACACCGCGAAAGTGCTCGAGATGCGCCAGCGCCACGCGAAGTTCCAGGACACGCCGTACAGCCTCGAACCGAACGTGAAGGAAAGCCCCGGCGGGCTGCGCGACCTGCAGACGATCCTGTGGATCGCACGCGCGGCGGGTTTCGGCAGCAGCTGGCGCGAGCTCGACACGCGCGGCCTCATTTCCGAACGCGAAGCGCGCGAGCTGCGCCGCAACGAAGGCTTCCTGAAGACGCTGCGCGCACGGCTGCACGTGATCGCCGGCCGCCGCCAGGACATGCTCGTCTTCGACCTGCAGACGCAGGCGGCCGAGAGCTTCGGCTACCAGCCGACGCAGGCCAAGCGTGCGAGCGAACAGCTGATGCGCCGTTATTACTGGGCCGCGAAAGCCGTCACGCAGCTCGCGACAATACTGATCCAGAACATCGAGGCGCAGCTGTTCCCCGCGACGAGCGGCATCACGCGCGTGCTGTCGCCCGATCGCTTCGTCGAGAAGCAGGGGATGCTCGAGATCGTCGACGACAGCGTGTTCGAGCGCCATCCCGACGCGATCCTCGAAGCGTTCCTGCTGTACGAAACGACCCGCGGCGTGAAGGGCCTGTCCGCACGCACGCTGCGCGCGCTGTACAACTCGCGCGAAATCATGAACAACGCGTGGCGCCGCGATCCGCAGAACCGCCGCACGTTCATGCTGATCCTGCAGCAGCCCGAAGGGATCACGCACGCGTTCCGGCTGATGAACCAGACGAGCGTGCTCGGTCGTTACCTGCTGAACTTCCGCCGCATCGTCGGCCAGATGCAGCACGACCTGTATCACGTGTACACGGTCGATCAGCACATCCTGATGGTGTTGCGCAACATCCGCCGCTTCGCGGTCGCCGAGCATGCGCACGAATACCCGTTCTGCAGCCAGTTGATCGGCAACTTCGAGCGCCCGTGGGTGCTGTATATTGCGGCGCTGTTCCACGACATCGCGAAGGGCCGCGGCGGCGACCACTCGACGCTCGGGATGGCCGACGCGCGGCGCTTCTGCCGCGAACACGGCGTCTCCGGCGACGACGCGGCGCTGATCGTGTGGCTCGTCCAGCATCACCTGACGATGAGCCAGGTCGCGCAGAAGCAGGACACGAGCGACCCCGAAGTCATCAAGCGCTTCGCCGAACTCGTCGGCAACGAACGACGCCTCACCGCGCTCTACCTGCTGACCGTCGCCGATATCCGCGGCACGAGCCCGAAGGTATGGAACACGTGGAAGGGCAAGCTGCTCGAGGACCTGTACCGCATCACGCTCGCGGTGCTCGGCGGCGCCAACCCGGACGCGCATTCGGAACTGAAGTCGCGGCAGGAACAGGCGCTCGCGCTGCTGCGCCTCGAGACCGTGCCCGACGACGCGCACCGCGCGCTGTGGGATCAACTCGACATCGGCTTCTTCCTGCGTCACGATGCGGCCGACATCGCGTGGCAGACGCGTGTGCTGTACCGGCACGTGAACGCCGAAACCGCGATCGTCCGCGCGCGGCCGTCGCCGATCGGCGACGCGCTGCAGGTGCTCGTGTACGTGAAGGACCGCCCCGACCTGTTCGCGGGCATCTGCGCGTATTTCGACCGCAACGGGCTGTCGGTGCTCGACGCGCGCGTCAGCACGACGCGGCACGGCTATGCGCTCGACAACTTCATCGTCACGCAGACCGAACGTGACGTGCGGTACCGCGACATCGCGAATCTCGTCGAGCAGCAGCTCGCGACGCGGCTCGCCGAAACGGCACCGCTGCCGGAGCCGTCCAAGGGCCGCCTGTCGAGGCTGTCCCGGACGTTTCCGATCACGCCGCGCGTCGACCTGCGGGCCGACGAGCGCGGCCAGTACTACATCCTGTCCGTGTCCGCCAACGACCGGCCGGGCCTTCTCTATTCGATCGCGCGCGTACTCGCCGAGCATCGGATCGGCGTCCATGCGGCGCGGATCAATACGCTCGGCGAACGCGTCGAGGACATCTTCCTGCTCGCGGGTGCCGGCTTGTCCGACAACCGCCTGCAGATCCAGCTCGAAACCGAATTGCTGCGCGCGATCGCAGTCTGAATGAATCCCAGCGTTTATGCGCACCAAACTCACCGTCAAGAATCCGCAGCCGGCGTCGCCGACCCGCGCACCCGTCCGCTCCGGCAGCCACGTTGCCCGCAAGGCGGTGCGCCCCGCCCCGCCGCCCGCGGCAGACAAGCCGGCGCGCCCGAAAAAGGCGGCCCCGGCTGCCGGCGGCGAACGCACGTTCAAGCCGCGCGGCGCCGCGGGCGCCGAGCGCCCGGGCGCGGATCGCGCAACGGCCAAGCGTGCGCCGCGCGACGGCGGTGCCGAACGCAGCAGCTATCGCGGCGCTGACGGCAAGCCCGCGGCGCGTGGCGAGCGCGGCGAGTCCCGCCCGTATCGCGGCGCCGATGCCCGGCCGACGGGCGACCGCCGTAGCGGCGACAAGCCGTTCAGCCGCGGCAATCCCGATGCGCGCCCGCCCCGTCGCGGCGATGACGATGCACGGCCGCGCCGCGCAAGTGCCGAAGGCGGCCCGCGTGCGCCCTATCGGGACAACGCAGCCGGTGAAGGTGCGAAGCGCAGCTATGGCGACCGCCCACCGCGCCGCAGCGACGACGACGCACGGCCGCGCCGCGCAGGTGCCGAAGGCGGCCCGCGCGCACCCTATCGCGACAAGGCAGCTGGCGAAGGCCCGAAGCGCAGCTTCGGCGACCGCCCGCCGCGCCGCAGCGACGACGACGCACGTCCGCGCCGCGCAGGTGCCGAAGGTGGCCCGCGCGCCCCCTATCGCGACAAGGCAACTGGCGAAGGCCCGAAGCGCAGCTTCGGCGACCGCCCGCCGCGCCGCAGCGACGACGACGCACGTCCGCGCCGCGCAGGTGCCGAAGGTGGCCCGCGCGCCCCCTATCGCGACAAGGCAACTGGCGAAGGCCCGAAGCGCAGCTATGGCGACAGCCGTACGCCGTCCGACCGTCCGCCCCGCCGCAGCGATGACGATACACGTCCGCGCCGCGCAGGCGCCGAAGGCGGCCCGCGCGCACCCTATCGCGACAAGTCAACCGGCGACGGCCCGAAGCGCAGCTTCGGCGACAGCCGTACGCCGTCCGACCGCCCGCCCCGTCGCAGCGATGACGATCGTCCGCGCCGCGCAAGTGCCGGCGAAGGCGGCGCGCGCACGCCCTATCGCGACAAGGCAACCGGCGACGGTCCGAAGCGCAGCTTCGGCAACAGCCGTACGCCGTCCGACCGCCCGGCTCGTCGCAGCGAAGACGATGCACGTCCGCGCCGCGCAAGCACCGGCGAAGGCGGCGCACGCGCACCCTATCGCGACAAGGCAGCAGGCGAAGGCGCGAAGCGCAGCTTTGGCGACCGCCCGGCTCGCCCCGCACGCGCTGGCGAGCGTAGCGGCACCGAGCGCCGCTCGACCGGTGCAGGCCTGAAGACCTCGCAACCCGTCAAGCGCCAGGCAGCCGACATCGATTACGGCGACGAAACCGGCCTGATGCGCCTGTCGAAGCGGATGTCCGAACTCGGCATGTGCTCGCGCCGCGAAGCCGACGAGTGGATCGAAAAGGGCTGGGTGCTCGTCGACGGCGAACGCATCGACACGCTCGGCACCAAGGTGCGCGCCGACCAGAAGATCGAGATCGACGAACGCGCGAGCGCCGAGCAGGCCGCGCAGGTGACGATCCTGCTGCACAAGCCGGTCGGCTATGTGTCGGGTCAGGCTGAAGACGGTTATGAACCGGCGGCCGTGCTGATCACGCGCGGGAACCACTGGAGCGGCGACCACTCGCCGCAGCGCTTCTCGCCGCAGCACCTGCACGCGCTCGCGCCGGCCGGCCGGCTCGACATCGATTCCACCGGCCTGCTCGTGCTGACGCAGAACGGCCGGATCGCAAAACAGCTGATCGGCGAGCAGTCGGACATCGACAAGGAGTACCTGGTGCGGGTGCGCTTCGGCGAACGACTGCTCGACATCGACCAGCACTTCCCCGCGGAATCGCTCGCGAAGCTGCGCCACGGCCTCGAACTCGACGGTGTCGCGCTGAAGCCCGCGATGGTGAGCTGGCAGAACGGCGAGCAGCTGCGCTTCGTGCTGCGCGAAGGCAAGAAGCGCCAGATCCGCCGCATGTGCGAACTGGTCGGCCTCGACGTGATCGGGCTCAAGCGCGTGCGGATGGGGCGTGTGATGCTGGGCGCGCTGCCGCAGGGGCAATGGCGCTATCTGTCCGCCGACGAGACGTTCTGACCGCAGGCACACGATGTGTGCCATGCAATGAAAAAGCCCGCGCATGCGGGCTTTTTCGTTTCCGGCGAACCGGACAGGGCAAACCGCGCACCGGCAACACACCGGCCGCGTCGCATCTCGATCAATCGTCGGCGGCCGGATCGAGTCCCGGGAACAGCACCTCGGTGAAGCCGAAGCGCGTGAAGTCGGTAATCCGCATCGGATACAGCTTGCCGATCAGGTGATCGTATTCATGCTGGACGACGCGCGCATGAAAATCGTCGGCGACGCGATCGATCTTCTGGCCGAACTGATCGACGCCGCCGTAGCGCACCTTCGCGTAGCGGCTGACGACGCCGCGCATGCCCGGCACCGACAGGCAACCTTCCCAGCCCTCTTCCATGTCCGGCGGCATGTACTCGATCTTCGGGTTGATCAGCACGGTTTCGGGCACCGGCGGCGCATCCGGGTAGCGGTTGTTGTTGCCGAAGCCGAAGATGATGATCTGCAGCCCGATGCCGATCTGCGGCGCGGCCAGGCCGGCACCGTTCGCGTGGTGCATCGTCTCGAACATGTCCGCGACGATCTCGTGCAGTTCCGGCGTGTCGAACCGCTCGACCGGTTTGGCGATTTCGAGCAGGCGCGGATCGCCCATCTTCAGGATCTCGCGAATCATGGCGTATTGCCCTCCAGGAGTTGGTGCAGGCCGTCTTCGTCCAGCACGGGGATGCCGAGTTCCTCGGCCTTCACGAGCTTGCTGCCGGCTTCGGCGCCCGCGACCACGTAATCCGTCTTCTTCGATACCGAGCCCGCCACTTTCGCGCCCGCCGCTTCGAGCATCTCCTTCGCGGCATCGCGCGTAAGCGTCGGCAGCGTGCCCGTCAGCACGACCGTCTTGCCCGCCAGCACGCCTTGCGGCGCCTTCGGCGCGGGCGGCCCTTCCGGCCATGTGACCTTGCCCGGCGCGCGCAACTGCTCGATCACGGTCCGGTTGTGCTCTTCCGCGAAAAACTGGTGGAGCGATTCGGCGACGATCGGCCCGACGTCGTTGACTTCGAGCAACTCGTCGAGCGACGCGTCCATGATCGGCGTCAGCGAGCCGAAGTGCTTCGCGAGATCCTTCGCGGTCGATTCGCCGACATGGCGGATACCGAGCCCGTAGATGAAGCGCGCGAGCGTCGTGTGCTTGGCCTTCTCGAGCGAATCGAGCAGGTTCTGCGCGGACTTCTCGGCGAACCGGTCGAGCTCCGCGAGCGTCGCGAAACCGAGATTGAACAGGTCGGCCGGCGTGCGCACGAGATTCAGGTCGACGAGCTGGTCGATGATCTTCTCGCCGAGCCCGTCGATGTCGAGCGCGCGGCGCTGCGCGAAGTGCCACAGCGCCTGCTTGCGCTGCGCCGGGCAGAACAGGCCGCCCGTGCAGCGCGCGATCGCCTCGTCCGGCAGGCGCTCGATCTTCGAGCCGCATACCGGGCACTCGGTCGGCATCACGAATTCGGCCGCATCGTCCGGGCGCCGGTCGAGCAGCCCGCCGACCACTTCCGGAATCACATCGCCCGCGCGCCGCACGATCACGGTGTCGCCAATCCGGATGTCCTTGCGGCGCACCTCGTCCTCGTTGTGCAGCGTCGCGTTGGTCACGGTCGCGCCGCCGACGAACACGGGCTCGAGTCGCGCGACCGGCGTGATCGCGCCGGTACGCCCGACCTGCACGTCGATCGCGACGAGCTTCGTCAGCGCTTCCTGCGCGGGAAACTTGTGCGCGAGCGCGAAGCGCGGCGCGCGCGACACGAAGCCCAGGCGCTCCTGCTCGTCGCGCCGGTTGACCTTGTAGACGACACCGTCGATGTCGTACGGCAGCGACTCGCGCTTCTCGCCGACCTTGCGGAAGAAGTCGAGCAATCCTTCGGCACCGTGCACGACCGCGCGCTCGCGGTTCACGGGTAGGCCGAGCGTCTCGTACCAGTCGAGCAGCGCACTGTGCGTGTCGGGCATCGGCATCCCGTCGAGCACGCCGATTCCGTATGCGAAAAACGACAGCGGACGCTGCGCGGTGATCTTCGAGTCGAGCTGGCGCAGGCTGCCGGCCGCCGCGTTGCGCGGGTTCGCGAATTCACGCTGCTCGGCCTCGCGCTGGCGTTCGTTCAGGCGTGCGAAATCGCGCTTGAACATCAGCACCTCGCCGCGCACGTCGAGCACGGCCGGCACGTTCGCCCCCTTCAGCTTCAGCGGAATCGAACGGATCGTGCGCACGTTCCCGGTCACGTCCTCGCCGGTCGTCCCGTCGCCGCGCGTCGACGCCTGCACGAACACGCCGCGCTCGTAGCGCAGCGAGATCGCGAGGCCGTCGAACTTCAGTTCGCACGCGTATTCGACGGGCTCCGTCACCGAGCCGGCGAGATCGGTCGTCTTGTCGAGCGCGTCGGCGACACGCTTGTCGAACGCGGCGATGTCCTCGTCCGCGAAGCCGTTGTTCAGCGACAGCATCGGCGCGTCGTGAACGACCGGCGTGAAACCGCCGGCCGCCTCGCCGCCGACGCGCTGCGTCGGCGAGTCGGGCGTCACGAGTTCGGGATGGTCGGTTTCGAGCTGCTGCAGTTCGCGGAACAGCCGGTCGTATTCGGCGTCGGGCAGATCCGGCTGGTCGAGCACGTAGTAGGCGTAGTTCGCCCGCTCGAGTTGATCGCGCAGCCACGCGGCGCGCGCGTCGGGCTGGCTGGCTGGCGGTTCGGCTTGGGTTCGGGCCATGCTGGCGGCAGATTCGTTCTGAGAAAATCGGATGCCCGATTATCTCAGTTTGGCGCCGTGGCGGGGCGTGCAATGCGCGCCCGACAAGCGTGCTGCAGCGCACACGGAAAGGTGTGCGCTGCAACGGCGAACGACGGCGCCGCAGGCCGTGGTTCGCGCAATCGCGTTACTGGCTGAAGAGGCGGCGCGTGACCGGCGAACCGGCCGGAATGCCGGCTTCCTCCAGCTTCGCGTACAGCTTCATCAGTTGCTGCTCGATCGCCAGCAGCGTCGACTCCGGCAGCGGCCGACGCGAATCGTCGACGACCCGTGCGCCGATTCGTTCCGACAGCGACTTCGCGTAATCGCACATCAGCCGGAACGGCAGGATGTCCTCTTCGGCGACCGGCACGTCGAGCACCAGCGTGATCATGTTGCCGCCCTTGTACGTGAGGTCGTCGCGCAGGAAGTTCGTGTCGCCGAACTGCAGCATGAACACGGGGTTCTGCTTCGCGTCGAGCTTCACGAAACGCGTGCCGTCGCGCGACAGCAGCAGCCCGTCCTGCGACGCGACAGCCTGCACGTAGTTGGCCGACCACGGTGCGCCGTCCGACATCACGTTGATCGACAGTTGCGCGTCGCACTGCGCGGCAAAGGCGTCGAGCTCGCGCGCCATCGCCACCGTTTCCATCATGTCCGGGAATTCCGGCGCGCCGTCGATCGCGTCCGCGAACTGCTGGACGCCCGTCACGAATTCGGAGAATTCGAGTTCGTTCAGTGCGCCGCTGCGGTTCGCGAGCTGCGCGGCCGCGCGCAGTTCGTCGTAGCGCACGCCGTTCTGCAGCAGTTCCCACTGGCCGCCGTCCGGCTTGCCTTCGATGTGCACCGGCTTGCTGCCGGCACGGCGCAGCCGCTGCGCGGCCGGCAGGATCTTGTCGCCCGGCAGCGGCCCGGCGAGGCGGATCGGCACGATGCAGTCGATCCGGCGATCGACGATCGCGGGCGGCGCCGACGAAATCGTCGTCGCGGCCGGCAGCACGGGCTCGGATGCGTCGGCCGATTCCGCGGACGCTTCGTGCACGGCGGCAGGCACCGCTGCTTCACCGGCGGCCGGTTCGGTCGACTCGGACGACAGGTCGACACCGGTCGCCTCGGCCTGCAGATCGGCCGGCATGTCGGCAGGTGCCGCGCCACCGAACGTCGGCTCGACGCGCGCGGCTTCGGCCGGCGTGACGGCCGCCGCGACCGGTGCCGCGGGCTCGCGCCGCACCGGCTGACGCACCGGCTCGATGAACGGCAAATCTTCGTCGCGCTCGGGGCGATTCATCGCCTCGGCCGCTTCCTCCGGCATCGGGCGCGGCATCCTGCGCCGCACCTTCGCGCCCTGCCATGCGTTGTAGACCACGACGCCGCCCACCACGACGGCGCCCGCGCCGATCAAACCGAGTGTCAACTCGTCCATGCACGCTCCATCAGCAATTCTTTTTCGTCGGAACCGCGAACGGGCGCCCATGCGCCGCGCGAACGCGGTCCGGTTTCGTCAAACGTCAATTCTGGGCAAAACCCGCGGCGGTTTCCATGTCCACCGCAACGATCCGCGACACGCCCTGCTCCTGCATCGTCACGCCGATCAGCTGCTGCGCCATTTCCATCGCGATCTTGTTGTGCGAGATGAACAGGAACTGCGTCTTGTCGGACATCGCGCGCACCAGGTTCGCGAAACGTTCGGTGTTCGCGTCGTCGAGCGGCGCGTCGACCTCGTCGAGCAGACAGAACGGCGCCGGGTTCAACTGGAACATCGCGAACACCAGCGCGGTCGCGGTCAGCGCTTTCTCGCCGCCCGACAGCAGGTGGATCGTCGCGTTCTTCTTGCCCGGCGGCTGCGCCATCACCTGCACGCCGGCATCGAGGATCTCGTCGCCCGTCATGATCAGCTTCGCCTGGCCGCCGCCGAACAGGCGCGGGAACAGGTCGCTGAAGTGACGGTTGACCTCGTCGAAGGTGCCCTGCAGCAGCGTGCGGGTTTCCTGGTCGATCTTGTGGATCGCGTCCTCGAGCGTCGTGATCGCATCGATCAGGTCGGCCGACTGCGCGTCGAGGAACACCTTGCGCTCGCTCGCGGCCTTCAGCTCGTCGAGCGCGGCCATGTTCACCGGGCCGAGCGCGTTGATCGCGTTGTTGAGCCGCGTGACCTCGCCCTGCAGGTACGACGGTTTCAGATCCGGCGTCAGCTTCTCGGACAGCGCGGCCTCGTCGACCTCGGCCGTCGCGAGCTGCTCGGCGAACTGTTCGACGGCCAGGCGCGCGGCCTGCTCCTTCAACTGCAATTCGGTAATGCGGTCGCGCAGCGGCTGCAGCGAGCGCTCGGCAATGAGACGCTGCTCGTCCGACGCGCGCAGCTTCGCGGTCAGGTCGTCGAGCTCGATCCGCGCGGCCTGCAGCGCTTCTTCCTTCACCGCGCGAATCTCGAGCGCGTCCTGCAGGCCCGTGTGCGCGGTCTGCTCGTTGATCGTCTCGAGCTCGGCGCGCGCGTCTTCGAGCGACGCGGCGACGCGTTCGCTCTGTTCGTGCGCGACCTGGATGCTGCGCTTGAGTTCGTCGATCCGGGTCACCGCGTTGCGTGCCGCGAAGCGCGCGTCGTTCGCGCCGCGCTCCAGGTCACGCGCTTCCTGACGCGCCTGCGTCAGCGATTCGTCGAGCGATTCGAACGCGAGCTGGTTGTCCTCGAAGCGCGCCTGCAGTTCCGCGAGTTCGCCGTCGAAGCGCTCGAAATTCGCTTCCGACTCCGCGCGCATCGCGCGCTGCTCTTCGATCTGCGCGTCGATTTCCTCGAGTTCCTCGCGGATCTGCGTGCTGCGCTGCGTGTAACGTTCGTGCGCCTGCGCGAGCTTCAGCACGTCCATCTGCAGCGCGTGCACGCGCTGCGTCGCACGCTCGGCCTGCGCGCGCACGTCGCCGAGCGCCTGCGTGGCCTGCGTGTGCGCCGCTTCCGCGCGCACGGCGGCCGTGCGCGCCTCGTCGGCGAGCAGCGCCTGCGCACGCACCTGGCGCGTCAGGTTTTCGATTTCCTGCTGGCGGGCCAGCATCCCGGCCTGTTCCGAATCGGCCGCGTACAGCTGTACGCCCACGCGCGTGACGATATGGCCGGCCTTGACGACGAACGCGCCGCCTGCCGGCAGTTGCGTGCGGGTCGCGAGCGCCTGCGCGACGTCGTCGGCAACATACACGTTGCCGAGCCAGTCGTTCAGCACCGCGCGAATGCCCGCGTCGTCGATGCGCACGAGCGACAGCACCGGACGCAGCCCGGCCACCGCCGCGGGCGGTTCGCCGGCCGCGGGCGGCGCGTAGAACGCGAGTTTCGCGGGCGGCGCATCGGTCGCGAACGCCTTCACCCAGTCGAGATTCGATACTTCGAGCGCGGCGAGGCGCTCGCGCAGCACGGCCTCGAGCGCCGCTTCCCAGCCGGCTTCGACGTGCAGCTTCTTCCACAGACGCGGCAGCGCGCCAAGCTCGTGCTTGTCGAGCCACGGCTGCACCTTGCCTTCCGTCTGCACGTTTTCCTGCAGCTGCTTCAGCGCGGCCAGGCGCGCCTCGAGCTGGTGGATCTGCGCGGCTTCGGCCTGCACGCGCTCCTGCGCGGCACGGCGCTCGCCATCGAGACGCGGCACCGTTTCCTGTGCGTCGGCGAGGCGCGCCTGCGCTTCGGCCAGGATCTCTTCCTGCTCGGCGAGCTGCATGCGCAACTCCTCGAGCTGCGCCTCGTCCGGCGCATCGAGCCCGCCCGCTTCGCTCTTCAGGCGCTCATGGCGCTGCTGAAGCTGCTGGAGCTGCTGATCGGCATTGCGCTGGTGCGCGGCTTCGAGCTTCAGCGACTGTTCGGTCTGCGCGATCCGCGCGCGCTCGTCGTTGAGCTGCGCCTGCGCATCGCGCCACTTCGCCTCGAGCGACGGCAGCGCGTCGTGCTTCGCGGCTGCGTTGTCCTCGGCGAGCGCGGCCTTCTCGTCGGCCATCGCGCGCGCCTCTTCGGCTTCCTCGAGCTCGTCCTGCGACTTCTCGGCCTGCGCGCGCCATTGCTCGCGCTGCGCGTTCAGCGCGGCGATCTGCGCCTGCACGCGGTTGCGCGATTCGACGATGAACTTGATCTCGGCTTCGAGGCGACTCACCTCGGCGTTCGCCTCGTAAAGCGAACCCTGTGCGCCCTGCATCGCATCGCTCGCCGCGTAATGCGCGACGCGCAGCGTCTCGAGCTGCGACTCGACTTCACGCAGCTTCGCGGTCTGCGCCTCGAGGTCGATCTGCGCCTGTTCGATCGCGCGCTGCTGCTTCTGCTGCTCGCCGGCGGCCTCGTTCTTGCGCAGCAGCCACAACAGGCGCTGCTTCTCCTCGCCATCGGCGACGAGGTCCTTGTACTTGGTCGCGACGACGGCCTGTGCCTCGAGCTTCTCGAGGTTCGCGCCAAGCTCACGGACGATGTCCTCGACGCGCGTCAGGTTCTCGCGCGTGTCGTGCAGGCGGTTCTCGGTCTCGCGGCGGCGTTCCTTGTACTTCGACACGCCCGCGGCTTCCTCGAGGAACACGCGCAGTTCTTCCGGCTTCGCCTCGATGATCCGCGCGATCATGCCCTGCCCGATGATCGCGTACGCACGCGGCCCGAGGCCCGTGCCGAGGAAGATGTCCTGGATGTCGCGGCGGCGCGCCGGCAGGTTGTTGATGTAGTAGCTCGACGTGCCGTCGCGCGTGAGCACGCGCTTCACGGCGATTTCGCCGTACTGGCCCCACTGCCCGGCCGCACGGCCGTCGGAGTTGTCGAAGATCAGCTCGACGCTGGCCCGGCTGCCGGGCTTGCGAGCGGTCGAGCCGTTGAAGATCACGTCCTGCATCGACTCGCCGCGCAGCTCGGAAGCGCGCGACTCGCCGAGCACCCAGCGCACGGCGTCGATGATGTTGGACTTGCCGCACCCGTTCGGGCCCACCACGCCGACAAGCTGGCCCGGAACCTGGAAATGCGTGGGATCGACAAAGGATTTGAAGCCAGCGAGTTTGATCGAGCTCAGACGCACGGCGGTATCGGATGTGAAGAAGGTGTCAAACGGACGGTGCCGCGATGCGCGGGGCCGAACGGCCCATGCGCAAGACGCGACCCGGAATTCAAAAACGGGGCCGCGCGCATACAGCGTTGGGCCCCGCAAACGGCTTCCATCATACCATCGCGCGTGCGCCGTCCCGACCGTCGCCGGGTTTGTCCGGTGCCGGCGCCGAACGATGGACCCGGCTCGACAGCAGCGTCGCCAGCACGATGCACACGCCGCCCGCCCACTCGCGCGCGGTCGGCAGCTCGTTCGCGAACACCCACGCCGACAGCGCGGTGATCACGATCTCGAACAGCATGATGATCGACGCGCGGTTCGCGGGCACGCGCGCCAGACCGTATTGCACGAGCAGGTTGTTGGCCGCCATCGTCACGCCGATCGCGGCGATGATCAGCGCCGCGACGCCCAGCTGGCCGCCTGCCGGTGCGGCCGGCAGCCCCTCGAACAGCGACGCGATCGCGCCAAACACGGCGGCGCCGCCGAACAGCGTCGCGGTGCGCATCTCCGCGCGCATGTCGGGCAGCTCGCGGCTCGCCTTGATCACGAGCACGTTGCTCATCGCGAAGCTCAGCCCGGCCGCGAGGCCCGCCCATTCGGCCGGGTTGGCCGGCAGCGGCAAGCCGAGCTTCGGCGACCACAGCATCAGCATCGCGCCGCCGATCGACAGCGCCGCCAGCCCCGCGCCGGCCCAAGTCAGCCGCTCGCGCAGCAGGAAGTGCGCATAGATCGCGGTCCATGCGGGGGTCAGGTAGAACAGCAGCATCACGCGCAGCACCTCGCCGTGGATCGTGCCCCACACGAAACCGAGGTTCGTCACACCGGCCGTCACCGCGATGCCCGGCAGCACCCAATGCCAGCGCAGCGTCGCGATCGTGCGGTGCCGCGCGACGATCACGAACAGGAACGCGACGAGGCTCGTCAGCGCGCTGGCCAGCGTGCCCGTCACGCCGAGCGACGCGAGGATCCGCAACGGATACCAGATCAGGCCCCATACCGAAGCGCCGACCAGGATGGCCAGCGTCGGCAGGCTGCCGCGTACCGCGTTATTCATTTGCTTCAATACCCTTTATTCCACCGGCCCGGCCGCCGTTCCGACGGGCCGTGACCGCATTCCGTCACGCTATAATGATCCGTTGCGACCCGGGCGCCGTGGGCTCCCGTTCGCAGCCGCGCGGCGCGCCCGCCGCTTCTTTCGCTCCAACCGGCCGCGATGGCCGCTTCGCCCGTGAACCCTCGACTCGACTCGCTCCAGCCCTATCCCTTCGAAAAGCTGCGCGCCCTGTTCAAGGACGTGACGCCCTCCGGCGACCTCAAACCGATCAGCTTCGGCATCGGCGAGCCCAAGCACCCGACCCCGGCGCTGATCCGCGACGCCGTGGTGGCCGCGCTCGACGGCCTCGCGTCGTATCCGGCCACGGCCGGCTCGGACGCGTTGCGCACGTCGATCGCGCACTGGCTCGAACGTCGCTACGGGCTGCCGGCGATCGATCCGGCCACGCAGGTGCTGCCCGTGTCGGGGTCGCGCGAGGCACTGTTCTCGCTCGCGCAGACCGTGATCGACGCGGGTCCGTCCGACCGGGGCGAGAAGGCGATCGTACTCTGTCCGAATCCTTTCTATCAAATTTACGAAGGCGCGGCGCTGCTGGCTGGTGCCGAACCCTATTTCGCGAACAGCGACCCGGCCCGCAACTTCGCGTGCGACTACGCGGCCGTGCCCGACGAAGTCTGGGCGCGCACGCAGCTGCTGTACGTGTGCTCGCCGGGCAACCCGACGGGCGCCGTGCTGACGCTCGACGACTGGCGCGAGCTGTTCGCGCTGTCCGACCGCCACGGGTTCGTCATCGCGTCCGACGAGTGCTATTCGGAAATCTATTTCGACGAAGCGGCGCCGCCGCTCGGCGGCCTCGAGGCCGCGCACCGCCTCGGCCGCGGCTTCGAGCGGCTCGTGATGCTGTCGAGCCTGTCGAAGCGCTCGAACGTGCCGGGCATGCGCTCGGGCTTCGTGGCCGGCGACGCGGCGCTGCTGAAGAAATTCCTGCTGTACCGCACGTACCACGGCGCCGCGCTGTCGCCGGTCTGGCAGCACGCGAGCATCGCCGCGTGGAACGACGAGGCGCACGTGCGCGAGAACCGCGCGCTGTACCTGCAGAAGTTCACTACGGTCACGCCGATGCTCGCCGACGTGATCGACGTGAAGCTGCCCGACGCCGCGTTCTACCTGTGGGCCAACGTGTCGCGCACCGGGCTGTCGGACACCGAGTTCGCCCGCCGCCTGTACGCCGACTATAATGTGACGGTTCTGCCCGGCTCGTACCTGGCGCGCGATGCGCACGGGTCGAATCCGGGCCGCGATTTCATCCGGATCGCGCTCGTCGCGGGCACCCCCGAATGCGTCGAGGGCGCGCAACGCATCGTCGATTTCTGCCGCTCTCTCGCGCGGTAATCGTCCATCCCGATCAATTCCATCCATCTCCTGCGAAAACGAACATGTCGCAACAACTTCAGCAAATCATCGATACCGCCTGGGACAACCGCGCCGAGCTGTCGCCGAAGGCCGCCCCCGCCGACGTCCGCGAGGCCGTCGCGCACGCGATCGAGCAACTCGACAAGGGTGCGCTGCGCGTCGCCGAGAAAATCGACGGCAACTGGACCGTGCACCAGTGGCTGAAGAAGGCCGTGCTGCTGTCGTTCCGCCTGGAGGACAACGCGCCGATGGCAGCCGGCGGCTACTCGCAGTTCTACGACAAGGTGCCGTCGAAGTTCGCGAACTACACGGCTGAAGACTTCGCCGCGGGCGGCTTCCGCGTCGTCCCGCCGGCCATCGCGCGCCGCGGCTCGTTCATCGCGAAGAACGTCGTGCTGATGCCGTCGTACACCAACATCGGCGCGTACGTCGACGAAGGCACGATGGTCGACACGTGGGCCACGGTCGGTTCGTGCGCGCAGATCGGCAAGAACGTGCACCTGTCGGGCGGCGTCGGCATCGGCGGCGTGCTCGAGCCGCTGCAGGCAAACCCCGTCATCATCGAAGACAACTGCTTCATCGGCGCGCGCTCGGAAGTCGTCGAAGGCGTGATCGTCGAGGAAAACTCGGTGATCTCGATGGGCGTGTACCTCGGCCAGAGCACCAAGATCTACGACCGCGAGACGGGCGAGGTCAGCTACGGCCGCATCCCGGCCGGCTCGGTCGTCGTCGCCGGCAACCTGCCGTCGAAGGACGGCTCGCACAGCCTGTACTGCGCGGTGATCGTCAAGAAGGTCGACGCGAAGACCCGCGCGAAGGTCGGCCTGAACGAGCTGCTGCGAGGCGACTGATGGCGAAGCCGCACACCGTGGTCGTCTACGGCATTCCGAACTGCGACACCGTGAAGAAGGCCCGCGTGTGGCTTGACGATCACGGCGTCGAATTCGAGTTTCACGATTTCAAGAAACTCGGCGTCAGCGTGCCGCTGCTGGAAGACTGGTTGAAGGACGTGTCGCTCGACGCGCTCGTGAACAAGCGCGGCACCACGTGGCGCGGCCTGGACGACGCGATGAAGGCAGCCGCCGAAACGAAGTCCGGCGCGGTCGCGCTGATGATCCACAAGCCGTCGGTCATCAAGCGCCCCGTGCTCGTCGTCAACGGCCGGGTGAAATCGCTCGGCTTCGTGGCCGATCAATACGCGGCGCTGTTTGCCGCATAGGGCCGCTCGCGCTGCGCTAGTCGGCGCAGCCCGACGTCTTGTCGCTGCCGGCCACCGCGCCGGCATTTTTTATCGAAAGTGGTCCGAACCATGTCCGCCACCCTAGCCCTTACCGAACAGCTGATCGCCCGTGCGTCCGTGACGCCCGACGACCAGCATTGCCAGCAGATCATGACCGAGCGCCTCGTCGCGCTCGGCTTCGAATGCGAGACCATCGCGTCGCACGGCGTGACCAACCTGTGGGCCGTCAAGCGCGGCACCGACGGCCGCGACGGCAAGCTGCTCGCGTTCGCGGGCCACACCGACGTCGTGCCAACCGGCCCGCTCGAACAGTGGACCTCGCCGCCGTTCATCCCCGCCCATCGCGACGGCAAGCTGTACGGCCGCGGCGCGGCCGACATGAAAACCTCGCTCGCGGCGTTCGTCGTCGCGTCCGAGGAATTCGTCGCGGCCCATCCCGGCCACCGCGGCACGATCTCGTTCCTGATTACCAGCGACGAGGAAGGCCCGGCCACCGACGGCACCGTGAAGGTCGTCGAACTGCTGCAGGCGCGCGGCGAACGCCTCGACTACTGCATCGTCGGCGAGCCGACGTCGACCGCCGAGCTCGGCGACGTCGTCAAGAACGGCCGCCGCGGGTCGATGTCGGGCGAACTGATCGTCAAGGGCGTGCAGGGTCACATCGCGTATCCGCATCTCGCGAAGAACCCGATCCACCTGCTCGCGCCGGCGCTCGCCGAGCTCGCCGTCGAGCAGTGGGACGAAGGCAACGAATACTTCCCGCCGACCACCTGGCAGGTGTCGAACCTGCACGCGGGCACCGGCGCGACCAACGTGATCCCCGGCCACATCGACCTGCTGTTCAATTTCCGCTTCTCGACCGCCAGCACGGTCGAGGGCCTGCAGGCACGCGTGCACGCGATCCTCGACAAGCATGGCCTCGAATACACGCTGAAGTGGTCGGTGAGCGGCCTGCCGTTCCTCACGCCGCGCGGCGAGCTGTCGAACGCGCTGGAAAACGCGATCCGTACCGAGACCGGCATCACGACCGAACTGTCAACGACGGGCGGCACGTCGGACGGCCGTTTCATCGCGCGCATCTGCCCGCAGGTGATCGAGTTCGGCCCGCCGAACGGCAGCATCCACAAGATCGACGAGCACATCGAGGTGCGTTTCGTCGACCCGCTGAAGAACGTGTACCGCCGCGTGCTCGAACAACTGATCGCCTGATGGAGCCTCGCATGACGACACCTTTTGCAACTGTTCGCGACCTGCTGCGCTACGCAGTCACGCGCTTCTCGAAAGCGAAGCTCGCGTTCGGCCACGGCTCCGACAATGCGTACGACGAAGCCGCCTACCTCGTGCTGCGTACGCTCGACCTGCCGCTCGACACGCTCGAGCCGTTCCTCGACGCACGGCTGCTGCCCGACGAAATCGCGGCCGTGCTCGCCGTGATCGAACGACGCGCGACCGACCGCGTGCCGGCCGCGTACCTCACGCATGAAGCGTGGATGCATGGCCACCGCTTCTACGTCGACGAGCGCGTGATCGTGCCGCGTTCGTTCATCGGCGAACTGCTCGACGATGGGCTGCAGCCGTACGTCGCCGATCCCGAGCAGGTCGGCGCGGTGCTCGAACTGTGCACGGGCTCGGGCTGCCTCGCGATCCTCGCGGCGAGCGCGTTCCCGAACGCCGAGATCGACGCGGTCGACCTGTCCGACAAGGCACTCGAAGTCGCCGAGATCAACGTGCGCGACTACGGCCTCGAAGACCGCATCGCACTGCACCGCGGCGACCTCTACGCGCCGCTGCCCGCGTTCCGTACCGACCCCGGCGCACGCTATGACGTGATCCTGACGAATCCGCCGTACGTGAATGCGTCGTCGATGGCCGGGCTGCCGCCCGAATACCGGCACGAGCCGGAAATGGCGCTCGCGGGCGGTGACGACGGGATGGACATCGTGCGGCGCATCGTCGCCGAAGCGCACCGCTGGCTGCACGACGACGGCGTGCTCGTCGTCGAGATCGGCAACGAGCGCGAGCACGTTGAAGCCGCGTTCGGCGGCCTCGAACTCACGTGGCTGCCCACCAGCGCGGGCGACGACGCCGTGTTCCTGATCCAGGCGTCGGACCTGCCGCGCAAGTCCTGAGCCTCCCCGGCTCCCCAACCGTGCGGCACGGCGTACCGCTGCGCCGCACGGTTGGGTAAGATGCGCGTAAGCGGCCGCCGCGCCGCACGACTTCAGGAGTCCGTCACGCGCCCATGACCCTCGACTGGCTACATCTCGGTACCCTGCTCCTGACGATCCACGTGCTCGGGATCGTCGCGGCGTGCCATGCGATCATGAACACGCGCACGTCGCAAGGCGCGATCGCGTGGGCCGTCTCGCTCGCCGCGATGCCGTACCTGACGCTCGTTCCGTACCTGTTCCTCGGCCGCAGCAAGTTCTCCGGCTACGTCGACGCACGGCGCCACGAGCTGGAAATGGTGCGCATGCACACCCCGCGCTCGCCCTGGCTCGACACCGACGCGACCGACGGGCCGGCTGCCGACGCGCTCGGCCAGGCGGCCGTGCTCGCGCTCACGCGGCTCGGCGGCATGCCGTTCCTCGGCGGCAATTCGGTGCGCACGCTCGTGAACGGCGACGCCACGTTTTCGGCGATCCTGTCGGCGATCGACGCCGCGCGCGACTACGTAGTCGTCCAGTTCTTCATCGTGCGCGACGATGCGCTCGGCCAGATGCTGCGCGACTCGCTGCTGGCGCGCGCGGCGGCCGGCGTGCGCTGTTGCCTGCTGTACGACAGCATCGGCAGCTTCGACCTGCCGCACAGCTACATCGACACCTTGCGCCGGGGCGGCGTCGAAGTTCACCCGTTCGCGACCAATCGCAAGTTCGTGAACCGCTTCCAGCTCAATTTCCGCAACCATCGCAAGATCGTCGTCGTCGACGGCAATCGCGCGTTCGTCGGTGGCCACAACGTCGGCGTCGAATATCTCGGCGCGAAGCCACGCCTGTCGCCGTGGCGCGATACGCACATCGAGATACGCGGCCCCGTGGTCGCGAGCATCCAGTACGTGTTCGCCGAAGACTGGCACTGGGCGACGCAGAAGCTGCCGCCGCTCGCGCTGCCGCCGCCCGCGCAGCCCGGCGACGACATGCATTGCCTCGTGGTGCCGATGGGGCCGGCCGACAAGCAGGAAACCGGTTCGCTGTTCTTCGTCGAGGCGATCAATGCCGCGCGCGAGCGGATCTGGATCACCTCGCCGTACCTCGTCCCCGACGAAGCCGTGATCTCCGCGCTGAAGCTCGCCGTGATGCGCGGCGTCGACGTGCGCATCCTGATCCCGAGCCGGCGCGATCACTACGTGGTGTTCGAGGCATCGAAGCTGTACGCGCGCGATCTGGTCGACGCGGGTGTCAAGGTGTTTCGCTACCGGCCCGGCTTCCTGCACCAGAAGGTCGTGCTGATCGACCGCATCGCGGCGGCGATCGGCAGCGCGAATCTCGACAACCGCTCGTTCCGCCTCAATTTCGAGATCATGGTGCTGACCGTCGACCGCGCATTCGCGGACGCGGTCGAGACGATGCTCGATGCCGACTTCGCGCAGGCGTACGAGGTCGACGCGAACGAATACCGCCATTCGCCCGCATGGCGGCGAATCGCGATGCACGTCGCGCGGCTGTTCGCGCCGATCCTGTAGCAGTCGGGACGACGGCGGCGCCGGTGCGATCCGCACCGGCGCCGCGCACGCCATCCCCCGCCATCACAGCAGCTTGTCGATATCCGCGGCGATTTCGTCGGGCTTGGTCGACGGCGCGTAGCGCTTGACGATGCGCCCTTCGCGGTCGATCAGGAATTTCGTGAAGTTCCACTTGATCGCCTTGAGGCCGAGAATGCCGGGCGCCTCGTCGGTCAGATGGCGGTACAGCGGATGCGCATGATCGCCCTTCACGTCGATCTTCGCGAACATCGGGAACGTGACGCCGTAATTGCGCTCGCAGAACGCGCCGATCTGCGCGGCGTCGCCGGGCTCCTGCTTGCCGAACTGGTTGCACGGGAAGCCGAGCACGAAGAAGCCGCGCGCCGCGTACTGGTCGTACAGCTTCTGCAGGCCCGCGTACTGCGGCGTGAAACCACACTCGCTCGCCGTGTTGACGATCAGCAGCACCTTGCCGCGATACGCATCGAGCGATACCGGCGCACCGGCAAGCGTCTCTGCGTTGAACGAATACAGGGTGGACATCGGGCACTCCTTTTACGAAACCGGATCGACGTGGAGTCTAGGCCAAAATGCACCGTTGCGGCATCCGCCGAGCGGCCGATGTCCGGCGCGAGCGGCGCGCAGTCTAGAATAGCGGTTTTGGCCAGCCATTTCCGCCGTGATCCGTTTCAATCAGTTCAGCCTTGCGCGCGGCACCAAGCCGCTGTTCGAGTCGACCTCGTTCGTGCTCAACCCCGGCGAGAAAGCCGGCCTGATCGGCGCGAACGGCGCCGGCAAGTCGACGCTGTTCTCCGTCCTGCGCGGCGAGCTCCACTCGGACGCCGGCGATTTCTCGATGCCGCCGTCGTGGCGCATCGCCCATGTGTCGCAGGAAACGCCCGCCGTCGACCGCTCCGCGCTCGACTACACGCTCGACGGCGACGCCGCGCTGCGCGAGATCGAGGCGCGCATCGCCGCCGCCTCGGCCGCGCATGACGGCGCCGCGGAGGCCAACGCGCACGCCGCTTTCGCCGACGCCGACGGCTACACCGCGCCCGCCCGCGCCGAAGCGCTGCTGCTCGGCCTCGGTTTCACGCTCGCCCAGACACGCGAATCCGTCGCCAGCTTCTCCGGCGGCTGGCGCATGCGCCTGAACCTCGCGCAGGCGCTGATGTGCCGCTCCGACCTGCTGCTGCTCGACGAACCGACGAACCACCTCGACCTCGACGCGATCGTCTGGCTCGAAGACTGGCTGCACCGCTACCCCGGCACGCTCGTCGTGATCTCGCACGACCGCGAATTCCTCGATTCGATCTGCAACGTCACGCTGCATCTGGAAAACCGCCAGGTGAAGCGCTACGGCGGCAACTACTCGCAATTCGAAGTGCTGCGCGCGCAGCAACTGGCGCTGCAGCAAAACGCATACGAAAAGCAGCAGAAGACGATCGAGCACCTGCAGAGCTTCGTCGACCGCTTCAAGGCCAAGGCGACCAAGGCCAAACAGGCGCAAAGCCGGATGAAGGCGCTCGAGAAGATGGAGCTGATCGCGCCCGCGCACATCGCGTCGCCGTTCACGTTCGAATTCCGCACGCCCGACGCCGCGCCGAACCCGATGATGGTGATGGAAGACGTCCGCTGCGGCTACCATGCCGACGACGGCGCGGAAATCCCGATCGTCGAGCGCGTGGCGCTGTCGATCCAGAACGGGCAGCGCATCGGCCTGCTCGGCGCGAACGGCCAGGGCAAGTCGACGCTGATCAAGACGCTGGCCGGCACGCTCGTGCCGCTGTCGGGACAGGTCCGCGACGGCAAGGGGCTGACGATCGGCTATTTCGCGCAGCACCAGCTCGAAACGCTGCGCGAAGACGATTCGCCGCTCGCGCATCTGGCGCGGCTCGCGCCCGACACGCGCGAGCAGGAGTTGCGCGACTTCCTCGGCGGCTTCAATTTCTCGGGCGACATGGCGACGAGTGCCGTCGGCCCGTTCTCGGGTGGCGAGAAAGCACGCCTCGCGCTCGCGCTGATCATCTGGCAGAAGCCGAACCTGCTGCTGCTCGACGAACCGACGAACCACCTCGACCTCGAAACACGCCACGCGCTGACGATGGCGCTCGCGCAGTTCGAAGGCACGCTGATCCTCGTATCGCACGACCGCCATCTGCTGCGCGCGACGACCGACCAGTTCATGCTCGTCGCGAAGCACCGGCTGCAGCCGTTCGACGGCGACCTCGACGACTACCGCGACTGGCTGCTGCAGCACGCGGCGGAGCAGCGCGCGGCCGCGAAGGCCGACAGCGCGGCTTCGCCGGGCGCGGGTGCCGCGGCCAACCGCAAGGACCAGAAGCGTCAGGCCGCCGAGGAGCGGCAGCGCCTGTCGGTGTTGAAAAAACCGCTGCAGACGCGCATCACGAAGCTCGAAAAGGAAATGGAGACGCTGCACGCGGAGAAGGCGCGCCTCGACGCGTTCGTCGCCGATCCGGCGAGCTACGACGCCGCGCGCAAGACGGAACTGACCGACGCGATCCGCAAGCTCGGCGACGTCAACACCCGGCTCGAAACGATCGAGGCCGACTGGCTCGCCGCGCACGAAGAACTCGAGCAGATCGGCTGAACGCGGCTGCGGCATAGCCAGCCGACACGCCAGCCCTTGGCACGTCGGCGGCCGCGGTTTCTACAACCCATCAAGCCAACGGGCCCGCGCCGGGCCCGGATACGACAAGGCCGGGCACGCTGGCCCGGCCTGTCTGTTGCCGTTGTTCGTCGCTGCGTCGGCCGCTCGCCGTGTTGCCGGCTCAACGCCGCGGCAGCGTGTCGCGCGGCATCTGCTCGTCGTCGCCCATCAGGTGCCGGCGCCCTTCGGTCGGCCGCCGGATCGCCTCGGCGACCTCTGCTTCCGTCACGTCCTCGGAAACCACCTTGCGCGCCAGGCGCCCTTCTTCGTCGATCCATTCGACGATCCGGCATCCACCGCCCCAGGGCTGGCGAATCGGCTCCGACACGCGGCAGCCGCGCAGGTTGTAAAGACGTCCGCTTGGCACTTCCACGTACGATTTCAACATAGGTACCCTTCGTATTCGCGGTTCGACAATCCGGCAAAGGATAGGGAAAAGCGATGTCCGGCGGGTTACAGAAGCCTACATATTCTTTACAGCGAATTACGTGACAGATCGCCGACAGGCCCAGCCCGCGCGGCTGCCGGGTCGATCACTCGAGATCGCGCACACGGTCGATCGCCTGCTCGATCCGCTCGACGGCCATCACGTTCAGCCCTTCGATCGGCTGTTTCGGCGCATTCGCCTTCGGGATCAGCGCGGACGTGAAGCCGAGCTTCGCCGCCTCGCGCAGCCGCTCCTGCCCGCGCGGGGACGGCCGGATCTCGCCCGCCAGCCCCACCTCGCCGAACACGAACAACCCCTTCGGCAGCGCCTTGTTGCGCATCGACGAATGGATCGCGAGCAGCACCGCGAGATCGGCGGCCGGCTCGGTGATCTTCACGCCGCCGACTGCATTGAGGAAGACGTCCTGGTCGAAGCACGCGATGCCCGCGTGCCGGTGCAGCACCGCGAGCAGCATCGCGAGCCGGTTCTGCTCGAGGCCGACCGCGAGCCGGCGCGGGTTCGGCACGTGCGCGGTATCGACGAGCGCCTGGATTTCGACGAGCAGCGGACGCGTGCCCTCCTGCGTGACGAGCACGCACGAGCCGGGCACGACCTGCTCGTGCTGCGACAGGAACAGCGCGGACGGATTCGCGACGCCGCGCAGCCCGCGCTCGGTCATCGCGAACACGCCGAGTTCGTTGACCGCGCCGAAGCGGTTCTTGAACGCCCGCACGAGCCGGAACGACGAATGCGTGTCGCCCTCGAAATACAGCACCGTGTCGACGATGTGCTCGAGCACGCGCGGGCCGGCGAGGTTGCCCTCCTTCGTCACGTGCCCGACCATGATGATCGCGGTGCCCGATTGTTTCGCGATGCGCGTGAGCTGCGCCGCGCATTCGCGCACCTGCGCGACCGAACCCGGCGCCGACGTGAGTGCCTCCGAATAGACGGTCTGGATCGAGTCGATCACCGCCACGTCCGGCCGTTCCGCGTCGATCGCGGCCTGGATCTTTTCGAGCTGGATCTCGGCGAGCAGCTGCAGCTCGGCCGCCGGCGTGCCGCCGTCGAGCAGCGCAAGCCGTTGCGCGCGCAACGCGATCTGCGCGGCCGATTCCTCGCCGCTGATATAGAGCGCGCGCCGTTCGCTCGCGATGTCCGCGAGCGACTGCAGCAGCAGCGTCGACTTGCCGATGCCCGGGTCGCCGCCGATCAGCACGACGCCGCCGGGCACCAGCCCGCCGCCGAGCACGCGGTCGAATTCGCCGATGCCCGTCGAGAAGCGCGGCACGTCGGCCGCTTCGATGTCGACGAGCCGCTGTACCGGCGCCCGTTTCGCCAGCGACTGGAAACGGTGGGCCGACGGCGTCTCGGGGACCGATTCGACGAGCGTGTTCCAGGCCTGGCACGACGGACACTGCCCCTGCCACTTCGGGGACTGCCCGCCGCACTCGCTGCAGACATAGATGGTTTTCTGTTTGGCCACGCGTGACGCCCTTATTCCGCGCGCACGGGCACGCGGCCGGCGACCGCACACATCAGCTCGTAGCCGATCGTGCCGCAGTGGCGGGCGACGTCGTCGATCGGGAGTGCGTTGCCCCACAGCTCGACGCGCGCACCGACGCCCGCCTGCGGGCACGGGGTCAGGTCGACGGTAATCATGTCCATCGACACGCGGCCGACGATCCGCGTACGGATGCCGTCGACGATCACGGGCGTGCCTTCGGGCGCGACGCGCGGATAACCGTCCGCGTAGCCGCACGCGACGACGCCGACCCGCATCGGCGCCTGCGCGGAGAACGTCGATCCATAGCCGATCGCCTGGCCCTTCGCGATCGTTTGCACCGCGATCAGCTCGGACGCGAGCGTCATCGCGGGCTTCAGCCCCGTGTCGGCGATATCGGACGACAGCCCGGACGGCGACGCGCCATACAGCACGATCCCCGGCCGCACCCAGTCGAAGTGCGTATCCGGATGCCACAGCACGGCGGCCGAGTTCGCGAGACTGCGCGCGCCGGCGATGCTTTCCGCACCGCGCTCGAACGTCGCGAGTTGCTCGGCGACGCCGCGCTCGTTATCGGCGTCCGAAAAATGGGTCATCAACGTGATCTGGCCGATGCCGGGGCACGCGCGGGCGCGCTCCCATGCAGCGCGGTATTTTTCCGGCACGTAGCCGAGTCGGTTCATCCCGCTGTTCATCTTGAGCTGCACGTTGACGGGCTTCGACAGCCGCGCGGTTTCCAGCATCCGCATCTGCTCGTCGTTGTGGACCGTCGTCGTCAGGCTGTAGCGGTCGATCACGTCGATGTCGGTCGAGCGGAAGAATCCTTCGAGCAACAGGATCGGGCCGGCCCAGCCGAGCTCGCGCAGTTTCACGGCCTCGTCGAGGTCGAGCAGGCCGAAACCGTCGGTGCCGCGCAAGCCCGGAAACGCGCGGGCGAGACCGTGGCCGTACGCGTTGGCCTTGACGACCGCCCAGACCTTGGACGGGCCGGCAAAGCGGCGGACGACGGAGAGATTGTTCGCGAGAGCGGCGGTGTGGATGGTGGCGGAGATCGGGCGCGGCATGGGAAATTTACGTAAAGACGCTTGCGAATCATCAGCTTACCGCGCCTTTTGAGCACCGAAGCCGACAATTTGCGGAACGATCGGGGAATCTTGCTAGTCCGAATTGCTGTATTTTCATGTTATAAAGCCGTGCGCACAACCCATTTCGAACGGAATAAGCCGATCGCATATCAGGCGGCCTACGCGGCCCTGCCGCAGCGACGAAAGCATCGCATCAGATGAAAAAAGGTTTTTACACCATCATGGCCGCGCAGTTTTTCTCGTCGCTGGCCGACAATGCGCTCCTCATCGCCGCCATCGCCCTGCTGAAAGACCTCCACGCTCCCAACTGGATGACACCGCTGCTGAAGCTGTTCTTCGTGTTGTCGTACGTGGTGTTGGCGGCGTATGTCGGTGCTTTCGCGGATTCGCGCCCGAAGGGGCGCGTGATGTTCATCACCAACTCGATCAAGGTGGTCGGCTGCATGATCATGCTGTTCGGCGCCCACCCGCTGATCGCATACGGGATCGTCGGATTCGGCGCGGCGGCCTACTCGCCCGCGAAATACGGCATTCTCACCGAGCTGCTGCCGGCCGACCGGCTGGTCGCCGCGAACGGCTGGATCGAAGGCACGACCGTCAGCTCGATCATTCTCGGCACCGTGCTCGGCGGTGCGCTGATCAGCCCGCACATCGCGTCGCACGTGATCGCGCACACCCCCGACTGGATCAGCACGCCAGCCGAAGCGGCGATGGCGATCATCATGGCGATCTACGTGATCGCCGCACTGTTCAACCTGCGCATTCCCGATACGGGCGCCCGCTACCCGAAGCAGGAGCGCGGCCCGGTCAAGCTCCTCACGGATTTCGCCGACTGCTTCATGGTGCTGTGGCGCGACAAGCTCGGCCAGATCTCGCTGGCGGTCACCACGCTGTTCTGGGGTGCCGGCGCGACGCTGCAGTTCATCGTGCTGAAATGGGCCGAGGTGTCGCTCGGCATGTCGCTGTCGGAAGGCGCGATCCTGCAGGCCGTGGTCGCGGTCGGCGTCGCGGCCGGCGCGATCGCCGCCGCAGCCCGGATCCCGCTGAAGAAGTCGCTGTCCGTGCTGCCCGTCGGCATCATCATGGGCATCGCGGTAATGCTGATGGCGTTCTACACGCGCGACCTGTTCCCGTCGCACTGGGCCGTGCACTTCGGCCACATGCGCATGCCCGTGTACCTGATCGTCGCGTACCTGTTCCTGATCGGCGTCGGCGCGTTGTCCGGCTACTTCGTCGTTCCGATGAACGCGCTGCTGCAGCATCGCGGCCACGTACTGCTGTCGGCCGGCCACTCGATCGCGGTACAGAACTTCAACGAGAACCTGTCGGTGCTCGTGATGCTGTGCCTGTACGCGGTGCTCGTGTGGCTCGACGTACCGGTCGGCGTCGTGATCGTGCTGTTCGGCACGTTCGTCTGCCTGACGATGTGGCTCGTGATGCGCCGCCACCAGGCGAACCAGCGTCAGTTCGACTCGGTCGCGCTGATCGGCGAATCGCGGCACTGACGCTACACTTCCCGTTTCCGTCCGTCGGCGCCGGTCTTCGAACCGGCGCGTTGCCCTCATGACGCACCCGATACCCAACATCCTGACGATCGCCGGCTCCGATTCGGGCGGCGGCGCAGGCATCCAGGCCGACCTGAAGACGTTTTCCGCGCTCGGCGCGTACGGCGCCAGCGTGATCACCGCGCTGACCGCGCAGAACACGCGCGGCGTGACCGGCGTGCACGCGCCGGACGCCGCGTTCGTGACCGCGCAGCTCGACGCGGTATTCGACGACATCCGCATCGACGCGGTCAAGATCGGGATGCTTGCCAACGCGGCGATCGTGCACGCGGTGGCCGACGCGCTGCGGCGTTACGCGCCGCGCTTCGTCGTGCTCGACACGGTGATGATCTCGAAGAGTTCGCACGCGCTGCTTGCGCCCGACGCCGTCGACGCGTTGCGCGCCGCGCTGCTGCCGCTGGCGACCGTCGTCACGCCGAACCTGCCGGAAGCGGCCGCGCTGCTCGGCGACACGCCCGCGACCACGGAAGACGACATGGTCCGCCAAGGCCGGGCGTTGCTGCAGACAGGCGCGCGCGCCGTGCTGATGAAAGGCGGCCACCTGCCCGACGCGGCCGCGAGCCCCGACTGGCTCGTCGATGCCACGCACACCGTGCGGCTCGACGGCCCGCGTGTGCCGGTCAGCAATACGCACGGCACGGGCTGCACGCTGTCGTCCGCGATTGCCGCGCTGCTGCCGCAGCAGCCCGACCTCGAAAGCGCGGTGCGCGAAGCGAAGGCCTACCTGACCGGCGCGATCGCCGCGAGCGGTCACCTCGACGTCGGTCACGGCGTCGGTCCCGTCCATCACTTCCATCGCTGGTGGTAAGCGCCGGCTGACGCGGCGTCAGCTGTCCTGCGCCGCGAACGCCTGCGCATGCGCAGGCCAGTCGTCGGGCACGACGAAGCCGCGCGCCGTCTCGCGCCACGTGCCATCGCCGCCCTTTTCATGGACGCCGATCAGTGCGGGCGCCTGACGCGCCGTCAACACCGGCGGCAGCTCGAGTGCGGCGGCCAGCGGTTCGGGTTCGAAGCCGGCGTCGGCGGCAACACGCCGCGGCGCGAGCCACGCAAGCCGCGGCAATACGCTCCATGCAACACCGGCACGCTGCGCAGCCGCCCACGTCGGCCACTGCGCGTGCGTCAGCCAGAAACCGCGCGGGTGATCCGGCGCGATTTCCGCGGACACCGGCGGCAGCGGCACGCCGTGCGGATAGAACAGCCAGCCCTTGATGAACATCTGCGCATCGGACGGCGCACCGTAGCCGAGCAGCGCAAAGCCGTCGCGATCGCCGAGCCGCAGCTGGTGGTCGAGCAGCCGGCTGCGCTTGCGGTCGAGTCGGTCGACGAGGTTGGGCCCGACGAAGTCGGCGAGCGACGCGCCGTCGCGCACCGGTGCGCACAGATAGCACTTCACCGCGAGCTCCCAGTGCAGGCGCTGCCCGTCCGGCGCATCGACGAGAAAATCGACTTCGCCGAGCGTCAGGCCATGGCTGCGCAGCGGGAGATTAGCCGCGACGAGCTGCAGCGACGGTCCGTGCGTGAGGAAGTACTCAAGCAGGCATTCCGCATAGCGGCCGAGCCGTACGGGCCGTAGCCCGTCGAGCGCGCGGCGCAGCGGCTCAGGCTGAGCATCGAGCGCGGCGAGCCACGCTTGAACGGCCGACCATCCGGCCGCATCCGGCCACGGATGCGCGAGCGGTGCGCCGGGTGCCGCGGTAAGCAGGCTCGGGCTCGCGAGCAGCCAACCCAGATCGCGCACCGCGGCGTCACGCAGCGTATCGACGAATGCGAACGCCGCGCCGGCCGTCATTGACCGGCCGGCCCGTTCGCGTCGGCACCCGCCGCGCGCTGGAACGTGTCGCGCGCGAGGCACAGGTCGGCCCATGCCTTCGACTTGTCCTGCAGGCTGCGCAACAGGTACGCCGGGTGGTAGGTGACGATCACCGGCACGCCTTCGTACGCATGCACGCGGCCGCGCAGCGACGCGATGCTCGCGTCCGTCTTCAGCAACGTCTGCGCGGCAAAACGACCGAGCGCGACAATCAGCTTCGGCTTCACGAGCGCGACCTGGCGCTGCAGATAAGGCTCGCAACTTGCGACCTCGTCCGGTTCCGGATTGCGGTTGCCGGGCGGCCGGCACTTGATCACGTTCGCGATATACACGTTGTCGCCGCGCTGGAGCGACAGCGACTGCAGCATGTTGTCGAGCAGCTTGCCGGCCTGGCCGACGAACGGCTCGCCCTGCTTGTCCTCGTTTTCGCCGGGCGCTTCGCCGATCAGCATCCAGTCCGCTTCGCGGTCGCCGACGCCGAACACGGTGTTGGTCCGCTTCTCGCACAACCGGCACTGCGTACAGCCGGCCACGCGCGCGGCCAGCGCGTCCCAGTCGAGCACGGCAACCGGCGTTTCGGCGCGGCGCGGTTCGGCAGCCGGCACGGGATCGCCCGGCGGCGCCGCGTCGAACCACGCGAAATCGTCATCGCCGGCAGGCGGCGCGTCGTCCATCGGCGGCATCGCATCGGCCGACGCGGCCGGCACGGGTGCCCGATCGTCCTCGACGACACGGCGCGCCGGCGTGCCGGGCTCGCTCGACGGCGATGCATCGACCGCACGCACGACGGACGGCGGCGCATCGTCTTGCGAAGGCGTCCGCGCCGCGCGCGCCGGCCGATCGGCGGCAACCACGGAAGCGCCGTCCGCCGCACCGGTTTGCGCCGCAGCAGGCGCTTCGACTGCCGCGCCTTCGTCCGCGCGCTGCCCGCGCCGCACCCAGATCTGCGCGAGGCCCATTTCCTCGAGTGCCGCTTCAGCCCACGCCATGCGCGTCCCCCTCATCCTTGTTCAACGTCAGACGCATCACGATCGCGTCCTCCCGGCTGCGATGCTTCGCCGGATAGTAGTTCTTGCGCCGGCCGATCGTCACGAAGCCGAAACGCTCGTACAGATGGATCGCGCGCGTATTGGACGGCCGCACCTCGAGCAGCACGCCGTCGAGCCGCTCCGCGCGCGAAATGCGCACGGCCTCGCGCAGCAGCGCAAGCCCCGCGCCCGCGTGCTGCACGGCCGGCGCGACGCACAGGTTCAGCAGGTGCATCTCGTCCACCACCGGCATCAGCACGCAGTAACCGACGAGCGAGCCGGTCACGTGCCGCAGGCACACGCCCAGATAGCCGTTGCGCAACGAATCCTCGAAGTTGCCGCGGCTCCACGGGAATTCGTACGCGACCCGTTCGATCTCGACGACCTCGTCGAGATCGGCGTCCGTCATCGGCGCCAGATAGCGGTCGCTCAGCAGTACGCCCGTCATCCCTTCGCTCCGCCCGTCTGCGCGGCGCGTGCCGCGACACGCTCGGCGGTCGTCTGCGCGACCTTGTCGCGCACGTATTCGGGCGCCGCCTGATCGGCCGGCACCACACGCCCGGCGCGAAACGCGCGCAGCGCGGCATGCGCGACCGCCAGCGCATGCGGCAATGCATCGCCGTCGATCACGGCCGCGCGTGCCGCGGCCGGCAGTTGCGTGCCGAACGCGGCAGCCGCGTTGCCCGCGAGCGTGAACGGCGCATCGGGCACGCCGACGGCACCCGGCGCGTCGAGCGAGGCCGGATGCAGCGTGCGCCAGTCGCCGACGCTGTCATCCCACTCGAAATCCGCCCAGTAGGCTTCGTCCATCCGTGCGTCCAGCGCGGCAAGCACGCGGGTCGTGCCGGGCGCGCGCAGCCGCGCGTGCTCCGCGCACGCGAGCAGCGTGCCGATCGGCACGACCGGCAGCCCACCGCCGAACGCGAGGCCCTGGGTAATGCCCGTCGCGGTGCGCAGGCCCGTGAACGAGCCGGGGCCCGCGCCGAACGCGATTGCATCGCAATCGGCGAGCGTGAGCCCCGATTCGGCGAAGAGCTCCTGGATCGCCGGCAGCACGCGCGTGCTCGACACGGCGCCCGTCTGCTCGTGGCGGACCCAGGTTTGCGGGGTGGAAATGGCGTCATCGGCTTGAGCCGAGCGCAGCAGCGCGACCGAGCAGTATTCGGTCGACGTATCGATGGCGAGGAGCACTGTTTGCGTCATGGCCGACATTGTAATGCGGCGCCCCGCTCCCACGGGCGATCGGGCCCGATCTGCACGTGCGCGCGGCGTCGGCGGTGGTTTGGAAGGATCGCTCGACCCCGCGCGGCGGTCCGCTTGTTAAGATCGCCCGACCTGAAACCCTTACGGAGACACCCGATGAGCGAACTCACCGCCCAATTCGACCAGGCCCAGCTCGACGTCAAGCAACTGACGGAACGACCGGGCAACCTGACCCTGCTGCGCCTGTACGCGCTGTTCAAGCAGGCGACCGACGGCGATGCCCATGGCGACAAGCCGGGCTTCACCGACATCGTCGGCAAGTACAAGTACGACGCCTGGGACGCGCTGAAAGGCACGTCGCAGGAAGCGGCGAAGCAACAATATGTCGAGCTCGTCGAATCGCTGAAGAACGGCACCGCATCCTGACCGAATCGGTCCCGCCGCAATAGGCAATCAAATCAGTGGCGCAGCGCAGCAAATTTCTTTATAATGCGGCCTGCGTCACCTCCCGCGCTCGGCTCGCAAGCCGTTCCGGCCAGACGCCTCGTAGCGTTAAGCTCCAATCCGGTTTAGAACCTGTCCCCTCCTGCTTCGACCCTCGCGGTCGTCACTTATCAGGCTGGCGGCCCCGCTCCTGAAGCGCGCCGCACCCAAAACAGCTTCTAATGCCTCATCCGCCGACTGTTCGGCGGATTGCACCCGTTTCCCGATTTGCTCGCTGAATCCGACGACTTGGGTATGCGCGATTGGCGCCGACGTTTCACCCACTGTGTTTCAAGGATTGTTATGACTTCGAGCATCAACTCCAGCCCGCTCAACGCGATCGCCGACCAGGCGCTCGGTCTCGACGACGCCGCCGTACCGGCCGCGGTCGAACCGGCGTCGGACGAGCCGAGCTTCGCGTCGCTCGGGTTGTCGCCGGAGATCGTCTCCGCGCTGGAGGCCGCCGGCTATGTGAAGCCGACGCCGGTCCAACAGCGCGCGATTCCGGCCGGCATCGCCGGCCGTGACCTGCTGGTGTCGAGCCCGACCGGTTCGGGCAAGACGGCTGCATTCATGCTGCCCGCGATCGAACGTTTCGCGCAGCTCCAGAAAACGCTGGCGCAGCAACCGCGCGCGCCGCGTGAGCCGAGCCAGGGTGACCGCCGTGTGCGCCGCCCGCAACCCGTCGCGCGCCCGAGCCTGCTCGTGCTGACGCCGACCCGTGAACTCGCGATGCAGGTCACCACGGCCGCATCGAACTACGGCAAGCACCTGAAGCGCCTGCGCACGGTCAGCATCCTCGGCGGCGTCGCCTACGGCCAGCAGCTGATGCTGCTCGCGAAGAACCCCGAAATCCTGGTCGCCACGCCGGGCCGTCTGCTCGATCACCTCGAGCGCGGCCGTATCGACCTGTCCGAACTGAAGATGCTGGTGCTCGACGAAGCCGACCGCATGCTCGACATGGGCTTCATCGACGATATCGAAACGATCGTCGCCGCCACGCCCGCGTCGCGCCAGACGATGCTGTTCTCGGCCACGCTCGACGGCAAGATCGGTTCGCTGACGAGCCGCCTGCTGAAGGACCCGGAGCGCATCGAGATCCAGCAACGCCTCGAATCGCGCGCGAACATCGCGCAGACGGTGCACTACGTCGACGACCGCGATCACAAGGATCGCCTGCTCGATCACCTGCTGCGCGACGACGCGCTCGACCAGGCGATCATCTTCACGGCGACCAAGATCGACGCCGACCAGCTCGCCGGCCGTCTCGCCGACGCTGGTTTCGAGTCGGCCGCGCTGCACGGCGACCTGCCGCAGGGCGCGCGTAACCGCACGATCCGTGCGCTGCGCGAGCGCCGCGTGCGCGTGCTGGTCGCGACCGACGTCGCGGCACGCGGCATCGACATCCCGGGCATCACACACGTGTTCAACTACGACCTGCCGAAGTTCGCTGAAGACTACGTGCACCGTATCGGCCGTACGGGCCGCGCGGGCCGTTCGGGCACCGCGGTGAGCCTCGTGCACCACGCCGAGCAAGGCGCGCTCAAGCGCATCGAGCGCTTCGTGCGTGCACCGCTGCCGGTCAACGTGATCGAAGGTTTCGAGCCGCGCAAGGCACCTCCGCGTAACGGCGGCACCGGTGGCCGCGGCCGTCCGGGCGGCGGTAACGGCGGTGGTCGACGTTTCGGCGGCAAGCCGGGCGGCGGCAATGGCGGTAGCGGCCGCAGCTACGGCGGCGGCAATGGCGGCGGCTGGAGCGGCAAGCCGGGTGGCAGCCGTGACGGCGGCCCGCGTCGCGACGGCCAGCGCAGTGGCGGCCCGCGTCGCAGCAACTCTGCGTCGTAAGCACGCACGGGCGGCCCTTGGCCGCCCCACGGATGGCCGTCCCACGGATGGCCGCCCCGCCAATCCAGCCGACCGGCGCATATGCGCCGGTTTTTTTTCGCCCCGTCACGCATTTCACGATGCGGAAAATTTTTTTGCGTCGTAAAAAATCATGTTGCGTGGCACAACATGAGTGATTGCGGGATGGAAAAATGCGTTTCTTATCCCGAAATTGCAAATACAAGCAATTGATTTAAAACAACTAAAAATTTACGCACTTCCTGAGAAAGCCCCTGTCTCGCTCCTGTCGATTTGCCTAGACTCTTATACAAGACTTCACGAACCGGAATGCACCGCTCCGAGCTTCGCGAACAGCATCACCGCCGTCAGATTCGACCCATTAGGCAACACACAGCATCAAGGAGCTCATCATGTCGCGTCAGCAACAGGCACAGGAACTGCAAACGCAATGGGAAACCGATCCGCGCTGGAAGGGCATCAAGCGCAGCTACACGGCTGAGGACGTGGTCCGCCTGCGCGGCTCGATCCCGATCGAGCACACGCTGGCCAAGCGCGGCGCGGAAAAGCTGTGGAGCCTCATCAACGGCGAGCCGTTCGTCAACGCACTCGGCGCGCTGACCGGCAACCAGGCGATGCAGCAGGTGAAGGCCGGCCTGAAGGCCATCTACCTGTCCGGCTGGCAAGTGGCCGGCGACGCGAACGTCGCGGGCGAAATGTACCCGGACCAGTCGCTGTACCCGGCCAACTCGGTGCCGCTCGTCGTGAAACGCATCAACAACACGCTGACGCGCGCCGACCAGATCCAGTGGTCGGAAGGCAAGAACCCGGGCGACGAAGGTTATGTCGACTTCTTCGCGCCGATCGTGGCCGATGCGGAAGCCGGTTTCGGCGGCGTGCTGAACGCGTTCGAACTGATGAAGGCGATGATCGAGGCAGGCGCATCGGGCGTCCACTTCGAAGACCAGCTCGCTTCGGTGAAGAAGTGCGGCCACATGGGCGGCAAGGTGCTCGTGCCGACGCGCGAAGCGGTCGCGAAGCTGTCGGCGGCACGTCTCGCGGCCGACGTGATGGGCACGCCGACCGTGCTGGTTGCCCGCACCGACGCCGAAGCGGCCGACCTGATCACGTCCGACGTCGACGACAACGACAAGCCGTTCCTGACGGGCGAGCGCACGGTGGAAGGTTTCTTCCGCACGAAGCCGGGCCTCGAGCAGGCGATCTCGCGCGGTCTCGCGTACGCGCCGCATGCCGATCTGGTCTGGTGCGAAACGGGCAAGCCGGATCTCGAGTACGCGAAGAAGTTCGCGGAAGCGATCCACAAGCAGTTCCCGGGCAAGATGCTGTCGTACAACTGCTCGCCGTCGTTCAACTGGAAGAAGAACCTCGACGACGCGACGATCGCGAAGTTCCAGAAGGAACTCGGCGCGATGGGCTACAAGTTCCAGTTCATCACGCTGGCCGGCTTCCATGCGCTGAACTACTCGATGTTCAACCTCGCGCACGGTTATGCCCGCACGCAGATGAGCGCGTTCGTCGAACTGCAGCAGGCCGAGTTCGCGGCAGCCGACAAGGGCTTCACGGCCGTCAAGCACCAGCGCGAAGTCGGCACCGGCTACTTCGACGCGGTGACGCAGACGGTCGAGCGCGAAGCATCGACGACCGCGCTGCACGGCTCGACCGAAGACGAGCAGTTCTTCGACGGCAAGAAGGTCGCGTAACACGCGTCACGCGTCGCATCGATGCCCGCCCTGTCTCGCGACGGCGCGGCATCGGCAACAGGACAACAATCAGGGAGGAGACGGCAGGCGCGCGATTCCGATCGCGCGACCGGCCGCGCGGCCCGCGGGCCGCCAGCAACGACGCGCGCCGGCTCTGTCCGGCGCGCCCTTTTTCCATGGCGCGACACGCGCGGCCACGGCCGGCACCGCCCTACCGATAGACGATCACCGGAATTTTCGTATGGGTCAGCACACGCTGCGTCTCGCTGCCGATCAGCAGGCTGCCGAGCCCGCGGCGTCCGTGGGACGCCATGAAGATCACGTCGCAGCCGCCGCGTTCGGCCGCCTCGATGATGCCGAGATACGGCGACGGATGCACGCTCGTCCATGTGTCGCAGGCGACGCCGGCCGCCTTCGCGGCCGCTTCGACCTCGTCGAGGTGCGCGCGCGCCTCGCGCTCGCTGCGCGCCCGGAAATCGGCAGGCGGCTCGATGATCACTTCGGAAAACGGCGAGTACGGATATTGCGGCAGGCACGCGTAGGCCGTCACGCGAGCGCTGACCACGCGCGCCAGGTCGATCGCGCCGTCGATCGCCTTCTGCGACAGGTCGGAACCGTCGGTTGGAACGAGGATGTGCCGGAACATCGCGCCCTCCTTCGTCAGTCGCACGCCGCGCGCCGCGAGCCCATCCGAGCCGGCCGCGACGCATCTGGCATGCCTGTAACGATTGTAGTGTGCGAAACCGCGCATCCGGCGCCCGAAGCGGGTTCGCCCTCATATCGGAAACGCGCGGGCACGCGCGGCCTACTCGCCCCAATAACCGGGCCGTTCGTACGTGTGCTTCAAGTAATCGAGAAACAGGCGCACGCGCAGCGGCAGGTGCCGGCGCTGCGGAAACACCGCGTGGATGCCGATCGGCGGCGCGGCGTACGCGTCGAGCACGCTGACGAGCCGGCCGGCCGCGATGTCGTCGCCGACTTCCCACCACGAACGCCACGCCAGGCCGTGACCGGCGAGGCACCACTCGTGCAGCACCGCGCCGTCCGAGCATTCCATCGTGCCGTTCACGCGGATCGACACGACCTTGTCGTCCTCCTGGAACGCCCAGCCGCGTTGCTGGTTCGCGTTCGCCGCGAGCGCGAGGCAGTTGTGCCGCGCCAGTTCCGCGAGCGTGGCCGGCGTGCCGCGCCGCGCCAGATACGCGGGCGACGCGACGCACACGCGGCGGTTCTCGCCGAGCTTCAGCGACACGAGCGACGAGTCGGGCAGCTCGCCGAGCCGCACCGCGCAATCGAACCCTTCGTTGACGAGATCGACCATCCGGTCGGACAGGTCGAGCGTGACCGACACGTCCGGATGCTCGACGCTGAATTCCGGCACGAGCGGCGCGACGTGCCGCCGGCCGAAACCTGCCGGCGCGGAAATGCGCAGGTGGCCGCTCGCCTTGACGCCGCCGGCGGACACGCTCGCCTCGGCGTTCTGCATGTCGTTGATGATCCGCTGGCAATCCTCGAGGAACGCCGAACCCTCGAACGTCAGCGTGAGCTTGCGCGTCGTGCGCACCAGCAGCTTGACGCCGAGCCGCTCCTCGAGCGCATCGAGGCGGCGGCCGATGATCGCCGGCGCGACACCTTCCGCGTGCGCGGCCGCCGACAGGCTGCCTTTCGCCGCGACCGCGGCGAACGTTTCTATCTGTTTGAACCGGTCCATGACTCGCAAGGACGGCGCTGCCGCCCTTCAAATGGCTTAAGCGCTCAAGATTAGGTATATGAAAGTAAAAGATCAAGTGATGATTTGCGTCTTTTTTAGCACCTACGATCACGAATAGAATCGGTCCGACCTCTGAAACTGGAGCGCAAGGCTATGTCGGCCACAACGACACTCTCCTCTCCCGACGCAATCCTCTTCGACGCATTCGGCACGTTGTTCGACGTGCGCGCGGTCGTGCCCGCGGCAGAACAGATGTTTCCCGGTCACGGGGAACGGTTGTCGCAGCTGTGGCGACGCAAGCAAATCGAATACTCGCAGCTGCGCACGCTCGCCGATCCGGCCGGCGCCCGCTATCGCCCGTTCCGGGACATCACGCTCGACGCGCTGCGGTTCGCCGCGCGCCGGCTCGGGCTCGCGCTGAACAGCGCGGCCGAGAAGCGGCTGATGGACGAATACGCCTGCCTGTCCACCTATCCCGACACGGTGCCCGCGCTGCGCAAGCTGCGCGCGCTCGAACCGCGCCCGCCGCTCGCGATCCTGTCGAACGGCACCCCGCAGATGCTCGACATCGCGATCAAGAGCGCCGGCATGTCCGGATTGTTCGATCGCGTGCTGTCGGCCGACACCGTGCGCGCGTACAAGCCGAGTCCGGCCGCCTACGCGCTCGGTACCGCCGCGTTCGGGCCGAACCCGCGCAACATCGTGTTCGTGTCGTCGAACGCCTGGGACGTCGCCGGTGCCGCGTGGTTCGGCTACACGACGTTCTGGCTCAACCGCACAGGCGCGCCCGCCGAGGAACTCGGCGTGCCGCCCGACGGTACGGGCACCGGCATGGCCGACCTGCTCGCATTCCTCGCCACCCCGGCTCCGTCCGGCAGACCCGCAAACCGCACGCGCCCCGGCCCGGGTGCATGACGTTCGCCATGCTGCCGCCTTCCCCCTTCACCGAAACCGCAACTGACCGACCAAGGAGATGAGACTCATGAGCACCCCGATCACGCTGCCGCAAGGCATGGCGATCACCGGCGAAATCAAGCCGGGTTACGAAGCGATCCTGACGCCCGACGCACTCGAACTCGTCGCAGCGCTGCACCGCACGTTCGAACCGCGCCGCCAGGCGCTGCTGCAGGCGCGTGTCGAGCGCACCAAACGCCTCGACGCGGGCGAGCGCCCCGACTTCCTGGCGGACACCCAGGCGATCCGCGAAGGCGACTGGAAGGTCGCGCCGCTGCCGGCCGACCTGCAATGCCGCCGAGTCGAGATCACGGGCCCCGTCGAGCGCAAGATGATCATCAACGCGCTGAACTCGGGCGCCGATTCGTACATGACGGACTTCGAGGATTCGAACGCGCCGAGCTGGACGAACCAGATCGACGGCCAGATCAACCTGAAGGACGCGGTGCGCCGCACGATTTCGCTCGAGCAGAATGGCAAGTCGTACCAGCTGAACGACAAGGTCGCGACGCTGATCGTGCGTCCGCGCGGCTGGCACCTCGACGAGAAGCACGTGACGGTCGACGGCCAGCGCGTGTCCGGCGGCATCCTCGATTTCGCATTGTTCCTGTTCCACAACGCGAAGGAGCTGATCGCTCGCGGCTCGGGCCCGTACTTCTACCTGCCGAAGATGGAAAGCCATCTCGAGGCGCGCCTGTGGAACGACATCTTCGTCGCCGCGCAGGAAGCGGTCGGCGTGCCGCGCGGCACGATCCGCGCGACGGTGCTGATCGAGACGATCCTCGCCGCGTTCGAGATGGACGAAATCCTGTATGAACTGCGCGAGCACAGCTCGGGCCTGAACGCCGGCCGCTGGGACTACATCTTCTCGGCGATCAAGAAGTTCAAGAATGACCGCGATTTCTGCCTCGCCGAGCGTTCGAAGATCACGATGACGGTGCCGTTCATGCGCGCATACGCGCTGCTGCTGCTGAAGACCTGCCACAAGCGCAACGCGCCGGCGATCGGCGGGATGAGCGCGCTGATCCCGATCAAGAACGATCCGGAAGCGAACGACAAGGCGATGGGCGGAGTGCGCTCGGACAAGCAGCGCGACGCGACCGACGGTTACGACGGCGGCTGGGTTGCGCACCCGGGCCTCGTGCCGATCGCGATGGAAGAGTTCGTCAAGGTGCTCGGCGACAAGCCGAACCAGATCGCGAAGCAACGCGACGACGTGCAGGTCGAGGGCAAGAACCTGCTCGACTTCCAGCCTGAAGCGCCGATCACCGAGGCCGGCCTGCGCAACAACATCAACGTCGGTATCCACTATCTCGGCGCATGGCTCGACGGCAACGGCTGCGTGCCGATCCACAACCTGATGGAAGACGCGGCCACGGCCGAGATTTCCCGTTCGCAGGTGTGGCAGTGGATCCGCTCGCCGAAGGGCGTGCTCGACGACGGCCGCAAGGTTACGGCCGAACTCGTGCGCGAATACGCAAAGGCCGAACTCGACAACGTGAAGCGTTCGGTCGGCGGCAACACGCAGCCGTACGAGCAGGCCGCGGCGATCTTCGAACAGATGTCGACGTCGGAAGGCTTCACCGAATTCCTGACGCTGCCGCTGTACGAGGAAATCTGACGAAGCTGCCCGCTGCGATCGGCGACCGGCCACGCGCCGCCGCCGGTCGCACGCGATGACGGCATGAAAAAAGCGCCCCGCGGGGCGCTTTTTCTTTGCGGTGCGAGCGTCTGCCGCGCGGTCGATCAGGCGGCTTCCCGCTCGCGCCGGTGCTGTACCCAGTCGCCCGACGCAATGCGCGGACGCCCGGCGACCGCGTGCGCGGCGATCGGATAATACAGGCAGGCGTACTGCCGGCCGCCGAGCTCGACGGTCACGTGTTCCGGCTTGAACAGCGAGTCGACACCCGGATAGACGCGCTCAATCTCGTCGAGCACGGGGACGAGCTGCTCGTCGACCTCGTAGACGTCGCCCCAGACCAGCGACTTGCCGGCCGGCCCGGCGATCATCCCCGGATACGTGCCGAAATCGTACAGTTCGCCCGGCAGCGCGACCGCGCCGAGCAGCGTCGGCGCGGCAATCCCGTGCCTGGCGGCCGCATGACCGATGTCGTTGGCCTCTCCGGTTCTCAAGGTGCCGTAGACGAATACGTAGCGCATCGTGGTTCTCCTCTTCGATTCGTATGTTGCCGTGTTCGCGCGCGATTCGTGCGAAATCGCCCAAGCATGGATAGACCATCGCATCGGCCCGATGGTTCGAACCCGCACGTGCGCACGGCCACGGCCGCCGCCGCGGATTCGCCAGGCTCCATACAAAGTTCATTTGAACACGGCATGATCGGCCGAAAAACCGCCGCATGCGCGCGCGCGGCACCTTCTAAAATAACGGCATCGCCGCCGCGCTGCCCGAACCGTCCATGAATCCGCCCGTCCCAGCCGACGTATCGAAACCATACGACGTCATCGACATCCCGCCCGAATTCGCGCCGACCGCCGTCCATCCGATGCGCGTGCGCGCCCGGCAGGTCGATGCCGGCCGCCGCATCCCGCTGCACACGCATGCGTGGGCGCAGCTCGCGTACGCGTCGCGCGGCGTGCTGCGCGTCGCGACGACCGGCACGACCTGGATGGTGCCGCCGTCCCGCGCGATCTGGGTGCCGCCGCACGTCACGCACGAGGTCGTGATCGTCGAAGAGGCGTATCTGCGCACGCTGTATATCGACGAGTCGATCGTACCGGGCGGGCTCGACGCGTGCCGGGTCGTCGAAGTGACGGGATTGCTGCGCGAATTGATCGTCGCGCTCGACGCACGCAACCTGAGCGCCGCGCGCGAACGCCTGCTGTGCGGGCTCGTGCTCGACGAGCTGAGTCACGCCGAACCGTTGCCGCTCGCGGTGCCGATGCCCGACGAGAAGCGGCTGCGCATGCTGTGCGAATCCGTACTCGCGCACCCGGCGCATGCGGAGTCGCTCGAACACTGGGCGAGCGAGGTCGGCGCAAGCACGCGCACGATTTCGCGGCTCTTCAAGCAGGAACTGGGCGTGAGCTTTTCGCAGTGGCGCCAGCAGGCATTGCTTGCGCGCGCGATCCCGCTGCTGAACCAGGGCCGCCCGCTTTCGCATATCGCGCGCGAACTCGGCTACCAGAGCCAGAGCGCGTTCTCGGCAATGTTCCGCCGCGCATTCGGCGAAAGCCCGCGCGCGTTCATGCTGCGCGGCTACGAGCACCGCGGCGCGGAAGGCAGCATCGCGGACGACGACACACCGGACGACGATGCGATTGACGCGATCGGCTGACCGTCGCGTTCCGGACGCGTCAGCCGTTCAGACCGGCCGCACCATGTGGCGAATCGATCCGAGTTGCGCAAGCCGCGACCCGGCGACCTGATACCCCATGCGCAAGTAGAGACGCGCGGCGGGATTGTCGACGAACACGCGCAACTGGAGTTCCTGCAGCCCGCGCGCACGCGCCCAGCGGTGCGACATGTCGAGCATGTAGGTGCCGGCGCCCTGCCCGCGATGGCCGGCCGCGATCTGCACGTCGCGGATATGCAGCGAGTCGCCCTCTTCGGTCACCCGCAGCACGCCGATGCGCTCGCCGTCGGCCTCGAGGATGAAGTTCTCGGATTCGCGCCAGCTCGCATAGAACAGGTCGCTGCGCCACACGAGCCCATGGCGCTTGTAGTAGCCGCCCATGTTGCCGTGCGTCAGCGCTTCGGCGAACGGGAAATCGCCGGGCTCCGCAGGTCGGAGCTGATACAGGAGTCGCAGGTCAGTCGGATCGAGCATCGCGCAGGGATCAGGAACGCATCCCGCCACGATATAGCGCAGTCGCGTGCGGATGCAATCGTGAATTTCTCGGAGCGGCTCGGTGCCTGATACCCGGAAGCCGCGCAGGCGGCTTCCTCCACTCCGCAGTCACGCGCCCGCCAGCGGGCGCAACAGGAGACGCAAATGAAAAAGCCCGCACAAGGCGGGCTTCTTCATTTTCTGGCGGAGCGGACGGGACTCGCCTACATCCTGCAGGCCGCGGATGCGCGTGCACGCGCATCCCTTCGAGTCCCGCCGGAAGCCGCGCAGGCGGCTTCCTCCGCTCCGCAGTCACGCGCCCGCCAGCGGGCGCAACAGGTGACGCAAATGAAAAAGCCCGCACAAGGCGGGCTTCTTCATTTTTTTGGCGGAGCGGACGGGACTCGAACCCGCGACCCCCGGCGTGACAGGCCGGTATTCTAACCGACTGAACTACCGCTCCAGTCTTGCTACTTGCCTGGCAGGCGTCGGTTACTTCCTGCCGGCGCATCGTTTGTTCGAACGACGCCGAAATCTGGCGTCCCCTAGGGGATTCGAACCCCTGTACTCACCGTGAAAGGGTGATGTCCTAGGCCTCTAGACGAAGGGGACAACGTACTGCTTACATCTTTAATGAAAAAGCCCGTTCAAAAACGTTTTTTGAACGGGCTTCGTTCTGGCGGAGCGGACGGGGCTCGAACCCGCGACCCCCGGCGTGACAGGCCGGTATTCTAACCAACTGAACTACCGCTCCAGCTTTCTGCACCACCGCCTGCAGGACATCGTCACGTTCCTGCACGCGTTGCGACACTTCTACGAAACGCCGCTGAATCTGGCGTCCCCTAGGGGATTCGAACCCCTGTACTCACCGTGAAAGGGTGATGTCCTAGGCCTCTAGACGAAGGGGACAGCGTACTGCTTACATCTTTAATACAAAAGCCCGCTCAAAAACGTCTTGAACGGGCTTCGTTCTGGCGGAGCGGACGGGACTCGAACCCGCGACCCCCGGCGTGACAGGCCGGTATTCTAACCGACTGAACTACCGCTCCAACTTCCTTACCCAACCCGCAGGACGTCGGTTACGTTCCTGCAAGCCTCGCGACACTTCCATGAAACGCCGCTGAATCTGGCGTCCCCTAGGGGATTCGAACCCCTGTACTCACCGTGAAAGGGTGATGTCCTAGGCCTCTAGACGAAGGGGACATAATCTTTTCAGATCTGTCTGACTTTCGCTATTCACTTCTCATCAACAGCGAAGGCCGAAATTCTAACTGCTTTAGATCGTTCTGTGAAGCATTTATTACTACCGCTGCTGCTTCGCAAATCAATCCAATTTGTTCTGTTGGTGGAGGTAAGCGGGATCGAACCGCTGACCTCTTGCATGCCATGCAAGCGCTCTCCCAGCTGAGCTATACCCCCTTGCAGAACAGAAATGAGATTATATGGACCGTTTTTGAACTTGTAAATACCCTTTTTGCGATTCGAGCGAAATTTTTGCGAAGCTGCCGCACTGTCACGTACGGACAGCTTCATTCGCATACGAACCTCAGGCCAGCGCAGCCTCGATGCGCGACACCACGACGTCGCGACCGAACAGCACGAGCACCGCGTCGATCGACGGCGTATGCGTCGTGCCCGCCACCAGCAGGCGCACCGGCATCGCGAGCTGCGGCATCTTCAGCTTGTGCGTGCCGAGGGTCGCCTTCAGCGCAGCGGACACGGCCTCCTTCGTCCAGTCGGCCGCCTTCAGCGCGACGACGAGATCGGCCAGTGCCGGTCGCACCGCATCGGTCACGTGCTGTGCAAGCGCGTCGGCTTCCGGTGCCGGCACACGGTAGAACATCGCGGCGCCTTCGGCGATCTCCTTGACCGTCGTCGCGCGGTCCTTCATCAGGCCGACCACCGCGTCGAGCGCGGGGCCCGTCGCGAGCGCCGCGTCGTCGATGCCGAGCGCGTCGAGGAACGGCTTCGCCAGCGCCGCAAGGCGTGCGTTGTCGGCTTCCTTGATGTAGTGGGCGTTCAGCCAGCTCAGCTTGCTGTGGTCGTACTGCGCGGGCGACTTGCCGAGATGCTCGAGGTCGAACCATTCGACGAACTGTTCGCGCGAGAAGATCTCGGCGTCGCCGTGCGACCAGCCGAGGCGCGCGAGATAGTTGACGACGGCTTCCGGCAGGAAACCCGCGTCGCGATACGCCATCACGCTCATCGCGCCATGCCGCTTGCTCATCTTCTCGCCCTGCTCGTTCAGCACGGTCGGCAGGTGCGCGTAGACGGGCGCCTCACCACCGAGCGCATTCAGGATGTTGATCTGGCGCGGCGTGTTGTTCACGTGGTCGTCGCCACGGATCACGTGCGTGATGCCCATGTCCATGTCGTCCACCACCACGCAGAAGTTGTAGATCGGCGTGCCGTCCGGGCGCGCGATCACGAGGTCGTCGAGCTCTTCGTTCGAGATCTCGACACGCCCCTTCACGGCGTCCTCCCACACGACCGTACCCGTCAGCGGATTGCGGAAGCGCAGCACGGGCTTCACGCCAGCCGGCGGCTCCGGCAACACCTTGCCGGGCTCCGGACGCCACGTGCCGTCGTAGCGCGGCTTCAGGCCCGCCTCGCGCTGGCGTTCGCGCAGCGCGTCGAGTTCCTCGGCCGACATGTAGCACGGGTACGCGAGACCCTTCTCGAGCATCTGCGCGAGCACCTCGCGATAGCGGTCCATCCGCTGCATCTGGTAGATCGGGCCTTCATCGAAATCCAGGCCGAGCCATTGCATCCCCTCGAGGATCGCGTCGACCGCCTCCTGCGACGAGCGCTCGACGTCGGTATCCTCGATGCGCAGCACGAACGTGCCCTTCATCTTGCGGGCGAACGCCCACGGATAAAGCGCGGAGCGGATGTTGCCGAGGTGGATGAAGCCGGTGGGACTCGGCGCGAAGCGGGTACGGACAGGACGGGTCATAAACGGTAACTCGAACGCCTGGGGCGCATGAATGATTCGACGCGGGATCGACGGCGGCAGCCCGGACAGCAACGGGGCCGGCGACACCCGGAACGGAAAAGAAGCCGGAATTATACTCGCGCCGGACATCGCGCCAAGCGCACCGCTTGCTTTATGATGTGCGCGCCGCGGCCGCCAGCCGGCGCGGCGCCGGCCGCACGGAACCCGTCGCGCGGCTGCGCTGAACCTATCGCCGCCGCGGGCCGTGTAACCCGCCGCCAAGCTGCCGGAGAACCATTCGATGTCGTCCCCTCGCCTGTCGCGCCGCCACTTCACGATCGCGTGCGCGTCCGCCAGCCTCGCCGCCTGTACGTCGTTCGGCGACAAGTCACGCCCTGACAACGCATCCAACCCCGCACAGCCGCACGAGAAGCCCGTGAAGATCGGCATCGCGCTCGGCGGCGGCGCCGCGCGCGGCTTCTCGCACATCGGCGTGCTGAAGGCGCTCGAGGCGCGCGGCATCCCGGTCGAAATCGTCGCGGGCACGAGCGCGGGCTCGGTGGTCGGCGCACTCTATGCGTCGGGCATGAGCGCGTTGCAGATCAACAAGATCGCACTCGACATGGACCAGGCGTCGATCAGCGACTGGGCGCTGCCGTTCCGGTCGCGCGGCCTGCTGCAAGGCGTCGCGCTGCAGAACTTCCTGAACAAGACGCTCAACAACCGACCGATCGAGAAGATGGCGAAGCCGCTCGGCATCGTCGCGACGGATCTGCAGAGCGGTCAGCCGATCCTGTTCCAGCAGGGCAACACGGGGCTCGCGGTGCGTGCGTCGTGCAGCGTGCCGTCGGTGTTCGAACCGGTCAAGATCGGCAACCGCGAATACGTGGACGGCGGCCTCGTGAGCCCCGTGCCCGCATCGTACGCGCGCAAGATGGGCGCAAGCTTCGTGATCGCGGTCGACATCTCGGCCCGGCCGGACGGCGCGGCGACCAACAACCCGATCGAGATGCTGCTGCAGACCTTCACGATCATGGGCCAGACGATCAAGACCTACGAGCTCGACAAATACGCGGACGTCGTGATCCGCCCGAATCTCGCGGCCATGGGCGGCAGCGACTTCAACCAGCGCAACGCGGCGATCCTCGCGGGCGAGGAAGCGGTCGCGCGCATCATGCCGGAACTGCAGCGCAAGCTCGCGGCAGCGCGCGGCGTGGCGGCCGCGTAAGCACGCGATGCGCGGGACGGCGCGCGCCGCCGTCCCGTGACCGCCGGAACGGCGTCCGTCGCCTCGCCTGCACCAGCCCCAAAAACAAAAAACCCTGCCGCCGTTCGGTGACAGGGTTTTTTTATCCGGTCCGACTGACCGGCGAACGTCAGTTGCTGCCGTTCGCCGAATCGTCGCCGATCGTCGCGCGCACGCGCTGACGCAGATCCTCGGCCTTCATCGGGAACTCCGATTCGATCCGGCGCGCGCCGGTGAAACGCTTTTCCCAGTAGCCGCTATCGAGATCGTCGACGCGGACGGTGCTGCCCGTCGACGGCGAATGCACGAACTTGTTGTCGCCGATGTAGATGCCGACGTGCGAGAACGTGCGGCGCATCGTGTTGAAGAACACGAGATCGCCCGGCTTGAGGTTGCTCATGCTCACCTTCTCGCCGACGCGGCTCATTTCTTCCGCACGGCGCGGCAGCGACATGCCGAGCGTGTCCTGGAACACGTAGCGCACGAAGCCGCTGCAGTCGAGGCCCGAATCCGGCGAATTGCCGCCCCAGCGATAGCGCACGCCGATCATGTTCAGCGCGCCGACGACCACGTCGCCCGCCTTGCCCGCCATGCCGGCAAGGAACGACTTCGCGCCGCCGCTCGACGGCTGCGCGCTGGTCTGCTGGAGGGAAGAAGTCGACCCGATTTGAGTCGAATTCGTGACATTCTGGTTAAAACTGCTGACTTCGTCGGCGAACGCGCCGGGAGCTGCTGCGAACAGGGCGCCGATGAACAGCCCGGCGATGGTGCGCGCGCATGCCTGGGTCAGGGATCGATGCTGCATTGGTCGATGGAATTTGCTTAAAAATCAGCTGATTGGCGGAAAATTTCGGTCGATACTAGCCAGCGCGTAATCGTTTGTCAAAACAAATTAAAAAATACAATCGAGATGGTCAGACCATTGGACGCTTATCACGCTTTCCAGACCGCTTTCAACAGCTTTTGTGTGTAAGGATGTGACGGTCTCGTGAAGATGTCGGTCACGTCGCCCGACTCGACGACGGCGCCGTCCTGCATCACCGCGACGCGGTGCGCCATCGCGCCGATCACCTCCAGATCGTGGCTGATGAATACATAGCCGAGGTTGTATTTCCGTTGCAAATTCGCGAGCAGTTTCAGCACCTGCTGCTGGATCGACACGTCGAGCGCGGAAGTCGGCTCGTCGAGGATCAGGATGCGCGGCTCCAGCACCAGCGCGCGCGCGATCGCGATCCGCTGGCGCTGCCCGCCCGAGAATTCGTGCGGATAACGGTGCAGCACCGTGCGATCGAGGCCGACTTCGCGCAGTACCGCGAGCGATTTCGCGCGGCGCGCATCGGGCGGCATGTCCGGGTGATGCAGTTCGAGCCCCTCGCCGACGATCCGCTCGATCGTGTGACGCGGCGAAAGCGAACTGAATGGATCCTGAAAGACGACCTGCATGTTCGAGCGCAGCGCGGTCTGCTCGCGGCCGCGATAGGTCGACAGCGCGCGCCCCTGGAACTCGATCTCGCCGCCCGCCGTCTTCTGCAGCCCGAGCAGCGCCATCGCGAGCGTCGATTTCCCGGACCCCGATTCGCCGACGATGCCGAGCGTCTCGCCCTGCCGCACCGACACCGACACGTCCGCGACGGCCGTCACGGGCACCGTGCCGAACCAGCCCGCGAAACCCGGCCGCTTGCGCGCGAACTGCACGCTCACGTGGCGCGCGTCGAGCACGACAGGCGCGATCGGCATCACGGGCGCGACCGCGCGTTGCGGACGGCTGTTCAGCAGCCGCTGCGTATACGGATGCTCGGGTTCCGCGAAGATCCGCTCGACGGGCCCGCTCTCGACGAGCCGGCCGCGCTCCATCACCGCGACGCGCTCGGCGAAGTGCCGCACGAGGTTCAGGTCGTGCGTGATCAGCAGGATCGCCATCCCGCGCTTTTCCGCTTCGTCGCGCTGCAGTTCCAGCAGCAGGTCGACGATCTGCGCGCGGATCGTCACGTCGAGCGCGGTGGTCGGCTCGTCGGCAAGCAGGAGGCGCGGCCGGCACGCGAGCGCCATCGCGATCATCGCGCGCTGCCGCTGGCCGCCCGACAACTGGTGCGGATAGCTGTCGACGCGCCTCTCGGGCTCCGCGATGCCGGTGCGCGCGAGCAACGCAATCGCGCGCTTGCGTGCCTCGACGGCCGATACGCCGTCGTGCAGCACGATCGTCTCGCCGATCTGCACGCCGATCGTATACAGCGGGTTGAGCGCCGTCATCGGCTCCTGGAAGATCATCGCGATGTCCGAGCCGCGCAGCCCGCGCATCTCGCGTTCGCTCCTGGCCGAAAGGTCCTGCCCCGCAAAGCGGATCGTGCCGCTCACGTCGGCGTCGCGCAGCAAGCGCAGGATCGACAGCGCGGTCACGCTCTTGCCGGAACCCGACTCGCCGACGAGCGCGACGCGTTCGCCGCGGCCGATCGCGAGCGTCACGTCGTCCACCGCGACCGTGTCGCCGAAGCGCACCTGCAGATGCTCGAGCGACAGCAGCGGCTCGTGTTGCGTCGATACGACCGGTTCGCTCATCGCTGGCCTCCCGCCGCGCGCACCGAATCGGCGATCCGCGTGTCGAGCGCGTTGCGCAGCGCGTCGCCCATGAAGGTCAGCAGCAGCAGCGTCGCGACCAGCACGCCGAACGTCGACAGCGAAATCCACCATGCGTCGAGGTTGCCCTTGCCCTGCGCGAGCAGCTCGCCGAGGCTCGGTGTCGGCGGCGGGACGCCGAGCCCGAGGAAATCGAGGCTCGTGAGCGCGAGGATCGAGCCGCTCATCCGGAACGGCAGGAACGTGATCACCGGCGTCAGGCTGTTCGGCAGCACGTGGCGCCAGATGATCTGCCAGTTCGTGAGCCCCATCGCGCGTGCGGCGCGCACGTAGTCCTGCGTGCGGTTGCGCAGGAATTCCGCGCGCACGTAGTCGGCCAGCCCGATCCAGCCGAACAGCGACAGCAGCACGATCAGCAGCAGGAAACTCGGCTCGAAGATCGACGCGAAGATGATCAGCAGATACAACTCGGGCAGCGAGCTCCAGATCTCGATCAGCCGCTGCCCGACGATGTCGATGCGCCCGCCGAAAAAGCCCTGCACGGCGCCCGCGGCGATGCCGAGCAGCGTGCCGATCACGGTCAGGATCAGCCCGAATTCGACCGACACGCGGAATCCGTACACGAGCCGCGCGAGCAGGTCGCGCCCCTGCGCGTCGGTGCCGAGCCAGTTCGCGCGCGACGGCGGCGCCGGGTTCGGCACGGTCGAGAAGTAGTTCAGCGTGTCGTAGTAGTAGCGGTTCGGCGGGTAGACGACAAAATTGCCGGGCGCCTCGAGCCGCTTGCGCACATATGGATCGAGATAGTCGGCCGGCGTCGGGAAGTCGCCGCCGAAGGCCGTCTCCGGATACGCATGGAACATCGGGAAATAGTATTGGCCGTCGTAGCGCACGACGAGCGGCTTGTCGTTCGACCACAGCGGCGCGGCGAGGCTCGCGGCAAATGCGACGAAGAAGATCACGAAGCTCCAGTAGCCGAGGCGCTGCTGCCTGAAGCGCTGCCACACGCGGCGTGCGGGAGACGGCGACACGCGTGCGCGCGCCGCGTCGATGCGGGACGACACGATGGTCCGGTTCATCGCGACCCTCGCCCGGTGACGCCGGGCATGCGGACGGTCTGTTTCATGTCAGCGCTCCAGGTTTTCGAATTGAATGCGCGGATCGACCCATACATAACAAAGGTCGGAGATCAGCTTGGTTGCGAGCCCGATCAACGTGAACAGGTACAGCGTGCCGAGCACGACCGGATAGTCGCGCCGCACGACCGACTCGTACGACAGCAGCCCGAGGCCGTCGAGCGAGAACAGCGTCTCGATCAGCAGGCTGCCGGTGAAGAACGCGCCGATGAACGCGCCCGGGAAGCCGACGATCAGCGGCAGCATCGCATTGCGGAACACGTGCTTCCACAGCACGCTGCGCTCGGAGAGCCCCTTCGCGCGCGCGGTCAGCACGTATTGCCGGCGGATCTGGTCGAGGAACGCATTCTTCGTGAGCATCGTGATGACCGCGAAGCTGCCGACGACCGATGCCGTGATCGGCAGCGCGATGTGCCACAGGTAATCGAGCACCTTGCCGACGAGCGACAGCTGCGCGAAGTTGTCCGACGTGAGGCCGCGCAGCGGAAAAAGCTGCCAGAACGAACCGCCGCCGAACAGCACGAGCAGCAGCACACCGAGCACGAAACCCGGAATCGCATAACCGACGAGCACGACGAGGCTCGTCGCGACGTCGAACGGCGAACCGTTGCGCACGGCCTTCGCGATGCCGAGCGGCACCGAGATCAGGTACGTGAGGAAAAACGTCCACAGCCCGATGCTGATCGACACGGGCAGCTTCTGCACGATCAGCGACCACACGCTCTGGTGGCGAAAGTAGCTGTCGCCGAGATCGAAGCGCGCGAAACGCTTCAGCATCAGCCAATAGCGTTCGAGCGGCGGTTTGTCGAAACCGTACAGCGCCTTGAGCTGCGCGAGCTGCTGCGCGTCGACGCCGGTGTGTGCGCGCATCCCGAACGGCACCGCGCCCTGCTCCGTCGCGCCCTTGCGCAATTCCTGCACGGCCTGCTCGACCGGGCCGCCCGGCACGAACTGGATCACCGCGAACGTGAGGGTCAGCACGCCGATGAGCGTCGGGATCATCAGCAGCAGGCGTTTGAGGATGTAGCTCCACATAGGGCGTCGACTCGTGATCGGTAGGCGGGATTAATCGAAGGGCCGGCGCGGGTCAGTGATCGGGCTTCGCCCACCAGGTCGACACGACCCAGCCCTCGGCCGAATAGTACAGCGGCAGCGTCTGCGGATAGGCGAGCGTGCGCCGGTACGCGATCCGGTGTGTCGTGCTGTACCACTGCGGGACCGCGTAGTAGCCGTGCATCAGCACGCGGTCGAGCGCGTGCGTCGCATCGAGCAGGTCGTCGCGCGACTGTGCGGTGCCGAGCGCGTGCAGCAGCGCGTCGACCGCCGGCGACTTCAGCCCGATGAAGTTGTCGGAGCCCGGCTCGTCGGCGAACTTGCTCGCGTAACGCGAGTATTGCTCGGCGCCCGGCACCTGCACGCCCGGCAAGCGGATCGTCGTCATGTCGTAGTCGAACGCATCGAGCCGCTTTTGCAGCAGCGCGTAATCGGCCGTGCGAAAACGTGCGTCGATGCCGAGCTTCGTCAGATTGCGCTGGTACGCGGTCACGACGCCTTCCATCGCACCGCCTGCATCGTCGAGGATCTCGAACGTGAACGGCTCGCCCTTCGCGTTGCGCAGCGCACCGTCGCGATAGGTCCAGCCGGCCTGCGCAAGCAGCTCGCGCGCCTTCAGCAGGTTCGCGCGCAGCGAGCCCGGCGGGTTCGTCGCAGGCTGCGTGACCATCGGGCCGAACACGGCCGGGTCGAGCTGCGCGCGCAGCGGCTCCAGCAGTTTCAGTTCGCCGGCGCTCGGCGTGCCGGTCGCCTGCAAGTCGGTGTCGGCGAAATAGCTGTCGAGACGCGTGTACGCGCTATAGAACAGTTGCCGGTTCAGCCATTCGAAGTCGAATGCGAGGTCGAGTGCCTGACGCACCCGCACATCGCGGAACAGCGGCCGGCGCAGGTTCATGAAGAAACCCTGCATGCCCGCGCCGTTGTGCTGGCGGAATTCGCGCTTGACGAGCTCGCCGCTGTCGAAGCGCTTGCCGACGTCGCGCCGCGTCCAGTTGCGCGCGATGTACTCGACGAGCACATCGTATTCGCCGGCCTTGAACGCCTCGAGCCTCGCGACGCCGTCGCTGTACAGCTTGTAGACGATCCGTTCGAAGTTATTGGTGCCGATCCGCACCGGCAGGTCGGCGCCCCAATAGGCGGGGTTGCGCCGGTAGGTGATCGTGCGGCCGTTGTCGTAGCGCTCGATCAGGTACGGGCCGCTGCCGATCGGCTGTTCGAACGCGAACTGGTCGAACGGGATGCGCGAGCCGTCCGCGCGCAGCCCCCACTTGCGGGAGAACACCGGCACGCCGCCGGCGATCAGCGGCAGCTCGCGATTCGCGCTGCGGAACTCGAAACGCACGGTGGCCGGATCGACGACCACCGCCTTCGCGATCTCCGCGAAATATGCGCCGAACTGCGGCGCCGCCAGTTTGCTCTTCAGTGTATCGAACGAAAACTTGACGTCGTCGGCCGTGACGCGATCGCCGTTCGAGAAGCGCGCGCGCGGATTCAGGTGGAACGTGACCGATCGGCGGTCGGGCGCGATGTCGATGTCGTCGGCAAGCAAGCCATACGCGGACGCCGGTTCGTCCGAGCTGCCGGTCGCGAGGCTCTCGAACAGCATGTCGATGCCCGGCGCGGGGTTGCCGCGCATCGTGAACGGATTGAACTTGTCGAACGACGTCAGCCGGTTCGGGTTCGCGAGCACGAGCGTGCCGCCCTTCGGCGCATCGGGGTTGACGTAGTCGAAATGCTTGAAGCCCGGCGGATACTTCGGCTCGCCGTACTGCGCAATGGCGTAGGCCGCGTGCGCGGCCGTCGCGGCCAGCGCCGCCTGCATCGCGAACACCGCGGCAACGCGGCCGGCGGCCCGTGCGGCACGCAGCGCGCCGAATCGGACGCGCGCGGCGGCGGCCCGGGGCGAACCCTTCGTCATAGAGGCCCTGTCGATCGAATGAGGGATGTAACGTGGGACGATTCTACCCATTCAATCGTTCGGGCCAAAAGAAAACCGCCACGCGGGCGGTTTCTTCACGAACGAACGTCGCGCACGCGTCACGCGTGCGCGACGTGCCGATCAGTGCCAGCCGTTGTGGCGGCCGTTATCCCAGTGACCGCGATCGCGATCGCCGCCCCAGCCGCGGCCATGGCGGCGATACCACTCGTCGCGGCCCCAGTAGCGACGGCCGTCCCAGTAGCGGTCTCCATGCCAGCCGATCACGATGGCCGGACCCGGCGCATACACGGGGGCCGGTGCGTACATGGGCGCCGGCTGATAGACGACCGGCGGCGGCGGCGCATACACGGGCGCGGGCGCGACGTAGACCGGTGCCGGCACGCCGATGTTGATCCCGACATTGACTCCCGCCATTGCTGCGCCCGACACGAGCAAGGCCGTCACACCGGTCAAGAGCGAGGCAACACGCAAGGTCTTCATGGATTCCTCTTCTGGTTGTGTCATGTGTGATTCGACTATAACGGCAAGCGCCGTCTCCGCATATTTCAAGTTTGTAAGAACTGATGCGCCGCATCGCAACGGGAAGCCTGCGCTAACGTCTTGTAACAATCGACGCCTGCCCGGCCCCGCCCGCCCTGCCACGCCGGGGCCGGGCCGATGCCGACACGCGCTCGCGAGCCCGATACGCCGGTCGCCATCGCAACACCGGATGCGTCGCGCGGCGCGACTGTACCAAAACAAAAAGGCGGCACTTGCGTGCCGCCTTTTCTTCATCAACGCGCGCGGATAGCGAACCCGGCGCCGCGACGCCGCTCAGCGCGACATCATGTTCATGCTGACGTTGTGCATCACCCACAGCGTGCCGACGATCAGGATCGCCGCGGTCAGCACCGTATAGCTGAACGCCATCACGTTCCAGCGCTGGCCCGACGAGCCGTTCATGTGCAGGAAGTACACGAGGTGCACGACGATCTGCACGAACGCGAGCGCGGCCAGCGCGATCAGCGACGCATGCGGCGACAGCACGCCGCCCATCACGAGGCCGAACGACGCGGCCGTGAGCAGCACCGACAGGATGAAACCGGCGACGTAGCCGCCGACACTGCCGTGCCCTTCTTCGAGTTGAGACGAATGCGTATGGGCCATTTAGATCACGCTCGCGAGATAGACAAAGGAAAACACGCAGATCCACACGATGTCGAGGAAGTGCCAGAAGAGGCTCAGGCACGTCAGGCGCCGCAGGTCGCGATCGGTCAGGTCGCCGCCGCGGAACACGATCTGTCCGGCAAGCACGATCATCCATACCAGGCCGGCCGTCACGTGCAGCCCGTGCGTGCCGACCAGCGTGAAGAACGCCGACAGGAACGCGCTGCGCTGCGGGCCCGCGCCTTCCGCGATCAGGTGCGAGAACTCGCGCAGCTCCATTGCGAGAAACGCCGCGCCGAGCACGAACGTCACCGCGAGCCATGCGAACAGCGCGCCGCGCCGCTGCTTGTACGCCGCGAGCATCGCGAAACCGTACGTGATGCTCGACAGCAGCAGCGCGGCGGTTTCCACCGCGACGCCCGGAATGTCGAACAGGTCTTTCGCGGTCGGCCCGCCCGCATACTGGTGGCCGAGCACCGCGAAGGTCGCGAACAGCGCCGCGAAAATCACGCAGTCGGTCATCAGGTACAGCCAGAAACCGAACACCGAATGCGACGGCGGATGGTCGTCGTGCTCGAGCAGGGTTGCGCTCAAGGTTTTCTGCAACATCAGTTGGCCTCCAGTTCCACGTCGTCGACCCGCGCGGCCACGCGCGTGGTCGGCTGCTTGCCTTCGATCTTCCGCACCGTCGACGCGGGGATGTAATAGCCGTCGTTATCGCGCGAGCTGTAGATCACCAGCGTCGCGACGATCCCGACGAGCCCGCCGATCGCCATCCACCAGATGTGCCACACCAGCGCGAAGCCGAGCACCAGGCTGAAGACCGCGACCACGAGGCCCGCGCAGGTATTCGACGGCATGTGAATGTCGCGGATCGACGCCGGGTTCGGCCGGCCTTCACCGCGCGCCTTCATGTCCGTGTACGCGTCGAGCGTGCGCACCTGCGGAATCACCGCGAAGTTGTAGTCAGCCGGCGGCGACGTGGTCGCCCATTCCAGCGTGCGGCCGCCCCACGGATCGCCCGTCGTGTCGCGGTACTCCGGCAGGTTGCGGTTGCGGATGCTGACCACGAGCTGCAGCAACTGGCACGCGATGCCGATCGCGATCAGCACGGCGCCGAACGCGGCAACCAGCAGCCACGGGTGCCATGCGGGGTTGTCGTAGTGGTTGAGCCGGCGCGTCATGCCCATGAAGCCGAGCACGTAGAGCGGCACGAACGCGACGTAGAAGCCGACCTGCCAGAACCAGAACGCGGCCTTGCCGAGCTTCTCGTTCAGCTTGAAGCCGAACGCCTTCGGGAACCAGTAGTTGAAGCCCGCGAGGTAACCGAACAGCACGCCGCCGATGATCACGTTATGGAAGTGCGCGATCAGGAACAGGCTGTTGTGCAGCACGAAGTCCGCGCCGGGAATCGCCATCATCACGCCGGTCATGCCGCCGAGCGTGAACGTGACCATGAAGCCGATCGTCCACAGCACCGGCGTCGTGAATTCGATCCGGCCGCGATACATCGTGAACAGCCAGTTGAACACCTTCACGCCGGTCGGGATCGCGATGATCATGGTCATGATGCCGAAGAACGCATTCACGTTCGCACCCGAGCCCATCGTGAAGAAGTGATGCAGCCACACGAGGAACGACAGCACCATGATCGCGCAGGTCGCGTACACCATCGTCTTGTAGCCGAACAGCGGCTTCTTCGCGAACGTCGCGATGACTTCCGAGAAGATGCCGAACGCCGGCAGGATCAGGATGTACACCTCCGGGTGGCCCCACGCCCAGATCAGGTTCAGGTACAGCATCGCGTTGCCGCCGGCTTCGTTCGTGAAGAAGTGCATGCCGAGGTAACGGTCGAGGCCGAGCAGCGCGAGCGTCGCGGTCAGGATCGGGAACGACGCCATGATCAGCACGTTCGTGCAGAGTGCCGTCCACGTGAACACGGGCATCTTCATCAGCGTCATGCCCGGCGCGCGCATCTTGATGATCGTCACGAAGAAGTTCACGCCGGTCAGCAGCGTGCCGACGCCCGAGATCTGCAGCGCCCACAGGTAGTAGTCGACCCCTACTCCGGGGCTGTACTGCAGCTCCGACAGCGGCGGGTACGCGAGCCAGCCGGTCTGCGCGAATTCGCCGATCACGAGCGAGACGTTGATCAGGATCGCGCTGACGGCCGTCATCCAGAAGCTCAGCGAGTTGATGAACGGGAATGCGACGTCGCGCGCGCCGATCTGCAGCGGCACGACCAGGTTCATCAGGCCGACCATGAACACCATCGCCATGAAGAAGATCATGATCACGCCGTGTGCCGTGAAGATCTGGTCATAGTGATGCGGCGGCAGGTAGCCGGGCGCGTTGTACGCGAGCGCGAGCTGCATGCGCATCATGATCGCGTCCGCGAAGCCGCGCAGCAGCATGATCAGCGCGACGATGATGTACATCACGCCGAGTTTCTTGTGGTCGACCGTCGTCAGCCATTCCGTCCACAGCCATTTCCACCGGCCGGTGATCGTCAGTGCGGCGAGAATGCCCAGCACGGCCAGCCCCATGAAGGCGCCGGCCACCATGATGATGGGCTGATCGAACGGGATCGCCGATAGTGTGAGTTTGCCGAACATGCGTTACCCCTTCGTGCCGCAGGCGGCGTCCTTCAGGTCGAGGACGTGGCCATCGTTGTATTTCGCGATGATGTTGTGGAAGAGCCGCGGATCGACCGACGAGAAGTAGCGCACGGGCGCCTTCTCGCTCGGCTGCGCGACGGTGCCATACACGGTCGCGTCGAGCCGGTCCGGCGACGCCTTCACCTTCTGCACCCATGCGTCGAACTGTTCGCGCGGCTCGGCGAGCGTGCGGAACTTCATGTCGGAGAAGCCGCGGCCGCTGAAGTTGGCGGACGTGCCCGCGAAGTCGCCGGGCTCGTCGGCAATCAGGTGCAGGCGCGTCTGCATGCCGGCCATCGCATAGACCTGGCCGCCGAGCTGCGGGATGAAGAACGAGTTCATCACCGAATCCGACGTGATGCGGAAGTTCACCGGCGTGCCGACCGGAATCGCGAGCTGGTTCACCGACGCGATGCCGAGTTCCGGATAGATGAACAGCCACTTCCAGTCGAGCGCGACGACCTCGACGTCGATCGGCTTCACCGACGACTCGAGCGGCTTGTACGGGTCGAGCTCGTGCGTGGTCTTCCACGTGAGCACGCCGAGGAACAGGATGATCAGCGTCGGCACCGTCCAGATCACGACTTCGATCGCGGTCGAGTGCGACCAGTTCGGCGCGTAGGTTGCGTTGCGGTTCGATGCGCGATAACGCCACGCGAACCAGAGCGTGAGCAGGATCACCGGCACGACGACGATCAGCATCGCCCAGGTGGACGTCGCGATCAGCGCCTTTTCGGCAGCGCCCACGCTTCCTTTCGGATTTAGTACATCTAAATTACAGCCTGACAGGCTTAGCGCCGTGCCGATTGACATCAGCGCCGACCAGCCTCTTGAAGCTCTTCTTTTCATCACACAGCCCGAGGGTCATTGAATTCGTTTGCGTATGCCCGATGCGCATTCGATCCACGAAAGTGGCCGCATCATACGTCGCGCGAGTGCGATGAAAAACCGGTGGATGCGGCAAATCATCATTGCAAAATCTGCCGTGAGACACATTGTCGCGGGGCAATTTCACGCAGCCGAACGCCGGCCCGGCGAACCCTGCGCCGGACCTCGATCGATGCGTGCGCAACGGGTGCATCGTCGTGCGATGCACCCGCCGTGCGCGACGCCTGGGCGATCAGTCGTGCGACGATGCCATGTAAGACGGCTGCGGCTGCACGGGGCTGTCCCCGGCCGGCACTTTCGATCGGCTGGCGTCTTCGATCAGCCGCGTCACGGTCGGATCGATTGCGTCGGTGAACGGCTTCGGATAGATGCCGACCATCAGCACGATCAGCGCGAGCGACCCGAACATCACGATCTCGCGACGGTTCAGGTCGGCGAGCTTCGCGATCCGCTCGCTCGAGACCTTGCCGAACACGACGCGCTTGAGCATCCACAGCGTGTACGACGCGCTGAGAATCAGCGTCAGCGCCGCGATAGCGCCGATCCAGAAGTTGAAACGGATCGCGCCCATGATGACCATGAACTCGCCGACGAACCCCGACGTGCCCGGCAGGCCGACGTTGGCCATCGCGAACAGCAGCGTGAAGGTCGCGAATCGCGGCATCACGCCCGCCACGCCGCCGTACGCCGCGATCTCGCGCTGCTTCGTGCGATCGACGAGCACATTCACGCAAAGCAGCATCGCGCCCGCGACGAACCCGTACGACACGAGCTGCACGATCGCGCCTTCGATACCGATCCGGTTGAACAGGAACAGCCCGAGCGTGACGATCCCCATGTGCGCGACCGTCGAATACGCGAGCAGCTTGCCGAGGTCCGTCTGCGCGAGCGCGATCAGGCTCGCATAGACGATCGCGAACAACGACAGCGCGATCACGGCCGGCGCGAAGAAGTGGCTCGCGTCGGGCGTGATCGGCAGCGCGAAGCGCAGGAACCCGTAGCCGCCGAGCTTGAGCATCGCGAGCATCAGCGCGGCGCCCGTCGGGCCGTCCGTGTAGACGTCGCTCAACCACGTGTGGACCGGCCACATCGGCACCTTGACCGCGAACGCGGCGAAGAAGCCGAGGAACACCAGCAACTGCGGCGCGAAACCGAGCTGCAGCGTACGCCACACGGCCATGTCGAACGTATGCGATTGCGCGTACAGGTACAGCATCGCCATCAGCAACAGCAGCGAGCCGGCGAACGAGATGAAGAAGAACTTCACGGCCGCGTACACGCGACGCTCCCGCCCCCACGTGCCGATCAGCAGGTAAAGCGGGATCAGCGTCGCTTCGAAGAAGATGAAGAACAGCAGCCCGTCCTGTGCGACGAACACGCCGACCATCAGCCCCGACAGGATCAGGAACGACGCGTAGTACTGCGCGACACGCACCGTGACCGATTCCCACGACGCGACCACCACCACGACCGTCGTGAATGCGGTCAGCACGACGAGCCACAGCGACGCGCCGTCGATGCCGACCCGCCATCCGGAATTGAACGCCGCCAGCCAGTCGCGGCTTTCGACGAACTGCATCGCGGCCGAGTGCGACTCGAAACCGGCGACCAGCGGAACGATGGCGGCAAACCCGGCCAACGCGCCGACGAGCGCGATCAGTCGAGTACGGCGTGGATGTTGATCGGAACCGGCGCGCAGCAGGCACACGCCGAACAGGATCGGAACCCAGATGGCCAGGCTCAGGAAGGGGAAATCGTGCATTTCAACAAGGCCTTGAGGATGTCGCAGACTGCATTTGAGACAGGCGAAACGTAAGAAACGAAATCAAATCGTCAGGTAGATTTCGTGAATCATCGATGTTGGGAAAATGTAAAGAGGCATCATGACGAAGCTTGATGCCGCTCAATCGCGATCGGGTTAACGAGCATAAAGCGATTGATTATTTTCTGCAGCGCAACAGAGCATCGATTTTTTGGCGTCGAGCCATGATGCTGATTTAATTGAGTAATTTTTTGTGTTCCGCGACGACGTACGCTGCGCAAATCGACGCAGTGCCGCAATTTTGACGCGAGCGCATCGTTCCGGAGGGTCGGAGCATGCTGGTTGAGGCTACGCGCGACGGCGATCGTCCGGCGCCTCAAACCTTACAATGATACTTTCATTTTTATTTCAATCAGCTTTGACCGATGCGGCTCGAGCGAATGCCCGCTCCCCTGCTTAGGGTCGCGGCATGCATCGCCCCTGTTCCCGCCGCTAACGCTGGTGACTCAGCCGGTCCCAGACGCGCATCGTCACCGCGCGATAGTGATTGTGTTGCGCGGGAAAATGGACGAAACGGCTGTTGCGCGTCGCATAAACCGGCGATGACGCGAGCGTCATCGCATCGACGATATGGCGCGCATCGATCATGCCGGACGCCAGCATCTCCACATAGATCGCCTGCTGGTCGCCGCCGCTCGCGTAGACCGAAGAACGATCGCCGAAACTCTCGATTCGCGCGCAAATGCGCTCGACCAGTTCGCGCATCGGCGCGACGTTACGCACGCCGATCATGCAAGAGTTGATCGCCCAGGCCGTGTGATCGGTGCCGATCACGAAGTCGCGACCGTCGATCGTGCTGTCGATGGCCTGGCTCTGGTCGATCGCCAGGATATCCGCATCGACCCAGAACACGAACGCGTGATGCGGCAGATGTTCGCGTATCAGGTGCAGCTTCGCCCAGTTCGCATCGATGCCGGCCGGCAGAAATGCGGGCGCTTCGCGATAGGCGTGGTAAGCGTAGCCGTGCCGCGTGCAGTAGCGCACGAAATTCTCCTCGTGCAGGTCACCGTAGCCCGCGATATGCGATGTATGCAGGCTCACGAACGCCACCGGCGCGTGAGGATTCACGTGCTGCTCCGCATCGCGCGTGCGCCGCTGCGCGGCATGCCAGGTGTCAATTGCACGCGTGCGATCGCCGCGCTGGTAACGTTCGGCATCGTCGACGAGCGCGATCACATAGCGGAAGTCGTAGTCGGCTGCCGGCGCCCACCCGTCGTTCACCTGCCGCCATTCGGGCGCGTTGTGCGCGACGAGCGGCCGCACGCCAGCGATCGAGTCGATCGCGAGCCCGTCGCCCCAGATCGTCTGTACCGACGGGAAATGGCCGTTCGCGAGCGGCACGTCGAACGGCAGCGGCGGAAAGCACTCCGCAAGCAGCGTCGCCTCGCACGCATGCTGCCGCTCCGGAAGGCGCATCGCCCACTTGCCCAGCTCGACCACCAGCTTGCGCAACCGCTCGCGCACGTCGGGTACGTTGCGGAAGATCATCCCGCTTGCGGCCGGCAGTGCAGACTTCGGCGTCTGCGTGGTGACGATTGCGTCGTAACCGTGCGCGACATCGGGCAGCGCGTGCGGATCGAACACGACGGAGAACGGATCGAGCACGAGCAGCAATGCGCCCGGCTCCATCGCGACGAGCTGCGCGATGATCGTGTGGTACTTGTGCAGCACCTGCTGGCGCTCGCCGTACACGTGCATGCCGTCAACCGTCGCATGCCGGTAGCCGTGCAGCCGCGCATAACGCTCGTGGTTATCGACCAGTCCGTCGACAGGGCGATGAGAAAGAACAGTCAGAACGGAATGCGGGCTGGCCAAGAGCGTCACCTAGTGTCGTGCCAAACGATAGGTGATATGTAGCGCATTACCGCCCGCCAAGTCGAGCACTCATTGCCTTGATCGGCTGCACCGACCGAGCCGCCCGCGAACGCGATCCGGCAGCATCGAATGCGGGGCACATGCTGCCGCGGAAAAGAAAAAGCCCCGCAAGTCCGAGAACTTGCGGGGCTTTGTCACCGCTTTTGGCGGAGACGGAGGGATTCGAACCCTCGATCCAGGTTTTGGCCCAGATGCTCCCTTAGCAGGGGAGTGCCTTCGACCTCTCGGCCACGTCTCCCAAACTTTCGCTCGCACCAGGGAGGCAGTGCGACGAGAACGAAATAGTATAGGGTTTCGAACCGCGCGTCAATTTCCGTGATGCAATTTCGTCATCGCATCACGAAAATTTCATCAAGCCTGGTCGAGTTCGAACGCCTTGTGCAGCGCGCGGACGGCCAACTCCATGTATTTCTCGTCGATCAGCACCGAAATCTTGATTTCGGACGTCGAGATCATCTGGATGTTGATGCCCTCTTCCGACAGCGTGCGGAACATCTTGCTCGCGACGCCCACGTGCGAACGCATGCCGACGCCGACGACCGACACCTTCGACACCTTCGGATCGCCCTGCACCTGCTCGGCATTCACATGGCCCTTCACCTGGTTGGTGAGGATGTCCATCGCCTTCTGGTAATCGCCGCGGCCGACCGTGAACGTGAAGTCCGTCTTGCCCTCGACGCTCTGGTTCTGGATGATCATGTCGACGTCGACGTTCGCATCGGCGACCGGGCCGAGGATCTGATACGCGATGCCCGGCTTGTCGGGCACGCCCATCACAGCAATGCGTGCTTCGTCGCGCTGGAACGCGATGCCGGAAATGACTGCCTTTTCCATGGTCTCGTCTTCTTCAAAAGTAATCAGGGTGCCCGAGCGCATTTCTTCGTCGAGCGCAATCAGCGGATCGGTCAGGCTCGACAGCACGCGCGTCTTCACCTGGAATTTGCCGGCGAATTCGACCGAGCGGATCTGCAGGACCTTCGAGCCGAGGCTGGCCATTTCCAGCATCTCCTCGAACGTCACGCGATCGAGGCGCCGCGCCTCTTCGACGACACGCGGATCGGTCGTGTACACGCCGTCGACGTCCGTATAGATCAGGCACTCTTCGGCACCCAGTGCGGCCGCGACCGCCACCGCCGACGTGTCCGAGCCGCCACGGCCCAGCGTCGTGATGTGACCGTCCGGATCGACGCCCTGGAAGCCCGTGATGATCACGACCTTGCCGGCGTTCAGATCGGCCTTCACGCGCTCGTCGTCGATCGAGTGAATGCGCGCTTTCGTGAACGCGCTGTCGGTCTTGATCGGGACTTGCCAGCCCGCATAGCTCACGGCCTCGACGCCGATTTCCTGCAGCGCGATCGACAGCAGGCCGACGCTGACCTGCTCGCCGGTCGACGCGATCATGTCGAGCTCACGCGGGCTCGGCTGGCTCGAAATCTCTTTCGCAAGACCGAGCAGACGGTTGGTTTCGCCGGACATCGCCGAAGGCACGACCACCATCTGGTGCCCGGCCTGATGCCATTTTGCGACGCGTTTCGCGACGTTCTTGATGCGCTCGACCGAGCCCATCGAAGTGCCGCCGTATTTGTGTACGATGAGTGCCATTGTCGTTCTGAACTGGAGGAGAAACCGCACGGGCGCGCTGGGCAGGCCGCGGTGCCGTTCGGTCACGCGGCTTGTGGCTGTGGACGGACGACGAGGGAGACGGCTGGGACGCAACGCGCAAGCGTGACGGATTTTGCCCGGAAGGCCGATCAGGCCGCGCAAACCGGGTACGTCACGCGGAAAACCTGCACAAATCGCTCAAAAATCGAGCCGAGCAAACGTCCGAGCGTACCCGATAGAAGCCCGCTTGACAAGCCGCTCGCCGTGTCCGCGGCCGTTCCGGCGCTGTTTACCAAATGGTGAAAATGGGCGCGCCATCGCGCCGCCGGAAACCTGCCCGCGGTTACGCGATCAGCAGGTCGGGACGCCATTCGATCCGGCGCCACGCGCCGTCGCCGGACGGCCCGCCATCGGACAAGCCGACGTCGCGGTTCACGCCGAGCCGCGGCACGTAGATCAGCCGGTCGCCCGCGAACAGCAGCGGCACGTCGCGCTGCCAGGCCGGCACGCCGCGCTCCTGGAACAGGTTCTTCAGCGTCCGGCCCGGCCCGCCCGGCGAGGTGCGCATCCGCTCGCCGCCCGCCCGGGCGCGCACGGCCAGCCGCGCGCCGCGCAGCAGCGCCTCCGGCACCGCGTCGGCGCTTTCCGCGTCGGCCGGCGCGAACACGAACGTGCCGCGCCATCCCGGCAAGTGCCAGACTTCCTGCCCGTCCCATGCGAGCGCCGCTTCCGGGTGCGGCGTGCCCGTGCCGTCGTCGGCCGGTTCGGCGCTGTCGCCCGCTTCCCAGTAGACGACGTCGCGATAGAGCCGCAGGCACTGCCCCGCATGGTCGACGCGCAGCGCATGAGCATCGTGCGCGGCACGCAACTGCCGCATCATGTTGGCGAGCCGGGCGGCCGACGCGCCCGGCAAGCCGAGCCGGCGCATCCAGAAGCGCAGCAGGTTCGCGCCGCGCGTGTCGTCGAACGCGACCAGCGACTCGCGCGACAGCGCGTGCCCGTCATCGCGCGCGGCAACGGCGAAATCCAGTTCGGCCAGATCGTCGAGCAGCCGCTGCGCGGCCGCCGCATGCTGGGCCGCGCGACCGAGCGCATCGCGAAAGCCCGGGAAATGCACGGCCAGTGCCGGCAGCACGTCGATGCGCAGCGCATTGCGCGCATAACGCGTATCGCCGTTCGATTCGTCGTCGATCCACGCGAGCTCGTGCTGCGCCGCATAGCGCTCAAGTTGTGCGCGCAACAGCCGCAGCAACGGACGCACGCGCTCGACGCTCACGCCGTCGGGCCGGTAACGCGGCGCCATCGCAGCGAGCCCCGCGATCCCCGCGCCACGCAACAGCTGCAGCAGCACGGTCTCGGCCTGGTCGTCCGCATGCTGCGCCAGCCACAGCGTGGCCGCACCGTGACGTTCGCACATCGCGTCGAGTGCCGCATAGCGCCGCTCGCGCGCACTCGCCTCGATACCGAGGCCGCTGTCGCGCGGCACGTCAACCCGCATCGCTTCAAATTCAACGCCGAGCCGGGCCGCGCTCGCTTCGGCATGCGCGACCCACGCGTCGGCGTTCGCGCTCAGGCCGTGATGTACGTGCAGCGCGACACAGCGCGACGCACCCGCGACACGGACGGCTGCATCGAGCAGCACCGTCGAATCGAGGCCGCCGCTGTAGGCGATCGCGATACGCGCATCGGGCGGCATGCCGGAAAGCGCAACGCCGACCGCGTCGAGTACGACGCGGTCGGCGGAGAATTCGGTCGGTGGGATCACGAGAGGGACGCGCGCGCAGCGGCGCGCGAAATGAACACGCGGCCGGTCATGCGCCCGGCGTGGTTTCCTTGAACTTGCCGTAGGCCATCAGGCGCTCGAAACGGCGCTCGCGCACCGCATCGATGCTCATGCCCTGGAACTGGCGCAGCGAATCGGCGAGCGCGCGGCGCAGCAGCGCGGCCATGCCCTTCGGATCGCGATGCGCGCCGCCAAGCGGCTCGTTGATGATCTTGTCGATCAGGCCGAGCGCCTTCAGGCGGTGTGCGGTCAGGCCCAGCGCTTCCGCTGCTTCGGGCGCCTTCGCGGCGCTCTTCCACAGGATCGACGCGCAGCCTTCCGGCGAGATCACCGAGTAGGTCGAGAACTGCAGCATCATCACGGTGTCGGCCACGGCGATCGCGAGCGCGCCGCCCGAACCGCCCTCGCCGATCACCGTCGTGATGATCGGCGTCTTCAGTTCGGCCATCACGTACAGGTTGCGGCCGATCGCCTCCGACTGGCCGCGCTCTTCCGCGCCGATGCCCGGATACGCGCCCGGCGTGTCGACGAACGTGAAGATCGGCAGCCCGAACTTCTCGGCGAGACGCATCAGGCGTTCGGCCTTCCGATAGCCTTCCGGACGCGGCATCCCGAAGTTGCGCGCCGCGCGTTCCTTCGTGTCGCGGCCCTTCTGGTGGCCGATCACCATGCACGGATGGCCGCCGAAGCGCGCGAGGCCGCCGACGATCGACAGATCGTCCGCGAACGCGCGGTCGCCATGCAGCTCGTGGAAATCGGTAAACAGTTCCGCGACGTAGTCGAGCGTGTACGGACGCTGCGGATGCCGCGCAATCTGCGAAACCTGCCACGGCGACAGGTTCGCGTAGAGGTCTTTCGTCAGTTGCTGGCTTTTCTTCGACAGCCGCTCGATTTCTTCCGAAATATCGACAGCCGAGTCGTCCTGCACGAATCGCAGCTCTTCGATCTTGGCCTCGAGTTCGGCGATCGGCTGTTCGAAATCCAGAAACGTGGTCTTCATGTGTTCGAATCCTTGGGTCTTGCGGCAGCGCGTATTCTACCCGCGCGGGCGACACTCAAAACCGGCTCTCAACTATTGATGTTTAAAACCCGATAGCCGCCGCTCAGGCGTCGGCGTCGGGCGCATCGAGGCTGCGCCACATATACCAGGTCGCGACGGTGCGCCACGGCTCCCAGTTGGCAGCGACCTCGCGCGCCTCGCTGCGCGTGACGGGTTCCCCGCTGAAATAATTGACGCTGATCGCGCGGATCAGGCCGGGATCGTCGAGCGGCAGCACGTCCGGCCGCGACAGGTTGAAGATCAGGAACATCTCGGCCGTCCAGCGGCTGATGCCGCGGATCTGCGTGAGTTCCGCGATCACGTCCTCGTCGTCCATCGACGTCCATTTGTCGACGTGCAGCGCACCCGACACGAAATGCTGGGCGAGATCGAGGATGTATTCCGTCTTGCGCTTCGACAACCCGCATGCGATCAGCTTGTCCGCGCCGAGCCGGATCACCGGTTGCGGCGCGAGTTTCGGACAGGCGTCCTCGATGCGCGCCCACAGCGACTGCGCGGACGGAACCGAAATCTGCTGACCGACGACCGAGCGCGCGAGCGTGACGAACGGATCGCCACGCTTCACGAGATGCGCGGGACCGAACTTCGGGATCAGTTTCTTCATGATCCGGTCGCGCTTGACGAGGTCGGCGCACGCCTTGTCCCAGTACGCTGGACGCACGATCACCTCCGCGCCGTCGGCGTCGGACACGCGCGTCTTGCGAGCCGCGTCGGCGGCCGGCAGCGTCGCCGCCGGCTGCGCATGACCGTTGAGCGCGCCGGTCGGCACGGCGCGCGTCGCGTCCGCCTTTGCCGCCGGCGCACGCTTGGCTGCCGGACGCGCGGCGACCGGGGTCGCGCGCCTGACCGGCGCTTTTCTGGCCGTTGCCATCTTGCCTCCTACCTGACGGATCGGTCAGTGGAACGCACCGCGCTCATACGCGACGCCATTCGGTCGATCCGCCCGGTTTGTCTTCAAGTGCGATACCGGCCTCGAGCAGTTCCGCCCGGATCCGGTCCGCTTCGGCATAGTCTTTCGCTTGCTTCGCCGCGACGCGCGCGGCGATCTTCGCTTCGATCTCGTCGGCGGCGAGCGCGCCCGCCTGCGCGGCGCCGGACGCCTGCTGCAGGAACGTGCGCGGTTCGCGGCCCAGCAGGCCGAGCAGGCCTGCCAGCTGTTTCAGTTGCCGCGCAAGCGACGCGTCGCGCGTACGATTCACCTCGCCCGCCAGCTCGAACAGCGTCGCCACCGCGACCGGCGTGTTGAAGTCGTCGTTCATCGCGGCCGCGAAACGCTGCGCGTGCGGCTCGTTCCAGTCGAGCGCGAGCGTGTCGGCCTCGACATCCTTCAGCGCGGTATAGAGGCGCGTGAGCGACGCGCGCGCATCGTCGAGATGCACGTCGCTGTAGTTGAGCGGCGACCGGTAGTGCGTGCGCACGATGAAGAAGCGCATGACCTCGGCGTCGTACCGCTCGAGCACTTCGCGGATCGTGAAGAAGTTGCCGAGCGATTTCGACATCTTCTCGTTGTCGACCTGCACGAAGCCGTTGTGCAACCAGTAGTTGACGAACGTCTGGCCGGTGGCGCCCTCGCTCTGCGCGATCTCGTTCTCGTGGTGCGGGAACTGCAGATCCTGCCCGCCGCCGTGGATGTCGAAATGTTCGCCGAGCAGCGTGCAGCCCATCGCCGAGCACTCGATGTGCCAGCCCGGGCGGCCCATCCCGTACTTCGACGCCCACGACGCGCCTTCCGGATCTTCCGGCTTCGCGCGTTTCCACAACACGAAATCGAGCGGATCTTCCTTCGCGTCGTTCGCGGCGACACGCTCGCCCGCGCGAAGATCGTCGAGCGACTTGCCCGACAGCTTCCCGTAGTTCGCGAACTTGCGCACCGAGTAATTGACGTCGCCGTCGGTCGCCTGATACGCGTAGCCGTTCGACTCGAGCGTCTCGATCATGCCGAGCATCTGCGGAATGAATTGCGTCGCGCGCGGCTCGATGTCGGGCCGCTGGATGCCGAGTGCTCTTTCATCCTCGTGCATCGCGCCGATGAACCGGTCGGTCAGCGACTTGATCGTCTCGCCGTTCTCGACCGCGCGGCGGATGATCTTGTCGTCGATGTCGGTGATGTTGCGCACATACGTGACCCGATAACCGATCGCACGCAACCAGCGCTGGACGAGGTCGAACACGACCAGCATGCGCGCGTGGCCCACGTGACAATAGTCGTAGACGGTGATCCCGCATACGTACATCCGCACTTCGCCGGAATGGCGCGGCACGAAGACTTGCTTGTCACGCGCGAGCGTGTTGTAGATGCGCAGTGATTCCATAGAGATGAACCGTGAGCCGAAGGAAACCGCCCTGGCGAAGCTCGCCCAGCATGCGACACGGATGGACCATCTGCTGCGGCGCCAGGCCGAGCGTCCTCGTATCACATGGGGCGGTCAGGCTGCAAGCACAGCGGTGACGGCCACGAGAGGCAAAGAAAGACTGTCTGCGGCTCGCCGGAACGCACAGACGTTTTGTTAGAATGGCTCGGAGTATAACATTCCGATTTACGCCTATGAAACCTCATCGCGGCCGCGCGCAGAGCGCTGCGACCCTCGTTGCGACCACCGTCATGGGCGTCGCGCTGACGCTTTTCGCGCCCCCCGCGGCGCATGCGCAGAAGGCCCCGGCCACCGCCGACGGCACCCCAGAAATCGACTCGTCCATCGCCGGCAAGCAGTGGAAGCAGGCGCTCGCGCAGCTCGACGCACGCATCGCGTCGAACCCGCACGACGTGCAGGCGCAGTTCAAGCGCGGCACCGTGCTGGCCCGCCTGAACCGCGACGACGACGCGATCCAGCAGTTCGTCGCGATCACGCAGGCGTACCCCGAACTGCCCGAGCCGTACAACAACCTCGCGGCGCTCTACGCGAAGCACGGCCGCTACGACGAAGCGCGCACCGCGCTCGTCACGGCGACGCAATCGAACCCGAGCTACTCGCTCGCGTACGAGAACCTCGGCGACCTGTACCTGCGCCTTGCGGCCGAGTCGTACAAGCGTGCGCAATCACTCGGCCGCACCAGCGGCGCGACCGCCCAGCGCCTCGCCGACCTGCAGAAGATCGTGTCGCCGCCGAAGGCCGCGCCGAACGCCCGCTCGGCCGCGCCGGCAACGCGCGACTACACCGACCGCGCAGCCGCGAACGTGAGCACCACCACGCTGCCGATGTCGCCGACGTTCCAGTTCAACGGTCCGTCGGGCGCACTGGCGGCGCCGTACGTCGCGCCATCGCAATAAGCGGCACGACCTCCCTTTCCCTCCCAACCTGAGGATCGCAATGAAACGTCTGTTGCTGGCGCTTGGCGGCGCCGCCCTTCTCGCGACTGCGCCCGCGTTCGCGCAATCGGCTACCGCGCACCCCGTCGTGCAGCTGAAGACCTCGCAGGGCGACATTCGCGTCGAGCTCTACCCGGAGAAGGCGCCGAAGTCCGTCGCCAACTTCCTCGATTACGTGAAGGCCGGCCAGTACAACGGCACGATCTTCCATCGCGTGATCAAGGGCTTCATGATCCAGGGCGGCGGCTACAAGACCAATTTCGAGGAAAAGCCGACCCGCGCGCCGATTCCGCTGGAGAGCCGCAATGGTCTGAAGAACCTGACGGGCACGATCGCGATGGCGCGCACCAGCGACCCGAACTCGGCCACCGCACAGTTCTTCATCAATACGGTGGACAACAGCGGCCTCGACTACCCGAACCCGGACGGCAACGGTTATGCGGTGTTCGGCAAGGTCGTGTCGGGCCTCGACGTCGTGAAGAAGATCGAAGGCGTGGCGACGACCTCGCGCGGCCCGATGCAGGACGTGCCCGCGCAACCGATCGTGATCGAATCGGCCAGCATCGTCTCGAAGTAAGAACCTGCCGGCACGTCCGGCGACTCACGCGGCCGCGTCGCACGACCGGCCGCGTGCCATTTAAACCGCCTCATCGAAGGAATTCATCATGGTTGAACTGCATACGAACCACGGCGTGATCAAGCTCGAGCTCGACGCCGAGAAGGCACCGAAGACGGTCGAGAACTTTCTGAACTACGTGAAGAAGGGCCACTACGACGGCACCGTGTTCCATCGCGTGATCAAAGGCTTCATGATCCAGGGCGGCGGCTTCGAGCCGGGCCTGAAGCAGAAGCCGACCGACGCGCCGATCGACAACGAGGCGAACAACGGCCTGAAGAACGACAACTACACGGTCGCGATGGCGCGCACGAACGATCCGCACTCGGCAACCGCCCAGTTCTTCATCAACGTGAACGACAACGACTTCCTGAACCACTCGTCGCCGACGCCGCAGGGCTGGGGCTACGCAGTGTTCGGCAAGGTCGTCGAAGGCCAGGACGTGGTCGACAAGATCAAGGGCGTCAAGACGGGCAACGCTGGTTTCCACCAGGACGTGCCGGCCGACGACGTCGTGATCGAAAAGGCCGTCGTGGTCTGACGCGCAGCAAGTAACGGAGGCACTTCGATGTTGCAGGAGAGTCCGCCGCGAAGCGTCTCCGCGGGCGTGCCGGGCGAGCGCGAGTACGCGCAAGCCGCACGCCCGTTCCTGTTTCTCTCCGATCTGCACCTGAGCGAAGCGATTCCGAAGACGGTCGCCGCGTTCGAGCATTTCGTGAAATACACCGCCGACAGCGCCGACTCGGTGTTCATCCTCGGCGACCTGTTCGAATACTGGATCGGCGACGACATACTCGACGACGATCCGTTCGCGGCACGCATGGCCGCGCTGATGCACACGTTCTCGGAGCGCGGGATCGCGCTCTACGTGATGCACGGCAACCGCGATTTCCTGCTCGGCCGGCGCTTCATGAAGGCGGCCGGCGCGATGCTGCTGCCCGACCCTTCGCTGATCATGGCGTTCGGCCAGCGCATCGTGCTCGTGCACGGCGACGCGCAATGCACGGCCGACCGCGGCTATCAGGTGTTCCGCCGCTTTGCACGCAATCGCGTCGCACAATGGCTGTTTCTCGCGTGGCCGCTGCGCTGGCGCCGCGCGCTCGCGCAGCGCATGCGCTCGAACAGCGAAGCGGGCCGGATGCGCCCTGCTTCGGCGATCTACGATGTCACGCGTGAAGGCGTGGCCGCGCTGTTCCGGAAAAGCCGCGCGGCCGTGATCATTCACGGCCACACGCACCGCCCCGCGCGCCACGCCGAACCGGGCGGCATCCGCTGGGTACTGCCCGACTGGGATCTCGATCACGGCACGCCGCGCGGCGGCTACCTGCGTGTCGACGCGGAAGGCATCCACGCGATGCCGCTCGACTGACACCGCAGCTGCCGTCGCACTGACCGGCAGCCGTCGGCGTTCATTGCATTACGCCTGGCGTTCGACCGCCTTTCCTTCCAGCACCGCCGACAGCCTGCGCAGGTCGAGGCGCGCCGCATCGGCACCCTGCAGCGTTTCCAGATGCGCGCCGAGCCGCTCGAGCGCCGCGACGATTTCGTCGACGCGGCGGCTTTCCTTCGCCGCGTGATCGATCAGGCCATGAATCGCGAGCGACATCGGATCGTCCGCGTTCGGCGTGATCCCGTACGCGCAGAACGCCGCGCGTTCGGGCTGCGGCTTCGGCTGCGCCGGCATCACGATGCGCGCCGGATTGCCGACCGCCGTCCCGCCCGCCGGCACCGGCTTCACGACGACCGCGTTCGAACCGATCTTCGCGCCCGCGCCGACCGTGAAACCGCCGAGCACCTTCGCGCCCGCGCCGACGATCACGCCGGCCTCGAGCGTCGGGTGGCGCTTCGCGCCGCGCGTGAGCGACGTGCCGCCCAGCGTCACGCCCTGGTAGATCGTGCAATCGTCGCCGATGATCGCCGTCTCGCCGATCACGACACCCATGCCATGATCGATGAACACGCGTCGGCCGATCGTCGCGCCGGGGTGGATTTCGATACCCGTCAGGAACCGCCCGGCCTGCGACGCGAAACGCGCGAGCCAGTAGCGCTTCGCACGCCAGCATGCGTGCGCGAAACGGTGCAGCACGAGCGCATGCAGCCCCGGATAACAGGTCAGCACTTCCCAGGCACTGCGAGCGGCGGGATCCCGCTCGCGAATCGTTGCAACGTCTTCGCGCAGTCTCGTGAACATGATCTGATCGGGGAAAAGGCCGGCGCGCATCGCCGGCAATGACCGGCCGTTATCGCACCGGGTAATTTGCTTATGACGTCCGGCGATTGTAGGGCCAGTCGCGCACGGCCGCACGAGGCCGCGCGTTCACCCCGCCGCCGGCGCGGGTATTCGGGCGGGAGGCTTGCTGTGGCGGCGCTCGCGGGGTATTCGGCCGGGCGCAACGCTCCCGGTACGGCACTTCCATTCCGGCGGCCGACGCAACGCCGGCCGGCCGGGACGCGGCACCTGAACGCCCGGTTGCCGGTATGCCAGCCGCTTACGCGTCGCCGTCGAGCTTGCCCGATTTCAGCAGGATGTGCTTCGCGACGCCGCGCAGGATGTTGACCTCCTCACGCTCGAGGCCGGTGCGCGCGAACAGGCGCCGCAGCCGCGGCATCAGTTTCTTCGGATTGCGCGGATCGAGGAAATCGAGTGCGATCAACGCGTTCTCGAGATGCACGTACATCCGCTCGATCTCGTCACTCTGCGCGAGCGTGCCGACCTCGGCCGACGGTTGCGCCGACGGCTCGCTCGCCTGTTCGAGAAATGCGACGCGCAGCTCGTACGCGAGCACTTGCACGGCCTGCGCCAGGTTCAGCGAACTGTAGGCCGGATTCGCCGGGATATGCGCGAGCGCGCTGCACTGCTCGACGTGCTCGTTCGCGAGACCGGTGCGCTCGTTACCGAACACGAGCGCGATGTCGCCCGTGCCGACCTGCGCGCACGCCTGCGTGGCGGCCGCGCGCGGCGCGAGGCGCGGCGGGCCGTATTCGCGCGTGCGTGCGGTCAGCGCGATCGACCAGTGGACGCCGGACAGCGCGTCGCCGAGCGTCGGCACGACGTGCGCGGACGCGAGGACGTCGTCCGCGCCGCTGGCCATCGCGATCGCCTCGGGGTCGCTCTGCACGTGCGGCACGCGCGGCGCGACCAGCACGAGACGCGAGAAGCCCATCGTCTTCAGCGCGCGGGCGGCCGCCCCGACATTGCCGGGATGGCTCGGCTCGACGAGCACGAAGCGGGTTGACGTAAAGCCGCCGGACGGCGGCCGGGACGAGGCCGCGCCCGGTTCGGACGGCGCGGCGGTGTTCTGCGGGGTTTCCACTACGATACGACTCGGTTCATCAGAATGGCAGTATGGTATCGCCATCGCCCCCGCAAACCCACTCGTCCGGACGGCCAGTGGGGGTTTCCCCGCATTCCGGTCGCCTGAAACCGCCGAAAATCGGGTAAAATCATGCCTTTACGCGTCGCACACCGTGCGGCGCGGGTCGTACCCCGTTCTTTGTCAATTCGCGTCTCATCTCGCCCGGCACGCTTGCGCCGTTCCGGGCGGTTGTTCCACTTCGTGGCGGCCCGTGCCGCCGGCTACAGGATCCAGGCTCATGCATCCCATGCTCAATATCGCTGTCAAGGCTGCGCGCCGCGCCGGACAGATCATCAATCGCGCGTCGCTCGATCTCGACCTGATCGAGATCCGCAAGAAGCAGCAGAACGACTTCGTCACCGAAGTGGACAAGGCCGCCGAAGAGGCGATCATCGAGACGCTGAAGACCGCCTACCCCGACCACGCGATCCTCGCGGAAGAATCGGGCGAATCGGAGAACGAATCCGAATTCAAGTGGATCATCGATCCGCTCGACGGCACGACCAACTTCATCCACGGCTTCCCGTACTACTGCGTATCGATCGCGCTCGAACACAAGGGCGTCGTTACGCAGGCCGTCGTCTACGATCCGAACAAGAACGACCTGTTCACGGCAACGCGTGGCCGCGGCGCGTACCTGAACGACCGCCGCATCCGCGTCGGCCGCCGCGACCGCCTGTCGGATGCGCTGGTCGGCACCGGCTTCCCGTTCCGCGAAAAGGACGGCCTCGACGCATACGCGCGCCTCTTCACCGAAATGACGCAGGCCTGCACGGGCCTGCGCCGCCCGGGCGCGGCAGCACTCGATCTCGCGAACGTCGCGGCCGGCCGCCTCGACGCATTCTTCGAGCAAGGCATCAACGTGTGGGACATGGCGGCGGGCAGCCTGCTGATCACCGAAGCCGGCGGCCTCGTCGGCAACTACACGGGCGACGCCGATTTCCTGCATCGTCATGAGATCGTCGCCGCGAACCCGAAGATCTACGCGCAGATGATTCCGATCCTGAACCGCTACAGCCGCGTGCATCCGGCAGCGGAGTAATCGCCGCCCGCACCGCCGGTGCGGCGCGCTTCGACGGCCCGTGTCCGCTTCGTGCGGCACGGGCCGTTGGCAAAGGGGTGCCGCGTGCTTTGCAGGCCGCTACCGCCCTTTTCCCTGACGGCCGCATTTGTGCGTGGCATCGATATCGATGTGCTATGTTGACCAGCATGAACGACAAGGGCGGTTATGCCCGCCTGGCGTGGCTTTCGCACCGACCGCTCGCCGGCACCGTCATGATGGAGCGACTTTCGCATCCCGATGATTCGGCGGCGGAAAAATCTTCCCCGCACAAGGGGCGCTTCATGCTCGCGTCCTGAAGTTGCCCGCGTTGTCCGGCCTGGTCAGTGTGCAGCCCCTCGTACAGCTTGTTCCAGCGATGAATGGTTCGCGTCCGAGATGCCCGCGCGGCGAACAACGCCGCCACCAGCATGCCGGCCCCGCCTGTTTCAACACCGCCACGACACCGTGGCGACAGCATCCGAGTACCCATGTTACGGCTAAGCGAAGTTAAACTCCCCCTCGACCATCCCGAAAGCGCGCTCGAAGCCGCGATTCGCGCGCGTCTCGCGGACCTTGGCGTGCCGGCAGACGGGCTCCTCCGTTACACCGTGTTCCGCCGTGCGCACGATGCGCGCAAGCGCTCCGACATCAAGCTGACGTACATCGTCGATGTCGAAGTCCAGGACGAAGCGGCCGCGCTCAAGCGACTCGCCGGCACGCCGCATTGCAGCGTGACGCCCGACATGGCGTACCACTTTGTCGCGAAGGCCCCCGAGCACACTGCTTTCCTGCGCCCGGTCGTGATCGGCATGGGGCCGTGCGGCCTGTTTGCAGGACTGATCCTCGCGCAGATGGGCTTCCGTCCCATCATCCTCGAACGCGGCAAGGCCGTGCGCGAGCGCACCAAGGACACCTTCGGCCTGTGGCGCAAGAGCGTACTCAACCCCGAATCCAACGTGCAGTTCGGCGAAGGCGGGGCCGGCACGTTCTCCGACGGCAAGCTGTACAGCCAGATCAAGGATCCGAACCACTATGGCCGCAAGGTGCTGGACGAATTCGTCAAGGCGGGCGCGCCGGAAGACATCCTGTATCTGAGCCGGCCGCACATCGGCACGTTCCGCCTCGTCAGCATGGTGGAAAAAATGCGCGCGTCGATCCACGAACTGGGCGGTGAGGTACGCTTCGAAACCCGCGTCGACGATATCGAAATCGATCAGGGCAAGGTGCGCTCGCTCAAGCTCTCGAACGGGGAAACGCTCCGGTGCGACCACGTGGTGCTCGCGGTGGGCCACAGCGCGCGCGATACGTTCCAGATGCTGCACGATCGCGGCGTGTATATCGAAGCCAAGCCGTTTTCGCTAGGTTTTCGCATCGAACATCCGCAGGGGCTGATCGATCGCAGCCGCTTCGGCAAGTTTGCGGGCCACAAGCAACTCGGCGCGGCCGACTACAAGGTGGTCCACCACAGCAGCAATGGGCGCGCGGTCTACAGCTTCTGCATGTGCCCGGGCGGCACGGTGGTCGCGGCGACCTCCGAGCCGGGCCGCGTGGTCACCAACGGCATGAGCCAGTATTCCCGGGCCGAGCGCAACGCGAATGCGGGCATCGTCGTCGGCATCACGCCGGAAGACTATCCCGGCGGCCCACTGGCGGGTATTGCGTTCCAGCGCAAATGGGAAGAACGCGCCTTCGAACTCGGCGGCGGAGATTACTGCGCACCGGGCCAGCTGGTCGGGGATTTCATCGCAGGCCGGCCGTCAACGTCGCTGGGCTCCGTGGAGCCGTCGTACAAGCCTGGCGTGCGGCCGACCGATCTCAGCACCGCGCTCCCGGACTACGTGATCGAAGCAATCCGTGAAGCACTCCCCGAGATCGATAAAAAGATCGCGGGCTTCGCGATGCACGATGCCGTGCTCACCGGCGTGGAGACGCGCACTTCGTCACCGATCCGGGTGCGACGCAAGGACGACTACCAGAGCATGAACGTCGAAGGCCTGTATCCGGCCGGCGAAGGCGCGGGATATGCGGGTGGCATCTATTCGGCAGCCATCGACGGCATCGAAGTCGCGCAAGCGGTGGCACTCAGCATGACGTCGGCACACGCGTCCTGAGGCGCGGGACAGGATCGGCTCGCGAAGGTCCGGGAGCCGAGCGAAGCCGACTGTCGATTGTCCGCCTGAGAACGGAATCGAATCACCGTATAGGGCCGCCAGCCGCCGGACGCAATGTCCGACAGCTGGCCAAACGGCGAACTTCGCACTTGCAGGTCGGGGCCACTGGTAAACTCGGGCAACCAAAGCAACAACTTCATGCCTGACCTATGACCACGCTGTCGCCCGAAGCCTTCGCCGGCCATACTCCAATGATGCAGCAGTACCTGCGCATCAAGGCCGATCATCCCGACACGCTTGTCTTCTACCGGATGGGCGACTTCTACGAGCTGTTCTTCGAAGACGCGGAAAAGGCCTCGCGCCTGCTCGACCTGACCCTCACGCAGCGCGGCGCATCGGCCGGCACACCGATCAAGATGGCTGGCGTGCCGCATCACGCGGTCGAGCAATATCTCGCGAAGCTCGTGAAGATGGGCGAATCGGTCGCGATCTGCGAGCAGATCGGCGATCCGGCCACATCGAAGGGCCCGGTCGAGCGCAAGGTCGTGCGTGTCGTCACACCCGGCACGCTGACCGATGCCGCGCTGCTGTCCGACAAGAACGACGTCTACCTGCTCGCGATGTGCACGGGCCACAACAAGCGTGGCGTCGCGGTCAACATCGGCCTCGCGTGGCTGAACCTCGCAAGCGGCGCGCTGCGGCTCACCGAAATCGAACCCGAGCAGCTCGGCGCCGCGCTCGAGCGCATCCGGCCGGCCGAAATCCTGACGGCGGACGGCGCGACCGACGCCGTGCCGGCTGGCACGGGGGCAACCAAGCGCGTGCCGGCGTGGCACTTCGACATCGCGTCGGGCACGCAGCGCCTGTGCGACCAGCTCGATGTCGCGAGCCTCGACGGTTTCGGCGCGCATTCGCTGACGAGCGCGTGCGGTGCGGCCGGCGCGCTGCTGCTCTATGCAGCGGCCACGCAAGGCCAGCAACTGCGGCACGTGCGCAGCCTGAAGGTCGAGAACGAAACCGAATACATCGGGCTCGATCCGGCGACACGCCGCAACCTCGAACTGACCGAGACGCTGCGCGGCACCGAATCGCCGACGCTGTATTCGCTGCTCGACACCTGCTGCACGACGATGGGCAGCCGCCTGCTGCGCCACTGGCTGCATCACCCGCCGCGTGCGTCGGTCGCCGCGCAGTCGCGCCAGCAGGCAATCGGCGCGCTGCTCGATGCGCCCGCGAACGCGAGCCTCGATGCGCTGCGCAGTGCACTGCGCCAGATCGCCGACGTCGAACGGATCACCGGGCGTCTCGCGCTGCTGTCCGCACGCCCGCGCGACCTCTCGAGCCTGCGCGACACGTTCGCCGCGTTGCCCGCGCTGCGCGAGCGCATCAGCGCGATCGTCGCGAATGCGGACGCGCTCACCCGCGTCGACGCGGCGCTCGCGCCGCCCGCCGAATGCCTCGACCTGCTGACGAGCGCGATTGCGCCCGAGCCGGCCGCGATGGTGCGCGACGGCGGCGTGATCGCACGCGGCTACGACGCCGAGCTCGACGAACTGCGCGACATCTCGGAGAACTGCGGGCAGTTCCTGATCGATCTCGAAGCGCGCGAGCGTGCGCGCACCGGCATTGCCAACCTGCGCGTCGAATACAACAAGGTGCACGGCTTCTACATCGAGGTCACGCGCGGTCAGACCGACAAGGTGCCCGACGATTACCGCCGTCGCCAGACGCTGAAGAACGCCGAGCGCTACATCACGCCCGAACTGAAGACCTTCGAGGACAAGGCGTTGTCCGCGCAGGAGCGCGCGCTGTCGCGCGAACGCGCACTGTACGACGCGGTGCTGCAGGCGTTGCTGCCGTTCATCCCCGAGTGCCAGCGCGTCGCGTCGGCGCTCGCCGAGCTCGACCTGCTCGCCGCATTCGCCGAGCGGGCCCGTGCGCTCGACTGGGTCGCGCCGACCTTCACCGACGAGATCGGCATCGACATCGAACAGGGCCGCCACCCGGTCGTCGAAGCGCAGGTCGAACAGTTCATCGCGAACGACTGCCGGTTCGGCACCGAGCGCAAGCTGCTGCTGATCACCGGCCCGAACATGGGCGGTAAATCGACGTTCATGCGGCAGACCGCGCTGATCGCGCTGATGGCGTACGTCGGCAGCTACGTGCCGGCCAGGTCGGCATGTTTCGGCCCGATCGACCGGATCTTCACGCGCATTGGTGCGGCCGACGATCTCGCGGGCGGCCGCTCGACGTTCATGGTCGAGATGACCGAGGCCGCGGCGATCCTCAACGACGCGACGCCGCAAAGCCTCGTGCTGATGGACGAGATCGGCCGCGGCACGTCGACGTTCGACGGCCTCGCGCTTGCGTGGGCCATCGCGCGCCACCTGCTTGCGCACAACACCTGCTACACGCTGTTCGCAACGCACTACTTCGAGCTGACGCAACTGCCGGCCGAATTCCCGCAAGCGGCCAACGTCCACCTGTCGGCCGTCGAGCACGGCCACGGCATCGTGTTCCTGCACGCGGTCAACGAAGGCCCGGCGAACCAGAGTTACGGTCTGCAGGTCGCGCAGCTCGCGGGCGTTCCGGCGCCCGTGATCCGCGCCGCGCGCAAGCACCTCGCCTATCTCGAACAGCAGTCGGCCACGCAGCACACGCCGCAGCTCGACCTGTTCAGTGCGCAGCCGGCGATCGCCGACGATCTCGAATGCGCGGACGCACCGGCGCGGCCCGACACGCCGCATCCGGCGCTCGAAAAACTGCGTGACATCGACCCCGACGATCTCAAGCCGCGCGAGGCACTCGACCTGCTGTACGAACTGCGCACGCTGGTCCGGTCGCACGATGCCGACGGGCTCGCGTAAGCGCATCCCGCAGGGCCTGACGGCCCGCGCCGCCGCTGCGCTCGTCGCGGCGGTGCTCGCGCTCGCACAGGCCGGCGCGCTGGCTGCGCCGCCGAAGCGCACCACCGCGCCGTACTCGTTCGCGGTCGTGTCGGGCGTCATCAACGTACCTGCGGACGAACCGGCCGCGCAGCGGCTGCTCGATTCGATCGCGCGCGAGCGCAACCTCGCGTTCGTCGTCTATGCGGGCGATCTCAAGGGCTCGAAGGAAGCGTGCCGCGATGCGCTGTATTCGCAGCGCGGCGCGATCCTGGACGCGGCACGCGTGCCGCTCGTGTTCATTCCCGGCCACGACGACTGGATAACGTGCAATACGGCGGCCGGCGGCGGCTACGATCCGGTCGAGCGGCTCGACTTCCTGCGGCAGACGCTGCTCGCCGATTCGGCGCTACCCGACCCGGGCGCGCTGCAGATCACGCGGGAGAGCGAAGTCGCGCGGTTCCGGCCGTATCGCGAGAACGCACGCTGGATGCGCGACGACATCGTCTATGTCGCGCTCAACGCGCCGGCGCCGAACAACCATTTCCTGACGGCCGGCGGCCGCAACGGCGAATTCGAGGATCGCGTCATCGCGAACGGTTTCTGGATCGACCACGCGGCCGAATACGCGAAGCGGCGCGAGGCGCGTGCGATGGTGGTGGTTTTCGAAGGCGATCCGCAGTTCGAGCGCTACGAACGCGCGGAGCGCTTCGCATGGCTGCGTTTCAACCGGCCGCGCGTGCGTGACGGCTTCCGTGAACTGAAACGAACGCTGGTGAAGGCGGCGGCGACGTTCCGCGGCCCGATACTGGTGATGCACGCGAGCGGCGAACCGCTTGCGAACGGCTTTCTGATCGATCGTCCGCTACGTGCCGACGACGGTGAACTGGTCGGAAACGTGACGCGTGTCGCGATCGGACCGCGCCATCCGGCAAATCAGTGGGTGAAGGTGAGTGTGTCGCCGGCTAAGCAGACCATCTTCAACGTGAGCCTGCAGGAGGTGCCGAAGAACCTGCCGGTGCCGCCCGCGCTGCCGCTCGTGCCGCACGACGATGTCCCGCTGCCGCAGATGCCGGAAATCCCCGCGTTGCCGGCGCTGCCCGACTCGTCGTCGGTCGCGCCGCCACTGCAGGGCGACGGCGCCGCACCCGGCGGCGCGTCGTGGCCTGCGCCGCCCCCTGCATCGGGGCCGGCGCCCGGCCTGCCTGCAAGCTCAGTGCAGGGTGCGCCCTGACGGCGACTCTCCGTCTTCCTCTTCGTCCTCGTCGACGATTTCAAGCCCTTCCGCGCCATGCGCGTGCTCATGCTCGATTTCGTCTTCGGTGGCTTCGCGAACGTCCTGCACCGTGAGTGCGAAACGCAGCGCCATACCGGCCAGCGGGTGATTGCCGTCGAGCACGACCTTGTCGTCGGCGATGTCGGTGACCGTATAGATCAGCGAATCGACGTCCTCGTCACCGTCTTCCGGCGTGCCTTCGAACTGCATGCCCACTTCGATCGGCTCGGGAAAACGATCGCGCGGCTCGATCTTCACGAGTTCGGGATCGTAGTCGCCGAACGCGTCCTGCGGCTCGAGCTGCACTTGTGCCTGATAACCCGGTTCCTGGCCGTCGAGTTGTTCCTCGATCTTGGGGAACGTGCCATCATAGCCGCCGTGCAGATAGACCATCGGCTCGTCGCTTTCCTCGATCAGATTGCCCTGTGCATCCGACAGCTTGTAAGTGACCGACACGACGGTGTTTTTTGCGATTTTCATCCAATTCTCCCAAATACAAGTCTCATTATACGATGCGCAACCGGTCTCAAGCCGAACCGCGGGATGCCGCTGCCGCCCCGCTCGGCGCGCCGCCTTCCGATCTTCCCACACCGCTGCTCGGCGGTCTCACGCCGGCGCAGTTCATGCGCGACTACTGGCAGAAAAAACCGCTCCTGATCCGCCAGGCGATCCCCGGCGTTGCGTCGCCGGTCACGCGCGACGCGCTGTTCGAGCTGGCAGCGGACTATGACGCGGAATCGCGACTGATCACCCATTTTCGTAACAAGTGGCAACTAGCCCACGGTCCGTTCGAGCCGGACTCGTTGCCAGCCGTCACGCGCAAGGCCTGGACCCTGCTCGTGCAGGGGCTCGACCTGCATGTCGATGCGGCACGCGCGTTGCTCGACCGGTTCCGCTTCATCCCGGACGCGCGCCTGGACGACCTGATGATTTCGTATGCGACGGACGGCGGCGGCGTCGGCCCGCATTTCGATTCATATGACGTATTTCTGCTGCAGGTCGAAGGCCGGCGCCGCTGGCGTGTCGGTGCGCAGAAGGACCTGTCGCTGCAGCCGGACGTGCCGCTGAAGATCCTCGAAAACTTCGAGCCGAGCGACGAATGGGTGCTGGAGGCCGGCGACATGCTGTACCTGCCGCCGCACATCGCGCACGACGGCGTCGCCGAAGGCGAATGCATGACCTGCTCGATCGGCTTCCGGGCCCCTTCCGCAGGCGAACTGGGCGCCCAGTTCCTGTACTATCTCGCGGAGCGTGGCGGCCTGCGCGACGGGTGCGGCGACGACCTCTACCGCGATCCGAAGCAGCCGGCCGTCGACACGCCCGCGCAGTTGCCTCCGGCCATGGTCGAACGCGTCGCCGAGATCGTCGACGCCATCCGCTGGCGCAAACGTGACGTCGCCGAATTCCTCGGTTGTTACCTGAGCGAGCCCAAGCCGAACGTCGTATTCGACCCGCCGGCGCGCCCGCTGTCCGAGGCCGCGTTCGTCGCGCAAGCGTCGCGCCGTGGCGTGTGTCTCGACAGACGGGCCGCATTGATGTATAACGCGCGCTCGTACTTCATTAATGGCGAGGAAAGACCACTCGAGCATGCCGAGGAATGGCTGCCCGAACTGGCCAATCAACGCCAGATGGAGGCGAAACGGTTTGTAACACTATCCCGGGCTCCCTCGATGACAGCTTTATTGCACGAGTGGTATCGTGCGGGCTGGATACGGGTCGGGGACCGGAATTAGTGTGAGTCGCCCCGTATGCCCATACGGATCAAATTCTGTATGGGAAAGACAACGTATTGACCCCGCATTTGTCGACGGTCGATAGGAAAGTGCATATAATTTCCGCCCAAGCCGTAGGGAAGATTCACGCTCTAGAAGTGCATCTCCACCAGCGGCCCAGGTCGGTGTTGGAGCACATTACCGGTATTGTTTCGCGCTGTTGCTTACCTTTAACCATAAAAGGACGTGATCATGAAGAAATCCCTCCTCGTAGCTTCCCTGTTGGCTGCTGTTGCACTGGCTGCTTGCAACAAGAGCGCTGATCAAGCTGCTTCGTCGGCTGCAAGCGACGCGGCTGCTGCCGCTTCGACGGCTGCTTCGGCAGTTGCTGGTGCTGCGAGCGATGCTGCTGCTGCTGCTTCGTCGGCAACGGCTGCTGCGAGCGACGCTGCTGCTGCAGTGGCGTCGGCTGCTTCGGCAGCGACGGCTGCTCCGGCTTCGGGCGCAAGCCAGTAAGCCTCAGCATTCAGCTGAAAAAAAACCGGCCCGAGGGCCGGTTTTTTTACGTCTGCCGTTTGCGGATCGAGCGCCCGGCAGTCGTACCGGGCCGCCGCAGCGGCCCTGCCCCGCTCATCCGAGCGTCAGCCAGTCGAACCCCGCGTCCTGCGTGGCGACGATCACATCCTCCCCGCTCGTCCCCAGCACGCCGGCAAACGCCTGGCGGGCCAGTTCCGGCAGGTTGTTCTGCTGGCTCAGGTGCGCCGCCACCAGGTGCTTGAGGCGGCTGCGTTCGAGCGACGCGAGGATGTCGGCCGCCGCGTCATTGCTCAGGTGACCGTGGTTGCCGCCGATGCGCGCCTTCAGCGACTGCGGATAGCGGCTCGCGGCCAGCATCGCGGTGTCGTGGTTGGATTCGAGCACCAGCGCGTCACAGCCGCTCAGGACGGCCGTGATGTGCGGCGTGGCCATCCCGACGTCGGTCAGCACACCGAGCCGGCGGCAGCCGTCCATAAAGACGAACTGGAGCGGCTCTCGGGCGTCGTGAGGGACCGTATAGGGCATCACGGCCAGATCGCGTATCGCGGCCGTCTCGTCGCCCCACAGCACGTGGAGATCGACATCGGCCTCGTCCGCGCCTACCGCGCGTGCGGTGCCCCAGCTCATGTAGAGCGGCAACGACGCACGCCGGGCAAGCGTCAACGCGCTGCCGACATGGTCGCTGTGTTCATGGGTGATGAGGATCGCATCGAGATCGTCGATGCCGAGATTCAGTCGGCCGAGCCGGCGCTCGACCTCCTTGGCGGAAAAGCCGCAGTCGAGCAGCACGCGGGTGGTCGTCGTGCCGCTCGAGGCCTCGACGACCAGCGCGTTGCCTTCGCTGCCGCTTCCGAGGCTGGCGAATCGCACGCGCTCAGTTCAGCTGCGCGTGGAGCAGCGAAATGATCCGCTGCGCGTCCGACGAGTTGTCGACCTGGCCGTCAGCGCCGACCACCGCGACCTGCGTGCCGCCGCTGCCTTGCGCGCGCACGTTGACCATGAATTCCTTGCCCGGCTTCGCGGCCGACGGGCCGCCGTAGAACAGCTTGCCGAACAGGCCGTCACGCTTGAGCTCTTCCATCGAATTCGCATAGCGCACGGTGTACACGCCCTTCTCGCGGTCGCGATTGTCGACCGTGAAGTTGGTACGGTCGAGCGCCAGGCCCACGCGCAGCCATGCACGGTCGAACGATTCGGCCAGCTGCAGCGTCGCGGCACCGCTGCTGGTATCGCTGACCTGCGCCGGTGCCGTCGCGGGATGCGCATCGGTCAGCAGTTGCTTCGCCTGCGCGTCGGTCAGGCCGAACTTCTGCATCAGCTTCGACAGGAACACGGCTTCGAGCACCGGGTTGCGCGGACGCTCTTCCCAGCGCGACGACGTGCCGCCCTGCGGACCGACCATCATTTCTTCCATCGCGCTGTGCGTGATCGAGATGTCGGTGTTGCCGTCCGACGTGCGGTTCACGAGCGTGCGGAAGCGGTCGCGCGTGCCGGACGAGTACGCGAAATCGATGACCTTGCCGATCGTGCGGCGGAACCAGTCGTCGGGAATGTTCGCGCGGTTTTCAGCCCAGTCGGTGGCCATGATGCCCGTCGACGGCGCATCGGTCTTCAGCGAGAAGCCGTTCTCCTGCCAGAACTCCTTCAGGATCGGCCACAGCTGCTCGGGCGTCCGGCCATCGACGACGAGCCAGCGGCGATCGCCGTCACGTTCGATGTGCATGCCGAGCGGATCCTGCGCGCTCGGGATGCCGTCGGTCGCGTTGCCGGCCTGCGTCGTGACCCGCGGCGGCAGCGTGCCGAGCCCCGCGTTGGTCGGCGGCGCGACGAACTGCTGGGTCGTCGGCACCGGCTTCAGGTCGCTCGGCACCGCGAGCGGCGGCGCCGAACCGGTGTTCTTGTAGTTGACCCGGTCGGGGGCCAGATAGTCGTTCAGCGTATCGCAGCCAGCGAGCGCGCCCAGCGCCAGCGCCACCACCGACATCTGGATGGCGCGAGAGGAAAAGGCGAAACGTTTCATGAAATCCTTCGTCTTGCTAGAACGCTCGTCAGGAGCGGCGCCGGACGGAGCCGGCCGGTGCGGGTTGATCAGGGGTCGAGCCGGCGGCCGCAGGACGCGGCCGCCTCGGCATCAGGCGAGGACGCCGGCCTCGACAAGGGCCGAACGCACGGCATCGTGGCAGCGCTCGTCGAGCGCCGTGAGCGGCAACCGGATGCCGCCCTGCATCTTGCCCATCGCCTGCAGCGCCCACTTCACCGGGATCGGGTTCGCCTCGATGAACAGGTTCTTGTGCAGCGACAGCAGCTTCATGTGCAACTCGCGGGCCGTCTTCACGTCGCCGGCCAGCGCAGCGCGGCACAGCTCGCTCATCGCGCGCGGCGCGACGTTCGCCGTCACCGAGATGTTGCCGTGGCCGCCGAGCAGCATCAGCGCGATCGCGGTCGGATCGTCGCCGCTGTAGATCGCGAAATGCTTCGGCGCCGCCTTGATCAGCTGCGCGGCGCGATCGATGTTGCCGGTCGCTTCCTTCACGCCGATGATGCCCGGCACCTGCGCGAGGCGCAGCGTCGTCTCGTTCGCCATGTCGGCGACCGTGCGACCCGGCACGTTGTACAGGATCACTGGCAGATCGACCGCTTCGGCGATCGTCTTGAAGTGACGGTACATGCCTTCCTGCGTCGGCTTGTTGTAGTACGGCACGACCTGCAGCGTCGCGTCCGCACCGACAGCCTTCGCGTGTTTCGTCAGCTCGATCGCCTCGGCGGTCGAGTTGCCGCCCGCGCCCGCGATGATCGGGATGCGTTTCGCCGCATGCTCGACCGCCGTGCGGATCATCAGGATGTGCTCTTCGACGTTGAGCGTTGCCGACTCGCCGCTCGTACCGACCACGACCAGCGCATCGGTGCCTTCCGCGATGTGCCAGTCGATCAGTTTGCGAAACGCCGGCAGGTCGAGACTGCCGTCTTCGAGCATCGGGGTGACGATCGCGGGGATGCTGCCGCGGATTTGAATGCCGTCTTGGGTGCCGTTAGCCATGAAACGCGATTGAGATTATGTACCGGTAAACATTGAGATTGTAGCGGATTAGCCGGGCAGTTCGTAACGTGGAATTCCCGCCCCCGCCTTCGGGGTCGCGCCCTCGCGCACCGCGCAGAGACGCTGGACGAATGCCTCGCGCGGCGCGGCAACGAAACCGTCCTCGTACGCAACCACCCGCAGGCGGCCATGCACGGCGTCCAGCAGCTCGCCCGGGGCGAGCAGGAACGCGGGGTTGGACGGTTTCCCGACCGTTTCGTTTCCTTGCGCGAAGGTTTCGTAGATCAGCACGCCGCCCGGCGCCACTGCATCGAGCAGATGGGGCCAGAGCGGACGATGCAGATAATGGGTGATGATCACGGCCGAAAACCGCTCGCCGGCCGGCAACGGCCACGGCGCGCCTTCGAGGTCGGCGTCGCGGGCATCGACGCCCGGGATCGCCCGCAACGCAGCCAGCGCGGCCGGATCGCGATCGAGCGCGACGACAGGGTGCCCGTGCGACGCGAACCAGCGCGCATGGCGGCCGCCGCCCGCGGCAACGTCAAGCACCGCACCGCCCGCCGGAACGAGCCGCGACCATTGCGCGACCCAGCGCGACGGTTCGGCCTGGGCGACGTGGCCGCCCGCGGCGGCGATGACGGATGCGCTCATCGGGATCAGTTGTACGACAGGCCCATCGCGTCGCGCACGTCGCGCATCGTTTCCGTCGCGTACTTGCGCGCCTTGTCGCAACCGTCCGCGACGATCGCGCGCAGCAGCGACGGATCGTCCATGTACTTCTGCGCGCGCTCGAGCATCGGTTGCTGCTCGCGCAGAATGCCTTCGACGACCGGCTGCTTGCAGTCGAGGCAGCCGATGCCTGCCGAACGGCAGCCCTTCTGCACCCACTCGTGCGTCGCTTCGTCCGTATAGACCTGGTGCAGCTGCCACACCGGGCACTTGTCGGGATCGCCCGGATCGGTGCGGCGCACACGCGCGGGATCGGTCGGCATCGTGCGGACCTTCTTCGTGATCGTCTCGGCGTCTTCACGCAGGCCGATCGTGTTGCCGTACGACTTGGACATCTTCTGCCCGTCGAGGCCCGGCATCCGGGACGCTTCGGTCAGGAGCGCCTGCGGCTCGACCAGGATGATCTTGCGCGCGCCTTCGAGATAGCCGAACAGGCGCTCGCGGTCGCTCATCGACAGGCTCTGCGATTCCTGCAGCATCGCGCGCGCCTGTTCGAGCGCCTCGTCGTCGCCCTCCTGCTGATACGCGTTGCGCAGCTCGTGATAGAGCTTCGCGCGCTTGCCGCCGAGCTTCTTCGCCGCGTCGAGCGCCTTCTCCTCGAAACCGGGCTCGCGGCCGTACAGGTAGTTGAAGCGGCGCGCGATCTCGCGCGTCATCTCGACGTGCGGCACCTGATCCTCGCCGACCGGCACGAGCGAGCCGCGATACAGCAGGATGTCGGCCGCCATCAGCACCGGGTAGCCGAGGAAGCCGTAGGTCGACAGGTCCTTGTCCTTCAGCTTCTCCATCTGCTCCTTGTAGGTCGGCACGCGTTCGAGCCAGCCGAGCGGCGTGCTCATGCCGAGCAGCAGCGCGAGTTCGGCATGCTCGGGCACCTTGCTCTGGATGAACAGCGTCGCCTGCGCCGGATCGATGCCGGACGCGAGCCAGTCGATCAGCACGTCCCACACGTTCTTCTCGATGACCTCGGGCGTCTCGTAGTGCGTCGTCAGCGCATGCCAGTCGACGACGCAGAAAAAGCACGGGTACTCGGACTGCAGCTTCACCCAGTTTTTCAGCACGCCGTGGTAATGGCCGAGGTGCAGCGACCCGGTGGGTCGCATGCCGGAGAAAATACGTTCTGGGAACATGATTGTCGTTAGAAAAGCGAGGCGAAGGGAGACAGGATGGCGCTCAGGACGGCGTAGCCGACATTGACGAGCGGGCGCAGCCAGAAGTTCGTCAGCACGCCCGTCGCGACCAGCACGAGGACGATGATGAAACCGTACGGCTCGATGCGCGACAGCGCGATCGATTGCTTCGGCGGCAGCAGCGCCGCCAGGATGCGGCCGCCGTCGAGCGGCGGCAGCGGAAACAGGTTCAGCACGCCGAGCACGAGGTTCGCGCTGACGCCGGCCAACGCCATCCGCGTGAAGAACGGCTCGTCGACGCCGATGGCGGGCAGCACGAGGGTCAGCAGGCCCCAGACCAGCGCCTGCACGAAATTGCAGGCCGGGCCCGCGAGCGCGACCCACAGGCTGCCCCAGCGCGGATCGCGCAGGTTGCCGAACGAAACCGGCACCGGCTTCGCATAACCGAACAGGAACGCGCCGCCCGTCAGGAAATACATCGCGAGCGGAATCGCGATCGTGCCGATCGGATCGATGTGGCGCATCGGATTGAACGACACGCGCCCCATCATGTAAGCGGTGTTGTCGCCGAGCAGGCGGGCGGCGTAGCCGTGCGCGGCCTCGTGCAGCGTGATCGCGAAGATCACGGGCAGCGCGTAGACGGCGATGGTCTGTATCAGGGAAGCATCCATATCGCGTTATTGTAACAAGCGCACTCGCGCAAAAAAGGACGGCGCGCTTACGCGGCCGAGAGTCCGAACGGTTCGAGCGCGCCGCGCCCCGCGCGCACGAGTTCCGGCTCGTCGCCGGTCAGGTCGATCACCGTCGACGGCTCGCGCGGGCATGCGCCGCCGTCGATCACGAGGTCGACCTGTTTCTCGAGTCGCGCGCGGATGTCGTCGGGATCGTTGAGCGGCTCGTCGTCCGGCGGCAGGATCAGCGTCGTGCCGAGCAGCGGCTGGCCGAGCGACTCCAGCAACGCAAGCGTGATCGCGTGATCGGGCACGCGCAGCCCGATCGTCTTGCGCGACGGGTGCGACAGCCGGCGCGGCACTTCCTTCGTCGCCTGCAGGATGAAGACGTACGGGCCCGGCGTCACCGACTTGATCTGCCGGTACTGGCGGTTGTCGACCATCGCGAAGTTCGCGAGCTCGGACAGGTCGCGCACGAGCAGCGACAGGTGCTGCTTCTCGTCGAGGCCGCGAATCCGGCGCACGCGCTCGACCGCATCCTTGTCGTCGAGATGGCACGCGAGCGCATAGCTCGAATCGGTCGGCATCGCGATCACGCCGCCCTTGCTGACGATCTCCACGGCCTGTTTGATCAGGCGCGGCTGCGGATTATCCGGATGAATCCTGAAGAACTGGGACATGGGGACACGTAAAGAGGGAGGAATCGGATGCGCAGTCGGCGGCGATACGGGCGGCGGGCAGCCGCCCGGCGTCACAGCCAGCGTTCCCAGACCGGCGTCAGGTCGGGCGGCAACGGCGGCAGGCCGCCGAGTTCGACACGGCCCTCGCCCGGTGCATGGAAATCCGAGCCGCGCGACACTTCGAAGCCGAAGCGGCGCGCAACGTCCGCGTATTCGCGGTACTGGTCGGGCGTGTGGCTACCCGTGACGACCTCGATCGCGCGGCCGCCCAAATCGATGAACTCGCCGAAGAACGCGTCGAATTCGACGGGCGAATAGCGGTAACGGCCCGGATGCGCGACCACCGCTTCGCCGCCCGCCGCGCGAATCCACGCGACCGCATCGGACAGTGCTGCCCAGCGATGCGGGACGAACCCGGGCTTGCCGTCGCCGAGCAGGCGGTCGAACACGTCGGACGTCGATTCGGCGTGACCGTTCTCGACGAGAAAGCGCGCGAAGTGCGTGCGCGAGATCAGATCGGGATTCGATACGTACTTGAGCGCGCCGTCGTACGCGCCGGGAATGCCGAGCGTCGCGAGCTGCGCGCCGATCGCCACCGCGCGGGCCGCACGGCCGTGACGCGTGCGGTACAGGCCGTCGACGAGCGCCGGGTTCGCGGGATCGATGTTCAGGCCGACGATGTGCACGGTGCGCGACGCCCACGTGACCGAAATCTCGACGCCGCTCAGGTAGCGCATGCCGAGCGCTTCCGCCTCGCTGCGCGCCACCGCCTGACCGCCGATCTCGTCGTGGTCGGTCAGCGCCCACAGGGTCACGCCGCCGGCATGGGCGCGGCGCGCGACGTCGGCAGGCGACAGCAACCCGTCGGAAACATTCGAATGGCAGTGGAGATCAGCGTTCATTGTTGGCATGGCAGGTAAGGCTTCATTCTACTGCAACGCGGCAATCGCGCCGCTCGCCTGCCCCGCCGCTGCCGCCGCGCGCTTACGCGCAGAACGCCTCGATCAGCGCCGCGATCTGCTCGGGCTGGTCGTGATGCACCATGTGGCCGGCATCCTCGACGAGCTTCTCGCGCCAGTCGGGGAACGCGTTGAAACGCGCCTTGAATTCCGGCAGCGGAATGTCGCCGGCGAGGTGCGCGAGCGTCGGCGAATTGACGGCCTCGACGTGCAGCACCTTCGCGCGCACCTGCGTCCAGGTGGCCATCACTTCGTCCAGCCGATAAAGCAGCGGGCCCGGCATCTTGTGCGCGGGATCGGCCAGCAGGTGGTAGAGGCCATCATCGCCGCGCTTCGACCAGTGCGCGGCGAGGAACGCGGCGCGGCGCGGATCGAGCCGCGGATTGGTCTTGGTCAGGCGCGCCGCCACTTCGTCGAGGGACGCATAAGGGCGCAGCGCGGGCGGCTCGCGCAGCTCGTCCAGCCAGCCGCGCAGCCGGCGCGGCGCCTGCTCGGCCCGCGCGGGCGCGAGCCCGAAACCCTCGAGGTCGACCACGCGCCGCACGCGCTCCGGCCGCGCGCCGGCATACAGGCACACGACGTTCGCGCCCATGCTGTGCCCGATCAGGTTGACTTCGCCGGTCGGCGCATAGTGGTCGACGAGCGCATCGAGGTCGCTCAGGTATTCGTGGAACCAGTAGTGGCCGCCGCCCTGCCGCGCGACCGGCCAGTCGGACAGCCCGAAGCCGCGCGCATCGGGTGCGATCACCTGCCAGTCGCCCGCCAGCGCATCGACGACGAACTGGAACGACGCCGCGACGTCCATCCAGCCGTGCAGCATGAACAGCGTCGGCGCATCGGGGCGGCCCCAGCGCCGCACATGCAGCCGGACGCCACGCACCAGGACGAAATCGGAAACGGAACTCGAGGCACTCATTGCAGCCGCCAGAAAAAAGAATGGTCGTTCGATTATAGCGGCGACGCCTCCGTTCCGGCGGCCGGCAATCGAGGCACCGCTCTAGCGGCGCGGTCGCTCAACGGCCCGCCGGGCGGGCCGGCTGGCCGACCGGGAAGCGCCGCCAGCCACGCGCGCGCGTCGGCCGGCGGCAAACGAATCGCAGCCGAACGCGAGCCGGCTAACGCGCCGCTTTTCCGTCTACGCCGTCTGCCCCGTCCTGCGCGGCCAGCTCGTCGAGTTCAGCCTGCTCGAATCCGGCATCGCGACGCGCATCGAAATTGAACGGACCGCGCAGCCGCGGCGCATGGTATTGCTCGGCGAGCTGCCGGTAGGCCGGCACCGGATCGCGGCCGGCTTCGTCGCACAAATGCCGGAACCAGCGGTTGCCGATCGCGACATGGCCGATCTCGTCGTGCAGGATCACGTCGAGGATCGCGGCCGACGCGTCGTCGCCCGCCTGCACGAGCCGCGCGCGGATCGGCGGCGACGCATCCAGCCCGCGGGCCTCGAGCGTGCGCGGCACGAGCGCCATGCGCGCGAGCACGTCGCCCTTGGTCCGCTCGCACATCTCCCACAGCCCGTTGTGCGCGGGAAAATCGCCGTACGCATGGCCGAATGCCGCCAGCCGGTCGGACAGCAGCGTGAAGTGATAGGCCTCCTCGGCCGCCACCTTCAGCCAGTCCGCATAAAACGCGTCCGGCAGGCCCGGAAAGCGCCAGACCGCATCGAGCGCCAGGTTGATCGCATTGAATTCGATATGGGCGAGCGCGTGCAGCAGCACCGCGCGCCCTTCGGGCGAACGCATGCTGCGTCGCTCAAGCTGGCGCGGCTCGACGAGCGCCGGACGCGCAGGACGTCCGGGCAGATCGGCCGGTTCGCGCAGTTCGAGCGACGGTGCGATCGCGGCGTGCCCGGCCAGCAGCGCGTCGTACAACGCGCGCACCTGCGCGGTCTTGGCCGCGGGTTCGGCGACGCGCAGCGCGTCGAGCGCGGTACCGCGCACGCAGGCCGGCGCATTGCCGAAAGAAGAAGACTCCATGCTCATAAACGGGGACACCCTGCACGCGCATCGCGGGAGCGCACGCACGCGACGGTTTACAATATGCGATTGTTCCGCGGCGCAATGCGCCGGGCAAACCAGACGCGCCATTCTACCGGCGCCCATCATCGAAGAGACAAGGAGACTCCGTGACGATCTACAAGCTGGGCGATACGGCCCCGACGATCCACGAAAGCGTATTCGTCGCCGATACGGCGGCCATCATCGGCAAGGTCGTGCTCGAGGAAAACGCGAGCGTCTGGTTCGGCGCGACGATTCGCGGCGACAACGAGCAGATTGCCGTTGGCGCCGGCAGCAACGTCCAGGAAGGCGCGGTACTGCACACGGACCCCGGCTTTCCGCTGACGATTGCCGAAAACGTGACGATCGGGCACCAGGCCATGCTGCACGGCTGCACGATCGGCGAAGGTTCGCTGATCGGTATTCAGGCGGTGGTCTTGAATGGAGCGGTCATCGGCCGCAACTGTCTGGTTGGCGCCGGCGCGGTCGTGACGGAAGGCAAGACGTTCCCGGATAATTCGCTGATTCTCGGCGCACCGGCGAAAGTCGTGCGCGAGCTGTCGGCCGAAGACATCGCGCGGCTGCGCACGAACGCGAAGACGTACGTCGAGCGGCGTGCGCATTTCAAGGAGCAACTCGTGCGGATCGGGTGATTCGCACGGTTTTCAAGGAAGAAGAGTGAGCGACCAGTTACAGAAATTCATGTTCAATGCGGCGCCCGTGCGCGGCGAGATCGTTTCGCTGCGCAATACGTGGCAGGAAGTGCTCTCCCGCCGCGACTACCCTGCCCCCGTGCGCACGGTGCTCGGCGAGATGATGGCCGCGTGCGCGCTGCTGTCCGCGAACCTGAAATTTCACGGCACCCTGATCATGCAGATCTTCGGCGACGGGCCGGTCCAGATGCTGGTCGTCCAGTGCAGCTCGGATCTGTCGATGCGGGCCACCGCAAAGTTCTCCGGCGACACGGCGCAGACGATCGGCGACGACATGAGTTTCGCGTCGCTCGTCAACGCGAGCGGTCACGGCCGCTGCGTGATCACGCTCGACCCGGCCGACAAGCTGCCAGGCCAGCAGCCGTACCAGGGCATCGTGCCGCTGAACGGCGTCGACGGCCCGCTCGAATCGGTGTCGCAGGTGCTCGAGCATTACATGCATCACTCCGAGCAGCTCGACACGCGGCTGTGGCTCGCGGCCGATCGCGACCGTGCGGTCGGCATGCTGTTGCAGAAGCTGCCCGGCGACGGCGGCATCGTGCCGCGCAACGCCGAAACCGATCTCGACACGTGGGAGCGTGTCTGCGCGCTCGGTGGCACGCTGTCCGCGCAGGAACTGCTCGAGGTCGAACCGGAAGTCGTGTTCCGCCGGCTGTTCTGGCAGGAGAACGTGCAGCACTTCGAACCGGCCGGCACGCGCTTCCAGTGCTCGTGCTCGCGCGAGAAGGTCGCTGCGATGCTGCGCATGCTCGGCCACGACGAAGTCGACAGCGTGATCGTCGAGCGCGGCCACGTCGAGATCCACTGCGAGTTCTGCAACCAGCGCTACGAATTCGATCCCGTCGACGTCGCGCAGTTGTTCGCGACACCCGCGGTCGAGACCGGCATCGCGCCTGCGACCGACCAGCGTCACTGAGCGGCGCGCCCGCTGCCTGCCGTCCGGGCGCGGGCGCATAATGACGCACACGAGCGTCGCACGCACGGCTCCGGCGCCGGAGGCTCGACCTTCGGCGCAAGCTGCTTCCCGTCGTCGGCGCGCTGCAGGAGAACCCCATGAATCGTCCGTTTCGCATCATCGTCCTGACGAGCGTCGCAGCCGGCACGCTCGCGCTCGCCGGCTGCGCGGTGCCGCCGCCGACTGCCACGATCCTGAGCCGCCTGCCCGAACCGGGCGCGTCGGGCGGCCAGCCGCCCGTGCTGTCGAGCGCCGAACGCAAGCGCTACGACGAGATCGACCGGCAGGTCCTGCGCGAACAGGACAGCGCGATAGCGGCCGAGGCGGCCGCGCGCGCGTGGGCGTATTACGCGCCGCCGCCCGTGACCGTCTACGGCGGGTATTACGGCGGATGGGGAAATCGCTGGGGCACGGGCATCGGCTATGGTTACGGCTACCCGGGCTGGTGGTGGTGAGCGTGTATCGCCCGGCCGATTGATGACTGGCAGGAAATAAAAAAGCGCGGCATTTACCGCGCTTTTTCAATGGATTCGAGTTGTCGCGCTCAGTGATGCGCAGCCTTGCCCTTGTCGCCGCCATGATGCCGCGACGGCTTCGCCATCGACTGCGGATTCGGCACGACCCGCACCGGCGCCGCGGACACGGCACCGCGTGTCGATGTGCTCGAAGGCGTGTTGTTGAGCGGCCCTGCCGGCGCATTCGGCGACACGAACTGCACGAATACTTCGCCGTCCTTCACCATGCCCATCTCGTAGCGCGCGCGCTCCTCGATGGCCGCGGTGCCGCTCTGCAGATCCTGCACTTCGCCTGCGGTCCGCTCGTTGCGCAGCTTCTCGTCCGCATTCTTCTGGAGCTGGTCGCCAAGCTGCTGACGCAATTCATGCACCCGCAGCCAGCCGCCGTGTCCCCACCATAGGGGGTACTGAATGAGCGCCAGCAAGGCAATCAGGACGACAGTGACAAGCCGCATGTAAGAGACGCAGATATAAGAAGCGCCGCTCTACGCATCATGCACAGAGCGGCGTCGATATGACAAACCCGATAGTAGCGCGTTAGCGCAGGTTATAGAAAGCCGATTTACCCGGGTAGCTCGCGATGTCGCCGAGATCTTCCTCGATGCGCAGCAGCTGGTTGTACTTCGAGATGCGGTCGCTGCGCGACAGCGAACCCGTCTTGATCTGACCGGCGTTCAGGCCGACCGCGATGTCCGCGATCGTCGAGTCTTCCGTTTCGCCCGAGCGGTGCGAGATCACGGCCGTGTAGCCCGCGCGCTTCGCCATTTCGATCGCCGCGAACGTTTCGGTCAGCGTACCAATCTGGTTGATCTTGATGAGGATCGAGTTAGCGATGCCTTTCTCGATGCCTTCCTTCAGGATGCGCGTGTTCGTGACGAACAGGTCGTCGCCGACCAGCTGCACCTTCTTGCCGAGGCGCTCGGTCAGCAGCTTCCAGCCTTCCCAGTCGCTTTCGTGCATGCCGTCCTCGATCGACACGATCGGGAACTTGTCGGCGAGCGTCGCGAGGTAGTCGGTGAATTCAGCCGACGACAGTTGCAGGCCTTCGCCCGCGAGCTGGTACTTGCCGTCGTGGTAGAACTCGGATGCCGCGCAGTCGAGCGCGAGCAGCACGTCTTCGCCCGCACGGTAGCCGGCCTTCTCGATCGCCTGCAGGATCGTCGACAGGCACTCGTCGTTGCTGCCGAAGTTCGGCGCGAAGCCACCTTCGTCGCCGACTGCCGTGCTCATGCCGCGGTCGCTCAAGATCTTCTTCAGCGCGTGGAACACTTCCGCGCCGCAACGCAGGGCTTCACGGAACGTCGGCTGGCTGACCGGGACGATCATGAATTCCTGGATGTCGAGGCTGTTGTTCGCGTGCGCGCCGCCGTTGACGATGTTCATCATCGGCACCGGCAGTTGCATCGCGCCCGAACCGCCGAAATAGCGGTACAGCGGCAGGCCGGCCTCTTCGGCGGCAGCCTTCGCGACGGCCATCGACACGGCCAGCATCGCGTTCGCGCCGAGGCGCGACTTGTTGTCGGTGCCGTCCAGCTCGAGCAGCGTCTTGTCGAGGAACGCCTGTTCCGACGCGTCGAGGCCCATGATGGCTTCGGAGATTTCGGTGTTGATGTGCTCGACTGCCTTCAGCACGCCCTTGCCGTTGTAGCGGCCGGCTTCGCCGTCGCGCAGTTCGATCGCTTCACGCGAGCCCGTGGACGCGCCCGACGGCACCGCCGCGCGGCCCATCGTGCCCGATTCGAGCAGCACGTCGCATTCGACGGTGGGGTTGCCGCGCGAATCCAGAATCTCGCGGCCGATGATATCTACGATTGCACTCATGGGTTTCCTCTGAGAATGACGATGGATTCTTCAAACTGCGACGGCATGCGTGCCGGAACCGCTTTCGCTACAGACGCGCGAAGCCGTCGCAAGGTTCATTCGATCTTTAGTTGAAATCGTTTTCCAGGAACGGATTGCGCTTCACCGCCTGGTCGAGCGTGACGAGGGTCTCCAGCAGCGCGCTCATCCGGCTCAGCGGCACCGCGTTCGGGCCGTCCGACTTCGCCTCGGCCGGATTCGGGTGCGTTTCCATGAAGAGGCCCGCGACGCCCGTCGCGACCGCCGCACGCGCGAGCACCGGCACGAATTCGCGCTGGCCGCCCGAGCTCGTGCCCTGCCCGCCCGGCAGCTGCACCGAGTGGGTCGCGTCGAACACGACCGGCGCGTTCGTCTCGCGCATGATCGCGAGCGAACGCATGTCCGACACGAGATTGTTGTAGCCGAACGAGACACCGCGTTCGCACGCCATGAAGCGGTCGTCCGACAGCCCGGCTTCACGGGCCGCGTCGCGCGCCTTGTCGATCACGTTCTTCATGTCGTGCGGCGCGAGGAACTGGCCCTTCTTGATGTTGACGGGCTTGCCCGAGCGCGCGCACGCATGGATGAAGTCGGTCTGGCGGCACAGGAACGCGGGCGTCTGCAGCACGTCGACGACCGACGCGACCTGCTCGATCTCGTCGATCGAATGCACGTCGGTCAGCACCGGCAGGCCGAGCTGGCGCTTCACCTCGGACAGGATCCGCAGGCCCTCGTCCATTCCGAGGCCACGAAACGACTTGCCCGAGCTGCGGTTCGCCTTGTCATAGGACGACTTGTAGATGAACGGTACGTTCAGCTTCTCGCAGATTTCCTTCAGGCGGCCCGCCGTGTCGATCGTCATTTGCTCCGATTCGACGACGCAGGTACCCGCGATCAGGAAAAACGGCTTGTCGAGACCAACCTCGAAATCGCACAGCTTCATGCTTTCACTCCGCGCGCTTGCTTGCCGGCCAGCGCGGCTTCGACGAACGACTTGAAGAGGGGATGACCGTCACGCGGCGTGGACGTGAATTCCGGGTGGAACTGGACGCCGACGAACCACGGGTGCATCGAACGCGGCAGTTCCATCATTTCCGGCAGATCCTCGCTCGGGGTACGGGCGCTGATGATAAGGCCGCCGGCTTCGAGCTGGGGCACGAAGCGGTTATTGACTTCATAACGGTGGCGATGGCGTTCGTTCACGTCCTTGCCATAGATTTCTTCCGCCATCGTGCCGGGCTTGATCGGGCAGCGCTGCGAGCCGAGGCGCATCGTGCCGCCGAGATCGGATTCCTCGGTGCGCGTCTCGACCTTGCCGTCGCGATCGAACCACTCGGTGATCAGCGCGACCACGCGTTCCGGCGTGTCCGGATCGAATTCCGTGCTGTTCGCCTGCTTCAGGCCGACCACGTCGCGCGCGAACTCGATCACCGCGAGCTGCATGCCGAGGCAGATGCCGAGATACGGGACCTTCGCCTCGCGCGCATAGCGGATCGCCGCGATCTTGCCTTCGGTGCCGCGACGGCCGAAACCGCCCGGAACCAGCACCGCATCGAGGTGCTTCAGGCTGTCGACGCCGTTCGTCTCGATCTCTTCCGAGTCGATGTACTCGATGTTGACCTTGGTCGACGTGTGCAGCTGTGCGTGGCGCAGCGCCTCGATCAGCGACTTGTACGACTCGGTCAGGTCGACGTACTTGCCGACCATGCCGATCGTCACTTCGTGCTTCGGGTTCTCCAGCTTCTCGACGAGCTCCGACCACATGCTCAGGTCGGCATCGTGCGGCGACAGCTTCAGCTCCTCGCAGATGATCTTGTCGAGGCCCTGGTCGTGCAGCATCTGCGGAATCTTGTAGATGCTGTCGGCGTCCCACACCGAAATCACGGCGTCTTCCGGCACGTTCGAGAACATCGAGATCTTCTTCGATTCGTCGTCGGGGATGCGGCGGTCCGCACGGCACAGCAGCACGTGCGGCAGGATGCCGATCTCGCGCAGCTTCTGCACGCTGTGCTGGGTCGGCTTCGTCTTCAGTTCGCCGGCCGTCGCGACGTACGGCACGAGCGTCAGGTGCACGAAGCACGCGCTGTTGCGGCCGAGGCGCAGGCTCATCTGGCGAGCGGCCTCGAGGAACGGCAGCGACTCGATGTCGCCGACCGTGCCGCCGATCTCGACGATCGCGACATCCGGCTCGCCGCAGGTGGCCGATGCGGCCCCGCGCTCGATGAACGCCTGGATTTCGTTCGTGATGTGCGGAATGACCTGCACGGTCTTGCCGAGATAGTCGCCACGGCGTTCCTTGCGGATCACCGATTCGTAGATCTGGCCGGTCGTGAAGTTGTTGGCCTTGCGCATCTTCGTGCTGATGAAGCGCTCATAGTGGCCGAGGTCGAGGTCCGTCTCCGCCCCGTCTTCCGTCACGAACACTTCCCCGTGCTGGAACGGGCTCATCGTGCCGGGGTCGACGTTGATGTACGGATCGAGTTTGAGGAGGGTGACTTTCAGACCGCGCGATTCAAGGATCGCGGCGAGGGAAGCGGCGGCAATACCCTTGCCAAGGGAAGAAACTACGCCGCCGGTGACGAAAACATATTTGGTCATCGCTGGATGCTCGCGGGAAAAACGGATTATACCGTAAAGCCCGCCCTTTTCTCAGCAATTGCCGGGACGACACGTGGTGATCGCGCCCTTTCGTGCGGACCCGCGCCGGCCTTTCGAGCCGGGGCAAACCGGTCGGACGGACGGCGCGACCTCACGTGCCGCGGCGCATGCCCGGCGGCCGGACGACGCGTCACGCGCGCCTGGCCAGCGGAGCGCCGCCCCGCGAAACCTCGCCCTCCTCCGCCTTCAGCGAATTCAGCATCCGCTGCAATGCGCGGGCAGTCTCGAGCGGCCGCTCCATCGGGAACAGGTGACTGCCCTCGAGCCATTCGACGCGGCCGCGCGCCGCACGCCGCGTCGCATCGAGCCCGACCTGCCGGACCTCGCGCGAACGCGTGCCGGCGAGGAAACCGAGCGGCACCGGCGCGCCGTGCGCGAGCCGCGGGCCGAGCGTGTGCGGCAGCGTCCGGTAGATCAGGTATTCGACCTGCCGGTCGAACGCGAGCGCACGCTCGCCGTCGGCGCCGGCCTGCGGAATGCCGTAGTCGATGTAGTCGGCCAGCATCCGTTCGTCCCAGCGCGCGAACGCGGGCTTCTCGCGGAAGTGCCGCCAGACGTCGTCGCGGCTCACCCAGCGCGTACGCCGGTTGCGCGTCGCGGCGGCCGGCGACAGCCGCTCGTCGAGCCCCGCCCACTGGCTCGCGCGCAACGCGCCGGCGCGCCAGCCGGCGATGATCGGCGAATCGATCATCACGACCCCGCGCACCCATTGCGGCTTCTTCAGCGCGGCCATCAGCGACAGGTAGCCGCCGAGCGAATGGCCGACGAGCCAGACGGGACGCTCGTAGCGGCTGCCGATATCGTCGAGCAGCTGCTCGACGAGATGCGGCCAGTCGCGCGTCACCGGATAACGACGGTCGTGACCGATCCGTTCGATGTAGCGCAGCTCGTAGTCGTCGGTCAGTTCGGCAAAGATCGTCCGGTACGTCGATGCCGGAAAGCCGTTCGCATGCGAGAAATGGAGGATGTCCTTCAAACGCCGATGTCTCCTTTGTCGACCGGAGTTGGCGCTTTAGCGCCTATTCCGGTCCCATGCTTCGCGGTCGACGGGAGTGAGGGTTTTGGCGCTTACTCCCGTCCCATGCTTTCTTGATAAGCGGCCTTCGCCGAGGTCACCGGTCCATCCAGTATCGCCGCTGGCCGTCGCGATGACGCTCGAAAGCGAACCCGCCATCGGCCGGCGCGACGTCGAACCGCACGGCGCCGTCGCGATCGGTGCGCGGCAGCGGAATCCCGCGCGCCTCGTAACGCGCGAGGACGCTCCGGTGCGGATGCCCGAAACGATTGCGATAGCCTACAGGAAATACCGCGACGCGCGGCCCGACCGAATCGAGGAAAGGCTCGACCGACGACGTGCGGCTGCCGTGGTGCGGAACGACCAGGATCTGCGCAGCCAGCGCGTCGCGCGCGGTGTCCACGAGCCGACGTTCGGCGGGCGCTTCGATGTCGCCCGTCAGCAACGCGGACGTGCCGCCCGCGTCGATGCGCAGCACGCACGATTGCCCGTTCGACGAACCCGTGCCCGGACCGCCGTCCGGCCAGAGCATCGTGAAGACGACGCCGTCCCAGGTCCAGCGCTGCCCGGCCGCGCACGGCAGCCGGTCGGCAACGCCGGCGGCCGCCGCATCGCGCCACAGCCCGCTCTTCGGCGGAATGCCGGCCAGCAGTTGGCGCACGTCGGCTACCGCATAGACGGCCGGCACGCCGCCCGTGTGATCGGCGTGCGCGTGACTGAGCACGAGCGAATCGATCACCGCGATGCCGCGCGAGCGCAACGCCGGCGCGACGATCCGCGCACCGGCGTGGGTCGACTCCGCGCCCGGCCCCGCGTCGAACAGCAAGGTCCGCCGCGCGGTCTCCACCAGCACCGACGCGCCCTGCCCGACGTCGAGCACGGTCAGCCGGAAGCCGCCCGGCGGCGGCGCATCGGCTGCCGGCGCGACGAGCGGCAGCCACGTGAGCGGCGCCGCCCAGCGCAACGGCCAGCCGCGCGGCATCAGCGCCCATGCGACGCCCACGCATGCCAGCGCCAGCACCGGCCAGTCGGGCATGCGCAGCCAGAATACGCCGGCCGGCCAGTCGGCGAGGTGCCCGAGCAGCACCATCATCGGTTCGAGTGCCGCGTGCGCGAGCCGGAACGCGAGCGCATCGAGCGGCGCGGGCAACGCGATGCCGGCCAGCACGATCGGCGTCACGACCGTGCTCACCCACGGAATCGCGAACGCATTGCCGAACGGACCTGACAGGGAAATCTGCGCGAACCACGCCGCCGTCAGCGGCGCGAGACCGATCGTCACCGCGTACTGCACGCGCGTGGCCTCGGCGACACGGCGCGCGGCGCGCGTGCCCCACGCGCGCAACCGGCTCGACAGGTCGGGCGTAGCGTCCCGCTCGACGTCCTCCGCGTCGACCTCGCGCGCCGCGCGCCAGCCGGCAACCGTCAGCAGGATCACGGCGACCGCCCCGAACGACAGCCAGAACCCGGCCGACAGCACGGCCCACGGATCGGCGAGCAGCACGCCGCCGAGTGCCGCGCACCACACCGCGGAGGTCGGCACGCTGCGCCCGGCCAGATACGCGATGCCGCCCGCCGCGATCATCCACCACGCGCGCTGCGCCGGCACGTTGAAGCCGGCGAGCGCCGCATAACCGGCCGCGGCCGCCAGCGCGGCAAGCGACGCCGCGTACGGCGCCGGCAACACGAGCGTCGCGGCCCGCGCGCGCCAGCGCAGGCGCCGCCAGACCATCGCCACGAGCCCGCCCGCGATCGCGCCGACGAGCCCGACATGCAGACCGGAAATCGCGACCAGATGGCTCGTGCCAGTGTTGCGCAACACGCGCCAGTCGTCGTCGCCGATGCCCGACTGGTCGCCGATCGCAAGCGCGGCGACGATACCGCGATGACCGGCGTCGCCCCCGAGCGTCTCGCCGATGCGTGCCCGCAGCGCGTCGCGCAGCCGATCGATCGTTGCACGCCATCCCGCTGCGCGCGCATCGAGCAATGCCGCCCGCCGGGGCGCGCTGACATAACCGATCGCGCGAATGCCTGCGGCAAGCCACGCCGCCTCGCTGTCGCGCACGCCGGGATTGGCCTCGGCGTGCGGGCGCTTCAGGCGCACGACGAAACGCCAGCGCTGCGCGGCACGCAGGTCGGGAAGCGCATCGCGTGTCGCGGATGGGCCATACGCGCGCCACGACAACCGGATCAACGGAGGGAAACGGGCCAGCCCCGCATCGTTCGACTCGACCGCGAGCAGCAGTCGCGCGCCCGTCTCGTCGACGACGGGCAGCCCCCGGATCACGCCGGTGACGACGATGTCGCGCCCTTCCCATTCGACGGGCAGGCTATCGATCAGCCGCCATTCGGCCCGCGCGGCCGCATAGCCGAACCCCGCCACGCAGGCCGCGATTGCGCACACACCCCATCCGAGCGCGACGGTCGCACGCGTGCGCGGGCGACGCATGCACCACGCGCCCAAAGCCATGCAGCCCGCAAGCGCGAGCGCACCGGCCGCCCATCCGATCGCGCCCGGCAACGCCGCCTGCCGCTGCAGCACGACGACGCCGAGCGCGAACGCGATCCACCACACGCGCATCCCGCCTCCTCGTCGACCGGGCGCCGTCCTGACGAATGCGGCGCCTACCAGCAACGATTATGCGGACGAAAGGGCGAGTCGCGGCAGCGCGGCGAGTGCGTTGGCCGAAGTGGATAGACCGAGTGAACTGGCGTCCAGACCGCGCAGTTCGGCGAGCACATCGCCGATGTGCGGCACCTGGTCGGGCGTGTTGCGGGATTTGTACGCCCATTCGGGCGCGATGTCGGGCGCATCCGTCTCGACGACGATCGCGTCGAGCGGCAATTGCGCCGCGAGCCGGCGGATCTGCAGCGCACGCGCGAAGGTCACGTTGCCGCCGAAGCCGAGATGGAGCCCCTGCGCGAGATACGCGTCGGCCTGCTGGAAACTGCCGTTGAAGGCATGCGCGATGCCGCGCCGCACGCCGAACCGGCGCAGCCCGGCGAGCACGCGATCCTGCGACTTGCGCACGTGGCACAGAACGGGCAGGTCGAATTCGCGCGCCAGCTTGAGCTGCCCCTGGTAGAAGAACTGCTGCCGGTCTTCGTCGAGCCCCGGCACGAAGTAGTCGAGGCCGATCTCGCCGATCGCGACGAAACGCGGATCGTCGAGGCTCGCCTCGATCTCCATGCGCAGCCGGTCGAGATCCTCGTCGCGCGCCTGCGGCGTATACATCGGATGGATGCCGAGCGCATAGACCGCGCCCGGTGTGCGCTGCGCGAGTTCGCGCACCGTCGTGAAGTTGTCGCGCCCGATGCTCGGGATCACGATGCGCGACACGCCGGCCGCGCACGCCGCACGCACGACCGCGTCGCGGTCGGCGTCGAACTCGGCGGCATCGAGATGGCAGTGCGTATCGATCCACATGGCAGCATTCCTGCGCCCTTGCGCCGTGCCGGGACGCACCCGGCACCGCGCGAAGGGCGTGCGTTCAAACCGGCAGCGCCGGCTCCTCGTGCAGCACGCCGTCGCGCAGCCGCATGATGCGGTCGCAGCGCGCGGCGAGATCGGGGTCGTGCGTGACGATCACGAAGCTCGTTTCGAGCGTCTCGGACAGTTCGAGCATCAGGTTGAACACCGTGTCGGCCGTCGTGCCATCGAGGTTGCCGGTCGGCTCGTCGGCGAGCACGCATGCCGGCTTCGTGACCAGCGCACGCGCGATCGCGACGCGCTGCCGCTCGCCGCCCGACAGCTCGCCCGGCCGGTGCTTCGCGCGCGGGCCGAGACCGACCCGCTCGAGCATCGTCTGGGCCTGCTCGCGCGCGTCCTCGGTCGTCATCCGGCGGATGCGCAGCGGCATCGCGACGTTGTCGAGCGCGGTGAATTCGGGCAGCAGGTGATGGAACTGGTAGACGAAACCGAGCGCGCGGTTGCGCAACTCGTTGCGCTCGCGTTCGGCCAGTTGCGTAAATGGCTTGCCGAGCAACGACACTTCGCCCGCGCTCGGCTCGTCGAGCCCGCCCAGCACGTGCAGCAGCGTGCTTTTTCCGGAACCCGACGCGCCGACGACCGCGAGCTTCTCGCCGCGGCGCACCGTCAGTTCGGTATTGCTGAGCACCTGCACGTTGAAGCCGCCCTGCACGAACGCCTTCGTGATCCCGCGCGCCTGAAGCACGTATTCCTGCATACCTGCCGAATCCTGTCTGTTGTGTTGTCGTGAATCCCCGAATGTGGTCGCGCGGTCATTCATAGCGGAGCGCCTCCGCCGGCTTCACCTTCGCGCCGCGCCAGCTCGGATAGAGCGTCGCGACGGCCGACAGCACGAACGCGATCAGCCCGATCCGGATCACGTCGCTCGCGACCAGCTCGGACGGCAGCTCGCTGATGAAGTACACGGACGGCGGCAGGAACTGCACGCCGAACAGATGCTCGATCATCGGGATCAGCCACGGGATGCTCCATGCGATCAGGCAGCCGAGCGCGACGCCCGACGCCGTGCCGACGAAGCCGATCGTCACGCCCTGCACGACGAAGATCTTCATGATCGAACCCGGCTGCGCGCCGAGCGTGCGCAGGATCGCGATGTCGGCCTGCTTGTTGGTCACCGTCATCACGAGCGACGACACGAGGTTGAACGCGGCCACCGCGATGATCAGCGTCAGGATGATGAACATCATCCGCTTCTCGATCTGCACGGCCGAGAACCACGTCTTGTTCTGCTGGGTCCAGTCGCGGATGTACAGGCTGCCCGACAGCGTATGCGACAGCTCGACCGCGACCTGCGGCGCCTTCTGCATGTCCGTCAGCCGCAACCGCACGCCGGTCGGCGCGGACATCCGGAACAGCGCCTCGGCGTCGCGGATGTTGATCATCGCGAGCGTGCTGTCGTATTCGTAGTGGCCCGACTCGAACACGCCGACCACCGTGAACTGCTTCAGGCGCGGCATCATGCCGGCCGGCGTGATCGAGCCCTCGGGCGCGACGAGCGTGACCTTGTCGCCGACCGTCACGCCGAGGTTGCCAGCGAGCGCATCGCCGAGCACGATGCCGAACTGGCCCGGCACGAGCGCGGCGAGCTGCCCGGCCTTCATGTCCTTGCCGATGTCGGACACCTGCGGCTCGAGCGTCGGCTCGACGCCGCGCAGCATCACGCCGCTCACCGCGTCCTGGCGCGTGAGCAGCGCCTGCGCATCGACGTACGGCGCCGCGCCGACGACCGACGGATTGCGGCGCGCTTCCTGCGCGGTCAGTTGCCAGTCGGGCATCGAGCCCGTCGGCGAGAACACCTCGACGTGCGCGAGCACCGACAGCATGCGGTCGCGCACTTCCTTCTGGAAGCCGTTCATCACCGACAGCACGACGATCAGCGCCGCGACGCCGAGCGCGATCCCGAGCATCGACACGAGCGCGATGAAGGAAATGAAGCCGTTGCCGGTCGTGCGTTTGCCGGCGCGCGTGTAGCGCCAGCCGATCTGCCATTCATACGGAAGTTTCAAGCGAATCCTTTCTGCTGGTTACGGCGGGGAGACGCCCCGCGGCCGGACCGCCGCCCGGCGGCGGCCACCGGCCCGGGCACGGTCGGAAAAACGGCCGCCGGACGCGAACGGGCCGTCAGCCGGCCCGATCACGCGCGCAGTTTGCCATACAATGCGCACCATCATGCACGACCGACGCCTCCATTTTCTCGTTCCGTTCGCGCTGCCGTCGGCGGCCGATGCGGCCTCGTCCCTGCACACGCTGGACAGCCCCGCGCTCGAAAAGTTGCTCGCCCGCGCGAGTCTCGTCGAGCGCGTGGCCGGCGAGGACTTCCAGCGCACGCTGCCGCACGAGCGCTGGCTGGCCCGCCAGTTCGGCGCGACCCGGGGCAACGCCGCGGACGAAGCGCCGCTCGCGCCCTACATGCTGCTGGCGGACGGCGGCGACCCCGGCGCGCAAGCGTGGGCGTGCGTCGAGCCCGTGCACGTCGAAATCGCGCACGATCACCTCGTGCTCGTCGATCCGGCCGCTCTCGCGCTCGACGACGGCGACGCCGCCGCACTGCTCGCGGTCGCGCGGCCGCTGATCGAGGAGCTCGGCGTACGGCTCGAAGCGCCGAACCCGGCGCGCTGGTACCTGTCGAGCGAACAGCTCGCCCGGCTCGCCGGCGCCGCGCCGCTGCGCGCGAGCGGCCGCAACATCGAGATCTGGCTGCCGCACGAGGCCCACACGGGCGAGCGCTCTCGGATGTGGATGAAACTGCAGAACGAGGTGCAGATGGCCTGGTTCCAGCACCCGGTCAACGAAGCCCGCGAGGCGCGCGGCCTGCCGGCCGTCAATTCGATCTGGTTCCATGCGCAGGGCACGCTGAAGCCGGTCGGCAAGCCGTTCGCGCGCGTGCTGTCCGAATCGCCCGCGGCGCTCGGCCTCGCGCGCGCCGCGCAAGCCGAAGCCGGCCCTGCCCCGGCCGCGTTCGGCGCACTGCCCGCCGCCGACGGCGCGACGCTCGTCGAACTGCCGGCGCTCACCACCCCGTTCATCGAGCAGGACTGGGCACGCTGGCACGACGGGCTTGCCGCGCTCGAGCGCGACTGGTTCGCACCGGCCCTCGCCGCGCTGCAGGACGGCGCGCTGGCAAGCGTCGATTTCACGCTGTGCGGCGACACGAGTTCCGTGACGCTGCACGCGACGCGCGGCGACCTGCGCAAGTTCTGGCGCCGCCGCGCGCTTGCCTCCCTGTTCGAATAACAAGCAGAGCCCGAATGACCCGGATCGTTACCCGCCCCGTCGCGCCCGCCGACGCAGAAGTGCTCGCGCGTCACGGCCTGCATCCCGTGCTCGCGCGCCTTTACGCGTCGCGCGGCGTGCAGTCCCCGACCGACATCGAGACCGCGCTCGCGCGCCTCGTTCCGCCCACCGAGCTGAAAGGCTGCGCCGACGCGGCGTCGCTGCTCGCCGACGCGATCGCCGACCAGCGACGCCTGCTGGTCGTCGCCGACTACGACTGCGACGGCGCGACCGCATGCGCGGTCGCGGTGCGCGGCCTGCGCATGTTCGGCGCGCAAATCGACTACCTGGTGCCGAACCGCTTCGAATACGGCTACGGCCTCACGCCCGAGATCGTCGAACTCGCGGCCGCGCGCAAGCCCGATCTGCTGATCACCGTCGACAACGGGATCGCGAGCGTCGCGGGCGTCGAAGCCGCGAACGCGCGCGGCATCGACGTGCTCGTGACCGACCACCACCTGCCCGGCGACGCGCTGCCCGCCGCCCGTGCGATCGTCAACCCGAATCAGCCCGGCTGCGCGTTCCCGAGCAAGAATATCGCCGGCGTCGGCGTGATGTTCTACGTGCTGCTCGCGCTGCGTGCCGAGCTGCGCCGCCGCGGCGCATTCGCGAGCAAGGAAGCCGAGCCGCGCCTCGACGGCCTGCTCGACCTCGTCGCGCTCGGCACCGTCGCCGACGTCGTACGGCTCGACGGCAACAATCGCGTGCTCGTCGCACAGGGGCTGCAGCGCATCCGCAACGGCCGCATGCAGCCGGGCATCGCCGCGCTGTTCCGCGCCGCCGCGCGCGAAGCGCGCACCGCGTCGGGCTTCGACCTCGGCTTCGGCCTCGGCCCGCGACTGAACGCCGCGGGGCGGCTCTCCGACATGTCGCTCGGCATCGAGTGCCTGATCACCGACGACATCGGCCGCGCGTGGGATCTCGCGCAGCAGCTCGACGTGATGAACCGCGAGCGCCGCGAGATCGAGGCCGGCATGCAGCAGCAGGCGCTCGCCGATCTCGCCGACGTCGACCCGGCCGACGCGTGCACGATCACGCTGTTCAACCCCGAATGGCACCAGGGCGTGATCGGCATCGTCGCCGGCCGGCTCAAGGAAAAATTCCACCGCCCGTCGTTCACGTTCGCGCACGCCGACGAGGAAGGCAAGCGCGTCAAGGGTTCGGGCCGGTCGATCGCCGGTTTTCACCTGCGCGACGCGCTCGACCTCGTGTCGAAACGCGAACCGGACTTGATCGTCGCGTTCGGCGGCCATGCGATGGCGGCCGGCCTCACACTCGACACCGAGAACGTGCCGCGCTTCGCGGCCGCGTTCGAAGCGGTCGCACGCGAATGGCTGTCCGACGACGCGCTCGCCCGCGTGATCGAGACCGACGGCGAACTCGAGGACGCATATTTCACGCCGCAGTTCGTCGGGCTGCTCGACGAGGCCGTCTGGGGGCAAGGTTTTCCGGCCCCGCTTTTCTCGGGCGAATTCGACGTCGTGTCGCAGTCGCTCGTGAAGGACAAGCACCTGAAGCTGCAGCTTGCGCGCGGCCGCCAGCGCTTCAACGCGATCTGGTTCAACCACACCGAGCCGCTGCCGGCGAGCGCGCTGATCGCATACCGCCTCGTCGCCGACACGTGGAACGGCGTCACGCGCGTCCAGCTGATCGTCGAGCACGCGGCCGGCTGAGCGCGGGCCGCCCGGCCCGCGGTGCCCGCCAACGTATGCCTGCCGCGCCGGACGGGGCCGCGGCGCACATGCGGGCACCATTCGCGTCACCGGGCAACCCTGCCGATCGGCTATAATTCCGCTTTTTTACGAAGCAAGAATAGCGAGCGATCATGGAAGCGGAACGTCTCAACGCGATCGAAAGCTCCCTGCTCGACCTGCGCAACCGCGCGGGCGAGCTCCGGGGGTATCTTTGACTACGACGCCAAAGCTGCGCGTCTGATTGAAGTCAACAAGGAACTGGAAGACCCGAACGTCTGGAGCGATTCGAAGAACGCCCAGGCACTCGGCCGCGAAAAGAAGCTGCTCGACGGCGTCGTCTCGACGCTGACGGTGCTCGATAGCGACCTGCGCGACGCGCTCGACCTGTTCGAGATGGCTCGCGAGGAAGGCGACGAGGATACCCTCGTCGCGTCGGAAGACGATGCCGCGAAGCTCGAAGCACGCGTCGGCGACATCGAGTTCCGCCGGATGTTCTCGAACCCGGCCGACCCGAACAACTGCTTCATCGACATTCAGGCCGGCGCCGGCGGCACCGAGGCGTGCGACTGGGCGTCGATGCTGCTGCGCCAGTACCTGCGCTACTGCGAACGCAAGGGCTTCAAGGCCGAGGTGCTCGAAGAGTCCGACGGCGACGTCGCCGGCATCAAGAACGCCACGGTCAAGGTCTCGGGCGAATACGCGTACGGCTACCTGCGCACCGAAACGGGCATTCACCGCCTCGTGCGCAAGTCGCCGTTCGATTCGTCGGGCGGCCGCCACACGTCGTTCTCGTCGGTGTTCGTGTATCCGGAAATCGACGACTCGATCGAAGTCGAGGTGAACCCGGCCGACCTGCGCATCGACACCTACCGCGCGTCGGGCGCGGGCGGCCAGCACATCAACAAGACCGACTCGGCCGTGCGGATCACGCACATGCCGACCGGCATCGTCGTGCAGTGCCAGAACGACCGCTCGCAGCACCGCAACCGCGCCGAAGCGATGGCGATGCTGAAGTCGCGCCTGTACGAAGCCGAAATGCGCAAGCGTCAGGCCGAGCAGGACAAGCTCGAGTCGAGCAAGACCGACGTGGGCTGGGGTCACCAGATCCGCTCGTACGTGCTCGACCAGAGCCGTGTGAAGGACCTGCGCACGAACGTCGAAATGAGCAACACCCGCGCGGTGCTCGACGGCGATCTCGACGACTTCATCAGCGCGAGCCTCAAACAGGGCGTGTAAGCGCCGCGGCGCGGCCTGGCCGCGCCGCCCTTCCCGTTTGCGTTGCCGCACCAATCCGAATTCCGACCATCATGACCGAACCGACCCAAACGCAGCCCGCCGTCGCAGCGGACGAAAACCAGATCATCGCCGAGCGCCGCGAGAAGCTGCGCGCCTTGCGCGAGCAAGGCGTCGCCTACCCGAACGATTTCCGGCCGACGCATCACGCGGCCGATCTCCAGGTGAAATTCGCCGACTCGGACAAGGCCGCGCTCGAAGCGAACCCGGTCGAGGTGTCGGTCGCCGGCCGCATGATGCTCAAGCGCGTGATGGGCAAGGCGAGCTTCGCGACGGTGCAGGACGGTTCGGGCCAGATCCAGTTCTTCGTGACGCCGAACGACGTCGGCGCGGAAACCTACGACGCATTCAAGAAGTGGGACCTCGGCGACATCGTCGCCGCGCGCGGCGTGCTGTTCCGCACCAACAAGGGCGAGCTGTCGGTCCAGTGCAAGGAGCTGCGCCTGCTGTCGAAGGCGCTGCGTCCGCTGCCGGACAAGTTCCACGGCCTCTCCGACCAGGAAATGCGCTACCGCCAGCGCTACGTCGACCTGATCGTCACGCCGGAAACGCGCGACACGTTCCGCGCACGCACCAAGACGATCGCGTCGATCCGCAAGTTCATGGACTCGGCCGACTTCATGGAAGTCGAGACGCCGATGCTGCACCCGATCCCGGGCGGCGCAACGGCCAAGCCCTTCGTCACGCATCACAACGCGCTCGACATGCAGATGTTCCTGCGCATCGCGCCGGAGCTGTACCTGAAGCGCCTGATCGTCGGCGGCTTCGAGCGCGTGTTCGAGATCAACCGTAACTTCCGGAACGAAGGCGTGTCGCCGCGTCACAACCCGGAATTCACGATGATGGAGTTCTACGCCGCGTACACCGACTATCGCTGGCTGATGGACTTCACCGAGCAGCTGATCCGCCAGGCGGCGATCGATGCGCTCGGCACCGCGACGATCCAGTACCAGGGCCGCGAGCTCGACCTCGCGAAGCCGTTCCATCGGCTGACGATCACGCAGGCGATCCAGAAGTACGCGCCGCAGTACACCGACGGCCAGCTGTCGGACGACGCGTTCGTGCGCACCGAACTGAAGCGCTTCGGCGTCGACGTGTCGCAGCCGGCGTTCCTGAACGCAGGCATCGGCGCGCTGCAGCTCGCGCTGTTCGAGGAAACGGCCGAAGCACAACTCTGGGAGCCGACGTTCATCATCGACTATCCGGTCGAGGTGTCGCCGCTCGCACGCGCATCGGATACGGTGCCGGGCATCACCGAGCGTTTCGAGCTGTTCATGACCGGCCGCGAGATCGCGAACGGCTTCTCCGAGCTGAACGATCCGGAAGACCAGGCCGCGCGCTTCAAGAAGCAGGTCGAGCAGAAGGATGCGGGCGACGAGGAAGCGATGTTCTTCGACGCCGACTACATCCGCGCGCTCGAATACGGGATGCCTCCGACCGGCGGCTGCGGGATCGGCATCGACCGTCTCGTGATGCTGCTGACCGACAGCCCGACGATCCGCGACGTGCTGCTGTTCCCCCATCTGCGCCGCGAAGACTGACCGCCGCGCCCGCGTGTGCGCCGCGCCCCGCGGCGCGCACGCATCAGCTTTGTAACGACGCGTAAATCCCGCCAGCCGGCGTCCGCCGGCTTTCGATCCTACCCCGTTTTATTCCCTCATCGCGACGACCTGCCCCGGGTTTTCCCGGTCACGATCGCCAGCGCGCTGCTGCAATTCGTTACACCTTGATACGGTGCGCGCCGCGCCGGTATACGACACTCCGTTTGCGTCACCACGCATGACCACGGGACCAGAACAAGGCGCAGGAACGCCAAGTCTGCTCGCTCCCGAAGCGTGGGATCCGGCCCGGCGCCGACGTGCCGACACGGATCGACATCGGAGAAAAAAATGGACAACCAGAATCAGACCACGCCGCAAAAGCAACGCCTCCACCCGCTCATCGCCACCGCCGCCGGTGCCGTCATCGTCGCCAGCCTCGCGGCGACGGCAGCGATCACGGGCGTCTTCCCGAAGGCCAGCAGCAGCAACGAACAGAACGGCCAGACCCAGGCCGCGCTGATCGCGTCGCAGCCGGCCGTCGATACGGCCGCAGCGGCAAGCGCCGCGCTGGCCGCGCAAGCCCAGCAGCAGGCAGCCGAACAGGCAGCCGCGCAAGCCGCCGCGCAGCAAAAGGCGATCGCGCAGGCCGAACCGAAGCCCGCGCCGCGCCCGGCGACGACGCACCGCCGTCACACTGCAGCCCCGCAGCCGCCGCAATACGCGCAGCAGCCGTCGGCGCCTGCCCAGACCTACTGCCAGAGCTGCGGCACGGTCGTCGCGATCACGCAGACGCGCACGCCGGGCCAGAGCTCGGGGATCGGCGCCGTGGGCGGCGCCGCGGCCGGCGGCCTGCTCGGCAACCAGTTCGGCCACGGTAACGGCCGCACCGCGATGACGATCATCGGCGCGCTGGGCGGCGGCCTCGCCGGCAACCAGGTCGAGAAGCAGGTGCGCGCGGAAACCGACTATCAGGTGCAAGTGCAGATGGAAAGCGGCGCAACGCGCACGTTCACGTACCACAACGCACCGCCGTTCGGCCAGGGCCAGCGCGTGCGGGTCGAGAACGGCACGCTGGTCGGCGCGTAAGCGTCCGCTGCCCGCGTGTCGTACGTGGGCGGCGCGACCTGAAAACAAAAACGGCTCGTGATTGCTCACGAGCCGTTTTTTTATCGCAGGCCAGGTGCGCCATTCCGGCGCACGCCGTGCTCAGTCCTCTTCGTCGAAGTCCGATTCGTCGATCCAGTGCGCCTGGATCGCTTCGAGGATCTTCTCGCCGGAGTGCTTCGGATCGTCGTCGAAGCCGTCGAGTTCGAGCACCCATTGGCGCAGGTCGACGAAGTTGATCCGCTGCGGGTCGATGTCCGGGTGCTTGTCCGCCAGCGCAATCGCTATTTCACGCGAATCGGTCCATTTCATCGCCTGCCTCCGGTTCCTGTCAGTGGTTTTCCTTCGCGTGGTTGATCGAGTACTTCGGAATCTCGACCACCAGGTCCGAATCTTCCTTCACAATCGCCTGGCACGACAGGCGCGACGTCGGCTCGAGGCCCCACGCCTTGTCCAGCAGATCGTCCTCGTCCTCCTCGGACGGCGTCAGATCGTTGAAGCCTTCGCGGATCACCACGTGGCACGTCGTGCACGCGCACGACTTCTCGCATGCATGCTCGATCTCGATCCCATGGTCGAGCAGGTTGTCGCAGATACTCTTGCCGGGCGTCGCGTCGATCACTGCACCGTCCGGGCACAGTTCGACGTGAGGCAGCACCACCAGTTGAGGCATGTCCGTTCCGTCAGTCAGGGTGCGGCGGCGGGCGCCGCACGGTTCATTATCGCGCGGGCCGTCGCCGGCCGATGCGCAGTTCGTAGATTCAGATTTCGTCGAGACGGCGGCCCGACAGCGCGCGCTTGATGCTCTTGTCCATCCGGCGCGCCGCGAATTCGTCGGTGCCGTCGGCGAGCGTCTTGGTCGCGGCTTCGATCGCATTCGTATCGTCGCCTTGCGCGACCGCGCGCAGCGCCGCGGCGAGCGCGTCGACCTGCGTGCGCTCGTCCGCATCGAGCAATTCGCCGTCGGCCGCCAGCGCGGCCTGCGTCGCCTCGAGCATCCGCTGGGCCTCGACCTGCGCTTCGCGCAGCGCGCGTGCACGCATGTCGATTTCGGCGGTCTTGAAGCTGTCCTCGAGCATCTTCGCGATGTCGTCGTCGGCAAGGCCGTACGACGGCTTCACGACGACCGACGCCTCGACGCCCGACAGTTGTTCGCGCGCAAACACCGACAGCAGGCCGTCGGCGTCGACCTGATAGGTCACGCGAATCCGCGCGGCGCCGGCCGTCATCGGCGGAATGCCGCGCAGTTCGAAGCGCGCGAGCGACCGGCAGTCGGCGACGAGCTCGCGCTCGCCCTGCACGACGTGGATCGCCATCGCGGTCTGGCCGTCCTTGAAGGTCGTGAATTCCTGCGCGCGCGCGACCGGAATCGTCGAGTTGCGCGGAATGATCTTCTCGACGAGGCCACCCATCGTCTCGACACCGAGCGACAGCGGAATCACGTCGAGCAGCAGCCAGTCGTCGCCGGTGCCGCGGTTGCCCGCGAGCAGGTCGGCCTGGATCGCCGCGCCGAGCGCGACGACCTGGTCCGGATCGAGGTTCACGAGCGGCGGCTGGCCGAAATATTTCGCGACCGCGTCGCGGATCACCGGCATGCGCGTCGCGCCGCCGACGAGCACGACGCCCTTGATGTCGGCCGGCGTCACCTGCGCGTCGCGCAGCGCCTTGCGGGTCGGCGTGAGCGTGCGTTGCACGAGCGGCTCGACGAGCGATGCGAACGTGTCGTGCGAAATCGTCTGCACGAGGTGCTGGCCACCCGACAGCGTCACGTCGAGCGACGCCTGCGGCGCGGACGACAGCGCTTCCTTCAGCACGCGCACGCGATCGAGCAGCAGACGCACGTCCTCGGGCGCCAGCGTCTTCGCATCGATGCCGGCCTGCGCGAGCACCTGACCGAACAGCGCGTGATCGAAATCGTCGCCGCCGAGCGCGGAATCGCCGCCTGCAGCCAGCACTTCGAACACGCCCTTCGTCAGCTTCAGGATCGACAGGTCGAACGTGCCGCCGCCGAGGTCGTACACCGCGTAGAGGCCTTCGGCCGCGTTGTCGAGGCCGTAGGCAATCGCCGCGGCGGTCGGTTCGTTCAGCAGGCGCAGCACGTTGAGGCCCGCGAGGCGCGCGGCATCCTTGGTCGCCTGGCGCTGCGCCTCGTCGAAATACGCGGGCACCGTGATCACCGCGCCGACCAGATCGTCGCCGAGCGAATCCTCGGCGCGATAGCGCAGCGTCGCGAGAATCTCGGCCGACACTTCGACCGGGCTCTTCACGCCGTCGATGGTGCGGATCTGCACCATGCCCGGCGCATCGACGAATTCGTACGGCGCGTTCGCCGCGCCTTCGACCTCGGCCTTGCCGCGGCCCATGAAGCGCTTGACCGACACGATCGTGTTGCGCGGATCGGTCGCGGCCTGCTCTTTCGCTTCGTGACCGATGCGGCGGCCACCCTTCTCGAGGTAACGGACCACCGACGGCAGCAGCACACGGCCCGCTTCGTCCGGCAGAACTTCGGCCACGCTGTTGCGCACGGCCGCGACGAGCGAGTTGGTCGTGCCGAGATCGATCCCGACGGCGAGTCGCCGCTGATGCGGTGCCGGCGCCATGCCCGGTTCGGAAATTTGCAGTAAAGCCATCTTGGTTCGTTCGGGCGCTCGGCCCGTTTGCTGCGCGTGCCGCAAGGCACGCGGTTAAGTTTCGAGGCGCTCGATCTGCGCGCCCACTTCCGACGCGACCCGTTCGATGAACATCAACTGGCGCACGGCCTCTGCAGCCGCCTGATCGGCACCGCTGTCGAGCAGCGTGCCGAGGCGTTCGACGCGCACGCGCTTCTCGTCGCGCAACTCGGCAAGCAGCGCATCGAGCGCGTCGACATTGCGGGCGGCCGCGGCATCTTCAATGCTTTCGCGCCACTCCATCTGCTGCATCAGGAACGCGGGCTCCATCGCGGTGTTGTTTTCCGCGCCGATGTCGACGCCGCGCAGCGACAGCAGATAGGACGCGCGCTTCAGCGGATCGCGCAACGTGCGATACCCCTCGTTCGCGCGGGTGGCCCATTGCATCGCGATGCGCTTCTGCGCGTCGCCGGCCGCCGCGAAGCGGTCGGGATGCACCTGCGTCTGCACCGTCCGATAGGCGGCGTCGAGCACCGCCTCGTCGAGCGCGAATTGCGCCGGCAGGTGAAACAGGTCGAAGTGGCTGTCTTTCAGCGAGACCATCGTCGCGTTCAATTCCGATTCGTCGCGCGGCAAACGCCGCACATTAAAAAGGCGGCCCGTGCCGCCTCTTGCCCGCATCGCGCGGAGATCCGCGTCACACGCGGAACGATTCGCCGCAGCCGCACTCGTCCTTCACGTTCGGGTTGTTGAACTTGAACCCTTCGTTCAGGCCTTCGCGGGCGAAGTCGAGCTCGGTGCCGTCGATATACGCGAGGCTCTTCGGATCGACGATGACCTTCACGCCATGGCTCTCGAACACCTGATCCTCGGGAGCCAGCTCGTCGACATACTCGAGCTTGTACGCGAGCCCCGAGCACCCGGTCGTGCGAACGCCAAGCCGCAGGCCCACACCCTTGCCGCGACGGACGAGGTATTTCTGGACGTGCTGTGCTGCTTTTTCGGTCAGTGTAATTGCCATGATGTCCTTGCCGCGGCGCGCCACCGGGGTTCGCCGCGTTTCCTTCTGAAGCCGCTCGATGCCGCTCAGGCCGCTGCCTGATCGCCTTCCTTCGTGTCGTGGCGCTTCTTGTAGTCGGCCACGGCTGCCTTGATCGCGTCTTCCGCGAGGATCGAGCAGTGAATCTTCACCGGCGGCAGTGCGAGCTCTTCGGCGATCTGCGTGTTCTTGATCGAGAGCGCTTCGTCGAGCGTCTTGCCCTTCACCCATTCGGTCACGAGCGAGCTCGACGCGATCGCCGAACCGCAACCGTAGGTCTTGAACTTCGCGTCTTCGATCACGCCGTCCGCGCCGACGCGGATTTGCAGCTTCATCACGTCGCCGCAAGCCGGCGCGCCGACCATGCCCGTGCCGACCGTGTCGTCGTCCTTCGCGAACGAACCGACGTTGCGCGGGTTTTCGTAGTGATCCAGAACCTTGTTGCTGTAAGACATGACTCAGACTCCTTGACTCGTTACGTCTGCGTGCGCCAATCCGCCCGCGGGTGCATTCAATGCGGTATTAGTGTGCGGCCCATTCGATCGTCGACAGATCGATGCCTTCCTGGTGCATTTCCCAGAGCGGCGACAGTTCACGCAGCTTCGCGATCTTGCTGTTCAGCAGGTTGATCACGAAGTCGACTTCCTGCTCCGTCGTGAAGCGGCCGACCGTGAAGCGGATCGAGCTGTGTGCGAGCTCGTCGTTGCGGCCGAGCGCACGCAGCACGTACGACGGCTCCAGCGACGCCGACGTGCACGCGGAGCCCGACGACACCGCGACGTCCTTGATCGCCATGATCAGCGACTCGCCTTCGACGAAGTTGAAACTGATGTTGAGGTTGTGCGGGACACGCTGTTCCATGTCGCCGTTCACGTACGTTTCCTCGATCTGCGACAGGCCGCGCAGCAGCTTGTCGCGCAGCATGCGGATGCGCTCGTTCTCGGTCGCCATTTCCTCGCGCGCGATACGGAACGCTTCGCCCATGCCGACGATCTGGTGCGTCGGCAGCGTGCCCGAACGCATGCCGCGCTCGTGGCCACCACCGTGCATCTGCGCTTCGATGCGCACACGCGGCTTGCGGCGCACATACAGCGCACCGATGCCCTTCGGGCCGTAGGTCTTGTGTGCCGAGAACGACATCAGGTCGACCTTCAGCGTCGCGAGGTCGATCGTGACCTTGCCGGTCGATTGCGCGGCGTCGACGTGGAAAATGATGCCCTTCTCGCGGCAGATCTCACCGATCGTCTCGATGTCCTGGATCACGCCGATCTCGTTGTTCACGTGCATCACGGACACGAGAATCGTGTCGGGGCGCAGCGCGGCCTTGAGCACGTCGAGGTCGATCAGGCCATCATCCTTCACGTCGAGGTAGGTGACTTCGAAACCGTCGCGCTCGAGCTCGCGGCACGTGTCGAGCACGGCCTTGTGCTCGGTCTTCACCGTGATGATGTGCTTGCCCTTGCCCTTGTAGAAGTTCGCGGCACCCTTGATGGCGAGGTTGTCCGACTCCGTTGCGCCGGACGTCCAGATGATCTCGCGCGGATCCGCGTTCACGAGCGCGGCCACCTGCTCGCGCGCTTCCTCGACCGCGCGCTCCGCGTCCCAGCCGTATGCGTGGCTGCGCGACGCCGGGTTGCCGAACTGCTCGCGCAGGTACGGCACCATCTTGTCGACCACGCGCGGATCGACGGGCGTCGTCGCGCTGTAATCCATATAGATGGGCAGGTGGAGAGTCTCTTGGGTCATCTGTCGCTCCGGGTATTCTGTGCAGGGACTATGTGCGTTATGGGGTATGGCGGGCGCGTTGGCGCTCACGAACTCGCGATGTTGAACACCGAATTGGGGCCAAGCGGCATCGTGCGCACCGGCTCGGCCGGCGCGGCGACGGGCTCCGCCGTGCGCCGATCGCGCAGCACCGCGGGGGCACCCTCGCGTGCGCGCTGCTGATCGACGAGATCCTGCAGCGACACCGAATCGAGGTATTCGACCATCTTCTGGTTGAGCGTCGACCACAGCTCGTGCGTCATGCAATGGCCGTCGGGCTGCTTCGAGCCGTCGCACGTGCCTTTGCCGCCGCACTGCGTGGCGTCGAGCGGCTCATCGACCGCGATGATGATGTCGGCAACGGTGACGTCCTGCGCGCGACGCGCGAGGTTGTAGCCGCCGCCCGGGCCGCGCACGGATTCGACGATTTCATGCCTGCGCAGCTTGCCGAACAGCTGTTCGAGATACGAGAGCGAAATCCGCTGGCGCTGGCTGATGCCTGCAAGCGTCACCGGGCCCTGCTCCTGGCGCAGTGCCAAGTCAATCATCGCCGTGACGGCGAAACGGCCTTTGGTGGTGAGTCTCATGGTGTCTAGGGGACTGCAATCTTGACGATTTTGGTCAAGTATAAATATTTGACAGATTTAGTCAAGTATCCATGCCTTTGATAGGGTATTCGCAGATCGCTGAATACCGCGCGATCAACGCTCCGTGCGGGCCCGAAGCGTCTCCAGCAGGCCCGCGCACGCGCGTTCGACCTGATCGAGCACCTGTTCGAAGCCCTGCGCGCCGCCGAAATACGGATCGGCCACTTCGGTTTCGGTCGTGTCCGCCGCGAATTCCATCAGCAGGCGCACCTTGTCGCGATGCTGCGGCGGGCAGCGCCGGTGCAATTCCGCGAGATTGGCTTCGTCCATCGCGAGCAACAGGTCGAAACGCTCGAAATCGGCCGCACTCACCTGCCGCGCGCGCAGCGCCGACAGATCGTAGCCACGGCTGTGCGCGGCGGCCTGTGCACGCGTGTCGGGCGGCTCGCCCACGTGCCAGTCGCCGGTGCCGGCCGAATCGATCGCGATCCGGTCGGCCAGCGCGGCCGCGTCGACCTGATGGCGCATCACGCCTTCCGCGGTGGGCGAACGGCAGATGTTGCCGAGGCAGACGAAACAAATCGCAACGCGGGTCATCGCACTATCGAAAAGCCGCGGCGGACCGCGTGGGAGAGGAGCACGCCATTATACAAAGGCGCCCGAAATCGCGCCGCCGCGCAAAGCGACGGCGCCGTGCATTACAGCGCCTTCGGCGCCGCGAGCGCGACGTCGCCGGATGCGGCCGGCAGCGGCTTCGCCGCGTCGTCGACCAGCCCGAACGACACCGCGCGCGCCAGCTCGGCGGACGCCTGGTGAACCGCGAGCGGGCCGCGCGACGGCGCATCGGCCATTGCGTGCAGATAGGCAGCCGCGGCCAGCGGAACCACGATAACCAGCGGCCAGTACATCGATATTGTCTTTCTCATGATGCGGACCTCCTTGACCTCGTTCCCCGAAACCCAATTCCGGGGACTACAGACAGGATTCTATAGACCGCATCTATCGAGATAAATATGCAAATAGCGAACGCACTGTTGCCGCCCGATGAACAGTCGTCAGCCGAGGTGGCTTTGCGATGCCGCGTAGAGTTCGCGGAACGTGCGCCCCGTCGGTGTCGGCATGTCGCGCGTGTCCATCCAGCCGCCCATCATCGGCAGGCGCCGCAGCGTGCCGCCGTTGCCGCCCAGCCGCTCGAGGACGCGCACCGCCAGCTTGGTCGTCAGCGCGTACAGCATCGGCCGCCGCGCGAAGAAGCCCCATGCGGCGAGCGCCGCCCGCTCGCGCCACGGCCGCAGGTGCCGTTCGACCTGTTTCTCGCGCAGCGTGCGCAGCAGGCCGGACAACGGAATCCCGACCGGGCACACGCTGTCGCATTCGCCGCATAGCGTGGCGGCCTGCGGCAGGTCGAGCGCGCGGTCGAGGCCGACGTAGCTCGGCGTCAGCACCGAGCCCATCGGCCCCGGATAGACCCAGCCGTACGCATGACCGCCGACCTTCTGGTAAACCGGGCAATGGTTCATGCACGCGCCGCAGCGGATGCAGCGCAGCATCTCCTGGAACTCGCCACCGATCAGCCCCGTGCGGCCGCCGTCGACGAGCACCACATAGTTGTGTTCGGGGCCATCCTCGTCACCCGGGCCGCGCGGCCCGGTCAGCAACGAGAAATAGTTCGACGTCTTCTGCCCCGTCGCGGAGCGCGGCAACAGGCGCATCGCGGTCGCCAGATCCTCGAGCGTCGGCAACACCTTCTCGATGCCCGTCACCGCGACATGCACGCGCGGCATCACCGTGCACATCCCCTCGTTCCCTTCGTTCGTCACGATTGCAACCGAACCCGTCTCGGCGATCACGAAGTTGCCGCCCGTCACGCCCATGTCGGCCGACATGAAATGCGGGCGCAGCACTTCGCGCGCCTCGCGCGTCATGTCCGGAATCTCGGTGAGGCGCTCGCGATGGTGGGTGCGCGCGAACAGGTCGGCGATCTCGTCCTTGTCCTTGTGCACGACGGGCGCAATGATGTGGCTCGGCGGCTCGTTGTCGTTGATCTGCAGGATGTATTCGCCGAGGTCGGTCTCGATCGACTGCACGCCCATTTCCCCGAGCACCGCGTTCAGGCGCATTTCCTCGGACACCATCGACTTGGTCTTGATGACCTTCTTCACGTCGTGACGGCGCGCGATGTCGGCCACGAGCCGCGCGGCATCCGCGGTCGTTTCGGCGAACAGCACCGTCGTGCCGCGCCGCGTCGCCTCGCGCTCGAATGCCTCGAGCCACACGTCGAGATTCTCCAGCGCGCGGTTGCGGCGCGCCTTGAGCGCGGCGCGCGTGGCCGGGAAGTCGATCGCGGTCATCGCGTCGGCGCGCGCGGACACGAACTTCGTCGACAGCTTCTTCAGGTTCTGCTGCAAGCGCTGGTCGGCCAGCTTCTGGCCGGCGCGCGCCTTGAAATGCATCGATTGGACTTGCATCGCGGTATCGGGGGAGGAAAGTGAGCGGAACCGGGCGTCAGACGTCGCCCGCCAGCACCTGCGCGACGTGCAGCACGCGCGTGTCGCGGTCGCCGGTGCGGCGCAACCGCCCTTCGATGTTCAGCATGCAGCCGAGATCGCCGAGCACGACGGTGCCCGCGCCCGACGCCTGCACGTTTGCGCATTTCTCGTCCGCGATGGCCGCCGAAATGTCGCCGTACTTGACCGCGAACGTGCCGCCGAAGCCGCAGCAGTGCTCGCAATCCTTCATCTCGGTGAGCGCGACGCCGCGCTGCGCGAGCAGCGCGCGCGGCTGTGCCTTCACGCCGAGCTCGCGCAGGCCCGAGCACGAGTCGTGATAAGTGACGGGCCCGGTGAATTCGCCCGGCTCGAGCGAAACCCTGGCGACGTTCGCGAGGAAATCGGTCAGTTCGTAGACCTTCTGCTGGAACCGCCCATAGCGCCCCATCAGTTCGGGATCGTCGCGGAACAGGTCGCCATAGTGCGCGCGAATCATTCCGCCGCACGAACCGGACGGCGCGACGACGTAATCGAACTGCTCGAACTCGCGCAGCGTCTTCTCCGCGAGATCGCGCGCGAGCGCGCGGTCGCCCGAGTTGTACGCCGGCTGGCCGCAGCAGGTCTGCGCGGGTGGCACGATCACCTCGTAGCCGGCATCGCGAATCAGCTTGAGCGCCGAGAAACCGATTTCGGGGCGCATCAGATCGACCAGGCAGGTCACGAACAAACCGACTCGCATACGTGCTCCTTCGAGAAAACGGCTCTCATTATCCGCCGTTTGGCCAGCAAGACCAACGCCGGTTCGCGCGCAAGCCCGCTGTGCGCGAAACGAGGACTTCCTCGAACGGCGTTCGCTTTTTTCACAATACGAGATACAATCGTTGCAACACCGCCTGCCGCGTCAACCGATTTCTCCCCCGACATGAGCCAACCCACCCCGGATTCAAAAACGTCGATCCAGGTGATCGAACGCATGATGCGGTTGCTGGACGCGCTCGCCGCGCACAGCGACCCTGTCAGCCTGAAGGAGCTTGCGCAGCGCACGGAGCTGCATCCGTCGACCGCGCACCGCATCCTCAACGACATGGTGACCTGCCGTCTCGTCGACCGCTCCGATCCCGGCACGTACCGCCTGGGCATGCGGCTGCTCGAGCTCGGCAACCTCGTGAAGGCGCGCCTGTCGGTACGCGACGCGGCGCTGACGCCGATGCGCGAACTGCACCGCCTCACCGGGCAGACCGTGAACCTGTCGGTGCGCCAGGGCGACGAGATCGTCTATATCGAGCGTGCGTATTCGGAGCGCTCGGGGATGCAGGTCGTCCGTGCGATCGGCGGCCGCGCGCCGCTGCACCTCACGTCGGTCGGCAAGCTGTTCCTCGCGGCGGACGAAACGTCGCGCGTGCGTGCTTATGCAACGCGCACGGGGTTGTCCGGCCATACGCAGAACAGCATCACCGACATCGCGAAGCTCGAGCGCGAGCTGACGATCGTCCGCCAGCAATCGTGCGCACGCGACAACGAGGAGCTGGAGCTCGGCGTGCGCTGTATCGCGGCCGGCATCTACGACGATTCGGGCAAGCTCGTCGCGGGCCTGTCGCTGTCGGCACCGGCCGATCGCCTGCAGGACGCGTGGCTCGGCCAGCTGAGCCGGACGGCCCTTACCATCTCGGAATCGCTCGGCTACCGGCCGGCGCCCACGAAGGATACGGACGGACTGCAACGGCAGGCGTAAGTCACGCCACCGGCCCCGGTTCTCCGAAACGAAAAAAGCCCCGCGATTGCGGGGCTTTTTTTCATCCGTCGGCGCGGCGGCGAACCGCCGCGGCACGATCAGGTCCCGCCGTTCGGCGTGTTGGCCGCCGTCAGGCGCTCGCCGCCGCCGGCATCGAGCCAGTTGCGCAGGCGCGCCGCGTCGGCGAAGCGCGAATACTTGCCGAACGAATCGAGCAGCACCATCACCATCGGCCGGCCGTGGATCGTCGCCTGCATCACGAGGCATTCGCCTGCTTCGTTGATGAAGCCCGTCTTCTGCAGGCCGATGTCCCACGAGCCGTTGCCGCGGATCAGCGCGTTCGTGCTGTTGTAGGCGAGATTGCGCTTGCCCGTGTACACCTCGTAGCTGCGATCGGTCGAGAACTGGCGGATCATCGGGTACTGGTACGCCGCATTGACCATCTTCACCAGATCGCGCGCGCTCGACACGTTCGAGCTCGACAGGCCGGTCGAATTCTCGAAGTGCGTATCGGCCATGCCGAGCGACTTCGCCTTCGCGTTCATCGCCGCGATGAACGCCGGACGGCCGCCCGGGTAGTAACGCGACAACGCGGCGGCCGCGCGGTTTTCCGACGCCATCAGCGCGATGTGCAGCATGTCTTCGCGCGACAGCACCGAGCCGACCGACAGGCGCGAGCCCGTGCCCTTTTCATAGTCGCGGTCTTCGTCCGTGACTTCGATCTGGTCGGTCATCGGCGACTTCGAATCGAGCACGACCATCGCCGTCATCAGCTTCGAGATCGACGCGATCGGCACGACGGCGTGCGAATTCTTGTCGAACAGCGGCTCGCCGGAATTCTGGTCGACGACGTACGCGACGCTCGAACGCAGCGCGAGCGCGTCCGGCGTGTCGTGCAGGCCGAACGCCTGGCCGACGGTCGGACGACGCGGCTGGAACGCGACCTTGCGGACCGCGCCGCGGTGGACGCCGTGCACGTTCGCCGCGAGCGTCACGCGCTTGCGCGACGCCTTCGCGCGCGGCGCATCGGCCGCAGCGACCTTGGCGGATTTCTCGGAGCTTGCCTTGGCCGACTTCTTCTTCGCGGACGAAGCAGGAGCGGCGGCCTTTTTCTTGGCGGCTTGTTGGGTACTCGCAGTGGCGGCAAAGGCGTCAGCAGGCGCGACGGACGCGGTGGTCGCCAGCAAGGCGACTGCGACCGACACAGCCGTGCCGAGCGTCATGCTCTGCAACAATCTGCGCGGTGAAAACGATTCGGCTTTCATTGGGGTCTGGACAAAGCGGGCGGGAGGTTTCCGCAAGTGTAGTTAAAGCTGAAAAAAAGAGCAATATTAGGCACTTACCGATCGTCGTTAAACCGGAATGTAAGAGTCGGCCAACCTCTGGCAAATCGACCCTCCCGCTCCCATCGAAAAAATCCATGGGATGCGCTGCCCGACAGTACCCGTCTCCCGATTACCACACGGTTAATTGAGATAACGTCACTTCGGAGGCGATTTAAAGCGGGGAAACTACGTATCCGGCGCTCGGCGTGCCAGGGGCGCCGGTCTCGACCGTGGCGGCGGCACGTCGCCACGGCACGCGCATCGAAACGGCGCGCTTTTCGACAGGAACAGAAGGATAACGTTCCATGGGCCTGTCAGGTTTACCTGTGCATGCTCATGGTGCGCCGCGCTTGCCCCGCAGCCGTGCGCACCATTTGGGATCGCGCGTGAAACCGATTCCGAACGACCACGATAACTCGTTGTTTTATCGATAATTTGTCGCGATTGTGCAACGCACAAAAAATACTTGACATCCGTTTTCTCTGCCCTAAAATACGCTTCATTGCTGCGTTGCACAAAGCACGCGCATCCGAGGTTCCCCGTCGTAGTGCCCTTTACCCAGCGATCGACGCGATCGCTTTTCAGGAGCTGGACATGTCCTTGCTGACCCCCGAGCAAATCGCCGCTGCACAGAAAGCCAACCTCGAAAGCCTGTTCGGTCTGACGACCAAGGCGTTCGAAGGCGTCGAAAAGCTGATCGAACTCAACCTGCAGGTTGTGAAGTCGACGCTGGCCGAAGGCCAGGAAAACGCACAGCGCCTGCTGTCGGTGAAGGACGCGCAGGAACTGATCGCGCTGCAAGCGAGCCTGTCGCAGCCGGTCGCGGAAAAGGTGCTGTCGTACGGCCGTCACCTGTACGAAATCGCGTCGTCGACGCAAGCCGAATTCGCGAAGGTTGCTGAAGCGCAATTCGAAGAGCAGAACAAGAAGGTCCAGGCCCTCGTCGACAACGTCGCGAAGAACGCCCCGGCCGGTTCGGAAACGGCTGTCGCCGCGCTGAAGTCGGCGCTGAACGCTGCGAACACCACGTACGAAACGGTTCAGAAGGCTGCGAAGCAAGCCGTCGAAATCGCCGAGACGAACTTCAACGCCGCTGCTGCCGTCGCAACGAAGGCTGCTACCGCCGCTGCTGCACGTCGTACGAGCAAGCCGGCCGCGTAAGCGTCCCCTGCTCCTGAAAGAGCCGCGCACAGCGCGGCTTTTTCGTTTCCGGCGCCGGAACACGCACGAACCGGCCGCCGCCCGCCGGCCTCGAACGGTCGTTTGAATGCCGGCCGCGGACCAAAGAAAACGCCGCCGCCCGGATTGCCCGGGCGGCGGCGTTTTTTCGTGACCGGCGCATGGCCGGCCTTGCCGGTCGCGTTACTTCTTGCGTTGCGGCGGCAGGTCCGTACAGACGCCTTCGTACAGTTCGGCGGCCATGCCGACCGATTCGCCGAGCGTCGGGTGCGGATGGATCGTCTTGCCGATGTCTTCCGCGTCCGCGCCCATCTCGACGGCGAGGCACACTTCGCTGATCAGGTCGCCCGCGTTCAGGCCGACGATCGCACCGCCGATCACGCGATGGGTTTCCTCGTCGAAGATCAGCTTCGTGAAGCCTTCGTCGCGGCCGTTCGCGATCGCGCGGCCCGAAGCGGCCCACGGGAACACGGCCTTGCCGTACTTGATGCCTTCGGCCTTGCACTGGTCTTCCGTCTTGCCGGCCCATGCCACTTCCGGATCGGTGTAAGCCACCGACGGGATCTGCAGTGCGTCGAAGTAGGCCTTCTCGCCGTGCGCGGCTTCCGCTGCGACGTGGCCTTCATGCACGGCCTTGTGCGCGAGCATCGGCTGGCCGACGATGTCGCCGATCGCGAAGATGTGCGGGACGTTCGTGCGCATCTGCTTGTCGACGTCGATGAAGCCGCGATCCGTGACGGCGACGCCAGCCTTGTCGGCGCCGATCTTCTTGCCGTTCGGGCTGCGGCCCACCGCGACGAGCACGAGGTCGTAGCGCTGCGCTTCCGCCGGCGCCTTTTCGCCCTCGAACTTCACGTAGATGCCGTCTTCCTTCGCTTCCGCGCCGACCGTCTTGGTCTTCAGCATCACGTTGCCGAAGCGCTTCGCGTTGTACTTTTCCCAGACCTTCACGAGATCGCGGTCCGCGCCCATCATCAGGCCGTCCATCATTTCGACGACGTCGATCTCGGTGCCGAGCGTCGAGTACACCGTCGCCATTTCGAGGCCGATGATGCCGCCGCCGATCACGAGCATGCGCTTCGGCATCTGGCGCAGTTCGAGCGCGCCGGTCGAATCGACGACACGCGGGTCTTCCGGCATGAACGGCAGCTTCACGGCTTGCGAGCCCGCGGCGATGATCGCCTGCTTGAACTTGACGACCTTCTTGCCGTTTTCGCCCTGCACTTCCATGTGATACGGATCGACGAATGCGCCGAGACCCGTGACGACTTCGACCTTGCGTGCCTTCGCCATGCCGGCGAGACCTGTCGTCAGCTTCTTGACGACGCCGCCCTTGAAGTCGCGCAGCTTGTCGAGATCGACTTGCGGCTTGCCGAACGTGATGCCGTGCGACGCGAGCGCCGCGGCTTCTTCGACGACGAGCGCCGTGTGCAGCAGTGCCTTCGACGGGATGCAGCCCACGTTCAGGCACACGCCGCCGAGCGTCGAGTAGCGTTCGACGAGCACCGTCTTCATGCCGAGATCGGCTGCGCGGAACGCGGCCGAATAGCCGCCGGGGCCGGCGCCGAGCACGAGCATGTCGCACTCGATGTCGGCTGCGCCGGCGTAGCTGCCTGCCTGCGGCGCGGGTGCCGGAGCGGCTGCGGCCGGTGCCGGTGCAGCCGCTGCTGCAGGCTTGGCCGGTTCGGGTGCTTTCGCGGGTGCGGCCGCGCCTGCCGATGCTTCGACGATGGCGATGACGGTGCCTTGCGAGACTTTCTCGCCGGCTTTGACCTTGATTTCCTTGACGGTGCCGGCGACGTCGCTGGGCACTTCCATGGAGGCTTTGTCCGATTCGAGCGTGATGAGCGTTTGCTCTTTTTCGATCACGTCGCCCGGCTTCACATTGACTTCGATGACATCGACGCCGCTGAAATCGCCGATATCCGGAACCTTGACTTCGATGAGACTCATTACTGTCCCCTTCTTGATTAGCTGCAGACAGAGAGGGAGCAACCCGCGATGAACCGATGACGGCCGCGAAAGAACGGAACGCGAACCTGGGCAGAACCACCTTTGCCGTCCGCCCAAGGACGCGCCTTTCTTTTGGTTACTTTTCTTTGGAAGACAAAGAAAAGTGACCGCCGCCCCGCGCAGGGGCGACGCTGACAGACCGTTAGCAATACAGGTTCAACGACGAAGCGTGGATAACCGACAAAAAACCCACGCCCCCGCGAGCCAACTCCCCGCTCATCAAAGAATGATGCGACGGAAATCGCCGAGCAACGCGCCGAGATACGCATTGAACCGCGCGGCTTCCGCGCCATCGATCACGCGATGGTCATACGACAGCGACAGCGGCAGCATGAGACGCGGCACGAACTGCTTGCCATCCCACACCGGCTTCGTCTGGCCGCGCGACAACCCGAGGATCGCCACTTCCGGCGCGTTGATGATCGGCGTGAAGTTCGTCCCGCCGATCCCGCCGAGCGACGAGATCGAGAAGCAGCCGCCCTGCATCTGGTCCGGCTTCAGCTTGCCGTCGCGCGCGGCCTTCGACAGGTCGCTCATTTCCTTCGCGATGTCGACGAGACCCTTCTTGTCCGCATCGCGGATCACCGGCACGACGAGGCCGTTCGGCGTATCGGCGGCGAAACCGACGTGGAAGTACTGCTTGAACACGAGGTTGTCGCCGTCGAGGCTCGCGTTGAAGGTCGGGAATTTCTTCAGCGCGGCCACGACCGCCTTGATCACGAATGCGAGCATCGTGAACTTCACGCCCGCCTTCTCGTGCTCCTTGTTCAGCTGGACGCGCAGCGCCTCGAGCTCGGTGATGTCCGCTTCGTCGTTGTTCGTGACGTGCGGGATCATCACCCAGTTGCGATGCAGGTTCGCGCCCGAGATCTTCTTGATGCGCGACAGCGGTTTCGCCTCGAACGGGCCGAACTTCGAGAAGTCGACCTTCGGCCACGGCAGCAGGTTCAGCTCGCCTCCGCCTGCCGGCGCGGCTGCCGCGACCGGCGCTGCGCGCTGGCCCGTCATCACGCCCTTCACGAAGCCCGTGACGTCTTCCTTCGTAATGCGGCCCTTCGGCCCCGAACCCTGCACGCGTGCGACTTCGACGCCGAGTTCGCGCGCGAACTTGCGCACAGACGGCGATGCGTGGCTTGCGCGGTATTCGCCCGACGGCGCGGCAGCCGGTGCGGCTGCAGCCGGCGCCGGTGCGGCCGGCGCGGGTGCGGCGGCGGGTGCCGGAGCCGGCGCGGCAGCGGCCGGAGCCGGTGCGCTCGCCTGCGGTGCGGCAGCCGGTGCGCCTGCGGCGTCGAGCAGCACGATCAGCGTGCCTTCGGACACCGAGTCGCCCACCTTCACCTTGATTTCCTTCACGACGCCGGCGGCCGGGCTCGGCACGTCCATCGTCGCCTTGTCCGACTCGAGCGTGACCAGCGACTGTTCCTTCTCGACCGTGTCGCCGACCTTCACGCCGATCTCGATCACCGGCACGTCCGTGTAGTCACCGATGTCGGGCACCTTCACTTCGAGCGTGCCGCCGGTTGCTGCCGGCGCGGCTGCCGGTGCTGCTGCGACCGGTGCCGGCGCTGCGGCCGGTGCTGCGGCCGGTGCAGCCGCACCATTGGCCTGCGCCGCGGCGCCGCCTTCGAGCAGGATGATCAGCGAGCCTTCCGACACGGAATCGCCCACCTTGACCTTGATTTCCTTCACGACGCCCGCTACCGGGCTCGGCACGTCCATCGTCGCCTTGTCCGACTCGAGCGTGACGAGCGACTGCTCGGGCTCGACCGTGTCGCCGACCTTCACGCCGATCTCGATCACCGGCACGTCCTTGTAATCGCCGATATCCGGCACCTTCACTTCGATCGCTTGACTCATCTGTTTCTGTCTCCATGGCCGCGCGCGCCTCTCGCGGAAGCGGCGCGCGGCATCACACGGCGTGTGCGTTAAACGGTCATCGGGTTGGGCTTGGACGGATCGAGGTTGTACTTGGCGATCGCTTCCGCGACCACCTTGCGCTCGATCGTGCCTTCGTCTGCCAGCGCGTTGAGCGCCGCGACGGTGACCCAGTGACGGTCGACCTCGAAGAAGTGACGCAGCTTCTCGCGGGTATCCGAGCGGCCGAAGCCGTCGGTGCCCAGCACGACGAAGCGGCGATCGACCTGGCCGCGGATCTGGTCGACCAGCGCACGGACGTAGTCGGTCGATGCGATGACCGGGCCCTGCGTGTCCTTCAGGCACTTCTGCACGTGCGACAGACGGCGCTCTTCGGTCGGATGGAGCAGGTTCCAGCGCTCGACCTGATGGCCTTCGCGCGCGAGTTCGGTGAAGCTCGGCACGCTCCACAGATCGGCGGCGACGCCCCAGTCGTTCTTCAGCAGGTCGGCGGCAGCGATCACTTCGTTGAAGATCGTGCCCGCGCCGAGCAGCTGGACGCGCGGCGCCTTCTTGTCGGCGTCGGCCTTCCTGAACGCGTACATGCCCTTGATGATGTCGGCCGCCACGTGCTCGCCCTGCGGAATCGCCGGGTGCTCGTAGTTCTCGTTCATCACCGTGACGTAGTAGTACACGTCTTCCTGATCCTGCACCATGCGGCGCAGACCGTCCTGGATGATCACCGCGAGTTCATAGCCGAACGTCGGGTCGTAGCTCACGCAGTTCGGCACCGATGCCGCCCACAGGAGCGAGTGACCGTCTTCGTGCTGCAGGCCTTCGCCGTTCAGCGTCGTACGGCCCGCCGTGCCGCCGAGCAGGAAGCCGCGCGAGCGCATGTCGCCCGCGGCCCATGCGAGGTCGCCGATCCGCTGGAAGCCGAACATCGAATAGAAGATGTAGAACGGCACCATGATCTCGCCGTGCGTCGAATACGACGTCGCCGCCGCAATCCAGTCGCACATGCCGCCCGCTTCGTTGATGCCTTCCTGCAGGATCTGGCCGGTTTCCGATTCCTTGTAGAACATCAGCTGGTCGGAATCTTCCGGCACGTACTTCTGGCCCTGCTGGTTCCAGATACCGATCTGGCGGAACAGGCCTTCCATGCCGAACGTACGCGATTCGTCCGGGACGATCGGCACGACGCGCTTGCCCAGCGCCTTGTCCTTCAACAGGATGTTCAGGATCCGCACGAACGCCATCGTCGTCGAGATCTCGCGACCTTCGCCCGTGCCCTTCAGCAGCGGCTCGAACGCGTCGAGCGCCGGCACCGGCAGCGACGTCGCCTTCTCGCGGCGGTGCGGCAGGTAGCCGCCGAGGTCCATGCGCTGCTTGCGCATGTATTCGAGTTCCTTCGAGCCTTCCTCGAACTTCAGGTACGGCACGTCGGCGATCTGTTCGTCGGTGATCGGCAGGCGGAACTGGTCGCGGAACTTCTTCAGTTGCTCGACCGGCAGCTTCTTCTGCTGGTGCGTGATGTTCATCGCCTGACCCGACTCGCCCATCCCGTAACCCTTGATGGTCTTCGCGAGGATGACGGTCGGCGCGCCCTTCGTGTTGCTGGCTTCGTGGAACGCCGCGTAGATCTTGTGCGGATCGTGGCCGCCGCGGTTCAGCGCCCAGATGTCGTCGTCCGACCAGTCGGCGACGAGCGCCTTCAGTTCAGGCGTGTTGAAGAAGTGCTCGCGAACGAACGCGCCCGATTCCGACTTGTACGTCTGGTATTCGCCGTCGACGACATCCATCATGCGGCGCATCAGCGCGCCCGACTTGTCGCGTGCGAACAGCGCATCCCAGCGGCTGCCCCAGATGACCTTGATCACGTTCCAGCCGGCGCCGCGGAATTCCGATTCCAGTTCCTGGATGATCTTGCCGTTGCCGCGCACCGGGCCGTCGAGACGCTGCAGGTTGCAGTTGATCACGAACACGAGGTTGTCGAGCTTCTCGCGGCTCGCCATCCCGATCGCGCCGAGCGATTCCGGCTCGTCCGTCTCGCCGTCGCCGAGGAACGCCCACACCTTGCGGCCTTCCGTCGTTGCGATGCCGCGCGCCTGCAGGTACTTCATGAAGCGCGCCTGGTAGATCGCCATGATCGGGCCAAGGCCCATCGACACGGTCGGGAACTGCCAGAAGTCCGGCATCAGCCACGGGTGCGGGTACGACGAAATGCCGTTGCCGTCGACTTCCTGGCGGAAGTTGTCGAGCTGCTCTTCCTTCAGGCGGCCGAGCAGGAACGCGCGCGAATACACGCCCGGCGACGAGTGGCCCTGCACGAACACGAGATCGCCGCCGTGCTGGTCGGACGCTGCGTGCCAGAAGTGGTTGTAACCGACGTCATAGAGCGTCGCGGCCGACGCGAACGACGCGATGTGGCCGCCGACGTTCGTGTCCTTGCCCGCGCGCAGCACCATCGCCAGCGCGTTCCAGCGCGTGTACGAACGGATGCGGTGCTCGATGTCCTGGTCGCCCGGGATCTTCGCCTGGCCCGAGACCGGGATCGTGTTGATGTACGGGGTATTCGCGGAGAACGGCAGGTGTTCGCCGTGCATGCGGGCGAACTCGATCTGCTTTTCGATCAGGTAATGCGCGCGGCCAGTGCCCACGGAGGAGATTACGCCGTCGAGCGACTCCAGCCACTCAACGGTTTCTTGCGGGTCGTCGTCACGTTCGGCGGCGACATATTTCATCACTTCGTTCGGTACAGCGGACATTCTCGTCTCCTGGGTCCTGGAATGTGAGGATCGCTCTCGTGCAGACGACGCGACGCGACCGGCTGCGGGCAAGCTCCAGCGGATTGTAATGAGCGTGCGCGGGCCTGCGCAACAAAATTTTCGAATCGTGAGATCTTTTCTCGCAATGCGGAATATTGCTGCGCTGCACCCACATTTCGGGGCGCTCCGGCGCGTCCCGGCTGAACAAATCCGTTTCCGTTCAACATATCCGGTATAGGTTTTCCATGTATTGCGCTGCGCTACAATCCTGCCATGTTGACCGATCGGCTTTTCGCACGCTCGGCGCGACCGTCGGGCCCGCCGGCGGAGTCGCAGCCGTCCCGTTGGCACCACGGACCGTGGTGGTCCAATTCCTATTTGCTGACGCCGCTGCTGTCGATCCTCGTGTTCCTCGTGGTGATGAGCCTCATCCTGTGGAGCCTCAACCGCCGCGAGCAGCAGCAGCAGGAAGACACCCTGTTCCGTAACGTCGCGTGGGCGCAGCAGCAGATCCGCCTGTCGATGACGGGCGCGCAGGAACAGCTGCAGGCGCTGTCGCGCGATCTCGCGTCCGGCCGCCTCGACCAGAACGCGTTCCAGATGGCCGTCGCCGACGTGATGCAGACGCATCCGGAAATCCTCTACCTGAACTGGTATACGGCGCCCGGCGTGCAGCGCTGGCCGACCGTGCATCCGCCGCTGCTCGGCCAGCGGCTCGCGAAGCCCGGCGACGCGCAGATGCAGGACGCCGTGCGCGGCGCCTACGACGAAGCGCGCGGCACGCGCCGCCAGGCGTATTCGCCGCTGATCTACGACGACTTCGGCAACGGCTTCATCACGCTGCAAACGCCCGTGATGCGCGGCGACCGCGAATATCTCGGCTCGATCGCCGCGGTGTTCTCGGTCGAGGGCATCCTGAAGCACGACATCCCGCAGGAGCTGTCGTCGAAGTACAAGATCTCGATCACCGACGCGAACAACCGCGAGCTGTCGTCCACCTCGACGCGCCCGCGCCTGCCGCGCGACTCCCACTACGACCTGCCGCTCGATCCGCCCGGCCAGGGGCTGACCGTGCGCGTGTACGCATTCCCGCAGCTCACCAACCTGACCAACAACACGCTCGTGTGGCTCGTCGCGGGGCTGTCGTGCTTCGTGCTGTGGAGCCTCTGGAGCCTGTGGAAGCACACGCGCCAGCGCTTCGAGGCGCAGCAGGCGCTGTACGCGGAAGCGTTCTTCCGCCGCGCGATGGAAAACTCGGTGCTGATCGGCATGCGCGTGCTCGACATGCACGGCCGCATCACGCACGTGAACCCCGCGTTCTGCCGGATGACGGGCTGGGACGAAACCGACCTCGTCGGCAAGGTCGCGCCGTTCCCGTACTGGCCGCGCGACGCTTACCCGGAAATGCAGCGCCAGCTCGACATGACGCTGCGCGGCAAGGCGCCGAGCTCGGGCTTCGAGCTGCGCGTGCGGCGCAAGAACGGCACGCTGTTCCACGCGCGCCTGTACGTGTCGCCGCTGATCGACAGCTCCGGCCGCCAGACCGGCTGGATGTCGTCGATGACCGACATCACCGAGCCGAAGCGCGCGCGCGAGGAACTCGCGGCCGCGCACGAGCGCTTCACGACGGTGCTCGAAAGCCTGGACGCCGCGGTGTCGGTGCTGGCCGCCGACGAGGCCGAGCTGCTGTTCGCGAACCGCTACTACCGCCACCTGTTCGGCATCCGCCCGGACGGCCATCTCGAACTGTCGGGCGGCGGTTTCGATCGCGCGCAGGCGTCGTCCGACTCGATCGACATGGTCGACGCGTTCGCGGGCCTGCCGGCCGCCGCGCTGACGAGCAGCACCGCCGATGCGCAGGAGGTGTATGTCGAGAGCATCCAGAAGTGGTTCGAGGTGCGCCGCCAGTACATCCAGTGGGTGGACGGCCACCTCGCGCAGATGCAGATCGCGACCGACATCACGACCCGCAAGAAGGCGCAGGAACTCGCGCACCAGCAGGAAGAGAAGCTGCAGTTCACGAGCCGATTGATGACGATGGGTGAAATGGCGTCGTCGATTGCTCACGAATTGAATCAGCCGCTCGCCGCGATCAACAACTACTGCTCGGGCACGCTCGCGCTCGTCAAGAGTGGCCGCGGTACGCCCGAGACGCTGCAGCCCGCGCTGGAAAAGACCGCGCAGCAGGCGCTGCGCGCGGGGATGATCGTCAAGCGGATCCGCGAATTCGTGAAGCGCAGCGAGCCGAAGCGCCAGCCGGCGCGCGTCGCGGACATCGTCGCCGACGCGGTCGGGCTCGCCGAAATCGAGGCCAGGAAGCGCAGGATCCGGATCGTCACGGAAATCCTCGCAAGAATGCCTATTATTTATGTCGACCCCGTGCTGATCGAGCAGGTCCTGATGAACCTGATGAAGAACGCGGCCGAAGCGATGGCCGACGTGAAGCCGGCGTCGGCGGACGGCGTGATCCGCGTCGTCGCCGACATCGATGCGGGATTCGTCGACATCCGTGTGATCGACCAGGGCCCGGGCGTCGACGAAGCGACCGCCGAGCGCCTGTTCGAACCGTTTTACAGCACCAAGTCCGATGGCATGGGCATGGGGCTGAACATCTGCCGTTCGATCATCGAATCGCATCGGGGGCGTCTGTGGGTGGTCAACAACGTCGAGCCGGATGGCCGCATTTCCGGCGCGACGTTCCACTGCAGCCTGCCCATTGGGGAACCCGCTGATCTCGGCCGAGGGGGGCGCGAGGCATCGGCATCACATACCGTAACGGGAGAACTATGAATAGCCCTGTCACCACCACTCAGGAAACCGTCTTTGTCGTCGACGACGACGAGGCCGTACGGGACTCGCTGCGCTGGCTGCTGGAGGCGAACGGCTATCGCGTGCAATGCTTCTCGAGCGCCGAGCAATTCCTCGATGCGTATCAGCCGGCGCAGCAAGCCGGCCAGATCGCCTGCCTGATCCTCGACGTCCGGATGTCGGGCATGAGCGGCCTCGAACTGCAGGAGCGCCTGATCGCCGACAACGCCGCGCTGCCGATCATCTTCGTCACGGGTCACGGCGATGTGCCGATGGCCGTCTCGACGATGAAAAAGGGTGCGATGGACTTTATCGAGAAACCGTTCGACGAAGCCGAGTTGCGCAAGCTCGTCGAGCGGATGCTCGACAAGGCCCGAAGCGAAAGCAAGAGCGTCCAGGAACAGCGTGCCGCGAGCGAGCGCCTGTCGAAGCTGACCGCGCGCGAGCAGCAGGTGCTCGAACGGATCATCGCGGGCCGCCTGAACAAGCAGATCGCCGACGATCTCGGCATCAGCATCAAGACGGTCGAAGCGCACCGCGCGAACATCATGGAAAAGCTCAACGTCAACACGGTGGCCGACCTGCTGCGCCTCGCGCTGTCGAAGAAACAGGCCTGAGCGTTCGCCGGCCGCGGCGGCACTGCCCGCCCGGCCCAGGGGCCTGTCCACGCCGATGGCGTGCTTGCCCCTGCCGCCCCGCGCGATGCGGCCCACTCGCGCGGCGGCGGCGTTTCTTCCCGGCGCGCGAGCGCCGCGGCCATGACGCTTTGCGCTGATTCGCTGTCGGACGGCAGCAGGCGACCGGTATAATTGCGTGCTTTGCTGCAGCGCTTCGAGCGCCGCACGCCCGCATTCCAACTTCCCGGCAGGACCCACCACCATGACAGCCCTCCTCATTGACGGCAACGGCCTTTCGAAGACCCTGCGCGCGCAGGCCGCCGAACGCGCCGCCGCCCTGACCGCACGCGGCCACCAGCCCGGTCTCGCGGTGATCCTCGTCGGCGCGAACCCGGCGAGCGAAGTCTACGTGCGCAACAAGATCAAGGCGTGCGAGGACAACGGCTTCTTCTCGCTGAAGGATGCCTACCCCGCGACGCTGTCGGAAGCCGACCTGCTCGCGCGCATCGACGAACTGAACCGCGATCCGAAGATCCACGGCATCCTCGTCCAGCTGCCGCTGCCTGCGCACATCGACAGCCATAAGGTGATCGAGGCGATCGCGCCGGAGAAGGACGTCGACGGCTTTCACGTCGCGAACGCCGGCGCGCTGATGACCGGCAAGCCGCTGTTCCGCCCGTGCACGCCGTACGGCGTGATGAAGATGTTCGAAGCCCACGACATCGCGCTGCAGGGTGCGAACGCGGTCGTGATCGGCCGCTCGAACATCGTCGGCAAGCCGATGGCGATGATGCTGCTCGAAGCCGGCGCGACCGTGACGATCTGCCACAGCAAGACGCGCGACCTCGCCGCGCACACGCGTGACGCCGACATCGTGGTCGCCGCGGTCGGCAAGCGCAACATCCTGACCGCCGACATGGTGAAGCCCGGCGCGACGGTGATCGACGTCGGCATGAACCGCGACGACGCGGGCAAGCTGTGCGGCGACGTCGACTTCGCGGGCGTGAAGGAAGTGGCCGGCCACATCACGCCGGTGCCGGGCGGCGTCGGCCCGATGACCATCACGATGCTGCTGATCAACACGATCGAAGCCGCCGAGCGCGCCGCCGCCGCGGCCGCCTGATCGCGCGCCTGTTCAGCCGGCGCGCGGTTCGCGTGCGCCGGCGTCTGACCGGCCACTCCGCGCCGGCCGCACCTCGCCGCCCCCTCGCCAGACCGCCCTCCGCCCTGCATCCGACCCTGCGTCAATCGCACCGTTAGAAACTAACGATTGGAAAGCGCACGATGCGCCCCAATAATGTCGGTATCGGGCGCCGTCGCGCCTTACCGCCGTTACCCTTTTTATCCCGGTTCATCCGGCAACAGACAGGGAGTCTTATGTCCGCCAGCGCCAACACCAATCCGCTCCTCGACTTCTCCGGCCTGCCCCGCTTCGGCGAGATTCGCCCGGAACACGTGACGCCCGCGCTCGATACGCTGCTCGACGCAGCCACCCGCGCGGTCGAAGCCGCGAGCGCACCCGCGACGCCGTCGACCTGGGCCGATGTGGTCGAGACGGTCGAACACGCGTCGGAGCCGCTCGGTCGCGCATGGGGCATCGTCGGTCACCTGAACGCGGTCGCCGATACGCCCGAGCTGCGGGCCGCCTATGGCGAGAACCTGCCGCGCGTGACCGAATTCTGGTCGAGCGTCGGCCAGAATCTCGCGCTGTACGAGAAGTACAAGGCGATCGCCACGAGCGCCGAATACGCGACGCTGTCCGCCGAGCGCAAGAAGATCCTCGACAACGCGCTGCGCGATTTCCGCCTGTCGGGCGCCGAGCTGCCCGAAGACCAGAAACCGCGCTTCGCGGAATTGCAGGAACAGCAGGCCGCGCTGTCGAAGGCATTCTCCGACCACGTGCTCGACGCGACCAACGCATACGCGTACATCGTGCAGGACGAGGCCGAGCTGGCCGGCCTGCCCGGCGACGCGATCGAGGCTGCCCGCGAAGCCGCGCAAAAGGACAGCAAGGACGGCTGGAAATTCACGCTGCACTTCCCGTCGTACTTCCCGGTGCTGCAGTACGCGAACAACCGCGCGCTGCGCGAGACGCTCTATCGCGCCTATGCGACGCGCGCGTCGGAACTCGGTCCGCAGTACGGCGACGGCAAGGCCGAATGGGACAACACGGCGATCGTCGCCGACGAGCTGAAGCTGCGCCGCGAAGAGGCGCAGATGCTCGGCTACCGCAACTTCGCCGAAGTGTCGCTCGCGCCGAAGATGGCCGAATCGCCGCAGCAGGTGATCGCGTTCCTCGAGGATCTCGCGACCCGTGCGCGCCCGCACGCGGACAAGGACTGGGACGAACTGCGCGCATTCGCCGAGAAGGAACTCGACCTGGCCGAACTCGCGCCGTGGGACATCGCGTATGCGGCCGAAAAGCTGCGCCAGCAGCGCTACGCGTTCTCGGAAAACGAGGTCAAGCAGTACTTCCCGGAACCGGCCGCGCTGAAGGGCCTGTTCACCGTCACCGAGACGCTGTTCGGCGTGCGGATCAAGCCGGACGACGCGCCGGTGTGGCACAAGGACGTGCGCTTCTTCCGCGTCGAGAACCGCGACGGCTCGCTTGTCGCGCAGTTCTATCTCGACCTGTATGCGCGCGAAGGCAAGCGCGGCGGCGCATGGATGGACGACGCGCGTTCGCGCGCGAAGCGCGGCAGCGACGTGCAGACCCCGGTCGCCTACCTCACCTGCAACTTCTCGGCGCCGGTCGGCGGCAAGCCCGCGTGCTTCACGCACGACGAAGTCATCACGCTGTTCCATGAATTCGGCCACGGGCTGCACCACATGCTCACGCGCGTCGACGAGCTCGGCGTGTCGGGCATCAACGGCGTCGAATGGGATGCGGTCGAGCTGCCGTCGCAGTTCATGGAAAACTTCTGCTGGGAATGGGACGTGCTGTCGTCGATGTCGTCGCACGTCGACACGGGCGCCGCGCTGCCGCGCGAGCTGTTCGACAAGATGATTGCCGCGAAGAATTTCCAGAGCGGGCTCGGTACGCTGCGCCAGATCGTGTACTCGATGTTCGACATGCTGCTGCACGTCGACTTCGATCCGGCGGGCGCCACCGGCGTGAACGCGTTCGCGCGCGAGATCAACGAGCGCTACCACGTGATCCCGCAGGCGGCGTTCTCGCGCTGGCCGAACACGTTCAGCCATATCTTCGCGGGCGGCTATGCAGCCGGCTACTACAGCTACAAGTGGGCCGAGGTGCTGTCGGCCGACGCGTACGCGGCATTCGAGGAAGCGGCCGCCGCAAGCGGCAGCGTGCTCGACGCGGCAACCGGCACGCGCTATCGCCGCGAAATCCTCGAGGTCGGCGGCAGCCGCCCGGCGATGGATTCGTTCAAGGCGTTCCGCGGCCGCGAGCCGAAGATCGATGCGCTGCTGCGCCACAACGGGATGGCCGCGCCCACGCACTGAGCGCGCTGCCCGGCTCGGCCGGCAGGAACGACAGGCACCGCTTCGGCGGTGCCCTTTTTCATGGTGCGGACGATTCGTCGTCGAACAGCGAAAACTGCCCGTGACGCTCGGCCGTGTCCTCGTCGATGCGCACGCCGACGCCGAGCAGCCGCACCGCCTGCGCGCGCCGTTGCAGCCCCTTCGCGAGCAGCGTGACGGCCGTGTCCGCATTCGTCGCATCGGCCACGCATTCGACCGTCGTGCGCTGGAAATCGGCGAAGCGGATCTTCACGTACAGCTTGCGGATCGACCGCGCGGCGCCCGCACGCTCGACGCGTGCATCGAGCTGGACGACGAGCCGGCGGATTTCGTCCGCGCATTGCTCGAGCGTCGTCAGGTCGGTCACGTAGGTCGTCTCGACGCTGACCGACTTGCGCTCCTGGTCGGCCTGCACGGGCCGCTCGTCGATCCCGCGCGACAGTTCGTACAGCCGCCGCCCGAACGCGCCGAACTCGCGATGCAGGTCGATCAGCGGCCAGTCGCGCAGCTGCGCGCAGGTCTGGATGCCGAGCCGGTCGAGCCGCGTGGCCGTCACCTTGCCGACGCCGTGCAGCTTGCGCACCGGCAGCGCCGCGACGAATGCGTCGATCTCGTGCGGCCGCACGACGAACAGGCCGTCGGGCTTGTTCCAGTCGGACGCGATCTTCGCGATGAACTTGTTCGGCGCGACACCGGCCGACACCGTCACGCCGACGGTGTCGTGCACGCGCTGGCGGATCTCGCGCGCAATCAGCGTCGCACTGCCCTGGCACCGCTCGGAGCCGCTGACGTCGAGGTACGCCTCGTCGAGCGACAGCGGCTCGACGTCGGGCGTGTAATCGCGATAGATCGCCATGATCTGCCGCGACGCCGCGCGGTACTTGTCCATCGCGGACGGCAGGATCAGCAGGTCCGGGCACTTGCGCATCGCGAGCGCCGACGACATCGCCGAATGCACACCGTAGCGCCGCGCCTCGTAGTTGCAGGTCGCGATCACGCCGCGCTGGTCGGGCCGGCCGCCGACCGCAAGCGGCCGGTTGCGCAGCGACGGGTCGTCGCGCATCTCGACCGATGCGTAGAAGCAGTCGCAATCGCAGTGGATGATCTTGCGCATGCGCGGCAGCGCGTCGCCCGGCGGCGGCACGTGCGGATCGGCAGGCGGAATGGTGGTCGGGTTCACGGTGCCGATACTGTACAAAAACACAGTGCCGGTTTCAACTGTCGCGTGCGCCCGGCATCGGCCGCCCGGCCCGGCGATGCCGTACCGGTCCGCTGCGCGCGGATCGTACCGTCCGCGCGCCGGTTGCGGCCCCTATACTCGTCTGCCACGACACACGACATGCAGAGGCGACGGATGAAGACGATCGGACTGATCGGCGGAATGAGCTGGGAATCGTCGGCCGAGTACTACCGGCTGATCAACCGCCACTCGAAGGCGCTGCACGGCGGGCACCACAACGCGAAGAGCGTGCTGGTGACGGTCGATTTCGCGGAGATCGAAGCGCTGCAGCGCGCGCACGACTGGGATGCGCTCGGCGAGCGGATGGCCGACGCCGCGCGGCAGCTCCAAGCGGCCGGCGCCGATCTCGTCGTGCTGACGACCAATACGATGCACCGCGTGCACGAAGCGATCGAAGCCGCGGTGACGCTGCCGTTCCTGCATATCGCCGACCCGACCGGCGCCGCGCTGCGCGACGCGGGCGTCGAGCGCGTCGCGCTGCTCGGCACGCGCTACACGATGGAGCTGCCGTTCTATGCGCAGCGGCTGCGCGAAAAATTCGGGATGGACGTGCTGGTGCCGGACGAACGCGGCCGCGACGACGTGCACCGGATCATCTACGACGAGCTGTGCCACGGCATCGTCGACGCGGCGTCGCGCGCGACGTACGTGACGATCATCGAAGGCCTGGCGGCGCGCGGCGCGCAGGCCGTGATCCTCGGCTGTACGGAAATCACGCTGCTGATCGGCGTAGACGACTCGCCGCTGCCGGTGTTCGACACGACCGCGCTGCATGCGAAGGCGGCCGTGGAGTGGGCGGCGCGCTGATACGCGCGCAGAAAACAAAAAACCCGGCACGGGGCCGGGTTCCTGTCGACGAAGCGCGCAGTGGTCACTTGCGCTGCACATCGTCTGGTGTGCTTGGTTGCGGGGGTAGGATTTGAACCTACGACCTTCGGGTTATGAGCCCGACGAGCTGCCAGACTGCTCCACCCCGCGTCAGAGAAATAAATTATAGGGTGAGGAAGTACTTACGTCAACACTTTTGTCACAATCCTTTCTACTTTCTCGGATGCAGTGATCCGTGACGCGTGATGCCTTCGTCGCGACGCGCACGTTCGCACCGCGTGCTCGCGGTAAGATGGCGCCCTCCGCATTTATCCCGCACGCACACTTCCGTTCATGAAAATCGCTACCTGGAACGTCAACTCGCTCAACGTCCGCAAGCAGCACGTGCTCGACTGGCTCGCGCAAAGCGGGACCGACGTGCTGTGCCTGCAGGAACTGAAGCTGCCGGACGAGAAATTCCCGCGCGCCGATCTCGAAGCGGCCGGCTACCGCAGCTGGTTCACGGGCCAGAAGACCTACAACGGTGTCGCGATCCTCGCGCGCGACACGCTGTCCGTCGACGAAGCGGATGTCGTGCGCAACATCCCCGGCTTCGACGATCCGCAGCAGCGCGTGGTCGCCGCGACGGTCGACGGCGTGCGCATCGTGTCCGCGTATTTCCCGAACGGCCAGGCACCCGACTCCGACAAGTTCGCCTACAAGATGCAGTGGCTCGACGCGCTGCAAGCGTGGCTGCGCACCGAACTGCAGCGCTACCCGAAGCTCGCGCTGCTCGGCGACTACAACATCGCGCCGGAAGACCGCGACGTGCACGACCCCGCGAAATGGGAAGGCCAGAACCTCGTATCGCCGCAGGAGCGCGCGCACTTCGCGCAGCTGATCGAGCTTGGTTTCGTCGATGCGTTCCGCCGCTTCGAACAGCCCGAGAAGACCTTCACGTGGTGGGACTACCGGATGATGGCGTTCCGCCGCAACGCGGGGCTGCGCATCGATCACATCCTGCTGTCGCCGGCGCTCGCGGAAACCTGCACGTCGTGCGAGGTCGACCGCACGCCGCGCACGTGGGAACAGCCGTCCGACCACACGCCCGTCGTCGCGGTCGTCGGCTGATCACCCTGCCCGCGCGCGTTCAGCGACGCGCGGGCGCCGGCCCGAGATGGGCCCACAGGAACCCGAATTCGGCCGCGTCGGATTCGGCGCGTTCCAGATCGTCGGCGCTGCCGTGGCCGCCGTCGGTGTTCTCCCAGTACCACACCTGTTCGTGACCAAGCGCCTGCATGCGCGCGGCCATCTTGCGCGCATGCGCGGGATGCACGCGGTCGTCACGGGTCGACGTCGTCAGCAGTAACGGCGGATACGCGACGCCTTCGCACACGCGGTGATACGGCGAATACGCGGCCAGCGCCGCACCCTCGCGCGGATCGTCCGGGTCGCCGTATTCGTCGAGCCATGCGGCGCCCGCGTGCAGCTTCGGATAGCGCCGCATGTCGAGCAGCGGCACGCGGCAAAGCACCGCGCCGAACAGTTCCGGCCGCTGCGTCATGCACGCGGCAACCAGCAGCCCGCCGTTGCTGCCGCCCTCGATCCCGAGCTGCGCGGCGGTCGTCACGCCCGTCGCCGCCAGATCCTCGGCCACCGCGATGAAATCGTCGAACGAACGCTGCCGGTGTTCGCGCTGCGCGTCGACGTGCCAGCGCGGCCCGAACTCGCCACCGCCGCGGATGTGCGCGAACGCCATGACGCCGCCGCGTTCGAGCCACGCGATGCCGAACGCGTCGCTGTAGCCCGGCAGGTTCGGGATCGCAAAGCCGCCATAACCCGACAGCAGGCACGGCCGTGCGACGCGCGCGGCGTCGTCGGGCGCATCGAGTGCATCGCTCGGCCCGATCAGCGTGTACGGCACCACCGTGCCGTCGCGCGAGCGCGCGCTCGCGCGGCGCACGACGAGCCCGGCCGCGTCGAACTGCACCGGCGGCCGGTCGAGCAGCACGCGACGCGACGGCGCATCGGCCGCGCGATCGGCAAGATCGGCCAGCCAGCATTCGGGCGGGTCGAGATAGGTGTCGACGTCCACGTAAATCTCGTCGTTCAGCGTCGACTCGACCGGCTCGACGTCGATCTGCGCGTCGCCCGGCCAGTCGAACGGCCGCGCGTCCCACACCCACATGCCGTCGTCGGCCTGGCGCGGCTGCCACAGCATCGTGCGGTTGTGCACGTCGTCGAGCCAGCTCGCGATCAGCGTCGTGCGCGTGTGCGTCCACGTACACGCAGACGTCGACGGTTGCGGCGCGAACAGCGTCGTGAAGTCGCGCGCCCCGTCCATGAAGGCCTGCTCGCGGATCGCCAGCAGCGAGCCGCCCGCATGGCGCACACCATCGCAATCCCAGTCGAGACGCGGCTCCAGCACGAGCCAGCCTTCCCAGAACCCGACCTCGACATGCGTCGGCACGTCGTAGCGCGCCCAGTCACCCGCCTCCGTCAGCCGGTACGCATGCGCGTCGAAGAAATCGACGCTGCGCCACGCGACGTGACGGTTGTCGATCGGATCGAATCCCGCGCCCGCGCTGATGTCGTCGGGTTCGCCGCGAAACACGACGGGCGCGTCGGCGAGCGGCGTGCCGCGCACCCAGCGCCGTGCTTCATACGGATAACCGGCCGCGGTTGCATGCGCTTCGCCGCGATCCCAGCTCACGTACACGGTATCGCGGTCGATCCAGCCGATCGTGTGATGCCCGGGCTCGTCGATCGTGAAACCGCCATCGACGAAACGGCGCTCGACGAGATCGAATTCGCGCACGACGACCGCGTCGGCACCGCCCGGCGACAGCGACAAGAGCGCGCGGTCGCCGTCCGGATACAGGATCGCGTCCTGCTCGAACACCCACGACTCGCCCTCTTCGGCACCGAGCGCGTCGACGTCGAGCAGCGTTTCCCACGCCGGCCGGCCGGCGCGCCAGTCATCCCAGCGCGTGCGGCGCCACAGTCCCTTCGGATGGAGATCGTCCTGCCACAGGTCGTAGGCCCAGTCGCGCCAGCGGGTCGGAATCACCGGGCGTTCGCGCGGCAGATACGCTTTCGCGAGACGCGCCGTGAGCGCGCGATACGCATCGTCGTCGCGCAGCGCGGCGCGCGTGCGTGCATTCTGCTCGTCGACCCACGTGCGGGCGCGCTTGCTGTCGAGCGCTTCGAGGAAACGGAACGGGTCGGCCCCGGCGGGCCAGCGGAAGGAATCGGACATTGCGGATAAGCGTAACGGCAAACCGCGATTATGTCCGATCGCGGCACGCGCGATGCCCGCGCGTGCCGCGAATCATGCTCAGGGCTCCAGATGCAGTTCCTGGATCTTGCGCGTGATCGTGTTGCGGCCGATGCCGAGCCGCTCCGCGGCCTCGACCTTGCGGCCGCGGGTGAAGTCGAGTGCTTCGCGAATCACGGCCGCCTCGAAGCGGCGTGCGAGCTCGTCCATCACGTCGGCCGAGTTCTCGCGCAACAGCCGCGCGACTTCGGTGCGCAGCCCATGCTCCCACACCGGATAACCGGCCGGCGCGCCGTTCGGCGCGGCCGCGACGGGCGCGGACGCCACCGGCACCGCACCGCTGGCCGGCTGTCCGGCCAGCGCGCCGCCGCCGTTGCCGTGCGCATCCATGCCGTCACCCGTCGCGACGACCGGCGCACCGGCCGGCACGAGGTCGGGCGGCAGATCCTTGATCTCGACGGTCTGCGCAGGCGCCATCACGGTCAGCCAGTTCGCGAGGTTCTCGAGCTGCCGCACGTTGCCGGGAAACGCCAGCGACGTCAGGTACGCCAGCGCGTCGTCGGACACCCGCTTCGGCTCGACGCCGAGATCGCGCGCGCTCTTCTGCAGGAAGTGGCGCGTGAGCAGCGCGATGTCTTCGCTGCGTTCGCGCAGCGGCGGCAGGCGCAGCCGGATCACGTTGAGCCGGTGGTAAAGGTCCTCGCGGAACAGCCCTTGTCGCACGCGCGCCTCGAGATTCTGGTGCGTCGCGGCGATCACGCGCACGTTCGCGCGCAGCGGGTTGTGCCCGCCGACTCGATAGAACTGCCCGTCCGACAGCACGCGCAACAGGCGCGTCTGCAGGTCGAACGGCATGTCGCCGATTTCGTCGAGGAACAGCGTGCCGTTCTCGGCCTGCTCGAAGCGGCCCTGCCGCGTCGTCTGCGCGCCGGTGAACGCGCCGCGCTCGTGACCGAACAGCTCGGATTCGAGCAGGTCTTTCGGAATCGCCGCGGTGTTCAGCGCGATGAACGGCCCGTTCGCACGCGGGCTGTGACGATGCAGCGCACGCGCGACGAGCTCCTTGCCGGTGCCCGACTCGCCCGTGATCAGCACGGTCGCGGCCGAGTGCGACAGGCGGCCGATCGCGCGGAACATGTCCTGCATCGCGGGCGCCTGGCCGAGCATCTCCGGCGCCTCGGCGACACGCTCGTCCTGCGGCGTGCCGCCGCGCAGGCTTTCCTCGACCGCGCGGCGGATCAGCTCGACCGCCTTGTCGACGTCGAACGGCTTCGCGAGGTATTCGAACGCGCCGCCCTGGAACGCCGCCACGGCACTGTCGAGATCGGAGAACGCCGTCATGATGATGACGGGCAGGCCCGGCAGGCGTTCGTGCATCGCCTGCAGCAACTCGAGGCCCGAGCCGCCCGGCATCCGGATGTCGGACACGAGCACCTGCGGTGTCTCGTGGTCGAGCGCGGCCAGCGCGTCGCGCACGTTCGCGAAGCTCTTCGTCGCGAAGCTGTCCCGGGCGAGCGCCTTTTCAAGCACCCAGCGGATCGATTGGTCGTCGTCAACTATCCAGATCGGCTTCATAGGTCGGTCAGAATGGGGAAATCCGGTGAATCGCACTGCCGCCGCTCAATGGTCGAGCGGTAGCAGGATCTGAAATTCGGTACGTCCGGGCCGGCTTTCGACCTCGATCATCCCGTCGTGCTGCTGCACGAACGTCTGTGCGAGCGTGAGGCCGAGACCGCTGCCGTCTTCGCGCCCGGACACGAGCGGATAGAAGATCCGGTCGCGGATCTCTTCCGGAATGCCGGGCCCGTTGTCGATCACATGCAAGTCCAGTGCCAGCCTGTACAGGCGCTTCGCGATCGTGATCTTGCGCGCGATGCGTGTGCGCAGCTCGATCTTCGCGTCGCCCTGCGCGATCCGTTCGCGCAGCGCCTGCGCGGCGTTGCGCACGATGTTGAGCAGCGCCTGGATCAGCTGCTCCTTGTCGCCGCGCAGATCCGGCACGCTCACGTCGTAGTCGCGCTCGATCGTGAGCCCGCGCGGGAATTCCGCGAGCATCACCGCGCGCACGCGTTCGCACACTTCATGAATGTTCACGTCGCCGACGATATGCGGATGCCGATGCGGCTCCAGCAATCGGTCGACGAGCGTCTGCAGGCGATCGGACTCCTTGATGATCACCTGCGTGTATTCGCGCAACTCGCCGCGCTCGCGCTCGCCGAGTTCGAATTCGAGCAACTGGGCTGCGCCGCGAATTCCGCCGAGCGGGTTCTTGATCTCGTGCGCGAGGTTGCGGATCAGCTGCTTGTTGACCGCGGTCAGGTCGTGGATGCGCTCCTCGCGATCGGTACGCGACTGCCGCTCGTTCTCGAACAACTCGACGAGCACGAAATCGGGCGCGGTCTCGAGGAAGCCGACGATCGCATGCACGTGCAGCGGTTCGCGGCCGGGCCGGTCGAGCACGGTATCGAGATGCGTCGCATGAAAGCGCTCCTCGCCGATCGCGGTGATCGTCGATGCGAGTTCGTTCGCATTCGGAAAAATCTCGCCCCACGGCCGCTGCGCGAGTTGCCGGCGCGAGATGTCGAGCATCGCTTCCGCGGACGGGTTCGCGAACGCGATCCGCAGCGTCTTGCGGTCGAGCACGATCACGACCGTCGGCAGCGCTTCCAGCCCCGCAAGCAGGCCTGAGCGCGCGAGCCGCTCGTCGTCCGTCAGTCGCTCGGGTTGCCCCGTCTTCGCCTTGATCAGATTCTTCAGAACCATCTGCGTGCTTGTCGCGCCTCAACGGGCCAGAAAATGAAAATCCTCGGAACAAAAAAGGGACGGCTGGACGCCGTCCCCTTTCAGACTCCGCCGTTCCCGCCGCAAGCCGCGCGACGGGAACGAACCGGCAAAACGGCGCTGAATCGAAGCGCCATCGCCGATTACAGCGAGTAGTACATCTCGAACTCGATCGGGTGCGTCGTCATGCGGAACTTCGCCAGCTCCTGCTCCTTCAGCGCGAGGTACGCATCCAGCATGCCGTCCGTGAACACGCCACCGCGCGTCAGGAACTCGCGATCCTTGTCGAGTGCTTCGAGTGCCTGGTCGAGGCCCGCGCAAACGGTCGGGATCTTTGCATCTTCTTCCGGCGGCAGGTCGTACAGGTTCTTGTCCGCGGCTTCGCCCGGATGGATCTTGTTCTGGATCCCGTCGAGGCCGGCCATCATCAGCGCCGTGAAGCACAGGTACGGGTTCGCCATCGGATCCGGGAAGCGCGTTTCGATACGGCGGCCCTTCGGGTTCGACACGTGCGGAATGCGGATCGATGCCGAACGGTTACGCGCCGAGTAAGCGAGCTTGACCGGTGCTTCGAAGTGCGGGACCAGACGCTTGTACGAGTTCGTCGTCGGGTTCGTGATCGCGTTCAGCGCACGGGCGTGCTTGATGATGCCGCCGATGTAGAACAGCGCCAGTTCCGACAGGCCGGCATAACCGTTGCCCGCGAACAGGTTCTGGCCGTCCTTCCAGATCGACTGGTGAACGTGCATGCCCGAACCGTTGTCGCCGACGACCGGCTTCGGCATGAACGTCGCCGTCTTGCCGTACGAGTGCGCGACGTTATGGATGATGTACTTCGACCATTGCGTCCAGTCCGCACGCTCGACCAGCGTCGAGAACTTCGTGCCGATTTCGTTCTGGCCCTGGCCCGCCACTTCGTGGTGGTGCACTTCGACCGGGATGCCGAGCTGTTCGAGCAGCAGGCACATTTCCGAACGCATGTCCTGGAACGTGTCGACCGGTGCGACCGGGAAGTAGCCGCCCTTCGTGCCCGGACGGTGGCCCGTGTTGCCGCCTTCGAATTCCTTGCCGGCCGACCACGGTGCTTCTTCCGAGTTGATCTTCACGAAGCAGCCCGACATGTCCGTGTTCCACTGGACCGAGTCGAAAATGAAGAATTCCGGTTCCGGACCGAAGTAGGCCGTGTCGCCGATGCCCGTGCTCTTCAGGTACGCTTCGCCGCGCTTCGCGAGCGAACGCGGATCGCGCTCGTAGCCCTTGCCGTCTGCCGGCTCGACCACGTCGCAGGTCAGCACGAGGGTCGACTCTTCATAGAACGGGTCGATGAAGGCAGCGTTCGGGTCCGGCATGAGCAACATGTCCGACGCTTCGATACCCTTCCAGCCCGCGATCGACGAACCGTCGAATGCATGACCGCTTTCGAACTTGTCTTCGTCAAACGCCGAAACCGGCACCGACACGTGCTGTTCCTTGCCGCGCGTATCCGTGAAGCGGAAATCGACAAACTTGCAGTCCTCGTCCTTCACGAGTTGCATGACGTCGGCGACGGTTTTACTCATAACCTCTTCTCCTGATTGAACAATTCCGGCGGACTGGGAACCGCCTCGTTTATCGAGCTGATCGGGATCAAGCTTTTGCGCAGCGCGCCCCGATTTGACCGAATTCTATAAAGCAGCTTCCGTGCCACCCATGCGCAAGATTGGCGCGAATCGCGCCGGCGCTCGCCGCGACGGGGCTGTGCTGCGCGATTCCGGGGCCCGGGGCCGCATCGGCCGCCAACCGAAAGCACCTGTATGGTGCAATCGCCGAAACATGCCGAACCCGCTGAATCATTCTGGTGCATGCACGCCATTCTGCACTCTTTTGGTGAACGCGTGTGCGGTGCGCGCACCGTGCCGCATACGGACATCCGGGACGCGACGCCGCGCTAGAATGTTCGTTTGACCGACAGGAGACCCCTCGCCATGAGTACGCTCGACCAGCTTTACGCGAAGGCCGACGAACGCCGCGCACAAGGCGCGCTCAACTACGCCGGCGCACTGCTGCCGGTCGAAGCATTCGAACTGCTGCAGCTCGACCCGTCGGCGCGCCTCGTCGACGTGCGCACCCGCGCCGAACTCGACTGGATCGGCCGTCCGCTCGTCGGCGACGGCCAGTACCTGCACCTCGAATGGACGCGCTACCCGGGTGGCGTGCCGAACGCCGAATTCGTCAACGAACTGAAGGCCGCCCTCCCGCCCGATACGCCCGTGCTGTTCCTGTGCCGCAGCGCCGCGCGCTCGAAGCTCGCCGCGGTCGCATCGTCGCAGGCCGGCTTCACCAAGGCGTTCGACCTGCTCGAAGGCTTCGAGGGCGCGAAGGATGCCGAAGGCCATCGCAAGACGGTCGACGGCTGGTGCTTCCGCAAGCTGCCCTGGATCGGCGCCTGACGGCACGCCCCTCCCGGCGGTTGCAACTGCACCATCGTCGAGCCGGGCGATGACATGCCGATGACGGGCCGCGTTGCGCGGCCCGTGGCTTTTGTGCGTTTGATTGACGCGCCGCTCAGGCGCGCGGCAGGTCGGGCTCGACGACGTCGCCGCCGAGCAGGTGCACGCCTTCGCGCAGCTTCACGAACGCGGCCGCGACCGCTTCCGGCTCGCCCTTCACGCCGAGGTCGATGTGACGGCGCGCGTAGATGCCGCCGCGCTCCGCGTCGCCGACGCTCGGCAGGCTGAACACGCGCACGCCCGGGAAATCGCGCTCGATGCGCTCCATCAGCGGCGTGAGCGTCGATTCCGGCAGCTCGAACACGTACAGCGAACGCTCCGCGTGCGGCGTCGCGTGATGCAGGTGCGCGTACTTCGTATCGAGCACCCATTCGATCATCGGCCACGCCATCACCGGAAAACCCGGCACGAAGTGGAGATCGCCGACCGAGAAGCCGGGAATCCGGTTATAGCCGTTCGGGATGATCGTCGCGCCCACCGGGAACACGCCCATGTTGAAGCGGTGCTGGTTCTCCGGCGAGTCGAAGTCGACCGGCGTGGCCGGATCGGCGTGCGTTTCGCGGATCCGCTCCGAGATCAGCACCTTCGCTTCCGGATGCAGTTCGAGCGGCACGCCGAGCGCGGCGGCCGCGCACTGGCGCGTGTGGTCGTCCGGCGTCGCGCCGATGCCGCCCGTCGAGAACACGATGTCGCCCGACGCGATCGCGCGCGCGAGCGTCGCCGTGATGCGCGCCGGATCGTCGCCGACGTATTCGGCCCAGTCGAGCGCGAGACCGCGCGCGTCGAGCAGCTCGATGACCTTCGCCAGATGCTTGTCCTGCCGGCGGCCCGAAAGGATTTCGTCGCCGATGATGACGATGCCGATGCTCATGCCTGCCCCATGTCGATTGCGGTGGCGCGCGCGCTCGCGCGCAAGTCCTCCAGCGCGCGCAGGCAATAGTGCCCGAACCACAGCGCCGAGAAGACGAGGATGAAAGCGTAAACCCAGATCATGGCCGCCGCGACGAACGGAAACAGCACCATCATCCAGACCGACGACACCCACACGAAGGTCGGCACGGTGCCGAGCAGCCCGGTCGCGACGCCGATGCCGATCAGCGGCCAGCGGTGCTGCTTCACGAGTGTACGGCGCTCGTCGCGGCTCGCGTGCAGCGCGAGCGCGTCGTAGGTCATCACGCGGTACGTGAGCCAGCCCCAGATCACGGGCGGCAGCAGCGCGAAGAACGGCGGGATCAGCCACAGCGGAATCGTGACGACGAGCACGACGATGCCGGCCAGTGCCGCCCACAGCGAATTGAACACGCTGCCGAAGAAGGTGCCGCCCCGCTTCGACTCGAGCGCCGCGAACTGCCGGTTCGACAGGTGCTTGATCACGACCGGCATCGAAATCGTCGCGATCAGCAGCAGCACGGTCAGCACGATCAGCGGAATCGCGAGCGACACGACGACGAACGGCGCCACGACCGCATGCAGTTGCGACATGCCGATCGCGTCGAATGCGCGATACAGCGCGGCCGTCAGCACGAAGCCGTCGAGCGCGCCGCGCGCGGCGTCGATCAGCGTCTGCCACGAGAACCACAGCAAGACGCCCCACAGGACGGCCGAGACGAGGAACGGCATCAGGGTGAGCCAGAGCATGCGCGGATGCAATGCGCTCGCCAATGCGCGGACGAAGGAACGCAGCAGGTCGTTCATGCGGGCCTGTATCGACGGAGAAAAACGGGGAAAGGATAAACCACGCGGCCCGCATGCGCCAAAGCGCATGCGGGCCGCGTGGGAGAGGCGTTCAACGGCGGAGTAACCGGATCAGGCCGACGCCGCGCCGCGCTTCGCGGGGAACAGGCGCCGGAAGATCCGCACGAACGCGAGGCCGTGCTGCGCCCAGAAGCCTTCGCCGTAGGACACGCCCTCGACCTGGTCGCGGATGCCGGTCGGCTCGACCGTGCGGTTCCACGATGCGGTGCCGAACATCATGTCCCACCACGGGAACAGCACGCCGAAGTTGCAGCCGTACTTGGTGCCTTCGTGGCCGTAGCCGACCGCGTGGTGGCGCCGGTGGAAGATCGGGCTCACGAGCAGGCGCTCGCCGAGCCAGCCGAACGACAGACGCGCATTCGTATGCTGGATGCTCTGCATGAAGTTCGTGAACGCGGTCAGCACGACGAACTGCGACGGCGTCACGCCGATCACGAGCGCGATCGACGCGAAGAAGCACGACTGGATCACGTCGTCGAGCAGGTGGTTGCGGTCATCGCACCACAGCGACATCTGCCGCTGGCTGTGATGGACGGCGTGCAGTTCCCACCAGATGCCGAACTTGTGCTGCCAGCGGTGATACCAGTAGCCGGCGAAGTCGAGCACGACGAGGTAGATCGCGAACGCGACGATCGGCTGCGAGGTCACGCCCGGCCACAGATAGTCGAGGTTGAAGTTCGAGACGCCGTGCAGCCGCAGCCACGCCTGGAAGTTGTCGAACACCGGCTGCAGCGCGAAGAAGAAGAACAGCGTGTAGATGCCGAGCTTCGAGATCGCCGTGTAGATCACGTCGACCCGCACGGCCCGGCGGTTCTTCCAGCGTTCGACCGGCAGCAGCGCCTCGAGCGGGCGCAGCAGCGCGAACATCAGCACCATCTGCAGCGCGCCGACGATCACCCAGTACAGCGCGTCGTAGGTGTCCTCGTCATAGTCCATCAGGTTGAACTTGAAGAGGAGCGGCTGCACGACGTCGACGTACAGCCAGGTCTGGATGTCCGACACGAACGCATCGATCAGGTGCAGCATCGTTCGCCTCCGTCCGTCACGCGCCGTTCGCCGCCTTCCACGGCGCGCGGTCGTAGAAGTAGATGCCGTGCGGCGAGCGGCCGACGGAGATCGTCTGCACCAGCTTGCGCGACGGCAGGTCGATGATCCCGACCTTCTTCGCGAAGCGGAACGTCACCCACAGCGTCTTCTTGTCGGCCGACAGCTCCATGTCGTCCGGCCCCGGCAGCAGGCCGGTGATGTCGCCGACGTTGGTGAGCGTGTTCTCGTCGATGATGCTGATCGTGTTCGCGACCCGGTTCGTCACCGCGACGTGCGCGCCGTCGGCGAGCGAGCGGAAGTTGTGCGCGCCCTTGCCGGTGTAGATCTGCTTGACGACCTTCTGGTTGCGCCAGTCGACCACCGCGACGTAATCCGCGCCCGTCATCCCGACCAGCACGTATTTGTCGTCCGGCGTGAGCCACAGGCCGGCCGGCACCTTGCCGACCTTCATCTTCCACTTGACCGTCTGCGTCGGCAGGTCGATCGCCGCGATCTCGCCGGACACCTGCAGCGACACGAGCACCGTCTTGCTGTCCTTCGTGAACGCCAGGTGGCTCGGCATCACTTCGAGCGGCACGCGCTTCGCGAGATGGAGGTTCTGGCCGTCGTAGCTGTAGATGTCGACGCGGTCGAGCCGCAGGCCTGCCGCCGCGAACCACTTGCGGTCGGGCGAGAAGCCGAGCTGGTAAGGATCGTCGATCCCTTCGACGGTGCGCTGCAGCTTGCCCGTCTTCGGATCGAGGAACATCAGGCTGTTCGAGACCGAATTCGCGACGATCAGCGAACCGTTGTCGGGCGTGGCCATCAGGTGGTGCGGTTCCTTGCCGGTCGGCATCGTGCCGACGACCTGGCGAGTCTGCTGGTCGATCAGGGAAAGCGTCGCTTCGGCCGAATTGAGGACGATCACGTTATTCGCGTGTGCGGCGGGCGCCAGCACGGCGGCGGCCAGCACGAGCGTGCGGCCGAGGGAAAGGAAAGTGCGCATGAAGACTCACGTCGAGGAACAACCGTCATTGTAAAACGTTCAACCGGCCCCGCCGGTTGACGGAAGCCGGCATTGCGCCACTTCGATGCACGCGGCGGCGGCCGGATCGGCCGGATCGGCCGGATCGGCAAGCGCCGCGCGGCCGACCGTCGCCGGCCGCCGGTGCGGGCCGGGAAACCGCTGTTGCGCTAGCGCTGCATCGACTCCCAGACCTTGTGCAGCCGCTTGACAGAGACCGGCATCGGCGTGCGCAGTTCCTGGGCGAACAGCGAAATCCGCAATTCCTCGAGCAGCCAGCGGAATTCCGCGAGCCGCGGGTCGGCGACGCCGCCGCGCTGCGACACCGCGCGCTGGTACTGCTGGGCGAGCGGCAGCAGGTCACCGGACTGCTTCGCGTCGCGCGCCGGATCGGCCTTCAGCTTGTCGATCCGCAGCGCGATGCCCTTCAGGTAGCGCGGGAAGTGCGCAAGCTGCACGTAAGGCGTATCGATCACGAAGCGCTTGCCGACCAGCGCGGCCAGCTGCTGCTGCAGATCCGCGTGCGCCTGCGCGAACGGCTTCGCTTGCGCGAGTTTCTTCACGAGACCCGCGTATTCGGCCAGGACCTGCCCGACGAGCCGCGCGATTTCCTGCGCGAGCAGGTTCAGGCGGCTGCGGCCCTCGTCGCGGCGCGCATGGAAGCTCGCGTCGTCGTCGGGCAGCGGATCCTGCAGGCACGCACGGTCGAGCGCCGTGTCGATCAGCTGGTCGCGCAGCTCGTCCTGCGAGCCGAGCGACATGTACTGCATCGCCATCTCGCGCAGGCCCGGCAGGTTCTTCTCGAGGAACTTGATCGGTTCCTTCAGCTGCAGCGCGAACAGCCGCCGCAAGCCGGCCCGGTGGATGCGCGCGGCCTCCTCCGGCGAATCGAACACCTCGACGTCGCAATGCGTGCCGCGATCGACCAGCGCCGGGTAGCCGTACAGCGTCTGGCCGCGCCGGCGGATCTCCAGCAGCTCGGGGAGCTTGCCGAAATTCCACGTCGTGAGATTCTCGTACAGCGCCGTCGCACCGCCTTCCGCCGGGGCACCCGTCTGCGGCGCCGCGCCCTTGCCGGGCTTCGCGCCGCGGCCGACGACGGCACCGGCCGGGGCGGCAGTCGCCGGCGCCTGGCCGGCTGCCGGCCCCGCATCGGTCTCGCCGCCGGTCGCGATCGTCGACGCCGCCGCGATCTTCTGGAACTGCTGCTGCGCCTGCGCGCCCAGTTCCTGGCGAAGCTGCGCGAGATTGCGCCCCATCGCGAGCTGGCGGCCGTGCTCGTCGATCACCTTGAAGTTCATGAACAGGTGCGCGGGCAGCGTCTCGAGCTTGAAGTCGGCCGTCTTCATCGCGATCTGCGTCTCGCCGCGCACGTCGGCGATCAGCGCCTCGACGAGCCCGCCCGCGCCGAAGCGCTCGCGGCCCATCCGCTCGACGAAGCCGGCCGCGTACTCGGGCAGCGGCACGCAGTGCCGGCGCAGCTTCTGCGGCAGCGACTTCAGCAGCAGCTGCACCTTTTCCTTCAGCATCCCCGGCACGAGCCACTCGCAGCGGCGCGCGTCGACCTGGTTCAGCGCGTAGAGCGGCACCGCGAGCGTCACGCCGTCGCGCGGCGTGCCGGGCTCGAAGTGGTACGTGAGCGCCATCTCGACGCCGGCCATCGTCGCACGCTTCGGGAACAGCTCGGTCGTCACGCCGGCCGCCTCGTGGCGCATCAGGTCGTCGCGCGACAGGTACAGCAGCCGCGGCTTGTCCTCGGGCTGGCCGCCCTGCTTCACCGCGTCGCGATACCAGCGCTCGAACGCGGCGCCCGTGTGGATCCCTTCGGGAAGCGCCTGGTCGTAGAACGCGTAGATCAGTTCGTCGTCGACCAGCACGTCCTGACGACGCGACTTGTGCTCGAGCTGCTCGATATCGGCAAGCAGCTTGCGGTTGTGCGCGAAGAACGCGAGCTTCGTGTCGAACTCGCCTTCGACGAGCGCGCCGCGGATGAACAGCTCCCGCGCGCGCGCCGGATCCTGCTTGCCGAACGCGACGCGCCGCCGGTGATAGATCGGCAGCCCGTACAGCGTCGCGCGCTCGAACGCGCTGACCTGCGCCGGGCGCTTTTCCCAGTGCGGCTCCGACAGCGATTTCTTCAGCAGGTGCGCGCCGACCTTCTCGATCCATTCGGGCTCGATCTTCGCAAGGCAGCGCGCGTAGAGCCGGCTCGTCTCGACGAGTTCGGCCGCCATCACCCAGCGGCCGGCCTTTTTCGCGAGCACCGAGCCCGGCCACAGGTAGAACTTGATCCCGCGTGCGCCGAGGTAGTGCGGATCGTCGTCGGCCTTCAGGCCGAGGTTGCCGAGCAGGCCCGTCAACAGGGCCAGATGGATCTGCTCGTAGGTCGCCTCGGCTTCGTTGAGCCGCCAGCCGTGCTCGCGCACGACGGTCAGCAACTGCGAATGGACGTCGCGCCACTCGCGCAACCGCAGGTGCGACAGGAAGTTCTGCCGGCACGCGTCGATCAACTGACGATTCGACTTCTTGTGCGCGACGGCGTCCTCGAACCACGCCCAGATCTTCAGCCACTGCAGGAATTCGGAACGCTCGTCGGCGAACCGGCGGTGCGCCTGGTCGGCCTGTTCCTGCGCTTCGATCGGGCGGTCGCGCGGGTCCTGCACGGACAGCGCGCTCGCGATGATCAGCACCTCGCGCAGCGACTGCTGGTCGCGCGCGGCGAGAATCATCCGGCCGACGCGCGGGTCGAGCGGCAGCCGCGCGAGTTCGCGGCCGAGCGGTGTCAGCGCGTTGTCGTCGTCGACCGCGCCGAGTTCGTTGAGCAACTGGTAGCCGTCCGCGATCGCGCGGCCGGGCGGCGGTTCGAGGAACGGAAACGATTCGATCGCCGTCAGGTGCAGCGACTTCATCCGCAGGATCACCGACGCGAGCGACGAGCGCAGGATTTCCGGATCGGTGAAGCGCACGCGCGCCTGGTAGTCGCTTTCCTCGTACAAGCGGATGCAGACGCCGTCGGCCACGCGGCCGCAGCGGCCCGCGCGCTGGTTCGCGGCAGCCTGCGAGATCGACTCGACCTGCAACTGCTCGACCTTGTTCCGGTACGAATAGCGCTTCACGCGCGCGAGACCGGTATCGACGACGTAGCGAATGCCGGGCACCGTCAGCGACGTCTCGGCCACGTTGGTCGCGAGCACGATGCGGCGCGCGTTCGACGCCTTGAACACCTTGTCCTGGTCGGCCGCGGAGAGCCGCGCGAACAGCGGCAGGATCTCGGTGTGCGGCGGATGGTGCTTGCGCAGCGCCTCGGCCGCTTCGCGGATCTCGCGCTCGCCGGGCAGGAACACCAGCACGTCGCCGGGGCCTTCGCGGCACAGCTCGTCGACCGCGTCGACGATCGCGTCCATCAGGTCGCGCTCGGCTTCGCGCGCGGTCTTCACGCGATCGCGGCCCGCGGTGCCCTCTGCATTCTTCACGGCCGGGCGATCCTCGGCCACCGGGCGGTAGCGCATCTCGACCGGATACAGCCGCCCGCTCACCTCGATCACGGGCGCCGGGCGCTCGTCGGTGCCGAAATGGCGCGCGAAGCGGTCGGCGTCGATCGTCGCGGACGTGACGATCAGCTTCAGGTCGGGCCGCCTCGGCAGGATTTCCTTCAGGTAGCCGAGCAAGAAGTCGATGTTCAGGCTGCGCTCGTGCGCCTCGTCGATGATCAGCGTGTCGTACGCCTTCAGCAGCGGGTCGGTCTGCGTCTCGGCGAGCAGGATGCCGTCCGTCATCAGCTTCACGGACGCGCCGGGCGCCAGATTGTCGGTGAAGCGCACCTTGTAGCCGACCACCTCGCCGAACGGCGTGCCGAGTTCCTCGGCGATCCGGCGGCCGGTCGACGACGCGGCGAGACGCCGCGGCTGCGTATGGCCGATCAGGCCCGTGCCGCCGGCGCCGAGGCCGCGGCCGAGATCGAGACAGATCTTCGGCAACTGCGTGGTCTTGCCCGAGCCCGTTTCGCCGCAGACGATGACAACCTGGTGACCGGCGATCGCGCGCGCGATTTCGTCGCGCTTGCCCGACACGGGCAGGCTTTCGGGGTACGTGATTGGCGGGACGGGATTCGGTGCAACGACGGCGCGCGGCGGACGTTCGCGGCGCGGCGCGCGCGCATCGGCTGCCTGGGGCGCGTCCGCCGTGGCCGGCTGGCGCGCATCGCCACGGCGCTCGTCGCCGCGCGGCCCGCGCGGCGCCTTGCCTGCCTGCTTTTCGTGCTGCTGGCGCGGCGGCTGGCCCTGCTGCTGGCGCGCATCGGCCGCACCATCCGGGTGCTGGGCCGACGGCGCTTTGGCCCGCGTCGGCGCGGGACTTTTAGGTACATTCGACATGGGGGCGCATTATAATCCCGCCCATGAATTCCCAAACCGACCTCCCTCCCGCCCAGACCGGCGCCGCGACGCCGCCGGCCGCCGACGATTCGGCCGCCAGCCACGCGCAGTTCGTCGACTGGATGCGCTCCGTCGCGCCCTATATCCACAAGTTCCGCAACAGCACGTTCGTCGTGGGGTTCGGCGGCGAGGTGGTGCAGCAGGGGCTGCTGAACGCGCTCGTGTCCGACATCGCGCTGCTGCAGGCGATGGGCATCCAGATCGTGCTGGTGCACGGCTCGCGCCCGCAGGTCGAGGAGCAGCTGAGCCTGCACGGTGTCGAATCCGAGTTTTCGCACGGCCTGCGCATCACCGATGCGCGCGCGCTCGAATCCGCGAAGGAAGCGGCCGGCGAAGTGCGCCTCGACATCGAGGCCGCGATCAGCCAGGGTCTGCCGAACTCGCCGATGGCGCACGCGCACATCAGCGTCGTGTCGGGCAACTTCGTGACCGCGCGGCCGGTGGGGATTCTCGACGGGGTCGATTTCGCGCATACGGGCATCGTGCGCAAGATCGACGCCGAATCGATCCGTCATTCGCTCGCGAGCCGCAAGCTCGTGCTGCTGTCGCCGCTCGGTTTCTCGCCGACCGGCGAAGCGTTCAACCTGTCGATGGAAGACGTCGCCTCGGCCGCCGCGATCGCGCTGCGTGCCGACAAGATCGTGTTCCTGACCGACGGCCCCGGCATCGTCGACGACGAAGGCGAGCTGATCCGCGAAATGTCGCTCGACGCGGCGGCCGAACTGCTCGATTCCGGCAACGTGCAGGGCGACGACGCGTTCTTCCTGAAGCACTCGATCCGCGCGTGCCGCGGCGGCGTGACCCGTGCTCACCTGATCCCGCAATCGCTCGACGGCAGCATGCTGCTCGAACTGTTCCTGCACGACGGCGTCGGCACGATGATCTCGTACGAGAATCTCGAAAGCCTGCGCGAGGCGACGCCGGACGACGTCGGCGGCATCCTGTCGCTGATCGAGCCGCTCGAGTCGGACGGCACGCTGGTGCGGCGCGGCCGCCACCAGATCGAACGCGACATCGACCACTTCTCGGTGATCGAGCACGATGGCGTGCTGTTCGGCTGCGCGGCGCTGTATCCGTACCAGCAGGAGAAGATCGGCGAGATGGCGTGCCTGACGGTCGCGCCGGAAGCGCAGGGCTCGGGCGACGGCGAACGCCTGCTCAAGCGCATCGAGCAGCGCGCACGGGCGCGCGGCCTCACGCACATCTTCGTGCTCACGACGCGCACCGAGCACTGGTTCCTCAAGCGCGGCTTCGTCAAGGTCAGCGTCGACGACCTGCCGGAAGACCGCCGCAAACTCTATAACTGGCAGCGCAAGTCGCTCGTGCTGATGAAGCAGCTCTGAGCGCAGGCACGACTGCCCTCCCCCAGTCCGATTACAGGAGAAGTAAACGATGGCTCGAATGATCCAATGCGCGAAGCTCGGCAAGGAAGCCGAAGGCCTCGATTTCCCGCCGCTGCCGGGCGAACTCGGCAAGCGCATTTACGAGAGCGTCTCGAAGGAAGCATGGCAAGGCTGGCTCAAGCAGCAGACGATGCTGATCAACGAGAACCGCCTGAACATGGCCGACCCGCGCGCGCGCCAGTATCTGATGAAGCAGACCGAGAAATACTTCTTCGGCGACGGCGCGGACCAGGCGTCCGGCTACGTGCCGCCGACGGAAGGCTGATGATGTAATGCGCATGGCCGGCAGCCTGCCTGTCGCGCGCTCCGGAGAAAGCGGCACCGTGTATCGCACGGTGCCGTTTTCTTTTGCGGAGGTGCGATCGATGCGATCGCGCCTCTCCGGCTGCGGCGCTCGCGCGGTTCAACCGGCCGGTTTCAGCGCGCCAGCGTCGCCGGGCGCTTCCGCCCCGCCGCTCGCGTTGTCGGCACTTTCGGCTTCGGCGCCCCATTCCGCCGCGTCGCTGCGCTCGGCCGTCGACAGTTCGTCCGCGCGGTACCCGGTGCGGTTCAGCAGCGCCAACATGCAGACGAGCGACACGAGCGCGTAAAGCCCCGACGCGACCGCGACGCCGACGATGCTGCCCGTCGAATTGAGGATCGCCTGTGCCAGCACGGGCGTGCCGCCGCCGACGACCAGCGCGCTCAGTTGATACGCGAGCGACAGGCCCGTATAACGAATGTTCGCCGGAAACACGCGCGCGAGCACGCCGCCGACCGCACCGTAGAACATCGCCGACGGAATCGTCGAGATGCACATGCCCGCGACGGCAACCCAGTACGAACGCGTCGCGAGCGCGTGGAACATCACCGGCATCAGCACGATCTCCGGAATCAGGATCCAGCACATCGCGCGACGCATGTCGACCTTCGACACGAACCACGCGCCGACCGGCTGCAGCAGGAACTGCACGACGAGCGAGATCGACAGGATGCCGAGAAACGTGCCCTGCGCATAGCCGAGCTCCTTCGTCGCCCACGACAGCGCGAACGTGCTGCGGAAGTACGTGACGTTGATCACCGGCAGCGTGCCGGCCGCGAGCAGCACGACCACCCAGTGATCGCGCACGACGTCGCGCAGCGGCAGCTTCACCGTGCGCTTGCGGGCGAGCACGCGCTGCATGTCGGCCGACTCCTCGAGCCTCAGCCGGATCACCATGCCGATGATCACGAGCACGGCCGACAGCAGGAACGGAATGCGCCAGCCCCACATCAGGAAGGACGGCGTCGGCAGCGCGCTCAGCGCGAAGAACGCGGCCGTCGCCAGCAGGTTGCCGGTGGGCGAGCCCTGCTGCGCGAACGCCGCATACAGGATGCTGCGATGCTTCGGCGCGTTCTCGCTCGCGATCAGCACCGCGCCGCCCCACTCGCCGCCGACCGCGATGCCCTGCAGCACGCGCAGCACGACGAGGCCGGCCGGCGCCCATACCCCGATCTGCGCATAACCGGGCAGCAGGCCGATGCCGGTCGTCGCGAGACCCATCATCACCAGCGTGATCACGAGCGCGGTCTTGCGGCCGACGCGATCGCCGAGATGCCCGAACACGATCCCGCCGAGCGGCCGCGCGGCGAAGCCGGCCCAGAACGTGACGAATGCGAGCAGCGTCGCGACGCCGGGATCCATCGTGCTCGAAAAGAACACCTTGCCGAACACGAGCGCCGCGGCCGTGCCGTAGATGTAGAAGTCGTACCACTCGATCGTGGTGCCGACGAACGCCGCGAAGGCGGCGCGGCCGGGCCGCAGTGGCGCGGCGGGCGGGGATAACGGACGGCTCATCGATGTCTCCAGGTTTGTGGTCGGGGGCGCGACTGTCGCGCGCCTTTCCCGGGTGGCCGGCATGACGCCGCCGGCCGGCGGCGTTGTGTCAGTCGGGGGGTACCTGGTCGGGCGCCGTTTTCAGCACGCCGGCATCGAGCAGTTGCTGCTGGAGCGCGCGATCGACGCCGAGCCGGTCGAGCACCGCGCGCGTATCGCGGCCGAGCGCGGGCGGCGGCGAACGATAGGTGGCCGGCGTACGCGACAGCTTCACCGGCGACGCGGTGCCGCGATACGCGCCGATCTCGACGAACAGGTTCCGGTGCAGCGCATGCGGATCGTGCGCGACGTCGGCCACCGTGCGCACCGGCCCGCACGGCACACCGGCCGCCATCAGGTCGCGCGCGAGCGGCTCGCATGCGTGCGCGGCGAGCCGCGCTTCCAGTTCGGCCTTCAGCTCGGGGCGGTGCGCGCAGCGGCTGCGGTTGTCGACGAAGCGCGGATCGCCCGCGAGCGCCGGCGCGCCGAGATGCGCGACGAGCCGTGCGAACTGCCGGTCGTTGCCGACCGCGAGGAAGATCGGCACGGTCGCCGTGCGGTAGCTGTCGTACGGCGCGATGTTCGGATGCGCGTTACCGCTGCGCTCCGGAACGCGCCCCGAGCCGAAGAAGTTCGGCAGGTGCGGATGCAGCAGCGACACGCCGCAGTCGTACAGCGCGATGTCGACCGACTGCCCGCGCCCGCTCTTCTCGCGCTCCGCGAGTGCCAGCAGGATGCCGGCGAGCGCGTTGAGCCCCGTGACCATGTCGACGATCGGCAGGCCGATCCGCGTCGCGTCGCCATCGCGCTCGCCGTTCACGCTCATCAGCCCCGCCATCGCCTGGATCACCGCGTCGTAGCCGGGCAGCCCGCCGAGCGGACCGTCCGCGCCGAAGCCCGTCACCGCGCAGTGGATCAGCCACGGGAAGCGCGGCTGCAGGTCGCGCGCATAGTCCATCCCCCAGCGCGCGAGCGTGCCGGGCTTGAAGTTCTCGACGAGTACGTCGGCCTCATCGAGCAGGCGCCACAGGATCGCGCGCCCTTCGTCGCGCGACAGGTCGAGCGCGAGCCCTTCCTTGTTGCGGTTGACGCCCGCGAAGTACCACGCGGTATCGCCGAGGAACGGCGGCCCCCAGCCGCGCGTCTCGTCGCCGTCCGGCGGCTCGATCTTGATCACCGTAGCGCCGTGGTCGGCGAGCGCCTGCGTGCAGTACGGGCCACCGAGCACGCGGCTCAGGTCGACGACCTTCAGGCCGTCCAGTGCACCACGCGTCGCGTTCATCGCTCGACCTCCGGCAGCAGGTCGAGCGCCATGTCGAGCGAGATCGGCGTGCCGCGCAGCAGCGCGTCGAACGCGGCCGATTCGTCGTCGCGCGACGCCGGCGCGAGCGGATCGACCGGCAGCAGCTTGTGGCGCACGACCAGGTGCGCGAGCGCAAGACGCCGGAAATCCGGCGCGAGCCGCACGCCCTCGCAGGCCATCAGCACGGCCGCGCTCGCGTAATACAGCGCGGATGCAGCCTGCCGCACGCGTGAGTCGTCGCCTGCGTCCGCGACCCGCGCGAGCGCGTCGCATGCGCGCGCGAGAATGCGTCGCAACGCCGCGCGGCTCGCATCGGGCAGCGGCGCCGCGCCGAGCCGGTCGCCGAGGAACGCGCGTAGCGCGTCGAGCGCATGCTCGCGCTGCGCGGCCCGCGCGACGTCGAGCGCGACGATGTTGCTCGTGCCTTCCCAGATCGAACCGAGATGCGCATCGCGCACGATCCGCGCGTCGCTCCATTCCTCGATGTAGCCGGTGCCGCCGCGCACCTCCATCGCATCGCCCGTCACGCGGCGCGCATCGCGGCACGCGCGGAACTTGATCAGCGGCGTCAGGATCCGCACGCAGCGCGCGGCCTGCTCGTCGCCCGCATCGGCCTGCGGCAGCAGCAGCGCGATCTGCATGAACATCGCGCGTGCGGCTTCGGCCGGCAGCAGCATCTTCATCAACTGGCGCTGCATCAGCGGCATCTCGATCAGCTTGCGGCCGAACGCGTCGCGGTGCGCGGCGACGTGCAGCGCTTCGTTCAGCGCGCGCCGCATCAGCCCCGCCGCGCGCACACCGTTCGACAGCCGCGACATGTTGATCATGTCGGCCATCTGGTGAAAACCGCGGCCGATCTCGCCGATCAGGTAGGCCTGCGCGCCTTCGAGCGCGATCTCGCCGCTCGCCATCGAACGGCTGCCGAGCTTGTCCTTCAATCGCACGATCCGGTAGCGGTTGCGCGTGCCGTCCGGCAGCGTCTTCGGCAGCAGGAACAGCGCGAGACCCTTGATGCCGTCCGGCGCGCCGTCGGGGCGCGCGAGCACCATCGCGAGATCGGCATCCGCGTTCGAGCAGAACCACTTGTCGCCGGTCAGGCGCCATACGGTCTCGCCGTGCGCATCGGTCTCGCGCGCCGCGCGCGTCGCGATGCGGCCGACGTCGGAGCCGGCCGCCTGCTCGGTCATGAACATCGCGCCCTGATACAGCGTGTCGAAGTCGCGTGACGCGAGCATCGGGAGGTAACGTTCGACGAGCGCCGGATCGCCGAAGCGGCGCAGCGTGCGCGTCAGCGAATCGGTCATGCTGACCGGGCAGCACAGCCCGAATTCCGCCTGCACGAACAGGAACGTCAGCGCGTACTTGACGAGCGGCGGCCCCGATTCGGGCCCGTGGCTCAGCGACGCGAGCCCGAGCTCCGAATACGCGACGCGTTCGAGCGCGACATACGCGGGATCCTTGTCGATCCGCTGCACGGCCTCGCCGCGCCGGTTGCGGTGCTCGAGCACGGGCGGGTGCTTGTCCGCGCGCGATGCCCACTCGTCGAGCTCGCCCGACACGCGCGCGCCGAGCGCGCGCAGCCGCGGCTCGAGTTCCGCATAGTGCGCATCGCCGAGATGCAGCTTCAGCAGCGCACCGAGGTCGGGATCGGCGATGAAGAAATTGGTGCCCCGGCTGTCGGGGATATTGGATGCGCCGGCGTCCGGCGTGCGAGCGGTGTCGTTCATGCGTGCGTCTCCTGGGTTGCCTGCACGTCGGCCGGACCTGGCGCCGCGGCCGGCCCTGTGCAAAGCCTTTCGCAGAGCGTAGGCGCGCGATCGATAAGCGTCCAATACAGGATTTATCCGGTACGATAGATATCGCTTATCGATGCCGACGCCGGGAGGAGACACCATGGAACTGAGGCAGTTGCGCTACTTCGTGGCGGTCGCCGAAGAGCTGCATTTCGGGCGCGCGGCGAAGCGCCTGTTCATCTCGCAGCCGGCGCTGAGTTTCGACATCCGCAAGTTCGAGGACGCGCTCGGCGTGCAGCTCTTCTCGCGCACCAACAAGACCGTCGCGCTGACCAACGCGGGCGAGGTGCTGCTCGGCGAGGCGCGCCGGCTGTTGCTGCAGGCGGCCGAGGCCGAGCGCCTGACGGTGCGTTCCGCGTCGGGTCTCGCGGGCCGGCTGCGGATCGGCTTCGTCCATTCGATGCTGTATCGCGGGCTGCCCGATGCGGTGCGACGCTTCGAGGCCGACTACCCGGGCGTCGAGGTCGTGCTGAGCGAGATGAATACGCACGCGCAGGTGCAGGCGATCCAGCGCGGCCAGATCGATCTCGGTTATGCGCACTGGGGCCATTTCCCGCCCGAGGTCGAATCGGCACCCGTCTACGTGGAACCGTTCGTCTGCTGCCTGCCGGCCGCGCATCCGCTCGCGCGTCGCAAGCAGGTCGCGCTCGCCGCGCTCGCGGCGGAACCGTTCATCCTGTTTCCGCGCGAAGCGGCGCCGCACTATCACGACCTGATCATCGCGCAGTGCGTGAACGCCGGATTCAGCCCGCTGATCCGTCACGAAGCGAGGCTGTGGCAGACGATCCTGTCGATGATCGAGTTCGGGATGGGCGTCGCGCTGGTGCCGCGCGTGCTGCAGCAGGTGAAGAGCGACCGGCTCGCGTTCCGGCCGCTGAAGGATGCGTCGCTCGAATCGCGCACGCTCGCGCTGAAGCGCAGCGGCACCGCCGAACCGGTTGCGCTGCGCTTCGCCGACTACGTGCGTGCGTCGATCGACGCGCTGCCCGCGCTCGCGGGCTGACGCGGCACGCCGGCTACTTCGCTTCCGGCTGGAGCGCCGGCTGCGCGCGCCGATACCAGACCGCGTACACGATCGACAGCGCAACCAGGAACGGAATGCCGAAGATCAGCGTCATGTGGAACTCGGCCGTGAAGTAAGTCGTGACCATCACCGCGAGCATCAGGCCCGCACCGAGCAGCGTCAGCAGCGGGAAGCCGCGCATCCGGAACGCGGGCGCCGGCAGGCCGAGCGCCGCGCGACGTCGCCGGAAGCAGTAGTGCGTGACGAAGATCATCATCCACGTGAACAGCGCGCCGAACATCGATACCGCCATCATGATCGTGAACGAGGTGTCCGGATACAGCACGCTCAGCACCGTCGCGAGCGCGATGCCAAGCGTCGACAGCATCAGCGCGCCGAACGGCACGCCGCGCGCGTTCACTTCGCCGAGCGCCTTCGGCGCATGCCCCGCGCGCGACAGGCTGAACATCATCCGCGTCGTGATGTAGATCTGGCTGTTCATCGCGGACAGCGCGGCGATCAGCACGACGAAGTTGATCAGCCCGGCCGCGCCCGGCAGGTGGATCGCCTCCATCACCTTCACGAACGGGCTCTCGTCGCGCCCCGCCGCCGTCCACGGGACGATCGCGAGCATCAGCGCGAGCGTGACGAGGTAGAACAGCACGAGCCGCACGATCGTCGAGCGGAACGCACGCGTGACCGCGCGCTCGGGATCCTCCGCTTCGCCGGCCGCGACCGCGATCATCTCGATGCTCAGGTAGCTGAAGATCGACACGATCACCGCGACCCACGTCCCCCACATGCCCTTCGGAAAGAAGCCGCCGTGATCCGTGTAATGGTGGAAGCCCGCGCGCGCCGCGCCGTCGCCGACCAGCGCCGGATTGCCGAACACGACATACGCGCCGAGCACGATGAAGCCGACGATCGCCGCGATCTTCACGACCGAGAAGCCGTATTCGACCGCGCCGAACACGTCGACGCTGCGTGCGTTGATGAACACCAGCAGTGCCGAGAAACCGACGATCCACAGCCAGCCCGGCACACCGGGCAACCAATACTTCATGTACAGCGCGATCGCGGTGACCTCGGTGCCGACCGCGAGCACGATGCACGCCCAGTATGCGTAACGCACGAGGAACCCGGCCCACGGACTCACGTAATGTTCGGCGTATGCGCCGAACGAACCGGAGGTCGGGTGCGCGACCGTCATCTCGGCGAGACAGCCCATCAGCAGCAGCGAGATGAACGCGCCGATCGCGTAGCTGACGAGCACGCTCGGGCCCGCGAAGCCGATCGCGAAGCCGCTGCCGAGAAAGAGACCGGTGCCGATGGCACCGCCGATCGCGATCATCGCCATTTGCCGCGCGGAAAGCGTGCGGCGCAGGCCTTGCTCGCGCGCCGCGATATGCTGGAATTGCCCTTCAGGTTGCATTGAATGACCTCGTACGAAAGCGATTGTCTGGTCGAAGCGTCGATGGCGCGCGGCACGGCGCCGGTCCGGCCGGCCACCGCGCGCCGTGCGCTCAGAACATGTGGCGCAGGCCGGCCGCGACGCCCGTCTGGTTGCCGCGTCCGGGCATTTCGGTGAACGCGCCGCCGGTTACGCGGTTGTAGTCGACCGTCGCGTAGACCTGCGTCGCCTTCGACAACGCGTATTCCGCCTCGATCACGCCCGTATAGCGCTTGCCGCCGTTGCCGGCGACCCCGTTGACGTTGCGGATGTCGTCGTAATACGCAACGCCCGTCACCGACACGGCCGGTGTGACCTTGACGCTCGCGCCCGTGTAGAAGATCGCGTCGCGGCGCGGGTTTTCCGCGAACGAACCGTAGGTCACCTGGCGGCCGGGCGCGTTCAGCAGCGCCTCATCCAGCACGCCCGAGCGGTCGATGCCGCCGAGATAACCCGCGTACAGCGTCGCCGCGCCGAACGCGTAGCGCGCGCCCGCGCCCCATGCCTGCTGCGCGCGGCTGTTCAGGTCGCGCACCTGCTGGTACGTCGCGCCGACCATCAGCCCGCCCTGCGTATACGACACGTGCGTGCCCCAGTATGCATTCGCGCCGAGGCTGCCCGCGACGCCGCCGAAGCCGTAGCTCGCGCCGACGTTCAGCCCGCCGAACGTGCCGTCGTAGCTGACGGCGTTGCTCGCGCGGCCTTGCGTGAGGAAGTACGGCCACATGTTGGCCGTGTAGTTGCCGACCGTCAGCGGATCGAGATCGCCGAACAGGTTGAACGCCTCGGTCGCCTGGCGGCCGAGCTTCACGGTGCCCCAGTCGCTCGCGAGACCGACATACGCGTAGCGGCCGAACAACGCGCCGTCGAGCTGCCCGTTTTGCGGCTCGAAACCGCTCTCCAGCTGGAAGATCGCCTTCAGCCCGCCGCCGAGCGCTTCGCTGCCCTTCAGCCCCCAGCGGCTGTTCGTGATCGCGCCATTGGTCATCTGCACGCTGGCGTCGTTCGACGCGTCGGCATGCGTCGTATAGCGGATGCTTTGATCGACGATCCCGTACAACGTCACGCTGCTCTGCGCCATCGCACCGCTCGCGGCAAGCGCACCCGCCATCATTGGCAGTGCGAATCGATGGATTCTCTTCATGTTCTCCTCCAGTCCTTTTCTCGGTTCTTGATGGTGGTGATTAATACACGCCGCGTCACGCGGCGTTCCTGCTAGGTGCGCGCTGCCGGCAGCGCGACGTACGCGACGAGCTCGACACGCATCGCCGGATGCGCGAAACCCTGCACGCCGACACACGTGCGGTTCGGATAAGGCTCGCGAAAATGGCGCCGGTATTCGGCGTCGAATTCGGGCATCGCCTTCACGTCGGACAGGTAGACGAGCACCTGCGCGACATCGTCCATCGTCGCGCCGGCCGCCGCGACGGCTTTCGCGAGATTCGCGAGCGTGATGCGCGCCTGCTCGGCCATCGTGTCGCCGGCGATCGCGCCGGATGCGTCAACCGGCCCGTGACCGGTAAACATCAGCCCGCCCGCGCGGGTCGCCCACGAGAACGGTTGCGCGAGTTGCGGCAAGTCGACCGGGATCGTTTCTGCCATCGTGTCCTCCTTTGGATCGGGAACGGGAAGCTCAAGCAGCCTGCCGCGACGCGCCGCCAAGCACATCGGCAAGCGCGTTCGCCACGGCGTCGAGGTTTGCGTCGTTCAGGCCCGCGATGCACATGCGGCCCGAACGCAGCAGATAGACGCTGTGCAACGCACGCAGCCGATCGACGTCGGCCGCGGCGATGCCCGTGTAGCTGAACATCCCGCGCTGCGCGACGAGCGCATCGAACGCACGGCCCGGCAGGCGCGCATCGAGCCGCGCCTTCAGCTCGCTGCGCATCCGCTTGATGCGCGTGCGGATCTGCCCGACCTCGTCTTCCCACTGCGCACACAGCGCGTCGTCGTTCAGCACCGTCGCCACGAGTTGCGCACCGAACAGCGGCGGGCTCGAATAGGTGCGGCGCACGCCGGCCTGCAACTGGCTCAGCACCGTCGCGGCCTCGCCCGCGTTCGCGCAGACGATCGACAATCCACCGACGCGCTCGCCGTACAGCGAGAAATTCTTCGAGAACGAGTTGCCGACGATCGCGGGCAGGCCCGCATCGACGATCGCGCGCACGGCCCATGCGTCGTCGGCGAGACCGTCGCCGAAACCCTGGTACGCCATGTCGAGGAACGGGATCAGCCCGCGCCGCACGAGCACGTCGATCACCTCGCGCCATGCGTCGCGGCCCAGGTCGAGCCCCGTCGGGTTGTGACAGCACGGCTGCAGCAGTACGACGCTGCGTGCCGGCAACGCGTCGAGCGTCGCGAGCAATGCGTCGACGCGAATGTCGTTGCGCGCTTCGTCGTAGTACGGATACGTATGCACGTCGAGGCCGGCCGCCGAGAAAATCACGCGATGGTTGTCCCACGTCGGGTCGCTGATCCAGATCGCACTGTCGGGGAAATAGCGCTTCACGAATTCCGCGCCGAGCCGGATCGCGCCCGAGCCGCCGAGCGTCTGCAGCGTCGCGATGCGCCCTTCCGCGAGTGCGGCGCAATCGGCGCCGAACACGAGCCGCTGCACGCCCTGCCGATATGCGGCGAGCCCTTCCATCGGCAGATACGTGTGCGGCGCACCGGCTTCGCGCAAACGCTCGGCCGCGATGCGCGTGCTGTCGAGCACCGGAATCCGGCCCGCTTCGTCGTAGCAGAGACCGATGCTCAGGTTGACCTTGCGCGGATGCGCATCCTGCTGGAACGCCTGGAACAGCGACAGGATCGGATCACCCGGATAGGCGGGAATGTGTTCGTACATGGCGGAGTGACGGTAGGAGTTGAAGGCGGCGGCGCGACCGGCGGCATCACGTCGCGTCAGGCCGTGCGGTCGAGGCATGGAGCGCATGTTATCGAGGTCGAAATAGAATGAGCTTCACTTTTCGATGACGAACCGGCCGGATTGAAGTAGAGTCTGCGGTTGTTATCTCTGAATTCACCGGATTCTGCGAAATGACCCTGGATCGAACCGACATGAGGATCCTCCGGCACCTCGAGGGTGACGGACGCATCAGCAATCAGGACCTCGCGAACGCGGTCGCGCTGTCACCGTCGGCGTGCCTGCGGCGTGTAAAGCTGCTGGAGGAGCGCGGCGCCATTTCGGGGTATCGCTGCACGATCGATCCGAAGAAGGTCGGCGTCGCGTTCGAGGCGCTCGTGCATGTGTCGATGCGCCCGGACGTACCCGAGTGGCACGACAGGTTCGTGGAGGCGATCCAGCAGTGGCCGGAAGTCATCGCGGCGCAGATCGTGACCGGCGGATCGAACTACGTGCTGACGGTTCGTGCACGCGATCTCGATCACTACTCGGACTTCGTGATCAATCGGCTGCACCGCGCGGCGGGCGTGATGTCGATCAACTCGAGCATCGTGCTCGCGACGCTCAAGCGTGACGGATCGATCCTCGATCTCGTCGAGCCGTCGGCGGCCGGCTGACCGATCGTTGCGCGGACCTGAAAAAAATTTGCAGAAAGGGCTTTACGAACCCCAAAAGCTCTGACATAATTTCAGCTTCTTTGGGCGGTTAGCTCAGCGGTAGAGCACTGCCTTCACACGGCAGGGGTCACTGGTTCGATCCCAGTACCGCCCACCAAAGAATTCAAGGGCCTGCGTCTCACGACGCAGGCCCTTTTCGTTTTGGCGCGCCGAACTTCACGTCGGCTGCTTCGCCCCCCCTCCGATAGCGGCATCACCCGACACGGATCCGCTACTTCGAACTCAGTCAGCCGGTTCGCTGCTGCCTCGGGTCTCCCCTGTTTCTGATCTGCAGGACGCTGGCGGCGACGCAGCGCCCCCGGCTCGAACTACGTGGTTTTCCAAGAATAACTCAGTACTACAAATTAAAATCCTCCGCGGGAACGTCCTCCCTCAAACAATTACCCATTGACGCCATCTGATTCTTCCAATACCAATAGCTTGTTATCGGCGATAAAAATCAGACGAATAGACTGTCAATTGCAAAATACCCTATTCCTTCGCCAATCAAGCACTGTCATGTCGGTACTATCGACCGATTCGGCACCGGAACCTGCACAAAACTCGGACGTTTCATACAAGTCGCCGCCGAGCCTTCAATATGAAAGTAAGAAAACTGCCACTGTAATTTTCGGTAATTCTTATGTAACATTTGTAGGTATTCGGATGAATAGAATCGTTGCACCATATAACAGCCAGCCGAATCGTCATCGCATTTACGGCACGGAAAGAATGACTTGCGATGGTAAGCTGGCGATAGAACCAATGTCCCCATGTCACCAGAGAAGAACGATTACACCCTGTGGCTTACCGGTCTGAGCGGCGCCGGCAAGTCAACCCTTTCGCACGAAATTGCCAGGCAGTTGCGTGCCCGCAATGTTCCGACATGCATTCTCGACGGGGACGAATTGCGCGCAGGCGTCTCGCCAGATCTCGGCTTCACGCGCGAAGACCGTACCGAGAACTGTCGTCGCACCGCCGAAATGGCGAAACTGCTCAACAATCAGGGGTTTACGGTAATCGTCGCGCTGATCTCGCCTTACGAGGCCGATCGGCAGCGGGCACGACAAATCATCGGTGCCGATCGATTCGTCGAGATCTATCTGAAAACCGATATTGCAACCTGTTCCGCACGTGATCCGAAGCGCCTCTATGAAAAGGCGATCACGGGCCAGACGACGCAATTTACCGGCATCTCGGATCCATACGAAGTACCGACTGCACCCGATCTCATCGTGGAAACGGGCACGTTGGACATTGCCTCTTCGGTAGCGCTCATCATGAACTTCGAGCGGCAGCGATTCGCGCACGCGTAATCTCGCCCCGCCGCCGTTTCGCAGCGAAGCGACATCCATTCCTTTCCCGTGATCGGGCCGATCACGGCATTGGCCCGATCACGGCGGACATGCTCCGCACGGGTCGCCCGCGATCCGAACGCCTCCTGTCCAGTCCAGCGAAACTCGCCCAAACCTCGTTCGAGCGCGACGCAACGTGCTGCCCCACGATCGTGACTACACGAGCGCCCGGTCAAGCATTGCTCGACTACCCCACCCGCTCCGCCGTCGCATCGAACGCGCGCCGCGCCTTGTCGACGATCTCGTCGACCTCCGTCTCACGGATCACGAGCGGCGGCGACAGCAGCATCCGGTCGCCGGTCGCGCGCATGATCAGGTTGCCGTTGAAGCAGAAGTCGCGGCAGATCGTGCCGATATCCACGGCCGCGCCGAACCGCTCGCGCCGATCCCGGTCACGTGCAAGCTGAACGCCTGCGACCAGCCCCGTCCCCGCAATCTCCCCGACGATCGGATGACCGCCCAGCGCGTCGCGCAGACGGCGCTGGAAATACGGCCCGATGTCGTTCTTCACGCGCTCGACGATCCCTTCGTCGCGCAGCAGCTTCAGGTTCGCGACCGCGACGGCCGCGGCGACCGGGTGACCCGAGTACGTGAGCCCGTGGTTGAATTCGCCGTTGTCGATGATCGGGCGTGCAACACGCTCGTGAATGCCGACCGCCCCCATCGGCACATAACCCGACGTGAGGCCCTTCGCCATCGTGATCAGATCCGGCTCGAAGCCGAAGTGCTGGTGCGCGAACCATTCGCCGGTGCGGCCGAACCCGCCGATCACCTCGTCGGCGACGAGCAGGATGTCGTACTTGCGGCAGATCCGCTGGATTTCCGGCCAGTACGTCGACGGCGGGAAGATCACGCCGCCCGCGCCCTGGAACGGCTCGCCGATGAACGCGGCAACGTTCTCCGCGCCGAGCTCGAGAATCTTCGCTTCGAGTTGCTGCGCACGCGCGAGACCGAACGCTTCCGGCGTGTCGCCCGGCTGCGCTTCGCCGAAGAAATACGGTTGATCGATATGCACGATGTGCTCGACCTTCGACGGCATCTGCTCGTGCATGTAGCCCATCCCGCCGAGCGTGCCGCCGGCGATCGTCGAGCCGTGATAACCGTTCTTGCGCGAAATCACGAACTTCTTCTGCGGCTTGCCCTGCACGCGCCAGTACTGGTGCACGAGGCGCAGCACGGTGTCGTTGCCTTCCGAGCCGCTATTGCAGTAGAAGAAGTGGTTGAAGCCGGCGGGCGTCACTTCCGCGAGCATCGCCGACAGTTCGATCACCGGCGGGTGCGTCGTCTTGAAGAACGTGTTGTAGAACGGCAGCTCCTGCAGCTGACGATACGCGGCATCGGCGAGTTCCTTGCGGCCGTAGCCGACGTTCACGCACCACAGGCCGGCCATCCCGTCGATGACCTTGTTGCCGTCCGAGTCCCACAGGTAGACGCCGTCGGCCTTCACGATCACGCGGCTTCCCGCGCGGTTCAGTGCGCCCATGTCCGAGAACGGATGGATGTGGTGTGCGGCGTCGAGTGCACGGTATTCGGCGGTCGAGTGCGCGGCCGGCCGCGGCGAGAAGGCTTCGTTTCGATCGATCATGTTTTCTCCGGATAACAGTGCCGCACTCATACGTGCAGCAGCAGATGCCTGCGCTCCCACGAGCTGATCACGCGGAAGAACGCTTCGTATTCGGTTTCCTTCAGCGCCAGATAGGCCTTCACGAACTTGTCGCCGAGGATGCCGGCGAGCGGCTCGCACGCGGCCATCAGCGAAATGCCCTCCTCTAGGTTGCGCGGCAGCTGGTACGGCAGGTCGTAGCCGTCCGATGCGATCGGCTCGGTCGGCGCGAGCTGCTGCGTCATGCCGAGATAACCGGCCGCGAGCGTCGCCGCGAACGCGAGGTACGGGTTGCAGTCGACGCCGGGAATCCGGTTCTCGATGCGTCGCGCCACCGGGCTCGACTGCGGGATGCGGAAGCCGACCGTGCGGTTGTCGTAACCCCACTGCACGTTGATCGGCGCGGCCATGAAGCGCGACAGCCGGCGGTACGAGTTGATGTACGGCGCGAAGATCGGCATCAGCGCCGGCGTGTATTTCTGCAAGCCGGCGAGATAGCTGCGGAACAACGGCGACACGACGCCGTCTTCTTCGGCGAACAGGTTGCGCCCCGTGTGCAGATCCGCGAGGCTCTGGTGGATGTGCATCGCGGACCCCGGCTCGCCTTCCATCGGCTTGGCCATGAACGTCGCGTACATGTTGTGACGCAGCGCGGCCTCGCGCACCGTGCGCTTGAACAGGAACACCTGGTCGGCCAGCGGCAGCGCATCGCCGTGCACGAAGTTGATCTCCATCTGCGCGGCGCCGACTTCGTGGATCAGCGTCTCGATATCGAGGCCCTGCATGTCGCAGTACTCGTAGATATCCTCGAACAGCGGATCGAACTCGTTGACGGCCTCGATCGAATACGACTGGCGGCCGGTCTCCGCACGCCCCGTGCGGCCGACCGGCGGACGCAGCGGCAAGTCCGGATCGGCGTTCGTGTCGACGAGATAGAACTCGAGCTCGGGCGCGACCACGGGCTTCCAGCCCTTCGCCTTGTACAGGTCGAGCACGTGGCGCAGCACGTAGCGCGGCGAGATCTCGACTGGCGAGCCGTCGAAATGCACGCAGTCGTGGATCACCTGCGCGGTCGGATCGACGGCCCACGGAATCAGGCAGATCGTCGCGGGATCGGGCACGCACACCATGTCGGGATCAGTCACGCCGGTCAGCGTGCCGTCCTCCGGATAGTCGCCGGTGACGGTCTGCACCATCACGGCCTGCGGCAGGCGCATCGATTCGCCCGATTCGAACTTGTTGCGCGGAATGATCTTGCCGCGCGCGATGCCGGCCATGTCGGGAATGATCGCCTCGACCTCGGTGATGCGGTGCTGTCGCAGGAATTCGCTCAGTTCGGGTTGCATGATCGGCCTCTTTCAGTCGACGTCGGATGCGGCGGGCGACGGCATGTCGCCGCCCGCCGCATGAATGCGGTGCGTCATGCGCGCGCGGCACGCCGCGCCGAATGCCGCGAAGATGTCGCGCGACAGCGGCTGTTCCGCGAAGCGCCATTCGGGATGCCACTGCACGCCGAGCGCGAACGCGCGCGCGCCGCGCACGCTGATGGCCTCGACCAGTCCGTCGGGCGCGCTGGCTTCGACGGTGAGCCCCGCGCCGAGGCGTGCGATGCCCTGGTCGTGCAGCGAATTGACCGTCGCTTCGTGCGCGCCGCGCGCGACCCGCTGCAGCAGGCCGCCCGGCGCGAGCTGCACGACGTGCGCAGGGCCGTACTGCCGTTCGAGCGGATCGGCCGGCCGTTCGCGATGGTCGTCGAAACCGTTGGTCGCATGTAGCCGCTGATGCAGCGTGCCGCCGTAGGCGACGTTCAGCTCCTGCATGCCGCGGCAGATCGCGAGCACGGGCACGCCGGCCTCGATCGCCGCGCGGATCAGCGGCAGCGCGGTCGCATCGCGCGCGGGATCGTGCAGCGTGTCGGGCGCGCTCGCGTCACCGCCGTAATGATGCGGCTCGACGTTCGAGTAGCTGCCGGTAAACAGCAGCCCGTCGACCGCCGCGACGATCGTGTCGGCCGGCTGGCGCGCGCCAAGCGCGGGCAGCACGAACGCAAGCGCGCCGGCGCCGTCGACGAGCGCGGCCAGGTACTTCTCGCCCGCCGTGTGATTCGGATGCGCACCGCGCAAGATGCGGTCGGCGGTGACGGCTACGATCGGGCGCGCACGCATGGACGTCTCTCCTGTAATGGCGCGCGGCACGCCCGCGCGCGGGACGATGAAGATCCGCGATTGCGCCCCACGCCTGCACAACCACGCAGCGCGTGTGCAGGCGCGATCCCGCCGCGCGGACGATGCGGCAACAGGCGGTGCGAACCGGGACGAAAGCGGAAAAGGACGCTAGGGCAACAACGATGCGCTGCCGTCGCACTGCACCGCGCTGAACACGTGCGCGGTCACGAGATTGAAGCGGCGCAGGCCGCGATGGGACATGGCGAAGAAACGAGGCTCGCTCAAAGGGGCGGCACGCGTGCCGCGTTCAGCATGCCGGATCGACCCGGCCTGAGGCGGCGCGCCCGCCGACGGACTTCGCGTCCGGCGTATCGAAGGGCTGGCGGCTTTCACGATCGTACTCGACTGACTGATGGATGCAGGACACGTGTCGCGATCAAGCGCATGCGGCAAGGCCTCGCGGCGACACGTCGGCAAGGTATCTCGCGACGGATTCCGGTGCGGCGTGGCCGTGGCCTCGCCGCCGGTACGCGCGTGACGACTCCCTGACATTCAGCTTATATCACCTAAAAATTGCGTCAAATTTTCAGGTATCGATGACGACATCGATCAGACGAAAAAAAACGGCATCGATCGCCGGGATCGATGCCGTGTTGTGCATTGCGTCGGGTCGCGCGCTGCACGCCGACGGGCTGCCACCCACTATTTCGCCGCGCCGCCGCACGCGGGCGGCTCGCGCTCAGCGATGCGTGAGCGCGGTTTCGACGAGCGTCTGCAGCAGCGGCACAATCCGCGCTGCACGGGCTTCGTCGTAGGCGTACGGGCGCGTCTCTTCCATGTAGGTGATCTGCGACAGCTCGAGCTGCACGGCTTCGACGCCGGTATCGGGCACACCGTAGTGACGCGTAATGTAGCCGCCCTTGAAGCGCCCGTTCGCGACGGCCGTATAACCGCCGTGCTCGAGCACGGCCGCGGCCAGCGCCTCCGCGAGACCGGGCGCGGCACTCGCGCCGCTCGACGTGCCGAAGTTGAAGTCCGGCAGGCGACCGTCGAAGAAGCGCGGCACGTGCGAGCGGATCGAATGCGCTTCCCACACGAGCACGCGGCCATGCTCGCGCTTCAGGCGCGCGACCTCGCGTTGCAGCGCGTCGTGATACGGAATCCAGTAGCGGTCGCGACGACGCATGATCTCGTCGTTGCCGGGCAGCGCGTTCGCCGGATAGAGCGGCGCCTTGTCGAACGTATCGACCGGCACGAGCCCCGTCGTGTCCTGCCCCGGATACAGGTTCTCGTTGTCGGGTGGACGGTTCAGGTCGACGACGTAACGCGCGTGCGACGGGACGAGAATCGATGCGCCGAGGTCCGCCGCGAATCCGTACAGCCGCTCGAGATGCCAGTCGCAATCGTCGACGAAGCGCGCGTCTTCCGTCATCGTCGCGGCGATGTCGTCGGGGATGTGCGTGCCTGCGTGCGGAATCGAGATCAGCAGCGGCAGCGTGCCCTGCTTCAGCGTGAATACAGCCGGTTGTTCAGTCATGTGGCATCACCGTAAGGGTCTGCCGGCGCACGCGCATGGCGTGCGCCGGTTGCCGCGCGTCAGCGCAGCAGTTGCGCCAGCGCGGCGCGGTAGTCGGCATACGCGACGGCTTCGTCGCGATGGCGGCGGCCGCTCACGACGCGTTCGCCACCGGTGTAGACGTCGAGCACGGGCGTCTCGCCATGCTCGGCGAACACGATACCCGACAGCCAGGACGCGCTGTCGTGTTCGGCGATCGCCGGATGATCGGGATCGAGCACGAGCCAGTCGGCGCGGCAGCCTTCGCGCAGCGCACCGACGCGCCGCCCGCTGGCCTGCGCGCCACCCGCGAGCGATGCGTCGAACAGGCGGTCGGCGACATGCGCCTGCGTGTCGCTCGCCAGCACGTTGCGCGCGCGGTGCACGAGCCGTTGCCCGTATTCGAGCAGGCGCAGCTCGGCGCGCCAGTCGACCGACGCGTGGCTGTCCGAGCCGACGCCGATCACACCACCCTGCGCGAGATAATCGACGGCCGGGAACACACCGTCGCCGAGGTTCGCTTCGGTCGTCAGACACAGGCCGGCGACCGCGCGACGCTTCGCGAGCGCCGCCGTTTCAGCCGCGTCGACGTGCGTCGCGTGCACGAGGCACCAGCGCGCATCGACGTCGAAGCGATCCAGCAGCCATTGGACGGGGCGCGCGCCGTAGGCACGAACGCAGTCGTCGACTTCGGCCGTCTGTTCGGCGATATGGATATGCACGGGCGCATCGCCGGGCAGCCCTTCGAGCAGCACGCGCAGCCCGTTCTCGGACACCGCGCGCAGCGAGTGCGGCGCGACGCCGTAGCGCAGCCCGCCGTGCTCGGGCGCCGTGCGGCGCATCGCGTCGAGCAGTTCGAGCAGGCCGTCCGGCGTGTTGATGAAGCGGCGCTGGTCGTCGCGCGGCGGCTTGTTGCCGAAGCCGGCGAACTGGTACGACACGGGCAGCATCGTGATGCCGATGCCGGCCGAGCGCGCGGCGTCGACCACGCGCGTGCCGAGCTCCGCGATCTGCGGATAGCGCGAGCCGTCCTGCGTGTGATGCACGTAGTGGAATTCGCACACCGACGTGTAGCCGCACTTGAGCATCTCGACATACAGCCAGCGCGCGATCGCGGCGAGCGCGTCGGGCGTGATCTTCAGCGCGAAGCGGTACATCAGGTCGCGCCAGCTCCAGAAGCTGTCGGCGGGATTCGCGCGGTATTCGGTGAGCCCCGCCATCGCACGCTGGAATGCGTGCGAATGCAGGTTCGGCATGCCGGGCAGCACCGGCCCGGCCGCGCGCGCAACGCCTGCCGGCGCGTCGGTGTCGGGCGTCACTTCGGTCAGCGTGCCGGCCGCGTCCCAGCGCAGCAGCACATTGCGGCGCCAGCCATCGGGCAGGTAGGCTTGGTCCGCGAACAACAGGGTGTCGGTCATTGCGATTCCTTATTGACCAGAATCGACGCGCCAGCGTTGGGTCTGGTCCCATTCCACGGTCGGCAGGGCTCGCGCATCAGCGCTTCCCCTGCCCCGTTGCAATCGACCGGACCGCGACACGCTTCGGCGCCGGGTCCGGTCTCATGCAAAACTCATCCGTTCATCCGGCGAAACACGGTGGTCCCGCCGCGTACGACCTGCTCGCACAGCGGCCGGCCGATCCAGTATGCAAGCTCCGCCAGCGAACCGACCGACCACACGGCGAAGTCGGCCTGGCGACCGACCTCGAGCACGCCGTGGCGATCCGCGCGGCCGAGCGCCGCGGCCGCATGGCGCGTCACGCCCTGCAGCACCTCGGGCACCGTCATGCGGAACAGCGTGCAGCCGAGATTCAACGTCAGCAGCAGCGATTCGAGCGGCGACGTGCCGGGGTTGTGATCGGTCGCGAGCGCGATCGGCACGCCGTGCTTGCGCAGCAGCTCGATCGGCGGCAGTTGGGTTTCGCGGATGAAGTAGTACGCGCCGGGCAGCAGCACGGCGACCGTACCGGCCGCCTTCATTGCCTCGATGCCGGCTTCGTCGAGAAATTCGAGGTGATCGGCAGACAGCGCGCGATAGCGCGCGGCCAACGCCGTGCCGCCCGCATTCGACAGTTGCTCCGCATGCAGCTTCACGGGCAGCCCGCGCCGCGTCGCGGCCTCGAACACGCGCTCGGTCTGCGCGAGCGAAAAGCCGATGCGCTCGCAGAACACGTCGACCGCGTCGACGAGTCCCTCGTCGGCCAGCGCCGGCAGCATCCGGTCGCACACTTCGTCGATATACGCGTCCGCGCGGCCCGCATATTCGGGCGGCAGCGCGTGCGCGCCGAGGAAGGTCGTGTAGACGGTGACCGGGAAACGTTCGCCGAGCTGGCGCGCGACGCGCAGCATCTTGCGCTCGCTCGCCAGGTCGAGCCCGTAGCCCGACTTGATCTCGATCGCGGTCACGCCTTCGGCGAGCAGCGGCTGCAGGCGCGCGGCGGCCTGCACGAACAGTGCCGTCTCGTCGGCCGCGCGCGTCGCGCGCACCGTCGATACGATCCCGCCGCCCTGCCGCGCGATTTCCTCGTAGCTGACGCCCGCGAGACGCTGCGCGAATTCGTCGGCACGCGTGCCGCCGTACACGAGGTGCGTGTGGCAGTCGACGAAGCCCGGCGTCACCCACGCGCCATGCAGATCCTCGCGCTGCCAGTGCGCATAACCGTGCGGCAGCGCGGACAGCGCGCCGAGCCAGACGATCGTGCCGGTTTCGTCAACGGCGATTGCCGCGTCGTCGATCGTCTCGTCGGGATGGCCGTGCGGACACAGCCTCAGGTGATGCCAGACAGTCGGTTTCATGCGTTCAGTCTCGTTCGCCGATGGCGAGCGATACGGCAAGCAGCGCGCCGCCCCCGCTCACGACGACGTCAAACGCACGCTGCGGCCCGTCGAGCCGCAGCGTGTCCATTTCTTCCAGTGCGTAGTGCGTGCCGTCGATTTCAACACCGGCCGCACCGGCCGCGCAAAACAGCAGCACGGTATCAGCGCGCTCGATGTGGTGCGCGCCTGCGCGCCATACATCGAGTGCCCCGCGCGCAGCCGAACGACGCGTCATCAGGTTGAAGTCGCGCGTCGCGCCGTCGTGCAGCGTCGCATCGATCGCCGTCTCGCCCGCGAAATCCGCGCGCGCCAGCGGCGTATCGAGCACGTGGCTAACACCGCCCGCTTCCGCGAGCGTCATGCCCGCACCGGACAGCAGTACGAGCGTGCGGTCGACGCCGTCGAAACGCGAGAACGGCCCGGCCGTGCCGACGTCCGCGACGCTCACGCGCCATGCAAACGCATCGAGCGCGGCGCCCGGTGGGAACGCGCCGATCTCGCGCGTCACACCGCCGCCGTTCTTCCACGGCGACGCGACGAGATCCGCCGCGCGGATCATCGTCGCGTTCACCGGCGCCTGGTCGAGCGCCGTCATGCTCAGCGGCCGAGCATCGGCAGCTTCAGGCCGGCTTCGCGGGCCGTCTGCTGCGCGAGTTCGTAACCGGCATCCGCATGGCGCATCACGCCCGTCGCCGGATCGTTCAGCAGCACGCGGCCGAGACGCTCGTGCGCTTCGGCGGTACCGTCGGCGACGATCACGACGCCCGAGTGCTGCGAGAAGCCCATGCCGACACCGCCGCCGTGATGCAGCGACACCCACGATGCGCCGCCTGCCGTGTTCAGCAGTGCGTTCAGCAGCGGCCAGTCGCTGACTGCGTCCGAACCGTCCTTCATCGATTCCGTCTCGCGGTTCGGGCTCGCGACCGAACCCGTGTCGAGGTGGTCGCGGCCGATCACGATCGGGGCCTTCAGTTCGCCGTTCTTGACCATCTCGTTGAACGCCTGGCCGAGGCGATAGCGATCCTTCACGCCAACCCAGCAGATCCGTGCCGGCAGGCCCTGGAACGCGATGCGCTCACGTGCCATGTCGAGCCAGTTGTGCAGGTGCGGATCGTCGGGGATCAGCTCCTTCACCTTCTGGTCGGTCTTGTAGATGTCTTCCGGATCGCCCGACAGCGCAACCCAGCGGAACGGGCCCTTGCCTTCGCAGAACAGCGGACGGATGTACGCCGGCACGAAGCCCGGGAAGTCGAACGCGTTCTCGACGCCCATTTCCAGCGCCATCTGGCGGATGTTGTTGCCGTAGTCGAGCGTCGCCGCGCCGCGTTCCTGCAGATCCAGCATCGCCTGCACCTGGACGGCCATCGACTGCTTCGCGACCTTCACGATGCTCTGCGGATCGACCTTCTGCGCTTCGCGCCATTGCGCGACGGTCCAGCCTTGCGGCAGGTAGCCGTTGATCGGATCGTGCGCGCTCGTCTGGTCGGTCACGCAGTCCGGCGTGATGCCGCGCTTGACGAGTTCCGGGAACACGTCGGCTGCGTTGCCGAGCAGGCCGATCGACACGGGCTTGCCGTCGCGCTTCGCTTCCTCGATCATGCCGAGCGCTTCGTCGAGCGTCGTCGCCTTCTTGTCGACGTAACGCGTCTTCAGGCGGAAGTCGATGCGCGTCTCGTCGCATTCGACCGCGATCATCGAGAACCCGGCCATCGTCGCGGCCAGCGGCTGCGCGCCGCCCATGCCGCCCAGGCCGCCCGTCAGGATCCAGCGGCCCGACGGATCGCCGTTGAAGTGCTGGTTCGCGACCGAGAAGAACGTTTCATAGGTACCCTGAACGATGCCCTGGCTGCCGATGTAGATCCAGCTGCCGGCCGTCATCTGGCCGTACATCATCAGGCCCTTGCGGTCGAGCTCGTGGAAGTGATCCCAGTTCGCCCAGTGCGGCACGAGGTTCGAGTTCGCGAGCAGCACGCGCGGTGCATCCTTGTGCGTACGGAACACACCGACCGGCTTGCCCGACTGGATCAGCAGCGTCTCGTTCTCTTCGAGATCCTTCAGCGACGCGAGGATCTGGTCGTAGCATTCCCAGTTGCGCGCCGCGCGGCCGATGCCGCCGTACACGACGAGCGCATGCGGATGCTCGGCGACTTCCGGGTCGAGGTTGTTCTGGATCATCCGGTAGGCCGCTTCGGCCAGCCAGGTCTTGCAGGTCTTCTCGCTGCCGCGCGGCGCGCGGATCGTGCGCGTCGGATCGAGACGGGGATCGATGTGTTTCGGATGGTTCATGACGACTGCTCCCGAAGGAAAATGAAATTCAAATAGGAATCAGAAATGCCCGGTGAAGCGATAACGGCTGCCGGGATGCCACAGATTCGCCACCGAGGCGACGACGCCCTGCGACCAGGTGCGCCGATGTAAAACCAGACACGGTTCGACGTCGTCCATCCGCAGCTGCTCGCGCCGCTCCGGCGCCGGGGCCGCCGCTTCGATCCGGTACTCGACGCGCTGCAGCGGAGCCGCGCGCATCAGGTACAGGTTCGGCGTCGTGTTCGTGAAATCCTGCTCGGCGTAATCCGGCGCGACCGCCGGATTCACCCATCGTTCTTCGAGCTGCACCGGCTCGTCGTTCTCGAAGTGCAGCACCTGCGAATGAAACAGCTTCGCGCGCACGGCCACCTGCATCTCGTCGGCGAGCGCCTCGTCGGCGCGGATCGTCTCGAGACCGAGCACGCTGGCGTGATACGCATGCCCACGTGCACCGACTTCTTCCGAGATGCTGCGGATCGCAACCAGGGTCGACTCGTACTTCGGCCGCGCGACGTAGGTGCCCGCGCCCTTCATGCGCGTGAGCACCTGCTCGGCCGTCAACTCGCGCAGCGCGCGGTTGACGGTCATGCGCGCGACCTTGAACTCGCGTGCCAGCTCGTTCTCGGACGGCACCTGGTCGCCCTCCTCCCACTCGCCGGCGTGGATGCGGCCCAGGATGAAATCCTTGATCTCCTGGTAGACCGGCGCGCTCATGGGCTTACTGTTCCGATGCGAACGAGAACGGTGCGACCTTCGCGAACGCACGCTCGCCGACCAGCTTCGCGATCGCCGCGATGTCCGGTGCGAAGTAGTGGTCGAGCTCGTAGTGCGCGACCTTGCCGCGGATCGTTTCCATCACGGGCGCCAGCTTCGGGCTCGTGTGATACGGCGCGCGCAGGTCGACGCCCTGCGCAGCGGCCAGCAGTTCGATCGCGAGGATGTGCTTCGTGTTGTCCGCGATGTCGGCGAGCTTGCGCGCGGCGAACGTCGCCATCGACACGTGGTCTTCCTGGTTCGCCGAAGTCGGCAGCGAATCGACCGATGCCGGGTGCGCAAGCGTCTTGTTTTCCGACGCGAGGGCAGCGGCCGTCACGTGGGCGATCATGAAGCCCGAGTTCACGCCGCCGTCCCGCACGAGGAACGGGGGCAGGCCCGACAGCGTCGCGTCGATCAGCAGCGCGATGCGGCGCTCGGCCAGCGCGCCGATTTCAGCCGCGGCCAGCGCGAGGTTGTCGGCCGCGAACGCGACGGGTTCCGCGTGGAAGTTGCCGCCCGACAGCACTTCGCCGGTATCCGGGAAGATCAGCGGGTTGTCCGACACCGCGTTCGCCTCGATCAGCAGCACGTTGGCCGCATGGCGCATCTGGTCCAGGCACGCGCCCATCACCTGCGGCTGGCAGCGCAGGCTGTACGGATCCTGCACCTTGTCGCAGTCACGGTGCGACTGGTTGATCGGCGAGCCTTCGAGCAGGTCGCGGTAGGCCGCTGCCGCGTCGATCTGGCCTTGATGGCCGCGCAGTTCGTGGATACGCGCATCGAACGGCTTCACCGAGCCGGCCGCCGCGTCGACCGACAGCGCGCCGGCGACGAGCCCGGTGCGGTACAGGTCTTCGATCGAGAACATGTTGTCGAGCGCCAGCGCGGTCGATGCCTGCGTGCCGTTCAGGAGCGCGAGGCCTTCCTTCGCCTGCAGCGTCAGCGGCGCGAGGCCCGCGACGCGCAGACCATCGAGCGCGCTGGCGCGTTCGCCGCGGATGAACACTTCGCCGACGCCGAGCAGCACGGCCGACATGTGCGCGAGCGGCGCGAGGTCGCCCGATGCGCCGACCGAGCCCTTCACCGGGATCAGCGGCAGCACGTCCGCGTTGAACAGCGTGATCAGCGCGTCCATCACTTCGCGACGGATGCCCGAGTGGCCGCGGCCGAGGCTCGACAGCTTCAGCGCCATCAGCAGGCGCACCGACGAACGCTCCATCGGCGCGCCGACGCCGACCGCGTGCGACAGCACGAGGTTCTTCTGCAGCAGTTCGAGCTGGTCGTGCGGGATGTGCGTGCTGGCCAGGCGACCGAAGCCCGTGTTGATGCCGTAGGCCGGCTCGCCCTTCGCGGCGATGTCGGCGACAGCCTTGGCGCCCGCGTCGATCTTCGCGAAGCTGGCCGGGTCGAGCGTCAGCTGCACGGATTCGCGTGCGATCTGGCGCAGTTGCGGGAGGGTCAGGTGGCCGGGGGTCAACGTAATCATGTGAGCAATCCTGTCTAGACAAGTTCGGAATGGATTGAAGTGTAGCCATCTGAACTTGTCTAGACAACCCGTTTTTCACTGATTTCGACTTGGGAGTTTCCCTGATGTCCGGCCCTGCCCGCCGGACCGGGCCGTGGGGTTCGCTCATTAACATATGTTGCAATTATTTTGTCTTTGGCAACATACGGTTCATCACTCGCCAAGGAGATCCCGCCATGCACTTCCCGTCACGATTCGCCGCCCTGCTCGGCCGCCGCCTGCTCGTCGCCGCGTGCGCGCTCGCGTGCGGCGCCGCGCTCGCCGCGGAACCGCTCTCCGGCACGCTCGAGAAGATCCGGCAGACCAACCTGATCTCGATCGGCCATCGCGAAACGTCGGTGCCGTTCTCCTATGTCGACACGAGCGGCAAGGTGATCGGCTTCTCGCAGGATCTGTGCGACCGCGTGATCGCCGCGGTGAAGGCGCGCACCGGCAAGCCCGACCTGCAGGTGCGCTTCATCCCGGTCACGTCGCAGAACCGCATCCCGCTCGTGCAGAACGGCACCGTCGATCTCGAATGCGGCGTGACCACGAACCTCGCCGCGCGTCACGCGCAGGTCGCGTTCTCGACCACCTTCTTCGTCGCGACGACGCGCCTGCTCACGCGCACGACGTCGGGCATCCGCGACTTCCCCGACCTCGCGGGCAAGACGGTCGTGACGAACCAGGGCACGACGTCCGAACGCCTGCTGCGCAAGATGAACGAGGAAAAGAAGATGAACATGCAGATCATCAGCGCGAAGGACTACGGCGAAGGACGCCTCACGCTCGAATCGGGCCGCGCGGCCGCGTACATGATGGACGACGTGCTGCTCGCGGGCGTGCGCCAGCTCGCCGCGAAACCGGTCGACTGGACGATCGTCGGCACGCCGCAATCGTCGGAAGCCTACGGGTTCATGCTGCGCAAGGACGATCCGCAGTTCAAGGCGCTCGTCGACGGCGTGCTCGTGCAGCTGATGAAGAGCGGCGAGATCAACGCGCTGTACGACAAGTGGTTCATGAAGCCGGTGCCGCCGAAGGGGCTGTCGTTCGATTTCCCGATGAGCGACGTGATCAGGACGCGCTATGCGGCGCCGAACGACGCGCCGCTCGAATGAGCGACGCGCGTTGACACGGGCTCACGCGCGCGTCCATGCGATGCACGCCGCGTAGCCGGGCGCCGCGTCGAGCCACGCGGCGTCGAACGCCGCCACGCCGGCGGCGGGCGCGGACGGCTCGACGATCTTCGTCGCCGGCGTCGCCGCATCGCGCGGCGGCACGACCGAGAATGCGCGCAGCCCGCCGACGATGCCCGTGCCGAGCGCCTTGAGCAACGCTTCCTTCGCGCTCCAGACGCGCATGAATTCGGCCGCGCGCGCGTCGGACGGCAGGCCGTCGAGATACGCGGCTTCGGCGGGCGCGCAGACTTCGCGCGTCAGCGCGCGCCAGTCGGCCGCGCGGTTGCAGCACTCGATATCGACGCCGACGCGGCCTGCGGGCGCCCACGCAAGCAGCGCATGATCGCCCGCATGCGACACGTTGAAGTCGAGCGACGCGCGATGGGCGCGATCCAGCGACGGCCGCCCCGATTCGTCGACGACGATCGCAACCGCATTCGGTGCGATCCCGAGGACCGTCCCGAGCACGTCGCGCAGCGCGGCGCGCGTCGCGGCGCTGCGCACCGCATCCTCATGCCGCATGAAGCGCGCGGCCCGCGCGCGCTCGCCATCGCTCAGCGCCGCATAGGCGGGCGCCGCAAGCGGCACGCGCCAGTCGAAATCGACGCGCGCGAGCCGCACGCCGGCGCGGGACGCGGCGGCCGGCACGTCGAGCGCCTGCATGCCCCATGCGCGGGGCGTTTCAACCGGGGAAGCGGAATCGGACGGAATGGACATCGGCACGCGGCAGCCTGTGCTGGGGGATGAAACGTCCGATGTTAATCGATCGCGCCGGCGCGCGAACCGGCGTGTGCTTGCATTGCGGTGTCTGCGTCGAATCACGGAGGCGTCACTATTGGGGTGCGAAGGTCACGCATCGCAACGTGCCGCGCCTGCACCGCGTTGCGAGGCCGCCCCGCTTCACCCGTTCGCGGCCACGCCTGGCACGCCGCTCCCCGTCGCCCGAGCGCGCGATGCCGGATGTAGCGCGTGCACGCTACCCGGCGCATCGGCCGGCAGCACGCCATGTTGCAGCCAGTACAGCGCGACGGGCCACAGCGCGTCGGTGAAGCGGCTGTGGAAAAATGCGAAATGACCAATCGCGTCGACGCCGATGTCGCCGGGTGCGATCCGCAGGTGCGTGACGTCGCTGCCCGTGTAATAGCCGACCAGCCGCTCGATCGCGTCGACGGTGCCGAACGCGTCGTCGTCGACGCCGATCGCGAGCATCGGCGCCGACAACCCCGCGAAGCGCGCAGGCAGCGCCGCGCGGCTCACGGTGCTTTCGTCGCGCAGGCCACCCACGTAACCATCTTCGAAACGCGGTTGCGAGCGCGCCCACGACAGCGCGATGCCGCGCGGCGTGTCCTCCATCCAGCCGAGCCGCTTCGCGGGCACATAACCGAACACGGCCGCCAGCACCGGCATCGCGACGTGCCACTTCCACCACATGCGGCGCCGCTCGGCCGGCAGGTAATCGCGCCAGTATGCGTACTGCGCACCGACGGTCACCGCGTGCCGCACGTGCACGTTCGATGCCGCGAGCCCGAGCACGCAGCCGCCGATGCTGTGCGCGACGACGTCGAGCGGCTGGCCCGGAAACGCGTCGCGCGCATAGTGCAGCGCGGCCTCGCAATCGAGCCGCCCCCAGTCGAGCCAGTTCGCGCGCAGCTTCGCGAGCCGCGCGGGGCGCGACCCGCCGATGCCGCGATAGTCGTACACGAGCACGTCGCGCCCCTGCGCGAACAGCCAGGCCGCGAAACGGAAGTAGTAGTCGCAGCGCACCGACGTCGCGCAATTGATGACCGTCACCGGCCGCACCGCACCGCCGCCGCGATGGCGCCACACATGGCCGCGCAACACATAGCCGTCGGCTGCACGCAGCGTCACGGGCTCGGGTGGCAACGCGCCTGCCGTGCGCTCACACCGTGTGGCCCCGCCTTCTTCGTTCGAATTCGTCATCCTGTCTCCTGTCGGCCAGAGTTAGCGCTTTAGCGCTTACTCTGGCCCCATGCTTCGCGGTCGATCGGAGTTGGCCCTTTAGCGCTTACTGCGATCCCATGCTTCACGGTCGACCAGAGTTGGCCCTTCAGCGCCCTCCTCCGGACCCACGCTTCGCGATTCACGCCAGCACGAACCACCGCCCACACCCATCGGCCAGCCTCCATTGAACTTGACGCGTGCCGCGTTCTCAACCAATCTTGCTGCTCCGTTCGCATGAGTCACGCGCATGTCAACGCCGCTCGTCCGTCTCCCGTCGCTCGACCTCGTCCGCGGTTTCGTCGCCGTCGGCCGCCGCATGAGCATCACGCTCGCCGCGCAGGACCTGTGCGTCACGCAGTCTGCAGTCAGCCGCCAGGTGCACGCGCTCGAGGCGCATCTCGGCGTCACGCTGCTGCAGCGCGGCTACCGGAAGATCGCATTCACGCCGGAAGGCGAGCGGCTGTTCCGCGCCGCGGATGCGGCGCTGCACAGCCTGCAGGACACCGTCGCGTCGCTCGCCGCCGCGCGCGAGCGCCAGCCCGTCACGATCACCGCAAGCATCGGCGTCACCGCGCTGTGGCTGCTGCCGCGACTCGGGCGGCTGCAGGCGCGCCTGCCGGAGATCGACCTGCGCGTCGCCGCGAACGACAAGGTACTCGATTTGCGCGCGGAAGGCATCGACCTCGGCATCCGCTATTGCCCACGCGAGCGCGCGCCGGCCGGCGCGCTGCACCTGTTCGACGAGATCGTCGTGCCGGTCGCGCATCCCGCGCTCGCCGCGCGGCCGGTCACGAGCGCGGCCGCGATCGCCGACCACGTGCTGCTCGAATTCGACGGGCCGCCGCAACCGCAACTGCAGTGGCTCACGCACCTGCACGCGGCCGGGCTCGGCGACGCGCGCCCGAAAGGCGTGCTGCGCTTCAACCAGTACGACCAGGTGATCCAGGCCGCGATCGCGGGCCAGGGCGTCGCGCTCGGGCGGCTTGCACTCGTCGCGCCGATGCTCGCAGACGGGCGGCTCGCGGTGCTCGGGCCGCACACGCAGGCGCTGACGGAAACGTACGGCTACTGGCTGTTCCAGCACGATCCGGCACCGCGCCGCGAAGTCGCCGACGTGCGCGACTGGATGCTCGCCGAAGCGGCCGAATGCGATATCGCAATACACGCGCACGACAAGACGTCGGCGTAAACCGGGACCGTATTCCCGGATGCACGTGACCACGGCCGGACACTGCCGTCCCATCCCGTCCTCACTGAATCGCATTCCCCGCACGCATGCCAACCTGACCGAATGATCGCTTGAGCGGCGACGGGCGCGATCGTCTAATCGGATCGAGCGCGGCCGTTTCGCTGCGCGCCTTCATCCGGAGACACGCATGACCCCGATCGAGCAGGAAGTCCGACGCCGCTGGCTGCCCGTGCTGGCCGGCGGCCTGATCATGGGTGCCGCGCTCGGCATCCGCCACGTGCAGGGCCTGTTTCTCGCGCCGGTGTCGCTCGACCACGGCTGGTCGCGCGAAGCGTTCGGGCTGGCACTGGCGCTGCAGAACCTGATCTGGGGCGTCGCGCAGCCGTTCACGGGGATGATCGCGGACCGCTTCGGCTCGGTGCGCGTGATCGTCGCAGGGATGCTGCTGTATGCGGCCGGGCTCGTCATCATGGCGCACGCGGCATCGACCGGCATGTTCACGGTCGGCGCCGGGCTCGTGATCGGCATCGCGCTGTCGGGTTCGGCATTCGCGTCGATCTACGGCGCGCTGAGCCGACTGTTTCCGCCCGACCGGCGCGGCTGGGCGCTCGGTGTCGCCGGCGCGATCGGCGGGCTCGGCCAGTTCTGCATGGTGCCCGTCGCGCAAGAACTGATCGGCGATGTCGGCTGGCGGCATGCGTTCATCGCACTGGCGCTCGTCGCGGCACTGCTCGCGCCGCTTGCCGTGCTGCTGCGTGACCGGCCCGCGCAGGCGGCCGGTGCCGCCGCCGGCCCCGACCAGTCGATCGGCGAAGCCGTGCGCGAGGCGTTCGCGCATCGCGGCTTCTGGCTGCTCAACGCGGGCTTCTTCGCGTGCGGCTTCCAGCTCGCGTTCATCGCGACGCACCTGCCCGCGTACCTGCTCGACCACGGGCTGCCGGCGCGCCACGCGAGCGTCGCGCTCGCGCTGATCGCACTGACCAACGTGGCCGGCACCTATGCGTGCGGCCATCTCGGCGGGCTGCTGCGGCGCAAGTACGTGCTGTCGGTGCTGTACCTCGTGCGCGCGCTCGCAATGGCCGCGTTCGTCGCCGCGCCGCTGTCGCCCGCGAGCGTCTATGCGTTCGCGGCCGTGATGGGCTTCACGTGGCTCGGCACGGTGCCGCTGACGAACGGCGTGATCTCGCAGGTGTTCGGCGTGCGCTACATCGCGACGCTGTTCGGTTTCGTGTTCTTCGGGCACCAGCTCGGCAGCTTCTTCGGCGTCTGGCTCGGCGCGCTCGTGTACGACGCGACGCATTCGTACCTGCCGCTGTGGATCGGCTCGATCGCGCTCGGCGTGCTCGCAGCGCTCCTGCACCTGCCGATCGACGACGCGCGCGTCGCGCGGCCGGCCTCGGGCAACGCGGCATGGGCATGATCCGCGCGGCGCTGGCCGTCGCTACGCTCGCGTTCGTGGCGTGGTGCGGCGCGGCCTACTTCGATTCGGGCGTCGCGTACGCGCTGCTCGAACACGTCGCGTTCTGCAACTGACGCCGCAGTGAACCGTGCCGCGCGGGCCGACCTTCAGCGACGCTTCGGCAAAGCGGCCAATGCATCGAGCGCGCGGGCGCGCGCGGCGGCGTGATCGACGAGCGGCGTCGGATAGTCGATGCCGAGCCGCACGCCGGCCGCGTCGAGCTCCAGCGGCGCCGCTTCCCACGGCGCGTGGATCGACGCGGCGTCGAGACCGGCAAGCTCGGGCACCCAGCGCCGCACGTATGCGCCGTCCGGGTCGAACTTCCGGCCCTGCGCGACCGGATTGAAGATGCGGAAGTACGGCGCGGCGTCGGCGCCGCAGCCGGCCACCCACTGCCAGCTCGCCGCGTTGTTCGCGGGATCGGCGTCGACCAGCGTGTCCCAGAACCACGCTTCGCCCGCGCGCCAGTCGATCAGCAGATGCTTGATGAGAAACGACGCGACGACCATCCGCACGCGGTTGTGCATCCAGCCGGTCGTCCACAGCTCGCGCAAGCCCGCATCGACGAGCGGATAACCGGTCAGCCCGCGCTGCCACGCACGCAGCGCGGCGGGATCGTCGCGCCACGGCATCGCGTCGAACTGCGCGCGGAAGTTGTCGGTCGCGAGCGCCGGGAAGTGATACAGCAGTGCGTAGCTGAATTCGCGCCAGCCGAGCTCGCTCAGGAATTTGTCGGCGCCCGCAGAGCACGCCGCACCGCCCGCCTGCGCGGCGCCCTGCACCGCATGCCACACCTGTCGCGGCGACACGTTGCCGAAGCGCAGGAACGGCGACAGGCGGCTCGTCGCGGGCCGGTCGGGACAGTCGCGCGCCTCCGCATAACCGGCGAGCGACGCCGTCAGGAACGCGTCGAGTCGCTCGTGCGCGCCGGCTTCGTCGGGCGCGGGCCACGCGTCGCGCAGGCCACCGGCCCAGTCCGGCACCGGTGGGCGCAACGCCAGCGTGTCGAGTGCCAGCGCGCGCTCGCGCACGGCTTCCGGCCACGGAAGAAATTCGATCCGCTCGGGTTCCGGCAGCGGAGCCGCAACCGTGCGATCGCGGCGCGCCGCGCGCCAGTACGCGGTGAACACCTGGTACGGCGCACCGCTGCCCGTCAGCACCTCCCACGGCTCGTTCAGCAGGCTGCCGTTGCTGCTCTCGACCGTGACGCCACGCGCCTTGAGCGACGCCTTCAGCGCCGCATCGGCGTCGCGCTGCGGCTGTGCATAACGACGGTTCCAGTACACGGCCGCCGCGCCCGTGTCGTGCACGACGCGTTCGATCTCGCGCTGCGCGTCGCCGCGCAACAGCAGCAACCGCCCGCCATGACGCGCGAGCGCGGCATCGAGCCCGGCCAGCGACCCATGCAGCCACCAGCGCGCCGCGCCGCCCGGCGAGCGCCCGGCGCCGTCGCCCGTGTCGTCGACGAACACGCACACGAGCGGCCGGCCCGATTCGACCGCGCGCGTCAGCGCGGGATGGTCGGTCACGCGCAGATCGTCGCGGAACCAGACGATCGCGGGAGCAACGGACGACTTGGCGGACACGGGCACCTCGATGCGAAAAGCGGAACGGGACACGTATTGTCGCGGCTGCGCCGCGCGGTGTCGACGCTCGGCATGCCGACGCGCCCCTGTGCCGACGCCGATGACGGTCACGGCACGCGCGCCGCGTCGTCCGCCCGGTGAAACGCCTTAGTCCATTCCGACGATTCTTCGCCGCGTTCGCCGGCCTACGCTCGATGTCGGGTGCGCCGCGATGCGCGGCACGTGCCGGCCACTACCGGCACCGCGCGTCCCGACCCGCACCCGCCACGCGCGCCGGCCGCTGCCGGCGCGGATCCTTCCGACCGCCGCAGCGCGCGGCCACCCGGGCACGCGCGCCGCCTCACCCGATAGACCTCCATGACCAAACCCTCGAATCTCGTCACCTCGATCACCGTCGACATCGACGCGCCGGCGTCCGTCGTGTGGGAAGTGCTGACCGACTTCCCGCGCTACGGCGAATGGAACACGTTCTGCATCGGCTTCGAAACGACCGGCAAGCTCGGCGATTTCGTGCACATGCAAATTCGCATTCCGGGCACGGAGACCGTGATTCCGGTCAGCGAGACCCTCGTCGCCTGTGAACCCGAACGCCTGCTGTCGTGGGAACAGCGCCCGACCGACGACAACAAGGACGCCGCGCGCCGCGACCAGTACATCGACGCCGACGGCGCGGAGCGCTGCCGCTATTTCACGACCGACCAGTTCCTCGGCGTCAACGCGGACACGATCATGCAGAACCACGGCGCGTGGGTGAAACAGGGTTTCGATCAGTGCGCGCGCGACGTGAAGCAGCGCGCCGAAGCGCTGCATGCGGCACGCCGGCGCAACGACGCGTGACCGGGAGCGGCCGATGCCCGATCTGCAAACCCTGTCCGACCATCACGACATCCGCGAGCTGATCGTCGCGTATTCGAGCGCGATCGACACGCGCGACTTCGACGCGCTCGATGCCGTGTTCACGCCCGACGCGGCAATCGACTATCGTGCGATGGGCGGCATCGCCGGCTGCTATCCGGACGTGAAGGCGTGGCTGCGCACCGTGCTGCCGCAGTTTCCGCAGTACCAGCACATGGTCGGCAACCTGTCGATCCGGCTCGACGGCGATACCGCGCGCGGCCGCACGATCTGCTTCAATCCGATGGAAGTCGCGCTGCCGGACGGCGGCACGCAGGTGATGTTTCTCGGGCTGTGGTACGTCGACCGGTTCGTACGCACCGCGCAGGGCTGGCGCATCGCCGAGCGCGTCGAGGAGCGCTGCTACGGCCACAACGTGCCGGCCGTACTCGCAGGCGCGACCGGCTGAGCCGGTTGAACCGGCAACGACGCGCGCTGTGCGATGGCCGCACGGCGCGCGTGTCGAGGATCGCCGAATCAATCGAGCCGGAACGCCGCCTCGAAACGCGCAGCGAACGCGTCGAACTCGGTTTCCGGCAGATGGTTGATGCCGCCCGCGCGCTTGCGCCCGCCGCCGGTCGGAAAGCCGCGGCAAAACTCGTCGGCGCCGAGCGGCCGGCCGTCGGGCACGCGCACGCTGACGACGAGCCCGCCGTCCGCTCGCGGCGACAGCACCGCGAGCGCCGCATGCGGCGCGTTGCGCATCCGCTCGTTCGCGAGCATCCCCGTCGCGCGTCGCGCCCACGGATGATCAGGCATCCGCACCAGTGTCGCGCCCGGCACCTCACGCAACGGCGCAAGCGCGCATGCGCGCGCCATGTCGTCGCGGTAACCGTCGCGCAGCGCGGCGAACACGGCGGTCGCGCGCACGAAATCGAGCGGATCGACGCACGGCAGCATCGCGTCGGCGAGCGCCGCCGGATCGAAGTGCAGATCGCCGACGCACTCGCCGTACGCGTTGTAGTTCAGGTAGAGCCCGAGTTCCGCGAGCGTGCAGCGCTCGGCCTCGTCGATCCCGTGCTCGCGCGCGAGCGCGTCGCCGAGCGCCGGCAATTCGTCGCCGAAAGCCGCGACGATCGCCCAGCGCACGTGCCGGCCGCCGAGATAGCGGTTCACGAGCGCGCTCGTGCAGACATCGGCGGCCGTGTCGATATGCGCGTCGAAGCGCGGATCGTCGGGCAGCTCGCCCGCGAAGTGATGGTCGAAATAGCGGACCGTCGCCCCGTCGCGCAGCAGCCGTGCGCACGCGTCGCGATTCTGGTCGTGCGACACGTCGAGCACGGTGACGAGATCGCCCGCGCGCGCGTCGATCCGCTCGAGCAGCTTGATGTCGCGCTTCACGCCCGTCACGAGCGTGCCGTGCACGCCCTCCGCGAGCCGCAGTTGCTGTAGCGCGCAGAGGCCGTCCGCATCGCCGTTGAACGCGAAAAAATGCCGCGCGTCGTGGTTGTCCTGCATGATCCGTTGCTCCATCCTCGTCAAGGCATGAAATCGCCGCCGTTCGCGTCGAGCGTCGCGCCCGTCACCGCGTTCGCGTAGTCCGACGCGAGAAACAGCGCCGCGCGCGCGCAATCGTCGTCGGTCGGCAGCTTTGCGAGCGCGATGTTCGATGCGATCGGCGCGATGATCTGTTCTTCCGTCATCCCGTATTCCGCGGCCGCCTGCCGGAAATACGTCTGCGTCGGCACGCCCCACATCCAGCCCATGTGGATGCTGTTCGCGCGGATGCCGTGCACGCCGAGTTCGCGCGCCAGGTATTTTGCCGCAACGGCGAGCGCCCCCTTCGATACAGCGTAGCCGCCTTCCCCTGCAAAAGGCTTGCGGGTCGCCTGCGTGTTGATCATCACGATCGCGCCGCGCTGCGCGCGCTTCATGTGCAGCACGACTTCCTGCGTGAGCGCCATCGTCCCGAACACGTTGGTGTCGAACACCGCGCGCCAGCCGTCGAGATCGGCTTCCTCGACCGGCTCCGGAAACGTGCCGTGCACGAACGCGCTGTTCACGAGCGCGTCGATCCGGCCGAAGCGCTCGACGGCCTGCGTCGCGAGCTGCCGGCATTGCGCGCGGTCGGTGATGTCGGTCTTGACCTTCAGCACGTCGCAGTCGACGCCGAGTGTGCGAATCCGCGCTTCGGCGTCGTCGAGTTTTTCCATCGTGCGCGCCGCGACGACCACGCCGCGTGCCCCCTCGCGCGCGGCCTCGACGGCGAGCTTCACACCGAGCCCCGGCCCGATTCCGGAAATCACGACGATCTTGTCCTTCAGCAACATGGGTTGTCTCCTGGTTATCGTTCGTCTCGCGCGTGCGGCCGTCAGCCGGCTGCCCGCAGGTGCCGCGCGCGATACGCGGCGAAGTCGTGCGCGAGCTGCGCATCGGTGAAGCCAAAACGCGCGATCGAATAGTCGTGCGCGGCGCGCTTGTCGCGGCCGTTGCGCGCCATCCAGCCCGTCATCGCCGCGCGCTGCCGCGCATCGAGCGGCATGCCGGCAAACGCGTACACGGCTTCCGCGACGCCGAGCGGATTCGATACGGTGTCCTCGAAACGCACGTCGAGGAACCGGTCGGCCGGCAGTGCGTCGCGCGCCGTCATCGCCGCGCCGATCGCGCGCGCCATCCCCGCGTTCCACTGCGCGCCGACGGCGAGCGGATCCGGATCGTCCGCATACATCTGCCACAGCGTGTGCGCCATGCTCGCCATCGACGGAATCGTCTGCGCCGGATCGCGATGCGTGAGGACCACCTGCGCGCGCGGAAACACGCGGCACAGCACGTCAAGCGCATGCAGGTGCTGCGGCGTCTTCAGCAGCCAGCGCTCGGCCGGCGCGACGCCGCGCCGTGCCTTCTGCCATTGCAGGAATTGCAGCATCCGCTTCAGGTACGTGTAGACCGGCGAGAGGTCCTGCTGCGCCAGCCACGCCGTATAACGCGGCACGTTCGCATACGAATCCATCGCGCACACGAATGCGTGCTCCATCAGCATGAACTCCTCGTCGGCCAGCATCGCGTCGAGCGGATGGATCGTCAGGATCTGCGGAATGCAGTCGATCATTGTCGCGACTTCGGCCTGCGCACGCGCGATGCGCACGGTCGGCGCGTCGAGCGTCTCGCCCGCGAGCGGTGCCGGGTAGCGCGTTTCCCACCACGCGGCCGAGTGAAAGCGCGGGTCGACGGCCAGGAGCCGCTGCAGCAGCGTCGTGCCCGTGCGCGGCAGGCCGACGATCACGAGCGGATCGTCGATCGCGATGTCCGCGATCTCCGGAAAACGCCGGAAGTAATCCTCGATGACAAGCCGGTTCACAAGCTGGCCGACGAGCTTCTCGCGCATCATCTCCGCGCCACGCGCGGACAGCTTCGCTTCGTCGATCAGCGACGCGCACATCACGTCGAGCGCTTCGCGATACGGTCCGTCGCCGAACGCGGTGAGCCCGCCCGTGCGCGACACGGCCTCGGCGATCAGTCCGTCGGCGGTGAGCAACGTGCGAATCCGGTCGAGCGGCGCGTTCATGCGGCCTCCTTCAGCGTGGCGAGCTTCACGACGCGAGTGCGCGGATGCACGGTTTGCGCGGCACCGACCCAGCGCCAGCAGATCGTGCCCGTGCGGTGCCCGGCCGTATCGAGCCAGTTCGCATCGCCCGGCCGCGATGCCGCGACCACCACCGTCACGCCGCCGCCGGCGTTCAACCGCGCGCTGTGCTTGTTCACGCACACGTCGAAGTGGCGGTAGTCGAGCGACTCCATCCAGTAGTTGTTGAGCTGCACGTTCCAGAAGTCGCAGTCGGGCACCGTGTCGACGTCGATCACGAGCGCCTCGTCGTCGGCCAGCGACCAGCACGAGTGGTAGTAGTAGATGTTCGGGTCGCCGCCGACCGACTGGCACAGCGCCTGGTCGGCGGGCGGCAGCGCGTTCACGTGCGACCGGTAGCTCGCGGCCCAGTCGGCGAACAGCTTCGACGTCTGCTCGACGAACTGCGCGGCGCGCGTGAGACCGCCTTGCAGCACGAGCGGATCGAGCGGCGCCGGGCGCTCCAGCGCGCCGATGCGCTCGATCTTCAGTTGCGCGGGCGTCTCCGCGCGCCGGTCGAGGAAGGTCTGGCGCACGAGCAGCGCGTTCGTGCCGGGCTCCATGCGCACCCAGTTGCCCGCGCGCGGCGTCTCGCTCAGCACGATCTCGAAGCTGCCGTCCGGCGCGATCTCCAGTTGCTTCGCGTCGAGAAAACCCGTTTGCAGCATCTTGCCGTCGGTTTCGTAGCCGCCCTTCTGCGTGCCGAAGCTCAGGTACGCGACCGTGCCGCGCCGCCCCGTCACGCGGTATTCGCAGCGGCCATCGAGGCGCGCGTACTGGTACAGGTTGTCGGGATTGTCGGCGCCGATCTTCGCGGTCTCGTGCGACGGCGAGAAAAAGCCGGGCCACGCGCCGTCCGCGAACTCGACGTGCATTTCGAGCGCGATGCGCATCAGCCGGCTCAGGTAGCGAAACCCTTCCGCGCGCGTCAGCGGGTCATCCGGCGCCTCGGCGCGCAGGATCTGTTGTCCGCTGCGTTTCAGGGTGTCGCAGAAATCGGCCCAGGTCTGGCCCGAAAGCAATTGCGTGGCACGTGTGTCGTCCGTCATGTGTCGTCTCCGCCGATGGTCGAGCGCTCACCTTAAGCGCCGGCGCCGCGCGCCACTTCGTCCGGGTGGACTAAGGAAAGATCCGCTGCGCCGCCGCGCCGCGATTTAGTCCACCCGGACGAAGAGCGGCATGCGGGTCGCTCGATACCGTTGGCGTCATGCACGAAACGCCGCACATGTCGCGCGGCGCCGTCATGAAACAAGGAGACGAACGATGTTGACCCACTTGGAGCGGCTGGAGGCCGAAAGCATCCACATCATGCGCGAGGTGGTCGCGGAGAGCGAGAACCCGGTGATGCTGTATTCGATCGGCAAGGACAGCTCGGTCATGCTGCATCTCGCGATGAAGGCGTTCTACCCGGCGAAGCCGCCCTTTCCGCTGCTGCACGTCGATACGACGTGGAAGTTCCGCGAGATGATCGCGTTTCGCGACGAGACGGCCGAGCGCCTCGGCCTCGACCTGCGCGTGCACATCAACCCCGACGGCCTCGCGAACGACATCAATCCGTTCACGCATGGCTCGGCCGTGCACACCGACGTGTGGAAGACGCAGGGGCTCAAGCAGGCGCTCGATCACTACGGCTTCGACGCCGCGTTCGGCGGCGCGCGCCGCGACGAGGAGAAATCGCGCGCGAAGGAACGCATCGTGTCGCTGCGCTCGGAACAGCATCGCTGGGACCCGAAGCGCCAGCGTCCCGAACTCTGGTCGCTGTACAACGCGCGCAAGCGCAAGGGCGAAACCCTGCGGGTGTTCCCGATCTCGAACTGGACCGAGCTCGACATCTGGCAGTACATCCAGCTTCACGACATCCCGATCGTGCCGCTCTACTTCGCGAAGGAGCGGCCCGTCGTCGAACGCGACGGCGCGCTGATCATGGTCGACGACGAACGTCTGCCATTACGCGAAGGCGAGGTGCCGCAGATGCGCAAGGTGCGCTTTCGCACGCTCGGCTGTTATCCGCTGACGGGCGCGATCGACAGCGATGCGACGTCGCTCGACGACATCCTGCAGGAGATGCGCGAGACGCGCACGTCCGAACGCCAGGGGCGCCTGATCGACAGCGATTCGGCCGGTTCGATGGAAAAGAAGAAACAGGAGGGATATTTCTGATGGCACACGTTCTCACCGCGCCCGACACGCTCGCGCGCCCCACCGCTACCGCGTCCACCAGCGACGATGCACAAACCCAGGACCTGCTGCGCTTCATCACGTGCGGCAGTGTCGACGACGGCAAGAGCACGCTGATCGGCCGCCTGCTCTACGAGTCGAACATGCTGTTCGACGACCAGCTCACGCAGCTCGAGGCCGATTCGAAGAAGGTCGGCACGCAAGGCGGCGAACTCGATTTCGCGCTGCTCGTCGACGGCCTGTCGGCCGAGCGCGAGCAAGGCATCACGATCGACGTCGCGTACCGTTTCTTCGCGACCGCGCGGCGCAAGTTCATCGTCGCCGACACGCCCGGCCACGAGCAGTACACGCGCAACATGATCACCGGCGCGTCGACCGCCGATCTGGCCGTCATCCTGATCGACGCGCGCAAGGGCGTGCTCACGCAGACGCGCCGCCACAGCCATCTCGTCGCGCTGATCGGCATCAAGCGCGTCGTGCTCGCGATCAACAAGATGGATCTCGTCGACTACGACCCGGCCGTGTTCGAGCGCATCGACGCCGACTATCGCGCGTTCGCGGCCGAGCTAGGGCTGTCGGAGATCGTCAGCATCCCGATGTCGGCACTGCGCGGCGACAACGTGATCGTGCCGAGTACGCGCATGCCATGGTATGCGGGCGCGACGCTGATGCAGCATCTCGACACCCTGCCGCTCGCCGCACGCGTGACGCGCGACGAGCCGTTCCGGCTGCCGGTGCAGTGGGTCAACCGCCCGCACCTGAACTTCCGCGGCTACGCGGGCAGCATCGCATCGGGCGAGATCCGCGTCGGCGAACGCGTGCGCGTGCTGCCTTCCGGCAAGGAGAGCCGCGTCGCGTCGGTGATCACACAAAGCGGCGAAAGCGACATCGCGCGCGCCGGCGACGCGGTGACGCTCACGCTCGCCGACGAGATCGACATCAGCCGCGGCGACCTGATCGCGCGCGCGGACGCGCCGCCTGAAGTGGCCGACCAGTTCGAGGCGACGCTCGTGTGGATGCACGACGAGCCGCTGCTGCCCGGCCGCCCGTATCTCGTGAAGCTTGGCACGCAGACGGTCGGCGCGACCAGCGCGACGCCGAAATACAAGATCGACGTGAACACGCGCGAACATCTCGCCGCGCGCACGCTCGCGCTCAACGAGATCGGCGTGTGCAACCTGAGCTTCGACCGGCCCGTCGCATTCGATCCGTACGACCGAAACCGCCATACGGGCGGCTTCATCGTGATCGACCGCTTCACCAACGACACGGTCGGCGCCGGGATGCTGCACTTCGCGCTGCGCCGCGCGCACAACGTGCACTGGCAAGCCGTCGACGTCGATCGCGCCGCGCGCGCCGAGCAGAAGGCGCAGACGCCGCGCATCGTGTGGCTGACGGGGCTGTCGGGCGCCGGCAAGTCGACGATCGCGAACCTCGTCGAGAAACGGCTCCATGCGCTCGGCCGGCACACGTACCTGCTCGACGGCGACAACGTGCGGCACGGGCTCAATCGCGATCTCGGCTTCACCGAGGCCGATCGCGTGGAGAACATCCGGCGCGTCGCCGAAGTCGCGCGGCTGATGCTCGACGCGGGGCTCATCACGCTCGTGTCGTTCATCTCGCCGTTCCGCGCGGAGCGCGACATGGCGCGTGCGCTCGTCGGCCCCGACGAGTTCGTCGAGGTGTTCGTCGACACGCCGCTCGCGATCGCCGAGGAACGCGATCCGAAGGGCCTGTACAAGAAGGCGCGGCGCGGCGAGCTGAAGCACTTCACGGGCATCGACTCGCCGTACGAGCCGCCCGCGCAGCCCGAGCTGCGCGTCGACACGGTGGCCGAGTCGCCGGAAGCGGCGGCGGACCGCATCGTCGCGTACCTGCTGCGCGAGCGCACCGCGTAAGCGCCGCGGGCAGGTTGCCCGCCTGCCCGCGTCGTCTACTCCGTTCGGATGACGCGGGCCGCCGGCCGGCCGGTATGCTGGTCCGGGAACACTTCATCCGGACCAAGGAGAACACGAGCATGCGGATCGCGCTGGCACCCGACGATACGGCCGCGCACGACGGTTTCGACGACGCCGCGTGGACGGCGCGCGAACTCAGCGCGTGGCTCGGGCTCGTCTATCAGGGGCCGTCGGAAGCCACGCCGTGGGCCGGCTTTCTCGAAGCGATCCGCGTGCGGCTCGACGCGAGCTTCACGACGCTCGTGCTGCGCAATCCGGGCGGCTCGCGGCACGGGCTCATCATCAACGCATCGACACACGGGCCGCTGCTGCCCGGCGAGCCGTCGTACAGCGAGCAGTTCTACGCGCTGTGTCCGTTTCTCGACCACCCGCCCGGCCAGGTCTTCACCGCCGACCGGCTGTTCGGCGAAACCACGTGGCGCACGCACGATTTCTACCGGCAATACCTGCAGCCGCTCGACCTGCGCTACATCCTCGGCGCGAACCTGCGCGGCGAACGCGGCGTCGAGTGCGCGTTCTTCGTGAGCCGTGCGCACGGCGGGCGCGATTTCGACGCGGCCGAGCGCGCGCAGGTCGCGACGCTGCTGCCGCACCTGCAGCGGGCGGTCGAGCTGCACGCGGCGTTCGACGTGCTCGATGCCGAACGCGCGCTGTACGCGGGCACCGTCGACCGGCTCGATGTCGGCACCGCGATCGTCGACGAGGACGGCCGCGTGATCAAGCGCAACCGCATCGCGGAGCGGCTGATCGAGCAGCAGGACGGGCTGTGCGTACGCCAGGAGCGGCTTCATGCATCGTGCCCGCTCGACGAGCGCCGGTTGCAGAAGGCGCTGCAGGCCGCGCTCGAGCATTTCCGCGCGGGCGCGCTCGCGCGCATCGAAGCCACCACGCTGTCGCGCCCCGGCGGCGCGATGCCGTTGAGCGTGCTGCTGCGCCCGCTCGCGCCGTACCGCGGCGCCGAGGACCGCCAGCACCGGCCGGCCGTCGCCGTGTTCGTCCGCGATCCGGCAGCGTCGCCGCAGACGTCGCGCGACATGCTGCACCGGCTGTTCCGGCTCACGCCGATGGAAACCGAAATCGCGCTGCTGCTCGTCGACGGGCTGACGCTCGACGAAGCGGCCGCCGCGACGGGCATCACGAAGAACACCGCCCGCGCGCACCTGCGCGGCATCTTCGCGAAAACGGGCGCGACGCGGCAGGCCGTGCTCGTGAAGACGCTGCTCAACAGCGTCGTGTCGATGGCGTAGCGGGCGGCGACCGGGTGCCCGACGATCGACGTTATCTCAATTCATGTCATACGTCATCAGACATGACTAAATCGAGCATCAGCCTCGTGACATTCCCCAATATTTGCATTATTTCCGGGTAAACCCGCGACGTCTTTACCGGTACTCAGGCGTACCATGTCATACGACGACATACTACATCGATCGCCACCCAGATGCCGACGCGGATTGCAGCCCCGTCCGCCGCCGCCCGACCGGAGACACCCTTGAACCCGCCCTCGCCCGCCCTGCCCGGACGCGACCCGCTCGCGTCCGCCGTCTCGAAAGTGAAATGGCATGTGCTGCCGCTCGTGCTGATCATGTTCATCGCGAACTACATCGACCGCGTGAACGTCGGTTTCGTCGATCGCCACCTCGAAGCGTCGATCGGGATCGGCGCGGCCGCGTACGGGCTCGGCGCCGGGCTGTTCTTCGTCGGCTACGCGCTGTTCGAAGTGCCGTCCAACCTGCTGATGCAGCGCTACGGCGCACGCGTGTGGCTCGCGCGGATCATGGCGACGTGGGGCATCGTCGCGGCCGCGATGGCGTTCGTGTGGAACGACACGTCGTTCTACGCATTGCGCTTCCTGCTCGGCGTGGCCGAGGCCGGCTTCTTCCCCGGCGTCGTGCTGTACCTGTCGCAATGGCTGCCGCCGCAGGAGCGCGGCAAGGCGATGGCGATCTTCCTCGGCGGCTCCGCGTTCGCGTCGGTGCTGTCCGGGCCCGTCACGGGCGCGCTGCTGTCGATCCGCGGCTTCGGCCTCGAAGGCTGGCAGTGGATGTTCCTGATCGAAGGGTTGTTCTCCGTCGCGCTGTGCGGCGCGAGCTGGCTGCTGCTGAAATCGCATATCCGCGACGCGACGTGGCTCACGGCCGAAGAACGCGCGGCGCTCGAACACGCGCTCGACGAGGAGCGCGCGACGCGCGACGTGCGCTCGAGCGTGCCGGTGCGCGGCACCGCGCTGCTGCGCGATCCGCAGATCATGCTGTTCTGCTTCCTGTACTTCTCGATCCAGCTGACGATCTACGCGGCCACGTTCTGGCTGCCGACGATCATCCGCAAGATGGGCGGCCTCACCGATTTCCAGGTTGGCCTCTACAACACGATTCCGTGGATGATCGCGATCGGCGCGATGTACGGCTTCGCGGTGCTGTCGTCGAAGTGGAAGCATCCGCAGCGCTGGCTCGCATTCGCGCTCGTGCTCGCCGCGTGCGGGCTGTTCGCGTCGACGTCGCACGATCCGGTGTGGTCGTTCGCGTCAATCTGCTTCGCCGCGCTCGGCTTCAAGGCCGCGTCGTCGCTGTTCTGGCCGATCCCGCAGGGTTATCTCGACACACGCGTGGCCGCGGCCGTGATCGCGCTGATCAACTCGGTCGGCAACCTGGGCGGCTTCGTCGCGCCGACGGCTTTCGGCTATCTGAAGCAACATACGGGTTCGATCACGGGCGGGCTGTATGCGCTCGCGATCGCGTCCCTCGTCGCCGCGGTCGCCGCGCTGTTCGCGCGCACGCACCGGCGCAACGATCCACCGCGCGGCCTGCCGGCCGACGCGTCCTTCACGAACGCTTCGATGCTCCGCCATGCCGAACACTGACCGCCTGACCGTCGTCGTCTCGAACGCCACCGACGCCGACCTCGCCACGTTCTCCCTTGCGGCCGACGGCACGCTCGCGCCGCTCGCCCGCTATCCGGCCGCCGACGTCGCGATGCCGATCGCCGTGCAGGCCGACCGCGCGCGGCTTTACGTCGCGACGCGCGGCGAACAGCCGACGATCGTCGCGTTCCGGGTCGTCCCCGCCACGGGCGCACTCGCGCGCATCGGCACGACCGCGATCGACGCGAGCCACGCGTACCTGTCGCTCGACCGCAGCGGCCGCTGGCTGCTCGGCGCGTCGTACGGCGGCAATTCGCTGAGCCTCTATGACGCCGCGCGCGTGCGAGACGGCGACGGCACACCGCTGCAGGTGGCCGGCGGCATCGCGAACGCGCACGCGGTGATCGTGTCGCCGGATAACCGTTTCGCGTACGTCAGCTCGCTCGGCTCGGACCGCGTGTTCAGCTTCGCGCTCGTCGAGGACGCGGCCGGCCTGCGCGCGCTCGAACACGGCGAAACGCGCGTGCCGGCCGGCTTCGGCCCGCGTCATCTGCGCTTCGCGCGCGACGGCCACGCGCTGGTCGTCGTCAGCGAATTCCAGGGCACGCTCGCGACGTTCGCACGCGATCCCGACAGCGGCCGGCTCAGCGATGCGCATGTGAGCGCACCCCACCCGGCCGTCGCCGAACTCGCACAAGGTCACGCGCGACCGCCCGCGCCCGCCGCCCCGTCCGTGTGGGCCGCCGATCTCCACCTGACGCCCGACGAGCGTTTCGCGTATGTCAGCGAACGCACATCGAGCCGGCTGCTCTGCTATCGCCGCACCGCCGACAACACGTTCGAGCCTGCGCATGCGACCGCCACCGAGACCCAGCCGCGCGGGTTCGCGATCGATCCGTCGGGGCGCTGGCTCGTCGCATGCGGCGAACAGTCGGAACACGTGTCGGTGTATGCGATCGCGCCGGCCGACGGTGCGCTGTCGCTGCACGCGCGCGTGCCGGGCGGCCGCGGTGCGAACTGGGTCGCGATCGTCTGACAATGCAGCGCCTGCGCGGAATCCGGCAGGCGCGCCGCGAAGGCCGGTGCCTTCCCGCGTTCAGCGCCGCTCGCTCGGCGCAACGCCCGTCCAGCGCTTGAACGCGCGCGTGAAATTGGCGCGGTCCGTATAACCGACGCGCGCCGCGATCTCGTCGACCGGCAGGCGCGTGCCCTCGAGCAGCCGCAGCGCGTCGCGCAGCCGGATCTCGTCGAGCAGCGTCGAATAGGTCGCGCCGTGCTCCGCGAGCTTGCGCTTGAGCGTGCGTGCCGACACATGCAGCTCGCGCGCGATGTCGTCGACCGACGGATAACCGCCATCGCCGCAGATCAGCAGATTGCGCACGCGCTCGACGATGCTCTCCGCATAACCGAGCCGCGCGAGTTCGGCCTCGCACTGCTGGACGATCATCTGCGCGGTCTGCGCGTTCGCGGTGCCGATCGGCTCGTCGAGCAGCGCGGCGTCGCAGCGGATGCGGTTCGCGCGCGCGTCGAAATGGCAGCGCGGCAACCGCGCGCGGTAACGCTCGAACCACGGCGGCTCGGGCCATTCGAAGTGGAGTTCGGCGCGCGACTGCAACGCGCTCCCCTGCGCCGGATACAGCAGCGAATTGAACAGGATCGCGGTCTCGACCAGGAAGTTCTCGACCGCGAACTGGCGCAGCCGGCCGAGCGGAAATGCTTCGAGCACGTCGATGTCGACGATCCCGTCGAGCTGCGCGAGCCGCACCGAGAAGAACGGCACGCGCGTCGGCAGATAGCGGATGCCGAGCGCGATCGCCTCGCCGAGCGTCGCGCAGCTCATCAGCCCGAAACCGATCAGTCCCGCTTTCGTCAGGCTGCTGCGCAGGCCGATCTCGATCGCGATCGACGGGTCGTCCGTCGCGTCGAGCAGGTTGAACACGATCGCCGCCTGTTGCAGCGGCGTGATGCGCGCATCGGGTTGCGCGAGCCGCTCGCGCTCGACGCCCGAGCCCGCGAGAATGCGGCCGCCGTCGATGCCGCGTTCCTCGGCCAGCATCAGCATGAACAGCGCATACGCGGACGACACCGTCGCCTTGTTCAACTGGCGCGCGGCATCCGGGACGGACAGGACCATGCGGCGGACTCCGGAGCGGTTTCGGCGGATTGTAGCGTCGCTGGCCCGCAATGACACCGCGGCGGCACTCTAGCCGCGCGGCGCGGCAACGAGCGGCCGTGCGTCGGCCAGCATGGCCCGAAATGACACCACCATTGGCACCCGCGGCCCTCGCGTGCGGTCCGGCGCGCGCCTATGCTTGTCACATCGGCATAACGCCCCACTCTTTCCGCACGGATTCCGGTCGATGAGCCAACCCGCACGAACCGCATTTCGCCACGACGCGGACAAGGTCGCGTACGTCCGCCGCGAGGTCAACGCCGCGAGCGACGCGATCCGCGCGCGCTTTCCGCTGCTCGACAACCAGAACCTCGTCGGCGCGACCGTGATGGCCGCCTCGGTCGCCGCGATGCTCGCGATCGCGTGGCTGTATGCGCGCGGCGCGATCGCGTGGTACGTCGCGCTGCCGCTGGCCGCGTTCGTCACGTCGCTGATCCACGAGCTCGAGCACGACCTGATCCACCTGATGTACTTCAAGAAGACGCCGTGGGCCTATCACCTGATGATGGCGCTGTGCTGGCTCACGCGGCCCGGCACGATCAACCCGTGGACGCGGCGGCGCATGCACCTGCATCACCACAAGGTGTCGGGCGGCGAATCGGATCTCGAGGAATTCGGCATCACCAACGGCGAGCGCTGGGGCGTGAAGCGCCTGCTGATGATCGCGGACGGCATGCTGGCCGTCGTGCTGCGGCCGGCCGCGATGCGTCGCAAGGTGAAACAGTATGTCGCCGCGCAGCCGGTGCAGGATGCGGCCGAACGCGTGCAGCTGCGTGTCGAGCAGGTGTCGTCGTACATGCCAGTCGGTCACGTGTATTACGCGCTGTGGCACGCGTTCATCGTCTATCACGTCGGCCTGTTCGCGCTGCATGCGTTCGGCTACGCGGTGACGGTGCCAGCCCTCGTCGAGCGCGCAATGAACGTCGTCGATTTTCTCGCGGTGGTATGGCTCGGGCCGAACTTCGTGCGCAGCTTCTGCATCAACTTCGTCAGCTCGAACATGCATTACTTTGGCGACATCGATTCGCGCAACGTGATCCAGCAGACCCAGGTGCTCAACCCGTGGTGGATGCTGCCGTTCCAGCTGTTCTGCTTCAATTTCGGCAGCACGCACGCGATCCATCACTTCGTGGTGCGCGATCCGTTCTACATCCGGCAGCTGACCGCGCGCACCGCGCATGCGGCACTGCGTGAAGTGGGCGTGCGCTTCAACGACGTCGGCACGTTCGCGCGCGCGAATCGCTGGGGTGCCTATCGCTCGCCGCGCGGCGAGCGCCGCATGCAGGCCGACGCGTAACGCGGGCGTCCGGCGGCACGCTGCGCCGCGCCACCGCGGTCCATCAATCGCCGATCGGCGGCATCGCCCCCTGCCCGCGAATCCACGACCAGTTCGCGAGCTCGGCCATTTCCTTGTCGCCGCGGCTGTCGCCATACGCGAACAACTGCTTCGGCGGCCGGTTGCCCCACCACCCGCGCAGCCGCACGACCTTCTGCGGCCCCCAGCAGTTCTCGCCGTCGAGCCGCCCGGCGAACGTGCCGCGCTCGAACGCAAGCCGCGTTGCGAGCACCGCATCGAAGCCGGCCGTCTTCGCCCACTTCTCCAGATACAGCGACGGCGACGCGCTGACCAGTACGACTTCATGCCCGCGCGCCTGATGCTCGCGAATGCGCTCGAGCATTTCCGGACGCACGAAGCGCGGCAGGTACGTGTCGACGAACGTGCGTGCCTGCGCGTCGAGTGCATCCTCGCGGATCGGCCCGAACGCGAACGACGCGAACTTCGCTTTCGCTTCGCCGCGCGACAGCAGCCCGGCCTTCATCGCGACGATCCACGGCAGCGCGCGCAGCCCGGCCCATGCGAAACGCGGCGTGCCGACCGCATAGCGGACGAAATGGCGGAAGCTGTCGGTAGTCGTGATGGTGCCGTCGAAATCGAATGCGGCGACGATGCGGTCAGTCATGGAGAATCGGCGGGAAAGCGATGAGATGCCCGGGAAGATAGCAGACTCGCGTCCGCGCGCGAGAAATGGCGTGAAGTGATGCGCTCAAAGCAACGAACCCGCGCGCCGCAGCACCCGGGTTCGTGCCGTTCGCTCAGCGCTGCGGCCGCGCCGCCAGCGCAGCGGGCAGCACGACGTTCATCAGGTGGTCGGCGCGCGACATCAGGTCGGTCACGCGTTCGTCGAGCCCGCGCAGTTGCGCGGGTTGCATCCGGATCTGCTGGACGGCCTGCCCGACGATGTTGCGGCGGTCGAACAACGTGCGCTCGACACCCGCGTCGTCCGGCACGTGCACGACGTCCGCCACCGCGCTCAACGCCGCGAGCACGACCACGAGGTTTTCTTCCGCATGGCGGACCTTCGCGGCGAGTTCCTCGGTGCGGCGCGGGAAGAAACCGAGCGACTGCTTGAGCGCGCCGAGCGCCGCGCGGTAGTCGACATGGCCCGACGCTCCGCCGAACCAGCGTTCGAACATGCCGGCCTTGCGCGTCGCCTGCGCGAGCATCCCGGCCATCATGTCGGCCGCGCCGAGTTCGTTGAATTCGCGCGTCGTCGCCGCGACGGCTTCGACGAGGTTGCCCGCCGTCTCCAACGCACCGTCGCCGATCGTCGCGACCGTCGCGAGCTTGAGCGGCACCAGTTGCCGGATATGCCGCTCGATACGCGGCGCGTAGTCGGGATAGAGATTCTGAAAGCTGGCTTGCGCGGCGCGGAAGCACGCGTCGAGCTGCGGGTGATTCGATTCGCCGAACAACGCACGGCCGAGCGCATCGGCCGGCGCCGCGCGTTCGGCCTTGTCAGCCGCCGGCCCGAAGTCGAGCGCCTGCGGCGCCGCTCGTTCGGGCACACGCGCGGCCGGCGCGCCGCCCGCAGGCGGCGCGTCGAACGCAAGACGCCCGGGCGTGCGCTCGGGCGTCGTATCGAACTCGAGCCGCTGCGGCTCGTCGGACGGATTCGTCATCGCTGCATCCTGCCTAGCGCGGCGGTGTCCCGCACGCCGGGCCGCGGCCAGTCAGACCGCGCCGCCGTAGGCGCGCACGAAGTCGCCGAGGCCGCGGTTGTAGCCGGCGCCGACTGCCTTGAACATGAAGTGACCGTCGCGGCGATAGAAGCTGCCGACCTGCACCGACGTCTCCATCGAGAAGTCTTCCTCGAGCGCGTACTTCGCGATCACCGCGCCCGACACCTCGTCGGCGATCTGGATATAGCTGTTGCGAACCTGGCCGAAATTCTGGCGGCGCGCTTCGGCCTGGTCGATCGTGACGACCACCGAGATTTCCTCGATATCGGCCGCGAGCTTCGTCATGTCGATGAAGATCACTTCGTCGTCGCCGTCGCCGCTGCCCGTGCGGTTGTCGCCGCTATGCACGACGCCCATGCACTTCGACGCGGGCATCCCGCGCTTCGGGAAGTCGTCGCCCGGCTGGATGAAGGTTTCCTTGCGCTCCATCGTGCGCACTTCGCTGTTGTAGAACACGAAGTGCTGATCCGAGATCAGCCTCGGATTGCTCTGCGCGTCGTACTTGCACAGGAACACCGACACGTCGAGATCGAAATCCGTGCCCGTGTCCGTCGAGTTCGCGTCCCAACCGAGACCGATGCGGAATTTCTGCGTGCCGGGCGCTTCCTTCGACAGGTTGACGCGACCGCCTTTCGACAAATTGATCATCTGAACCTCTTCTGCTGGAACCGCCGTTGCGCCGGCGGTCATGCCGGGCCGCCCTGCGCGGCCCCTCGTTGATGGTGTCCGTGCCGCGCGCGTTACTCGCTCGCCACCGCGGTCCGGTCTTCCCTGCGTTGCACGACGATCGACGACCACACGGCCGCCGCGATCATCGCCGCGCCGATCAGGCCCGTGACGACCTCGGGCACCTCGAACTTCACGCCGAGGAACATGATCGTTGCGAGCGCACCGATCGCCCAGAACGCGCCGTGTTCGAGAAAGCGATATTGCGCGAGCGTGCCCTTCTTCAGCAGCACGAGCGTCATCTCCCGGATATAGGCCGCGCCGACGCCGAGGCCAAGCGCGATCAGGAAGATGTTGTTCGACAGCGCGAATGCGCCGATCACGCCGTCGAAGCTGAACGACGAATCGAGCACTTCGAGATACATGAAACCCGCAACGCCTTCGCGCACCACACGCGTGCCGGTCTCCCCGCCGCCGACCAGGTCGCCCACGCCGTGCGCGATCACGAAGCCGATCACGCCGAACGCGCCCGCGAGCAGGAAGCTGACCTGCTCGGCCGCCGGCACGTAGAACGACGCGACGATCACGATCGCGAGCGTCAGCGCCACTTCCAGCGCCGTGATGCGGCCGAGATGGCGCATCGGGCCTTCGAGGAAGCCGATCCAGTGCTCGTCCTTCTCGGTGTCGAGCATGAACTTGAAGAACACCATCAGCAGGAACGCGCCGCCGAACGCCGATACCTGATGATGCGCGGACGTCAGCACCGCCGCGTACTTCTCGGGCGATTCGATCGCGAGCGTCAGCGCGTCCCACAGGCCGATGTGGCCGATCACCGCGACGATCAGCAGCGGGAACACGAGGCGCATGCCGAACACGGCGACCGGCAGGCCGAACACCATGAAGCGGTTGCGCCACTTCTCGGACCAGTTCTTCAGCACGGAGGCGTTGACGACCGCGTTGTCGAGCGACAGCGAGATTTCGAGCACGGACAGGACCGCGACGATCAGCATGTCCTTCACGCCGCCGAGGAGATAGGCCGCGACCAGCGCGAGCACCGTGAGCGACAGCGGGATCTTGAAGTCTTTCAACATGATGGGGGTATCGAGTTCTGGAAAAGAGGCGTGCGGGCCGCGCTTACTTCGCGCGCACCCAGTCGCAGAATTCCTGCGTGATCAGTTGTTCGTAGATCTGTTCGTCGCTGACGTCGAGCGATTCGAGATGCAGGAAACCGACGTTCGGCATCTCGTCCGCGACTTCCGCGAGGAAGCCGAATTCGCTCGGATCGCCGACGCCGACCAGCGACCAGTACAGCGGGAAGTGCTGCGACTCGGCCAGCAGCTGGCGCACGCGCTTGCGGTCGTTCTTCGGGTTCTGGCCGTCGGTGACGAACAGCACCCAGGCAGGCAGATGGCCGTTCACCGGTGCGGATTCGGCCGGTGCGGGTGCTTCGTCCGCGCCGCCGAACAGCCGGCTCAGGAAGCCGCGCTTCGCTTCGCGCTGCGGCTGCGGCTCCGGCGCGCGGAAGAAGAAGTCGACGATGTCGTTCATCACCGGCGCGTACTGCGTGCCGCCCCACTTGTCGATCCGGGCTTCGAGCACGTGGTCGGAAATGTACGAGCCGTAGTTGTCCGGCGTCGCGGTCGGCAGGCGGTCGTAGCCTTCGGTGAAGGTCCACGTGTCGACTTCGCCGTTGTCGTCGAACTTCAGTGCGATGCCGAGGATCCGGTCGTGCGTGTCCTGGATCACGCCCGACTGATACAGCGGCTTCGCGGAGCCCGAGATGTCGAGCGCCGCGCCGACGCGCACGACGGGCGGCTTCAGGATCTGGCGTTTTTCGAGGACGATCGCGACCTTCGCCGCGCGTTTCTCAAGCGTAATCATGCGGTGTTCCTCAAGCGTGCTTCGGAGCGAATCGGGTGATCAGGTCCTGTTCGAGCTGGCGCAGGCGCGGTGCGTCCTGGTCGCGCTGGCGCTTGCCGTCGGCGATGATCTGCGTGATGTCGTCGAACGCGCCGAACAGCTGCTGCTGCGCGTATTCGAACGTGTCGGTCGAGATCACCGGGCGCTGGCCGAGCTTCGCGACTTCCTGCGCGTTCTGGCGGTTCAGGTCGGCCTGCGCGCGAATCGCCTCGTCGGCCGCGTCGTACGTCGCGTTCGCGAGCGCCGCCGCGCGCTTCGTGCTGAGCTGCTCGAGGTAGAGCGCGAACGCATTGGTCCACGCGGGGATCAGCACGGTCTTGATCGTCATGAACTTCGACGTCAGCGTGCGTTTCTGGTCCTGCTCCATCCGGATCTGCGGCGCGAGCTGCTTCGACATCAGCATCGCGCGGTCGAGGTCGTCGAGCTTGCTTTCGAGCGCGTCGACCTTGCGCTTCACGTCGAGCAGGCGTTGCGCGCCGAACGCGTCGTCCACCTGCTGCTGGCCCGCCGCGAGATGCGCGCGCAGCGTCGCGAGCGCAGTTTCGCCGTGCGCCTTCGACTGCGCGAGCGCCTGGTGCAGCGCGTAGTTGTCGTTGTACATCCGCTCGAGTTCGTCGATACCGGCCTTCTGGCGCTGCGCATGGCTCTCGAGCTCGACGACGAGCGTGTCCATCCGCTTGCTCACCGACTCGTATTGCGACAGCAGCTTCTCCTTGGTCGAGCGGAACAGCCGCGTGACCTGCGTGAGCAGCCCGCCCTTGTCGGCGCCGCGCGGGTCGAGCCCCTTCGCGGTCGCGATCAGTTCGTTGAGCTTGTCGCCGAACTGGTCGGCATCCGACGCGCGGACGCTCGCGAGAATCTGCTGGGAAAAGGCGGCGATCCGAGTGCCCTGCGTCGCGCCAAGCTGGTCGATCTCGTCGACGGTGATCAGGCGCGCGTGCTCCATCGGCTGCGCTGCCGGCACGACGGCGGCGGCAGGCACTGCGACGGGTGACAAAGACGGGGTGGAAGGACGATCGCTGACCGCATCGGATTTCTTGTCGTCGAATAGCGGCTTCATGTGGCTACCACGTTTCCTTTTCTGCTTTTTGCTACGTGTTGTCGTGCGCGCGAGGCGCGCATCCGCGATAACCGCCGTGCTCTCTCACGGGCGGCAGACGGACAATAAATGGCACGGCCGCATTACGTCAAGCGACGCAATTCTTTCAATTACCATTCATTCTGTAATGAAGCGTGTGACCGCGATGCCAGCCCGTCGTCACTCATGCCGCCATGCGCGTTGGCCGCGTAAGGTTCGGACGCATCCAAACTTACATGTCTGATCAATGCGAAAGAAAAATGAAATCGCCGGTATTGGCGCATTTCAGACACCGCGCATGGGCGGCCGCGAGGCTCGCGATCGCCGATCGCGCGCTATCGATCCTGCACGCGATTCATGCCGAGCCGACGCAGGACGAACGGCACGGAGCGGTCACGAATCGTGAAGTCCCATCGTCCGTCGATGCCCACGAACGTCGCGCTGAAATGCCGGTCGTCGGCCCATGAGATGTCGTCCAGATGGCACGACGCATACATCGCGCCGACCGTGCGTTGCGCGCACACCTTCAGCGGATCCTTCGACACGAGCGTGAAGGTGACGGCCTCTTCGAACGGGCAGTCGTAGTCGGTGACGAGCAGATAGGCGGCCGGCGTTTCGAACTGGCGCAGCAGCACGTAGCCGGAAATGGCGAGGCCGCAACGCACGTCGTCCACGAGCACATGCGTGCGTGACGGCCACGCTTCGTACGGACCGTCGTGCGTTTCGAGCGTAAAGCGCTCGACCGGCTTCATCGCCGCGTCAGTTCGCGGCCTTGCGATACAGCGCGACGTACCCCGCGAGCATCAGCAGCAGCGACCCGCTCACGCGGTTCAGCCACTTCTCCCCCGCCGCTTTCCACACCCGCACCGAATGCACGCCAAGCAGCGCGTAGCCGGTCATCCCGATGACGTCGATCGCGACGATCGTCGCCGCGAGGATCGCGTATTGCGGCGCGATCGCGTGCGACCGGTCGACGAACTGCGGCAGCAGCGCGGACATGAACAAGTAGTACTTCGGGTTGCTCATCGCGACGAAAAAACTCTTCAGGAAGGCGGTCCGGCGATCGGGTGTCGGGGGCTCGAGTTCCTCGGCCACGGCGGACCGGCCGCTCGACATCAGCATCCGGATGCCGACATACGCGAGCCACGCCGCACCGAGCAGCTTCAGCGTCACGAACGCCGTTTCGGATGCGTCGAGCAGCACGCCGAGGCCGAGCCCGACCAGTGCGACGAGCACGACGTCGGCCGTGACGGCGCCGAGCATGCCGACCATCGCGTGACGCAATCCATAGCGCGAACCGTTGCTCATCGCGAGCAACACCGTCGGGCCAGGCGTCGCGACGCCGACGGACAGGATCAGGGCAAATGCGAGCAAGGCGGAGAGCGACATGGCGTGGCGTTCCTTCTGAAAGCGGCCGTGCGAACGGTTGGCATCGTCTATCTCGGCCGTGCGGGCCGCAGCCGGCGCGCCCGGTTTGCTACGACGAATGTGAACGGCCAATGATCGCACGCATCGTCCCGATGCCGCTCGGCCGCTGTGCAGTGCCGATCGCGCACGGCGATCGCCCGTCATCCCAGATAGTGACGCCCCAATTTTGTAAACGACAATCATTCGCGTTTACGTTAGACTCCGCCGCTCGATAAAAACACGTCCGCGACAGCACGGACGCGTCACGCCGCCCGGATTCCGACTTGCCGCCCTGGGATGGATCACCGACTACCTCCGATTTGCGTCCCATGTCGACACTTTCGATACCCGTCCGGCGTCTCACGCCGATTGCATTCGGCATTGCGCTCGCCTGCACGCTCCCTGCCGCCGCGCGTGCCCAGCAGCCCGCCCCCGGCGCCAGCGTCAGCGCTTCGCCCGACGGCGCCGTGCTGCCGTCGATCAACGTGACCGGCGCCGCCGAGCCGCTGCCCGGCGACCTCGCGCCGACCTACGCGGGCGGCCAGGTCGCGCGCGGCGCAGATTTCGGCGTGCTCGGCCGGCAAAAGGCGAGCGACGTGCCGTTCAGCATGACCACCTACACGTCGAAACTGATCGAGGATCAGCAGGCGCGCACGCTCGCCGACGTGCTCGACAACGATCCGGCCGTGCGCAGCGCGTCCGGGTACGGAAACTTTTCGCAGGTGTTCGTCATCCGCGGCTTCCAGCTCGCCGGCGACGACGTGTCGCTGAACGGCCTGAACGGCGTCACGCCGCGCCAGCTCGTCGAAACCGACGCGGTCGAACGCGTCGACGTGTTCAAGGGCGCGAATGCGTTCCTGAACGGCGCATCGCCGAACGGCTCGGCGGTCGGCGGCGGCGTGAACCTGCAGTTGAAGCGCGCGGACGACAAGCCGCTCACGCGCGTCACCGTCGACGGCGAGGTGTCCGGCTCGTTCGGCACGCATGTCGACATCGGGCGCCGCTTCGGCAGCGAAGGCCAGTTTGGCGTGCGCGTGAACCAGTCGATCCGCGGCGGCGACACGGCCGTCGACGACGAGCGCCGCCGCAGCAACGTGACGGCCGTGTCGCTCGACTGGCGCGGCGACAAGCTGCGCCTGTACGGCGACTTCCTGTATCAGCGGCAGCGCATCGACAACGGCCGCCCCATCGTGCTGATCAGCGGCAACCAGTTGCCGGCCGTGCCGTCCGCGACGCACAACTATGCGCAGCCGTGGAGCTTCAGCGAGCTCGAGGACACGGTCGGGATCGTGCGCGCCGAATACGATTTCCTGCCCGCGTGGACGGCCTATGTGTCGGCCGGCGCGCGTCATACGAACGAGCACGGCGATTACTACACGCCGACCTACTCGTCGTCCGGCACGACCGGCTCGCGCCTGAGCGTGCCGCACAAGGAAGATGCGCAGTCAACCGAAGCCGGCGTGCGCGGCCGCTTCACGACCGGCCCCGTGTCGCATTTCGTGACGGCCGGCGCGTCGTTCATCCGCATCGACAGCCAGTCCGCGTACACGATGTCGAACGCGTTTCCGACGACGCTCTACGATCCGGCGCCGGTCGCTTTCCCGCCGACTGCCTTCGCGGGCGGCAACATGGACGATCCGGGCACGGTCACCAGGACCTGGCTGCGCAGCTTCGCCGTATCCGACACGCTCGGCTTCCTCGACGACCGCGTATTGTTCACGATCGGCGCGCGCCGCCAGTCGATCTCGGTCGACGACTTCAGCTACACGGGTGCGGCCACCGCGACCTACAGCGACGCGATCACGACGCCGGTATTCGGTCTCGTCGTGAAGCCGTGGCGCAACGTGTCGATCTTCGCGAACCGCAGCGAGGCGCTCGCGCAGGGCGAAACCGCGCCGAGCACCGCGCGCAACGCGGGCCAGGCACTGTCGCCGTTCCGCTCGAAGCAATACGAAGCCGGCATCCGCTACGACACCGACAAGTACGGCGCGTCGCTCGCGCTGTTCCAGATCGAGAAGCCGATGGCGTACACCGATCCGGCATCGAACCTGTTCGGCGCCAACGGCACGCAGCGGCACCGCGGCATCGAGACGGCCGTGTACGGCGAACCATGGAAAGGCGTGCGGCTGATCGCGGGCGCGACCTACCTCAATGCAACGCTGCAGAACACCGCGGGCGGCGCCAACGACGGCAACCGGCCGATCGGCGTGCCGTCGTTCCTGTTCAACGCGGGCGCCGAATACGACGTGCCGATGCTGCACGGCCTCACGCTGACCGCGCGCTGGATCCACACGGGGCCGCAGTATCTGGACGTCGCGAACACGATGTCGATCCACGCGTGGGACCGCGTCGACCTCGGCGCGCGCTACGCGACGGAACTGTTCGGCAGGAAGACGACGTTCCGCGCAAACGTGCGCAACGTCGCGAACAAGTCGTACTGGTCATCGACGATCGGCGGGTATCTGACGCAGGGCGATCCGCGCTCGGTGTGGCTGTCGATGACGACGGATTTCTGACGTCAGCGGAAGGGAGTGGCGGGCCGCCACCAGAGTTTGCTATACTCTCGCTCTTCCGGAGAGATGGATGAGTGGTTTAAGTCGCACGCCTGGAAAGCGTGTATAGGTTAATCGCCTATCGGGGGTTCGAATCCCCCTCTCTCCGCCAGAACGCATGAAGCCCCTTGATTTCCCGGAAATCAAGGGGCTTTTCCTTTTGGCGCGCCGACACGTCCCTATCCGCCCGCCGCCCGCGTCACGGATGCCTGATGTAATCCACCAACGCCCGCGTGTACTCATCCGGCCGCCGATCGCACAGACTCACCACGATCGCCACCGCAAACCCCGCCGGCACGCCGAACACGCCCGAACTGATCGGCTCGATCCCGAACCACGTGCGCCCTGCGAACCCCGTCAGCTGCGTGAAGTACGGATAGGTCGACACGATGTAATACACGCACACCGCGAGCCCCGTCACCATCCCGGCGATCGCGCCGCGCGTCGTCGTGCGCTTCCAGAACACGCCGAGCACCAGCACCGGAAAAAAACTCGATGCCGCGAGCGAGAACGCGGCGCCGACGAGGAACAGGATCTTCCCCGTATTGAGCGACGCGACATACGACGCGAACAGCGCGACGCCAAGCAGCAACACCTTCGAGATCGTCACGCGCCGCTGGCTCGACGCATCAGGCGCGACCATGCAGTAATAGACGTCATGCGACAGCGCGTTCGCGATCGTCAGCAGCAGCCCGTCCGCGGTCGACAGCGCGGCGGCCAGCGCACCGGCCGCGATCAGTCCCGACACGACATACGGCAGCCCCGCAATCTCCGGCGCGGCCAGCACGACCATGTCCGGCTGCATCTGGATTTCCGACCAGTGCACGATGCCGTCGCGTATCACCTCGACAACGCTGATCAGGTCCGGTTCGAAGTGGTGCCATTGCGTGACCCACGCCGGTAATTCGGCGAATGGCCGCCCGACGAGGTTCGCGAGGATCTCGTACTTGATCAGCACCGCGAGCACCGGCACGCTGAGATAAAACAACGCGATGAAGAACAGCGTCCAGCCGACCGAACGCCGTGCCGACGCGACCGACGTGGTCGTGTTATAGCGCGTCAGGATGTGCGGCAGGCTCGCGGTGCCGAGCGACAGGCACAGCAGCAACGCGAGGAAATTCCGCTCGCGCGGCTTGCGCTCGTCGTCGCTCGCGGCGGGAAACGGCTCGTGCATCGGCACGGGCGGCTCGGCACGGGCAAGCAGGTCGTCACGCGCCTGCGTCCACGCGACGCGCGCCGCCGCCGGATCGCGCGGGAAGTCGGCCAGCTCGCGCTCGCGCTGGCTGATCTCGCGCAGCGGCCCGTTGTGGCGCCGCAGGTCGGCGAGCTGGTCGGCAAGATGCCTGCGTGCGTCCGCATAGGACGCCGGCAGCCGGTCGAGCCGTGTCTGGATGTCCGCGGCTTGCCGGCGGTACGCGTCGCGCACCTGCTGCTCCCCGGACGCATCGCGCACCTGCGCCTCGCGCGCCGCGACGCGCTCCATCAGCTTGCCGTAACTGAACTGCGGCACGGGACCGAGCCCGTTCTTCATCGCGATCAGCGACACCGGAATCAGGATCGCGCTGATCAGGATGATGTACTGCGCGACCTGCGTCCACGTAACCGCACGCATCCCGCCGAGAAACGAACACACGAGAATGCCCGCGAGCCCGCAGAAGATCCCGATCGCGAAATCGACGCCGATGAAGCGCGTCGCGATCAGGCCGATTCCCTGGATCTGCGCGACCAGATACACGAACGAACACAGGATCGCCGCGCCGGCCGCCAGCGCGCGCACGGCGGTGCTCGAAAAGCGCGTGCCGAGAAAATCGGGAATCGTGTAGCGCGCGAGCTTGCGCACGTAAGGCGCGAGCAGGAAGGCAACGAGGCAGAACCCGCCGGTCCAGCCCATCACGTACGCCAGCGCGTCGTAGCCGGTGGAATAAAGCGATCCGGCCAGGCCGATGAACGACGCGGCCGACAGCCAGTCGGCCGCCGTCGCCATCCCGTTGAACGCGGACGGTACGCGCCGCCCGGCCACGTAGTACTCGACGAGATCGGACGTGCGCGACAGCAGCCCGATCACCGCATAAACGGCGATCGGCACGAACAGGAACACGTAGCCGATCCAGACGCCGGAGCCGGTCGCGCGCTCGATCCGCCACATCAGCAGCACGAACCCGAGAAACCCCAGCGTGTAGAGCGCGTACGCGCGTATCAGTCGATGCGTCAGCATGAATCAGCGCCCGCCGTGTGCGTTGGCGGTGCGCGCCGCATGGTCGTCATACGCGCGACGCAGTGTGCGGTCCGCGCGTTGCATCAGCCCGATGTAGACGACGATCAGCACGAGATACACGAGAATCGCACCCTGCGCGCCGACATAGAACGGCAGGCTGAAACCCGCGAAGCGGACACCCGCGAGCGCGGGCGCGAAGAACGGCACGACGAACGACACCGTGAAGCCGATCGCCATCAGCACCACGATCAGCGCGACGTTGAAACGCCAGTAGCGCGCGTGGGCACGCGCGAGCGGTTCGGGAACGGGCGGTGGCGCAGCGGGCGCGGGACGGGTCGGAACGGTCATGCCGTTATGTAGCAAAAAGCCCCTGCGCGGACAATCGGGATTGCCGCGCAGGGGCTCGTGCGCGCGTGGCGCAACGCAGGTGCGATCAGCGCACTTCGGTGAGCTGGTCGAGGATCGCCGGGTTCTCGAGCGTGGACGTGTCCTGCGTGATCGCCTCGCCCTTCGCGAGCGAGCGCAGCAGGCGCCGCATGATCTTGCCCGAACGCGTCTTCGGCAGGTTGTCGCCGAACCGGATGTCCTTCGGCTTCGCGATCGGACCGATCTGCTTGCCGACCCAGTCGCGCAACGTCTTCGCGAGCGCCGCGGCTTCCTCGCCTTCCGGACGCGAACGCTTCAGCACCACGAACGCGACCACGGCCTCGCCCGTCGTGTCGTCCGGGCGGCCGACCACGGCCGCCTCGGCGACGAGCTCGTGCGAAACCAGCGCCGACTCGATCTCCATCGTGCCGAGCCGGTGGCCCGACACGTTCAGCACGTCGTCGATCCGGCCCATGATCGTGAAGTAGCCGGTGTCCTTGTCGCGCACGGTGCCGTCGCCGGCGAGATACAGCCGGCCACCGAGTTCCTCGGGGTAGTAGCTCTTCTTGAAGCGCTCCGGGTCACCCCAGATCGTGCGGATCATCGCGGGCCACGGGCGCTTGACGACGAGGATGCCGCCCTGCCCGTTCGGCACGTCCTGGCCCGTCTCGTCGACCACCGCGGCCATGATGCCCGGCAGCGGCAGCGTGCACGAACCGGGCACGGTCGGCGTCGCGCCCGGCAGCGGCGTGATCATGTGGCCGCCCGTCTCGGTCTGCCACCACGTGTCGACGATCGGGCAGCGCTCCTGGCCGACGTGCTTGTGATACCACATCCATGCTTCCGGATTGATCGGCTCGCCGACCGTGCCGATGATGCGCAGGCTCGACAGGTCATGGCTCTTCGGATGCACCTTGTCGTCGGCTTCGGCCGCCTTGATCAGCGAACGGATCGCGGTCGGTGCGGTGTAGAACACGGTGACCTTGTGATCGCCGATCATCTTCCAGAAGCGGCCGGCGTCCGGATAGGTCGGCACGCCCTCGAACACGACCTGCGTGCCGCCGCACGCGAGCGGGCCGTAGGTGATGTACGTGTGGCCGGTGACCCAGCCGATGTCGGCCGTGCACCAGAACACGTCGGTCGGTTTCCAGTCGAAGGTCCACTTCATCGTCTGCGCGGCCCACAGCAGGTAGCCGCCCGTGCTGTGCTGCACGCCCTTCGGCTTGCCGGTCGAGCCCGACGTATACAGGATGAACAGCGGATGCTCGGCGCCGACCCAGGCCGGTTCGCATTGGTCGGACTCGCCGTCCGACAGTTCGTGCATCCACAGGTCGCGGTCCGCATGCCAGTCGATCTTGCCGCCGGTGCGGCGATAGACGATCACGCTCTTCACCGCTTCGCAGCCGCCCAGCGCGATCGCCTCGTCGGCGATGCTCTTGAGCGGCAGCGTCTTGCCGCCGCGCGCCTGCTCGTCGGCCGTGATCAGCGCCACCGCGCCGACGTCGACGAGCCGCTCGTTCAGCGATTTCGCGGAGAAGCCGCCGAACACGACCGAGTGCGTCGCGCCGATGCGCGCGCAGGCCTGCATCGCGACGATGCCTTCGATCGACATCGGAATATAGATGACCACGCGATCGCCCTTGCCGATCCCGCGTTTCTTCAGCGCATTCGCGAAGCGCGACACGCGCGCCAGCAGATCCGCATAGGTGACGCGCGTGACGGTGCCGTCGTCGGCCTCGAAGATCACCGCGACGCGCTCGCCGTTGCCGGCCTCGACGTGCCGGTCGAGGCAGTTGTACGACGCGTTCAGCTCGCCGTCTTCAAACCACTTGTAGAACGGCGCGTTGCTCTCGTCGAGCACCTTCGTGAACGGCTTGTGCCACGCGAGGCCCTCGCGCGCGAGACGCGCCCAGAAGCCTTCGTAATCGGCCTCGGCCTCGGCGGCGAGCGCGCGATAGGCCGGCATGCCGGAAATGGTTGCCGCCTTCTCGAGCGCTGCGGGCGGCGCAAACTGACGGGTTTCGTGAAGAACCGATTCAATCGCAGACATCGACTACCCCTTGGTGAACATGAATCCTCTGCATGGCGGCGCGATCGTGCGCGCCGCGCGTCTTGGCCGGCGCATGTGCGCCGCTGTCTCCCACCCACCCGCGCACGGCCGCGAAGGCTGCGCGCGATGCTGCACCGCACCACGTCGCGCGTTGGCGAACGTGCGGCCCGGTAGTTTGCACGATAAGCGCTTCAACTTACCCGTCACTTACGCGGCATGGCCGTTGGCAGAGCCGTTTCGCATGTCGGGCGGCGCTTTACGCTGTTACAAACGCGACCCTACAATCCTAACTGAACTCGCCTCCCGGATTCCAGCTTGAATCGCTACGCCCTCTTCCTCATCCTGTCGATGCTGTTCGTCGGCAGCAACGTCGGTATCGGTAAATCCATCGTTGCATTCGTTCCTGTCGCCATCCTCGCCACGCTGCGCTTCGTGATCGCGATCGCCGTGCTGTGGCCGCTGTTCAGCCCCGTGAAAATGCGCGCGGTCAAGCGCGGCGAGTGGCTGAACCTGTTCCTGCAGGCCTTCTTCGGCACCTTCATGTTCACGCTGCTGATGCTCAACGGCGTGCAGCGCACCAGCGCGGTGGCGGCCGGCGTCATCACCAGCACGATCCCGGCCATCGTCGCGCTGTTCGCGTGGCTGATCCTGCGCGAAAAACCGAACGGCCGTGCGCTCGTGTCGATCGCGCTCGCGATCGTCGGGGTCGTGACGATCAACCTCGCCAACGGCGGCGCGGCCGGGCACGGCGCGCCCGGCGAAGCGTCCGGCTCGCTGACCGGCAACCTGCTGATCCTCGGGGCCGTGTGCTGCGAATCGATCTACGTGATCCTGTCGCGCCGGCTCACGCAGACACTCGCGCCGATCGACATCTGCGCGTATACACACCTGTTCGGCCTGTTCCTGATGCTGCCGCTCGGCGCGACGGCGCTGTGGCACTTCGATTACGCGAGCGTGCCGGCCGGCACCTGGGCGCTCGTCGTCTGGTACGGGCTGTCGGCCAGCATCTTCTCGTTCTGGCTGTGGATGAAAGGCATCCGGCACGTGCCGGGTAGCCTCGCCGGCGTGTTCAGCGCGGTGCTGCCGATCGCCGCCGCCGCGTACGGCATCGCGTTCCTCGGCGAACGCCCGACGCTCGCGCACGGCATCGCGCTCGCGTGCGTCGTCACCGGCATCGTGCTCGCGAGCCTGCGCGTGAAACGCGTGCCGGCCGCCGCCTCCTGATCGGTCCCCGGCCACGCCGGCGCGTCGCTGCAGTCGCGCCGGCCGACGCGTTACAATAGCGCGCCTTTTCAAGATTACCCCCGATACCTGCGCACCGCGCCCGCACCGCCATCATGTCTGCCCCGCATTCGCCCGGCCGCCCCGCCCGTCGCCCGCTTCGCCCGCTTCCCGCGCTGATCTTCATGAGCCGCTGGCTCCAGGTACCGCTTTACCTCGGCCTGATCGTCGCGCAGGCCGTCTACGTGTTCCTGTTCCTGAAGGAAGTCTGGCACCTGCTGTCGCATGCGACCAGCCTCGACGAAATCAGCGTGATGCTCGCGGTGCTCGGCCTGATCGACGTGGTGATGATCTCGAACCTGCTGATCATGGTGATCGTCGGCGGTTACGAAACGTTCGTGTCGCGCCTCGGCATCGAGGGCCACCCCGACGAGCCCGAGTGGCTCGACCACGTGAACGCGGGCGTGCTGAAGGTCAAGCTGTCGATGGCGCTGATCAGCATTTCGTCGATCCACCTGCTGAAGACGTTCATCAACCCCGACCAGCACACGATGCACGCGATCATGTGGCAGGTGATCATCCACGTGTCGTTCCTCGTGTCGGCGCTCGTGATGGCGTGGGTCGACCGCCTGACGACGCACACGCATCCCGCCCATTTCCACGAGCCGCATGCGCCCGTCGCGGTCGCGTCCCGGAAACCGGCCGAAGCAGCCGTGAACGCATAAAACGCATTCCCCACTGTCCCCACAGAGTCTCAGCCATGACCGTCATCAAACAGGAAGACCTGATCCAGAGCATCGCGGATTCGCTGCAGTACATCAGCTACTACCATCCGCTCGACTACATCCAGGCCCTCGGCCGCGCGTACGAGCTGGAAGAGAGCCCGGCCGCGAAGGATGCGATCGCGCAGATCCTCACGAACAGCCGCATGTGCGCGGAAGGCAAGCGCCCGATCTGCCAGGACACCGGCATCGTCACGATCTTCGTGAAGGTCGGCATGGACGTGCGCTGGGACGGCGCGACGATGGGCCTCACCGACATGATCAACGAAGGCGTGCGCCGCGGTTACACGCACCCGGACAACGTGCTGCGCGCGTCGATCGTCAACCCGCCGGAAGGCGCCCGCAAGAACACGAAGGACAACACGCCGGCCGTGATCCACTACGAGATCGTGCCGGGCGACAAGGTCGACGTGCAGGTCGCGGCGAAGGGCGGCGGCTCGGAGAACAAGTCGAAGTTCGTGATGCTGAACCCGTCCGACTCGATCGTCGACTGGGTGCTGAAGACGGTCCCGACGATGGGCGCGGGCTGGTGCCCGCCCGGCATGCTCGGGATCGGCATCGGCGGCACGGCCGAGAAGGCCATGCTGATGGCGAAGGAATCGCTGATGGATCCGATCGACATCCAGGAAATCATCGCGCGCGGTCCGCAGGACTGGGTCGAGGAACTGCGTGTCGAGCTGCATGAAAAAGTCAACGCACTCGGCATCGGCGCGCAGGGCCTCGGCGGCCTGGCGACCGTGCTCGACGTGAAGATCATGGCCGCACCGACGCACGCGGCATCGAAGCCGGTCGCGCTGATCCCGAACTGCGCGGCCACGCGCCACGCGCACTTCGTGCTCGACGGCTCGGGCCCGGCCAAGCTTGAAGCGCCGTCGCTCGACGCCTGGCCGAAGGTCCAGTGGGAACCGAACACGGAAACCAGCAAGCGCGTCGACCTGAACACGCTGACGCCAGAAGAAGTCGCGAGCTGGACGCCGGGCCAGACGCTGCTGCTGTCGGGCAAGATGCTCACCGGCCGCGACGCCGCGCACAAGCGCATCGCCGACATGCTCGCGAAGGGCGAGAAGCTGCCGGTCGACTTCACGAACCGCGTGATCTACTACGTCGGCCCGGTCGATCCGGTCCGCGACGAAGTGGTCGGCCCGGCCGGCCCGACGACGGCCACGCGCATGGACAAGTTCACCGAGACGATGCTCGCGCAAACGGGCCTCATCTCGATGGTCGGCAAGGCCGAGCGCGGCCCGGTCGCGATCGAGGCGATCAAGAAGCACAAGGCCGCGTACCTGATGGCGGTCGGCGGCGCGGCTTACCTCGTGTCGAAGGCGATCCGCGGCGCGAAGGTGCTCGCATTCGAAGACCTCGGCATGGAAGCGATCTACGAGTTCGACGTGCAGGACATGCCGGTGACGGTTGCCGTCGATTCGTCGGGCACGTCGGTGCACCAGACCGGTCCGAAGGAGTGGCAGGCGAAGATCGGCAAGATCCCGGTCGCGACCGCTTAAGCGCGATCGAACGAAAGGCCGGACGCGAGTCCGGCCTTTTTGCTTCTCGTTCTCATTATTGTGCGCGGCCGGTTATTCGAGGCTGATTCTCATTACACGCAAAAGGCAGGCCCGGCAAGGCTTCGAGGCTTGGCTTTTCTCGTTCGAGCGATTATCGTTCGGTTTCTGAAGCCCCACTGAACAAGGAACAGCCATGCAAGGCGACAAGAAAGTCATCGAATATCTGAACGCCCAGTTGAAGAATGAGCTCACGGCGATCAACCAGTACTTCCTGCATGCCCGCATGTACAAGCACTGGGGCCTCGACAAGCTCGGCAAGCACGAGTACGACGAGTCGATCGGCGAAATGAAGCACGCCGACTGGCTGATCGAGCGCGTGTTCATGCTCGACGGCCTGCCGAACCTGCAGGACCTGCACAAGCTGCTCGTCGGCGAAGAGACCGAAGAGATCCTGAAGTGCGACCTGAAGCTCGAGCAAATCTCGCAGACCACGTGCAAGGAAGCGATCGCCTACTGCGAATCGGTTCGTGATTATGTGTCGCGCGAGATCTTCGAAAAGATCCTCGACGACACCGAAGAGCACATCGACTGGCTGGAAACGCAGATCGACCTGATCGGCAAGGTCGGCCTGCAGAACTACCAGCAATCGATGATGGGTTCGGCCGAGTAATCGGCCCACTCGCCGCCGCGCCGTCCGCATGACGATGACGAACCAGCCAGCCGCTGCTGCGATGCGTGCCGCCGCCCCCGTCGGGATCTTCGATTCGGGGCTCGGCGGCCTGTCGGTGCTGCGCGCCGTGCGTGCGCACCTGCCCGGCGAGTCGTTCGTCTATACCGCAGATACACGCTACATCCCGTACGGCGAACGCGACGATGCATTCATCCTCGAGCGCACACTCGCGATCGGCGAGTGGTTCGTCCAGCAGGGCGCGAAGGCGCTCGTCGTCGCGTGCAATACGGCAACCGCGCAGTCGATCGCGGCGGTACGCGAGCATCTCGCGATCCCGCTCGTCGGCGTCGAGCCGGGCATCAAACCGGCCGTCCAGCAATCCGCGAGCGGCGTCGCCGGCGTGCTCGCCACCCAGTCGACGCTGCGCAGCGCCCGGTTCCAGGCATTGCTCGAGCGTCACGGCGCCGGCTGCCGCTTCATCTGCCAGCCAGGCCACGGGCTCGTGCAGGCGATCGAGAGCGGCGACACGGGCTCGCCCGCGCTGCGCGCACTGCTCGACAGCTACCTGCAGCCGATGCTCGACGACGGTGCCGATACGGTCGTCCTCGGCTGTACGCACTATCCGTTCCTCACCGCCACCATTCGTGACATTGTCGGCGACCGCATGTCGATCATCGACACGAGCGACGCGATCGCGCGCCAGCTCGCGCGCGTGCTCGACCTGCACGGCCTGCGCGCGCCCGCCGGCACGCCTGTCGCGCCACCCCGGTTCTGCTCGACCGGCGACGGCCGGCAGTTGCAGGCACTCGCATCGACGCTGCTCGGCCTCGATGCGCCGGTCGAACCCGTCACCATTTCCTCGCCGAACGCGCGCGCCTGCGCGACCGCCTGACGCGGGCCGGCACGCCCCCTCCCGCCGCGGCTCCGCCGCCCCCGCCGTTTCAAGGGTCCGATGACCTTAAAAAAAGCCCGGGCCAGGCTTGTCAACGCCCGCAAAATTAATGATAATAATTCGCATTAACGTTAGCTATCGCAACTCATCATGATCGTCTGCGTGTGCAAGTCTGTTTCCGATCGCAAGATCCGCGCGTCCCTCGCAGAGGGCGTGAACTCTTTCGATGAACTCCAGTTCGAGCTCGGCGTGGCCACGTGCTGCGGCAAGTGCGAGGAGTCCGTACGCGACCTCATGGCCGAGCAAGGCGTCTGCGCGAGCCGGTGCGGTGTCGAGCATCACGCTCACCCGATCCCGGTCACGTTCTACGAACGCAAGGCTGCCTGACCGGCGCCGAGTGTGCGCATGCGGCCCAGGCCGCATTTTTTGTCTTGACCGTCAGCAAGCCACCGTCCGCGCGAGCCAGCGGCTTACCTGCCAAGGAGCCTGTCATGGAATTGCTGATCGGATTTGTGACCACCGTTTGCATCTCGCTGCTGATCTTCCGCAAGTGATGCCGATTCACCCGCCGCGCCCCGGGTGCGACATCGTTCTTTCAAGCTAACATGCAGGCTTCGCATTTCGCTCCTGCCGGCGCCTTGCCGGCTGCACCACGTATGAATCCCCGAGTGATCGTCGTCGCGGTCGGTGTGCTTGCCGCACACGCGATCATGCTGACGGCCGCCTGGCTCCATCGCAACGCGCCGCCGCCGCCGAAAACGGTCGAGGTCCAGTCGATCACCGCGCAGCTCATTGCGCCTGCGCCGATCGCGCAGCAGGTCGCGGTCGAATCGATCCGGCAACCCACGCCGCCGAAGCCGGTGCCGCGCGTAAAGCCGAAGGTCGAGCAGAAACCGGTGCCGACAGCGGTGAAGCCGACACCTCAGCCGGTTGCACAGTCGCCGGCCCCGTCGCCGACACCCGCGCCGGCCGCCGATCCAACGCCTGCTCCCGCCGCGCCCGCTCCCGCAGCACCAGTCGCCACGCCCAGCCCAGCGCGCGAAACGATGCAGATCAACGCACCGAAAAACGTGCCGACGGTCCAGTGCAAGATCATCGAGCCGCCCTACCCGTCGATGTCGCGCCGCCGCGGCGAATCGGGCACGGCCCTTGTTCACTTCGTCATCGGTGTGACCGGCAAGATCGAAAACATCGAGTTGCAGAAGAGCAGCGGCTACCCACGCCTCGACGAGGCCGCGCTCGACGCCATACGCGCAAGCACTTGCCGTCCGTACGTCGAGAACGGCCAGGCGATCCGCGTCGCCCGCACACAGCCCTACAGCTTCGGGCTCACTGACTAACCTGCCTCATCCGGAAGATTCAAAGGAAACAAAAAATGCAAAGCTACGGTATCGCGCACGTCTGGGCGCAAGGTGATTTCGTCACGCGCGCCATTGCGATCACGCTGCTCGTGATGTCGGTTCTGTCGTGGATCGTCATCGTCGTCAAGGGCTGGAACGTGGTTCGCCTGAACCGCCTCACGAAGAACGCCGAACAGGCATTCTGGCATTCGGACAATTTCGACGACGGCATCAAGAAGCTCGGCCTCGCCGCATCGACGCCGAACGACAACCCGTTCCTCGCGCTCGCGCTGTCGGGCAAGGAAGCTGCCGACCATCACCACCAGACGCAACCGCACCTGCACGACCGCATGGACGTATCGGACTGGGTCACGCGCTGCCTGAAGGACACGATGGACGAAGGCATCTCGCGCATGCAGAGCGGTCTCGCGGTCCTCGCGTCGATCGGCAGCACGGCGCCGTTCGTCGGCCTGTTCGGTACGGTCTGGGGGATCTACCACGCGCTGCTCGTGATCGGCGCAACCGGCCAGACGTCGATCGACCAGGTCGCGGGCCCGGTCGGCGAATCGCTGATCATGACGGCCTTCGGCCTGTTCGTCGCGATCCCGGCCGTGCTCGGCTACAACGCACTGACCCGCGCGAACAAGGGTGTCGTCAGCAAGCTGCGCCGCTTCGCGCACGGCCTGCACGCCTACTTCGTGACCGGTGCGAGCCTCGCATCGTCGTCGACGCGCGACGGCCTGCGCCTCGCGACGCGCGCCAGCTGAGACGGGGTGAACCATGGCAATGAACACTGGTTTCAGCGACGATGACGACGATGCCGTGATGAGCGAGATCAACATGACGCCGCTCGTCGACGTCATGCTCGTACTCCTGATCATTTTCCTCGTGACGATCCCGGCGATGCAGCATGCGGTGAAGATCGACCTGCCGCACGCCAGCAGCCAGCCCGTCGACGAAAAGCCGCAGACGGTCGACGTCGCGATCCAGGGCGACGGCACGATCCTGTGGGACGACCACACGGTCACGCGCGAACAATTGCAGGCACGCATCGCGGAAGCGGCGCAACGCAAGCCGCAGCCGGAGTTGCACCTGCGCGCGGACCGCAAGGTTGCATACGAGCACGTCGCCGAAGTGATGTCGGATGCGCAGGCAGGCGGCCTGACGAAACTCGGCTTCGTGACGGAGCCGGCCGCGAAAGCGAAGTAACGCGCGCACGTCGCGCTTCTCTCCCGGCACAAAGTAAAAGGCCTTCATCGCCAGATGAAGGCCTTTTTTCATGCGCACGCGGGCGCCTTCGGGCGGCGGGCTCTTTGGCGGTATCGGTTGCGCCTCGAGCAACGCAAATGCGACTCTGCCGTGGTCTGCACGGACTGCGCGTTCTGCCCTATCTGGCTCACAATATATGCGGCCACCTGATTTCGCTCAGAACTTCCTTCACGAAATGGGATTTCAATATAGGCCCGCGCGCGCGCGCATTCAAGGCCCCGGCGATTGAAACTTGCGATTGCAGGCGACGCTTCAATGACAAAACAAATTTGCCTCGTCGTGCGCGTCGTGTTCAGGTCGCCGAAGCATCGGCCGCGGCTTCCTTCTTCGCACGCTCGGGGCACCCCTGCTCCTTGTAGGCGCCGTGATCGAGCTTCTCGACCAGGTAGTCGACGAACGCACGCACCGCCGGCGGCATCCCCTGCCGCGACACGAACACCGCATACAGTTGCGGCACCGGCAGCGTCCAGCCCGGCATCACGGGCGACAGTTGCCCCGCACGCAGCGCATTGCCGTACATCATCTCCGGCAGCGCCGCGATGCCGAGGCCATCGAGCACGGCCTCGCGGATCGTCATCAGGTCGGCCGTCACGAGCCGCGGTTCGTGCTCGTGCACATGACGCGTGCCGTCCGGCGCGATCAGGTTGAACACGTGCCGCCCGTCGACGCTCGGCGTATCGAGCGTCTCGAAGCCGGCCAGATCGTCCGGCACCAGCGGCGGCGCATTCTGGCTCAGCAGGCTCGGCGCACCGACCAGCATCTGCTCGGTGCGCCACAGCGGCCGCACGACGATGTTGGCGTTCTGCGGCGGCTCCGAGCGCACGCGCAGCGCGACGTCGATCGAGTCCTCGAACAGGTCGATCACGCGATTCGTTACGCGCACATGCACCCTCACCTCGGGATAACGACGCAGGAATTCGGGCAGGATGCGCGACAGCATCGTCTGCGACAGCGTGACGGGCACGCTGACCCGCACCGAACCGCGCGGCGACGCGCGCAACTGCTGCACCGCATTCATCGCGGCCTGCGCCTCGGCGAGCATCGCCTGGCAATGCTGGTAGAACAACTCCCCCGCCTCGGTCAGCGCGAGCTTGCGCGTCGAACGCTGCAACAGGCGCACGCCGAGTGCCCCCTCGAGTTCGGTCAGGCGCCGCGACAGGCGCGATTTCGAGATGCCCAGCACGCGTTCCGCGGCCGAGAAACCACCATGTTCGACGACCTGCGAAAAGTACATGAGGTCGTTCAAGTTATGTGCATCGATATTCATCTCATCGTTCCAATTTCAGAACAATCCATTGCGAACCATCGCAAATCGAACGGGAAAACGCCCAATATAATAGCGCTATGTTTCAAAAATAACGCTATTCCGTTGATTCCGAGGGCCTCCCCATGACGACCGCTCGCTCGCTTGACCGCACCTACCCCGCGCTCCGCACCACCGAAGGCGGCGGTTTTGTCGTTCACCGTCCGTTCCCGACCCGGCTGCTGATGGATTTCGATCCGTTCCTGCTGCTCGACGAAATGGGCCCCGTCGACTACGCCCCCGGTGAAGCCAAGGGCGCGCCCGACCATCCGCATCGCGGCTTCGAGACCGTGACCTACGCACTCGATGGACGCTTCTGCCATCGCGACTCGTCCGGCCATGCCGGCACGCTCGGCCCCGGCGACGTGCAGTGGATGACGGCCGGCGCCGGGGTCGTGCACAGCGAAATGCCGGATCCTGCGTTCGCGCAGGCCGGCGGCCGCTCCCACGGCTTCCAGCTGTGGGTCAACCTGCCGCGCCGCGACAAGCTGATCGCGCCGCGCTACCAGGAGATCCCGGCCGAACGCATCCCGACCGCGACGTCACCGGATGGCCGCGCACGCGTGCGCGTCATCGCCGGCGAGGCGTTCGGCGTCCGGGCCGCGATCGAGACGCGTACGCCGATCCTCTACCAGCATTTCACGCTGGAACCCGGCGCAACGGTCACGCAGCCGGTTCCGGCCGGCTATCGCGTGTTCGCCTATCCGATCGACGGAACAGGCCTCTACGGGCCCGACAGGCAGGCTGTCGACGCACGGAACATGGTCGTGTACGGCGACGACGGCGACACGGTCACGTTCGCCGCCGGCGACACGCCGCTCGACCTGCTGCTGATCGGCGGCGTGCCGCTCAACGAACCGATCGTCCGCTATGGCCCGTTCGTGATGAATACCGAGGAAGAGATCCGGCAGGCGGTCGTCGACTACCAGACCGGTCGCATGGGCCGCATCGAAGCCTGACGCCCGATCGCGGGCGGCAGGTACCGCGAAACGGACGGTTTTGCGTCACAATAACTTCTTGAACCATGTGGCCGCCAACCACCAGAAGGAACCCGTCCCCTTGAACTTCGAACATCTGATCCAGATCAATTCCGATGATTCGGCCGTGCCGGCCCTCACCCGCGACCAGCTCTGGGAAGGTCTCGTGCTGCGCGCCGAACAGCCGCAACTGTTCGTGCTCGGCCTCGACAGCTGCGTCGTCCGCGAACGGACGGATACGACGCTCGAACGCGAACTGCACTACGGTCACGCGATCGTGCGCGACCATGTCACGTTCACGCCGAACCAGCAGGTCCGCTACGACATCCTCGCCGCCGACGGCGAAATCGGCGGCTCGCTGACGATGACGATCGAGGAACGCGAAGACCACCAGCTGTTCCTGCGTTTCGAATACCGCACGACGCTGACCGTCACGGACGACAGCGAAGATGCCCGGCAGACGCACGGGATCGTCAAGGAAGCGTATCGCACGTCGGATATCGACACGGTCCGCCTGATCCGCGAATACGCGCAGGGCCGCAAGGACCCCGATCCGCTGCACTGAACCTGGTGGCGGCCTTCGGGCCGCCTCTTTGACTCAAGCTATCAGCTCGGCCTTCTCGATCGATAAAGAGTTTTTGCGAATGGGAATGGTTATCATTTAGAATTCATTCCATCGTATCGACAGTCACCGATCAACCGAATGACCGACACCATGCGCCCGACCACGCTGACCTTGCGCCACCCAACCGGCACCGCAGGCAGCAGCCGTCAGAAGACGGCAGCGGTCACCACGCCGGCGAAACCCGCCGGCAACCGCGATGCAGGCACGCGGGTCGTCAACAGCGATTCGCTGCTGCAAGGCCACAGCCACATCAGCATCGCGCATAACGGAGAGACTTATCAGCTGCGTGCCACTCGGCTCGGCAAGCTGATCCTGACGAAGTAACGACAGAGTATTGTGGGGACCACCTCCCTGAGAGGTGTTGGGCATTAGCCAGCGCAACGGCTTGCACGCGAGATCTAGACCCCTTCGTGCAAACACACTCAAGCAGCCGCTGCAGCAAGCCAAGCCACTTTTTTTGGTTCTCGCACAAGGAAGAAAAAAGCGGCACGTCGAACGACGTGCCGCTTTTTCATTTGGGCGGCGAATACGTAACGCATTGCCGCCCGTGTTCGTTGCTGCCGTCAATGCATGCCGCCGAAGCGGCACACCCGCCGCTTCAGAAACCCCAGAACATCAACCACCAGGCGCTGTCGACAACGGCAAGCCCGACGGCAAACCACGCGAATGCAACCAGCCGGCGCGGCCAGGCCGCGTAGCGCCCCGTCACCTTCCATGCGAGCCACGCACTCCATGCGTTGGCGCCGACCAGGATCGCGACGCGCACATCGGTCGCCCAGCCGAGCGGCACATGCTCGGCGCGCAGCAACGACAGCGTCGTTGCCGACAGCCCGAGGAACACGCCCGCCCCTGCGATCGGAATCAGTGCCTGCGCGAGGTGATGCAACCGCACGCGATCGAAGCGGCCGAGCATCAACGTGGCACCGGCCAGCAGCACCAGCAGCGCCGTGCCGTACACGAGCCCCGTGCCGACGATGTAGCTGACGATCAGCCCGCCATCGAGCCAGGAAAATACGTCGTTGCGATCCGGGTAATGCGTGAGCAGGAACCACGGCGCATTGGTTTCGAGCGGCCACGTGATGTCACGGTCGATCAGCCAGCCCGCGAGCCATTGCTTGATCTGCACGAACCACGGGCTGACGGTCCAGTGGAACGCACCGATCGCGACGCCGAGCAGGCCGTACAGGATCAGCGCGGTGTCCCACGGGTTCGCCTGCTGCGCGCCGAGGTTCACGACTTCGTCGGACGGCGAGCGCGCCGACAGCGAGATCGCGTCGCGGTGCCCGCTGCAGCGGCCGCACATGTGGCACGATGCCGCGCCCTTCATGCTGCGCAACGGCACGAGCGGCGCGCAGTTGATCGGAATCACGCGATGGCCGTGTTCGCCGTTCTTGTACGAACGACGCCATGCGTCCTCGTCGACCTTGTAGCGCATCGGCGCGAGCCGCGCGAGCAGCCCGAACACGCCGTTGACCGGGCACAGGTACTTGCACCACACGCGCTTCTCGCGGCCGTACAGCACGCCGATCACGATCGCGCCGACGGTCGAGCCGCCGAGCACGAACAGCACCGCGAGCGGGTACTGGTACACGCTCACCATCTGCCCGTAGATCGTCGTGATCCCGAACGCGACGAACGGCCAGCCGCCCCATCGAATCCAGCGCGGGATCGGGCCGCCGCGGCCGAACTTGCTCGCGTATTCGGTGAGCGCGCCTTCCGGGCACAGCACGCCGCACCAGACCCGGCCGAGCATCACCATCGACAGCAGAACGAACGGCCACCAGATGCCCCAGAACGCGAACTGCGCGATGAGCGTGAGGTTGTTCCACAGATGCGCGGAATCGTCCGGCAGCGGCAACACCGCCGGCACGATGATCAGGAACGCATAGACAGCGACGACGATCCACTGGATGCCGCGGATCAGCGCACCGTGGCGCTGCATCCACTGGCCGGCCTGCGCGAGCCAGCCCGGCTTGGCTGCGGCGACCACGCTCATGCCGCGCGGCCCGCGGCGACGGCCGGACGACGGCTCGCGCGCTTCATCAGCAGCCACACCACCGCCCAGTACACCGCATAGGCGACCAGGTTGGTCAGTGCCGGGTGCGCGCGATAACCGGTCAGCGTCGCGACGAGCGAGCCGAACGTGCTCGAATCATCGAGGATCGCGGACGTGTCCCACACCTGCGAAATGCCGAGCGGCAGGATTTCCTTGTCGATCAGCTTGTCGACGCCGGTCTGGAACAGGCCTGCGCCGAGGAACAGCAGCATCACTTCGGTGACGCGGAAGAAATGCCGCCACGAGAAGTACTTGCCACCGAGCTGCAGCAGATAAAACGTGAAGAACGCGAGGCCGAGGCCGATCACGACCGCGAGCATCTGGTTGCCGTCGACGTGGCCCGACTGGCCGAAACCGAGGCCGTACAGGAAGATCACCGTCTCGCTGCCTTCGCGCGCGATCGCGAGCGCAACCAGCACGGCGACGCCCCACCAGTTCGAATCGCGTGTGCTCTGCTGCAGCGATTGCTCCATGTCGCGCTTCAGCGTGCGGCCGTGCCGGCGCATCCACAGCACCATCTGCACGATCAGCACGCATGCGATCAGCACCATCGCCGTCTGGAAGTAGTCCTGCGCATCGCCGGACAACACTTCGGTGAAACCGACCAGCGCGGCGCCGAGGCCGACGGCCATCAGCAGGCCGGCGCCGACGCCACCCCACAGATAAGGCAGGCCGCGGCGCGCGTCGTCGTCGCCGTTTTTCAGCCATGCATAGAGAATGCCGACGACGAGCAGCGCTTCGACGCTCTCCCGCCAGACGATGAACAAGATCTGACCCATCGATACCTCCTGACGCGCGGGGCAACGGACGTGTGTGCCCGCACGCAGATAAAACGCGTTACTTCGCGACGATCACGCCCTGTGCCTGCTGGTGGAAATCGTCGAAAAACTTGTATTCGCCCGGCGACAGCGGAGCGACGACCACGAACGAATCGGCGCCCGGCGCGAGCACCTTCTCCTTGCGCAGTTGCACGCTCTCGAATTCGGCGGCGCCCTTGCCGGTGTTCTTGATCTCGATCTTGAAGCGCTGGCCGGCCGGCACTTCGATGCGGGCGGGATTCAGCTTGCCGTCCGTCATCTCGAGCTTGAACGTCGGCAGATCGGCAGCGTGCGCTGCGCCGGCAAGCCACAACGCAGCGGCTGCGGCAACGATTTTCTGGGGAATTTTCATTCTGGGTTCTCTACGCCGACGGCGCGCCGAAGCGCGCCGTTCGTGATGCCACCGATCAGTAACCGCCCTTCTTGCCGATACCGGCGAACGGGAAGTCGTACTCGAGGGTAATGGGCTTGAACCACGCGCCCACGCCCGTTTCCTTGTCGATGTGACGGCCGAACGCCATGTGGCCCGACTGCATCGGCGGCTTGACGACCATCGACAGGTGATACTTGCCCGGGCCGTTCAGCTTCACGTTGTCGCCGTAGTGCGGACCGTCGCTCGCGACCATGCCCATCAGGTCGCCTTCAGCCTTCCACTTCGTGTCGCCCTGCTTCGTCAGCTTGTACGTGACCTGCAGGTACGGCATCCAGTCGCCTTCCGCGAAACCCGTCGGGTTGTTCTTGACCGCATGGATGTCGGCTTCGAGGTGGATGTCGGAATCCGACGCCTTGCGCATCATCCCTTCCGGGTCCATCGTGATCGGCTGCAGGTACACCGCGCCGATTTCCATGCCGCCCTGGATCTGCTGCTTGCCGATCGGATATTCGGCAGCCGAGGCCGACATCGCGGCAAGCGCCGCCGCTACCGCAACCGTCGTGCGGATGAACGAAGAACCCAACATGGACACTCCTTGTTATTTGCCTGACTAAATGACGACACACGAACCGCCTCCGGGGCGGCTCGCTGGAAACACTAACGCGACGAAGAACGTTAATGCGAACAATTCTCAATAATTGTGGAGTTTAGCACCGAACCCGTTCCGGAACAAACCAGAGGCCGTGTAAACCCCTGATCCGACAAGGCTTACAGGCCTGTTAGTGCACCGTTTCGGTGACGCTTGGAAAGATTTACCGGCCGCCGCTGATGTGGTCGCCGACGTTCGCGCCGAACACGCGCTCGCGCAGCAGCGCAAGCTGGTCGCGGGTCGCGGCGGCCTTCTCGAACTCGAGGTTCTTCGCGTAGTCGGCCATCTGCTTCTCGAGGCGCTTGATTTCCTTCGCGAGTTGCTTTTCCGACATGTCCTCGAATTTCGCGCGCTGTTGCGCTTCCTTCAGCTCCGCGCGCGCTTCGTCGGCGTTGTAGACGCCGTCGATGATGTCCTTGATGCGCTTCACGACGCCGCGCGGCGTGATGCCCATTTTCTCGTTGTGCGCGACCTGCTTCGCACGGCGCCGCTCGGTCTCGCCGATTGCGCGCTTCATCGACTCGGTCATCGTATCGGCATAGAGAATCGCCTTGCCGTTCACGTTCCGCGCGGCGCGGCCGATCGTCTGGATCAGCGAGCGCTCCGCGCGCAGGAAGCCTTCCTTGTCCGCATCGAGAATTGCGACCAGCGACACTTCGGGAATATCCAGGCCCTCGCGCAGCAGGTTGATCCCGACCAGCACGTCGAACGTGCCGAGCCGCAGGTCGCGGATGATCTCGACCCGCTCGACCGTGTCGATGTCGCTGTGCAGATAACGCACCTTGACGCCATGGTCGGCTAGAAACTCGGTGAGCTGTTCGGCCATGCGCTTCGTCAGCACGGTGATCAGCACACGCTCGCCGGCGTTCACGCGCGCGTTGATCTCGGTCAGCACGTCGTCGACCTGCGAGCTTGCCGGCCGCACTTCGATTTCCGGATCGACGAGCCCCGTCGGCCGCACGACCTGTTCGGCGATCTGCCCCGTCACGCGCTTCTCGTAGTCGGCCGGCGTGGCCGACACGAACACGACCTGGCGCATCTTGCGTTCGAACTCGGGGAACTTGAGCGGCCGGTTGTCGAGCGCCGACGGCAGGCGAAACCCGTAATTGACGAGGTTTTCCTTGCGTGCGCGGTCGCCGTTGTACATGCCGTTCAACTGGCCGATCAGCACGTGCGATTCGTCGAGCAGCATCAGCGCGTCGGGCGGCAGGTAGTCGACGAGCGTCGGCGGCGGATCTCCCGGCTCGGCACCCGAGAAATGCCGCGAGTAGTTCTCGATGCCCTTGCAGAAGCCAAGCTCCTGTAGCATCTCGAGATCGAAGCGCGTGCGCTGCTCGAGGCGCTGCGCCTCGACGAGCTTGCCGTCGCGGTGGAAGAACTCCAGGCGTTCGCGCAATTCGTCCTTGATCGTCTCGACCGCGCGCATCACGGTGTCGCGCGGCGTCACGTAGTGCGACGACGGATACACGGTGAAGCGCGGAATCTTCTGCCGCACGCGCCCGGTCAGCGGGTCGAACAGGTGCAGCGTCTCGACCTCGTCGTCGAACAGTTCGACGCGCACGGCCATTTCGGCGTGTTCGGCCGGGAAGATGTCGATCGTGTCGCCGCGCACGCGGAACGTGCCGCGCTGGAAATCCTGCTCGTTGCGCGTGTATTGCATCGCGATCAGCCGCGCGATCACGTCGCGCTGGCCGAGCTTGTCGCCGAGGCGCAGCGTCAGGATCATCTGGTGGTATTCGGACGGGTTGCCGATACCGTAGATCGCCGACACCGTCGCGACGATCACCACGTCGCGGCGCTCCATCAGGCTCTTCGTCGCCGACAGCCGCATCTGCTCGATGTGCTCGTTGATCGACGAATCCTTCTCGATGAACAGGTCGCGCTGCGGCACGTAGGCCTCAGGCTGGTAGTAGTCGTAGTACGAGACGAAGTACTCGACCGCGTTGCGCGGGAAGAACTCGCGGAACTCGGCATAGAGCTGTGCCGCGAGCGTCTTGTTCGGCGCGAACACGATCGCCGGGCGGCCGAGCCGCGCGATCGTGTTCGCCATCGTGAAGGTCTTGCCCGAACCCGTCACGCCGAGCAGCGTCTGGAAGGCAAGGCCGTCGCCGATGCCTTCGACGAGCGTCTCGATCGCGGTCGGCTGATCGCCTGCGGGCGGATACGGTTGATACAGCTGGAACGGCGACCCTTCGAAGGTGACGAATTTGGATTCGTCGAGCGCGTCGCCGGCTTCGGCATGATGTTCGGACATGGAATGCGGCTGGAGCGAGGGCAAAGGAACCATTCTAGCGCTTCGCGGCCGCGCGAACTGCTGTCGGCTCCTGACGGCCGATGGCCATCCGAAATCGCGACTCGCCGCCGAATCGCGCGCCCCCGCCTGCGCGAATTCGCTACAATATCAGGCTGCTGCGCTTTCCGGCGTCGTGCCCATTGGCGCGCGGTCTACTGCGCCCGCACCGCCGGCTGAAAGCCTGACCCTCTTTTCACAACTGCCGAATCATCATGTCGCTCTTCTCCGCTGTCCAGCTTGCTCCCCGCGACCCGATCCTGGGCCTGAACGAAGCCTTCAACGCCGATGCGCGTCCGACCAAGGTCAACCTCGGCGTCGGTGTGTACACGAACGAAGAAGGCAAGATTCCGCTGCTGCGCGCGGTTCGCGAAGCGGAGAAGGTGCGTGTCGAGGCGGGCTTGCCGCGCGGCTACCTGCCGATCGACGGGATCGCCGCCTACGATGCGGCCGTGCAGAAGCTGCTGCTCGGCAACGATTCGCCGCTGATCGCAGCGGGCCGCGTGGTCACGGCCCAGGCGCTGGGCGGCACGGGCGCGCTGAAGATCGGCGCCGATTTCCTGCGCACCGTGAACCCGAACGTGAAGGTCGCGATCAGCGATCCGAGCTGGGAAAACCACCGCGCGCTGTTCGAGGCGGCCGGCTTTGAAGTCGTCGCGTACCCGTATTACGACGCCGCCACCAACGGCGTGAACTTCGAAGGCATGCTGTCGGCGCTGAACGGCTATGCGGCAGGCACGGTCGTCGTGCTGCACGCGTGCTGCCACAACCCGACCGGCGTGGACCTGACCGAAGCGCAATGGCAACAGATCGTCGACGTCGTGAAGGCGCGCAACCTCGTGCCGTTCCTCGACATCGCCTACCAGGGCTTCGGCGAAAACATCGAGGCCGATGCCGCCGCCGTCCGCCTGTTTGCCGCAGCCGACCTGAACGCATTCGTGTCGTCGTCGTTCTCGAAGTCGTTCTCGCTGTACGGCGAGCGCGTCGGCGCGCTGTCGATCATCACGTCGAGCAAGGAAGAAGCCACGCGCGTGCTGTCGCAACTGAAGCGCGTGATCCGCACGAACTACTCGAACCCGCCGACCCATGGCGGCGCCGTGGTCGCAGCGGTGCTCGCCTCGCCGGAACTGCACGCTGCATGGGTGCAGGAACTCGGTGAAATGCGCGATCGCATCCGCGCGATGCGCAACGGTCTCGTCGAGCGCCTGAAGGCAAGCGGCGTCGATCGCGACTTCAGCTTCATCAACGCACAGCGCGGGATGTTCTCGTATTCGGGCCTGACCACGGCGCAAGTCGATCGCCTGCGCGACGAGTTCGGCATCTATGCAGTCGGCACCGGCCGGATCTGCGTCGCAGCGCTGAACACGCGCAACCTCGACGTGGTCGCCAATGCCGTCGCAACCGTCCTGAAGTAACGCGGCGCCAGTGGGCGGCAGCCGTCACCGGCCCCGCCCTGCCGAAATGAAAAACGCGCTCTCCGGAGCGCGTTTTTTTGTGCCGTTTGCGCGCGGGCGGCTATGCGCTGCCCGCCCCCGTATTACTGCATGAACCAGCCATGGCTGACCACGAACGACTGGCCCGTGAGCGCGGCACTCGGGAACGCCGACAGGAACAGCACCGTCTGCGCGACGTCCTGCACCGTCGTGAACACGCCGTCGACCGTGTTGCCGAGCATCACCTTCTTGATCACTTCTTCCTCGCTGATGCCGAGCTCCTTCGCCTGCTCCGGAATCTGCTTGTCGACCAGCGGCGTGCGCACGAAACCCGGACACACGACGTGCGAGCGCACGTTGTGCTTCGCGCCTTCCTTCGCGAGCACGCGGGCGAGGCCGAGCAGACCGTGCTTGGCCGTCACGTACGCCGACTTCAGCGGCGACGCTTCGTGCGAGTGCACCGAACCCATGTAGATCACGACGCCGCCGCGATCGTCCTTGTACATGTGCTTGAGCGCGGCCTTCGTCGTCAGGAACGCACCGTCGACGTGGATCGCCTGCATCTTCTTCCAGTCGGCGAACGAGTAGTTCTCGATCGGGTTGACGATCTGGATGCCTGCGTTCGACACGAGGATGTCGACCGAGCCGAACGCTTCGGCCACCTTGTCGATGCCGCTGTTCACGGCTTCCTCGTTCGTCACGTCCATCGCGACGCCGATCGCCTTGCCGCCCGCCTTGATGATCTCGTCGGCGACCGCGTTCGCGCCGTCCTGGTTCAGGTCGGCGATCGCGACGGCCGCGCCTGCCTTGGCGAGCTCGAGTGCGATTTCCTTGCCGATGCCGCTCGCGGCGCCCGTGACGACTGCGGTCTTGCCATTCAGATCTGCTGCCATGTCCGTCTCCTCCCGTTGTCGGATCGATAAAGCATGCGCCCGCCGCATCCGCTTTCATCGCACAACGGTGCCGGCGGGCCAGCCGTCATTGTGCACGATCGGCCCCGCCGTTCGCGCGCAAAACGTCTAAGCTTAAGGTCGGTTCCGTCACGCAGGAGATTCGCATGCAATATCGACGGCTGGGCCGTTCCGGCCTGCAGATCAGCGCGCTGTCGCTCGGCTCGTGGGTCACGTACGGCAATCAGGTCGACCAGCGGGTCGCGCGCGAATGCCTCGCTGCGGCACGCGACGCGGGCGTCAATTTCTTCGACAACGCCGAGGTCTACGCCGGCGGCAAATCCGAGGAAATCATGGGCCAGGCACTCAAGTCGCTCGACTGGCCGCGCATCAGCTATATCGTGTCCACGAAGTTCTTCTGGGGGCTCGCGGAAGCGCCGAACCAGTATCACACGCTGAACCGGAAATACCTGCTGAACGCAATCGACGGCTCGCTGCGCCGGCTGCAGCTCGACTATGTCGACCTCGTCTATTGCCATCGCCCCGATCCGCATACGCCGATCGAGGAAACCGTCTGGGCGATGAGCGACATGATCGTGCGCGGCAAGGCGCTGTACTGGGGCACGTCGGAATGGAGTGCCGACGAGATTCGCGCCGCATGCGAGATCGCCGAACGGCATCACCTGCACAAGCCAGTCGTCGAACAGCCCCAGTACAACCTGTTCCACCGCATTCGGGTCGAACAGGAATATGCGCGGCTCTACGACGACTACGGTCTTGGCCTCACGACCTGGAGCCCGCTGGCGTCCGGCCTTCTCACCGGCAAGTACCGCAACGGCGTGCCGCCCGGCAGCCGCGCGCAACTGCAGGGTTACGACTGGATGCGTGACCGGTTGACCGATCAGGCCAGCAACGAAATCGTCGAGCGGCTCGGCGGGATCGCGGCCGACCTCGGCTGCAGCACGGGCCAGCTCGCGATCGCGTGGGTGCTCGCGAATCCGCGCGTGAGTTCGGTCATCACCGGCGCATCGCGGATCGAGCAGATCGGCGACAACATGGGCGCACTCGACGTCGTCACAAAGCTGACGCCGGATGTGAAGAAACGCATCGAGGAAGTGGTCGGCGATGCATACGAATAAGGCGACTCACGGCCACTCGCGTACAATACGCGGCCGCGTCGGCGCCCGGCTTGACGGCTGCGCGCGATCGACCGCTTTCATCGATTCACCTTTCGTTTCAGGCAGCCCGCCATGCTCAGTTATCGTCACGGTTTTCACGCAGGCAACCACGCGGACGTGCTCAAGCACGCCGTCGTCGTCCAACTGCTGCGCTACCTGAACAAGAAAGACAAGTCGTACTGGTACATCGACACGCACGCAGGCGCCGGCGTGTACTCGCTGCGCGACGGTTACGCGGCGAAGACGGCGGAATTCGACACCGGCATCGGCCGGCTGTGGAACGACAAGAACCTGCCGGAAGCACTGGGCGACTATGTGGACGAAGTACGCGCGCTGAACGACGACGGCGAACTGCGCTTCTACCCGGGTTCCCCGTACATCGCATGGCGATCGATGCGCGAGCAGGACCGCATGCGCCTGTTCGAAATGCACACGACGGAAATCGACGTGCTGCGCCACAATTTCCGCGACGCGGGCCGACGCGCGATGATCTTCGCCGGCGACGGTTTCGAAGGCATCAAGGCGCTGCTGCCGCCGCCGCCGCGCCGCGCACTCGTGCTGATCGACCCGTCCTACGAGGACAAGAAGGATTACGCGCGCACGGTAAGCTGCGTGGCGGAATGCCTGAAGCGTTTCGCGACGGGCTGCTACGCAGTCTGGTATCCGCAGGTCACCCGGCTGGAATCGCAGCGCTTTCCCGAGCAGTTGAAGCGCCTGCAACCGAACAACTGGCTGCATCTGACGCTGACGGTATCGAATCCGCCGACCGATGGGCTGGGACTCTACGGCAGCGGAATGTTCATTCTGAATCCGCCGTACACGCTCGCCCAGAGCATGAACGAAGCGCTGCCCTATCTGGTCGAGACGCTGGGACAGGATAGCGGCGCCCGCTTCCAGATCGAGCAGCGCGGAAACTGATCGCGCGACCTGCCGTTACGGCTGCGGTCTAGGCGCAAGCCTTGGCTGGTTGGCTGGCGGCGCGCCACCCCAGCCGGGGACATTGATATACGGTGCGACAAACAGCGGAACCGACGTGTTCGGCGCTTGCCCGGCCGGCGCCCGCATGCCCGCCGGCTCGACGATCGGCTCGGAAGACAATGGCGCGGTCTGCAGCACCAACCCGCCCTTGCCGTCCTGGATACCGCGTTGCGTATCCAGAATCAACGGTTTGGACGACGTCGCCGCGCCGGCCGCAAGACCATGGACAAGCACCGCCGCGCCCAGAGCGAGACGCGCGCGGGCACTGCGACGCACATCGAGACGCAAACGCATGATCGTGTCCTTCAGGATGAAAAGCAGGCCCATACCATAGCGCTGCGCAGACGATTTCGCCAGATCCGGCGCACAAAAAACAAAGCCCCGTCAAATACGGGGCTTGCTTTTCGTTCGGTGCCACACGGCACCTGACGGTGACTCGATTACAGCGAGTAGCCGTTGGTTTCGAGCGAGCGGATACGGCTCTCGAGCTGGACGATGTCCGACGACGTGGCGAGGTAAGCCTCACGGCGCTCACGTTCTGCGGATTCGAACCAGTTGCTCAGCTTTTCGACGATGTAGGCGATCATGACGTTCTCCAAGGAAGAGGGACCCCTGGTGAATCGAGATTCAGGGATTTCCCGTATAGGGTATTCCCGAATTATAACGACGCCGCACCAAGATGCTAGTGAAATACTTGCATGGAAGCCATTCCACTTTGGAATGCTCTCACGCAAATCCATCGCAAGCCATTGATTTTTATAGATATTGAATCAGACGCCCATTTCGGGCCTCGAGTGCACGCACTAATCTGGTTCACTGACGGGGTCGGCCAGGCGCGCCAAAATCGGGCATTCAGGCCGTCCGTCACCATGACAGTGCGCGGCCAGGTTGGCCAGCGTATCGCGCATGTCGCTCAGCTCCGCGATGCGCTTGTCGAGTTCGGCCACGTGTTCGAGCGCAATCGACTTCACCTCGGCGCTGGCGCGGGAGCGATCTTGCCAGAGCGTCAACAGCTTGCGGATGTCCTCGACGAGAAAACCGAGCCGTCGCGCCTGACGGATAAAGCGCAGGATATGGATTTCGTCCGCGCCGTAGACCCGGTAGCCGGCGTCGGTGCGCTTGCTCGGTGCAAGCAGGCCGACCTGTTCGTAGTACCGGATCATTTTTGCGCTGACTCCGGATTCGCGTGACGCGTCGCCGATATTCATTCCCCGCCCTCTCCATCAAGCCCTGGTTTCGAACATGAGCGTCGACGAAAGCAATCGCCGACGACATTTCGATCGTATCAAATCGCGCGGTTTCGTTCCGCGGTGAGGGCCGGCAGCGGGATGGACGGTGGCTGATCCGGCGTAGGTCGACGCGTCGATTGGGGCACGCTGCACTCGCCCGCCCGGGGTGTATATTTCGGCCGCCGAAATGCAAAAACCCCCGCCTTTCGGGCGGGGGTTCTTGGCTTAGGGAGCCTGACGATTACCTACTTTCACACGGGAATCCGCACTATCATCGGCGTAGAGTCGTTTCACGGTCCTGTTCGGGATGGGAAGGGGTGGGACCGACTCGCTATGGTCATCAGGCAAAGAGGGTTGTCGTGCTGCTTCGCAGCGCGACCAATCGGGAAGAAGCAGTAATTTTGGGTTGTGAGCTGTATCTCACACTAACGCGGTTACTCAACCGCTGTACGTCGAGTGCGCTGCACTCGACGCTCGATGTCCGTAAGCGCTAAAGCGCTAACGGGCATCGAGACAGACTTGTTATAGGATCAAGCCTTACGGGCAATTAGTATCAGTTAGCTGAACGCATTACTGCGCTTACACACCTGACCTATCAACGTCCTGGTCTCGAACGACCCTTCAAGGGGATCTAGTCCCCAGGGATATCTCATCTTAAGGCGAGTTTCCCGCTTAGATGCTTTCAGCGGTTATCTCTTCCGAACATAGCTACCCGGCGATGCCACTGGCGTGACAACCGGTACACCAGAGGTTCGTCCACTCCGGTCCTCTCGTACTAGGAGCAGCCCCCTTCAAATATCCAACGCCCACGGCAGATAGGGACCAAACTGTCTCACGACGTTTTAAACCCAGCTCACGTACCTCTTTAAATGGCGAACAGCCATACCCTTGGGACCGGCTACAGCCCCAGGATGAGATGAGCCGACATCGAGGTGCCAAACACCGCCGTCGATATGAACTCTTGGGCGGTATCAGCCTGTTATCCCCAGAGTACCTTTTATCCGTTGAGCGATGGCCCTTCCATACAGAACCACCGGATCACTATGACCTGCTTTCGCACCTGCTCGACTTGTCGGTCTCGCAGTTAAGCACGCTTATGCCATTGCACTATCAGCACGATTTCCGACCGTACCTAGCGTACCTTCGTACTCCTCCGTTACGCTTTGGGAGGAGACCGCCCCAGTCAAACTGCCTACCATGCACTGTCCCCGACCCGGATCACGGGCCAAGGTTAGAACCTCAAACAAACCAGGGTGGTATTTCAAGGACGGCTCCACCGAAACTAGCGTTCCGGTTTCATAGCCTCCCACCTATCCTACACAGATCGGTTCAAAGTCCAATGCAAAGCTACAGTAAAGGTTCATGGGGTCTTTCCGTCTAGCCGCGGGTAGATTGCATCATCACAAACACTTCAACTTCGCTGAGTCTCGGGAGGAGACAGTGTGGCCATCGTTACGCCATTCGTGCAGGTCGGAACTTACCCGACAAGGAATTTCGCTACCTTAGGACCGTTATAGTTACGGCCGCCGTTTACCGGGACTTCAATCAAGAGCTTGCACCCCATCATTTAATCTTCCGGCACCGGGCAGGCGTCACACCCTATACGTCCACTTTCGTGTTTGCAGAGTGCTGTGTTTTTATTAAACAGTCGCAGCCACCAGTTTATTGCAACCCCTTCACCCTTTGCCCGCAGGGGCATCAAGCTACAAGGGCGTACCTTATCCCGAAGTTACGGTACCAATTTGCCGAGTTCCTTCTCCCGAGTTCTCTCAAGCGCCTTAGAATACTCATCTCGCCCACCTGTGTCGGTTTGCGGTACGGTCATCGTTAGACTGAAGCTTAGAGGCTTTTCTTGGAACCACTTCCAATTGCTTCGCTCCCTAAGGAGCTCGCGCCACACCCTTGAATTCCGCGCCCGGATTTGCCTAAGCGCCTTCTCCAATGCAGCGACCGGGACTTCCAACACCCGGACAACCTTCCGCGATCCGTCCCCCCATCGCATCTAACAATGGTGCAGGAATATTGACCTGCTTCCCATCAGCTACGCATTTCTGCCTCGCCTTAGGGGCCGACTCACCCTACGCCGATGAACGTTGCGTAGGAAACCTTGGGCTTACGGCGAGGGGGCCTTTCACCCCCTTTATCGCTACTCATGTCAGCATTCGCACTTCTGATACCTCCAGCATCCCTTCCGAGACACCTTCGCAGGCTTACAGAACGCTCTCCTACCATGCGTGCAAAGCACGCATCCGCAGCTTCGGTATATAGCTTAGCCCCGTTACATCTTCCGCGCAGGACGACTCGATCAGTGAGCTATTACGCTTTCTTTAAAGGGTGGCTGCTTCTAAGCCAACCTCCTGACTGTTTTAGCCTTCCCACTTCGTTTCCCACTTAGCTATATTTGGGGACCTTAGCTGGCGGTCTGGGTTGTTTCCCTCTTGACACCGGACGTTAGCACCCGATGTCTGTCTCCCGTGATTGCACTCTTCGGTATTCGGAGTTTGCTATGGCGGGGTAATCTGCAATAGACCCCCCAACCATGACAGTGCTCTACCCCCGAAGGTGAGACACGAGGCACTACCTAAATAGTTTTCGGAGAGAACCAGCTATTTCCAAGTTTGTTTAGCCTTTCACCCCTATCCACAGCTCATCCCCTAACTTTTCAACGTTAGTGGGTTCGGACCTCCAGTACGTGTTACCGCACCTTCATCCTGGCCATGGATAGATCACTTGGTTTCGGGTCTACGCCCAGCAACTGAACGCCCTATTCGGACTCGCTTTCGCTACGCCTGCCCTATACGGTTAAGCTTGCTACTGAACGTAAGTCGCTGACCCATTATACAAAAGGTACGCCGTCACCCCTTGCGAGGCTCCGACTGTTTGTATGCATGCGGTTTCAGGATCTATTTCACTCCCCTCCCGGGGTTCTTTTCGCCTTTCCCTCACGGTACTGGTTCACTATCGGTCGATCACGAGTATTTAGCCTTGGAGGATGGTCCCCCCATCTTCAGACAGGATTTCACGTGTCCCGCCCTACTTGTCGTACACCTAGTTCTTTCATACTGTTTTCGCCTACGGGGCTATCACCCGCTATGGCCGCACTTTCCAGAGCGTTCGGCTAACAATACAAATAAAGAGTACAAGGCTCATCCCATTTCGCTCGCCACTACTTTGGGAATCTCGGTTGATTTCTTTTCCTGCGGTTACTTAGATGTTTCAGTTCACCGCGTTCGCTTCGCATGGCCTATGTATTCAGCCATGGATACTCCAAAAGGAGTGGGTTTCCCCATTCGGACATCTACGGATCAAAGCTTGTTTGCCAGCTCCCCGTAGCTTTTCGCAGGCTACCGCGTCCTTCATCGCCTGTGATCGCCAAGGCATCCACCACATGCACTTGTTCGCTTGACCCTATAACGAGTCTGTCTCTCCGACAGTCGTTACAGGTTGAGTTTTCGCGTTGTGCCGTATTCCAATTGAGTCAAACATAGAGTTCGAATCATCTTGAGATACATCGATACAATCACAACCCGGATAGTTTTCACGTCCATCTCAAGACGCTTCCGCTATCCAAATTACTTACTTCTTCCAGATTGTTAAAGAACGACAGCCGATACGTACTACGTATCACTCTGACTGGCTCAATCGCCAATGGCAAATGCTCGTCTCACACGTCACTTACGTGTGATCCAAACGCTTCCCGTTGAAGATTGGTGGAGGCAGACGGGATCGAACCGACGACCCCCTGCTTGCAAAGCAGGTGCTCTCCCAGCTGAGCTATGCCCCCATGAGTACAGATTCCTCAGGTACTACCGCCAGACAAGACATTGGTGGGTCTGGTTGGATTCGAACCAACGACCCCCGCCTTATCAAGACGGTGCTCTAACCGACTGAGCTACAGACCCCTGAGTCTGTCTTTAATTTACAGCCGATAAGCGTGAGCGCTCAACTTTGCGAGATAGCTCTAGAAAGGAGGTGATCCAGCCGCACCTTCCGATACGGCTACCTTGTTACGACTTCACCCCAGTCATGAATCCTACCGTGGTGACCGTCCTCCTTGCGGTTAGACTAGCCACTTCTGGTAAAACCCACTCCCATGGTGTGACGGGCGGTGTGTACAAGACCCGGGAACGTATTCACCGCGGCATGCTGATCCGCGATTACTAGCGATTCCAGCTTCATGCACTCGAGTTGCAGAGTGCAATCCGGACTACGATCGGTTTTCTGGGATTAGCTCCCCCTCGCGGGTTGGCAACCCTCTGTTCCGACCATTGTATGACGTGTGAAGCCCTACCCATAAGGGCCATGAGGACTTGACGTCATCCCCACCTTCCTCCGGTTTGTCACCGGCAGTCTCCTTAGAGTGCTCTTGCGTAGCAACTAAGGACAAGGGTTGCGCTCGTTGCGGGACTTAACCCAACATCTCACGACACGAGCTGACGACAGCCATGCAGCACCTGTGTATCGGTTCTCTTTCGAGCACTCCCACCTCTCAGCGGGATTCCGACCATGTCAAGGGTAGGTAAGGTTTTTCGCGTTGCATCGAATTAATCCACATCATCCACCGCTTGTGCGGGTCCCCGTCAATTCCTTTGAGTTTTAATCTTGCGACCGTACTCCCCAGGCGGTCAACTTCACGCGTTAGCTACGTTACTAAGGAAATGAATCCCCAACAACTAGTTGACATCGTTTAGGGCGTGGACTACCAGGGTATCTAATCCTGTTTGCTCCCCACGCTTTCGTGCATGAGCGTCAGTATTGGCCCAGGGGGCTGCCTTCGCCATCGGTATTCCTCCACATCTCTACGCATTTCACTGCTACACGTGGAATTCTACCCCCCTCTGCCATACTCTAGCCTGCCAGTCACCAATGCAGTTCCCAGGTTGAGCCCGGGGATTTCACATCGGTCTTAGCAAACCGCCTGCGCACGCTTTACGCCCAGTAATTCCGATTAACGCTCGCACCCTACGTATTACCGCGGCTGCTGGCACGTAGTTAGCCGGTGCTTATTCTTCCGGTACCGTCATCCCCCGACTGTATTAGAGCCAAGGATTTCTTTCCGGACAAAAGTGCTTTACAACCCGAAGGCCTTCTTCACACACGCGGCATTGCTGGATCAGGCTTTCGCCCATTGTCCAAAATTCCCCACTGCTGCCTCCCGTAGGAGTCTGGGCCGTGTCTCAGTCCCAGTGTGGCTGGTCGTCCTCTCAGACCAGCTACTGATCGTCGCCTTGGTAGGCCTTTACCCCACCAACTAGCTAATCAGCCATCGGCCAACCCTATAGCGCGAGGCCCGAAGGTCCCCCGCTTTCATCCGTAGATCGTATGCGGTATTAATCCGGCTTTCGCCGGGCTATCCCCCACTACAGGACATGTTCCGATGTATTACTCACCCGTTCGCCACTCGCCACCAGGTGCAAGCACCCGTGCTGCCGTTCGACTTGCATGTGTAAGGCATGCCGCCAGCGTTCAATCTGAGCCAGGATCAAACTCTTCAGTTTAAACCTGTTACTGTTTTCGGTTCAGTTAAGAACCGGTCGCTCACTCAAAGCTGACAGGAATATGAATTGCTTCATAAACCTGACTTACTTTAGTGTGAGACTCTTGATACTTTTGCTATCTGATCCGAGGATCAGCTCGCTTCCATCAAGCGCCCACACTTATCGGCTGTTAATTTTTAAAGAGCAATCTGCGAGGAACTTGGTGTTTCTCAGCAGCGCTGCGTTTTCAGCAGCAGAGAAGCGAGATTATGAACCGTGTTTCGCAGCTCGTCAACAACTTTTTAACTGCTTCGTTGCGACTGCGGGGTTCAACTTCGAGTGCTGCCAGGGCTCGTTACCACCACACCCCAACCGCACCGCTTCCCTCTCCCGCGCTGCGTTTCCGTTAGCGCGAAAGAGGCGTGATTCTATGCACCCCGCCCCGTTCGCGCAAGGGGTTTGAAGCAACTTTTTTACAAAAGCCGTCATTCGGCCGTCCGGCCATGCCTGGGCACGAGACCGCTTATGGTGCAAAGAACGGACTAGAATGTGAGGTTCTTCGCCTCTTTCTATATACGTCTTTAATATGCGCCAGCGAATCGCCAAACGCCTCCCCCCCGATGCCGACAAACTGGTTGGTCTGTCGCTTGCGCTCTTCGCCTCGGGCAGCCGCATCGAGGATCGCTTCTGGGAAGCGAAGCTCGATGCGCTGCTTGCCAAGATTGTCCGCAACGGCAACCAGACCACGCTCGACGCAGCGCTCGACCATCTTCAGCAGAATCATCCCGATGCCTACGGCGCGCTCGCCGACATGGCCGAGACCCATAGCGAGTCGATGGTGATCGAGCACGACGGCCAGCCGTACGACGCGCTGCTGGTCGCCGTCCCGGTGCTCGCCTGGACGCGCTACATGATTCCATCGGGCCCGCTCAAGAGTGACGTTGCCGACGCACTGCGAACGCACCTGCAGGCCCATGTCCTCGCGAACGGTACACTCGTCGGGCTTGCGCCGTTCCTCTACAGCATCGACCAGCTGCCGCGGCACCACGTCGAAACCTACCGGCTTGCCCAGCAGCTCGCGCATTCGGCGATCACCCAGCACACGCCCAAGCTCAGCTTCGGCGACCTGCCCGAAACCTCGCCGATCCTCGCCGACCCGCGCTTCCTGCTCGCCGTCGTCGCCGCGCCCGTCGGCGCGTCGCTGTTCCGCTGGCAGGAAGAAGAAAGCGGCAGCCGGATCGAACGCGGCCAGTGCCTCGAGCAATGGACGGCCCAGGGCGGCCCGAACCTGTCGATCGCACTGCCCGGCTGCGAGTTCGAATGCCTGCTTCCGGACGCGTACTATTCGGCGTGCCGGGATGCGGACGAACGCATTCGTCCGCACACGGTGCGAACCGCCATTCGTTATCTTTTCGACACACTTGGTGTGGCACCGCAGGAACTCCGCGCGGTGGTCGCCGGCTTCGGCGAACGCCGTATCGACGAATATCGTGTCGGCTTCACGCGACGTGCCAGCAACGATGTGATCTACGGTGTCGTGTGGCCGCTCTACGGTCGCGAAAACGGCGACGTGTCGACCGACAGCGCGACGCTCGAAGGCGAGGCGCCGATCGAAGGGCCGCTCGAGGAAATCGTGAGCCTGCTGAAGGAATGCGGCGTAACCGACGTCCGCAGGCACGCCGGCCGCTTCGAGCCCGAATACTGCGACGACTGCGGCGTGCCGCTCTACGCGGATCCGCTCGGCGAAATCGTCCACGCGGAAATGCCGGAAGACGCGTCGCCCGCCCAACCGCACTTCCACTGACCGCGCGCCGCGGGCCCACCCGGCCTGCCCGCCCGAAGCCGCTCCCGGTTCCCGCCGGAGCGGCTTTTTTCTTGTCCGCTATTCCGCCGCCCGAATTTTCAGACTTTTCCTAAGCCTTTCAGCCAAGCAGACATCGTGTAAGGTCTTTGTCATTATCGGACCCAAGGCATGACCGACGGCAAATCAATGACTCACCTTAGGAGGTTGAATATGCGGTTCCTGGTGCTCAATTCAGACGCCGAGCGGCGCGACGGACTGAAGGCCCTGTTGCGGCAGATCGACCGTCACGCCAGCATCAACGATGCGCCCGACGGCTTCCAGGCGCGCCGGCTGCTGCGCACCCAGCGTTTCGACCTCGTCGCGATCGACTGGCTGGACGTCGGCCGGCTCAGCGAGCTTCAGGCGCTGTGCAGCGCGTGCTCGCCGACACCCGCCGCCGTACTGGTCGACGAAGCGTCGCCGGAATCCATCCAGCGCTTCTTCAACTACGGTGTCGCGGGCGTGATCCCACATTCCACGCGGCCGCACCTGATCGTACGCGCGCTCGAGATGGTGCTGCTGGGTGGGCACTACATCCCGCCGATTGCCCTCAGCCTGCTGCCCTCCGCAGCCGCGGTCCGCCACGATGCCCATTTCCAGACGCTCGCCGGATCGCTGCCCCGCCGCCCGCCGAGCGGCCTCTTGTCGCCGCGACAAGCGCAGATCATGCGCTTCGTCCACATGGGCAGCACGAACAAGATGATCGCCCGTACGCTCGGCATCAGCGAAGGTACCGTGAAGATCCACCTCGCCAGTATCTTCCAGCAGCTTGGCGCCGCGAACCGCGCCGCCGCGGTCGCGATCTACAACGGCTGGCTGTCGCCCCACCTCGAGGTGCTGCTGGCGAACCGCAGCCGCGCGTGCAAGCCGGCCATCGGCGAACACGGTCCGGCTCCACATCGGGCGCAACGGAACGACCATCCGTACCCGTTGCCGGCCGCGAATGCCGGTACGCAAGACCTGCCGCTCGCCGCAGAGCCGCCGGCGCGGTTCCGGCGCGAACGCTAGGCCAACAGTCTCGATATTGCGACGGTCGGTATGTGCGGATTCCCACCTTTGATGCTCAACGAGTAATATGAACGCATGGGTTTTCTTTTCACACCGCTTCCGCTCTGGATTGGCATCGGTGGCTGGATCGCCGCCGCGGCCCTGCTCGCACTCGCGATCTGGAATCGCCCCTTCGTGCGCCTGCAGGACGCCACGCTCCAGCACGTGTGGCTCGCGCTCGTCACCGCGATCGCGGTCCTCTGGGCCTCGAATGCCTGGCTCGAAGACGGCATCGTCATGCATCTGCTTGGCGCAACGCTGCTCGTCACGCTGTTCGACTGGACACTCGCGCTGATCGCAATGGGCGCCGTCACGGCGGTTGCCGCGATCATCTTCGACGCGCCGTGGCAAGGCATTGGCCTGACCTATCTGATCTACGGTGCGCTGCCTGTCGCCGTGTCGGCGTTGCTGCAGCGCGCCGCACTCGCATGGCTGCCGCACAATCTCGCATCGTTCATCACCGGCCAGGGATTCCTGTCGCCGGCCATCGCGATCATCGCGGTCGCGGCTGCCGCGGCCGGTGTCCAGCTCGCGCTTGCGGATGGCGTGCCCGTCGTGATTCCGGCCGGCTATCTGCTGAACACGGCGCTGCTCGCGCTCGGCGAAGCGTGGTTCACGGGCATGGCGACCGCACTCATCGCCGTCTATCGCCCCGCGTGGGTCACGACCTTCGACGTCCGGCGCTATCGCCTCGGCGGCCCGCGCGCCTGAATTCCCTTCCGATCACGGCACCGTCGACACGTGTCGGCGGCCGCTTCCGCGGCGCGGGAGAATATGCCGTCTACTGCCGCACAACTTTTTTACGCTAAGATTGAACTCCTGTTCTTCATCGGGCATCTATACGTGCCCGATGTCTCATTCGCTCCTCACCAATAACCAGATGGACAGCTCACCTGCCTCGCTCCGGATTTTCCGGGCGCTCGGCAAGCTGGCAGCCTGTATCGCGGGCCTGTCGCTTGCGCTTCCGACACCGGTGTTCGCCGACCTGCTCGACCAGCGCTCCGAACTGATCAACAAATTCGTCAACGAAATGCATGCCGATCCGCTCGCTGCCGATTGTGCGGCGCACGGCAGCTTCATCGCCAGCACGTCGTCGGCCTTCGACCGTGTCGACTTCGCGCCGAACGCATTCGACAGCGGCAACGCGACGATCACGCCGTGGAACGACTCGTTCGACCAGGGCAAGCAGCGCGTGAAGGTCGACAACATCGTCACGGTCGATGGACTCGGCATCCACAATGACGGCAGCGACGCGACGCCGCTTAAATTCCGTTGCGGCTATGTCGGCCAGCAGATGCTCGCGTTCAGCTGGAACGATCCCGTTCCGCCGCTGAAGCCGCGCGCCGAACGCTCCACGTCTTCGACGAAGAAGTTCAAGGGCAAGTCGCACCGAGGCAAGGCCAAGGCATCGGGCCGCACCGGCAAGAAGGCCGTCGCAACGAAAAAGTCGAGCGGCCAGAAGAAGGTCGTGAAGAAGAAAACCGCGAAGAAGTCCTGATACGACGACGCAGCAACGACAAAAAAAGCCGGGGCATCGCAGGATGCCCCGGCTTTTTTATACGACGACGGTACGCTTACGCGAACGCGTCGACGTGCACCAGGATCGCGGCCAGCATCGCCGCGCCGAGCGCCGCACTGCGCTCGCCGTTCCAGCCGACCCGCTCGTCGGGCAGGTTCGCGTTGTCCTTGAACGGCATCTCGAGCGTCAGCGACAGGCAGCCGAACTGGTGGCCGATGTACTTCGACGCGAGCTTGAGCGCGTCTTCCTTGTACTTGCTCGCCGCGTAGCCATGCTCGGTCTGGAAGTCGGGGCTCGCCACCTTGAACGCGTCGATGAACGCGGTCTGCTCCTTGCCCTGCTGCTCGGTGAAGCTCGGCAGCATCTCCGAACCGGCAACGAACACGTACGGCAGATCCTCGTCACCGTGAATGTCGAAGAACATGTCGCAACCGATCGCGTGGATCGCGTCGCGCACGGCCAGCACCTCGGGGCTGCGCTCGGCGTCGGGCGCCATCCACTCGCGGTTCAGGTTCGCGCCTGCCGCATTGGTGCGCAGGTTGCCGTGCACGCTGCCGTCCGGGTTCATGTTCGGGACGATGTGGAACGTCACGCGATCGTAGAGCTTGCGCGCGACCGGATCGCCGGCCCAGTCACCCCATCCGGCCAGCCGCTTGACGAGGCCCTCGACGAACCATTCGGCCATTGTCTCGCCGGGATGCTGGCGCGCGATGATCCACACCTTCTTCTTCGGTTCACCGTCGGTTTCCGGCGTGCCGAGCGTCAGCAGCGACATCGGGCGGCCTTCGACCGTGCGGCCGAGCTCGACGACGCTCGCCTGCGGCAACTGCTGGACCGCGCCGAGAAATGCCGCGTGACGTTCTTCCGAGTACGGTTCGAAATACGCGTAGTAGATGCTGTCGAACTCGGGCGTATGGTCGATGGTCATCGTCTTGCCGTCGAACGTCGTCGGCACGCGGAACCAGTCGACGCGGTCGTAGCTCGCCACTGCGTTGTAGTTGCGCCAGCCGGACGGATACGCGCAGTCGGCCGCATTCTCGAACGTCATCACGCAGCGCTCGCCGCGTGCACCCGTCAAGCGGTAGTAAAACCATTGCGCGAATTCCGAGCGGCTGTCGCCACGTACGCGCAGCCGAATCGCATCGGGGCTGTCGCACGACACGACGTCGATTGCGCCTGCGTCGAAATTGCTGGTGATCGAAAGGGTCATCTGTCTCTCCTCTGTCGACCGGAGTTGGCGCTTCAGCGCTTACTCCGGTCCCATGCAAAGCAGTCGGCCGAAACCGGCGGTGTGTCGCCTGCCCGGCCTCATGCATGCGCCGGCCATCTCGTGAACGGCCGGCATGGTTACTCGCCGACTCGCCGGCGATATACGTAAGTCGAATCGTTCGACGCAGCCGCGTCGAATGCGTAGCCTTCCATCGCGAACTCCTGCAGCGCCTTCGGCTCGGTAATACGGTTCTCGACGATGAAACGCGCCATCAGGCCGCGCGCACGCTTCGCATGGAAGCTGATGATCTTGTAGCGGCCGCCCTTCCAGTCCTCGAACACCGGCGTGATGACGGGCGCGGCCAGCAGTTTCGGCTTGACCGACTTGAAGTACTCGGTCGACGCGCAGTTGACCAGCACGCGCGCCGCGCCGCTGCGCGTCTCGAGCTGTTCGTTCAGCGCGCGCGTGATGCGGTCGCCCCAGAACGCGTACAGATCCTTGCCGCGCGCGTTCGCGAAGCGCGTACCCATCTCGAGCCGGTACGGCTGCAGCAGGTCGAGCGGACGCAGCAGCCCGTACAGGCCCGACAGCACGCGCACGTGCTGCTGCGCATAGTCGAGATCGGCGGACGACAGCGATTTCGCGTCGAATCCTTCATATACGTCGCCGTTGAACGCGAGCACGGCCTGCTTCGCATTGGCCGGCGTAAAGGTCGGCGACCAGTCCGCGTAGCGCTGGAAGTTCAGGCGCGCGAGCGGATCGGAAATATCCATCAGCGTCGCGATGTCCTGCGGCGAAAGCTTGCGCAGGCCGTCGATCAGTTCCGACGCGTCGTCGACGAATGCAGGCTTCGTGTAAGACTGGACGTGCGCAGGCGTATCGTAGTCGAGGGATTTGGCTGGAGAGAGAACGATTATCATAGAGGCTCGCTGGCACGCCGTGCCTTGCGGTCAGACGAAAACCACCGATTGTAACGAATGACCCGCTCTCTCGCCCCGCACACCGTGCACCGCGTCGTGCTCGACTCGAACGTCTGGATCGACATTCTCGTATTCGACGACCCCGCTACGCGCCCGATCCGGGCCGCGCTGGAACGCGGCACGCTTGCCGCCGTGATCGACGGCCGCTGCCTGACGGAGCTCGAGTATGTGCTCGATTATCCGCAGTTCCAGGCGCGCGCGGTCGACAAGGCCGCCGCGCTCGCGACCGTCGCCCGCCTGGCGAGCCTCGTCGAGCCGCCGCCCGTCGACGCCGACGCGCCGCCGCTACCGAAATGCAAGGACCGCGACGACCAGAAGTTTCTCGAACTCGCCCGCGCCGCGCAGGCCGAATGGCTCGTCTCGAAAGACCGTGCGCTGCTGAAGCTCGCGAAGCGCACCGCACGCGACTTTGGCTTCCGGATCGCGCAACCGGCGCCGTTTGCCGAGGCCTGCGCGCTCGACACCGCACCGATCACCACGGCCACGCCGGCCTGACGCACCAGTCTCCACCCGATTTCGACCGTATCGATGAACGCTCCTTCAGACATGCCCACGACGCCCGTTTTCCCCTCGCGCCTGCCGAACGTCGGCACGACGATCTTCACGGTCATGAGCGCGCTTGCCGCCGAAAAAGGCGCCGTGAACCTCGGCCAGGGATTCCCCGATTTCGATTGCGATCCGCGCATCGTCGACGCCGTCGCGGCCGCGATGCGCAACGGGCACAACCAGTATCCGCCGATGGCCGGCGTCGCGCCGCTACGCGACGCGATCGCCGACAAGATCGCGCAGGTCTACGGCCGGCGCTACGATCCGGCCACCGAAATCACGGTGACGGCCGGCGCGACGCAGGCGCTGCTGACGGCGATCCTGTGCGCGGTGCATCCGGGCGATGAAGTGATCGTCGTCGAACCGACTTACGACAGCTACCTGCCGTCGATCGAACTCGCGGGTGGCACGCCCGTGTTCGTCACGCTGGAAGCGCCGGACTACGCGATCCCGTTCGACCGTCTCGCGGCCGCGATCACGCCGAAAACACGCATGATCCTGATCAACACGCCGCATAACCCGACGGGTACCGTGTGGCGCGAGGCGGACATGCGCAGGCTCGAGGACATCGTGCGCGGCACCAACGTGCTGATCGTGTCCGACGAGGTCTACGAGCACATGGTCTATGACGGCGCGCGCCACGAGAGCGTTGCACGCTATCCGGAACTCGCGTCGCGCAGCTTCATCGTGTCGAGCTTCGGCAAGACCTATCACGTGACGGGCTGGAAGGTCGGCTACGTCGCGGCGCCCGTAGCGCTGACCGCGGAATTCCGCAAGGTCCACCAGTTCAACGTCTTCACGGTGAACACGCCGATGCAGATCGGGCTCGCCGACTACCTGCGCGACCCGGCCCCGTACCTGACGCTCGCCGGCTTCTACCAGAAGAAACGCGACTTCTTCCGTGCCGGCCTCGAGCGCACGCGCTTCAAGCTGCTGCCGTGCACGGGCACGTACTTCCAGTGCGTCGATTACTCGGCGATCAGCGACCTGCCCGAAGCGGAATTCTCGAAATGGCTCACGTCGGAGATCGGCGTGGCCGCGATTCCGGTGTCGGCGTTCTATCACGAGCCGCACGAATCGGGGGTCGTGCGCTTCTGCTTCGCGAAGCAGGAACGCACGCTCGCGTCCGCGCTCGAGCGGCTCGCCAGCCTGTAAGTCCCGCACGGGGCGGCCCGCGCCGCCCCGCCGGAATCGCGCTTATGAGCGCACGCCGCTCGTCGCTTCGACGTAAGCCTTGCGATCGGCGGCCACGCGCTGCGCAGCCGCGCGCTCGCCGACCTTCTTCGAGTGCGCCTTCCAGTCGATGCCTGCGTCGAGCAGAAAGTCACGCCCGTACACGGCCTTCGTCGCCATTCCGATGACCGGCAGATGGATCGTTGCGGCGATGTCCGCGAGGCTGAACGACTCGCCGAGCACATACGGCGAAAACTGCGTCATCTGCTTGAACGCATCGATCGCGCGCGGTAGGCGCTTCTCGACGTGCGCCTTCATTCCGTCGCTGACCTTGCCGCCGAAAAACGCTTCCGTATAGATTTCGCGCGCCATCCATTCGAGATACAGCTCGAGCGTCTCGACCAGTTCGCGCACCTTCGCGGCCGCGAACGGCCCCGCCGGGAAAATGGCTTTCTCGGGATAACGCGCCGCCAGGTATTCGACGATCACCTGCGACTCGAACAGCGCGCCCTCTTCGGTCCTCAGGAACGGAATCTTGCCGAGCGGCGAATCGGCGAGCTGGGCCGGATCGCTGATCGGCAAACCGCACACCGACTCCTCGAACGGGATGTCGTGCTCGAGCAGGACGAACTTCACCTTGTTGTAATAGTTGGACAACGGGATACCGCACAGCTGTAGCATCGGAGTCTCCTTCCTTGCTGGAGCGCGGCCGCAACGATGCCGGCCGCATCGGGATACGTCGTGCTGAAAAGCACGTTCGTGCTAGTCTAAAGCAAGTTTTGCGTCCGTCACGACAACAATACATCCGCTGCAACAACAGCCGCGCCTGTCCGCACGACACGCGCGGCGCCGCAGCCCCGCCATCCGATGGAGACACGCTCGCATGAGTGCTGAACTGCTGGCCTCGCGTCCGCCCGAGAGCGATTCGACGCTCGTCCTCACGCTATCCAATCCCGGCGCGCGCAACGCGCTGCATCCCGACATGTACGCGGCCGGCGTCGAAGCACTCGCCACTGCCGAGCGCGATCCCGCGATTCGCGCGGTGGTGCTGACGGGCGCCGATCGCTTCTTCTGCGCAGGCGGCAACCTGAACCGGCTGCTCGACAATCGTTCGAAGGATCCGTCCTACCAGGCCGACAGCATCGATCAGCTCGGCGCATGGGTAACGGCGATCCGCGCATCGACGAAGCCGGTGATCGCGGCGGTCGAAGGCGCCGCGGCCGGCGCAGGCTTCTCGCTCGCGCTCGCGTGCGACCTGATCGTCGCCGCGCACGATGCGAAGTTCGTGATGTCGTACGCGCGCGTCGGCCTGACGCCCGACGGCGGCGGTTCGTGGTTCCTCGCCCGCGCGCTGCCGCGTGCGATCGCGGCCGAGATCCTGTTCGAAGGCAAGCCGGTCGCGGCCGAACGCCTCCATGCGCTCGGCGTCGTCAATCGGCTCGCCGTGCCCGGCTCGGCACTGACCGATGCGCTGGCATGGGCCGATGCCCTTGCCGGCATCTCGCCGAATACGCTCACGCGCATCAAGTCGTTGCTCGACGACGCGACGATGCAGCCGCTCGAACCGCATCTCGGCACCGAGCGCGATCATTTCGTCGCATCGCTGCATCATGCGGACGGGCTCGAAGGCATCACCGCATTTCTCGAGAAACGCCAGCCCCACTACAAGCGTTGATTCTCCGCGTCCGCAACACGACGATGGAAGTGCCGTACCACCCATACCTGCAATCCGCGCAACACGGTACCGACTACGCGGCATTCGAAGGCACAGCCTCCGTCGGCGAACAGCAGCGCTTCGACATCGAGGCGATATCGCACCGGCTCGCCGCACCGATCGACGGGTTCGCGGGCTCGCTGATCGTCGAGCAATTCAGAGGTGAACTGGTGCGGCAATACGTGCAGAAGGTGCATTAAGGAAAGCCGCGCGCAACCTCGGCGACGGTCTCCCGCTCGCCCGCGCGTACGCCTCCGCGGGCACGTTTCCGTCGCCAGCAGCCCGCGTCGATCCATGCTCTAATGACCGCCTGCCGCGGCGCGCTGCCGGCGCCGCGTTCGCGCATGCAACCAAGGAGTTGACGATGATCGACGTCTATAGCTGGGCGACCCCGAACGGCCACAAGGTGCACATCATGCTCGAGGAAACCGGCCTCGCTTATCGTGCCCATCCGGTCGATATCGGTGCGGGCGACCAGTTCAAGCCCGAATTCCTGAAGATCAGCCCGAACAACAAGATCCCCGCGATCGTCGATCCGGACGGCCCCGGCGGCAAACCGATCTCGCTGTTCGAATCGGGCGCGATCCTGATCTACCTTGCGGAGAAAACCGGCAAATTTCTGCCGACCGATCCGGCCGCGCGTTATGCGACGCTCGAGTGGCTGATGTTCCAGATGGGCGGTATCGGCCCGATGCTCGGGCAGGCGCACCACTTCCGCCTGTATGCGCCGGAGAAGATCGAGTACGCGGTCAACCGCTACACGAACGAAGCGAAGCGCCTCTACAACGTGATGGACAAGCGCCTCGGCGAATCCGAATATCTCGCGGGCGACGCGTACACGATCGCGGACATTGCGACGTTCCCGTGGACGCGCTCGTGGCAAAACCAGGGCATCGTGCTCGACGAGTTGCCGAACGTGAAACGCTGGCATGAGGCGATCGCCGCGCGACCGGCCGTGCTGCGCGGCGTCGAAGTCCTTGCGTCGATGCGCAAGGCGCTGCAGGACGACAAGGCGCGCGAGGTACTGTTCGGCGCGACGCAATACGCGAAGCACTGACCCGCGCGTGACGGGCGGAGCGGCATCCGTGCATGCCGCCCCGCGTTTCAGAAGTAATGCAGCGTGATGAATTCAGCCGCGCAAACCAGCAACGGCGCGTCGGGACGCTCGGCCTGCATCGACACCGACCAGGTCACCTGCACGCCGCCCTGCGCGGCCTCGGCGGTTTCCTTCACCGCAAACAGCGCACGCACGCGTGCACCGACCGGCACCGGCTTCAGGAACCGCACACGGTTCAGTCCGTAGTTCACGCCCATCTTCTGCTCGAAGCGCATCGCGTCGGTCATCAACGCGGGAATCAGCGACAGCGTCAGGAACCCGTGCGCGATCGGCCCGCCGAACGGCGACTCACGCCGCGCGCGTTCGGGGTCGACGTGTATCCATTGATGATCGCCGGTCGCGTCGGCGAACCCGTCGACGCGATGCTGGTCGATCGCGATCCAGCCGCTCGCGAGCGGCTCCGCGCCGACACGCGCCTGCAGCGCCTGCGCCGATGCGATCAGCGGCAATGTCACATCGGTCATGCGTTCGTGCCTCCCGGATGGCGCAGCCCGAAGATCACCTTGCTGTGCACGCTGATCACCGTCTCGCCGCTGCCATTGACGCCGATCCACTCCGTCGACACGATGCCGCGATCGGGCTTGCTCTCCGAAACGCGCTTGTCGTGGACCTTCTGGTACATCGTGATCGTGTCGCCGGAGCGCACCGGCTTGAGCCAGCGAATCGAGTCGATGCCCGGCGAGCCCATGCTGGTCGAGTCCGGCCCGAGCTTCTTGATGAGCAGGCTCATGAACACCGAGCACGTATGCCAGCCGCTCGCGACCAGCCCGCCGAACGGCGACGACTTCGCGGCCTCCTCGTCGAGGTGGAACGGCTGCGGATCGTAGCGTTGCGCGAATGCCTTGATATCGTCGGGCTCGAATGTGTAGCGGCCCACTTCGATGGTGCTGCCGACCACCAGATCTTCGTAACTGATACCCACTTGTGTGTCTCCTTGTCTGACGCGCTCGCGCGCCGCCGTCATGCCGCGTCGGCCTGCGCGAAATCGGGCAGTGCCGCGATCCGGGCAAGATGATGATCGGTGTCGCCGAGCGTCGTCTCGATGATCGACAGCCGCTTGAACAGGTGCGCGGCGGCTACCTCGTTGGTCACGCCCATGCCGCCGTGCAACTGGACGGCCTGCTGGCCGACGAAGCGCGCGGCCGCGCCGACGCGCGCTTTGGCGGCCGACACGGCCTTGCGTCGCGCATCGGCATCGCCGCTCGCGTAGCGCACCGCCGCCAGGTAGGTCAGCGAACGCGCCTGCTCGGCATGGATCAGCATGTCGACCATCCGGTGCTGCAGCGCCTGGAAACGCGCGATCGGCACGCCGAACTGCTCGCGCGTCTTCGTGTATTCGACCGTGGCGCGATTCAGTTCGTCGAGCGCGCCGACCGCTTCCGCGCACAGCAGGAACGTCGCGTAATCGGCAACCTGCTCGAGCGCGGCCGCGTCGCGTGCACCGCCCGTCAGCAGCCGGGCAGGCGTCTCGTTGAACTCGATCGTCGCGGCACGCTGGCCGTCGATGGTCCGGTAGTCGACCACCTTCGTGTTCGCTGCATCCCGTTCGACGACAAAGAGGCCGATGCCGCCGTCGTCGACACGCGCAGGCACGATCCACACGTGCGCCTGTGCGCCGTGCTGAACGATCGATTTGATGCCGGTCAGCCGATACGTGCCGCCCTGCTCGTGTGCGCGCGTGTCGAGCTCGAACAGGTCGTAGCGCGCATGCGGTTCGTGGAACGCAACCGCCAGGCGCTTTTGCCCCTGCGCGACCGCCTCCAGCAGCGCGGCATCCTCGCCTGCGCCGGAGCCTGCGATGCGCAGCGCCTCGACGCCGACCGCCGTTGCCCAGTACGGCTCGATCACGAGCGCGCGGCCGAGCGCCTGCATCACGACCAGCATGTCGACCGGGCCGCCGCCGAAGCCACCCTGTGCGTCCGGCACCGGCAGTGCGGTCAGCCCCAGTTCCGCGAACGCGCTCCATTGCGTGTCCGACACGCCCGTGTCGCTGCGCACGATTGCCTGACGTGCATCGAAGCCATATTGCTCGCCGAGATAACGGTGCAGCGCGTCGGCGAACTGCTGCTGCTCATCGGTAAAGCTGAAATCCATGGTTGTCTCCGCTCCCGTTCCGTGATCACAGACCCAGAATCATCTGCGCGATGATGTTCTTCTGGATCTCGTTCGAACCGCCGTAGATCGACGTCTTCCGGTAATTGAAGTAGTAGGCGGCAAGCGGCGCCGCATCGTCGTCGCCCGCGATGCTGTGCTCGCGCTCGCCGTCGAGGAACGGCACGTCGAACGGCGCGGCGAGCGGACCGATCGCATCGACCATCAACTCGGTGAGCGCCTGCTGCACTTCGGTACCCTTGATCTTCAGCATCGACGCCTCGGGGCCCGGCCCCTTGCCGCTCGTCTCGCGGCTGACCACACGCAGCACCGTCACCTCGAGCGCCATCAGCTCGACTTCGAGCGCCGCGACCTTCGCCGCGAACACGGGATCGGCAAGCAACGGCTTGCCGTTCTTGCGCTGGTTCGACGCCACGCGCTTCAGGAACGCGAGTTCGCGCTTCGACGCGCCGACGCGCGCGATACCGGTGCGCTCATGGCCAAGCAGGTATTTCGCGTAGGTCCAGCCGCGGTTCTCGTCGCCGACGAGATTCTCGACCGGCACCTTCACGTCCTCGAAGAACACCTCGTTGACCTCGTGGTCCTCGTCGAGCATGACGATCGGGCGTACCGTAATGCCGGGTGTCTTCATGTCGATCAGCAGGAACGAGATGCCCTCCTGCTTCTTCGCGTCCGGATCGGTGCGCACGAGGCAGAACATCATGTCGGCGTACTGGCCGAGCGTCGTCCAGGTCTTCTGGCCATTGACGACGTAGTGGTCGCCTTGGCGTTCGGCGCGCGTGCGCAGCGACGCGAGGTCGGACCCGGAACCCGGCTCCGAGTAGCCCTGGCACCACCAGTCCGAGCCGTCGAGAATGCGTGGCAGATAGTGACGCTTCTGCGCTTCGCTGCCGTATTTCATCAGTACCGGTGCGACCATCGACACGCCGAACGGCAGCACGGTCGGCGCACCGATCCGCGCACACTCCTCATCCCAGATGTGTCGCTGCGTCGCGTCCCAGCCCGGGCCGCCGTATTCGACCGGCCAGGCAGGCGCGGACCAGCCGCGCCGGCCGAGAATCCGGTGCCAGCTCGCGAAATCCTCGCGGTCGAGTCGTTTGTGATCGAGTACCTTGGCGCGCAGTGCATGAGGCAGGTTGGCCTCGAGCCAGGCACGAACGTCGACGCGGAACGCGTCGTCGGCAGGGGAATAATCCAGATCCATGCGCAGTGTCTCCTGTCGACCGGAGTTAGCGCTTTAGCGGTTACTCCGGTCCCATGCAGACGCTCGCCACGGCCGTCCAGCCGGGCAAGGATCCACTGCGTACGTCATTGCAGCGGTTCTTTCAGCGCGGCGGGAATCGGCAGCGGCATCACGTCGATGCCTTCTTCGACCAAGGATTGCGCATCTTCCGGCGTCGTGACGCCACGGATGCTGCGTGCCGGCGCCTCGTTGTAATGGATGCGCCGCGCTTCCTCGGCGAAGCGCTCGCCCACGTTCTCGGTCTTCTCCAGCACCTCGCGCAGCGCGCGCATCACCTGCGCCTGCAGCGCACGCGGATCGGCCGGCTGTGCCTGCGTCGCGCCCGACAAGTTCAGGCGCGGCGCCGACGGCAGACGGTTGACCTCGGTCGTCCCGCACACCGGACATTCGACCAGCTTGCGGGACAACTGCGCTTCGAATTCATCGGCGGAAGCGAACCAGCCTTCGAACCGATGACCGTGCGGGCACTGTAAATCGAGGACCTTCATGCTGAATCAGGGCGTGTGGCGAGTGTAGCGCAAAAACAGGTTTTGTGAACGATCGTGCTAAATCCCGATCGCGCGACGCGGAAGCGCCGCGTCACCGGATTGTAACGCGGCGCCCCACCCGCCGCTGACGCTGCGCTCAGGGCGTCAGGACCGGGCCGAGCGGCCAGGTGCCGGACAGCACCTTGTCGAGCCACATCGTGCCAATGATCGTCTTCACGTCGGAGATCTGCCCCGTGCGCACCCATTCCTGCAGGTCGGCTTGCGTCGCGGTGAAGGTCTCGAGGAATTCGCCTTCGTCGAGCTGGCGCTCGCCCGCGGTCAGCCCGCGCGCAAGGTACAGGTCGATGAATTCGGTCGAATAGGAAATGATCGGGTGAATGCGGGCCAGGAACACATATTCGCGTGCCGTGTAACCCGTTTCCTCGCGCAGTTCGCGCACCGCGCACGCGAGCGCGCCTTCGTTCGGGTCGAGCTTGCCGGCCGGAAATTCGGCCATCACCTTGCCGATCGGGTAGCGAAACTGGCTTTCCATCAGCACGCGGCCGTCGTCGAACAGCGGGATCACCATCACCGCGCCCGGGTGCTGCACGTATTCGCGCAGGGCCTTTTTGCCGTCCGGCAGGCGGACGGTGTCGCGCTTGAGCTTGAGGAACGCGCCGTCGAAGATCGCCTCGCTCTCGAGGCAGGTTTCGGTCAGTGCGGCGTCGTGATTGGGTAGTTCGGCCATCGGCGGCTCCAAGATTGAGCGCGACGGCCGGAGCCGTCAGCGTCGTTTGACGAGATACTGGAACGTGAAGCCGGGAAACGCGAACACGATGAAAAGACTGAACGTGATCGCGTAAAACTGCCAGCCCTGTTCGAAGCGGTTGCCGGCGCGCGACTCGAGCCAGAAGCCGAGTGCACCGACGACGAAATACAGCACGATCAGCTCGCCGATCCGCACCCACGCGCTCTTCTTCGCCGCGCCGAACGGCACGACGGCGAAGAGGCGTTGGTTCAGGAACGGCAGGTTGGCGCACACGAGCGCCAACAGCACGATAAACCAGCCAGCTGCCGACATTACAGCGGCAGCGTGTGACGGATCGCCTGCAGGCAGGCCGTCAGCAGCGGGCTCGGGATCAGGCCGAGCACGACGACCGCAAGGCCGTTCAGCACGAGGATCGTGCGCTTGCAGAAATCGCCCGAGATCGGCGTCGAATCCTGCGGCGCATCGAAGTACATCAGCTTCACGATACGCAGGTAGTAGAACGCGCCGAACAGCGACGTGATCACGGCCAGCACGGCCAGCCACGTGAGACCCGCGTTGACGGTCGCCTCGAGCACGGCGAGCTTCGCGTAGAAGCCGACGGTCGGCGGGATGCCCGCCAGCGAGAACATCATGACCATCATCACGAACGCGAACACCGGGCTGCGCTTGTTGAGGCCCTTGAAGTCGTCGATCGTTTCGGCTTCGAAATCGCGGCGCGCCAGCAGCATCACCACGCCGAACGAACCGAGCGTCGTGATCAGGTAGACGATCGCGTAGAACATCGCCGAGCTGTATGCGTTCGCCGGTGCCGCCGCGTCGCCCTTCACGATGCCCGCGAGCAGGCCGAGCAGCACGAAGCCCATGTTCGAGATCGCCGAATACGCGAGCATCCGCTTGATGTTGCGCTGGACGATACCCGTGATGTTGCCGACGATCAGCGACAGCGCGGCGAGGATCACGAGCGCGGTCTGCCAGTTCTGTGCGAGCGGCAGCAGGCCCATCACCAGGAAGCGCAGGCCCCACGCGAACGCGGCAACCTTCGGGCCGCCGCCGACGAACAGCGTCATCGCGGTCGGTGCGCCCTGATAGACGTCCGGCACCCACATGTGGAACGGCACGGCGCCGAGCTTGAACGCGATACCGGCGACGATGAAGATCACGCCGAACATCAGCACGGCTGCGTCGGTGTTGCCGCCGACCGCCTTGTACACCTCGCCCAGCTCGAGCGAGCCGGTCGCGCCGTAGAGCATCGAGATGCCGTACAGCACGAAGCCCGACGCAAGCGCGCCCAGCACGTAGTACTTCATCGCGGCTTCGCTCGACTGCGCGGCGTCGCGGCGCAGCGCGATGACCGCGTACAGCGACAGCGACATCAGTTCGAGACCGAGGTACAGCGTCAGGAAGTTGTTGCCCGACACCATGACCAGCTGCCCGAGCAGCGAGAACATGCCGAGCAGGAACACGTCGCCGCGGAACATGTCGCGATCTTCGAGGTACTTGCGCGAATAAACGAGCGAGACCGCAAAACCGAACGACACGACCGCCTTCATCATGCTCGCGAACGAGTCGACGACGATCATCTTCGAGAAGAAGTAGTACTGCTGCGGGTCGAGTGCCTGCACGGCGAACCACACGCCGGCGACGACCGACGATACGACCGCGATCAGATAGGTCAGGCGACGGCCTGAGGCACCGGTAAAGGTGTCGTTCAGCCATGCGACGACGATGGCAGCCATCACCAGCGCGTCAGGCAACAGGACATTCATAGGAGCGTTCATGATCTTGAGTTCCTCCGCTCGCGATTACTGCGCCAGCGGCAGCTTGGACTGCGCGACATGGGAGAGGAGGTTTTCCACGGAAACGTGCATCACGTCGGTGAAAGGCTTCGGATACAGGCCCATCAGCAGCGTGAACGCGGCAAGCACGGCCAGCATCACGAATTCGCGACGGCCGATATCCTTCAGCTTGGCGACGTGATCGTTCGCGACCGCGCCGAAGTACACGCGCTTGTACATCCACAGCGTATAGGCCGCGCCGAGGATCAGCGTGAACGCCGCGCCGAATGCGATCCAGAAGTTGTACTGGACGGCTGCGAGAATCACCATGAACTCGCCGACGAAACCCGACGTACCCGGCAGGCCGCAGTTGGCCATCGAGAACAGCATCGCGAACGCCGCGAACTTCGGCATCACGTTGACGACACCGCCGTAGTCGGCGATCTGGCGCGAGTGCACGCGGTCGTACAGCACGCCGATGCAAAGGAACATCGCGCCCGACACGAAGCCGTGCGAGATCATCTGGATGATCGCGCCTTCGACGCCGAGCTGGTTGAAGATGAAGAAGCCGAGCGTGACGAAGCCCATGTGCGCGATCGACGAATACGCGACCAGCTTCTTCATGTCGGCCTGCACCATCGCGACGAGGCCGATGTAGATCACCGCGATCAGCGACAGCGTGATCACGACGGGGGCCAGGAAGTGGCTCGCGTCAGGCGTGATCGGCAGCGAGAAGCGCAGGAAACCGTACGCGCCGAGCTTCAGCATGATCGCGGCCAGCACGACCGAGCCGCCCGTCGGCGCTTCCACGTGCGCGTCCGGCAGCCAGGTGTGCACCGGCCACATCGGCACCTTCACTGCGAACGCAAGGAAGAACGCTATAAACAGCAGGATCTGCGGCGTCATCGCGATCTTCGCGTTCTGCCACGTCGCCAGGTCGAACGAGTGCGTTTCCGTGTACAGGTAGATCAGTGCGACCAGCATCAGCAGCGAGCCGGCCAGCGTGTACAGGAAGAACTTGAATGCCGCATACACGCGGTTCGGGCCGCCCCACACGCCGATGATGATGTACATCGGGATCAGGGTCGCCTCGAAGAACACGTAGAACAGCAGGCCGTCGGCCGCCGAGAACACGCCGATCATGATCCCGGACAGGATCAGGAAGGCCGCGAGGTACTGCGCGACGTTCTCGGTGATCACTTCCCACGCGGAGATCACGACGATCACCGTGATCAGCGCGGTCAGCACGACGAACCACATCGAGATGCCGTCGACCCCGAGGTGATACGAGATGTCGAAGCGTTCGATCCAGGTCGACTTCTCGACGAACTGCAGCGCGGCCGTGCTCGAATCGAAGCCCGTGATCAGCGGAATCGTGACCGCGAGGCCGAGCAGCGAACCGATCAGCGCGACCCAGCGGGCCGTCCCCGGATTTTTGTCGTTACCCACCGCAAGCACGAGGAGGCCGAAAACGATCGGCAGCCAGATCGCGGTACTCAGAATCGGAAAAGCGTGCATTAAGTTGTCCCCCCGCCTTATTTGCCGCCGAGCGTTACAAACAGGGTCAGGAGCCCCAGCATGCCGATGATCATGGCGAACGCGTAGTGATAGATGTAACCGGATTGGAGGAAGCGGATCACGCTGGCGAACCAGCCGATGAACCGCGCGCTGCCGTTGACGAGGCCGTCGATCACCACGACGTCACCCTCCTTCCACAGGCCGCGGCCGATCGCCACCGAACCGCGGGCGAACACCACCTCGTTGATCTTGTCCATGTAGTACTTGTTGTCGAGCAGCGTGTAGATCGGGCCGAACGCGCGGCGGATCGACGCCGGCAGCTCCGGACGCTTCAGGTACAGGAACCATGCGACGACGACACCGGCGAGCGCGAGCCAGACCGGCAGGCCCGACACCGAGTGCAGGCCCATGCCCACCCAGCCGTGGAACTCCTCGGCCATCTCGGCCAGCGCCGGATGGTTTTCGCCGATGAAGATCACCTTGTCGAACGCCACGCCGTGCGCGAAGAAGTCGCCGAACAGCATCGGGCCGACCGCGATCGCACCGATGATCACCGACGGGATCGCCAGCAGGACGAGCGGCACCCACACGACCCACGGGGTCTCGTGCGGTTCGTGCGCGTGGTCGTCATGACCGTGGCCATGGCCGTGGTCGTCATGGCCATGCGCGGCCGCCATGCCCATCGGCGATTCCGGATGCTTCGGCTTGCGGAAACGCTCTTCGCCGTGGAACACCAGGAAGTACATGCGGAACGAGTACAGCGCCGTGACGAACACGCTCGCGACGACCGCGAAGTACGCGAAGCCCGAACCCGGCAGGTGCGACAGCTTCACCGCGTCGATGATCGAGTCCTTCGAGTAGAAGCCCGAGAAGAACGGCGTACCGATCAGCGCGAGCGAGCCGACGAGCGACGTGATCCACGTGATCGGCATGTACTTGCGCAGGCCGCCCATGTTGCGGATGTCCTGGTCGTGGTGCATGCCCATGATCACCGAGCCCGCGCCGAGGAACAGCAGCGCCTTGAAGAACGCGTGCGTCATCAGGTGGAACAACGCGACCGGGTAAGCGGACACGCCGAGCGCGACGGTCATGTAGCCGAGCTGCGACAGCGTCGAATACGCGACCACCCGCTTGATGTCGTTCTGGATGATGCCGAGGAAGCCCATGAACAACGCCGTGATCGCGCCGATCACCATGATGAACGACAGCGCGGTGTCCGACAGCTCGAACAGCGGCGACATGCGCGCCACCATGAAGATGCCGGCCGTCACCATCGTCGCCGCGTGAATCAGCGCCGAGATCGGGGTCGGGCCTTCCATCGAGTCCGGCAGCCACACGTGCAGCGGGAACTGAGCCGATTTACCCATCGCGCCGATGAACAGGCAGATACAGGCGGCGGTCAGCAGGCCCCAGTCGGTGCCCGGGAAGTGCAGGCTCGCGAGCTCGGCGCGCTTCGCGAACACTTCGCCGTAGTTCATCGAGCCGGCGAATGCGAGCAGCAGGCCGATGCCGAGCAGGAAGCCGAAGTCGCCCACGCGGTTCACGAGGAACGCCTTCATGTTCGCGTAGATCGCGCTCTCACGCGTGAAGTAGAAGCCGATCAGCAGGTACGACACCAGACCCACCGCTTCCCAGCCGAAGAACAGCTGCAGGAAGTTGTTGCTCATCACGAGCATCAGCATCGAGAACGTGAACAGCGAGATGTACGAGAAGAAGCGCTGGTAGCCGTCTTCTTCCGCCATGTAGCCGATCGTGTAGATGTGCACCATCAGCGAGACGAAGGTCACGACGACCATCATCATCGCGGTCAGCGAATCGACGAGGAAGCCGACTTCGAGCTTCAGCGAGCCGACGTTCATCCATTCGTAGACGGTCGCGTTGAAGCTCGCGCCGCCCATCACGTCGAGGAAGACTTTCGCCGACAGGAGGAACGCGATCATCACGCCGAGGATCGTGATCCGGTGTGCGCCCTTGCGCCCGACTGCGTTCCCGAACAGCCCCGCAATCAGCGAGCCGGCCAGCGGAGCGAGCGGAATCGCCAGCAGCAGGTTTTCATTGAGTGTCGTTGACATAACAGCGTAGCCTGAGATTAACCTTTGAGCTGATCGAGATCCTCGACATTGATCGTGTCGAGCTTGCGGAACAGGGTCACCAGAATCGCGAGACCGATCGCGGCTTCCGCTGCGGCGACCGTCAGCACGAAGAACACGAAGATCTGGCCGTGTATATCGCCGAGATAGTGCGAGAACGCGACGAAGTTGGTGTTCACCGCCAGCAGCATCAGTTCGATCGCCATCAGGATGATGATGATGTTGCGGCGGTTCAGGAAAATCCCGACGATGCTGATCGCGAACAGAATCGCGCCGAGCACGAGGTAATGAGCAAGAGTCAACATGGTTTTCTTTTCTCCGCTTAGCCGTTGTTGCCCGAACCGGCTTCGCTCTGCGCCGCTTCCGGCTCCGGCTTCTCGGCGTCCATCTTCACGAGGCGCACGCGGTCGTCGCGGCGCACCTTGACCTGATCCGACACACGCTGGCGCTTGCTGTCCTTGCCCTTGCGCTCGGTCAGCCCGATCGCGGCAATGATCGCGACCAGCAGCACGAGGCCGGCGATTTCGAACGCGAAGATGTAGTCGGTGTAGATCACCTTGCCGATCAGTCGCGTGTTCGACCAGTTGGCCATTTCGCCCGTCGCCATTGCGTGCACGGTGTGCGTGTCGCCGTAGCCGCGCCACAGGATCAGCGCGGTCTCGATCACGATGATCGCGCCGACCAAGGTCGCCATCGGCACGAAGCGCTTGAAGTCGCGACGCAGGTAGTCGATGTTGATGTCCAGCATCATCACGACGAACAGGAACAGCACCATCACGGCGCCCACGTACACCAGCACCAGCAGGATCGCGAGGAACTCCGCTTCCAGCAGCATCCAGATCGCGGCGGCGTTGAAGAACGCCAGCACAAGGAAAAGCGCAGACGCCACCGGGTTGCGCGAAGTGATCACCTTCAGCCCTGATACCACCAGGAGCAGCGCGAAGATGTAGAACAGTACGGTCGTGAATTCCATGATTACCGGTTCATCGTTAGGCCATAGTCAGGCGCGGCTTGCGGGACGCCCGCACCCGTCGCGGCGGCTGGCCCGTGCTTCGGGCCGGCACTGCAAACACAATCAACGATACGGCGCGTCGGCAGCCTTTGCCGCAGCGATGTCCTTCTCGTAGCGATCGCCCACCGCGAGCAGCATTTCCTTCGTGAAATACAGGTCGCCGCGCTTTTCGCCGTGGTACTCGAGAATCTGCGTCTCGACGATCGAATCGACCGGGCAGCTCTCTTCGCAGAAACCGCAGAAGATGCACTTCGTCAGGTCGATGTCGTAGCGCGTCGTGCGGCGCGTGTTGTCCGCGCGCGTTTCCGATTCGATCGTGATCGCCATGGCGGGGCACACGGCCTCGCACAGCTTGCACGCGATGCAGCGCTCTTCACCGTTCTCGTAGCGGCGCAGCGCGTGCAGCCCGCGGAAGCGCGGCGAGATCGGCGTCTTCTCTTCCGGGAACTGCACGGTGACCTTGCGCTTGAACGTGTAACGACCGGTCAGCGCGAGCCCTTTCAGCAGCTCGGTCAGGAAGAAGGTCTTAAAGAAGTGTTGGATAGCCGTCATGATTTCGTCCGATCTTTACTTCACCCAGATGTTGAGCGGCGACATCATCCAGAAGCCGACCACGATCACCCAGATCACCGTGACGGGCAGGAACACCTTCCAGCCCAGGCGCATGATCTGGTCGTAACGGTAACGCGGGAACGTCGCACGGACCCAGATGAACACCGACAGCAGTGCGAAGACCTTCAGCACCAGCCAGAAGATGCCCGGAATGAACGACAGGAACTCGAACGGTGCATCCCAGCCGCCGAGGAACAGCGTCGCAGCCAGCGCCGAGATCACGATCATGTTGATGTACTCGGCGAGGAAGAACAGCGCGAACGCCATGCCCGAGTAATCGATCATGTGACCCGCGACGATCTCCGACTCCCCTTCCACCACGTCGAACGGGTGACGGTTCGTTTCGGCGATGCCCGAGATGAAGTAGACGACGAACGCCGGCAGGAGCGGCAGCCAGTTCCACGACAGGAAGTTCACGCCGTGGCCCGCGAAGAAGCCGTGCTGCTGCGAACCGACGATTTCCGACAGGTTCAGGCTGCCGGCCGTCATCAGCACCAGCACCAGCGCGAAGCCCATCGAGATTTCGTACGAAACCATCTGCGCTGCGGCGCGCATCGCGCCGAGGAACGCGTACTTCGAGTTCGATGCCCAGCCCGCGAGAATCACCGCGTACACGCCGATCGACGAGATCGCCATCGCGTACAGCAGGCCCGCGTTCACGTTCGCGAGGACGGCTTCAGCCTGGAACGGGATCACGGCCCACACCGCGAACGCCGGCACGACGGTCATGACCGGCGCGATCAGGTACAGCCACCGGCTGGCCGCGCTCGGCTGAATGACTTCCTTCAGCAGCAGCTTCAGCACGTCGGCGATCGGCTGCAGCAGGCCGCCGGGGCCGACGCGGTTCGGACCGAGACGCACGTGCATCCAGCCGATCAGCTTGCGTTCCCACAGAATCAGGTACGCGACGCACAGCAGGATGACGACGGAGACGACGAGGATGCGCACGATTGCCCACACCGTCGGCCACGCGAAGCCGAGAAGCTGGGATCCGCCCGCGTTGATCGTATCGAACAAGCTCATTTACGCCTTCTCCACCACCAGTTCACCGGACAGGCTGCCGAGCGCTGCGCCGGCAGGCGTTGCCGCCGACACGCGAACGACCGTCTCCGCAAGATTCGCGTCGCGCACGGCCGGCAACTGCACCGCACGCTCGCCCTGGCGCACGCGCACGGCGTCGCCTTCCTTCAAGCCCAGCTTGTCGAACAACGCGGCCGGCAGGGCTGCGGCATTCGCTGCCTTCGCGGCGACCGTCAGGTGCAATGCACCTGCGCGGCGCACGAGCGCGTCGGCGTGATAGATCGGCACATCGGCGAGGCGCTCGAAGCCGCCGTTCGCGGCATTCGCTGCAACGCGCGCCGGCGCGACCGACGTCTGGTTCGACAGACGGCCGGCAACCCCTGCGTCGCCGAGCGCCGCGAGACGCACTTCTTCCGCCGTCTCGTATTCGAAGTTCGGCAGGCCGAGCAGGCTGCCGAGCACGCGCAGCACCTTCCAGGCCGGACGCGTGTCGCCGAGCGGGCGCACGACGCCGTTGAAGCTCTGCACGGTGCCTTCCGCGTTGACGAACGTGCCGGCCGTTTCCGTGAACGGCGCAACCGGCAGCAGCACGTCGGCGTAGTCGAGGCCGTGCTTGAACGGCGACATCACGACGACCATTTCCGCCTGGTTCAGCGCGGCAAGCGCCTGCGCCGGATCGGCCGTATCGAATTCCGGTTCGACGTTCAGCAGCACGTAGCCCTTGCGCGGCTGCGCGAACGCTTCGCGTGCATTCAGGCCGCCGTCGCCCGGCAGCGCGCCGACGACGTGCGCACCGACCGTGTTCGCCGCTTCCGTCAGGAAGCCGAACGTGGCGCCGGTGTTGTCGGCGATCCACTGGGCGACAGCGTGCAGCTTCGCGAATTCCGGATGGCGGACCGCGACGTTGCCGAGCAGCACCGCGCGGCGTTCGCCGTTCGCGAGCGCTTGAGCGACCGTCTGTGCAGCCGGCGATGCCGTGACGCCCGCGAGCGTGTCGGGCAGCGCGACGCCGCGCAGTTGCGCGACGGCCGCGGCGATGCCGGCCAGTTCGTCGAGCCATGCCGACGGCGCGGCGACGATGCGCTGCGCGGTCGGGATCAGTGCGTCGTCACCGGTCGCGTGCAGGAAGTGCAGCTTCGCGCCGTTCTTCGCGGCCTGGCGCAGGCGGGCGGCGAACAGCGGGTGGTCGCGGCGCAGGAACGAACCGATGACGAACGCGGCATCCACGTTCGACAGGTCGGCGATCGGCATGCCGAGCCACGGTGCGCCCTGGACCGGCGCCGAGAAATCCTGCTGACGCAGACGGAAATCGACGTTCGGCGTCTTCAGTTCGTTGGCGAGCTGCTTCACGAGGAACAGCTCTTCAGCGGTGCTGTGCGCGCTCGCGAGCATCGCCAGCGCGTTCGCGCCGTGATCCGCGGCGATGCCCTTCAGGCCCTTCGCGACGTATTCGAGCGCGGTCTGCCAGTCGGTCTCGATCCACTGGCCGCCCTGCTTCAGCATCGGCTTCGTCAGGCGCTCTTCACTGTTGAGGCCTTCATACGAGAAGCGGTCCTTGTCCGAGATCCAGCATTCGTTGATTGCTTCGTTCTCGAACGGCAGCACGCGCATCACGCGGTTGTTCTTCACCTGCACGACGAGGTTCGCGCCGACGGAATCGTGCGGGCTCACCGACTTGCGGCGCGACAGTTCCCAGGTACGGGCGCTGTAGCGGAACGGCTTGCTGGTCAGCGCGCCGACCGGGCACAGGTCGATCATGTTGCCCGACATCTCGGAGTCGACCGTCTTGCCGACGAACGTCGTGATTTCCGAGTGCTCGCCGCGGCCCAGCATGCCGAACTCCATCACGCCGGCGATTTCCTGGCCGAAGCGGACGCAGCGCGTGCAGTGGATGCAGCGCGACATTTCTTCCATCGAGATCAGCGGGCCCACGTTCTTGTGGAACACCACGCGCTTCTCTTCCGCGTAGCGCGACGACGACTTGCCGTAGCCGACCGCCAGATCCTGCAGCTGGCATTCGCCGCCCTGATCGCAGATCGGGCAATCGAGCGGGTGATTGATGAGGAGGAATTCCATCACCGACTGCTGCGCCTTCACAGCCTTGTCGGACTGCGTGTGAACGATCATGCCGGCCGACACGGGGGTCGCGCAGGCAGGCACGGCCTTCGGCATCTTCTCGACTTCGACGAGACACATCCGGCAGTTGGCCGCAACCGACAGTTTCTTGTGATAGCAGAAGTGAGGAATGTACGTATCCGCCTTGTGCGCAGCCTGGATCACCATGCTGCCTTCGGGCACCTCGACCTTCTTGCCGTCTATTTCAAGTTCAACCATGATGGTGAATGGTCCTTAACCTATTTCCGCTCGTTCGCGCGTTCGCCCGACCGTGCGCTCAAATTCCGCAACCGGGTGTTTCGCTTCAGGCTGCCGCAGCCACATGCGGCGCGTGGCCGCCGACCATGCAGTGCTTGTGCTCGACGTGGTACGCGAATTCGTCCCAGTAGTGCTTGAGCATCCCGCGCACCGGCATCGCCGCCGCATCGCCGAGCGCACAGATCGTGCGGCCCATGATGTTCTCGGCAACCGAGTTCAGCAGGTCCAGATCTTCCTGACGGCCTTCGCCGTGCTCGATACGGTTCACGACGCGATACAGCCAGCCGGTGCCTTCACGGCACGGCGTGCACTGGCCGCACGATTCCTCGTAGTAGAAGTACGACAGGCGCAGCAGCGAGCGCACCATGCAGCGCGTCTCGTCCATCACGATCACCGCGCCGGAACCGAGCATCGAGCCCGCCTTCGCGATCGCGTCGTAATCGAGATCGGTCTGCATCATGATGTCGCCCGGGATCACCGGTGCCGACGAACCGCCCGGAATCACGGCCTTGATCTTCTTGCCGCCGCGCATCCCGCCGGCGAGCTCCATCAGCGTCGCGAACGGCGTGCCGAGCGGCACTTCGTAGTTGCCCGGACGCTCGACGTCGCCCGACACCGAGAAAATCTTCGTGCCGCCGTTGTTCGGCTTGCCGATCTCGAGGTAATTCTGCGGCCCGATGGACAGCAGGAACGGCACCGCGGCAAACGTCTCGGTGTTGTTGATCGTGGTCGGCTTGCCGTACACGCCGAAGCTCGCCGGGAACGGCGGCTTGAAGCGCGGCTGGCCCTTCTTGCCTTCGAGCGACTCGAGCAGCGCCGTTTCCTCGCCGCAGATGTACGCGCCGTAACCATGGTGCGCGTGCAGCTGGAACGAGAATTCCGAGCCCATGATGTTGTCGCCGAGGAACCCGGCTGCGCGCGCTTCATCGAGCGCGGCCTCGAAGCGTCGATACACTTCGAAGATTTCGCCGTGGATGTAGTTGTAGCCGACGGTGATGCCCATCGCGTATGCGCCGATGGCCATGCCTTCGATCAGCGCGTGCGGGTTCCAGCGCAGGATGTCGCGATCCTTGAACGTGCCCGGCTCGCCTTCGTCCGAGTTGCAGACGAGGTACTTCTGCCCCGGGAACTGGCGCGGCATGAAGCTCCACTTCAGGCCGGTCGGGAAGCCCGCACCGCCACGGCCACGCAGGCCCGACGCCTTCACGTCGGCGATCACCTGCTCGGGCGTGATCTTTTCTTCGAGAATGCGGCGCAGCTGCTTGTAGCCGCCGCGCGCAACGTAGTCTTCGAGATGCCAGTTCTCGCCGTTCAGACCAGCGAGGATCAGCGGTTTGATGTGACGGTCGTGGAGGGACGTCATTTCGAGAGCTCCTCAAGCAGCTGGTCGATCTTCTCGCGGCTCATGAAGCTGCACATTCTGTGATTGTTCACCAGCAGCACCGGCGCATCGCCGCACGAGCCCATGCATTCGCCTTCCTTCAGCGTGAACTTGCCGTCGGGCGTGGTCTCGCCGAAGCTGATGCCCAGCTTCTGTTTCAGGTAGTCGGCAGTCGCTTCCGCGCCGCCGTCCGGACCCAGCTGGCACGGCAGGTTCGTGCAAAGCGTGATCTTGTGCTTGCCGACCGGGTTGAGCTCGTACATCGTGTAGAACGTCGCGACTTCCTGCACGGCAACGGCCGGCATGCCGAGATAGTCCGCAACGAACTGCATCAGTTCGGGCGACAGCCAGCCATGCTCTTCCTGAGCAACGGCCAACGCCGACATCACGGCGGACTGTTTCTGATCGGCGGGATACTTCGTCAACGCTCGATCGATTTCTTTCAGGCCTTCAGCTGAGATCATTTTCAGACACGACTCTTTCAATTCCTACCGAACGAACAACCTGCCGCACACTGGGGTGCATGGACGGCAGACCTGGCGCTCACTCTGTTGACAGCTTGCGAAGCCGCACCGGTTCAGCGCGCATCGCGTGTGACTTACTGCTCGCCGCCCGCTCGTGCGGGCGGCGCAACCATTAGCGATCGATCTCGCCGAACACGATGTCCTGCGTACCGATGATCGTGACGGCGTCGGCGATCATGTGACCGCGCGCCATTTCGTCGAGCGACGCCAGGTGAGCGAAACCCGGTGCGCGAATCTTGAGGCGATACGGCTTGTTGGCACCATCCGACACGAGGTAGATGCCGAACTCACCCTTCGGATGCTCGACCGCCGCGTATGCTTCGCCTTCCGGCACATGGAAACCTTCGGTGAAGAGCTTGAAGTGGTGAATCAAGTCTTCCATGTTGGTCTTCATGCCGACGCGCGACGGCGGTGCAACCTTGTGATTGTCCGTCATCACCGGGCCCTGATTCTTTCGGAGCCACTCAATACACTGTTTCGCGATGCGGATCGACTGGCGCATTTCCTCGACGCGGACCAGATAGCGGTCGTAGCAATCGCCGTTCACGCCGACCGGCACGTCGAAATCCATGCGATCGTACACTTCGTACGGCTGCTTCTTGCGCAGATCCCACGCGATGCCCGAGCCGCGCAGCATCGGGCCCGTCAGGCCCATCTGCAGCGCGCGTTCCGGGCTGACCACGCCGATCCCGACCAGACGCTGTTTCCAGATCCGGTTGTCGGTCAGCAGCGTTTCGTATTCGTCGACGCACTTCGGGAAGCGCGTGAAGAAATCGTCGATGAAGTCGAGCACCGAGCCGCTGCGCGATTCGTTCATCTTCGCGAGCGCCTTCTCGTTGCGAATCTTCGACGCCTTGTATTGCGGCATTGCGTCAGGCAGATCGCGGTAGACGCCGCCCGGACGGTAGTACGCCGCGTGCATCCGGGCGCCGGACACCGCTTCGTACACGTCCATCAGGTCTTCGCGTTCGCGGAAAGCGTACAGGAACACGGCCATCGCGCCGACGTCGAGTGCGTGTGCGCCGATCCACATCAGGTGGTTCAGCACGCGCGTGATCTCGTCGAACAGCACGCGGATGTACTGCGCGCGCTCCGGCACGTCGATGCCGAGCAGCTTTTCGATCGCGAGCACATAGCCGTGCTCGTTGACCATCATCGACACGTAGTCGAGACGGTCCATGTACGGCACGGACTGGATGAAGGTCTTGGATTCCGCGAGCTTTTCGGTCGCGCGGTGCAGCAGGCCGATGTGCGGATCGGCGCGCTGGATGACTTCGCCGTCAAGCTCGAGCACCAGGCGCAGCACGCCGTGCGCTGCCGGGTGCTGCGGGCCGAAGTTGAGCGTGTAGTTCTTGATTTCTGCCATGACGCCCCCTTAATGTTTCAGACCGCCATAGCGATCCTCGCGGATCACGCGCGGCGTGATTTCGCGCGGCTCGATCGTCACCGGCTGGTACACGACCCGCTTCTCTTCCGGGTCGTAACGCATTTCGACGTAACCCGACACCGGGAAGTCCTTGCGGAACGGGTGGCCGATGAAGCCGTAGTCGGTGAGGATGCGGCGCAGGTCGGGGTGGCCTTCGAACACGATGCCGTACAGGTCGAACGCTTCGCGCTCGTACCAGTTCGCGGAGGTCCAGATGTCGACCAGCGATGCCACGATCGGCAGGTCGTCGTCCGGCGCGAATGCCCGCAGGCGCAGGCGCCAGTTGTTCGTGACCGACAGCAGGTGCGACACGGCCGCGAAGCGCGGGCCGTCGTAGGCGCCGTCGCCGAAGGTCTGGTAGTCGACGCCGCAGAGGTCGATCAGTTGCTCGAAACGGAGCTTCGGATCGTCGCGAAGCGTCTTTGCGACTTCGAGGTAATCGCTCGCCTTCACGACGAGCGTCAGTTCACCGATCGCTTCGGTAAGGCTCACCACGCGCGCGCCGAGCGCGGCTTCGAGGTTTGCCTTGAGAGTCTCGATTTTGCTTGCCATATTGAGGGGACGCTCGGGGCTTTATTGACGGGCGATGGTATTGGTGCGGCGGATCTTCGCCTGAAGCTGGATCACGCCGTAGACCAGCGCCTCGGCCGTGGGCGGGCAGCCCGGCACGTAGACGTCGACCGGCACGATCCGGTCGCAGCCGCGGACCACCGAATACGAGTAGTGGTAGTAGCCGCCGCCATTCGCGCACGACCCCATCGAGATCACCCAGCGCGGCTCGGCCATCTGGTCGTACACGCGGCGCAGTGCGGGTGCCATCTTGTTGCAGAGCGTGCCGGCAACGATCATCACGTCCGATTGACGCGGGCTCGGACGAAACACGACGCCGAACCGGTCCAGATCGTAACGGGCCGCGCCCGCATGCATCATCTCGACGGCGCAACACGCGAGCCCGAACGTCATCGGCCACAGCGAGCCGGTACGCGTCCAGTTGATCAGCTTGTCAGCCGTCGTGGTGACAAACCCTTCCTTCAAGACCCCTTCGATACTCATTTGCTTTCCACTCCAGACGAGCGACCGAGCGTGGCCGCTCATGCAAACCGGCGATTAACCCATCACTCCCAATCGAGCCCGCCTTTCTTCCAGATATAGGCAAAGCCCAGCAGGAATTCGAGCAGAAAAATCATCATTGCGATGAAACCCGGCCAGCCGATGTCCCGGAGCGCGACGCCCCACGGGAACAGGAATGCGGTTTCGAGATCGAAGATGATGAACAGGATGGCGACGAGGTAATACCGAACGTCGAATTTCATCCGGGCGTCTTCAAAGGCTTCGAAGCCGCACTCGTACGGTGCGTTCTTCTCGACGTCCGGCTTGTTGGGACCAAGGAGCTTGCCGATGCTGACCAGCGCTATACCTAAACCAGTGCCCACGAGGAGGAACAACAAGACGGGGTAATAGGCTGCGAGGTTCAAGGCAATCCTCTATCGGTTAGTTCTGAGCGTCCGGAGAATACCACTATCCGGCGGAAGGAATCATTTCGGAGTGCATGCGATCGCAAGACAACCGCAAGCACACCCCAGAAATGAAAAATGCCAGCCACTAGAAGCGGCTGGCATTGAGTAACTTTGGTGCCGACGGCGAGACTCGAACTCGCACAGCTTTCGCCACTACCCCCTCAAGATAGCGTGTCTACCAATTTCACCACGTCGGCACTGCATGCAACTCGGGTTATGCTGCTCGTTTCCCGCGAATCGCTTCAAGAATTAAATTCTAACCCGACTTCCAGAATTGTTCAACGCACAACCGCAAAATTTTTGACTTTTTATTTCGGGACGTCCTGGCCCGGCGCGCTTGCAGCCGAACCCGCTGCAGCGGACGCCGCGACAGCCGGCGCCGATGCGGCGGACACCGGTGCCGGAGCGGTCGCCGCCGCGCCCAGCACGCCTGCCGACGGCGTCGACTTGTACGAACCGAGGTACGTCAGCGCGAGCGTCGCGATAAAAAAGATCGTCGCGAGGATACCCGTCGTGCGCGACAGGAAGTTCGCCGAGCCCGTCGCACCGAACAGGCTGCCCGACGCGCCGCTGCCGAATGCAGCGCCCATGTCGGCACCCTTGCCGTGCTGCAGCAGCACGAGACCAATCACACCAAGTGCAGACAGTACCTGCACCACAATAATCAGCGTTTTGAATAACAGCATCACACCCACCCGATTGGATCGGGCGACCGGATCGACCGGCCGCCGTCATGGTTCAATTCGATCTCGGACCGCTCAACGCGCGGCCCGGCAGATCGCCAGGAAATCTTCCGCCTTCAGCGACGCGCCGCCGATCAGGCCGCCGTCGATGTCCGGCTGCGCGAACAGCTCTTCCGCGTTGTCCGGCTTCACGCTGCCGCCGTACAGCACGGACACGTCCGCCGCACCCTTCGCCGCGAGACGCGCACGCAGGAACGCGTGCACGTCCTGCGCCTGCGCCGACGTCGCGCTCTTGCCCGTGCCGATCGCCCAGACCGGCTCGTACGCGACGACGATGCGCACCGCCTCGTCAGCCGTCAGCACGGCCAGCACCGCGTCGAGCTGCGCACCGACGACCTGCTCGGTCGCGCCCGACTCGCGCTCGTCGAGCGTCTCGCCGACGCACACGACGGGCGTGAGGCCGGCCGCGAGCGCGCGCTGCGTCTTCGCCGCGACCGTCTCGCTGCTTTCGCCGTGATACGCGCGACGCTCCGAGTGGCCGACGATCGCATAGCGTGCGCCGAACTCGGCAACCATCGCGGCCGCCACTTCGCCGGTGAACGCGCCCTGCTCGTGCGCGGACACGTCCTGCGCGCCGAATGCGACACGACCGCCGCCAAGCTGCGCCTGAACCTGCGCGAGATACGGGAACGGCACGCACACGCCGACCGACGTTTCGGCCGCCACGGCGTCCGCGCCCTGCACCACTTCGTTCAGCAACGCCTGGTTGCCGGCCAGCCGGCCGTGCATCTTCCAGTTGCCGATCACCCGCTTTATTCTCTGTTTCGACATCGTGTCTGTCTCGTCACCGCTGTGTCATTAACGCGCCGGAAACCGGCGGTCAGGTTTGATCTGGCGAAGCAAACCGGCGATTTTACTGCGCACGGCTTGAACCGGTCAAACCGCGCATGTCAAGCCCGGCCGCACGGGCGTCAGGCGTTCGTACCCCAATCGAGCACGATCTTGCCGGTGTGCTCGCTGCTTTCCATCAGCGCATGCGCCTGCGCGGCTTCCGCGGCCGGCAGCACACGGTAGATCACCGGCTTGATGCGGCCGTCGGCGATCAGCGGCCACACGCGCGCCTGCAGCTGCGCGGCGATGCGCGCCTTGAACTCGACCGGACGCGGCCGCAGCGTCGAACCCGTCACCGTCAGCCGGCGACGCAGGATCTCGCTCAGGTTCACGTCGGCCTTCGCACCGCCGAGCAGCGCGATCAGCACGAGGCGGCCGCCGTCCGCGAGCGCGGACAGCTCGCGCGGCACATACGAGCCCGCCACCATGTCCAGGATCACGTCGACGCCGCGATCGTGCGTCAGCGACTTCACGACCTCGACGAAGTCTTCGGTCTTGTAATTGATCGCGCGTTCGGCGCCGAGCGCCTCGCACGCACGGCACTTGTCGGCGGTGCCGGCCGTCGCGAACACGCGAAAGCCGAGCGCATGCGCGATCTGGATCGCCGTGACGCCGATGCCGCTCGAGCCGCCCTGCACGAGCAGCGTCTCATGCTCGCCCCCCTCGCCCGCGCCGAGTTGCGCACGGTCGAACACGTTGCTCCACACGGTGAAGAACGTTTCGGGCAGCGACGCGGCCTCGATGTCGGTCAGCCCGCCGGGCACCGGCAGGCACTGCAGCAGCGGCGCGACCGCATACTCGGCATAACCGCCGCCCGCGAGCAGCGCGCACACGCGATCGCCAAGCTCCAGGCCGAACGGATTCAGCGCGGCATCGGACAAGTCGCCGCCGACGATTTCGCCCGCGACCTCGAGACCCGGCAGATCCGACGCGCCCGGCGGCGGTGCATACGCCCCCTTGCGCTGAAAGACGTCAGGCCGATTCACGCCGGAAGCCGCCACCTTGATCAGCACCTCGCCACGCTTCGGTTCGGGGCGCGGACGCTCCGCAAGCTTCAGCACGTCGGGGGCGCCGAATTCGGTGATTTCGATGGCTTTCATGGTGATGGTCGCTCCTGGATCGGAATCGGATCGCACACCCGTGCGCGCGGCACGGGCGCCTCGCCGGCGCTGCTGCGCCGCACAACGATGCTACAGAAAAAACGGCCGGCGCGCTTTCGCACTGCCGGCCGTTGGTCCGCCTGCCCGCTTACTGCTGCGGCGGCGTATCCGACTGCGACGACGCCGCTGCTTCATTCAGCAGCGCCTTGGCCGACAGACGCACGCGACCCTTTTCGTCCGTCTGGATCACCTTGACCTTGACCTGCTGACCTTCCTTCAGGTAGTCGTTGATGTCCTTCACACGCTCGTTGACGATTTCCGAGATGTGCAGCAGGCCATCCTTGCCCGGCAGCAGGTTCACGATCGCGCCGAAATCGAGCAGCTTCAGCACCGTGCCTTCGTACACCTGGCCGACTTCGATCTCGGCCGTGATGTTCTCGATGCGCTTCTTCGCTTCGGCCATGCCGTCGCTGTTCGTGCTCGCGATCGTCACGACGCCGTCGTCCGAAATGTCGATGGTCGTGCCCGTTTCTTCCGTCAGCGCGCGGATCACCGAACCGCCCTTGCCGATCACGTCGCGGATCTTTTCCGGGTTGATCTTGATCGTGATCATGCGCGGCGCGAATTCCGACAGTTGCGTGTTCGCACCCGAGACCGCCGACGTCATCTTGCCGAGGATGTGCATGCGGCCTTCCTTCGCCTGTGCGAGCGCGACCTGCATGATTTCCTTCGTGATGCCCTGGATCTTGATGTCCATCTGCAGCGCCGTCACGCCTTGTTCCGTGCCGGCCACCTTGAAGTCCATGTCGCCGAGGTGATCTTCGTCGCCGAGGATGTCGGTCAGCACCGCGAACTTGTTGCCTTCGAGGATCAGGCCCATCGCGATACCCGCGACGTGCGCCTTCATCGGCACGCCGGCGTCCATCAGCGCGAGGCAGCCGCCGCACACCGATGCCATCGACGACGAACCGTTCGACTCGGTGATTTCCGACACGACGCGGATCGAGTAGCCGAATTCGTCGGCGCTCGGCAGGCACTTGACCAGCGCGCGCTTCGCGAGGCGGCCGTGGCCGATTTCGCGACGCTTCGGCGAGCCGACGCGGCCCGTTTCGCCGGTCGCGAACGGGGGCATGTTGTAGTGGAGCATGAAGCGCTCGCGGTATTCGCCTTCGAGCGCGTCGATGATCTGCTCGTCACCCTTCGTGCCGAGCGTCGCGACGACCAGCGCCTGCGTCTCGCCGCGCGTGAACAGCGCCGAGCCGTGGGTACGCGGCAGCACGCCGGTGCGGATCTCGATCGGGCGCACGGTGCGCGTGTCGCGGCCGTCGATGCGCGGCTCGCCGTTCAGGATCTGCGAACGGACGATCTTGGCTTCGATGTCGAACAGGACGTTGCCGACGGTGGCCTTGTCGGCCGCTGCCGTACCGGCCGCCTGCGCGTCTTCCTCGAGCTTCGCCAAGGTCGCCGAGTAGACTTCCTTCAGCTTCGTCGAACGGGCTTGCTTGTCGCGGAGCTGGTAAGCAGCGAGCAGGTCGTTCTGCGCCAGTTCGGTCACGCGCGCGATCAGCGCTTCGTTCTTCGGCGCCGGCTGCCAGTCCCACTCGGGCTTGCCACCTTCGCGCACCAGTTCGTGGATCGCGTCGATCGCCACTTGCATCTGCTCGTGGCCGAACACCACGGCGCCCAGCATCACTTCTTCCGACAGTTGATCGGCTTCCGACTCGACCATCAGCACCGCGCGTTCCGTACCTGCGACGACGAGATCGAGGCTCGATGCCTTGATCTGGTCACGCGTCGGGTTCAGCACGTAGGCGTTGTCGATGTACGCGACGCGCGCGGCACCGACCGGGCCGTTGAACGGCAGGCCCGACACGGCGAGCGCGGCCGATGCGCCGATCAGCGCGGGGATGTCCGCCGGGACTTCCGGGTTCACGGACAGCACGTGGATCACGACCTGGACTTCGTTGTAGAAGCCTTCCGGGAACAGCGGGCGCAGCGGACGGTCGATCAGGCGCGACGTCAGCGTCTCGTGCTCCGACGGACGGCCTTCGCGGCGGAAGAAGCCGCCCGGGATCTTGCCGGCCGAGTAGGTCTTCTCGAGGTAGTCGACGGTCAGCGGGAAGAAATCCTGACCCGGCTTCGCCGACTTCGCGCCGACGACGGTTGCCAGCACGACGGTGTCTTCGACGTCGACGATCACCGCACCGCTCGCCTGGCGAGCGACTTCACCGGTTTCGAGGCGCACCTTGTGCTGGCCCCACTGGAATTCCTTCACGACCTTGTTGAACATGGACATGGTTGCTCCTTTGAATGCATTTCTATCATTCACCGCATCGGCCCTGCCGTGCGGCGGCGTCGCGACCGAATCACCCGGAGCAAGGTGTGTTTCTTATGCCATTCCAGCGCGGCGCTCATGCAGCGGCGCGCTGGAATGACACAAATCCCGACTCCGGTATCGGCCGTCCCGGCAGCCCGGCACGAATGGCCGGACAGCCTGCGGTGCGCGTGACGCTACGCACCGCGCAAAAACAAAATGCCTGTATCAGCGGACTGACACAGGCATCTTGCTGGCGGCAATCGCCTCGATTACTTACGCAGACCCAGCTTCTCGATCAGCGCGCGGTAACGGTCGGCATCCTTGCCCTTGAGGTAGTCGAGCAGCTTGCGGCGGCGGCTAACCATGCGCAGCAGGCCGCGGCGGCTGTGGTGATCCTTCGCGTGGGTCTTGAAGTGACCCGTCAGTTCGACGATACGTGCGGTCAGCAGTGCGACCTGGACTTCGGGCGAACCCGTGTCGTTGGTACCGCGGGCGAACTGAGCAACGACTTCCGACTTCTTGATATCTGCAACAGACATTTGATTTCCTTTCTAACTGAACAGGCGGACACGGAAGAATGGCCGTGCCGTGACTTACAACCGGCGGGCATTGTAGCACAACTCCACGCCTTTCTTACCGCCTCCTGTCACGGGCGCGTCATCGAGCAGGTCGACGGCATCTCCGTGCGCTGCGCCGGCACCGCGAGCACCGTCCGGAAGCCGTAGCCAGAACCCTCGTTGTCGAAGCGCACGCCCGGCGTGCCGGCCTTGTCCATCTGCATCACGTAAAGGGGCTGGATCAGCTGATGATCCTGCGCGCGCATCCGCGACGCGTGGAAGCCGTCGTCGAACGACAGGCCCTCGAGCGCACGCGCGACCGCGACGGGGTCGGCCGAACCCGCGCGGTTCATCGCGGCGGCCAGCATCTCGATCATCAGGCTCATGCGCCGCACCGGATAGTCGTCCTGCGCGGCCGGGAAACGGGTCCGGAACGCGCGGTAGAACGCGTCGGATTTCGCGCCGCCCGCGTTCGGGTGCCAGTCCGCGACGGCCACGACTCGCCCGACCCCGGCGTCGCCGAGTGCCGCCGGTGCGCCGAGGCTGTTGCCGTAGAACGTATAGAACTTCGCATTCAGCCCCTGCTCGCGCGCCGCCTTCACGAGCAGCGTGAGGTCGTTGCCCCAGTTGCCGGTCACGACGGCATCGGCACCGCTCGCGCGGATCTTCGCGACGTACGGCGAGAAATCCTTGATCCGGCCGATCGGGTGGAATTCGTCGCCGGCAATCGTCACGTCGGGGCGCCGTGCGGCAAGCGCCTGCCGTGCGAGTGTGCTCACGTCGTGGCCGAAGCTGTAGTCCTGGTTCAGCAGATAAACCTTGCGCAGCGCGCGGTCGCTCGCCATCACGTCCGCGAGCGCGGCCATCCGCATGCCTGCATGCGCGTCGAAGCGGAAATGCCAGAAACTGCAGCGCGCGCCGGTCAGCGCCGGATCGTCGGCCGAATAGTTGAGGAACAGCATCCGGTTGTCCGGATCGCGCGCGTTCAGCTTGTCGAGCGCCGCGACGAGTGCGGCCGCGACAGCCGAGCTGTTGCCCTGCGCGACGAAACCGATATGGCGGTCCGCGGCCGCGCGCAACTGCACGAGTGCCTCCTCCGGGCTGCCCTTGCTGTCGAGCACGACCAGCTCGAGCGGATGCGCGCCGTCGCGCAGCTTCACGCCGCCCGCCGCGTTGACCTGCTCGACACCGAAGCGCAGGTTGCGCTCGACCGCCGCGCCCGCGTTCGCGAACGGGCCCGACATCCCTTCGATCAGCGCGATCCGCACCGGCTCGCCCGCGGCAAACGCGGACGACACCAGCATCCAGCCCGCGCTCAACGCGAGCGCACACCGCTTCCATCCCTGCATCGGCTACCTGCCCGTCAATCTGCCCGAGAAGCGCGGATCATAGGCCGGCGCCCCTGCCGCCCGCAAGCATCGCAGCACCGGCGATCTGCACCGATTTTTTTCGCACGACGCGCCGTCGCGCGCCGTCCGTGATAAAACGGGATGTGTTTCCGTGTTCTGGAGAATCCCCATGGGCATTCGCATTCCCGCGCGCCTGCCGGTGCTGTTGGCCGGTGCCGCCGCGCTGCTGGCCGGTTGCGCGCAACCGTGGCAGCAATACCAGGCCGGCCAGGACGAGTCGGCAATCGTCGCGCGCATGGGCCCGCCACGCGAGATCTACGACCTGCCCGGCGGCGGCAAGCGCCTGATGTGGCCGACCCAGCCGATGGGCGAGGTCACGGTCGCGGCCGACGTCGACGCCGCTCACAAGATCGTCAACGTGCGCCAGGTACTGCAACCGAGCGAGTTCTATCGCGCGGAGATCGGCAAGTGGACGAAGACCGATGTCCTCGTCAATTTCGGACGCCCCGTCGAGACATCCTACTTCCCGCTGATGAAGCGCGAGGTGTGGACGTACCGGTATCTCGAGGACAACGTCTGGTACATGATGTACAGCTTCTATTTCGATCCGCAGGGCATTCTGCGCATCACGCAGAAAACGCCGGACCCGTTGCACGATCCCGATCGCCGCAACATGTTCTGATCGATTACGCATTGACGCGCAATTTTCACCATGGCCATTCACGAATTATTGCGTAAATGGCCATTTCCTTTTTTCCGCCATCTAATTAATTCAGAAAATGCGACGGAAATCTTTTCCGATCGATGACATTCCGATGGCAATACGCTGAAATCCCCGTCATGCGGGCCTTCGCGCGGAAACAGGCATGCGCCATGCATGTCATGCGTCGGGTTGGTGCAGGCGATGCACTACGTTCAGTCAATTTGAAACAATTTGTTTCAGGACACCCGGAACGCTAGGGCATACCCCTAATATCAGTCGAAATTCAACCTTTCAATTTAGAAAGCATCATATTGCGCCAATTCGGCCGATATTCATTTGCCTTTATCAAAAAGGAGTCCTATGAATCGCCCCAAGAGCATGCTGGTCGCCAACATCGCGTGGGCCCGCGAGACGCGCGAACACACGCCCGGCTTTTTCGACGCGCTCGCGCGCGGCCAGAATCCGCGCGTGCTGTGGATCGGCTGCTCGGACAGCCGCGTGCCGGCCGAAACCATCACGCATTGCGCACCCGGCGAGCTGTTCGTCCATCGCAACATCGCGAACCTGTTCCACCCCGACGACGACAATTCCGCCAGCGTGCTCGAGTACGCGGTACGCGTGCTTCAGGTCGACCACGTGATCGTGTGCGGGCACTACGGGTGCGGTGGCGTGCGCGCGTCGCTGCTGCCGCCGCCGTCCGACCTGCCGCACGTCGCGCGCCGCATCGCGCCGCTCTGCGCGCTCGCGCGGCGCCATCGCGACACGCTCGACGGGCTCGACGACACGGTCGCCGCCGACCGCCTCGCCGAACTGAACGTGCTCGAACAGGTGCGGTTGCTGCGCGCGTCGCCGATCGTGCGGGGCCGGGAACGGCCGCCGCTCGTGCACGGCTGGATTTTTTCGCTCGCCGACGGCCGCCTGCTGGAGCTCGATTCCGGCTACGCGACGCCGCCTGCCAACGTCGAACCCGTGCCGGCCGCGACGGCCGCCGCGCTCGACTGACGCGTACCCCGCTGCCCCCCAAGCCAATGAAATCACCCCAACCATGAAACTGAACGAGCGCCTGTCCACCCTGCCGCGCGACATCGTCGCCGGCATCGTCGTTTTTCTCGTTGCGCTGCCGCTGTGTCTCGGCATCGCCAACGCATCCGGTGTCGAACCGTTCGCCGGGCTCGTGTCCGGCATTGTCGGCGGCATCGTCGTCGCGCTGCTGAGCGGCTCGTCGCTGTCCGTCAGCGGACCGGCCGCCGGGCTCGTCGTGATCGTCGTCGAAGGGATCGCGCAGCTCGGCAGCTTCTCCGCGTTCCTGCTCGCGGTGCTGCTGTCCGGCGTGCTGCAGTTCGGGTTCGGCATGCTGCGTGCCGGCCGCTTCGCCGCCTACGTGCCGTCGCCCGTCATCAAGGGCATGCTCGCCGCGATCGGCCTGCTGCTGATCGTGAAGCAGATTCCGTTTGCGTTCGGCATCGGCGGCTCAGCTGCGCAATCGTTTGCTTCGTGGCCGGGCCTGCCGGTCGCGTGGGCGGCCACGGCCATCGCGCTCGCCTCGCTCGCGCTGCTGATCGCGTGGGACACGCCCGCACTGCGCCGCTTCGCGCTGGTGCGTTCGGTGCCCGCGCCACTCGCGGTCGTCGTCCTGGGCATCGGCGCCACGCTCGTGCTGGGCGTCGTCGCGCCGTCGGTCGCGCCGGGCGCCGCCCATCGCGTGACGCTGCCCGAGCTCGGCTCGTTCGCGGCGTTCGCGGCCTCGCTCAAGCACGCGGAACTCGGCCCGAACTTCGCACAGCTCGTCAATCCGGACGTGTGGCGCGTCGCGATCACGCTCGCGGTCGTTGCCAGCCTCGAAACGCTGCTGAGCCTCGAAGCGGTCGAACAGATCGACCCGAAGCGCCGGCCGACCCAACCCGACCGCGAGCTGAAGGCACAGGGCGTCGGCAATCTCGTCGCGGGTGCGTTCGGCGGCCTGCCGATCACGTCGGTGATCGTGCGCAGCTCGGTGAACGTCAACGCGGGCGCGCAAAGCCGGATGTCGGCAATCGTCCACGGGATGCTGCTGCTTGCAAGCGTGTTCGCGCTCACCGGCCTGATCAACCTGATCCCGCTTGCGAGCCTTGCCGCGATCCTGATCCACACCGGCTTCAAGCTCGCGAAACCGGCGCTGTTCCGCGCGGTGTTGAAGCAGGGGCCGGCCGCGTTCGCGCCGTTCGCCGCGACGATCGCCGGCGTGCTCGCGGTCGACCTGCTGTTCGGCATCGCGTTCGGCCTCGCCTGCAGCGTGCTGGCGGTCGCCGTCGCGAACCTGAAAAGCCCCGTCACGCTCGCGCAGCACGACGACCACTTCCTGCTGTCGTTCCGCAAGGACGTCTCGTTTCTCGGCAAGGTGCAGGTCAAGCATCATCTGCGGCACATTCCGGACCGGGCGGCAGTGATCATCGACGCGACACGTGCCGACTACATCGATCACGACGTGCTCGAACTGCTCGACGCGTTCGTCGCCGATGCGCCGCTGCGCGGGATCACGGTCGAGTTCCGCCGACGCAGCCCGGCGCCCCGCCCGGCCGGCCGCCGCTGGATGTTCCGCGCGCCGGCCGCCGAATGAACGGCGCATGAAAAAACGCCCCGGCGGCACTGGGCCGCACGGGGCGTTTCGGCGATGCGCCGCGCGCGGCGCTTATGAGCGCTGCGGGTTGACCTTGTCGTCCTTCGAATGCAGCTTGTTCAGCGCGGAGATATACGCCTTCGCGGACGCGGCGACGATGTCCGGATCAGTGCCGACGCCATTGACGATGCGCCCGCTCCTCGACAGCCGGACGGTCACTTCGCCCTGCGCCTGCGTACCGGTCGTGATCGCGTTCACCGAGTACAGCAGCAGCTCGGAACCGCTGCCGACTTCGCCCTCGATCGCGTTGAACGTCGCGTCGACCGGCCCGTTGCCGCGCGCTTCGCCGGTCACTTCCTTGCCCTCGACCGCGAACACGATCTTCGCCTGCGGTTGCTCGCCCGTTTCCGAACGCTGCGACAGCGACACGAACTTGAAGTGCTCCTGCTCGTGCGCGAGCGCCGATTCCTCAGACACGATCGCGATGATGTCCTCGTCGAAGATCTCGGACTTGCGGTCGGCCAGATCCTTGAAGCGCATGAACGCGGCGTTCAGTTCCGCTTCGCTGTCGAGCGACACGCCGAGCTCCTGCAGGCGCTGCTTGAACGCGTTGCGGCCCGACAGCTTGCCGAGCACGATCTTGTTCGCGGTCCAGCCCACGTCTTCCGCGCGCATGATCTCGTAGGTGTCGCGCGCCTTCAGCACGCCGTCCTGGTGGATGCCCGACGCATGCGCGAACGCGTTCGCGCCGACCACGGCCTTGTTCGGCTGCACGACGAAACCGGTGATCTGCGACACGAGCTTCGACGTCGGCACGATCTGCGTCGTGTCGATGCCGACGTCGAGGCCGAAGTAGTCCTTGCGGGTCTTCACGGCCATCACGATTTCTTCCAGCGACGTGTTGCCCGCGCGCTCGCCGAGACCGTTGATCGTGCACTCGATCTGACGCGCGCCGCCGATCTTCACGCCGGCGAGCGAGTTCGCGACGGCCATCCCGAGGTCGTTATGGCAGTGCACCGAGAAAATCGCCTTGTCCGAGTTCGGAATGCGTTCGCGCAGCGTCTTCACGAGGTTGCCGTAAAGCTCCGGCACGCCATAACCGACCGTGTCGGCAATGTTGATCGTCGTCGCACCTTCGGCAATCACGGCTTCCAGCACGCGGCAGAGGAAATCCAGATCGGAGCGGCTGCCGTCTTCCGGCGAGAATTCGACGTTGTCGGTGAACTTGCGCGCGAAGCGCACCGCGAGGCGCGCCTGCTCGAACACCTGGTCGGGCGTCATCCGCAGCTTCTTCTCCATGTGCAGCGGCGACGTCGCGATGAACGTGTGGATCCGGAAGCTGTTGGCCGGCTTCAGCGCGTCGGCCGCGCGCTGGATGTCCTTGTCGTTGGCCCGGGCCAGCGAACAGATCGTGCTGTCCTTCACGAGACCGGCGATCGTGTGAATCGCGTCGAAGTCGCCGTTCGAGCTGGCCGCGAAGCCGGCTTCGATCACGTCGACCTTCATCCGCTCGAGATGCTTCGCGATGCGGATTTTCTCTTCCTTCGTCATCGACGCGCCAGGCGATTGTTCGCCGTCACGCAACGTCGTATCGAAAATGATCAGCTTGTCTGTCATGGGGGGCTCCAGGGCTCTTTATACGGAAGTCAAACGTAATGAGATCGCGCCACCGCTGGCGACGCTCAACAACAGACGAAGCTTGACGGAGGGCGAGAACGGTCAGCGCGGCAGGCGCGCCAACGCTAGCGCGCGTAGCGGCGCACCGGCTAGAAGGAGGGAGAGGCGGGGAAATGCAGTCATGCCGAAGACTATAGCGGCATTCCGCTGGACGCGCAATCGGACGGCACCCGGGCGCTCCGGGCCGCCCCATTCAAACAGGGGCAAATGAAAACGGCGGCCTCGAGGCCGCCGTTTCCGGTCAAATCGCGTATCGGGTCAGTGATCGCGCTGCGACGAGCGCGCCGGGTTCGCCCGCCCGCGGATGGCCATATAGCCCCAGAACACATAGCCGGACAGCCCGTACAGCACGAACAGGCAGAACAGCATCAGCGGCGGATCGGACGACACGAGCACGAACGCGACGACGACGAGCAGGATCGCCGCGAACGGCACGCGATGCCGTACGTCGAGCGCCTTGCCGCTGTAGAACGGCGCGTTGGACACCATCGTCACGCCCGCGTAGATCGTCAGCACGAACGCGACCCACGGCAGCCAGCCGAGCTTCATCGGCACGCGGTTGTCGGTCGCGAGCCACACGAAGCCCGCGATCAGCGCGGCGGCGGCCGGGCTCGGCAGCCCCTGGAAGAAGCGCTTGTCGACGACCCCGATGTTGGTATTGAAGCGCGCGAGACGCAGCGCGGCGCCCGAGCAGTAGACGAACGCGGCGAGCCAGCCCCAGCGACCGAGATCCTTCAGCACCCACTCGTACATCACGAGCGCGGGCGCGACACCGAACGACACCATGTCGGACAGGCTGTCGAACTGCTCGCCGAACGCGCTTTGCGTATGCGTCATGCGCGCGACGCGCCCGTCCATCCCGTCGAGCACCATCGCGACGAAAATCGCGATCGCGGCGATCTCGAAGCGCACGTTCATCGCCTGCACGACCGCGAAGAAGCCGCAGAACAGCGCGGCGGTCGTGAACGCGTTCGGCAGCAGGTAGATGCCGCGCGTCTTCAGGAAGCGCTGGCGCGACGCGCGGCGGCTCTCGATGGGCACCGGATCGGGCGCCATCCCCTTGTTGCGGCGGAACGGGCGTGGCGTCTGGCTGGAGCCGTTGCGCGGCCGGCGCGGTTTGAATGCGGCCATCGTGCGCCCCGCCGCTTACTGTTCGAGCTCGGCGAGGATCGTCGACGACGCGTAGACCTTCTCGCCGATCGACACCTTCGCGCGGCTGCCGATCGGCAGGTACACGTCGACGCGCGAACCGAAGCGGATGAAACCGTAGCGCTGACCGCGCGACAGCGGCTCGCCGGCGCGGACGTAGCAGAGAATCCGGCGGGCAACGAGGCCGGCGATCTGCACGGCGGTGACGGTCTTGCCGCTCGCCGTCTGGATCACGACCGCATTGCGCTCGTTCTCGGTCGACGCCTTGTCGATCGCCGCGTTCAGGAACGCGCCCGGGAAGTATTCGACCTTGGTGATCGCGCCATCGACCGGCGAACGCTGCGAATGGACGTTGAAGACATTCATGAACACGCTGATCTTCAGCGCTTCGCGGTTCGCATACGGATCCTGCGTGGTCTCGACCGCGACGATGCGGCCGTCCGCCGGGCACAGCACCGCGTTCGGCTGGGCCGGGATCGGGCGCTGCGGATCGCGGAAGAACTGGACGACGAAAGCGAGCAGCAGCCAGAACGGCCACGCGAAGCCGAAGCCCCCGACGGCGTGGATCAACAGCGCGATGACGGCAGCAATCGCGATGAACGGCCAGCCTTCGCGCGCGATGATCGGATGAGGATAGTTCATGGATTCGTTCTGTGTTCGGTGAATTGCAAAGCCCGTAGCATAACAAAAGCCGCCCGGGGCACTGCTGCCTTCGGACGGCTTTTTGATGCCGACCCTTCACTCGAAGGGCCGGAACAGCACGCGGTGCTTAGTTCTTCGACTGGTCGACGAGCTTGTTCTTCGCGATCCACGGCATCATCGCGCGCAGCTTCGCGCCGACCTGCTCGATCTCGTGCTCGGCCGTCAGGCGGCGGCGCGATTGCAGCGTCGGAGCGCCGGCCTTGTTCTCGAGAATGAAGCTCTTTGCGTACTCGCCCGTCTGGATGTCGGTCAGGCACTGCTTCATCGCCTTCTTCGTCTCTTCCGTGACGACGCGCGGGCCCGTCACGTACTCGCCGTACTCGGCGTTGTTCGAGATCGAGTAGTTCATGTTCGCGATGCCGCCTTCGTAGATCAGGTCGACGATCAGCTTCAGTTCGTGCAGGCACTCGAAGTACGCCATTTCCGGCGCGTAACCCGCTTCGACCAGCGTTTCGAAGCCGGCCTTGATCAGCTCGACGGTACCGCCGCACAGCACGGCCTGCTCGCCGAACAGGTCGGTTTCGGTCTCTTCACGGAAGTTCGTCTCGATGATGCCCGCACGGCCGCCGCCGTTCGCTGCCGCGTACGACAGCGCGATGTCGCGTGCCGCGCCCGACTTGTTCTGCGCAACCGCGATCAGGTGCGGCACGCCGCCACCTTGCGAGTACGTGCCGCGCACGGTGTGGCCCGGTGCCTTCGGCGCGATCATGATCACGTCGAGGTCGGCGCGCGGGATCACCTGGCCGTAGTGGACGTTGAAGCCGTGCGCGAATGCCAGCGCCGCGCCCTGCTTGATGTTCGCGTGCACTTCCTTCGCGTACACGTCGGCGATCTGCTCGTCCGGCAGCAGCATCATCACGACGTCCGCGCCCTTCACGGCTTCCGCGACTTCCTTGACCGACAGGCCGGCGTTCTCGGCCTTGCTCCACGACGCGCCGCCCTTGCGCAGGCCGACCGTCACGTTCACGCCGCTTTCCTTCAGGTTCAGCGCGTGTGCATGGCCTTGCGAGCCGTAGCCGATGATCGTGACTTGCTTGCCCTTGATGAGGGAGAGGTCAGCGTCTTTGTCGTAGAAAACGTTCATGATGGTTCCTTCGCTAATTCAAAAAATTCAATAATTCGTTCAGATGGAGTACTGCGGGCCGGGACATGACGGCGCACCCGGCGTGCCTTTGGGCATCACACCTTCAGGATGCGCTCGCCGCGTCCGATGCCGGAGCTGCCGGTGCGCACGGTCTCGAGGATCGCGCCCGCGTCCAGCCCCTGGATGAATGCGTCGAGCTTGTCGCTCGCGCCCGTCAATTCGATCGTGTAGGTCTTTTCGGTCACGTCGATGATGCGGCCGCGGAAAATGTCCGCCATCCGCTTCATTTCTTCGCGCTCCTTGCCCACTGCACGTACCTTGATCAGCATCAGCTCGCGTTCGATGTGTGCACCGTCGGTCAGGTCCACCACTTTCACCACCTCGATCAGGCGGTTCAGATGCTTCGTGATCTGTTCGATCACGTCGTCGGAGCCAATGGAAACGATGGTGAGCCGCGACAGCGATTGGTCTTCGGTCGGCGCCACCGTCAAGGTTTCGATGTTGTAGCCGCGTGCGGAAAACAGACCGACCACGCGCGACAGCGCGCCCGGTTCGTTCTCCAGCAGGACGGAAATGATGTGTCTCATGTTCGCTTCTTCCAGAATGTGTCCGTGTCGATTCACTCGCGCCGCGCGCCGCCACGTGCCGCACCGCCCTTCGTGAAGGCGGCCGCATCCGGGCCCGCGCGCGTCGCGCCGTTACAGATCTTCCGATCCGAGCAGCATCTCGGTGATGCCCTTGCCGGCCTGTACCATCGGCCAGACGTTTTCGGTCGGATCGGTCTGGAAGTCGAGAAACACGGTGCGATCCTTCAGGCGCAGCGCTTCCTTCAGCGCCGGCTCCACATCCGAGGTCTTTTCGATCCGCATGCCGACATGGCCGTACGCTTCGGCGAGCTTCACGAAATCGGGCAGCGCATCCATGTACGAATGCGAATAGCGCTTGCTGTATTCGATCTGCTGCCACTGGCGGACCATGCCGAGGTAGCGGTTGTTCAGCGAAATGATCTTCACGGGCGTGTCGTACTGCAGGCAGGTCGACAGTTCCTGGATGCACATCTGGATCGAGCCTTCGCCCGTGATGCACAGCACGTCGTCGTCCGGGTGCGCCATCTTGACGCCCATCGCTGCCGGCAGGCCGAAGCCCATCGTGCCGAGGCCGCCGGAGTTGATCCAGCGACGCGGCTTGTTGAAACGGTAGAACTGCGCAGCCCACATCTGGTGCTGGCCGACGTCCGAACACACGAACGCATTGCCGTCCGTCAGTTCCCACGCCTTCTCGACCACGTACTGCGGCTTGATGATCTCGCTTTCGCGGTCGAACTTCAGGCAGTCCTTCGAGCGCCAGCCCTCGATGTCCTTCCACCATTGCGCGAGCGCCTCGGTGTCGGGGCCATGCTCGGCCGTCTGCAGTTGCTCGATCAGCTCCTTCAGCACTTCCTTCACGTCGCCGACGATCGGGATATCGACCTTCACGCGCTTCGAGATCGACGACGGGTCGATGTCGATGTGGATGATCTTGCGCGGACGCGACGCGAAGTGCGCCGGGTCGCCGATCACGCGGTCGTCGAAGCGGGCACCGATCGCGATCAGCACGTCGCAGTGCTGCATCGCCATGTTCGCTTCGTAGGTGCCGTGCATGCCGAGCATGCCGAGGAATTTCTTGTCCGACGCGCGATAGCCGCCGAGGCCCATCAACGTGTTCGTGACCGGGTAGCCGAGCAGGTCCGCGAACTGGTTCAGTTCACGCGACGCGTCGGCGAGGATGATGCCGCCACCCGTGTAGATGTAGGGACGCTTCGCGGTCAGCAGCAGCGACACGGCCTTGCGGATCTGACCCGAATGGCCTTTCGTGACGGGGTTGTACGAACGCAGCGACACGCTCTTGACGGGCACGTACTCGCACGGCGTCTTCGAGATGTCCTTCGGGATGTCGATCAGCACCGGGCCCGGACGGCCCGTGCGGGCGATGTAGAACGCCTTCTTGACGGTTTCCGCGAGGTCGCGCACGTCCTTCACGAGGAAGTTGTGCTTCACGCAAGGACGCGTGATGCCGACCGTGTCGCATTCCTGGAATGCGTCCTGGCCGATCGCAGCCGTCGGCACCTGGCCGCTGATCACGACCATCGGGATCGAATCCATGTACGCCGTTGCGATGCCGGTCACCGCGTTGGTGACACCGGGGCCGGACGTCACGAGACAGACGCCGACATTGCCGGTGGAACGCGCATACGCATCGGCTGCGTGCACGGCCGCCTGTTCGTGGCGCACCAGCACGTGCTGAATCTTGTCCTGCTTGTAAAGCTCGTCGTAGATGTAGAGAACCGAGCCGCCGGGGTAGCCCCAGATGAATTCGACGTTTTCGTCGGCCAGTGCCTTCATGAGCACGGTACCGCCGATGGAGTCGCTATCGGGAGGGGAAAGGGGTTCCGACGTGGAGAATTCCGCGCTGGGCATGTTCATTTTGACCTTTCGAATTTTCGGCAAAAAATTGATTGGGTGCTCTCTGCCGGGCTTGTGGCTCGGGTTCAAGCGGCGCGTCCAGTTTGAAGGGCGGGCTTCTTGGGCCAGCCTCAAATGAGACCATCACTTCATGTTGCGAATCATTGACGATAGCGGGTCATGATTGGGGCGTCAAGCAAAATATCCCGCAGCGCATCATGCGCGCCGTCCGGCACCCCGCCGCCGCGGCTCGCGCGCAACGCGCGGCGGCCAACCCGGTGCCAAGCGGCACGAAAATTTGATAGCATCCGCGGGTTTTACGAAATTTTTCGACCTTTCACACGCCGCAGTCCGCAGCGCATACCTTTACGGAATGGCATCAGACAAGGAACTCGCCGACTTTCTGGCGGGCGTCGAAAGGCGCGCGTTCAAGCAGGCTGCGTACGCCGTGCGTGACGACGATGCGTCGCTCGACATCGTGCAGGACGCGATGATCAAGCTTGCGGAGAAGTACGGCGACCGGCCGGCGGCTGAATTGCCGCTGCTTTTTCAGCGGATCCTGCAGAACGCGATCCACGACTGGTTTCGCCGGCAGAAAGTCCGCAACACCTGGGTTACGCTCTTCTCGTCGCTGAACAACACCGACGACGACGACTTCGACCCCCTCGAAACGCTCGAATCCGCGGACGACAACGCGGGTGTCGAGAGCAGCGAGCACCGCCTCGAACGAGAGCAGGTTCTGGCCCTGATCGACGAAGAAATCCAGAAACTTCCGGCACGTCAACGGGAAGCGTTCCTGATGCGTTATTGGGAAGATATGGATGTCGCCGAGACTGCCGCCGCGATGGGGTGCTCCGAAGGCAGCGTCAAGACGCACTGCTCACGAGCCACCCACACCCTGGCGCACGCGCTCAAGGCCAAAGGAATCACGCTATGAGCTTCGCTCCCGCAAATCGAGAACACGAATTCGCGCTGAAGGTGCGCCGCGCGCTGGACGAGCACGCGGCCGCACTGCCAGCCGAGACCACCGACCGGCTGGCCGTCGCCCGTCGGGCTGCGCTCGCGCGCAAGAAGCCCGAAGCCGCGACCGCGCCGGTGTTCGTGCCGGCCTTCGCCGGCGCGGCCGGCGGCGCATTCGGCCCGGCGCCCACGAGCCGCCCGCAGGCGTCGCTCGCGCGCCGTCTGCTGCGCGCGTGGCCGCTCGCGCTGCTGCTCGCGGGGCTCGTCGGCATCGCCTACTGGGAAGACCTGCAGCGCACCGCCGAACTCGCCGATATCGACGCGGCGATGCTCAGCGACGACCTGCCGCTCAACGCGTATCTCGATCACGGGTTCAACGCGTATCTTTCGCGCGCTCACTAACAGACAATAACGAGGGGATCGCACGGGTGAGTCAGAAGCGCGGCCTGGCCGTATTTTTCGGATGCGTGATCGCGATCGCCGTTTCCTACGTCGCCACCTATTCGCGATTCAACCCGCCCCCCGCGACGACGACCGTCGCGGCCAGCAACCCTGCCGCGCCCGCATCGGCCGCGGCCGGGCTGAGCACCGACCTCACCCCGCTGCCCCTGCCGCTGCCGGCCGCCACCGGCCCGCTGTCGTGGGCGCGCCTCACGCCGGCGCAGCACGCGGCACTCGCGCCGTTCGCCGACCAGTGGGACGGCTTCAGTGATGCCCGCAAGCGTAAATGGCTGAAGATCGCGTCACGTTTCGCGAAATTGACGCCTGATGATCAAAAGCGCCTGCAGGACCGGATGGCCGAATGGGCGCGGATGACACCCGACCAGCGCCGCGTCGCACGCGAGAACTACCAGAGCGCGAAGGAGCTTTCCGCCCAGGCGCGCGAGCGCGCGTGGAAGGCCTACCAGCAACTCCCCGAGGAGCAGAAGGAACGTCTCGCGGCCGCCGAGCGCCGCCGCCGGCCGAGCGTCGTCAGCGCGCCGCCGACCGTCGCCGACCGTGACGTCCGCCGCCTCGTCAATTCGCACGAACACCCGGCAAGCGGCGCAGCCGCCGCGGCGGCGCCCGCATCGGCCGGCGCCGCCGCGACGCCGGTGCCCGCGTCGTCGACGGCCGGCACCGCTTCCGCACCGGCCGCCGTGGCGCCAGTGTCGCCCGCCGACGCACCTTCGCTGTTCAAGGGCTCCTGAGCGGCCGTGGCGACCGCCCCCGCACCCGGGACTCCGGCCGCCGCGCCGTCCGTGCGGCGGCGCCTCGCCGCGCTGCTCTACGAAGGCGTGCTGCTGTTCGGCGTCGTATTCTTCGCCGGGCTCGCGTTCAGCCTCGCGACGCAACAACGCAACGGCCTCGTCCACCACAACCTGCTCGCCGCCTGGATCGCGCTCGTCATCGGCGCGTACTTCGTCTGGTTCTGGACGCACGGCGGCCAGACCCTGCCGATGAAGACCTGGCGGCTGCGGCTCGAATCGTCGAGCGGCCGGCCGCTGAGCGCGGCCCACGCGCTCGTTCGTTATGCGCTCGGCTGGCTGTGGTTCCTGCCGCCGCTCGCGCTGCATCCGCTGCTCGGCGTGTCGGTGCCCGTCACGCTCGCGCTCGCCGCCGCGTGGATCGTCGCGTGGGCCGGCGCCGCGCGGCTGCATGCCGGCCGCCAGTTCCCGCACGACCGGATCGCGCGCACGCGCGTCGTCGCCATCCCGCGGTGACGCGCTGACGCGCCGCATTCGCCAGACGAAAGCCATTCACCCAGGCTTATCCCACCCGATCTGACGACCGGCCGGACAACCGCCGGCCGTTCGGTGCGGCAGATTACACAACACCCTTTCATTCACTGCTAAACACCCTGCAACGGTCGTAATAAGAACGTCTCGTGACTGTCATGGCACAGTCACGCCCGCATGGCGGAATGCCGGTAATGTCAACCGGCGCGAGTCATGCATGGGCCAGAAATCGTCCGCGACCTCCCTCTTCCGTCACCCGATCGGCGCCCGCGCCGTCACCGCCTTCCTGTCCGGCTCGGCCGCAGCCGATGACCTGGCATCGCAAGAACCACCTGCCGAGCACGTCACGCCGCACGACGACCCCGACTCGTCCGCGCATCGCTATCGCACCATCTGGCTGTCCGACATCCACCTCGGCTCGAGTGGTTGCCAGGCGCCGTACCTGCTCGACTTCCTGCGCCACAACGATTCGGAATACCTGTACCTCGTCGGCGACATCATCGACGGCTGGCAGTTGAAGAAAGGCTGGTACTGGCCGCAGGCGCACAACGACGTCGTGCAGAAGATCCTGCGCAAGGCGCGCAAGGGCACACAGGTCGTCTATATCCCCGGCAACCACGACGAAGGCGCACGGCAGTTCTGCGACCTCGCGTTCGGCGACATCCAGGTGCGCGGCGAGGCCTTCCACACGACGCTCGCGGGCAAACGTTTGTGGATCGTGCACGGCGACCTGTTCGACGGCGTGATCCAGCACGCGAAATGGCTCGCGTACCTCGGCGACACGCTCTACACGCTGATCCTCGTACTGAACCGCTGGTTCAACCGGATCCGCAGCCGGCTCGGCTTCCAGTACTGGTCGCTGTCGCAGTACCTGAAGCACCAGGTGAAGAACGCGGTCAACTTCATCTCGCAGTTCGAAACCGTGATGACCGACGAAGCGCGCCGCCGCGGCTGCGACGGCGTCGTGTGCGGCCACATCCACAAGGCAGAGATCCGCGATATCGACGGCGTGCTGTACTGCAACGACGGCGACTGGGTCGAAAGCCTGTCCGCGCTCGTCGAAACGATGGAAGGCGAACTGAAGATCGTCTACTGGACGGTGATGCGCGCCGCGCCGTCGGAGACCTCGTCGCGCAAGGCCAAGGCCACTGCCTGACACAACTCTACTTACAGGACAATGCCGCGATGAAGATCATGATCGTCACCGATGCGTGGGAACCGCAGGTCAACGGCGTCGTGCGCACGCTGAAGAGCACGGCGCGCGAACTCACCGCGCTCGGCCATCGCGTCGAACTGCTGACACCGCTGGAATTCCGCACGGTGCCCTGCCCGACCTACCCCGAGATCCGCCTGTCGATCCTGCCGTACCGCAAGCTGCGCGCGCGGATCGACGCGTTCGCGCCCGACGCGCTGCACATCGCGACCGAAGGCCCGCTCGGCCTCGCCGCGCGACGCTATGCGCGCTCGCGCAAGCTGCCGTACACGACCGCGTACCACACGCGCTTTCCGGAATACGTGCAGGCGCGCTTCGGCATCCCGCTGGCCGCGACCTACCGCTTCCTGCACTGGTTCCACGGCCCGTCGCTCGCGGTGATGGCGCCGACGCCGGTCGTCAAGGACGACCTCGAGAAATTCGGCTTCACGAACGTCGTGCTGTGGACCCGCGGCGTCGATCTCGACGTGTTCCGGCCGATGGAGTCGAAGGTGCTCAACACCGCGCGGCCGATCTTCCTGTACGTAGGCCGCGTCGCGATCGAGAAGAACGTCGAGGCGTTCCTGCGCCTCGACCTGCCCGGCTCGAAGTGGGTCGCGGGCGAAGGCCCCGCGCTCGCCGAGCTGAAGTCGCGCTATCCGGAGGCGAACTATCTCGGCGTGCTGTCACAGGCCGAGCTCGCGAAGGTGTATGCTGCGGCCGACGTGTTCGTGTTCCCGAGTCGCACCGACACGTTCGGCCTCGTGCTGCTCGAGGCGCTCGCCTGCGGCACGCCGGTTGCCGCGTATCCCGTCACGGGCCCGATCGACGTGCTCAGTGGCGGCGACGCAGGCTCGATGCACGAGGACCTGCAGGAAGCCTGCCTCGAAGCGCTGAAGATCGAACGCACGACCGCGCGCGCGTGGGCGGAACGCTTCTCGTGGCGCGCCGCATCCGAGCAGTTCGCGTCGCATCTGAAGCCGCTGCCGAAGACCGCGTACTCGCCAGCCGAAGGTGCCGCCGTTTGAAACGAGACCTGAACGACAAGACCCCGCCCCCCGCCGCGCCGCAGCATCGGCACCGCCCGTTCGACGAGGACGAGCCGCACGCCGAAGCAGACGTGCACGCGCACGAACCGCTCGGCCCCGACGATCAACTGACCCCGCTGCCGCCGAACCCGTACAAGCGCCACCGCGGCATCACGCGCGCCTGGTACGCACTCAAGCACTCGCTGAACGGCTTTCGTGTCGCGATTCGCGAGGAGAGCGCGTTTCGCCAGGAGCTCACGCTCGCCGCGCTGATGCTCCCGATCGGCGCGTTCGCGCCAGTGCCGGCCGCGTCGCGCGCGCTGCTGATCGCCTCGGTGCTGCTGGTGCTGATCGTCGAGTTGCTGAACTCGAGCGTCGAGGCCGCGATCGACCGCATCTCGCTCGAACGCCATGAGTTGTCCAAGCGCGCGAAGGACCTCGGCAGCGCGGCCGTGACGGTCGCGCTGTTCGCGTGCGTGACGACGTGGGGCTTCGTGCTCGGCCCGGTCGTCGCACACTGGCTCGGCTTCTAGACGGCTGCCCGGCGGGTGCCCTCGGCACCGCCCGCGTGCGGCGCTGCACCATGCGCCGCGCGGGGCCGCGATCACGAAATGCGCCCGATGTGGCGAAACCCCGGTTTATAATCGTCCGCTAGACATAGAACAGCAACCCGCGCCGGACGAATCACGCAGCATCGATTGCAGCGCCCGCCAGTCCGGCACACACAGGGCCGGACGACATGGAAGCGAAACCTCCCCGCCGCACCCGCGAACGGATTCTCGAGTTGTCGTTGAAACTCTTCAACGAGATCGGCGAGCCGAACGTCACGACCACGACGATCGCCGAGGAAATGGAAATCAGTCCAGGCAACCTGTACTACCATTTCCGCAACAAGGACGACATCATCAACAGCATCTTCGCGCAGTTCGAGCAGCAGATCGAACGGCGGCTGCGCTTCCCCGAAGATCATCGTCCGACGATCGACGAAACCTGGTCGTACCTGCAGTACATGGCCGATTTCATGTGGACCTACCGGTTCCTGTATCGCGACCTCAACGACCTGCTCGCCCGCAACCGCACGCTCGAGACGCACTTCAAGCAGATCATCAGCCACAAGGTGCGCTTCGCGCACGACATGTGCGAGTTGCTCGTGTCCGACGCGGAGATGGTCGCGACGCCCGCCGAGATCGAGGTCATCGCAACCAACATGGCCGTCATCTCGACGTACTGGCTGTCGTATCAGTACGTGATGCATCCGCGCAAGTACAACGACCAGGACGCAATCCGCGAGGAACTGCACCAGGTCAGCATGCACGTGATCTCCGTGATGGCGCCGTACCTGCGCGGGCGTTCGCGCCAGCTGTTCGACGACCTGGTCTCCGGCAAGCTGCCCAAGCGCCAGTTCACCGACTACCTGCCTCCGCGCGACGGTTCGCCGCGCCCCGCCGGCGGGCCGGTCACCGTCGGGCAAGCCCCCGCGAAGGACGCCAAGCAATGAAGGCTGTGTGCGTTTATTGCGGCTCGTCGTCAGGCGTGCGGCCCCTCTATGCCGACGCCGCGCGCGCGTTCGGCCGTGCGCTCGTCGATGCGGGCCTCACGCTCGTCTACGGCGGCGGCCGCGTCGGCCTGATGGGCGTGATCGCCGACGAAGTGATGGCGGCCGGCGGCCGTGCGGTCGGCGTGATCCCCGAACTGCTCGTCGACAAGGAAGTCGGCCATACGGGGCTGTCGGAACTGCACGTCGTACCCGACATGCACCACCGCAAGAAAATGATGGCCGACCTCGCCGACGCGTTCGTCGCGATGCCCGGCGGCGCCGGCACGCTCGAGGAGTTCTTCGAGGTCTACACGTGGGCGCAGCTCGGTTATCACCGCAAGCCCGTCGCGCTCTACAACATCGATTCGTTCTACGATCCGCTGATCGCGTTGCTGCGCCATACGGTCGACGAAGGTTTCATGCGTCCGACCTATTTCGACGCGCTGTGCGTCGATTCGAAGCCCGTCGAACTGATCGAGCAGCTGCGTCGCTACCAGCCGCCCGCCAGCGACAAGTGGGCGCCCGACACGGCGAAGTAACCCTCACCGGAAACCGCACGCGATGACCGCACCGTCCGACTGCAAGGCCGTCCTCATCACCGGCGCGAGCCGTGGCATCGGCCGCGCGACCGCCGTGCTCGCGGCCGAACGCGGCTGGGACGTCGGCATCAACTACGCGCGCGACGCGGCAGCGGCCGAACTCACCGCGCAAGCCGTCCGCGACGCGGGCGGCCGTGCGTGCGTGGTCGCGGGCGACGTCGCGAACGAAGCCGACGTCGTCGCGATGTTCGACGGTGTCACCGCCGCATTCGGACGCCTCGACGCGCTCGTCAACAACGCGGGCATCGTCGCGCCGTCAATGCCGCTCGCCGACATGCCGGCCGACCGGCTGCGGCGGATGTTCGACACCAACGTGCTCGGCGCGTACCTGTGTGCGCGCGAAGCCGCGCGCCGGTTGTCCACCGACCGTGGCGGGCGCGGCGGCGCGATCGTCAACGTGTCGTCGATCGCGTCCCGGCTCGGCTCGCCGAACGAATACGTCGACTACGCGGGCTCGAAAGGCGCGGTCGACTCGCTGACGATCGGTCTTGCGAAGGAACTCGGCCCGCACGGCGTGCGCGTCAACGCGGTGCGCCCTGGCCTGATCGAGACTGACATCCACGCGAGCGGCGGCCAGCCGGGCCGTGCGGCCCGCCTCGGCGCGCAGACGCCGCTCGGCCGCGCAGGTGAAGCGCACGAGATCGCCGAAGCAATCGTCTGGCTGCTGGGCGACGCGGCGTCTTATACGACGGGCGCCCTGCTCGACGTCGGCGGCGGCCGCTAAACCCGCATTCGCGGCGCATAAAAATCGCCGCCTGAAACGATCTGTCGTCACGACACCACAAATCTCCACAATTTTGTGACAGTTTCAGTAAACACCCGTAACAATTCCGTGTTCTACTAGCGGACATTCAGACAGGTGTCATCCACGCCTGTCCGCCGCCCCCTGATGTGGCCCTTATCGGTCCTGCCCATGCCGCCGGACCGGCTCGACTCGACCCGAGATCCTTTCCATGCCTGGAACCGCAGCGCCCAGCCGGCGACGCACGTCTGTGCCCGCTCCGGCCCCGCACACCCGCTCGACCGCCGACGCCAACCTCACCGCGAAGCTGGACGCCGCCGGCACGCCCGTCGTGGCTGCGACGGCCGCGACCAGCGCCACGCGCGGCCGCTCGCTGCTGCTCGGCTGGCGGGCCTGGCTGCTCGTCGCCGCACTGGTCTGCGCGTACGTGCTGCCGGGCGTGCTCGGCCACGATCCGTGGAAACAGGACGAAACCTACACGTTCGGCATCATCCAGCACATGCTCGAGACCGGCGATTTCGTCGTGCCGACCAATGCCGGCCTGCCGTTCATGGAAAAGCCGCCGCTTTACGCATGGGTGGCGACCAGCCTCGCATGGCTGCTGCAGCGCGTGATGCCGCTGCACGACGCGGCACGGCTCGCGAGCGCGCTGTTCGCGGCACTCGCGTTCGGCTTCATCGCGCGCGCCGCGCGCGTGGCCAGCCGCGCGGACAGCTGGTTCGACCTGCGCGTGATCGGCCCCGTCGTGCTGAGCGCAGGCACGCTCGTCGTCATCAAGCACATGCACGACATGATGACGGACGTCGCGCTGTTCGCCGGCACGGCAATGGGCTTCTGCGGGCTGCTCGAACTCGTGATGCAGCACGTCGCGCGCGCGCAGCAGATGCGGCACGGACTGCCGGTCCGGCCGTCGGGCCGCTGGGCCGCGCCGATCTTCGGCGCGGGCGTCGGCATCGCGCTGATGACGAAAGGGCTGTTCGTGCCGCTCGTGTTCGCGGCCACGCTCGTGGGTACGCTGGTGCTCTACCCGGCCTGCCGCACCCGCGCGTTCGCGCGCTCGCTCGGCATTGCCGCGCTCGTATTCGCGCCGTTCGCGCTGATCTGGCCGACCGCGCTGTTCCTGCGCTCCGAAACGCTGTTCATGACGTGGTTCTGGGATAACAACGTCGGACGCTTCTTCGGCTTCTCCGTCCCGGAACTGGGCGCGGAAAACGACAAGCCGTTCTTCATCCTGCGCGCATTCCTGCTCGTCGGCTTCCCGGTCGCGCCGCTCGCGATCGTCGCACTCGCGCGCGGTGCCTGGCGCGACTGGCGCACGCCGCGCATCGCGCTGCCCGTGCTGTTCGTCGGCATCGGGCTCGCGGTACTGCAAGTGTCCGCGACGTCGCGCCAGCTCTACATCCTGCCGTTCTTCGCGCCGCTCGCGCTGGTCGCCGCACAGGCGATCGAACGCCTGCCGCGCCAGCTGCATCTCGCATGGGATTACCTGAGCCGCATCCTGTTCGGCACCACCGCCGCACTCGCATGGGCGATCTGGGCGGTGATGGCCGACCCGGCCGCGTCGCGCGCGGATCTCGCGCCGCTCGGCCGCTGGCTGCCGCTCGACTGGACGATGCCGATCGAGCCCGCGCTCGTGATCGGTGCGCTCGCGCTGACGATCGGCTGGCTGACGCTGCTGCCGAAGCTGCGCACGACGGGCCGCTGGCGCGGTGCGCTGTCGTGGGGTGCCGGCGCACTCGTCGCATGGGGGCTCGTCTATACGCTGCTGCTGCCGTGGCTCGATATCGCGAAGAGCTACCGCTCGGTGTTCGACGACCTGAACGCGCATCTCGCACTCGAATGGAACGACGGCGACTGCATGGCGAGCCTGCACGGGCTCGGCGAATCGGAAGCGCCGATGCTGTACTACTTCTCCGGCATCCAGCACACGCCGATCGACGACGCGCGGACGACGCGCTGTACCTGGATGATCGTCCAGGGCGTGCGTGCCGTCGATCCGGCGCCCGGCAGCGAATGGAAACTGTTCTGGACCGGCGCCCGCCCGGGCGACAACGACGAACTGCTGCGCGTCTACGTGCGCACGCCCGAACAGCATTTGCAGTGACGCAGGACGGCGCGCCGCGCCGTCGTGCCTGGCTTGATGTGCGGCAGCGGTCGGGAACGGCCGCCTGAGCGCCGTGCGCGCCGGCCGTCTCGCATCTTCCGTTGACCGCCACGGCGCCCGCACGACTCCGCGGGCGTGCCGCTTCTCCTCAGCGGGCAGCCGCCCGACCGCTCAAAACGACGAACCCGGTTCGCGCAGGAACGCCGTCTCCTCATCGGTCGACGCACGGCCGAGAATCGCGTTCCGGTGCGGGAAGCGGCCGAAGCGCTCGACGACGGCCGCATGCCGCAACGCGAAGCGGTGATAGCTCTCGCACCCTGCCTCATCGCGAATGCCCGCGCACAGGCGCACGGCCTCGCGCTGGCTCTCGACCGACTCGTCGTGCTCGAACGGCAGATACGCGAATGCGCGGTGATGCCCGCTCGGCAACTGCGCGTCCCACCCGGCCGCGACGACGCGGCGCGCGAGCGCGAGCGCCCTCGGATCGGCGGCAAACGCGCGCGGTGTGCCGCGATGGATGTTGCGCGAGAACTGGTCGAGCACGACGATCAGCGCCAGCGCCCCCGACGGCGAGCCGGCCCAGTGATCGCATGCGCCATCGCACGCGGCGTCGAGCAACGCGCCGTAGCGCGTGCGCAGCACGTCGTCGAACGCCGCGCCGCCGTTGAACCAGATCTTGCGTTCCTGCCCGAACTCGGCCGAACCCGGTTCGCCGAACCAGAAATCCAGAATCTCCCGCGCGTGCGGATCCAGCGGCGCCGCACCCGCCGTGCCGGTGTCGATCGTCATGCAAACTCCAGTACGAGGCGCCGGGTCCGCGCGCTCTTCTTTTCAAGTTTCGCGACCCGCAGCCCGCCGATTTCCGACGTGTTGCGCACATGCGTGCCGCCGCACGGCTGCAGGTCGACATTCTCGATGCGCAGCAGCCGCACGCGGCCGAGGCCCATCGGCGGCTTCACGCTCATCGTGCGCACGAGTTCGGGCCGCTCGGCCATCTCGTCGTCGGTGATCCATTCGGTCGTGACCGGATGCGCACCGACGACAAGACCCGCAAGGCGCCGCTCGACGTCGTCGCGGTCGATCGCTTCGGACGTCGCGAAATCGAGCCGCACATAGTCGGCCGTCACGCTGCAGCCGTCGACCGCGTACGGCAGCACCGCGCACATCAGGTGCGCGGCCGTATGCAGGCGCATGTGCCGGTAGCGGCGCAGCCAGTCGATCGTCGCGACCACGCGCGTGCCGGGCTCGAGCGCGGCGACACGCGCCTCCTGCCCCGGCGCCGGCACGTGCACGGCGTCGTCGGGCGTCGCGCCGTCGAACTTCGCCTTGCGCGTATCGGCAATGTCGATCGTGCCGCCGTCGGGCAGCGTCAGCGTGCCGGTGTCGCCGGCCTGGCCGCCGCCGAGCGGATAGAACACGGTGCGATCGAGCCGGATGCCGTCGTCGCCGACGGCCTGAACGATCGCATCGCATTGCGTGAGGTACGCGTCTTCGCGAAACAGCGCTTGTGTCGTCATCGGGCGAGCCTCGTATCGATGGGGGAAACGATCAGTGTCGCGCCGCGCGGCGTGCGGGCCCAGACGCAGATCGTCCCGCGCGCGGGCAGCGGCGTACCGGTCGATCAACCGGGCCGGTTGCGCATCCAGTCGGCCGTTTCGTAAAACGAATGCATGAGCCGCTCGCGCAACGGCTCGGGCAGCCCGATATCCTCCATTGCCCACGCCATGCAGCGCAGCCACTGGTCGCGCTCGACCGACGCGATCGGGAACGGCAAGTGCCGCGCGCGCAGCCGCGGATGGCCGAACCGGCTGATGTAGTGGTCGGGGCCGCCGAGCCAGCCGCACAGGAACCAGAACAGCTTGTCGCGCGAACCGTCGAGCGATGCCGGGTGCACCGCGCGAATCTGCGCGAACTCGGGCTCGAGGTCCATCAGGTCGTAGAAGCGGTCCACCATTTCGCGCACGCGGGCTTCGCCGCCCACGAGCTCGAACGCCGTCGGCTGCGACGGCGCATCGTCATTCACATCGGTCATACGGATAGTCGGAAAACGGGATCTTCGGGGCCGCCGGCGACGCTCATGCGTCGCGCAGCGACTGCAGCGCGGGGCGCCGCAACACATTATGCAGGCTCAGCCAGCCGGCCGCACCGGCGCATGCGACACCGGCCACGATGCCGGCCGGCACGAGCCACGGATCGACGGCCAGCTGGAAGTCGAACACGCGCGACGCCAGCACCCAGCCGACCGCGATCGCGCCCGCCGACGCCAGCACGCCGGCCAGTGCGCCGACCACGACGAATTCCGCGCGCTGCACCGCGTTGACCTGCGCACGCGACGCGCCGAGCGCGCGCAGCAGCGCGGCCTCGCGCACCCGCTCGTCGCGCGAACCGGCGAGCGCCGTGTACAGCACGAGCACGCCGGCTGCGAGCGTGAACAGAAACAGAAACTGCACCGCGCCGACCACCTGCAGCATCATCCGCTGCAACTGTGCGAGGATCGGCGCGACGTCGATCGCGGTCAGGTTCGGGTAGCGCGCGATCAGCGGATCGAGCAGCGCGGCATCCGATGCCGGCAGATGGAAGCTCGTGAGATAGACGGCCGGGAAATCCTTCAGCGCCGCCGGCGGCATCAGCACGAAGAAGTTGACGCGGAACGTGCCCCAGTCGAGCTTGCGCACGCTCGTGATCGGCGCGTCGACCGTCAGCCCCGTCACGTCGAAGCGCAGCACGTCGCCCGGTTTCACGTTCAGCGTCTTCGCCAGGCCGGCCTCGATCGAGATCTGTGGCGTGGCCGCGGTGCCGAACCAGTCGCCTTCGACGATCCGGTTGTCGGACGGCAGCTCGGTCGCGTACGACAGGTTGAACTCGCGGTCGACGAGCCGGCGTGCCTCGTCGGACGGGTAGGCGTCCGGATTCACCGGCTTGCCGTTGATCGCGACGAGGCGGCCGCGCACCATCGGCGCGGGCACCGCGTCGCGCACGCCGTGCGCGGTCAGATAGGCCGCGACGTCGTTGCGCTGGTCGGGCTGGATGTCGATCAGGAACTGGTTCGGCGCATCGGGCGGTGTCGACTGCCGCCAGCCCGCGACGAGGTCGTTGCGCGTGATCGCGATCAGCAGCAGGCACATCAGGCCGAGCGCCAGCGCGGTGATCTGCAGCGCGCTGGACGTGCCGCGCCGGTGCAGCGACGCGAGCGCGTAGCGCCAGCCGACGCCCGCGGCCACGCGCGCGTTGCGCACCGCGCGCGCGGCCGCGAACAGCACGAGCCGCGCGATCAGCGCGAAGCCGACCAGCGCACCGGCGAAGCCGCCCGCGACGATCAGGCCGAGCTTCAGGTTGCCGGCCGCGACGATCAGCAGCCCCGCGAACAGCACAACGCCGATCGCATACGCGGCCCACGCAGTGCGCGACGCATCGCCCCACTCACGCCGCAGCACGCGTACCGGCGGCACGCGCGTAAGCGGCACGAGCGGCGGCAGCGCGAAGCCGAGCAGCAGCACGAGTGCGGCGGCCACGCCGATGAGCGCCGGCCACAGCGTGGGCGGCGGCAGTGCGACCTCGATCAGCCCGCCGAGCGCGGTCAGCAACGCCCAGTGGCCGCCGTAGCCGAGCGCCGCGCCCACGGCGCCCGCCACGACCCCGATGCCGACGAATTCGAGCGCGAACAGCGCGCCGAGCGTGCGGCGGCTCACGCCAAGGCAGCGCATCGTCGCGCAGCCATCGAGATGGCGTCGCATGTAGCGCTGCGCGGCCATCGCGATCGCGACCGCCGCGAGCAGCGCGGTCAGCAGCGCGACGAGCGTCAGGAAATGGCGCGCGCGATCGAGCGTCTGCCGCACCTGCGGCTGGCCTTCCTGCAACGACTCGAGGCCGACGCCGCGCAGCTTCCCGCCGTCGACGCGCGCGTGCGCATACGTTTCGAAGCGCGTGACGGCCTGCGCGTCGCCGGCGACCAGCAACCGGTACGTGACGCGGCTGCCGTAGCCGGTGAGCCCGGTCGCGGCGAGTTCGTCCGCGCGCATCATCAGCCGCGGCGAGAAATTGACGAACGAAAAACCGCGATCGAGTTCGCGGGAAATCGACGCGGCGACCGTGAACGTGCGCAGCCCGACGCGCACCGTATCACCCGCCTTCAGGTGCAGCGCATCGAGCAGCGCAGGATCGGCCCAGACGGTGCCGGGCGCGGGAATCGCAGCCGCCTTGTGCGCGACGGTGGCGCCGGCCGGCAGGATATCGACCGCGCCGCGCAGCGGATACCCGGGTGACACGGCCTTCACGGCAGCGAGGCGCGAGGGCGCAGCGTCGGTCACCTGCCCGCCCGCGGCGGACGCGATCATGCTCGGGAAGATCGCGGTCGTTGCGGTCTGCAGGCCGAGCGCGCGGGCCTGCCGGTCGAACGACGGATCGACGGGGCGATCGGCGCGCACGACGAAATCGGCGCCGAGCATCTGGCGCGCGTCGCGCTCGAGCCCCTGGCGCAGCCGGTCGGCAAGAAAGCCGACGCTCGTCAGCGCCGCGACCGCGAGCACCAGCGCGAGTACGAGCAAGGTCAGCTCGCCCGCGCGCCAGTCGCGCGCGGTCATCCGTGCGGCCTGGCGGATCAGGTCGCGCACGCCGAAGCGGCCGGCATGCGCGTGCATGTCAGGGCCGGGGTGCCCGGCCGGCGGCTGCGCCGCGTGTTGCGGCCCCTTCAATCGCGCTTCCCCCCGATCGAGTTGAGCCGCGACACCATGTGGTTCGCCATCCCGCGAAAACCGCCCGACACACCGCGCCACAGGCGCGGCAGCGCCCATGCCGAAGCGGCGATGAAAGCGGCCAGCAGCACGAGGAACGCGAGCGGAACGAAGAACGCGAGTACCAGCCCGCCGACCACGAGGCCGTCCTCGGTCGACGACGCGACCCAGTTCGAAATCGGTTCGGGAGACAGGTTGATCAGCGCGCGCGTACCGGCCTTCGCCACGTGCGCGGCACCGGCAAGCGAGCCACCGGCAAGCCCCGCGACCGCCAGCACGGTCGGATCGGCATGGCCGAGCGCGCCGGCCGCGAGCACGGCACCGGCCGGGATGCGGATGAAAGTGTGCACGGCATCCCACAGCGAGTCGAACGCGGGGATCTTGTCGGCAAGGAATTCGGTGAGGGCGAGCACGGCCGCGGCGCCGATGACCCACGGCGACATCAGGACGGCAAGCGTGTCGGGCAGATGGAGCCAGCCGACCCGCGCCAGCACGCCGGCGATCAGCACCGTCAGGTACAGGCGCAGCCCGCTCGCCCACGCGAGCCCCGCGCCGAGCGAAATGGCTTCGATCATGGCCCTCTCCTTGCACTTTCCGTGCGATTTGCCGATTGATCGGATCGGGTCGGTCTGACCGGCCGCGCGGCGCGTGGCGACCGGCACCGCGTGCCGCGAACGGCGCATCGGCATTCAGGCCCGAATGCGTTCCATTATAGACAGGCTATCCGGGCGACCGGCGCAATTCCGCAGCGCGGCCCCCGGGTGCTCGCGCGCCCGGGGGCCGGCATCAGGCGGCCGACGACAGCTTGAGGCCGATCAGCCCCGCGACGATCAGCGCAGCGCTCGCGACGCGCGCGGCGGTCAGCGCCTCGCCCATCATCACGATGCCGAACACGAATGCGCCGACCGCGCCGATCCCCGTCCACACCGCGTACGCGGTGCCGAGCGGCAACTGGCGCATCGCGACCGCGAGCAGCCCGAAGCTGGCCAGCGCGGTGACGATCGTAAACACCGACGGACCGAGCTTCGTGAAGCCGTCCGACGATTTCATGCCGGCCGCCCAGGCCACTTCCAGCAAACCGGCAATCAACAACAATACCCACGCCATCTCGACGTACTCCGTATCGGATGGGGCCGTCCCCGTTGAAGCGAATGACCCGGGGTCGTCCCCGGGCGGCGCCGAGTATAACAAGATGCTTACGGACACGCCGGGCACGGCGCACGGCCGGCGGCCGATCCGGGGCAGGATCGGCCGGGCCCGCTCAAAACGACGTCAGTTCGACACGCGCTTCGGCGCGGCGCCGCCGACGCAGCGGTCGTCGCGGTACAGCGTCCACTCCTCGCACACGCGGCCATCCTTGAACATGCACATCCCGACTTGCCCGCGCGGCAGGCTGCGGATCACGTGGCGACCGCCGAGTTTCTCGCAGTTGACCGACGCGGGATTGGCCAGCGCCGCCTGACCGGGCGGCTGTTGCCCCGGCGGCAGCGGTTGGGCGAACGCGCCGGGCGCAGCAAGCGCCAGCGCACAGATGACGGTCAGACGGACGGACATTGCACGCTCCTTGTTTTTGTTCGCTGAGCGGTCAGCATAACGGGGAATCCGCGGCCGGTGTGCACGGCGGGCGTCGGTCGCGAGACTGTCGCGTCGCCGCAACCCCGCCGGCGCGTGGCGTCACGCCCGCATGCGCTGCTGGCGCCGGGCGCTGCCCGTCACGCGGCGCCGACGAGCCGGTAGCCGACGCCCGTCTCGGTGACGATGTACTCGGGCTGCGCCGGATCGCGCTCGAGCTTCTGGCGCAGGTGCGCCATGTAGATGCGCAGGTAATGATGGCTTTCGACGTGCGACGGCCCCCACACGTCGCGCAGCAACTGGCGGTGCGTGAGCACGCGCCCCGCGTGCCGCACGAGCGTCGCGAGCAGCCGGTATTCGAGCGGCGTCAGGTGCACGATCTCGTTGTCGCGCCACACCTGGCGCAGCGCGAGATCGACGATCACGGTGCCAAAGCTCACCTTCGGCGACTCGTTCGCGCCGCCCTGGTTGCGCCGGCGCAGTTGCGCGCGGATCCGAGCGCGCAGTTCGGACACGCCGAACGGCTTGGTCAGGTAGTCGTCGGCACCCGCGTCGAGCGCGGCGACCTTCTCTTCTTCCTGGGTTCGCGCGGACAGCACGATCACCGGCACCTCGGACCAGCCGCGCAGCTCGCGGATCACGTCGAGGCCGTCGGTATCGGGCAGGCCGAGGTCGACGATCACGAGATCGGGCTTGCGCGTCGCCGCGTCGATCAGCCCCTGTTTGCCCGTCTCGGCCTCGAACACGGCGATGTCCTCCTCTTCGAGCGCGGCACGCACGAAACGGCGGATCTGCTTTTCGTCCTCGATCAGGACGACGGTCAGGCTGGGTTCACTCATGGTCTGGCAATGGCTCGGATGGGGACGATGCGCCCGGCACGTCGGCTTCGTCATCGGGTACGGCGGGTGCGGCCGGCGGTGTCTCGACCGGCAGCGTGAACCAGAAGCGCGCGCCCGTCACGTGGCCGTCGGGCGCGGTGCGGTTGAGCGCGCCGATTTTACCGCCGTGCGCCTCGACGATCGCGCGGCAGATCGCGAGGCCGAGCCCGATGCCCGGCGTCGCCGATTCCTTCTCGCCGCGCGTGAACTTGTCGAAGATTCGCGTTTCCATGCCGGCCGGCAGGCCCGGGCCGTGATCGTCGACGTGTACGCGCACGAACGGCAGCCCGTCGTCGGTCATGCGCTCCGCGCCGATGTCGAGCGGCGTGTCGGGCGGCGTGTACTTCGCCGCGTTCTCGAACAGGTTGGTGAACAGGCGCTCCATCAGCACCGCGTCCATCTGCAGCAGCGGCAGGTCGGCCGGCAGCGTGACACGGGCGGGATGGCGCGCGAGCACGCGCTTGCACGCGGCGAGCGCCGCGCCGACGGCTTCCTCGAGCAGCGACCACTGGCGCTTCAGCTGCAGGCTGCCGGCCTGCAGCCGTGCCATGTCGAGCAGGTTCGTGACGATGCCCGTCATGCGCAGCGCCTCGTCGTGAATCGCGTCGACGAGCTCGCCCTCGCGCTGCGCGAACCGTTCGGCCGCCGCAACGTCGCCGCTCTGCGCGGCCGCGCGCCCGTTCGCGAGCATCGACGAGAAACCGACGATCGTCGTGAGCGGCGTGCGCAGGTCGTGCGAAATCGCCGACAGCAGCGAGTTGCGCAGCCGCTCGGACTCCATGTTGACGAGCGCGTCGCGCGCGATTTCGACGTAGTGCACCCGTTCGAGCGCGAGCGCGATCTGCGCGGCGAATGCGTCGAGCATCCGCTGCTGCTCGGGCACCTCGAGTTCGCGCGGCTCGCGCGACGCGACCGCGAGCACGCCGCGCGTGCGCATCGGCGCCTTCAGCGGCAGGTACAGCGCGACCGTCGCGGGCAGCGTATCGGTGCCGCGGCCGGCCGGCTTCTGCTGGTCGTACACCCACTGGCCGACGTCGCTGTCGAGATCGGCGCCCGTCAGCGTGACGGCCGCATCGGGCTCCTCGATCTTCTGGCGCACCTTGTCCGCGCTGTCCGGCAGCAGGAACGCGACGCGCGCGCGGAACACCTCGCCCACGTGGCGGCTGCCGATCTCGACGATCTGCTCGGTCGTCAGCGCCGCGCCCAGCTCGCGCGCCATCGCATAGATCGCGCCGGTACGGCGCTCGCGGCGCTGCGCGACGCTCGCCTGGCGCGTCAGCGTCGACGTCAGGTGGCTGATCACGAGCGACGTCAGCAGCATGCCGAAGAAGGTCAGCAGGTATTGCGTGTCGCTGACCGAGAACGACATGCGCGGCGGCACGAAGAAGAAATCGAACGCGGCCACCGACAGGAACGACTGCAGCACGCCCGGGCCGCGCCCGAGCCGCACGGCCGAGAACACGACGCCGAGCAGGTACAGCATCACGAGGTTCGTGAGGTCGAGCCGCTCGGACACGAGGCTCGCGACGACCGTGATCGCCGCGCAGATCGCGGCCGCGTACGCATAGTGGCGCGGCGGCGAACGATGCGTGCCGAACTGCGCGAACGCGTCGCGCCAGTCGCGCGCACGCGGGTCGAGCGGCGCGGCGCGCGCCTCGTCGCTCGCGGACGCACGGATCAGCATCAGATCGACGTCGCCCGCGCGCTCGGCCAGCTTCTCGCCGAACGGCCGCGCGAAGCGGCGCATCAGCCCGACCTTCGGCGAGCCGCCCGCGACGATCTTCGACACGTTGCGCACTTTCGCATAACCGATCAGCGCGGCGACTGCGTCGGTGCCGGCGAGCGTCGCCGTCTCGGCACCCAGCTCGGCCGCGAGCTTCAGCGCGTCGAGCGTGCGCTGCCGCTGCGCATCGGGCAGCCGCTGCAGGCGCGGCGTTTCCACGTATACGGCGATCCAGTCGGCCTTCAGGCTCGCGGCGAGCCGCGCGGCCGCACGCACGAGCGTCGGCGCTTCGGCGCCGGGCCCGACGCACACGAGCAGTCGCTCGCGCGCCTGCCAGATGCGCTGGATCGAACGGTCGGCACGGTATTCGCGCATCTGCGCGTCGACGCGATCGGCCGTGCGGCGCAGCGCCAATTCGCGCAGCGCGATCAGGTTGCCCTTGCGGAAGAAGTTGCGCACCGCGCGCTCGGCCTGCTGCGCGAGATAGACCTTGCCGTCGCGCATCCGCTCGAGCAGCTCCTCGGCCGGCAGGTCGACGAGCGTGACCTCGTCGGCCGCGTCGAACACGCGGTCGGGCACGGTCTCCCACACACGGATGCCGGTGATCGCGCCGACCACGTCGTTGAGGCTTTCGAGATGCTGGACATTGACGGTCGTATACACGTCGATGCCCGCGTCGAGCAGCTCGTAGACGTCCTGCCAGCGCTTCAGGTGCCGCGCACCCTGCACGTTCGAGTGCGCGAGTTCGTCGACGAGGATCAGTTGCGGCTGGCGGGCGAGCGCGCCATCGAGATCGAATTCGGCGAGCGTGCGGCCGCGATAGTCGATGCGCGCGAGCGGCAGCACGTCGAGGCCGTCGAGCAGCGCGGCGGTTTCGCTGCGGCCGTGGGTCTCGACGATGCCGACGACGACGTCGACGCCTTCCTGCAGGCGCTGGCGCGCGGCCTGCAGCATCGCATAGGTCTTGCCGACACCGGCCGATGCGCCGAAGAAGATCTTGAGCTGGCCGCGCCGCTGCTTTTCTTCGTCTCGCTGCAGCTTGTCGAGGAGTTGGTCTGGGTCGGGACGGTTCATGCGTCAGGAAGGCGGAGCGCCCGGATGCGCGCGAGTACGAGCATTGTTGTTCCAAATCGCCGCAAAAGGCAAAGACGGCGCATGCGCCGTCGGAAAATACGCGTCCGGCGCGGGTCGAACCGCGCCGGACGCCGATCAGTGTGCGATCAGTGCGCGGCCTGCGCCGCGTCGAGCGCGAGGTTCAGCTTCAGCACGTTCACGCGCGGCTCGCCGAGCACGCCGAACTGGCGGCCCGTCGTGTTCGCGGCGACGATCTGCGCGACCGCATCGGGCGTCAGGTTGCGCACCTTCGCCACCCGGTCGACCTGGTACGCGGCGGCGGCCGGCGTGATCTCCGGATCGAGGCCGCTCGCCGACGCCGTCACGAGGTCGACCGGCACGGGCTTCGACATGTCGGTGCCCGCGTCGCGCAGCGCGGCGATACGCCCCTTCACCTGGTCGGCGAGCGACGGATTCAGCGGGCCGAGGTTCGAACCGCCGGAGCCGGTCGCGTTGTATGGCATCGGCGACGTGGCCGACAGCCGGCCCCAGAAGTACTTCGGCGCGTCGAACTGCTGGCCGATCAGCGCGGAGCCGACCGCCTTGCCATCCTTCTCGATCAGGCTGCCGTTCGCCTGCGACGGGAACACGGCCTGGCCGAACACGGTCATCACGGCCGGATACGCGAGCCCCGTCACCGCGGTAAGCACGACGAAGAGCACGACGAGCGGACGAATCAACGTTTTCATGATGTTTCCTTCAAGACCTCAGGCCCAGCCGAGTGCGGCGAGCGTCATGTCGATCAGCTTGATGAACGGGAACGGCAGCAGCACGCCGCCGAGGCCGTAGACCAGCAGGTTGCGGCGCAGCAGCGACGCGGCGCCGAGCGGCCGGTAGGTCACGCCCTTCAGCGCGAGCGGGATCAGCGCGACGATGATCAGCGCATTGAAGATCACCGCCGACAGGATCGCGGACGCCGGCGACGTCAGGTGCATGATGTCGAGCACGCGCAGTTGCGGGTACGTGGTCACGAACGCGGCCGGGATGATCGCGAAGTACTTCGCGATGTCGTTCGCGATCGAGAACGTCGTCAGCGAGCCGCGCGTCATCAGCATCTGCTTGCCGATCTCGACGATCTCGATCAGCTTCGTCGGGTTCGAGTCGAGGTCGACCATGTTGCCCGCTTCCTTCGCGGCCTGCGTGCCCGTGTTCATCGCCACCGCCACGTCGGCCTGTGCGAGCGCCGGCGCGTCGTTGGTGCCGTCGCCCGTCATCGCGACGAGCCGGCCGGCCGCCTGGTGTTCGCGGATCGTCGCGAGCTTGGTTTCCGGCGTCGCTTCCGCGAGGAAATCGTCGACGCCTGCTTCCGCCGCGATCGCCGCCGCCGTCAGCCGGTTGTCGCCCGTCACCATCACGGTCTTGATGCCCATCTTGCGCAGTTCCGCGAAGCGCTCCTTGATGCCGCCCTTCACGATGTCCTTCAGCTCGATCACGCCGAGCACGCGCGCCGCCCCTTCATGCAGGTCGGCCACGACGAGCGGCGTGCTGCCGCGGCGCGCGACTTCGTCGACCGCGCGGCGCACTTCTTCCGGGAACCGGCTGCCGTGCGTCTCGACGTAGCGGCGGATCGCATCGGCCGCGCCCTTGCGGATTTCACGCCCGGGGAGATCGACGCCGCTCATCCGCGTCTGCGCGGAGAAGCCGATGAACGTCGCATGAAGCTGGGCCATGTCGCGCTGGCGAATGTTGAAGCGCTCCTTCGCGAGCACGACGATGCTGCGGCCTTCCGGCGTTTCGTCAGCGAGCGACGACAGCTGCGCGGCGTCGGCCAGCGCTTCCTCGGTCACGCCCGGCGCCGGCACGAACGTCGATGCCTGGCGGTTGCCGAGCGTGATCGTGCCGGTCTTGTCGAGCAGCAGCACGTCGACGTCGCCGGCCGCTTCCACCGCGCGGCCCGACGTCGCGATCACGTTCGCCTGCATCATCCGGCTCATCCCGGCCACACCGATCGCGGACAGCAGACCGCCGATCGTTGTCGGGATCAGGCATACGAGCAGCGCGACGAGCGCGGTGATCGTCACCACATGGCCGGCCTTCATCGCTTCCACCGAGAACATCGAGAACGGCAGCAGCGTCGCGGTCGCGAGCAGCATCACGATGGTCAGCGCGACGAGCAGGATCGTCAGCGCGATCTCGTTCGGCGTCTTCTTGCGCTTCGCGCCTTCGACCATCGCGATCATCCGGTCGAGGAACGCCTCGCCGGGGTTCGCGGTGACCTTGACGACGATCCAGTCGGACAGCACGCGCGTGCCGCCCGTCACCGACGAGAAATCGCCGCCCGATTCGCGGATCACCGGCGCGGATTCGCCGGTGATCGCCGATTCGTCGACCGATGCGACGCCGTCGACGACTTCGCCGTCGGCCGGAATCACGTCGCCGGCCTCGACGAGCACGACGTCGCCCTTGCGCAGCTCGGTCGCGGTCGTGATGCGGATCGGCGACTTCGGATGCGGCTCGTTGAGCTTCTTCGCCATCACGTCTTTCTTCGCGCTGCGCAGCGATGCGGCCTGCGCCTTCGAGCGCCCTTCGGCGAGCGCTTCGGCGAAGTTCGCGAACAGCACCGTGAACCACAGCCACAGCGCGATCGCGAGGATGAAGCCAGACGGCGCCTCGGCCTGGCCGGAGAGCGCCGCGATCCACAGGATCGTGGTCAGGATGCTGCCGACGTACACGCAGAACATCACCGGGTTGCGGAACTGCGTGCGCGGCGTGAGTTTCTTGAACGAGTCCACGATCGCCGGGCGCAGCAGCGCCGGATCAAACATGGACCGTGTTGCGGAATGTTGAGTCATTGCGATCTCTTCAATCTCTTCAGTCTTTTCAATGTGTCGCCATGCGGGCGCGCTTTACGCGCCCAGCCACATCATCAGGTGCTCGACGCCAGGGCCGAGCGCAAGCGCCGGCACGTAGGTCAGCGCGCCCACCAGCAGCACGGTGCCGAGCAGCAGCACGACGAACAGCGGACCGTGCGTCGGCAGCGTGCCGCTCGTTACCGCGATGCGCTTCTTCGCGGCGAGCGAGCCGGCAATCGCCAGCACCGGCACGATGGTGCCGAAGCGGCCGAACCACATCGCGATCGCGGTCATCCAGTTGTAGAACGGCGTGCCGACCGTCAGGCCCGCGAACGCGCTACCGTTGTTGTTCGCGGCCGAGCTGAACGCGTACAGGATTTCCGAGAAACCGTGCGGGCCCGGGTTCGCGATGCCGGCCTTGCCCGCATCGGCGAGCACGGCGATCGACGTGCCGACCAGCACGAGCAGCGGCGTGAGCAGCACGACGATCGACACCATCTTCATCTCGTACGACTCGATCTTCTTGCCGACGTATTCCGGCGTGCGGCCGATCATCAGGCCGGCGACGAACACCGCGAGCAGCGCGAACACGAGCATCCCGTAGAGACCCGAGCCGACCCCGCCGAAGATCACCTCGCCGAGCTGCATCAGCAGCATCGGCACGAGACCGCCGAGCGGCGTCAGCGAATCGTGCATCGTGTCGACCGCGCCGCACGACGCGGCCGTCGTCGCGACCGTGAAGATGCCGGTCTGCGCGATCCCGAAGCGCGTTTCCTTGCCTTCCATGTTGCCGCCCGGCTGCAGCGCGCTCGTCGACTGGTCGACGTGCAGCGCGGCGAGCGTCGGGTTGCCGCCCTGCTCGGCGCTCACCTCGAAGCCGACCGCGACCACGAACGCGACCGTCATCGCCGCGAGCACGGCGATGCCCTGCCGGCGGTCGCCGATCATGCGACCGAACACGAGACACAGCGCGGCCGGGATGATCAGGATCGAGAAGATCTGCAGGAAGTTCGCGAACGGCGTCGGGTTCTCGTACGGGTGCGCGGAGTTCGCGTTGAAGAAGCCGCCACCGTTGGTGCCGAGCATCTTGATCGCTTCCTGCGATGCGACCGGGCCCATCGCGAGCGTCTGCTTCGTGAGCGGGGTCGGCACCGTCACCGGGTTGCCCTTGTCGTCCTTCACCGGGTTGCCCTGCGCGTCGAGCTTCGGCGCCGCATAGGTGCTCGCCTGCAGCACCGGCACGTCCTCGTACGACTTCATGTTCTGGATCACGCCCTGGCTCATCAGCAGCCCGGCGATGATCATCGACATCGGCACGAGCACGTACATCGTCACGCGCGTGAGGTCGACCCAGAAGTTGCCGATCGTCTGCGCGGTGTGACGCGCGAAGCCGCGGATCAGCGCGATCACGACGACGATGCCGGTCGCCGCCGACAGGAAGTTCTGCACGGTGAAGCCGAGCATCTGCGCCAGGTAGCTGACGGTCTGTTCGGGCGTGTAGTCCTGCCAGTTCGTGTTGGTGACGAAGCTGACGGCCGTGTTGAATGCGCCGTCGACCGTCATCGCGCCGAACTGCTGCGGGTTGCCGGGCAGGAAGCCCTGCAGGCGCAGCAGGCCATAGAGGAACAATGCGCCGAGCGCGTTGAACGCGATCGTCGCGATCGCGTACTGCTTCCAGCTCATCTCGCTGCCGGCATCGACGCCGGCGATGCGGTACAGCACGCGCTCGAGCGGCCCGAACACGCGCACGACGCGCGAAGTGCCGTCCATCACCGCCGTCAGGTAGCGGGCGACCGGAACGGCCGCCGCCAGCAGCACGACGATGAACAACAGCGATTGCAACAGGTTGTTCGCGTTCATTCGATGTCCTCCGCGCGCAGCAGCGCAAAGACGAGATACGCGAACAGCAGGGCCGTCGATGCGCCCGCCAGCCAAAGCATCCAGGTCATGCTCGCCCCCCGCGGCCGTATTGCACGAGCTTCTCGCAACCGGCGATCAAACCGAGGATCAGCGCGGTGAAAAGCACCAGGGCGCCGATAAATACCCCATCCATTTTTGTGTTCTCCGTCATCGAAGTGAGACGACTAGAACCTTATGGGAACCCACGTAAAGGACGGGTCAAAGGTATCGGGGCGGATATAAAAAACGCGTAAACGCGAGGGCGGGAGCGATTCGGGGGCGGGACGGGCGGCGCCGCAGCGCCGCCCGCGAAGACGCGTGCCGGCATGGCGCCGGCACGGAGGGAACGGTCAGGGAACGAGGATCGTCGAGCCGGTGGTCTTGCGCGCTTCGAGATCGTCATGCGCGCGGCCGACTTCCGCGAGCGGATAGCGCTGGTTGATGCTCGTCTTCACCTTGCCCGACAGGATCACGTCGAACAGTTCGGCCGCGGCCGCTTCGAGATCGGCGCGCTTCGCGATGTACGAGAACAGCGTCGGCCGCGTGAAGAACAACGAGCCGCGCGACGAGAACTCCTTCGAGTCGATCGGCGGCAGCGGGCCCGACGCATTGCCGAAGCTGACGAACAGCCCGAGCGGCGCGAGGCTGTCGAGCGAACCGATGTAGGTGTCCTTGCCGATCGAATCGTAGACGACCGGCACGCCCGCGCCGTTCGTGATCTCCTTCACGCGCTGCGTGAAGTTCTCGCGCGTGTAGACGATCGGATGATCGCAGCCGTGCGCCTTCGCGAGCGCGGCTTTCTCGTCGGAGCCGACCGTCCCGATCACGGTCGCGCCGAGCGCCTTCGCCCACTGGCACACGAGCAGGCCGACGCCGCCGGCCGCCGCGTGGATCAGGATCGTGTCGCCGGCCTTCACCGGGTACGTGCGGCGCAGCAGGTAGTGCGCGGTCAGGCCCTGCAGCATCACCGACGCCGCGTCGTCGTAGCTGATGCCGTCCGGCAGTTTCACGAGCCGCTCGGCCGGCATCACGCGCTCCTGCGCATACGCGCCCGGCGGCTGCCCGACATAGGCGACGCGGTCGCCGACCTTGAGCGCCGTCACGCCGTCGCCGACGGCCGTCACCTCGCCCGCCGCTTCCATCCCGAGGCCGCCGGGCAGCGGCTGCGGGTAGAGGCCCGTGCGGAAATACACGTCGATGTAGTTGAGACCGACCGCATGCTGCCGGATGCGGACTTCGCCCGCCTTCGGCGCGCCGACCTCGACATCGACCCACTTCATCACGTCCGGGCCGCCGGGCTGGTCGTATCGGATTGCTTTCGGCATGCGTCGTACTCCTGGGTTGGAAGTTCAGGGAAGATTCGGCCGTCTGACGACGGAACGCCTGATTTTCGCGCATCAGCGAATTCCTTGCTCGCGCCGCCTCGGGAAGGCGACAAGACGACTCGATGCGATCCCCGTCAAACAAACTCACATGAAAGCATAAAGACAGGTTCGTGCATGCCGTTAAGCAAGAGGTCGGCCAAGTCGCGCCGATGTGCCTTCAAAAAACCATTACATTCAAATCAAGGATCCGAGTCATGCGCATTCCCGTCGTTGCATCCGTTCTGCTTGCCCTTGCCTCCTTCACCGCCCAAGCCGCGACCTCGATCACGATCGATGCGAAGCAGAACTGCATTCAAAACGCGATCGTGCCAGGCCCGTCGTACGGCAATTCGGCTGCGTTCCAACTCGCCCCCGGTCGATACGTGATGTCACTTTCGACGAACACCATGAGTTGCACGGGCGGGAACGGTTGCCTGATCGACACCGTGCACGTGCTGGGCGGCATGGGCAATGCGCGATGGGGCGTGGCGGTGACGAAGCAGCCGACCGTCGTCGACGTAACCGGCGGCTCGACCGTCCTCCCCCTCTGGAGCTTCATCACCGACGATGTCTGCGCCGACAACAGCGGGCAGGCCACCCTGCTGATCCAGACGGTCAACTGATCCGCCGGCGGAGGTTACCTCCAGATGCGGCGAACGACCGATGACGTCTTCACTGCCACGATCATTCGTCGCCGCCGGCGCGAGAAGCGGTCAACGCCCGAGCGGGCGCACCGCTTCACCCTCGTTTCGTCACCAGCCCCGGCAAGCGCCTAGCAGATGTCCTGCATGTTGCGCGCCAGATCGTCGAGCAGCATCCGCGCGGTGGCCACGTTGGTCGCGACCGGCACATCGTGCACGTCGCACGCGCGCACGAGCGCGGTGATGTCGGGGTCGTGCGGCTGCGCGGTCATCGGGTCGCGCAGGAACACGACAATGTCGATGCGGCCGTCGGCCAGTTCCGCGCCGATCTGCAGGTCGCCGCCGAGCGGCCCCGACAGCTTGCGCTCGACCTCCAGCCCGTGCGCGGCCGCGATGCGGCCGCCCGTCGTGCCCGTCGCGACCAGCCGGCATTGCGCGAGCGTCGCGCGGAATTGACCCGCAAGTGCGACGATCTCGTCCTTCTTCGCGTCGTGCGCAATCAGTGCGATGCGGGGTTTGCTCATCTCCAGTTCCTTCGTCGTTCGGTTGTTGTCGTGATCGTGAATCGGGCGCGCGTCAGAACGTGCCCGGGTACGCGCCGCCGTCGAGCAGCCAGTTCTGCCCGGTGATATAGCCGGCATGCACGCTGCACAGGAACGCGCACGCCGCGCCGAATTCGTCGCGCGTGCCGAGGCGGCCGGCCGGGATGTCCTTCGTGCGCCGCGCACGCATTTCGTCGACCGTCACGCCCTGCGCCTTCGCCGATGCGGTGAGCGTCGTCGCGATCCGGTCGGTGTCGAACAGCCCCGGCAGCAGGTTGTTGATCGTCACGCCCTGACCGGCGACCTTGCGCGACAGCCCGGCGACGAAGCCGGTCAGCCCGGAGCGCGCGCCGTTCGACAGCGCGAGCACGTCGATCGGCGCCTTCACGGCCGAACTCGTGATGTTGACGATCCGGCCGAAGCCGCGCGCGATCATCGGGTCGATGGTCGCGCGGATCAGCTCGATCGGCGTCAGCATGTTCGACTCGAGCGCGCGGATCCAGTCGTCGTGCGAGAAGTCGCGGAAGTCGCCGGGCGGCGGGCCGCCGGCATTCGTCACGAGAATGTCCGGCTGCGGGCACGCGGCGAGCGCGGCCGCGCGGCCGTCCGGCGTCGTGATGTCGCAGGCGACCGCCGTGACCGTCACGCCGGACGCCGCGCGGATCGCGTCGGCCGTCGCGTCGAGCGTGTCGCGCGTGCGCGCGACGATCACGAGATTCACGCCTTCGGCGGCCAGCGCTTCCGCGCAGCCGCGACCGAGCCCCTTGCTTGCCGCGCATACGAGCGCGGTCTTTCCTGCGATGCCGAGATCCATCGTCGACTCCTGGTTGGCGACGCGCGCCGGCGCGACCCGGTCGCTTCGGCCCATGGCCACGGGCGGGCCAGGCAGGCGAACGGGCGGGCGCAGGCGCGCGGATTGTCGTGAGACGTCGATATTATCCGGATCAGGCGGCGCGCCTTGGTAAAATTGCGGGCATAAGCGCACGGCCGGCTTGCGCCCGCCTCCGCCCCCGATCCTCTTTTGCCGTAAAGGCGCCCCCGTCATGAAACAGGACAGCCGTTTCCCGAATCTCTTCATCACCGATCACCCGCTGATCCAGCACAAGCTCACGCACATGCGCGACAAGGACACGTCCACGCGCACGTTCCGCGAGCTGCTGCGCGAAATCACGCTGCTGATGGGTTACGAGATCACCCGCAACCTGCCGATCACGACCAAGCGGGTCGAAACCCCGCTCGTCGAGGTCGACGCGCCGGTGATCGCGGGCAAGAAACTGGCGATCGTGCCGGTGCTGCGCGCAGGTATCGGGATGTCGGACGGCCTGCTCGACCTGGTTCCGTCCGCGCGCGTCGGCCACATCGGCGTCTACCGCGCCGAGGACCACCGCCCGGTCGAATACCTGGTGCGCCTGCCGGATCTGGAAGACCGCATCTTCATCCTGTGCGACCCGATGGTCGCGACCGGCTACTCGGCCGTGCATGCGGTCGACGTGCTCAAGCGCCGCAACGTGCCGGCCGCGAACATCACGTTCGTCGCGCTGGTCGCCGCGCCCGAGGGCGTGCAGGTGTTCCAGGACGCGCACCCCGACGTGAAGCTGTTCGTCGCGTCGCTCGATTCGCACCTGAACGAGCACGCGTACATCGTGCCGGGCCTCGGCGACGCGGGCGACCGCCTGTTCGGCACCAAGAACTGACGGCCTGGGCCGCCGCGCGGCGCGCGGCCCGGTCCGCGGCGGCCTGCCCGGCCGTTCGGCCATGCGCGGCGGCCCCGATCCGACGGTCGCCGCGTGATAAAATCTCGATCCACTCGACACGCGCGGCCCCGCGGCTTCATGCCCGCCGAAACGGCCGCCGATTCAACGACACATTGGCACAATCGCCCGCGCAGCGCGCCCGGGCACGGAGAAAGGTATGGCTGGTCATTCGAAATGGGCCAACATCAAGCATAAGAAGGCAGCGGCCGACGCGAAGCGCGGCAAGATCTGGACCCGCCTGATCAAGGAAATCCAGGTCGCGGCGCGCCTCGGCGGCGGCGACGTCAACTCGAACCCGCGCCTGCGTCTCGCGGTCGACAAGGCGGCCGACGCGAACATGCCGAAGGACAACGTCAAGCGCGCGATCGATCGCGGCGTCGGCGGCGCGGACGGCGCGAACTACGAGGAAATCCGCTACGAAGGCTACGGCATCAGCGGCGCGGCGATCATCGTCGACACGCTGACCGACAACCGCACCCGCACGGTCGCGGAAGTCCGCCACGCGTTCTCGAAGTTCGGCGGCAACATGGGCACCGACGGTTCGGTCGCGTTCATGTTCGATCACGTCGGCCAGTTCCTGTTCGCCCCCGGCACATCGGAAGACGCGCTGATGGAAGCCGCGCTCGAAGCCGGCGCGAACGACGTGAACACGAACGACGACGGCTCGATCGAAGTGCTGTGCGACTGGCAGGCATTCTCGGCGGTGAAGGACGCGCTCGAAGCCGCCGGCTTCAAGGCCGAACTCGCCGAAGTGACGATGAAGCCGCAGAACGAAGTCGAATTCACCGGCGACGACGCGGCGAAGATGCAGAAGCTCCTGGACGCGCTCGAGAACCTCGACGACGTGCAGGACGTGTATACGAACGCCGTCATCGTCGAGGAATGAAATGCCGGCCGCCGTGCATCTGTCGCGGCGGCGGCCCGACCGAATCCGCGGCCGGCGCGCCTGAGCGTGCCGGCCGCCCTGTTTTCTAGTCTGCGGGGAATCCCATGAAACTACTCGTCGTCGGTTCCGGCGGCCGCGAACATGCGCTGGCGTGGAAGCTCGCGCAGTCGCCGCGCGTCCAGATGGTCTACGTCGCACCGGGCAATGGCGGCACGGCGCAGGACGAGCGCCTGAAGAACGTCGACATCACGGCGCTCGACGAACTCGCCGATTTCGCGGAACGCGAAGGCGTCGCGTTCACGCTCGTCGGGCCGGAAGCACCGCTCGCGGCCGGCATCGTCAACCTGTTCCGCGCGCGCGGCCTGAAGGTGTTCGGCCCGACCCGCGAAGCCGCGCAGCTCGAAAGCTCGAAGGATTTCGCGAAGGCGTTCATGAAGCGCCACGGCATCCCGACGGCCGACTACGAAACCTTCGCCGATGTCGCCGCCGCACACGCGTACATCGACGCGAAGGGTGCGCCGATCGTCGTGAAGGCCGACGGCCTCGCGGCCGGCAAGGGTGTCGTCGTCGCGATGACGCTCGAGGAAGCGCATGCAGCGGTCGACATGATGCTGTCGGGCAACAAGCTCGGCGATGCCGGCGCGCGCGTCGTGATCGAGGAATTCCTCGACGGCGAGGAAGCGAGCTTCATCGTGATGGTCGACGGCAAGCACGCGCTGGCGCTGGCTTCCAGCCAGGACCACAAGCGCCTGCTCGACGAGGACCGCGGCCCGAACACCGGTGGCATGGGCGCGTATTCGCCCGCGCCGATCGTCACGCCGCAAATGCACGCACGCGTGATGCGCGAGATCATCATGCCGACCGTGCGCGGGATGGAGAAGGACGGCATCCGCTTCACGGGCTTCCTGTATGCGGGCCTGATGATCGACAAGGAAGGCAATCCGCGCACGCTCGAGTTCAACTGCCGGATGGGCGACCCGGAAACGCAGCCGATCATGGCGCGCCTGAAGAGCGATTTCTCGAAGATCGTCGAACAGGCGATCGCGGGCACGCTCGACACGGTCGAACTCGACTGGGACCGCCGCACCGCGCTCGGCGTCGTGCTGGCCGCGCACGGCTACCCGGACGCGCCGCGCAAGGGCGACCGCATCAACGGGATCCCGGCCGAGACCGAACAGGCAGTCACGTTCCATGCAGGCACGACGCTCGGCGACGGCGACAAGCTGACGACGTCCGGCGGCCGCGTGCTGTGCGTGGTCGGCCTCGCCGATTCGGTGCGCGAAGCGCAGCAGCATGCGTACGACACGATCAACCAGATCAATTTCGAAGGCATGCAGTACCGCCGCGACATCGGCTTCCGCGCGCTCAACCGCAAGAACGCGTGACGTTAGCTTCGGCCGCGCCGATAGGCTGCGCGGCCGAAGGGGCCTGTTCCCGCTAATAACGGGCTTGCGCTGGCCCCCAGAAGGGCCGAGCGCAAGGACTGCGACGAAGCGAATACTCGACGTATTCGCAAGGAGCATGACGCGGCGATCGGCCCTTCTGGGGGCCAGCCCCAGGGATGGAATTTTGTTAGTTTCGGGAACGTGCCTTGCCGGCCGCATTGCGGCGTTGCTCGTCGCTTGTTTGGCTCGGCCAAACGGCGCTCCTCGCGCCTTGCACTGCGACCGGCAAGGCACGTTCGCAAGCCCGTTATTAGCGGGAACAGGCCCCTCTGCCGGGGTTCGATAGAATGCCCGGCAGATGCCTTTTTTACGGCTCCCGCTTCGGGCGGGGGCACTCAGTCCAGACATGACCGATTCGACCTACGACGTGGCGCGCGTGCGCACGTACCTCCAGGGCCTGCAGGCACGCATCGCCGACGCGCTCGGCGCGCTCGACGGCACGCCGCTCGCGACCGACGCATGGCAGCGCGGCCCGGCCGAACGCCTGCGCGGCGGCGGCTGCACGCGGATTCTCGAGGGCGGCCGCGTGTTCGAACGCGCGGGAATCGGCTTTTCCGACGTCGCGGGCGACGCGCTGCCGCCGTCGGCGAGCGCGGCGCGCCCGCAGCTCGCGGGCCGCGGCTTCGAGGCGCTCGGCGTGTCGCTCGTGCTGCACCCGCGCAATCCGTACTGCCCGACCGTGCACATGAACGTGCGGATGCTGATCGCGACGAAACCGGGCGAGGAGCCCGTGTTCTGGTTCGGCGGCGGCATGGATCTGACACCGGTTTACGGTTTCGAGGACGACGCACGGCATTTCCACCAGACCTGCAAGGATGCGCTCGACCCGTTCGGCGTCGAGCTGTACCCGCGCTTCAAGAAGTGGTGCGACGAATATTTCTTCCTGAAGCACCGCAACGAAATGCGCGGCATCGGCGGGATCTTCTTCGACGATTTCTCCGAACCCGGTTTCGAACGCTCGTTTGACATGATGCAAAGCGTCGGCGATGCGTTCCTGCAGGCCTACCTGCCGATCGTCGAGCGCCGCGTCGACCTGCCGTACGGCGAGCGCGAGCGCGATTTCCAGGCGTACCGGCGCGGCCGCTATGTCGAATTCAACCTCGTGTTCGACCGTGGCACGCTGTTCGGCCTGCAAAGCGGCGGCCGGACCGAGTCGATCCTGATGTCGATGCCGCCGGTCGCGAACTGGCGCTACAACTGGCAGCCCGAGCCGGGCACGCCCGAAGCGCGCCTGTACAGCGACTTCATCGTGCCGCGCGACTGGGTGTGAGCCCGCGCGCCCCGCTGCCCCAAGAAAAGGACGCGTTTCTGGACACCACCCTCCGCCCCGCCCCGCTGCCGCGTCGTATCGGCTTGCTGGGCGGCACTTTCGACCCGATCCACGACGGCCATCTCGCGCTCGCGCGCCGGTTCGCCGAGCTGCTCGGTCTGACCGAGCTCGTGCTGCTGCCCGCCGGGCAGCCGTACCAGAAGCGCGACGTGTCGGCCGCCGAGCACCGGCTCGCGATGACGCGCGCGGCCGCGGATGCGCTCGTGCTGCCGGGCGTGACCGTGACCGTCGCGACCGACGAGATCGAGCACGCCGGCCCGACCTACACGGTCGACACGCTCGCGCGCTGGCGCGAGCGGATCGGCCCGAACGCGTCGCTGTCGCTGCTGATCGGTGCCGACCAGCTCGTGCGCCTCGACACGTGGCGAGACTGGCGCAAGCTGTTCGACTACGCGCACATCTGCGCGTCGACGCGACCGGGCTTCGAGCTCGGCGCGGCGCCGCCGGACGTCGCGCGGGAAATCGCCGCGCGGCAGGCCGGCGCCGACGTGCTGAAGGCCACGCCGGCCGGCAGCCTGCTGATCGACACGGCACTCGCGTTCGACATTGCCGCGACCGACATCCGCGCGCACCTGCGCGAATGCATCGCGCGCCATGCGCAAATGCCCGACGCGTCGGCCGAGCATGTGCCGGCCGCCGTATGGGCCTATATTCTTCAACATCGCCTCTACCACACCTGATTCCATGGATATTCGCAAACTGCAGCGCGTGATCGTCGACGCCCTCGAAGACGTCAAGGCGCAAGACATCAAGGTGTTCAACACCAGCCACCTGACCGAACTGTTCGACCGCGTGGTCGTCGCCTCGGGCACCTCCAACCGCCAGACCAAGGCCCTCGCGTCGAACGTGCGCGACAAGGTCAAGGAAGCCGGCGGCGACGTCGTCAGCTCCGAAGGCGAAGACACCGGCGAATGGGTGCTCGTCGACTGCGGCGACGCCGTCGTGCACATCCTGCAGCCGGCCCTGCGCCAGTACTACAACCTCGAGGAAATCTGGGGAGACAAGCCTGTCCGGATGAAGCTCGGCGGCGGCAAGGGCACGAACGGCTTCGCCACCGCAAGCGAAGACGAGGACGACGAGGAAGAAGCACCGGCAGCCCGCCCGGCGCGCAAAACGGCCGCCCGCCGCCGCTAAGTCGTCACGAATCGTCCCGATGAAGCTTTTCATCCTCGCGGTCGGCCACAAGATGCCGGGCTGGATCGCATCCGGCTTCGACGAATACACGAAGCGGATGCCGCCCGAGCTGCGCATCGAGTTGCGCGAAATCAAGCCCGAACTGCGTTCGGGCGGCCGTAGCGCCGACAGCGTGATGGCAGCCGAGCGGCAGAAGATCGAGGCCGCGCTGCCGAAGGGCGCGCGCCTCGTCGCGCTCGACGAGCGCGGCCGCGACTGGACCACGATGCAGCTCGCGCAGGCGCTGCCCGGCTGGCAGCAGGACGGCCGCGACGTCGCATTCGTGATCGGCGGCGCCGACGGGCTCGATCCGGAACTGAAAGCACGCGCCGACGTGCTGCTGCGCATCTCGAGCATGACGCTGCCGCACGGGATGGTGCGCGTGCTGCTCGCCGAACAGCTTTACCGGGCGTGGAGCATCACGCAGAATCACCCCTATCACCGCGCATGACGTGTCGTCCTCGAGACGCGCGCCGCGCGCGCTCACCGAGATAACGACACCATGCCGTCCAGCACGTCCCCCGCGCTTTTCCCCACCCTTTACCTCGCTTCGCAAAGCCCGCGCCGCCAGGAGCTGCTGCAGCAGATCGGCGTACGCTTCGAGCTGCTGCTGCCGCGCCCCGACGAGGACGCCGAGGCGCTCGAGGCCGAACTGCCCGGCGAAGCCGCCGATGCGTACGTGCGGCGCGTGACCGTCGCGAAGGCCGAGGCCGCGCGTGCGCGCCTCGTCGCGAGCGGCAAGCCGGCCGCGCCGGTGCTGGTCGCCGATACGACCGTGACCATCGATGGCGCGATCCTCGGCAAGCCGGCCGACGCCGATGATGCGCTCGCGATGCTGACGCGCCTCGCGGGCCGCGAACACGCGGTGCTGACCGCCGTCGCCGTGATCGATGCCGGCGGCGAACTGCTGCCGCCCGCGCTGTCGCGCTCGTCGGTGCGCTTCGCGGCCGCGTCGCACGACGCCTACGCGCGCTACGTCGAAACGGGCGAGCCGTTCGGCAAGGCCGGTGCGTACGCGATCCAGGGGCGCGCCGCCGAATTCATCGAGCGGATCGACGGTTCCCATTCGGGTATCATGGGTCTGCCCCTCTTTGAGACCGCCGCGCTGCTGCGTGCGGCGCGTGTCGCCTTCTGAATCCCACCATGAACGAAGAAATCCTGATCAACCTCACGCCGCAGGAAACGCGGGTCGCACTCGTCCAGCAAGGCGCGGTGCAGGAGCTTCACGTCGAGCGCACGCTGTCGCGCGGGCGGGTCGGCAACATCTATCTCGGCAAGGTCGTGCGCGTGCTGCCCGGCATGCAGTCGGCGTTCATCGATATCGGCCTCGAGCGCGCGGCGTTTCTGCACGTCGCCGACATCTGGCAGCCGCGCATCGCGGGCGAGCCGCAGTCGAGCGCGCCGCACCAGCCGATCGAAAAGACCGTGTTCGAAGGCCAGACGCTGATGGTCCAGGTGATCAAGGATCCGATCGGCACGAAGGGCGCGCGGCTGTCGACGCAGGTCAGCATCGCGGGCCGCACGCTCGTCTACCTGCCGCAGGAGCCGCATATCGGCATCTCGCAGAAGATCGAGAGCGAGGCCGAGCGCGAGGCCGTGCGTGCGCGCCTGACGGCCGTGATCCCGCCGGACGAGAAAGGCGGCTACATCGTGCGGACGATCGCCGAGGACGCCACCTCCGACGAACTGGCCGGCGACGTCACGTACCTGCGCAAGACCTGGGCGACCATCGTCGGGCTTGCGCAGCGGCTGCCGGCGACGAGCCTGCTGTACCAGGATCTCGATCTCGCGCAGCGCGTGCTGCGCGATTTCTCGAACGACGACACGACGCGCATCCAGGTCGATTCGCGCGAGACGTACCAGCGCCTCGCGGAATTCGCGTCCGAGTTCACGCCGGCCGTGGCCCCGAAGCTGCACCACTACACGGGCGAGCGGCCGCTGTTCGACCTGTACAACATCGAGACGGAGATCCAGCGCGCGCTGTCGCGCCGCGTCGACCTGAAATCGGGCGGCTACCTGATGATCGACCAGACCGAGGCGATGACGACGATCGACGTCAACACGGGCGGTTATGTCGGCGCACGCAACTTCGACGACACGATCTTCAAGACCAACCTCGAGGCCGCGCACACGATCGCGCGGCAACTGCGGCTGCGCAACCTCGGCGGGATCATCATCATCGACTTCATCGACATGGAGAACGCCGAGCATCGCGACGCGGTGCTGTCCGAGCTGAAGAAGGCGCTGTCGCGCGACCGCACGCGCGTGACGGTCAACGGCTTCTCGCAACTCGGTCTCGTCGAGATGACGCGCAAGCGCACGCGCGAATCGCTCGCGCACGTGCTGTGCGAACCATGCCCGACCTGCCAGGGCAAGGGCCAGGTGAAGACGTCGCGCACCGTGTGCTACGACGTCCTGCGCGAGATCCTGCGCGAATCGCGGCAGTTCAACCCGCGCGAATTCCGCGTGATCGCCGCGCAGCAGGTGATCGACCTGTTCCTCGACGAGGAGTCGCAGCATCTCGCGATGCTGATCGACTTCATCGGCAAGCCGGTATCGCTGCAGGTCGAATCGAACCTGAGCCAGGAGCAGTACGATATCGTGCTGATGTAAGGTTCCGCCCATCCCGCCGCCGGCATTGCCGCGCGGCGCTTCGATGCGGCGCCCGGGTCGCTCGCGCACGCCGCGTCCGCACCCGCCGCCGCCCTTTCACACCCCTTTTCGCATTCACGACATACCATGAGCCAAGGCCACAACCGCCGCCAGCGCAAGAAACTCCACATCGGCGAATTCCAGGAACTCGCGTTCAACGCAACCGCACATTACCGCAACGAGCTGACCGACCTCGAACGCGGCGAGCTGATCGACGCGTTCATCGATTTCGTCGAAGCGCACGGGCTCCTGACCGTCGCATCCGCGGACGAAGGCATCGGCGCTTACGTGATCTCCGGCGCACCGCGCGGTACGACGACCGACGCCGATCGCGAGATCGTGCGCGGCTGGCTGGCCGCACGGCCGGAACTGACCGACGTCAAGGTCAGCGAATTCACCGACGCGTGGTATCCGGACGCCTGATTTTCCGGCCTCTCGCCGTATCGGGCGGCGCCCGCGCCTGTCCGCCTTGAAGGCGGGCGAGGCCGGCGCCGTCTGAGGCGCCGGCGTGCGCCCTCTCTCTCCGCCCCCGCCGCTCGGCACCCGCGCCACCCGTACCGACTCCCACGAATCGCACCGCGCCGATCCCTACCTTTTCCCGACAGTCCGCCTCCAACAGGCCATCGAAATCGGTCCTGAAAGCAAGACACGTTAAACTCTCACCTCGCGTGGTGCGCCGCCCGCACCCGCCATCCATCGCCAGCCGCGTGCCCTAGGGCCGCCCCCGACCCATGGAGTGAGTGTCAATGAGCGGCGGACTTCCGTTTCCCGCATCCCGCAAGTCGTTTCCGTCCTCGACGGTCTTCCTGATTCTCGCCGCCGCCGCGCTGCTGTCCGGCTGTGGACTGCTGCCGACCCAGAATCCGCCCGCGCCGATCAGCGAGGCGCTCGTCGAGCCTGTCGAGGAAACGGCCGGCGAGCCGCTGACGATGCCGCCCGTGCCGGCGCCGACGCAGCCGGAAGAACCGGAAGCGCCGAAGAAGCCGCACCGCGAGGTGACACGGCCGAAGCCCGTGCAGCGCCCCGAAACGCCGACGCCGCCCCCGCCGCCGCCCGCGCCGCTCGTCGCGACGCGCCCGATCGACCGCACCCAGATCCATGCGCTGCTCGACAGCGAAGTCGCGCGCCGCAACGGCAAGGTGATCGGCCGCGCGGTCGACATGGTGGTCGACGCGGGCGGCAAGCCGCGCGAGATGACCGTCAACCTGCAGGGCTTCATGGGCGTCGGCGACCGCAAGGTCATCTTCCCGTGGAACGTGTTCCGCTTCACGCCCGGCGGCAAACAGGAGCCGATCGTGCTCGACGTGCCGTCGGGCGACCTGCCGCCGGCCGCGCGGCCGAAGGCGGTGCCGCTGTCGGGCTCGGCCGCGGCCTCGCCCGCGACGCGGCTGCCGATGCTCGACAGCGATGTCGAGCGCCCGAACGGCACGAAGATCGGCCGCATCGTCGACGTGCTGATCGACCGAGGCGCCCAACCGCAGGCCGTCGTGCTCGACCTCGGCGGGCTCGTCAATACCGACCGCCGCTCGATCGCCGCGAGCTGGGGCGCACTGCGCTTCGTCACGCGCGACAAGGCACTGCATCCGCAGCTCGACCTGAACGACGCGCAGATCAAGGCGTCGCCGCCGTACGCGGCAGACAAGCCGATCATCGTGGTCTCGCCGCCTGTTGCCCCGGCGCCGGCTTCGTCTGCGAGTGTTGCCCGATGACGATCAAGCATTCCGTCAGCGTACGCAGTCTCCGGTCCCTCGACTGGCTCAACTTCTTCGTTGCAAACGTTCAAACAGGGTTCGGTCCGTTCATCGCGTCCTACCTCGCGTCGCACAAGTGGACGCAGGGCGAGATCGGCATGGTGCTGTCGATCGGCACGATCAGCGCAATGGTCAGCCAGGTGCCGGGCGGCGCGGCCGTCGATGCGCTGAAGAACAAGAAAGGCGCGGCCGCGTGGGCGATCGTGGCCATCATCCTGTCCGCGGTGCTGCTCGCGTCGAGCCCGACGATCGTGCCGGTGATCGCCGCCGAGGTGTTCCACGGTTTCGCGAGCTGCATGCTCGTGCCGGCGATGGCCGCGATCTCGTTCTCGCTCGTCGGCCGCGCCGACCTCGGCGACCGGCTCGGCCGCAACGCGCGCTGGGCGTCGATCGGCAGCGCGGTCGCGGCGGGCCTGATGGGGCTCACCGGCGAATATTTCTCCGCGCGCGCGGTGTTCTGGCTGACCGCCGTGCTGGCGCTGCCCGCGCTGTTCGCGCTCGCGATGATCCAGCCGACGCACGAAGTGATACCGCAATCGTCGAAGCCCGACGATCACGTCGACCACGGCGAAGCCGGCGAGCGCGAAACGCTGCTCGAACTGCTGCGCGACCGCCGGATGCTGATCTTCGCGGCGTGCGTCGTGCTGTTCCACCTGTCGAACGCGGCGATGCTGAATCTCGCGGCCGGTGAAGTCACGGCCGGGATGGGCGAGAACGTGCAGCTCGTGATCGCCGCATGCATCATCGTGCCGCAGGCGATCGTCGCGATGCTGTCGCCGTGGGTCGGCCGCTCCGCGCAACGCTGGGGGCGCAGGCCGATCCTGCTGCTCGGCTTCTCCGCGCTGCCGGTGCGCGCGCTGCTGTTCGCCGGCGTGAGCAGCCCGTACCTGCTCGTGCCCGTGCAGATGCTCGACGGCATCAGCGCGGCCGTGTTCGGCGTGATGCTGCCGCTGATCGCGGCGGACGTCGCGGGCGGCAAGGGCCGCTACAACCTGTGCATCGGGCTGTTCGGGCTCGCGGCCGGGATCGGTGCGACGCTCAGCACGGCCGCGGCCGGCTACGTCGCCGATCACTTCGGCAACGCGGTCAGCTTCTTCGGGCTCGCGGGCGCCGGCGCGCTCGCGGTGCTGCTGGTCTGGCTCGTGATGCCCGAAACGCGTGTCGAGAACGGCGACGCGGCCGCCGACGAAGCGGCCGCCGCATCGCCCGAACAGGCGCACTGAAGGCGGCGCGCCGCCGTTATCCGCTTCTTGGCCGACTCACGATGAATACGATCAGGACACTCAACGAAGCCCGCCAGCAGATCCAGCAGTCGATCTTCGATCTGTTCAAGGGGCTGACCTTCGGCGAACGGCTCACGCAAGGCGTGCTGATGGCCATCCAGGCCGTCTGCGGCGCGTGCCTCGCCTTCGTGATCGGCCGTGCACTGCACACCGAGCAGGCCGTCTGGGCGGCCGTCACCGCGATCGCCGTCACGCAGCACAACTACTCGGACACGATGTCGCTGTCGCGCGACCAGTTCATCGGCGCGATGATCGGCGGCGTGCTCGGTTTCGCGGGCGCCGCGCTCGGCGGCGATCGCCTCGTTGCCTATGCGCTCGCGGTGGCGCTCACGATCGTCTGCTGCTGGTGCCTGAACGTCGGCAGCGCGGCACGGCTTGGCGGCGTGACCGCCACGATCGTGCTGCTGTTTCCGGGCAACGGCCCGCTGTGGGACATTCCGCTGATGCGGCTGGGCGAGGTCGCGCTCGGCACCGTATGTGCGCTGGGCGTGTGCTGGGTGATGTCGAGAATCGAGCGGCGCTGGTTTCGCCGCGCGACGGCGGCAAAGTGATGCGGCGGGCCGGCTGCCCGGCGCGCATCGCGGCATCGCGATACGTGCCGGGCAATCGGCAAGGTCAGTCGCCGATCCGCAGCACGATGCCGGAACCGATCTGCACCAGCAGGTGATCCCCGCCGACGCCAACCCATTGATAGCCGCGCGGCGGCGGGCTCAGGTGATAGCCGCGCCAGTCGTCGATCACGTACTGGCGATCGCGGAACTCGGGGGGAAGCCGGTCGCCCTTGTGCCACTCGCGGCGCGGTTGGTCGGCCCAGCGCGGCGGCACGTCGTCCTCATGACGCATCTGGCCGGGCGGCGGGCGTTTCGGGCCGTGGCCACGCTGCATGCCGTGGTCGCCCTGGTCGTTGTGGTTGTCGTGATCCTGCGCCATCGCGGCCGGCGCGGCGAAACTCGCCGCGATCAGCGCGGCCAGCATCATGCTGTGCATCTTCTTCATTGTGCCTTCCCTCCATGTTGTCAGGTCGGACGAAACGACTGGACCTGCCTCATCAAGACTAGCACACGGTGCATGACGCAAATGCGCACGGCGCGCGTCAGGCCGCCTGCTGCTGGTACTGGATCCGGTGCAGGTGCGCGTACAGGCCGCCGTGGCGCAGCAGTTCGTCGTGACTGCCCTCTTCGACGATCTTGCCGGCCTCGAGCACGAGGATGCGATCCGCGCGCTCGATCGTCGACAGCCGGTGCGCGATCACGAGCGTCGTGCGGCCTTCCATCAGCCGTTCGAGCGCGGCCTGCACGTGGCGTTCCGATTCCGAATCGAGCGCCGACGTCGCCTCGTCGAGGATCAGGATCGGCGCGTCCTTGTAGATCGCACGCGCGATCGCGAGCCGCTGACGCTGGCCGCCGGACAGCCGCATCCCGTTGCCGCCGACGAGCGTGTCGAGCCCGTCGGGCATCGCGGCGACCGCATCGGCGAGGTTCGCGGCCTCGAGCGCGGCCTGCACGCGCGCGCGGTCGGGCGTCTGCCCGTACGCGACGTTCGCGGCGATCGTGTCGTTGAACAGCACGACGTCCTGGCTGACCATCGCCATCTGGCCGCGCAGCGCGTGGAGGTCGTAGTCGGCAACCGGCACGCCGTCGACCAGGATCGCACCGCCGGTCGGGTCGAAGAAGCGCGGCAGCAGGTTCACGAGCGTCGTCTTGCCGCTGCCGGACGGGCCGGCGAGCGCGATCATCTCGCCCGGCGCGACCTTGAACGAGATGCGGTCGAGCGTCGGCCGCTCGGCCGCGCCGTAGTCGAACGTCACGCCGCGAAACTCGATCTCGCCGCGCGCCTGCGGCAGCGGCCGGCCGCCGCCCTGCGGCTCGGACGGCTCGTCGATCAGCCCGAAGATCAGCTCGGCGGCGGTCATCCCGCGCTGCAGCGGCTGGTTGACATCGATCAGGTGCTTGAGCGGCGAGATCACCAGCAGCATCGACGTGACGAACGCGACGAAGCCGCCGACCGTCGTCTGGTCGTTCGTCGACTGCACGACCGCGATCGTGATCACGACCGCGAGCGCGATCGACGCGAGGAACTGCGTGAGCGGCTGCGCGAGGCCGCCCGAGATCGTCATGCGCATCGCGTAGCCGCGCAGGCGCTTGCTCATCGCGGTGAAGCGGTCCATCTCGTACGTCTCGCCGTTATGCACCTTGACGACCTTGTAGCCGGCGACCGTCTCCTCGACGATGTACGACAGCTCGTTGGTCAGCGTCTGGTGCTCGCGGTTCAGGCGGCGCAGGCGGCGGTTGATCTTGCTGACGAGCCAGCCGATGCCCGGCAGGATCACCGCGACGATCAGCGTGAGCCGCCAGTTCAGGTAGAACAGGTAGCCGAGCAGGAAGATCACGGTCAGCGAATCGCGCACGAGCGTGACCATCACGCTGGTCAGCACCGACAGGATCTGGTTGACCTCGAACACGATCGCGTTGATCACCGTGCTCGCGGTCTCGCGCTGGAAGAACGACGCGCTCGTGTGGAGCATCCGCTGGAACATCTCGAGCCGCAGTTGCAGCAGGATGCGGTTCGACACGTAGTTGAGCAGGTAATTCGATGCGTACTGCGATACGCCGCGCACGAGCGCGAGGCCGATCACCGCGATCGGCACGTACCATTTCGCGTTGTCGCTGCCGTGCGCGCCAAAGCCGTGGTCGAGGAGCGGCTTGAGCAGCGCCGGAATGCCGGCCTCGGTGGCCGCGACGACGCCCATCGTCATCACGGCGAGCACCACGATGCCGATCAGCGGCCGGATGTACGGCCACAGGCGCTTGAGAACCGTGACCGGCGAGGTGCCGGTGCCGTCCATCGGTTTGCGAAGAGTGTTCTGGGTTTCCAAGGCAATCCTTCTTGAGCCGCGATGCGGCACCCGGCGCGTGACCGCCCGGGATTTCGCCCCTGTCGGGCGGGTGCCTCAAAGGGCCCAACATTATAGCCGCACCGCCCCCGCCGGCACGGCCATGGCCGATGGGGCCCGCAGCCAGGCCGCGGGTATACTGCCGCTCACCGTTTTCTCCGCCTTTCCGACGATTTCATGGCTGAACCCTCCCTCGGCGTCGCCCTCATCGCCCTCAACGCGTCCGCGCGGCTCGCGCAGTGCCTCGATGCGCTGTCGTTCGCCGACGATGTCGTCGTCATCGACGGCGGCAGCACCGACGACACCGTCGCGATCGCGCAGGCGCACGGCGCGCGCGTGATCGTCGAGCGCGACTGGCCGGGCTTCGGCCCGCAGAAGAACCGCGCGCTCGACGCGCTCGGCACCGACTGGATCCTGTCGATCGATACCGACGAGGTCGTCAGCCCGGCGCTCGCGCAGTCGATCCGCGATGCGATCCGCGCACCGGCCGCGCAGGTCTATGCGCTCGACCGGCTGTCGAGCTTCTGCGGCCAGTGGATCCATCACAGCGGCTGGTATCCGGACTGGGTGCCGCGCCTGTTCCGGCGCGGTGCGGCGCGTTTCTCGGACGATCTCGTGCACGAGCGCCTCGTGTTCGATACCGCCGCGCAGCGCCTGCCCGGCAAGCTGATGCACTACTCGTACGAGGATTTCGAAACCGTCGTGCGCAAGCTCGACGCGTATTCGACGGCCGGCGCGCGCCAGCGCCGCGCGGCCGGCCAGCGCGGCGGCTTCGGCAAGGCGCTCGCGCGCGGCGCCTGGGCGTTCGTGCGCACCTACGTGCTGCGACGCGGGTTCCTCGACGGCCGCGCAGGCTTCATGATCGCCGTGTTCAACGCGGAAACCGTGTATTACCGCTTCCTGAAGCTCGGGCACGAACCGACGCGCTGAACGCCCGCCCCGCGTGCCGCCGGCACGCGGCCGGCCCGGCGTTACAATACCGGGCTGCCCGCGCCGCGCGTGCCCGCCCGAGACGCCGCGCCGCGCGCCGCCCGCCACGACGACCACCGAATCCGACCGCCATGTTCTCCATCATCATTCCGACCTGGAACAACCTGCCGTACCTCAAGCTCGTCGTCGACAGCCTGCGCCGCCACTCCGCGTACGACCACCAGATCATCGTGCACGTGAACGACGGCTCGGACGGCACGCTCGACTGGGTGCGCAGCGAAGGCATCGAGCACACCGCGTCGCCGACCAACATCGGCATCTGCCATGCGGTGAACCTGGCCGCCGCGCGCGCGACGCGCGACTACGTTGTCTACATGAACGACGACATGTACTGCTGCCCCGGCTGGGACGCGGCGCTCGTGCGCCGCATCGAACAGATGCCGACCGACCTCTTCATGCTGTCGGGCACGATGGTCGAGCCGGTCGACACGCGCAACCCGTGCGTCGTCGTCAGCAATTTCGGCCGCGACGCCGAGCAATTCGACGCGGCAGGCCTCGTCGACGCCACCCCGCGGCTCGCGCGCGCCGACTGGCTCGGCTCGACCTGGCCGCCGACGCTCGTGCACCGCGACTGGTGGAACCGCATCGGCGGCTACAGCAGCGAGCTGTCGCCGGGCATGAGCAGCGACAACGACTTCTCGATGAAATGCTGGGACGCCGGCTGCCGGATCTTCATCGGCGTCGGCGACAGCCTCGTGTACCACTTCCAGCAGAAGAGCACGGGCAAGATCGTCAAGAACGACGGCCGCCGCCAGTTTCTCAACAAATGGGGCATGACCCAGGCGACGTTCGACCGCTACTACCTGCATCGCGGCGAGCCGGCCGGCCCGCGCGTCACGCTCGATACGCCGGCTGTCGAAGGGCGCCTGAAACGCGCGCTGCTGCGCTCGCGGATCAAGCGCGCCTTCAGCTGATCGAGCCCCGAAAACTGCACGGAAACACCCCCTGCTTCGCGTATACTGCGCCGTTCGTCCCGGGTCTCCCGCCGGGACGCGCGGCGCGCAGCACGATGCCCGCAAGCCGCATTCGTTCATTCGACAGGTTCCGATGCTTTCGTTTTCCGCTCCCGCCTCGCGGCGCCTGACCGCCGCCCGCGCATTCGCCGTCGCCGCGCTCTGCATGGTGCCCGTCTCGACCGCGCTGACCAACGTCTTCTGCGGGCTGTTCGCCGCCGCGCTCGTGATCTCCCCCGAATTCTGGCGCGACCTGCGCTCGTTCGTCACCGACCCGGCTTCGCTCGCGGCGCTGCTGATCCTTGCCGCGCTGGCCGTCAGCGTCACGTACACGGTCGCGCCGCACAACAAGGCGTGGAACTGGGTCGCCAAGTACGACAAGTTGCTGCTGCTGCCATTCGCCGTGCTCGCGTTCCGTCATTCGAACTGGGCGCCGATCGTGCGGCGCTGCTGGTTCGGCACGCTGTGCGTGATCCTGCTGTTGTCGACGACCAACTATCTCGGGCTGACCTCGATCGGGCCCGCGCACGCGACCGAACTGCCGCTGTCGCGCGCCTGGGTGTTCAAGAACCACATCGCCGCCGGCATGTTCGGCGCGCTGCTGTTCTACCAGGCAGCCGATCTCGCGCTGGCGGCCCGCTCGACGCTGTCCCGCATTGCGTATGCGGGCGTCGCCGCGTGGTCGCTCGTCAATGTGTTCGTGATGCTGCAGGGGCGCACGGGCCAGGTCATCGCGCTGCTGCTGATCCTCGTCGTCGCCGTGCGTTTCGTGTTGCTGCTGCGCCGGCAATCGGCGCTGCGCGCGGGGCTCGCCGCCGGCGTGCTCGTCCTGTGCGGTGTCGCGCTCGTGGTCGCCGCGTGCACGATTCACAACGGCCGCCTCACGAAGGTCGTGACGGAAGTGCAGCAATACCGGCAGAGCGACGCGGCCACGTCGACCGGGCTGCGCCTCGAGTGGTACAAGAAGGGGCTCGAGCTGTATCGCCAGCGCCCCGTGATCGGCTACGGCGCGGGCGGCCTCGAATCCGAATTCGAGAGGCTCACGGCCGGCAAGACGGCGGCCGAGGGCCAGCTCACGTCGAACCCGCACAATGAATACCTGCTGATGGCCGTGCAGCTCGGCTCGCTCGGCGTGCTGCTGTTCATCAACCTGATCGTGCAGATCGCGCGCGGCAGCCGCACGCTCGATCCGCGCTCGCAGCATTTGCTGCTCGCCTGGCTCGCGATCTTCGCGATCGGCAGTCTCGCGAATTCGCTGCTGCTCGATTTCGCCGAAGGCCACCTGATCGTGCTGCTGGCCGGCATCCTGCTCGGTTGCGGCGCACGCAGCGAGGCGCTGCCGCGCGAGACGTCGGCGATCCGGCGCAGCGCATAACACGCAACGGCATACGCTCTGCTGCCGCCGGCTTCGGCGGCAGTGGAGCGCCTCCGCCTTCGCCGCCGTCAAAGCGAGCGAGCCGCACGGCTCGTCGCGAAACCAGCCCCCTGCGAACGAAGAAAAAACGCGCGGTTTTCGCGCGTCGGTGGTCAGTGGTGTCGGCCGTCAGTCGGATCCGGCGCGATGCAGTCGCGACGTGTCGACGACGGTTTCGGCCGTGCCCGGCGGAGTCAGCCCGAGCATCTCGGCCGCCGCGGCTTTCACGCGCTGCGCGCCGAGATGGTCGAGGCAGTCGCTGTGGCTGTCGACCTTGCGCTCGCAGCCCTCGTGCCGGCACGGCACGCAATCGCCCTCCCCCTGCAGCAGCCACACGTTCCCGTGCCGCCCCGAGCCGCGCAGCGGCCACGGATTCTCGGTCGCGGGCCAGTGCTGCGGCCACGGCCCCCAGCGCACGGGGTCGGACGGGCCGAACAGCGCGATCGTGTCGGTACCGGTCGCGGCCGCGACGTGCGTCGCGCCGGTGTCGGGCCCGATGAAGAGCCGCGCGCGCCGCACGAGCTCCGCGCTTTCGCCGAACGTGAGGCGGCCGACCAGGTTCAGCACGTCGCCGCCCGCTTCGGCCGCGACCTGCTCCGCATACGCACGCTCGCCGTCGGCCGGGCCGCCAGACAGCGCGACCGCGAAGCCGTGCTCGCGCAGCCAGCCGATCATCTCGACCCACCCGTCGAGCCGCCATTGCTTGTAACGGAACATCGGATACGGATGCAGGACGACCAGCGGCTTGCCGTCGCGGATCGCCGGCGACTCCGCGAGCCACGCGTCGAAGCGCGCGCGCCGCGCGGGATCGTCGCCGATGCCGGGCGCGACGACCTCGGACACCGGTTCGATGCCGATCACGGGCGCGAGTGCGAGCGTACTGACGACCGTATGCGCGGATTCGTGGTGATTGATCGCGATCCCGTTCAGCATCATCCGCGTCAGCCACGTGACGCGGTCGGGATCGACGAGGCCGACCCGCTTGCGGCCCGCGAACCAGCTATAGAAACGCGGCCGGTCGGAGCTCAGTGCCGCGCATGCGAGATCGTAACGACGCCACATCGACAGCGCATCGCGCAGCCGCTCGCGGATTCCCGCGCGCTGCGCGACGACGATCACGCGCCGCACGTCCGGATTGTGCTCGAGCACGCCCTCGGTGCCGCGAAACACCAGCATGTCGATCTGCGCATCCGGCCAGCGGGCCTTCAGCGAGCGCACGAGCGGCGTCGTCAGCAGCACGTCGCCGATACGGCGCGGCGCGGCAACGAGGATGGTTCTGGGCGGGCGGGCAGAGGAAAACAGGGCCACGGCGATCGGTCTGGCTGGCTGAACAAGGCTGGCAATGTACAGGATTTTGCCGCAGCCGGCGCGGCATGGCGAACCGGTCGTGCCGTTGCCCTGATGAGGCCCCGCCGGCGGCACGCCGTGCGGCACGTGCCCGCGCGCCGGCGCTGTGGCTGTGCGCAGGGCTCTTCCGGCGCTACGAAGCGATCGTCATGATCGCGGGCGCCGCAGCCGCCGCGGAACGCGTACGACCCGTGTCGGCCACCGGCTCGTCGCGATGGCCGGCCTGCGTCAGCAGATGACGCACTGCGCGCTCGACCGCGTCGACATCGATCGCGTCGACGGTCGTGCCGGCTCGCAGGATCACGTGCGGCACGCCAAGCGGATGCCAGCGCAGGTATTTCTCGGGACGGTCTTCGAACAGGGCGGCGACGGGTACGCCGAGTGCCGACGCGAGATGCACGGGTGCGCTGTCGGCCGACACGATCGTGTCGAGCAGGCTCGCCGCGGCCACCAGTTCGGCGACCGACGACGGCGCGACATGCCGCGCGCTCACATCGCGCCACGCATCGTCCTCGGCGGCATCGCGAACGGCCGGGTCGCGGAACACGATCACGTCGGCGAACGGCGCAAGCCGCTCGCCGAGGTCGCGCCAGCGGTCCGCAGGCCAGCGGCGCTCGACCGCCTTGTTCGACACGAACAGCCCGACGCGTGGCTTCGTGCGCTCGCCGAGCAGGCGATACCACGCATCCTGCAGCGTGCGATCGGGATGAACCGACAGTTCCAGGCGGTCGAGATCGGCGCGGCCGAGTTCGGGCACGAGCCGGAAACCCGACAGCGCTTCATGACACATGGGCCGCTGCGCGACGTGCTCGGGCTTGCGATCGTCGAATTCGGTTTCGGCATCGTGCCAGCGGCAATCCTTCGCGCCGAGCTGGCGCGCGAACTGCATGCTGCTGCGATGCATGCCGCCGTTCGGCACGACCACGAGGTCGAACCGCAGGCGACGCAAGCGACGGACGAGCCGCAGCCGGTCGACGAGCGCGCGCATCCGCCCGGGACGGTCGTTGCGTTCGCACTGGCGGCTGTACACGTAGGTGTGGATCTTGTGCACGTCCGGGTTTCCGGCCAGCGCGGCCGCGTTGTAGCGGTTCGCGACCACATGCAGTTCCGCGCCGGGCCAACGCTCCTTCAGCGCGCCGAGGAACGCCGTCGTGCACAGCATGTCGCCCAGAAAATCAATCCGGATCACGAGGATCCGCTGCGTCGGGTTCCCATTGGCCATGGTCATGTGGTGACTGTCAGTCTTTTATCGTCGCGACGGGCCGTTCCACGGCATCCGGTTCCGGGACGGCTTGGTGCAGGCTGCCGCGCGCTGCACCGATCCGCCCCCGTTTATGCGCGCAATACCGGCGCCGCCCGCCGGATGAACCGCGGCCGGCGCCGCGACCGTGCGGCTAGCGCCGGATTGTATAGCGTCCGGACGGCAGCCCCAAGACCCGATTACCCGCAGACGTGAAAACGGCCCGCCGCACCGCACGATGGCGATGCGACGGGCCGCGTATCGCGACAGCCGCTCGGTGAGGGCGCGATCAGTACGTGATTTCGACGATGCTGCCGCCGAACGCCGCGCGCAGTTCCGCGAGCAGCACGTCGCTCGGCTTCACGCGCCACGCGTCGCCGAGACGCATTTCGCCCTGTGCCCGCGCGTTGCTGTAGTGGATCTGGACCGCGAGCCCGTTCGGCAGCGGCGCCTGCGGGCGCCGGCCGCCATCGCGCCCGCCACCGCGCGGCGCGGGCGCCTCGACCGCGTTCGCGGCCGCCGGATCGTCCTTCGACACGTGCGGCTCGAGCACGCGGCGCAGCTCGGCCGCGTCGGCGTTGCCGTTCATCGTCAGCCGCACGGCCTGCGCATAACGGCTGCGCGCGCGTTCGAGATCCATCACCGTGTCGGTCGTGAAACGGATGCCGCCGGTGAATGCGTCGTTACGCGCCTGCCCCTGCACGATCAGCAGTTCGTCTTCCTTGAACAGCGCCTTGTTCGCCTCGAACTGTTCGTTGAAGATCGTGATCTCGCACTGGCCCGAGCCGTCGTCGAGCAGCGCGATCAGCATCTTGCCGCGCTGGGTCATCTGCGTGCGCAGCGACGCGATGATGCCCGCGACCAGCTTGTCGCGCCCTTCCTTCAGGTCGCCGACCTTTTGCCGCACGAAACGGCGCACCTCGTCGCGATACGCGTCGAACAGGTGGCCGGACAGGTAGAAGCCGAGCGCGCCCTTTTCTTCCTGCAGGCGGCGCTTGTCGTCCCACGCGGGCTCGTCGACGAGCGCATGCGCGTGCGGCGATTCGGCGCCCATGTCGAACAGGCCGGCCTGCATCGCGTTCGCCTCGGCCTGGTCGGCCGCTTCCATCGCGAGCGGCACCGACGCGAGCAACTGCGCGCGGTTCGGGTTCAGCGAATCGAACGCGCCGGCGCGGATCAGCGCCTCGACCGTGCGGCGATTGACGACGCGCCGGTCGATCCGCTCGCAGAAGTCGAACAGGTCGGTGAAGGCCTTTTCCTCGCGGGCACGCAGGATTTCCTCGATCGCGTTCTGGCCGCTGCCCTTCACGGCGCCGAGGCCGTAGCGGATCGTGCGCGAGCGCTTGCCGTCGGCTTCGGCGACGGGTTCGAACCGGTAATGCGACTGGTTGATGTCCGGCGGCAGCACGGCGAGGTTGTTCACGGCGCAGTCGTCGAACAGGATCTTCACCTTGTCGGTGTCGTCCATCGCGAGCGTCATGTTGGCCGCCATGAATTCGGCCGGATGGTGCGCCTTCAGCCACGCGGTGTGATACGCGAGCAGTGCGTACGCGGCCGCGTGCGACTTGTTGAAGCCGTAGCCCGCGAACTTCTCCATCAAGTCGAAGATCTCGTCGGACTTCTCGCGCGTGAGGCCGTTCGTCGCCGCACCCTCGGCGAAGATCTCGCGGTGCTTGGCCATCTCCTCGGGCTTCTTCTTGCCCATCGCGCGACGCAGCAAGTCCGCGCCGCCGAGCGAGTAGCCGCCGATGATCTGCGCCATCTGCATCACCTGCTCCTGATAGACCATGATGCCGTAGGTCTCTTTCAGGACGGGTTCGACGCGCGGATCCGGATAGTCGACCTTCTCGCGGCCGTGCTTCCGTGCGCAGAAGCTCGGGATCAGGTCCATCGGGCCCGGACGGTACAACGACACGAGCGCGATGATGTCCTCGAAGCGGTCGGGCTGCGCGTCCTTCAGCATGCCCTGCATCCCGCGGCTTTCCAGCTGGAACACCGCGACCGTGTTGGCCTTCTTCAGGATCTGGAACGACGCGGCGTCGTCGAGCGGCACCTGTGCGAGCGACCAGTCGGCCTTCGACGGATCGAGGCGGCGAATGTAGCGCTCGGCCCAGTCGAGGATCGTCAGCGTCGTGAGACCCAGAAAGTCGAACTTCACGAGGCCGACGGCTTCGACGTCGTCCTTGTCGTACTGGCTGACGACGCCGCCGTCATCGCCCTGCGTGTACAGCGGACAGAAATCGGTCAGCTTGCCGGGCGCGATCAGCACGCCGCCCGCGTGCATCCCGACGTTACGCGTGAGCCCTTCGACGCGCTGCGCGAGATCGAGCAGCTGGTGGACTTCGTCCTCGTGGTCGTAGCGCTCCTGCAGCTGCGGCTCTTCCTTCATCGCGTCGGCGATCGTCACGTGCTTGCCCGGCTTGAACGGGATCAGCTTCGCGATGCCATCGGTGAACATGTAGCCGAGGTCGAGCACGCGGCCGATGTCGCGCACGGCCGCCTTCGCGGCCATCGTGCCGAAGGTGGCGATCTGCGACACGGCGTCCGCGCCGTATTTCTCCTTCACGTACTGGATCACGCGATCGCGGCCGTGCTGGCAGAAGTCGATGTCGAAGTCGGGCATCGACACGCGTTCCGGGTTCAGGAAGCGCTCGAACAGCAGGTTGTAGCGCAGCGGATCGAGGTCGGTAATGCCGAGCGCGTACGCGACCAGCGAACCGGCGCCCGAGCCGCGGCCCGGGCCGACCGGCACGCCGTTGTTCTTCGCCCAGTTGATGAAGTCCGCAACGATCAGGAAGTAGCCTGGAAAGCCCATCTTCGTGATGGTCCCGCACTCGAATTCGAGGCGCTTGTAGTACGTCTCGCGCTGCGCGTCGCGTTCGGCTTCGGCCGGATACAACTGCGCGAGCCGCGTCTCGAGCCCTTCCTTCGACAGCTGGACCAGGTAGTCGTCGAGCGACATGCCGTCCGGCGTCGGGAACAGCGGCAGTTTCGGCTTGCCGAGCTCGAGCTTCAGGTTGCAGCGCTTCGCGATCTCGACCGTGTTCGCGACCGCGGACGGCAGGTCGGCGAACAGCGCGGCCATGTCGTCCTGCGTGCGGAAATACTGGTCGGTCGTGAAACGCTTCTGGCGACGCGGGTTCGCGAGCATGTCGCCTTCCGAGATGCACACGCGCGCCTCGTGCGCGGTGAAATCGTCGTCGGTCATGAACTGCGTCGGGTGCGTCGCGACGACCGGCAGCTGCAGCGACGCAGCGAGCGTCGCGACCTGCTGGATATACGCCTCGGCGCCCGGCTGGCCGTAACGCTGCAGCTCGATGTAGAAGCCGCCCGGAAACACCTTCGCCCAGCGCTCGGCGTGACGGCGCGCGGCTTCGTCGTTGCCTGCCGCGAGCGCGAGCCCGATATCGCCCTGCTGCGCGCCCGACAGCGCGAGCAGCCCCTGCGCAAGCTCGCCGTCGAGCCAGCTCGCGTCGAGTTCCGCGCGGCCGCGATACTGGTTCGTGAGCCATGCCTTCGACAGCAGCTCGCAGAGATTCAGGTAGCCGACCTTGTCCTTCACGAGCAGCAGCAGCCGCGACGGCTTGTCGCGATCGTCCGGATTGGCGATCCAGACGTCGCAGCCGGCGATCGGCTTGATGCCCTTGCCGCGGGCTTCCTGGTAGAAACGGACGAGACCGAATGCGTTGCCGAGATCGGTGAGCGCGAGCGCGCCCTGGCCGTCGGCGGCCGCCGCCTTGACGATGTCGTCGAGACGCACGATGCCGTCGGCAATCGAGAATTCGGAGTGAACGCGGAGATGGACGAAGCGAGGATCTGACATGGGCGTTATTGTAGCCGCCCCGCCGCACAGGCTGCCCAAAAAATCCCCGCGCCGGCCGTTCGGCCGATACGCGCGACGACGCGTCGCGTCACCCGCCAAACGGCCGGATGCCGATGCGCGCGCGGTTTGCGGGATAATACGGTTTTTCGAATCTCCGCCCCGGCTTCGCACCCTTTTTTGCGGGCCGCCGTGCGCCCGCCGCACGGCCGCGGCCGTTTTCCCGTCGGACCATCATGACCATCGTCAACCTCGCCGCCTACCACTTCGTGTCGCTCGACGCGACCGAACAATGGCGCCCGCTCGTCACCGCCCGCTGCAACGAACTCGGCCTGCGCGGCACGATCCTGCTCGCGCCGGAAGGCATCAACCTGTTCATCGCCGGCACGCGCGAAGCCGCCGACGCGTTCATCGCGTACATCCGCCACGATCCGCTGTTCGAAGGCAAGTTCGCGACGCTGCAGTTCAAGGAAAGCCTGTCCGACTCGCAGCCGTTCCGCCGCATGCTCGTGCGCCTGAAGCGCGAGATCATCACGATGAAGAAGCCGGCGATCAAGCCGGAACTCGGCCGCGCGCCGTTCGTCGACGCACGCACGCTGAAGGCATGGCTCGACCGCGGCCACGACGACGCGGGCCGCCCGGTCGTGATGCTCGACACGCGCAACGCGTTCGAGGTCGACGTCGGCACGTTCGACGACGCGCTCGACTACCGGATCGACAAGTTCAGCGAATTCCCGGAAGTGATCGACGCGAACCGCGCCGATCTCGAAGGCAAGACGGTCGTCTCGTTCTGCACCGGCGGCATCCGCTGCGAGAAGGCCGCGATCCACATGAAGGAAATCGGCATCGACAACGTGTATCAGCTCGAAGGCGGGATCCTGAAGTACTTCGAGGAAGTTGGCGGCGCGCACTATCACGGCGACTGCTTCGTGTTCGACTATCGCACCGCGCTGAACCCGCAACTCCAGCCCACCGAGAACGTCACGTGCTTCGCGTGCCGCGCGGTCGTCACGCCGGATGCGCAACAATCGCCGAGCTACGTGCCCGGCAAGTCGTGCCCGGCCTGCGCGCAGGCAGCCAGCGCCGCGTAACCGCACGGCGCGCCGAGTTCCGATGAACGGCTATCGCGGCCGCTTCGCGCCGTCGCCCACCGGTCCGCTGCACTTCGGCTCGCTGGTCGGCGCGCTCGCGAGCTGGCTCGATGCACGCGCGCACGGCGGCGCATGGCTCGTGCGCATCGAGGACCTCGACGGTCCGCGCACGGTGCCGGGGGCTGCCGACGACATCCTCGCGACGCTCGCGCATTTCGGCATGACGCCCGACGAACCGCCCGTCTGGCAAAGCACGCGCGATGCCGCGTACACGGTCGCGCTCGAGCGGCTGGTCGCGGCGGGGCTCGTCTATCCGTGCGGCTGCACGCGCAAGGAAATCGCCGATTCGCTGCGCGCCGCGCACGAGCGCCACACGACACTCGCGTATCCCGGCACCTGCCGCACCGGCCTGCACGGCAAGCCCGCGCGCGCGTGGCGGCTGCGCGTGCCGGACGGCGACGATGCGATCGTCACGTTCGACGACCGCTGGCAGCACACGCAATCGCAGAACCTCGCGACCGACGTCGGCGATTTCGTGCTGAAGCGCGCGGACGGGCAATGGGCCTATCAGCTCGCGGTCGTCGTCGACGATGCCGACGCGCGCATCACGCACATCGTGCGCGGCGCCGACCTGCTCGATTCGACCGCGCGCCAGATCCATCTGCAACACAGCCTCGGCGTACCGACGCCGCGGTATCTGCACGTGCCTGTCGTCGTCGATGCAAACGGCGAGAAGCTCAGCAAGCAGACGGGCGCCACCGCGCTCGAACGCGACGATCCGCTGCCGGCGCTGCAGGCCGCGGCCGCGCATCTGGGCCTCGCGCCCGATGGCGCGCTGGCGGGCACGACGCTGGATGCGTTCTACGCGGCCGCGACGGCTGCGTGGGCGCGGCGCTTCGGGCCGTTGGCCGGCTAACGCTCGCTCCGAGCCGATTTCGCGGCGATCGATGGCCGCTCGCGTACCGGTTGCATCGCTCGCCGGCACCCCGCGCCCTTTCCCGATCCCTCACAAAACCACGGCCCCAATGAAAAACGGGCACATGCTCATCGCATGCACCCGCTTCTCCGGCAGCGCTCGCGCGCTGCCTCGCCAGTCTCGCCGAACTTACGCCGACGGCTTGCGCGGCATCCCGAACCCGCCGAGCAGCGCGGCAACCTGGCGCTTCGGCCCCTTCTTCTCGGGCTGGTGCGCGTGTTGCACTTCGTCCGCCTGCTTCGCCTGCGCCGACGGCTCATACGGCTTCAGGAAGAAATCGTCGACCGGCGCTTCATGACGACGGGGACGGCTGCCACGCTCGGAAGAACCGGCCGACCGGTGCCCCGACGCACCGCGATGCTCGTCGCGCTCGCGCCGGCCACCGCGTTCGCCACCGCGCTCGCTGTTGCGATCGCCGCTACGGTCGCCGCCGCGCTCACCACCGCGCTCGCTGCCGCGGTCGTCGTGACGCTGGCGTGCCGGCTTGTCGAGCGCGAGCGTCTGCACTTCGAGCGGACGCTTGATCAGCTTCTCGATATCGGCGAGCTGCTTGCGCTCGTTCGGGCTGCACAGCGACAGCGCGTCGCCGGTCGCACCCGCGCGGCCCGTACGGCCGATCCGGTGCACGTAGTCTTCGGCACTGAACGGCAGGTCGAAGTTGATCACGGCCGGCAGCTCGACGATGTCGAGGCCGCGCGCGGCCACGTCGGTCGCGACGAGCGCCTCGATTTCGCCGCGCTTGAATGCGTCGAGCGCCTGCATCCGTTCGATCTGCGTCTTGTCGCCGTGGATCGCCGATGCGACCACGCCGTCGCGTTCCAGATTGCGCGCGAGCCGGCTCGCGCCGATCTTGCTGTTGCAGAACACGATCACCTGCTTGAGCCCGCGATCGCGCAGCAACTGCACGACGGCCGCCTGCTTGTCGCCTTCCGCGACGTCGTAGACGATCTGCGTGACGTTCGCGTTCGTCGAGTTGCTGCGTGCGACCTCGATCGTCTGCGGGTTGCGCAGGTAGGTCGACGCGAGCTTCTTGATTTCCGGCGAGAAGGTGGCCGAGAACAGCAGCGTCTGGCGCTCCTTCGGCAGCAGGTTCAGGATGCGCTGCAGATCGGGCAGGAAGCCCATGTCGAGCATCCGGTCGGCTTCGTCGAGCACGAGGATCTGCACCTGGCCCAGATTCGCCGTCTTCTGCTGCACGTGGTCGAGCAGGCGGCCCGGCGTCGCGATCAGGACCTCGACGCCGCGGCGCAGTTCGGCCATCTGCGGGTTCATGTCGACGCCGCCGAACACGACCGCGCTGCGCAGCGGCGTGTGCTTCGCATAGGCGTGCACGTTCGCGGCGACCTGGTCGGCAAGTTCGCGGGTCGGGGTGAGGATCAGCGCGCGCACCGGGTGGCGCGCGGGTGACGCACTCGTGCTGGCCTGCGGCAGCAGGCGCTGAATGATCGGCAGCGAGAAGCTCGCGGTCTTGCCGGTACCCGTTTGCGCGGCGCCCATGACGTCGCGGCCGGCGAGCACGACCGGAATGGCCTGCGCCTGGATCGGCGTCGGCGTCGTATAACCCTGCTCCGCAATGGCTTTCAGGATATCGGCGGCAAGGCCGAATTGATCGAAGTTTGCGTCGACGGGCTTGGCGACAGAATCGGACATGGTGGCGTTTCGCTCAAAAGGCGCGGCGGGGACATCGTGCGTCAGGCCAGCCGGGCCTGCGCTCATCACAATTCGGAAGTAGACGGAGCCGCGGCGCGCCGCGCGGCGCCGCTCTGGCGCTTGGGACCGGCTCAATTCGAACACCGGGCATCAGGCCGTGCGGACTCCGTTCGGCGCGAATGCCGGCGGAAAGGGGCGTATTGTAGCACTGCGCGGCCATCTGTCCGTGACAACGCCGCGAACGGCCGCAACGGTGGTTCGCGCGGCGGCCGGCAAGGCCCCGCGCGGTCGACGGCCGGCCCGGTCAGGCTATCCCGTTCGACCAAGGAGTGATATCCGGGGTCCGATCGCCAATTAATCTTGCCCGGACGTCCGCTGCCGGCCCGGATGCCGGGCTTCAGATCCGGCAGCCGGCCGCCGGCAAGCACCGTCGGTGCAAGATTCGCGATCGTGCCCGGCGTTCAGCCCTTCTTCTTTTTCTTCTCGACCTGTACGCAGTCGCCGAGCAGCGGCGGCGCGTTCTGGTCGGCGATCTCGTCGCGCAGCGTCGCTTCCTTGCCCTTCGTCCACCACGTATAACGGCCAGCCTGGTAGCGCGCGCCCGACGCCGACACGGTATCGACGAACAGCATCTGCCGCCCGTTGACCGGCACGAGCGCGAAGCTCTGGCCGTTGCCGGCAAGCCAGTACGACACGCGCACGGGTTGCTTCTGGTTCGCGCACTGGTAGACGGTCATCTGGCGCGAATCGGCGTCGATTTCCTCGACGGTCAGTTGCGCGGCATGCGCGACCGAAACGGCGGTGCCGGCAAGCGCGAGCGCGGCGAGGGTTTGACGAATCATGCAGGTCCTCTCACGAGACGGGTGGAAACGCGCCTTCACAGGGCGCGCGGTTATTGTCGGTGTCGCGTCGGGTCGCGCTGTCAGGGATCGATGACGTCAGCACACGCGTCGGTCGGCGCGGCCGCGAGATGGCCGACGAGCGGCACGATCTTGAGCCCGGCCGATGCGACCCGGCACGGCGCGGCCGCGACGCCGCAACCCGCGAGACTCGCGGCCAGCGCCAGTACGACACCCAGTTTTCCGATACGCAGCCACATCGGCACCATCGTCCTCTCCTTGTTCCGTCAACGGGCCGACACGGGCCGGACGGCCGCGGCGGCGCGCTTCGCGCGTTCGCGGGCTTCGTCGACGGTCGCGCCGGTGGCCAGCGCGACACCCATGCGCCGCTTCGCAAAACTTTCCGGTTTGCCGAACAGGCGCAGGTCCGCGCCCGGCACCGCGAGCGCGTCACGCACGCCTTCGAACGCGATCCCGCGCTCGTCGAGCCCGCCGTAGATCACGGCCGACGCGGCCGGCGTACCGAGCGCCGGATCGACCGGCAGCCCGAGAATCGCGCGCGCGTGCAGCTCGAATTCCGACTGGCGCTGTGATGCGAGCGTGACGAGGCCCGTATCGTGCGGCCGCGGGCTCACCTCGGAGAACCACACGTCGTCGCCGCGCACGAACAGCTCGACGCCGAACAATCCGCGCCCGCCGAGCGCCTCGGTGACCTTGTGTGCGATCTCGCGCGACTTCTCGAGCGCCACCGCGCTCATCGGCTGCGGCTGCCACGACTCGACATAGTCGCCCGCGACCTGCACGTGGCCGACCGGCTCGCAGAAGTAGGTGCGCGTGCCGAGCGTCGCCGGGTCGATCGCGCGCACGGTCAGCTGCGTGATCTCGTATTCGAAATCGATGAAGCCCTCGACGATCACGCGGCCGTGGTTCACGCGCCCGCCCGCCATCGCGTAGTCCCATGCAGACTTCACGTCGGCTTCGGTCTTCACGACCGACTGCCCCTTGCCCGACGACGACATCACGGGCTTCACGACGCACGGCATGCCGATCTTCACGACGGCCGCGCTGAACGCTTCGAACGAATCCGCGAACGCATACGGCGACGTCGGCAGGCCGAGCTCCTCGGCCGCGAGCCGGCGAATCCCTTCGCGATTCATCGTGAGCTGCGTCGCGCGCGCGGTCGGGATCACTTCTGCGAGGCCGGCCGCCTCGATCGCCGCGAGCGCGTCGGTCGCGATCGCCTCGATCTCGGGCACGATCAGGTGCGGCCGCTCGGTCTCGACGAGCGCCCGTAGCGCGGCGGCGTCCGTCATGTCGATCACGTGCGCGCGATGCGCGACCTGGTGGCCCGGCGCGTCCGGATAGCGGTCGACCGCAACGACTTCGACGCCGAGCCGCTGCAACGCGATGATGACTTCCTTGCCGAGTTCGCCGGCGCCGAGCAGCATGACGCGCGTGGCCGAGGGTGAAAGCGGCGTACCGAGCCGCTGACCGATCTGCATGTGATTTCCCGCTTCTGGTGGAGGACGAAAACGGCATCGATGTTAACACGCGCCACGGCGCCGGTTTGGCGCGTTTGGCCGCGTCGATGGCCGGCCTCGAACGGCTCGCGGGTGGGCCGCGAACGTTTTCACGTGTGAAGTGTCGGCTCGCCTGCCGTGGCGCGGGTGCGTTACTCTTACGCCTTGATCAGAATCCGATGAGGAACGAGGCTCATGTCCCACCTGTCCGCAGCCGCACGCGCACGCACCGGCCTGCTTCGCCCGTTGCGCGCGCCGCTGTGCGCGTTGACGCTTGCCACGCTTCTCGCCGCCTGCGCGATGCCGACCCATCCCGATTCCGCCGCCCCCGCGCCCGACCCGTACAACCCGGCCGCCGTCCAGCTGCTCGACGATACGAGCTGGGAACTCACCAGTTGGGTGAACGCCGACGGCACGCAACGCACGATCCCGCACGGCGACAACGGCGAACCGATCAAGCTCGCGCTGTCGACCGAATCGGGCATCCGGAACGCCAGCGGGTTCTCGGGCTGCAACCGCTACATGGGCACCTACGCGATCAAGAACGGCCTGCTGAGCTTCGGGCCGCTCGCCGGCACGCGGATGGCCTGCCCGAATACGCTCGGCGGCCAGCTCGAACACGCGTACCTCGACGCACTCGCCCACGTCGCAAAGACCGGCGTGCAGATGCGCGAGCCGCAGCAGCTGCAGATCGTGACCGATGCCGGCGCCACGCTGACCTTCACGCACCGGAGCCCTTGATGCACGGCGCGCGCGAAGGCCGACCGACCGCCTTCGCGTTGCGCGCCACGCGCGTGTGCCGCGCACACGCGTCGCGCGGCGTGAATCGAATTCATGCCGCGTTAGAGTCTTGTTCGCCGGCCGGTTAAACTCGGCGGGTCGCGCCCCGCGCGCCCCTCCCCACTCCTGTTTCAAAGCATGCACACGGTTGTCTTCGGCTGGTTCGGCATCTCCGCCGTCTGGTTCCTCCTTCTCTTCTGGCGTCTCGTGCAGGCGATGCTGCCCGGCGGCGGCGGGCTCGTCGGCCGCGGTTCGATCCGCCTGTGGCTCGGCTTCGCCGCGGTGTTCGTTGCAAGCTGCACGCTGACGAGCCCGCTGTCGGGCCCCGACACGGATGCGCTCGGCCATGCGTTCTCGGCCGGCTTCGCACACGTGCTCGGCCCGATCGGCACGCCGGTCGCGATGGTCGTGCTGTTCCTGGCCGGGCTGCCCTGGCTGACCGGCATCGGCTGGCGGCAGTTCTCCGCGTGGGTCGACACGTCGTTCGGCGTCAAGCTGTCGCGCGACGGCGGCGACGACGACGCGCGCGGCATCGCCGACCTGCCGCGCAGCGCGCTGCATCGCGATGACGACATCGTGCAGCCGACCACCGCGCATACCGTCAACTCGATGGCGCCGCGCCAGAACGGCCGGTATTCGCGCCCGACGCTGTGGAAACCCGACCCGCAGGCGCGGCCGAAGCCGCGCAGCAAGACACCCGCGCGTCCGCTCGCGGAACCCGTCGCGCCGTCGGGCTGGCTGAAGCCGACCGCGACCCAGCGCGTGCCGACACCGCCCGCGCCGATCCCGGCCAGCGCGATGCCGCCGCCCACGACCGGCAGCACCGCCAGCCTCGCGCGCGCGGCGGCGAACACGCACGTGCCGCGCCCCGATCCGGCCCCGCTTCCCGTCGGCTTCGAACCCGTCCGGCCGCGGCCGACCGCCGCGCGACCGGCCACCGCTGCGTTGAAGCAGGCTACACCGCGTGCCACGGTCACACCGCGGCCGGCCAGCGCGCCGCCGCCCCGCCCGCCCGTGCGCCCGGTCACTGGAACGGCCGCGACCGGCCTGCCGCCGGACACGGCGCGCCGCCGCCCGTCGCCGCAAACACCGGCGCGTGCGCCGCTCTATGCATGGACGGAAAAGCCCGCGGCGCCGATCACGCCGGCGCCGAGCGTTCACGACACGTTGCGTTCGATCGAGGCCAGCACTGCGCAATGGGCCACGCTGGGCGGTGCGCAGGCGGCCGATGCGGCTGCCGCAGCCGCAACCGCGGCCGGTGTGGCGACGGCTGCGGGCAGCATTGCCGCGCCGGCATCGGCAGCCGTGTCGAACGGGTTTGCCGCGGCAACGCACGACATCGCGGCCCATGACGCCGGTACGCCGGTCGAACACGATGCCGCACCGGCGTATGACGACAGCGCGCCGATCGTGCTGGACGCGTTCATGCCGGCAGAACCCGCTATCCACGTGTCGATTGCCGACTGGGGCGCCACGGCGCTCGACGACGCCGCACCGCGCACGCTGTCGAGCCCCGGCATTGACGAGGCCTCGTCGGCACATCACGCCGACCACCCGATCCCACACGTCGGCGAGGCACCCGCCGCGCAGGCATTCGGGACCGCGCCCGCGCCGTCGCTGGATGCGCCCGTCGACCTCGCTCCGTGGGAAGACCTCGACAGCACGTCGGTTTCCGCATTCGACGTATCGACCGGGAACGAACTCGCCGCGTCGACGACGCGCGCAACCGAATCGGAGCCTGCCCATGCCGCCTCCGCGCAACCGGACGGTGGAGCGCTTCACGATATCGCCGCAAGCGACCCGGCTGCGTCGGTCGATTCCGACGACGAGTACGACGCGCAACCGGCTCCTGCCATCGATCGCCCCGCATCGGCCCGTGTGCCGCAGGGCACCGCCGATGCGCACACCGACGTAAAACCGGCCGGGGGCATCGCGCCGTTCGCTGCCCTCCCCTCTTCGTCGATCGCCGCAACGTCGGCGCACGCAATTTCCGAGACCATGCCGCTTGCGGCAGTGTCGGCACTGGCTGCATCGAGTGCAGCAGCGCCAGCGGCCAAACCGGTCGCGACGGAACCGGCGGCACCGCTGTCCGCGATCGCACCAGGCGCCACGCCCGCGACGGATTGGGCGCGGACGCCGTCGACTCCGCCGACGGTGCAACCTGCGGCGACCAATACGACCGTCTCCGCGGAATTGCCGAAATCGTCGGCAGTTCAACCGTTTGCCGCAGCACCGATGACTTCGGCCGCAGCTGCGTCGCCGCTCGTCGGCACCGCCCATGGTTCGACTGCGCAGGTACCCGCGTCCGCATCGAGCATTGCACCTGTCACCGCTGCGGGTTCATCGGTCGGCGTGACCGGCACGGCATCCGCTTCGCTTTCGCAGCCAGCCGCATCGGCATCGACCGTTGCATCCGTCGCGTCGGCGGCGCCGGCCGGTGTCACGGGATTGACTTACGGTTCGTTCGCCCGCGCATCGACGCCTGCCTCAACCGTTGCACCCGCCGTCGCACCGTCGATGACCGGCGCTTCGGCTTCGGCAGTCGGTTCGACCGCTAACGAGCCCGCACCGGCTGCAACACAGGCAACCGCTACCGCGACGCCCGTGAATTTCACGTCCGGCTCGATCGCGGCACAACCTTCCGCGCCGGTGTCGACACTTCCGATCAACACGGCAACCTCGTCGACCGGCACGGCATTCAACGCAGCCGGCACATCCAGCGCATTCGCACCGCAGCCGGCAACCAGCCTGCCCGTGCCGCCTGCCGTTTCCGTCGTGACGGCAACGCCAACCGGCGCAGTTGCCCCAACGAGCACGGCCCCGGCGACTTCCGCTCCCTCGGTCACCAGCTCGCCTGTCCCCGCAGTCGGATCGCCGACGCCCATCGGCGCAACAACCTCGACGCAAGCTTCGTCGATCGCTTCCGCGCCTGCGGCAATCGCAACCCCGACGTTCGTAACGCCGCCCGCCCCCGCCGCATCGCCGGCGAGCTGGTCCGTGTCGAATGTCTCCGCAACACCGGCTGCCGCACCGATCACAGCCTCGCAGCCGCCGGTAACCATCCCCGGAGCGGGCCTGCCCACGCCGGCGATTCCCGTTGCCCCGCCAGCCTACGCAACCGCCACCGACGCAACCGAACCGGCCGAGCCAGCCGCAGCCGCCCCCGACACCCCGGTGCGCCAGCCGCGCCCGAACGCGTTCGAATTCCACGCGCCGGTGGCATTCAACGTCGAACTGCCGACGCTCGACCTGCTCGAGCCCGCGTCCGACGACGTCGAAATGATCACCGAGGAACACCTCGCCCAGACGGCGCAGGTAATCGAACAGCGGCTGCAGGAATTCAAGGTCCCGGTGACGGTCGTCGGCGCATCGGCTGGCCCCGTGATCACGCGCTTCGAGATCGAACCCGCGCTCGGCGTGCGCGGCAGCCAGATCGTCGGCCTGATGAAGGATCTGTCGCGCGGCCTCGGCCTCACGTCGGTCCGCGTCGTCGAGACGATTCCCGGCAAGACCTGCATGGGCCTCGAATTGCCCAACGCGAAACGGCAGATGATCCGCCTGTCGGAAATTCTTGCCTCGCGCGAGTATCAGCATTCACCGTCGCAACTGACGATCGCGATGGGCAAGGACATCACGGGCCGTCCGGTCGTCACCGATCTCGCGAAGGCGCCGCACATGCTCGTCGCGGGCACGACGGGCTCGGGCAAGTCGGTCGCGATCAACGCGATGATCCTGTCGCTGCTGTACAAGGCGACGCCCGAGGACGTGCGGCTGATCATGATCGACCCGAAGATGCTGGAACTGTCGGTCTACGAAGGCATCCCGCACCTGCTCGCGCCGGTCGTCACCGACATGAAGCTCGCGGCGAACGCGCTGAACTGGTGCGTCGGCGAAATGGAGAAGCGTTACCGGCTGATGTCGGCCGTCGGCGTGCGCAACCTTGCCGGCTTCAACCAGAAGATCCGCGACGCGGAAGCGAAGGAAAAGAAGATCGGCAACCCGTTCTCGCTGACACCCGACGATCCGGAACCGCTGTCGACGCTGCCGCTGATCGTGGTCGTGATCGACGAGCTGGCCGACCTGATGATGGTCGCCGGCAAGAAGATCGAGGAGCTGATCGCGCGCCTCGCGCAGAAGGCGCGCGCGGCCGGCATCCACCTGATTCTCGCGACGCAGCGTCCATCCGTCGATGTGATCACCGGCCTCATCAAGGCGAACATCCCGACGCGCGTCGCATTCCAGGTGTCGTCGAAGATCGACTCGCGCACGATCCTCGACCAGATGGGTGCCGAATCGCTGCTCGGGATGGGCGACATGCTGTTCCTGCCGCCGGGCACGGGTTATCCGCAGCGCGTGCACGGCGCGTTCGTCGCCGACGAGGAAGTGCACCGGATCGTCGAGTACCTCAAGCAGTTCGGCGAGCCGCAGTACGAGGAAGGGATCCTCGAGGGCCCGGCCGCCGACGGCGCGACGCAGGACCTGTTCGGCGAAGCGCCGGACGCGGAAGCCGATCCGCTGTACGACGAAGCCGTCGCGTTCGTCGTCCGCACGCGGCGCGCGTCGATTTCGTCGGTGCAGCGGCAGTTGCGCATCGGCTACAACCGCGCCGCGCGTCTCGTCGAGCAGATGGAAGCGGCTGGGCTCGTATCGGCGATGGGCATCAACGGCAGCCGCGAGGTGCTCGTCCCGGCCGCGGCCGACTGAGCACGGCGGCCGGCGCGGACACCCCGCACAATCGGCTGCCCCGGAACACGAAGGGCGCTGCATCGGCAGCGCCCTTTTTCATTTACTGCACCGGCACCAGCTTGAAGTCGACCGGCTTGCCGACCGCGACCTTCTGCGGATTCGCGCCGAGCTGCCCCGTTTCGACATCGCGGCTGAACACGTAGAACGTGTCGCTGTCCTGGTTGCCGACGATCAGCCACTTGCCGGTCGGATCGATCAGGAACTCGCGCGGCGTCTTGCCGAGGCTCGACTGGCGGCCGACGTTCTTCAGCCGGCCATCGGATTTGTTCACCGCGTAGATCACGAGGTCGTTCGCGTCGCCGCGGTTGCTCACGTACAGAAAGCGGCCGTCCGGCGACAGGTGAATCGCGCCGCCGCCGACCTTGCCCTTGAAGCCGGGCGCCGTCATCGGCACGGTCTCGACCGGCGTCAGCTTGCCGTCGTGGTAACCGAACACCTCGACCGACGCGTTGAGCTCGCTCGTCACGTACGCGAACCGGCCGTCGGCGCCGAATACCATGTGACGCGGGCCCGAGCCGGCCTTCACCGGCGTGTAGCGCGTGTCGGTCGGGCCGATCAGGCCGCGGCTGCCGTCCACCGTGTAGCGGTAGCCGTAGATCTTGTCCGCGCCGAGATCCTGCACGAACAGATAACGGCCATCCGGCGAAAACACCGTCGAGTGCACGTGCGCGCCGTCCTGACGGCCCTTCACGGGGCCCGTGCCTTCATGGTGCACGGTCAGCACGGCCTGGCCGACCGCGCCGTCGTCGCGCAGCGGAAACACCGCGAAGCTGCCGCCCGGATCCGCCGCGACCGAGTAATTGGCCGTCACGAGGTATTTGCCGTCCGGCGACAGCGCGAGATAGCAAGGATCGTTCCCTTCCGACGACACGCGGTCGATGAAGGTCAGCGCGCCCGTCTTCGCGTCGAAGCGGAATGCGCTGACGCCGCCGCGCTGCGTCGCCGGTCCGTCGTCGCCGGGAAGCTCGTTGACCGCGTAGACAGTGCGACCGTCGCGGCTCGGCAACAGGTACGACGGATTCACGGTCTTCGCCGACGACACGGGCGCGACGCTGCCGGTTTTCGTATCGAAGCGGTAAACATAGATCCCGTCGCTGCCGCCGCCCGTATAGGTGCCGACGAGCAGGTTGTAGACGCCGTCGGCCGCGGCGGGCGATTGCTGCGCAAATGCGTGGGTCGCGGACAGGGAGAGCACGATCGCGAAACCTTTCATCCAGTGAGCGAGCCTAAGCGGGAACCCTCGTGTCGAAGCGCGTGCGTCATGCTCGCGTAAACGGTTGGGCATTGAATCCTCCTTGCATCGAGTCGCTTCAAGTGTTGAGATAGGACGAAACGCCTGCCGTACCTGCGCTCCGCCGCCCGGCCGAGTATACGGGGCGGGGTGCCGGCACGTGAAGTTCGGCCGCCGCCGTCCGCATTGTGAACTCGAAACCAAGGATCGCCTGCCCATGCCCGCCCTGATCGAAGACTACGCCCTCGTCGGCGACGGCCACACCGCCGCGCTGATCGCGAAAGACGGCTCCGTCGACTGGCTGTGCTGGCCCCGCTTCGATTCGGGCGCCTGCTTCGCGGCGCTCGTCGGCACGCCCGAGCACGGCCGCTGGCTGCTCGCGCCGGCCGCCGACGCCGCGATCACGCACACGACCCGCCGCTATCGCGGCGACACGCTGATTCTCGAAACCGATTACGAAAGCGCCGACGGCGCCGTCACCGTGATCGACTTCATGCCGCCCGGCAACGGCTGGTCCGAACTCGTGCGGATCGTCGTCGGCCGCCACGGCACGATGAAGATGCGCATGGAACTCGTGCTGCGTTTCGATTACGGCTTCTCGGTCCCGTGGGTCACGCAACTGACCCGCGAGGACGGCATGAAGGCGATTGCCGGCCCCGATACCGTCGTGCTGCGCACGCCGGTGCCGCTCGCCGGTAAAAACCTCCATACGCTCGCGGAATTCACCGTGAGCGCCGACGAGCGCGTGCCCTTCTCGCTCAGCTATGCGGCGTCGCACCTGCGGCTGCCGCCCGCGCGCGATCCGCTGTCGATGCTCGCGCGCACCGAGAACTACTGGCTCGAATGGTCGGGCCGCTGCCAGGTGCAGGGCCGCTACGCGCCCGCCGTGCGCCGGTCGCTGATCACGCTGAAGGCGCTCGCGTACGAGCCGACCGGCGGGATCGTCGCAGCGCCGACCACGTCGCTGCCCGAGAAGATCGGCGGCAACCGCAACTGGGACTACCGCTATTGCTGGCTGCGCGACGCGACGATCACGCTGCTCGCGCTGATGCGCGGCGGCCACTACGACGAGGCGCGCGCGTGGCGCACGTGGCTCGGCCGCGTGATGGCCGGTTCGCCCGAGCAGATCCAGATCATGTACGGGATCGCCGGCGAACGCCGGCTGCCGGAAATGGAGCTCGACTGGCTGCCCGGCTATCAGGATTCGAAGCCGGTACGCATCGGCAACGGCGCCGCGAACCAGCTCCAGCTCGACGTGTTCGGCGAGGTGATGGCCGCGCTGCACCTCGCGCGCGTGGGCGGACTGCAGGCCGACGACACGGTCTGGTCCGTGCAGTGTGCGCTGCTCGACCATCTCGAGAAGATCTGGCGGGAACCCGACGAGGGCATCTGGGAAACGCGCGGCGGGCGCCGCCATTTCACGTTCTCGAAGGTGATGGCGTGGGTCGCGTTCGACCGCGCGATCAAGTCCGCGGAGATGTTCCGGCTGCCCGGCTCGCTCGACCGCTGGCGCACGCTGCGCGAGCAGATCCACGCCGACGTATGCGACAACGCATGGCATGAGGGCAAGCAGGCGTTTGCGCAAAGCTACGGCAGCGACGAACTCGACGCGAGCGTGCTGCTGATGCCGCTGCTCGGCTTCCTGCCGCCGGAAGACCCGCGCATCGTCGGCACGGTCGACGCGATCGAGCGGGAATTGCTGCACGACGGCCTCGTGATGCGCTACCGCACGACCGACTACGACGACGGCCTGCCGCCCGGCGAAGGCACGTTTATCGCATGCAGCTTCTGGCTGGTCGACAATTACGCGCTGCTCGGCCGGATCGACGACGCGCACCGCCTGTTCAGCCGGCTGCTGTCGCTGTCGAACGACCTCGGGCTGCTCGCGGAGGAATACGACCCGGTCGCCGGGCGGCTCGTCGGCAACTTCCCGCAGGCGTTCTCGCACGTGGCGCTCGTGCATACCGCGATGAACCTGATGCACCACGAGGACGCGATGGCGCGCGCGGCCGGCCAGCCCGCGCCGGCGATGGCCACGGGGCGCTGAACGGGGGCGCGAGCGGCTTCTTCAGAGAACGTCAAATCGCAAAATTTTGATGAAAAATCGGGGAAATGTTGCATTGCACCACCCATCGTTGTCCGATATGATCGACGCGATTGTCCGGCTGCAGTGCAACATGGCCGGCCGCTGACCCCCACGGCACGCCGCGACGCCCCACGCCGCCCTTGCGCACCGTCCCCCACGCGGGAGTAGTCTGCATGCTTTACCAACTGCATGAATTCCAGCGGGCCATGCTGAGCCCGCTCACGGCTTGGGCCCAGGCCGCCTCCAAATCGTTCGCTAATCCGTCCAGCCCGTTCTCGCTGATGCCCGGCGCGACGCGGATGGCTGCCGCCTACGAACTGATGTACCGGCTCGGCAAGGATTACGAGAAGCCCGAATTCAACATTCATCAGATCGTCAAGGACGGCCACAACATCCCGATCGTCGAGCAAACGATCGTCGAGAAACCGTTCTGCAGGCTGCTGCGTTTCAAGCGCTATTCGGACGACGCCGACGCCGTCACGCAGTTGAAGGACGAGCCGGTCGTGCTGGTCTGCGCGCCGCTGTCGGGCCACCACTCGACGCTGCTGCGCGACACCGTGCGCACGCTGCTGCAGGATCACAAGGTCTACATCACCGACTGGATCGACGCGCGGATGGTGCCGGTCGAGACCGGCCCGTTCCACCTGCACGACTACATCGCATACATCCAGGAATTCATCCGCCACATCGGCGCGCGCAACCTGCACGTGATCTCGGTGTGCCAGCCGACGGTGCCGGTGCTCGCGGCGATTTCGCTGATGGCGAGCCGCGGCGAGGAAACGCCGCTCACGATGACGATGATGGGCGGCCCGATCGACGCGCGCCGCAGCCCGACGTCGGTGAACTCGCTCGCGACGCAGCACTCGACCGCGTGGTTCGAGAACAACGTGATCCATACGGTGCCCGCGAACTATCCGGGCGAAGGCCGCCAGGTGTATCCGGGCTTCCTGCAGCACACGGGCTTCGTCGCGATGAACCCGGAACGGCACGCGCAATCGCACTGGGATTTCTACCAGAGCCTGCTGCGCGGCGACGAGGACGACGCCGAGGCGCACCGCCGCTTCTACGACGAGTACAACGCGGTGCTCGACATGGCTGCCGAGTATTACCTCGAAACGATTCGCGTCGTGTTCCAGGAATTCCGGCTGGCCGAGGGCACGTGGGATGTCGCAGGCGAACGCGTGCGTCCGCAGGACATCCAGCAGACCGCGCTGATGACGATCGAGGGCGAACTCGACGACATCTCGGGCAGCGGCCAGACGCACGTCGCGCACGAGCTGTGCACGGGCATCCCGCAAGACCAGCGCCGCAGCCTGACCGCCGAGAAGTGCGGTCACTACGGGATCTTCTCGGGCCGCCGCTGGCGCACGATCATCTATCCGCAGCTGCGCGACTTCATCCGCGAGCATGCGCCGGAACCGAAGCAGGGCGCGACGAAGGATCGTCCGGATGCGCCGGCGGCCACGACGCTCGCCGCCGTGCCGACCGTCGTCACGCCGGCCGAATCGCGCACCACCGCGGCGAAGCGCACGCGCACGAAGGCACCGGCCACGGCCGCCGCTCCCGCCAAGGCCGCACCGGCCGCGAAACGCGCAAGCAGCAGCCCGCGCGCCAAAGCCGTTCGCGCGCGCAAGGCCGCCTGACGCGTCGCGTTCCGACGAAAAAACGCCGCCGTTGCCTGCGCACGGCGGCGTTTTTGCATCCGGCGGCCGCGAGTCAGCGCATCAGCGTCGCAGCAGATACGCGAGCAATACCTCGGTGTTCATCCGGACCATCTCCGCGCGCTCGTCGGTGTCGGTGAAGTCGCGGCCGAGCGTCGCGGCGAGCGTGAAGCGGTTCGACACGATGTAGTAGCCGAGCCCCGACAGCGTCACGTAGAAGCGCAGCGGATCGACGTCGGTGCGAAACAGCCCGGCCTTCTGGCCGCGCGTCAGCACGTTGCCGAGCTTCGCGACGATCGGCGACATCATCTCGCGGATCCGCGTCGACTTGTGCAGGTAGCGCGCTTCGTGCAGGTTCTCGTTGTTGATGAGCCTGAGCAGTTCCGGATGGTCGCGGTAGTAGTCCCAAACGAAATGCGCGAGCCGCGTGACCGCTTCGACCGGCGCGACGCCGTCGAGATCGAGCACGCGCTCGGCCTCGGTCAGCGCGGAGAACGCGTGTTCGAGCACGGCCGTAAACAGCTGCTCCTTGCTGCCGAAGTAGTAATAGAGCATGCGCTCGTTGGTTTCGGCCCGGCGCGCGATCTGATCGACGCGCGCACCGAACAACCCGCCACTCGCGAACTCTTCGGCTGCCGCCATCAGGATGCGGCGACGCGTACCTTCAGGATCTCTTTTGATTTTTGGCTGATTCATGTGGCGTTTTGCTATGTGAGCCGCGTGATCCGGACCGGCACCCGCACTGCCTCGGCGCCGGCCGCCCTGGAACGGGCGCGCCGCGTGCGGCCGCCCTCCTGCTGAGCCCCTGCAAAAAAGCGGTTCGATTATGCGCACAGACGGCGTCCAGCGCAATGCGGGAAATCGGCGATAATCGAGCTTTGGCAAACCTTTCCGGCCGCGCCCGACGCGGCCGAGAGCCATTCGGCGCCGCTGCGCCCGTTGTCACCGTGACCGACTCCAAAACACTTGCGGATCGCATCGAAGATCTGCTTCCCCAGACGCAATGCACGAAGTGCGGCTATAACGGCTGCCGTCCGTACGCCGAGGCGATCGCCGCCGGCGACGCGAACTACAACCAGTGTCCGCCCGGCGGCGCCGAAGGCATCGCACGCCTCGCGGGCCTGCTCGGCAAGCCGGTGATTCCGCTGAACCCCGTCAACGGCAGCGAGCATCCGCGCGCCGTCGCATTCATCGATGAAAGCCTGTGCATCGGCTGCACGCTGTGCATGCAGGCATGCCCGGTCGATGCGATCGTCGGCGCACCGAAGCAGATGCACACGATCATCGAGTCGCTGTGCACGGGCTGTGACCTGTGCGTGCCGCCCTGCCCCGTCGACTGCATCGCGATGCTGCCCGTGACCGGCGATCGCACGGGCTGGGACGCGTGGTCGCAGCAGCAGGCGGATGCCGCGCGCGAACACCATGACCTGCGGCTCGCCCGCCAGCGCCGCGAACGCGAGGCCGCCGAAGCGCGCGCCGCCGCACGCCGCGCGGCCAGTGCCGCGAAGCCCGCAGCGGAGCAACCCGACACGCCACCCGGGACGCAGCCCGATCCGCAGCCCGGCACGCCGGCCACCGCACCGGCCGCCGATGACGCCGATGCGAAGAAACGCGCGATCATCGCCGCCGCGCTCGAACGCGCGCGCAAGAAGAAGGAAGAACTCTCCGGGCAGGGTGCCGGGCCGAAGAACACCGAAGGCGTGAGCGCGGCCGTCCAGGCGCAGATCGACGCGGCCGAGGCCCGCCGCAAACGAGTCGCCGAGCAACAGGCGCAGCGCGACGCCGAAGCCGCGGCGACGGGTGGCAACGGCAACGACAGCGACGCAGGCAACGACGACCAAGGCGGCCCGTCCGCGCCGCCCGACCAGAACACTCCATGAACGCCAGCAAACGACGCGCGATCTACGAAACGCTGCAGAGCCTCAATCCGCATCCGACCACCGAGCTCGAATACACGACGCCGTTCGAGCTGCTGATCGCTGTGATGCTGTCCGCGCAGGCGACCGACGTATCTGTCAACAAGGCGATGCGGAAGATGTTTCCGATCGCGAACACCCCGCGACAAATCGTCGCGCTGGGTGAGGAAGGCGTTACCGAGTACATCAAGACGATCGGTCTTTACCGCACCAAGGCGAAGAACGTGGTCGCGACGTGCCGGATCCTGCTCGACCAGTACGACGGCGAGGTGCCGGCCGATCGCGAAGCGCTCGAAAGCCTGCCGGGCGTCGGCCGCAAGACCGCGAACGTCGTGCTGAACACCGCGTTCGGCCAGCCGACGATCGCGGTCGACACGCATATCTTCCGGGTCGCGAATCGCACGGGGCTCGCGCCGGGCAAGGACGTGCGCGCCGTCGAGGCCGCGCTCGAGAAGTTCACGCCGAAGGAATTCCTGCAGGACGCGCATCACTGGCTGATCCTGCACGGGCGCTATGTGTGCAAGGCCCGCAAGCCCGAATGCTGGCACTGCGCGATCGAGCCGCTGTGCGAATTCAGGCCGAAGACGCCGCCGCCCAACGAGTAAGCATCAGGCACGGCTGAAACGCGCGAAGCCTGTCCGACGGAGCCCGGCCTGCAGGCTCCCCGCTCCCCTCCCCGACTACGCGTTGGACGTCGCGGTGGCATCGTCGGCCGCGGCGCCGCCCGCGCGCACGAGCGCCAGCACCGCCGCGAGGATCGCGACGCCGCCCGCCCACTGCAGCGGCGACAGCGCTTCACCGAACAGCAGCGCCGCGAGCGCGACCGTCACGACCGGTTCGAGCGTCGACAGCATCGACGTGCGCGCGGCCCCGAGCCGCTCGAGCCCGGCGAAGAACGCAAGCATCGCCGCGACCGTCGACACGAGCGCAATGGCGAGCATCGACGCCCAGCCGCCGGCCGTCGCGGGCCAGCGCGGCGGCGCGCCGAACGCCGCGGTCCGCACGACGGCGATCGCCACCAGCGTCGCGGTCGCCGACAGGCAGATGATCGCGGTGGTCGCGAGCGGATCGACGCCGCGCGTCGCCTTGGTGCCGCCGACGATGTACAGCGAATAGATCACCGCGGCGGCCAGCGCGAGCGCGATCCCGAGCGGCTCGCCGTGCCCGCCGCCGACCATCAGCGCCGAGCCCGCGACGCACAGCACGAGCGCGACGGCCTTCGCGCGCGTGAGACGCTCGCCGAGCCACCACGCGGCCAGCAGCGTGACGAAGGCCGGATACAGGTACAGCAGCAACGCCACGAGGCTCGCCTGCGCGTGCTGCAGCGCGCTGAAATAACAGAACGACTGCCCGACGTAGCCAAGCGCGCCCATCGCCACCAGCGGCGCGAGTGCACGCCCGCGCGGCCACGCGACGCCGCGGTGCCGCGCGATCGCGGCGAGCACCGCACCGCCGATCGCGAAGCGCACGATCAGCAGCCCGAGCACGTCGACTCCGGCCGCATACGCGTAGCGGCCGAAGATCGCCATCGCGCCGAACGCGGCGGCGGACAGCGCGACGTAGAGCGTGCCCCGCAGGGCGGCGGACGATGAGCGGGCGGTGACGGTCATGACGGGACGGGCGGGAACGGCACGGTAACGGGAATCGTCGGAGTGTAGCGGTGCGACGGCCACGAGCCTAGCCCGCGCTTACCCGTTCGCCGATCCGGCACGGGGTAGCCGCAGCCCGCCCCCGTCGCGCAAGCCCAAACCGCCGCAGGCCGCCTCCAGCACCGTCCGCCGACCCGGCGTACAATGCGCGACGCGGCATGACGCCGCCCGAATCACGACGTTCCCCCACCATGTTCAATCCAAGCCGCGACGAAGTGCGTCGCTTTTTCACCGAGACCTGGCGCAAGCAGCGCGCGGGCGAGATCCTGACGCCGCTGGAAGCGATCGCAGCCGACTGGATCGTCGAGCATCCCGAATACCACGCCGAACTCGACGATGCCGACGGCGCGGCCGCGCGCAACTACACGCCCGAGGAAGGTCGCACGAACCCGTTCCTGCACCTGTCGATGCACCTCGCGATCAGCGAGCAGTTGTCGATCGACCAGCCGCCCGGCATCCGCGCCGCGCACGACAAGCTGGCGGCGAAGCTCGACTCGACCCACGATGCGCAGCACGCGATCATGGAATGCCTCGGCGAGACGATCTGGGAAGCGCAGCGCACCAACACGCCGCCCGATACCGACGCGTACCTGCAGCGCATCCTGCGCCGCGCGTCGCGCGACTGAGCGCCGCGGACAAAAAAATACCCCGCCGAGGCGGGGTATTTTTGCTGCGCGGGCCGGCTGGGCCCGTCGCGCTTACTTCTTGAATACGAGGTCGGTCTCTTTCAGCGATTCGATGTAGGACGCGATGTCCTTCATGTCGCTGACCGACAGGCTCTGCACCTGCGCCTGCATGATCGCGTTGTTGCGACCGAGCAGCGGGTTCGTCAGGCCCATCTGGTACTGGCGCATCGCCCACACGAGGTAGTCGGCATGCTGGCCGGCGAGGCGCGGATATTCGGCGTTGATCGGCTTGTTCATCTGCGCGCCGTGGCAGGCGGCGCAGTTGTGCGATTCGACCAGTTCCTTGCCCTTCGTGGCGTCCGCCGCGTGCGCGGTACCGATCGCGAGGCCGGCCGCCAGTGCAACCGCCGCCGTCTTGAATGCGTTGTTCATGAATGCTCCTGTCCCGCCGGCGAGATCGGCGGCGCGCGCTTACTTGTAGGGATTGTCCTTCGAGTCGGCCTTCTGGGCGGCGTAGTAGGCCGCCAGATCCGCGATGTCCTGGTCCGTCAGCGAACCGGCGACCGCATTCATCGACGGGAAGTGACGATCCTTCTTGCGGTAGGCCTTCAGCGCGTTCTCGAGGTATTGCTGGTTCTGGCCGCCGAGGACGGGCACCCGGTAGACCTCCGGGTAAGCCGTGCGGTAGTCCTGGATGCCGTGGCAGCCGATGCACATGGCGACCTTGCTCGCCCCGTCCTTCGGGTTGCCGACCACACCGGCCGCCTGCGCGCTGCCCGCGAGCGCCACGAGCGCTGCGACAACGACGTGTTTGCCGACGAATTTGTTCATAGCTCTTGTAACCTAGCTTGAGGGGAAACTGGCGCCAAAGCGGCAACGGCCCGCGCCGTATTGCTTATCGGATCGCCACGCAGGCCAAAAAAAACGGCCAGATTGTACCGCGTCGGCGGGGAACGCGTCCATAAGACGCCCCGGTTCGCCCCGCCACAGCCCTGCAACGATACGCGGGCACGGCCCAACCGGACAGCCCTTCTGACTTATACTGGGTTTTTTTCCCGATGAAGAAGAGCGCCGCCATGCGTTTCGAAGGGTCCTCGCACTACGTCGCCACCGACGATCTGAAGCTCGCGGTCAATGCCGCGCTGACGCTGCAACGCCCGCTGCTGATCAAGGGCGAGCCCGGCACCGGCAAGACCATGCTCGCCGAGGAAGTGGCCGCCGCGCTCGACATGCCGCTGCTGCAGTGGCACATCAAGTCGACGACGAAGGCACAACAGGGCCTGTACGAATACGACGCCGTCTCGCGGCTGCGCGACTCGCAGCTCGGTGACGAGCGTGTGAAGGATATCTCGAATTACATCGTCAAGGGCGTGCTGTGGCAGGCATTCGATGCCGAGCACCCGAGCGTGCTGCTGATCGACGAGATCGACAAGGCCGACATCGAATTCCCGAACGACCTGCTGCGCGAGCTCGACCGGATGGAATTCCACGTGTACGAGACGCGCGAGACGGTCCGCGCGAAGCACCGCCCGCTCGTCATCATCACGTCGAACAACGAGAAGGAACTGCCCGACGCGTTCCTGCGCCGCTGCTTCTTCCACTACATCCAGTTCCCCGACCCGTCGACGATGCAGAAGATCGTCGCGGTCCACTTCCCGGACATCCGCGAGGAGCTGCTGCGCGCGGCGCTCGAGAGTTTCTTCGAATTGCGCGGCGTGTCGGGCCTGAAGAAGAAGCCGTCGACGTCCGAGCTGCTCGACTGGCTGAAGCTGCTGCTCGCCGAGAACATCCCGGCCGACGCGCTGCGCGGCGCGGACGCGAAGCAGATCGTGCCGCCGCTCGCGGGCGCGCTGCTGAAGAACGAGCAGGACCTGAGCCTGCTCGAACGGCTCGTCTACATGAACCGGCACAACCGGTAATCCTCCCCCACCCGCGAAGGCCCGGCCATGCTGCTCAATTTCTTCTACGCGCTGCGCGCAGCCAAGCTGCCCGTCTCGGTGAAGGAATACCTGACGCTGCTCGAATCGCTGAAGGCCGGGCTGATCTCGCCGTCGATCGACGCGTTCTACTTCCTCGCGCGGATGACGCTCGTCAAGGACGAGCAGTACTTCGACAAGTTCGACCAGGCGTTCGGCGCGTATTTCCACGGCGTGTCCGCGCTGCCGTCCGAAGCGTTCGACATTCCGCTCGACTGGCTCGAGAAGCGCCTCGAGCGCGAGCTGTCGCCGGAGGAAAAGGCGCAGATCGAAGCGATGGGCGGGCTCGACAAGCTGATGGAGCGTTTGAAGGCACTGCTCGACGAGCAGAAGGAACGCCACGAAGGCGGCAACAAGTGGATCGGCACCGGCGGCACGTCGCCGTTCGGGCACGGCGGCTTCAACCCGGAAGGCGTGCGCATCGGCGGCCCGTCGAACGGCAACCGCACCGCGGTGAAGGTATGGGAAGCACGCGCATACCGCGACTACGACGATTCCGTCGAGATCGGCACGCGCAACATCAAGGTCGCGCTGCGACGGCTGCGCCGCTTCGCGCGCGAAGGCGCGGCCGAGGAACTCGACCTGCCCGGCACGATCCGCAGCACGGCCGCGAACGCGGGCTGGCTCGACCTGCGGATGGTGCCCGAGCGCCACAACAACGTGAAGGTGCTGATGCTGCTCGACGTCGGTGGCTCGATGGACGACCACATCAAGCGCACCGAAGAGCTGTTCTCGGCCGCGAAGGCCGAATTCAAGCACCTGGAATTCTTCTACTTCCACAACTGCGTGTACGACCACCTGTGGAAGAACAACCGCCGCCGCCACTCGGAACGCACCGCGACGTGGGACGTGCTGCACAAGTTCACGCCCGACTACAAGCTGATCTTCGTCGGCGACGCGACGATGAGCCCGTACGAAGTGCTGCAGCCCGGCGGCTCGGTCGAATACAACAACCCGGAAGCCGGCGCCGTGTGGCTGCGCCGCCTCGCCGACCAGTTCCCCCATCATGCATGGCTGAACCCCGAGCCCGAGCGGCTATGGGAATACCGGCAGTCGGTCGCGGTCATCCGCGACCTGCTCGGCCATCGCATGTATCCGCTCACGCTCGCGGGCCTCGAAACCGCGATGCGCGCACTCAGCAAATAACGCAACCCACCAGCAGACACGAAGGCCGCGTCCGAGCGGCCTCCCCCCGGAGATAGCATGAACCCTTCGCCCACCGCGAGCGCTGGCCGCGCCGGCGGCCGCCGCTTTTTCGCCGACACTTCCGTCTCCGCGCTCGTCGCCGGCTTCGTCGCGATGATGACCGGTTACACGAGCTCGCTCGTGCTGATGTTCCAGGCCGGCCGCGCCGCACACCTCACCGATGCGCAGATCTCGTCGTGGATCTGGGCGCTGTCGATCGGCATGGCGCTGACGACGATCGGCCTGTCGCTGCGCTTTCGCGCACCCGTCGTCGTCGCATGGTCGACGCCCGGCGCCGCGCTGCTGATCGCGTCGCTGCCCGGCGTGCCCTACCCCGAGGCGATCGGCGCATTCGTCGTGTGCGCGCTGCTCCTGACGGCCGTCGGCGTGAGCGGCCTGTTCGACACGCTGATGCGCAAGATCCCGGCCGGCATCGCCGCCGCGCTGCTCGCGGGCATCCTGTTCGAGATCGGCATCGAGATCTTCCGCGCCGCGCAGTTCCAGACCGCGCTCGTGCTCGCGATGTTCTTCACCTACCTGATCGTCAAGCGGCTCGCGCCGCGTTATGCGATCGTGACAACGCTGATCGTCGGCACGGCGGTGGCCGGCGGCCTCGGCCTGCTCGATTTCAGCCGGTTCCACATCGCGCTCGCGAAACCCGTGTTCACGATGCCGGCGTTCTCGATCGCGTCGATCGTCAGCATCGGCATTCCGCTGTTCGTCGTCGCGATGGCGTCGCAGAACGTGCCGGGCATTGCGGTGCTGCGCGCGGACGGCTACGCGACACCGTCGTCGCCGCTGATCGCGACGACCGGCCTCGCATCGCTGCTGCTCGCGCCGTTCGGCTCGCACGGCGTGAACCTCGCGGCGATCACGGCCGCGATCTGCACCGGCCCCGAAGCGCACGAGGATCACGCGAAGCGCTACACGGCCGCCGTGTGGTGCGGCACGTTCTACCTGGTCGCCGGCATCTTCGGCGCGACGATCGCCGCGCTGTTCGCGGCGCTGCCGAAGGCACTCGTCGTGTCGGTCGCCGCGCTCGCGCTGTTCGGCTCGATCATGAGCGGGCTCGCGAACGCGATGCAGGACGTGAAGCAGCGCGAAGCCGCGCTCGTCACGTTCATGGTCACCGCGTCGGGCCTCACGCTGCTGTCGATCGGCTCGGCGTTCTGGGGGCTCGTCGCGGGCATCGTCACGCAGGTGATCCTGAACGCGCGGCGTCCCGCGTGACGCGGCTCGCCGCCCGCCGTGGCGGCCGCCGGGCACGCCAAAACGTGCTCGACACGAATCGGGCCTAAAATGATGGATCGAAAGCGGCGCCCGGCGCCGCTTCGCTTCGCCGCCGCGCTCGCGCGGCCCGTGAGAACCCGGCGCCCCGCGCCCTTCTTCCGAATCGCCATGACTACCGCACTCGACCAGCTGAAGCAGTACACGACCGTCGTCGCCGACACGGGCGACTTCCAGCAGCTTGCGCAATACAAGCCGCAGGACGCGACCACGAACCCGTCGCTGATCCTGAAGGCCGTCCAGAAGGATGCGTACAAGCCGATCCTCGAGAAAACCGTCCGCGATCATCGCAACGAAAGCACCGACTTCATCATCGACCGCCTGCTGATCGCGTTCGGCACCGAGATCCTGAAGCTGATCCCGGGCCGCGTGTCGACCGAGGTCGACGCGCGCCTGTCGTTCGACACGCAGCGCTCGATCGACAAGGGGCTCGAACTGATCAAGCTGTACGAAGCAGCCGGCATCGGCCGCGATCGCATCCTGATCAAGCTCGCGTCGACGTGGGAAGGCATCCGCGCGGCCGAGGTGCTGCAGAAGGAAGGGATCAAGTGCAACATGACCCTGCTTTTCTCGCTCGTGCAGGCCGCCGCGTGCGCGGAAGCCGGCGCGCAGCTGATCTCGCCGTTCGTCGGCCGCATCTACGACTGGTACAAGAAGCAGGCCGGCGCGGAATGGAATGAAGCGACGGACGGCGGCGCGAACGATCCGGGCGTGCAGTCGGTGCGCCGCATCTACGCGTACTACAAGACGTTCGGCTACCACACCGAAGTGATGGGTGCCAGCTTCCGCACGACCAGCCAGATCACCGAGCTGGCCGGCTGCGACCTGCTGACGATCAGTCCCGACTTGCTGCAGAAGCTGCAGGACAGCAACGAGACGGTCGCGCGCAAACTGTCGCCGGAAGCAATGCAGGACAAGCCGTCCGAGCGCGTTGCGATCGACGAGGCCGCGTTCCGCTTCCAGTTGAACGACGACGCGATGGCCACCGAAAAGCTCGCCGAAGGCATTCGCGTATTTGCCGCCGATGCGGTCAAGCTCGAGAAGCTGATCGACGGGCTGCGCTGAAGCGTGCCGCGCGTCAGCGGCTGTCAGCAGCACTGACAACAGCCGTCAGCAAGCGCACCGCACACGGCCGCGAACGTCATGTTCGCGGCCGTTTTTATTTTTCACTCCATCGTCAATCTCGCGCACTACAATCCACGTCACGGGTGCGCCGGCCGCCTCTCGACGTGCCCTTTCCCAGTCAATCTTGCACGACCCCGAACCCGCGCCGACGCGCGGGACCGGCCCATCACAGGAGACAACGATGCAAGTTCAACCGTACCTGACGTTCTACGGTCGCGCCGACGAAGCCCTTCAGTTCTACGAAAAGGCACTCGGTGCGAAGACGATGTTCAAGATGCACTTCAAGGATGCGCCGCCGAACCCCGAACACGCAATCACGCCCGAGATGGCCGACAAGGTGATGCATGCGAGCTTCACGATCGGCGACTCGATGATCATGTGCTCGGACGGCGACTGCAGCCAGCCGGGTGGCACGCACGCCGGTTATTCGCTGTCGCTGAACCCGGCGACGGTCGAGGAAGGCCAGAAGCTGTTCAATGCGCTCGCCGACGGCGGCGAAGTAACGATGCCGTTCGGCAAGACGTTCTGGGCGCTCGGCTTCGGGATGACGAAGGACCGTTTCGGCGTGCACTGGATGGTCAACGTCGAAGACCTGTCGCAACGCGAGGATCTCGCGAAGCGCGCGGGGCAGTAACGCGCACGCATGCCGCCCGGATCGTGCGGTCGCGACGATCCGGGCAGGCCCGCTACTTGCGCAGCACCTCCGCCAGCGCCTGTTCCAGCGTGCCGTTCGAGCGGCACGCGACACGCGCCCCCTTCTGCTTGCCGGCCGCGACCACGCCGGCCATGCCCGCGACGTCGATCGACACGCTCACGCCTTGCGTCGCCTCGTCGATGCGCGTGACGACTTTCAGCGTGTGCGTCACGTTCGACGTCTGCTTCAGTTCGGAACAGTCCAGAAAGTTGCCCGCGTTCGGATAATCGGCATACGCGGCGGCAACGAGCCCCGCGTCGCGATCGCTGACGCGCGCCGCGAGCTTGTGGTCCGCATAGAACTGTGCGACCGCCGCCCACACTTCGTCATACTTGCGATTGCCGATCACGATGCGCGATGCATCGTCGGCGCCGTGCGCACCGTCGGCCGTGTCGTGTTGCGCCGGCGGCGCATCGCGCGCCGCGTATCGCTGCCCGGGGCCGTACACCGAAATGCAGCCGGCCAGCGCCGCACACAGCACGGCGGCCGGCAATATCGTTTTCATCGCGACCCGCCGTCAACGGTAGTACATGTTCGCGCAGCCGGCGAGCAGGATCGGCGCGACGAGCGCCCACATCAACAGGACTCTCATGCCGCGCCTCATCGGTAGTACGCGTTCACGCAACCGGCGAGCGCGACGCAGCACATGCCGAGCACCAACAACCAAATCTTCATCATTGCATCCCTCATATAATCGAATCGTGTCGAGATCGAATCACCCGGCACAGGCCGGGCGGGACGCATTATTGGCAACCCGGCAGCGCGCCTCCCAATCGGTCTTTCACCGATTTTCGCCACGGCGCGACCACCCTAGAATCACTTGAAGATCCGCGTAAACGGGTGCGCCGCCGCACGGGGCTTTCGCGGCGCACCATGCAAAACGCCCGCGACTTGCGTCGCGGGCGTCGTGTCGAAACTGCAACAGAAACGGCGGCGATCAGCTCTCGACGACGTCGAGATAGTCCTCCGGCCGCGTGCGATCCTCCGCATGCGCCATGCCCATCACGCGCACCAGCACGCTCACCACCACCGACACCACCAGGTTCACGATCAGCGACCACACGGCCGCGTAGCCGGGAATGGCGAGGCCGAACAGGTGGATCGTGAAGATCGAGCTCGCGAGCTTCAGCGAGATCGCCATCCACGTGCCGCACACGATGCCGGCCGCCCAGCCGACCAGCAGCCCGCGATGGTCGAGCACGCGCGTGTACAGGCCGAGCACGATCGCCGGCAGCGTCTGGATGATCCAGATCCCGCCGAGCAGCTGCAGCTGGATCGCGTAGGTCAACGGCAGCCCGAGGATGAACGCGACCGCGCCGACCTTCACGATCAGCGACACGAGCTTCGCGACGTGCGTCTCCTGCTCGTGCGACATGTTGCGGTTCACGAACTCGCGGTGGATGTTGCGCGTGTACAGGTTCGCGGCCGCGATCGACATGATTGCCGCCGGCACCAGCGCGCCGATGCCGATCGCCGCGAACGCGACGCCGACGAACCACGACGGGAAATACTCGAGGAACAGCGCGGGCACCGCGAAGTTCGGACCGAACGCCTTGAAGTACGGCGCGTACTGCGGCATGTCCTTCACGCCGGACGCGAGCGCCATGTAGCCGAGCAGCGCGAGCAGGCCGAGCACGAACGAGTACGCGGGCAGCATCGCCATGTTGCGGCGGATCGAGTTGCCCGACGACGACGACAGGATCGCCGTGACCGAGTGCGGATACAGGAACAGCGCGAGTGCCGAGCCGATCGCGAGTGTCGCGTACGCGCTGTAGCCGTTCAGGCTCATCGCGTCCGGCGCCTTCAGCAGCAGCTTCGCGGGCGGCACGCTCGCGAAGATATGGCCGAAGCCGCCGAGCTTCGCGGGGATCACGACGACCGCCGCGGCGATCGTGATGTAGATCAGGACGTCCTTCACGATCGCGATCATCGCGGGCGCGCGCAGCCCCGACGTGTACGTGTACGCGGCGAGGATCGCGAATGCGATGATCAGCGGCAGGTCGCCGACGAAACCGGTCGTGTCGAAACCGAGCGCGCCGATCACCACTTCGATGCCGACGAGCTGCAGCGCGATGTACGGCATCGTCGCGAGGATGCCCGTCACCGCGATCGCGAGCGCGAGCATCCGGCTGCCGTAGCGCGCGTTGACGAAGTCGGCGGCCGTCACGTAGCCGTGCCGCTTCGCGATGCTCCACAGCTTCGGGAACACGACGAACGCGAACGGATAGATCAGGATCGTGTACGGCAGCGCGAAGAAGCCCATCGCGCCGGCGCCGAACACGAGCGCGGGCACCGCGACGAACGTGTACGCCGTGTAGAGGTCGCCGCCGAGCAGGAACCACGTGACGATCGTGCCGAAGCGGCGTCCGCCGAGGCCCCATTCGTCGAGATGGGCGAGATCGCCGCGACGCCAGTTCGCGGCCAGGAAACCGATGATCGTGACACCGATGAACAGCAGGACGAAGACGAAGGTGGCGCCGAGATTCATTGCGCACCTCCTTGCGGACCGCTCGCCTTCCACGCGTTCTTGGTCTTGAAATACACGAACGCGGTAATCACCGCGCTAATGAAGACCCAAAGCAGCTGGTACCAGTAGAAAAACGGAAAACCCAACCATTGCGGTTCGATCTTGCTGTACGACGGCACCCAGACCATCGCGATCAGCGGCAGTACCAGCAGCCAGAGCCAGCGCTTGGCGGCCCGGTTGGCGTCGGCATCGTGAGCCATGACGTCTCCTCATCTTTCCCGGTTATCGATCTTGTTGAGCGGGTACGGCAGCGAGAGGAGCGGCAAAACGGGTAAGCTGCGGCCCCCCTGGCTTCGCGCCAGTATAGGAGCCGCGGGCACGCGGTCAAGCGGGGGCGAACCCGAGGTGATCCGCCCCTTGTCACGCGGTTGCACCGGCATGTCGCCGGTGCATGAAGCGTCAGATCGCGAACGCGGTGTCGCGTGCGCCGGTCGTTTCTTTCAAAGCTTTCACCCACTTGCGCGCGGGCAGCTTCAGCGTGTCCTCGATCAGCTTCGCGCGCGCGTCGAGCTGCGCGAACGGCACGTCGAGCGCGGGGCCCGAGAACGCGATCGCGATCCGGTTGCCGTCGTGCACTTCGGGCAGCGCGATCACACGGTGATCGAACGCCGCGTTCAGGTGCTTCATGTTGCGCACGAAGCTCGGATGATCGCCGAACAGGTTGATCGTCGCGATGCCCGCATCGGCGAGGCAGCCGCGCACCGCGCGGTAGAACGCGACGCTGTCGAGCACGGGGCCGCGCGCGGTCGCATCGTACAGGTCGACCTGGATCGCGCCCGTCGTGCCGCGGTTGGCCGGGTCGTTGACGAAATCCCATGCGTCGGCTTCGTGCACGGCAAGGCGCGCGTCGTCGGGCGGCAGCGCGAACATCGTGCGCGCGGCAACGATCACGGCCGGGTTCAGCTCGACGGCCTCGACCTTCGCGTGCGGCAGGAAGCGGTGCGAGAACTTGGTCAGCGCGCCGGTGCCGAGCCCGAGCTGGACGATCCGCTCGGGCGTTTCGAGGAACAGCAGCCACGCCATCATCTGCTGCGCGTATTCGAGCTCGATATGCAGCGGCTTCGAGATCCGCATCGCGCCCTGCACCCATTCGGTACCGAAGTGCAGGAAGCGCACGCCGCCCTCTTCGGAGAACGTGACGGGCGCGAAGCGCGGCTTGCGCGGTGCTTCGAGCACCGGCACGTCGTCGTGTTCGTCGATTTCCGGGCGGCGCTTCACGCGCGGCGGGTGGAGTTTTTCGGAGCCGTTGTAGGCGGACGCCTTGCCATTCTTGAACGCACGTGCCTCGGCGGACGCGCGCTTGATCAGTCGGGTCATGATTGAATCTCGCTGGGTGATGCTGGATGAGCGGACGAGAGGATAGCATTGGTGGGGGGGCGAGCCGTGCGGATGGCCTCGTGTCCGCCGTTTCACCGCGATGGCCGTTGCGTCGCCGCGCCAGAAGCAGGTTGACCGAACGTGCAGCGTGGGATCCTTGCGGTCCGGCTGATTGCCTCGCATGCGGCAGTCGTTTCGAACACGCTCGACCCCGCCGGCGCCCGCTTGAAATACGCGGTAATCGATGCGTGACCCTGCCCGCGTCAAACGGCCCCGACGTCACTCGCCAAGTTGCTCCCGACACGCTAAGCTCCGGCGTCGGCCGCCCGCCGCGGCGCGACATGTCTTACGGAACACTAACAAAAACGAGAGACCCCATGACACAAAAAGAACGCCTGGCACGTGTCGGTTACACCGCCGCGCTGACCGGAACCCTGCTGCTCGGCGCATGCGGCGGCGGCAGCGACGACGGTAGCGCATCGGGCACACCAGCCAGCAACCTCAGCACCGCGCAGCAGAATTATGAAAGCTTCGTGTTGGCCGCCAACGGCGGGTTGCATTACCCGCACGCACAGCTTGCCATTTCCACTTCGAGCAGCGGCGCCGTGAGCGTCAATCCCGGCAGCTATTTCTATACGCAAGATCAAAGCCTTGCGCAGAGTCCGTCCGGCGGCACGCAACTGCTCACGCTCGGTCTGTCGTCGGTCGATCCGTCGCTGCCGGTACCCACGCCCGTCGCTCAGCGTTATCTCGTCAACGGCGCAGTCGTGTCGAGCATGCAGGAGCAGGTCAGTTACAGCGGCGCAAACATCCAGTTCACGGAACTCGCCGCCGACGGCCACACTGTTGCGGTGACGCTCCTCGGCACGAACTACACGGTCGTGCCGCTGTCCGGCACGATCGCAAGCTCCCCATCCGAGTTGTTCAGCGGCAGTGCGCTCGGTGTCATCACGAACACGATCAACGGCGCATCGCTTTACAACAAGCAGGCGACCTGGCAATCGGGCGCTGCCTACATGAAGGTGACGCGACAGATGGTCGGCGATACAGTACTCACCGGCGACTGCACCGCACCATCGACGACCGGACCGAACGTCACGCCGTGCAGTACGACGGCGTCGACACTGGAAGCGTTCTTCCCGCACACAAGCGCCGGGGACAACAAGACCTACAACCTGAGCGATGGACAAATCGTCACGCTCGCGGGTGTCCGCGCATGGGTGGCCAACTCGGCACTCAATCAGCCAACGACCGGATACCGGGTCTTCTATCAGAACAACGGGCAGATCGACGCGGGAACCTTGAATCGTGACGGCACGACGCTTGCGGTCGGTAACAGCACCTCACCTCAGAACTTCTACATCGTGCTGAACAGCGCCGCCGTCCAGTCGGTGAAGGCTGCGATTACGTTCTGACGAATCGGCGCATTCGGGAATAAGGTAGCGAGAGACTGACGCGGGGTGGTGGCCGGACGAGCGAGCGCACGCCACATCACTTTGCCGTTCAGCCGACTTGCACCCGACGTGAACGTACGAGATAATGCATCGCAATTGCGATGCATTCGAGGGCATGATGAAAACTGCTACTTTTCCGTCCGTTCGCGTCGAGCCGGAACTGCGCGACGCAGCCGAGAGCGTCCTTCAGGATGGCGAGACGCTGTCCAGCTTCGTCGAGCAATCGATCCGAGAAGGCGTCGAACGCCGTCGCCTCCAAAGCGAATTCATCGCGCGCGGCATTGCGTCGCGCGATGAGGCTCGCCGGACCGGCGAATATGTATCTTCGTCAGAGGTCCTGGAACGACTTGGTCGACGGCTCGATACGCTGCGTGACAGGAAGCGGCACGCTCGATGACGTATACGGTTCGCTTCACGCTCGAGGCATCGGATGATTTGGACCGGCTTTATGAATTCGTCGTCGATCGCGACGATTCGGAGGTCGAACGAGCTGAACGCGCATTGGCGGCCATTGCTTCCGGAATTGCCACGCTCGAATCGTCACCGTTCACCTGCCGTAAAGTCCATCCTTCGATGCCGTTTCTCCGTGAACTGATCATTCCGTTCGGTGCATCGGGCTATGTCGCATTATTCGAGATCGATGACAGCCAGACTGTGACGATTCTCGCGGTGCGTCACCAGAGAGAAAGCGACTACCACTGACGACGAGGGATCCCATGCCTCCGAACGACAAGAAGATCTGGTTTCCGGCGAAACGCTACGGTTGGGGCTGGGGTTTACCGGTCGCGTGGCAGGGTTGGGGCGTACTGCTGCTGTTCGTGATCGGAGTCGTCGCGAGCGCGTGGCTGCTGCCGCCGCACCAGTCACCGTTCGCGTACGGCGCGTGCATTGTGGTGTTGATCGCGCTGCTGACTGCCGTGTGCTGGATCAAGGGCGAGAAGCCCGGCTGGAGGTGGGGCAAGGACGATTGAGCGTCGGGCGCGATGCCCCCTCCCCGGCGCTCATGCCGGCGTCAGGAACGAATCCCCCGCCACTGCACCAGCTTCTGCTCGAACGACAGCATCGCATTCGCCGGGCTCGACGACGGCAGCACGAGCGTTTCATACCCTGCCCTGCCGATCACGTCGGCAAACCGCCCCGCCGTCTTGCCATTGAAACACACGCGCTTCAGCAACGGCGCATGTTCCCTCAACGAGTCGAAATCGTTCGGCTCCGCGTTGCGGATCGCCGAATCGAGGCTGCCTTCGCGATGGCACGCGGCAAGCACGTCCCAGATGCCGATTCCATGAACCAGCACACGTTCGAGCCGCGCCTCATAAGCCAGCTCGTGCAATTGAAGCTCGCCGAGCACCGTGCCGAGCAGCCGCCAGAACTGGTTGCGCGGATGCGCGTAATACTGCGCGGCGTCGAGCGACGCCTCGCCCGGAAAGCTGCCGAGGATCATCGTATGCGTATTCGGCCCGACCACCGGCCCGAAACCCTGCAGCATCACGCACCTCCGCCCGGACTGCCCGCGCGCGCCCCGTCGCCGTGCGCGTCGAGATGACGCCACAGCGCCGGCAGCATGCATTCGGTGACCATCAGCGGTTTGCCGTGACGCTGGAACACCGAGCGCCGCGCGACGAACGCGTGCGGTGCTCGCGCGCCCTGCAGCGCATGAGTCGCGAGCGCGTACAGCGGATGGCCGGCGATCACGCGCCGGCTGACGAGCGCCGAGCGCTCGACCTGCGGATCGCTGTACAGCAACTCCGCCAGCGGCCGCGTGCGCAGCCGCCGCATCGCCTGCCACACGCCCTTGCTGGCGGGGAGCGGCGCGATGCTGTGCGCGGCGACGTACGGCGTACCGTCGACCGACAGGATCACCTCGCGCACCCACATCGGCGCGCGCGGCGCACTGGCGACCGCATCGGGCTCGTCGAACCACGGGCAGTCGACGGCCTCCCGCGTCACGTGCACGTTCACGCGGCCGAGCCGCGCGAGATGCGCGGTCAGCGATCCGCCGCGCGTCAGCCAGTCGCGCTGGTCGAGCGTGCAGCCAGGCCGCGGCGTCTCGCGCCAGCCAGCCTGCCCGCCGTCGAATCGCAGACGTGCGTTCACGCGGCGCGCGACAGCAGCAGCGCGTTGGTCCGCTTCACGAAGCTCGCCGGATCGTCGAGCATGCCGCCCTCGGCCAGCAGCGCCTGATCGAACAGCAGATGGCACCAGTCGCCGAAATCGGCACTGTCGGCCTTCAACTGCTTCACGAGCGCGTGCTCGGGATTGATCTCGAGGATCGGCTGCATCGCCGGCGCGTTCTGGCCGGCCGCCTTCAGCATCCGCTGCAGGTAGCCGCTCATGTCGTTGTCGTCCGCGACGAGGCACGACGGCGAATCGGTCAGGCGGAACGTGACGCGCACTTCCTTCACCCTGTCGCCGAGCGCTTCCTTCATCTTGTCGACGACCGGCTTGATCGCTTCGCCCGCTTGCTCCTGCGCCTTCTTCTCTTCGTCGTTCAGCTCGCCGAGATCGAGGTCGCCGCGCGCGACGCTCGCGAGCGGCTTGCCGTCGAACTCCTGCAGGAACGACAGCATCCATTCGTCGACGCGGTCGGTCAGCAGCAGCACTTCGACGCCCTTCTTGCGGAACACCTCGAGATGCGGGCTGTTCTTCGCGGCCTGCCATGCGTCGGCCGTCACGTAGTAGATCTTGCTCTGCTCGGGCTTCATGCGCGACACGTAGTCGGCAAGCGACACGTCCTGCGCGTCGGTGTCGCCATGCGTCGACGCGAAGCGCAGCAGCTTCGCGATGCGCTCGCGGTTCGCGTGATCCTCGCCGAGGCCTTCCTTCAGCACCTGGCCGAACGCGCCCCAGAACGTCTTGTACTTCTCCTTGCCGGCATCCTCTTCCGCGTTCGCGAGCTCCTCGAGCATCGACAGCGCGCGCTTCGTCACACCTTCGCGGATCGCCTTCACGTCACGGCTTTCCTGCAGGATCTCGCGCGACACGTTCAGCGGCAGGTCGGCCGAATCGACGACCCCCTTCACGAAGCGCAGGTATTGCGGCAGCAGCTGCTCGGCATCGTCCATGATGAACACGCGCTTCACGTACAGCTTCAGGCCGCCGCGATAGTCGCGGTTCCACATGTCGAACGGCGCGTGCGCCGGCACGAACAGCAGTTGCGTGTATTCGCTGCGACCCTCGACGCGGTTGTGCGTCCACGTGAGCGGATCCTGGTGGTCGTGCGCGATGTGCTGGTAGAACTGCGTGTACTGCTCGTCGGTGACGTCGCTCTTCGAACGCGTCCACAGCGCACTTGCCTGGTTGACGGTCTCGTCCTCGTCCTTCAGGACCATCTCGCCGTTTTCCTGATCCCATTCTTCCTTCTGCATCAGGATCGGCAGCGCGATGTGATCGGAGTACTTCTGGACGATCGACTGCAGGCGGTGCGACGACAGCAGCTCGTCCTCGCCTTCGCGCAGGTGCAGCGTGATCGTCGTGCCGCGCTGCGCGCGCTCGATCGCGTCGATCGTGAAATCGCCCTCGCCCGCGCTTTCCCAGCGCACGGCTTCGTTCGCCGGCAGGCCCGCGCGGCGCGTCTCGACGGTGATCCTGTCCGCAACGATGAAGCCCGAGTAGAAGCCGACGCCGAACTGGCCGATCAGCGCCGCATCCTTCTGCTGGTCGCCGGACAGTTTCGTGAAGAATTCCTTGGTGCCCGAACGCGCGATCGTGCCGAGGTTCGCGATCGCCTCGTCACGGCTCATGCCGATACCGTTGTCGTCGATCGTGATCGTGCGCGCGGCCTTGTCGTAGCCGATGCGGATGCGCAGGTTCGGATCGTTCTCGTACAGCGCGTTGTCCGCGAGCCCCTCGAAGCGCAGCTTGTCGGCCGCGTCGGACGCGTTCGACACCAGTTCGCGCAGGAAGATTTCCTTGTTGCTGTAGAGCGAATGAATCATCAGGTGGAGGAGTTGCTTGACCTCTGCCTGAAAGCTCATCGTTTCGTGTGCCATGGATGCTGTTTCCTCTTACTTGAACTTGAATGGTGTGGCGCAGGCGCCCGGCGCGCGATGCCGGCCAGCCCGGGACGGACGACCGCCTGGCGCAAGCGGTTTGCGCGCGTATCTGGGGACCGCGCGCGCGATTTCAAGGGCCGGCATGCCGCGCCGCGTCACGACGCGCGCCGCACGGCCGAGTCGATATAGCGCGCGAGAAACCCCGGCAGCGCCGGATCGCCGCAGTTCGCGACGTTGAAGCGCGTCCACGTCGACGACGACTGCTGCGGCGAAAACAGGCTACCGGGCGTCAGCAGGAACCCCTGTTCGTGCGCGGCGGCCGCGAGCGCGTCCGAATCGACGCCGGTGTCGGCCCACAGGAACATCCCGGCCGCCGGCATCGTGAACAGCCCGAGCCCCGTGCGCTCGAGCATCCGCGCGGTCTTGTCGCGCACGCCGTCGAGCCGCGCGCGCAGCCGCTCGACGTGGCGCCGGTAATGCCCCTCGGTCAGGATCTTGTAAAGGACGCGCTCGTTGAGTTCGGGCGTCGTCATCCCGACCAGCATCTTCTGGTCGGTGATCGCCTTCGCGATCTCCGGCGCGCACGCGACGTAGCCGACCCGCAGGTTCGCCGCGAGCGTCTTCGAATAGCTGCCGAGGTAGATCACGCGCTTCAACTGGTCGAGGCTCGCGAGGCGCGTCGCCGGATAGCTCGGCGGGCACAGGTCGCCGTACACGTCGTCCTCGACGACGAGGAAGTCGTACGCCTCCGCGAGCTTCAGGATCCGGAACGCCTGCGCGGCCGACAGCGACGTGCCGGTCGGGTTCTGCAGCACCGAGTTGATCACGAGCATCTTCGGCCGCCACATCTGCACGAGCGTCTCGAGCGCGTCGAGATCGGGGCCGTCGGGCGTGTAAGGCATCCCGATGAGCTGCGCGCCCTGCGACGCGAAGCGGCCGAACATCTGGAACCAGGCCGGATCGCCGACGATCACCGCGTCGCCGGGCCGCACGTAGATCCGCGAGATCAGGTCGATTGCCTGCGTGATTCCCGATACCAGCACGAGCTGGTCGGGCGTCGCGCCGATCTCGACCTCGGCCAGGCGCGTCTGCAGCTGCTGGCGCAGCGGCAGGAAACCCTGCGCGGTGCCGAAGCCGAGCATCTGCGCGCCGGACTGGCGCCCGAGCGCGCGCAGCGCGCCGGTGATCAGCTCGCCGTCGAGCCAGCGGCCCGGCAGGTAGCCGAGACCGGGCCCCTTTTCCGGGCTGACGGTGTGCAGCATGTTGCGCAGCAGCCAGACGACGTCGATCGTGTTGTGCACGGGCGCGGCCTCGGACACGCGCGCCACCTTGTCGGTCGGCTGCGGGCCGGCCGTGCGCTCGCGCACGTAGAAGCCCGACCCGCGCCGCGAGTCGAGGTAACCCTGCGCGACGAGGCGCTCGTACGCCTCGACGACGGTGAAGCGCGACACGCTCTTGTCGAGCGCGAGCTTGCGGATCGACGGCATCCGCATGCCGGGACGGAACACGCGTTCGTCGATGCGCCGCCGTGCCCACTGGACAAGCTGGTCGACGAGCGTAAGCGTGGCCGTGTCGTGCGGCACGGGAATCTGGGCGAGTGGAACGGTTGACATGGGCGGCAGCTCCAACTGTACCGAAGGCTATCGCGCCGATTGTACCGTTACTGTGCCGGTATCGACGATTACAGTTGACCGGAATGGCGACCGTGCGGCCGCCGTTCCGGCCCCGCCGCACCTGGCGCCGCGCCGGCCGGCCTGCGTCGCGGCTCGTGCGCCGGCCGGTTCGGCAACCGCCCGGCGCATCACCCGCCCACCATGACACTTTCGCTTCCCGACCGACGTTCATGCCAGCCCGCTCCCTGACACTCGACCATCTCGTGATCGCCGCGCGCACGCTCGACGACGGCGTACGCCATGTCGCCGACGCGCTCGGCATCGAACCGGCCGGCGGCGGCCGGCACCCGTTGATGCGGACCCACAATGCATTGTTCGGCGCGTGGGGCGGGCTCTACCTGGAAGTGATCGCGATCGACCCCGATGCGGCCGCCCCGGAAGATACCGATACGCCGCCGCGCGCGCGGCTGTTCGGGCTCGACGATCCGGCGATGCACGCGCGGCTCGCGCAGGGCCCGTTCCTCGCGCACTGGGTCGCGCGCGTCGACCGCCCGCGCCAGCTCGCGCTGTGGCAGAGCCAGTACCCGGCCCGCATCCCGCCCGTCGTCCCGATGCGGCGCGGCGACCTGACCTGGGGCCTCACGGTGCCCGACGACGGCGCGTTTCCCGCGTGGCAGGGTTCGGGCGACGGCCTCGTGCCGTCGCTGATCCAGTGGGACAGCCCGCGCCACCCAGCTGAATCACTGCCGCACGACGGCGTCGCGCTGAAGTCGCTCAAGGGCACCCACCCGCGTGCGGACGCGATCCGCGAGCAGCTCGACTGGCTCGGCGCCGCGCATCTGCTCGACCTCGAAACCGACGACGGCCCGCCCGCGCTGGTCGCCGAATTCGACACGCCGCAAGGCGCGCGCACGCTGCGCTGAACACCCCGCCCCTCGATTACAACCACCCTGCAAGACGGAGACACCCACGACATGAATTCGCGCGAAACCCGGGGCATGCTGCTCGGCCTGATCGGCGTGATGATTTTCAGCCTGACGCTGCCGATGACGCGTATCGTCGTGTCCGAACTCAATCCGCTGCTCAACGGGCTCGGCCGCGCGCTCGCCGCCTCGGTGCCGGCCGGGCTGCTGCTGTGGTGGCGCCGCGAGGCGCTGCCGACCCGCGCGCAACTGAAAAGCCTCGCGATCACGTCGGCCGGCGTGATCATCGCGTATCCGGTGTTCTCCGCATGGGCGATGAAATCGGTGCCCGCGTCGCACGGCGCGGTCGTCAACGGGCTGCAGCCGCTGTTCGTCGCGCTGTACGCCGCCTGGCTGTCGCACGAGCGGCCGTCGAAGGCATTCTGGGCCAGCGCGGTGGCGGGCAGCGCGCTCGTGATCGCGTTCGCGCTGCGCGACGGCGGCGGCACCGTGCAGGCCGGCGATGCGCTGATGCTCGTCGCGGTCGGCATCGGCGCGCTCGGTTATGCGGAAGGCGCGCGCCTCGCGCGCCAGATCGGCGGCTGGCAGGTGATCTGCTGGGCGCTCGTCGTGTCCGCGCCGTTCCTCGTGCTGCCGGTCGGCTGGCTCGCGTGGATGCAGCATGTCGCGCATCCGGGCCCGCTCGCGCTGCGCACGTGGCTCGCGTTCGGCTACGTGACCCTCTTTTCGCAATTCATCGGCTTTTTCGCGTGGTATGCGGGGCTCGCCATGGGCGGCATCGCGCGCGTCGGCCAGGTGCAGCTGCTGCAGATTTTCTTCACGATCGCATTTTCCGCGCTGCTGTTCGGCGAAACGGTGACGTCGACGACGTGGCTGTTCGCGGCCGCCGTGATCGCCACCGTGGTGCTCGGGCGCCGCTCGGCGGTCGCCACCGCCGCGCGACCGGCTCGCGCCGGCTGAACAGGTGCGCCATAATGGCTGTTTTGCCTGATCGGTTTGCCCACCCGGCCGCGAAGGCTCGCCCGCGCTCGCGCCTGCCCACCCGGCAGCGTCGAGGCGATCGGCCCGAACGACCTTTCTTGACTGACCACGATATCCGAACGAGGAGACTATGAATCCGAGCGACCTGCATCCGCCGCACTGGCAACTTTCCGAACGCGCCCGCAAGCTGACGAGCTCTGCGATCCGCGAGATCCTGAAGGTCACGGAGCGCCCCGAGGTCATCTCGTTCGCCGGCGGCCTGCCCGCTCCCTCGACGTTCCCGGCCGAGCGCATGCGCGACGCCGCCGACCGCGTGCTGCGCGACGCGCCGGCCGCCGCGCTCCAGTACAGCGCGACCGAAGGCTACCTGCCGCTGCGCGAATGGATCGCCGAGCGCTACAGCGTGCGCGTGTCGCAAGTGCTGATCACGACCGGCTCGCAGCAGGCGCTCGACCTGCTCGGCAAGGCGCTCGTCGACCCGGGCAGCCCGATCCTCGTCGAAACCCCGACCTACCTCGGCGCGCTGCAATCGTTCTCGCTGTACGAGCCGCGCTACGTGCAGGTGCCAACCGACGAGCAAGGCCTGCTGCCGGAAGGCCTCACGCCCGAACTCACGCAAGGCGCGCGCCTGCTGTACGCGCAGCCGAACTTCCAGAACCCGACCGGCCGCCGCCTGCCCGTCGAGCGCCGCCGCGCGCTCGCCGCGTTCGCGCAGACGAGCCCGTTCCCGGTGCTGGAAGACGATCCGTACGGCGCGCTGAACTACCGCGGCGAACCGCTGCCGACGATGCTGTCGATGGCGCCCGACCACGTCGTGCACCTCGGCACGTTCTCGAAGGTGCTCGCACCGGGCCTGCGGATCGGCTACATCATTGCGCCCGAGGAACTCCACTTCAAGCTCGTGCAGGCCAAGCAGGCCACCGACCTGCACACGCCGACGCTCACGCAGCGCATCGCGCACGAAGTGATCAAGGACGGTTTCCTCGACGAACACATCCCGACGATCCGCGAGCTGTACAGCGCGCAATGCGACGCGATGCTCGCGTCGCTCGCGCGCCACATGCCGGAAGGCGTCACGTGGAACCGCCCGGAAGGCGGGATGTTCATCTGGGTGAACCTGCCCGCGCAGATCGACAGCATGAAGCTGCTCGCCGCGGCCGTCGACAACCACGTCGCCTTCGTGCCGGGCGCGCCGTTCTTCGCGGACGACGCGCAGCAGAACACGCTGCGCCTGTCGTTCGTGACGGTGCCGCCCGAGAAGATCGAGGAAGGTGTCGCGCGGCTCGGCAAGCTGCTGCGCGAACGCCTCTGATCCCCTTTTTCCTGTCACGACTCTCTACGAGGAATCGAACACATGGCTAACGTCTACGACAAACTGAAGTCGCTCGGCATCGAGCTCCCGACCGCCGGCGCACCGGCCGCCGCCTACGTGATGAGCGCGCAAAGCGGCAACACGGTCTACCTGTCGGGCCACATCGCGAAGAAGGACGGCAAGGTCTGGGCCGGCAAGCTCGGCGCGGATCTGCAGACGGAAGACGGCAAGGCGGCCGCGCGCTCGATCGCGATCGACCTGCTCGCGACGCTGCACGCACACACGGGCGACCTGAACAAGGTCACGCGCATCGTCAAGCTGATGAGCCTCGTCAACTCGACGCTCGACTTCACCGAACAGCACGTCGTGACGAACGGCGCGTCGGAACTGATCGCCGAAGTGTTCGGCGACGCGGGCAAGCACGCGCGTTCGGCCTTCGGCGTCGCGCAGATCCCGCTCGGCGCGTGCGTCGAGATCGAACTGATCGCCGAAGTCGCGTAACAGGCGCAGCGCGATGCCCGGCCGCCTCGTCCGTTTCAAGCAGGTCGACGTGTTCACGTCGGTGCCGTTCAAGGGCAACCCGCTCGCCGTGATCTTCGACGCCGATTCGCTCGGCGACGACGACATGCTCGCGATCGCCCGCTGGACCAACCTGTCGGAAACGACGTTCGTCTGCACGCCGACCGATCCGGAGGCCGACTATCGCGTCCGGATCTTCACGCCGGGCGGCGAACTGCCGTTCGCCGGCCACCCGACGCTCGGCACCGCGCACGCGTTCCTGGAAAGCGGCGCCCGGCCGCGCACGCCGGGCCGGCTGATCCAGCAATGCGGGGTCGGACGGGTCGCGCTGCGCGAGCAGGCCGACGGCTGGGCGTTCGCCGCGCCGCCGGCCCGCGTCACGCCGCTCGACCGTTCGGACTACGCGGCGCTGGCCGCCGCGCTGCGCAGCGACGCGATCGATCTGGATGCCGAGCCGTGCGCGGTCGACAACGGCGCGCCGTGGCTCGTCGTGCGGCTGACGTCGGCCGACGCCTGTATCGGCCTGTCTCCCGATCCGGCCGCGCTGGAGGCGATCACGCACCGCTACGGCGCGGACGGCCTCGCGGCCTACGCGCCGCATGCCGAAGGCGGCCCCGCGACGTTCGAAATCCGCTGCCTGATGACGGGCGGCAAGTTCGGCGTCGGCGAAGATCCCGTCACGGGCAGCGCGAACGCCGCGCTGGCCGGGCTGCTGACGCGCCAGGCGCGCCGCCCGGGCCCGTCTTACACGGCCCGCCAGGGCACGGCGATCGACCGCGACGGCCGCATCTTCGTCAGCTACGACGAAGACGGCACCACGTGGATCGGCGGCCACGCCGTCACGGTCGTCGACGGCACTTTCCGGTCACCCGTCTGACATTTCGCGATGTGCGATGGCGCCGGCCCGTCCGGCGCCCCTACGATTCGCCCAACTATCGCAAAAACCTTCCAGCCAGTAATATCGGGCCTAATCCGTCGTTTCGGAGGTCTGTCGCTGGTTGCGCATCCCGCGAACGAACAGACGCCGGGGCGACTCCAACCATAGCCCGCCATCCCGAAGGATGGCGCACGCGAGCAGGACGCCACCCTCTTCGATGAGCTCCGCCCGGTCCAACCACACGCCGCCGACCCGGCCGCTACGCGCGCCGCGCAAATCGCGCCGGCGTGCGCTGTTCGCGATCCCGCTGCTCGGGATGCTGGCGCTCGCGCTGCTGTGGGCCGTGATCATCGCGCGCCTGTCGGTGGAGAAGGACAGCGCGTACAAGGAGGCCGCGGCGTCCGCGGCGATCCTGTCGTCCGCGCTCGAGCAGCACACGGTCAAGGCGATCCACCAGGTCGACCAGATCACCCGCTTCGTGAAGTTCGAGTTCGAGAAGTCGCCCGCGCGCTTCAACCTCGCGAGCGCCGTCGAAAAAGGCGTCGTACCGAGCGACACGCTGATCCAGGTGTCGCTCGTCAACGCGAAAGGCATCCTGTTCGCGAACACGGCCGAACTCCATCCGCAGCCGATCAACCTGTCCGATCGCGAGCACTTCAAGGTTCACCTCGCGAACAACGACGACCGCCTCTTCATCAGCAAACCCGTGCTCGGCCGCGTCTCGAGCCACTGGACGCTGCAGATGACACGGCGCCTGAACAACCCTGACGGCAGCTTCGCGGGCATCGTCGTCGTGTCGGAAGACCCGAGCTACTTCACGAACGACTTCTACAACAACGCGGCGATCGGCAAGGAAGGCGTGATCGCGGTGGTGTCCGACACGGGCACGGTGCTCGCGCGGCGCACGGGCTCGGTCAGCAACGCGCCGGGCGCGTTTTCGGCCTCGGGTGTTTACCCGATCGCCGAGCGCGTGACGGGCACGATCATCGACCCGATCGACGGCGTGACGCGCATCGTGTCGTACCGCCACCTCGACGGCTACCCGCTCGCGGTAATGGTCGGGCTGTCGCAATCGGAAGAGTTCGCGGACTACTACCACACGCGCAACGTCTACCTGCTGATGACGAGCTTCATCACGCTCGCGATGCTCGCGTTCTTCGGCGTCGCGACGGGCCTGATCGGCAAGCTGCTCGGCCGCGAGCGCGAGATGACGCAGCTCGCGGAGTACGACCTGCTCACCGGCCTCGCGAACCGCTATGCGACGCTGCGCGGGCTGCGCAACGACGTGTCGATGCCCACGAGCCTGTCGCGGCTCGGCCTGCTGTTCATCGATCTCGACAACTTCAAGACCGTCAACGACACGCTCGGCCACAACGCCGGCGACATCGTGCTGCAGATGACCGCGTCGCGCCTGTCCGATGCGGTCGGCGACGAAGGCTCGCTCGCGCGCATCGGCGGCGACGAGTTCGTCGTCGTGATGAAGGGCGACGACGTCGAGCGGCGCGCGGTGCGGCTCGCGGAAGCGATCATCCGGATGTTCGGCGAACCCTTCGACGTGCGCGGCAGTTCGTTCGTGCTGCATGCGAGCATCGGCATCGCGCTGCACAGCGTGGCGAACGAAAGCGAGATCGACCTGCTGAAGAAGGCCGACCTCGCGATGTACAGCGCGAAGGACGCCGGCAAGAACTGCTACCAGTTCTATGCGCCGCACCTGTCGCACCGTGCCGACCACCTGATGCGCTGGGAACAGCAATTGCGCGTCGCGCTCGCCGAGGGGCAGCTGTTCCTCGCGTACCAGCCGAAGATCGACCTCACGCACCGCTACATCACCGGCTTCGAGGCGCTCGCGCGCTGGGATCACCCCGAGCACGGGATCATCTCCGCGAACGAATTCATTTCGATCGCCGAATCGACGGGCCTGATCGTGCCGATCGGCGACTTCGTGATCCGCACCGCGTGCGAGCAGATCGCGCGCTGGCGCGACGACGGCCACGACACGCTGACGCTCGCGGTCAACATCTCGCCCGTGCAGTTCTGGCGCGGCGACCTGATCGAGACGATCTCGCGCACGCTGCAGGAAACCGGCATCGACGCGAACCGGCTCGAACTCGAGATCACCGAAACCGCGATGATGGAATACCCGGAACTCGTGTCCGAGAAGATCGTCGCGCTGAAGAAGCTCGGTATCCGGATCGCGCTCGACGATTTCGGCACCGGCTATTCGTCGCTGTCATACCTGCACCGCTTCTCCGTCGACACGCTGAAGGTGGACCGCTCGTTCGTGCAGGCAATCCCGAACGATCGCAGCGTGTGCGTGATGGTGTCGTCGATCGTGCATCTCGCGCGCTCGCTCGGCCTGACCGTCGTCGTCGAAGGCACGGAAACCGAAGAGCAGATCACCTGGCTGTCCGCGCTCGGCGAGATCGAGGCGCAGGGCTTCCTGTTCTCGCGCCCGGTGCCGGCCGACGCGATTCCCGCGCTGATCGCGCGCTTCGGCGTGCGCGGCGACCATCCGAACGTCATCGCACATCGCGCCACCGGCAGCACCGGCGCCTGAGCGCATCGCGGCCGCAACGCGCGTTGCGCGCCGCCGCAATTGTTTCGTTTTCCGATCCGATTGTTTAGTCCATTAACTAGCGTTTTCGCGCATGGCAGTGTCATCGTGCGCGGCGGACAATCGGGAGGGCCAACGTGTCGGCGGGCCGCCGGCATGTCCACACATGAGAGATCAGGCCCTGCGCCGACAGCACCACCATGACAACCGTAGAAGTCGAAGCGACTGCTCCTATCGAACAGGCACAGGCCTCCCTGTGGACCTTGTTCAAGGTCGTCGCCGGCATTTCGGCGGTCTCGTGGGGCGGGCTTTCGATGATGGCGCAGCTCGAACGCCACTACGTGGAACGGCTGCAGCGCATCGAGCCGCACGTGTTCGGCGATCTCGTCGCGCTCGCCTGGCTCGTGCCGGGCCCCGTCGGCTGCAATGTCGCGGTGCAGGTCGGCCAGACGCTGCACGGCCGCGCCGGCGCATGGGTCGCCGGTATCGCGAGCGTGCTGCCATTCTCCATACTGATGACGCTGTTCGCGATGTTCTATCGCACGCCGCTCGTGCGCTCGCTGGCCGATCCGATCCTGATCAATCACTTCGGGATGGTGCTCGCCGCGCTGATCGGCGTCACGTGGGTCAGGCAGTTGCGCTCGCTCGCGCGCACCCGGCTGGAACAGGTGATCGCCGCGCTATCGACGATTCTTCTCGCTTTCGCGCATAGTCCGGCCGCTTTCGTCGGGATTCTTTTCGCCGCGTTTGCAGCGGGCTGGCTGACGGGGCCGCCGCAACGCGACGCGGTCGACTTCACGCTGTCGACCCGCGACCGCAACCTGCTCGTGCTGCTCGGCGTACTCGTCACACTGTTCGCGGTCCCGCTGCCCGGCGATTACCAGGCGCAGTTGCTGTGGCCGCGCCTCGCGGGCGCCGGCATGACATTGTTCGGCGGCGGCTTTTCCGCGCTGCCCGTGCTCAAGACGCTGTTCGTCACGCCGGCCACCGGCATCTCGGATCACGACTTCACGCTTGCGTTCGCTTTGTCGCCCGTGGCGCCGGGGCCGCTGCTCAATGTCGTGCCGTTTCTCGGCTACCTGACCGACGGCTGGGCCGGTGCGCTGCTCGCCACGGCCGCACTGTTCATTCCGTCGGGCTGCCTCGTCGTGTTTGCGCAAAACCACCTGTTCCGGCTCAAGCGCCATTCGCGCTTCGAACACGGGATGCGCCTGCTGCGCGCGGCGACGACGGGCTTTCTCGTCGTCGCCGTCGTGAAGATCCTGCATCGCGAGCCGGCCGACCCGATTTACTGGCTGACGGGTGCGTTCGCGACGCTGTGCTTCGCGCGCTTCAAGGTGCCCGTTTATGCCGTCTACGGCGCGGTCGCGGTTGCCTGCGGCGTGTGGCTGTGGGCCGCCGCGCGCTGAAGAGCGGCCGCCGCCCCACCTGGCTCAACCGGCATCAACCAACCTCAACCCGCCTGTACCGCGACCCGACGTGCCATCCAGCGGGCGCGCAGCGCGTCGTACGCGAGGTTGAAGCAGAACGTGTAGGGCAGGAAGAACAGCACGATGCCGAGGTCGAGCAGCAGCGCCTCGACGAGGCTCACGTTCAGCCACCACGCGGCCACCGGCACCACCATCGCGACGAGACCCAGCTCGAACAGGCCCGCGTGCGCGATCCGCATGCCGAGCGTGCGCGACAGTCCCGCGCGCCGCTCGAAGCGATCGAACAGCGTATTGAAGGCCATGTTCCAGGCCATCGCGATCAACGACACCATCACCGTCAGCACGCCGACGTGCGACACCGGCATGTCGAGCAGCCACGCGCCGATCGGCGCGCACAGCGCGATCGCGACCAGCTCGAACGTCAGCGCATGCAGCAGCCGTTCCGTCACCGTTTTGTTCATCTGTTTCATGATTCCCTCCGATTCGTGTCCTTCATTCATGTCGACCATTCTGATCGGCGCAACCGTATGAATCCAGTTTGATATCATCGGTTTTACCGATACAACACCACCAGGAGCGCGCATGCGCCACGCCCCCGAAGCCCTGCTCGCGTTCGCCGAAGCCGCGCTGCTCGGCTCGTTCACGGCGGCCGCGCGCAAGCTCGGCAAGCGCCAGTCGACCGTGTCCGAGGCGATCGCGAACCTCGAGATCGATCTCGGCGTGCAGTTGTTCGATCGATCGACACGCGCGCCGACGCTGACCGACGCCGGGCGCGCGCTGCTGCCGCAGGTGCAGCGCGCGCTCGAGGCCGGCGCGGCGATCGACCGCACGGCCGCGCGGCTTGCTGGCGGCGAAGAAGCGCGGCTGACGCTCGTCGTGTCCGATACGTACCAATCGAAGCGCTACGAGGAAACCTTGATGGCGCTCGAGCGGCGCTTTCCGGCGCTCGAGCTCGAATGCCAGATCGCCGAGCACGAGGACGTGCTCGACCTGATCCAGCAAGGCCGTGCTCAGCTCGGGCTGATGGCCGCGCGCGCGACCTACCCGGCCGATATCGGCGCGGCGACGGTGGCGGAGGAATCGGAAATCGGGCTGTTCGTCGGCCGCACGCACGCGCTCGCGGCGTACGGCGAGACGGAAGTGCCGCACGCCGCGCTGCGCGACGTGCGCGAACTGCGCCTCAACACCTATGTGAAAACGGAAGGCCGCGGCACCGACGACCGGATCGTCGTCGGCACGCAGCACTGGCTGGCGCCGAGCTACCTGATGCTGCTGGAGATGGCCGTGCTGGGGTTCGGTTGGGCCGAGTTGCCGCGCTGGATGGTCGAGCACTTCGCGCGCGATCGCCTGTGCGAACTGCGCGCGCGCGGCTGGCCGCGCCGCGTTCGAGTCGATGCCGTCTGGTCGCGCAACCGGCCGCTCGGCCCGGCCGGCTCATGGCTGCTCGACGCGATGCTGGCCGCGTAGCGGCGCATGCTGCTGCGCCCGCGGCCGGCGCCTGGCGGCGCCGGAAGATCAGAAGCCGCGCGACAGCACGGCCGCGCCGACCGTGACGACACCGAGCACGAGGTTCACGACGACGAGCAGGCGCACCGCGTTCACCGCGCGCGCACCGTCCGGCCAGTTCTGCGCCTGCACCGCACGGCGGATGCGCGGGAACAGCGCGAAGCGGATGTGCCCGAAGATCAGCATCATCACGACGCCAAGCCCGGCCATCGCATGCAGCGACCACGTCGCGTGCGCGCCGCCGAATTCCACGAGCAGGAAGCCGCCGGACAGCAGGATCACGATCACCGAACCCGCCACCCAGTTGAAGAAGCGGCCGAACACGCCTTCGATCAGCGGCAGCCGAAGCTGCGGCGACAGGTCGGACAGCGCCGGCCGCAGGCAAAAGTTCGCGAAGACCATCCCGCCCACCCACACGGCGACGGCCAGCAGATGAAGAAACAGCGCGACGGCAACAGCGTGGGACATGAGGGCAATCCTGTGATGGGTTGGGTGCGGCGAACGGCCGCGTCGCACGCGGCATCGAACATCGTTCGACCCGCTTGGCGCCATGCGGTTCAGACCCCGAACGGGATTTCACAATATTTTGCAAGTTCCGCGTGACGGCGTCACGCTTGCTTACCCGAATCCCGAGGCCAAAAGAAAAGGCCGCAGGCCCGCCGAAGCGGACGTGCGGCCTTCGATCGCGGCCGAACCGGACGTTCGTGCCCGGCGTCAGCCGAGCAGCGGACGCAGCTCGCTGACGACCTTGAGCTTCGTATCCGGCGCGCGGCCCTTGCGTGCGCGCTTGCCGATGTGCGGCGCAAGCCCCGCGTACGACAGCGTGTCGTCCGCCGCCTTGCCGCCGCGGCCGGTGCCGATCAGCACGACACCCGCCGGATCGATCGCGAGCGCCTGCACGAGCGTTTCCTTGTCGTCGAGCGCCATCAGGATCACACCGCGACCGCCGCCGGACAGCGTCTTCATCTCGTCCATCCCGAACACCAGCAACCGCCCGCCGCTCGACAGGCACGCGATCTGCGTCGCGTTCGGCAGCACGGGCATCGGCGCGAGCGGCACCGCGCCCGTATCGATCGTCATGAACGCCTTGCCGGCCTTCACGCGGCTCACCATGTCGCCGACCTTCGCGAGGAAGCCGAAGCCGTTGCTCGACGCGAGCAACAACTGCTGGTCGGCCGGCGCCGCGTAGTAGTGCATCAGGTGCGAGCCCGATTCGAGCTCGATCAGCGACGTGACCGGCACACCGTCACCGCGCCCGCCCGGCAGCACCGACACGTCGACCGAGTACACGCGGCCGCTGCTGCCCCATGCGATCAGCCGGTCCGGCGTGCGGCACTGGAACGCCGCGTACAGGTGATCGCCGGCCTTGAACGTGAAGCCGGCCGGGTCGAGCCCGTGGCCCTTCAGCGCACGCACCCAGCCCTTCTGCGACACGACGACCGTCACCGGCTCGTCGACCACCTTCGCCTCGAACGTCGCGCGCTTTTCCTGCTGGATCAGCGTGCGGCGCTCGTCGCCGTACTGCTTCGCATCGGCCTCGATCTCCTTGATCATCAGCCGCTTCATCGCGCTTTCGTTCGCGAGCAGTTCCTCGAGCTTCGCCTTCTCGTCGCGCAACGCTTCGAGTTCCTTCTCGATCTTGATCTTCTCGAGTCGCGCGAGCTGGCGCAGCCGGATTTCAAGGATGTCCTCGGCCTGCCGGTCGGAGAGGCCGAACGCGCTCATCAGCGCGGCCTTCGGCTCGTCCGATTCGCGGATGATGCGGATCACCTCGTCGATGTTCAGGAAGACGATCATCCGCCCTTCGAGGATGTGGATGCGGTCGTCGACCTTGCCGAGACGGTGGCGCGTGCGCCGCGTCATCGTCAGCTGGCGGAACTTCACCCACTCGTCGAGGATCGTCAGCAGCCCCTTCTGGCCCGGCCGGCCGTCGGCGCCGATCATCACGAGGTTCAGCGTCGCGTTCGATTCGAGGCTCGTGTACGCGAGCAGCGTGTTCACGAATTCCGTCTGGTCGATCGTGCGCGACTTCGGCTCGAACACGAGCCGCACCGCCGCTTCCTTGCCCGACTCGTCGCGCACCGCGTCGAGCAGGTCGAGCATCGCCTTCTTCGTGTTGAGCTGTTCCGGCGTCAGCGTCTTCTTGCCGAGCTTGAGCTTCGGGTTGGTCAGCTCCTCGATTTCCTCGAGCACCTTCTGGCCCGACGTGCTCGGCGGCAGCTCGGTGACGACCAATTGCCACTGGCCGCGCGCGAGATCCTCGATCTTCCAGCGCGCGCGCACCTTCAGGCTGCCGCGGCCCGTTTCGTAGGCCGCCGCGATTTCCGTGTCGCTCGAGATGATCTGCCCGCCGCCCGGGAAATCCGGGCCCGGGATCAGGTTCATCAGCTCCGCGTGCGTGAGCTTCGGATTGCGGATCAACGACACCGCCGCGGCCGCGACTTCGCGCAGGTTGTGCGACGGGATCTCCGTCGCGAGGCCGACCGCGATACCCGACGCGCCGTTCAGCAGCACGAACGGCATGCGGCTCGGCAGCGTCTTCGGTTCCTCGAACGAGCCGTCGTAGTTCGGCATGAAGTCGACCGTGCCCTGGTCGATCTCGTCGAGCAGCAGCTTCGCGATCGGCGTGAGGCGCGCTTCGGTGTAACGCATTGCCGCCGCGCCGTCGCCGTCGCGCGAGCCGAAGTTGCCCTGCCCGTCGATCAGCGGGTAACGCAGCGAGAAATCCTGCGCGAGACGCACGAGCGCGTCGTATGCTGACTGGTCGCCGTGCGGGTGGTATTTACCGAGCACGTCGCCGACGACGCGCGCCGACTTCACCGGCTTCGCGTCCGGGCCGAGGCCCATTTCGTTCATCGCGTAGAGAATCCGGCGCTGCACCGGCTTCTGGCCGTCGCACACGTCGGGCAGCGCGCGGCTCTTCACGACGCTGACCGCGTAGCTGAGATACGCCTGCTCCGCGTAGTTGCCGAGCGTCAGCGCTTCGGCATCCGGTGCGTCGGGCGCGGCGAAGAGATCGGAAGTATTGTCGTCCATCTGAATTCCGTATTCGTAAGTGGCGTAAGGCCGGGCCGGGCATCCTGCCCGGCCGCGCTCGGGGCGCTTATCGAGTCAAGCCTAGATATCCGCTTCGACGTCGTTGCCCTTTTCCTCGAGCCAGCCGCGCCGCGCGGCTGCCTCGCCCTTGCCCATCAACATCGTCATCCGCGCGACGGTCGCCTCGTAGTCGAGCTCGCCGAGCTTCACGGGCATCAGGCGACGCGTGTCGGGGTTCATCGTCGTGTCCCACAGCTGCTCGGCGCTCATTTCGCCGAGACCCTTGAAGCGGCTGATGCTCCATTGGGTCTCCCGCACGCCGTCCTTGCGCAGCTTGTCGAGGATCGCTTCCAGTTCGCCGTCGTCGAGCGCGTAGAGCTTCTGCGCGGCCTTCTTGCCGCGCGCCGGCGCGTCGACGCGGAACAGCGGCGGACGTGCGACGCACACGTGGCCGCGCTCGATCAGTTGCGGGAAATGCTTGAAGAACAGCGTGAGCAGCAGCACCTGGATGTGCGAGCCATCGACGTCCGCGTCCGACAGGATGCAGATCTTGCCGTAGCGCAGGTTCGACAGGTCGACGCTGTCGTCCGGGCTGTGCGGATCGACGCCGATCGCGACCGAGATGTCGTGCACCTCGTTGTTCGCGAACAGCCGGTCGCGCTCGGTTTCCCACGTGTTCAGCACCTTGCCGCGCAGCGGCAGGATCGCCTGGTATTCCTTGTCGCGGCCCATCTTCGCGGAGCCGCCCGCCGAGTCGCCCTCGACGAGGAACAGTTCGTTGCGCGCGATGTCCTCGGTCTCGCAGTCGGTCAGCTTGCCGGGCAGCACCGCGACGCCCGAGCTCTTGCGCTTCTCGACTTTCTGGCCTGCGCGCGTGCGCGCCTGCGCCTGCTTGATCACGAGTTCGGCAAGCTTCTTGCCGTGCTCGACGTGCTGGTTCAGCCACAGTTCGAGCGCGGGGCGCGAGAACGACGACACGAGCTTCACCGCGTCGCGGCTGTTCAGGCGTTCCTTGATCTGCCCCTGGAACTGCGGATCGAGCACCTTCGCGGACAGCACGAACGACACGCGGGCGAACACGTCTTCCGCGAGCAGCTTCACGCCCTTCGGCTGCAGGTTGTGCAGTTCGACGAAGCTCTTCACGGCCTGATACAGGCCGTCGCGCAGGCCCGACTCGTGCGTGCCGCCGGCCGGCGTCGGGATCAGGTTCACGTACGACTCGCGCACGAGCGAGCCTTCCTCGCTCCATGCGACGACCCACGACGCGCCCTCGCCTTCGGCGAAGGTATCGTCGCCCGAGCGCGAATCGGCGAAACGCTCGCCCTCGAACAACGGGATCAGCAGTTCGCTGCCGTTCATTTCGTCGAGCAGGTAGCCGCGCAGGCCGTCCTCGTATTTCCACGTCTGGCGCTCGCCCGTCTTTTCGTTGACGAGCACGACCTCGACGCCCGGCAGCAGCACGGCCTTCGAGCGCAGCAGGCGCTGCAGCTCGCCGAGCGGCAGGTTCGGCGAATCGAAATACTTCGGATTCGGCCAGACCTGCACGCGCGTGCCGGATTTCTTCTCGCCGCGGCCCGCGCCTTGCGTCGTGAGCGGCTTCACCACATCGCCGTCGGCGAAGCCGAGCTCGGCGATCTTGCCTTCGCGCCAGACCGTCACGTCGAGGCGCGTCGCAAGCGCATTCGTCACCGACACGCCGACGCCGTGCAGGCCGCCCGAGAACGTGTAGGCGCCGCCCGCGGCCTTGTCGAACTTACCGCCCGCATGCAGGCGCGTGAACACGATCTCGACGACCGGCACGCCTTCCTCGGGATGCATGCCGAACGGGATGCCGCGGCCGTCGTCGTCGACCGATACCGACTGGTCGGCGTGCAGCGTGACGACGATCTGCTTGCCGTAACCGCCGAGCGCCTCGTCGGACGCGTTGTCGATGACTTCCTGGATGATGTGAAGCGGATTCTCGGTACGGGTGTACATGCCGGGCCGCTGCTTGACCGGCTCGAGACCCTTGAGCACCTTGATCGATGCTTCGCTATAGGCCGCGCTGGGTTTCTTCGTTGACATAGGCGCTGAATTTCGTCATTCATCGGGACGTTGTCCACACCTCGTGTGGATAACGTCGTGGACAAAACGTTGAGTTCCGTAAAAAAGCGAATCGAAACAACGATGTGCTTGGACTGCTCCGAAAGCGGGCGCGCGGCATGCGCTGCGCGGCCCGGGACGCGCGGTATTCTACTGGTTCCGCGTGGCGCGCCAATCGCGAGATTGGTGCACGGCCGCCGGCCGCGCGACGCGTCACGCCGGCTTGCGCTTCGCCTCGAGCGTTTCCCACCGTTCGAGCGCCTCGAGCAATTCGTCGTCGATCGCCGCGAACCGCTCGGTCAGGCGCGTGCCTTCCTGCGGATCCTTCGCAAAAATCGAACCGTCCTCGAGCTGTGCATTGATCGTCTTCTGCTCCTCTTCGAGCGAGGCGATCTTCTCCGGCAGCGAATCCAGTTCGCGCTGCTCGTTGAACGACAGCTTCACCGTGCGCTGCGCGTTGCGGCCCGCGGCGCTCTTCGCCGGCTCTTCCTTCACGGGCGCCGCGTCCTTGACCGCGCGCTTCGCGGCTTCCTGCTGCGCGAGTTGCTGCGAGCGCTCGCTCTGGATCTGCCAGTCGGAGAAGCCGCCGACATACTCGCGCCACTTGCCGTCTCCTTCTGCCGCGATCACCGACGTCGCGACGTTGTCGAGGAACGCGCGATCGTGGCTGACGAGCAGCACCGTGCCGTCGTAGTCGGCCAGCAGCTCTTCGAGCAGTTCGAGCGTCGGGATGTCGAGGTCGTTGGTCGGTTCGTCGAGCACCAGCACGTTGGCCGGGCGCGCGAACAGGCGTGCCAGCAGCAGCCGGTTGCGCTCGCCGCCCGACAGCGACTTCACCGGCGAGCGTGCGCGTTCCGGCGCGAACAGGAAATCGCCGAGATAGCTCATCACGTGCTTGCGCACGCCGCCGATCTCGACCCATTCGCTGCCGGGGCTGATGGTATCCGCGAGGCTCTTCTCCTGGTCGAGCTGTGCACGCATCTGGTCGAAATACGCGACCTGCAGGTTCGTGCCGGTGCGCACCGTGCCTTCGTCGGGCTTCAGTTCGCCGAGAATCAGCTTGAGCAGCGTGGTCTTGCCCGCGCCGTTCGGACCGACGAAGCCGATCTTGTCGCCGCGCATCACGGTTGTCGAGAAGCAGTCGACGATCGTGCGGCCGCCGTAGCGCTTCGTCACGTCGGTCAGTTCCGCGACGATCTTGCCGGACTTCTCGCCCTGCGCGACGTCGAGCCTCACGTTGCCCTGCGAGTTGCGGCGCTCCGCGCGCTCGTGACGCATCTGCTCGAGCCGCGCGATACGGCCGACGCTGCGCGTGCGGCGCGCTTCGACGCCCTTGCGGATCCACACTTCTTCCTGCGCGAGCAGCTTGTCGAACTTGTCGTTCTCCACGCGCTCGACCTCGAGCTGCTGCGCCTTGCGCGTCTGGTACGCGGAGAAATTGCCCGGGTACGACAGCAGCCGGCCGCGATCGAGCTCGACGATGCGCGTCGCGACGCGGTCGAGGAACGCTCGATCGTGGGTAATGAACAGCAGGCCCGCGCGCTGCGCGACGAGCAATTCTTCCAGCCAGCGGATGCCGTCGAAGTCGAGGTGGTTGGTCGGTTCGTCGAGCAGCAGCACGTCGGGCTGCAACACCAGCGCACGCGCCAGCGCGACGCGCTTCTGCATCCCGCCCGACAGCGCGTCGACGCTCGCATCGCCGTCCGTCAGACCGATCTGCGCGAGCGTCATCGACACGCGCGTACGCCAGCTCCACGCGTCGTGCGCGTCGAGCGACGACTGCAGCGCATTCATCCGCGCGAGCAGCGCATCGTGCTCGGCGCCTTCGGGCGTATCCGCGAGGCGGTGCGCGATTGAATCGTATTCCTCGAGCAGTTCGCGCGTGTGCGCGAGCCCCGACGCGACCGCGTCGAATACCGTCGCGCCCGGCTCGAATTCGGGCTCCTGCGGCACATAGACGGTCACGAGTTCCTGCTGGCGCGTGACCAGCCCGTCGTCGGGCTTCGCAAGGTCAGCGACGATCTTCAGCAGCGACGACTTGCCCGCGCCGTTGCGGCCGATCAGGCCGACGCGCTCGCCTGCTTCCAGCGAGAAATCCGCGTGATCGAGCAACGCGACGTGACCGAACGCGAGCTGCGCGCCGGTAATGGAGTAGAGCGACATGGGGAGACGGCGGAGAGAGGAATCGGAAGCGCCCATTGTACCGGTCGCGGACGCCGCCACCGGCATGGCCGGATGGATAATGCCGCAAGACCGGCCGCGACGGCCGGTGGGCGGCCGCCGCGCGCGGGTCGCAGACACCCGGCAGCGGGTGGGCACATCCCCGTTGCAGGGATGGCCGGGACGCCCGCGCGGGTGTGACCGCTTATTTGACGTTGACGCTGATGGTCTGGCTCAGTTCGGGGCCGTACGACCGATGTGCGCCGTCGCCGAGCTGCAGCGTCAGCGTGTGCTGGCCCGGCGGCAGCTTGATGTCGGTTTCGGTCTGTGCCTTGCCGAAGTGCAGTGAACGTTCGCTCGCGGGAATCACGTCGCCCTTCGGGATCGGCCGGCCGTCGATCAGCAAGTGGTGATGGCCGGTGTTCGGCGTCATGTCGCCGGCCGGCCGAAGCTCCATGCCTTCCAGACCGAACTTCACGTGCACCGGGTTCGACACCGTCGCGCCGTCCGCCGGCTCGACGAAAAACACGCGCGCCTCGGCCCGCGCGACCGTCGACACGGCCATCGCCGCCACGCACATCGCACCCGCGATCCACTTTCTGTTCAGCATCGCATTCTCCTTATGATTGGACAGCCCGGGAAGCATACACCGCACACACGGCATGCGTGTTTCGGTTGCCTTGTTCGCGATGCGTACGTTTAAAACGACGTTGCGCAGGCGTTCGGCGAAATTCCGGTACCATTGCGCCTTTCGTCCGCCGGCGAGGCTGCGGACGGCATCACCGAGTTTCCAATATCCCGAGCACCACATGAGTGAAGTCACCGAATACCAAAGCTGGGTCTGCCTGATTTGCGGGTGGGTCTACAACGAAGCGGAAGGGCTGCCCGACGAGGGCATCGCAGCCGGCACCCGTTTCGCCGACATTCCCGCCGACTGGCGGTGCCCGCTGTGCGACGTGGGCAAGGAAGATTTCGTCGTCGTCGATTTCTGATCGCGGCTGACCGCACGACAAGCGCGTCGGCGCGCATTCCGCCCGCCGATGCGCCACGCGTTTGTTATACTCTGCGCGCTGTCCACATCGCCGTCCGGTTCGCGATTTTTCGCGCGATCAATCGGATATGGCTCTCCCCGTAGTTCAATGGATAGAACAAGCGCCTCCTAAGCGCTAGATACAGGTTCGATTCCTGTCGGGGGGACCAGAAATTCTCCATGGCTTCACCCACTTCCCTACGATCAGCTACCGCGCCGATGGCAATGAGAAGCGCCTGTTCGGTACCGCTTGGCCTGCATGGCCGCGACACGCGATAACGAAGATCAAGCACGCCGGCGCACCTCTGCTATGCCAGCCGGCTGGCCGTGTACCACGCATACCAAACGCAGCTCGAAAGTAAGACGCCCTCCCCCACGACGGCCATCAACACCACGCACGCTGGTCGGACTCGCGGTGCTGGCCGACACGAAGGGCCGGTCGCTGGCCGCCCCATCACTGCAGTCTGGTGTGCGCCAGATGGCAACGAACGGCGTGCCGGCCAATCTCGGTACGGGCAAGGCGAACAGCCGAGCCTTCGTCGGCAACTTCAGCACGATGCAGTTCGTCATACGCGAGAGCCTGAACATCGGAGTGCTGCGCGACGCATACGCGAAGACGGGTGAAATCGGCTTCCTGTGTCACGCTCACGCTGACCTGACTGTGAACTACCCGCAGGGCGATCACCATCATCGAAGGCGTGACGAGCGCAGTCGCGAAGGCGTAAACCAAACAGCAGCAAGGATGCCGAATGGGCTGGGGCTATCACGAGTCTCGGCCTCATTTTCTGCCCAGACCGCACGTCCCCTCACACCCAAAAAATTTCTCGCCTTTCAAACGATGTCAATTTAACAAATCACGCCTGGAGTCTTGTCCGCAAAGGGTTCCAGCATTGCTGATTTTGTTAAATGGAAAATTGAGATGTTATAGGTGTGTTGCCCGCCCCCGAAGGGGCATCTCGATTTTCGTTATTAAATCGCCTTTGACTACGACCCAACGCGTGCCGTTTCGTGAGATGCGAAGATTGAATCGACCAACCTACTCCCAGCACCAATAAGCTTCGCCAAAACAAGAATCTGGTCACGACAACTAGCACTATCGGTTTTCTCGGGGTAATTAATCGTATGATCCACCTCCCCCCAGATTTCCTCGAAAAGCGTCCGAACTTGAATTTCACAGCAAATCGGAGACTCCTCATACTGTCGAACAACGTAGTGAACACTTGTATAGAAGCTATCCTTGGCGTGCACCTCGTATCCGAGTGATTCGAAAAATCCTTTCGCCTCAGGATCCCACGTATATGCCTTCGGTGGTTCTACCAAGAACCACTCCCGCTTCGACAATCTAAAATCTATCGCCTGCTTGATTGCTTCAAATTTTTGCTGATGCAATAGCAGCACACGAACTCCAACGAGATCCGTGATTCTCGAAAGCAGATTATCCGGCGTTATGGGATTACTCGGATTCCATTTTCTTGAAATTTTTTCCCGAAGATGGTCAGGGTCTTTAAGGCGAGATTTTACGGAATGAACATGAGTTGCCGCCTTCGGATGCAGACTAAAGAAGTCAACAATGTGACGGCGCCACATATCCAAATCACCGAAATCACTCTTATATCGATCAAGAATTGGAGAAAAGACTTCGTCATCCAGGATGACTTCACTCATTTCATCCTCTCCAACAGATCCGCTGCAAACCCAACGTACTTTTCCTTGGTAGCCTCGTACGTCGTCCGATTTCCAAAAATCGTCGAAATATCATCGGTTTCCAAAGTCTTGCACGACGGAACCTTCCACATCGGAACGTGATATTTCTGCGCCATATTCGGCAGTGTATTGTGCGTATGCATGACGGACGTTCCACCAATCGGTTCGTCCAACTGCTCGTCGGTCAAGTGCCCAAGCACTTGTTCGCTGATATATTCTCTGATCGTCGGTGGGATTTGAGTTGCATAATTATAGTGAGCAGTAGCAAGATCCCATTTGTTCCGACTAGAATATTTCTTTGAATTATAGATCGTGTACCCAAGAAGGCGAACATATTCATCAGGAAACTGACGTCGCTTCTCCTTCGATAAAAGGGTATAGAGAGAGTCAAATTGACCCTTCCAAGCACGAAGCGAATTTCCAATGTTTCTGATTCCATAAAGCGAGAACATATCAGGCATACAAGGAATTACAAGACCATCCGTAGTCGAAATAATAACCTTGTTCAGCATACCCAAGCTTGGTGAAGTATCGAAAATCACAATATCGTACTTGTATCGCTGCGCATAAGATTCTGCGACACTTCGAAATTTCGTCAATGTCCGGATAGCAAGAGGATCACCTTGGTACGCTTGTGGAAATCGATTGGCGAGTCGGTCCTCATACATGTGCATCGTCAGACGGCCGGGAATCAGATCCAAGGACGGCGCAAGATTCCACGGAGGACTAACATCGTCCAAATCTGAAACACCGTCTTCCGTCGGCTTCAAAATAAAGTGAACAGATCGCGGCGCAGAACTAATCCCTTTAAAATCAGTCGCAGACATTGCGTTCTTGGCCGCCTCGAAGTCTTCAATAAACGGATCTTCTTCCTGCCATATGCGATGCAACTCTTCCGCGTCCATGCTCAAGATCGTCAAATTACATTGAGGATCCAAGTCAATCAGGAGCGTGCGCAAACCAAGCTCAGAGAAAGCATGAGCCAAATGAAAGGTCAAGGTGGTCTTACCCACCCCACCCTTGTTGTTGAAGACGGATATTGTTTTCATAGATCTCGCCAAGGAAAATCGCAGTGCGCCGCCACAGCCGTCGGTGCACGAGGACTGAATTGGTAAATTGTACAGTCCAAGCTGCAAAAAGGGCGCCCTTATTACCGCCGGACGAAGCGCGATGGTCACTGACGACAGCAGCTCGAGTGGCAACTGCATCGAGCGTCGCTGCTCCTCTTGATCACAATCGTCAGGAGGCTTTTTATTACCTCCCGCCCCCATCCCTTTCACTTCAAGCAGACGTGAATTCTGTCGGGGACCAGAAATTCTCCGTGGCTTGCCATACTTCCCCACGATCAGATATGCCCGACGGTAGCGACAAACGCTTGGCGTCGAAGCAGATCAGAAAGCACAAGCATCCAACGCAGACATCCACAATCAAGCCGTCGAACCCGGCGAGCCTCTCGCCCTGTTCAAAACGAATCACGGATTGATTGACTCTGCGCAGCGATGCGAGATACACTTCGCGCCGCGGGGTGGAGCAGTCTGGCAGCTCGTCGGGCTCATAACCCGAAGGTCGTAGGTTCAAATCCTACCCCCGCAACCAATACCGAAGCCCGCTCTGCGAAAGCAAGCGGGCTTTTTGCTGTTTGGGGCCCTGCGCGCGTGCACCGTCGCCGACGAAAAGCGCGTGACACCAGCTACAACATGCGACACACAATCGCACCTCACCCGATCACCCCGAACCAGCGCCGCACATTGCGTAGAATTCCGAACCTTCGTCAGCATATGGATTCCGACAATGATTCGAGCGATCGCGGCACTGGCCGCGCTTTCGGCCCTGACGGGCACGGCGAACGCCGCTGATACAGATACCGGCACCGCGCCCGCCAAGCAGCGCTATGTCAGCCCCGGCATCGCCAACGTCACCGGCGCAGCCGCACCGCGCACGGAACACGCGTCGCCCAACGAACGCTGCAGGGAACTGGCCGCCGGCATCGATGCGGTGACGCATACCCCCGACCGCGGCCAGAAGGTCGTGCGCGGGTTCGGTCCGGACGGCAAACCGCGCAACGAACTGCGCGCTTACGACAAGCGGGCCGACCTCGAAGCCGCGCATCAACAGCTCGGCTGCCGATAACGCACGTCACGCCGCCCGGCCGCATCACGCTGCCGGGCATCGGCGATCACGCATTCGCGCCGCCATCGATCGTCAACCCGGTCCCGTTGATCGACCGCCCTTCCGGTCCGACGACGAACGCCACGAGCGCCGCCACGTCATCTGCCTTGCCGTACTGCGGGATCGCCATCCGCGAACGCTGCGCACTTGCATGGTCGCCGTCAGCCGGATTCATGTCGGTATCCGTCGATCCCGGATGCACGATATTGACCGTGATGCCGCGAGAACCGAGATCGCGCGCGAGCCCCTGCGTCCAGCCGATCAGCGCGGCCTTGCTCGCCGCATAGAGGCTCATCCCCGCATCGGGCACGCGCGTCGCGAGGCAACTGCCGGTCGACACGATGCGCCCGCCCTCCCCGAGATGCCGCGCCGCCGCCTGCGACGCGACGATCACCGCACGCACGTTTACGTTCAGCGTCGCGTCGATATCGTCGAGCGTCATCGTTTCCAGCGTCCCGGCGCGGAAAATCCCCGCGTTGTTGACCAGGATGTCGAGACCGCCGAACGCCTCTGCGGCACGATCGACCGCGTCGCGCACGGCAACCGGATCGGCGCTATCGGCCTGGATCGCAACCGCGCGACGGCCCAGCGCCTCGATGCCGGCAACCACGGACTGCGCCCGCTCGGCCGATTTTTCGTAAGTGATCGCGACGTCCGCACCATCGGCCGCCAGCCGTTTCGCAATGGCCGCGCCGATGCCGCGGCTGCCGCCCGTGATGAGTGCGCGCTTGCCCTGAAGTCGATTCATGTTCGTTCCTTTCCTCATTTATGTAACGATCGACACAGAATGTGACAAGTTGCGCGGCACAGTCAATTGATTTATTTTATCGATCGATACAGATATCGACGAAGGATTGGACGCCATGGCTGAACGGGGCCGACCGAGAAGCTTCGACAAGGAAGCGGCGCTGGATCGCGCGATGGAGGTGTTCTGGCGCCTCGGCTACGAGGGTGCGTCGATGGCGGACCTGACGGCCGCGATGGGCATTGCGTCACCGAGCCTGTATGCGGCATTCGGCAGCAAGGAAACGTTGTTCCGGCAGGCGCTCGAGCACTACCGCGCCACGGAGGGACGGGAAATCTGGGATGGTGTCGAACAGGCCGGCAGCGCGCACGACGCCGTGCGGAACTACCTGATGGATACCGCGCGCGTGTTCACGCGGCGCTCGAAGCCGGCCGGCTGCCTGATCGTGCTATCGGCGCTGCATCCGGCCGAGCGTTCCGATACCGTCCGGCAAACGCTGATCGCGATGCGCGAGCGCACGGTCGACGCACTGCGGGAACGCCTCCGGCAAGGCGTCGCAACCGGCGAGATCGCGGCGCACGCGAACCTCGACGCGATCGCGCGGTACTACGTGACGGTTCAGCAGGGAATGTCGATTCAGGCGCGCGACGGCGCGAACCGTCGCGATCTGGAGGCCATCGCGCAGGCCGCGCTGGCCGCGTGGCCTGCGCTCGTCGGCGCAAGCGGCGCGTAGCAGCCAGACACCGCCGCGCGCGGCCGAGCCCGCACGTTACTGCTTCGCTGCGTGCTGCACGTCCTTCGACGCGTGCCACACGCGATAGCGCACCTCGAAGCCCTCAGGCACATAGACGACGAGCGGCAGGCGGCTGTTGTAGCGCAGCAGCTGGCCGTCACCGCGCACCTGCACGAAGCGTTGCTGCGGCGCCTGGCCCGGGCACGCCATCAGCGTCGACGCGGGACCCTTCACGTCGGTGAGCTGGTAGTACGTATAACCCCACCCCTTCACATCCTCGGCGGTCAGCTCGCCACCGAACCACTGCTGGTTGCAGTCGGTCTGCAGCGTCTTGCCGATCATCAGCTCGACACGCGCATCGCCTTCGTTCTCGAGCGCGGGCAGCGCGATCACGACGCGCTGCTGGCCGGTCGCTGCTTGCGGAAACATCTTGATCGACTCGGCCGGCACGGCGGGCGCTGACGCCGGCCCGGCCGCATACGCTGCGGCAGTCGTTACGCAGAAGGCGGCCAGCACGGCCCGGATCGCGAATTTCATCGATGTGCTCCTGAAAAACAAATGAGCCCCGGATGTTAACACTTTCGCATCAGGACCTTACGGCGCTGTAATTTGGCGACACAATTCCGAACAGCCGGCAATCCTCTTGCGCGGTACTTATAGGGGAACCAACGGAGAACACCATGCTGAAGCTCATCACCGCCGCCGGCGTCGCGACCCTGCTGGCCGGCTGCGTCGTCGCTCCCGACGGCGGATACGGCTACGGGCAGCCCTACTATTCCAGCCCGGGCTACGCGTACGGCCCGTCGCCCGTGTACGGCACGGTCAACATCTGGGGTGGTGGCGGCGGACGCGACTGGGATCGCGGCCGGCGCGACTACCACCACTGGGACGGCGATCGCGGCAATCGCGGCGGCAACGGGTGGCACGGCGGCGGACGCGGCGGCGACTGGAACGATGGCGGCGGTCGCGGTGACGGTGGCGGCGGTCATCGCCACTGACGTGCAATTGCAACCGTTTGTATCCACGCACGGCCCGCCGACAGCCGATGCGTCACGCAGACGAACGAACGGACGGCCGCGCAAACGACAACAGGCCCTCGCACGAAGCGAGGGCCTTTTGTTGTCCGGTCAGGCGAAGCGAACTCCGATTGGTGCCGGGTGTCCGGCACCGAACCCGCTCACGCGTCGCGCGCTCGCCCGCTTACCACCCGGCCGGTTGCGCGTAGCCGCCCGACACCGGCGCACCGCACACATACGCGCGCTGGTAGCGGTCGTAGCAATAGTTCGGGCCGTCGTCCTGGTACTGCGCCTGCTGGTAGGTCGGATAGGCGGGCTGCTGGTACGCGGGCGCCTGATAGTACGTCGGCGGCTGATAGGCCGGTGCCTGGTATGCGGGCGCCTGATACGCGACGGGCGGATTCATCGCGGACGTCACGATCGCGCCCAGCACCGCGCCGCCGATCAATGCGCCGATGACGGCGCCGCCGTCGTGGCCATGCGCGGACGCCGGGCCCGCCACGGCGAGCGAACCGGCGAGAACACACACTGCGGCAATCTTTTTCATGATGGACTCCCACGCGAAGTGGTACTGGATGCGATGCATTGTGGCGGCACGCGGCCGTAATAGATGCAGCAAGTGGTAACGCGCCATTACGCGTGTCACGCACGCCGAAACGCGGCGTCGCCGTGCTACGATTTTCGGCACACAGGAGACGCCTTCATGCAGCCCGAAACCGCCCGCCGTTTCGATACCGAATTCGCGCCGCGCATCGCGCAGGCCATCGCCGCCTTCTTCGCCGATCACGTACTGACCGATGTCGTCCCGTACGGCGGGCACGGGCACCCGACGCGCGTGCAGATCCGCAGCGCGCCGCACGAGCACGTGAGCGGCTTCGTGCATCCGCTGAATCTCGAGCTGACCTGGGACACCGACGAAATCGAGCGGCTGATGGAGCCGGACGGCCCGCAGCGCTTCGAGCACTACCTGGCCGCGCTGCCGAAAAAGCTGGGCGCGTGGCAGAGTGCGCGCGACATCGATCTCGCGTCGCGCACGCAGGCCGACTCGCTCGTGCGGCTCGGCGGCCTCGACTTCGAAGGCTGAGTGTCCGTGCCGGCCGGCAGCCGGGCGTGCCGGCGTCGCGCAATTCGGCCCGGTGATACACTCGACCGGCCCCGTCCCGGCGCAGCCGCGCCGGCCGGGCCGTTCATCGCCGCCTCCACCCTTCCGCATGGTTGCGCACGCAACCGGCAACCGGGCGCGCGGACAACCACGCTTTCGTTCCCGCCATGAACGCCGATACCGGCCTGCCGCTTCCGCAACGCTACTGGGCGATCGTCTGCGTCGCCCTGGGCATCACGCTTGCCGTGCTCGACGGCGCCATCGCGAACGTCGCGCTGCCGACGATCGCGCGCGACCTGCACGCGTCCGACGCCGCATCGATCTGGATCGTCAACGCGTACCAGCTCGCGGTCACGATCACGCTGCTGCCGCTCGCGTCGCTCGGCGAGCGCATCGGCTATCGCCGCATCTACATCGCCGGGCTCGCGCTGTTCACCGCGGCGTCGCTCGGTTGCGCGCTCGCCGGCTCGCTGCCGATGCTGGCCGTGATGCGCGTGATCCAGGGGTTCGGCGCGGCCGGCATCATGAGCGTCAACGCGGCGCTCGTGCGAATGATCTACCCGTCGTCGATGCTCGGGCGCGGACTGTCGATCAACGCGATGGTGGTCGCGCTGTCGTCGGCGATCGGGCCGACGGTCGCGTCCGCGATCCTGTCGTTCGCGTCGTGGCCGTGGCTGTTCGCGGTCAACGTGCCGATCGGCATCGCCGCGGTACTCGGCAGCCTGCGCGCGCTGCCGGCCAACCCGTTGCACGACGCGCCGTACGATTTCCCGAGCGCGCTGATGAATGCGTGCGTGTTCGGCCTGCTGATCACGGCGGTCGACGGGCTCGGCCACGGCGAAGGCCATGCGTACGTCGCGGCCGAGCTGGGCATCGCGTTCGTCGTCGGTTATTTCTTCGTGAAGCGCCAGCTGTCGCAGCCGGCCCCGCTGCTGCCGGTCGACCTGATGCGCATCCCGATGTTCGCGCTGTCGATCTATACGTCGATGGCATCGTTCACGTCGCAGATGCTCGCGTTCGTCGCGCTGCCGTTCTGGCTGCAGAACTCGCTCGGCTTCTCGCAGGTCGAGACGGGCCTCTACATGACGCCATGGCCGCTCGTGATCGTGTTTGCCGCGCCGCTCGCGGGCGTGCTGTCGGACCGCTATTCGGCCGGCATCCTCGGCGGGATCGGGCTCGCGCTGTTCGCGGCCGGGCTGCTGTCGCTCGCGACGATCGGCGCACACCCGGGCACCGTCGACATCGTGTGGCGCATGGCGCTGTGCGGCGCGGGCTTCGGGCTGTTCCAGTCGCCGAACAACCGCGCGATGCTGTCGTCCGCGCCGCGCGAGCGCAGCGGCGGCGCCGGCGGCATGCTGAGCACCGCGCGGCTGACCGGCCAGACGCTGGGCGCCGCGCTCGTCGCGCTGATTTTCGGGCTCGCGCCCGATCGCGGGCCGACGATCGCGCTTTATGTCGCCACGGCATTCGCAGCGGTGGCCGCGGTCGTGAGCATGCTGCGCATCACATCGCCGCGGCCGGACGCGGCAACCTGATACTGCCGTGCGCCGCACGTCATGCGGCGTCGAGCGCGTCCATCACGAAGCGCACGCGCGCCTTCACGTTCACGCACGGCAACTCGATCAGCCGATAGCCGTATGACGTGTAGCACTCGACCATCGCGTCATAGGTGCGCACGGCTTCCGCGAAATCCTGCCGGCGCTCGGTGTCCTGCGCATAGATCTCGGGCCACGGCGGCGCGATGAACACGCGCCGGTGATAGCGGAAACGGCGGGCCGCGGCTTCCGCGTGCGCGGGCACCGCCAGCCCCGTCAAGCGCAGGTAGCCGACCACATCCGGCACGCCGCGGTCGAAGAACACCGGCCCGCGCGCCTGCCGCGCGAGATGGTACGAACGCATCTCCCAACTCAGCATCAGCTCGGCAAACGCGGCCGGATCGCGCCACGGCAGCGCGTGGCCGTCGACGGCCATCTGGTCGCGGATCACGCCTCGCCCAGCCTCCTGCGAGCGCGCGAAACCGGCACGCTCGAGCGCATCGAGCAACGTACTCTTTCCCGAACCCGGGCCGCCCGTCACGACGAAGAAACGGCCGGTTGCGTCGTCGGTCGCTTCGTCCCCGGCACCGGCCCGCTGCGCGGACTCACACATGCGCAGCCCGCCTGCCCGCACGCCGCGTGACCGACGCGGCCGCCGCGACACTGCGCAAGTCGGCGACGAACGTATCGCGCCAGACCGACAGGTCGTTCTCGCGCAGCCGCGCGAGGTTCTCCTCGTGACGCGCCTGCCGTTCCGCGAGCGGCATCGACAGCGCGCGTTCGAGCGCCTCGGCCATCTGCGACAGGTCGTATGGATTGACGAGCAGCGCGCCGGTCAGCTCGGCCGCCGCACCCGCGAACTCCGACAGCACGAGCACGCCCGGATCGGCCGGATCCTGCGACGCGACATACTCCTTCGCGACCAGATTCATCCCGTCGCGCAGCGGCGTCACGAAGCCCACCTGCGACATCCTGAAGAACGCCATCAGCAGGTTGCGTTCGTACTTGCGGTTCAGGTACTGGATCGGCGTCCAGTCGAGTTGCGAAAAGCGGCCGTTGATGCGGCCGGCCTCGCCTTCGAGCGTTTCGCGAATGTCCTGGTAGGTCTTCACGTCGGAGCGGGTCGGCGGCGCGATCTGCACGAGCGACACGCGCCCCTGCCAGCCCGGCGCGTTCGCGAGCATCCGCTCGAACGACTGGAAGCGCTCGACGAGCCCCTTCGAATAATCGAGGCGGTCGACGCTCATCACGAGCTTGCGGCCGTCGAGCGCCTCGCGCAGCATCTTCACCGGCTTGCGCGTGCCGTACTGGACGGCCACCTGCGCGATCGCGTCCGGATGCACGCCGATCGGATAGGCGGCAACCTTCACGACGCGGCCATGCGCATGCAGCATCCCGTCGTCGCTCGCCGCACCGATCCCGCGCCGCTCGATGTAGTCGGTGAACGCCTGCTTGTCGGTCTCGGTCTGGAAGCCCGCGACGTCGTACGCGCACATGAACTTCACGAGTTCCTCGTGCGGCGGCACGAGGCGCAGCATGTCCGGCGACGGAAACGGGATGTGCAGGAAGAAGCCGATCGGGTTCTTCACGCCGAGTTCGCGCAGGTAATGCGCGAACGGCAGCAGGTGGTAGTCGTGCACCCAGATCAGGTCGTCGGGCCGCAGCAGCGCGGCGAGCTGCTTCGCGAGCATCGCGTTCACGCGCAGATAACCCGCGTATTCCTGCCGGTCGAAGCGTGCGAGATCGCCGCGGTAATGGAACACCGGCCACAGCGTCGCGTTCGAGAAACCGCGGTAGTACTGGTCGTAATCGCGCCGGGTCAGCCCGACCGTCGCGTACGTGACGTTATCGTCCCGCTGGATCGCGGGTTCGGCGTCGGGCGCACCGACGATCTCGCCATTCCAGCCGAACCAGACGCCGCCGGTTTCCTTCAGCGCGTCCATCACGCCGACGGCGAGGCCGCCCGCGCTGGGGCGCGTGTCCTCTCCGGCGGCGACCCGGTTCGATACCACGATCAATCTGCTCATCCGGCTTCCCCTCCTCGATTCGATTGACTGGCGCGCGGCGTGCGCCAACGCTGATGCAGCGGCCCGAAGGCAGCCGCGCGGCGATTCAGATCTGAGAAATGCAGTGAAATGCGACAGCGGAATGCGACGACGACGGGATCAAGCGTCCTGCTCCTGACCCAGGTCGCGTTGATAGTCGAGCCCTTCCGGGCGGGCGCCGCCCTGGTTGTGATCGCCGTCGGACGGCGACTCGCCGGGCGCGCCGGCAGGCGGTGCGGTTGGCGCGTCGGTCTGCGGACGCGCACGGTCGGCCTCCGCGTCGGGCGACCGGGGTGACAACCGTTTAGAACGGCGCATGGCTGGGTGTCTCATATTCGGCGCGGCTCGAGGCCGTCGTAGAAACATTCCATAACAAAACAGTCTAGGTCGGTTCCTCGCACGCCAAGGTAACAATTGCCTTCAATTTGTAACGTTTCGACCCTTCGTCAGCCATCTGCCCGAGAATAGCGCCGCGCGCCCGCGCGACAAGCCGTTCGGCGATTTGTCAAAGCTTTGCATTTTTCCTATGACAATTGCGAAACAATGACGCGGCATGGAGGCGCGCATGCGTCGCCGCTCACCCAGACAGGACTTTTACTCAGGGATGAACATTCGTTTCGAATCGACGCGCCGGGCCATGCCGGCGCGCGTCGTGCTGGCCGCGATCGCCACGGCCGCACTGTTGTCCGGCTGTAACTCGCTGTACAGCGAAGGCGCGACAGCCGGCGCCGGTATCGCAGGCGCCGCGATCGCTTCCAAGGTCACCAACAACGCCGCCGTCGCGACGGGCATCGGCCTCGGCGCCGTCGCCGGCGCACGGGCGGGCGTCCAGTACTCGCAGCGCGTCGCGCACCGCTACACGCAGGAACAGATCGCGAAGGCGGCCGGCCCGCTCGACGTCGGCGGGGTCGCGCCGTGGTCGACGCACCACTCGTTCCCGATCGAGGACGACGAGCAGGGTCGTGTGACGGTCAGCCGGATGATCAGCATCGGCCCGCTCGACTGCAAGGAAATCGTGTTCGCGGTCGACACGCCCGCGAAGCCCGACAAGGCCGCGCAAGCGGCGTTCTACGTCGCCACGATCTGCCGCGACGGCCCCGTGTGGAAATGGGCATCGGCCGAACCCGCGACCGAACGCTGGGGCGCGCTGCAATGAGCGTCGCGATCCGTATCGCGGCGATCGGCGCGCTGTGCGCGGCGGCGGTTTCGCTGTCGGGCTGCGGGTCGGTCGGCGCGGCGAGCGGCGCGCTTGCCGGCGCGGCGACGGGCCTCGTTACCGCGAACCCGGCGGTTGGCGTCGGCGTCGGGATTGCCGTGCAGGCCGCGACCGACGAGGCCGTCAACCGCACGATGAAGCAGCTCCATCAGAACCAGCAGGACGCGATCGCGAAGGTGGCCGGCGGCCTGGCCGTCGGCGAAGTGAAGCCGTGGAAGGTGAAGAACACGCTGCCGCTGGAAAACGGCGAAGGCGAAGTGCGCGTCACGCGCGCGTATTCGTCGGCGCTCGCGCTGTGCAAGGAATTCGCGTTCTCGGTGAAGGACGGCGACAAGGCCGACTGGTATTTCGCGAATGCATGCCAGCAAGGCATGCACTGGAAGTGGGCGTCGGCCGAACCGGCCGTGGACCGCTGGGGCAACCTGCAGTAACGGCGCGCTGCACCGCGCATCGCGCGCGGATGCCGGGCCTCGCGGCCCGGCATGTCGATCAGGACTCGACGTCCTCGAGGCTGAAGATCTCGGTCTGGTCGTTGTACGAGAAGATCTCGCCGTAACGGCCCCAGTCGATCACCGCGTCGAGCGTTTCCTCGGCCGCGCCGTCCGACAGCGAATCCTCCAGCTCCTGCTCGAAGCGCACGCGCGGCGCGCGGTGCCCCGGGCGCTCGTTCAGCACCTTCTTGATCCGCGCGGCGAGCGGCACGTGCTTCAGCAGGTGATCCGCGAACATCAGCTTGCGCTCCTGCGTGCCGAATTCCGCGAACACGCGCCCCGGCGGCGTCAGGAACACGTCGCCTTCCCGCACGTCCGCGAAACCGAGGTACTGCAGCACTTCGGCGATCGGGAACAGGTCGTCGACCTCGAGGTGCAGCGTGCGCGCGATTTCCGGCATGTCGGCGCGGCCGTGGTACGGCGCCATCGCAAGCGTTTCGATCAGGCCGGCCATCAGGTTGGTCGACACCTGCGGCAGCCAGCTGCCGAGTTCGAGCCCCTTCTTCGTCGCTTCGTTGGTCTGGCGCGCGGTCATCTTCGCGTAGATGTCGTCGACCAGCTTGCGGAACGCCGGGTCGAGCCGGTTGCGCGGGTGCTTGAACGGCACCTTGATCTCGGCGATCACGCGGCCCGGATTCGACGACAGCACGAGGATCCGGTCGCACATGAACACGGCTTCCTCGATGTTGTGCGTGACGATCAGCACCGACTTGATCGGCATCCGGCCCTGCGTCCACAGGTCGAGCAGGTCGGTACGCAGCGTCTCGGCCGTCAGCACGTCCAGCGCCGAGAACGGTTCGTCCATCAGCAGGATCGTCGGATCGACGACCAGCGCGCGTGCAAAGCCCACGCGCTGGCGCATGCCGCCCGACAGCTCGCGCGGATACGCGTTTTCGAAACCGTCGAGACCGATCAGGTCGATGGCCGCGAGCGCACGCTCGCGCCGCTCGCGTGCGCCGACGCCGAGCGCCTCGAGGCCGGCTTCCACGTTCTGCAGCACGGTGAGCCACGGGAACAGCGCGAAGGTCTGGAACACCATCGCGACGCCTTCGGCCGGGCCGCTCAGCGGCTTGCCGAGATAGCTCACTTCACCGCCAGTCGGCTCGATCAGGCCGGCGATGATCCGCAGCAGCGTGGATTTGCCCGAGCCGGAACGGCCGAGCAGCCCGACGATCTCGCCTTCGCGCAGCGACAGGTTCGCGTCGTCGAGCACGAGCAGCTCGCCTTGCGTCTTGTTGAAGCCGCGGCAGACGTGATCGACGCGCAGGATTTCCTCGCCGAGGCGCGGTGGCTGGGACGTCTGGATGGGGGCGTTTACAGCATTCGGATTGTGCATCGCGTTTCGCTCTCAATCGGTCTCAGTCGAGCCGCAGCTTCGCTTCGGCAAAGGCATACAGCGGGCGCCACAGCAGGCGGTTGAACAGGGTGACGAACAGGGACATCACGGCGATGCCCAGGATGATCTTCGGAAAATCGCCGGCGGCGGTCGTCTGTGCGATGTAGGCGCCGAGGCCGTGCGCCTCGATCTTGGTGTTGCCCCACTGCACGGCTTCCGACACGATGCTCGCGTTCCATGCGCCGCCCGATGCGGTGATCGCGCCGGTCACGTAGTACGGGAAGATGCCGGGCAGGATCGCCTGCCGCCACCACTGCCAGCCACGGATGCGGAAATTCGTCGCCGCTTCGCGATAGTCGTTCGGGTAGGACGTTGCACCGGCGATCACGTTGAACAGGATATACCACTGCGTGCCGAGCACGATCAGCGGCGACAGCCAGATATCGGCGTTCAGGTGGAAGCGCGCGATCACGATCACGAACACCGGAAACAGCAGGTTGGCCGGGAACGCGGCGAGGAACTGCGCGAGCGGCTGCAGCTTCTCGGCCAGCCTCGGGCGCAGCCCGACCCACACGCCGATCGGCACCCAGATCACCGACGCGATCGCGATCAGCACGACCACGCGCAGCAGCGTGATGAGCCCGAGCACGAACACATGGCCGACCTCGGCCATCGTCACGCCGGACGACACGAAGGTGACGACGCGCCACACGATATAGGCCGTGCCGATCAGCACGAGGATCGCCCACGCGATGTCGACGGTGCGCGACGCCTTCTTCTCGACGCGCGGCAGCGCGAAGCGCATCGCGCCCGACAGCGGCAGGCGCAGCGGAATCCGCGCGGCCTTCGCGAAGAACCAGCCGGCCGGCACGAGCAGCTGATGGATCAGGCGCGTGCGGCGCACGAGATCGAGCAGCCACGACTCCGGCGCGTTGCCCGAGCTCGTGTTCTCCATCCGGAATTTGTCGGCCCACGCGACGAGCGGGCGGAACAGGAACTGGTCGTACGCGAGGATCACGACCGTCATCGTGACGATCACCCAGCCGATCGCGCCGAGGTTCTTGTCCGAGATCGCCTGCGCGAGATATGCACCGATCCCCGGCAGCGTGATGGTCTGGTTGCCGACGGTGATGGCTTCCGATGCGACGACGAAGAACCAGCCGCCCGACATCGACATCATCATGTTCCAGATCAGGCCAGGCATCGAGAACGGCACCTCGAGCTTCCAGAAGCGCTGCCAGGACGTCAGGTGGAAGCTCCGCGACACCTCGTCGAGATCGCGCGGCACCGTGCGCAGCGACTGGTAGAAGCTGAACGTCATGTTCCACGCCTGGCTCGTGAAGATCGCGAAGATCGCCGCGAGCTCGGCGCCGAGCACGCGGCTCGGGAACAGCGCGAGGAAGAACGTGACCGTAAACGAGATGAAGCCGAGCACCGGCACCGACTGCAGGATGTCGAGGATCGGGATCAGCACCATGCCCGCGCGGCGGCTCTTGGCCGCGAGCGTGCCGTAGACGAGCGTGAACACGAGCGACGCGACCATCGCGGCGAGCATCCGCAGCGTGGTGCGCAACGCATATTCGGGCAGGTTCGACGGGTCGAGCGAGATCTTCTGCGTCTGCAGGACACCGATCGGCGCCATCGTTTCGTGGAAACCGACGATTGCCATCGCCAGCAGGCAGATGATCAGCGGAAACGCGATGAAGTCCCACCGGTTCGGCAAAACGCGCCATGCGGACGCGTTGGCGGTCCGGTTCGGATTGAAGAATCCGACGTCCATCAGGCGCCCTCCCCGGTAAGGCCGAACGAAGCCGGCAGTCGATGTTGATTCATGGCAAAGCGCACGGGCGCGGTAATTCGATTGACTGACGATCTCGCGCAGGCGCGATGCGCCGTGCGTGCAAGCTGCTTCCCGCGCGGTCCCGGTCGAGTCGGCCCGCGACGGCACGACACTACACCAACCTGTATTTCAGGTACAACCGTCCGGGGACGGCCAGCCGGCGCACGGATCGTGCCCGGCGCGCGGGCGGACGGCGGGTGCGCGGTAGGAGCAGCCCGGCCGCAGTCCTTCGGCCGGCATGCAGGCCCGAATTATGCCGTGATCCGGCCCGGCCGTGAACCCGCCTGCCGCACGTGGGCGCAAACCGTGTCGGGCGTCAGCAGCCGGAAACGGCGAAGCGGGTATGATCGGGGCTAGCCCCTTGGGGATCGATCGACGAGCGGGAGGAAGGGAATGGCAGGAAACTTGGTGATCGTCTGCCGCGATCAGGATGCCGACGCGTTCTACGAACTGATGCAGGAGTATGGATCGTTCCAGACGCGGCTGTCGTCGACTGCGTGGTACCTGAACATGAACGTCGTGCCGGAATCGCTGCAGGAGGAAATCCTGGAGCGCCTCGGCCGATATACGACCGTGTACATCTTCGAGGCCACCACCGTGACCTACAACACGATCGACAGCAACGCGGCCGAGACGCTCGGCACGCTGTTCGGCGAATGATGCCGCGCGGCGCCCGCCCGGCCGGGCAGGCGCCGCATGCAACCCTTACGCAGCCTGTGCGTGGGGTTCGTCCTTCGGCACGACCTCGAACGGGAACGTCATCGCGACGCGCAGGCCGCCTTCCGGGCGGTTGCCGATGTCGCACGCCCCGCCCAGCCTGAGCACGAGCCGCTCGACGATCGCGAGCCCGAGCCCGCTGTGGCCGTTGCCGCCACGGGCCGGGTCGAGCCGCACGAACGGCCGGGTGGCGGCCGCGAGGTCGCGCGGCGCAATCCCGCCGCCGCTGTCGCTGACCGACAGCACATAGCCGGTCGGCGTGCGCTCCGTCTCGACCAGCACGGGCGGCGCGCCGTACGCATGCGCGTTGTCCAGCAGGTTCGACAGGATCCGGTCGAGCGTCGCCGTCGGCAGCCGGAAGCCCGGATCGGCGTCGAGCCGCGTCTGGACCGTCGGCGCGTTCGGCGCGACCGCACGATAGCTGCGCGCGATCCGCTCGCATGCCTGGTCGACCGGCACCGGCTCGCTGCGGTCCGAGCCGCCGTGCGCAAACACCAGAAACTGGTCGACGATGTGCGACATCGAGTCGACGTCGCGCACGACACCGTCGCGCAGCCGCGCGTCGTCCATCATTTCCGCACGCAGCCGCATCCGCGCCAGCGGTGTGCGCAGGTCGTGCGCGACGCCCGCCAGCATCACCGCGCGGTCGCTCTCGGCCTGCGACACCTGTTCCACCATCTGGTTGAAACCATGCGTGAGCTGGCGCAGCTCGCGCGGACCGCGCTCGCGCAGCGGCGGCACCGGCTGCCCGCGGCCGAAGCGCGCGACCGCGCGCGCCAGCGAGCGCAACGGCTGCTGCAGCTGCCAGGCCGCGAACAGCGCGGCGATCACGCCGGCCGAGAAGATCGTGCCGAGCCACAGCAGCATCCGGTCCAGCGAGCGCGGCGGCCGCAGCGGCTGCACGGGCACCACGATCCAGTTGCGGTCGGCCGGCTCCTTGACCCACAGCACGGGCGGATGGCCGGGCGCGCCGATCTCGACGCGCGTGCCGGGCGGCATCCGCTCGCTCACGTCGTCGCGGAACCGCTTGAGCGCCGCCGGCAGGTTCGACACGTCGTTCTTCGGCACGTCGGCGCTGTCCGGCGTCACGAGCCGCACGCGGGACGGCAAAGGCTGGTCGGGCGTGCGCTCGACGTGCTGGCGCACCGCATCGACCAGGAACGCGGCCTCTTCGACCGCGTAACGCGTCTGCATCTGGTTGCGCTCGAGCCGCATCGCGAAAAACCACGCGAAGTGCGACAGGAGCAGCACACCGACGACGAGCAGCGCCAGCCGCCCGAACAGTGAATCAATGGGTTTGCGCATGGGCCTCGCCGTCGGGCACGAATACGTAGCCGCGCCCGCGCACCGTCTGGATGAAGCGTGGCGTCGACGGATCCGTTTCGAGGATGCGGCGCAGGCGCCACACCTGGACGTCGATGCCGCGGTCGGTGCCGTCGTACTCGGGCCCGTGCAGCAGCTCGAGCAGCCGCTCGCGCGTGAGCGTGCGCAGCGCATGGTTCACGAAGATCTTCAGCAGCGCGAATTCGCTGCTCGACAGCGTGGCCGGCTTGCCGTCGACCGACAGCGTGCGCGCCTGGAAGTCGAGCACGAAGCGGCCGAACGCAAACGGTTCGCGCTGTTCGGGCGCGGCCGCCGACGGGGTCGCGCGGCGGCGGCGCAGCACGGCCTGCACGCGCGCGAGCAACTCGCGCGGGTTGAACGGCTTGCCGAGGTAATCGTCCGCGCCGAGCTCGAGCCCGACGATCCGGTCGACGTCGTCCGCCCGCGCGGTCAGCATGATCACGGGAATGTCGTCGCCGGCCGCGCGCAACTGGCGCAGCGCGGTCAGGCCGTCCACGCCCGGCATCATCAGGTCCAGCACGATCAGGTCGGGGCGCTCGCGCTCGAGGCGTTTCTCGAGCGTCGCCGCGTCGTGCAGCACGGACACTTCCATCCCCTGGCGCACGAGATAGTCGCGCAGCAGGTCTCGGAGTTCTTGGTCGTCGTCGACGATGAGGATCTGGGTAGTCATGGCTTGAAGTTTACCGCGCGAGGGCGGGGTCAAAGAACGAAACAAAGGGACGAAAGGGTTACTGCGGGTTACCGCGCAAGGGAACTGTAATGCACCGTAACCGGGCCACCTCCCCGCGTAACACCGACCGGGGCCTGCATCGCTAACCTCCGTCTTACCGGATGCGGTACGCGGATTTCCAAATACCGCATCGCCGGACCCTTTGGATACAAGGAGTTTCTGAAATGTATAAGAAGACTTCCCGCGTGGCCATCGCGGCCGCCACTGTGCTCGCTCTCGCATTCGGCACCGCGCATGCCGCGCAGCCCAACGACATGCCGCCGCCGGGCGGCCCCGGCGCCCACCAGATGCACGGGCACGATGGCGGCCCGTTCGGCGTGATCATGAAGCTGCACGACCAGCTGAAGCTCAACGCGTCGCAGGAACAGCAATGGCAGACGGCCATCAACACGATGAAGCAGAACCGTGAAGCGATGCGCAAGAGCCACGAGCAGATGGGCGAACAGTTCAAGGCGCAGCAGAACCAGCCGATTCTCGACCTGAACGCGATGCACGCCGCACGCCAGCAGGCCGAGCAGCAGAACGCGCAACTGCGCGAGCAGACGTCCACCGCCTGGCTCGCGTTCTACAACGGGCTGAACGACCAGCAGAAGACCACGGTCAGCACGGCGCTCAAGCAGCAGTTCGCGAAGATGGAACAGCGTCACGAGAAGATGAAGGAACGCTGGGAACAGCATCGCGCGGCCAAGGCCGCGTCGGCGCCGGCGCAGTAAGCCGGCGGGCCGCTCCCCGGAGCGGCGCCGAAGGGGACGTGGGCGGGTGCTCGCGTCCCTTTTTTTATTTCAGGCGACGTCGAACAGCAGCACCTCGGCCGCACGGCCGCGCGCGAACGCAACCGCGTCCACGCCGCCGATCCGCGCGCCGTCGCCGGCGGCCAGCGCGTGGCCATTGACCTCGACGTCGCCGCGCACCACGTGCACATAGGCGCTGCGCCCGGCCGGCAGGTCGAACGCCGCCGCCTCGCCACCGTCGATCAGCCCCGCGAAAATGCGAGCGTCCGCACGCATCGACAGCGCACCGTCGCCGCCGTCCGGCGCCGCGACCAGCCGCAGCCGGCCGCGTTTCTCGTCGTCGGCGAAGCGCCGTTCCTCATAGCCGGGCCGCCCGCCCCGTTCAGCCGGCTGCAGCCAGATCTGCAGCAGATGCAGCGGCCGGTCGCGCGATGCATTGGTTTCGCTGTGCATGAGCCCCGTGCCGGCGCTCAACCGCTGGATGCCGCCGGCCCGGACGATCGCGCCGCAGCCAAGGCTGTCGCGGTGCGCGAGCGTGCCGTCCAGCACATAGGTGACGATCTCCACGTCGCGGCGCGGCTGCATTCCGAAGCCGCGCGTCGGCGCGATCAGGTCCTCGCTCAGCACGTGCAGCGCGCCGACCGGCGGATGCGCGTTCGCCGCACGGCCGGCGGGCGCAAAGCTGTGACGCGACTCGAGCCAGCCGTGGCGCGTGTGGCAGCGGTCTTCGGCGCGGCGGATCTGGAACATGGGGCGGACACTCCGGGAGGCGGGTTCTCTTTGCGGGTTTACCTCCACTGTAGGGGGACGCCGATGGCGCCACAATCCGCCACCGGCGCACCGCATCGTTGCACCCGCGCGCCCAATTACCGTAATACTCGTTGCGAATACCACGATTGCCGCAACAGCCGAATCGAAGAGTCGAAGAATCGGTCGATCGCGCCGGATTGCCGTTTTCCGGGTATCGCGTTCGGGTAAAATACCGCCCTTTTGGCGATCGCCCTTTCGGCGGCCGCCATCGCCAGAGCGCCGATCGGCGAATTTTGGCCGTCTAGAATACGCCGCGGTGCCCGGTCCGACCGGCCGCGCGCGCCCCGGAAAGTCAGCAACAGAAGGATGGAAATGAAGAAGGCCGCCCTGTGCGCCGCCCTCGCCCTCGTGGCGGGCAGCGCCTTCGCGAAGGAGTGGAAGACCGTGCGGATCGGCGTCGATGCCAGCTACCCGCCGTTCGAGTCGACCGCACCGAGCGGCGAGATCGTCGGTTTCGACGTCGATCTCACCAAGGAGATCTGCAAGCGGATCAACGTGAAATGCGTGTGGGTGGCGCAGGACCTCGACGGGATCATCCCGGCGCTGAAGGCGAAGAAGTACGACGTCATCGTGTCGTCGCTGACCGTCACGGACAAGCGCCGCGAGCAGATCGACTTCTCCGACAAGGTGTACGACGCACCGGCGCGGATGATCGCGAAGACCGGCTCGCCGCTGCTGCCGACGGTCGCGTCGCTGAAGGGCAAGCGCGTCGGCGTCGAGCAGGGCTCGACGCAGGAAACCTACGCGAAGGCGTACTGGGAACCGCAGGGCGTGACGATCATTCCTTACCAGAACCAGGACCAGGTCTATGCCGATCTCGGCTCGGGCCGTCTCGACGCGACGCTGCAGGATGAGCTGCAGGCCGACTACGGCTTCCTGCGCACGCCGCGCGGCAAGGGTTTCGCGTTCGCCGGGCCGGAAGTGAAGGATCCGAAGACGATCGGCGACGGCACCGCGATCGGCGTGCGCAAGGACGATACGGACCTGAAGCTCAAGATCAACCAGGCGCTGGCCGACATGCACAAGGACGGCACGTACGACCGGCTGTCGCACAAGTATTTCTCGTTCAGCGTCTATTCGGCCCGCTGAGCGCCGACCTTGAGAAGCAACGGATGCGGGGGCGGCCCCGCGTCCGGGCAGTAACAGCAGTCAACCACGCGCCGCCCGCCCCCTTGCCCGCCGCTCGCGCGACGGGCTGGCCCGGCATCGTTGCCGGGGCGGACGGTCATGATACGCACGGGGCGTTCCGCGCAGCTTGGCGGGCGCGTCTTTCGCGGCGCACCGCGTGCGCCGTCAAGGACCACATATGTTTCTACAAGGTTACGGCCCGCTGATCCTCGCAGGCACCTGGCAAACCGTCAAACTGGCGGTGCTTTCGCTTGCGCTGTCGTTCCTGCTGGGTCTGCTCGGCGCGGGCGCGAAGCTGTCGCGCAACCGCGTGACGCACGGCATCGGCACCGTCTACACGACGCTGATCCGCGGCGTGCCCGACCTCGTGCTGATGCTGCTGCTGTTCTACAGCCTGCAGATCTGGCTGAACATGGCGACCGACGCGCTCGGCTGGGACCAGATCGACATCGACCCGTTCCTCGCGGGCGTGCTCGTGCTCGGCTTCATCTACGGCGCGTACTTCACCGAGACGTTCCGCGGCGCGTTCCTGTCGGTGCCGCGCGGCCAGCTCGAGGCCGGCAGCGCATACGGGATGACGAACTGGCAGGTGTTCACGCGGATCATGTTCCCGCAGATGATGCGCTTCGCGCTGCCGGGCATCGGCAACAACTGGCAGGTGCTCGTGAAGTCGACCGCGCTCGTGTCGATCATCGGCCTGGCCGACGTCGTGAAGGCATCGCAGGACGCCGGCAAGGGCACGCTGCGGTTCTTCTTCTTCACGCTGATCGCGGGAGCGGTCTACCTCGCCATCACGACGATCTCGAACTTCGTGCTGATGTGGCTCGAAAAGCGCTACTCGACCGGTGTCCGCAAGGCTGACCTATGATCGAACTCATCCAAGAATACTGGCGCAACTATCTCTTCACCGACGGCTACCGCATCACCGGCGTCGCGATCACGCTGTGGCTGCTCGTCGTGTCGATCGGCCTCGGCTTCTGCCTGTCGGTGCCGCTCGCGGTCGCACGCGTGTCGAAGCGGAAGTGGCTGTCGAGCGCCGTGTGGCTCTACACGTACGTATTCCGCGGCACGCCGCTCTACGTGCAGCTGCTGCTCTGCTACACGGGCCTCTACAGCCTGCAGGTCGTGCGCGGCACGCCGCTGCTCGATGCGTTCTTCCGCGACGGGATGCACTGCACGCTGCTCGCGTTCACGCTGAACACCTGCGCGTACACCACCGAGATCTTCGCGGGCGCGATCAAGGCAACGTCGTACGGCGAGATCGAAGCCGCGCGCGCGTACGGGATGACGCCGTTCACGATGTATCGCCGCGTGATCCTGCCGTCGGCGCTGCGCCGCGCGCTGCCGCTGTACAGCAACGAAGTGATCCTGATGCTGCACGCGACGACGGTGGCCTTCACCGCGACCGTGCCGGACATCCTGAAGATCGCCCGCGACGTGAACTCGGCGACCTACATGTCGTTCCACGCGTTCGGCATCGCCGCCCTGCTCTACCTCGTGATCTCGTTCACGCTCGTGTGGCTGTTCCGCCAGGCCGAGCGCCGCTGGCTCGCGTATCTGCGCCCGCAAGGCAAGTAAGTTTTCGCAGGACTATTGATGAATTCCCAGACTCAAAAGCTTTTCGTCGACGATCTGCACAAGCGGTACGGCGACAACGAGGTGCTCAAGGGCGTGTCGCTGAAGGCGAACTCGGGCGACGTGATCAGCGTGATCGGTTCGTCCGGCTCCGGCAAGAGCACGATGCTGCGTTGTATCAACTTCCTCGAGCAGCCGAATGCCGGCCGCATCGTCGTCGACGGCGAGGAAGTGCACACGAAAGCGGACAAGACCGGCGCGCTGCGCGCGGCCGATCCGAAACAGCTTCAGCGCGTGCGCACCAAGCTCTCGATGGTGTTCCAGCACTTCAACCTCTGGTCGCACATGAACGTGATCGAGAACGTGATGGAAGCGCCCGTGAACGTGCTCGGCATCCCGAAGAAGGAAGCCGAGGATCGCGCGCGCGAGTATCTCGAGAAAGTCGGCCTCGCTCCGCGCGTCGAGAAGCAGTATCCGTCGCACCTGTCGGGCGGCCAGCAGCAGCGCGTGGCAATTGCGCGCGCGCTCGCGATGCATCCGGACGTGATGCTGTTCGACGAGCCGACGTCGGCACTCGACCCGGAACTCGTGGGCGAAGTGCTGAAGGTGATGCAGAAGCTCGCCGAGGAAGGCCGCACGATGATCGTCGTCACGCACGAGATGGGTTTCGCGCGCAACGTGTCGAACCACGTGATGTTCCTGCACCAGGGGCGCGTCGAGGAAGAAGGCGTGCCGGCCGAGGTATTTGCCAATCCGAAGAGCGAACGCCTGCGCGGGTTCCTGTCGGGCAGCCTCAAGTAACGCACGACACGCACGACGTGCGAACGGGCGCCCCGCGGCGCCCGTTTTGCGTTTACGCGGCGCTCACCGGTGCGCTGTCGGCGAATGCACGCAACGCGTCGCCCGCGAGCCGGTAACGCACCCATTCGCTCTGCGGCGCCGCGCCGACGCTCTCGTAGAAACGGATCGCCGGCTCGTTCCAGTCGAGCACGCTCCATTCGAACCGCCCGCAGCCCGACTCGACCGCGATCCGCGCGAGCGCTTTCAACAGCCGCAGCCCGGCACCCGCGCCGCGAAAGCGCGGCAACATGTACAGATCCTCGAGATACAGCCCCTGCCGGGCGAGCCAGGTCGAATACGAGAAGAAATACACGGCGAAGCCGGCCGGCTCGCCGTCGACCTCGCACACCAGCGCACGGGCCGGCGATCCCTCGCCGAACAGGCTGCGCTCGAGCGACGCGGGCGTCGCGACCACTTCATGCTCCGCCTTCTCGTAGACGGCCAGCTCGGTAATGAAACGCAGGATCAGCGGCACGTCGGCGACGGTGGTGGAACGGATGTCGATTTGCACGGGTTGAGCCCTCCTTCGGCCCGGATTCGAAACGGCAGGCGCCGCCGCGCAACCGCGCTGGCGCCAATCAGACCGTCATGCTACGTTCATGCGGTGCCTGCAGGAAGTGCAGTTTCTTCATCCAGACCTGAACATGATGCATCCCGACCTGCGCCGTCTCGACCTGAACCTGCTGCTCGTGTTTGACGCGCTGTACCGCCACCGGTCGGTCGCCGCGGCCGCGCACGAGCTCGCAATGAGCCCGTCCGCGCTGAGCCACGCGCTTGCGCGGCTGCGCGACGCGATCGGCGATGCGCTGTTCGTGCGGCTCGGCAACGAGATGCAACCGACCGTGCGCGCCGACGATATCGCCACGTGGGCCGGCGACGCGCTCGACGCGATGTCGAAGGGGCTCGCCCGCGCGCGGCGCTTCGATCCCGCGCAAAGCGACCGCACGTTCGTGTTCGCCGCGACCGACTACACGGCGTTCGCCGTGCTGCCGGCGTTCGTTGCGCGCATCCAGCACGTCGCGCCGCGGCTGCGGATTCGCGTCGTCCATTCCGACCGGAAGATTTCCGTCGACGAGCTCGCGGCCGGCCGCATCGATTTCGCGCTCGGCTACCACGAGGAATCGGCAGCCGACGCGCCGGGGATCGAGGATTTCGACTGGTTCTCCGACGACTACGTCGTGATCGCGAGCGCCGCGCATCCGGACATCCGCAGGCGACTGACGCTCGACCAGTACCTGGCGGCACGCCACGTGGTCGTCACGCCATGGAACGAGTCGCGCGGCGTCGTCGACTACGTGCTCGACCGGCTCGGCCTCGCCCGGCAGGTCGCCGTGCAGCTGCCGACCGTGCTCGCCGCACCGTTCGTGATCGCTGAATCCGCACTCCTGATGACCGTGCCGAACCGTGCCGCGCAGGCGCTGCGGCACGCGGCGCCGATCCGCATCTTCCCCGCGCCGTTCGAGATTCCGCGCTACACGGTGAAGGTCTACTCGCACGCGAAGCATGCGCGCACCGACGCGCACCGCTGGATTCGCGCGCAGCTGCTCGACGCACGGCCGGGCCCCGGCTGAAACCCGGCGCGCGTTGCAGGACGGGCGTTGCGGGCCTTGGAAAGCGGCCGCAGCCGGCCGCCGATTCATTACGAATTACTTACCAATTTCGCATCTTTCGCGCTTACGCCCACGCTTTTGCAACGTCAATAGTGGCAATCCTTGACCCATGCTCGAAAAATTCGTGTCTCCCTTATGGGACAAGGGTTTTCCGGTAGTTGCGAACCCTAGCCGCACCTGTTGCGCACTGTGTTGCATGGCAATTTGGCGACAGGTGTTAGTCAAACAACGATTTCCGTCGCCACAAAATTGTATTTTTGCTAAATTAGTAACCAAAGTAGCAAAACGAAGTTCGTGAAATGTAGTTTAGCTTCACGACACTACAAGGAGACCCCGCAGGCCGATCCGGCCGTGCGCGGGACCGCTCAACGGCATTTCCGTCCGCTTGCCCGCGTGCTGCGCTTACCGGCCCTGCACGAGGTCTCCCTGGTTATCCCGCTTTTGCCCGGCGCTCGTCGCTCCGGGCATCTCGTGCAGTTCTGGGTTGACTTTTTGACAGGGTATGGAGGAGACGATGAAGAAAGCTTTGGTCGCGGCCGCGCTGATGGCTGCTGGGGTAGTGACGGCGCACGCGCAGAGCAGCGTCACGCTGTATGGCCGTCTGGATGCCGGCATCGAGTACTTGAACGGCCTGCAGAACGGCCACCAAGTGCGCGCGGAAAGCGGCGACTGGGGCACCAGCCTGTGGGGCTTGAAGGGTAGCGAAGATATCGGTGGCGGCAACAAGGTCCTGTTCCACCTCGAAGGCGCGTTCAACACGATGACGGGCGGCTTCAGCGGCTCGATCTGGGATCGTTTTGCGACGGTCGGCATCTCGAACGACCGCTACGGTACGCTGCTGTTGGGTCGTGAGCTCGCGATCGCCAACGGCGTGTGGGACTTCGACCCGTTCGGCCAGTCGGCCTGGTCGACCGCATCGCTCGTCCGCGGCCGCAACTGGAACAAGACCAGCAACAACGTGTCGTACCAGTCGCCGCAGTTCTACGGCCTCGACTTCTACGGCCAGTTCGCGTTCTCGAACTCGACCAGCTTCAACGGCAACACGACGGCCGGCCAGCCGGGTCGTGCAGCCGGCGCGCAGGTCACCTATACGAACTCGCTGTTCCAGTTGCGCGGCATCTACGACGAAACGCGCGACAGCAACGGCCGCTTCTCGGACGTGTTCAACTACTCGCGTGAATACTTCGCGGGCGTGAACGTGTTCCTCGGTCAGTTCAAGGTGCAGGCTGCCTACCAGGCATCGCGCGCGGACGGCAGCGGCGGCCCGGCAGTGAACGCCGGCGTGACCGGCACCCAGCAGGTCTGGGGCGGCGTGACGTGGCAGGCAACGCCGGCAGCGGCGCTGATCGCAGCCGTGTATCACGTGAACGCGAACCATGGCGGCGGCAACGCGAACATCTACACGATCGGCGGCTCGTACAACATCTCGAAGCGCACGCTGTTCGACCTGCAGGCTGCGACGGTGCGCAACAGCTCGTCGGCCAACTTCGGCCTGAACGCGAACGGCGCAGGCACGGCCGTGTCGACGGGCAACCCGCATCCGGGCGGCAGCCAGACCGGCGTCTACGCCGGCATCCAGCACCTGTTCTGATCGGGCGCTGCCGGACAACGATTCGACAACACTTTCCACGCTGCTGCGAGAGGCGCGTATCGGTGCGGTACCCAACCGGGTATCGCACCGTTTTTTATTGGCGGGCGGGCTTGGTGCTCAGGGCCCGCTGCCGAATGCGGCGCTCAGACGGCCGCTTCGTTCTCTTCGCCGGTGCGGATGCGGATCACGCGCTCGACGTCCGACACGAAGATCTTGCCGTCGCCGATCTTGCCGGTGCGCGCCGCGCCGATCACCGCGTCGATCACCTGGTCGACCTGCGCTTCCGCGACAACGACCTCGATCTTCATCTTCGGCAGGAAGTCGACGACATACTCGGCGCCGCGATACAGCTCGGTATGCCCCTTCTGGCGGCCGAAGCCCTTCACTTCCGTCACGGTCAGGCCCGTGAGACCCACTTCGGCGAGCGCTTCGCGGACTTCGTCCAGCTTGAACGGCTTGATGATGGCGGTGATGCGTTTCATGGTGGTTGTCCCCCAATGCTCGTATGGATGAAAAATCGCGATCCCGATTGTAAGCCTGCGAGCCGCGTACGGCTCTACACGGCTCAATCGAGACGCTCGGTAAAACGTGACGTGATCGGGTAGCGCCAGTCGCGCCCGAATGCGCGATGCGTGACGCGAATGCCGATCGGCGCCTGACGGCGCTTGTATTCGTTGATCTTGATGAGCCGCGTCACGCGTTCGACGTCGGCTTGCGCATAACCGGCCGCGACGATCTCGGCGAGCGGCCGGTCTTCTTCCATGTACATCCGCATGATCGCGTCGAGCACGTCGTACGGCGGCAGGCTGTCCTGGTCGGTCTGGTTCTCGCGCAGCTCGGCCGACGGCGCGCGCGTCAGGATCCGCTCTGGAATCACGTCGCGCAGCGTGTAGTCGGCCGTTTCGTTGCGATAGCGGCAGAGCCGGTACACGAGCGTCTTCGCGATGTCCTTGATCACCGCGAAACCGCCGGCCATGTCGCCGTACAGCGTGCAGTAGCCGACCGCCATCTCGCTCTTGTTGCCGGTCGTCAGCACGATCGAACCGAACTTGTTCGACAGCGCCATCAGCAGCGTGCCGCGGATGCGCGCCTGGATATTCTCCTCGGTCGCGTCTTCCGCACGGCCCGCGAACTCGCCCGCGAGCGACGCGCGGAACGCGTCGAACATCGGCGCGATCGCGATCTCGTCATAGCGCACGCCGACGCGCCGCGCCATCTCCGCCGCGTCGGTGGTCGAGATGTCGGCCGTGAAGCGCGACGGCATCATCACCGCGCGCACGCGCTCGGGCCCAAGCGCATCGCACGCGACGGCCAGCACCAGCGCCGAATCGACGCCGCCCGACAGCCCGATCAGCGCGCCGGGAAAACCGTTCTTGCCGATGTAGTCGCGCACACCCGTGACGAGCGCGCGGTACACCTGCGCATCCGTCGACAGCTCGCGCGCGATCGCACCGGGCAACGGCCGCGCGCCGTCGAATTCGACAATCGCGTGCCCTTCGTCGAACTGCGGCATCTTCGCGACGAGCGCGCCCTGCGCGTCGAGCACGAACGAGCCGCCGTCGAACACGAGCTCGTCCTGGCCGCCGACGAGGTTCACGTACACCATCGGCAGCCCGGTCTCGCGGATCCGCGCGCGCAGGATGTCGATGCGCACCGCTTCCTTGTTCATGTGGTACGGCGAGCCGTTCGGGATCAGCAGCACCTGCGCGCCGGCCGCTTTCGCGATCTGCGCGGCCGATGCATGCCACGCGTCCTCGCAGATGATCACGCCGTATTTCACGCCGTTCAGCTCGAACACGAGCGGCTCGGCGTCGGTCGCGAAATAGCGCTTCTCGTCGAACACCTCGGCGTTGGGCAGATCCTGCTTGCGGTAGGTGCCGGCGATCTCGCCGCCGACGATCAGCGACACCGCGTTGAAGGTGTCGGTCGGCGGCACGCCGCGCTCGATCGGGCGGTTTGCATTACCATCGACGGCTGGCGCGCGCGAAGCGTCGCCCGGCGGATCGCCGCCCGCGCCGCGCAACGGATGGCCGACCAGCACCGCGAGCCCGTCGAACGCCTTCAGCGCATCGGCGAGCGCGTCGAGCGCGGCGGCCGCCGCCGCGTAGAACGCGGGCCGCAGCAGCAGGTCTTCCGGCGGATAGCCGGACAGCGCGAGTTCCGGCGCGACCATCAGCTGCGCACCATCGTTGTGCGCGGCGCGCGCGGCCGCGACGATCCGTGCGACGTTGCCGGCGAAATCGCCGACGGTGACGTTGATCTGGGCGAGAGCGAGTCGGGTCTTCATGACGGGATCGGCGCAGCCCGGCGGCGCGCCCTGAACGGCTGACGAAATCGTCCCGGACACGGGCCACGGCGGCACGCGTCCGGCAACATCCAACGTACGGATTCACGCTTGAAACACGAACGCATCGATTATCGCACGGGCATCCTGTCGTCCCCCGCGGAGGTGCCGGCCGACGAATGGAACGCGCTGCTCGCGCGCGACGCGCAGCCGACGCCGTTCCTGCGCCACGAATTCCTCGACGCGCTGCACGTCGCGCGCTGCGCGGTCGACGACACCGGCTGGTCGCCGCACTTCGTCACGCTGACCGACGCACGCACGGGCCGCCTCGCGGCCGCCGCGCCCGTCTACGCGAAGCAGCATTCGTACGGCGAATACGTGTTCGACTGGGCGTGGGCCGACGCGTACCAGCGCAACGACCTGCCCTACTACCCGAAGCTGCTGTGCGCGGTGCCGTTCACGCCCGTGCAGGGCACGCGCCTGCTCGCGGCCGACGACGACGCGCGCCGCCGGCTCGCGGCCACGCTGCTCGCGTTCGCCGAGCAGAGCGACGTGTCGTCGCTGCACGTGCTGTTCCCCACCGGCGACGAAGCACGGCTCCTCGAATCGATGGGGATGATGCTGCGTGAAGGCGTGCAGTTCCACTGGATCAACGACGGCTACCGCCACTTCGACGATTTCCTCGCCACGCTCGAGCAGAAGAAGCGCAAGAATATCCGCGCGGAACGGCGCAAGGTGCACGACGCGGGTGTGACGTTCCGGCGGCTCACCGGCGACCGGATCACCGATGCCGACTGGCGCTTCTTCTCGCGCTGCTACCGGCAGACCTATCGCGAGCACTTTTCGAGCCCGTACCTGAACCTCGACTTCTTCCGCGCGATCGGCGCGTCGATGCCCGAGAACCTGCTGCTCGTGATCGCGGAAGCCGACGGAAAGCCGATCGCGAGCGCGCTCGCCGTCTACCGGCGCGGCGAGCATGGCGGCGGCACGCTGTACGGCCGCTACTGGGGGGCGATCGAGCACGTGCCCTGCCTGCATTTCGAAACGGCCTACTACCAGTTGCTCGAATTCTGCATCGAGGCCGGGCTCGACACGTTCGAAGGCGGCGCGCAGGGCGAGCACAAGCTCGCGCGCGGTTTCCTGCCGACCGTCACGCACTCCGCGCACTGGCTCGCGCACCCGGCGTTCTCGGACGCGGTCGCGCGCTTTCTCGAGCGCGAGACCGAGCATATCCACGCGTACGTCGACGAATTGCGTGAACATGATCCGTTCCGGCGCGGCACCGAGTAGTGGCGGCATGCCGCGCCGCTTCCGCAACGGAGACGGCGCCGGTGGCGTTGACGCACGCTTTTTCTGAGACACTGGCGGCTTCGCATCCCGCCGCCCTGCCATGTCCTGGTTTCTGTATCTGATCGAATGCGCCGACGACAGCGTCTACACGGGCATCACGACCGACGTTGCCGCGCGCTTCGACGAGCACGCCGCCGGCAAGGGCGCGCGCTACACGCGCTCGCGCAAGCCGCGCACGGTGCTCGCGTCGTTTCCGCTGCCCGACCGGTCGAGCGCGTCGCGCGCCGAATACTGGGTGAAGCGGCTCACGCCCGTGCAGAAGCGTGAGCTGGCGGCCGGGTTGCGTACGCTGGAATCGGTGCTGCCGGTCGTGGTGACGCTCGACGAGAGCGGCGAAGCAGCGGGTTTGCAGGCGGGCACGCGTGGGCGGAAGAAGGCGAAAGCAAAGGCTGAGAACGTCGACAACGCGACGACGACGGCGGAAACGGAAAAGGCGGCCGGGAAGAGCGAGAAGACCGGCAACGCCAAGAAAGCCGCCAAAACCGCAAAGACCCCGAAGACCGCGAAAACCAAACAAGCCGACAAAGCGCCCAAGGCGGCCAAAGCCGCGCCGGTCGCGAAACGCGCAAAGACCGACGGCGATGCGGTCGCGAAAAAGACCGCGTCGCGCAGCACGCCGGCAAAAAAAGACAAGCCGTCCGCATCCCCTGCGTCGAAAAAGAAAGCACCGGCCGTTGCCGAAAAGTCCGTCGCGAACGGGCGCGACAACGACGCTTCCGCACCGGCCCGCCGTCGTCCATCGGCCAGGAAAGCCGCCGAAGCCACCGCGGTCTCCGTTGCCCCTCGCCGCGTCAAACGCACGCAGGGTGCAAAGGACACGCCAACCACTACCGCCCCGCCCGCTTCCACTTCCGCGCGCAAGAAAACCGCGCGCGCAAAACAAAACCGCGCGGCCTCCTGAGGAGACACGCGCGGTTTGCGTTTCGCACGAACCGGCCGTCGGGCCGGCATGCTGCTTACTTCTTGTAGTTCGCTGCGCCGTCGGTGATTTCCTTGTGCGCCGCTTCGATGCCGGCCCAGCCTTCGACCTTCACCCACTTGCCCTTCTCGAGCGCCTTGTATTGCTCGAAGAAGTGCTTGATCTGGTCCTTCAGGTACTCGGGCACGTCGTCGATCGACTTCAGGCTCGCCGTCATCGGGCAGACCTTGTCGTGCGGCACCGCGACCAGCTTCGCGTCGACGCCCGACTCGTCGGTCATCTGCAGCATGCCCAGCACGCGCGAACGCACGATCGAGCCGGCCAGCAGCGGGAACGGCGTGATCACCAGCACGTCGACCGGATCGCCGTCGCCCGACAGCGTCTGCGGGATGTAGCCGTAGTTCACCGGATAGCGCATGCCCGTGCCGATGAAGCGGTCGACGACGAGGAGACCCAGCTCCTTGTCCGCCTCATACTTCACCGGATCGCTTTGGGCGGGAATCTCGATGATCACGTTGAAATCTTGCGGCAGGTCCTTGCCGGCCGGAACATGATTGAAGCTCATGAGCGCTCTCTGTAGGTCGATGGGAATTCGGGACAGGGCGCCGCGACCGATGCAGCGCCGCGGGCGTCCCCCAAGGGAATGCGCCATTATAGCCAATCGACCGGTGGCATCCGGGTGACGATCGGCGCGATAATCGGTTCCGGATGTCCGGCCGTCGAACGACAGGCGGCGTTGTATGGAATCGGCGGCGGCGCTGACGCGCCGGCGCCGGTCGACCGCGAAGCATGGGACCCGAGTAAGCGCTGAAGCGCTAACTCAGGTCGACAGGAGCAGGCATGGAAGAAGCTAAGCACTTCATCGCAGGCGAATGGACGTTGCCCGCGCAACTGGAAACGATCGCGGTCGTCGATCCGTCCGACGGTCAGCCGTTCGCGACGATCGCGCGCGGCACCGCGCCCGACATCGAGCGCGCGGTCGCCGCGGCCCGCGACGCATTCGCGGGCGCATGGGGCGCCGCGAGCGCCGCCGAGCGTGGCCGCGTGCTGATGCGGCTGTCGGCGCGCGTGACCGATTCGCTGGAGGAACTCGCGGCGATCGAGGCGCGCGACACCGGCAAGCCACTGAAGCAGGCGCGCGCCGACGCGGCCGCGCTCGCGCGCTACTTCGAGTTCTACGCGGGCGCGGCCGACAAGCTGCACGGCGAAACCCTTCCCTATCAGGCCGGCTACACGGTGCTGACGGTGCGCGAGCCGCACGGCGTCACCGGTCACATCGTGCCGTGGAACTACCCGATGCAGATCTTCGGGCGCAGCGTCGGCGCGGCGCTCGCGGCCGGCAACGCGTGCGTCGTCAAGCCGGCCGAGGATGCGTGCCTGTCGGTGCTGCGCGTCGCCGAGCTGGCCGCCGAGGCCGGGCTGCCGGCCGGCGCGCTCAACATCGTCACCGGCTACGGTCATGAAGCCGGCGCCGCGCTCGCGCGCCATCCGGGCATCGACCACATCTCGTTTACGGGCTCGCCGGCCACCGGCAAACTGGTCACGCAAATGGCGGCCGAGAACCACGTGCCCGTCACGCTCGAACTCGGCGGCAAGTCGCCGCAGATCGTGTTCGCCGATGCCGATCTCGAAGCGGCGCTGCCGGTGCTCGTATCGGCGATCGTGCAGAACGGCGGGCAGACCTGCTCGGCCGGCAGCCGCGTGCTGATCGAGCGCGCGGTCTACGAGCCGCTCGTCGAACGGCTCGCCACCGCGTTCAACGGGCTGCGCGTCGGCCCGAGCCGCGCCGATCTCGACTGCGGCCCGCTGATCAACGCGAAACAGCAGCAGCGCGTGTGGGATTTCCTGTCCGACGCGCAGCACGACGGCATTCCGATGGCCGCGCATGGGCAGGTCGTCGCCGACGCGCCCGAAAGCGGCTTCTACCAGGCGCCCGCGCTGTTGCGCGACGTGCCGCCGTCGCACCGGCTCGCGCAGGAGGAAGTGTTCGGCCCGGTGCTCGCCGCGATGCGTTTCGTCGACGAAGACGAAGCCGTCGCGCTCGCGAACGGCACGCCGTACGGCCTCGTCGCAGGCATCTGGACGCGCGACGGCGCACGTCAGATGCGGCTCGCGCGGCGCCTGCGCGCGGGCCAGGTGTTCATCAACAACTACGGCGCGGGCGGCGGCGTCGAACTGCCGTTCGGCGGCGTCGGCCACTCGGGCCATGGCCGCGAGAAAGGCTTCGAGGCGCTGTACGGTTTCACGGCGCTGAAGACGATCGCGATCCGGCACGGCTGAACGCACGGCACGCGAAACGCGGCCGGCAGCGGTCGGCCGCCTGTCGATACACGACGACTCTCATCACCAGCACAGGAGACACACCATGCGGTTGAGCGGCAAGACGGCCATCGTCACGGGCGGCGGCTCGGGTTTCGGCGAAGGCATCGCGAAGACCTACGCGCGCGAAGGCGCGAACGTCGTCGTCAACGACCTGAACGGCGCGGCGGCCGAGCGCGTCGCGAGCGAGATCGCGCTCGCGGGCGGCAAGGCGATCGCGGTGGCCGGCGACGTGTCGAAGGACGACGACTGGCGCGCGCTGCTGCAGGCCGCGCTCGACGATTTCCATTCGGTGCAGATCGTCGTGAACAACGCGGGCACCACGCACCGCAACAAGCCGGTGCTCGACGTCACGGAAGCCGAATTCGACCGCGTGTACGCCGTCAACATGAAGAGCCTGTTCTGGTGCGTGCAGACCTTCGTTCCGTACTTCCGCGAACAGGGCGGCGGCGTGTTCGTGAACGTCGCGTCGACGGCCGGCGTGCGGCCGCGCCCGGGCCTCGTCTGGTACAACAGCACGAAGGGCGCGATGATCACCGCGAGCAAGTCGCTCGCGGCCGAGCTCGGCGCCGACCGCATCCGCGTGAACTGCATCAATCCCGTGCTCGGAGAAACGGCGCTGATGACCGAGTTCATGGGCTGCGAGGACACGCCCGACAACCGCCGCCGCTTCCTCGCGACGATCCCGCTCGGCCGCTTCTCGACGCCACAGGACATCGCCAACGCAGCGCTTTACCTGGCATCCGACGAGGCCGAATTCATCACGGGCGTCTGCCTCGAGGTCGACGGCGGGCGCTGCATCTAGTGTCACCCGGCTGTTCGCGCGTCGCGCCGGGATTCACCGGCCGGCACCCCATCCACGCATTGCTTCGCACGAAACCGGATCGGGCGCCGATGCGCCGGCTCCGGCCAACCATAAATAGACAGGAGACAACATGGCAACATCGACGCAGTCGCTGCCGGGTTCGTCCGGCGCATTCGAGGAAGCAACCTACCGCAAGGTGTCGTGGCGGCTCACGCCGCTCCTGCTGCTGTGCTACGTGGTCGCGTATCTCGACCGCGTGAACGTCGGGTTCGCGAAGCTGCAGATGGCGAGCGACCTGAACCTGAGCGACACCGTCTACGGGCTCGGTGCCGGGATCTTCTTCTTCGGCTATTTCCTGTTCGAGGTGCCGAGCAACATCATCCTGCACAAGGTCGGCGCGCGCCTGTGGATCGCGCGGATCATGGCGACGTGGGGCGTGATCTCGATCCTGACGATGTTCGTCACGACGCCCACGATGTTCTATGTGATGCGCTTCCTGCTCGGCGTCGCCGAAGCGGGTTTCTTCCCCGGCGTGATCCTCTACCTCACCTACTGGTATCCCGCGCACCGGCGCGGCCGGATGACGACCTTCTTCATGACGGCCGTCGCGCTGTCCGGCGTGATCGGCGGGCCGCTCTCGGGCTTCATCCTGAAGGCGTTCGACGGCATCAGCGGGTGGCACGGCTGGCAATGGCTGTTCCTGCTCGAAGGCATCCCGTCGGTGCTCGTCGGCGTCGTCGTGTTCCTCAAGCTCGACGACCGGATCGCGAAAGCGAACTGGCTGACTGACGAGGAAAAAGCACTGCTCGCACGCAACGTCGACGCGGAAGAAGCGACAAAGCAGGACCTGCCGCTCGGCGCCGTGCTGGCCAGCCCGCGCGTGTTGCTGATGGCGCTCATCTACTTCTCGTTCGTGATGGGGCTCTACGGCGTCGGCTTCTGGCTGCCGACCATCATCAAGGCGACGGGCGTCACCGACACGGTCGCGATCGGCCTGCTGTCGGCGATTCCGTATGCGGCCGCGGTGGTCGCGATGATCCTGATCGCGCGCAGCGCGGACAAGCACCGCGAACGCCGCTGGCACCTCGCGATTCCCGCCGCGATCGGCGCGGTCGGGCTCGTGCTGTCGGTGATCTGGGCGCACCAGACCGCGCTCGCGATGCTCGGCCTCACGCTCGCGACGATCGGCATCCTGACCACGCTGCCGCTGTTCTGGAGCCTGCCGACCGCGTTCCTCGGCGGTGCGGCCGCCGCGGCCGGCATCGCGATGATCAACTCGATCGGCAACCTCGCGGGTTTCCTGAGCCCCTACCTGATGGGCTGGCTCAAGCAGGCGACGGGCGCCAACGACGCGGGCATGTATATGCTCGCGGGATTCCTCGTGCTTGGCGGGCTGCTCGCGCTGTCGGTGCCGAAGCAGCTCGTGGACAAGTGACGCACCGCACCTAATGATCATCTCGACGGAGCCAACAGGCATGCACCACCGAATCATCGAAGCAGCCGGCACCCGCGTGCTGGTCCGGGATACGTCCGCCCAGGTCTTGCAGCGGGAAAGCGATGCGCTGGACCTCGTCGCGCTCGCGCACGAACATGAAGTCGACTGGATCGCGGTCCCCGCCGACGCGCTGCACGACGATTTCTACCGGCTCGAAAGCGGGCTCGCGGGCGCGATGCTGCAGAAATTCGTCAACTACGGCTTGCGACTCGGCGTGATCGGCGACATCGACCGCTGGGTCGCACGCAGCGAAGCGTTCCACGCCCTCGTGCGCGAATCCAATCGCGGGCGGTCGGTGTGGTTCGTCGCGTCCGAAGACGACCTTTTGCGCAAGCTCGACGCGTAGCGATACTGCACGCCGCGTATCGCATCCATCTCTCGATGCCGGCTGACCGCCGGCAGCAGGATAAAAAAGCCCCGAAGGCCGGATGGCGTTCGGGGCTTTTTTCGCGGAGCGGCAAGCAGCCGCCCGCCCGCGTCAGACCACGGTGATCGCGAGCGCGCTTTCGCGGTAGTGCTTCGCGGCCTTGTCGGTTTCGCCGAGATGCTCGAACAGGCGTGCGAGCGCGCGGTGCGCACGCACCTTCAGCGCCTCGTTGTCGGCCAGCTTCAGCGCCGCTTCGAGGAACGATTGCGCCTTGCCCCACAGTTGCTGCTGCTGGCAGAGGCGGCCGAGCGCGAACAGCAGGTCGGCATCTTCCGGGTGATCCTTCTTCCAGCCTTCGGCCTTCTGGATCAGCGGCAGCGCATCGGCGCCGGCCGTGTCCGGGTAACGACGCAGCAGGCGCGCGTCCCAGTTGTGCGCAAGCGCTTCCTCGACGATGCGGCGCGCTTCGTTGCGACGCTCGAGCGGCACCAGCAGGTCGGCCGCGAGATCGGCAAGACGCGGCGACTGGCGCTCGACCGGCGACAGCGACTGCCACACCTCAAGCAGCGCGTCCGGATCGTGCCGGCGTTCGCGCAGCAGGTTTTCCGCGGCCTGCTGGCGCAGCCGCACGGCCGCGGCCGGATGCAGCGCCTCGCGTTTCTCGAGCGCCTTCGCGAGCTTCAGCACTTCGGCCCAGTTCTTCAACTGCTGCTGTGCGCGCAGCGCAACCTGCTGCGCATGGATGCGTTTGCCACCCGCCTGCAAGTCGGCCAGCGCGGCGAGCGCGCCGTCGGCATCGCGCGCATCCGCGCGCATGTCGGCCGCGGCGAGCAGCCGTGCATCCTGCCACTCGGGCGCGTCGACCTTCGACAGCCAGTCGTCGCGGCGCGTGTACTCGTGCATCCGGTGCGCGGCGGTGGCCGCGACGAGGCTCGCCGCACCCAGGTTCGCGTCGACCGACAGCGCCTCACGCGCGGCCTTTTCCGCGCGCGAGAAACGACCCGCATACAGGTTCGCGATTGCATCGCGCAACGACGCCTGCGCCTTCTCGTTGCGCGAACGCACACGATACGCGGCGACCCGCTGCGGCATGCGCCAGATGTTGCGCACGATGCGCAGCAGCGCATACATGACGATGAACAGCACGACGATGGCGATCACGAACAGGTTCAGCGACACGTCGACCCGGTACGGCGGATAGACGAGCAGCACCTGCCCCGCGTCGAAATGCCCGACGGTGGCGAGCGCCGCGGCGATCGCGAACAGGACCGCGAGCCAGACGATTCCTCGAAGCGTCATCGTTACCCCCGGCTCTTGAACTGCTGAACGGCGTTCAGGCTCGTGTTCAGGTTCGGCACCGCGACCGTCAGCGATGCGCCGTCAACCTGCTTGAGCAGATCCTCGACGGTCTGCGTGTCCTTCGATGCCTGATCGAAATACTTCCCGAGCGACGCCTGCGCGGCGTGCAGGTCGGCCTTCATCGCGCTGTCGTTGCGTGCGAGCAGCGACAGCCGCGCGGTGAGCAGGCGCAGCTTCACGTTCTCGCGCACGAAGTAGCCCTGGTCGGGCGACGCGAGCATCGCGTCCGCGTTGTCGATCCGGCGCACCTGCACGAGGCCCTTCAGCTGCTGGCCGAGACCGGCCGAGAAGTCGTGCCACCACACCTTCCAGCGCGGCTCGCCGGCCACGGCCGACGCCGCGGCGTCGACCGGCGCGGCCTTCGGCGCCTCGTGCGGCACGATCGCCTCGCCGGACAGCGGCAGCGCGTCGATCTTGCCGATCGCATCGTCGAGCTTGATCGCGAGGCCGGTGAGATCAGCCGCCGGCGCGGCCTTCAGCTTCTCGATGTCCAGCGCGAGCGCCTTGCGCACCGTGACGGCCTGCGCGCTCTGCGACGTCGCGAGACGCGCGTCGGCGTTCTGCAGCGCGATCAGCGCGAGTTGCGTGTTGCCCGTCAGTTGAAGCTGCTGGCTCGCGCTCGACAGCATCTGGTCGACTTCCTCGAGCATCCACGCATCGCGGTTGCGCGACAGGTCCTGGTATTGCTGCTGCAGCGCCTGCTGCGCGCTCTGCGCGTCGGCAAGCTTGCCGTCGAGCTGCGCGAGCTGCGTGTCGACCTGATGCGTGCTCGCGAGCGCCTGCTCGGTCTTCATGCGCGTTTCGGCCGTCTGCGCGTCGAGCGCCTTCTGGCGCGTGACGAACGAGCCGTCGAGCCGGTCGATCTTGCGGTTCAGCGCATAACCGCCGACACCCGCCGCACAGCCGAGCACGACGACGACGAACCACAGCAGCGCGCTACCGCCGCGGCGCGCGGGCGGTTCGGACGCCATGTACGGGGGGCGAGACGGCGGTGCGGATGCAGCGGCCGGCTGGGAAGCGACGCTTTTGGAATCGTTGGTATCTGTCATGCGTTTAGTCACCGGTGCGGCTGTCGCCGGTTGGACGGCCTCGGCGGCCATCGTTCGAAACGCGCGGACGATGCGCTCATCGCCCGCGCCGGTCAGCGTAATCCTATCAAAACCCAATGTACGCGCGGTCTGCTCGATGCGCGGGTGCGGTGTCACGAGCGGCGCATGCTTCAGCGCATCGATCTCGGCATCGTTCAGGTGCGCCCGCGCGAGTTCGTGCAGGTTGCGCACGCCTTCCGAGCTCGTGACGAGCCACGCATGCGGTGCGCCGTCGAGCAGCGCATGCACGCGCTCCCATGCGCCGACGCGCGGCTCGGGCACGACGCGCCGGTACGCGGCAACGAGCGTCACGTCCGCGCCGGCGTCGCGCAGCCGGTCGGCGAGCCATTCGCGCCCGCCGTCGCCGCGCACGATCAGCACGCGCTTGCCTGCCAGCGCCTGCGCGCCGCCGAATGCAGCCTCGATGCACGCGAACAGGCTTTCCGAATCGTAATGGGGCACGCCGCCGTCGGCCGGCGCCTGCGGCGCGATCACGCGGTGCGCGGGCGCCGCGATGCCGTGACGCTCGAGCGCCGCGACGCTGCCGGGCCCGACCACGCCGACCGGCAGCGCGTTCGGCCAGATCGCACCGTACTGCGCGAGCGCGCGGTCGATCGCGTTCGGCGACACGAAAATCACGAGCGCGTAGTCGGCAAGCGCCGCGAACGCGGTGTCGAGCGGCGCCGGATCGTCGACCGGCGCAATGTCGATCAGCGGGAATTCGAGCACGTCGCAACCGGCGTCGGCCAGTTGCGCGGCGAGCGTGTCCGACTGGCCGTCCGGGCGCGTCAGGACGGCGGTGAACGCGCGCGCGCCGCCCGCCATCAGGCGTCGCCCTTGCCGGCCGGCGAGCCGGCGGCGAGCAGTGCGCGGACGATGTCGAGCGCACCTTGCGCCTCGAGATCGTCGGACACCGCGCGGCCGAGCGCGAGCGCATCGGCGACGGTCACGACCGCACCGCACTCCTCGGCCGTCAGCACGCGCTTGCCGTCGGTCGTCGACACGCGGCCCGTCAGGTACAGTTCGCCCGCTCGCCACACCGCGTGCGCGGCGAGCGGCACCTCGCAGCTGCCGCCGAGCGCGCGCGACACCATCCGCTCGGCCTCGACCGCGAGCGCGGTCTGCCGGTCGTGCAGCGGTGCGAGCCAGGCCGCGACGTCGTCGCGGTGCGCCGCGATCTCGATGCCGAGCGCGCCCTGGCCGGCCGCGGGCGGGCTCGCCTCGACGTCGAGCAGCGCGCGGATCCGCGCTTCGAGGCCGAGGCGCTTCAGGCCGGCGGCCGCGAGGATGATCGCCGCGTAGTCGCCGCGGTCGAGTTTCGAGAGGCGTGTGTCGAGGTTGCCGCGCAGCGGCAGCACGTCGAGGTGCGGATAGCGCGAGCGCAGCATCGCCTCGCGACGCAGGCTCGACGTGCCGACGACCGCGCCGGCCGGCAGCGCGTCGAGCGACGCGTAGTCGTTCGACACGAACGCGTCGCGCGGATCCTCGCGCTCCATGATCGCGGCAAGCGAGAAGCCGTCGGGCAGCGCCATTGGCACATCCTTCAGCGAATGCACGGCGAGATCGGCGCGGCCGTCGGCCAGCGCGCTCTCCAGTTCCTTCACGAACAGGCCCTTGCCGCCGACCTTCGACAGCGTGCGATCGAGAATCTGATCGCCCCGGGTCGTCATCCCGAGGATTTTCACGTCACAAGCTGGATATAATTTGCGCAGCGCATCACGCACATGTTCGGCTTGCCACATCGCCAGGCGGCTCTCGCGCGAAGCAATCGTCAACGTCGCGGGCGGCTGTGCCTGTTGCGGCCCGGCCGCAAGGGTCTCGGAATTCATTGCTGGAACATCGAAGGACGGGATTGAAGATCGAACAATGGTAGCACGCACGCCCCGGCCCGCCCGGGCTCGGAGCCTGCGCCCGACCGGCCCCTGCGCGGGTCGCGGCGCCGATGTGCGGATGTGCCGCACGTAGCTGGTTGCTTGACCGCAGTTCCCGCAGTTTTCGCAGTTCCTTTTGACTCGAGCTTTCCCAAGGAAACCCATCGTGAAGTCTTCCGGATCGGCGCGTACGGCGCGCCGCAATGCTGCCCAGTCCTCCTCCGACGCCCCGACGGGCACTGTCGCCACCGCCGCGAACGGCCGTGCGAAAACGGCAACGAAACCGAAAGACCCGATACGTCAGACAAAACGCGCGCCGAAAACCGCCGGCCCCGCTGCCCGCACGGCCGGCGCGCCGAAGTCCGGCACGCGCACGCGCGAGGACAAGGATGGCCCGCTGTTCGAGGACATCCGCTTCCTCGGCCGCCTGCTCGGCGACGTCGTGCGCGAGCAGGAAGGCGACACCGTGTTCGACGTCGTCGAGACGATCCGCCAGACCGCGGTCAAGTTCCGCCGCGAGGACGACAGCGAAGCCGCGCAGACGCTCGAGAAGAAACTGCGCAAGCTGACGCCGGAGCAGACGGTGAGCGTCGTGCGCGCGTTCAGCTATTTCTCGCATCTCGCGAACATCGCGGAAGACCGCCACCACAACCGCCGCCGCCGCATCCACGCGCTGGCCGGCTCCGCGCCGCAGCCCGGCACCGTCGCGTACGCGCTCGAGCAGCTGAAGACGACCGGCAACGCGTCGAAGCGCCTGCTGCAGCGCTTCTTCGACGATGCGCTGATCGTGCCGGTGCTGACCGCGCACCCGACCGAAGTGCAGCGCAAGAGCATCCTCGACGCACAGCACGACATCGCGCGCCTGCTCGCCGAGCGCGACCAGGAGCTGACCACGCGCGAGCGCCAGTACAACGAATCGATGCTGCGCGCGCGCGTGACCGCGCTGTGGCAGACCCGCATGCTGCGCGACGCGCGCCTGACGGTCGGCGACGAGATCGAGAACGCGCTGTCGTACTACCGCGCAACCTTCCTCGACGAGCTGCCGGCGCTGTACGGCGACATCGAGGCCGCGCTCGCCGAGCACGGCCTGTCCGCGCGGGTGCCCGCGTTCTTCCAGATGGGCAGCTGGATCGGCGGCGATCGCGACGGCAACCCGAACGTGACTGCGCCGACGCTCGACGAAGCGATCAACCGCCAGGCCGCGGTGATCCTCGAACACTATCTGGAACAGGTGCACAAGCTGGGCGCCGAGCTTTCGGTGTCGAACCTGCTCGTCGGCGCGAACGACGCCGTGAAGGCGCTCGCGGCGGCATCGCCCGACCAGTCGCCGCACCGTGTCGACGAACCGTATCGCCGCGCGCTGATCGGCATCTACACGCGGCTCGCCGCGAGCGCGCGCGTGCGCGTGGGCGAAGGCACCGTGCCCGTGCGCAGCGCGGGCCGCGGCGCGCCGCCCGTGCGCGCGATCCCGTATGCGGATTCCGAAGCGTTCGTCGCCGACCTGAAGGTGCTGACCGCGTCGCTCGACGAACACCACGGCACGTCGCTCGCCGCGCCGCGCCTCGCGCCGCTCGTGCGCGCGGCCGAAGTGTTCGGCTTCCATCTCGCGAGCATCGACCTGCGCCAGAGCTCCGACATCCATGAAGCCGTGGTCGCCGAGCTGTTCGCACGCGCGGGCGTCGAGGCCGACTACGCGGCGCTCGCCGAGGAAGACAAGCTGCGCGTGCTGCTCGCCGCGCTCGCCGATCCGCGTCCGCTGCGCTCGCCGTACATCGAATACTCGGCGCTCGCGCAGAGCGAGCTCGGCGTGTTCGAGAAGGCGCGCGACGTGCGCGCGCAATTCGGCGCACGCGCCGTGCGCAACTACATCATTTCGCATACGGAAACCGTCAGCGACCTCGTCGAGGTGCTGCTGCTGCAGAAGGAGACGGGGCTGCTCGAAGGCACGCTCGGCGTACCGGGCAGCCATGCGAAGAACAGCCTGATGGTGATCCCGCTGTTCGAGACGATCCCCGACCTGCGCGACGCGTCGCGCATCATGCGCGAATACTTCGCGCTGCCGGGCATCGATGCGCTGATCGCGCACCAGGGCGCCGAGCAGGAAGTGATGCTCGGCTACTCGGACAGCAACAAGGACGGCGGTTTCCTCACGTCGAACTGGGAGCTGTACCGTGCGGAACTCGCGCTCGTCGACCTGTTCCGCGACCGCAAGATCACGCTGCGGCTGTTCCACGGCCGCGGCGGCACGGTCGGCCGCGGCGGCGGCCCGACCTACCAGGCGATCCTGTCGCAACCGCCGGGCACCGTGAACGGCCAGATCCGCCTGACCGAACAGGGCGAGGTGATCGCGAGCAAGTTCGCGAACCCGGAGATCGGCCGGCGCAACCTCGAGACGGTCGTCGCCGCGACGCTCGAGGCATCGCTGCTGCCGCAATCGAACGCCCCCGCGCAACTGCCCGCGTTCGAGGCCGCGATGCAGACGCTGTCCGACTCGGCGATGGCCGCGTACCGAGCGCTCGTCTACGAAACGCCCGGCTTCACCGACTACTTCTTCTCGTCGACGCCGATCACCGAGATCGCCGAGCTGAACATCGGCAGCCGTCCGGCCTCGCGCAAGCTGCAGGATCCGAAGCAGCGCAAGATCGAGGATCTGCGCGCGATTCCGTGGGGCTTCTCGTGGGGCCAGTGCCGGCTGCTGCTGACCGGCTGGTACGGCTTCGGCAGCGCGGTGAGCGCGTATCTCGACGGCGCGCCGGACGACACCGAGCGCACCAAGCGCGTCGCGCTGCTGAAGAAGATGAACAAGACCTGGCCGTTCTTCGCGAACCTGCTGTCGAACATGGACATGGTGCTCGCGAAGACCGATCTCGCGGTCGCGTCGCGCTACGCGCAACTCGTCGCCGACCGCAAGCTGCGCAAGCACGTGTTCGAGCGGATCGTCGCGGAATGGGAGCGCACGTCGCAGGCCCTGGCGGAAATCACGGGACACGAAGGCCGTCTCGCGACCAACCCGCTGCTCGCGCGCTCGATCACGAACCGCTTCCCGTATCTCGATCCGCTGAATCACCTGCAGGTCGAGCTGATCAAGCGTCACCGCGCGGGCGACACGAACGCGCGGCTGCGCCGCGGGATTCACCTGACGATCAACGGGATCGCGGCCGGCCTGCGCAACACGGGCTGATCCGCATCCGGCGCGGGCCCGTTCCGCGCCGGCCGGCATCGCGAAAGCCGCGATACGCCACCGTGCCCACGGTGCGTATCGCGGCTTTTTTCATCGGACGGCGAAACGCGCCGGCGAGCCGCGCCGCGCGGTCAGCGCGCGTCGATCAGCAGCGCGTCGTGCTCGAACGAACCGTCGGGCTGCACCGCGTAATAGCCGCGCACCTCGTCTGGCGCATGCGCCCACAGCGCGCGAATGCCGGCGACGCTGTCGGCCGGCGTGCGGATGCGCTCGACCCACGTGTCGAAATCGATCGGCAACCGCCAGCGGCTGTGCACCTGTGCGTCGAAGCCCGCATCGCGGAACATCGCGAGCCACTCGTCGGCGCGGTAATCGCGCACGTGCGATGCGTCGCGCAGCACTTCCGCGGCCTGCAGGTACGTGTCGAGCAACGGATGATCGTTGCCCGCGATGTCGATCATCAGCACTCGGCCGCCCGGTTTCAGCACGCGGCGCACCTCGGCGAGCGCCGCGCGCATGTCGTGCCAGTGGTGCGCGCTCATCCGGCTCACGACCCAGTCGAACGTCGCGGTGTCGAACGGCAGCCGTTCGGCCGGGCCCTGTTGCGTGCGAATGTTCGCGAGCCCGCGCTCGCGTGCGGCCGCGTCGACGGTCGCGAGCATCGGCGCGGCGAGATCGTATGCGACCACGTCGCGCACGTGCGGCGCGACCGCGAAGCTCGCATGACCGGCACCGCAGCCGAGGTCGAGCACTGCGGCATCGGGCGTCGCGCGCACCGCGTCGGCGAGCGTCTGCAGATCGGCCCCCGTCGCGTGGACCGTGCTCGTCAGATAGGCGGCGGCCGTCGTGCCGAATGCGTCGGCGACCTGGTCGTGGTGTTTCATCGTTCGCTCCTTTGTGCGGTCGACCGGAGTGAGCGCTTCAGCGCCGCTCCAGCCCCATGCACGCGTTTTGTGGGACGCCCGCTGCCTGTCAGCGCGCGAGCCGCTACAATAGGCCTGCGTTTGTACCAGTACAAGTTAAGCAGTTATTCTGGTATTCGATACACCTGTCTATTGCCGCGTCCTCGCTTCCACTTCGCCGTTTCCGCATGAACCACCCGTCCTCCGCCCCCGTCCCGCCGCTCGACGCCACGCCCGCCCGCGCGCTCGGCGAATTCATCCGTGCCCATCGCGAGCGGCTGTCGCCGCAGGCCGTCGGCCTGCCGCCCGGCCCGCGCCGCCGCACGCCGGGGCTGCGGCGCGAGGAAGTCGCGCAACTGTGCGGCGTCAGCCCGACCTGGTACACGTGGATCGAACAGGGCCGCCCCGTGTCGGCGTCGGCCGACGCACTCGCGCGGATCGCCGTCGCGCTGCAACTGTCGAAGGCCGAGCGCGCGTACCTGTTCGAGCTGGCCGCGCAGCGCGACCCGGCCGAGCCCGACGTCGCGGGCGGCGACCTGCCGCCGACGCTCGCCGCGACCGTCGCGGCGATCGCGACGCCCGCGTACGTGCTCGACCGGCAATGGAACGCGCTCGCGTGGAACGCGCCGGCCGCCGCGCTGTTTTCCGGCTGGCTCGACGGCGAGCACGACCGCAACCTGCTGCGCTTCACGTTCATGTCGCCGGCCGCGCGCACGCTGATCGTCGACTGGGAAACCCGCGCGCGGCGGCTCGCGGCCGAATTCCGCGCCGATTCGATCCGTCACCTGGCCGATGCGCCGACGCGCGCGCTGATCGACGCGCTGACCGCCGGCAGCGATGCGTTCGCGCAGTACTGGGCGTCGCAGGACGTGTTCGAGCGCGAAGGCGGCCTGCGCGAATTCGACCATCCGGCCGACGGCCGCCTCGTGTACCAGCAGATCACGCTGAAGCCCGCGCACCGCGAGGACCTGAAGCTGGTCGTGCTCGTGCGCGACTGAACGGGCCGGGCCACGCCGGGGCAACGGCCGGCGGGCCGCCGCGAACGGCTGCGCGCGTCGGCGGGCAGGCCCGCGAATGTTAGAATCGCGGGATTCCCTCGGCGGCGCACGCCGCCCAACTCCCCTTCGAAGAATCGCCATGACGTCCCAACTGCACAAAAAGGGCGAGGCCTGGTCGGCCCGCTTCTCGGAACCGATGTCGGAGCTGGTCAAGCGCTACACGTCGTCGGTGTTTTTCGACAAGCGCCTTGCGCTCGTCGACATCGCCGGCTCGCTCGCGCACGCGAACATGCTCGCCGCGCAGAAGATCATCAGCGCCGACGACCTGGCGGCAATCGAACGCGGGATGGCGCAGATCAAGGGCGAGATCGAGCGCGGCGAATTCGAATGGCAGCTCGACCTCGAAGACGTCCACCTGAACATCGAGGCGCGCCTGACCGCGCTGATCGGCGATGCCGGCAAGCGCCTGCACACGGGCCGCTCGCGCAACGACCAGGTTGCGACCGACATCCGCCTGTGGCTGCGCGGCGAGATCGACCGCATCGGCGGCCTGCTGAACGACCTGCGCGGCGCGCTGCTCGACCTCGCGGAACAGAACGCCGACACGATCATGCCGGGCTTCACGCACCTGCAGGTCGCGCAGCCCGTCACGTTCGGCCACCACCTGCTCGCGTACGTCGAGATGTTCTCGCGCGACGCCGAGCGCATGCGCGACTGCCGCACCCGCGTGAACCGCCTGCCGCTCGGCGCGGCCGCGCTTGCGGGCACCAGCTACCCGATCGACCGTCATGCGGTCGCGAAGACGCTCGGCTTCGACGGCATCTGCGCGAACTCGCTCGACGCGGTATCCGATCGCGACTTCGCGATCGAATTCACCGCGGCATCCGCGCTCGTGATGACGCACGTGTCGCGCTTCTCCGAAGAACTCGTGCTGTGGATGAGCCCGCGCGTCGGCTTCATCGACATCGCCGACCGCTTCTGCACCGGCAGCTCGATCATGCCGCAGAAGAAGAACCCGGACGTGCCCGAGCTCGCGCGCGGCAAGACGGGCCGCGTGAACGGCCACCTGATGGCGCTCCTCACGCTGATGAAGGGCCAGCCGCTCGCGTACAACAAGGACAACCAGGAAGACAAGGAACCGCTGTTCGACACGGTCGACACGATCGCCGACACGCTGCGGATCTTCGCCGAAATGGTCGCGGGCATCACCGTGAAGCCGGACGCGATGCGCGCGGCCGCGCTGCAGGGCTTCTCGACCGCCACCGACCTCGCCGACTACCTCGTGAAGCGCGGCCTGCCGTTCCGCGACGCGCACGAAGCCGTCGCGCACGCGGTGAAGATCTGCGACGACCGCGGCATCGACCTGGCCGAACTGACGCTCGACGAGATGAAGCAGGAACTGCCGAACGTCGCGCACCTGATCGGCGACGACGTGTTCGGCTACCTGACGCTCGAGGGTTCGGTCGCCAGCCGCAACCACCCGGGCGGCACCGCACCCGACCAGGTGCGCGCGGCGGTCAAGGCGGCCCGCGCCGCGCTCGGCCAGTAAGCCCGCTGTTCCGGACGGACGCCCTCGGCGTCCGTTTTTCATTCGGGCGGCCATCGCGCCGCCCCTCGCCTTCCCTGCTTCCCGGATGCCGCCGATGACCTTTTCCGCCGCGCTCTTCGACATGGACGGCCTGCTCGTCGATTCCGAGCGGACCATCATGAACACGTGGATCGACGTGTCGAATGCGCACGGTGTCGTGCTGACCGCCACCGACTACCTGCAGATCGTCGGCCGCTCGTTCGCCGAAGGCCAGGTCATCCTGGCGCGGCTGATCGGCAACCCCGATACGTTCGACGCCGTGCGCACCCGCGTGCGCGAACAACTCGCGGCGCCCGAACCGCATCCGAAGTTTCCGCTGAAGCCCGGCGCGTTCGCGCTGCTCGACACGCTCGCGCAGGCGGGCATTCCGTGCGCGGTCGCGTCGTCGTCCGCGTGCGACGTGATCCGCACGCGGCTCGACGCGGTCGGCGTGCTGCCGTTCTTTCGCGCAATCGCGGGCGGCGACGAAGTCGCGCGCGGCAAGCCCGACCCGGCCGTCTACCGGCTCGCGGCCGAACGCCTCGGCGTGCCGGCGCACGCGTGCGTCGCGTTCGAGGACAGCGATTTCGGCGCGCAGTCGGCTGCGGGTGCCGGCGCGTCGGTCGTCACCGTGCCCGACCTGAAGGCGCCGACGCCTGAAATCGTCGCGCTGAGCCTGCACGTGCTCGCGTCACTCGACGATGCGGTCGCGCTCGTGCCGTCGTGGTTCGGCCGGCACGGCACGCAACAGCCTGCGTAGGCCGCACGCCGCCAAGCCAGATGCAAACGGACACCCTAGGGTGCCCGTTTTGTTGTCGCCCAACGACCGGCGTCGCGACGGCCTTTATTTGTTGCCGGCCGTCTCCGACAGCCGCTTCATCGTCGCGATGCGCGCGCCGATCAGGTCGACGCGCCCGTCCTCGCCGACGAGCGGCGCGGTCGCATCGCGGAACGCGATCCACGCACGCTGCGCGCGCACGAGCGTCGCGGCCGAATGCGCGGGCATCTTGCGGCGCAGCTTCTGGTAATAGCGGTTCAGGTCGAACAGCGCGTGTTCGCACGCGGCATCCTGTTCGCACGGCCGCACGCGGCGCACGGCCGGGTCGCGCGGCGCGTTCGCCGGCTTGCCATTCGGCTTGGCCGCGCTCTGAGGCGCGTCCTGGGCCGCGCTCGCGCCGCCCTGCACGCCGCTGGTCGCGACCGGTACGGCGGCGGGCAGCGGCGCATAGCGATCGGCTGCGCCGCGCAGCGCAAGCGCGCGGTCGCGCACGGGCTGCAGCTGCAGGTCGGCGCTCGACATCGCGTACGCGGTGCCGCGCGTCGTGTCGTACACGGCCTTCAGCAAATGCACTTCATCCTTGCGCCACGTAAGCCAATGACGCTGGCTGTCCTGCCAGCCGCGCTTCGCGTCGGCCGGTGCATCCTTCAACAGGCGCTGATAAGCGCCGTCCATCACTGCCTGCCACTGCTGCTGCGCTTCGCCCATGCACTGGATCTGGCCGGCCGTCGACGAACGGTCGCGCCGCGCGAGGCATTGCCGCATCGCGACGTCGATCGGGTCGGCCGCGGCGACTTCCGCGTGCGCGACACCCGGCCCAGCCAACCCTGCCGCCCAGACGACGAGCGCGGCCAGCGCCGCGCACATCGCCCGGAATCGTCCGTGCGTCGCCATCAGTCGCGCACGCAGTCGACGAAGTACTCGACGCGGCCGTTCACCTCTTCCGCGACGAGGCCGTGGATGTCGGTGTGGAAGCCCGGGAAACGCTCGTTGAAGTCGCGCGCGAACCGCAGGTAGTTCACGATCGTCTTGTTGAAGCGCTCGCCCGGAATCAGCAGCGGGATGCCCGGTGGGTACGGCGTCAGCAGGATGCTCGTCACGCGGCCTTCGAGCTCGTCGAGCGGCACGCGGTCGATCTTGCGGTGCGCGAGCTTCGCGAATGCGTCCGACGGCTTCATCGCCGGTTCCATGTCCGACAGGTACATCTCCGTCGTCAGGCGCGCGATGTCGTTCGCGCGGTACACGTCGTGGATCTGCGTGCACAGGTCGCGCAGGCCGACCCGCTCGTAGCGCGGATGCTGCGCGACGAATTCCGGCAGCACGCGCCACAGCGGCTGGTTGTTGTCGTAGTCGTCCTTGAACTGCTGCAGCTCGGTCACCATCGAGTTCCAGCGGCCCTTCGTGATGCCGATCGTGAACATGATGAAGAACGAGTACAGGCCGGTCTTCTCGACGATGATCCCGTGCTCGGCCAGGTACTTCGTGACGATCGCGGCCGGGATGCCCGTCTCGCCGAACTCGCCGTCGACGTCGAGCCCCGGCGTGATGATCGTCGCCTTGATCGGGTCGAGCATGTTGAAGCCTTCCGCGAGCGGGCCGAAGCCGTGCCAGTGGTCGTTCGGCTTCAGCATCCAGTCTTCGCGCGAACCGATGCCCTCTTCCGACAGGTTGTCCGGGCCCCACACGCTGAAGAACCAGTCGTCGCCGTATTCGGCGTCGACCTTGCGCATCGCGCGACGGAAATCGATCGCCTCGGCGATCGATTCCTCGACGAGCGCGGTGCCGCCCGGCGGCTCCATCATCGCCGCCGCGACGTCGCACGACGCGATGATCGCGTACTGCGGGCTCGTCGACGTGTGCATCAGGTACGCCTCGTTGAAGCGGTGCTTGTCGAACGTGCGGTTCTCCGAATCCTGCACGACGATCTGCGACGCCTGCGAGATGCCGGCGAGCAGCTTGTGCGTCGAGTGCGTCGCGAACACGAGCGCGCCCGTGCGCGGACGGCCGTCGCCGATCGCGTGCATGTCGCGGTAGAAGTCGTGGAACGTCGCATGCGGCAGCCACGCTTCGTCGAAGTGCAGCGTGTCGAGCAGGTCGCCGAGCAGGTCCTTGATCATCTCGACGTTGTAGACGACGCCGTCGTACGTGCTCTGCGTGATCGTCAGGATCCGCGGCTTCATGTCCGGGTTCTCGCGCAGCGCCTCGCGCGCGAACGGGTTCGCCTCGATCTTCTTGCGGATGTTCTCCGGCTTGAATTCGTCGCGCGGGATCGGCCCGATGATGCCGAAATGGTTGCGCGTCGGCGTGAGGAACACGGGAATCGCGCCCGTCATCGTGATCGCGTGCAGGATCGACTTGTGGCAATTGCGGTCGACCAGCACGATGTCGCCCGGCGCGACCGTCGCGTGCCAGACGATCTTGTTCGACGTCGACGTGCCGTTGGTCACGAAGAACAGGTGGTCGGCGCTGAAGATGCGCGCCGCATTGCGCTCGGACGCGGCAACCGGGCCCGTGTGGTCGAGCAGCTGGCCGAGTTCGTCCACCGCGTTGCAGACGTCCGCGCGCAGCATGTTCTCGCCGAAGAACTGGTGGAACATCTGGCCGAGCGGGTTCTTCAGGAACGCGACGCCGCCCGAGTGGCCCGGGCAGTGCCACGAGTACGAGCCTTCGTCCGCGTACTTGACGAGTTCCTTGAAGAACGGCGGCGCGAGCGAGTCGAGATAGACCTTCGCCTCGCGGATGATGTGGCGCGCGACGAACTCCGGCGTGTCCTCGAACATGTGGATGAAGCCGTGCAGTTCGCGCAGGATGTCGTTCGGCAGATGGCGCGACGTGCGCGTCTCGCCGTACAGGAAGATCGGGATGTCCGCGTTGCGGCGGCGCACTTCGGTGACGAACGCGCGCAGCTCGATGATCGCGGTCGCGAGTTCCGGCAGCTCGCCGTCCGGGCCGGTTTCGCCGAGCATGAGTTCGTCGTCGTCGATCGACAGGATGAAGCACGACGCGCGGCTCGACTGCTGCGCGAACGACGTCAGATCGCCGTAGCTCGTGAGGCCGAGGACTTCGACGCCCTCCTTCTCGATCGCTTCGGCCAACGCCCGGATGCCGGAGCCCGAGATGTTCTCGGAGCGGAAATCTTCGTCGATGATGACGACGGGAAAACGAAACTTCATGGGCGATTCTCCAAAAAGAACGACCGCGGCGCGTCACGCGCAGCGGTCACCCGGAAACTGGTGAGACGTTATGCAACCAGATCAGGTTTTCGGCAGCGTGACACCGCGCTGACCCTGATACTTGCCGCCGCGATCGGCATACGACACGTCGCACACTTCGTCGCTCTCGAAGAAGAGCACCTGGGCGACGCCTTCGTTCGCGTAGATCTTCGCGGGCAACGGCGTGGTATTCGAGAATTCCAGCGTGACGTAGCCTTCCCACTCGGGTTCGAACGGCGTCACGTTGACGATGATCCCGCAACGCGCATAGGTCGACTTGCCGAGGCAGACGGTCAGCACGGTGCGCGGGATGCGGAAATATTCGACGGTGCGGGCCAGCGCGAACGAGTTCGGCGGGATGATGCACACGTCGCCCTTGAAATCGACAAACGAACCCTCGTCGAAGTTCTTCGGATCGACGATCGTCGAGTTGATGTTCGTGAAGATCTTGAATTCGTCCGCGCAGCGGATGTCGTAGCCGTAGCTCGACGTGCCGTAGCTGACGATCCGGCGGCCGTCCGCGGACTCGCGAACCTGATCGGGCATGAACGGCTCGATCATCTTGTGCTCTTCGGCCATGCGCCGAATCCATTTGTCGGACTTGATACTCATATCGGGGCGCCAGGAAACGCTGCGTGACGGGAAACGAAGGCCGCCGGTTCAGGTCGGCGGCCGGGAAAGGCGGACATTTTACGCGATCATCGCGCGGCGCACGCGGCAGCCGTCAACGGATCACGCCGCAAGCGAGCGCGGGCCCCGCGCCGTGCTGCGGAAACGCGGGATCGCTCGAGTCGCGGTGCACCAGCGCCGCGCGGTTCATCGCCGAGCGCACGCCATCGAGGGCCAGATCGGGAGCGACGATGAAGCCGGCCGCGACGCCGTTCGCATCCGCATGGATGTTGCCGAGATCGCCGGCGACGCGGGCACCCGCGCGCAGGCGGTCGGCGGCCGGCGCGAACACCGGGCCGGCGCTCGAGCCGTCGCCCGCGTTGCAGTCGCCGCGCTCGTGCACCTGCAGCGCATGATCGCTGTTCGGCGGCAGGCCGACCAGGTTGTAGGTGACCTGGACGCCGTCCGGGCGCTCGACGAACGTCACCGCGCCGCGCGCCTGCGAGCCGACCGTCGGCTGCAGTTGTGCGTCGGCCCGTTTTTCGTGCGACGAGGAAAAGGAGGTACAGCCGGCCAGCAGGCCCAGCGCGGCGGCGGCCAGCAGCGCGCGCCGCGCGCGGCCGGCGCGCACGCCGTGATGTCGTTGTTTCATTCGATCCTCATGCCGGCTGACGGCCGTTTGATACGACGGCCGCGCCGGGCGGGTAAAGGGACCCGGGCAAAGTCGCCATGATACCGCGCCTCGCGGCGCCGTAAACAGCCTGAGGCCCCGCCCCGCAAGGGTTTTACGTATTTTGAACAACGATCGTCGGGAACTTCGACGTCATGTCGCGCGCGCGCTCGGCAATCGCCAGCGCGACCCCGCGCGCGATATCGCGGTAACGACGTGCCAACGCGCCGTCCGGCTCGGCCGCGACCGTCGGCGTGCCGCTGTCGGCCCGCTCGCGGATCGCGATGTCGAGCGGCAGGCTGCCGAGCACGGTCACATCGTAGTCCTTGGCCATCCGCTCGGCCCCGCCGGCGCCGAAGATGTGCTCCTCGTGGCCGCAGTTCGAGCAGATGTGGATGCTCATGTTCTCGACGATGCCGAGGATCGGAATCCCGACCTTCTCGAACATCTTCAAGCCCTTCTTCGCGTCGAGCAGCGCGATGTCCTGCGGCGTCGTGACGATCACCGCGCCAGTGACGGGCACGCGCTGCGCGAGCGTGAGCTGGATGTCGCCCGTGCCGGGCGGCATGTCGACGATCAGGTAGTCGAGCTCGCGCCAGTTGGTCTGGCGCAGCAGCTGCTCGAGCGCGGAGGTCGCCATCGGGCCGCGCCACACCATCGGGTTGTCTTCCTCGATCAGGAAGCCGATCGAATTCGCCTGCAGCCCGTGGCCGACGAGCGGGTTCATCGACTGGTTGTCGGGCGACTCGGGACGCTGGCCGTGAATGCCGAGCATCGTCGGCAGCGACGGGCCGTAGATGTCGGCATCGAGGATGCCGACCGACGCGCCTTCCGCGGCGAGCGCGAGCGCGAGGTTCACGGCCGTCGTGCTCTTGCCGACGCCGCCCTTGCCCGACGCAACCGCGACGATGTTCTTCACGTTCGGCAGCAGCTTCACGCCGCGCTGCACCGTGTGCGCAACGATCTCCTGCGACACGGCGACGCGTGCGTCGCGCACGCCGGGCACGGCCTGAAGCGCCGCGACGATGCGCGCGCGCACGTCGTCGTGCTGGCTGCGCGCCGGGTAGCCGAGCACCACGTCGAGCGCCACGACGTCGCCGTCGATCGCGACGTTGCGCACGCCCTTGCTCGCCGCATACGGGCGGCCGGTATTGGGGTCGACGACTGCCGCCAGCGCGGCGTCGACTTGTGCCCGGTCAATGCTCATCGAAACTCCATGAAAACGTTTTTCTCGCGCGCAAACGTCAAAAAATATCAAATTACGCTGCGAAAATCGGGAAAAGTGAAAGAATCTGTTGCACGCCATTGCGCGAACGCGCGACCCGGCGCAATCTTCGCCTGCGGCATGCTATGGGGCCAAATCGGCCACTAACCGCCTATATTGTAGAGGCTGACGCGTCACGCTGTCCGAACAGCCACGCTGACGGACAGGGCAAGCGGCCGCCTCGGCGGCTGCCGCGAGCGCGGGCCGGCCCGTCTTTTCCGGGCGGCCCGCGCGGGGAGCCGTAACTGTTGTTGTCGTTGTCGACTCGTTCAACCAAGAGAGGAATCCAAGATGAACATGAAAATCGCGACTCGCCTGTCCGTCTTCGCTCTGGCCGGTGCAGTGCTGGCCGGCTGCGCATCGCCGCAAGGCACCAACACGGCCGTCGGTACCGGCACGGGTGCGGCGCTGGGCGCAGGCATCGGCGCGCTGGCGGGCGGCGGCAAGGGCGCGGCGATCGGCGCGGGCGTCGGCGCACTGGTCGGCGGCGTGACGGGCTACAACTGGCAAGCGATCAAGAACAAGCTCGCGCCGTCGGCAGCCCAGACGGGCACGCAGGTGACCGAGCAGCCGGACGGCTCGCTGAAGCTGAACGTGCCGAGCGCGGTGACGTTCGCGACGAACCAGTACGCGATCACGCCGGCCTTCACGCCGCTGCTGAACGACCTGGCGACGACGCTGAACCAGAACCCGCAAGTGACGGCATCGATCGTCGGCTACACGGACAGCACGGGCTCGGCACAGCTGAACCAGACGTTGTCGCAGAACCGCGCGCAAAGCGTCGTGAACGCACTCGCGCAGCGCGGCGTCAACGGCGGCCGTCTGTCGGCGCAAGGCATGGGCGCATCGAACCCGATCGCGGACAACGCGACCGAAGCCGGCCGCGCACAGAACCGTCGCGTCGAAATCTACCTGCGCGCAGCGCAGGCGCAGTAAGCGCACGGCGAGGAGAACGCGCGGGCACGCCGCTCGCGCAGCCCCGCCGGACAAGGCGTCCGCCGGGGCCGGTAACAAATCGAAAAAAATTTCGAACTTCCGTCGCAGCCCGTGGTCAGTATTTACGGTACGCGGCTGGTGTTGCCGGCGCGTCACCATTCTCCTCTTGTCGTTGTTGCTCCGGGGCCGTATCCGCCCCGGTTTTTTTTGCCCGCGAAATTCGTGCTGCATCGCAACACATTACCGTCGGGCACGCCGTTCAAGCGGCCCCATCCCTTCGGGCGCCCGGTCGCGGCGCCTGCCGGCCTCGCTGGCCCGCGCCCCTGCTAGAATCGCACTTTCCCGTCGTTTTTCCGCTGTTCCTCTACAGACCCTATGTCCGCATCCGACCTCACTTCCGTGCAGGCTGCGGCGCCGCAAGGCAGCCGCCAGATCCTCGTTACGTCCGCACTGCCCTATGCCAACGGGCAGATCCACATCGGCCACCTGGTCGAGTACATCCAGACCGACATCTGGGTGCGGGCGCTGCGAATGCACGGCCATGAGGTCTACTACATCGGCGCCGACGATACGCACGGCACGCCTATCATGCTGCGCGCGGAGAAGGAAGGCCTGACGCCGAAGCAGCTGATCGACCGCGTGTGGACCGAGCACAAGCGCGACTTCGACAGCTTCGGCGTGTCGTTCGACAACTTCTACTCGACCGATTCGGACGAGAACCGCGTGCTGAGCGAGAAGATCTACCTCGCGTTGCAGGAAGCCGGCCTGATCGCCGAGCGTGAAATCGAGCAGGCGTACGACCCGGTCAAGGAAATGTTCCTGCCGGACCGTTTCATCAAGGGCGAGTGCCCGAAGTGCCACGCGAAGGACCAGTACGGCGACAACTGCGAAGTGTGCGGCTCGACCTACCTGCCGACCGAACTGCTGAACCCGTATTCGGTCGTGTCGGGCGCGACGCCGGTGCGCAAGAAGTCGAAGCACTACTTCTTCCGCCTGTCCGACCCGCGCTGCGAGTCGTTCCTGCGCGAATGGGTCAGCGGCCTCGCGCAGCCCGAAGCGACCAACAAGATGCGCGAATGGCTCGGCGAGGCCGGCGAGGCCAAGCTCGCCGACTGGGACATCTCGCGTGACGCGCCGTACTTCGGCTTCGAGATCCCGGGCGCGCCCGGCAAGTATTTCTACGTGTGGCTCGACGCGCCGGTCGGTTACTACGCGAGCTTCAAGAACCTGTGCGATCGCAACGGCATCGACTTCGATGCATGGATCCGCCCGGGCTCGAAGACCGAGCAGTATCACTTCATCGGCAAGGACATCCTGTACTTCCACACGCTGTTCTGGCCTGCGATGCTCGAGTTCTCGGGCCACCGCACGCCGACCAACGTGTTCGCGCACGGCTTCCTGACGGTCGACGGCGCGAAGATGTCGAAGTCGCGCGGCACGTTCATCACCGCGCAGAGCTACATCGACACGGGCCTGAACCCCGAATGGCTGCGCTACTACTTCGCGGCGAAGCTGAACGCGACGATGGAAGATCTCGACCTGAACCTCGACGACTTCCAGGCGCGCGTGAACAGCGACCTCGTCGGCAAGTACGTGAACATCGCGAGCCGCGCGGCGGGCTTCCTGATCAAGCGCTTCGACGGCCGCGTGCAGGACAGCGCGATGAACCATCCGCTCGTCGCGAAGCTGCGCGATGCCATCCCGCAGATCGCCGCGAACTATGAAGCACGCGAATACGGCCGCGCGCTGCGCCACACGATGGAGCTCGCGGACGAAGTGAATGCGTACGTCGACGGCGCGAAGCCGTGGGATCTCGCAAAGGATCCCGCCAATGCGGTCGCGCTGCACGAAACCTGCAGCGTAAGCCTCGAGGCGTTCCGCCTGCTGTCGCTCGCGCTGAAGCCGGTGATGCCGCGCGTCGCCGAATCGGTCGAGGCGTTCTTCGGGATCGCGCCGCTCGTGTGGGCCGATGCGGCGAACCCGCTGTCGTCGGAACAGCCGATCAAGGCGTACCAGCACCTGATGACGCGCGTCGACGCGAAGCAGATCGAAGCGCTGCTCGCAGCGAACCGCGATTCGCTGCAGGCCGAGGCAACCGGTGCGGCTGCTGCGAGCGCGGGCGCCGCGAAGGACGCGAAGAACGCCAAGGCGAACGCGAAGCCGGCCGTCGTGAACGGCGCCGACGACGCTCCCATCTCGATCGATGATTTCGCGAAGATCGACCTGCGCATCGCGAAGATCGTCGCGTGCCAGGCCGTCGAAGGCTCGGACAAGCTGCTGCAGCTCACGCTCGACGTCGGCGAGGAAAAGACCCGCAACGTGTTCTCGGGCATCAAGTCCGCGTACCAGCCCGAGCAGCTCGTCGGCAAGCTGACGGTGATGGTCGCGAACCTCGCGCCGCGCAAGATGAAGTTCGGCCTGTCGGAAGGGATGGTGCTCGCTGCATCGGCCACCGACGAGAAGGCCGAGCCGGGCCTCTACATCCTCGAGCCGCACAGCGGCGCGAAGCCCGGCATGCGTGTGAAGTAACGCGAGCGCACCGCCGCCTGCGCAAAGCCCCGCACGATGCGTGCGGGGCTTTTTTCATGCGCGTCGCCTCACGCACATCGTCACGGCTTCAGGCCCGTGACGAGGCTGTAATCGCCAAAACTCGGCACGGTCCCGATCGAAAAGAAACCCGCATCCGCGAGCAGCGCTTCGAGTTCGCGCGCCGAGTACTGCTCGCCCTGTGTCCACCCGAGCATCATCAGGCTGTATGCGGGCGCGGCGAGCGGCCCGCTCTTGTCGTCACGATAGAGCACCTCGTGCAGCACGATGCGCCCGCCCGGCGGCATGGCGTCGAAACTCTTGCGCGCGAGAAACGCATTACGCTCGGCCGGCCAGTCGTGAAAGATGTTCGAATAAAAATGCAGGTCGGCGTCGGGAAACGGGTCGCGCCACATGTCGCCCGCATGCAGCGCGACACGCCCCTGCCATTGCGGCCCGCCAACGAACTGCGCGGCCAGTTCGCACCCCGTCGGCAGATCGAACAGCGTCGCGCGCAACGCGGGCCACGCCGCCAGCGCGCCCTTGATGTGCGCGCCGGAACCGCCGCCGATGTCGAGCATGTGCCGATGCGCGCCGAGATCGATGCGCGTCGGCCACACCGGCGCATGCGATGCGCTCAGGCTCTCCATCGCGCGCATGAAGCGCATGCCGAGTTCGGTTTGCTGCTCATGGGAGCGGAAGATGTCCGCGTCGCCATACGCGCGCGGCGCGTCGCGCCGCAACGCGGCCTCGAGCCCCGCCACCGAAAACGTATCGGCGTTGTCGTACATCAGATCCCAGAAGGCGCCGAAGTACGTCGGACTCCGTTCGAGCAGCAGGTCCTCGCCCAGCGACGTCAGCGCATAACGATCGGCTTCGCGCCGCGCGAAGCCCAGCGCGACCGCGAGATTCGCCAGCGCCTCGGTCGGCCGACGCGCGAGCCCGAGCGCGTCGCCGAGTGCCGCAACGGTCGCCGGTCCGTCACCGAGACGGCGAAAGAGGCCGAGCCGATGCGCGATCAGCATCGCGGGCCCGACGAACAGACCGCGCGCGATATCGTACGCGGCGCGGTCGTCGTGACGCGGCGGCTCGGCGCTCATGACATGCTCCGCACGGCCTGCACGGCCTGCACGGCATCGGGCCTGACAGCCGCCACATCGATCTGCCGCGCGGCTTCGTGCGTCCACGCGGTGAAGGCGCGAAACACGCGATCGACGAGCGCGATGCAGCGCGTGCGGCGGTCGCTGTCCAGCGCGATCGATACGAGTTCCGCGTGCTCGCCGTTCTGCAGATGGCCCGACTCGAGCGCGAAATGAAACGCACCGAGGTAACGCAGCTCGCGTCCCGTCTGCGCGCGTACCTGCCCGGCCACGCGCGTCGTGAGCGCGAACAGCACGTTGCCGGTCTCCTCGATCGCTTCGACGACGGCAAGGCGCTCGACACCGTCCGCGTCGGCGACGATCGCGCACAGCTCGTACATCAGCAGGCGGCTGCGACAGGTTCGCTCGCTCCACAGCATGCGCAGCGCATCGGTCGTCGTCGTCGCATCGTTCCAGCCGAGCGTCTCGACATCCTCGAGAAACCACGGCCAGTGATGGTCGTCCTCGCGCGTATGCGCGTTCACGCGAGCCTGGTGCGCATCGGCCGGCGGTTCCACGCGCAGCACGTAGCGATTCAGGTCGCCGAACGCCATCACGAAGAACGCAAAGCCGCGCATGAATTCGAGTCGCACGAGCGGCGGCAGGCGATCGTTTCGCAACCGGTCGAACAACGGAAGATTCTCGTAGTCGCGCCTGTTCCGCCTCACGTGGGCCAGTACCGCTTCCATCGGCGTGCTCCTGCGTGACGCCATCGACGCAGGCGTGACGCAACGGGCGGAGGCTGCCGCGCCCGCCGATCGTATCGCCCCGTGCCCATCGCGTATCGTTGACGAAATCGAAACGCCAACCCGCATTGCGTCGCACATCGGCTCCGCGCAGGTCGCGCGAACGAGATCAATCTAGAAGGAATTGATCGAATGTCAAGAAAGCGCGCTCAAACCGCACGCAGCTGAAACAATCGGCGCGGGAACGGCATGGGCGCCGCCCGCGCCCGCCGTCACCGTTGCCCGAACCAGCGGTCGAAGCGCCGCGTGTAGTTCAGGTCGACGCCCTGGAACGTGCCGCCGTACGCGGACACCGACCAGAAACGCGACAGGTTGATCGTCGCCTTGAACGCGTTGCTCGCCGACTGCAGGCCCTGCTCGAAGCCGAGCACGAAACGCTCGTTGATCGCCTTCGACACCAGCACGACCTGCGGATCGGTCAGGCCGACTTCGCTGCGGCCGATCGATACTTCGTCGAGACCGAAGGTCTGCGCGACGCGCTTGCCGGTCACGCTGCCGAGCAGCCCGAGCGCCGCCGTCATCGCACCCTGCTGGCCGACGTTGTTGCCCTGGTCGGTGCCGTGCCCGAACAGCAGCCACGACAGCTTCTCGTTGTCCGTGACGTTCGGCTCGGACACCAGCTTGACCGTCAGCGACTGGATCGTGCCCGTCACCTGCACGCCGGCCTCGACCTCCTGGTTGCGCCGCATCGCAAGGATGTTGACGCCCGGGTTCGACACCGGGCCGTTGAACGTGAAGAAGCCGTTCTCGATCGCGAGCTTGCGGCCGAACGACGTGTACGTCGATCCTTCGGTCACGCGTACATTGCCGACCGCGCGCAGCGGCACGCCCGGCGCGCTCATCACGGTGATCGTGCCGCGCAACCCGAGATCCGCGCCATGGCCCTTGAAGCGGAAGTCGTTGCCGAGGCCGATGTCGATGTTCGCGCGCGGCGCGAGTGACGGTGCCGGCTTGTCCGCGGCCGCCTGCGGCTTCGCGACCGCGGTGCCCGTCGGCGTGTCGCCGCGCACCGTGCCGTCCGGCTGCACGATCACGACATCGTCGGACAGGCGCGGCGCCGAGTCCTCGGGCAGATCGAACAGCGCGCGGTCGACGACGAACTTGCCGTCGATCGACAGCGCGCCGCGCGGCCCGTCGTTCGCGACCGTCGCCTTGCCCGACAGCGACAGCTTGCGATCCGGCGCCGCGAACAGTTCGAGCTTGTCCGCGACGATGCTCGCGGTCAGGTCGGGCGCCTCGCCGTCGAGGCGCACGCGGCCGAGCACGCGCAGCGTGCCGTCGCCGCCGTGGAACTCGACCTGCTGGAATTCGACGAGGTTCTCCGCGAGCTTCACGCGCACGATGCCGTCCTTCAGCTGGACGCCCTGGTCGACGAGCGTCGCGGACAGGTCGTCGCCCGTCAGCATCCCCGACAGGTTCGGCTTCGCCGGCGTGCCGGCGACCGTCAGCTTCAGCGCCGCGCGCCCGCCGAGCAGGTAACTCGGCCCGAACAGGTTGCCGGTCGTCTTCAGCGCCGGGATGTCGGCGTCGATGCGGCCCGCCAGCGGACCATCGTCGACGACGCCGAACACGCCGTCGCGCAACGCGAACGGCACCGTGACATTGGCATCGAGCGTGCCGATCCGGTTCGCCTTCGCGAGCGCCGTCACGTTGAGCCGGTTGCCGGGCGCGAAGCTCGCGCGCGCGGACAGGTCGGTCAGCCCGAGCGACGCGATGCCGCGCCCGCTCTCGATCGTCACGTCGCCGCCGCGGCGCTTCACCTGCACGTAGCCCGTCGCGTTCGCGCCGAGCGAGAAATCCCAGTCGGCGTCGAGCACGACGTCGGTCCGCAGCGGCGGTCGCTGGCCCGTCAGCTCCTGGCGGACCTCGAGGAAACGCGCGACCGACGCGCCGCTCACGGAACCCGCCGAGCGCATCTGGCCGTGATCGAACACGAACGACTTCAGGTCGATCGCCGCGCCTTCGAGCGTGAGCCGCGTCGCGCCGAGCGTCACGCGGCCGGCGCCGGCCGACACGGTAAGCGGCGCCTGCAGCGCGATGGCTGGCGTGCCGCGGTTCGCGAGACGCGTGACGGTGCCGTCCCAGCGCATGCCGTCGCGGTTCTCGACCACGCCGCCGTTTGCCGCGAGCGTCACGTCGATCACGCGCCCGCCGGCGATCCCGAGCGCCGATGCGTCGAGCGTATGTTTCGCACGCGTGCCGTCGAGGTTCGCGCGCAGCGATTTCAGCTTCAGCGAGCCGAGCGCGATGTCGCTTGCGTCGGCCGTGAACACGAGCGCGCCGTGCGCACCGTCGCGGATATCCGCGCGGCCCTGCGCGGCGCCGATCCGGTTCGATCCGACGACGACGTGCTCGGCCTTGTAGGTGCCCGTCACGTTCGGGTGCGCGAAGCTGCCGGTCAGGTCGCCCTGCGCCTGCACGAGCCCTTCCACGCCGAAGCCGAGCCGGTCGAGTTGCGGCGCGTCGACGACGAAGCGCAGCCGGTCGCCGGGCGCGCCGAAGCTGCCGCGCAGGTCGACGTGGTTGCCCGCGATCGACAGGTTCGCGTTGCTCGGCAGGATCCGCGAGCCGGCGAGCTGCACGACGCCGGCGCCGGTCAGCGGCACGCCGTCGTACAGGCTGTCGCCGAGCTTGAAGGTCGCCTTCGTCGACACCTGCGGCGCAAACGCGCCCGATGCGGTCAGCGTGCCCGACACGCGCGTCTCGCCGCGCGTGGCCGGCGCCTTGGCCGCCTTGCCGCCGGCCTTCGGCGCGCTCATCGCGGCGAGCAGCAGCGGATCGAATGCCGTCAGCGTCGCCTTCGCGTCGTAGCTCGAATGCGCGTCGTGGCGGAACACGCCGGTCAGGTCGATACGGCCCTTGCCCGCGGTCACGCGCGCGTCGGTCAGCACGGTCTGCTGCGGCGTCAGCGCGACCTTCGCGCGCGCGCCGAGCGCGAGCTTCGGGTCGTTCAGGTTGAAATCGACGGTCGTCACGTCACCCGCGAGCGTCACGCCGAGCGGGCCGCCCAGGCGCATCGGCCGCAGCTCGGCGACGAACGCGTTCAGGTCGAGGTTCGCGGTCTTCAGGTCGAAGCGGCCCTTGCCGCCCGTCAGCGTGCCGCTGCCCGTCACGCTGCCGTCGCGGATCAGTTTCAGCGCGAGATCGTCGATCCGCTGCGCGTGCGCGTCGAGATGCACGGTCGCGCGCGCGTCGATCACCGGCAGCAGGTGGTCGCCGAGCGTGCCGGGCTTCGCGTTGACGATCGACACCGGGCCCGTCACCGCGAACCCCTTCGCGGGCGCGGTGCCGGCCGGTGCCGTGACGGGCGCGAGTTCCGCGCGCACCGCGAGATCGGCGGCCGGCGCGCCGGGCGCGAGCGCCTGCGGGTTCACGTGATCGAATGCGAGCGACGCGCGCGTGAGCGGCACCGTGCCGAACGGCGCGGCCTCGACGTGCGCGCGCCCGTTCAGCTTCATCCCGCTCGCATCGACGTCGGCGACGAGCGCCTCGAGCGAGCCCGACACGCGGGCCCGCGCGTCGACCGGCTCGTCGGACAGCTTGCCCGCGTAGGTCGCTTCGCCGGTCAGCGCGAACGGCTTCACGCCGTCGAGCTTCGCACGGGCGGTCAGCGCGCCGAACGGCGTATCGACGCCGTCGAGCACGAGTTCATGGTGACGGCCGTCGCTGCGGCCGTTCAGCGCGAGGTGGTCGAGCTGCGTCGTCGAACCGCCGTCGTGGATCGCGAGGTGATCGACACGCAGGTCGTCGATCCGCAATTGCAGCGGCAGGCTCAGGTCCTGCGGCGTCGTGCTCGGCGTCGACGGCCCCGGCGCGATCCGCACGTCGATCGTGCCGGCACGCAGATAGGCGATGGACAGCCGCCACGGCGCGCGGGTCAGTGCCCAGCGGCCGTCGAGCCGGTCGATGCGGATTTCGGTGCCGGTGCCGTCGGGGCTCGTCCACGCGAACCCGCGCAACCGCACGCCGGTCGCAAGCGAGCCGCCTTCGAGCGTGCCCGCGAGCCGCGCACCGAGCACGCGCTCGGCCGCCTGCCAAGCAAGCCGCGTGCCGCGCTCGGTCGTCACCGCGGCCAGCACGAGCCCGGCCGCCAGCACGACGAGCAACACGACCGTCGCGAGCGTCCACGCGACGACGCGCACCGCGCGCCCGCGGCGCGGCGCATGCGGCGGCGTGTCGGGCGCGCCGTCGGGCGAGTCCGGATCGTGAGGCGGCAGCGTGTCGTTCGGGTCCTTCGTCATGCGGTTGGTCGTCGATGAAGCGGTACGGTCAGAAAGCGATGCCGAGCGTCAGGTACGGGCGCACGCTATGGTTGCGCAACCCGTATGCGACGTCGACGTTGATCGGGCCGACGGGGCTGCGCCAGCGCGCGCCGATGCCGACGCCCGGGTAGAACACCTTCTCGCCCCACGCATCGGTCGCGGTGCCGATGTCGAAGAACGTCGCGGCGCCCCAGTCGCGGTTGAACCAGTGCTGGTATTCGGCGGTGCCCGTCACCAGGTACTTGGTCGGCAGCACGGAGCCGTCGACGCTGTTGCCGATGCTCTGGTAACCGTAGCCGCGCACCGAGTTCGAGCCGCCCGCGCGAAACAGCAGCGACGCCGGCACGCCGGACGAGCTGCCGCTCGTGAACACGCCGCCGAGCTCCGCGCGGAACACGAACAGGTCGCGCTTGCCGATCGGCAGGTATTGCTGGCCGCGCGCGTAACCGCGGATGAAGGTCTGGTCGGTCAGCGCGCCCTTGACCGCGAAGCCGGCCTCCGCGTGGATCAGGTTGCCCGAACGCGGAAACAGCGGATCGTCGACGTTGCGGCGCGTCCATGCCCACTGCGGCACGAGCGCGTGGCTCGTGGTCGGCCCCGCGCCGTTCTGGTCGAGCCGGTCCTGGTAGAACATCAGCGAATACGAATAGTCGATGAACTGCCCGGTGCGCGTGCGCTGCGCGCCGACCCGCGCGCTGTAGATGCGCGTGTCCGACACGTTGGTATTCGTATAGGACGCGAGCACGCTGTTGGTCCAGCCCTTCTCGCCCGGCGGCATCGACAGCTGGACCTGCCCGTATTGCTGGATCTGGTCGAGCCGGCCCGACACGGTCAGCGGCCACGCGGCGCCGAACGTGTCGAGATACGTATAGGAGCCCTGCACATGCGGCCCGGTATCGGTTGCGAAGCCGACACCGCCGCGGATGTTGTTGTACGGGAACTCGCTGACCTTCACGTGCACGGGCGTGAGCGCGGGCTTCGCCGTATCGTCGCCGACGTCGATCGCGACGCTCGCGTAGTACGGCGTGTTCTGCAACTGCCGCTGCAGTTCGGTGATCCGCTGCACGTCGTAGATCTCGCCTTCCGACAGCGGATTGACGTTCGTGACGATCTTCTCCGGATAACGGCGCACGCCGTCGACGTCGACCTTGCCGATCGTAAACGTCGCGCCGCTGTCGAACGTGACCGCGAGCGTCGCGCGCCGCGTGCGCGGGTCGATGCGCGCCTCGGACGACGCGATCTTCGCGCCGAGATAACGACGCGACTGCAGTTGCTTGAGCGCCGCGCCCTTCGCGCCGTCCCAGTCGGACTGCGTGAACGGGTCGCCGGGCTTCATCGAGAACGCGAAACGGGTCGCGGCCTCCTGCTTCGGATCCTCGGTGTCGATGGGCCCCTTGAACGTCAGGTCGACCGTCGACACGACGGTCTGCGGCCCCGGATCGACCGCGATGCGCACGTCGCGCTTGCCGTTGCGCGTGCGCACGTCGGTGCGCACGACCGGCGAGAAATAACCGGCCGTCGCGGTCAGGTCGCGCACCTGTTGCGGCGTGGCGGTCACGAGGAAGTCGAACTGGTCGTCGCTGATGTCGTCGCGCTTCGCGAAGCGCGCGATATCGAGATGCGACTTGAGCAGCTTGCGGACCGAACGCGGCGCGTCGATGTCGACGTCGTACTTCGCGAGGGCCGGCAGCGCGAAAAACGCGGCGACGCAACCCGCGAAGGTTACCCGCGCGACGCGGGCCGCGGCGCCGGCGCGGTTGCGTTCCGTGCGCGCGCCGGTGTCATGTGCCGTGTGTGCTTGCTGGTTCGACTGCCCCGCCAAATATGACCTCGCCCTCGGTTGTCACGGTTTCGTGGAAACCCCGTATTTGACCACAGGGCAGCAGCCATGCCCGCACGGGCGCCGCTTTGACGCTTGCGCGCAACGGCGCGCGCACGGCCCGCCCGCCGCACCGCAAGCGCCGGCCCGCGGATTCGACGCGCGATTGGCGCCGGCTGTTCCCCGCGATGCGGTAAAATCCCGCCATTGCGAATCCGGCGCATCGTGCGCCGCCTGAAACGGAAAATCCAGCCATGCCGTACCAGTCCGACGTCACGCAGTTCCTGAACCAGCTCAAGCAGCAGAAGCCGACGCTCGAGGAAGAGCAGCGCAAGGGCCGTTCCCTGCTGTGGGACAAGCAGCCGATCGACCTCGAAGAGCGCGCCGACCAGCAGGAATCGGGCGTGAAGCAAACGTCGTACGTCTACTACCAGAACTTCTGACGACGTGAGCGCCGCCGACGAGGCCAGCGCCGCCCGGCAGGACGACGCGGTCGCCGCGCCCGCGGGCGCCGATTCGACGCCCGACACGGTCGACGGCGTCGCGGCGTTCGCTCGCCTGTACGGCGAGCCGCTCTTCAAGCTGCCGCAGGATCTCTACATCCCGCCCGATGCGCTCGAGATCTTCCTCGAGACGTTCGAAGGCCCGCTCGACCTGCTGCTCTACCTGATCCGCAAGCAGAACTTCAACGTGCTCGACATCCCGATGGCGCAGGTCACCGCGCAATATCTGGGTTATGTCGACCAGATCCGCACGACGAACCTCGAGCTGGCGGCCGAGTACCTGCTGATGGCCGCGATGCTGATCGAGATCAAGTCGCGGATGCTGCTGCCGGTCAAGAAGGCCGACAGCGGCGAGGAAGCCGAGGATCCGCGCGCCGAACTCGTGCGCCGCCTGCTCGAATACGAGCAGATGAAGCTCGCCGCGCAGCGTCTCGACCAGCTGCCGCAGCTCGGCCGCGATTTCCTGCGCGCCGAGGTCTACATCGAGCAGAGCGTCACGCCGCGCTTCCCCGACGTGAATTCGGACGACCTGCGCGGCGCGTGGGCCGACGTGCTCAAGCGCGCGAAGCTCGTCCAGCACCACAAGATCTCCCGCGAGGAGCTGTCGGTGCGCGAACACATGAGCCTGATCCTGCGCCGGCTGCAGAATGCGCGCTTCATGGAGTTCGCCGACCTGTTCGACACGTCGCGCGGCGTGCCGGTCGTCGTCGTGAATTTCATCGCGATGCTCGAACTCGCGCGCGAATCGCTCCTCGAGATCACCCAGGCCGAGCCGTTCGCGCCGATCTACGTGCGCCTCGCGTACCTGCCCGCGTAAGGCCCGCACCCGCCCTTCCGGTTTTCCCGATGCATGCCGACACCCGCCGCTTCGCCGCGGCGGGTGGCCGTGCGCCCGGTTCCGGCACGCCCGATTAAAAAGTGAACGATCGTACTTTTTTCGATGCGTTTGGCGGCCAAATCCTCTACAATCCGCCGACGCCCGATGCGCCGCCCGCGCGCCGGCGTTCTCCGCTTCGACCCCGACGCCGCTGCCGCGGCGCCAACGCGCGCATGCGCGAGGAACCCGCTACCCGATCATGAAAGTCATCAGCTCGATCCAGGAACTGCGCGACCAGCTGCGCGGACAGAACCGCACGGCGTTCGTGCCGACGATGGGCAACCTGCACGAAGGGCACCTGTCGCTGATGCGCCTCGCGCGCCAGCACGGCGACCCGGTCGTGGCGAGCATCTTCGTCAACCGGCTGCAATTCGGCCCGAACGAGGATTTCGACAAGTATCCGCGCACGCTCCAGGACGATATCGAGAAGCTGCAGAAGGAAAACGTCTACGTGCTGTTCGCGCCGACCGAGCGCGACATGTACCCGGAACCGCAGGAATACCGCGTGCTGCCGCCGGACGATCTCGGCGGGATCCTCGAGGGCGAATTCCGGCCCGGCTTCTTCACCGGCGTGTGCACGGTCGTGTCGAAACTGATGGCGTGCGTGCAACCGCGCGTCGCCGTGTTCGGCAAGAAGGACTACCAGCAGCTGATGATCGTGCGCCGCATGTGCCAGCAGCTCGCGCTGCCGGTCGACATCATCGCCGCCGAAACCGTGCGCGACGAGGATGGCCTCGCGCTGTCGTCGCGCAACCGCTACCTGTCGGCCGACGAGCGCCGGGAGGCGCCCGAGCTCGCGAAGACGCTGCAGCGCATGCGCGAAAGCCTGCTCGCCGGCGAGCGCGACCTCGGCAAGCTCGAACAACAGGCACGCACGCACCTGGCCGATCGCGGCTGGGCGCCCGACTACCTGTCGATCCGCCGCCGCGCGAACCTGATCGCGCCAAGCGCCGCCGAACTCGAAGCCGGCGAGCCGCTCGTCGTGGTCGCGGCCGCGAAGCTGGGCGCGACGCGCCTCATCGACAACCTCGAAATCTGACGGGCCGCCCGCCCGCGCCTCTCACGACGCATCACGGAGACACCATGCAGCGCCACATGCTCAAATCGAAGATCCACCGCGCGGCAGTCACGCACTGCGAGCTGCACTACGAAGGTTCGTGCGCGATCGACGAAGACCTGCTCGAAGCATCGAACATCGTCGAAAACGAACGGATCGACATCTGGAACATCAACAACGGCGAGCGCTTCTCGACGTACGCGATCAAGGGCGAGCGCGGCAGCGGGATGATTTCGCTGAACGGCTCGGCCGCGCGCCGCGCGCAGCTCGGCGACCTCGTGATCATCGCGGCGTTCGCGATGGTCGACGAAGCCGAACTGCAGGCCGGCTGGAAGCCGAAGCTCGTGTTCATCGACGACGGCAACAAGATCAAGGGCCACCGCGATCACGTGCCGACGCAGAACTGGACGTAACGCGATGGGCCGCCTGCGTGCCATGTGCGCAGGCGGAAGCGGCTGCGCCGCTTGCAGTCGAAGGGCCTGATCCCGTGCCGCACAGGATCAGGCCCTTTCTCATTGGGTCGCGCCGGCCCGACGGCCGCGCGCTCAGGAAGCCTTGGCGGCCTTGGCGACCTTCTCTGCCTTCGGCGCGCGGCGTTCCGCCCATTCGACGATCGGCCGCCACTGTTCGAGATCCTTGTCGACGCGGCTCTTCGCGACGTCCCACAGCGTGAGGCCGTGCGCGGCGATCTGCACGTAGTTCTGCGTGTCGCGCACGTAGCCGAGCACCGGCAGGCCGAGCCCTTCGACGAACCGGTGCAACTGGTCGGACGAGCGCGTGCGCGCATCGACCCGCATCCCGACGATCCCGACCTCGACGCTGCCCTTGCGCACGGCCTTCTCTTCGGCGAGGCGCTCCAGAAACTGCTGGGTCGCGAGAATATCGAACATCGACGGCTGCAGCGGCACGATCACCTTGTCAGCCAGTTGCAGCGCAACGTTGAGCCGGTTGCCGTGCAGGCCGGCCGGCGTATCGATCACCGCATATTCGAGGCCGCGCGGCGGCTTCGACGGCGCGTCCGGATCGAGGTCCCACGCCTCGATCGCCGGCAAGCCGGCCGGCCGCAGGTCGAGCCACGCATGCGCGGACTGCTGCCGGTCCAGATCGGCGAGCGCGACCCACGCGCCCTGCGCCGCGAAATAGCCGGCAAGATTGGTGGACAGCGTGCTCTTCCCCACGCCGCCCTTCGGATTCGCCACCACGATCACCGTCATGAATTCCCCCGAAAAAGCCACGCGGCGCCCGCCGCATGGCAGGCGCCGCTCGATTGCGGATACAGGGAGCGATGATATCGGCAAACAGGGGGTCACCGGAACGGGTTGCGCCGCAGCGCGCCGCTTACGCGCGCTGAGCCGCGGCCTCCCGCGCGCCGATCGCGAATGCGCCGCCGCCCAGCAGCGCCTGCACGGCAAGCGTGACGGCCCAGAACGCCGGATATTCCCAGCCGCCGTGCGGCGACGAAAAGCCCCAGCCGTTCGGCAGATGCGCGGCGGTCGCGCCGAGCATGAACGGCAGCAGCACGAGCGCGGCGACACGCACGCGGAACCCCGCAAGCAGCGCCAGGCCGCCCGCCAGTTCGACGAAGGTCGTCAGGTATGCGAGCCAGCCCGGCAGGCCGATCGACGCGAAAAACTGCGCGGTGCCGGGCAGCGTGAAGACAAACACCTTCTGCGCGACGTGCGCGAGGTACAGCACGCCGAGCGCGACACGCAGCAGCGTCGCGCCGAAATCGTTCAGGCGATGGGGGTTCATGGCGGATTCCTTCGTGAGTGGATGAGAATGGATCGCACTCTATTCGAATCTATTTCGCCGATAAACACGCCAATCCGCTTTAACTGATTCTCAAATGGAACGAATCAGGTCATAAAAAAGGGCATGACCGATCATGCCCCGATGCGAACCTCAGTAACCGCTTTTGCCTTGAGACGAATCAGCGCCGGACGGGCTGCCGCCCGCGCTGTACGAATCGCACGCGTGCGCATAGGCCGACGCGCCCAGCAGCGCCGCCAGCAGCACGCTCCACCACCACCGAACCTTCATCGTCGCACTCCTCCGGACGAACCACCGCCCACCTGTGTTGTACGCGATCCGGCGGAAAATGCGAGGCCTGTTGCATCCGGCCCCGACTGGCGCGTCAGCGGAATTCCGCGTACAGCGCGTCGAGGTCGAGATGTTCAGCGAACGTATCGGCAAGCCGCTCGAGCGACGCCTCGCGCAGCGCCGGGTAGTCGATGCGTTCCGCACCGTCGAGCCCGGCCCATGCGAGCAGCGCCGCGCACGCGTCGGGCGAGTCGAACAGCCCGTGCACGTAGGTCGCGAGGATCTGGCCGTCGGCGGAAACCGCGCCGTCCGGGCGCGTGCCGCCCGGTGCGTCGCCGGTAGCCAGCGCCAGCGCGGGCGCCGCCAGCGCGGGCCCGCGCGTGTCGCCCATGTGGATCTCGTAGCCGCGCACGGCGGCCCCGCCCGGCAGCGCGAGATGCCCCGTCACGTTCTTCAGCGTCTTGTGGGGCTGCAGCGTCGTATCGAAATCGAACAGCCCGAGCCCCGGCACGCTGCCGGGCGCGCCTTCGAGGCCAAGCGGATCGTCGAGCGTGCGGCCGAGCATCTGCATCCCGCCGCAGATGCCGATCACCTTGCCGCCATAGCGCAGGTGGCGACGGATCAGCGCGTCCCAGCCCGCGTCGCGCAGCCATGCGAGGTCGCGCTGCACGCTCTTCGACCCGGGCAGGATCAGCAGGTCGGCGTCCGGCACGGGGCCGCTCTTCCAGTACGTGAACTCGACCTGCGGATGCGCGCGCAGCGGATCGAAATCGGTGTGGTTGCTGATGCGCGGCAGCGCGGGCACGACGACGCGCAGCACGCCGGCGTCGCCGCGTGCGGCGGCGCTGCGCGCCTGCGCGGGCAGCATGTCCTCGGCGTCGAGCAACAGCCCGTGCAGGTACGGGAGCACGCCGAACACGGGCTTGCCGGTTTGCGCGCGCAGCCAGTCGAGCCCCGGTTCGAGCAGCTTGAAATCACCGCGAAAGCGGTTGATCACGAAGCCGCGCACGCGTGCGTGCTCGCTGTCCGACAGGCACGCGAGCGTGCCGACCAGGTGCGCGAACACGCCGCCGCGGTCGATGTCGGCGACGAGCACGACCGGGCAGTCGACGCGTTCGGCAAAACCCATGTTCGCGATGTCGCCGTCGCGCAGGTTGATCTCGGCCGGGCTGCCGGCGCCCTCGACGATCACCGTGTCGTAACCGGCGCGCAGGCGTGCGTACGACTCGAGCACCGCGTCGAACGCGACCGGCTTGTAGTCGTGATACGCACGCGCGTTGAGGTTCACGCGCGCCTTGCCGTGAATGATCACCTGCGCGCCCCGGTCGCTCGTCGGTTTCAGCAGTACGGGGTTGAAATCCGTATGCGGCTCGACGCCGGCGGCCAGTGCCTGCAGCGCCTGCGCGCGGCCGATCTCGCCGCCGTCGGCCGTCACCGCGCTGTTGAGCGCCATGTTCTGCGGCTTGAACGGCGCCACGCGCGCGCCGGCACGGCGCGCCAGCCGGCACAGGCCCGCGACGAGCGTGCTCTTGCCCGCGTCGGACGTCGTGCCCTGGATCATCAGCGTACCGCGCGGCCGCGGCTCGGGTGCATTCATCGTGTAAAGGTCGTCGCGAAGCAAAGGCCGCATTATCGCCCGCGCCGGTACGCCCGCGCCGTTACAATCACGCGATGATTCCGCACGACCTCACCTTCGTCCTCGGCGGCGCGCGCTCGGGCAAGAGCGCGCATGCCGAGCGGCTCGCGGCCGACAGCGGCCGCCCCGTCACCTACATCGCGACCGCGCTCGCCGCCGACGCCGAATTCGCGCAGCGCATCGCGCACCATCGTGCGCGCCGGCCGGCCGACTGGGGTTTCGCCGAGGCACCCGTCGACCTCGCCGGCACGCTCGCACGGCTCGACGATCCGCGCGCGTGCCTGCTCGTCGACTGCCTGACGCTGTGGCTCACCAACCTGCTGTGCCCGGCCGACGGCGAACCGCTCGACGACGCGCAGTACGCGGCGCAGGTCGAGCGGCTCGAGCACGCGTTGCGCGGCGCGCGCGCGCAGGTGATCGTCGTCAGCAACGAGATCGGGCTCGGCGTCGTGCCGCTCGGGTCGGTCACGCGCCGCTACGTCGACGAACTCGGGCGCCTGAACCAGCGCATCGCCGCGCTCGCGACGCGCGTGACGCTGCTCGTCGCCGGACTGCCGCTCGACCTCAAGACGGGGGCGTCGTCATGCTGATGCTGTCGCTGCCCGTCGTCGCGATGCTCGCGGTCGCGGCCGCGATCGTCGACCGCGCGATCGGCGAACCCGCCGGCTGGCATCCGCTCGTCGCGTTCGGCCGGCTCGCCGCGCGCATCGAAGGCGCGCTGAACACGGGTCGACGCGGCCGCGTGGTCGGTGTCGCCGCGTGGGCCGCAGCCGTGGTGCCGCCGGTGGCCGTCGCGGCATGGCTCGTGACCGTGCTGCCGTGGCCGCTCGCCGCCGCGCTGCACGTCGCGCTGCTGTGGTTCGCGCTCGGCGCGAAGAGCCTCGCCGACCATGTCGCGCCGATCGCGGCAGCCCTCCTGCGGCGCGATCTCGATGCGGCCCGCACGCTGACCGCGCGCATCGTGTCGCGCGATACGAGCGATGCGGACGAAGGCGCGTTGTCGCGCGCGGCCGTCGAATCGGCGCTCGAGAACGGCAACGACGCGATCTTCGGCGCACTCTTCTGGTTCGTCGTCGCGGGTGGCCCCGGCGCGCTGCTGTTCCGGCTCGCGAACACACTCGACGCGATGTGGGGCTACCGCACGCCGCGCTTCCTCACCTTCGGCTGGGCCGCCGCGCGCCTCGACGACGCGCTGAACTGGATTCCCGCGCGTCTCACGGCCGCGAGCTACGCGCTGCTCGGCGACACGGCCGCCGCATGGCGCTGCTGGCGCACGCAGGCGCGCCACTGGGACAGCCCGAACGCGGGCCCCGTGATGGCCGCGGGAGCCGGCAGCCTGAATGTGCAGCTCGGCGGCCCGGCCGTCTATCACGGCGAAATCGAGGATCGCCCGGTGCTCGGCACCGGCGCAACGGCAACCGCCGTCCACGTCATCGCCGCGCTATCGCTCGTCACGCGCACGCTCGCACTGTGGCTCGCGCTGCTGGTCGCGAGCGGCGCACTCGTCATGGCCACCCATCATGTCTGATACACGCATCGTGCACGGCGGCAATCTGCATGAAGCCGCACGCCGCCACGGCATTCCGTACGACGCGTGGCTCGACCTGTCGACCGGTATCAATCCGGTCGGTTATCCGGTGCCGCCCGTCCCGGCCGACGCATGGCGCCGGCTGCCCGACGACGGCGACGGCCTCGCGGCCTGCGCCGCGCGGTATTACCACGCGCCGGATCCCGCGCACGTGCTGCCGGTCGCCGGCAGCCAGGCCGCGATCCGCGCATTGCCCGCGTTGCTGCCGACCGGCGACGCCGGCGTCGCGGCCCTCGCGTACGGCGAATACGCCCCTGCATTCGCGCGTCACGGCCATCGCGTCGTCCCGCTCGACATCGACACCGACACGCTGCCCACGACGCTGCGTCACGTCATCGTCGGGAATCCGAATAATCCGACCGCCGAATTCGTGCCGGCCGAGCGCCTGCTGGGCTGGCATGCGCAGCTGGCGGCGCGCGGCGGCACGCTGATCGTCGACGAGGCGTTCGCCGATACGGGCGCGACGCAATCGCTCGCGCCGCAGGTCGATCGCGCGGGGCTCGTTGTGCTGCGCTCGGTCGGCAAGTTCTTCGGTCTCGCCGGCATCCGCGCGGGTTTCGTGCTCGCGTGCCCCGAACGGATCGTCGCGCTGCGCGACATGCTCGGCGCGTGGACGGTCAGCGGACCCGCGCGCCACGCGGTCGCCGCGGCGTTCGCCGATCGCGCCTGGCAGGCGGCCGCCCGCGAGCGGCTCGCGGCCGGCGGCGAGCGGCTGGCCACGCTGCTGCGCGCGCACGGTTTCGCGGTTCGCGCGACGCCGCTCTTCTGCTGGACCGACGACCCGCGCGCCGCGGCGCTGCATGCGGCACTCGCGGCACGCGGGATCTGGACGCGGCACTTCGCGACCCCGTCGAGCGTGCGCGTCGGCCTGCCGGGCAGCGACGCCGAATGGCAGCGCCTCGGCGACACGCTCGCGCACTGCGTGCCGACGCTGCTGCAGGAATCCGCATGAACCCGCGCCTGTTCCGCCGGCTGGCGCCGCTCGCGACGCTGGCCGCGCTCGCTCACGCGCCGCTCGTCCACGCCGACGTCACGACGCGCGACGACGCCGGCAATACCGTCACGTTGCCCGCGCCCGCGCAGCGCGTGATCAGCCTCGCGCCGCACGCGACCGAACTGGTCTACGCGGCCGGCGGCGGCGCGAAGCTCGTCGGCACCGTCACCTACAGCGACTATCCGCCCACCGCGCAAGCCGTGCCGCGCGTCGGCGACAACAAGGCGCTCGACCTCGAGCGTATCGCCGCGCTGAAGCCCGACCTGATCGTCGTCTGGCGGCACGGCAACGCCGAACGGCAGACCGACGCGCTGCGCGCGCTGCACATCCCGTTGTTCTTCAGTGAACCGAAGCATCTCGACGACGTATCGTCGTCGCTGCACCGGCTCGGCATGCTGCTCGGCACGCAGCCGACAGCCGATGCGGCCGCGGCCGGCTTTGCGCGCGACATCGCCGCGCTGCGCGCACGCTATGCGGCACGCGCGCCCGTCACGCTGTTCTTCCAGGTCTGGGACCGGCCGCTGATGACGCTCAACGGCGCGCACCTGATCAACGACGTGATTGCGCTGTGCGGTGGCCGCAACGTGTTCGCGTCGCTCAAGCCGCTCGCGCCGACCGTCACCGACGAGGCCGTGCTCGCGGCGAATCCGGAAGCGATCGTGACGACGAGCGCCGGTGCGACGCACTCGGACGACCCGCTGCCGAGCCTGGCGCGCTGGCGCGCGTGGCCCGCGCTGACGGCCGTGGCGCGCAACAACCTGTTCGCGATCGACGGCGATCTGCTGACGCGGCCGTCGCCACGGATCGCGCAGGGTGCGGCCGCGCTGTGCGAGGATCTTGACGCCGCGCGTGCGCGGCGGCCGGCGAACTGATTTCAGGCCCTACGTGCGCGGTATTCCGGCGCGCGGGAGACACTAGCGGCCGGATGCCGTTCACATGCCGGCCTGGGCACGCCTATTCGTCCCAGTGCACGACGTCCCACGCGCGCGCCGCGTCGTCCTTGCGCAGCCAGACGACACCGCCCGTCGGCACCGGCCGCGACAGCAGCGTCGCGAGCGGCACACGCAACACATGCGACGCGAATGCGCGGATCACCCCCGCATGCGTGACCACCCATTGCGGCCCGTCGAACTGCGCAACCGCATCGGCCCGCCGTGCGACACGCGCGGCGAACCGCGCGACGCTTTCGCCGCCATGTGCGCGTGCATGCATCAGGTCGGCCGCCCACGCATCGAGCGCCGCGCGGTCGATATCGTCCCAGCGCTGCATTTCCCACGCGCCGAAATCCATTTCCTGCCAGCCCGCGTCGCTCGACACCGGCACGTCGAATCGCTGCGCGAGCCGCTCGGCGACCGACGCGCATCGCGTCAGCGGGCTCGTCCAGATCCGTTCCGGCGACGGCGCGCCGAGCGCGGACAGATGCGCGAGCACGGCATGCGCGCCGGCGTCGGCCGGTGCGGCGAGCGGCACGTCGCTGCGGCCGTAACAGACGCCCGGCTCGACGCCGACGGCCGGATGACGAATCAGGACGACGTCCATCCGAGCACCACCAGATAGATCGCCAGTTCGCTCAGTTGCTGCGCGAAGCCGAGACAGTCGCCCGTATAACCGCCGATCCGCTTCACGAAGTAGCGGGCGGCCCATGCGCGCACGAGCACGAGCGCGACGCCTGCCGCGATGCCGGCACGCCAGTCGGGCCAGAACAGCCACGGCAGCCCGAACACTGCCGCGATGCACGCCGCACGTACGCCCATCCGCTGCGCGACCGGCTTCGCCTTGCCTTCGGGCCGCACATAGTCGAGCGACATCAGCAGGCTCACGGCCGCCGCGCGGCTCGCCGCATGCGCGGCGATCATCGTCCAGGCGGCACGCAGCGGCGGCATGGCCGCGAGCGCCTGCCATTTCAGGCCGAGCGCGATCACGAGCGCGACCGCGCCGAACGTGCCGATCCGCGAGTCGTGCATGATGCGCAGCACGTCGTCGCGCGTATAACCACCACCGAACGCATCGCAACTGTCGGCGAGGCCGTCTTCGTGGAAGGCGCCGGTCGCGAGCAGCGTCGCGGCCATCGACAGCCCGACCGCGATCGACGCGGGCAGCACGCGCAGCGCGGCGAGATAGACAAGCGCGCCCCACGCGCCGACACATGCACCGACGAGCGGGAAATAGCGTGCGGCCTGGTCGAGATCGCCCGCCGCATAACCGATCGCGCGCGGCACGGGCACGCGCGTGAAATAGCCGAGCGCGACCAAGAAGTAGCGCAGTTCGGCCCGCACGCCGCGCGCGCGCTCAGGCGTCACGATTGTCGACGCCGGCGGACTCGAAGCTCGCCATTTCGCTGAGGAACGCCGCCGCCGCGCGCACGAGCGGCAGCGCGAGCGCCGCACCCGTGCCCTCGCCGAGCCGCAGGTCGAGCGCGAGCAGCGGCTTCGCGCCGAAATGCTCGAGCATGCGCCGGTGCCCGGCCTCGTGCGACGTATGCGAGAACACGCAGTAATCGCGCACGCCGGGCACGATACGCTCGGCGACGAGCAGCGCGGCCGTCGCAATGAAGCCATCGACGAGAATCGTCATCCGCTCGCTCGCGGCCGCGAGATACGCGCCCGTCATCATCGCGATCTCGAAGCCGCCGAACGTCGCGAGCACGTCGAGCGGCGCGATCGCGTGCGAGTGTTTGACGAGCGCGCGGCCCAGCACCGCGCGCTTGTGCGCGAGACCCTGGTCGTCGAGGCCCGTGCCGCGCCCGACGCATGCGTCGATCGGCACGCTGAGCAGGCGGCTCATCAGGCACGCGGCCGACGACGTGTTGGCGATCCCCATCTCACCGAAGCCGATCACGTTCGTGCCGAGCGATGCATGCAAGCGTACCCGCGCCGCACCGGCCGCGAGCGCCGTCATCGCCTCGTCGTGCGTCATCGCCGGCTCCGCCGCGAAGTTGCGCGTGCCGCGCGCGACCGGCAGCGACACCAGCCGGTCGGACAGCGGCAGCGGCGACGCCACGCCCGCATCGACGATCTCGAGCGTGCTCTGCGCGACGCCCGAAAACGCGTTGATCGCCGCACCGCCGGCCAGGAAGTTCGCGACCATCTGCGCGGTCACCGCTTGCGGATAAGGACTGACGCCCTCGGCCGCGATCCCGTGATCGCCGGCGAACACGATCATCACGGGGCGCTGCACGACCGGCCGCTCGGTGCGCTGGATCAGGCCGATCTGCAGTGCGATCGCCTCGAGCTGGCCAAGGCTGCCGGGAGGCTTGGTCTTGTGGTCGATCACATGCTGCAGGCGCTTGCGCAGCGTTTCGTCGAGCGGCGCGATCGCGGGCGGGAAGTGGGTCGAATTCGTCATCGAAGAGCCGTGTCGTGGGTGCGGCCTGCGCCGCGCATCGGGAAAGGAAACGTCATTGTCGCTCGGGCCACGCCGGCAGCAGCGCGTCGCGGCCGTTCTCGCGGATCAGCACGAGCGGATAACCGAACGCGTCGCTCGCGCGTTCGGGCGTCAGCACATCGTGCACGGGGCCCGCCCACGCGTGGCCGCGACCGTCGAGCAACAGCGCATGCGTCGCGAAACGCCGCGCGAGATTCAGGTCGTGGCACGAAAACAGCACCGTGCGCGGGCCTGCGTCGAGCCATGCGGCCAGCGCGGTCAGGCAATCGATCTGGTGATGCAGGTCGAGATGCGCAAGCGGCTCGTCGAGCAGCATCAGCGGCGCATCCTGGCACAGCGTCGCGGCCAATGCGACCCGCTGCCGCTCGCCGCCCGACAGCGACAACACGTCGCGCGACGCAAGCGCGGTCAGGTCGAACGTCGCGAGCGCCTCGCGCACAGCCGCACGGTCGCCGTCGCGCTCCCAGCCCCAGCCGCCGAGATACGGAAAACGGTTGAGCAGCACCGTGTCGAACACGGTCGCGCTGAACGCGTCGTGCAATTGCTGCGGCATCAGCGCGCGGCGCTGCGCGAGTTGCGCGGGCGGCCACGCGGCGAGTGGCCGGCCATCGATCTCGACATGCCCGCCGGCCGGCGGCTGCAGCCCCGCGAGCGTCGCGAGCAGCGTCGTCTTGCCCGCACCGTTCGGGCCCGCGATACACCAGATCTCGCCGGGGCGGAACGCCTGCGCGAGTCCGTCGAGCAGCGTGCGCGCGCCAGCCTTCAGCGTCAGGTCGACGGTCGCGCAGGTCAGGTCGCCGCCGCCGGCGTGCAATGCGGCATGCGTCATCGCATCGGTCTCCTCAGCAACATCCACAGGAACACCGGCACGCCGATCAACGCGGTCATCACGCCGACCGGCAGTTGCGCGGGCGCGATCGCAGTGCGCGCGAGCAGGTCGGCCGCCATCACGCCGCCGCCGCCCGCGAGCATCGCGGCCGGCAGCAGCATCCGCTGGTCGTTGCCGAACGCGAGCCGCAGCGCGTGCGGCACGACGAGGCCGACGAAGCCGATCGTGCCGGCCGTCGTCACCGCGGCCGCAGCGGCCAGCGACGCGACGAGATAGATCCGCACGCGCAGGCGCGCGACGGGCACGCCGAGCGCAAGCGCGGTCGCGTCGCCGCGCAGCAGCACGTTCAGTTGCGGCGCGGCAGGCAGCGCGACGCATGCGCTCAGCAGCAACGCAGCCCACGCGAACCATGGCGCCGTCACGCCGTTCAGGTCGCCCGTCAGCCAGAAGATGATGCCGCGCAGCCGCGCATCGGGCGCGAGCGACAGCAGCAGCGTGACGAGCGCCCCCCACCCCGCCGCGATCACGACGCCCGTGAGCAGCAGCCGCGGCGACGCGTCGCGCGAGTCGCTGCGCCACAGTTCGCGGCGCGCGAGACCGAGCACGAGCGCGACCGACACGAGCGAGCCGGCGAACGCCGACGCGTCGACGAGCCACCACGCGCCGCCCGCGATCATCGCGACGAGCGCGAAACCGGCCGCGCCGCCGGACACGCCGAGCACGTACGGTTCCGCAAGCGGATTGCGCAGCAGCACCTGCAGCAGCGCACCGGCAAGCGCGAGCAGCGCGCCGCACGCGAAACCCGCGAGCGCACGCGGCAGGCGCAACGTACGGACGATGTCGGCGAACAGCGCATCGCCGCCGTGCGGCACGAGCGACGCGAGCGCCTGCCACGGCGACATCGGCACGCTGCCGATCGACAGCGACGCGATGAACAGCAACGCGACCACGGCGGCCAGCGTGGCCCAGATCGCGGCAGCGCGTGCGGCGCTCATGCCGCACACGGCCGCGCGCATGACGCGCGGCGCATCCGCCGGCGGCTGCCGGCCGGGCATGACAGAAGCGTCGCGCGGACGATTGGGGTCAGCATCGAAGAGAATTCCGTGAAGCGTTGCGCGCCCCGCTTCCCCGCGGGCCGCGCGTCACGAAGCCCGTGCGGGCTTCCCGTCTCGGCCGGTATCCGGGCTGGCGGCGTACCGGCTCGCCTTCCCGCGCGATGACGCGCAGTGGCCCGCGCCCGTGCGCGAAACCTTCACGCGGAACGCGCCCGAGCCGGCCTGCGTCACCGGACGCGGCCGCTTACCGTTGCGGGGGCAGCGCAGGTTGGCGGCTTCCTGGCGGAGCCCGCGCCCTGCTTCCCGTTTAACCGCGCGTTCACGCGCGAGCACCGAGGCGGCGCCAGTTTAGGAGCGGGTCGCGCGAGCGTCAAGGAAGCGTCCGGGAATGCAAAAAGACGCACCTATTCGCGGCAAGAAGCAGGGGTGTTACGACTGGAAACGTTACAGATGTCGGATTGCACGTTATTCCGCGCTAAAATGCTGGGTCTTTAGAGGACGCAGCAAATGCTCAACGAACTCGAAACCTTATCTCAAAATATTGGCCGTCTGATCTCGCTGAACAAGCGCTATCACTCGGAACGGCTCGCGCTCGAGGAGCAGGTCGCGCAATTGCGCGCGGAAGCGGACACGGTCCGCGCGGAACTCGCGCAACTGCGCGACGAACGCAATGCGCTCGCAGCCGAGCGCGACACGTTGTCGGCAAAGATCGACGACGCCCAGGTGAAACTGAACGCGATTCTCGAAAAGCTGCCGCGCTCGAAAAACGCGGAGCAAGCCGACAACCAGCTCGACCTGCTGGATGCGCAGGCGCGTACGGAAGGCGATGACGCGGCCAGCCACGGAGAACATGCATGAGCACCAAGCAGATCGAAGTCTCGATTCTCGGTCAGCCCTATCGGCTCGCCTGTTCGGCCGAGACCGAAGCGGCGCTGCTCGAGGCAGTCGCGCGCGTCGACGCCGAAATGTCGAAAATCCGCTCGAACAGCTCGGTACGCGGCACCGATCGCATCGCCGTCATGGCCGCGCTGTCGCTCGCATCGGAATTGCTGCGGCTGCAAACGAGCGTGCGGCACGGTGAAGCATTTCCGGCGGAGGAAATCCGTCGTACAATGCACCAGATGAACGAACAGCTCGGCGCGGTGCTCGCACAGCACGAGACGCAGTAAGGTTTGATCGATACGTCGATTCCCCTTGATCTCGGCGATCAACGGTGGTCAAATTGGCGCATCGAAATACAGTTCAGTCAGCTTCCCTGCCTGGTTCGCCAAGGTCATATATTCCTTGAACCAATGCCATGTGCACGGTTGCGGAAATTTGTAGCACGGGCGCGCGCGTCACTCTGTCTGATGTACCCGAAGTGCTGCTAACTGCGACCAATTCTGAACCTCAGGTTCAGGATGCCGGCCTAGCGGCCAAGGCGGGGGCCTATCCAACGGCATCGGGCACGTCCCGGTGCCGTTTCCTTTTGTAGCAGCCTTTTTCTGCGTCGATCACGATCCATGCAATACTGGCTGATGAAGTCCGAACCGGACGAAGCAAGCATCGACGATCTCGCCCACGCACCGCAGCGCTCGCTGCCGTGGACTGGCGTGCGCAACTATCAGGCGCGCAATTTCATGCGCGACACGATGAAGATCGGCGATGGCGTGCTGTTCTATCACTCGAGCTGCCCCGAGCCGGGCATCGCGGGCCTCGCCGAAGTGTCGTCGACGCCCTACCCCGATCCCACGCAGTTCGATCCGAAAAGCCCCTATTACGACCCGAAGTCGACGCAGGAAGCGCCACGCTGGCTGCTCGTCGACGTGCGCTACGTGAAAAAATCGGCGCTCGTGCCGCTCGCCGCGCTGCGCGAACACGACGAGCTCGCCGACATGCGCGTGCTCGCCCGCGGCAACCGGCTGTCGATCACGCCCGTCACGCGCGCCGAATGGCGGTTCATCACCGAAAAGCTGATGAAGTAGGCGCGCGCAGTAGCCGCCCGCCAAACGTCAAATCTGGTCAGTACACGTCGCCGTCACGGAACTCGCGCTGGTTTCGCGCGGCCTAAGCAACCGCTGTCGGCCGATCGGGCCGGCTGTTGTTTTTTTTGTCGCGCGGTACGCCCGCGTCGCGCACGCGTGATCCGCCTGCGCGCCCTCGCACAAGGAGTCCAACAATGACCAAGAAATCCGCACTCGCGCTGTCGCTCGCCCTCGCCGCCGCCATTCCCGTCGCGCTGACGCTCGCGTCGCCCGCCGCGCATGCACAAACGGCGAACCCGCACTTTCCGGAGCCGGCAGGCGTGCTGTCGCTTTCGTCGCAGGCCAGTGCCGACGTGCCGCAGGACATCATCCACATCACGCTGTTCTACGAGCAGCAGGCAAAGGACCCGGGCAGCCTGACGTCCGCGCTGAACCAGCGCGCCGACGCGGCACTGTCGCAGGCGAAGGGCGTATCGGGCGTCACCGCGCACACGGGTGCATTCTCCGTGTATCCGAGCACCGATCGCGACGGGAAGATTTCCGCATGGCGCGGCCGTACCGAGGTCGCGCTCGAATCGCGCGATTTCGCTGCGGCGTCGAAGCTTGCGGGCCAGTTGTCGAACCTGATGCAGGTCGCGAACGTCGAGTTCTCGCTGTCGCCCGAAGCGCAGCGCACGGCCGAGCAGAAGCTCACGACCGAAGCGATCAAGTCGTTCCGCGCCCGCGCGGACGAAGCCGCGAAGGCATTCGGCTACAGCAGCTATACGATTCGCGACGTGAATGTCGGCAGCGGCCGCAACGTGCAGCCGTACCCGCGCATGATGGCGATGGCCGCAGCGCCGATGGACAGCGCGAAGATGAGCGCGCCGATCGCAGTCGAAGGCGGCAAGGCCACCGTGTCGGTCACCGTCAACGGCTCCGTGCAGATGAAGTAACGCGCACCACGCAGTTGCTGGAAACGAAAACGCCGGCCCTCGGGCCGGCGTTTTTCATTGGCATGCGGTATGGTGCCGATGCACGCGCCGCTCGCGCGTGCATCGATACGCATCACGCAGCGGCATGCGCCGCGCGACGGCGATACGCCCAGACCATCAGCGCAACGCCCGCGAGGATCATCGGCAGCGACAGCCACTGCCCCATCGACAGGCCGAGCGCAAGCAGGCCGAGGAAGTCGTCGGGCTCGCGCGCGAACTCGACCGTGAAGCGTGCGAGGCCGTAGCCGATCAGGAACAGCGCGGACACGGCGCCCATCGGCCGCGACTTGCGCGAGAAGAAGAACAGCGCGAAGAACAGCACGATGCCTTCGAGCGCGATTTCATAGAGCTGCGAAGGATGGCGCGGCAGCATCTGGTATTGCATGAACACGTCGGCGAGATGCCACTTCTCGACGAGTGCCGGATGCTTCGGCAGCCATGCCGCGTCGTCGCGCATCGCGCCCGGGAACAGCATCGCCCACGGCGCCGTCGGATCGGTCACGCGGCCCCACAACTCGCCGTTGATGAAGTTGCCGAGCCGCCCGGCCGCGAGCCCCGTCGGCACCATCGGCGCGACGAAATCGGTGACCTGCAGCCAGTGGCGCTTGCGCTGCCACGCGAACAGCACCATCGCGAGCGTCACGCCGAGGAAGCCACCATGGAACGACATGCCGCCTTCCCACACCTTGAATACGTCGAGCGGATGCGAGAAGTAGAAATCGGCCTTGTAGAACAGCACATAACCGAGCCGGCCGCCGAGCACGGTGCCGAGCACGCCGTAGAACATCATGTCGTCGATGTCCTTCGCGGTCCAGCCCTGCGCCGCGACGTGCGGCAGCTTCAGGCGGACCCGGCCGACGACGATCGCCGCGATGAAGCCGACGAGATACATGAGGCCGTACCAGCGCACGGCCAGCGGCCCGAGATGGATCGCAACGGGGTCGAAATTCGGGTGAATGATCATGGGTTAGCGAAGAAGTTTTCGAATACGGTACGGCTGTCGCGAACGCGCGGCACCGCGCTTTGGACGGCACCGGCGCGCCATCGTTCACGTCACGCGGCAAGACCCTGCGCGCGCACGACGTCGATGAAGGCGGCGAGCACGGGGCTCACGTCGCCGGTGCGCCACACGAGGCCCGTCTCGACGACCGGCGCGCGACCGGCGAGCGGCCGATAGACCACGCCGGTGCGCCGCAGGTTACGCAGCGATTGCGGCACCAGTGCGACGCCCATGCCGGCCGACACGAGGCTGACGATCGTCTGCATCTGGATCGCCTCCTGGCCGATGCGTGGCGTTTCGCCCGCCGCGCCGTAGCAGCCCGTAATGATGTCATAAAAGCCGGGCGCCAAACGACGCGGAAAGATCACAAGCGGCAACGCGGCGACATCGGAAAGATGCACGGGTTCGTCTTCCGGCGCATCGGACGCCGCGGCCGGCATCGCAACCACCAGCGGCTCGCGCACGACGGGCAGGTACGACAGCCCGACCGCGTGACGCGGCGGCACGGGCGGAATGACGAGCCCCGCGTCGATGCGGCCGGCGACGAGTTCGTCGATCTGCACGTCGCTCGTCGCCTCGGCGAGCTGCAGGCGCACCTGCGGATAGCGCGCGCCGAATGCGCGCAGCAGCGACGGCAGCAGCCCGTAATCGGCGGTCGACACGAACGCGAGCGACAGCGAGCCGGCCTCGCCGCGCGCGAGCCGCCGCGCGAGCGGCGGCAGCGCATCGGCCGAAGCAAGCAGGCGGTGCACGTCAGGCAACAGCGCCGCGCCGACCGCCGTCAGCGCCACCGACCGCTTGGTGCGGACGAACAGCGCGACGCCGAGCGCATCCTCGAGCGCCCGGATCGCCTGCGACAGCGGCGGTTGCGTCATCGACAGACGCTCGGCCGCGCGGCCGAAATGGCGCTCGTCGGCAACGGTCGCGAAATAGCGCCACTGGCGCAGGTCGGGTGTCGGATCGGCCATGCTGCACTCATTCGGAGAACAACTTAATAAGGGACAAATAATATACTGGACATCCCAATCCGGAAACTCCATTCTTGTTTCATCCGAACCGGTGCGCCGCTCCCGGGCGTCACCCAGACAACGATGGAGTCCCCCATGCCGTACAACCGTCGCTCGAAGCACATCACGCAAGGCGTGGCCCGTTCGCCGAACCGCTCGATGTATTACGCACTCGGCTACCAGAAGGACGATTTCGACAAGCCGATGGTCGGCATCGCGAACGGCCACTCCACCATCACGCCATGCAATTCCGGCTTGCAGCGCCTGTCGGACGCGGCCGTCGCGGCCGTGAAGGCGTCCGGCGCGAACCCCCAGATCTTCGGCACGCCGACGATTTCGGACGGTATGTCGATGGGCACCGAAGGCATGAAGTACTCGCTCGTGTCGCGCGAGGTGATCGCCGACTGCATCGAGACCTGCGTGCAGGGTCAATGGATGGACGGCGTGGTCGTCGTCGGCGGCTGCGACAAGAACATGCCGGGCGGCATGATCGCGCTCGCGCGGCTGAACGTGCCGGGCATCTACGTGTACGGCGGCACGATCCGCCCCGGCCACTGGAAAGGCCAGGACCTGACGATCGTGTCGTCGTTCGAGGCCGTCGGCGAATTCACCGCGGGCCGGATGTCGCAGGAGGATTTCGAAGGCGTCGAGCAGAACGCGTGCCCGACGTCGGGTTCGTGCGGCGGCATGTACACCGCGAACACGATGAGTTCGTCGTTCGAGGCGCTCGGGATGTCGCTGCTGTACTCGTCGACGATGGCGAACCCGGACCAGGAGAAAGTCGACTCGGCCGCCGAATCGGCGCGCGTGCTCGTCGAGGCGGTGAAGCGCGACCTGAAGCCGCGCGACATCATCACGAAGGCGTCGATCGAGAACGCGGTGTCGGTGATCATGGCGACGGGCGGCTCGACCAACGCGGTGCTGCACTATCTGGCGATCGCGCACGCGGCCGAGGTCGACTGGACGATCGACGATTTCGAGCGCATCCGCAAGCGCGTGCCCGTGATCTGCGACCTGAAACCGTCGGGCCGGTACGTCGCGACCGACCTGCACCAGGCCGGCGGGATTCCGCAGGTGCTGAAGATCCTGCTCGATGCGGGGCTGCTGCACGGCGACTGCATGACGATCACCGGCCGCACGATCGCCGACGAACTGAAGGACGTGCCGAGCGTGCCGCGCGCCGACCAGGACGTGATCTTCCCGATCGACCGCGCGCTGTACAAGGAAGGCCATCTTGCGATTCTGAAAGGCAATCTCGCGGAAGACGGCGCGGTCGCGAAGATCTCCGGCCTGAAGAACCCGGTGATCACGGGCCCGGCACGCGTGTTCGACGACGAGCAGAGCGCGATGGACGCGATCCTCGGCGACCGGATCCGCGCGGGCGACATACTCGTGCTGCGCTACCTCGGCCCGCAAGGCGGCCCCGGCATGCCGGAAATGCTCGCGCCGACGTCCGCGATCATCGGCAAGGGGCTCGGCGAATCGGTCGGCTTCATCACGGACGGCCGCTTCTCGGGCGGCACCTGGGGCATGGTGGTCGGCCACGTCGCGCCCGAGGCGTTCGTCGGCGGCACGATCGCGCTCGTGCAGGAAGGCGACTCGATCACGATCGATGCGCACCGGCTGCTGCTGCAGGTGAACGTCGACGATGCGGAGCTCGCGCGCCGCCGCGCCGCGTGGCGACAGCCGGCGCCACGCTACACGCGCGGCGTGCTCGCGAAATTCGCGGCCCTCGCCCGGCCGGCGAACAAGGGCGCCGTCACGGGTTGACGCGGGTTCGCCGCAACATGCGCCCCCAATAAACAGGGCCGCCGGGGGAACGCCCAAAACGGGCTTTCCCTTTGCTCTTATAATGCGCGGACCATGAAGCCGGCCGTCCCCGCCGGCGGAGAACCGCATGAAACAGACGATATTGCGCGCCCTGCTCGTGACGCTGCTGACCGGCAGCGCGGCGGCGGCGCGCGCCGACCAGGCCGACGGGCTCGCGCTGGCGCAGCGCAAGAACTGCATGGCTTGCCACGCGGTCGACAAGCCGCTGATGGGCCCGTCGTTCCGCGACATCGCCGGCAAGTATGCGGCGCGCGGCGACGCCGTCGATTACCTGGCCCAATCGATCGTGAAAGGCAGCGTCGGCGTCTGGGGCAACGTGCCGATGCCCGCCAATACGCAGTTGACGAACGCCGAAGCCCATACGCTCGCGCAATGGGTGCTGTCGCTGCGCTGAACCGGGTGCCCCGAACGGGGATAACCGCCGTCCAGGGCTCCGCAGGCACAGACGGGCGGGCCCGCACCGGCTGACCGGTTCCTCACCGGCAGCCTCGCCGGCACTTGCCGGAACCGCACCCTATTTTTCGTCGGAACGGCCGCGCGTTCAGCCGGAATGACCGGTGCGACGGCGCGCGATCTCTTCGTCGACCGCGTCGCGCACCCAGTCCATGACCTCGGTTTCCAGCGCCAGCGCCACCTCGCGCGTGATCTGGCCGACGAGCCAGGCCGAATGCTCATGCAGCGCGTCGCGACAGCGGGCCTCGATGGCCTCGCGCCCTGCGCCGGTCAGATAGTTCGTCAGGCGATTGCGCAGGCGCTCGGCGATATGCTGCGCATCTTCCGGCGTCAGCCCCGCGCCCGCGTGCATGTCCGGCTGCGTCGCTGCGGCCGGTACGACTGCGTGCGGCATGGCTGTTTCAGGCACCAGCCCGGCCGCTTCGCGCGCAACCGCGGCGAATGCGTGCTGCGGCACCTCGTCGCCGGCCAGCGACGACCGCAGCGGCGCGCTCATCACCGCCGCCTCTTCAGCGACCACATGCTCCGCGGCGCCGGGTTCGGCCGGCGCATCGGTCTCGCCCGCGGCAGCCGCACCCTCGGCCACATCGCCCGGCAGCTCGACCGTCGGCACGTACAGTGTCGGCACGGGTTCGATCACGACGAATTCGGGGTCGGCTTCAGTTTTCGCTGAATCGGCCGACGCCGCGCTCGCGGTGCCCGACGCAATCACGTCGGTCAGCATCGGAATCGCCGCGCTGTCGGGCGGTTGCGGCACGTCAGGCTCGGGCGCGGGCGAACGCGCCGGCACCGGCTTGCCCGGCACCAGCACGTCGGTGAGGGTCGGGATCGAGGATGAATCGGCTTGTGTCACGGGAACACTCCGTCGACGGTTGCGGCTAGCTGCCCTGCTTGTAGTTGTTCAGCGCGTATCCGCGGTCGCGGTAGAACCGGTAGCGGTCGCGGCCCGCGGCGAGCTCGTCCGGCGCGTTGCCGACCACTTCGAGCAGGCGCTCGAAGCGGGCGAACTGCGCGGGCACGGCCGCGCCGAGGTTCAGCAGCACGTGATGATGCGGCGCTTTGTCGAGATCGGCAGCCAGCACGATCGGCGTCCCGGCCGCATGCTCGCTGTCGACGCCGCAATGCGGGATGAAATCGAGCGGCGAGAACGTCCAGAGCCGCTCGTCGAGCGCGCGCAGGCGCGCGGGCTCGGCGAGCACGACGACCGGCTGCCCGGCCTGGTAGGCCTTGCGCAGCAGCCGGCACGCGTACGCGAGCGAATCGCCGACGTTCGAGTGGAAATCGATCCGCGTCATTGCCCGCGTACCCGCATCGTCGTTCGCTCAGCCATCACTGGCCGGCGCGGTCGATCAGGAACTGCGCGAGCAGCGGCACCGGACGGCCCGTCGCACCCTTCGCGGCACCACCCTTCCACGCGGTGCCCGCGATGTCGAGGTGAGCCCACGGATAGCTGTCGGTGAAGCGCGACAGGAAGCACGCGGCCGTCACGGCGCCCGCCGGGCGCCCGCCGATGTTCGCGATGTCCGCGAAGTTCGACTTCAGCTGGTCCTGGTACTCGTCGTCGAGCGGCATGCGCCACGCCGGGTCGTTCGCCTCGCGCGACGCGTCGAGCAGTTCGCCCGCGAGCGCGTCGTCCTTCGAGAACAGGCCGCTGTTGTGACCGCCGAGCGCGATCACGCACGCGCCCGTCAGCGTCGCGACGTCGATCACGGCGGCCGGCTTGAAGCGCTCGGCATACGTGAGCGCGTCGCACAGGATCAGGCGGCCTTCGGCGTCGGTGTTCAGCACTTCGATCGTCAGGCCCTTCATGCTGGTGACGACGTCGCCCGGCTTCGTCGCGTTGCCGCCCGGCATGTTCTCGCAGGTCGGCACGATCGCGACGACGTTGATCTTCAGGCCCATCTCGGCGACCGCACGGATCGTGCCGAGCACGGAACCGGCGCCGCACATGTCGTACTTCATCTCGTCCATGCCCTCGCCCGGCTTCAGCGAGATGCCGCCCGTATCGAACGTGATGCCCTTGCCGACCAGCACGACCGGCGCGGCCTTCGCGGCGGCGCCCTGGTAGTGCAGCACGATGAACTGCGGCGGCTCGACCGACGCGCGCGCGACCGACAGGAACGAGCCCATCTTCAGCGCCTGGATCTGCTTGAGCCCGAGGACTTCCGCCTTCAGGCCCCAATCCTTCGCGATCTTCTTCGCGGTGTTGCCGAGATAGGTCGGCGTGCAGACGTTGCCGGGCAGGTTGCCGAGGTCGCGGGTGAGATCCATCCCGTTCGCGAGCGCGACGGCCTGCTTGACCGCGACCTTCGCGGCCTTTTCGTCGGACGGATCGACGCTGAACACGACACGCTTGAGCGTGTGCGACACCGGCTCCGGCTTGCTCTTCATCTGCGTGAAGCGATAGGTCTCGTTGCGCAGCGCCAGAATGGCCGCGCGCACGCCCCAGTCGGAGCTGCGCTCGTCGACCGGCAGTTGCGCGAGCGTGAACGTGACCTGGACGACCTTGGTCGCCAGCAGCGCGCGCCAGGCGGCCGTGACCGCGTCGTTATAGGCTTTCTGGTTGAACGCATCCTGCTTGCCGAGACCAACGAGCAGCACGCGCGACGCGCCGATGCCCGATACTTCGTGCAGGAACAGCGTCTTGCCGCGCTTGCCGTCCATGTCGCCGGCTTTCACCACGCGCGAGATCAGCCCCTTGGTGGCCGTGTCGATGTCGAGCGCCGCGCCGGAAAGCGTTTGCGCCTCGAAGATGCCGAGCACGATGCAGTCGGATTTCCCGGTCAGGAACCCCTTGGCCTCGCCTTTGCTCCAATCACAGCCTTTTATGCTAAAGTCCATCGCGCTTGTCCTCGGATAAAATCTGGGCTAAGGATGAAAGCCGCAATTATCCGCTATTTTTCCCGTGGCGGCGCGAGCGCTCCACCACGCGTGCGCAGCCTCCCGCCCTCTTCTCATCAAGAATGATCTTCGAACGCTCCCTCCAGCGCGAGCTTGCGTATACGGCTGGCGCCGTGTTCATGGTGCTGCTCACGATCATGCTCACGACGATGATGATCCGCATCGTCGGCTATGCCGCGTCCGGTGAAATCGATCCGCGGGACGTGCTCGTGCTGATCGGCCTGACCGTGATCGGCTACCTCGCCGTGATGCTCGTCGTCACGTTGTTCGTGTCGATCCTGTTCGTGCTGACCCGGTGGTACCGGGACTCCGAAATGGTGGTGTGGCTCGCGTCGGGCGTGAGCCTCACGCGCCTCATCAAGCCGATCGGCGTGTTCGCCACGCCGATCATCCTGCTGATCGCCTTCTTCGCATTCGTCGGCTGGCCGTGGTCGAACCAGCAGAGCAAGATGATCAAGGCACGCTTCCAGCAGCGCGACGAGATCTCGCTGCTCGCGCCGGGCCAGTTCCGCGAGTCGGCCACGAACCACCGCGTGTTCTTCATCGAGAAGATGACGCCCGACCAGAGCAAGGTGCAGAACGTGTTCGTCACGTCGACCGAGAACGGCAAGGTCAACGTCGTCGTGTCGCAGACGGGTCACACGGAAACGCGGGACGGCAACCGTTTCGTCGTCCTGGAAAACGGCCGCCGCTACGACGGCACGCCCGGCCAGCCGAACTTCAAGATCATGGAGTTCGAGCGCTACGGCGTGAAGATCACCAGCACGCCCGTCGTCAACGTGCCGACCACCAACAGCACGCCGACGCTCGACCTGCTGCGTAACCCGACGCGCGACAACCTCGCGGAATTCGCGTGGCGCGCGGGGCTGCCGCTGATCGCGCTCAACCTGATGGTGCTCGGCATCCCGCTCGCGTACCAGAACCCGCGCCGCAGCCGCACGATCAACCTCGTGATGGCCGTGCTGATCTACCTCACGTACTCGAACCTGCTGAACGTCGTGCAGGCGCAGATCGAGCAGGGCAAGATGTCGTTCGGCGTCGGCCTGATCGGCCTGCATGCGCTCGTCGCTGTGATCGTCGCCGTCATCTTCTGGTTGCGCGTGCGCAATCGTCCGCTGTTTACACGCGCGCTGTTCGGCCGCTCGGGAGCATGATCGATGCGGCTCTATGAAAAATACTTCGCGCGACAGATCTACGTCACGTTCGTCTTCATCCTGTTCGCGTTCTCGGGCCTGTTCTTCTTCTTCGACCTGATCAGCGAACTGAACTCGGTCGGGCACGGCAACTACAAGTTCGGTTACGCGGTGCTGCGCGTCGCGCTGCAGACCCCGTCGCGCTTCTACGAGATCATCCCGGTCGCCGCGCTGATCAGCGCGATCTACGTGTTCGCGCAGATGGCCGCGAACTCGGAATTCACGATCTTCCGCGTGTCGGGCCTCGCGACCAACCAGGCGTTGCGCTCGCTGCTGAAGATCGGCATACCGCTCGTGATCATCACCTACCTGATCGGCGAATTCGTCGGCCCGTACGCCGACCAGCTGTCCGAACGCGTGCGGCTGCAGGCACTCGGCGCGTCGGTGTCGTCGAACTTCCAGTCGGGCGTGTGGGTGAAGGACACGCTCGCGGCCCGCGAAAACGGCGAGCAGGTCACGCGCTTCGTCAACGTCGGCAGCCTGTCGCCCGACTCGACGATCAGCAACGTGCGCATCTACGAGTTCGACTCGAAATTCCAGCTGCAGAACGTGCGGATCGCGAAGACGGGCCGCTACGAGCCGCCCGGCCACTGGCTGCTGACGGGCGTCACCGAGACCGAACTGACGCCGATCAAGCCGATCAGCGGCCAGCCGCCCGACGCGCTGAACCCCGTCTACCGGTCGCAGCAGGTTTCGCTGCCCGAATACCGGCTGCGTTCGGACCTGACGCCGCAGATCCTGTCGGTGCTGCTCGTGTCGCCGGAGCGCATGTCGATCATCAACCTGTTCCGCTACATCCAGCACTTGCGTGAAAACCAGCAGGACACGCAGCGCTACGACATCGCGCTGTGGCGCAAGCTGCTGTATCCGTTCGCGGTGTTCGTGATGCTCGTGCTGTCGCTGCCGTTCGCGTACCTGCACACGCGTGCGGGCGTGGTCGGCGTGAAGGTATTCGGCGGCATCATGCTCGGCATGAGCTTCCAGCTGCTCAATACGCTGTTCTCGCACATCGGCACGCTGAACACGTGGCCCGCGCCGCTGACAGCCGCGACACCGGGCCTCATCTATCTCGCGCTCGGCCTGTTCGCGCTCAAGTGGGTCGACCGGCACTGAGTGCCGCGTCATGACGGAGGTTTCGACATGAGTTCGCACGGCATCGTCCTGTTCGGCCACGGCGCCCGCGACCCGCGCTGGGCCGAGCCGTTCGAGCGGCTCGCCGCGCGGCTGCGCGCGGCCGGCTCCCCTGCCGCGCACGTGTCGCTCGCGTTTCTCGAACTGATGACGCCGTCGCTCAGCGAGGCCGTCGCCGCGCAGGTCGCGGCCGGCTGCACGCACATCACCGTGGTGCCGGTGTTCTTCGGCCAGGGCGGCCATGTCCGCCGCGACCTGCCGCAGCTCGTCGATGCATGCCGCGCCGCGCATCCGGGCGTCGAGATCCGCTGTGCAACGGCCGTCGGCGAAGACGACGGCGTGCTCGACGCGATCGCACGTTATTGCGTCGACCAGATCGGCGGCGGCGCGTAAGCAGCGCGTTCAAGGCACACAAAGAAAAAGCGCTGGCTTCTGCCAGCGCTTTTTTCATTTCGGACTGCGGCGGAATCCCGCTCAGGCGGCATCCCGCAACGGATCGCCCGTGTTCGCCTGCCGTGCGCGCTCGGCGAACGCGTCGCCGATCATCAGCAGGCTCGGTTCCGCGGGATCGAGCCACGCCTGCGCGTCGCCCGCCGCCATCTGCGCGAGCGTCAGCGTCAGCGAGCGCTCGCGCGCGGTGCTGCACGCCTCGACGATCGCCACGGGCGTCGCCGGCGCACGGCCGGCGTCGATCAGTTCCTGCGCGATGCCGGGCGCGCTGTCGCGGCCCATGTAGTAGACGATCGAATCGGCGCGCGCGGCTTCGCGGATCTCGTCGCTGCCCGGCGCTCGGCTGTGCGTCGCGAAGGCGACGCTGCGCGACACACCGCGCAACGTCAGCGAGCGCTTCAGCGTCGCCGCGCCGGCCAGCGCCGCGGTGATGCCCGGCACGACCTCGTAGTCGATGCCGGCCGCCTCGAGCGCGCGCATTTCCTCTTCCGCGCGGCCGAACAGCATCGGGTCGCCGCCCTTCAGCCGCACGACGCACGCGTGCTCGCGCGCCGCGTCGACGATCTGCTTGTTGATGAAGTGCTGCGCGGTCGAGCGCTGCCCGCAGCGCTTGCCGACCGCGATCCGGCGCGCGTTCGGCGCGTAGTCGAGCATCGCGGGCTCGACGAGCGCGTCGTGCAGCACGACATCGGCCTGCGCGAGCAGCCGCGCGCCGCGCACCGTGATGAGGTCGGCCGCGCCCGGCCCTGCTCCGATCAGATACACCTTGCCCATGATTGTCACTTCGCTTGTCCTGCGGACGACGGCGGCCGGCCCGCGCCGCCGTGGGGCGGCGCGGTGCGCCGCGCGGTTTGCCGATTACGCCGAAAACGCCCGGATCATGCCGGCGGCGACTGTGTGGTGCGTCGCCTCGTCGATCAGCACGAACGCGCCCGTGCCAGGATGCGCGTCGTAGGTGTCGCAGACGATCGGCTTCTGCAGCGTCAGCGCGACGCGGCCGATGTCGTTCATCTTCAGCTCGTGACGGTCGGTCGCATGCGACAGCGTATGCACGTCGAGCACCTGCTTGACCGCGCCGATCTTCGCGAACACCGTGCTGGTGGTCTGCTTCAGCAGGTACTTGCGCTGCGGCGACAGCGGCGTTTCGTCGAACCAGCACAGGTCGGCCTCGAGCTTCTTGGCCGGCTCGACGGGTTCGGCGGTCGTGACGAACATGTCGCCGCGCGACACGTCGACATCTTCCTCGAGACGGATCGTCACCGTCTGGCCCGCGAACGCGTGCGCGACGGACGCGGTACCGCCCGGCACCGGCGCGACGATCTCGGCGACCGTTGCGGTGCGGTTCGACGGCAGCACGATGATCTCGTCGCCGACCTTCACCTCGCCCGACTCGATACGGCCCATGTAGCCGCGGAAATCGTCGGCCGAGCTGCCGTCCTGGCGCGCGACCCATTGCACCGGGAAGCGCAGTGCGTCATGCGCCTGCGTCTCGACCGGCAGCGACTCGAGCACGTCGAGGAGCGGCTCGCCCGCGTACCACGGCATACGCTCGCTCGCGCCAACGATGTTGTCGCCCTTCAGCGCCGACACCGGCACGAAGCGCACGTCGGTGAGGTTGAGCTGCTTCGCGAGCGCGACGTACGCGTCGCGGATCTCGTTGAAGCGCGCTTCGCTGTAGTCGACGAGGTCCATCTTGTTGATCGCGACGATCACGTGCTGCAGGCCGAGCAGCTTCACGATCGCGCTGTGGCGCTTGGTTTGCGGCAGCAGTTGCACGATGCCGTTCTCGACCGTGATGCGCGTCGCATCGATCAGGACGATCGCCGCGTGCGCGGTCGACGCGCCCGTCACCATGTTGCGCGTGTACTGCTCGTGGCCCGGCGTGTCGGCGATGATGAACTTGCGTTTCGCGGTCGCGAAGTAGCGGTACGCGACGTCGATCGTGATGCCCTGCTCGCGCTCGGCCTCGAGGCCGTCGGTCAGCAGCGCAAGGTCGAGCTCGTCGCCGACCGTGCGCTTGTTCTTCGCGCGCGACAGCGCGGACAGCTGGTCGGACAGCACGGCCTTGCTGTCGTACAGCAGGCGGCCGATCAGCGTGCTCTTGCCGTCGTCGACGCTGCCCGCGGTGATGAAGCGCAACACGCCGAGGTCTTCGGTATTTTCGATGATGCTCATGATGTGAATGTCCTCGTGTGCTTCAGAAATAACCTTGCTTCTTGCGCGTTTCCATCGCGGCTTCCGACGCCTGGTCGTCCATCCGGGTCGCGCCGCGCTCGGTGATCTCGGTCACCGCCGTCTCGGCGATGATCTTCTCGAGGTCGTCCGCGTCGCTCTCGACCGGGCACGTGCAGCTGATGTCGCCGACCGTGCGGAAGCGCACCTGCGCGAGCTCGCTCGTCTCGCCCTCGCGCATCGGCGTGAGCGGCGTGACGGGCACCAGCAGCCCGTTGCGGCGCACGATCTCGCGCTCGTGTGCGTAATAGATCGACGGCAGTTCGAGATTCTCGCGCGCGATGTACTGCCACACGTCGAGTTCCGTCCAGTTCGAGATCGGGAACACGCGCAGGTGCTCGCCCTTGTGCAGGCGTGCGTTGTACAGGCTCCACAGTTCTGGGCGCTGCGCCTTCGGATCCCACTGGCCGAATTCGTCGCGGAACGAGAAGATGCGTTCCTTCGCGCGCGCCTTCTCTTCGTCGCGGCGTGCGCCGCCGATCATCGCGGTGTAGCCGTATTGCTCGATCGTCTCGAGCAGCGTGACGGCCTGCGCGGCGTTGCGCGAATCGGTCTCGCGGCGCAGCACGACGGTGCCGCGCTTGATCGAATCCTCGACGTGGCCAACCACCAGCTCGGCGCCGAGCTCTTGCGCGCGGCGGTCGCGGAAGTCGATCACTTCGTCGTAGTTGTGACCCGTGTCGATGTGCACGAGCGGGAACGGCAGCGTCGTCTTGCGGTTCGCGCCGAGGCCGAACGCCTTCAGTGCGAGGTGCAGCACGACGACCGAATCCTTGCCGCCCGAGAACAACAGCGCCGGCTTGCTGCATTCGGCGACCAGTTCGCGCAGGATGTGGATCGACTCGGCTTCGAGCCAGTCGAGGTGGCCCATGCGGCTGTCGGCACCGGTGGGCGGGGCAAAGGCGGATTGCTCGAGCGTCGTGCTCATGATTTCAGTCCTTCTCTTCTGGGTTCGTGCCGCCCGCTGTCGCAGGCGGCCCAAGATTCAGCTTTTTGTAAGGTATTCAGTGCGCGGCGCCGGCTTCGGCGGTCGCGGGAATCGGCGTGATCGTGATGTGCAGGCCGCATTCCTTCGTGTCGCGCGATTCCCACCACCAGCGGCCCGCGCGGCTGTCCTCGCCAGGGCGGATCGCGCGCGTACACGGCTCGCAGCCGATGCTCGGGTAGCCGCGCGCATGCAGCGGGTTCACCGGCACGTCAAACGCTCCGAGGTACTCCCAGACGTCGGCTTCGGTCCAGTCGGCGAGCGGATTGTACTTCGCGATCCCGCGCGCTTCGTCCTGCTCTTCCTCGTGCAGCTCCGCACGCGTGACCGACTGCTCGCGACGCTGGCCCGTGACCCACGCGTCGACCTCGGCCAGCGCACGGTTCAGCGGCTCGACCTTGCGGATGTGGCAGCACGACTTGCGCAGCTCGACGCTCTCGTAGAACGCGTTCAGGCCGTGCTCGGCGACGTACTGATCGACCGCGTCCTGCTGCGGATGGAACTGCTCGATCTCGTAGCCGTAGCGCTCGCGCACGCGGTCGATCATGCCCAGCGTTTCCGCGTGCAGCCGGCCCGTGTTCAGCGAGAAGATGCCGATCGACGCGCCCTTCGACAGGATCGCGTGCGTGAGCAGCATGTCTTCCGCCGCGAGGCTGCTCGCGAACTTCACCTTCTCGTGACGGGCGCCGATCTGCGCGAGCAGCGCGTCGAGGCGCTCGACCTTCGCGGCGAGTTCCGGCGTCAGCGCGGTGGCGGTCGCGGTACTCATGCGCCCACCTTCGCGTCGGCCGCGGCGGCGCGGCGGCGGAACAGCGGCACCGGCTCGTCGAACGCACCCTGGTAACGCTGCGTGAATTCCGTGAATGCATTCAGCGCGTCGTGGATGTCCTTGTCGGCGCGCACCGCGAATGCGTCGAAACCGCAACGCGACATGTACAGCAGCTGGTCGCGCAGCACGTCGCCGATCGAACGCAGCTCGCCCTTCCAGCCGTAGCGCTCGCGCAGCAGGCGGCCGATGCTGTAGCCACGGCCGTCCGCGAAGCGCGGGAAATCGACGGCGATCAGCGAAATCGCACCGAAATCGGCCACGAGATCGGCCGGCTCGCTGTCCGGCGCGAGCCACACGCCGAGTTCGTCCTGCGTCTTGGCGGCGACGAGCGCCGCGCGCTCGGCCTGCCACAACGCGAACGGCACCAGCACCTTGCCGGCCGGCAACGCGTCGACCGCGGGCAGCGCACCGTCTTCCGCCGCGCGCACGACCTGCCATGCATCGTCGATCACTGCGCGGTTCTTGATAATCGAAGCCATCTGCAAATTCCTTCTACCCGGTTGGTTAGGCGTTCACTGCCTGGCGCGCCGCATACACGCGCTCCTTGAACGGTGCGATGCCGATGCGGTCGTACGTGTCGACGAAGCGCTCGCCGTCGATGCGCGCATCGACGAACGTGTCGATCAGCTTCGCGATCACGTCCGGCACTTCTTCCGCCGAGAACGACGGCCCGATCACGCGGCCGAGGCGCGCGCCGTTGCGGCCCGTGCCCTGCTCGCCGCCGAGCGACACCTGGTACCACTCGGCACCGTCCTTGTCGACGCCGAGGATGCCGATGTTGCCGACGTGGTGGTGACCGCACGAGTTCATGCAACCGGAAATATTCAGCGACAGGTCGCCGAGGTCGTACACATAGTCGAGATCGTCGAAACGCTGCTGGATCGCCAGCGCGATCGGGATCGACTTCGCGTTCGCGAGCGAGCAGAAATCGCCGCCCGGGCACGCGATGATGTCGGTCAGCAGGCCGATGTTCGGCGTCGCGAAACTGGCCGCCTTCGCCTTTTCCCACACCGCGAACAGGTCGCGCTTCTTCACGTTCGCGAGAATCAGGTTCTGCTCGTGCGACACGCGCAGCTCGCCGAACGAATAAGCGTCGGCCCAGTCGGCGACCAGCTCCATCTGCTGGTCGGTCGCGTCGCCCGGCGCCACACGGTGATCCTTCAGCGACAGCGTGACGGCTGCATAGCCGGGCACCTTGTGCGGCGCGACGTTGCGCTCGACCCAGCGCGCGAACGCCTTGTTCTCGAGCAGGTGCTGTTCGAACGATGCGTCGGTGTCGGCCAGCTTCTCGTAGACGGGCGGCTTGAAATACTGCGACACGCGGTCGACTTCCGCCTGCGTGAGCGTCGACGGGCCGTCCTTCAGGTGCTGCCACTCTTCCTCGACCTGCTGCGCGAACTTCGCGGGCGACAGCGCCTTCACGAGGATCTTGATGCGCGCCTTATACAGGTTGTCGCGGCGGCCGAAGCGGTTGTACACGCGCAGCACGGCTTCGCAGTAGGTGAGCAGGTGCTGCCACGGCAGGTCTTCCTTGATCACCGCGCCGACGATCGGCGTACGGCCGAGGCCGCCGCCCGCGAGGATGCTCGCGACCACTTCGCCCTGCGCGTTCTTCTTCAGGTACACGCCGAGGTCGTGGATCTGCACGGCCGCGCGGTCGTCCTTCGAGCCCGACACCGCGATCTTGAACTTGCGCGGCAGCCATGCGAATTCGGGATGGAACGTCGACCACTGGCGCAGGATTTCCGACCACGGACGCGGATCGATCTCCTCGTCCTGCGCAACGCCGGCGAACTGGTCGGCCGTGATGTTGCGGATGCAGTTGCCCGAGGTCTGGATGCCGTGCATCTGCACCGACGCGAGCTTCGCGAGGATCTCGGGCGTGTCTTCGAGCTCGATCCAGTTGAACTGGATGTTCGAGCGGGTCGAGAAGTGGCCGTAGCCGCGGTCGTGTTCGCGGGCGATGCGCGCCAGCATCCGGAGCTGGTCGCTGCGCAGGTTGCCGTACGGAATCGCGATGCGGTGCATGTACGCGTGGCGCTGCATGTACAGGCCGTTCTGCAGACGCAGCGGACGGAACTCGTCTTCGCTCAGCTCGCCCGACAGGCGGCGGCGCACCTGATCGCGGTACTGCGCGACACGCTCGTCGACGATCGTCTGGTCGTATTGGTCGTACTGATACATTCGGGGACCCCAGGGGTTTTCGTGGTGACCGCGCGACGTCCTAGCCACGTCGCGCCCGAATCTCCGTTCTGCCGTCACCGCCCCCATCCGCTGCCGGCTGGATTGCTAATGACGAAAACAGATATCCATATTTGAAAAACTCCGGTGAATCGTAATAAACTCGCCTTATATTTCAAACGACTAAAAAATTCTGTTGATATGCGGAAGGGTTATAAATGAACCTGCACCAATTTCGCTTCGTGCGCGAGGCCGTCCGGCAGAATTTCAACCTCACCGAGGCCGCCAAGGCGCTCTACACGTCGCAACCGGGGGTTTCGAAGGCGATCATCGAGCTCGAGGACGAGCTGGGCGTGGAGATCTTCACGCGGCACGGCAAGCGCGTGCGCTCGCTCACCGAGCCGGGCAGGATCATCCTCGCGTCGGTCGAGCGGATCCTGCAGGAGGTTGAAAGCCTTAAAAGGGTCGGGAAAGATTATGCCGCGCAGGATCAGGGCAACCTGACCATCGCGGCCACCCACACGCAGGCCCGCTACTCGTTGCCGGCCGCGATCGCCGAATTCAAGAAGCGCTTCCCGAAGGTGCACCTGTCGATCCTGCAGGGCAGCCCGACGCAGGTCGCCGAGATGGTGATCCACGACCAGGCCGATCTCGCGATCGCGACCGAGGCGATCTCCGACTACAAGGAGCTCGTGTCGCTGCCCTGCTTCCAGTGGCATCACGCGGCCGTCGTGCCGGCCGATCATCCGCTGCTCGAACGCAAGCCGCCGTCGCTCGACGATCTCGCGCAGTACCCGCTGATCACGTACGACGACGCGTTCGCGGGCCGCAAGAAGATCAACCAGGCGTTCGCGCTGCGCGGGCTGTCGCCGGACATCGTTCTCGAGGCGATCGACGCCGACGTGATCAAGACCTATGTCGAGCTCGGCCTCGGCGTCGGGATCATGGCCGACATCGCGTTCAACCCCGAGCGCGACCGCAACCTGCGGCTGATCCCGGTCGGCCACCTGTTCGGCAGCAACGTGACGCGCGTCGCGCTCAAGCAGGGCGCCTACCTGCGCAGCTATGTGTATACGCTCGTCGAACTGCTGTCGCCGACGCTGAACCGCAAGCTGATCGAGCAGGCGCTCAAGGGCGAATCCGAATCGTACGAGCTTTGAGCAGCGTGTATAAACACCGGGGGCGCATATCGCGCCCCTTTTTGCTGCCTGACGGAGGTTCCCGCATGACGCTTCCCGCCCTGCTGCGCCGCGCCGCCGGCGCCGCCCTCGTGCTGGCCTGCGCGGCCGCGCATGCCGACCTGAAGGTCGGCGTCGACCTGTCGTCGACCGGCCCGGCCGCCGTGATCGGCATCACGAGCAAGAACGCGATCCTGATGTGGCCGAAGACGATCGCCGGGCAGCCCGTGCAGGTGACGGTGCTCGACGATGCATCCGATCCGGGCACGGCCGTGCGCAACATCCGCAAGCTCGTCGACGAGGATCACGTCGACGTCGTGGTCGGGCCGAACATCACGCCGGCCGCGCTCGCGGCGCTCGACGCGGTGGCCGCCGGGCAGACGCCGATGATCACGCTGGTCGGCTCCGGCGCGATCGTCGAGCCGCAGGAAGGCGCGCGAACCTGGGCGTTCAAGATGGCGCAGAGCGACAGCGCGATGGCCGACGTGATGACGCGCACCATGTCGAATCGCGGCGTGAAGACGGTCGGCTTCATCGGCTTCGCGGACAGCTACGGCGACAGCTGGCTGAACGAGTTCACGCGCTTCGCGGACCTGCGCAAGATCCGCGTCGTCGCGACCGAGCGCTTCAACCGCACCGACGCGAGCGTCACGGGCCAGGCACTGAAGCTGATCGCGGCGAAGCCCGACGCGATCCTGATCGCGGGCTCGGGCACGCCGGCCGTGCTGCCGCAACGCACGCTGATCGAACGCGGCTACAAGGGCCCGATCTACCAGACACACGGAATCGCGACGCCGGAATTCATCAAGCTCGGCGGCAAGGACGTCGACGGGACGCTGTTCCCGACCCAGCCGGTGGTCGTCGCGCGCACGCTGCCGGCCGATCATCCGGCCCGCAAGGCCGCGCTTGCGTTCGTCGACGCGTACGAGGCGAAGTACGGGGCCGGCACGGTCACGCAGTTCGCGGGTGATGCGGCGGGCGTCTACCCGCGCCTCGCCGACGCGGTCGGCCGCGCGCTGAAGACCGCGCAGCCCGGCACGCCCGCGTTCCGCGCGGCGCTGCGGCGCGAGCTCGAACGCGCGCACGAACTCGTCGTGCCGAACGGCGTCGTCAACACGAGCGACAAGGATCATGTGGGGCTCGATCAACGCGCAAGCGTGATGGGGATCGTGAAACAGGGCCGGTTCGTCTACCTGAGCCAGTGACCGGCCAGGCCGGCAAGCGGGTGGCTTGCCCGGTGCGGGGATTTCAGCCATAATCCGCGTTTCGCCGCGCACGAACACCTGCGCGGCCACGAACAAGCCCAGGTGGTGAAATTGGTAGACGCAGGGGACTCAAAATCCCCCGCCGCAAGGCGTGCCGGTTCGATTCCGGCCCTGGGCACCAGTATTTCGCAGCGTCATGCGCTGCCCGCTCGAAACCCGCGCAAGCTCATCGCTTCGCGGGTTTTTTGTTTTTCGCCGCGCCCGCCGCAACACGTGTCTCGCCAGCCGGTCCAAGCATCAGGGATGCCGAGCACGGAGGCCGCCCATGTCCATGCGCACGATTTCACGCCCGATCTGCCGCCGCGTGCTTGCCGCGGTTCTGTCGCTGATGCTGGGCGGATGCGACGTACTGAGCGCGCCGCCGGTGCCCGACTGGCCGGGGCCGCATGCGCCCTATCCGTTCCCGGACAACGTCCCCCATCGCACCGAATGACCCGACGGCCGCCCTTCGCGGTGCGGACTCAGGCCATCAGTTCGCGGACGAAGTCGAGAAACACCCGCACCTTCGCGGACACGAGGTTCGATGCGTGGTGATACGCATAGAGCGGGAACGTCTCGTCCGCCCATTCCGGCAGCAACTGCACCAGCCGCCCGTCGGCGAGGATGTCCCGCGCGTAGAGTTCCAGCAGCTGCGCGACGCCCGCGCCGCCAAGGCACGCGCCGAGCAGCGCGCCCGTGTCGTTGACCATCAGCCGGCCGCCGGCCTCGAACGGCACCACCTCGTTGCCGCGCTGGAACACCCATTCGAACGGCCGCCCCGTGACCGGATCTCGGATCAGCACGCAACGGTGCCCGTCCGCGAGATCCTGCGGATGCCGCGGTTCGCCATGACGCGCGACATAGGCCGCCGACGCACAGGTGAGCACACGCGTCTCGAGCAGCAGCCGCGCACGGTATGACGACGGCTCCGGAATACCGAAACGCACCGCCACGTCGAAGCCGTCGGCGACGAGATCGCCCATCCGGTCGCGCACGCTGATTTCGACGGACAGTTCCGGGAAGCGGTCGAGAAATTCCGCCATCCGCGGGGCCAGCACGGCGTGGCCGAAAGTGCCGTCCACGTTGACCCGCAGCCGCCCCCGGACGCGCGCCCTGGAACGGCCGGCGTCGACCGCCGCCTCCTCGATGCCGGCCAGCAGCGGCGCGACCGCCTCGTAAAAGCGCCGCCCTTCGTCGGTCAACGTGATCGCGCGCGCCGTCCGGTTGAAGATCCGGATGCCGACGCGCTCTTCCAGCCGCGCGACGGCGCGGCTCACGGCCGGCTGCGTCAACCCCATCGCCTCGCCCGCGCGCGCGAAGGTGCCGGCCTCGATCACCGCCGAGAGCACGCCGATACCGCTCAGGAGTCTGCTGTCGAATGCCATGAGACATACTTTCAGTCATTCTTGATCTGATCATTATTCATTATTTTTATCAATCGAGGGCGCCTACATTAGTCCTGTCGCCGGCTCGCACGGCACTCACGAATCAAGGAGCAGGACATGAGCACATCGGAACAGGTCGCCCTCGTCACCGGGTCGTCGCGCGGTATCGGCGCGGAAATCGCCCGCCGTCTCGCGCGGGACGGTTTCAGGGTCGTCGTCAACTATGCCGGCAGCGCCGGCCCCGCTCAGGAAGTGGTCGACGCGATCGTCGCCGGCGGCGGCGAGGCCATCGCGGTGCAGGCGGACGTCGCCGACCCGGCGGCGACCGCCGCGCTGTTCGACGCGGCCGAGCGCGCGTTCGGTCGCGTCGACGTGGTCGTCAACAGTGCGGGCGTCATGAAGCTCGCCGCGATCGCGGACGTCGACGACGCGTCCTTCGACCAGACCGTCGCGATCAACCTGAAGGGCACGTTCAACGTCAGCCGCGAGGCGGCGAAGCGCCTGCGCGACGGCGGCCGCATCGTCAACCTGTCGTCGAGCGTGATCGGCATGCGCCTGCCGACCTACGGCGTGTACATCGCGACCAAGGCGGCCGTCGAGGGCCTGACGCAGGTCCTCGCCCAGGAGATGCGCGGCCGCGGCATCAGCGTGAACGCCGTCGCGCCGGGGCCGGTCGCGACCGAGCTGTTCCTGCACGGCAAGAGCCCCGAGCTCGTCGACCGGATGGCGAAAATGAATCCGCTGGAGCGGCTCGGCCAGCCCGCGGACATCGCCGGCGTCGTCGCCTTCCTCGCCGGCCCCGACGGCGCGTGGGTCAACGGCCAGATCCTGCGCGCCAACGGCGGCATGTGCTGACGGACCGCGTGAAAGGGCAACCAGCCGCGGCCCGTCCCCCTGTTACCGGAGATCGATCATGAAGGAAGTCATTCTCGTCACGGGCGCGTCCAGCGGCTTCGGCCTGCTGACGGCCCAGGCACTCGCCCGCGCCGGCCACACGGTCTACGCGTCGATGCGCGAAAGCGCCGGCCGCAACGCGCCGCGCGCCGCCGCGATCGCGGCCTATGCGCAGGAACACGGCGTCGACCTCCGCACCGTCGAGCTCGACGTCGGCGACGACGCGTCCGTCGACGCCGCGATCGACCGCGTGATCGCGGACAACGGCCGCGTCGACATCATCGTCCACAACGCCGGCCACATGGTGTTCGGCCCGGCCGAAGCGTTCACGCCCGAACAACTGGCGCAGCTGTACGACATCAACGTCGTGTCGACCCAGCGCGTGAACCGCGCGGCGCTGCCGCACCTGCGCCGCCAGGGCCGCGGCCTGCTCGTCTGGGTATCGTCCTCGTCGGCGCGCGGCGGCACCCCGCCGTTCCTCGCACCCTACTTCGCCGCGAAGGCCGCGATGGATTCGCTCGCGGTGTCCTATGCGGCCGAACTTGCGCGCTGGGGCATCGAAACGTCGATCGTCGTGCCGGGCGCATTCACCCGGGGCACGAACCACTTCGTGCACGCGGGCAAGCCGGCCGATGCCGCCGTGCAGGCGGCCTACGATAGCGGGCCCTACGCGGGCGTCGCCGATCAAGCGCTGCAGGGGCTCGCCGCGCTCGAACCCGCGGACGCCGACGCCGGCACGGTCGCGACGGCGATTGCCGATCTCGTCGCCGCGCCGGCCGGCAAGCGCCCGTATCGCGTGTTCGTCGATCCGTCGCAGGACGGCGCGGAGGAAGTGTTCCGCGTCGGCGATCGGATCCGCCGCGAGATGTTCCGGAACATCGACCTCGACGACCTGCTCGCGCCCCGCGTCGGCGGTTGAGCCGCCGCCGCGCGCGTCAGTCGCGCTCGCAGAACCCGAGGATCGCGTCCGCAACCGTCGCCGACGCCTCGTACTGCGGAAAATGCCCGACGCCGTCCAGCACCTGCCGCGCGTAGCGCCCCGCAAAGTACCGTTCGCGCCCGGCCGAGCTGTCCGGGTGGTTGACGGCATCCGCGCCGCCGTGCAGCACGAGCGTCGGCACCGACAGCACGGGCGACGGATTCAGCCGCGCGTCGTCGTCGGCATAGGCCGGCGCACCCGGCACGAAACCCCAGCGATGCCGGTACGAATGCAGCACGACGTCGATCCAGTCGGGCCCGTCAAACGCGGCAGCGGCCGCATCGAAATCGCTGTCGCGATACCAGCCGGGCGGCGACCACGTGTCCCACATCAGGCGGGCGAACGCGCGGCGATCGTCGCGCAGCGCCTGTTCGCCGCGCGGCGTGGCCATGAACCAGTGATACCAGTAGTTGCGCGCCTGCTGCAGCGACAGCGGTTGACCGGGATCGTTGGTACCGTACCCGACCGACAGCATCACGAGATGCGATGCGACACCCTCGCGCAGCCCACAGGCGTTCGCGACCGCGCGGGCGCCCCAGTCGTGCCCGACCAGTACGGGCCGCTCGACGCCTAGCACATCGACGAATTCGAGCAGGTCGCGCCCGAGCGCCGCGAGCTGGCCGCTGCGAGGCGTGGATGCGTCGCGAAAGCGCGTCGGCGCAAAGCCGCGCAGCGCGGGCGCGAGCACGCGGTAGCCGCGTTCGGCAAGCGCCGCGGCCACGTGCGCCCAGCCGACCGGGCTGTCCGGCCAGCCGTGCAGCAGCATGGCCACGCGTGTGCCGCGTGGGTTCCATTCGAGATAGGCGATATCGAGCGACGCGGTCGTCGCATGCGCATAGGTAGGCATCGTGCTCTCCGTGGGGTCAACCTGTTGCACGATGGTAGGCCGGCCTTTCATCACGATTCACGGAGTATCATGATTCATTCTTCAAATCTTGCGTTGAATTGACCGATGGAACCGCTGACCGATCCCGCGTCGACCTCGCTCGACATCGCGCTGCTGCGCACCTTCCTCGAAGTCGTCGACAGCCGCGGGTTCGCGCCGGCCGCGGAGCGCCTCGCGCTGACGCCGTCCGCCGTCAGCGGCCACATCAAACGCCTCGAACAGGCGGCCGGCACCGTGCTGCTCGCGCGCACGACGCGCCGTATCGCGCTCACGCCGGCCGGCGACACGCTGTACGTGTACGCGCGCAACATCGTCGACATGGAGCGCGAAGTGCGCGCGAGGCTGCGCGGCGCGCCGGCGCACGGGCGGCTGCGCGTCGGCGCATCGGAGGATTTCGCGGGGGCGTGGCTGCCGCAGGTGCTGCGCACGTTCCGTGACCGCTACCCGCGTACGGCGATCGAGCTGAAGGTCGGGATCACCGCCGCGCTGCTGCGCGAGCAGACGCTCGGCCGGCTCGATGTCGTATTCGGCAAGCAGTGCCGGCAGGTCGACGCGCCGGGTGAACTGCTGTGGGAAGAACCGCTCGTGTGGGCGTTCGCCGCGGATCGCCCACTCGACGCCGGCGGCGAGGTGCCGCTCGCGCTGTTTCCGGAACCTTGCGTCTATCGGGAGGCCGCCGTCGCGGCGCTCGCCGCCGCGCTGCGGCCGTTCCGCGTGCTGTTCGAGAGCAGCAGCATGGCAGGCTGCGTGTCGGCCGCACTCGCGGGCTTCGCGGTCACCGCGCTGGCGCGCAGCCAGCTGCGCGACGGGCTGCGTGTGTGCGGATCGCAGGACGGGCTGCCCGCGCTGCCGGCCGCGCGCTTCTACGCGTTCGCGGCGAAACCGGACGGCGCCGGCGCGGCGTTGATCGATGCGGTGCGGGAAACGGGGCGCGGCCGGCAATTCGCGGCGCTGCCCGACTGAAACAAGCGCGGCGGCGCATCACGCAAACCGGCGGCCCGGTCAGTCGCCCTCCGCGCCCGCCCCTGCTCCGGTCCCCGCCAACGCGTCCGCCATCAGCGCCCCGAACCACTCGATGAACGCATTGAGCCGGCGCGACCGGTGGCGCCGGTGCGGATACACGGCCGACACGTCCATCGGCGCGGCGCGGTAAGCGGGCATCACGTCGACGAGCGCGCCACTGTCCAGCAGATGCGCGACGTCGAAGCGCGGAATCTGGATCAGCCCCATTCCGGCGATGCAGCCGGCGATATAGGTTTCGGCGTTGTTGACGATCACGCGGCTCGGCAGCGTCAGCGTGTGCTGCCCGCCGTCCGCACAGTATTCCCACCCGAGTTCGCGCCCCGTCGTCGGCGACGCATAGCCGATCGCCCAGTGCCCATGCGCGAGCGCCTCCGGATGCTCGGGCACGCCGTATTCGCGCAGGTAGTCGGGGCTCGCGCAGTTGATCAGCGTGAACTGCCCGAGCGGCCGCACGACGAGGCTGCTGTCCGCCAGCCGCCCGACGCGGATCGCGCAGTCGACGCCCTCCTGGACCAGGTCGATCGAGCGGTCCGTCGAGCCGAGCGACAGTTGCAGCTTCGGGTGGCGGCGAAACAGCGACGGCAGCGCGGGCGCGATCACGCGGCGCGCGATCCGGCTCGGCACGTCGACGTTCAACCGCCCGATCACGTCGCGGTCGCGGCGGCGGAACAGGCGGTCGAGTTCGTCGGCCTCCGCGAGCAGGCGCCGGCCGCGTTCGAGCAGCAGCGCGCCGTCGGCGGTCAGCTGCACCTGACGCGTCGTGCGGTGCAGGAGGCGCGTGCCGAGCCCCGTCTCGAGCTGCTGGACGGCGGCCGACACGGTCGCGCGCGGCACGTCGAGCGCATGCGCGGCCTTGATGAAGCTGCCCATCTCGGCAACCTGCAGGAAGATTCTGACCTGATCCAGCTTGTCCATCGGCGGGGAACATGGGTTCGGACGACCGGCGCCGGCGCCCGTCGCGCATCGCGGTGGGGGCCGGCGGCACAGAGAAAACGGGCGCGCGGCCTCGCGGCTGCGCGCCCGTCCATTGTCCACGCAAACGAGCCATTGCGGTGCGCCACGCGCCCGCGACGGCCGCCTGCGTGGGCGCTTACTTGGTCGTGTAACCGCCGTTGATCAGGATCGTCTGGCCGGTGATCCACCAGCCGTCGGTCACGAGATGGCGGATGAACGGCACGACGTCCTCGATGTCGGTCAGGCCCGTCTTGCTGAACGGCGACAGCGCGGCCGCCGTCTTGTGATACGCGACCGCATCGGCGCCTTCGGCCGGATAGAAGAACGGCGTGTCCATCGGGCCCGGCCCGACGGCCGTCACCGAGATCCCGCGTGCGCCGTATTCCTTCGACGCCGCGCGCGTGAAATGCTCGACCGGCGCCTTCGACCCTTCGTACGCCGCATAGAACGGCGTGAACGCGCCGAGCAGCGACGTCACGAGCGTGACGAGCTTGCCGTGATCCTCGAGGTGCCGCCCCGCTTCCTTGATGAAGAAGAACGCCGACTTGCTGTTGACCGCGAACATCTCGTCGTATTCGGCCTCGCTGATCTCGGTGAACGGTTTCTTCAGCACCTTGCCGACCGTGTTGATCGCGATGTCGATCTTGCCGAAGCGCTGCTTCGCGTCGTCGAACAGCTTCTCGACCGCGGCGGCCGTCGTCAGGTCGGCCTGGAACGTCGCGGCGTCGGCGCCGGCCGCGCGCACCGCGGCGGCCGTCTCCTCGGCCTGCGCCTGCGACGCCGCGCTGTTGTAGTGAATCGCCACCGCCTTCGCGCCGTGGCTCGCCAGGTCCCGCGCGATCAGGCCGCCAAGATTCTTTGCGCCGCCTGCGATCAGGACGACCTTGTCTGCGAGCGTGTGAGTTGCCACGGTTGACTCCTTTTTTCGTTGAACGAAGCTAAGAGTGTAGGCACGCGCGACGCGCCGGTCAGCCGGTCGCGGCTGGATGGATTATCCAGAAAAACGATCCAATCGGAACGGTGCAATGTGGGTTGCCGCACCGACAACGGCGCCGAAATTCGCTTCGGATGGTGTGGCTGCCGGCGCGGTTCAGCGCGCGTACAGCGCCGCGTCGATCTTGCCGAGCAGCCACTGCATGCCGGCCAGATGCTGCTGGTCGTGGCTGCACAGGTAATGGACGAGCCCGCGCACGGTCAGCGATCCGTAGCCGTCGAACTCGCCGGTGCGCGCGAACTGTTCGGGCGTGAGGCGCGACAGGAGGTCCAGCGTTTCGCGTCGCGCTTCGCGGATCGCCGCGAGCACGTCGGATGCATACGCGTCGTTGTAGCGGCGCTCGATCGCGAGCGCGTCGCCGTCGATCGACACGAGCAGCGGCCGATCCTCATCGAGCATCCGCCGCAGCCGCACGTGATAACCGTCGATCTCGATGTCGCGCACGTGGCAGAGCTGCCCGAGCGGCGAGAAGTGCTCGCTCGGAATCCCGGCCCAGTCGTCGGGCGTCCATCGCGCGTAGCCGTCGGGCACGGCGGCGAAATGGGCTTCGAGCAGACGGGGAAAATCGGCGAGTGCGTCGAGCGTCGTCGGATTCATGCGGGAAACTCCCTGTCGGATAAGGGCAGCCGCAGCCCTGGCACGGGCCTGCCGCCGCCGTTGCGTTACTTCACGCTGAAGCCATACGCGCCCTGCGTGCGGTGTCCGTCGGTGGCGACGGCCACCCATTTCACCGTATAGGCGCCCGTGCCGACCGCCGTGAGCGGCACCGTCATCCGCTTGCGGTTCGACGCGTCGATGCGTGTCTTGCCGTCCGACACCGTCTTGCCGTCGCCGTCGACGACGACGATCGAGCTGAACGCCGGCTCCAGCGGCTCGGTGAAGTCGATCGTGACGGCGGCCGGTGCGGCAGCCACCGCCGCGCCCGCCGCCGGATCGCTCTTGGCGACATGCGCATGCGCGAACGCGGCCGACGAAACGGTCGCGGCAAGGACGACGGCGGCAGCCTTGCGGCCGAACGGGAACGAATCGAAAGACATGGACTTTCCGTGAAGAATGAAGGGGCACCGCGCCCCGCGCGGCGTTCCGGCAGCTTACCAGCGCAGGCGCGTTCATGCCGGTCGCGCGCGGCTTGATAGAATGCGCGCGCTATGGATCTCGAAAGCATTCTCTACACCCAGGGCTTCGGCTCGCGCCGCCAGTGCCGCGGCCTGATCGAAGCGGGCCGCGTCGCCGTCGCGGGCGCCAGCGCGACCGACCCCGACGCCCCGTTCGATACCGACGGCCTCGTATTCGAGGTCGACGATACGGCATGGCCGTTCCACACGCACGCGTATCTCGCGCTCAACAAGCCGGCCGGTTACGAGTGTTCGCGCGATCCGCAGCACCACTCAAGCGTGTTCAGCCTGCTGCCCGCGCCGCTCGTCGCGCGCGGCGTGCAGTGCGTCGGGCGTCTCGACCAGGACACGACGGGCCTGCTGCTGCTGTCCGACGACGGCCAGTTCGTGCACGCGTATACGTCGCCGAAACGCAAGGTGCCGAAGACCTACGTGGCGACCGTACGCCACCCGCTCGACGACGCGCAGCTGCACGCGCTGCGCACCGGCGTGCAGCTCCACGGCGAGCCGAAGCCGATCGCGGCGGTCGCCGCCGACGCACGCGACACCCACGCGCTCGCGCTGACCGTCCTCGAGGGCAAATATCACCAAGTGAAACGCATGGTCGCGGCGGCGAGCAACCGCGTCGAGCTGCTGCACCGCGAAAGCGTCGGCGGCTTCACGCTACCGGGCGACCTCGAACCGGGCGCGTGGCGCTGGCTCGATGACACTGACCTTTCAGCGCTGCGCAATCCCGTCAAAACCCTGTAAGGGAAAATCCGCACGACCGTTCGGAGTCCGGCCGCATCTCCGCCGCACGATCCCCCGCTATACTCGAATCACAAGCTGTACGAGCAGCGATGCAGGGGAGACATCATGAACATCAACCATTCTTTTGAACTGTCGTACGTGACGATCGCGTTCGCGATCGTCGGTGTCATCGTGATCGGCGGCCTGCTGGCCGCGATGCACATGAAGCACAAATATCATCCGAATCTGATTGGCGCGCTGATCGGCGCGCTGCTGTGCTTCCTGCTGATCGAGGCGTTACCGGCGCTGACCTGACGCGCTGCCCGGCGTGAGCGTTTGAAGGAAATCGTCTACGGTCGGATATCGCAACGTCACGCACAATTCGGCCTTGAGCCGTGCGTTGGACAAGCGCCGCGACTCGCGCATGAATGACAGCAGCGTCGGTTCGAGCTGGCGTTCGGCGTCCGCGCGGCTGACGCGCGGCGGCTTCGGCAGGCCCAGCGCCTGCGCGACCCGGTCGAAATACTCCCCCATCCGCAGTTCGCTGTCGTCCGACGCATGCACGGCGCGCGCCGGCCTGCCGCGCTCGGCCGCGCGGCGCAGGATCGCCGCGAGATCGTCCGCGTGGATGTGGTTCGTGTAGACGTCGTCGGCCGCCTCGAGCGCCGGCGTGCCGCGCTCGAGCCGCGCGATCGGCAGACGGTTCGCCGCGTAGATGCCGGGAATGCGCACGATGCGTGCGGACATCACGCCGCGCGCGGTCGCCGCACGCAGTTGCCGCTCGGCCGACACGCGCCGGAACGCGCGCGGATTCGCGGGGCGCAGTGGGTGCGTTTCGTCGATGCGCGCGCCGCCGCAGTCGCCGTATACGCCGGTCGTACTGGCGTAGACGAGCCTCGGCGCACGAAGGCCGTCGGGTACAATACGCGCTGCCCGAACGGGCGCGCCGGCCTGTCGGGCAGCGGCGCGCAGCGTTCGGAGCCGGCCGACCGCCGGTGCCGGCGGCACCGCTGGCCGTCGAGCGGGCACGGTCGTTGCGGCAATCAGCGCACGCGTGCGCCGGTCGTCGCGGCCATCGGACTGCGGCGGCGCGAGATGCAGGATCGTGCGGGCAAGACCCGCGAGACGGCCGAGCGTCGCCGGGCGGTCGAGATCGCCGACGATCGGCGTCGCGCCCACGGCGCGCAGTTCGTCGCGGCGGGCCGGGTGGCTCGTCAGCGCGAAGATCCGCAGGTTGCGGCGCGTGTCGCGCCATTGCGCGACGCAGCGCATGCCGACGTCGCCGCAGCCGACGATCAGTGCGCGCGGCCTGCGCAGGATTCGTGTCGCGATCATGTTGGTTGCGAAATCAGTAGCCACCGTTGCGCGACGCGCAACGGGTTTGCATTGTAGCTGCCGTGCTCGACATGCACGGTCCCCACATTTTGTTCTAGTTTGGTTCTATGGCATTCAACGTCACTCTCAAGCAAAGCGGCCGGCAATTCCAGGTCGAGTCGGACGAAACCGTGCTGGCGGCCGCGCTGCGCCAGAACGTCCATCTGCCGTACGGCTGCAAGAACGGCGCATGCGGCTCCTGCAAAGGCCAGATCGTGTCGGGCCAGATCGAACAGGGCCCGCACGCCGCGTCGGCGCTGTCCAACGACGAGCGCACGCGCGGCCTCGCGCTGCTGTGCTGCTCGAAGGCGCAATGCGATCTCGAGATCGACGTGCGCGAGATCGCCGGCGTCGACGGCGTGCAGGTGAAGAAGCTGCCGTGCCGGATCGCCGCGCTCGAACGCAAGGCCGACGACGTGATGGTCGTGAAGCTGCAGTTGCCGGCCAACGAACGCCTGCAGTATCTCGCGGGCCAGTACGTCGAGTTCATCCTGAAGGACGGCTCGCGCCGCAGCTACTCGATGGCGAACGCGCCGCACGAGGAAGGCCCGATCGAGCTGCACATCCGCCACATGCCGGGCGGCAAGTTCACCGATCACGTGTTCGGCCCGATGAAGGAGCGCGACATCCTGCGCTTCGAAGGCCCGCTCGGCACGTTCTTCCTGCGCGAGGATTCCGACAAGCCGATCGTGCTGCTCGCGTCGGGCACCGGCTTCGCGCCGATCAAGGCGATCATCGAGCACGTGAAGCACACGGGCATCACGCGCCCGATGACGCTCTACTGGGGTGCCCGTCGCAAGAAGGACATCTACCTCGGCGAGCTCGCCGAGCAGTGGGCGCGCGAGATCCCGAACTTCAAGTACGTGCCGGTGCTCTCCGAGCCGGATAGCGGCGACCAGTGGACCGGCCGCACGGGCTTCGTCCATCGTGCCGTGATCGAGGACCTGCCCGATCTGTCGGGCCACCAGGTGTACGCCTGCGGCGCGCCGGTGATGGTCGAATCCGCACAGCGCGACTTCACGCAGCACCACGCGCTGCCGGCCGACGAGTTCTTCGCGGACTCGTTCACGAGCGCCGCCGATCTCGCCCACCCGGTCTGAGTACCGCGCGCCCGCGTCCCGCGCCGCGATGTCACATCCGTGGCATCGCAGCGGTTTACAGTGAGGCGCGCGATGCCTTATGCTTGCGCACATGAACCGCTTCCTGTCCGCTCTTCGACGTCGCCGCTCGCCGCTCCGCCCGGATGCCGCAGGCTCGTCACGGACTCGCGCGTAACACCATTCCGCTTCACCGGTTACGCACAAGCTGTTCGACCCACCAGCCACGGCCTTCCGTGGCTTTTTTATTGCCCGTTTCCCTTTCAACGTCCGCTGGAGTCTGCTGCCATGCCCCTGAACGATTATCCGATCGACTCGCTGATGTACATCACGAACCGCCCCGACATCGTGTTTACGCACGGCAAGGGTTCGTGGCTCTACGATCACACGGGCAAGCGCTATCTGGACTTCATCCAGGGCTGGGCCGTCAACAGCCTCGGCCACTGCAACGACGGCGTCGTCGAAGCGCTGAAGAAGCAGGCGGAAACGCTGCTGAACCCGTCGCCGGCGTTCTACAACGAACCGATGGCCAAGCTCGCGGGCCTGCTCACGCAGCACAGCGTGTTCGACAAGGTGTTCTTCACGAACAGCGGCGCCGAGGCGAACGAAGGCGCGATCAAGCTCGCGCGCAAGTGGGGCCGCAAGTTCCGCAACGGCGCGTACGAGATCATCACGTTCGACCACAGCTTCCACGGCCGCACGCTCGCGACGATGTCGGCCAGCGGCAAGCCGGGCTGGGACACGATCTACGCGCCGCAGGTGCCGGGTTTCCCGAAGGCCGAGCTGAACAACATCAACTCGGTCGAGAAGCTGATCACCGACAAGACCGTCGCCGTGATGCTCGAACCGATCCAGGGCGAAGGCGGCGTGATTCCGGCGACGCCCGAATTCATGCGCGAGCTGCGCGCGCTGACCAAGCAGCACAACCTGCTGCTGATCGTCGACGAAGTGCAGAGCGGCTGCGGCCGCGCGGGCACGCTGTTCGCGTACGAACTCGCCGACATCGAGCCGGACGTCATGACGCTCGGCAAGGGCATCGGCAGCGGCGTGCCGCTCGCGGCGCTGCTGTCGAAGGCGGAGGTCGCGGTGTTCGAGGCCGGCGACCAGGGCGGCACGTACAACGGCAACCCGCTGATGACGGCGGCCGGTTATTCGGTGATCTCGCAGCTCGTCGCACCCGGCTTCCTCGAAGGCGTGCGCGCCCGCGGCGAATACCTGAAGCGCAAGCTGCTCGAACTGTCGGAGGAGCGCGGCTTCGAGGGCGAACGCGGCGAAGGCCTGCTGCGCGCGCTGCTGCTCGGCAAGGACATCGGCCCGCAGATCGTCGAGAAGGCGCGCGACATGCAGCCCGACGGCCTGCTGCTGAACGCCGCGCGGCCGAACCTGCTGCGCTTCATGCCCGCACTGAACGTGACGACCGAAGAGATCGACCAGATGATGGCGATGCTGCGGTCGATCCTCGACACGCTCTAAGGAGACCGCCACGATGGATGCCGCCGCCGACGCTGTCGCTATCCGCCCGTTCGAACGCGCCGACACCGATGCCGTGCTCACGGTATGGCGCGACGCGTTCCCGCAGTACGAAGAAGCCGACGCACCGCCGCATCGCGATCCGCTGCGATCGATCGAGCTGAAGCTTGCGACGCAGCCCGAGCTGTTCTTCGTCGCGACCAGCGGCGCGCGCGTCGTCGGCACGCTGATGGCGGGTTTCGACGGCCATCGCGGCTGGCTCTATTCGTTCGGCGTCGCGAACGACGCGCGGCGGCTCGGCGTCGGCCGCGCGCTGATCGCGCACGCGGAAAGCGCGCTCACCGCGCGCGGCTGCCTGAAGATCAACCTGCAGGTGCTGCCCGGCAACGACGATGCGTGCCGCTTCTATGCGGCACTCGGTTATCGCGTCGAGGAGCGCATCTCGTTCGGCAAGACGCTGCCGGCCGCGTGACGTAGCCGCCGGCGGCCCGTATCAGCGCGTGATCGGCCCCGCGCCCGGCAGCGGATTGCCGAGCGCGTCGGTCGGCACCGCCTGCTGTTCGAACGCCGCGAAATACGCGGCCCACTGCGTATCGCTCACGCGCACGATCAGCGCGCCGTCCTGCCATACGTCGTTGTGGTCGTTATGGTCGTCGCCCGCGCGATGCAGGTAGTTCGGGCCCGTCGAGCCCTGGTTCATGTGGGTGTCGTGGATCCCGTTGCCTTCCGCATAGGTGCGGCCGAACACGACGACGTCGAGGCCCTGCGACTGCGCGGTGCTCACGAGCCGCAGCAACGACGGGATCGGCTCCGGGTTCTCGGTGCCGTCCATCACCGCACTCGCGCGCCACGCACCCGTCTCGTTCAGGATGTCGCTGCGCAGGTAGTCGAGCGCCGGCAGCGCGGTCTGTCCCGTGAGGTCGGTGTAGCCTTCGGCCGCGGCCGCGAGCGTCTGCGTGACGGGATGGTGGAAATCGTAGACGAGCTTGTAGTTCAACAGGTCGTCCGCATCGCTGGTGCCGACGTTGATCGCGACATCCCAGTCGCCGGCCGGCAGCGCCAGCGTCAGGTGGATGTGATACTGAATCTCGCTGCCGTGCGGCGAGCCCTTCAACTGCGCCACCGACGTCACCTTCGCCTTCACGAAACCGTAATCCAGACTCATGCGTGTGTTCTCCGTGTGCCGATGGGCCGTCGATGGTAGGCGGCCCGCGTGTCGGTTTGAGGGCGACCGGCATCGGGCGCCGGCATCGTACGGCCGCCCCCATCGTTTCCCGCGCCGCATGCACGGCGCAACTGTCGAATGGAGTCGCCTCCGCGCGCACAGTTCGACCCGAATCGCCGAACACGAAAAAAAAGGCTGTCACGGCATTCCGTGACAGCCTTTCGAAAGCCCTGGTGCGGCGCGCGCGGCACCTGCCGCTACACGTCACCGGGCCCGCTCATTCACTCGCTCATTCGCCCAGATACGCGGCACGCACCTTCGGATCGTCGAGCATCTGCTTCGCATCGCCTTCCATCGTGACCACGCCCGAGTCCATCACGTAGCCGCGGTCGGCCGCCTGCAGTGCGAGGCGCGCGTTCTGTTCGACCAGCAGCACCGTGATGCCCTCCTTCGAGATCTCGCGCACCACTTCGAAGATCTTCTCGACCATGATCGGCGACAGCCCCATCGACGGCTCGTCGAGCAGCAGCAGCTTCGGCTTCGACAGGATCGCGCGCGACATCGCCAGCATCTGCTGCTCGCCGCCCGACAGCGTGCCCGCCAGCTGCGTCGCCCGTTCCTTCAGGCGCGGGAAGAAGCCGAACATGCGGTCGACGTCCTTCTTGATCTGGTCGTTGTCGTTGCGCAGGTACGCGCCCATCTGCATGTTCTCGATGATCGACATCCGCGCGAAGATCCCGCGGCCTTCCGGCACCATCGCGAGGCCGCGCTTGAGCAGTTCATGCGACGGCACGCCCTTGATCGACTTGCCGTCGTACTCGATGTCGCCCGCCGAATACGGCTTGAGACCCGTGATCGCCTTCATCGTCGTGGTCTTGCCTGCACCGTTCGCGCCGATCAGCGTCACGAGCTCGCCCTGACGGACCTCCATGTCAACGCCCTTGACGGCCTGGATGCCGCCGTAGTTGACCTGCAAGCCCTTGATTTTCAACATTGCCGCTGCCATCAGTGCACCCCTGCGCCGAGATATGCCTCAATCACCTTCGGATTCTTCTGCACGTCCTGCGGCAGACCCTCGGCGATCACCTTGCCGTAATCGAGCACCGTCATCCGGTTGCACAAGTGCATCACGAGCTTCACGTCGTGCTCGATCAGCAGAATCGTGCGGCCGTCCGAGCGGATCTTGTCGAGCAGGCGCGTGAGTTCGACCTTCTCGGTCGCGTTCATCCCGGCCGCCGGCTCGTCGAGCGCGAGCAGCTTCGGGTCGGTCGCCAGTGCGCGTGCGATCTCGAGACGGCGCTGGTGGCCGTACGACAGGTTGCGCGACGTGTAGTCGGCGTACTGCAGCACGCCGACGTATTCGAGCAGCTCGATCGCGCGTTCCTTGATCTCGCGCTCCTCCTGGCGTTCGGCCGGCGTCTGGAACACCGCGCCGAGCAGACCGTGCTTGGTGCGCACGTGGCGGCCCACCATCACGTTCTCGAGGGCCGTCATCCCGCCGAACAGGCGGATGTTCTGGAAGGTGCGCGCAATGCCGGCCTTCGCCACCTGGTGCACCGCCGTCGGCGTGTAGTTCTGGCCGTCGAGCTTGAAATCGCCGGAATCCGGCGTGTACAGGCCCGTGATCACGTTGAAGAACGTCGTCTTGCCGGCGCCGTTCGGGCCGATCAGGCCGTAGATCTCGCCTTCCTTGATCTGCAGGCCGACGTCGGAAAGTGCCTGCAGGCCGCCGAAGCGCTTGTTCACGCCCTGCACGGACAGTCGGATTTGCTTGTCGCTCATGTGTATATCCCCTGTGTCCGTAGGTTAGGCGCGCACCGGCTTCTTGCTGGCGCGCTTCGCCAGTTTCGCGATCTTGTCCTCATGCTTCGGCGCGGGCCACAGGCCTTCCGAGCGATACAGCATGATGATCACCATCGCGAGACCGTACAGCGCCTGACGGATCACCTCCGTATCGACGATGTCATGACCGAACAGCGCATGCTGCAGCGGGCTCATCGTCGAGCGCAGGAATTCCGGGAAGATCGCGAGCAGCACCGCACCCAAGATCACGCCCGGGATATGGCCCATGCCGCCGAGCACCACGCAGGCCAGCACGACGATCGATTCCCAGAACGTGAACGACTCGGGCGACACGAAGCCCTGGAACGAACCGAACATCGCGCCCGACAGGCCGCCGAACGACGCGCCCATCGCGAACGCGAGCAACTTCACGTTACGGGTGTTGATGCCCATCGCCTTGGCCGCGATCTCGTCCTCGCGGATCGCCGCCCATGCGCGGCCGATGCGCGAGTGCTGCAGACGCGTACACGTCCAGATCACCAGCAGCGAGCACAGCACGAACAGGTAGTAGTACATGTAGACCGACGGCAGCTGGAGGCCGAACAGCGAGTGTGTCTGCGACAGGTTGAAGCCGCCGACATGCACCGGATCGATGCCCGTGATCCCCTTCGGGCCGTTGGTGATGTTCACCGGACGGTCGAGGTTGTTCATGAAGATCCGGACGATTTCGCCGAAGCCGAGCGTGACGATCGCCAGGTAGTCGCCGCGCAGTCGCAGCGTCGGCGCGCCGAGCAGGATCCCGAAGGTCGCCGCCAGCGCCATCGCGATCGGCACGATGATCAGGAACGGGATGTGCAATCCGCCGGGCGCCAGGTTCGCGATCCACTCGAACTGCGACGTCAGGTGCGGCGAGCTCAGCAATGCCGCCGTGTACGCGCCCACCGCGTAGAACGCGATGTAGCCCAGGTCGAGCAGGCCGGCGAAGCCGACCACGACGTTCAGGCCGAGCGCGAGCATCACGTACAGCATCGCGAAGTCGAGCACGCGGACCCAGTAGTTGCCGCCGGCCGAGCCGATGATGATCGGCGCGGCGATCACGAACGCAGCGGTCAGGATGCCGATGATGACGGTCTTGGTGGTGTTGCGCTCCTCGACGAGCGACGTCGAGGATTCGATCGGTTGAATGGATGTCATGTTGTTTGCTCCCTTCCGTTACGCGCGATCCGCGACACGTTCGCCCAGCAGGCCCGACGGACGAAACACCAGCACGATGATCAGCACGATGAAGGCGAACACGTCCTGGTAGTTACTGCCGAATACGCCGCCCGTGAGGTTGCCGATGTAGCCGGCACCGAGCTGCTCGATCAGGCCGAGCAGCACGCCGCCGACCATTGCGCCACCGAGGTTGCCGATCCCGCCCAGCACCGCGGCGGTGAACGCCTTCATGCCGGGAATGAAGCCCATGTAGAAGTGCACGTTGCCGTATTCGGACGCGATCATCACGCCGGCCAGCGCGGCGAGCGCGGAGCCGATCATGAACGTCGCGGAAATCACGAAGTTCGGGTTCACGCCCATCAGGCTCGCGGTGTTCGGGCTTTCGGCGATCGCGCGCATCGCGCGGCCGAGCTTGGTCTTGTGCACGAGCAGCAGCAAGCCGCCCATCACGATGAACGCCACCGCGATGATCACGATTTCAGTCACCGAGATCACGGCGCCGGGCGTCGTGTCGGTGGCCTTGATCACGTTGATCGGATCGGTCGGCAGCAATTGCGGGAACGGCAGCGGGTTGCGCGACCAGATGATCATCGCGGCGGTCTGCAGCAGGATCGACACGCCGATCGCGGTGATCAGCGGCGCGAGGCGCGGCGCGCGGCGCAGCGGCCGGTAGGCGACCCGCTCGATCGTGAAGCCGACGAACGCACAGACGATCGCGGCGATACCCAGGCCGATCGCCAGCGTCGCGACGTTGCCGAGTCCGGGGAAATGGTTCTGCAGCACGGTAATGGCTGACAGGGCGACCATCGCGCCAATCATCAGCACGTCGCCGTGCGCGAAGTTGATGATGCCGAGAATGCCGTACACCATCGTGTAACCCAACGCGATGATGGCGTACACACTGCCGAGCACCAGTCCGTTGAGAACCTGCTGGACGAAAATATCCATTTAAAGCTCCTTGGCCCGTGCTGCCGGAGGACGTTGCGCCCCGCGGGTAAGCGAGGAATCGCGCCTTCTCGGCGACACTGCGAGTACTAGTCGATACCGGTAAGGGTGGATCGTCCCGGCGCGCGCCGCCCGGCCTGTACGGCCGGACCTGCCGCCGGAGCGGATACAAAAACGGCACCGCACTGTCCCGGTGCCGTCATGAGTCCCGTCGCTAAATCGTCACGACATCGAGGACGGTGTTCGTGGCCTCCTTGAAGTCGTACGACAGCATGCTGAAACGGCCGGCGTCCGGTTGCCCGGCGCCCGTGCCTTTTTCCATCCCGAGCGATGCAGGCATCGCACCCGGGCAAATCAGGTTCCGCGCCGCGTCGCCCGGCAAGGCGTCGCGAAGGTTGCGCCCGACTTTCGTCGGAGCTGCAGCGGAATCCGTCACACGAACCAGATCGCGCGCCGCGACACGGTCGGTCGCGGCGGCATGCTGTTTCGTCGATTCGAAATGAAGGGGGGCCGGCGACATCCGCACGTTGCCGGCATCGCCGTGACCGGTGGCCCGCCGCGACGCAACCTGCATGCCCGCTGCCGGACCGGCCGTCAGGCCAAGCGCGTTGATTTCGTCGATCGTCAAACGTGCCCCGTTTTCCTTGTCCTTGCCCAATTGCGCGATACGGCATGCCGATGGCAACGCACGACCGGTTCCGGCGACGCGCACGCCGCTGACCGGCGGTGACGCGAGCACCGCTGCCTCCCTACCCGCCTCGTCGTCGCTCTTTTTGCTGCGACCGGCAATCATTGCAACCGGTGCGGCGACGGACACGGCGTAAGCCAACTTCACATGCATTGAATGGTCTCCCGCGCCTTGCCAAAAACCGATTTCAAAGCCATTCAGACCTGAAAACGGGCGCATTGTAACTCCATTTATAGGCCGCCAATAATCCTGATTCGATGGGGTTTTCCTGCATTGCAACCAATTTTGAGAGACGGTCCGGAACGGCGAGAGCAACCGGGTTGCACCGCGATTATGAATTACGGTTGCAATTACAATTTCTATACGCAAAAAAAAGCGCGCCCGGAGGCGCGCTTTGGTGTTCCGCGGGTGCGATGCGGCAATCAGGCGGCGGGCGGCAGGTTCAACCCGCGCGGCAGCGGAAACGACACGTTTTCCTCGATGCCGTCGAGCGCGCGGACATTGCGCACGCCGAGCTCGCGCAGCCGCGCGATCACGGCCTGAGCGAGCACTTCAGGCGCCGACGCGCCGGCCGTCACGCCGATCCGACGCTTGCCGGCGACCCATGCCGGATCGATCTGGTCCGGCGCATCGACCATGTACGCGTCCACGCCGCGCTTCTCGGCCACTTCGCGCAAGCGACTCGAATTCGAGCTGTTCGGACTCCCGACGACGATCACGACATCGCACTGCGGCGCCATGAACTTCACCGCGTCCTGGCGGTTCTGCGTCGCGTAGCAGATGTCCTGCTTCTTCGGCTCGCGGATCTTCGGATATTTCGCCTTCAGCGCCGCGATGATCTCGGCCGCATCGTCGACGGACAGCGTCGTCTGCGTGACGAGCGCGATGCGCTCGGGATCGGCGAGCTCGAGCTTCTGCACGTCTTCGACGCTCTCGACGAGATGCATGCCGCGCTCGACCTGCCCCATCGTGCCTTCGACCTCAGGATGGCCCTTGTGCCCGATCATGACGATGTCGACGCCGTCCTGGCGCATCTTCGCCACCTCGACGTGCACCTTCGTGACGAGCGGGCAGGTTGCGTCGTAAATGCGCAGCCCGCGCACGTCGGCCTCGTCGCGCACGGCCTTCGACACGCCGTGCGCACTGAAGATCACGGTGTTGCCGGCCGGCACTTCCTCGAGTTCCTCGACGAAGATCGCGCCTTTCTTCTTCAGATCCTCGACCACGTACTTGTTGTGGACGATCTCGTGGCGAACATAGATCGGCGCACCGTGCATCGCGATCGCGCGCTCGACGATCTCGATCGCGCGGTCGACGCCTGCGCAGAAACCGCGCGGCTGGGCCAGCAGGATTTCGGCATCGGCGGCAACGGTCTGCCCGGACAGCGTGTCGGTGGTACTCATGATTACAGGATTCCGATGATTTTCACTTCGAACGTGAGCGCCTGGCCCGCGAGCGGATGATTGAAGTCGAACAGCGCGGAGGTCTCGCTGACTTCCTTCAGCACCCCCGCGTACCGGCCACCGTCCGGCGCATTGAACTCGATCAGCTCGCCCGGCGTGAAATCGTCGCCGACCATCCCGTTCTCGCGCAGCGTCGACAGCGTCACGCGCTGGAGCATGTCGGGATTACGGGGACCGAACGCCTGTTCGGGCGTTAGCTGAAAAGTCGAGTGGTCGCCGACCCGGAGCCCCATCAGAATCTGTTCCAGCGAGGGCGCCAGTTGCCCCGCGCCCATCAACAGCGTGGCCGGCTTGTCGGAGAAGGTGTTGACGATGTCGGCGCCGTCGGCCAGTGCCAGCCGGTAATGCAACGTGACGTGGGAACCGGGCTTCACTTCGGATAGATCGATGAGGCTCATGAATTACTCGTTCAGTCGGCGCCCGAAACGGCCGAAAGGCCCGGCGCAAAGCCAATATTGTAAGTCACCTGAGCGCGCAAGGCGGAAAGTGCGACGACGCCACGCACACCGCCCGCCGCCAATGGAGTTTCGACCATGCTGTCACCCTGCCCCATCCTGCCGCCGGCCGAATGCCGCGACACCGCCGATGCGCCGGCCGATCCGGCCCGCCGCAACCGTGCTGGCGGGCCGCGCAAGCGCCGCCCGCCGAACTGGCAGCCCCATCTGCCGCGCGAACGGCTGCTGGAGCGCGGGCCGGCTGCGTTGACGGACGCCGAATTGATCGCGCTGGTGCTCGGCACGGGCGGCGGCGGGCACGACGTGTTCGTCAGCGCCCGCGCGCTGCTCGAACGGTTCGGCGACTCGCTGCGCCGGATGCTCGATGCCGATCCCGACGAATTCGAAACGCATCCCGGCATCGGCGTTGCGCGATCGGCGCGGCTGATCGCGGTGACCGAACTCGTGCGGCGCGCGCTTGCCGAAAAGGCGCCCGAACGGATGCAGATCGGCTCTCCGGGCGCGGTCGAGGATTTTTTGCGGCTCATGATCGGCACGCGCCCGTATGAAGTGTTCGTCACGTTGTATCTCGATGCCCGTCACGGCCTCATCGATACGGAAGAAAGCGCGCGCGGCTCGCTGACGCGCATGGCCGTCTACCCGCGCGAAATCGTGCGCCGCGCGCTGAAGCAGAACGCCGCGGCGCTGATCGTCGCGCACAACCACCCGTCGGGCGCGGTGCAGCCGAGCGCGGAAGACCGCCGCCTGACCCGCTCGCTGCGCGACGCGCTGCAGCTCGTCGACGTGCAGTTGCTCGATCACGTCGTCGTCGGCACCAGCGACACTTTTTCGTTCGCGCGTGCCGGTTGGCTGTAGACTGTGGCGCGGCGGCCCGTCCCAGGGCGCCGCAACGACGATTCGAAATTAGGTTTGATTTTCCTGAACTTTTTCTGCTAGAATCGCCGTCTGTATTTTTTCCAACCAGTTCTAGCCATCGAAGGGCCTTGTCTGTAAGGGCTACGGCGTTCTGAGTGCAGCCATGGATCACGTGGCGGTGCGATGGAACCTTCACCGGCGATCGAACCCCGAATTTAGCGTATTAGGAGTGCTCTCATGGCACGCGTATGCCAAGTAACTGGGAAAGCGCCGATGAGCGGCAACAACGTTTCCCACGCCAACAACAAGACCAAGCGTCGCTTCCTGCCGAACCTGCAAAACCGCCGGTTCTGGGTGGAGAGCGAAAACCGCTGGGTGCGCCTGCGCGTCTCGAACGCCGGCCTGCGCCTGATCGACAAGAACGGCATCGATTCCGTGCTCGCTGACCTGCGCGCACGCGGCGAAGCCTAAGCCCAAGGAGCACAATCATGGCAAAAGGCGCACGCGACAAGATCAAGCTCGAGTCGACCGCTGGCACGGGTCACTTCTACACGACCACGAAGAACAAGCGCAACATGCCGGAAAAGATGGCGATCAAGAAGTTCGATCCCGTCGTCCGCAAGCATGTGGAATACAAAGAAACCAAGATCAAGTAATCTCCGGTTTCTGCCAGCCTGACGGCGAAAGAAAAGCCCCGCACATGCGGGGCTTTTTGTTTTGCGCGCACGCTCGAGCCCGACGCGGTATGCTCTCCCCTTTCCGCGGCCACGGCCGCCGGAACGCACAAGATCAAAAGCGTAATGATGGAGATGCAGCATGAAATTCGACGTGGCGATCGTCGGCAGCGGCCTGGCAGGGCTGTCGGTCGCACTCAATCTGGCCAGCACGCGACGTGTCGCGCTGATCGCGAAACGTTCGATGATGGAGGGCGCAAGCGATAACGCGCAGGGCGGCATCGCGGCCGTCCTCGATTCGGCGGACAGCATCGAGAACCACGTCGACGACACGCTGGTCGCCGGCGGCGGCCTGTGCGACGAAGGCGCGACGCGCTACATCGTCGAACACGGCCGCGAAGCGATCGAATGGCTGATCTCGCAAGGCGTGCCGTTCACGAAGGACGACGCGGCCGAGCTCGGTTTCCATCTGACGCGCGAAGGCGGCCACAGTCACCGCCGGATCATCCACGCGGCCGACGCGACCGGCCATGCGGTGCTCGCGACGCTGTCGGAGCGCGCGCGCCAGCATCCGAACATCACGTTCTTCGAAAACCACCACGCGATCGACCTGATCACGTCGGACCGGCTCGGCCTGCCTGGCCGCCGCTGTCACGGCCTGTATGCACTCGACGTCGACAACGACCGCACGATCACGATCGAGGCGCCGCATACGGTGCTCGCGACGGGCGGCGCCGGCAAGGTCTACCTGTACACGACGAACCCCGACACGGCGACCGGCGACGGCATCGCGATGGCGTGGCGCGCGGGCTGCCGCGTGTCGAACATGGAATTCATCCAGTTCCACCCGACCTGCCTGTTCCATCCGTATGCGAAATCGTTCCTGATTTCCGAGGCCGTGCGCGGCGAAGGCGGCCTGCTGAAGCTGCCGGACGGTACGCGCTTCATGCCCGCGCACGATGCGCGCGCCGAGCTTGCGCCGCGCGACATCGTCGCGCGCGCGATCGACTTCGAGATCAAGAAGCGCGGGATCGACTGCGTGTATCTCGACATCAGCCATCAGCCGGAAGCGTTCCTGCGCGAACACTTCCCGACGATCCACGCGCGCTGCCTCGAATTCGGCATCGACATCGCGAAGCAGCCGATTCCCGTCGTGCCGGCCGCGCACTACACGTGCGGCGGCGTCGTGACCGACCTGGCCGGGCGCACCGATCTCGCGGGCCTTTATGCGGTCGGCGAAACGTCGTACACGGGGCTGCACGGCGCGAACCGGCTCGCGAGCAACTCGCTGCTCGAATGTCTCGTGATCGGCCGTGCGGCGGCCGAGGCGATCGAGGCGGCCGGCTTCGATACCGAAACGCCGGCCACGCTGCCCGCGTGGGACGAAAGCCGTGTGTCGGATGCGGACGAGGAAGTCGTCGTCGCGCACAACTGGGACGAGTTGCGCCGCCTGATGTGGAACTACGTCGGCATCGTGCGTACCGACAAGCGCCTCGAACGCGCCAAGCACCGGCTGTCGCTGCTGCGCGACGAGATCCACGAGTACTACGCGAACTTCCGCGTGACGCGCGACCTGCTCGAACTGCGCAATCTCGTCGACGTCGCGACGCTGATCGTGAAGAGCGCGCACTCGCGCCGCGAAAGCCGCGGATTGCACTACAGCCGCGACTGGCCGCACACGCTGCCGAAGGCGCTGCCGAGCGTGCTCACGCCGCGCGCGCGTCGCTGAGCGGCACGCCCTTCCCGGCTGTGGCCGCACAAGAAAAAAGCCGTTGGCGTTTGCGCGCCAACGGCTTTTTTGTCTGATCGTTTAACGCTCGGTCAGTCGACGATCCGCATCGAATAGTCCGTCGCGCGCACGTCCTTCGTCAGCGCGCCGATCGAGATGCGATCGACGCCCGTCTCCGCGAACGCGCGCACCGTATCGAAGTTGACGCCGCCGGACACTTCGAGCACGGCCTTGCCATCCGTCACGCGCACGGCTTCACGCATCATGTCGAGCGTGAAGTTGTCGAGCAGCACCGACTGCGCGCGATGCGCAAGCGCCGTGTCGAGTTGCGCAAGCGTCTCGACCTCGACCTGCACGGGCACGCCCGACTGCAGCGCGAACGCCGCGTCGAGCGCCTCGCCGACACCGCCCGCCGCTGCGATGTGGTTCTCCTTGATCAGGATGCCGTCGTACAGCGCGAGGCGCTGGTTCTCGCCGCCGCCGACGCGCACCGCGTACTTCTGCGCGAGCCGCAGGCCCGGCAGCGTCTTGCGCGTATCGAGGATCTTCGCGCGCGTGCCTTCGACGCGATCGACGTAACGGCGCGTCGCGGTCGCGACGCCCGACAGCAGCTGCAGGAAGTTCAGCCCGTTGCGTTCGGCCGTCAGCAGCGCGCGCGCCGGCCCCTCGAGTTCGCAGACGGTCGAATCGGGCATCATCCGGTCGCCTTCCCGATAGCGCCATTGCACGACGATCGCCGGATCGATCCGGCCGATCACGGCCTCGAACCACGGCACGCCGCACAGCACGGCTTCCTCGCGCACGATGATGCGCGCGCGGCGACGCCCGCCGGCCGGCACGAGCCGCCCGGTCTGGTCGCCGATGCCGACGTCTTCCGCGATCGCATCGGCTACATTGCGCGCGATCGCGTCCTCGAATGCCGCGCCGTATTGGTCGCGGACGATGTCGAACAGCGGGGATACCGCGCTCGTCGTGCCGCCCTCAAGGACGGCAGCCGCTCCCTCAGCGGCCAGCGAACGAATGTGAGCGTGCGGGCCGTCCATTACGCCGCCCCCACGTTCGCGAACAGTTGCTGGTCGCGCTGCAGATCGCCGCTCGCCTGCACGCGCTTTTTCTGCGCGGCCGCGAAATCGAGCATCCGGTCGATCGGCAGACGCGCGCGCTCGCCGATCGCGGGATCGACGAAGATCTCGTTGTGACCGCGTTCGAGCACGTCGGCAAGGTTCGCAAGACCGTTCATCGCCATCCACGGGCAGTGCGCGCAGCTCTTGCAGGTCGCGCTGTTGCCGGCCGTCGGCGCCGCGATGAACGTCTTGCCGGGCGCTGCGAGCTGCATCTTGTGCAGGATGCCGAGATCGGTCGCGACGATGAAATGCGTCGCGTCGAACTTGACGGCCGCGTCGATCAGTTGCGTGGTCGAGCCGACGACATCGGCCTGCGCGACGACATTTTCCGGCGATTCGGGATGGACGAGCACCTTCGCGTCCGGATATTCGGCGCGCAGCAGATCGAGCTCGATACCCTTGAATTCGTCGTGCACGAGGCACGAACCCTGCCACAGCAGCATGTCCGCGCCGGTTTTCTTCTGAATATAGCTGCCGAGATGGCGATCGGGTGCCCAGATGATCTTCTCGCCGCGCGCGTGCAGGTCGGCAACGATCTCGAGGCCGATCGACGACGTGACCATCCAGTCCGCGCGCGCCTTCACGGCTGCGCTGGTGTTCGCGTAGACCACCACGGTGCGGTCGGGATGCGCATCGCAAAACGCCGAGAATTCGTCGACCGGACAGCCGAGGTCGAGCGAACAGGTCGCGTCGAGATCGGGCATCAGGATCCGCTTGTTCGGACTCAGGATCTTCGCGGTTTCGCCCATGAAGCGCACGCCGGCGACGACCAGCGTCTGCGCGTCGTGATCGCGGCCGAAACGGGCCATTTCGAGCGAATCGGCAACGCAGCCGCCCGTTTCGTCGGCCAGCTCCTGCAATTCGGCATCCACGTAGTAGTGCGCGACCAGCACGGCCTTTTCACGCACGAGCAACGCCTTGATGCGCGCCTTCAGCGCGGCGCGCTCCTCGGGGGACGGCGTATCGGGTACTTTTGCCCATGCCTGTCCGACACCGCAGACCGCGCCTGCCGCGATCGGACGGTCGTACTCGACGGGTTTGATCGTCGATTGCATCTCCATATCTCCTGTCGGCGGGAGTGGGTGCTCCAGCACTTGCTCCCCCGCCCAATGCTTCGCGGTCGACCGACGTGAGCGCTTCAGCACTGACTCCGGATCCATGCAAAGCTCAACCCTGCCGACGGCCACCTCGAAAACCGCCGGCTCAAATGAAAAAACCCCGCCAACGCGGGGTTTGTGACGTCCTTAGATTCTAATCGATTTCGAATCAGGCGTAGCGACGCAGGCGTGTCGCGAATTCCTGCAGCGCCTTGATGCCGCTTTGTTCTGCGCGATGGCACCAATCCTGCAATTGCGCGAGAAGCTGTTCGCGCGACGCGGTCGAGCGATCCCAGATTGCGGCGAGATCCTGGCGCAACTGGAAGTACGTGTGCAGCTTCTGGCTGTTCGCGAAGATCTCCGGCAGCAGCTTCTTCTGCGGCTCGTCGAGGCCGTCGGCGTCCTTGTGGAACCACTTGCGCGCGCCGCGCATCAGCTGGTACTTCTCGCTCGAGCCGAGTTCCTTCAGGTGCGCGAGCTCCTGGGCGTATGCACGCTTCACAGCCTTGCCGTAGCGCGCCATCACTTCGTAGCGGTTCGACAGCACGGCCTGCAGCGTTTCCTGGTCGAGCACCGTCTTCGGCTTGTTCAGGCGCGGCGTCGGTGCGACCTTCTTCACTTTCGCGAGACCGAACGCCGACATGATGCGGATGTACATCCAGCCGATGTCGAACTCGTACCACTTGTTCGACAGCTTCGCCGACGTCGCGAACGTGTGGTGGTTGTTGTGCAGTTCTTCGCCGCCGATCACGATGCCCCACGGGAACAGGTTCGTGCTCGCGTCGGCCGAGTTGAAGTTGCGATAACCCCAGAAGTGACCGAAGCCGTTGACGACGCCCGCCGCCCAGAACGGAATCCAGACCATCTGCACGGCCCACACGGTCAGACCGAGCACGCCGAACAGCGCGACGTCGATCACCATCATGATGCTGATGCCGAGGATCGGGTACTTCGAATAGACATTGCGTTCGATCCAGTCGCTCGGCGTGCCGTGGCCGAACTTGCGCATCGTCTCTTCATTCTTCGCTTCCGCGCGATACAGCTCGGCGCCTTCGAGGAACACCTTCCAGATGCCGCGCGTCTGCGGGCTGTGCGGATCTTCCTCGGTCTCGCACTTCGCGTGGTGCTTGCGGTGAATCGCGGCCCATTGGCCCGTCAGCATGCCGGTCGTCATCCACAGCCAGAGGCGGAAGAAGTGGCTCGCGATCGGATGCAGCTCCAGCGCGCGGTGCGCCTGGCAGCGGTGCAGGTAGACCGTCACGCCGATGATCGTGACGTGCGTGACGGCAAGCGCGAACAGCGCGACCTGCCACCACGAGAAATGCAGGAGCCCGTGGGAAAGAAAATCGAGCAGGGAATTCAACAAGGCAGTTACCTGTGATGAGATGAGTGCGACGCCGGCTCGCGCAGGCGTCAGAAAAATGAAAGCATACCGCGTATAGACCTGAATTTTACTTCAACCGTTCCAAGTCTTTGTAAAAAATGAATATTTTCTTGCCCTGACGCAACAAAGGCAGTCCAGAGGCGGACTTGGAAAGGCCCGCGATCCGGTTCCGACCGCGGGGTCGGTACGGTTGCGCGTCTACGCGGCCGGCGCGCGCCCGTCCGCCACGCCGTTGCCGGCCACCGGAGCGCCGGCCGCCGGATCCTGCGGGGCCACTGCACCCGCCGCGGGAAAGCCGTCCGGCAACCCGACGACGCGCACTTCGCGCTGCGGAAACGGAATCGAGATCCCGTGCTCGCTGAACAGCCGCCAGATGTTGCGGTTCACGGTCGAACGCACGCCCGACGTGCCTTTCGCCGAATCCTCGATCCAGAAGCCGAGCTCGAGGTCGATCCCGTCCGCGCCGAAGCTCACCAGATACGGGGTCGGCGCGGGCTCGGCCAGCACGCGCGGCACGCCCTTCGCGGCATCGGCAAGCAACGCGAGCGCGTGCTCGACATCGCTCGTGTACGCGACCTGCACCGCGACCTTCGCATAACCGCGCGTCAGGTACGACGACTGGTTCTGCACGACGTCGGTGATCAGCTTCTCGTTCGGGATCAGCGTCTCGTTGCCGTCGAGGCCGCGCACGACCGTGTAGCGCGTGCGGATCTGCGTGACGACGCCCTGCAGCCCGCCGACGCTGATCGCATCGCCGAGCCGCAGCGAGCGGTCGAGCAGGATGATGAAGCCCGACACGTAGTTGCTCGCGATCTTCTGCAGCCCGAAGCCGAGGCCGACGCCCACCGCGCCGCCGAACACGCCGAGCACCGTCACGTCGATGCCGACGAGCGACAGCCCGATCAGGATCGCCGCGAACACGAGCAGCGCGCGACCGACCCGCGACAGCACGACCTTCAGGTTCGCATCGAGCGTGCTCGCACGCGTGAGGCGATCCTCGAGCACCGAGCCGAGCCACATCGCGACCATCAGCGTCACGCAGACCCACAGCGCGCCGGAGATCAGCGACAGCAGCGTCAGGTGCGCATTGGCGACGCGGAACTGCACGCTGTCGAGCCAGCCGAGCACGTCGCGCTGGATGCCGAGCACGGTCAGCACCATCGCGGCCCACACGACGGTCGACACGATCTTCTCGACGATCGACAGCCACGCATGCGTGTGGCCATCGCGCGCGAACACGCGCCGTGCGAAGAAGAACAGCACGTAGATCAGCCCGATGCCGAACAACGGCACCAGGGCGAGCGACAGCAGCGACGTCGACATGAACGGGTCGAACGCGAGCTGCGCGACGCCCGCGAAGACGCCCCCGAACAACGGGAACAACGCGCGCTTCAGGCTTTGCGCGCCCGCGCCGGGCGCACGTCCGGCCGCCCGGCGGCGCGCATCGATCCGGCCGTGCACGAAGCGCGCGGCCACCCATGCGAAACACAGCGCGCCGACGAGGATCGCCGCCTGCCAGATCATCACCGGCTGGTGGAAATCGCGAATCACCGACGCCAGCCGGTGCGACAGCAGGCGGCTTTGCAGATTCTCCATCGTCCGTCCGGCCTGTCGTTACTGCGCGCGGCGTTCAAGCACCGCGGCGAAGAAGCCGTCGGTCGCGTGACGATGCGGCCACAGCGACAGGTAGTCGCCGGTCTCGATCTCGATGCGCTGGTCGGCCAGCACCTTCTGCGCCGGCACCAGCACGAACTCGGGATGGTCGGCCAGGAACTGTTCGACGATGCGCTCGTTCTCGGCGTCGAGCACGCTGCAGGTCGCGTAGACGAGCCGGCCGCCCTTCTTCACGAGACGCGCGGCGCTCGCGAGGATCGACGCCTGCTTCGGCGTCAGCTCGTCGATCGCGGTGCGCGACTGGCGCCACTTCAGGTCCGGATTGCGGCGCAGCGTGCCGAGGCCGCTGCACGGCGCGTCGACCAGCACGCGGTCGATCTTGCCGGCGAGCCGCTTGATCTTCGCGTCATGCTCGCTGTCGATCAGCACCGGGTTCACGTTCGACAGCCCGCTGCGCGCGAGGCGCGGCTTCAGCTTCGCGAGGCGCTTTTCCGACACGTCGAACGCGTAGAGGCGCCCGGTCGAGCGCATCATCGCGCCCAGCGCGAGCGTCTTGCCGCCGGCGCCCGCGCAGAAATCGACGACCATCTCGCCACGGCGCGGCGCGACGAGCGAGCACAGCAGCTGGCTGCCTTCGTCCTGCACCTCGATCTGGCCTTCCTCGAACAGCTTCAGGCGCGTCAGCGCCGGCTTGCCGACGACGCGCACGCCGAACGGCGCGAACGGCATCGCGCCCGCATCGATACCGTTCGCGCGCAGCGCGTCGATCACCTGGTCGCGGGTCGCCTTCTGCGCGTTGGCACGCAGGTCGAGCGGCGCCGGGTAGTTCAGCGCGGCGGCGAGCTGCGCGAGTTCCTCGGCGTCGAATCGGGCCGACAGCGCCTGGTGGATCCAGTCGGGCAGGTTCGTGCGGACGCGCACCGGCAGGCTCGCCGGATCGATCTTCGACACGTGCTCGAGCCACGCGGACTCGGTGTCGGACAAAAACGGCCTCAGCGCGTTACGGCCGGCCGTCTGCATCAGGCCGAGCAGCGTGAGACGCCGCGCGGGCGTGCCCGTGCCGCTCTCGGCCAGGTGCGAAAACTCCATCTTGCGGCGCAGCACTGCGAAGACCGCCTCGGCGATCACGCCGCGCTCGGCATGCCCGAGCTTCGGGTGCGCGCGGAAGAACCGGCTCGTCGTCGCGTCGGCGGGGCCGGCGAACTTCAGCACCTCGGCCAGCAAGGTCTCGGTCTGGCCAATCAGGAATCCGTGCAGCTTCATACACCCTCACTCGTTTCGGTATGCGGTTGATCCGCGAAAATCCAGCGTGCTTCTTCCGGCGCCACGACGGCACGGCCGTTCTCGAGGCGCAAGCGCCCCTCGACGAACCAGCGCACCGCGCGCGGATACAACACGTGCTCGACCGTCAGCACGCGCTGCGCCAGCGCGGCCGCGTCGTCGCCCGCGCGCACGGGCACCGCGCCCTGCGCGACGATCGCGCCGCTGTCGAGTTCGGGAATCACGAAGTGAACGGTCACGCCGTGCAGCGCGACGCCCGCGTCGAGCGCCTGCTGGTGCGTGTGAATGCCCTTGAAGCTCGGCAGCAGCGACGGGTGGACATTCAACAGCCGACCTTCATATCGTCTGACGAATGCCGGCGTGAGGATGCGCATGAAGCCCGCGAGGACGACGAGATCGGGTGCGAAACGGTCGATCTCCGCGGCAAGCGCCGCGTCGAAGCTGTCGCGGCCGTCGAAAGAACGGTGGTCGACCACCGCGGTCGCCACCCCGTGCGACGCGGCAAAAGCCAGGCCGGCCGCATCGGGCCGGTTGGCGATCACGGCGGCAACCTCGGCCGGCCAGCGTTCCTGCGCGCACGCGCGGACAATGGCCTCCATGTTGCTGCCGCGACCGGAAATCAGGATCACGAGTTTTTTCATCCGCGAATTTTACCATTCGCCCCCGCGTTTCCCGCCTTCTCGGCCGCCGGCCCGCCCGAACGTTTATAATCTTCTGCTTTGCGGCATCCCACCGCCCATTCCCCGACGCTGCATCCGCTATCGTGAAAGTCTTCCGCGGCCTGCCCAACGCCGAGAGCCGCGCCCCGTGCGCGCTGACGATCGGCAACTTCGACGGTGTCCATCGCGGCCACCAGGCCCTGCTCGCGCGCGTGCGCGCGGCAGCGGACGCGCGCGGCCTGCCCGTGTGCGTGATGACTTTCGAGCCGCACCCGCGCGAATTCTTCAACCCGGCCGGCGCGCCGCCGCGCATCGCGATGCTGCGCGACAAGCTCGAGGCGCTGCGTGAACACGGTGTCGACCGCGTCGTCGTCGAGCACTTCAACCACACGTTCGCCAGCCAGTCGCCCGAAGCGTTCGTCGAGCGCACGCTCGTCGGCGGGCTGCACACGCGCTGGATGATGGTCGGCGACGATTTCTGCTACGGCGCGAAGCGCGCGGGCACCTTCGACACGCTGAAGGCGGCCGGCGAGCAGCACGGCTTCGAGGTCGAGCAGATGGGCACGGTGGCCGGCAGCGACGGCACGCGCATCTCGAGCTCGGGCGTGCGCACCGCGCTCGCAGCGGGCGATCTCGACGGCGCCGCGCAGGCGCTCGGCCACGGTTATGCGATCAGCGGGCACGTCGCGCACGGGCTCAAGCTCGGCCGCGACCTCGGCTTCCCGACGCTGAACCTGCCGATCGCGCACAAGCGGCCGGCACTCGCGGGCATCTTCGTCGTGCAGGTGCACGGCCTCGGTCCCGACCCGCTGCCGGGCGTCGCGAGCCTCGGCCTGCGCCCGACCGTCGACGATTCGGGCCGCGTACTGCTCGAAGTCCACCTGCTCGACTGGCACGGCGATGCGTACGGCAAGCTCATCCGCGTCGAATTCCTGAAGAAGCTGCGCGACGAGGCGAAGTTCGACGATCTCGAGGCGCTGTCACGCGCGATCGCACTGGACGTCGCGAATGCGCGCGCGTATTTCGTCGAGCGCGACCGTGCGCCGGGCAGCCGCGCGACGGGCTTCGCGACGTCGGCAACCGACCGAATTAGCTGATCCGGACGGCGGCGCCCCGCGCGCCGCACCCTCGCGCCGCTCACTCGCGCGCATCCCCGATTCACGACGCTCGCGCGTCTCCCGATTTGATAGCGATCCCATCATGAGCAACAAGAAAGCCGATTCGAAACCGCAGGCCAAGTATCCGGTCAACCTGCTCGACACGCCGTTCCCGATGCGCGGCGACCTGCCCAAGCGCGAGCCGCAGTGGGTCAAGGAATGGGAAGAGCGCGGCCTCTACGACAAGATCCGCGCGGCCAGCAAGGGCCGGCCGAAGTTCATCCTGCACGACGGCCCCCCGTATGCGAACGGCGACATCCACCTCGGCCACGCCGTCAACAAGATCCTGAAGGACATCGTCGTCAAGTCGCGCAACATGGCCGGCTTCGACGCGCCGTACGTGCCGGGCTGGGACTGCCACGGGATGCCGATCGAGATCCAGATCGAGAAGCAGTTCGGCAAGTCGCTGCCGGCGGCCGAAGTGATGAGCAAGGCGCGCGCGTACGCGACCGAGCAGATCGAGAAACAGAAGGTCGGCTTCAAGCGCCTTGGCGTGCTCGGCGACTGGGCCAACCCGTACAAGACGATGAACTTCGTCAACGAGGCGGAAGAGCTCCGCGCGCTCGGCAAGATCATCGAGAAGGGTTATGTGTATCGCGGGCTGAAGCCGGTGAACTGGTGCTTCGACTGCGGCTCGGCGCTCGCGGAAGCGGAAGTCGAGTACAAGGACCGCACCGACCCGACGATCGACGTGATGTTCGCGTTCGCGGAACCGGAAAAGACCGCGCAGGCGTTCGGCCTGCCGGCGCTGCCGCGCGCCGAAGGCGGCATCGTGATCTGGACCACCACGCCGTGGACGATCCCGGCGAACCAGGCGCTGAACCTTCATCCGGAAATCGTCTACGCGCTGGTCGACACCGAGCGCGGGCTGCTGATCATCGCGGAAGAGCGCGTCGCCGCGTGCATGGAAGAATTCAAGCTGACCGGCCGCGTCGTCGCGACCGCGCCCGGCGTGAAGCTCGCGAACCTGCGTTTCCACCACCCGCTCGCATCGGCCCACCCCGGCTACAAGCGCACCGCGCCCGTCTACCTCGGCGACTACGTGACGACCGACACCGGTACCGGCGTCGTGCACTCGTCGCCCGCGTACGGCATCGAGGACTTCATGTCCTGCAAGGCGCACGGGATGACCGATTCCGACTTCATCAACCCGGTGATGGGCGACGGTCGTTATATCGAATCGCTGCCGCTGTTCGGCGGCCTGTCGATCTGGGATGCGAACCCGAAGATCGTCGAAGCGCTGAACGCGGCCGGCTCGCTGCTGCGCAGCGAGAAGTACACGCACAGCTACATGCACTGCTGGCGCCACAAGACGCCGATCATCTACCGCGCGACGTCGCAGTGGTTCGCCGGCATGGACGTGACGCCGCGCGACGGCAGCAAGACGCTGCGCGAAACCGCGCTCGAAGGCATCGACGCGACCGCGTTCTACCCGTCGTGGGGCAAGCAGCGCCTGTTCAGCATGATCGCGAACCGTCCCGACTGGACGCTGTCGCGCCAACGCCAATGGGGCGTGCCGATGGCGTTCTTCGTGCACAAGGAAACCGGCGAACTGCATCCGCGCACGCTCGAACTGCTCGAGGAAGTCGCGAAGCGCGTCGAGCAGTCGGGCATCGAGGCATGGCAGACGCTCGATCCGCGCGAGCTGCTCGGCGACGACGCGAACCTGTACGAAAAGAACCGCGACACGCTCGACGTGTGGTTCGACTCGGGCACGACGCACTGGCACGTGCTGCGCGGCTCGCACAAGGATCAGCTGCAGTTCCCGGCGGACCTGTACCTCGAAGGTTCGGACCAGCATCGCGGCTGGTTCCACTCGTCGCTGCTGACCGCGTCGATGATCGACGGCCGCGCGCCGTACAAGGGCCTGCTCACGCACGGCTTCACGGTCGACGGCGAAGGCCGCAAGATGAGCAAGTCGCTCGGTAACGGCATCGACCCGCATGAAGTCGCGAACCGCCTCGGCGCGGAAATCATCCGCCTGTGGATCGCGTCGACCGACTATTCGGGCGAACTCGCGATCTCCGAGGAAATCCTGAAGCGCGTGACGGAAGGCTATCGCCGCATCCGCAACACGCTGCGCTTCCTGCTCGCGAACCTGTCGGATTTCGACTTCGCGCAGCACGCGGTGCCCGTCGACGAATGGCTCGAGATCGACCGTTATGCGGTCGCGTTCTCGGCGCAACTGCAGACGGAACTGCTCGGCCATTACGAGAAGTACGAATTCCACCCGGTCGTCGCGAAACTGCAGACGTACTGCTCGGAAGATCTCGGCGGCTTCTACCTCGACGTGCTGAAGGACCGCCTGTACACCAGCGCGGCCGATTCGCGCGCACGCCGCTCCGCGCAGACGGCGCTGTACCACCTGACGCACGGCCTGCTGCGCGTGCTCGCGCCGTTCCTGTCGTTCACGGCGGAAGAAGCATGGAAGGTGTTCCAGCCGGCCGGCGAAACGATCTTCACGGAAACGTATTACGCGTACCCGGAAGTTGCCGGCTCGGCCGCGCTGATCGAGAAGTGGGCGCTGCTGCGTGACGTGCGCGGCAACGTGACGAAGGCGCTCGAGGAAGCACGCACCGCGAACCGCATCGGTTCGTCGCTGCAGGCCGAAGTGGCCGTGCACGCGAGCGGCGCGCGCTACGACGCGCTCACGAGCCTCGGTGAAGACCTGAAGTTCGTGCTGATCACGTCGGCCGCAACCGTCGTCAAGGTCGACGACGAAGCGCAGGAAAGCGTCGACGTGGCCGCATCGAAGTACCAGAAGTGCGAACGCTGCTGGCACTACCGCGAGGATGTCGGCGCGCACGCCGATCATCCGACGCTGTGCGGCCGCTGCTTCTCGAACCTGTTTGAAAACGGCGAAATCCGGAGCGCTGCTTAACTATGGCGAAAACCTTGTCGAAACCGGCCAGCGGCGCGCTTGCGCCCTGGCTCGGCATTTCGCTGATCGTGATCCTGTTCGATCAGTTGTCGAAGATCGCAATCCTGAAGACGTTCGCGTATGGCGCGCAGCATGCGCTCACGTCGTTCTTCAACCTCGTGCTGGTGTACAACCGCGGCGCCGCGTTCGGCTTCCTGTCGACCGCGAGCGGCTGGCAGCGCTGGGCGTTCACCGCGCTCGGGATCGGCGCGACGCTCGTGATCTGCTTCCTGCTGAAGCGCCACGGCCACCAGCGGCTGTTCAGCGTATCGCTTGCGCTGATCCTCGGCGGTGCGCTCGGCAACGTGATCGACCGGCTCGTCTACGGTCACGTGATCGACTTCCTCGATTTCCACCTCGGCGCCTGGCATTTCCCGGCGTTCAACCTCGCCGATTCCGCGATCACAATCGGCGCGGTGCTGCTGATCTACGACGAACTGCGTCGCGTGCGCGGCTCGCGCTAAGCGCGCATACTCGGCGTCGACGGCCGGCCTCGCGCCGGCCGTCCCGTTTGAACCTTGGAGGCCTGAGTTGGCACACGCAGAACTCGCAGGAAAACACCTCGTTCTCGGCCTGACGGGCGGCATCGCCTGCTACAAGATCGCCGAACTCACGCGGCTGCTGACCAAAGCCGGCGCGACCGTGCAGGTCGTGATGACGGAAGCCGCCGCCCAGTTCATCACGCCCGTCACGATGCAGGCGCTGTCGGGCCGGCCCGTCTTCACGAGCCAGTGGGACGCGCGCATCGACAACAACATGGCGCACATCGACCTGTCGCGCGAAGCCGACGCGATCGTGATCGCGCCCGCGTCGACGGACTTCCTCGCAAAGCTCGCGCACGGGTTCGCGGACGATCTGCTGTCGACGCTGTGCGTCGCGCGCGACTGTCCGCTGCTCGTCGTCCCCGCGATGAACCGCCAGATGTGGCAAAACCCGGCTACCCAGCGCAACGCCGCGCAACTGCGCGCGGACGGCGTGTCGGTGCTCGGCCCGGATTCGGGCGCGCAGGCGTGCGGCGAAGTCGGCGACGGCCGCATGCTCGAGCCCGAGGCGATCTATGAAGCGATCGTCGCGCACTTCGCGCCGAAGGTGCTCGCGCACCGGCGCGTGCTGATCACGGCCGGCCCGACGTTCGAACCGCTCGACCCCGTGCGCGGCCTCACGAACCGCTCGAGCGGCAAGATGGGCTTCGCGCTCGCGCGCGCCGCGCAGCAGGCCGGCGCCGACGTGCATCTGGTCGCGGGGCCGGTGGCGCTCGACACGCCGTGGGGCGTCTACCGCCAGGACGTGCAGACCGCGCAGCAGATGTACGACGCGGTGATGCATGCCGTCGCCGATGCCGACATCTTCATCGCGGTGGCCGCGGTCGCCGACTGGCGCGTCGACCAGCCGGCCGAGCACAAGATGAAGAAGACGGCCGACCGCAAGATGCCGGCGCTCGCGTTCGTCGAGAACCCCGACATCCTCGCGTCGGTCGCGGCACTGCCCGATCCGCCGTTCTGCGTCGGGTTCGCGGCCGAAAGCGGCGACCTCGACGTGCACGGCGACGAGAAGCGCAAACGCAAGAACGTGCCGCTGCTCGTCGGCAATCTCGGCCCGCTGACGTTCGGCCGCGACGACAACGAAGTCGTGCTATTCGAAGCCGCCGGCCTCACGCGCCTACCGCGCGCACCGAAGGACGAACTCGCGCATGTGCTCGTCGCGGAAATCGCGAAGCGCCTGCCCGATAATCGCCTGATCTGATCTCCCGCGCGGCGGCGTCGCCGCCGCGCCCTTCCCGACCGATTCGACGACCGCATGAAACTCGACCTGAAGATTCTCGACGCGCGCATGCGCGACTACCTGCCCGCCTACGCGACCACCGGCAGCGCGGGCCTCGACCTGCGCGCCTGCCTCGACGCGCCGGTGACGCTGCAACCGGGCGAAACGACGCTCGTGCCGACGGGCCTCGCGATCCACCTCGCCGACCCCGGTTATGCGGCGCTGATCCTGCCGCGCTCGGGCCTCGGCCACAAGCACGGCATCGTGCTCGGCAACCTCGTCGGCCTGATCGACTCCGACTACCAGGGCCAGTTGATGATCTCGACGTGGAACCGCGGCCAGACCGAGTTCGTGCTGAACCCGTTCGAGCGTCTCGCGCAGCTCGTGATCGTGCCGGTCGTGCAGGCGCAGTTCAACATCGTCGACGACTTCGCCGAAAGCGATCGCGGCGCAGGCGGCTTCGGCAGCACCGGCCGCCACTGAGCGACACAGCAAAAAAAGGGGCCTCGCGGCCCCTTTTTCCTGTTCCTTTCACCGTCATTCGCTGACCGGCTGCGCGATCCGCGCCGGTGCCAGTTCGCGTTGCCGCGCCTGCGCGATGCTTGCATAGATCACCAGAGCGACCAGCACGCCGAGCAGCACGGCCGACGAGCCAACCGTACCGAGCGCGAGACCGCCCTTGGCGATCGGCTTCGTCAGCAGGTCGCCGACCGTCGCGCCGAACGGGCGCGTAAGCACGAACGCGGCCCAGAACAGCAGCACGCCCGAGATTCGCGTGAAGTAGTGCGCGAGCACGATCACCGCCAGCAGCCCGCCGATCAGCAGCGCGCCGCCGCCGAAACCGAGCCCCGAGCTGTCCGCGAGGAAGTCGCCGAGCGCGGTGCCGAGCGTGTTCGAGAACAGGATCGCGATCCAGTACAGCAACTCGACCTTGCGCGTGCGAATCAGGTCGACCGACAGCGATTCGCCGCTGAGCCGCCAGACCGCGAAGATGGCCAGCAGGATCGCAACGAGGATCGACGAGCCAGCGGCATAACCGAGGCCGAGCGTACGGTCCATGAAGTCGGACATCGTCGTGCCGGCCGTGCTGGTCGCAACGATCACGGCCCAGTAGATCGCCGGGCGATAGCGCGTCGTCTTGAGCTGCGCGCCGAGCGTCACGAGGAAGAAGCCGAACAGCAGGATCGAGCTCACCGCGTAACCGACGTTCAGCGTCATCGACAGCAGGTCGCCGCCGGTTTCACCGAGTGTCGTCGCGCAGATCTTCATGATCCAGAACGCAAGCGTGATTTCGGGAAGTTTGTTCATTCGAACCCCTTTTGCAGGATAGCGGCAGGCCGACGCGTGCCGGCCCGCCTTGCAGACAGGATCGAATGTTAGTCGCCGCCGGCTTAACGGAACCTTAGCGAATATGAGGAATGGGGTAGCCGGCAAGCGCGGCCGTGGGCGGCCGCGCTGGCGCCGTCAGCGTGCGTGTTCGTGCCGGTAGTGCAGCGCATACGCAAGCGTCAGCAGCACGACGAACACGACGCCGACCACCATCGTCATCCGGAATTCGCGCGTGAACGCGGTCGTGAACAGGATTGCCGCGACGAGCCCCGCACCGAGCAGGCTGCCGAACGGGTGCCCCCACATCCGGAACGCGAGCGCAGGGCCGCGATACCGCGCACGGAAGCGCAGGTGCGTGACGAAGATCATCAGCCACGTGAACAGCGCGCCGAACATCGCGATCGCCATCATCACGGTGAACGCCGTGTCGGGCGCCAGCGCGACCAGCACGGCCGCCACCGCGACGCCGCTCGTCGAGATCCACAGCGCCGCACGCGGCACGCCGTTCGTGCCGAGCCGGCCGAACGCCGCGGGCGCGAGCCGCGCGCGCGACAGGCTGAACATCATCCGCGTCGTCACGTAGAGCTGGCTGTTCATCGCCGACAGCGCCGCGATCAGCAGCACGAAGTTGATCACGCCGGCCGCGTACGGCACGTGCGTCGCGGCCATCACCTTCACGAACGGGCTTTCGTCGGTGCCGGCCTGCGTCCACGGGACGATCGCGAGCATCAGCGACAGCGTCAGCAGGTAGAACAACACGAGCCGGAACACCGTCGAACGGAACGCGCGCGTGACCGCGTGCTGCGGATCGCGCGCCTCGCCGGCCGCGATCGCGACGGCCTCGATGCTCATGTAGCTGAAGATCGCGACGATCACCGCGACCCAGGTGCCCCACGGCCCCTTCGGCATGAAGCCGCCGTGCGCGGTGTAGTTCGCGAAACCGATGCCCGACGCGGCCGGCGCCGACCACACGAGGTAGGCGCCGAGCACGATGAACACGACGATCGCGGCGATCTTCAGCAGCGAGAACGCATATTCGACCGAGCCGTACAGCGTGACGCTCGCGAGGTTCACGGCGATCAGCAACGCGGAAAAGCCGATCACCCAATACCAGCCTGGCACGGCCGGAAACCAGTACTTCATGAACACGGCGATCGCGCTGATCTCGGTGCCGATCGCGAACACGACCGCGAACCAGTACGCATAGCGCACGAGAAAACCCGCGAGCGGGCCGACGTAGTGCTCGGCATACGCGCCGAACGAGCCGGCCGTCGGATGCGCGACGGTCATTTCCGCGAGCGCGCCCATCAGCAGCAGCGCGATCAGCGCGCCGATCGCATACGAGACCAGCACGCTCGGGCCGGCGAGCCCGATCGCGAACCCGCTGCCGAGGAACAACCCCGTGCCGATCGCGCCGCCGATCGCGATCATCGCCATCTGCCCCGACGTCAGCGCGTGGCGCAACCCTTGTTCTCGCGCGACGATGCTGTCGAACGATCGTTGTTGTTGTGTCACTGCGTTACCACTCCCCTGCACCACCATTGCGCCGCCGGCGCCGGATAAAACGAAACGGCGCGGAGAACTTCCCGCGCCGTTCGCATGAACAACGAATTATCGCTTACTCGACTTCGACCGTCTCTTCGTTCGGCTTGTGCGGCGGATTCGCCAGCTTGTCGAACGACAACTGCACCTTGTCGTTTTCGTCGACGTCGACCGTCACGTGACCACCGTTGACGAGCTTGCCGAACAGCAGTTCGTCGGCCAGCGCGCGACGGATCGTGTCCTGGATCAGCCGCTGCATCGGCCGCGCGCCCATCAGCGGGTCGAAGCCGTGCTTCGCGAGATGCTTGCGCAACGCGTCGGTGAAGAGCGCGTCGACCTTCTTCTCGTGCAGCTGTTCCTCGAGCTGGATCAGGAACTTGTCGACCACGCGCATGATGATTTCCTCATCGAGCGAGCGGAAGCTGATGATCGAATCCAGGCGGTTGCGAAACTCCGGCGTGAACAGGCGCTTGATGTCGGTCATCTCGTCGCCCGTTTCGCGGCGCGTCGTGAAGCCGATCGTCGCCTTCTGCATCGACTCGGCGCCCGCGTTCGTCGTCATGATGATGATGACGTTGCGGAAATCCGCCTTGCGGCCGTTGTTGTCCGTCAGCGTGCCGTGGTCCATCACCTGCAGCAGCACGTTGTAGATGTCCGGATGCGCTTTCTCGATTTCGTCGAGCAGCAGCACGCAATGCGGCTTCTTCGTGACGGCTTCGGTCAGCAGCCCGCCCTGGTCGAACCCGACGTAGCCCGGCGGCGCGCCGATCAGGCGGCTCACCGCGTGACGCTCCATGTACTCCGACATGTCGAAGCGGATCAGCTCAATGCCGAGCGTGAACGCGAGCTGGCGCGCCACTTCGGTCTTGCCGACGCCCGTCGGGCCGGAGAACAGGAACGCGCCGATCGGCTTGTCCATCTTGCCGAGGCCCGCGCGCGCCATCTTGATCGATGCCGCCAGCGCGTCGATCGCCGGATCCTGGCCGAACACGACACTCTTCAGGTCGCGGTCGAGCGTCTGCAGCTTGCTGCGATCGTCCTGCGACACGCTCTGCGGCGGCACACGCGCGATCTTCGAGATGATTTCCTCGATCTCGCTCTTGCCGATCGTCTTCTTCTGCTTCGACTTCGGCAGGATGCGCTGCGCGGCGCCGGCTTCGTCGATCACGTCGATCGCCTTGTCCGGCAGGTGACGGTCGGTGATGAAGCGCGCCGACAGTTCAGCCGCGGCCGACAGCGCACCCGACGAATACTTGACGCCGTGGTGTTCCTCGAAGCGTGACTTCAGCCCGCGCAGGATCGCGACCGTCTGCTCGACGGTCGGCTCGCTCACGTCGACCTTCTGGAAGCGCCGCGACAGCGCCGCATCCTTCTCGAAGATGCCGCGATACTCGGTGAACGTGGTCGCGCCGATGCACTTGAGCGTGCCCGACGACAGCGCCGGCTTCAGCAGGTTCGACGCATCGAGCGTGCCGCCCGACGCGGCGCCCGCGCCGATCAGCGTGTGGATTTCGTCGATGAACAGGATCGCGTGCGGACGCTCCTTGAGCTCCTTCAGCACCGTCTTCAGACGCTGCTCGAAATCGCCGCGATACTTGGTGCCGGCGAGCAACGCGCCCATGTCGAGCGAGTAGACCTGCGCATTCGCGAGGATATCGGGCACTTCGCCGCGCGTGATGCGATAGGCGAGCCCTTCCGCGATCGCGGTCTTGCCGACGCCGGCCTCGCCGACGAGCAGCGGATTGTTCTTGCGGCGGCGGCACAGGACCTGCACGACGCGCTCGACCTCGGGCTCGCGACCGATCAGCGGATCGATGCGGCCGTCCTTCGCCATCTGGTTCAGGTTCTGCGTGAACTGCGCGAGCGGCGTTTCCTTCTGCGCATTCGCGTCTTCGCTTTCCGCGTTCGCGTCGGTCGACTTCGCGGCTTCGCCGCTGTTCGTCTTCGCGATACCGTGCGAAATGAAGTTCACGACGTCGAGGCGCGTGACGCCCTGCTGCTGCAGGTAATACACCGCGTGCGAATCCTTCTCGCCGAAGATCGCGACCAGCACGTTCGCGCCGGTGACTTCCTTCTTGCCGTTCGACGTCGACTGGACGTGCATGATCGCGCGCTGGATCACGCGCTGGAAACCGAGCGTCGGCTGGGTATCGACATCGTCGGTGCCCGGGACGGTAGGTGTGTTGTCGTGGATGAAATTGCGCAGGTTCTGACGCAGGTCCTCGATGTTCGCCGCGCACGCGCGCAACACCTCGGCTGCCGTCGGATTATCCAGCAGGGCCAGCAGCAGATGCTCGACCGTAATGAACTCATGGCGCGCCTGGCGTGCTTCCATGAACGCCATGTGCAGGCTGACTTCCAATTCCTGGGCAATCATGCTTCCTCCATCACGCACTGCAGCGGATGCCCGGCCTGCCGCGCATGGGTAACGACTTGCTCAACCTTGGTCGACGCGATGTCCCGCGTATAGACCCCACAAACTCCTCGCCCTTCGCGATGGACCTTCAGCATGATCTGCGTGGCCGTCTCGCGATCCTTCTTGAAATACTCCTGGACCACCATCACGACGAATTCCATCGGCGTGAAGTCGTCGTTCAGCAGCACCACCTTGTACATCGAAGGCGGCTTGAGCTTCTGCTGCTTGCGTTCCAGGACGGTACTGTCCTGCTTGTCCGGGATAATCGCCATACACCCATTCTAAACAACTCGGACAGGCCCGCAATCCTGCCATTACCCGACCGACCGGCCGGCGCCCTCCCCGGTATCCCGGAACACGCGATCGTCTTCGCGCCATACGAAAGCCGGCTGCGGTGCCGGCTTTCACGCGTGGCGCGGAACACGAACCGTCAGGGGGAATCGCACCGGAACGTCGTATCCGCATCCAGTATCCCACAAGCCGGGACGACTCGAACGCGTGTCACTCGAGCCTGGTATATGAGCCGATTATGCGGCTTTTCAAGTCCTCGTGCTTGGCCGCATGCTGCAAAGCAAAGCCGGAAAAACCCTGAAAATGGGTTCTTTACAACGGCCCTCTATACGTCTAAAAATTCCTCTTGACACTCCAATAAAGAGCGCCAACAATCAAGCTGGCACTTTTTTCAAATTGCCAGTTGGCGAAATGAAAGAGGCCGAGGTGAGCTTGTGAGGGGGGAACGGCTGCATTTTCCGGTCGTTTAGCTTTTCGAGCGTGCTCGTGGTAAGTAGCAGCGACTGTGTGACAGGGGAAGTAGGTATGGCAACTGGTATCGTTAAGTGGTTCAACGACGCGAAGGGCTTCGGTTTCATCACTCCCGACGAGGGCGGTGAGGATCTGTTTGCGCACTTCTCGGCTATCACCATGAATGGCTTCAAGACGTTGAAGGAAGGCCAGAAGGTGAGCTTTGACGTCGTTCAAGGACCGAAGGGCAAGCAAGCGTCGAACATCCAGGCCGCATAAAGGCATCGGATATCGGACGAAGAAACCCGGCGCATTGCGCCGGGTTTCTTTTTTTCAGGCCGGCCAATCGATAATCGATTGGCCGGCCTTTTCGTTCAATCCCGATAATCAAACGCGCATTGTCTTGTCACGCACGCAGATCGGATAGCAGTCCGGCTCGTGAAACACTTTCACCATTTCGTTACACGACCTTCAGCGTGCCCATCATGCCGAGATCCTCGTGTTCGAGAATATGGCAATGAAACATGCGCTCGCCGGGAATGTCTTGCGTGACGAGCATCGACACGGTTTCGCCGCTGCGCACGTTCACGGTATCGCGCCATGCGCGGAACGGTTCGCTCGTACGCGAGCCGCCCGACGCACGCTCGATCACCTGGAACTGCGTGCCGTGCAGGTGGAACGGGTGATCCATGTCGGTGGCATTGCGGATCTCCCAGCGCTCGACGTCGCCACGGCGGCTCGTCAGCGTCGCGCGGTGCGGCGCGTAGGTCTCGCCGTTGATCGTGAAGCGCATGCCCGCCGGGCGGCCGTGCGCCGCGCTTTTCATCATCGCGTCCATATCCATCTCTTCGCCGAACGCGACCTCCTTGTGCGCGACCGGTTCGCCCAGCGGCGGCACCGCGCGCAGCGTCGCCGGCAGCGCGCGCGCCGCGGCCGGCGCGAACGCGACATCGGCCAGCGCCAGCGCCGGATCGGGCGGCAGGCTGCCGTGACCGTCGTCATGCGACATCGCCATCTTGCGACGATCGTATTCGGCCGCCTGCAGCACCGCGCGCGACGCGCGATCGCCGGCGCGCACCAGCAACTCCGCACGCTCGCCCGGCGCGATCAGCAGCGACGTGACGCGGCGCGGCGCGTCGAACAGCCCGCCGTCGGTACCCGCGTGCTCGAACGGGCGGCCGTCGTCGAACGCGACGCGCAGGTAGCGCGCGCTGCATGCGTTCCACACGCGCCAGCGTTCGTCGCCCGCGACGTCGATCCGCGGCCGGCGCGCGCCGTTGACCAGCACGAACTGGCCTTCGCGGCCGTTCATCCAGTCCATCATGTCGTTCGGCGCGATCGTGCCGTCACGTGCGAGCTTCAGGTCCGACACGAACAGGTTGCGTTCGGGCCAGCCCGCGAGCGGATCGTCGGCGGCACGCACGATGAACGGGCCGGCCAGCCCGCGAAAGACCTGCTCGGCCGTCATCATGTGCGGATGCGGGTGGTACCAGTAGGTGCCGGCGCTCCCCTTCGGCAGCGTGAAACGGTACACATGCGACGCGCCGGGCGCGACGGGATCGGACGGGTTGCCGTCCTGGTCGGGCGGTACCGGCAGGCCGTGCCAGTGGATCGTCGACGGCTGCGGCAGCTTGTTCACGAACCGGATCTCGACCGTGTCGCCCTCGCGCACATCGATCAGCGGACCGACGACGGGCCCCTGCGTACCCGCACCGAACTGCCAGAACGTGGTCGGCCGCGCACCGCGCAGCAGCGGGCGCGCCACGGGCTGCGCCACCAGCGTGGCCCGGAACGTGCCGGGCTCGCGACTTTCGTTCACGAGCGTGCGCAACGTCGCGAGCGGCGCACCGGCCGGCAGCGCGTCGGCTGCCGCGAGCGCGGCCGGCGCGGGCTTGCCGTGCTGCCCGTGACCCGACATGCCTGACATGCCCGACATCCCGGGCATGTCGTCCATCTGGTCCATGCCGGCCATGCCCGCATGACCGGCGTGCTGCGCCGACGCGGCGCGCGCGAACAGCGATGCGGCCGCGACACCGATCGCGCGCGACAGGAAGGTTCTCCGTATCATCAATCGTTCCTCGTTATCCATGCTGCGTCGCGCGACCGCCGCGACGCCCGCGCCGGCCGGCTGAAACGCCGATGCGCGACGCAAAACCTGATGCCCGCGTCATCATAACCGCAGGCCCATACCGAAAAGCGCCGTCGGCCGGGCGGCGATACGCCGCAGGGCGCGGCGTGGCCAGCCGGATCCGACACGCATCGACCGCCATCTCCAAGTAGCGCTGCCTTGCCCTTCGCCGGCCGGTTCAACCCTGACTTATCCATTCCCTTTGCGGCATCCCACCGATCGCCCGGCGCCTACCGTCCGGCCCCGCATCGGCGTCCCGCACGCCATCTATCCGCGAACCCGTCAATATTTCACGATGTGGAACAAGTCTCTGCGTTGTAAAAATTCGTGGTGCAGGGCACAAATTTCCTGTTTCGCGATGCCAAAAATCGTTCCGCAATACAAAACGACCAAAATAAGATCATGTTTTTAAATAAATTTTTTTGTTTCGAGAAGCCGCTCTACGCGCACCATCCGATCGGGTCGCGGACGTAGACTTTGTTCCATGCACTGACGCTTCGCCACGACGTTCGATACGGAACCCGGCGCAAGCAGCCAGTCGGGCCACAGCCGGCCGAGCCGGCGGGCGGCACAACAGAATCGCTTGTGATCAGAAAGGGAGAACGGAAATGAAGGGATTTCGCTTTGGTTCAGCGCTCGGGTCGTTCTACATCCTGCCGGGTAACGGTGGCTGGGAAGCGACGTTCGGCAATGCCCTGCTCGGCGCGTTCTCGTGCCCCGAAGTGGCGGCCGACCACATCTCCCGCGGCGACTGCGAGCAACTGTCCGAACTGGACACGGCGACGCTCGAAGTGCCGCACGAAATCGCCGAGTGGGAAATCGTCCACGTCTGAATGGCAAGCCAGCAACGAAAAACGCCCCGGGCGTCCGGGGCGTTTTTCTTTTGTGTCGGGCGGCAGACGGCAAAACCCGCCGCGCCGACTCACGCATTGGCCCGCGCGCTTGCGCGGCCCGCGTCACGCGACCGCGTCGACGATGCCGTTCAGCGTCGCGCTCGGGCGCATCGCCTGGCTCGTCAGGTCGACGTTCGGACGATAGTAGCCACCGATCGCCTGCGCCTTGCCTTGCGCGGACGCCAGTTCCTCGAGGATGCGCGCTTCGCTGTCGGACAGCGCCTTCGCCACGCCTTCGAACTGCGCCTTCAGCGCGGCGTCCTCGGTCTGCTCGGCGAGCGCCTGCGCCCAGTACAGGCACAGGTAGAAGTGGCTGCCGCGGTTGTCGAGGCCGCCGACCTTGCGCGCCGGCGACTTGTTCTCGTCCAGGAACTTGCCGGTCGCCTGGTCGAGCGTCTTCGCGAGCACGACCGCCTTCGGGTTCTGGTAAGCGTGGCCGAGATGTTCGAGCGACGCGGCCAGCGCGAGGAATTCACCGAGCGAATCCCAGCGCAGGAAACCTTCCTCGACGAACTGCTGCACGTGCTTCGGCGCGGAGCCGCCCGCACCCGTTTCGAACATCCCGCCGCCAGCCATCAGCGGCACGATCGACAGCATCTTCGCGCTGGTGCCGAGTTCCATGATCGGGAACAGGTCGGTCAGGTAGTCGCGCAGCACGTTGCCGGTAACCGAGATCGTGTCCTTGCCCGCGCGGATGCGCTCGAGCGAGAAACGCGTCGCGTCGACCGGCGTCAGCACGCGGATGTCGAGACCGTTGGTGTCGTGATCCTTCAGGTAGCGTTCGACCTTCGCGATGATCTGCGCATCGTGCGCGCGCGCCGGGTCGAGCCAGAACACGGCCGGTGCGCCGGTCGCGCGGGCGCGGTTCACCGCGAGCTTGACCCAGTCCTGCACCGGCGCGTCCTTCGTCTGGCACATGCGCCAGATGTCGCCCGACTCGACCGCGTGCTCGAGCAGCACGTTGCCGGCTTCGTCGGTGACGCGCACGACGCCGTCCGCCGGGATCTGGAAGGTCTTGTCGTGCGAACCGTATTCTTCGGCCGCCTGCGCCATCAGGCCGACGTTCGGCACGCTGCCCATCGTGACCGGATCGAATGCGCCGTGCTGCTTGCAGTCCTCGATCACGGCCTGGTACACACCCGCGTAGCAGCGGTCCGGAATCACGGCCTTCGCGTCGTACAGTGCGCCGTCCGGGCCCCACATGCCGCCCGAATCGCGAATCATCGCCGGCATCGACGCGTCGACGATCACGTCGCTCGGCACGTGCAGGTTCGTGATGCCCTTGTCCGAGTTGACCATCGCGAGGCGCGGGCGCACGGCGTATTCGGCCTTGATGTCGGCTTCGATCGCTTCGCGCGTGTCGGCCGGCAGGTCCTTCAGGCGCGCGTACAGGTCGCCGATCCCGTTGTTCGGGTTGAAACCGGCCTGCGCCAGCACGTCCGCGTGCTTCGCGAGCGCGTCGCGGTAGAACACCGACACGAAATGGCCGAACAGGATCGGATCGGAGACCTTCATCATGGTCGCCTTCAGGTGCACCGAGAACAGCACGTCCTGCGCCTTCGCGTCGGCGATCTGCGCTTCGATGAAGCTGCGCAGCGCGTTGCGGCTCATCACCGATGCATCGATGATTTCACCGGCCTTCACGGCCGTCTTTTCCTTCAGGACCTTCTTCACGCCGTCGGCCGTCGTGAGTTCGATCTTCACGCTGCCGGCATCGGCGATCAGCGCCGACTTCTCGCTGCCGTAGAAATCGCCTTCGCTCATGTGCGCGACGTGCGCCTTCGAGGTCGCCTTCCAGGCGCCCATCTTGTGCGGATGCTTGCGTGCGTAGTTCTTGACCGACAGCGGCGCGCGGCGGTCCGAGTTGCCTTCGCGCAGCACCGGGTTCACCGCGCTGCCCTTGATCTTGTCGTAGCGGGCCTTGACGGCCTTCTCTTCGTCCGTCGACGGATCTTCCGGATAGGCCGGCAGCTGGAAGCCCTGCGCCTGCAGTTCGGCGATCGCGGCCTTGAGCTGCGGCACCGATGCGCTGATGTTCGGCAGCTTGATGATGTTCGCTTCCGGCTTCAGCGTGAGCTGGCCCAGTTCGGCCAGATCGTCGGAACCCTTCTGCTCCGACGGCAGGACGTCTGCGAATGCCGCGATGATGCGGCCGGCGAGCGAGATGTCGCGCGTTTCGACGGCGACGCCGGACGAGCGCGTGAAGGCCTTGACGATCGGCAGCAGCGAATAGGTCGCGAGCGCGGGCGCTTCGTCGGTGAGGGTGTAGATGATCTTGGGCGAAGTGGACATGGTCGATGCGTTGCTACGTGAAAATTGTGACTGAGGAGCGCCGGCGGTAACCGGCGGGGAGCGACCGGGTCGGTCGCGAAAGGGGCGCGCCGGCTCAGCCGGGCGGTGGTGTTGCGAGGGCCGTCATGTTCTACCTTGCAGGGCATCCGGGCCGCATCGCGGCGCCGCGGCCCGCATGCCGGACCGCCCTGCCAACTAACCTGCCATCCACGAAACGCCCCGGCGCCGGCAGTAGGCGCCGGGGCGGCCGGAACCGCGCCGGCCCACCCCGCAAGGGGCTTACATGTTCTCGATCAGCACTTCGCCGAAGCCCGAACACGACACCTGCGTCGCGCCTTCCATCAGGCGCGCGAAGTCATACGTGACGCGCTTCTGCAGGATCGACTTCTCCATCGCGGCGATGATCGTGTCGGCCGCTTCCGTCCAGCCGAGATGGCGCAGCATCATTTCCGCCGACAGGATCTCGGAACCGGGGTTCACGTAATCCTTGCCCGCGTACTTCGGCGCGGTGCCGTGCGTCGCCTCGAACATCGCGACCGAATCCGACAGGTTCGCGCCCGGCGCGATCCCGATGCCGCCGACCTGCGCGGCCAGCGCGTCGGAGATGTAGTCGCCGTTCAGGTTCAGCGTCGCGATCACGTCGTATTCGGCCGGACGCAGCAGGATCTGCTGCAGGAACGCGTCGGCGATCGAATCCTTGATCACGATCTCGTTGCCCGTCCTCGGGTTCTTCACGCGCATCCACGGGCCGCCGTCGATCAGCTCGCCGCCGAATTCCTTCTGCGCGAGCGCGTAACCGGCGTCACGGAACAGGCCTTCCGTGAACTTCATGATGTTGCCCTTGTGCACCAGCGTGACCGACTTGCGATCGTTGTCGATCGCGTACTGGATCGCCTTGCGCACGAGACGCTCGGTGCCTTCGGTCGACACGGGCTTGACGCCGATCCCCGAGGTTTCCGGGAAGCGGATCTTCTTCACGCCCATCTCGTCCTGCAGGAACTTGATCACCTTCTTCGCCTGCTCGGAGCCCGCGGCCCATTCGATGCCCGCGTAGATGTCTTCCGAGTTCTCGCGGAAGATCACCATGTCGATCTTCTGCGGCTCGCGCACCGGCGACGGCACGCCCTTGAAGTACTGGACCGGGCGCAGGCACACGTAGAGATCGAGTTCCTGGCGCAGCGCGACGTTCAGCGAACGGATGCCGCCACCGACCGGGGTCGTGAGCGGCCCCTTGATCGACACCACGTATTCCTTCAGCACCTGCAGCGTTTCGTCCGGGAGCCACACGTCCGGACCGTACACCTTCGTCGCCTTCTCGCCCGCGAAAATCTCCATCCAGTGGATCTTGCGCTGGCCCTTGTAGGCATGCGCGACCGCCGCATCGACGACCTTGATCATGACCGGCGTGATATCGAAGCCCGTACCGTCGCCTTCGATATAGGGAATGATCGGCTGATCGGAAACGTTGAGCGAGAAGTCCTTGTTAACGGTGATCTTGTCACCGCCTTCCGGAACCTTGATGTGCTGATACGGCATGATCGACTCCAGTGACGTGGCTGAGCAGGTGATGCTGGTCGAAGCTGCGCGCGCGGCGGGGGCGCGGCATGGCCACCCCGTGACGGCAACAGCGAGCCGCTATTCTAGCGCCCCAACCGGGCACTTCGGCATGAAGCGCGGCACTGCGTATCAAGACCTCACTTATGTCTTATATAAGACAGAGGACTTGCCGTTCCGTATTATGCATTAAGATTCCGCCATTTGCCATAGACCGCCCACCCCGCTTCCCGCGGCGCGCCGGGCGGCCGCCCTGCCATGAACCTGATCGCCCTCAACAAGCCGTTCGGCACGATTTGCCAGTTTTCCGCGCACGAGACGCGGCCGTCGCTCGGCGACTGGGTCAAAACGCCCGGCGTCTATGCGGCCGGCCGCCTGGACGCGGACAGCGAGGGGCTGCTGCTGCTCACCGACGACGGCGCGCTGCAGGCGCGCATCGCGGAACCGCGCCACAAGCTCGTCAAGCGCTACTGGGCGCAGGTCGAGGGCGCGCCCGGCCCCGCCGACCTGAAGGCGCTCGCGCGCGGCGTCGATCTCGGCGACTACGTGACGCGTCCGTGCCGCGCCGAATTCATCGAACCGCCCGACACGCTGTGGCCGCGCAACCCGCCGATCCGCTACCGCGCCGCGATCCCGACGACGTGGATCGAGCTCGCGATCACCGAAGGCAAGAATCGGCAGGTGCGCCGGATGACGGCGGCCGTCGGCTTCCCGACGTTGCGTCTGGTGCGCGTCGGCATCGGCTCACTCGATATATTTGCGCTCGGTATTGCACCGGGCGAAACAATCGCGCTGCCGCCGCGCGCGCCGTGGGACGGTTTCGCGCACGCCGGATGACGGATTCGGGACGCGCGATTTTTTCGTCATCTTTTTCGTCAACCGCCTGCGAAGATCGCGCGTTAAACCACGCAGATGCCAACCTTAGCTATCCGGCATTGGCAGCCGAACCCGTGTTTGCGTCACGAAAGCGACGTTTTCTTCGAATACGATTCGGCGCCCGCAGCGCAAAGAGAAATTTCTTGGAGCGTCTGTCAACCGAAAGGTGGATGGCACCGTTAGACGTCATGACTCCTATGCCGGGTCATTTGGTTAATTAACTAAAGCTGAGGAACACAACATGAACAAACTGATCGCCGCTCTGGTCGCTGGTCTCTTCGCAACGGCTGCTTTCGCACAAGCTTCGGCTCCGGCCGCTCCGGCTGCTGCTGCTCCGGCAGAAGCTGCTTCGGCACCGGCTAAGAAGGCAACGCACAAGAAGCACCACGCAGCTAAGAAGCACCACGCTTCGAAGAAGGCTGCAAGCGAAGCCGAAGCCCCGGCAGCTGCTTCGAACTAAGCAAGCTAGTTGTAATAACGCAGTCAAGAACACGCAGTCTTGCCGTTCTTACGGCGTTGAAAGGCAGGTCACCGCAAGGCGATCTGCCTTTTTCTTTTTGTGCCCGCCCGCGTGCTTCGCGTACCATGCGGGTCTCGTTTTCCAGATAGGAGCCTTGCTGTGCAATTCTCCCTGCGTTCGTCGCTCGGCCGCCTTGCGCGTGCCGCCGTGTTTCCCGCCGCGCTGGCCGTCCTCGCGCTCGGCATGCAGGCCGCCAGCGCGCAGATGCCGCCGGGCGCCAAGCAGCCGAGCGAGTTTCCGCGCGTGAAGCTGCGCGCCGGCATGTATGTGATCGACGCGGCCGTCGCCGCGAACGACGCCGACCGCGAACAGGGGCTGATGTACCGTTCGCAGCTCGCGCCGAACGAAGGCATGCTGTTCGTATTCAACGAGAATGCCGTGCACTGCTTCTGGATGAAGAACACGCTGATCCCGCTGTCGATCGCGTTCATTCGCGCGGACGGCACGATCACCGACATCGACGAGATGCGGGCGGAGACGACCGACAACCACTGCCCGCGCAACAACGGTGTTTATGCGCTCGAAATGAGCAAGGGCTGGTTCGCGGCGAAGGGCATCAAGCCCGGCATGAAGCTCGACGGCCTGCCGAACGCCCAGTAACGGCGATTGCCGCGGCCTTGCGCCGCGCACCGACCGAAGCCGGCCGCCCGTTGCGCGCCGGCTTTTTTTTCGCCCCTTCGCGGCGGCGCCCGCCTTGATTCCGCCGGCGCTGGCCGCATCTGCAAAAGCCACGCGCAAGCGCTATGCTTTAAGTCTCGCTTGTTCAAGCCCGGGCCGGCCCAGCCGTCCCGCTTACGATCCGAACCACCAGGAGGTTCACGTGCCCCGCAAAACCCCCATCGAGCGCTATCGCAATATCGGGATCAGCGCTCACATCGATGCCGGCAAAACCACGACTACCGAGCGCATCCTGTTTTACACCGGCGTGAGCCACAAGATCGGGGAAGTGCACGACGGCGCGGCCACGATGGACTGGATGGAGCAGGAGCAGGAACGCGGCATCACGATCACGTCGGCCGCCACCACGGCCTTCTGGAAGGGCATGGCCGGCAACTATCCGGAACACCGGATCAACATCATCGACACCCCCGGGCACGTCGACTTCACGATCGAGGTCGAACGCTCGATGCGCGTGCTCGATGGCGCGTGCATGGTGTACGACTCGGTCGGCGGCGTGCAGCCGCAGTCCGAAACCGTGTGGCGCCAGGCGAACAAGTACAAGGTGCCGCGCATCGCGTTCGTCAACAAGATGGACCGCGTCGGCGCCGACTTCTTCCGCGTGCAGCGGCAGATCGGCGAGCGCCTGAAGGGCGTCGCCGTGCCGATCCAGATTCCGATCGGCGCGGAAGATCATTTCCAGGGTGTCGTCGATCTCGTGAAGATGAAGGCGATCGTGTGGGACGACGAAAGCCAGGGCGTGAAGTTCGCGTACGAGGAGATCCCCGCGAACCTCGTCGAGCTCGCGCATGAATGGCGCGAGAAGATGGTCGAGGCCGCGGCGGAAGCCAGCGAGGAACTGCTCGAGAAGTACCTGCACGACCACGAATCGCTGACCGAGGACGAGATCAAGGCCGCGCTGCGCAAGCGCACGGTCGCCAACGAGATCGTGCCGATGCTGTGCGGCAGCGCGTTCAAGAACAAGGGCGTGCAGGCGATGCTCGACGCGGTGATCGACTACCTGCCGTCGCCGGTCGACGTGCCCGCGATCCTCGGCCACGACTTCCACGACCCGGAAAAGCCGGCGGAACGTCATCCGAGCGACGACGAGCCGTTCTCGTCGCTCGCGTTCAAGATCATGACCGACCCGTTCGTCGGCCAGCTGATCTTCTTCCGCGTGTATTCGGGTGTCGTCGAATCGGGCGACACGGTGCTCAACGCGACGAAGGACAAGAAGGAACGGCTCGGCCGGATCCTGCAGATGCATGCGAACGAGCGCAAGGAAATCAAGGAAGTGCGCGCGGGCGACATCGCGGCGGCCGTGGGCCTGAAGGAAGCGACGACGGGCGACACGCTGTGCGATCCGGCCAAGCCGATCATCCTCGAGAAGATGGAATTCCCGGAGCCGGTGATCTCGCAGGCCGTCGAGCCGAAGACGAAGGCCGACCAGGAGAAGATGGGCCTCGCGCTGAACCGCCTCGCCCAGGAAGATCCGTCGTTCCGCGTGCAGACCGACGAAGAGTCCGGCCAGACCATCATTTCGGGGATGGGCGAGCTTCACCTCGAAATCCTGGTCGACCGGATGAAGCGTGAATTCGGCGTGGAAGCGACGGTCGGCAAGCCGCAGGTCGCGTATCGCGAGACGGTGCGCACGACGGCGGCCGATGTCGACGGCAAGTTCGTCAAGCAGTCGGGCGGCCGTGGCCAGTACGGGCACGCGGTGATCACGCTCGAGCCGAATCCGGGCAAGGGCTACGAGTTCCTCGACGAGATCAAGGGCGGCGTGATTCCGCGCGAATTCATCCCGGCCGTCGACAAGGGCATCACCGAAACGCTGAAGAGCGGCGTGCTCGCGGGCTACCCGGTCGTCGACGTGAAGGTGCACCTGACGTTCGGTTCGTACCACGACGTCGACTCGAACGAAAACGCGTTCCGGATGGCCGGCTCGATGGCGTTCAAGGAAGCGATGCGCCGCGCGAAGCCCGTGCTGCTCGAGCCGATGATGGCCGTCGAGGTCGAGACGCCCGAGGATTTCATGGGCAACGTGATGGGCGACCTGTCCAGCCGGCGCGGCATCGTGCAGGGGATGGAAGACATCGCGGGCGGCGGCGGCAAGCTCGTGCGCGCCGAAGTGCCGCTCGCCGAGATGTTCGGTTATTCGACGTCGCTGCGTTCGGCGACGCAGGGCCGCGCGACCTACTCGATGGAGTTCAAGCACTACGCGGAAACGCCGGCCAACGTATCGGAAGGCGTGATCAACGCGAAGACGAAGTAAGCGCCGGGCGTTCGCGCCCAGCCACAGGCCCGTCCGGTTCCGGACGGGCTTTTTTTCGTCCTCCGGACGGATCGATGCGGGCCACGCGCGGCATTTTTGATCGGCATGCCAGGCGTTTTTTTCGCATGCCACAATGCCTCGCGATTCGTCAGATGGAACCGTCCCGATGCCGTCCACCCCTGCCCTGCGCCGCCTGCTGACCCTCTATGCCGGCCTGATCGCCGCGAACGTCGCCGTCTGGCTGTGGGCGCTCGCGGTGCTGCACGACCATCCGCTGCTGCTCGGCACCGCGGCCATCGCATACGGGCTCGGGCTGCGTCACGCCGTCGACGCCGACCACATCGCCGCGATCGACGTCGCGACGCGCAAGCTGATGCAGGACGGCCAGCGTCCGGTGAGCGTCGGCCTGTTCTTCTCGCTCGGCCATTCGACGATCGTGATCGCCGCGACACTCGGCATCGCGCTGACCGCGTTCGCGTTGCGCGACCGGTTCGATGCGTTCCGCGAGATCGGCGGCACGATCGGCACCGCGGTGTCGGCGACCTTCCTGCTCGTGCTCGCGTGCGTGAACCTGATGATCCTGCGCGACGTATGGCGGCGCTATCGCGGCGCGCCGGCGCACGCGCACGACGACGCGCATGCGCATCGCCCGGCCGGACTCGTGTCGCGGCTGCTGCGCCCGCTGTTCCGGTTCGTGTCGAAGAGCTGGCACATGTATCCGGTCGGCGTGCTGTTCGGCCTCGGTTTCGATACTGCAACCGAAATCGGCCTGCTCGCGATTGCCGCCGCGCAGGCGAGCCAGGGGCTGCCGGTGTATACGGTCATGCTGTTTCCCGCGTTGTTCACCGCCGGCATGACGCTGATCGACTCGACCGACAACGTGCTGATGATTCACGCGTACGGCTGGGCGATGGACGATCCGCAGCGCAAGCTGCTCTACAACGCGAGCATCACGTTCGTGTCGGCGGCCGTCGCGCTTGCGATCGGCGGGATCGAGGCAGCCGGCCTGCTGGCCGACAAGCTGGCGCTGACGGGCCCCGTGCGCGACGCGCTCGACGCACTCGGCGAACGCTTCGGCTCGATCGGCTACGGCATCGTCGCGCTGTTTCTCGTCTGCTGGATCGCATCGATCCTGTTCCACCGCTGGCAACGCGCGGCCGACGCGCCCGCACGCTGAGCATCGTTCAGACGTTTCAATTCGGAAACAAAACACCCGCGACGACGTTGCATGCGCCGTCGCGGGCATGCGCTCGCCTTGCGCCACGGGCATAAGCGGCCGGTGGCACGAATCTCGCAGATAGGGATTCGCACGGCGGGCCCGCGTGCCGATCCGCGTTCGCGGCTGGCTTCACGCGCCAGTCCGAGGGCAATCGGCCGCCAACAGGACAACGAATCTTTGCTGGCCCCCTGCACCACACGTAGTTAGCCGCGCGGCTACGAGGCATCGCGCGCATGGGGAGGCCATGATGCTCAAGACAAGACAGCCGTTCCGCGCGGCGGGACGGTGCTATCGCGCGACCTTGATGGCCGCAGCCGCGTTCGCGTGCTGCTGCTCGTATGCCATCGCGCAAGACGCGGCGCCTGACGCCGCAGCCAATGCGGACACCAGCGCGGACGCCATCATGCAGGTGGTCGAAGACGCTTCGTCGTGCGCCGCCAATCCGGCTGCGTGCGCGGCGCACGTCTATGCGGGCGGTGGTGGCGGCGGTAACGGAGCCGGTGCGAGCGGCAGTGGTGGCGGGACGGGTAACGGCAGCGGCAACAGCAATGGCAACGGCAGCGGCGGAAACAGCGGGAACGGTGCTGTCGGACCTGCTGGCGTCGGCGGATCGACCGGCGCAACGTCCGGCGATACCAGCGGCACGAGCCGCGGAGGGAACGGTGGCTCCGGTGGTGGTACTTCAGGCGGCGGCACTTCCGGTGGCGGTACTTCGGGTGGCGGCACTTCGGGCGGCGGTACTTCGGGTGGCGGTACTTCGGGTGGCGGTACTTCGGGTGGCGGCACTTCGGGCGGCGGTACTTCCGATGGCGGCACTTCGGGCGGCGGCACTTCAGGCGGTGGTACTTCCGGTGGCGGCACTTCGGGCGGCGGTACCTCGGGTGGCGGTACCTCGGGTGGCGGCACTTCGGGCGGCGGTACTTCGGGTGGCGGTACTTCGGGTGGCGGTACTTCGGGTGGCGGCACTTCGGGTGGCGGCACTTCGGGTGGCGGCACTTCGGGCGGCGGTACTTCGGGTGGCGGTACTTCGGGTGGCGGTACCTCGGGTGGCGGCACTTCGGGCGGCGGCACTTCGGGCGGTGGCACTTCAGGCGGCGGTACCTCGGGCGGCGGTACCTCGGGTGGCGGCACTTCGGGTGGCAGTACCTCGGGCAGCGGAGGCCATGGCGGACATGGTGGCCACGGCGGCGACGGTGATGGTGGTGGTCACGGCAATGGCGGTGGTCACGGCGACGGTGATGGCAACGGCCACGGCAACGGCGGCAGCCACGGCGACGGTGATGGCAACGGCCACGGCAACGGCGGCAGCCACGGCGACGGTGATGGCAACGGCCACGGCAACGGCGGCAGTCATGGCGACGGTGATGGCAACGGCCACGGTAACGGCGGCAGCCATGGCAACGGCGATGGTAACGGCCACGGTAACGGCGGTAGCCACGGCGACGGTGATGGCAACGGCCACGGTAACGGCGGCAGCCATGGCAACGGTGACGGCAACGGTCGCGGTAACGGCGGCAGCCATGGCGACGGCGATGGCAACGGCCACGGTAACGGCGGCAGCCACGGCGACGGTGATGGCAGCGGCCACGGCAACGGCGGCAGCCATGGCAACGGTGATGGCAATGGCCACGGCAACGCCGGCAGCCATGGCGACGGTGATGGCAATGGCCACGGCAACGCCGGCAGCCAAGGCAAAGGTGACGGTAATGGCCACGGTGACAGCGGTGGCAACAGCAACGGCGGTCACGGTAACGGCAGTGGTGCCGGCGGCAACGGCGGCCACGGAAACGGCGGTGGCAACGGCAATGGCAACGGCAGTGGCGGCGCCGGCAATGGCGGTGCCAACGGTGTAGGCAATGGCAACGGCGCTGGCCACGGCAATGGCGGCGGCCACGGCAACAGCGGATCGTCCGGAGGCAACCACTGACCTGGCGCGTTGCCAGGCCGCGAGCGATCAGAGCATCTCGAGCGCGCGCTTGCTGCGCGGCGGACGGAAGTACGCGTCAAGCTGCGCGCGCTCATCATCGCTCAACACGAAATCGAGCGCGGCGCGGTTGTCGCGCACATGTTCGATTCGCGACGCCTTCGGGATCGCGAAGACACCCGGTTGCGCAAGCACCCACGCCAGCGCGACGCGCATCACCGACACGCCGCGCTGCCGCGCGATCTCGTCGAGCGGCGAGCGCTTCGGCAGCCGCCCGTGATCGACCGGGCTGTACGCCATCGCCGGCATCCGGTGTTCGGCAAGCCACGGCAGCAGGTCGAATTCCGGTCCGCGCCGCGCGATGTTGTAGAGGATCTGGTTGGTCGCGCATGCATCGCCGCCCGCCTCATCGACGAGTTCGGCCATGTCGGCCGTATCGAAGTTGCTGACGCCCCAGTGACGGATCTTGCCCGCGCGCCGCAACGTCTCGAAGCCTTCGACCGTCTCCGCGAGCGGCACCGAGCCGCGCCAGTGCAGCAGGTACAGGTCGAGGCGATCGGTACGCAGCCGCTTGAGGCTCGCGTCGCACGCAGCGACGACACCGCGCCGGCTCGCATGGTGCGGATAGACCTTGCTGACGAGGAACACGTCGTCGCGCAAACCCGCGAGCGCCTCGCCAACGAGCGTCTCGGTCGCGCCGTCGCCGTACATTTCGGCGGTGTCGACCAACGTCATCCCGAGTTCGACGCCCTCGCGCAGCGCAGCGATCTCGTCCGCGCGGCGGGCCGGCCGCTCGCCCATTTCCCAGGTGCCCTGGCCGAGCTTCGGAATCGTCTCGCCGTCCGGCAGGACGACCGTGGCGATCGTGTCTGTCATGCGTTCCTCGTTGCGGATTCGTGGCCGCGTACTGCGGCCGAAGCATGGAATACGACGCATCAGTGTAGTCAATCGGCACCGCGGCCACCTATTGCACGGCAAAAACCGGCTATAACGGCGCCGCATGATGACTTAGAATGGCCGCAACCTGATCGATACCCACCCCATGAAGTCACCCACGGACGACCGCTGGCAGGACCTGCGCCCCGACCCCGACAACGACACGCCGCTCTACCTGCAGCTCGCCCGCAAGCTCGGTGACGCGATCCACGACAACCGCTGGACGGCTGGCGAGGCGCTGCCTTCGGAACGCGTGTTGTCCGACGCGCTCGGCGTGTCGCGCATCACCGCGCGCAAGGCGATCGCGCTGCTGGTCGAGCAAGGCTTGATCCGCCGCACGCAGGGCGCGGGCAACTTCATCCAGCCGCGCTACGAGGATCCGCTGTCGCGGCTGTCGAGCTTCAGCGAAATGCTCGAACGCCGCGGCTTCAAGCCGAGCTCGCAGTGGATTGCGCGCGAGATCCAGCCCGCGAACCGCGACGAGGTCATCCAGCTCGGGCTGTCGCCCGCCGCATCGGTTACACGCCTGAAACGCCTGCGCCTCGCCGACGGCATCGTGATGGCCGTCGAGAACTCGACGTTCCCCGCCACGCTGATTCCCGATCCGCAGGCCATCGGCGGTTCGCTGTACAGCTATCTCGAAGCGCGCGGCACGCCGATCGTGCGCGCGCTCCAGCATTTCCGCGCGGTCAACGCGACCGACGAGATCGCCGAACAGATGGGCATCGCGCCACACGACGCGCTGCTGCTGATCACGCGGATCGGCTATACGTCGGACCAGCGCGCGATCGAACTGACCGATACGTACTGCCGCAACGACTACTACGACTTCGTCGTCGAGCTGCGCAAGTAACGCCCACCGCGCCGCCGGCGCTCACAGCCAGCGCGCCTCGTCGGTGCCGAGCGGCACGGGCGGGCACGCAAACGACGGCGGCGTCGCCGACAACCGCTCGGCCGGCCGCACCGCGTCGATCATGCCGAACGGCGACGCCGTGCGGTCGATCCGGTCGCGCACGTCGGCGGCCGCGAGATCGGGCGCATGCAGGCCGTCCGGCACCGCACCGAACGACTGCAGCCAGCGCCCCGTCTGTGCGAGCGACAGCCGCACATGCCAACTGCCCCCTTCGCGTGCCCGGCGCGCGAGCGCGATCATCGCGCCGAACGCCGCGAGATAGCCCGTCGCATGATCGAGCGCCTGGCACGGCAGATGGCGCGGCCCGTCCGCATGCGCGGCCTGCTGCTCCTGCCACGCGATCCCGCTCGCCGACTGCACGAGGCTGTCGAAGCCACGCCGCTTCGCCCACGGCCCCGCGTGCCCGTACGCGGACACCGACACGCACACGATGCCGGGCCGCAGTTGCGCCAGCGTCTGCGGCGCGAAACCACGCGCCGCGAGCGCGCCGGGCCGGTACGACTGCAGGAATACATCCGCGTCGCGCGCGAGCGCGTGCAGCGTATCGACACCCGCCGCATCGCGCAGGTCGATCCACGTCGAACGCTTGCCACGCCCGTTGTCGATCACGAGCGGCGCGATGTTCGGCAGGTGCGGGCCGTTGACGAGCAGCGTCTGCGCGCCGTGCGACGCCAGCGTGCGGCCCGCGACCGGCCCCGCGATGATGCGCGTGAGATCGAGCACGCGCACGCCGGCGAGCGGCTGGCCGGCTTTGCCGCGGCCGATCGGCTCGACCGGCGCGTCGCCGATCCGCTCGATCTCGAACAACGGCAGTGACGCGATGGCACGCGCCTGTTCGTGCGCCGCCCATTCTTCAGGGGTTCTGATCAATGCCGCGCACAGGCCGGCTTCGGCCAGCGCGGTATCGAGCGCCGTGCCGTCCCACGTGCGGATCGCCGCAGCGACGTCGGCCGGCTGCGCGCCGCAGCCGAGCACGTCGAGGATCCCGTGCAGGTGATGCGGGAAGTTCGCGTGCAGTTGAATCCAGCGCCCGTCGCCCGTCTCGAAGAAGCCCGTCACCGGATGGCGCAGCTCCGGCGGCGGGCCGTCGTCCACACGCAGGTAACGTTCGCTGCGGAACGCGACCAGCGCGTCGCGCACCGATACGTCGACGGATTGCGCGACGCCCGTGCGAAGCCGATGGCATTCGGCCGCCGCGAGCCCGGCTGCCGCGATCGTCGCGGCAGCGAGCGTGCCGACGTGGAACGTCGACGGTAGTGTCGGGTCCTGCCCCGTCACGGTCGCGCGAGCGAGCGCGTCGGGGTCGCCGTGTGCGAGTTGCCACAGATGCGTCAATGCGAGTTCGGGTGTCATGGCGGGATGCGTGCGGTAGTGGAGACGAAATCGAGTCTAGAATTCGCGACAGGCGCGATCAATCTTGATTGCGCGAATCAATACATAACGAATAGTTGTAGCGGAGCCGCCCTTCATGCGCTCCGACAGGAGCGATCGGCATGACCTCCCTCAGCGCGCAGGAAGCCTCCGGCATCCTCGGTATCAGTGTGAGCACCCTTTATGCGTATGTGAGCCGCGGCCTGCTGCGCTCGCTGCCCGACGGCACGACCAAGCGCCGCTGCTACGACGCGGAGGAGGTGCGCCTGCTCGCGCGCCGCCGCGCCGACGCGAAACGCGCGGGCGGCGTCGCCGAGCGTTCGCTCGACTGGGGCGTGCCGGTGCTCGAATCGCGCATCACGCAGATCGCCGACGGCCGCCTGCGCTACCGCGGCGCCGATGCGATCGCGCTTGCCGACGATGCGACACTCGAAGAAACGGCTGCGAGGCTCTGGGACTGTCCGCCCGCACGGCTTGCCGCCGCGTCGCTCGCGTCGACCGGTTTCGACGCCGCGCAGTGGGACGACTGGGCGCGCCGCTGGGCGCATCTCGCGCCGCTCGAACGCACGCTGGTGCTGCTGCCCGCGGCGGCCGCATCGCTGCCGCGCCTGTGGGCGCAGGGGCGCGACGCGCAGCTCGATTCGGCCACGCTGCTGCTGCGTGTCGCCACGGCCGCGCTCGCCGGCATCGCACCGGGCGACACGCCCGTGCACCGGCAGCTGGCCACCGCGTGGCGCGTGCGCCGGCGTGCCGAAGTCGACTTGCTGCGCCGTGCGCTCGTGCTGTGCGCCGATCACGAACTGAATCCGTCGACCTTTGCGGTGCGCTGCATCGCATCGACCGGCACGCACCTGTTCGGCGCGATCGCGGGCGGACTCGCGGCGCTGTCGGGGCCGCGCCACGGCGGCGAGACGTTCCGCGCGGGCACACTGCTCGACGAAGCGGCCCGCGCCGCCGACCTCGACCGCTACCTCGCGCTGCGGCTTGCGCACGACGAACGTGCGGACGGCGGGCGCACGGCACTGTCCGGCTTCGCGCACCCGCTCTATCCCGACGGCGACCCGCGCGCAGTGGCGCTGCTGGACGCGCTGCACGCCGCGGCTCCCGACCGCCCCGCTCTGCAAGCGGCACGCGCGCTCGCCTCACGCGTCGAAGCGGCGACGGGCCTGCGGCCGGCGATAGATTTCGCGCTCGCGGTGCTGGAGCGTACGCTCGCGCTGCCGGACGGCGCGGCGTTCACGCTGTTCGCGGCCGGCCGCACGGCCGGCTGGATCGCACACGCGCTCGAGCAGTACGCGGACGGGAAGCTGATCCGGCCCCGCGCCCGCTACGTCGGCAGCGACGCGGCCGCGTGACGGCGGCCGTCGCGCCACGCGACGAGCGGCCGCCACCACGCCTGCGCGGCTCGCGTGGCCGGCACCGCGAGCGGACCGAACGCGAACGTCGCGCCGTGCGGCCCCGCGCTGACCCACACGCGCATGCCGGGCATGAACGTCAGCGAATCGCCGACGCCGAGCCAGTGATCGTCGGGCCGGCCCTCGATCGTCACCCATGCTTCGCCCTCGGCCACCTGCAGTGCGGTGCGATCGACGATCCGCCACCGCCCGGCCGGCTCGTCGCCTTCGATCACGTAAAGTCGCAGTTCACGCATGGCAGCCTCCTGGTCGCACGGGTTCGATGGCACCAGTATTTCGGACAGTGGCAGCACACGGACAGATACGCCTGCAGACACTTTCGACTGAACTGTACTGGTCAGTGGACGGACGGGCATCCGCCGGCCGGCGGGCCGGGTGCCGCACCCCGCGCCGAACCTGCACGGCACGGCGGCTTTCCCTACAATGTCGGCTGTCCCGCGCCACCGCCCGCCTACATGTTCCAACGCCCGCCCGCCGTCGCCCCCGGCGAAAAGAACCTCACCGTGATGCTCTGGCTCGTTGCGACGGGCTTCTTCATGCAGACGCTCGATTCGACCATCGTCAACACGGCGCTGCCGTCGATGGCCGCGAGCCTCGGCGAATCGCCGCTGCGGATGCAGTCGGTCGTGATCGCGTACTCGCTGACGATGGCGGTGATGATCCCGGTGTCGGGCTGGCTCGCCGACACGTTCGGCACGCGGCGCGTGTTCTTCAGCGCGATCCTGGTGTTCTCGCTCGGCTCGCTGCTGTGCGCGAACGCGCATACGCTGACGCAGCTCGTCGCGTTCCGCGTCGTGCAGGGGGTCGGCGGCGCGATGCTGCTGCCGGTCGGGCGGCTCGCGGTGCTGCGTACCTTTCCAGCCGAACGCTACCTGTCCGCGCTGTCGTTCGTCGCGATCCCCGGCCTGATCGGCCCGCTGATCGGGCCGACGCTCGGCGGCTGGCTCGTGAAGATTGCGTCGTGGCACTGGATCTTCCTGATCAACGTGCCGGTCGGCGTCGCGGGCTGCATCGCGACCTTCTATTCGATGCCCGATTCCCGCAACCCGGCCGTCGGCCGCTTCGACCTGAAGGGTTATCTGCTGCTGACGATCGGCATGATCGCGATCTCGCTGTCGCTCGACGGGCTCGCCGATCTCGGGATGCAGCACGCGGCCGTACTCGTGCTGCTGATCCTGAGCCTCGCATGCTTCGTCGCGTACGGGCTGTATGCGGTGCGCGCGCCGCAGCCGATCTTCTCGCTCGAACTGTTCAGGATCCACACGTTCAGCGTCGGGCTGCTCGGCAACCTGTTCGCGCGGATCGGCAGCGGCGCGATGCCGTACCTGATCCCGCTGCTGCTGCAGGTGAGCCTCGGCTACTCGGCGTTCGAGGCCGGGCTGATGATGCTGCCGGTGGCGGCGGCCGGGATGTTCTCGAAGCGGATCATCACGCGCCTGATCACGCAGCACGGCTACCGCAAGGTGCTGCTCGCGAACACGATCATGGTCGGGGTGATGATGGCGAGTTTCGCGCTGATGCGCGACACGGTGCCCGTCTGGGTGAAGGTCGTGCATCTCGCGCTGTTCGGCGGCTTCAACTCGATGCAGTTCACCGCGATGAACACGCTGACGCTGAAGGATCTCGGCACCGGCGGCGCGAGCAGCGGCAACAGCCTGTTCTCGCTCGTGCAGATGCTGTCGATGAGCCTCGGCGTCACGGTCGCGGGCGCGCTGCTCGCGACGTTCACCGGCATGCTGCGCACCGTGACGCCGAGCAACACGCTGCCCGCGTTCCATGCGACGTTCATCTGCGTCGGGATCATCACGGCCGCATCCGCGTGGATCTTCGCGCAGCTCGCGCCCGAGATCCGCGGCACCGCGCGCAAGACCGACCCCTCCGAACGCGCGTGACGCGCGGCGCGCGCCGAACCGGGACGGTGCGCACCATGACGGTGCAACAGGCCCCTGCGATGCACCCGCCGTGCGCCGCGTGGCGGCCGCGACGGGCTGCCGCACGGGGCACGATGTCGTGCATGCTTCTTGCTCGCCTATTCTCTAGGTAAACTGGCAGTCTTCCTTCGGCCGACATCATGAGCATGATCGACATCGATCCCCCCGGCTTTCAGCCGCCCCGCCCCGTCGCCGGCGACGACGGGAACCGGCGCACCGTGCTGTACGGCAGCTACACGGTGTTCAGCGTGTTCCAGCCCGTTTTTTCCGTGTCGCACCGCCGCGCGATCGGCTATCACGCATCGCTGCGCGCGCACGACGAGGAAAGCCGCCAGGTGGCCTCGCACGAGGTGTTCACGCAGGCGGCACGGCGCGGCGACCTGCTCGAGCTCGGCCGGCTCGCCGAATCGCTGCATCTCGGCAACTTCCATGCGTTCGACAGCCACGACGAATGGCTCTTCCTGAGCCTGCATCCGGCCGCGCTGATGGATACCGTCTACGGCGACGCGCTGCTCGCGAACCTGAAGGCGCTCGGGCTGCCGCCGCACCGCGTGGTGCTCGAGGTGCCGGAACAGGCGGGGGGCGAGACGCCGCGCTACGCGGCGATCGTCGACGGGCTGCGCAAGGCCGGTTTCCTGATCGCGCTCGTCGGCTTCGGCGCGAAACATTCGAACATCGACCGCGTGTGGCACCTGCATCCCGACATCGTCACGCTCGATCGCGGCATCCTCGCACAAGCGAGTGAGCACTCGCATCTTGAACGCGTGCTGCCGGGACTCGTGTCGCTGCTGCACGAATCCGGCCAGCTCGTGCTGATGGGCGGGCTCGCGACCGAGCGCGATGCGTTGATCGCGCTCGAGTGCGACGTCGACTTCGTGCAGGGCCAGTATTTCGCGGGGCCGAGCGTCGACCCCGTGCAGCCGCAGGCCGCCGCGGGCTGCATGGATACGCTGTCGGCCGCGCTGCGGCTGCGCGTCGCGCAGCGCGAGCGCACCCAGGCCGAACGGCTCGCGCCGTACGTCGCCGCGCTCGAGGAAGCGAGCCAGAAGCTCAGCGCAGGCGCGCCGCTCACCGATGCGGCCGCCGCCGTGCTCGGGCTGCCCGAAACCGCGCGCTGCTTCCTGCTCGACGCGTCGGGCCGCCAGATCGGCGACAACGTGCTGGCACGCGGCAGCGTCTCGCAGCGCGCCAAGCGCTTCCGGCCGCTGCTGCATTCCGAGGGGGCGAGCTGGGAGCGCCGCCCGTACTTCATCGACGCGATGCGCGCGCCGGGCCGCGTGCACCTGACGTCGCCCTACCTGTCGATCAACGAGGCGCACCTGTGCGTGACCGCGTCGATCGCGGCACCCGTCGCGACCGGCATGCAGGTACTCTGCGTCGACATCAACTGGGAAGCGGCGCTCAACCGCGAATGAACGCGCCGGCGCGCCGCATTCACGCGGCGCCGGCCACCTTGCGCACGATCAGCCGGTGCACGCGCTTGCCGGACGAAGCGCTGACGACCTCATGCTCGTCGATCACGCGCATGCCGGCGCCGAGCGCCGCATGCATCCGCGCCGAGTCAAGCGGCGTATAGAGGCGGCCGCGCTCGTCGCGCAACACGCCGTTTCCGGCCACCCGCCAGCTCAGGTACAACGTGCCGCCCGGCATCAGCAGATCGGCCAGCCGCGCGGCGGCGGCCGACGCGTCAGCCTGTTCGAGGTGCATGACGACCGTTTCGCACAGCACGTTGCGAAACGCGCCGGACGGCACGCCGGCCAGCGCCGGCAGCGCGGCCAGTTCGAAAGTCAGGTCCGGATGGTGCCGCCGCGCCTCGTCGAGCAGCGCGGCGCTCGCGTCGTAGCCGCGCACGTCGAAGCCGCGCGAAGCGAGCCACGCCGTGTCGCGCCCCGCTCCGCAGCCGACGTCGGCGGTCGGTCCGGGCGAGAAATGCTGTTCGAGCAGCGCGTACATGTCGTCGGGTGCGGCCTGGTCGAGCCAGTCCTGCGCGTATTGCGCGGCATGGGCATCGTAGGCGTCGAGAGTCGGGCGATCCACCATGGTGATTGCTCCGCATAGGCGTCGTATGGCGCACCTCGCATCTTAGCCGTTGCGCGGCTGAAGTGACGTCGCGCCGCCCGACCCGCGCGACGGCGAGTCAATCCCGCCGCTATGCGGCCCGCACGTCGCCCGTGCGCGGCGTCTGCGCAGTCAACTCGGCCCACAGCGCATCGCCGCGCCAGGCCGGGCGCGCCGCGGCGCTTTCCGCGTCGTGGACTAGCGCGCACAGCCGCGCATTGACGGGCGCCTGCGCACCGAAGCGTGCGGCCAGCCGCACGACCTCGCCGTTGATCCACTCGACTTCCGTCGCACGGCGCGCCGCGAGATCGTCGGACATCGACGAACGCGCGAGCGGATCGATCGCGAGCATCCGGCCGCCAAGCAAGCGAAACGCGGCATCGGGAAGCTCGAGCACGGCCGGGATCCACGCGGCCGGCAACGGCGTCAGCCGCGCGGGCCGGATCGCGGCATGCGCCAGCCAGTGCAGCGCTTCGCGCTGCGCGAGCGCGACGCAGCGCCGGTACGCGCGTTGCGCGAGTTCGTCGCGCAGCGGCAGGTTCGCGAGCGCATTGACCGCGTTGTTCAGGTTGAGCAGCAGCTTCGCCCACTGCACGGCCGGCATGTCGCGATGCAGCGCGAGCGGCAGCCCGGCGCGCGCGAATGCGCCGGCGAACGGTTGCAGCGCGGGCGACGCGTCGGCCGCGAGCGCACCGGCCGAACCCTGGTGGAATGCGCCGGGCTCGCGCTCGATCACGTTGAACGGCACCATGCCGGCCAGCACGGTCGCTTGCGGCAGCGCGTCGCGCAGCACGTCGGCGTTGTGCAGGCCGTTCTGGAAACTGATGACGACCGTGCCGGGCCGCAGCACGCCGGCGAGCTGCGCCGCGGCATCGCGCGTCGCGGCCGACTTCACCGCGACGAGCACGAGCCGCGCGGTAGCCGCGGCCGCCGGATCGGTCGAGAACGCAACATCGGCCGGCGCGAGCGTCGCACGATAGCCGCGCTGGTCGGTCAGCGTGAGCCCGTGCAAATGAATCGCGTCGCCAATCCGCGCGCGGCCGACGAGCGTGACGTTCGCGCCGGCCGCCGCGAGCCGGCCGCCGAGATAACAACCGACGGCGCCCGCGCCGAACACGCAGACCGGCGCGTCAGACATGCGAGTGCGCGCCGCCGTGCACGGGGCCGGCCCGCCGCTCGACTTCGCGGCGCACGTCGCCGCGCAGCCCCGCGAAGAACGCGACTTCGGCGACGACGAACAGCGGCCCGACCATCAGGCCGACCAGGTCGTCGACGAACGCAGGCTTGCGCCCTTCGAACCAGTGCCCGACGAACTGCACGATCCAGCCAACGACGAACGCGCCGATGCCGATCGCGAGCCATTGCGCGGTCGGCAGCAATGCGAGCGCCTGCGCGGCCCACAGGCCGAGCGCGAACAGCGCGGTCATCACGATCCCGAACCGCAGGTCGAGACGCAGGTAGAACGCCGCGAACGCGACGGCAAGCAGCAGCGCCGGCGACAGCGCGACGCCGGCCAGCATCCCGATCGCCGGCCGCGACAGCAGCACCTCGACCGCGAACACGATCATCGGGATCCCGACCAGATGCGTCGCGATGTTGCGCGCGTCGCGATGGTAGGCCGCATACTGGGAAAGGTGGTCTTCGAGCGTCTTCATGGCGTCTCCTGGTCGGTCGTTGAGCGCTATGATGCGCGTCACGTCCGAGAACCTCTGTCAGCTACCCGACATCGCGTGCCCATGCCCTCGTCGCTCGCCCCCTACCTGCCGCAGATCGAAGCGAACCCGTGGTTCGCCGCGCTGCCGCCCGCGTTGCGCGCGGACCTGCTCGCCGGTGCGGCGCTGCGCCGCCTGCCGGCCGGCCACGCGCTGTTCCGGCGCGGCGACCCGCCGTGCGGGCTGTACGCGGTACTGGCCGGTTCACTCACGATAGGTGCGGTCGACCCGCAGGGCAAGGAAGCGCTGCTGACGGTGGCCGAGCCGGTCACCTGGTTCGGCGAGATCGCGCTGTTCGACGGCCAGCCGCGCACGCACGACGCGATCGCGCTCGACGATGCGCTGCTGCTGCACGTTCCGCAGGCCGCGCTGCTTGCGATTCTCGACGCGACGCCGCAACACTGGCGGCAATTCGCGCTGCTGATGGCGCAAAAGCTGCGCCTGAGCTTCCTGACCGTCGAAGCGATGAGCGTGATGCCGGCCGCGCAGCGGCTCGCCGCCCGCCTGCTGATGATCGCCGACGGCTACGGCGGCATCAGCGCCGGGCGCACGCGCGTCCGGCTGTCGCAGGAAACCCTCGCGTCGATGCTGTCGCTGACGCGGCAGACCACCAACCAGTTGCTGAAGGCACTGCAGGCCGACGGCGTCGTGCGCTTGCATGTCGGGGAAATCGAGCTCGTCGACGTCGACGCGCTGCGCCGCGCGAGCGGGCTGGGCGACGGTTCGCACTGAACGCCACGCAGCGGCCGCACCGAGACACCCCCGCCGTCGCCGCGTTGCGCTATCGTGGCGGCTCGTTCCGTCCATCCCGCACGCCGTCTTGAACACGTCGACCCTCCCCGCCCCCTCCCGTGACCCCTGGCCCGTGTTCGTCGCGTTCCTGCGGCTCGGCCTCACGTCGTTCGGCGGCCCGGTCGCGCATCTCGGCTACTTTCGCGCCGAATTCGTCACGCGGCGCGGCTGGCTCACCGAACGCACGTATGCGGATCTCGTCGGGTTATGCCAGTTTCTGCCGGGGCCTGCGAGCAGTCAGGTCGGAATGGCGATCGGGCTCGCGCGCGCCGGCTATGCAGGGATGCTCGCCGCGTGGCTCGGCTTCACGATGCCGTCGGCGCTGCTGATGATCCTGTTCGCGCTCGGCGTTCATGCGACAGGCGCACCGATCGAAGCCGGCGCGCTGCACGGGCTGCGCATCGTGTCGGTCGCCGTGATCGCGCAAGCGGTCTGGGGCATGGCGCGCACGCTGTGCCCGGATGCGCGCCGCGTCACGCTGATGGCCGCGGCGGCGTGCGTCGCGCTGCTTGCGCCGGCCTCATGGACACAGGTCGCGGTGATCGGCACGGCCGGTGCGGTCGGCTTCGTGCTGCTGCCGCAACCGGCACGCGACGCCCACGATCCGTTGCCGCTGCACGTGTCGCGCCGTGCGGGCGTGTTGTGGCTTGCGCTGTTCGCGACGCTGCTCGTCGCGCTGCCGTTCGCGGCCCGTGCGCTCCGCTCGGATACGCTCGCCGTCGTCGAGGCGTTCTTCCGCACGGGCGCGCTCGTGTTCGGCGGCGGGCACGTGGTGCTGCCGCTGCTGCAGGCGGCCGTGGTCGCGCCCGGCTGGGTCGACGATTCGGCGTTCCTCGCCGGTTACGGGCTCGCACAGGCCGTACCGGGGCCGCTGTTCACGTTCGCGGCATTCCTCGGCGCTTCGCTGCGCGACGCGCCGAACGGCTGGCTCGGCGGCACGATCGCGCTCGTCTCGATCTTCGCGCCGTCGTTCCTGCTCGTTGCCGGTACGGCGCCGTTCTGGGAACGCCTGCGCGGAAGCACACGCATGCAGGCTGCGCTCGCGGGCGTGAACGCGGCCGTCGTCGGGCTGCTGCTCGCCGCGCTCTATCACCCGGTCTGGACCGACACGATCATGTCGCCGCGCGACCTGGCCGCGGCGCTCGTCGCGTTCGTCGCGCTGTCGTTCTGGCGCGTGCCACCGTGGGCCGTCGTGATCGCGAGCGCGACGCTCGGCTGGGTGCTCGGCCTGGTCGCCTGATCCGGCAGGAACGCCACGATCGTGCCGGACAAAAACAAAAAAGCCCTCGTTTCGAGGGCTTTTTCTGGGTACCGCGCGCCATGGCGGCGCGCAGGTGCCGGACCTTACGCGAAGTTCTTCGCTGCGAAGTCCCAGTTCACGATGTTCCAGAACGCTTCGACGAACTTCGGACGTGCGTTGCGGTAGTCGATGTAGTACGCGTGTTCCCACACGTCGATCGTCAGCAGCGCCTTGTCGGCGGTCGTCAGCGGCGTGGCGGCGTTGCTCGTCGACACGATGTCGAGCGAACCGTCCGCCTTCTTCACGAGCCATGCCCAGCCCGAACCGAACGTGCCGACCGCAGCCTTCGTGAACGCTTCCTTGAATGCGTCGTACGAGCCCCACTTCGCGTTGATCGCGTCGCCCAGCGCGCCCGTCGGTGCGCCGCCGCCGTTCGGCGACAGGCTGTTCCAGAAGAACGTGTGGTTCCAGATTTGCGCGGCGTTGTTGAAGATGCCGCCCGACGACTTCTTGACGATCTCTTCCAGCGACAGGTTCTCGAATTCCGTGCCCGGGATCAGATTGTTCAGGTTCGTCACATAAGCCTGATGATGCTTGCCGTAGTGGTACTGGATCGTCTCGAGCGAGATGGTCGGCGCGAGTGCGTCTTCAGCGTACGGGAGCGGCGGGAGCGTATGAGCCATGGCGATTCCTTCGTTGAGTATGTAGGGGGGCTTGTGTTGAATGCTGCCGAGCGTCCGATTGTAGGCGAGGACGAATAACCCCGCAAACTCACGGGCCATTTATCCGCGGTATGCGGAAAAGCGATGTTTGCGCATCGTCCGGCCGGACGAACCGACGATGCGCGGCATCCGTTCCCGTGCGTCGCGCGTGCGCTGCGGGACCTGCGTTTCGCTTACGCCGGCCCGCTCAGATCGTATCGGTCAAGCGCGGCTGCACGTCGGCGAGCGACACGTCGGCCGAGCCTTCGGCCAGATGCACGGTCAGGCGGCGCTGCGGCTTCAGCGCGCTCGGCGCGCGCACCGCGCGGCCGGTCTGCGCGTCGATGAGCGCCGCATAACCGCGTTCGAGCGTGCGCTGCGGGCTCAGCACCTCGAGCCGTGCCGCACAGGCTGACACACGTGCCGTGTCGCGTTCGTGACGGCGCTGCAACGCAACCGCGAGACGCTGCGACAGCCCCGCGAGCGCCTGGCGCGCCTGCGACGGATCGGGCCGCGCGCGCTGCCAGCGCAACTGCGCGAGCGCAAACCGCGCGCGCGCGTCGCGCACCGGCCGCGAGGCCGCCGACGCGAGCCGCACCGCGAGCTGCTCGACATGCGTGCGCTGCCGCTGCAGCCGCTCGGCCGGGCTCACGAGCCGGCGCGCGAGCCAGTCGAGCTGCTGCGCGCGCTGTTCGAGCATGCGTTCGATGCCGCGCGCGAGCGCACGCTGACGCTCGTCGACCTCGCGCAGCAGCAGCGCGCGCTGCGGGCTCGCGAGTTCGGCCGCGCCGGTCGGCGTGGGCGCGCGCAGGTCGGCCGCGAAATCCGCGATCGTGAAATCGGTTTCGTGCCCGACGCCGCTGACGACCGGCAGCTCGCTCGCCGCGATCGCGCGCGCCAGCGCTTCGTCGTTGAACGACCACAGATCCTCGATCGAACCGCCGCCGCGGCAGACCAGCAGCACGTCGACCTCGCGCCGCGCATTCGCGGCCTGGACGGCCGCGACGAGCTTTTCGGCGGAACCGGCGCCCTGCACGGGCGCCGGATAGACGATCACCGGAATATGCGGCGCGCGGCGCGCGAGCGTGGTCAGCACGTCGCGCAGCGCGGCGGCCTGCAGCGACGTGACGATGCCGATCGCGCGCGGGTGGGCCGGCAGCGGCCGCTTGCGCTCGGGCGCGAAGAGCCCCTCGCCCTCGAGTTGCGCCTTCAGCCGCAGGAACGCCTCGTACAGGCGCCCCTGCCCGGTGCGCCGCACGGCCTCGACGTTGAGCTGCACTTCGCCGCGCGGCTCGTACATCGTGACGACCGCGCGCACCTCGATCCGGTCGCCTTCGCGCGGCGTAAATTCCGCGTATTGCGCACGGCCGCGGAACATCACGCAGCGCATCTGCGCCTGCTGGTCCTTGATCGAGAAATACCAGTGGCCGCTCGCGGCACGCGTGAAATTCGACACTTCGCCCGATATCCACAGCAGCGGAAACGAACGCTCGAGCATCGTCGAAATCGCGCGATTGAGCGCCGAAACGGGAATCACTTCGTCACCGCCGCGCGTCGCGCCGGGTGCGGAAAAAGGAGAGTCGGAAGGCATGGGCGGTCGGATGAATGCTGGCGGCGACACGATAGTCCGACACGCGCGCGACGTCCAGCGCCGGCCGCATTCGCCGCGACGCGCGGAAGGTGTCCACATTCTGGCAACGATCCGGCTCAAACGCTTTGAAACCGCCTAAAAATCCAGACAATTCGTCATAACACATTGATTTTTATAGATTTTTAAACCTTTCGAAATCATTCACATCCGATTCGAGGCCCGCCCGGCGGGCGTTTGAGGCGATCGACCGGGGAGTTTTTCACAGAGTTGTCCACAGGCCGCCGCGATCCGGCCCCGCAGGCTGCGTCGGCCGGTCGCGCTTGCCGCGTCCGCCTGCGGCGCGCTAGAGTGCCGCCTTCCGCAGACCCCGCGGCATGCGCCGCCCAACGGAGAATCCGCCTTGACGAATCCGTCCCACGCCGCGGCGCACCACGCGCCGCGCCCGGCCCGATGAGCGCGCCCGGCGGCCCGCTCGCCCGGCTCGAAGCGCGCCTGACACGCGAATGGCAGCGGCGCGGCGCGCTCGCGTGGGCGCTCACGCCGTTCGCGTGCGTGTTCGGCCTGTGCGCGGCGCTGCGGCGCACCGCGTATGCGCAGGGCTGGAAAAAGCCGGTCGACGTCGGTGTGCCCGTCGTCGTGGTCGGCAACGTGACCGTCGGCGGCACCGGCAAGACGCCGACCGTGATCGCGCTCGTCGACGCGTTGCGCGCGGCCGGCTTCACGCCGGGTGTCGTGTCGCGCGGCTACGGCGCGAACGTGACGGTGCCGACCGCCGTCACACCCGCGTCGCGCGCGAGCGCGGCCGGCGACGAACCGCTGCTGATCGCGCGCCGCACCGGCGCGCCCGTCTGGGTATGCCCCGATCGCGTCGCGGCCGCGCAGGCGCTGCGCGCCGCGCATCCGGACGTCGACGTGATCGTCAGCGACGACGGCCTCCAGCACTACCGCCTCGCACGCACGGTCGAGCTCGTCGTGTTCGACCACCGGCTCGGCGGCAACGGCTTCCTGCTGCCGGCCGGGCCGCTGCGCGAGCCGCTGTCGCGGCACCGCGACGCGACGCTCGTCAACGATCCGTACAGCGGCGCGCTGCCGCCATGGCCCGACACCTACTCGCTCGCGCTCACGCCGGGCGCCGCGTGGCACCTCGACCAGCCCGCGCTGCGCCGCCCGCTGTCGCAGTTCGCGCACGAACGCGTGCTCGCGGCGGCCGGCATCGGCGCGCCGGAACGCTTCTTCGCGACGCTGCGCGCGGCCGGTCTCGCGCCGGCAACCCGTGCGCTGCCCGACCACTACGCGTTCGCCGACAATCCGTTCGTCGACGACGCCGTCGACGCGATCCTGATCACCGAGAAGGATGCAGTAAAATTGGGCGCTTCCTGGCGCGACGCTCGACTGTGGGTGGTCCCCGTCGAAGCCGCGCTCGACCCTCGCCTCATTGCCCTCGTTGTGGAGAAACTCCGTGGACGCTCGCCTGCTTGAAATCCTTGTGTGCCCTATCTGCAAAGGCCCGCTCCACTATGACCGTGCCGCGCAGGAGCTGATCTGCAACGCGGACAAGCTCGCGTACCCGATCCGCGACGGCATCCCCGTGATGCTCGTCGACGAAGCACGCCAGACCGTCGAAGGCACGCCGGTCGACCCGGCCGGCCGCTAAGCCGCCCGACGACGCCCCGGCCGCGGCCCACCCGCGGCCGGCTCGCCGAACCCCGCCGGGCGCCGGCTCCCGACGCGCCGCCCGCCCCGACCTTCTCACCGCTCCCCCGATGACTCACCCGCAACCCTTCATCGCCGTCATTCCCGCCCGGCTCGCGTCGACGCGGCTCCCGAACAAGCCGCTCGCCGATCTCGGCGGCAAGCCGATGGTCGTACGCGTCGCCGAGCGCGCGCGCGAAGCGGGCGCGCAGCAGGTGCTGGTCGCGTCCGACGCGCAGAGCGTGCTCGACGCTGCGCGCGATCACGGTTTCGAAGCGGTGCTGACGCGCGCCGACCATCCGTCCGGCACCGACCGGCTCGCGGAAGTCGCGGCGACGTTCGGGTGGAGCGACGACACCGTCGTCGTCAACGTACAGGGCGACGAGCCGCTGATCGACCCCGTGCTGGTGCGCGACGTAGCGTCGCACCTGGCCGCGCATCCGGCGTGCGCGATCGCGACCGCCGCCCACCCGATTCACGCCGCGGCCGACGTGTTCAACCCGAACGTCGTGAAGGTCGCGCTCGACGCGCAGAGCGTCGCGCTGTACTTCTCGCGCGCGCCGATTCCGTGGAGCCGCGACGCGTACCAGCCGCACTGGCCCGACGTCGCGGCCATGCCGGCCCCTGCGTTTCCGGTCTACCGGCACATCGGCCTCTATGCGTATCGCGCGCGTTTCCTGCGCACGTATCCGACGCTCGCGCAGGCGCCGATCGAACAGGCCGAGCAACTCGAACAGCTGCGCGCGATCTGGCATGGCGAGCGCATCGCAGTGCTGATCACCGAGCAAGCGCCCGAAGCCGGAATCGACACGCCGGCCGATCTCGCGCGCGTGCAGGCCCTTTTTCAGCCGGGTTCAAAATAACCCGTGGCATAATCAGGCGATTGTGCGAGCCGTCCGTGACCAGCGCGTTCTCGCTTGACCCCGCCCGCGGCCCTGCCGGCAGCCGCGCGTCGCCAAAGCCGACGCGCCGCATCAGACCAGCCCGCCGCGCGCCAGGCAAGCCCCGCGCACACTGTCGCCGACGCCTTCGAAGCTCGCCACACGAATCTACATACTTGGAGATATCACCATGCGTTTGATCCTGTTGGGTGCACCCGGCGCGGGAAAGGGCACCCAGGCAAACTTCATCAAGGAAAAGTTCGGCATCCCGCAAATCTCGACGGGCGACATGCTGCGCGCGGCCGTGAAGGCCGGCACGCCGCTCGGCATCGAAGCGAAGCGCTTCATGGATGAAGGCAAGCTCGTGACGGATGACCTGATCATCGGCCTCGTCAAGGAGCGCCTGAAGGAATCCGATTGCGCGAACGGCTACCTGTTCGACGGCTTCCCGCGCACGATCGCGCAGGCTGACGCGATGAAGGAAGCCGGCGTCGCGATCGACTACGTGCTCGAGATCGACGTCCCGTTCTCGGAAATCATCGAGCGCATGAGCGGCCGCCGCACGCACCCGGCATCGGGCCGCACGTACCACGTCAAGTTCAACCCGCCGAAGGTCGAGGGCCAGGACGACGTGACGGGCGAACCGCTGATCCAGCGCGACGACGACAAGGAAGAAACCGTCAAGAAGCGTCTCGAAGTGTACGAAGCGCAGACCAAGCCGCTGATCAAGTACTACGGCGACTGGGCGCAGCGCGGCGAGGAAAACGGCCTGAAGGCCCCGCAGTATCGCAAGATCTCGGGCCTCGGCAGCGTCGAGGAAATCCGCGAGCGCGCGTTTGACGCGCTGAAGTAAGCAGCGCATCGCGCATCCGCAAGCCGCCCTTTCCGGGCGGCTTTTTTTCGGCCGCGCGACGGCGCCCCGTACAATCGGTCGAACGGGTGTGCCCGGCATCGAACGGAACCACCGCTTTGCATGGGACCTCCCTAAGCGCTAAAGCGCTAAGGGCGGTCGACGCTTTGCATGGGACCTCCCTAAGCGCTAAAGCGCTAAGGGCGGTCGACGCTTTGCATGGGACCTCCCTAAGCGCTAAAGCGCTAAGGGCGGTCGACGCTTTGCATGGGACCTCCCTAAGCGCTAAGGGCGGTCGACTCCCTCCCTAAGCGCTAAAGCGCTAAGGGCGGTCGACGCTTTGCATGGGACCTCCCTAAGCGCTAAAGCGCTAAGGGCGGTCGACAAAGGAGGCAGTCATGGAGATTCGCGGCAACGTCTTTCTGATCACGGGTGGTGCATCGGGCCTCGGCGCCGGAACGGCCCGGATGCTCGCGCAGGCAGGCGGCAAGGTCGTGCTCGCCGACCTGAACGAAGCGGCGGGCGTCGCGCTCGCGACCGAGCTGGGCGGTGAGTTCGTGCGCTGCGACGTCTCGAGCGAGGCCGACGCGCAGGCGGCCGTCGACGCGGCGACGCGTGCGGGCACGCTGCGCGGCCTCGTGAACTGCGCGGGCATCGCGCCCGCCGCGAAAACGGTCGGCAAGGACGGCGCGCATCCGCTCGACGTGTTCGCGAAAACGATCAACGTGAACCTCGTCGGCACGTTCAACATGATCCGGCTCGCGGCCGCCGCGATGGCCGCAACCGCACCGACGGCGGAAGGCGAGCGCGGCGTGATCGTCAGCACCGCGTCGGTCGCCGCGTTCGACGGGCAGATCGGCCAGGCCGCGTACGCGGCCTCGAAGGCCGGTGTCGCGGGCATGACGCTGCCGATCGCGCGCGACCTGTCGCGCAGCGGCATCCGCGTGATGACGATCGCGCCCGGCCTGTTCGAAACGCCGATGCTGCTCGGCATGCCGCAGGACGTGCAGGACGCGCTCGGCGCGATGGTGCCGTTCCCGCCGCGGCTCGGCAAACCGGCCGAATACGCGATGCTGGTGCGGCAGATCGTCGAGAATCCGATGCTCAACGGCGAGGTGATCCGCCTCGACGGCGCGATCCGGATGCAGCCGAAGTAAGCGCCGATGAAAAAACGCCCGCGATGCGGGCGTTTTTGATTCGAGGCTCCGGCAGTCGCGCGCCGGCTCAGTCCTCGCCGTCGCGCTGCATCCGCTGCCGCAGTTCGGTGACCTGCGACTCGACGACGGTCGCGTCGTCCGCATCCGGCCGCTCGCCGAGATACTGCTCGAGATCCTCGAGCGCGGGGCGCAGGTAGTCGAGCCGCGCATACGCGAAACCGCGATCGCGCACCTCGTCGAGCTGCTCGGGCAACAGGATCACGAGGCGCTGCTGCACCGCGAGCAGCCGCTGCCAGCGTTCCGTCTGCAGATAGATCGTCTTCAGGTTGCGCAGCATCCGCGCAATGATCTCGCGGCTCGTCGCGGGCTGCAGCAGCGCGCGCAACGCGCTGTCGACCGCACCGGCCGCGCGTGCGACGTACGGCTCGAGCATCTCGACCATCTCGGCTTCGGACAGCGAATGGCCATTGGTCGGATCAATGATCAGGTCACCGTCCGGCAGCGTCACGCGCAGCAGGAAGTGACCGGGGAACGACACGCCGCGCGCCGGCACGCCGATCTGTTCGGCGAGCTCCAGATACAGCACCGACAGCGAGATCGGGATCCCGCGCCGCCGCTTCAGCACCGCGTTCAGGTGGCTGTTATCGGGGTCGTAGTAGTCGTTGTGATTGCACGCGAAGCCCAGCTCGCGGAAGAAGAAGTCGTTCAGCGCGGCGACACGGCCCTTCAGGTCCGCATCGTCGGCGAGCCGCCGGCTCAGCCGTGCCGCCAGCATGTCGAGTTCGGCCAGCGTGCCCTGCAGGTCGAGGTCGGGATACGCGTCCTGCGCCAGCGACAGCGCGGTTTCCGTGACGGGCAGGCTGTCGTCGTCCGCCACGAGCGTGCTGAAGTAGTCGAGGACGCGGGTCATAGCGGTCGTCACTTGGCGCGCCTTCTGAAGTAAGCGTATTTGAAGCCCATCACCCACAACATACCGAAATATAGTGCAGCGAACAGCACGAGGCACGCGGCCATCAGCGCGATGCGATCGAGCGGCTGCGCGCGCATCCCGGTCCAGTCGAAGGCGATCGAGAACCAGTGCATCAGGCCCGCGAGCACGAGCGTCGCACCGATCAGCTGCACGAAGAAGCGCAGCCAGCCCGGCGACGGCTGGTAGATGCCGCGCTTGCGCAGCCCGATGAACAGCAGCAGCGAGTTCAGGCACGCGCCGACGCCGATGCTCAGCGTGAGGCCCGCGTGGCCGATCAGCGGCACGAACACGTAGTTCGAGATCTGCGTGACGATCAGCACGCCGATCGCGATCTTCACGGGCGTCTTGATGTCCTGCTTCGCATAGAAGCCCGGCGCGAGGATCTTGATCAGGATGATGCCGACGAGGCCGATCCCGTAGGTCGCGAGCGCGCGCGCGACCATCGTGACGGTATGCGCGTCGAACTTGCCGTAGTTGAACAGGGTCGCGGTGAGCGGCGTCGCGAAGAAGAACAACGCGAGCGCGCTCGGCGCCGCGAGCAGGAACGTGACGCGCAGCCCCCAGTCGAGCAGCGCCGAATACTCGTGCGAATCGGCGTCGACGTGCGCCTTCGACAGGCTCGGCAGCAGGATCGTGCCAAGCGCGACGCCGAGCAGCGCCGTCGGAAATTCCATCAGGCGGTCGGCGTAGTTGATCCACGACACGGCGCCCTGCCCGAGCCGCGACGCGATGTTGGTGTTGATGATCAGCGACAGCTGCGCGACCGACACCGCGAACGTCGCGGGCACCATCTTCGCGAGCACGCGCTTCACGCCGGGGTGACGCAGCGCGCGCAGCGGGTTCAGGCCGATCAGCGGCACCATGTCGATCTTCTTCAGGCCCGGCAGTTGCACGAGGAACTGCAGCACGCCGCCGACGATGACGGCCCACGCAAGCGCGTATACCGGCACCTTCAGGTGCGGCGCGACGAACACGGCCGCGCCGATGAACGCGACGTTGAGCAGCACCGGCGCGAACGCGGGCAGCGAGAAGCTCTTGTACGTGTTCAGCACGCCGGACGCGAGCGTCGTCAGCGAAATGAACACGATGTAGGGGAACATGATCCGCGTCATCGTGACCGCGAGCGGGAACGCCTGCCCGTCGGTGTGCAGGCCGGACGCGACCGCGAACACGACCCACGACGCGCCGAAGATCCCGAGGACCGACAGCACGGCAAGCGCCCACGCAAGCACGGTCGACATCGCGTCGACGAGCGCCTTCGTGGCATCGTGCCCCTGCTGGTTCTTGAACTCGGCGAGGATCGGCACGAACGCCTGCGAGAACGCGCCCTCGGCGGACAGGCGGCGCAGCAGGTTCGGGATACGGAAGGCGACGTAGAACGCGTCGGTGTATTGACTGGCACCGAACGCACGGGCGATCAGCGTCTCGCGGGCCAGTCCGGTCACGCGCGACAGCAGCGTGAAGCCGCTGACCGTCAGCAGGGCTCGGAATAGATTCATGGGGCGCTTATTATACGGACGTTGCGTGGCCCGGCACGGACCGAAGCCGAAAAGCACGCACGCCGCCGGCGTCCCTTCCGACGGGAATCACTTCAAGCTTGCCACTCGCTTGATTTTGTTGCTATAATCGCCGGTTTCTGGGCTCGTACATGCACGGCAACTGCCGTTTTCATGTCCCGGCCTCGGTTAAACTCACCGTTTTTTTATGCGCCCCTGGGCAATCGTTCTCAGGGGACGGATCGAAAAGCAGCGCTTGGCCGTCAGGCTCCAAGCTCTGGAAACAGGACAGGATAAGGAACCGTCATGGCTAACTCCGCACAAGCACGCAAGCGCGCCCGCCAGGCCGCGAAGGCAAACTCGCACAACTCGGCGCTGCGCTCGAAATTCCGTACCGCGATCAAGTCGGTTCGCAAGGCTGTTGAAGCCGGCGACCACGCAAAGGCTGCCGATCTGTTCAAGGCTGCCGTGAAGACGATCGACACGATCGCCGACAAGAAGATCGTTCACAAGAACAAGGCCGCTCGCAGCAAGAGCCGCCTGGCCGCAGCCGTCAAGGGCCTGCAGGCAGCAGCGTAACTCCGGTGCGCCCGCCCACGCGGGCGCTCCTGTTTCCTGCGATCGCAAAAAAGCCCGCCTAGGCGGGCTTTTTTGTCGTCTGTCGTCCGGACATCTCGCCGGCCGACGACAGCCAGGGCGGGCGCAGCAGGCGCCCTCGCCCGTCGGCATCATTTCTTCGCGCTGTAGTCCGGCAGTTCACACGCCTCGGTGACGACGAGGTTGTTGTCCTTCGCGAAATTCAGCACGAAATCGAAAGCCATCGGCTCGATGTCGCGCAGCCGGGAATCGAGGATCACGCACTTCAGGTCGCCGAGCATCGTCGGGCGCACGTACAGCGAATACTTGAGACGCGCATTCGGCCCGCTCGCCCCCGGCCCGAAGCAGGCCATCACACCGGCCAGACGTTCCGACCAGTCGCTCGGGCGAAACTTTTTCCCGTCTTTCGTGATGCCCTGGATGAAAAATTCGGTCGGAGGGGTTTCAGCCATGTGGTTACCCAAGTGACGGCCCGGCGATGCCCAGGCGACGGCGCCTGGATACGCGAACACAAAGCTGGAATGAACGGCGGCACAAGCCATCCGATATCCCGAAAACGGGGCGTCGGAGCGCGCCGCCGGTGTACTGCACCGGATTTGTGCAGCGCACGGCTTGTGTCCGGCAGAGCGCGATGAGGCTTGCCTGCCGGGCTGGAGAAAACTTTTGGATTATACCGCAGCGCGCCATCGCGCGTCGTTCCGAGGCCCCGCTTCCCGTGCTGCCGACGGCGCGACGAGATCGCGCCCCGTTTCTCTCCGTGGCTCGTCAAAGCACGGAAAATCCTTTATGCTGCTTTGAGTTATCCACACCCGACGGTGGCGCCGTCCGGCCTCGCTGCCGGGTGAAACCCGCCGTATCTCGCTTCATGACCGCCAAAACCATTCGTCACTACCTGCAGTTCAAGGATTTCTCGCTGGAAGACTACGAGTACGTGCTCGAACGCACGGGTATCCTGAAGCGCAAGTTCAAGAACTACGAGACCTATCACCCGCTGCACGACCGCACGCTCGCGATGATCTTCGAGAAGAACTCGACGCGCACGCGCCTGTCGTTCGAAGCCGGGATCTTCCAGCTCGGCGGCCACGCCGTGTTCATGAGCACCCGCGACACGCAGCTCGGCCGCGGCGAGCCGGTCGAGGATTCCGCGCAGGTGATCTCGCGGATGGTCGACATCATCATGATCCGTACGTTCGAGCAGGAGATCATCCAGCGCTTCGCGGACAACTCCCGCGTGCCGGTGATCAACGGCCTGACCAACGAATACCACCCGTGCCAGGTGCTCGCCGACATCTTCACGTACTACGAGCACCGCGGCCCGATCGCCGGCAAGACCGTCGCGTGGGTCGGCGACGCGAACAACATGCTCTATACGTGGATCGAAGCCGCGCAGATCCTCGGCTTCAAGCTGCGCCTGTCGACGCCGCCCGGCTACACGCTCGACATGAAGCTGGTGGCGCCCGACAGCGCGCCGTTCTACGAGGTATGCGACGACCCGAACGAAGCGTGCAAGGGTGCCGATCTCGTGACGACTGACGTGTGGACGAGCATGGGCTTCGAGGCCGAGAACGAGGCACGCAAGCAGGCATTCGCCGACTGGTGCGTCGATGAGGAAATGATGGGCCACGCGAACCCGGACGCGCTGTTCATGCACTGCCTGCCCGCGCACCGCGGCGAGGAAGTGACGGCCGGCGTGATCGACGGCCCGCAGAGCGTCGTGTGGGACGAGGCGGAAAACCGCCTGCACGTGCAGAAGGCGCTGATGGAGTTCCTGCTGCTCGGCCGGCTGAAGCACTGACACGCGCGGCCTCGCCGCAAGCGACAAGCGCCGGCACAGCCGGCGCTTTTTATTTTCTCGCCACCTGCGCGGCAGGCGCGCTCATGGCGATGCCCCCATCAGCCCGGCGCCGGCTGCGTCGCGGCGAAGCTTGGCCGCTCACGCATCACCGCCTGCGCACGCGTGACGTTCGAGTATTTCCGCAGTAATTCCGCCCCTTCGGGGAACATGCCCACGTACGCCAGGATCGGCGCCAGGAACAGATCCGCCATCGACAACTCGCTGCCGGCCAGGTAATCGCGACCGCCGTACGCGGCGTCGAACACCTGCAGATGCTTGTCGATTTCAGGCAGCGCCGCGTCGATCACCGCGCGATCAGGCTGGCCATTCTCGCCTTTCGGGAACACGTACTGCAGCACGTAGCGGCGCACCATCGCGTCGTATGCATAGCAGTTGATCACGCTGATCCATTGCTCGCCGCGCGCATGCGCGGTGGCGCCCCACCGGGGCAGCAGGCTCGGGCCGTCGAACGCTTCGTCGATATAGCCGAGGATCGCACGCGTTTCGTAGAACTCGATCGGACCGTCGCAGAATGCCGGGATGAGCCCGAACGGGTTATGCGCGAGCACTTCCGGCGAATGCGGCGGCAGCGGTTGCAACGTGTACGCGACGCCCTTTTCCGCGAGCGCCATCCGCACGGTCCGGCAATAGCTGCTGCGCGGATCGCCGATCACGACGACGGTACCCGCGCTGCCCTCCGGGTCCAGCAGATCGTTGAGCCGGTTGAACACCGATTGCCACCCGCCCATGTGCGAATCGCGCTCGGCCTCGCTCGGAAAGCCGCTGTGGCGCATGTGCAGATGCGTCCCGCCGTCCTGGTCGGTGAACGTGACCTCGATCAGCGTCTTCAGGTCGGCCGGCATCGCCCCGGCCTCCCAGGCCCACGTGTACGCCAGAAAGTCGACGCGATCGACCTTCTGGTATTCGCCGCCCGCGATGTGGCGCGAACCGTCGCGCCCACCCATCACGATGCGGTACTTGCCGCCGACCCGCGCGTCGGCGCTTGCTTCGATCACGCCCATCCCGCGCGGACAATGCCAGGTCGCCAGCGCGGTTTCGTTCGTGAACGCGTCGAAAACACGTTCGCGCGGCGCGCGGATGAACCGGTTCAATTCGAGATGAAACGTCGCTGCCTGACTCATGACTTCTCCCGCCGAGGTGGGGCGTCGTCGCCGGCCGTGCCGCCCGCGCACGATTGTTCGACGAACGCCGTCAGTCGATCGAGGCTCTCTTCCCAATATTGCCGATAGGCTTCGAGCCACCCGTGCGCATCGCGCATCCCGTCCGCACGCAACCGGCAGATTCGCCAGCGCGCATTGACTTCCCGCTCGATCAACCCGGCCTCCGACAGCACGCGAAGGTGCTTCGAAATCGCCGGCGCCGACATGTCGAACGGCCGGGCCAGTTCGCCGACGGGCGCCGCGCCCTCGGCCAGCCGCACCAGGATCGCGCGCCGGGTAGGGTCGGCCAGCGCAGCGAACACCGCGGACAGGGGATCGGATGTGGAATGCATGATCTCATTTAACTTTAAGGTTAAATGAGAGTCAAGGGGATGATGGGAGCGGCGGCGTGGCGGCGTGGATGGACGGGCGACGGGACGAAACGACGCGCGCATCGCCGCCGAGCGGTGCGGCGCGATGCGGGACATGACGGTGTACTTCGAGAAAAACGGACGATTCGCCGTGTGGAACCGGCAACAGCCGGCACGGTTCCGTTACGCGGGTGTCCTGGCCCGGCTTACAGGCAGACCGGCTCCGGCTCCAGCTCGACGCCAAATTTCGCGAACACGTCGTGCTGGATCGCCTGTGCGAGCGCGAGCACGTCGGCGCCGGTCGCGCCGCCGCGATTGACGAGCACGAGCGCCTGGCGGTCATGCACGGCCGCCGCGCCCAGCGCACGCCCCTTCCAGCCGCAGCGGTCGATCAGCCAGCCGGCGGCAAGCTTGACCTGCCCGTCCGGCTGCGGATACGACACGACCTCGGGCGCGCGGGTGCGCAGCGCATCGAACTGCGCGGCATCGATCACCGGATTCTTGAAAAAACTGCCCGCGTTGCCAAGCACGAGCGGATCGGGCAGCTTCGCGCGGCGGATCGCGACGACCGCGTCGAACACGTCGCGCGGCGTCGCCGCATCGGGCGCGATACCGCGCGCGTCGAGCTCGCGCGTGACGTCCGCGTAGCCGAGCCGCGGCGTCCATTGCCTGGGCAACCGGAACGTCACGGACACGATCGCGTACCGGCCGCGCCCTTCCCGCTTGAAGAAACTGTCGCGATAGCCGAACGCACAGCGCGCGGCGTCGAAGCGCTCGCTGTGCCCCGTCGCCAGTTCGACCGCGACCAGCGAGTCGAAATACGCCTTCATCTCGAGGCCGTACGCGCCGATGTTCTGGATCGGCGCGGCGCCGACGGTGCCCGGGATCAGCGCGAGGTTCTCGAGGCCCGGCATCCCGTGCTCGAGCGTCCACGCGACGAATGCGTGCCAGTTCTCGCCGCCGCCGGCCTCGACGTACCACGCGTCGTCGTCCTCGCGCACGACGCGGCGGCCCGCGATCTCGTCGAGCAGCACGACACCGTCGAAATCGCGCGTGAACACGACATTGCTGCCGCCGCCGAGCACGAGCCGCGGCAGGCTCGCGACGCGCGCGTCGCGATGCAGCGCCTCGAACTGCGACGCGTGCGTGATGCGCGCGGCAAAGCGCGCCGTCGCGGCGATGCCGAACGTGTTGTGTGCGGCAAGCGGATGGTCGGGAAGCAGCGACAGGGCGGAATCGTCAGGGGGCATCGGCATTCGCGGTCACGTCCGCCCGAGCGGCGCATGGCCGGCCTTGGGCAAACGGAGGGGCATCGGTAAAATGGCAAACAGTCCGCAATTATAGCGAGTGCCCGCGCGCGAGCCGGGTGCCCGCATCTCAAGGGAGAAAACCATGCCATCGTTCGACGTCGTTTCCGAAGCGAACATGATCGAAGTGAAGAACGCCATCGAGCAGTCGAACAAGGAAATTTCGACGCGCTTCGACTTCAAGGGCTCCGACGCGCGCGTCGAGCAGAAGGAGCGCGAGCTGACGCTGTTCGCCGACGACGATTTCAAGCTCGGCCAGGTCAAGGACGTGCTGATCAACAAGCTGGCCAAGCGCAACGTCGACGTGCGCTTCCTCGACTACGGCAAGGTCGAGAAGATCGGCGGCGACAAGGTCAAGCAGATCGTCACCGTGAAGAAAGGCGTGACGGGCGATCTCGCGAAGAAGATCGTGCGGCTCGTGAAGGACAGCAAGATCAAGGTGCAGGCGAGCATCCAGGGCGACGCCGTGCGCGTGGCGGGCACGAAGCGCGACGATCTGCAGAGCGTGATCGCGATGCTGCGCAAGGATGTGACCGATACGCCGCTCGACTTCAACAACTTCCGCGACTGATCGGCCACCGATCCGTCATCACGCCGGGCCCCGCACACGCGGCGCGCCCGGCACGCGGCAACCGCCGCTGCGTCAGGCTTTCCCGCCGTCCTGCGCGCCGCCGTCCGCGGCCGCCTTCTTCTTGTCGCCGATCCGGCTCTCCTGCCCCGCGAGCAGCTTCGAAATATTGCCGCGGTGACGCCAGATGAGCAGCACGCTCATCGCGAGCACGGCCCACGCAACCGGGTTGTGGCCCGTGCCGAACAGGAACACGTCGAACACCGGCGCGAACACGGCCGCCGCCAGCGCGGCGAGCGACGAATAGCGGGAGAAGAACGCGACGATCAGCCAGGTCAGCGCGGTCGCGAGCCCGAGCACCGGGTGCACGGCGAGCAGCACGCCGGCCGCGGTCGCGACGCCCTTGCCGCCCTGGAAGCGGAAGAACACCGGATACAGGTGGCCGAGGAACACGGCGATCGCCACCCATGCGACCGCGACGTCGGGCAGGCCGAAGTGCCGCGCGAGCCAGACGGCGATCCAGCCCTTGAACGCGTCGCCGACGAGCGTCAGGATCGCGGCCTTTTTGTTGCCGCTGCGCAGCACGTTGGTCGCGCCGGGATTCTTCGACCCGTACGAACGCGGGTCGGCCAGGCCCATCGCCCCGCTGACGACGACGGCGAACGACACCGAACCGATCAGGTAGGCAACGAGGGCGGCGAGCAGGATCTGCATGCGGAGGACTCTTCTTTCAACGTATCGGTAAAGGGAAGGCTATGTGCGGCAAGCCGAAACGGCGCCCATTCTACCGAACGAGCACGGCCTGCCACGAAGGTGAAACCCTCAGTCGACGCTCGCGCACTGCACGGGCTGCGCGCCGAGCAGCGACGTGAGCACCGCCGGCTCGAGGCTGACGAGATAACCGCGACGCCCGCCGTTCAGGTAGATCGTCGGCAGTTCGAGGATCGTCGCCTCGACGTAGACGGGCATCGTCTTGCGCGTGCCGAACGGCGACGTGCCGCCGACGAGATAGCCCGAATGGCGGTTCGCGACGTCGGGCTTGCACGGCTCGACGCGCTTCGCGCCGATCTGCCGCGCGAGGTTCTTCGTCGACACGGTGCGGTCGCCGTGCATCAGCACGATCAGCGGCTTCGCGTGTTCGTCTTCCATCACGAGCGTCTTCACGACGCTGTGCTCGTCGACGCCGAGCTGGCGCGCCGATTCGCCGGTGCCGCCGTGCTCGACGTATTCGTACGGATGCTCGCCGAACGCGACGCCGTGGCGGCGCAACAGCTGGGTCGCGGGGGTTTCGGACACGTGTCTGGATTTGCTCATGGCGGCATTCTAATGGTGAACGACCGGCGCTCGCGCGATGGCGCGCCGGCGCCGGCGGTATACTCGCGGCCCGTTTTCCGCCGGGCGGCCCGCGGCATCGTCGCAACGATCCCGCCCATCATCATTGCGGACATCGCGAAGCGCTATTGCCCGATTGGCCGATTGTGGCGCGCGCGTCGTCATGGCACGATCGTTCGCAAACATCGTCACGCCGCCGCCCGCCCCTTTTCTGGAGACGCCATGCCCTCGTCCATCCGTTCCTCCGAGCCGCTCGACGTCGATGCGCTGCTCGCCGCGCTGCCGAGCCGCATCGCCGACGTGCCCGCGCGCTGGGCCGCGCAGGCGAGCGCGCACCCGGCGCTGATCGAGGACGCGCGGCGCCTGTCGTACGGCGAGCTGTCGCGGGCCGTCGACGCGGCGGCCGCGCTGCTCGCGGGCGTCGGCGTGCAAGGCGGCGACCGCGTGATGATCGTCGCGGAAAACTGCGTCGCGCAGATCGTGCTGCTGTTCGCGGTCGCCCGCCTCGACGCGTGGGCGCTCGTGTCGAACGCGCGGCTGTCGGCCGGCGAACTCGACGCGATCGCCGCGCACGCGCGTCCGAAGCTGATCGCGTTCGCGACGGACACCTCGCCCGACGCGCGCGCGCATGCGGCACGGCACGGCGCGACGCCCGCCGGCGCGCTGCCGGTCGACATCGGCGCGTGGTCGTATCACGTCGACGCAAGCGCACCGTGCGAAGCGGTGGCGGCCGACGGCGCCGCACAATGCGCGGCGCTGATCTATACGACCGGCACGACGGGCGCGCCGAAAGGCGTGATGCTGTCGCACCGCAACCTGCTGTTCATCGCGGCGACGTCGAGCACGCTGCGCCGCGTGTCGCCGGACGACGTCGTCTACACGGTGCTGCCCGTGTCGCACGTGTACGGGCTCGCATCGGTCTGCCTCGGCAGCCTGTACGCAGGCGCGACGCTGCGGCTCGCCCCGCGCTTCTCGCCGGAAGCCGTGCGCGTCGCGCTCGCCGACGAAGGCGTCACGATCTTCCAGGGCGTGCCCGCGATGCACGCGAAGCTGCTCGAACACCTGCACACGCACGGCCACGCATGGCACGCGCCGCGCCTGCGCTTCGCCTATTCGGGCGGCTCGCCGCTCGACGCGAACCTGAAGGCGCGCGTCGAGCACCTGTACGGCGTGCCGCTGCACAACGGCTACGGGATGACCGAAAGCAGCCCGACGATCACGCAGACGCCGCTCGATGCGCCGCGCGCCGACAGCTCGGTCGGCGTGCCGATTCCGGGCGTGGAGATGCGGATCGTCGCGCCGGACGGCACCGACGTGCCGCCGGGCGAAGTCGGCGAGATCCGCGTGCGCGGGCCGAACGTGATGCTCGGCTACTACCGCAACGCGGACGCGACGCGCGCCGCCGTCTCGCCGGACGGCTGGCTGAGCACCGGCGATCTCGCGCGGCAGGAGGCGGACGGCGCGGTGACGATCGCGGGCCGCAGCAAGGAACTGATCATCCGGTCGGGCTTCAACGTGTATCCGGTCGAAGTCGAACAGGTGCTGAACGCGCATCCGGACGTCGTGCAGGCGGCTGTCATCGGCCGCGCGGTCGAGGGCAACGAGGAAGTGCTCGCGTTCGTCGAGCTGGTGCCCGGCGCGGCGACGGACGAAGCCGCGTTGCACGCATGGTGCGCGGAGCGGCTCGCGCCTTACAAACGCCCTGCGCGAATTCGCGTGCTCGATGCGCTGCCGGCCGCGTCGACGGGCAAGGTGCTGAAGCACAAGCTGCGCGAGCTGGCCTGACGCCGGCCGGCACGGCGCAACGCAGCGCCATGCCGTGCCGGATTCGCGCTAACCGCGCGGGTGGTGTTGCGCGTGCAGCGTCTTCAGCCGTTCGCGCGCGACGTGCGTGTAGATCTGCGTGGTCGAGATGTCGCTGTGGCCGAGCAGCAGCTGCACGACGCGCAGGTCGGCGCCGTGATTCAGCAGGTGCGTCGCGAACGCATGCCGCAGCGTGTGCGGCGACAGGTGCGCGCGCACGTCGGCGTGCTGTGCGTGGCGCTTGATGATGTTCCAGAACTGCTGGCGCGTCATCCCGTCGCCGCGTGCGGTCACGAACAGCGCATCGGCCGCGCGCGCACCGAGCAGCGCCGGCCGCGCGTCGCGCAGGTAGCGCTCGATCCAGCCGTGCGCGACTTCGCCGAACGGCACGAGCCGCTCCTTCGAGCCCTTACCCATCACGCGCACGACACCCTCGTTGAGGCCGACCTCGACGGTCTTCAGCGTCACGAGCTCGCTCACGCGCAGCCCGCTCGCATACATCAGTTCGAGCATCGTGCGATCGCGCAGGCCGAGCGGCGTGCCGATGTCGGGCGCGCCGAGCAGCGCCTCGACCTGCGCTTCCGACAGCGTCGACGGAAACCGCGCCGCCTGTTTCGCGGACGTGATCCGCAGCGTCGGGTCGGCGCTCGCGCGATGCTCGCGCACGGCCCAGCCGTAATAGCGACGGAACACCGACAGCCGCCGGTTCGACGACGTCGCCTTGCCGTCGCTGCGCGCCGCGATGTAGCCCGTCACCATCGCCTCGTCGGCCGAATCGAGCGGCGCATCGTGGGTCGCGGCCAGCCATTGGGAAAACAGCACCAGATCGCGCCGGTACGCGTCGAGCGTGTTGCGCGAGAGCCCGTGCTCGAGCCACAGCGCATCGCAGAACACGTCGATCGACGCGCGGCTCGCGAGCAGTGCGGGTGATGCGGCCGCGGCAGCGCCGTCGGCTTCGGTGGAAATCAGCGGTTCACTCATCAGTACGGCACGCCCTCGTGCGCCAGCAGCCAGCGCTTCACTTTCTGGTAATAGCCGTTGTCGTCGTGGTTCGCGAAGCCGCCGAGGCCGCCCGCCGCGACGACGCGATGGCACGGGATCACGAGCGGAAAGTAGTTCGCGCCGCACGCCTGGCCGACCGCGCGCGGCGCGCTGCCGATCCGCTTCGCGACCTGGCCGTAGGTCAGCACCGTGCCCGGTGGAATATCGCTGATCACGTTCCACACGCGATGCTGGAACGCGCTGCCGACTTCGGCGAGCGGCAGGTCGAAGCGCGCCGACGCACGCTCGAAATAACGTTCGATCTGCTTGACCGCGCGCTTCGCGAGCGGCGAATCCGGATCGACCGACTTCACCGACTCGGGCAGATAAACGATCTCGCGCACCACCGCGGCGTCCGTGCGGATGCCGACCTTGCCGAACGGCGCGTCGATGACTGCATTGAACATGGCCCTCTCCTGACCGATGGATGCGCACGGTACCGCCGCGCGCCGACGACACTTTACGCCGCCTTCACGCGGCACGCAGCGCCCATTCGACATGCTCGCGCACGACCGGCGACGGATCGTCGGCCCGCGCGCGTAGCGCGGCAACGATCGCGTCGCGCGCCTTCGGCGCAAGCCGATCCGCGTCCGCGCGCAGTGCGTTGCCGAGCCCGACCGCGAGATTGCGCAGCCAGCTTTCGTAGCCGATGCGCCGGATCGCGCTGCCCTGCATCCGCGTGTCGAACGCATCGGCGTCCCACGCGAACAGCTCGACGAGCGTCGCACGGTCGAGGCCGTGCCGCACGTCGAAATCGGCGACCGGTGCGGCCTGTGCGAACTTGTTCCACGGGCACACGAGCTGGCAGTCGTCGCAGCCGTACACGCGATTGCCGATCATCGGCCGCAGCGGCTCGGGGATGCTGCCTTTCAGTTCGATCGTCAGGTACGAGATGCAGCGGCGCGCATCGACGCGGTACGGCTCGACGATCGCGCCGGTCGGGCATGCGTCGATGCAGCGCGTGCAGCTGCCGCAATGCGCGCCGGGCGTCTCGGGCGCGGTGTCGGGCGACGTGTGTGCATCGGTCGGCAGCGGAATGTCGACGTAGATCTCGCCGAGGAAGAACAGCGAGCCGGCATCGCGCTGCAGCAGCAGCGTGTGCTTGCCGCGCCAGCCGACGCCGGCCTTCTGCGCGAGCTCGACCTCGAGCACGGGCGCCGAATCGGTGAACACGCGATAACCGAACGCGCCGATCTCGTGCTCGATGCGCTCCGCGAGCGTCTGCAGCCGGTTGCGCAGCACCTTGTGATAGTCGCGGCCGCGCGCATAGATCGACACGACGGCCGCCTGCGGATCGTCGAGCCGCGCCCGTTCGCGCGCGCGCCAGTCGTGCGGCACGAGCGCGCCCGGCTCGCCGTCGGGTGCGGCGGCGGCGAGCGTTTCGGCCGGCAGATAGGCGAGCCGCACGGAAATCACGCGTCGCGTACCGGCCACAAGTTCGGCCGGCCGCGCGCGTTTCATCCCATGTTTCGCCATATAATCCATTTCGCCGTGGTATCCGGCTTCCAGCCAGGCGGCGAGGCCTGCTTCGGCATCCGAGAGATCGGTATCGCTGATGCCGATCGCCCCGAAACCCAATTCGCGCCCCCACGCCCTGATGCGAGCGGCGAGCGCAGTCAACGCCGCATCATCGAGCGCGCACGGCGCCGCGCCTTCGGCTTGAGTCGAAGGCGTGTCGGATGCGGCGAGTTCCGGTAATCGGTTCATCGCACTATTTTACGAGAATGCCAGCCACGTCCCATACGCCTCATGCCACCACGCTGCCTGCCCCGTTCGCGGAGCGCGTGATCGCACTCGCCGACGAAGCGGCGACCGAGGCCTTCGGCACCCGTTTCGCGCACGCGCTCGACGCGGCGCGCGTCGATCTCACCCGCGCACACGCGTTCGACGGGCTGCAGATCCAGCTGGTCGGCGATCTCGGCGCGGGCAAGACGACCCTCGTGCGCGCGATCTTGCGCGGCCTCGGCCACCCGGGACGCGTGCGCAGCCCGACCTATACGCTCGTCGAGCCGTACGCGCTCGAACGCGGCGATGGGGAACTCGAGGTCTATCACTTCGATCTGTATCGATTCAATGATCCGGCCGAATGGTCCGACGCAGGCTTTCGCGAGTATTTCAATTCCAGCGCGATCTGCCTCGTCGAATGGCCGCAACAGGCGGGCGCGCTGCTCGGCGTACCCGATCTGGTCTTCTCGCTCGACGTGGATGGCGACGGCCGTGCCCTCACCGTCCGGGCGTATAGCGCTTCAGGAAAGGCATGTCTCGAAAGATGTTGATCAAACCGTTCCGCTCGATCGAATCGGCGGCCACCGCGACGCACAACTGGCGGCGCCGCCAGATCCTGCGCGCGGGCGCGTCGACGCTGGTGCTCGGTCTCGTCGCGCCGCGGCTCGCGCACGCGTCGTCGGTGCTCGGCGTGCGCGTGTGGCCCGCACGCGATTACACGCGCGTCACGATCGAATCCGACCAGCCGCTGCAGAATAGCCAACAGCTGCTGCAGGGTCCCGACCGTCTCGTCGTCGACCTGAGCGGTCTCGATCTCGACCAGGCGTTGCGCGACCTCGTGTCGAAGATCGCGCCGAACGATCCGCAGATCCAGTCGGTGCGCGTCGGCCAGTATCAGCCGCACGTCGTGCGGATGGTGTTCGACCTGAAAGGCTCGGTGAAGCCGCAGGTGTTCACGCTGCCGCCGGTCGGCACCTACAAGTACCGGCTCGTGTTCGACCTGTATCCGGCCGTCGCGCCCGATCCGCTGACCGACCTGATCGCGCAGACGGAACGCAAGGAGCAGGCGCTCAACGACACGGCGCGCGCGCAGCAGATGCAGCCGCCGACCGCGCTGAACGGGCCGGCCACGCCGCCGCCGAGCGCCGCCGGCGACAACAGCGACGCGTTCTTCCAGCGCTTCGCGCAGAACACGCCGGCCACGCCGCACACCCCGCCCGCCGCCGGCGCGCCCGCGACGCCCGCGAAACCGGCCGTCAAGCCGCCGCCCGTCATCGCGCGCCGCGACGACAGCGACGACGACGGCGACACCTACAAGTTCACCGCGCCGAAATCCGGCAAGGGCGGCACCGTCCGCCTGCTGACGGTCGCGATCGATCCGGGCCACGGCGGCGAGGATCCGGGCGCGATCGGCGGCGGCGGCACGTACGAGAAGCACATCGCGCTCGACATCGCGAAGAAGCTGCGCGCGAAGATCGACGGTGCGCCGAACATGCGCGCGATGATGACGCGCGACGCCGACTTCTTCGTGCCGCTGAACGTGCGCGTGCAGAAGGCGCGCCGCGTGGGTGCCGACCTGTTCGTGTCGATTCACGCGGATGCGTTCACGACACCTTCCGCACGCGGCTCGTCGGTGTTCGCGCTGTCCGATCACGGCGCGACGAGCGCCGCGGCGCGCTGGATGGCCAACAAGGAGAATTCGTCCGACCTGATCGGCGGCATCAACATCAAGACGGCGGACGCGGCCGTGAACCGCGCGCTGTTCGACATGTCGACGACCGCGCAGATCCGCGATTCGCTGCGCTACGGCAACTACGTGCTGAAGGAAGTCGGCGGCATCAACAAGCTGCACAAGGGCTCGGTCGAGCAGGCCGGGTTCGCGGTGCTGAAGGCGCCCGACATTCCATCGATCCTCGTCGAGACCGCGTTCATCAGCAACCCGGAAGAAGAGACCCGGCTCAACGACGACAGCTATCGCGACCAGATGGCCGACGCGATCTTCCGCGGCATCAAGCGCTATTTCGCCGCGAATCCGCCGCTCGCGAAGAACCGGATGGCCTGACGCCTTCCCTGGCCGTCCCTTCCCTGCCGCCGGCACGCAGCGCGTGCCGGCGCGTCACGACGCCGCGAAGCGGCGCATCAGTTTCCCGCCGAACACGTTCACCGCGAGCCCGCCCATCACGAGCGCCGTGCCGATCAACTGCGTGCGCGTCAGATGCTCGTCGAGCAGCAGCGCCGACGACGCGAGCCCGACGATCGGCACCAGCAGCGAGAACTGCGCAACCTGCGCGGCCGGGTAGCGCGACAGCAGGCGGCTCCACAGCCCGTAGCCGAGCAGCGTCGCGACGAACGCGAGATAGACGACCGCGAAGATCGAAGCGCCGTTCAGGCCGGCGAGCGCGGTCGCGATCCGCTGCGGCCCTTCGAACCACAGCGACAGCAGGAAGAACGGCACGGGCGGCACGAGGCTCGCCCACACGACGAGCGACACGAGGTTCGCACGGCCGACCTTCTTCGTGACGATGTTGCCGAACGCCCACATCGCGGCCGAGCAGATCGTCAGCAGAAAGCCCGCGAGCGTCATCGCATGGCCGCCCTGCGCCGCGATCACGACGAGGCCGCCCGCGGCGATCGCGAGCCCGATCAGGTTCTGCACGTGCAGCCGCTCGCCGAGGAACAGCATCGCGAACACGAGCGTGAAGAATGCCTGCGACTGCAGCACGAGCGACGCGAGGCCGGCCGGCATGCCGACGTACATGCCGGTGAACAGGAACACGAACTGGCCGAGCTGGATCGTCGCGCCGTACAGCACCAGCAGGCGCCACGAAATCTGCGGCCGGCGCACGAAGAACACCGCGGGCACGGCCGCGAGCGTGAAGCGCAGCGCGCCGAGCAGCATCGGCGGCATGCCGTGCAGGCCGACCTTGATCACGACGAAGTTCACGCCCCACGCCAGGATCACGACCAGCGCGAGCAGCAAGTCCTTCGGGGCCATCATCGGAGCCTCCTCGATTGTCGAATCATTGTTTTGCAGCCGGTCAGTCTACCGGGTTTCGCCCCCCGGCCCGATACCCGCGCGGCGCGAATGGAATCGCCGGCGGGCGGCTATTACAATGACCGGCATCACCGCCGCCGCCCCCACAGGACCCGCCATGAACGATCCGATCAAAGCCCTGCTGAAGCCGCACGTGCGCGACATCGGCAACCTGCAGGTGCGCCGCACGCTGCCCGCGCTCGCCGCGCGCCTCGTCGGCCCGTTCATCTTCTTCGATCACATGGGGCCCGCCACGCTGCCCGCCGGCACCGGGCTCGACGTGCGCCCGCATCCGCATATCGGGCTCGCCACCGTGACCTACCTGTTCGACGGCGCGATCCTGCACCGCGACAGCCTCGGCTCGCGGCAGGAAATCGTGCCGGGCGACGTGAACTGGATGACGGCCGGCCGCGGGATCGTCCACTCCGAACGCACGCCCGACGCGCTGCGCGCCAGCGGCCACACCGTGCACGGGATCCAGACCTGGGTTGCGCTGCCGCGCGCGCACGAAACCGTCGAGCCTTCGTTCGAGCACCATGCGGCCGATACGCTGCCGAAGCGCGACGAAGACGGCGTGGCGCTGACGGTGATCGCCGGCGACGCATTCGGGCTGCGCTCGCCGGTCACGACGTTCTCGCGCACACTGTATGTCGCGGCCGAATTCGCGGCCGGCGGCCGCATCGAACTCGACGCGTCGCACGAGGAGCGCGCGGTCTACGTGGTCGACGGCGATCTCGCGATCGACGGCACGCCGGTTCCGGCCGAACAGATGGCCGTACTGGCGCCGGGCGCGACGGTCACGCTGACGAGCGCCGGCGGCGCGCGCGCGATGCTGCTCGGCGGCGACAAGATCGACGGCGAGCGCTTCATCGAATGGAATTTCGTCGCGAGCAGCCGCGACGCGATCGCGCGCGCGAAGGACGCCTGGACGCGCCAGGAAATGGGCAAGGTGCCGGGCGAGACCGAGTGGATTCCGCTGCCCGAATCGAAGCCGCGTTGAAAAAACGGCGCGCCGCCCCCATCCTGACCACATTCGAACGAAAGAGAACGACATGGACACCACGCTTGCCACATTCGAGAAAGACGTCATCGAGGCGTCGCTGGACATGCCCGTGCTGGTCGACTTCTGGGCGCCGTGGTGCGGCCCCTGCAAGACGCTCGGCCCGCTGCTGGAAAAGCTCGAAGGCGACTACGAAGGCCGCTGGAAGCTCGTGAAGGTCAACGTCGACGAGAACCAGGAACTCGCCGCGCACTTCCAGACGCGCAGCATTCCGCACGTGATCGCGTTCGCCGACGGGCGCCCGGTCGACCAGTTCGTCGGCGTGCTGCCCGAAGGCCAGTTGCGCGCGTTCCTCGACCGGCTGCTGCCGGCGCCCGAGGAAGCCGAACGGCGCGCGGCGCAATACGCGATGGCCGAGGAGCGTTACGACGACGCGCTCACGCACCTCGAAGCGGCGCTCGCGCTGAACCCCGGCTTCGACGACGCGCGCCTCGACCTGATCGAACTGCTGCTCGCGAGCAACCAGGTCGACGCCGCTCGCGCCGAGACCGAACGCCTGTCGCCGCAGACCGTGCAGGGCGGCGATCCGCGCTACCAGGCGATCAAGACCCGTTTCGACGCGCTCGAAGCAACGGCCGACCTGCCGCCGACCGACGCGCTCGAGGCACGCATCGCGGCGAACCCGGGCGACCTCGACGCGCGCTTCGACCTCGCGCAGAGCCTGATCGCGCGGCGTGCATATGAAGGCGCGCTGGAACAGTTGCTGGAAATCGTGACGCGCGACCGCGCGTACGGCGACGATCTGGGCCGCCGCACGATGATCTCGGTGTTCGAACTGGCCGGCGATCGCCCCGACCTCGTCGCCGGGTGGCGGCGCAGGCTGAGCATGGCGCTCAACTGACGTTCAACTGACACGCGACCGGCCGGGCCTTACGGTCCGGCCGCATCGCTTGCGGCGCATGGCCCGCGCCGCGCCCTCCTTCGATACTCGCGATTCGCGAATCAGCCAGCGGCCTGCGCGGCGATCGCGCGCAACGCATGCGCGGCGGCCGCGAAGCCGAAGCTCGCGGTCACGCACACGCTCGACCCGAATCCCGCGCAGTTGAGCCCCGCGACGTGCGCTGCCGTGGACGGCTCGGCGCCGTCCTCGAGGTCGCATGCGGCCGCTTCCGGATAGATCAGCGGCTCGTCCGAATACACGGCGCTGACCTTGAAACGCGCCTTCGGCCCGCGCGGAAAGCCATGCTGCTTGCGCAACTGCGCACGCACCTTCGACAGCAGCGGATCCTGGATCGTCAGCGCGAGATCGTCGATCCGGATGCGCGTCGGGTCGAGTTGCCCGCCCGCGCCGCCGACCGTGACGAGCGGCTGCCGTTTCTCGACGCACCATGCGATCAGCGCGACCTTCGTGCGCACGCTGTCGATCGCGTCGATCACGTAGTCGAAGCCGCCGCCGAGCAGCGCGTCGAAGTTGTCGGGTTCCGCGAAATCCTCGATCCGGTTCACGCGGCACGCGGGATCGATCAGCGCGATCCGCTCGGCCATCGCGTCGACCTTCGGCTTGCCGTAATTGCCGTCGAGCGCGTGGATCTGCCGGTTCGTATTGCTTTCGGCGACGTTGTCGAGATCGATCAGGGTCAGTGTGCCGATCGCACTGCGTGCGAGCGCCTCGGCGACCCACGACCCGACGCCGCCGATCCCGATCACCGCGACATGCGCACGCTCGAAAGCGGCGGCCGCCGGCGCGCCGTACAGGCGCGCGACGCCGCCAAAGCGCCGCTCGCGATCCACGTCAAGCTGGATTGTCGAGGTCGGGGTAACATCAGAAGAACTGGGCGGGGCAGTATCGGCGGCAGACATGGCAGCAAGGAAAACGTAAGTCGTGCAGCCCTCTATTTTGCCTGAACTCCTCGCTCGCACGCGCCACTGTGCACGCACGTTTCTCGCGCGTTCGCTATACTGGCCCCAGATTGAAGCGTTTGCATAACATGACGACTCTCGCTGATCTCCGCATCAACTATTCACGTGCTTCGCTCGACGAAGCCGATGCCGCCCCCGACCCCTTCGCCCAGTTCGACCGCTGGTTCAAGGAGGCGCTCGCCGCCAAATTGCCCGAGCCGAACACGATGACACTCGCGACCGTCGGCGACGACGGCCGGCCGTCGGCCCGGATCGTGCTCATCAAGGGCGTCGACGAACGCGGGTTCGTCTTTTTCACCAATTACGAAAGCCGCAAGGGGCGCGATCTCGCCGCGCATCCGCAAGCCGCGCTGCTGTTCTACTGGATCGAACTCGAGCGCCAGGTGCGCATCGAAGGCCGGATCGAGAAAACCAGCGCCGAGGAAAGCGACCGCTATTTCGCGTCGCGCCCGCTCGGCTCGCGCATCGGCGCATGGGCGTCCGAGCAGAGCGCCGTGATCGACAGCCGCGCGACGCTCGAAGCGCGCGAAAAGGCCGTCAGCGAACGCTACGGCGATGCCCCGCCGCGCCCGCCGCACTGGGGCGGCTATCGCCTCGTGCCCGACGCGATCGAGTTCTGGCAGGGGCGCCCGTCGCGGCTGCACGACCGTCTGCTCTACACGCGCGACGCCGACGCGTCGGCGGGCTGGACGATCTCGCGCCTGTCGCCGTAAGCGCGGCGCCGGCGCACGCCGGTCGTGTCTCGTGTTGCATCCGGGCGCCCGCTTCGCAAGCGGCGGACGCCGGTCAAGATACTTGGCTGTATTCGATTCAACGAACAAACGGAGAATCCAAATGTTCTGGGAAAAGAAGCTGGCACAGTGGGCGGACGAAGTACGGGCGAAAGCGAACATACCGGCGCGGCTCGTGCTGTGGAACGGCGAACAACTCGATTTCGGCACCTTCAGCGCGCCGCAGGTCACGCTGAAGGTGAACAGCGCGTCGGCGTTGCCGCTCTTGCTCGAACCGAGCCTCGACAATCTCGGCGAGGCGTACGTGAAGGGCAAGATCGACATCGAGGGCAAGCTGTCGGACATCATCAACATCGGCTACTCGCTCGCGCGCAGCACGGTGACGAGCGCGAGCAAGCTCGCGCGCGTGAAGCGCTACTTCACTCACACGAAAAACACCGACAGGAAGGCGATCCAGTACCACTACGACGTCTCGAACGAGTTCTACCGGCTGTGGCTCGACGAGAACATGGTGTACTCGTGCGCGTACTTCGAGAACGGCGACGAGGATCTCGCGACCGCGCAGGCCAAGAAGATCGACCACATCCTGACGAAGATCCAGCTCGAGCCCGGCCAGCGCCTGCTCGACATCGGCTGCGGCTGGGGCGCGCTCGTGCTGCGCGCCGCGCAGAAATTCGGCGCGACGTGTCTCGGCGTGACGCTGTCGCAGAACCAGTTCGATCTCGCGACCGCACGCGTGAAGGCCGCTGGGCTGGAGGACAAGATCGAGATCCGGCTGCAGGATTACCGCGAGATCGACGGCCAGTTCGACCGCATCACGAGCGTCGGGATGTTCGAGCACGTCGGCCGCAAGAACCTGCCGCTCTATTTCTCGCGGGTCCATGACCTGCTCGCCGACGACGGCATCGCGATGAACCACGGGATCACGTCGACCGACGCGGAAAGCGGCGAGACGGCACTCGGCGGCGGCGAGTTCATCGACCGCTACGTGTTCCCGGACGGCGAGCTGCCGCACATCAGCCTCGCGCTCGAAGCGGCGCAGCGCGGCGGCCTGGAAGCGGTTGACGTCGAAAGCCTGCGGCGGCACTATGCGCGCACGCTCGAGATCTGGACGGAGAATTTCGAGGCGAAGGCCGAAGAAGCGCGACAACTCGTCGACGACGAAAAATTCCGCATCTGGCGCGTGTATCTCGCCGGCTGCGCGTATGCGTTCGAGCACGACGACGTGTCGATCTTCCAGATCGTGTGCCGCAAGGCCGGACGCAGCGCGAAAACGCTGCCGTGGTCGCGGCGCTATATGTACGAACACGCGCTGCCGCGCTAGGCGGCGCTTCACGCTGGGCATGCATGGGTGACGGCAGGACGCGGCGCAAGGCGCCACCGGAACGACAGCAACGCGACGACACGGACGGGTCGCACGCCGACGGGCAATTCGACCTGTTCGGCGTGCCGCCCGACGCTGCTCGCGCGTCGCCGCCCGCAAAAGACGACCTCCCTGCCGACGCCGATGAACCCGTGACGTCAGGCACGCCTGACGATGCGCGGCCGGCGCCGCCCGCCCGCGCAACCTCCCGCCCTGCCGACGAAGCACCGCCCGCGTCCTCCGGGCTGCTGTGGGACGAACCGTCCCCGCCCGCAGCGCCGCCGAAGAAAAGCAAGCGCCAGCGCGGCGTGCCGCCCGCGCCGATCGCGGCGGACGTCGCCGACGCAGCGGCCGGCCTGCCGCCGAACGTGCGGCTCGGCACGTCGTCGTGGTACTTCCCCGGCTGGAACGGCATCGTCTACGACGGCGATTTCGCGCAGACAAAGCTGTCGCGCGAAGGGCTCGAAGCGTACGGCGCGCACCCGCTGCTGAAAAGCGTGAGCCTCGACCGGTCGTTCTACGGCCCGCTGTCCGTCGCCGACTACCTGCGCTACGCGCAGCAGGTGCCCGACGACTTCCGCTTCGTCGTGAAGGCGCCGGCCTCGGTGACCGACGCGGTCGTGCGCGGTCGACGCGGCGAGCCGTCGGGGCCAAACCCGACCTTCCTCGACGCGCAGCTCGCCACCCGCGAATTCGTCCAGCCATGCATCGAAGGGCTCGGCCGGAAAGCCGGTGTGCTCGTATTTCAGTTTTCGCCGCTGCCCGACCAGCTACTCGCCGAACCGGCCGCGCTGATCGACCGGCTGGCCGCGTTCTTCGCGGCGCTGCCGCCGCTGTCGCCGGAAGCCGATGGCCCGCGCTACGCAATCGAGATCCGCGATGCGAGCCTGCTCACGCCGCGTTTCATCCGCGCGCTCGCGTCACTCGGCGTGCGCTACTGCGTCGGCCTGCACGCGCGGATGCCCGACCCGCTGCGCCAGGCCGCCGCGCTCGCGCTGCTCGACGGCGACGCGCCGGGCCCGCTGATCGTGCGCTGGAGCCTGCACGGCGGCTTCAAGTACGAACAGGCGAAAGCGAAGTACGAACCGTTCGACAAGCTCGTCGACGAGGATCCGGCCACGCGCTCGGCGCTCGCCGAACTGGCCGCGCGTTATGCGCTGGCCGGGCAGCCGGTGATCATCACGATCAACAACAAGGCGGAAGGCTCCGCGCCGCTGTCGTGCATCGCGCTCGCGCGCGAGATCGCCGCCGCGTGCGCGCAGTGGCGCAACGAGGCGGCGTAACGCCGGTTCCTGCCGTTCAAATGCTCACGCGCCGCGCAGCGACTTCAGCCGGTGCGAGAACTTCTGCCGGAATTTCGCGAGCTTCGGCCCGATCACGACCGAGCAGTAGCCCTGCCCCGGATTGCGCGCGTAATAGTTCTGGTGATAGTCCTCGGCCGGCCAGTAGTTGCCGTCGAGCGGCACGACCTGCGTGACGATCGGCTGCCCGAACACCTGCTCGCGTTCCAGCTCGCGGATCACGTCGAGCGCGGTGTCGCGCTGCGCGTCCGAATGCGTGAACACGACCGACCGGTATTGCGTGCCGACGTCGTTGCCCTGCCGGTTCAGCTGGGTCGGATCGTGCGTCGCGAAGAAGATCTCGAGAATCTCGCGATAACCGATGCGCGCCGGATCGAACGTCACGTTGACGACTTCCGCGTGACCCGTGTCGCCTTCGCAGATGTCGCGATAGCCGGGATTGCGCGTATGGCCGCCCGCGTAGCCCGACTGGACGGCCGTCACGCCGTCGACGTCGAGAAACACGGCCTCCGTGCACCAGAAACACCCGCCTCCCAACGTCGCGGTTTCAAGCATCTCGTTCACCATGAAATCAAACCCTCGTTGATGACGGCGGCCGGCCTGCATGCACCGGCGCCACCGGTCCGTCTCGCCGCTGCCCGTCCTTTAGGCGGGACGACGCGGCACCTCGGCAAGTATCTCACTCGCACGCGAACCTGGCAGATTGCCCAGGTGCCGCGCGCGACCCGCCGCCCGCTTTCTCGTCTACACTTAGCCACGCGTGCGCGGCGGCAAACCCGCCGCCTCGCGCAAAGCGCCCGATGCGTGCCCGACCCTGATGCAAACATCATCTGCCGGAACATCGATATGCATGTGTTAACAGACATCGCCCGCGTCACTCGCCCGGCCGTCGCCGCGTCGCGGGCCACCGCTTCGACTGTGCCATCCCCTTGCCGTGCATCCGTCCCGCCCCGCGCGCGGCGATCCGGCACACCGCCTTTATCCGCTTTCACGATCTGATGCACGGCGCCGCGCGTGTCATCGACGCGCGCATCCGCCTGCCGATCGCTCCCGCCGGCGTGATTCGCGCCGCGCGGCAACCCCGACCCGCACGCCCGCATCGTACGGCCGTGCGTTCATGATCCGATACCACTGAGAGGGCATTACCATGAGCATGCGGCCTGACCCGACGTTTCACGCTTCGCCGGAGCTTGCGATGCAGGCGCCGGCGGAAGAATTTGCCTATACGTTGTTGCTGAGCCCCGATTTTTCCAGACCCGACGCACTCGCCGTGATCGACGTGAAGCCCGGCTCGTCGACCTACGGAAAGATCGTGCATACGGTGACGATGCCGAACACCGGCGACGAGTTTCACCACTTCGGCTGGAATGCGTGTTCGTCTTCGCTGTCGCCGCTGACCGGCCATGCGTTCCTCGAACGCCGCTTCCTGATCATCCCCGGCCTGCGCTCGTCGCGCATCTACGTGATCGACACGAAGCCGCACCCGACGCAGGCACGTATCCACAAGATCATCGAGCCCGACGAGATCTTCGCGAAGACCGGTTATTCGCGGCCGCACACCGTTCACTGCGGCCCCGAGGGCATCTACGTGAGCACGCTCGGCGGCGCGGGCAAGGACGGCACCGCCGGCGCGCCCGGCATCTTCATCATGGATTGCGAAACCTTCGACGTGCTCGGCCGCTGGGAGATCGACCGCGGCCCGCAGGACAAGCATTACGACTTCTGGTGGAACCTGCCGCGCGACTACATGGTGTCGAGCGAATGGGCGTTGCCGCCGCAATTCGAGAACGGCATCGTGCCCGAGGACCTGCTCGCGAACAAATACGGGCACCGGCTGCATTTCTGGGACCTGCGCGCGCGGCGCAACGTGCAGACGATCGATCTGGGCGCGCATCACCAGATGGCGCTCGAGGTACGGCCCGCGCACGACCCGGCGCGCGAATACGGGTTCGTCGGCGTCGTGGTCGACACGACGACTCTCGAAGGCTCGATCTGGACCTGGTGGCGCGAGGACGGCAAATTCCACGTGAAGAAGACGGCGACGATCCCGCCCGAGCCGGCCGCGGCCGACGAACTGCCGCCGCTCCTGAAAGCGTTCGGCGCGGTGCCGCCGCTCGTGACCGACATCGACCTGTCGCTCGACGACCGCTTCCTCTACGTGTCGTGCTGGGGCACCGGCGAGATGCGCCAGTACGACGTGTCGGACCCGCACAACCCGGTGCTCGTAGGGTCGGTGCGGATCGGCGGGATCGTGCGACGCGCGCCGCACACGAACGGCCGTACGTTCGCGGGCGGCCCGCAGATGGTCGAGATCAGCCGCGACGGACGGCGCGTGTACTGGACCAACTCGCTCTATTCGACGTGGGACGACCAGTTCTATCCGGACGGCGTGCCGGGCGCGCAAGTGCTCGCGCACGTGGGGCCGGAAGGTGGGCTGACGCTCGCGGACGACTACTGGGTCGAGTTCCCCGACGGCTATCGCGCGCACCAGATCCGGCTCGAAGGCGGCGACTGCTCGACCGACTCGTTCTGCTATCCGTCGGTCAAGCGTTGAACACCGGTCTTCACGCCCAGTTCGCGCTGTGGGCGGCCGTGCTCGCGAGCGGCATCTATCACGGGCTCAACCCCGCGATGGGCTGGCCGCTCGCGGTGTCGAACGCGCTGATGACGCGCCGCCGCGGCGCGCTCGTCGCGGCGCTCGGCTATCTCGCGCTCGGCCATGTACTCGCGGTATTCGCGGTGATGCTGCCGTTCGGGCTGCTCGCCGCGCTGCTCGCGTGGCAGTCGGCGATCCGGATCGGCGCGAGCGCGCTCGTGATCGGCTTCGGCGCCGTGCTGCTGATCCGGCGCCGGCATCCGCGTGCGCTCGCACGGATCCCGCCCGCGCGGCTCGGCCTGTGGTCGTTCGCGGTCGCGCTCGCGCACGGCGCGGGGCTGATGCTGGTGCCGATCTACCTCGGGCTCTGCGGGCTCGACAGGGACGCCGGCCACCGGGCGGCGGCCACGCTCGTCGATGCGCATCTCGGGATGGCGCTCGTCGTCGCGGCCGTGCATGCGGCCGCGATGATCGCCGCCGGCGGCGGGCTCGCGTGGCTCGTGTACCGCTATCTCGGGCTGAAGTTCGTGTCGCGGAGCTGGTTCAATCTCGATGCTGTGTGGGCATCGAGCCTGATCGTGACGGGCGCGCTGTCGCTCGGGTTCGCGGCGGCACGATAGCGCGGGCGGGCTCGATGACTGGCACGGCGAATCGGCGGATGAGCGGACACGCAGATGGAGGGGCCGACAGCATGGCACGAAAACGCGTCAGGACGGCCGTGCCGATCCGCCCGCCGTCGCGAACGCGGTATCGCGCCGCAGTGTTCGCTACGCCACCCTGGACCTGCAATGCGCCGCCTGGCCGGGCCCGGCGGCCCCGATTCCGCTAAAATCGGGCCATGCGCACCACTTCCCAATCGACTGCCTTGTCGCCTTCCGTCCGCCGCGCCTGCCGCACCCGCGTCGCGCCGCGCCCGCCCGTTTCGTTCCGGATGGCCGCCCGATGACCCGCGCCAACCCGCCGGATTTCGACACGGCCGCCTTCCGCCAGGCGCTCGGCCAGTTCGCGACGGGCGTGACGGTGATCACGACGCGCGCACCGTCCGGGCAGCTGATCGGCATCACCGCCAGCTCGTTCAACTCGGTATCGCTCGATCCGCCGCTGGTGCTGTGGAGCCTCGCGCACAAATCGGCGTCGACGCCCGTATTCCGCGGCAACAGCCATTACGTGGTGAACGTGCTCGCGGCATCGCAGCTCGACCTGTGCAAGCGCTTCTCGACCTACAAGGGCGATCGCTTCGAAGGGATCGCGCATGCGGCCGGCAACTCGGGGATGCCCGTGCTCGACGGCGCACTCGCGTGGTTCGAGTGCCACAACCGCAGCCGCTATGACGAAGGCGATCACGTGATCTTCGTCGGCGAAGTGGAACGCTGCGGCGTGCGGGCCGCATCGGATACGACACCGCCGCTCGTGTTCCACGGCGGCGGCTTCCACGGCCTTACACGGCTTTGATCGCGCCCGTGCGCGCCAGCCCGACCGGCGCGCCGGCTTCATCCTTCAGCGTCTGCAGCACGATGTTCGAGCGGATGTCCATCACGCCCGGCGCCTTGTAGAGCCGGTTCAGCACGAAATCCGAATAGTGCTTGAGGTTGTGCGCGAGCACGCGCAGCAGATAGTGGCTCTCGCCCGTGACGACGAACGCGCCGACCACCTCCGGCCATTCGCGCAGCGCTTCCGCGAAGCGCTCGTGCCACTGGTTTTCCTCGTTGCGCATCGATACCTGCACGAATGCCTCGAGCTCGAAGCCGAGCTTCTCGCGGCTCAGGCACGCGCGGTAGTGCTCGATCACGCCCTGCTCCTCGAGCAGGCGCATGCGGCGCAGGCAGGCGGATGGCGAAAGCGAAATCCGTTCCGCCAGGTCGAGATTGCTGATTCTGCCCTCCTCCTGCAGTACCGCCAGAATCCGGCAGTCGGTGGCATCGAGCGTGATCGCGTGCATTTTTGGTCCCCGTTTTCCCTCTGAGTCGAATTATCTGCCAATCCGGCGGATTGTCCATGTTTATTTCGCAAGCACTTTCTGCGAGCGTCCACCTATCATTCGAAGCATCGACTCACCGCTTCGTCATGCCATGGACACACTCTGGGACATCTCTCCGCCTGTCAGCCCCGCCACTCCCGTGTGGCCGGGCGATACGCCAGTTTCCGTCGAACGCGTGTGGCGGATGGAGGCCGGCTCGCCGGTCAACGTCGCGCGCCTGACGCTGTCGCCCCACACGGGCGCGCACTGCGACGCGCCGCTGCACTACGACGCCGACGGCGCGCCGATCGGCGCCGTGCCGCTCGACACCTACCTCGGCCCGTGCCGCGTGATCCATTGCATCGGCGCGTCGCCCGTCGTGCAGCCGGCCGACATCGCGGCCGCGCTCGACGGTGTGCCGCCACGCGTGCTGCTGCGCACCTGTGTGCAAGCGCCGGTCGCGCAATGGGACCCCGGTTTCTGCGCCGTCGCGCCCGACACGATCGACCTGCTCGCCGCGCGCGGCGTGAAGCTGATCGGCATCGATACGCCGTCGCTCGACCCGCAGGAATCGAAGACGATGGACGCGCATCATCGCGTGCGTGCGCACCGGATGGCGATCCTCGAAGGCATCGTGCTCGACGACGTGCCGCCCGGCGACTACGAACTGATCGCGCTGCCGCTGAAGTTCACGACGCTCGACGCGAGCCCGGTGCGCGCGGTGCTGCGCGCGCTGCCCGTGCGTTCCTCCTGATTACCCCGACCTACGACCCCACATCATGATCAAGACCCGTGAAGACGCGCTCGCGCTCGACCGCGACGACCCGCTCGCCCCGCTGCGCGACCAGTTCGCCCTGCCCGAAGGCGTGATCTACCTCGACGGCAATTCGCTCGGCGCGCAGCCGCGCGAATCGGCCGCCCGCGCGCAGCAGGTGATCGGCGCCGAATGGGGCGAAGGCCTGATCCGCAGCTGGAACACGGCCGGCTGGTTCGCGCTGCCGCGCCGGCTCGGCGACAAGCTCGCGACGCTGATCGGCGGCGCAGCCGGCGAAACGGTCGTGACCGACACCATCTCGATCAACCTGTTCAAGCTGCTGTCGGCGATGGTGCGCCACCAGGCCGAGCGCGCGCCCGAGCGCCGCGTGATCGTGTCGGAACGCTCGAACTTCCCGACCGACCTGTATATCGCGCAGGGGCTGATCGAACAGCTCGGCGGCGACTACGAACTGCGCCTGATCGACGATCCGGCCGACCTGCCCGATGCGCTCGGCGCGGACACGGCCGTCGCGATGATCACGCACGTGAACTACCGCACCGGCTACATGCACGACATGCCGGCCGTCACGCAGCTCGTGCACGACGCGGGCGCGCTGATGCTGTGGGATCTCGCGCACTCGGCCGGCGCGGTGCCGGTCGACCTGAACGGCGCGCGCGCGGACGGCGCGGTCGGCTGCACGTACAAGTACCTGAACGGCGGCCCCGGTTCGCCCGCGTTCGTGTGGGTGCCGCAGCGCCATCACGCGCATTTCTCGCAGCCGCTGTCCGGCTGGTGGGGCCACCGCGCGCCGTTCGCGATGCAGCCGGGCTTCGCGCCCGATCCGGGCATCGCGCGCTTCCTGTGCGGCACGCAGCCGATCGTGTCGATGTCGATGGTCGAATGCGGGCTCGACGTGTTCCTGCAGACCGACATGCACACGATCCGCCGCAAGTCGCTCGCGCTGACCGATGCGTTCATCGCGCTCGTCGAGTCGCGCTGTGCAGGCCTGTCGCTGAAGCTCGTCACGCCGCGCTCGCATCACCAGCGCGGCTCGCAGGCGAGCTTCGAGCATCCGCACGGCTACGAGGTGATGCAGGCGCTGATCGCGCGCGGCGTGATCGGCGACTACCGCGAGCCGTACGTGCTGCGCTTCGGCTTCACGCCGCTCTATACGCGCTTCGCCGACGTGTGGGATGCCGTCGAGACGCTGCGCGACATCCTGGCCACCGAAGCGTGGAAGGCGCCCGAGTTCGCCGAGCGCGGCGCGGTGACCTGACCGGCTCTGCCCGGCGCGCGCCGCACTGACGTGCGGATGACGCGCCGCGCCCCCGTCATTCAATCCTGGAGAAAGTCGTGAATTCTGGTCATATGCAGCCGCCCGGCGACGACACGCCGGCGGGCTGCCCGTTCTCGGGCGCACGCCCCGCGCAAGCCGCACACGAAGCGCCGCACGTGCCGGGCGAAACCTCGGGCCAAGCCGGCTGGCACAACGCGCAGCTCGATTTCTCGAAGTCGATGAGCTACGGCGACTACCTGTCGCTGAATGCGATCCTCGATGCGCAGCATCCGCTGTCGCCCGATCACAACGAGATGCTGTTCATCATCCAGCATCAGACGAGCGAGCTGTGGATGAAGCTCGCGCTGTTCGAGCTGCGCGGCGCGCTCGATGCAGTGCGCACCGACGCGTTGCCGCCCGCATTCAAGATGCTCGCGCGCGTGTCGCGCATCCTCGAGCAGCTCGTGCAGGCGTGGAGCGTGCTGTCGACGATGACGCCGTCCGAGTATTCGGCGATGCGGCCGTATCTCGGGCAGTCGTCGGGCTTCCAGTCATATCAGTATCGCCAGCTCGAATTCCTGCTCGGCAACAAGAACGAACAGATGCTGCAGCCGCATGCGCACCGGCCCGACATCCTCGAACAGGTGCGCGCGACGCTCGAGGCGCCGTCGTTCTACGACGAGGTCGTGCGCCTGCTCGCGCGGCGCGGTTTCCCGATCGCGCCAGAGCGGCTCGAGCGCGACTGGACGCAGCCGACGCGGCACGACGAAACGGTCGAGGCCGCGTGGCTCGAGGTGTACCGTCACCCGCAGCAGCACTGGGAGCTGTACGAGATGGCCGAGGAACTGGTCGATCTCGAGGACGCGTTCCGCCAGTGGCGCTTCCGTCACGTGACGACCGTCGAGCGCATCATCGGCTTCAAGCAGGGCACGGGCGGCACCAGCGGCGCGCCGTATCTGCGCAAGATGCTCGACGTCGTGCTGTTCCCCGAGCTCTGGCACGTGCGCACCACGCTGTAACGCACGTGATGCGCCCGCACGTCACGACGATGTGCGGGCCAGCTCCTCTCCTTCGCGCGGCATCGACTGCGCGCGCGACAGCCGCGGAATATGCCGCCGCACCGCGAGCAGCGCGACGCACACCACGCCCATCGCGGCGGCCAGCATCGTCAGGTACGCGCTTGCGCCGCCCGTCGTGATCACGATCGCGCCCGCGAACGCGCTGAGGATCGCGCCGAGCCGGCCGAACGCGAGCGCGCTCGCGGTGCCCGTTGCGCGCACCGCCGTCGGGTAGATGTACGCGCAGAGCGCATACATCGTCGACTGCACCGCGTTGACGAACAGCCCGTGCAGGCCGAGCCCGACGATCAGCCAGCCTGTGTGACGGCTCGCATCGACGCCCATCAGCCACACCGCGCTCGCCGCGCCGCCGATGCTGCACAGCGCGAGCGGCCAGCGCGACCCGGCATGCGCGATCGCCCACGCACACAGCAGCGCGCCGATCACGCCGCCGAGGTTGTACGCGGTGAGCCCCGCGCCCGCGACCGACACGCTCAGCCCGCTCGCCGCGAGCATCGTCGGCAGCCAGCTGAACGCCGCATACACGGCGAGCAGACACATGAAGAACGCGCACCACAGCGCGATCGTGTCGCGCGCCTGGCCGCTCGCGAACAGCGCGCCGAAGCCACTGCGTCCACCGGGCACGCGTGCGTCCTTCATATCGGTAAACACGGTGCCCGGCGCGACCGGCCGCTGCATCCGCGCGAGCAGCGCGCCGAGCTCCGGCCAGCGCGCGGGGCGCCGTGCGAGATAACGCGGCGATTCGGGCAGCGCGCGCACGAGCACGAAGCCGAGCACGAGCGGCAGCGCGCCGCCCGCGAAGAACAGCCCGCGCCAGCCGTAGCGCGGCAACACCTCGTGCGCGAACAGGCCGGCCAGCATGCCGCCGAGCGGCACGCAGACGATCGTCGCCGTCACCATCATCGTGCGGCGCCGCGCAGGCGTGTATTCGGCCGTCATCGTCGTGGCCGTCGGCAGCGCACCGCCGATGCCGAGCCCTGCAAAGAAACGCAGTATCGCGATCGCGGTGACATCGGGCGCGAAGCCGATCGCGCAGGTCGCGATGCCGAACAGGAACACGCTGCCGATCACGGCCTGGCGGCGGCCGAAACGATCCGCGACGATGCCCGCGCACGCGCTGCCGATGCCCATCCCGATCAGCCCGGCCGCCACGGCCGGCGCGAACGCGCCGCGCGTGATGCCCCATTCGCGGATCAGCACGGGAATCGCAAAGCCGATCAACTGGCCGTCGAAACCGTCGAGCACGATCGCGAGCGCGGCGAGCAGCACGACGCAACGCTGCATCGTCGTGAACGGCCCGTCGTCGAGGGTGGTGCCGATGTCGACCGACGGCGGCTGTCCTCCGTCCAGTGCGTGCGGCGCGCTCATGCGGGGCTCCCGGCGCCGCGCAGCGGCAACATGCACGCGCTGCGTGCGGCGGAACGGCGGCAGTCGATAACTTTCATGGTGTCTCCTGTCCGATGCGAACGGACCCAGATCCGGCGCCGTGGTACATGCCCGGCGCGCTCGTATCGTTATGCGGCGCAAGCCGGCCGCCGGCCTGATGCTCAGTTCACCCGTGCGTCGATCAGCCGGACGAGCGCGAGCAGCGTCTCGGCGTGCGGCACCGCGACACCCGCTTCGCGCGCGGACGCGACGACCTTGCCGCTGATCGCGTCGATTTCCGTGCGGCGGCCCGCGAGCACGTCCTGCAGCATCGACGGGCGATGGCCGCGATGTTCGTGGATCGCATGCTCGACGTTGCGTGCGATGCGTTCGCCGTCGACCGCGATGCCCTTCGCGCGCGCGACGGCGGCCGTCTCGGCCGCGATCGCGAGCGCGAGCCGCGGCCCGTCGTGATGGTTGCCGAGCTGGTCGACCGTGCAGCCGGTCACCGCGCACAGCGTGTTGAGGGCCGCGTTGAACGCCACCTTCTCCCAGATCGCAGCCCACACGTCGGCATCGAGCGTGCACGCGAGCCCCGCACGCGACAGCGCGTCAGCCACCGCCGTCGCGAACGGGCGGGCCGCGCCGTCGGCCGTCATCATGCGGATCGTGCCCGCGCCGTGCGAGCGAACGTGCGCGGGCCCCGCGGCATCGGCCGGCCACGTCGTCACGCCGACCAGGATCCGCTCGAGCGGCACGAACGCATTCAGCGTCTCGACGTTGCCGAGCCCGTTCTGCAGCGTCAGCACGCAGGTGCGCGGCGTCAGCAACGCGCGCACGCCGTCGAGCGCGCTGCGCGTATGCAGCGATTTCGTGAAAACGATCAGCAGGTCGAACGGTGTGTCGGCCGACGCGGCCGCGGCCGCATTCGCGGCGTCCGGCCGCACGGCCTGCAAATCGCGGATGCGCCGTTCGCCGCGATCGTCGTCGATGCGCAGCCCGTCGCGGCGGATCGCATCGAGATGCGCATCGTTCACGTCGATCAATGTGACGGCCTCGCCGCTTTCGGCCAGCAGCCCGCCGAACAGCGAGCCCATCGCGCCCGCGCCCAGAATCGCGATCCTCATCGTCATGGCCTCGTCAGAACGGATAGTGGCGTGGCGCCGTCTGCACGGTGATCCAGCGCAGGTCCGTGAACGCCGCGATGCCGGCCTTGCCGCCGAAGTGGCCGAAGCCGCTGTCCTTCACGCCGCCGAACGGCATCTGCGCCTCGTCGTGCACGGTCGGGCCGTTCACGTGGCAGATGCCCGATTCGATCCGTGCCGCGACGCGCATCGCACGCGCGACATTGCGGCTGAACACGGCCGACGACAGCCCGAACGCGTTGTCGTTCGCGCAGCGGATCGCCGCCGCCTCGCCGTCGACGCGCACGATGCCCTTCACCGGGCCGAACGACTCTTCCGCGTAGAGGCGCATCGCCGGCGTCACGTGGTCGAGCAGCGTCGCCGGGAACAGCGTGCTGTCGGCCTTGCCGCCGCACCGCAGTGTCGCGCCGTGCGCGAGCGCGTCGTCGATCAGTGCGTTGCAGCGCTCGACAGCCTTCATGTCGATCAACGAGCCGAGCACGACGGGCCCGTTGCGAGGATCGCCGAGCGGCAGCGCTGCGGCCTTGGCGGCGAGCTTCGCGACGAACGTATCGGCGATCGACGCGTCGACGATGATCCGCTCGGTCGACATGCAGATCTGCCCGGAATTCGCGAACGCGCCGAATGCGGCCGCCGCGACCGCCTCGTCGATATCCGCATCGTCGAGCACGACGAACGGCGCCTTGCCGCCGAGCTCCAGCACCGACGGCTTCAGGTGGCGCGCGCATGCTTCGGCGACGATCCGCCCGACGCGCGTCGAGCCCGTGAAATTCACGCGGCGCACGGCTGGATGCGCAATCAACGCATCGACGATGGCGCCCGCGTCCTCAGGCGCGTTCGTCACGAAATTGACGACGCCCGGCGGCAATCCTGCCTCCTGCAGCGCCTCGACGATCAGCCCGTGCGTGACGGGGCACAGCTCCGAACCCTTCAGCACGACCGTGTTGCCGCACGCGAGCGGCAGCGCGAGCGCGCGCGTCGCGAGGATCACCGGCGCGTTCCACGGTGCGATGCCGAGCACGACGCCGGCCGGCTGCCGCACGCCCATCGCGAGCGAGCCGGGCACGTCGGACGGAATCAGCTCGCCGCCGATCTGCGTGGTCAGCGACGCGGCCTCGACGAGCCCGCTCGCGGCAAGGTGCACGTTGAAGCCGGCCCACAGCGCGGACGCACCCGTCTCCGCCGCCATCGCGGCGACGAACTGCTCGTGCTTCGCTTCGAGCGCGGCGGCCGCCTTCAGCAGCAGCGCGCGGCGCGCACCGGGCCCAAGCGCGACCCATTCGGGAAACGCGCGGGCCGCCGCGTCGGCCGCCGCGCGCGCATCGTCGACGGTGCACGCGGGCGCTACGGACGCGATTTCGCCGTCGAGCGGGTTGCGGCGCACGAAGGTTGCGCCGCTGGACGAATGGCGGCGTTCGCCGCCGATCAGCATCGATACGGTTTGCATGGATTCTCCGCAAAGGACGCGCGCCGCGCGTCAGGCAATCTCGACTTCGACGACGACCGGCGTCGTGGCCTGCAGCGCGTCGGTCAGCGTGTCGCGCAGGCGCGCCGCGTCGGCGACGCGCACGCCGCGGCAGCCCATCCCTTCGGCGAGCGCGACGAAATTCAGGTCGGGCAGATCGGTGCCCTGCACCGGGTCGCCGGGGCCGAAGCCGAACACCGGCGCAAAATCCTGCAGCGCCGCGTAGCGCCGGTTGTTCAGGATCACGAACGTGATCGGCAGCTTCAGTTGCGCGGCGCTCCACAACGCCTGGATCGAATACAGGCTCGAACCGTCGCCGATCAGCCCGATCACGCGCCGGCCCGGCTGCGCGAGCGCGACGCCGACGGCAGCCGGCATCCCGTAACCGAGCCCGCCGCTGTCCATCGTGTAGAACGTGCCGCTGCGCGTGAACGGCAGGTATTCCTGCATCACGGGTCGCGCGCTCGGCGCTTCCTCCACGACGATGTCGTGCGCGTCGCGCACGTCGGCGAGCGTCTGCAGCGCGAACGCGGCCGACATGCGCTCGCCGGCGGCCGGCGCGTCGACGCGCACGCGCGACGGCCGCGGCGCGGGCATCGGCCGCTCGGGCGGCGCCGGGCGCGCCAGCAGGTCCCGCGCCGCGAGCCGCAGGTTGCCGACGACCGCGTCGCCCGACGGCGTCCACGCGGCGACGCCCGGATCGTCGACGAGCTGCACGAGCGCCGCACCCGGCGGCACGTGCGGGCCGAAGCCTTCGATGTGATAGGTGAACGCGGGCGCGCCGAACGCGAAAACGAGGTCGTGCCCGTCGAGCCGCGCGACGATCTTCTCGCGGATCGCCGGCAGGAAGCCGCCGAACAGCGGATGGTCCTCGGGGAAGCTGCAGCGCCCCGACATCGGCGCGACGTACACGCGCGCCCGGTGCCGCTCGGCGAGCCGCACGACGTCGTCCCACGCGCCCGCACGATCGACGGCCGCACCGACCACGAGCGCGGGACGACGCGCAGCGTCGAGCGCATCGCCGAGCCGCGCGAGCGCGTCGGGATCGGGCCGCACGACGCTGCTGACGTCGCGCCGCGGCAGCAGCTCGGCCGGCTGGTCCCAGTCGTCGACCGGGATCGACACGAACACCGGGCCGCGCGGCTCCTGCATCGCGATGCGGTATGCGCGCGCGATCGCGGCCGGCACGTCCTGCGCGCGCGCCGGCTCGATGCTCCATTTCACGTACGGCTTCGGCAGCTCGGCGGCCTGCGTCGCGCCCAGGAACGGATCGAACGGCAGGATCGCGCGCGCCTGCTGGCCCGCGGTGACGATCAGCGGCGTGCGGTTCTTGAACGCGGTGAAAAGATTGCCCATCGCGTTGCCGACACCCGCCGCGGAATGCAGGTTGACAACCGCTGCATTGCCGGTGGCCTGCGCATGGCCGTCGGCCATCCCGACCACGACGGCCTCGTGCAGGCCGAGCACGTAGCGGAAATCGGCCGGGAAATCGCGGAACATCGGCAGTTCGGTCGAACCGGGATTGCCGAACACGCGGTCGATGCCGAACTGGCGAAGCAGGTCGATGACCGCATCGCGAACGGTGACGGGTGCGGCGGATGGGGGCGGATGGCCGGACATGCTCGGGTGACTCCTCGATGGCTTGGCGGTTTCCACAGTATCGAAGTGCAAGCCATTCTCGGATACTGTATTTTTTGCGATAAGCCATTACATTCCGGCATGACTTTCGATCTCCGACAATTGCGCGCCTTCACGACGATCGTCGCGTGCGGCAGCCTCGGCCGCGCGGCCGACGCGCTGCATGTGACGCAACCGGCGCTGAGCCGGATCCTGAAGCGGCTCGAGGACCAGGTCGGCGCGCCGCTGTTCGAGCGCCATTCGAAGGGCGTGCAGCTCACCGCGTTCGGCGACGCGCTGCTGCCGCACGCGACGCTGCTGCAGCACGAGGCCGAGCACGCGCGCGAGGAGCTCGATGCGATGCGCGGGTTCGCGAAGGGCACGATCAAGGTCGGCGCGGTGGGCAGCATCGCGAGCCTCGTGCTGCCGGTCGCGGTCGGCCGCGTGCTCGACCGCTGGCCGAACCTGCGCGTCGAGATCATCGAAGGCGTGTGGGACCGGCTCGCCGAAGGGCTGAACAAGCACGAGATCGATCTCGCGCTGTCCGCGCATGGGCCCGACACCGACGAGATCGTCGCGATTCCCGAGTGCCGCTGGGAAGATCGCAGCCATATTGTTGCGGCGCCGCACCATCCGCTGCGCGCGCTCGGCCGCGCGCCGACGCTCGCCGATACGCTGGATGCGCGCTGGGCGATTCCGCCGCGCGGCACCGCGCCGTTCGACCACATGCGCGCGACCTTCGACGCGCACGGGCTCGCGCTGCCCGACATCGCGGTCGAGACGCGCTCGGTCACGACGCTGAAGAGCCTTGTCGCTCACGCGGGTTTCCTGAGCTGGATGGCCGAGCCGATGTATGGCGCCGAGCAGCGCGCCGGCACGATCGACACGCTGCCCGTGCGCGAGGTCGTCGCGGTGCGCACGCTCACCGCGTTCCGGCGCCGCCACGGGATCCTGCCGGGGCCGGCCGGCAAGCTGCTCGACGAACTCGTCGCGCTCACCCGCGAAGGCCGCTGACGGCGTTTCCCGGCCGGCCGCCCGCTCCCGCCTCTTCCCGCCCGCCCTGCCCGCGCGCCGCCGCAGCGCACCATCGAAATGCCGTTTCCCCGCCTTGACTTTCGCCCGCCCGAATACGATCATTCGCTCACATGACGAGCAAATGATCTAGTCAACAGGAAAGACTGGCACGAACAGGAGACACCGGATGAGCGAATCGTCCTCCGCCCGCGCGCCCGTGCTGCTGCACATCGGCGCGGGCTCGTTTCACCGCGCGCACCAGGCGTGGTATCTGCATCGCGTGAACGCGGCCGTGCCGGCCGACGAACGCTGGTCGCTGACCGTCGGCAACATCCGCGACGACATGCGCGCGACGATGGACGCGCTGGCCGCGCAGCACAGCGAATACACGCTCGAAACCGTCACGCCGCAAGGCGAGCGCGCGTACGAGACGATCCGCGCGATCACGCGCGTGCTGCCGTGGTCGATCGACCTCGCCGCGCTGATCGACGCCGGCGCCGATCCGGCCTGCCGGATCGTGTCGTTCACCGTCACCGAAGGCGGCTACTACCTCGACGAACACAACCGGCTCGACATCGCGAACGCCGATCTCGCGGCCGACCTGCAGGGCGCGCGCACGACGCTGTACGGCGCGCTCGCGGCGCTGCTCGCCGAACGCATGACGCGCGGCGCGGGCCCGCTGACGCTGCAGAGCTGCGACAACCTGCGCAACAACGGCGCGCGCTTTCGCGCGGGGATGCGCGAATTCCTCGAGCGGCGCGGGCAGGCCGACCTGCTCGCATGGTTCGACGCGAACGTCGCCACGCCGAGCGCGATGGTCGACCGCATCACGCCGCGCCCGACCGCCGACGTGCGCGAGCGCGTGCTGGCGGCCACCGGCATCGACGACGCGTGCCCGGTGATGGGCGAATCGTTCATCCAGTGGGTGATCGAGGACCGCTTCGCGGCCGGCCGGCCGCGCTGGGAGCTGGCCGGCGCGGAACTCGTCGACGACGTGCACCCGTACGAGGAAGCGAAGATCCGCATCCTCAACGCGACGCACAGCTGCATCGCGTGGGCCGGCACGCTCGCGGGCCACACGTATATCCACGAAGGCACGCACGACGCGGCGATCCGCCGCTTCGCGCACGACTACGTGACGCAGGACGTGATCCCCTGCCTCACCCCGAGCCCGCTCGATCTCGCGCGCTACCGCGACGTCGTGCTCGAACGCTTCGGCAATCCATACGTGCTCGACACGAACCAGCGCGTCGCGGCCGACGGCTTCTCGAAGATCCCCGGCTTCATCGCGCCGACGCTCGTCGAATCGTTCGCGCGCGGCGCGGCGCCGGTCGCCACCGCCGTGCTGCCCGCGCTGTTCCTGCGCTTTCTCGAACGCTGGGCGCGCGGCACGCTGCCGTACGCGTACCAGGACGGCGTGATGGACGAAAGCGCCGCGCGGGCGATCGTCGACGCCGACGACCCGGTCGTCGCGCTGTGCGCGAGCCGCCCGCTGTGGGGCTCGCTCGCCGGCAACGCGGCGCTGTACGAGGCGCTGCGCGCCGGGCTCGCGCGGGTCGACGCGTGGCTCGCGCCGCGCTGACGCGCGGCAGCCGGCGCCCGGCCGCACGGGCCGGGCGAACCTGCTTGGCACATGCCGGGCAGCACGGCTAAAGTAGCGGCTCCTCTCTGACGGAACGGATCGCTCATGTATCTCGGCATCGACCTCGGCACCTCGGAAGTGAAGGTGCTGCTGCTCGCCCCGGACGGCGCGGTCGTCGGCACCGCCGGCTCGCCGTTCACCGTGTCGCGGCCGCATCCGCGCTGGGCCGAACAGCATCCGGACGACTGGTGGCAAGGCACGCTCGCCGCGCTCGCGGCGCTGCGCGAACGGCATCCGCAAGCGTTCGCGCAAGTGCGCGGCATCGGCCTGTCGGGCCAGATGCACGGCGCCGTGCTGCTCGGCCGCGACGACCGCGTGCTGCGCCCCGCGATCCTGTGGAACGACATGCGCAGCGCCGACGAATGCGCGCTGCTCACCGAACGCGCACCCGATCTCCACGCACTCGCCGGCAATCTCGCGATGCCGGGCTTCACCGCGCCGAAACTGCTGTGGGTCGCGAAACACGAACCCGACGTATTCGCGGCCACCGCGTGCGTGCTGATGCCGAAGGACTATCTGCGGTTCCGGCTGACCGGCGCGAAGGTATCGGACCCATCGGACGCGGCCGGCACGCTGTGGCTCGACGTCGCGCGCCGCGACTGGTCCAACACGCTGCTCGCCGCGTGCGGAATGACGCGCGACCAGATGCCCCGCATCGTCGAGGGCAATGCACCGTCGGGCACGCTGCGCGCCGACATCGCACGCGAACTCGGGCTGTCGGAGGCCGTCGTGGTGGCGGGCGGCGGCGGCGACAACGCGACCAGCGCGCTCGGCATCGGCGCGATCCACGCGGGCGACGGCTTCGTGTCGCTCGGCACGTCGGGGGTGCTGAGCGTGGTCGGCGACCGCTTCATGCCGAATCCCGCGTCGGCCGTGCATGCGTTCTGCCATGCGATTCCCGATCGATGGCAATTGATGAGCGTCGTGCTGTCGGCCGCGAGCTGCCTGCGCTGGGTCTGCAAGCTGACGGGCACCGACGAGCCCGCGCTGCTCGCCGAAGTCGCGGCGCTCGACGCCGACGCGCTCGCGACAGCGCCGCTGTTCCTTCCCTACCTGTCCGGCGAGCGCACGCCGCACAACGATCCGTATGCGCAGGGCGTGTTCTTCGGGATGACGCACGCGACCGAGCGCGCGCATCTCGGCTACGCGGTGCTCGAAGGCGTGACGCTCGGCCTCGCCGACGGCTTCGACGCGCTGCATGCGGCCGGCATCGAAACCGACCAGCTGTCGCTGATCGGCGGCGGCGCGCGCAGTGCGTTCTGGGCGCAGCTGATCGCCGACGCGCTGAACGTGCGCACGCGCCAGATCGGCGGCGGCGAAACCGGTGCGGCGCTCGGCGCCGCGCGGCTCGGCTGGCTGGCCGTCGGCGGCGATCCGCATACGGTGCTGACCAAGCCGCCCGTGCGTGCCGAATACGCCCCGGACGCCGCGCGCCATGCGCAACTGTGCGAACGCCTCGACGCATTCCGCACGCTGTACCGTCACGTGCGGCCGCTGTACGAACCGTCGCGCACGCGGCTCGCGTAAGCGCCGCGGTCGCGCGCACCGGCCGCCGGCCGCGCGCGCGACATGCGGTACAGTGAATGCCGTCATGCGGCCCGCCGGCCGGCCCGCGGGCGGCCCCCCAGCTCCGAACCGAATCGCTATCGTGTCCAAGTCCTCAGAAAAACTCGATCTCGCCACGCGTGCCGCGTGGCTCTACTACGTCGCGGGCGACACGCAGAACGAAATCGCCGAAAAGCTGCAGGTGTCGCGCCCCGTCGCGCAGCGCCTCGTCGCGTTCGCGGTCGAGAAGAACCTGATCCGCGTGCGCGTCGACCACCAGCTCGCCGACTGTCTCGATCTCGGCGCGCAGCTGTCGAAGCGCTACGGCCTCGCGATGTGCGAGGTCGTGCCCGTCGATGCGGATGCACCCGACGCGATCGACCGCAAGCTCGCGGTCGCCGGCGCGCAGGTGATGGAGCGCTACCTGGGCGAGACGCGGCCGATGGTGATCGCCGTCAGCAGCGGCCGGACGCTGAAGGCCGCGGTCGCGCAGATCGCGCAGATCGAGCGCCCGCAGCACCGGCTCGTGTCGATGGTCGGCGCGATCGCGGCCGACGGATCGTCGAACCGCTACGACGTCGCGCAGTACATCTCCGAGAAAACCGGCAGCAAGCACTTCCTGCTGCCCGCGCCGCTGTTCGCCGACAGCGCGACCGAGCGCGCGCAGTGGTGCAACCACCGGCTGTACCGGATCGTCGAGGCGCTGTCGGGCAAGGCCGACGTCGCGTTCGTCGGGATCGGCAACATCGGCCCGCACTGCCCGCTCTACGAAGACGGCTTCATCACCGAACAGGAGCGCGACGAGATGACCGCGCTCGGCGCGGTGGCCGAACTGCTCGGCATGCCGATCGACGCGCAGGGCAAGCTGATCGACGTGTCGACCAGCGCGCGCGTGACCAGCGTGTCGCTCGCCACGCCGCCGAAGCGCCCGACCATCGCGTTCGCGGGCGGCCCGAAAAAACGCGACGCGGTGATCGCCGCATTGCGCGGCCGCTGGATGTCGGGGCTCGTCACCGACGAAACCTGCGCGCGCGCCGCGCTCGACGCGAAGGCGGACTGACCCGCAGCCGGGCGCTCAGGCCGCGCGCGGCGCCGGAAACGCATGCCAGCGCGCGCGCCACGCGCCGACCCACGCGGCCGCCAGCAGCGCGACGAGCACCCACGGAATCGCACCGGCGCCGGTGGCGCCGAGCAGCATCCCGCCCGCGATGCCGCCCCCGGCGATCGCGAGGTTCCACACCGTCACGAGCATCGACTGCGCGACGTCGGCCGCGTCCCCCGCCGCGTTCGCGGTGGCCGTCTGGAACAGCGTCGGCGCGCCGCCGAACGCGAGCCCCCACAACGCGACGCCCGCATAGACGATCGTCATCCCCGATCCGACGCCGAGCATCACCGCCGCGAGCGCGAACAGCGCGATGCTGGCGAGCGTCAGACGCCGTTGCGCGGCGCCGATCCACGCGCCCGTCAGCGCGATGCCGACCAGCGACGCGATGCCGAACACGAACAGCACCACATCGACCTGCGCACCCATCCGCACGCCCGCGAGAAACGGCGCGACGTACGTGTACAGCATGTTGTGCGCGAGCACGTACGCGAACATCACGATCAGGACCGGCCGCACGCCCGGCAGCGTCATCACGCCGAGCACCGGTTCGCGCGCGCCGGCCTGCTGCCCCGGGTAATCGGGCAAGCGCAAGCGGATCCAGCCGATCAGCGCGAGCGCCGCGAGCGTGATCAACGCGAACGCGACGCGCCAGCCGAGCGCCGCGCCCAGCGCGGTGCCGGCAGGAATGCCGATCGACATCGCGACCGGCGCGCCGAGCATCGCGACCGCGATCGCGCGGCCGCGCAGCGACGCGTCGACCATCCGGCTCGCATAACCGGCCAGCAACGCCCACAGCAGCCCGGCCGACATGCCCGCGACGAAGCGTGCGACGAGCGTGAGCGCGTAGTACGGCGACGCGGCGGTCAGCGCATTCGACACGACGAAGCCGGCCAGCGCCATGAGCAGCAAGCGGCGCCGGCGCATCGCGCGCGTCGCGGCGACGAGCGGAATCGCCGCGACGATCGAGCCGAGTGCATACACGGTCACGAGCTGGCCGATCAGCGCGGCGGGCACGCGCAGGTCGACGCTCATCAGCGGCAGCAGGCCGGCCGGCAATGCCTCGGTAAGGATCGTGATGAAGGCGGCCGTCGCGAGCGCCAGCAGGTTCGCGACCGGCAGGCGCTCGTCGGCGGGCGCGCGATCGAGCGCGGCGTCCGATTCGGCGCGGGACGCGGTGACAGGCTGGGATGACATGGCGTGACCTCGAACAGTGAAGGAACGCCCATCGTAAGGAGCCGACGCGAGAAGAAAAACCGGGTTAGAGTTCCGGACAATCCGGACGTCGATGTCCGCAATCGGGATCTTGCATGGAAAATCTGGGCGGCTTCGTCGTGTTCGTGCAGGTCGCGGAAACGCGCAGTTTCGTCGCGGCCGGCCGCGCGCTCGGGCTGTCGGCATCGGCGATCGGCAAGCGCATCGCGCGGCTCGAGGCGCGCCTGAACGTGCGGCTGTTTCACCGCAGCACGCGCAGCATCACGCTGACCGCCGAAGGCACGCGCTTTCTCGAACGGTGCCGGCGCGTGATCGCCGAGATCGACGCGGCCGAGCAGGAACTGAAGTACAGCGCCGAAGCGCCGCGCGGGCGTTTGCGCGTGAGCCTGCCGACGATCGGCACGCTGCTGCTGCCGGTGCTCGCCGACTTCATGGCCGCGTATCCGGAGATCGAACTCGATATCGATTTCAGCGACCGGCTCGTCGACGTCGTCGAAGAAGGTTTCGACGCGGTGCTGCGCACCGGCCAGCCGTCGGATTCGCGGCTGTCGTCGCGGCTGCTCGGCCATTTCCGCCAGCACCTCGTCGCGTCGCCCGACTATCTCGACCGGCACGGCACGCCGCACACGCCGGCCGATCTCGCGCGCCACCGCTGCCTGCATTACCGCTTCCCGAGCAGCGGCAAGCTCGAAACCTGGCCGCTGCGCGTGCCGCGCTCGGGCACGCCGCCCGACGTGCCCGTATCGATGGTCAGCAACAGCGCGGAAACGCGCCTGTGCTTCGCGCTGCGCGGGCTCGGCATCGCGTGCCTGCCCGAATTCTTCGTGCGCGGCGCGCTCGATGGCGGCACGCTGCGCGCGGTGCTCGACGAACACGTCGCGAGCCGCACGCCGCTCTATGCGCTGTGGCCGTCAGGCCGCCATCCGACGCCGAAGCTGCGCGCGTTCGTCGATTACATGGCCGCGCACCTGCACCTCTGACCGCAGCCGGCCGTCACGCCGCCTTCGCGTGCACGCCGAGCCGCCGCAACGCCTGCCCTTGCTCGTCGAACAGGTGACAGTGCTCGGCCTGCGCATGCACGTGCAGTGCGTCGCCGGTGCGATACGTATCGAGCGGCGGAATCCGCGCGATCAGGCCGTCCGGCGCGACCGCCGACTCCGCATACAGATACGCGGCATCGCCGAGCGACTCGACGGCCATCGTCCGTGCGGCGACACCCGTGGCCACGGCCTCGACCAACAGATGCTCGGGCCGCACGCCGACGGTCACCGCCGCGCCGCGCTGCAGCCCCGCCGCTTCGACCGCCACGCGCTGCGTCTCGCCGCTGTCGAAGCGCACGAGCACGCCGCCCGCATCGACCGATTCGACCGTGCCTGTCAGGAAGTTCATCTTCGGCGAACCGATGAAGCCCGCGACGAACTGGTTCGCCGGCGCGTGATACAGCTCGTTCGGCGTGCCGACCTGTTGCACCGCGCCGCCCGACAGCACGACGATCTTGTCGGCGAGCGTCATCGCCTCGACCTGGTCGTGCGTCACGTAGATCATCGTCGTCTTCAGCTCGTCGTGCAGCCGCGCGAACTCCAGCCGCATCTTCACGCGCAGCGCGGCATCGAGGTTCGACAGCGGCTCGTCGAACAGGAATACCTTCGGCTTGCGCGTGATCGCGCGACCGATCGCGACGCGCTGCCGCTGGCCGCCCGACAGCTGCTTCGGCTTGCGGTCGAGCAGGTGATCGATGTGCAGGATCTTCGCCGCGTTCTTCACCGCCTGGTCGATCTCGGGCTTCTTCGCGCCCGCGAGCTTGAGGCCGAACGCCATGTTGTCGTACAGCGTCATGTGCGGGTACAGCGCATACGACTGGAACACCATCGCGATGCCGCGCTTCGCGCTCGGCACGTCGTTGACCTTCGCGCCGTCGATCAGCAGGTCGCCGCTCGAAATATCCTCGAGGCCGGCGATCATCCGCATCAGCGTGGATTTGCCGCAGCCGCTCGGGCCGACGAACACGACGAATTCGCCGTCGGCGATGTCGAGGTTCACGTTACGCAGTACTTCGGTTTCGTCGTAGCGCTTCGCGATGTTGCGCAGGAGCACGCTTGCCATGATCTGTCTCCGTTCGTTCGTGATGCGCCGCATGCACGCATGCGGCGCGTAACTTGCTCTAGTTCGGCAGCACCGCGCCCGTCGCCTGCCAGCGCGCGACGTAGCCGGGCAGCTCGTGCATGTCGTCGAATACGTGACGCGCGCCGATGCCGCGCAGCGCGTCGATCTGCGCGGCCGACGCATGCCCGCCGCCGACGAAGCCGAGCACGGTCATGCCGGCCGCGGCCGCCGCGGTGATGCCTGTCACGCTGTCCTCGACGACGAGGCACTGCGCGGGTGCCACGCCGAGCGTGCGCGCGGCCGCGAGATACACGTCCGGCGCCGGCTTCGGCCGCGCGACGGAATCCGCGCAGAACAGCCGGTCGCCGAAGAAGCGCGCGAGGCCCGTGCGCGCGAGCGCCGCCTCGACATACGTGCGGTAGCTGTTGCTCGCGCAGGCCGTCGTCAGGTCGATCGCGGCCAGCGCCGCATCGATGCCTTCGACCATCGGCGCGTTGACGGCCGCCGCCTCGACCGCGCGGCGGATCGCGTCGACATCGTCGGCCGACAGCGTGCGGCCGACGGCGTCACCCGCGCCGGCCAGCACGCGTTCGATGCGCAGCCCGAGCAGCGGCATCACGGCCGGCCGCGCATCGACGCCCGGCCAGCGCGCATCGAGTTCGCGCACGATCACGTCGGCGGCGACCGCCTCGCTGTCGATCAGCACGCCGTCGCAATCGCAGATCAGCACGTTCGCACCTTGACCGGTAGCACCTTCGCCGGCCGCGCTCATTTGACCGCCCCGAACGTGAGCCCGCGCACCAGCTGCTTCTGCGACAGCCAGCCGACGATCAGGATCGGCGCGACCGCAAGCAACGAAGCGGCGGACAACTTCGCCCAGAACAACCCCTCGGGGCTCGAGTACGACGCGATGAACACGGTCAGCGGCGCCGCGTTCGAGCTCGACAGGTTGATGCTCCAGAACGCTTCGTTCCACGACAGGATCACCAGCAGCAGCGCGGTGGACGCGAGCCCCGGCAGCGCCATCGGCATCAGCAGGTAGACGATCTCCTGCCACGTCGATGCGCCATCGATGCGCCCGGCTTCGAGGATGTCCTTCGGGATCTCGTTGAAGTACGTGAAGGTCATCCACACCGCGATCGGCAGGTTGATCAGCGTGTAGACGATCACGAGGCCCGACACCGTGTCGAGCAGCCCCGCGTTCTTCCACAGCAGGTAGATCGGCACGAGCACGCCGACCGACGGCATCATCTTCGTCGACAGCATCCACAGCAGCACCTTCTGCGTGCGGTGGTTCGGGAAGAACGCCATCGCGTACGCGGCCGGCACCGCGAACAGCAGCGAGATCACCGTGACGCCCGCCGAGATCAGCACCGAATTCCATGCGAACGCGAAGTAGTTGCTGCGCGCGAACACCTCGCGGAAGCTGTCGAGCGTCGGGATGAAGAACAGCGTCGACGCATACGCCTGCTGCTCGGTCTTGAACGCGGTGATCGCCATCCAGAAGATCGGGAAGAACAGCAGCAGCGCGATCAGCCACGCGAGCGTGCCGGGCAGCGCGCGCCGCACCAGGTCGAACACGACCGGCACGCGCCGGCCTTCGAAGGTCAGGTCGCTCATTTCTCGTACTCTCCCTTCAGGTTGCGCGCGAGCATCCGCACGAGGAAGAACGACACGACGTTCGCGACCACCACGGCGATGATGCCGCCGGCGGATGCGAGGCCCACGTCGAACTGCTGCAGGCCGAGCGCGTAGATCAGGTACGACAGGTTGGTGGTCGCGTCGCCGGGGCCGCCGCCGGTCGTCGTGTAGATCTCCGCGAAGATCGACAGCAGGAAGATCGTCTCCATCATCACGACCACCGCGATCGCACGCTTCAGGTGCGGCAGCGTGATGTAGAAGAACATCGCGATCGGCCCCGCGCCGTCGATGCGCGCGGCTTCCTTCTGCTCCTGGTCGAGCGACTGGATCGCGGTGAACAGGATCAGGAACGCGAACGGCAGCCATTGCCACGCGACGATGATGATCACGGCGGTGAGCGGGTAATCGGCGAACCAGTCGATCGGCGTCATCCCGAGCGCGCGCATCGCGGTCGCGACGAGCCCGTAGACCGGGTGCAGGATCATGTTCTTCCAGATCAGCGCGGACACCGTCGGCATCACGAAGAACGGCGCGATCGCCAGCAGGCGTGCGACGCCCTGCCCGTAGAACTTGCGGTCGAACAGCACGGACATCAGCACGCCGCCGACCACCGTGATCGCGAGCACCGCGCCGATCAGCACGAGCGTGTGCCAGATCGCGGGCAGGAACGACGGATCGGTCGCGAGGAAGCGGTAGTTGTCGAGGCCCGCGAAACCCTTCACGTCCGGGTTCAGCAGGTTGTAGCGCGAGAACGAATACCAGATCGTCATCGCGAGCGGAATCGACATCCACAGCAGCAGCACCGCGACGGACGGCGACACGAGCCAGCTCGCGCCGCCGCGCGCGCGGCGCGGCGCGCCCGGCGGCGACGACGCGTCGCCGACCGACGGCGCGTGACTCAGGGGAAGACGTAGGTGACGCATGATCGGAGTCCCTCCGGTTGATGCGCGGGCGCGAACGGCCTGCCCGCCTTTCAGCATGGGCGACCCGCACCGTGCCCGACGGCACACGGCGCGGGGCCGCGTTACTTCTTGTAGCCGGCCTGCCGGACCGCGCGGTCGGCGGCGGCCTGCCCGGCGGCCAGCGCCTGGTCGACCGTCATCTGGCCGGCAACCGCACCCGCGATCGACTGGCCCACCACCGTGCCGAACGACTGGAATTCAGGAATCCCGACGTACTGCACGCCCGTGTACGGCACCTTCTTCAGCGACGGATCGGTCGGGTCGGCCGTCTCGATCGCCTTCAGCACGAAGTCCGAGAACGGCGCGGCGGCCTTGTACTCGGGGCGCTGATAGGTCGACGCACGCGTGCCCGGCGGCACCGACGCCCAGCCCTCGTCCTTGCCGGCCATCTCGATGTACTGCTTCGACGTCGCCCACGCGATGAACTTGCGCGCGGCATCCTGCTGCTTCGAGGTCTTCGGCACGGCCAGCGCCCACGCCCACAGCCAGTGCGAACCCTTCGGCGTGACGGCGACCGGCGCGGGCGCGAAGCCGATCTTGTCGGCCACCTGCGACTGCTGCTTGTTATAGAGCATCCCGGCCGCGACCGTCGCGTCGATCCACATCGCGCACTTGCCCGACGCGGTCAGCGTCAGGTTCTCGTTGAAGCCGTTCGAGCTCGCTCCCGGCGGGCCGTCCTTCTTCAGCAGGTTCACGTAGAACGTGATCGCCTTCTTCCATTCGGGCGACGTGAGCTGCGCGTTCCAGTTCTCATCGAACCAGCGCCCGCCGAACGTGTTCACGACCGTCGACACGAACGCCATGTTCTCGCCCCAGCCGGCCTTGCCGCGCAGGCAGATCCCGTAGGTGCCCTTCGCCTTGTCGGTGAGCTTGTCCGCGAACTCGGCGATCTGGTCGTAGGTCGGCTGGTCGGGCATCTTCAGCCCCTTCGCCGCGAACAGGTCCTTGCGGTAGAACGTCATCGAGCTTTCGACGTAAAACGGCAGCGCATACAGCTGGCCGTTGTACGACAGGCTGTCGCGCGCGGTCTTCACGATGTCGTTGAGGTCGTAGTCGGCGGGCAGGCCCGTGATCGGCGCGAGCCAGCCGCGCTTGCCCCACTGCGGCGTCTCGTAGGTGCCGATCGCCATCACGTCGAACTGGCCGCTGCCGGTCGTGATGTCGGTCGTCGCGCGCTGGCGCAGCACGTTCTCCTCGAGGATCACCCAGTTCAGCTTGATGTCGGGGTTCGCTTTCTCGAACGCCGGCGACAGCTTCTTCAGCTCGATCATGTCGGGGTTGTTCAGCGTCGCGATCGTCAGCGTGCCGGCGGACGCGGCGCAGGCGGCCGTCGCGAGCGCGGCTCCGGCGAAGCAGCGTGCGGCGGCGTCGAGCATCTTTCGTTGCATGGCATGTCTCCTGTGATTGTTCGAAGTATCGTCGGTCTTGCGTCGTTTCCTTCGCGGCCCGTCATGCCGGCCGCTGCATTCCGCACGCGCGCGCATAGTGCGCAATCACGTCGCGTATCCGGTGGCGCACCCATGCGCGCGGCTCCTTCGCGAGCCCGCCCGCGCGGCACGCCGCGTAGACATCCGGCAGCCACTGCGCGACGAGCGTCTCGGGCACCGGCTGCCGCGCGAGGTTGCCGAACAGTTGCTCGACCGCGGCCGCGACGGCCGGCTGCAGCCAGTAGTAGCGAATCCGGTCGCTGTAGCTGAACTGGCGCGCTAGCCGCTGCTCGGTCTCGTCGCCGCGGTAGTACGGCGCCCAGTGCTCGGGCTGCGCGCGCATCGCGGCGTCGACGACGTCGCGCAACCGCGAGCGCTGCGCGACGTCGTCGATCAGCGCATCCTCGATGAACGTCAACGCGAACAGCGCCTCGCGCAACGCGAATGTCAGCGCCGGGCCGACCTTCAACACCGCGAAGTGATCGCGCACGAGCGCGGCGAGCGCACCCTCGGTCTGGTAATCGGTCGAATGCGCTTCGAACACGAGACGCGGTGTATGCAGGATACTCGCGCCGAGTGACGCTGCCTTGGCGCTGTCGTAGTCGAGCACGTGGCGATCGTCGAAGTCGACGCCCGGCTGCGCGACGATCGCGACGACACGCGTCCACGCGTCGTCGAGCCCGGCCGCCGCGAACGCGCGGCGGTGCGCGTCGAGCGTCGCGTCGATGCTGTCGCTGCGCGTGACCGCGATCCGGGCGATCGCCGCCTCGCCGTCATGGCCGCCGACTTCACCGCCCGGCGTCGGCACCTCGGTGCCGATCACGTAGACGGGCGCGACGCCGGCGCGCGCCGCCGCGTCTTCCGCCGCGCGGCACAGCTCGGCCGCGCGCGCGGCGATCGTGCGGTCGTCGAGCCGCGCCGGATCGTCCGCGCAGGCCATGCTCGCATCGAGGTGAATCTTTTCGAAGCCGGCCTCGACATACGCGGCGACCATCGCGCCGGCCTCGCGCATCGCGTCGGCCGCGCGGCGATGCCGCCACGGGTTCGGGCCGAGATGATCGCCGCCGAGCACGAGCGCCGACGGCGGCAGCCCGCAGCGCTCGGCGATCGCGTCGACGTCGCGGCGGAAATCGGCGGGCGTCATGCCCGTGTAGCCGCCGAGATGGTTCACCTGGTTGCAGGTCGCCTCGATCAGCAGCGGCGAGCCGTCCGCGCGTGCGGCTTCGCAAGCCGCCTCCAGCACGAGCCGGTGCGCGCTGCAGATCGAATAGATGCCGCGCTGCGCGTCCGCGCGGTTCGCGTCGAAGATCATCCGCAGCACGGCATCGGCGTGCGCGGTGCGCGTGCGTTCGGCGAGGGTCGTCAGGCCGGACATGCGATACCTCGTTCGGTCAGGAAACGGTCGATCTCGGCCGCGCTGCTATTGCCCTCCATCGGGCCGCGCCGCGTGACCGCGATCGCACCGGCCGCGTTCGCGCGGCGCAGCGCGACGTCGATCGGCACGCCCGCGACGAGGCTCGCGACCAGCGTGCCGCCGAAACAGTCGCCGGCGCCGGTCGGGTCGATCTCGTCGACCGGAAAGGCCGGCGCCTCGACGCGGTTCGCACGGTCGAACGCAACGCTGCCTGCCGCGCCGCGCTTCAACACGACACGCTCGAGCAGCGGATGCGTCGCGAGCAGGCCCGCGATCGCACGCTCGGCCGGCTGCGGCCCGCAGAAGAACGGCAGGTCGGCCTCGCTCGGCAGGAACAGGTGGCAGGCGGCGAGCATCTCGTCGAGCGCCGCGCGCATCGGACGAAAGCTCAGCATTTCGGGCCGCACGTTCGGATCGAACGACACCTTCGCGCCGGCGCGCGCGGCCTCGATCACGCCGCGATGCACCGCCGCGATCGCCGATTCGCTCGTCAGCGACGAGCCCATCACGTGGAAGTAGCGGCAGCCGTCGAACATCGCCGTATCGACGTCGGACGCATCGACGCACGCGGCCGCGCTGGTGGCAAGACTGAAGACGAAGCTGCGCGAGCCGTCGTCGCGATACGCGACGAACGCGGTGCCCGTCGGGCGCGCGACGCGGCGGATGCGCGCGACATCGACGCCGTCGCGTTCGAGCCGCGCGACGATCGCGTCGCCGAACGCGTCGCGACCGACACAGCCCGCATACGCGACGCGTGCGCCGAGCCGGGCGGCCTGATCGGCAAAGATCGCGGGCGCGCCGCTCGGGAACGGTCCGGCGAACAGGCCCGGCGTGTCGAAGTCCTGGCCGCGCTCGGCGGCGACGAATTCGGCCAGCAGTTCGCCGGCAACAACGATCGCGGCCATCAGGCGTGTCCTCGTTCGACGGCGGCCGCGCCGGGCGGGCGAGCCGCCCCGTCGAGGGCCGGCCGGCAGGTTGCGCGTGCGAGCGGCGCCATGGTCAGCTCATCCAGTTGCCGCCGTCGACGTTCAGCGTCTGGGCGGTGATGTAGTCGGCGTCGGCCGATGCGAGGAACAGCGCAGCACCCGTCAGGTCGCCCGGCACGCCCATGCGGCCGAGCGGCACGGCTTCGCCGACGAGCCGCTTCTTCTCGCCGAGCGGCCGGTTCTCGTAGCGCGCGAACAGCGCATCGACCTGCTCCCACATCGGCGTGTCGACGACGCCCGGCGCGATGCCGTTTACGTTGATCCGGTGCGGCGCGAGCGCGAGCGCGGCCGATTGCGTATAGCTGATCACCGCGGCCTTGGTCGCGCAGTAGTGCGAAACGAGTGACTCGCCACGACGGCCGGCCTGCGACGACATGTTGACGATCTTGCCGCCGCGCCCTTGCTCGACCATCCGCTGCGCGACGGCCTGCATCAGGAAGAACAGCCCTTTCACGTTGACCGCGAACAGCCGGTCGAACACGTCCCACGATTCGTCGAGGATCGGGCGCATGTCGAACAGCGCCGCGTTGTTGAACAGGATGTCGATGCCGCCGAAGCGCTCGACCGCGGTCGTGACGATCCGCTCGATATCGTCGCGGCGCGTGACGTCCGCGGTGACGGCCACCGCGCGGCCGGGGTTCGCCTCGATGAGCCGTGCGAGCGAGCCGCCCGCCGGCTTCAGGTCGACGAGCACGCAGCGCGCGCCTTCGTCCAGATAGCGTTGCGCGACCGCCTCGCCGATGCCGCTTGCGGCGCCCGTCAGGATCGCGACCTTGTGTTCCAGTCTCACTGGTTGTCTCCGGTTCGTTCTGCTGTGCGACGGCCGCGAAGTGAGCGAACGCCCGCTGACCGATCAATTGCTCTGTTAGTGATCGAATGATCGGATACGCGATTCGCGCTGTCAAGGCGACGTGGCGGCTTTCTATGATGCGCTGCGGCACAACGGCGCAGGGCGACAGCCCGTCGCGCGCGCCCGGCAAGGCGCGGCGCGCGCGGTGCGGTGCGGCCGGGAAAGCGATGAAGGGGACGGAGCGAGGACGGGAAAGGGAATTCGCGCTGCACGGCGCGACGATACGTTATATCATCGCGGTACTCCGTTTTATTGCCTGCTTCACGCCATGGCTACCTCATCGTCCATTGACGCCCGGCTGTCCCGGGCCGACGCATTCGCCGCCGAGCACGGGCTCGCGTGGACGCCGCTGCGCCGCCAGGTCTACGAACGCGTGCTGGCCGCGCAGCGCCCGATCGGCGCATACGACCTGCTCGCCGAGCTCGAGCCGCAGCGCGGCCGCGTGCCGCCCACGACCGTCTATCGCGCGCTGGATTTCCTCGTCGAGCACGGCTTCATCCACCGGATCGAATCGAAGAACGCGTTTTTCGCGTGCTGCGAGATCGGCGTGCCGCACGAAGGCCAGTTCCTGATCTGCGATTCGTGCGGCGACACCGTCGAGATTCCCGGCGGCGACCTCGCGAAGCAGTTGTCCGCGAGCGAGCCCGCGCACGGGTTCGAAGTCCACCACCAGGTCGTCGAATTGAGCGGCCTGTGCGGCCACTGCAAGCGCAAGCCCGCGCAACGCTGACGCCGAATCGCGCGGCGCATGCGCCGCCCCTTCCAACGAGGAGTTCCATGTCCATTGCCTTGAAGCGCGCGCCGCGGTGTGCGCTGTCGCCTGTCCGCTGGCTCGCCGCCGCTGCCGCCGCGCTGTCGCTTGCGGCGCCGGCATTCGCGCAGGCCGCGACCGTCAACGTCGTCGCCGCCGAGAATTTCTACGGCGATGTCGTGTCGCAGATCGGCGGCCACCACGTCGCGGTGACGAGCATCCTGAGCAATCCCGACCAGGATCCGCACCTGTTCGAAGCGAGCCCGAAAACGGCCCGCGCGCTCCAGCGCGCGCAGGTCGTGATCTACAACGGCGCCGACTACGATCCGTGGATGGGCAAGCTGCTCGGCGCGTCGAAGCAGGCGAAGCGCGCGACGATCGTCGTCGCCGATCTCGTCGGCAAGAAGGCCGGCGACAACCCGCACCTGTGGTACGACCCGGCGACGATGCCGGCCGCCGCCCGTGCGATCGCCACCGAGCTCGGCCGTGCCGACCCGGCGAACAAGGCCGAATACGATGCGAACCTGCAGAAGTTCGTCGCGTCGCTGAAGCCCGTCGACGACAAGGTCGCCGCGCTGCGCGCGCAGTACAAGGGCGTGCCGGTGACGGCCACCGAGCCCGTGTTCGGCTATATGTCCGACGCGATCGGCCTCGACATGCGCAACCAGCGCTTCCAGCTCGCGACGATGAACAACACCGAAGCGAGCGCACAGGACGTCGCCGCGTTCGAGAACGACCTGCGCAAGAAGCAGGTGCGCGTACTGATCTACAACAGCCAGGCCGAAGAACCGATGACCAAGCGGATGCTGAAGATCGCACGCGACGGCGGCGTGCCGAGCGTCAGCGTCACCGAGACGCAGCCGGCCGGCAAGACCTTCCAGCAATGGATGGCCAGCCAGCTCGATGCACTCGCCAGCGCGCTTTCGGCCGGCAAGAAATAACACGACCGCAACACGATGACCGCCACTCCTCACGCACTCGCAGTCGATCGCGTCACGCTCGAACTGGGCGGACGCACGATCCTGCGCGACGTCAGCTTCTCGATCGAACCCGGTGAATTCGTCGGCGTGCTCGGGCCGAACGGCGCCGGCAAGACGACGCTGATGCGCGCGGTGCTGGGCCTCGTGCCCATCTCCAGCGGCACGCTGTCCGTCGGCGGCGTGCCGGTCGTGCGCGGCAACGCGTCGATCGGCTACATGCCGCAGATCCGGAGCGGCCTCGCGAACCGCCGGATGCGCGGCTACGACTTCGTCGCGATGGCCGCCGACGGCCACCGCTGGGGGTTGCCGCACACGAACGCGGCGGCGCGACGCGAGGTCGACCGCGTGCTCGACCTCGTCGGCGCCCCAACGCTCGCGCGCCGGCCGCTGTCGGAGCTGTCGGGCGGCGAGCGGCAGCGCCTGCTGCTCGCGCAATGCCTGCTCGGCAGCCCGAAGCTGCTGCTGCTCGACGAACCGCTGATCAGCCTCGATCCGAACCACCAGCGCGGTGTCGTCGAACTCGTGCGCAATGTGCAGCGCGAGCTCGGCATCACCGTGCTGTTCTCCGCGCACGAACTGAATCCGCTGCTGAACGCGCTCGACCGCGTGCTGTATCTCGGCAACGGCGTCGCGGCGCTCGGCACCGTCGACGAGGTGATCACGAAGCCGGTGCTGTCGCGGCTCTACGGGTCGCCGATCGACGTGATGCGCGTGAACGGCAAGATCTTCGTGATGTCGGGCGACGTCGAGATCGAGAAGCACGACCACGAACACGAAGACGACGACGGCCACTCGCATGGCGGCGGCGGCGGCCATCACCACCACGGACACGCCCATCCCGGGCATTCGCACGATGTTTGAATACGACTTCATGATCAACGCCTTCGCGGCGTCGGGCATCGTCGCGGTGCTCGCGGGCATCGTCGGCTACTTCCTGGTGCTGCGCGGGCAGACCTTCGCCGGCCACGCGCTGTCGCACGTCGGCTTCACCGGCGCGACGGGCGCGGTGCTGCTCGGCATCTCGCCGATCTGGGGGATGGTCGGCTTCACGCTCGCGGCCGGGATCGGGATGGGCGCGCTCGGCGAGAAGCTCGCGGGCCGCGACGTCGCGATCGGCGTGATCCTGTCGGGCGCGCTCGGCTTCGGCCTGCTGTTCCTGCATTTCTATACGTCGTTCGCGACGCAGGTCACCGCGCTGCTGTTCGGCAACGTGCTCGCGGTCAGCCACGACACGCTCGCGGTGCTCGCGGGCATCGGCGCGGTGAGCCTCATCGCGCTCGCGCTGATCGCACGGCCGCTGCTGTTCGCGTCGCTGCAGCCCGAACTGGCCGAAGCCAAGGGCGTGTCGCTGCGCACGGTGTCGATGCTGTTCCTCGCGGTGTGCGCGCTCGCGGTGGCCGCCGCGACGCAGATCGTCGGCGTGCTGCTCGTGTTCACACTGCTGGTCGGGCCGGCCGCGGCCGCGCAGAACGTGTCGACGCGGCTGTCGACGGGCGTGCTGCTCGCCGCGCTGTTCGCGCTGTTCGAAGCATGGGCCGGTATCGTGCTCGCGTATCACACCGACTGGCCGACGAGCTTCTGGATCACCGCGCTGTCCGCGCTCGTGTACGGCGCGAGCCTGTTGCGGCGCAACTGATTCCCGGTGCCAATGAAAAACGCCGGCGTGCCCGAGGGCAGCGCCGGCGTTTTTTTATGCACCGCGGCGATCGCGTACAGCGATGCCGCTGCGTGCGTTACCTACCTGATTCCCGCTCCGCTCACCGCGCAAGCACGCGCGCGTGATGCGCGATGTGATCGGCGATGAACGTCGAGATGAAGTAGTACCCGTGGTCGTAGCCCGGATGACGGCGCAGCGTCAGCGGCTGGCCGGCCTTCGCACAGGCGGCTTCGAACACGTCGGGGTTCAGCTGGTTCGCGAGGAACTGGTCGGCGAGGCCTTGATCGACCAGGATGCCGTCCGCGAACTTCGGCGCATCGGCGCGCGCGACGAGTTCGCTCGCGTCGTGCTGCTTCCACGCGTCGCGATCGGCGCCGAGGTAGCCCGAGAACGCCTTCTCGCCCCACGGGCAGCGCGTCGGCGCGGCGATCGGCGCGAACGCCGACACCGACCGGTACAGGCCCGGATGGCGCAACGCGAGCGTCAGCGCACCGTGCCCGCCCATCGAGTGGCCGAAGATCCCGAGCCGCGCGCCGTCGATCGGCAGTTCGGCCGCGACGAGCTCGCGCAGCTCGCCCGTCACGTACGACTCCATCCGGTAGTGCGCGGACCACGGCGCTTCGGTCGCATCGACGTAGAAACCCGCGCCGACGCCGAAATCCCACGCGTCGGTCTCGCCCGGCACGCCCGCGCCGCGCGGGCTCGTATCGGGCATCACGAGCGCGATGCCGTGCTGCGCCGCGTACTGCTGCGCGCCCGCCTTGATCGCGAACGTCTCGTCGGTGCACGTGAGCCCCGCGAGATAGAACAGCGCCGGCACGCGGCCCTGCGCGGCCTGCGGCGGCAGGTACACCGAGAACTTCATCGGCAGGCCGATCGCCGCCGAATCGTGACGGTAGAAGCGCTGCTCGCCGCCGTGGCACGCATGCGAGGAAACGAGTTCGAGCATGGCGATGCGCTCCCGGTCAGTACAGCACGACCGAGCGGATCGACTCGCCCTGCTTCATCAGGTCGAAACCTTCGTTGATCCGCTCGAGCGGCAGCGTGTGCGTGATCAGGTCGTCGATGTTGATCTTGCCTTCCATGTACCAGTCGACGATCTTCGGCACGTCGGTACGGCCGCGCGCGCCGCCGAACGCGGAGCCCTTCCATTCGCGGCCCGTCACCAGCTGGAACGGACGCGTGCTGATTTCCTCGCCGGCTGCCGCCACGCCGATGATGAACGACTGGCCCCAGCCCTTGTGCGTGCACTCGAGCGCCTGGCGCATCAGCTTCACGTTGCCCACGCATTCGAACGAGTAGTCCGCGCCGCCGTCGGTCAGCTGCACGATGTGGTCGACGACGTTCTCGACTTCGTTCGGGTTGATGAAGTGCGTCATCCCGAACTTCTTCGCGAGCTCGACGCGCTTCGGGTTGATGTCGACGCCGATGATCTTGTCCGCGCCGACCATCTTCGCGCCCTGGATCACGTTCAGGCCGATCCCGCCCAGGCCGAACACGACGACGTTCGCGCCCGCCTCGACCTTCGCCGAGTAGACGACCGCGCCGACGCCCGTCGTCACGCCGCAGCCGATGTAGCAGATCTTGTCGAACGGCGCGTCCTCGCGCACCTTCGCGACCGCGATCTCCGGCACCACGATGTAGTTCGAGAACGTCGACGTGCCCATGTAGTGGAACAGCGGCTTGCCGTCGAGCGAGAAGCGCGACGTCGCGTCGGGCATCAGGCCCTTGCCCTGCGTCGCGCGGATCTTCTGGCACAGGTTGGTCTTGCGCGACAGGCAGAACTTGCACTCGCGGCATTCCGGCGTGTACAGCGGAATCACGTGGTCGCCCTTCCTCACGGTGCCGACGCCGGGGCCGACGTCGACCACCACGCCCGCGCCTTCGTGGCCGAGGATCGCCGGGAAGATGCCTTCCGGATCGGCACCCGACAGCGTGTAGTAGTCGGTGTGGCAGATGCCGGTTGCCTTCACTTCGATCAGCACTTCGCCTGCGCGCGGCCCTTCGAGATCGACTTCCTCGATCGTCAGCGGCGCGCCCGCCTTCCATGCAATCGCGGCTTTCGTCTTCATCGTGTCACTCCTGTCTGTCTGTTAAGTCGAACCGGGTTGGCGCTTCGGCACGGGTGTCGACCGGAGCCGGTGCTTCGGCACGCTCCGGTCCCATGCTTTGCGCCGGGCCCATGCAAAGCTGTGGAAGCCGTGCCGCGCGGCATCGCGCGCGCCACGGCGCAAGAATCTCGTGCTCGCCATGATGGCCGGTCCCGACGCGCACCGCGTGCGGGAAACGGTCGCCGGCTTGCCACGATGCGTCATCGCTGACGCAAATGAACAAGTGTTCGAGTTTAAACGCCCGTCGTGAACCATGCATCCGTACGCGCGTACAGATCGATGAAGCGCGCGTAACGCGCGGCCAGCAAGCGATCGTCGCGCGGCGCGGCGACCGGCGACGCGCTCGGTGCCAGCGCGTGCAACGCCGCTTCCCGCCAGTGACCGATCGCAACGCCCGCGAGCAGCGCGGCGCCGCGCGTCGCGGCGTTCGGGCAATCGATCGCGTGAAGCGACGCGCCGAGCGCATCGGCGAGCAACTGGCGCCAGCGCGGATCGACCGAGCCGCCGCCGGCGAGACGCAGCGTCGTCACCGGGTCGCCGCGATCGGCGTCGCGGATCGCATCGAGCCCCGCACGCAACGCGAACGCGACGCCTTCGAACGCGGCACGCATCATCGCACCGCGCGTATCGCCGAGCCCGAGGCCGAGCCAGCCGCCGCGCGCATCGGGGTTCATCCACGGCGAACGCTCGCCCGTCAGGTACGGCAGGAAGCACAGCCGTTCGGACGCCGGTTGCGCGAACGCATCGTCGTACGCGTGCGCCCAGTCCGGATAACCGAGCCAGCCGCGCACGGTTTCGAGCGCGAGCCCGACGTTCTGCATCGCGGCCATCGTGTAATAACCGCCGCCGGCCGCCGTGCGATAGCGATGCAGCCCGCGCCGCGCGGGCGGCAGCGCATCGGCGAGCACGACGATCTGGCCGCCGCTGCCCGTCGTCAGCAGCGCGTCGCCGGCCGTGGCAAGCCCACTGCCGAGCGCCGCGCACGCCGTGTCGGCCGCGCCCGTCGCAAGCGGCACGCCGGCCGGCAGGCCGAGCGCCGCGGCCGCGCGCGCACCGAGCACGCCGCAACGTGCGCTCGACGCACGGACCGGCGCGAACCGGTCGGCAGGCAAGCCGAGAGCGTCGATCAACGACGTATCCCATGCACCGTCGGGCGTCGCAAGCGCGGTCGCACATGCGTCGCTCGGATCGGCCGCGACGTCGCCGCCTAGTGCGACGCGCAGCCAGTCCTTCGGCTGCACGGCCCAGCGCGCGGCGCGCAGCGCAGCGGGTTCGTGCGCGGCCAGCCAGCGCAACAGCGGGCCTGCCATGCCCGGTGCGACGGGATTCGGAGCATCGCGCCAGTCGGCCGCATCCGCTTCGCTCACCGCGCGCGTGTCGGGCCACAGCATCGCAGGCCGCACCGGCTGCCCGTCCGCGTCGACCAGCACGACGCCATGCATCTGGCCCGAGAACCCGATCGCCGCGACCTGCTCGCGCTCGCCGGCCGGCAACCGCGCGGCCGCGCGCACCAGCGCCTGCCACCATGCGTCGGGCGCGATCTCGGCCCAGCCGGGCTGCGGCGACGACAACGCATAAGGTTCGCTCGCGACCGCGCGCTCGATGCCGTCGGCATCGAGCGTGACGAGTTTGACGGAGCCGGTGCCGAGGTCGATTCCGAGCAGGCGCATGACGCGTGAAGATGAATTCGAATGAACGGATGTCGATGATAACGGGATCGCGATACACGACCCGATTTTTGCCGCCGCGATGACGCGCCGAAAGCACTGTCGGCAGCGGGGTGTCACCGGGCTGCACCTTGCGTGCAAAAGCGGCCGTTCGCGGGTTAACCCGGCACGATTTTTCGACACCCCTTTTTGCCACTATGCGAGCCGCGCGATACACACCATAAAGCGACCTATATTTGACACGGGGGCCCGCGCTATTTTGAAGGGCTATAAATCCGGGGAACCTCACTCCTACGGCAGTTTCCCGATGATCGACCCCCTGTTCCATGCCGAAATGGCATATCGAACCAGCAAAGAACGGAATAGTACCCAGTGCTCTTGTTGCGGGGATTCATTCCGCATAACTTCGTATCACCCCGAAAACAAGATCATGGAGTGAGACAGATGCAATCGAACACGGTCCATCCGTGCGATGAAGTGCTGCCGACCGGCAAGCTGGTAACGCTTGGCCTGCAGCACGTCCTCGTCATGTACGCCGGCGCTGTCGCCGTACCGCTTATCGTTGGCGGCGCGCTCAAGCTGCCGAAAGACCAGATCGCGTTCCTGATCAGCGCCGATCTGTTTTCGTGCGGCATCGCGACGCTGATCCAGACGCTGGGCCTGTGGATCTTCGGGATCCGCCTGCCCGTCATCATGGGCTGCACGTTCGCGGCAGTCGGCCCGATGATCGCGATCGGCACGAACCCCGGCCTCGGCATTCTCGACATCTTCGGTTCGACCATCGCGGCCGGCATCATCGGCATCGTGCTGGCGCCGATGATCGGCAAGCTGTTGCGGTTCTTCCCACCGGTGGTGGTCGGCACCGTGATTGCGGTGATCGGTCTGTCGCTGATGGAAGTCGGCATCAACTGGGCAGCCGGCGGCGTCGGCAACCCCGAATACGGCAGCCCCGTCTATCTCGGCCTGTCGCTGCTCGTGTTGACGCTGATCCTGCTGATCAACAAGTTCGGCCGCGGCTTCATCGCGAACATCTCGGTGCTGCTGGGCATCGTCGCCGGCTTCGTGATCGCGTTCGTGATCGGCCGCGTGAACACGGAAGGCGTGTCGCTCGCGCCGTGGGTCGGCTTCGTGATGCCGTTCCACTTCGGCTGGCCGCACTTCGACCCGCTGTCGATCGCGACGATGGTCACCGTGATGTTCGTCACGTTCATCGAATCGACCGGCATGTTCCTCGCGGTCGGCGACATGGTCGATCGTCCGGTCAACCAGCAGCAGCTCGTGCGCGGCCTGCGCGTCGACGGCCTCGGCACGCTGATCGGCGGCATCTTCAACTCGTTCCCGCACACGTCGTTCTCGCAGAACGTCGGCCTGATCGGCGTGACGGGCGTGAAGAGCCGTTACGTGTGTGCGACGGGCGGCGTGATCCTCGTGCTGCTCGGCCTGTTCCCGAAGATGGCGCAGGTCGTCGCGTCGGTGCCGCCGTTCGTGCTCGGCGGCGCAGGCATCGTGATGTTCGGGATGGTGGCGGCGAACGGCATCAAGGTGCTGTCGAAGGTCGACTTCGTGAACAACTCCCATAACCTGTTCATCGTCGCCGTGAGCGTCGGCATGGGCCTCGTGCCGGTCGTGTCGCCGCACTTCTTCTCGAAGCTGCCGCCGGCGCTCGCACCGATCCTGCACAGCGGCATCCTGCTGGCATCGGTAACGTCCGTGATCCTGAACATCGTGTTCAACGGCGTGAAGGGCGAGAAGGACGCGCGTTGCGACATTCGCCGTGCCGGACACGACTTCGACGGCCGCCCGGCCGACGTGCACCACTGATCGCTCCGCGCCGGAAAACGGCGCAACACGGTAACGAAAAACGCCACGGCATGCCGTGGCGTTTTGCTTGGCGGGACCCTCGTGGCAACGGCGCCTGCCTGCCGCGGGCGGGTGTCCCGGGAGAAACCGGGCATCAGCTCCCGTGCAGCGCCAGCGCCGACGCGACCTCGCGCGCGCAGGCTTCCGGCGTGGCCTTGCTGGTGTCGACCGTCACGTCATACGTGACGCCAGCGTGCACCCTGTCGTACTGCCAGCGTGCCAGCCCGGCAACACGGTCGCCTCGTTGCCGCTCCCTTTCCTCGAGAACCTCCAGCGGACAGTGGACGCCAACCATGCTGACCGTGAACGGCGCCAGCAAATGGGCATATTCCGCTTTCTCGTCGCCCAGCAGCACGTCGTCGACAATCAGATGGTTTCCCTGGTTCGCCAGCGCGACGATCGCGTGTCGCATCCCCTGCATCGCTCGCCGGGCAACCGGCCCGCTACGTATCGATACGACATCCTTGCCGTCTTCGATGAATGACGAAAAAACGAATCCGTCCGCATCGTTCAGGTAACGCGCGGGCAGCATGCCGAGAAACGCATCCATCTGGACATGCAGGAACGGGATGTCCAGCATGGCCTGGAGCGCATGCGCGAGAGACGTCTTGCCTGAGCTTCCCACGCCGTTGAGCAGGATGATTCGAGTCGTTTTCATGCGGCGAGTGTACCTGCGTGCCCTGAACAACGCCGATCGGTATCGCGGAACGAACTGCGTGACCCGACCCGCCGCACCGGGCATGTTTGCCGGGAAGCCGATGCGATGAAATGTATCGACCGGCGCGTCGGCGCTCGCAAAAAAAACGCCACGGACTTTCGTCCGTGGCGTTTTCGTTTCCGCTGTATAGCCGGTTCGGCAAACAGGAGCGGCTGCCCGCTCCCGCCCTGCTTCGCGCTTACCCGTTCGTCGCCGCTGCCGACGCGGGCGCCGGGGCGGCCGCCTTGTCGTAGTCGACCGGCGTATCCGGCGCACGCGGCGTTTCGCCAGCCCGCTGGATCCACCCGCCGCCCAATGCACGGTACAGGTCGACCAGGTTCGTCCAGCGCGCCAGACGCGCGCTGATCAGCGACTGCTGCGCCGAGTACAGGTCCGTCTGCGCGGTCAGCACCGACAGGTAGCTGTCGACGCCGTTCTTGTAACGCAGGTCCGACAGGTCGAAACGACGCTGCTGCGCGTACTCGTTGCGTTCCAGCGCCGCGATCTGCTGGTCGTACGTGCCGCGTGCGGCCAGCCCGTCCGACACTTCGCGGAACGCCGATTGAATCGCCTTCTCGTAGTTCGCGATCTCGATGCGCTTCTGCACGTGCGCGAGATCGAGGTTCGCGATGTTCTGCCCGCCCTCGAAGATCGGCAGTGCAATGTTCGGCGCGAACGACCACGCCGCCGTGCCGGCCTTGAACAGGCCGCCCAGCGTCGGGCTCGCGGTGCCGAACGCGGCCGTCAGCGAGATCTTCGGGAAGAACGCCGCGCGTGCCGCGCCGATGTTCGCGTTCGCGGCCAGCAGCGTCTGCTCGGCCTGCATCACGTCAGGACGACGCGTCAGCAGATCCGACGGCAACCCGGCCGGCACGTCCGTCAGCAGGTTCTGCGAATCCAGCGGCATGCCCGGCGGCAGATCGTCCGGTAGCGGCTCGCCGATCAGCAGCACCAGCGCGTTCACGGCCTGCGCGCGTGCGCGTGCCTGAGCCTGCTGGTTCGCGAGCGCCGTCTCGACGACCGTCTGCGCCTGACGCAGGTCGAGTTCGGAGCCCGTACCGTTGTCGAACTGCAGCTTCGTCAGGTCGTACGACGCCTGCGCGGACTTCAGCGTGTTCTCCGTGACCTTCAGCAGATCGTCGGTCGACAGCACCGTCAGGTATTGATCAGCCACCTGCGACACCAGCGAGATTTCCGACGCCTGCCGCGCATACGCGGTCGACAGGTACTGCGCGAGCGCCTGGTCCTTCAGGCTCTGCACGCGGCCGAACAGATCAAGCTCCCACGACGCGGACAAGCCGACGTTGTAGGTGCGCGTGATCAGCGACTGCTGCGTCGTCGACACACCAGCCGGAACACGCTGGATGTTGCCCGTGCCCGTCGCATCGAGCGTCGGGAACAGGCCCGCGCGAGTGATCTGGTACTGCGCACGCGCCGCCTCGATGTTCAGCACCGACACGCGCAGGTCGCGGTTGTTCTTCAGCGCGATCTCGATCAGCCGCTGCAGACGCGGATCGACGAAGAATTCGCGCCAGCCGATGGCAGTCGCCGCCTGGCCGTTCGCGCTGCGCGCGCCGGCAGCACCCGGCTGCGTCGCGTAGACGCCGCCGGCCGGGAACGCCTGTGCGACGGGTGCGTCGGGCCGCGTGTAATGCGGCGCCATCGTGCAGCCCGTGGCAAAGAGCGCGACCGCGATTGCAGTCAAAGCGTGTTTTTGCATCATCACTGTCCCTTGTTGCCTTGGTCGCCGTTGGCCGGCTTCTCTTCGTGGTGCGAGTGCTCCTGAGCCAGGCGCAGCGCCTCGTCGACGTCTTCCTTCTCGCCGCTGAAGATCGCGCGGATCTTCACGAAGAACATCGGGATCATGAAGATCGCGAGGAAGGTCGCCGTGATCATCCCGCCGATCACGCCCGTGCCGATCGCGTGCTGGCTCGCGGAACCCGCGCCGTTGCTGATCGCGAGCGGCATCACGCCGAGAATGAACGCGAGCGACGTCATCAGGATAGGACGCAGCCGCAGACGCGCCGCTTCCAGCGCGGCCTCGATCGGCCCCATCTTCTCCGTCACCTGCAACTCGCGCGCGAATTCGACGATCAGAATCGCGTTCTTCGCGGACAAGCCCACGGTAGTCAGCAGGCCGACCTGGAAGAACACGTCGTTTTCCAGACCGCGCATCGTCGCCGCGAGCAGCGCACCGATCACGCCGAGCGGCACGACCATGATCACCGAGAACGGGATCGACCAGCTTTCATACAGCGCCGCGAGACACAGGAACACGACGAGGATCGAGATCGCATACAGGATCGGCGCCTGCGAGCCGGACTGGATTTCCTGGAACGACAGGCCGGTCCACGAATAGCCGATACCGACCGGCAGCTTCTTCGCGAGCCCTTCCATCGCGGTCATCGCCTGACCGGTCGACTTGCCCGGTGCGGCCTGACCCTGGATTTCCATCGCCGACACACCGTTGTAGCGCTCGAGCTTCGGCGAACCGTACGTCCAGTGACCGGTCGCGAACGAGCTGAACGGCACCATCCCGCCCGACCCGTTGCGCACGTACCAGATGTTCATGTCTTCCGGCGTCATCCGGAACGGCGCATCGGCCTGCACATAGACCTTCTTGATCCGGCCGTCGACGTCGAGGAAGTTGTTCACGTACTTCGACGCCCACGCGATCGAGAACGTCTGGTCGATCGCATCCGCCGTCACGCCGAGCGCATTCGCCTTCTCGCGGTCGATGTCGACCTTGTACTGCGGCGTGTCGTTCAGGCCGTTCGGGCGCACGCCCTGCAGCGTCGGATCCTTCGAGGCCATCCCGAGCAGCTGGTTACGCGCGGCCATCAGCGCATCGTGACCGAGACCGGCGTTGTCCGTCAGCTCGAAGTCGAAGCCGGCGGCCGTCCCGAGTTCCGGAATCGACGGCGGGTTGAACGGGATCACCAGCGCGTCCTTGTAGCCCGCGTAGCGCCCGAACATCCGGCCGATCAGCGCCTGCACCTTCTGGTTCGCATGCTGACGCTGCGAGTAGTCCTTCAGGCGAACGAACACGAGACCGGAGTTCTGGCCGCGACCCGCGAAGCTGAAGCCGTTGACCGTGAACGCCGATTCGACGATTTCCTTCTCGTCCTTCAGCAGGTAGTCGGAAATGTTCGCGAGGGTCTTCGCGGTCGTTTCCTGCGTCGAGCCCGACGGCGTCTGCACGATCACGAACATCAGGCCCTGGTCTTCATCGGGCAGGAACGACTTCGGCAGGCGCACGAACAGCAGGCCGACCGCGACGATCACGACCAGATAGATGATGAGCCAGCGGCCCGAGCGCTTGATCACGTGGTGCACGCCGACGTGGTACTTGTCGCGGCTATTGTTGAACGTGCGGTTGAACCAGCCGAAGAAACCCTTCTTCTCTTCGTGATGCCCTTGCGGGATCGGCTTCAGGATCGTCGCGCACAGCGCCGGCGTCAGAATCAACGCGACGAGCACCGACAGCACCATCGCCGACACGATCGTCAGCGAGAACTGGCGATAGATCGCGCCGACCGAACCGCCCGAGAATGCCACCGGCACGAACACCGCCGACAGCACCAGCGCCACGCCGACGAGTGCGCCGGTGATCTGGCCCATCGCCTTCTTGGTCGCTTCCTTCGGTGACAGGCCCTCTTCCGCCATCACGCGCTCGACGTTCTCCACCACGACGATCGCATCGTCGACCAGCAGGCCGATCGCGAGCACGAGGCCGAACATCGACAGCGTGTTGATCGAGAAGCCCACCAGCGACATGATCGCGAACGTGCCGAGCAGCACGACCGGCACCGCGATCGTCGGGATGATCGTCGCCCGCAGGTTCTGCAGGAACAGATACATCACGAGGAACACGAGCACGATACCTTCGAGCAGCGTCTTGACCACTTCCTCGATCGACAGCTTCACGAACGGCGTCGTGTCGTACGGATACTTCACGACGAGGCCATGCGGGAAGAACGGCGCCAGCTCATCGATCTTCGCGCGCACGGCCTTCGCGGTCGCGAGCGCGTTCGCGTTGGTCGCGAGCTGGATACCGAGTGCCGCGGTCGGCTGACCGTTGTACTTCGTGTCGAAGTTGTAGTTTTCGCCGCCGAGACCGATCTGCGCGACGTCCTTCAGGCGAACCTGCGAGCCGTCCTGGTTGACCTTCAGCAGGATGTTGCCGAACTGCTCGGGCGTCTGCAGCAGCGTCGATTCGGTGATCGTCGCCTGCAGCACGGTGCCCGGCGTGGCCGGCGTGCCGCCGATCTGGCCGCCCGCGATCTGCACGTTCTGTGCGGTGATCGCCGACGACACGTCGACCGGCGTCAGGCCGTAGTTCGTCAGGCGGTTCGGGTCGAGCCAGATCCGCATCGCGTACTGCGAGCCGAACAGCGTGACGGTACCGACGCCGTTCAAGCGGCTGATCGGATCCTTCACGTGCGACGCCACGAAGTTCGCGAGGTCGTACTTGTTCATGCTGCCGTCTTCGGAGTTGAAGGCGAGCACCAGCAGGAAGCTGCTGCTCGACTTCGTCACCGACAGACCGAGCTGCTGCACGACCTGCGGCAGAACCGGCGTCGCGAGCGACAGCTTGTTCTGCACCTGGACCTGTGCGATGTCGGCGTTGGTGCCCGGCGCGAACGTCAGCGTGATCGTTGCGTTACCCGAGTCGTCACTCGTCGACGACATGTACAGGAAGTTGTCGAGACCGCTCATCTGCTGCTCGATCACCTGCGTCACCGTGTCTTCCACCGTCTTCGCGGAAGCGCCCGGATAGTTCGCGGTAATCTGGATCGATGGCGGCGCGATCGTCGGATACTGCGAGATCGGCAGCGTGAAGATCGCCGCAACCCCGGCCAGCATCAGGATGATGGCGATCACCCACGCGAAGATCGGGCGATCGATAAAAAACTTTGCCATGAAACAGGCTCCCTGTTATTGCGCGCTCGAAGCAGCGGCAGCACTCGCCGGCGCGGCGCCCGATGCGGCGGCACCGGAAGCGGCAGCGGCGCCGGAACCGGCGGCAGCCGGCGCGGCGGAGGCGGCGGCAGCGCCCGATGCGGCATCGGCCGCCGGTGCGATCTGCGCGGGTACCGACTTCACGGTCGCGCCCGGGCGCACCTTGTCGACGCCCTGCACGATCACGTGATCGCCCGCTTCCAGACCGCCTTCGACGATCCAGTTCTGACCCTGCATGCCGGTGGTCTTCAGCGGACGCGGCTCGACCTTGTTGCTGGCGTTCACCACCATCGCGATCGCCTGGCCCTTCTGGTCATGCGTAACGCCGATCTGCGGCACCAGGAACGCGTTCTCGTTCACGCCTTCCTCGATCCGTGCGCGCACGAACATCCCCGGCAGCAGCACCTTGCCCGGGTTCGGGAAGACCGCCCGGATCGTCACCGAGCCGGTGGTCTGGTCGACCGTCACGTCCGAGAACTGCAGCTTGCCCGGCTCCGCATAGGTCTTGCCGTCTTCCAGCACCAGCGACACCTTCGCGGCGCCCGGGCCGGTCGTCTTCAGACGCCCGCTCTGCACGTCCTGGCGCAGCTTCAGCCCTTCGAGGCTCGACTGCGTGAGGTCGACGTACACCGGGTCGAGCTGCTGCACCGTCGACATCAGCGTCGCCTGGCTCGCCTGCACGTATGCGCCCGGCGTCACCTGCGAGATGCCGACACGGCCGGTGATCGGCGAGACCACGTCCGTGTAGCCGAGGTTGATCTGCGCGGTGTCGACCGCTGCCTTGCCGGCCGCGACGTCCGCCGCGGCCTGGCCTTGCGTGGCCACCGCGTTGTCGTAGTCCTGCTTGCTGACCGCGTTCGCCGCCACCAGCACCTTGTAGCGCGCGACCAGTGCGTTCTGCGTCACGAGGTTCGCCTGCGCCTTCGCCAGCGTCGCCTTCGCGCTGTTCAGCGCGGCGACGTACGGTGCCGGATCGATCTTGTAGAGGCGCTGGCCGGCCTTGACGTCCGTGCCTTCGGTGAATTCACGGCGCAGCACGATACCGTCGACCCGTGCGCGCACCTGCGCGACGAGGAACGCGCTCGTACGGCCCGGCAGTTCGGTGAAGACCGGAACGGATTGCGGCTGGACGGTGACGACGCCGACTTCCGGCGTTTGCGGCGGCGGTGCCGATTCTTTTTTTCCGCATGCAGCCAGGAAAACCGCGGCTGCCGCGACAGTGATCAAGCGGTATGGAACCCGTTCGACGCGCATGGAGCGACCTCTGTGTATAGCCAATGGAATAAGTGCAGCACCCGGCGGGAGCGCAACACGGATGCGCCTCGCGGCGCAGATCGAACACCTGAATTACTGGACTGCTGGATACAGCACGTCGGCACGAGACCTCCATGCCGACGGGATGCCGCGAACTGCGGACTGGTACTAGGGCGGGAATCAGCAGAGTGGGATATTAACTGATTGCCACTTGGGTCATTCGATCGTAGGGTGGTATTGTATATACATTCACGAATGTATGTAAAAAGCCCGTTTGTGTCGCGCCGACTGTCCAGTCTTACGGATTGTTACCAGTCGCAAGCATAGCCCGTCTCCACGACGGCGACGAGGGTTGCGGACCCTAAATTTACCAACGATCGATCCAATCAGGCCTGCACATGGTCAGACGTACCAAGGAGGAGGCGCTCGAGACGCGCAATCGCATTCTCGACGCCGCCGAACACGTGTTCTTCGAGAAAGGCGTATCGCACACGTCGCTCGCGGACATCGCCCAGCACGCCGGCGTGACGCGCGGCGCGATCTACTGGCATTTCGCGAACAAGAGCGAACTGTTCGATGCGATGTTCGACCGCGTGTTTCTGCCGATCGACGAGCTGAAGCGGATGCCGCTGGACGCGCCGGGCGGCAATCCGCTCGAGAAGATCCGCAAGATCCTGATCTGGTGCCTGCTCGGCGTGCAGCGCGACCCGCAGTTGCGGCGCGTGTTCAGCGTCCTGTTCATGAAGTGCGAGTACGTCGCGGACATGGAGCCGCTGTTGCAGCGCAATCGCGCCGGGATGAGCGAGGCGCTGCACGCGATCGATGCCGATCTCGCGGGGGCCGTGCGGCTCAAGCTGCTGCCCGAGCGGCTCGACACCTGGCGCGCGACGCTGATGCTGCACACGCTCGTCAGCGGTTTCGTGCGCGACATGCTGATGCTGCCCGACGAGATCGACGCCGAGCAGCATGCGGAAAAGCTCGTCGACGGCTGCTTCGACATGCTGCGCCTGAGCCCGGCGATGCTGAAGGAAGGCGACTGACCGCGGCCGCCGCCGCGACGCGCTGCCCGCCCCCGTCTGTCCCGCCGGTTCAGGCCGCCTTCGCGCGCTACGCGCGGGCACGCCGGTTCGACGCGGCCACCGAATCGGGCTTCGACATCGGCGCGCCGGCCAGTCCCGCGATCCACGCGTCGGTCGACATCACGGCCGCGAAATTCGACTGGAACACCACCGTGTACGCACGGTGAATCTCTTCGGCGCTCGCCGCGCCCGCTTCGTTCTCGTAGGGCAACGCGCCCGTCGCGTCGTCCAGGTACTCGACCGTCAGCCCCGCGTGCGCCGCGTGATAAACCGTCGACGCATTGCAGTTGTGCGTCATGTAGCCGGCCACCGCGAGCGTGTCGATCCCGTGCGCATCGAGCCATGCGGCGAGATCGGTGCCGGCAAACGAACTCGCCTGCGTCTTCTCGATCAGGTGCGCGTACGGCCGGCTCGCGACGACCGCGTGCAGCGCGACGCCGTCGGTGCCGGGCGCGAAGATCGGCGCGCCGGCCGGCGCCACGTGCTGGACGACGATCACGGGCACACTGGCCGCATGTGCGGCATCGATCGCGCGGCCGATGTTCGCGAGCGACACGTCGAGCGGCGGATATTCGATCGGCAGATTGCCCGTTACATATTCGTTCTGGACGTCGATCACGATCAGCGCACGACGGGAAACCGGATCGGCGACGGAACGGGAAGCGGAATGCGGGACGGTGTTCGACATGGCAGGCTCCTGGCCCAGGGGCGCGGCCCCGCCCCGGAGCGGGACGGCCAACGGCGCGATGCGATGCATTGTCGGGCCGCATCATTCCTGCAGATAGTGGCCCGATAGTCATTCTTCGATAGAATCGGGCCATCACCATTCCGGAGCCCGTCATGACCGCAGCGTCACCCGCCCCGCCCGTTCCGACCATCGTCGCCGTGATCGCCTACGACGGCATCAGCCCGTTCCACCTGTCGGTGCCGTCCGTCGTGTTCGGCAAGGAGCGCGACGCGGCCACATCGCCCGCGTTCGAGTTCCGCGTGTGCTCGGCCGAGCGCGGCCCGCTGTCGACGACGGGCGGCTTCACGATCACCGCACCGTACGGCCTCGACGGGCTCGACGATGCCGACATCGTCATCGTGCCGGCCTGGCGCGACCCGGACGAAGCGCCGCCCGACGTGCTGCTCGACGCCGTCCGCGCGGTCGCGGCGCGCGGCGCGCAGCTCGTCGGGCTGTGCCTCGGCGCTTACGTGCTCGCCGCGGCCGGCCTGCTTGACGGCCGCCCGGCTACCACGCACTGGGCCTGGGCCGACGATTTCGCCGAACGCTTTCCGCGCGTGAAGCTCGACCCCGACGTGCTGTACGTGGACGACGGCAACCTGATGACGTCGGCCGGCACGGCCGCGGGGCTCGACTGTTGCCTGCACGTCGTGCGGCAGCGCTTCGGCTCGGACGCCGCGAACCAGATCGCGCGCCGCCTCGTGATCCCGCCGCACCGTCAGGGCGGGCAGGCCCAGTACGTGCCGCAGCCGGTCGCCGCGCACCCGCGCGATGCGCGGCTCGCGGGCCTGCTCGACTGGGTGCGCGCGCACCTCGATGCCGCGCACAGCGTCGATTCGCTCGCCGAACGCGTGCTGATGAGCCGGCGCACGTTCACGCGCCACTTCCGCCAGGCCACGGGCACGACCGTCACCGCGTGGCTGCAGGCCGAGCGGCTCGCGCGCGCGCAGCATCTGCTGGAAACCACCGGGCAATCGATCGACGCGATCGCGCAGGCGGCCGGTTACGGGTCGAGCGTGTCGCTGCGCCAGCATTTCGCGGGCACGCTCGGCACCTCGCCGTCTGCGTATCGAAGGGAATTTCGCGGCGCCGGAGCCGGTGCCGATGCGGGGCGGTAACGCCCGCCGCGCGGGCGGCGGGCCGTGAAGCGGAACAGCGACGCGCGGCCGCTTAGCCGCCGTTGATCCAGCGTGCCGCGTAAAGCAGCAACGCGACGAACACGATCATCGCCGCCCAGGCCCAGACGGGCACCGTGCCGGAACCGCGATGCGGAAGCGCGCTGGCGGCACGCCCGGTCAGCGCGCCGCCGAGGTGCGGCGGCAGCGAACGCTTCGTCGCGGCCACCAGCGACGCCGGCCGCAAGAACACGTGCTGGCGCCGGTGCGCGGCCGAGCGCGCGCGATTCGGCGCGAGTCCATGCTTGGCCTGCACGACCGCGCAGAACTCGCGGAAGAAATCGTCGGTCCATTCGCGCAGCGCATTGTCGATCTGCCGCCCCGGCAGTTCGGCGAGCGGCCCGCTCGCGGTCGCCCAGACCACGTACTCGATGCACGTGGCGTTCTCGTCGTCATCCGGCATCAGCACGAGTTCGACCTGGCCGCGCAGCGCGCCGAGGCCGTCGGCCCGCGCCTTGAAGTTGATCACGCGGCGCGGCTGCCCTTCCGCGTCGCCCTGCTCGCCGGCCGCATGCGCACGCACGTCGTAGCGGGCGCGTAGCGGGCCGAGCGGCACCGTGATCGTCAGCGCGAACTCGTCGTGCGCGAGCCTCACGAACGATTCGCAATGGTCGAAGCTCGCCCGCAGCAATGCGAGATCCTCGAAGGCCTCCCGCACGACAGGCAGCGCGAGCGGTACGCGTAACGTGTCGTTCAGTTCCATGATGCCTCCCCGATGAACACGCGCCGCATCAGGACGTCTCGACGAGACTGTCGATCCGTGCGACATCGAAGGCGACGTAGTGCGCAAGCGCGGCGGCCGCCTCCTTCGGTTCTTCGAAACTCCACGCGGCGTTCTCGATCACGCCGTCTTCCGTCTGCAAGTCGAAATGCACGGCCTCCCCCCTGAACGGGCAGGCGGTCGTCACACCCGACTTCACGAGCCTGCGCATGTTGACGTCGTGGCGCGGCAGGTAATGGGTGTCCGGCAGCCCCGTCACGCGCACGGTCAGCACGCCGTGCGAATCGGCATACGTGATACCGCGATGGATCACGCGCACGCGATGACGGTTCGGCACGATTTCAAGGCGAGGGTCGGCGGCATCGGACATCGTTTCTCCTTCGGGCAGCCCGGCAGGCAGGCCGGTGGCAGGAAACGAAAAAAGCCACGGCACGCATGCCGTGGCTTTCATTATGGGCGAATCTTCGTCCGATTGCGCGACCCGGGCCGGGGCCGCGTGCGGCGGGCTACTGCGCGCTCCACTGGAACGCGGTTTTCGCGCCGCCCTTCGCGCCGACGGTGACGGCGCGCGATTCGTCGTTGCCCTGGTACGACGCATGCACCGTATAGCGCCCCGGTGGCACCTTCACGAGCATGTACGGCCCGCGCGCGTCGGTTTTCAGCACTTCGGCGCCCTTGCCGTCGACGATCAGCACATGGACGTCGGCCAGGAACTCGCCGCCCTTGCCGGTGAAGCGCAGGGCCAGTGGCCACTTCGGCTCGTTGCGCTGAAACGCCGTCGATTCGTCCTGCCCGACGCCGCCGGACACGAAGGTGACGTCGCCCTGCTGGCGCGCGGCGGGCAAGCCGTCCGACTGCGCGTACGCGCCGGTCGCACCGGCTGCGAGGCCGGCGGCCAACGCCGCGGCGACGGCAAATCGGGACACGTTGCGTAGATATTGCATGGCTCTCTCCTTGGGGTCGGAACACATACAGGGCGCCGCGTCATGCGATCGAACGGCGGCGGCGCCCGCCGCGGCCGGCCAGGCCGGCCGTCGGCCGTGGCCGGTCAGCTCAGGTCGACCGGCACGAAGATCTGTGCATTATCGCGCTGGATCAGCAGAGCCAGACTGTTGCCCGCGCCCTTGACCGCATCGCGCAGCTGCTCGGGGCTCGTGACCGGGCGGCCGTTGACCGCCAGGATCACGTCGCCGGGCTGGATGCCCGCGTTGGCTGCCGGGCCACCGGCCTGCTGCACGATCAGCCCGTGCGACAGGTTGTCGGCACTGCGCTCCTGCGGCGACAGCGGCCGCACCGCGACGCCCAGGCGCCCCTGCTCGACGGGCCCGCCGTCATTCGACGCGAGTTTCGCATCGGCCATCGCGCCGAGCGTCACGCTGATCGACTTCTTCGACTTGTCGCGCCAGACCTGCAGATCGGCCTTCGAACCCGGCTTCAGGTTCGCGATCTGCGCGGGCAGCGACGTCGAATCGGCGACCGGCGAACCGTTGACCGACAGGATCACGTCGCCCGGCTGCAAGCCCGCCTTCGCGGCCGGGCCGTTCGGATCGACCGAGCTGACGAGCGCGCCGTCCGGCTTCTGCAGCCCGAACGAACTCGCGAGCGTCTGGTTCAGCCCCTGCACGGCGACGCCGAGGCGGCCGCGGCTCACGTGGCCCGTCTTCACGAGCTCGTCCTTCACCTTGATCGCCTCGTTGATCGGGATCGCGAACGACAGGCCCTGGAAGCCGCCCGTCTGCGAGTAGATCATCGAGTTGATGCCGATCACCTCGCCCTGCAGGTTGAACAGCGGGCCACCCGAGTTGCCCGGGTTCACCGGCACGTCGGTCTGGATGAACGGCGTGTAGTTCTCGTCCGGCAGCGCGCGCGACTTCGCGCTGATGATGCCCGACGTGACCGTGTTGTCGAAGCCGTAAGGCGAACCGATCGCAACGACCCACTGGCCGACCTTGCTCTGGGCCGGATCACCGATCTTCACGGTCGGCAGGCCGCTCGCGTCGATCTTCAGCACCGCGACGTCGGACTGCTTGTCCGAGCCGACGACCTTCGCCTTGTATTCGCGCTTGTCGGTCAGCTTGACCGTGACGACGTTCGCGCCGTCGATCACGTGCGCATTGGTGAGGATGTACCCGTCGGAGCTGATGACGAAGCCCGAACCGAGGCTCGCGCTCGGCTGGTCGTCCGGCTGCGCGTCACCGCCCATGCCCGGCACCTGGCCGTAGAAATGCTTGAAGAACTGGTAGAACGGGTCGCTCGGGTCGATCGGCAGTTGCGGCTGCGGCACGCGCCGCGACACCTGCTTCACGACGTGCTTCGCGCTGATGTTCACGACCGCCGGGCCGTAGGTCTCGACGAGCCCGGAGAAATCGGGGATGCCGGTCTTGGCGGCCGCTTCGGCCGGCATCAGCGCGGCCGCCTGTGCGGGCGTGATGATCTGCGGATCGGCGCGGCGGGTGCCGGCGACATAACCTGCCGACAGGGCGGCCGCGACGGCGACCGCGACGGCGCCGCGCGCAAGGAATCGGGTATTCATCGTAGGACCTCCTCTTTGTTAGGACGCAGCGTAACGACCCTGACTTAAAGGAGGCTTAATCAGCCTTAAGTGGGGCTTAAGCGGGCCGCGAGGCCCGCCCGGCGCTGTTCTTCAGGCAGATTCCGGCTCGCGCGGCGCCTGGGCCGGCATCTCGGCGGCGCGGAACACGACGCTGACGAGCAGGCCGCCCGCGGCCGCGTCACCGAGCGACACCGTCGCGCCCTGCTGCGCCGCCACGCGCTTGACGATCGCCAGCCCGAGCCCGCTGCCCGACAAGTCGGTACGCGCCCGCGCGGAGCTGTCGCGGTAGAAGCGGTCGAACACGCGCTCGCGCTCGTCGGCCGGGATGCCGGGCCCGCTGTCGCCAATCTGCACGCACGCGCGACCGGCCGCGTCGGCGGTCAGCGACACGTCGATGCGGCCGCCGTCCGGCGTGTACTTCACCGCGTTGTCGAGCAGGTTGCCGAACATCACGCGCAGCGCGCCGATGTCCGCGACGACACTCGCCGCACGCGTCTCCTCGAAGCCGAGATCGATATGGCGCCGCTGCGCGAGCGGCGCATGCGCGGCCACGCATTCGGCGAGCAGCGACTGCAGGTCGACCGGTTCGCGCATCGTCGCGCCATCGGGTTCGGCGCGGGCGAGCGCGAGCAACTGCTCGGCAAGCCGTGTCGCGCGTGTGACGCCGTCCTGGAGATCCGCAACCGCCTCGCGACGCGACGCGTCGTCCTTCGCGCGGGCGACGAGCTGCGCCTGGATCTGCACGGCCGCGAGCGGCGTGCGCAACTCGTGCGCGGCGTCGGCGACGAACGCCTTCTGCGTATCGAGCGCCGCCGCGAGGCGCGCGAGCAGCCCGTTCAGCGCGCGCACGAGCGGCTGCACCTCGAGCGGCAGGCGGCCGTCGGGCAGCGGATCGAGCGCCTCGGGCCGACGCGCCTCGACCGCGCGCGTCACGCGGCCGAGCGGCGCGAGCCCGCGCCCGACGATCACCCACACGGCCGCGCCGAGGAACGGCAGCAGCACGATCAGCGGCCACAGCGTGCGCAGCGCGACGTTCGCGGCGAGCCGGTTGCGCACCGACAGCGGCTGCGCGAGCTGCACGACGTTGTCGCCGACGATCGCGCCGTACACGCGCCATTCGCCGCGGTCGGTACGTTCGGTCGAGAAGCCGAGCTCCGCGCGCGGCGCGATCGGCGCGCGCGGATGCGAAAAGTACATCAGCACGCCGTTGCGGTTCCAGATCTGGATCACGATGCCTTCGTCGCCGTTGGTCCGCGAGCCGAACACCTGCGAGAACGGCTCGGACGGCAGCGCCGCGGCGATTTCCTGCAGCTGGTAGTCGAACAGCTCGTTCGCCTCGGCGAGCGCCTGCCGATAGATGAGCCAGCCCGCGATGCCCACGCCCGCGACGACGATCGCGAGCAGCCAGATCAGCAATTGATGACGAATCGACCTCACGCGTCAGCTTTCCTTGACGACCATGTAGCCGAGCCCGCGCACGTTGCGGATCAGGTCCGAGCCGAGTTTCTTGCGCAGCGCGTGGATGTAGACCTCGACCGTGTTGCTGCCGATCTCCTCGCCCCAGCCGTACATCTTCTCCTCGAGCTGGCTCTTCGACAGCACCGCGCCGGGCCGCGCGAGCAGCGCCTCGAGCAGCGCGAACTCGCGCGCGGACAGCGCGACCGGCGCACCGTCGAGCGTCACCTGGTGCGACGCGGGATCGAGCGTCAGCGCGCCGTGGCGGATCAGCGACTCGCTGCGCCCGGCCTGGCGGCGGATCAGCGCGCGCATCCGCGCGCCCAGCTCGTCGAGGTCGAACGGCTTGACGAGGTAATCGTCGGCGCCTGCGTCGAGCCCCTTCACGCGATCGGCGACCGCGTCGCGCGCGGTGACGATCAGCACGGGCAGCGACAGCCCGCGGGCGCGCAGCGTGCGCAACACGTCGATGCCGTCGCGCTTCGGCAGGCCGAGATCGAGCAGCAGCAGGTCGTACGTCTCGCCGCCGAGCGCCGTGAGCGCCGCGTCGCCGTCCTGCACCCAGTCGACCGCAAAGCCGTCCGAGCGCAGCGCCTTGCGCACGCCCTCGGCAATCATTCGGTCGTCTTCGACAAGCAGAATCCGCATCGGGACAGGCATCCATGGGTCGGGTGAAACACGCCGACCATTGTAGCGCCGCGAATCGCGTGCGCGGCATGTGCGCAACAAAGTGATGCCACCCTGCCGCACGAGACGCGATTTCAGCGGGCATTTGCCCAGTTTCTCTACAATGTGCGCTTGCGCGCGACACGCGCGCCGCCCGAGCCCCTGCCTACCCGTATTCGTCCATGCCGATTTTCGCCCTTTCCGCCCGGTTCGCCCCCCGCACCCGTGTCTGCCTGCGTGCAGCCGCCGTCCTCGCCACCTGCACGGCCCTGGCCTTCGCGCCCGCTGCGCAAGCCGGCAAGAAATCCCACAAGCAAGCGCGCAAGACCGCCGTCGTGTCGCCCGCCGCACGCGCGGCCGGCCTGCCGGCGACCGTGCTGGTCGCGCTGCAGCGCGCGAAGGTGCCGGCGTCGGCGATGAGCGTCGTGGTCGAGCGCGTCGGCGATCCGGAACCGCTGATCGCGTGGAATGCGAGCCGGCCGATGCTGCCGGCGTCGACGATGAAACTCGTGACGACCTTCTCGGGCCTGTCGATCCTCGGCCCCGACTTCCGCTGGCGCACGACCGCGTACACGGACGGCACGGTCGACCCCGACGGTACGCTGCAGGGCAACCTGTACATCAAGGGCACCGGCGATCCGAAGCTCGTGCCCGAAGAGCTGATCGACCTGGTCGACAAGATCCGCAAGGCCGGCATCAAGCGCGTGGCCGGCGGCCTCGTGCTCGACAAGAGTTATTTCGCGGCGTCGACGCGCGACCTGCCGTCGTTCGACGACGACGCGAGCGCGCCGTACAACGTCGGCCCCGATCCGCTGCTGTATGCCTTCAAGGCCGTGTCGTTCACGGTCACGCCGGGCGACGACGGCAAGGTGGCCGTCGACGTGCTGCCGCCGCTCGCGGACCTGTCGATCGACAACCAGCTGGTCGAAGGCACGGGCTCGTGCAGCGCGGCGGCCGCGGCCGCGCGCCCGACCTTGACGGCCGGCGGCGGGATGATGACCGCGTCGTTCGCCGGCGACTATCCGCTGCGCTGCGGCGCGCACACGACCAACCTCGCGATCCTCGATCACACGACCTTCTTCGCGCGCGGCTTCCTTGCGCTGTGGCAGCAGGACGGCGGCACGATCACGGGGCCCGTAAGCGAAGGCAAGGTGCCGACCACCGCGCGGCCCGTCGCCGTGCATCACAGCCCGGTACTCGGCAGCATCGTCTACGACATCAACAAGTTCAGCAACAACGTGATGGCGCGCAACCTGTTCCTGACGATCGGCGCGGTCAGCGGCAAGCCGCCCGCGACGCCCGAGCAGTCGAGCCGCGCGATCGAGGCGTTCCTGCAGAAAAACGGGATCGCGATGCCCGACCTCGTGCTCGAGAACGGCTCGGGGCTGTCGCGCGAAGAGCACGTGAGCGCGCTGTCGCTCGCCGCGCTGCTGCAGGCCGCGAACGCGAGCCCCGTCGCGCAGGCGTTTGTCGATTCGCTGCCGATCGCCGGCATCGACGGCACGATGAAGAACCGCCTCACCAACGCCGGCGTGCTCGGCAACGCGCACATCAAGACCGGCACGCTGCGCGACGTGCGCGCGATCGCCGGCTACGTCGCCGGCGCCGACGGCCAAAGCTACATCGTCGTCAGCTTCATCAACAACGATCACGCGGAAGGCGCGCGCGCCGCGCACGACACGCTGCTCGAATGGATCTACGCGGGCGCGCACTGACGATGCCCCCGCGCGCACGCTCGTGCGCGCGCCCCTCTTCCCGTGCGCCGGCCGCCACGCATCACGGCCGGCGCACGCGTCCCGTTCCGTCCCCAACCATGCCCATCAATCGGGGCCGCACCGCCCGGCCACGCGCCGCGCGGCTTCCGTAGAAACCCTGTCCTCAGAGGGAACCCTCTACGCTCCCCTCTCGCCTAGCGCGTGGTGTTTGCGTAGGCTGATGGCCTGACCGATATCTACAACGGGCCATACGCCCGGCCTCAAGGCTTGCAGGGGAAAGAAGGAGACACGCCCATGCGATTCGACGTCGAATTGCTTCTGCTCGCGCTGGCGCCCGTCTTCCTGCTCTGCATCGCGTGGGAGGCCTGGCACCTCGCCCGCACACGTGCGCAGGACCATGTCTATGCGTGGCGCGACACGCTGTGCAATGCGGCACTCGCGCTGATGCACCAGGGCGCCGACAAGATCGCATGGCTGTTCGTGATCCCCGTCTACGCGTACTGCTACCAGCACTATCGCCTGTTCACGTGGCACGACGGCTGGCTGTCGTTCGCGGTGCTGTTCGTCGCGCAGGATTTCCTCTACTACGTGTTCCATCGCGCGAGCCATCGCGTGCGCTGGCTGTGGGCCGCGCACGTCGTGCACCACTCGTCCGAGCGGATGAATTTCTCGACCGCGTTCCGCCAGAGCCTGATGTATCCCATCGCGGGCATGTGGGTGTTCTGGCTACCGCTCGCGTTCGCCGGCTTTCCGCCGCAGCAGGTCGTCGGCATCGTGCTGATCAACCTCGCGTTCCAGTTCTTCGTGCACACGCAGGCGATCGGCAAGCTCGGCTGGCTTGAATACGTGCTGAACACGCCGTCGATCCACCGCGCGCACCATGCGCGCAACCCGCGCTACATCGACCGCAATTACGCAGGCGTCCTTGTGATCTGGGATCGCCTGTTCGGCAGCTATGTCGAGGAAACGCACGACGATCCGCCGCAGTACGGGATCGTCGAGCGGCTCGGCTCGAACAACCCGCTCGTCGCGACGTTTCACGAGTGGGGGTCGATGGCGGCCGACGCGTTGCGCGTCGACGGATGGCGCAACAAGCTGCGCGCGATTTTCGGCCCGCCCGAGTGGGCGAGCGCTTATCATGCGCAGATCGCCGAGGCCGCGAACCAGGATCCGCGCACCGTGCCGCTCGCGGCTGCGCGTGAACAATAAACCGTTTTAGCCAACGGCCGCCGCGCAGCCCGGAACCGAGCAGGCACGCGGCAGATGAGAAACACATCAGGCCATATCTACGAGGAGATCGATCGATGCAGTCACAACAACAATTCCCGTCGCGCACCCGGCAACGCCTGCTGCGCACCGCGCAAGTCGCGATCGCCGGTGCCGCGCTCGCGCTGCTCGCCGCCTGCGGCGGTGGCGACGACAACAACAGCAGTGCATCGAACACGCCGCCGTCGGGCGTGAAGATGCAGATCGTGTCGTTCGGCGACAGCCTGTCCGACGCCGGCACCTACTCACAGATCAAGCTCGGCTTCGGCGGCGGCCGCTTCACGACCAACCCCGGCCAGGTGTGGACGCAGAACGTCGCGCAATACTACGGCGACACGCTGCAACCCGCGAACCAGGGCGGCTTCGGCATCCCGCTGCAGGCCACCGGCGGTCTCGGTTATGCGCAGGGCGGCTCGCGCGTGACGCAGCAGCCGGGCATCGGCCATGCGGACGCAAGCGTGCCGAACCCCGACTACGCACAGGCGACCACGACGCCGATCGCCGACCAGGTCAAGCAGTACCTGACGCAGCACGGCAGCTTCAACGGCGGCCAGATCGTGCTGCTGAACGGCGGCGCGAACGACATCTTCTATCAGGTCGCGGCCCTGCAGGCAGGCGCCATCACGCCGACGCAACTGCAGCAGAACATCGGCGCCGCGGCGCAACAGCTCGCGGGCCTGGTGCAGCAGATCGTCGCCTCAGGCGCAACGCACGTGTTCGTGTCGAACGTGCCCGATATCGGCGGCACGCCGCTCGCCCTCCAGGGCGGCACGCAGACGACCCTCACGCAACTGTCGATGCTGTTCAACGGCACGCTCGCCGCCACGCTGCAGGCACTCAAGGTCGACACGACCAAGTACGCGCTGCTCGACACGTTCACGTGGCAGGACGGCATCCTCGCGAACTATCAGGCGAACGGCTTCAACGTGTCGAACACCGACACCGCGTGCAACCTGAAGGCGATGGTCCAGGCCGCGACGCAGTATGGCGTCGCGAACGCGACCGCATTCGGCTCGTCGCTGTTCTGCTCGCCGCAGACCTACACGGTGCCCAACGCCGACCAGACCTACATGTTCGCCGACACGGTCCACCCGACGACGCGCCTGCACGCGCTGTTCTCGCAGTTCGTGGAGAAGCAGATCGCGGCTACGGGCGTCGGCAAGTAAGCAGCCGGCCACGCGCCCAAACAAAAACGCCCGACCGGTTTGCCGGTCGGGCGTTTTTTATTCCTGAAGCGCCGGACTTCGTCAGTCGCGCGCTTCGAACGCGGCCGCCGCACGGCCGAGGCGATCGTTGACCGCGATCCATTCGACGGTTTCCGGCAGCTTCTCGACGAGAATGCGCGCGACTTGCGCGCGGTCGAGCGCCCGCAGCATCCCGTACAGATCGCGTGCATAGGCCTGCGGATCTTCCGGTGCCGCGACGAAATGCACGCCGTCGGCCTGTGCCCAGCGTCCCGCACGCGACGCGCGCGCGACGAGCGCGACACGCTCGCCGTCGGTTTGCGCGGCCGCGAGCAGCGGCTCGAGCGCATCGAACGGCAGCAGCGCGAGCGGCGTGCGCGGCGCGTAATGGGCCTTCAGCGTGCCCGACGCGCGCGGCGCGGTCGCGTCGCTGCCGTCCGGCAGCCGCGGCGCGCGGCCGAGCACGTCGGCAATCTGCTGCGGCGTCACGTGGCCCGGGCGCAGCAGCGCCGGGAAGCCGCGCGACAGGTCGAGGATCGTCGATTCGATGCCGACCTCGGAAGCACCGCCGTCGAGCACGTGCACGGTGTCGCCGAATTCGTCACGCACATGCTGCGCGGTCGTCGGGCTCACATGGCCGAACCGGTTCGCGGACGGCGCGGCAACGCCGCCGTGCCCGCCGCGTCGCGCGCTGAATGCGGCCAGCAGCGCCTGCGCGACCGGATGCGACGGGCAACGCAGCCCGACCGAATCCTGCCCGCCGCTCACCGCGTCCGGAATGCGCGCATGGCGCTTCAGGATCAGCGTCAGCGGGCCCGGCCAGAATGCATCGATCAGCGCCTGCGCATCGGCCGGCAGCGCGTCGGCCCAGTAGCCCGGATCGCCGCCGGGCGGCAGGTGCACGATCACCGGATGGTTCGCGGGCCGCCCCTTCGCCGCGTAGATGCGCGCGACGGCCTCGGGATTCGCCGCGTCGCCGCCGAGCCCGTAGACGGTTTCGGTCGGAAACGCGACCAATTGCCCCGCGTCGAGCAGCGCGGCGGCCGCGCCGATCTGCGCGGGCGTCACGGACTTCGGGAGATCGATGGACATCGGCTGGCGCCTCAGTCGAGCGGCACGCGCAGCAACTGCGCGCACGCGGTAGCCGCGGCGACGGCTTCGTCGCGCGTCTGGGCCGTGAAGTTCACGTGGCCCATCTTGCGGCCGACGCGCGCGTCTTCCTTGCCGTACAGGTGCAGGTGCGCAGTCGGCATCGCCGCGACCGTGTCCCACGGCGGCGTGACGGCATCCGCCGCAGCGCCATTCGGGAACCACACGTCGCCGAGGATGTTCAGCATCGCGGCCGGCGAATGCTGGCGCGGGTTGCCGAGCGGCATGCGCGTCATCGCGCGCACCTGCTGCTCGAACTGGCTCGTTGCGCACGCATCGACCGTGTAGTGGCCGGAGTTGTGCGGGCGCGGCGCCATCTCGTTCGCGACGAACGAGCCGTCTTCCAGCACGAAGAATTCGACGCACAGCACGCCGACGTAGCCGAGCGTGTCGGCGATCCGCACGGCCGCCTGCTGCGCCTCTTCGACGCGCGCGGCATCGGCAGCCGGCGCGGGCACGACGGTCAGCGCGAGGATGCCGTTGTGGTGCGCGTTCTGCGCGAGCGGGAACGCAGCCGAGCGGCCGTCCGCGCCGCGCGCGATCAGCGCCGACACTTCGTATTTCAGCGGCAGGCGCTTCTCGAGCACGCACGGCACGCCGCCGAGCGCCGCATGCGCGTCGCGCGCTTCCTGCGCGGTGCTCACGCGCACCTGGCCCTTGCCGTCATAGCCGAGGCGCGCCGTCTTCAGGATGCCCGGCAGCACCGCATCGAGCGCGGCATCGTCGAGCGCGGCAAGCGCCGCCGACGATTCGATCACGACGTGCGGCGCGACGGGTACGCCCGATGCCTCGATGAAACGCTTCTCCGCGATCCGGTCCTGCGCGACCGCGACGCAGCGGCCGGCCGGCGCGACGAACGTCGTGCGCGCGAGAAAATCGAGGCTCGCGGCCGGCACGTTCTCGAACTCCGTCGACACCGCTTCGCACAGGTCGGCCAGTTCGGCGAGCGCGGCTTCGTCGTCGTAGGCTGCGCGCACGTGGCGGTCGGCGACCGCGCCGGCGGGGCTCGTCGGATCGGGATCGAGCACGGCGACGCGATAGCCCATCGACTGGGCGGCAAAGCAGAACATGCGGCCGAGCTGGCCACCGCCGACCATGCCCAGCCACGCGCCGGGCAGGATCGGGGAAACGGAATCAGGAGTTGCGGTCATGTCAGTGGTCGGTCGCGGCGGGCGCTGCCCGCCGCAGTGGTAGGTCAGGCAGCCGCGACGCGCGGCCGCCGGTGCGCCGTCATTCCAGCGGCGGCAGCACCATTGCGTGCGCGGCTTCGTTCTGGCGCACGCGGAACGCGGCGAGCCGGTTCGCGTAGTCGACCGACGTGCCAGACAGGATCGACACCGCGAACAGCGCGGCATTCGCGGCGCCGGCCTCGCCGATCGCGAACGTCGCGACCGGCACGCCCTTCGGCATCTGCACGATCGAGTGCAGCGAATCGACACCCTTCAGATACTTGCTTGCAACCGGCACGCCGAGCACCGGCACCGTGGTTTTCGCGGCAAGCATGCCGGGCAGGTGCGCGGCACCGCCGGCGCCCGCGATGATCGCGCGCAGTCCGCGCTCGCGCGCCTTCTCCGCATAGTCGAACATCTCGTCGGGCATCCGGTGCGCGGACACGACCTTCGCTTCGTACGGCACGCCGAATTCCTGCAGGATCGCTACCGCGTGCTTCATCACGTCCCAGTCGGAACTCGAACCCATCAGCACGCCGATGAGCGGCGCGCTGTGCGTGTGGGCGGTCTGGACTTCACTCATTTCGTTATTTCCTGTCGACCGGAGTTAGTGCTTTAGCACTTACTCCGGTCCCATGCCGTGGCTGGCTGGAGTTGGCGCTTCAGCGCTTACTCCAGCCCCACGGCGGTCGACCAGAGTTGGCGCTTCAGCACTTACTCCGGTCCCATGCCGTGGCTGGCTGGAGTTGGCGCTTCAGCGCTTACTCCAGCCCCACGGCGGTCGACCCGAGTTAGCGCTTCAGCGCCGCCTCCGGTCCCATGCAAAGCTCGCTCAGGCGAGCGACTGGCCCGTGATGCGCTCGAGCGCTTCCTGGTACTTCGCGGCCGTCTTCTCGACGACGTCGGCCGGCAGCGCCGGCGCCGGTGCCGTCTTGCCCCACGGCTGCGCCTCGAGCCAGTCGCGCACGAACTGCTTGTCGAACGACGGCGGGTTCGTGCCGACCTGGTACTGGTCCGCCGGCCAGAAGCGCGACGAATCGGCCGTCAGCACTTCGTCCATCAGGAACAGCCTGCCGTGGTTGTCGAGGCCGAATTCGAACTTCGTATCGGCGATGATGATGCCGCGCGTCGCCGCGTAGTCGGCCGCTTCCTTGTACAGCTTGATCGAGATGTCGCGGATCGTCGCGGCCAGCTCGGTGCCGATGCGGCGCTCGGTTTCCTCGAACGTGATGTTCTCGTCGTGCTCGCCCATCTCGGCCTTCGCGGCCGGCGTGAAGATCGGCTCGGGCAGCTTCTGCGCGTTCTGCAGGCCTTCCGGCAGCTGCACGCCGCACACGGCGCCCGACGCCTGGTATTCCTTCCAGCCGCTGCCGGCCAGGTAGCCGCGCACGACCGCCTCGATCATGATCGGCTCGAGGCGCTTGACGACCACGCCGCGGCCCGTCACCTGCTCGACCTCGTCGGCCGCGACGACCGCTTCCGGCGCGTCGCCCGTCAGGTGGTTCGGCACGATGTGCGCGAGCTTGTCGAACCAGAAGTTCGCCATCTGGTTCAGCACGCGGCCCTTGTTCGGAATCGGCTCGCCCATCACCACGTCGAATGCCGACAGGCGGTCGGTCGTGACGATCAGGAGCTTGTCGTTGCCGACCGCGTAGTTATCGCGGACCTTGCCGCGACCGAGGAGCGGCAGCGAGCGGAGCGTGGATTCGTAAAGGGTAGACATCGTCTTTTCGCAGATAAGGAGCCAAACAAAAAGGGAAACGCCGTTCCCCGCGGCAGGCGGGAACGGCGGTCTTGCAATACGTCGGCGAACCGGCCGGGCGACTGCGCCCGGGCGGCTGCCGGCCGGCCCTCGTTCGGCCGGACGGTACGGCTGCCTGGGGCCGGATCAGATCCGGCCTGGCGGCCCGCCCCTGCCTTGCGGAAGATTCGGGCGGGGCAATCGTACTACAGTCTCAGCGCACGACCTGCGCGAGCGCGCCGGACTTGTACTGCTCGGCGATCTTGTCGAGCGACACCGGCTTGATCTTGCCGGCCTGGCCTTCGCAGCCGAACGCGAGGTAACGGTCGACGCAAACCTGCTTCGCCGCTTCGCGCGCGGGCTTCAGGTAGTCGCGCGGATCGAACTTGCCCGGGTTCTCGAACAGGTAACGACGGATCGCGCCGGTGATCGCGAGACGCAGGTCGGTGTCGATGTTGATCTTGCGCACGCCGTGCTTGATGCCTTCCTGGATTTCCTCGACCGGCACGCCGTAGGTTTCCTTCATGTCGCCGCCGAATTCGCGGATCTCGGCCAGCAGTTCCTGCGGCACCGACGACGAACCGTGCATCACGAGGTGCGTGTTCGGGATGCGTGCGTGGATTTCCTTGATGCGCTGGATCGACAGGATGTCGCCCGTCGGCTTCTTCGAGAACTTGTACGCGCCGTGCGACGTGCCGATCGCGATCGCGAGCGCATCGCACTGCGTGAGCTTCACGAAGTCGGCGGCCTGCTCCGGATCGGTCAGCAGCTGCTCGCGGGTCATCGTGCCTTCCGCGCCGTGGCCGTCTTCCTTGTCGCCCTTCATCGTCTCGAGCGAGCCGAGCACGCCGAGTTCGGCTTCGACCGTCACGCCGATCGAGTGCGCCATCTCGACAACCTTGCGCGATACGTCGACGTTGTACTCGTACGACGCGACCGTCTTGCCGTCGGCCTCGAGCGAACCGTCCATCATCACGCTCGTGAAGCCGCTGCGGATCGCGCCCATGCAGACGGCCGGCGACTGGCCGTGATCCTGGTGCATCACGACCGGGATGTGCGGGTACGACTCGACCGCTGCTTCGATCAGGTGGCGCAGGAACGGCTCGCCCGCGTACTTACGCGCGCCGGCCGATGCCTGCATGATCACGGGCGCGCCGACTTGGTCCGCCGCAGCCATGATCGCCTGGACCTGCTCCAGGTTGTTCACGTTGAAGGCCGGCAGGCCGTAACCGTGCTCTGCCGCGTGGTCCAGCAATTGACGCATTGATACGAGAGGCATTGTGGAACTCCTTGGAATGAAAACCGGTGCGCCCTGACGCCGGCGCGGCGCTCGCTCCCGGTCAAACCGGGGTGGCGCGGCGCGGCTGAGCGTCGAATAGCCGCATTTTATCGCGAAGCGCCTCCGATTCCGACCGCCCGGTGACGCCCACTCGCAATTTGTTACGTTCGCACGGCACAATTCGGGCAAAAAAGAGAAAAAAGCCGCGCGGGGCTTCGGACCCCGCGCGGCTTTTGCGTGAAAAACAGTGCCCGATCAAATCGGATCGACCGGATCGCCGGACCGCCGACCCGCCGGCCCGCAGGCCGGTCAGGTGCTCAATCGGCGCTCAATAGTGCTCGCCGACCCGCACGATCTTCAGCGTGTTGGTGCCGCCCGCCTGCCCCATCGGCTCGCCGACGGTCAGCACGACCATGTCGCCGTGCTGCACGTAACCCTGCTTGACGACGATCTCGAGCGCCGCCTGCAGCGCCGAGTCGCGATCGCTGTTGAATTCGACGTGCAGCGGCGTCACGTTGCGGTACAGCGCCATCGTGCGCTCGCTGCCGACCCGCGGCGTCAGCGCGAAGATCGGCACGTGCGTGTAGTGACGCGACATCCACAGCGCGGTCGCGCCGGATTCGGTCAGCGCGATGATCGCCTTCGCGCCCAGGTGGTACGCGGTGAACAGCGCGCCCATCGCGATCGACTGGTCGATGCGCGTGAACGTGCGGTCGAGGAAATCCTTGTCCAGCTCGACGTGCTCCGACTTTTCCGCCTCGACGCACACGGCCGCCATCGTCTCGATCGTGACGACCGGGTACTTGCCGGCAGCCGTCTCGGCCGACAGCATCACCGCGTCGGTGCCGTCGAGCACCGCGTTCGCGACGTCCGACACTTCCGCGCGGGTCGGCACGGGCGCGTAGATCATCGATTCCATCATCTGCGTCGCGGTGATCACGAGCTTGTTCGACTCGCGCGCCATCCGGATCATCCGCTTCTGCAGCGCCGGCACGGCCGCGTTGCCCACTTCCACCGCGAGGTCGCCGCGCGCGACCATGATGCCGTCGGACGCGTCGAGGATGCTCTGCAGCGCCGGGATCGCCTCCGCGCGCTCGATCTTCGCGATCATCTTCGGCTTGATGCCGTACGGCGCACCCGCGATGTTCGCGAGCTGACGCGCCATTTCCATGTCGGTCGCGTTCTTCGGGAACGACACCGCGACGAGGTCCGCGCCGAGCGACATCGCGGTGCGGATGTCTTCCATGTCCTTCGCGGTCAGCGCGGGCGCCGACAGGCCGCCGCCCTGGCGGTTGATCCCCTTGTTGTTCGACAGCTCGCCGCCCACCTTGACGGTCGTGTGGATCTCGTCGCCGAGCACGCGCTCGACGGTCAGCACGATCAGGCCGTCGTTCAGCAGCAGCAGGTCGCCTGGACGCAGGTCGCGCGGCAGTTCCTTGTAGTCGAGGCCGACGCGCTCGTCGTTACCGAGCTCGCAAGCCGCGTCGAGGATGAACGGCTGCCCCGGCACGAGCGTGGTCTTGCCGTTCTCGAACTTGCCGACGCGGATCTTCGGGCCCTGGAGGTCGGCCATGATCGCGATCTCGCGGCCGACCTTGCGGGCAGCCTCGCGCACCATCTCGGCGCGCTGGCGGTGATCGTCGGCCGTGCCGTGCGAAAAATTGAGCCGCACGACGTCGAGGCCCGCCTGCATCATCTGCAGCAGAATCTCCGGCGAACTGGAAGCCGGGCCGATCGTGGCGACTATCTTGGTGGCGCGCTGCATGAAACTCCTCATCTGGATCAAGGTGGATGCGCTGGGTGAAACGCTGCGAGAGCCGGAAGCGGCGGGCCCAGCGGCGGCCGTTCCGGGGGGCGTGCCGGTGCTTGCGCCCGGCATCGCTTTGTTCTGAATTTCGTGGTGCTGCACGGCCGCGTCGCCGGCGGCCGCCGGTGCGCGCGGGGCGGTGTTCGCCCGCGCGGGCGCGCGTTTGCGCTTGCCCGCGCCGGCCGGCTGCTCCGCTTTCGCGGAGCGCGCGGCCTTCGTCACCCCTGCGCGCGCCGCCACGCTCAGGCCGCCCGCGTTTCGAGCACTTCCACCGCCGGCAGCTTCTTCCCCTCGAGGAACTCGAGGAAGGCGCCGCCGCCCGTCGAGATGTAGCTGACCTGGTCGTGGATGCCGTACTTCGCGATGGCCGCGAGCGTGTCGCCGCCGCCCGCGATCGAGAACGCGGAAGACTTGGCGATCGCTTCCGCGAGCGTCTTGGTGCCGTTGCCGAACTGGTCGAACTCGAACACGCCGACCGGGCCGTTCCACACGATCGTGCCGGCCTTCTCGAGCTGGCTCGCGAGCGCCTTGGCGGTATCCGGGCCGATGTCGAGGATCATGTCGTCCGCTTCGATGTCGGCGACCTGCTTCACCGTGGCCACGGCCGTCGGCGAGAATTCCTTGGCCGTCACGACGTCGGTCGGGATCGGTACCGACGCGCCGCGCTTGCGCGCTTCGTCGATGATCGCCTTCGCGTCGCCGACGAGGTCGGTTTCCGCGAGCGACTTGCCGATCGGCAGACCGGCCGCGAGCATGAACGTGTTCGCGATGCCGCCGCCGACGATCAACTGGTCGACCTTCTCGGCCAGCGACTTCAGGATCGTCAGCTTGGTCGACACCTTCGAGCCGGCGACGATCGCCACCAGCGGGCGGGCCGGGTTGCCGAGCGCCTTGCCGAGCGCGTCGAGTTCGGCGGCCAGCAGCGGGCCGGCGCACGCGACCGGCGCGTACTTCGCGATCCCGTGCGTGGTCGCTTCCGCGCGGTGCGCGGTGCCGAACGCGTCGTTCACGTACACGTCGCAGAGCTTCGCCATCTTCTGCGCGAGCTCGTCCGAATTCTTCTTCTCGCCCTTGTTCACGCGGCAGTTCTCGAGCAGCACGATCTGGCCCGGCACGACGTTCACGCCGTTTTCGACCCAGTTCGAGACGAGCGGCACGTCGCGGCCGAGCAGCTCGGCGAGGCGCTTCGCGACGGGCGCGAGCGAGTCTTCCGGCTTGAATTCGCCTTCGGTCGGGCGGCCGAGGTGCGACGTGACCATCACGGCCGCGCCGGCGTCGAGCGCGGCCTGGATGGCCGGCACGGACGCGCGCACGCGGGTGTCCTCGGTGATGTTGCCCTGGTCGTCCTGCGGGACGTTCAGGTCGGCGCGGATGAACACCCGCTTGCCGGCGAGCTGGCCGGCGGCGATCAGGTCGGTAAGACGCTTGACTTGGCTCATGTTGAACAGATTGAAGTAGTGGATGGGGAAAGGGGGTTCACGCTGGATGTGCGCGGGCTGCCGCGAAAGGGCGCCGGATGCGGCCGTGGCTGGCGGTTCGCATGACGCGCACGGGTAAAAAATCTCGAACGGGCATTCTAGCCGATCCACCCGGCAGACTGACCCGTGCGGCGGCGAATTCCGCCTATTTGGGATCGCGTGCGGGAACGGACACATTGCCGCAATGCAGCAATGCACCCATGCGGGCTGCAGGCGCCCGGCCGGCCGGAACGGCGGCCCATCAGAAGATCAGGCGCAGCACGGTGAAGACGAGCATCCCGACGACGATCGTGCCGAGCATGCTGCGCCGCCACAAAAACCAGCCGAGGCCGGCGAGCGCCGCGTAGAACGGATGGTTGGACAGCGCGAACGACAGCCCGGCCGGCGTTTCGAGCACGTCGGGCAGCACGACGGCGACGAGCGCGGCCGCCGGCGCGTAGCGCAGCGCACGCTGCGCGCGTTCGGGCAGCACGGTGCGCTCGCCGCCGATCAGGAACAGCGCGCGCGTGACGGCCGTGACGATCGTCATCCCGACGATGACGATCCAGATCTCCGTCGCGCTCATTCGATCTCCTTTTCGTGCACGGTTTCGGTGCGGATGCGCCGCCAGTCGGCCCGTTCGACGAAGAAATCGGCCGAGCAGCCGGCCGCGAGCGCGGCGAGCACCGCCAGCGGCAGCGCGAGCCGGTACGGCAGGTCGAACGCGACGAGCGACACGATGCCCGCGACCGCGACGGCCGCGAGCGTCGAGCGGTTCGCGACCGCCGACACCATGATCGGGATCAGCGCGAGCGTGCCGGCCAGCTCGAGGCCCCAGCTCGCGGGGAAGAAGCTCGCGAGCAGGATGCCGGCGAGCGACGAGACTTGCCACGACGCCCAGCTCGCGAGCGCCATTCCCCAGAAATACGCTTCCTTGCCCGGCACCTGGCCGTATGCGAAGCCCTGTTTCTGGAACAGCAGGTAGATCACGTCGCCGTTGAAATAGCCGATCGCGAGACGCCGCCACAGCGGCAGGTAGGAAAAATGGGGAGCAAGCCCGGCGCTGAAGATCACGAAGCGCGTGTTGACCATCGCGGCCGTGAGCAGCACGGTCCAGATCGGCAGCTTCGCCGCGAGGAGCGGCAGCACCGCGAGCTGCGACGAGCCCGCGTAGACGAGCAGCGACATCGCGCTCGCCTGCCCGAGCGTCATGACCGACTTGCTCATCGCGATGCCGGTGACGAGCCCCCAGGACAGGATCGCCATCAGTGTCGGGGAATAGTCGCGCGCGCCCTGGATCAGCGCGAAGCGGTCGGTGGCGGACAATCGAGCGAGCATGGGAAAGCGGGCCGCAGCGGGCGGTTCGTCGGGACGCCGGCGCCTCCTGCCGGTACGCCCCATCGTTATTGGAATCGGTACCGGGCGATTATAGCGCCGGCCCCGCGCCGACCGACCGGATCGTCTCCAAATGACGCTAAAATAAGCGTCTTTCCGGCTCAACGCTGCACACAACCGCATCCCAGGAGAATCCTATGTCAATGGCCGACCGCGACGGCAAGATCTGGATGGACGGCAAGCTGATCGACTGGCGCGACGCCAAGATCCACGTCCTGACCCACACGCTGCACTACGGCATGGGCGTCTTCGAGGGTGTGCGCGCGTACAAGGCGGCCGACGGCAGCACGGCGATCTTCCGCCTGCGCGAGCACACGAAACGTCTGCTGAATTCGGCGAAGATCTTCCAGATGGACGTGCCGTTCGACCGTGAAACGCTCGAAGCCGCGCAACTCGAAGTCGTGCGCGAGAACAAGCTCGAGTCGGGCTACCTGCGCCCGATCATCTGGGTCGGCTCGGAAAAGCTCGGCGTGTCGGCGAAGGGCAACACGATCCACGTCGCGATCGCCGCGTGGCCGTGGGGCGCGTACCTCGGCGAGGACGGCCTCGCGAAGGGTATCCGCGTGAAGACGTCGTCGTTCACGCGCCACCACGTGAACGTGTCGATGGTGCGCGCGAAGGCGTCGGGCTGGTACGTGAACTCGATCCTGGCGAACCAGGAAGCGACGGCCGACGGCTACGACGAAGCGCTGCTGCTCGACGTCGACGGCTACGTGTCGGAAGGCTCCGGCGAGAACTTCTTCCTGGTGAACAACGGCAAGCTGTACACGCCCGACCTGTCGTCGTGCCTCGACGGCATCACGCGCGACACGATCATCACGCTCGCGAAGGACGCCGGCATCGAGGTGATCGAGAAGCGCATCACGCGCGACGAGGTCTACACGGCCGACGAAGCGTTCTTCACCGGCACCGCCGCTGAAGTCACGCCGATCCGCGAGCTCGACAACCGTACGATCGGCAGCGGCGCGCGCGGCCCCGTCACGGAAAAGCTCCAGTCGGCGTTTTTCGATATCGTGACGGGCAAGAACGCGAAGTACGCGCACTGGCTGACGAAGGTCTGAGCGCGCCGCACCCCCGACCGCCCCACAAAAGAGTGATAAGAGAAAGTCTCATGAGTGAAATCAAGGAAATGCCGCTGGTCGAGCTGACGGCCAAGGATCTTCCCGCGTACTGCCCGAACCCGGCCATGGCGCGCTGGAGCGCGCACCCGCGCGTCTTCATCGACGTCTCTCACGGCGAGGCACGCTGCCCGTACTGCGGCACGCGCTACAAGCTGCGCGACGGCGAGGTCGTCAAGGGCCACTGAGCCCGGGCGGCCGGGCCCGCGGGCCCGCCGACTCGCAAGGCGGCGCAGCCGGATGCCCGGCGCGCCGCCCTTCTCCATTCTGGCAACCCGAACGCGGCGCCCGCGCGCCGTGCTTCATTACGACATCGGAAGTCGACCTGATGCGTCGAGCGCTGGTTATCGCACCGAATTGGATCGGTGACGCATTGATGGCGCAGCCGCTTTTTGCGCTGCTGAAGAAACTCCATCCCCGCATCGCGATCGATGCCGTCGCACCCTCGTGGGTCGCGCCCGTGCTCGAGCGGATGCCCGAGATCCACGATGTCTACGCGACCGATCTCGCGCACGGCAAGCTGCAGCTGCTGCGCCGCTGGCAGCTCGCGAGCGACCTGCGCGACGTCGGCTACGACGCGGCGTACGTGCTGCCGAATTCGCTGAAGTCCGCGGTGATCCCGTGGCTCGCGAACATCCCGCTGCGGATCGGCTACACGGGCGAGCACCGCTACGGGCTGCTGAACGTGCGGCACGCGAACCCGACCAAGTCGGGCGAACGGCCGCCGATGACCACCCACTACGCGGCGCTCGCGTACGCGCCGGGCGCGAAGCTGCCCGAGTCGATGAAGACGCTGCCCGCGCCGCGCCTCGACGCCGACCTGAACGAGACGGCGCGCGTGTCCGCGCGTTTCAATCTCGATACACGCAAGCCGCTCGTCGTGTTCTGCCCGGGCGCCGAATACGGCCCGGCCAAGCGCTGGCCGCCCGAGCACTTCGCGTCGCTCGCGACGATCGTGCACCAGTCGTTCCCGTATACGCAGATCGTCGCGCTCGGCTCGCAGAAGGACGCCGCGGCCGCGCAGGCGATCGCCGACCACGCGCCGAACGTGCGCAATCTGTGCGGGCAGACGTCGCTGTCCGAGGCCTGCGCCCTGATCGCGCGCGCGAACGCGGTCGTCACCAACGATTCGGGGCTGATGCACGTCGCCGCCGCGCTGCGCCGGCCGCTCGTCGCGCTGTACGGATCGACCGATCCGCGCCACACCCCTCCGCTGTCGGACCTGGCGAAGGTACAATGGCTGCATCTCGAATGCAGTCCCTGCTTTGAACGCGAGTGCCCGCTCGGCCACCTGAAGTGCCTGCGCGAACTCGGTCCCGAGCAGGTATTCGGCGATTTGCGCGGCATGCTCGTCGGGCAGCGCTGACCCTGACCGGCAGCGTCGCACGGCGCGCCGGGCAATCCGATTCACCGGTGTGCGGCGGCCCCATCCGGGCCGCCGTGCTGAATACGGCGCGCGACGCGCGCGAGAGATAACCCCGATGCCACGTTTTGCCCGCCTCTTCGAAGCCGCTGCCGATACGCTGAACGCCTACTACCAGGCCGTCGCGGATGCCAATCTCGACGCACTGCTGGCGTTGTGGATCGACGAGGATTTCGCCAGCTGCGTGTGGGCGGACGGCGAGCATCTGCACGGCCTCGACCAGATCCGCAGCGGGCTCGCCAACCGGCTCGCGACGCGCCCGGTGACGATCGAACCGCTTGACATCCGCGTGTACGACAGCCTCGGCACGGTCGTCTATACGATCGCCGAGGCGCATCAGCAGGCCGACCTGACGGCCGAACCCGACATGGTTTTCGCGACGTACGTGATGATCCACGAACGTGGCGAGTGGCGCATCGCGCACATCCACGCGAGCCCGATTCCCGAACAAGCGGCCGGGCAGTTCGCCGCGAAGATCCGTCATGGGCAGGGCCCGCTGCACTGACGAAAAGACGAAGCAACGCATACGCGGGGCGATCATGAGTACGGCTTCTCCGCCCACCTCGCCGCTGACCGGGGCATCTGCCCCGGACGACGACACACTGCGCTATCGCGCACCACGCTGGCTGCCGAACAGCCATGCGCAAACCATCGTGCCCGCGCTGTTCGCGCGGCGTCCGGCTGTCGCATACCGGCGAGAGCGATGGGAAACGCCCGACCACGACTTCATCGATCTCGACTGGGTCGCCCATCTCGACAGTGCGGCGCCGCCGCCCGATGCGCCGCTGTTCGTGCTGTTCCACGGCCTCGAAGGCAGTTCCGGCTCGCACTACGCGCTCGCGATGATGGCCGCCGCGCGCGCGAAGGGCTGGCACGCCGTCGTGCCGAACTTTCGCAGTTGCAGCGGCGAGATCAACCGCCAGCCGCGCTTCTACCATCTCGCCGACAGCGCCGAGGTCGACTGGATCCTGCGCCGGCTCGCCGCGCAGCATCGCGGGCCGCTGGTCGCGGCCGGCGTGTCGCTCGGCGGCAACGTGCTGCTGCGCTGGCTCGGCGAGCATCGCAGCGATACGTCGATCCTGCGGGCGGCCGCCGCGATCTCGACGCCGCTCGACGTGCACGCGGGCGGCCGCGCGCTGTCGCAGGGGTTCGCGATGGTCTATACGCGCAGCTTCCTGAAGACGCTCAAGCGCAAGGCGCTCACGAAGCTCGAACAGTATCCGGGGCTGTTCGACCGCGACGCGATGCTGCAGGCCGTGACGATGCGCGACTTCGACGAGATCGTGACCGCGCCGCTGCACGGTTTCGCGGACGCCGACGACTACTGGACCAAAGCGACGACGCGGCCGCTGCTGCCCGCGATCGACGTGCCGACGCTGATCCTCAACGCCCGCAACGACCCGTTCCTGCCCGAGTCGGCGCTGCCGGGCCCGGCCGACGTATCGCCGGCCGTCGAGCTCGACCAGCCCGCGGCAGGTGGACACGCGGGATTCATGACCGGGCCGTTCCCCGGCCGCCTCGACTGGCTGTCGGCGCGGGTGTTCGGCTATTGCTCGAAATTCGTCGACCATGGATGACATCGTCAGGCAGGCGCTCGCCAAATGGCCGAACGTGCCGCATTGCACCGGCTGGTTGCTGCTCGACCGGCGCGGCGAATGGCGGCTGCGCGACGACGCGGCGCAGGCGGCCGGCGAGCTCGGCTCGCCGATCCGGCATGCGGCGCTGAACGCGTTCATCGGCCGTAACTACGAATGCGACGCGAAGGGCCAGTGGTTCTTCCAGAACGGGCCGCAGCGCGTGTACGTCGAGCTCGCCTATACGCCGTGGGTCGTCCGGCTCGCCGAGCGCGACGGACAGCTCACGCTCACCGACCAGACGGGCGCGCCGTTCGAACCGGACGAAGCCTGGCTCGACGACGGGGGCGGCGTGCTGTTCCGCGATGCGGGCACGCCGCCGCGCATCGCGGCGCTGCACGACCACGACCTCGGGCTGTTCGCCGATCACGCGGATTTCGACGCCGCGCCGCCGGTGCTGCGCTGGCGCGACGGCCCCGCGCTGCCGCTCGGCCACATCGTCTGCGCGGACGTGCCCGCTCGGTTCGGCTACGTTGCGAGTCCGGCACGACAGGCACGCGACGCGGCCGACGGCGGCAACTGACCCGCAGCCGCCCTTCCCGCGTTCGCCGTGCACGGGCCGCTAACCGCGGCCGTTCTTGTCGTCCTCGCGCTCTTCCTTGTAGCGCGTCTCGAATTCCAGCAGCCGCGCGCCGATGATCGACTGCTCGTAGAACGACACGTCCTTCGCATCGCGCGCTTCCTTCAACTGGCGAATCGCCGACGGCCATGCGCCATCGAGCGCGAGTTTCTCCGCGAGCGCGCGGCGCCGCGCGAGCACGTCGCCCTTGCCGTCGCTTGCCTTCGCGAGGTAGTCCCACCAGTCCGGCTGCTCGGGATCGGCCTTCGCCTGCGTGCGGGCGAGCGCCTGCGCTTCGGCGAAACGGCGCGCGGCGATCAGCGCCTGCAGGTGCGCGACGATCGCCGCGTGCGACGCCGGCCAGCGCCGCTGCGCGAGCGCCGCGAGCCGCACCGCATCGTCGGTCCGGCCCGCGCGGCGCGCGATGTCGGCGACCAGCACGTCGAGGCTCGGCGAACTCGTCACCGGATCATCCTCGCGCCGCTCTCGTGCATCGTATGCGCCACGTGCCGCCGCGAGCGCCTTGTCTGCCGCGTCGTACTGGCCGAGCAGCGTGTTCGCGAGCGCGATGCCGTACCAGTTCGCCGCGACGTTCGGCGCCGTGCGGTCGTCGATCTCGAGCTGCATCCGGCGCGCTTCGGCCGCGATGTCGGTCGGCGCCCGGTTCTGCAGGATGCGCAGCCGCGCGCGCACGAATCCGTATTCGGCCGACTGGCGCGGCTGCCGGTACGGCGCGCGGCGCGCGCGATCCTCCATGTCGGCGATCCGCTCGCCGGTCAGCGGGTGCGTGCGCGCATAGGCCGGCACGCCCGCATCGCCCATCGACGCGCGGTCGAGCCGTTCGAAGAAGCCCGGCATCCCGTACGGGTCGTAGCCCGCGCCCGCCAGCAGCTGGAAGCCGACGCGATCGGCCTCGCGCTCGGCCGAACGCGAGAAGCGCAGCTGGTTGTCCACCGCGTACGCCTGCCCGCCCACGGCGATCGCGCTGCCGAGATCGCCGCTTCTCGCGAGTACGCCGGCCAGCACGCCGAGCAGCATCGTCGCGAGCGCCGTGTAGCCCGTCTTCTCGCTCGCGCCGATCATCCGTGCGATGTGCCGCTGCAGCACGTGCCCCATCTCGTGACCGACCACCGATGCGAGTTCCGACTCCGTCTGCGTCGTGACGACGAGCCCGCTGTTGATCCCGATGAAGCCGCCCGGCATTGAGAACGCGTTGATCTGCGGATCGCGCACCGGGAACAGGTCGAAGTCCGGCGTATAGCCGCCGATGAAGCGCGCGGCCGCCGCGGCCGCGAGCCGGGCGGCCATCGCGTTCAGGTAGTCGCGCACGAGCCAGTCGTCGAGATAGTCGGGATCGCGCCGCACTTCGCGCATCACGCGCTCGCCGAGCCGGCGCTCGGCCCGCGGCGTCAGCGAACCGCCGGAGCCGTCGCCGAGGTCGGGCAGCTCGAGCGCGCGAAGCGGCGCGCGCAGGCTCGCGGCCGGCGCCGACGCGCCGCCCGTGTCCGAAAACCGGCTCTCCGCGCCGCCGTAGGTGCCGAAAACGCCGGTCGCGATGCCGGACGGCACGGTGGAAATCGACCGGGCGCCGCCGGTCGCCGTCTCGAGCGGCGGCGCGGACGCGCTCTGCGCATGGCCGCTCGGCGGTAGCGCGAGCGCCGCCGACAGCGACACGGCAAGCAACTGTTTGACACGCATGGCAGGATGAAAACGACGCCGTCCCGCGCGCCGGGCGCGCATCGCGGCGTTTGGTCTGAATATTCGGGTCATTGTACCGGCGCCGCGACGACTGTCTCGTGCCGCGCATGCGTCATCTGCGCCCCCGGCGACGCGAACGCCGCTGCTATGATAGGCGCCCGTTGAGACGGAGCATGACATGTCAGGACTCACCCATTTCGATGCCGCCGGCCATGCGCACATGGTCGACGTCGGCGGCAAGCAGGAAACCCAACGCATCGCGATCGCGCGCGGCACGATCCGGATGCTGCCGGCCACGTTCGCGCTGATCCGCGACGGCAAGGCCAAGAAAGGCGACGTGCTCGGCGTCGCGCGCATCGCGGCCATCCAGGGCGCCAAGCGCACGGCCGACCTCATTCCGCTGTGCCACCCGCTCGCGCTGACGCGCGTGGCCGTCGACTTCGAACTCGACGACACGCTGCCGGGCGTCCACTGCGTCGTGCAGGTCGAAACGTTCGGCCGCACCGGCGTCGAGATGGAAGCGTTGACCGCCGTGCAGGTCGGGCTGCTGACCGTCTACGACATGTGCAAGGCCGTTGATCGCGGGATGGTGATCACCGATGTGAGCGTGCGCGAAAAGCGCGGCGGGAAGTCGGGGGACTGGAAGGCGGAAGACGTCGCGGGTTGAACGGCCGGGACGCCGCCAGCCGGCAAATTCAGGATCAAGCCGGTTATCTCATACAATTACTGAATTCCGCACGAGAGAGCGTGCGAACCAGCACAATAAAAAGCGAGCACTGGTGATGAATTCACACGCGTCAAGAAGCGCATTGCCGGGCGGACCGGTTCGCGGACGGCATCATCGCCGACGTGATGAACCGGCATCCGCAGGCCAGGTCCGGATGGAGGCGCAGGCGTCGCACGCGAAGCGCTTTCACGGCGTCGGCCGCGTCGACCCGAATGCGACGCAGCCCGCGACATGAACCGCCGCACGAGCAAACACAACAGCACGGTTCAGTAATCGATCGGTAATCGGGCAAAGCCGTCGCGTGAGGCTAGCCGAGCGCCAACCCGAATTCCTCCGTCGACTTCCGTCGGTCCCCATGCGAAATCGATCCACTTTGAAGCGACTGGCTGCCATCGCGCTCGGCAGTGCCGCACTGGCTTTTCTGTACGAAAGCACGAGCCCTCGATGGGAAACCGTTTCGTCGGAGGTCACGTGGCCGGACCCGCCGGTGGGTGCCGGGGATTTCTACCTTGATGGCAGCGCGATCATGTCGCTCACGGTTTCCGATCCCGTGATTACGCTGAAGCCCGACAGCGAGTGGAAAAGACCGATGGTCGCCGAACCCACCGAAGCATGGATGAACAATGCGGGAGAAACGCTGAATCGACGAACCGCGAATTTCTTCCGCGGCACGATCGATCACGGGCTGCAGCGCTTCTTTCAGGCGCCCGGGCAGCAAACCGCATGGTGGCATTCGCGCGACGGGAACATCCACCTGATCAGTGCCAGCTGGATGAGCTACACGTCTGCGCGTACCGCAGACGATCTCGTCCCGCAGCAAACCCAAGTCTGGAAATCGCTCGACGGCGGCTACCACTGGTCGCGACTCGAATGGCCCGAGCACGAAAATATCGATCAATTCCTGTTCACAGATGCGCAGCACGGCTACGCGATCGGCTGGGGCCCCACCGTCCGACGCACATCCAACGGCGGCGAATCCTGGAAGCGGATCGCGCCACCGCCGGGCGCGGTTGTCCCCGGTGAAACCCGGCGCGAGTTCAAAGGTGTGAGCCTTGGCCCGGACGGCGTACTGCGCGTGGCTTACCATGTCGATCGATCGGCGACCGCACCCGCCCGCAGCGTCATCTATCGACTCGCCCCGGACCAGCAGGCGTTCGTTCCGGATGCGGTCCTGCCGAACCAGACAGTCGTCCGGCTCGCGTCGACGCCTGCCACGGCCGGGCGCTACGCGCTTTACGTCCTGTCGCACCTCGACAATGCGAGCGACATCGACGCGACACGGGATCGCGGACACCGGACCGGCGCACTTTCCACATGGATGAACGCGCAACCCGAGCACGTCCGGCAAGTGGCGACGTTCGACAAGAAGCTCATTCTGGGTGACCTCGACGTGGGCCGCGATGGCCTGCTGCTCGTGTACGCGATCGATCCCAAGCAGGCAATCGATGATCCACCGGTCCCCTGGATGTTCAGCAGCACTGACGCGGGCGAGACCTGGAAGCAGACTGACGACGAGACGATCTATCGCAGCAAGTACTTCGACCCGGATACGAACACGCTCTACTCGCTGCTCGGTGCGACACTAAAGAAGCTGTCGTTCCCGATGCGGAACGCCCCCGCTCCAAAAGACTGAACCCCCTCGCTACAACCTGAGAATCCACTCGATGATGAAAACGCTGCATTACGCCGCGCTCTCGCTGTGCGTCACCGTCTTGCCGGCCGCCGCCTTCGCCGCAGGCACCTGCCCCGCCGCCGACACCACCGCGCGCGCGGCAATCGACGCGCAGCAGCGCGTCCAGCAGGTCCGCAATCCGCAAGGCGACGGCGGCGGCAACGTCGATATCTCGCCGCCGCTGCGCGACGCGCTTCGCGCATACAAGCAGGCGCTCGTCGGCGCGATCGACGCGCGGCTCGCGTGCAGCGACGAACACGTCGAACCGGCTGCACTGAAACGTACACTCGCGGCCGCGCTCGGCGTGCCGGCCCAATCCGTCCAGCCGAAAAACGGCGAATCGGCGTTCGGTCGCAATCCGGACGTCGACGTCGAACGCGGCGGCACGTCCCGCCCGCTCCTCTTCGTGCGCGCCGGCTTCGACATCGCATGCGGCGACGACAACCTGCTCACCGCGTACGCATGGGAGAACGGCGGCTGGCGGCGCGTGCTGCGCTGGCAGGCCGACGACTACAAGGACATCGGCGGCGCCTACGGCGGCGGCTTCTGGTTCTCGGCGCTGCCCGGCGGCCAGGTCGCGGTCGTCCACGGCACGCCGTGGTGCTCGTCGCGCTGGAGCCGGTTCGGTGCGGACGTGGTCGCACCGGCAAACGGCTCGGCCGCGCAACGCACGCTATTCCATACCGAGCACGGCTACGTACTCGACGACAACGCGCTCCGCTTCAAGGTACGCCCCGACGGCTTCGAGCTGCGCACGACGGTCGGCTCGCTCGACAGCGACTTGATGACGCGGCCCGGCATTTTCCGCTACCGCGTCGACGGCGATACCGTGCAACGCGTGCAGCCCGTCGCGCTCAACGGCCGCGATTTCGTCGACGAATGGCTGAAGGTGGACGATGCGCCGGCGCGCGATTGGAGCGATCCCGCCGACGCCGCGACCGCGCTGAAAGCCCGCCAAGCGTTCAACACGGAAAGCAAGGCGCCCGACACCGGGTTCGCGTACGGCCCCGTGCGCGGCTGCTCGGACAACAAGGACCGCTTTCAGGTCGAACTGGATCTGACGGGCAAGAGCGGGGAAACCGTCGCGCGGCGCTATGCGCTGATTCGCCAGGAGCGCAACGGGTTCACGATGCTCGGGCTGCGCAATGCGGCCGAGCCGGCCTGCCGCGGCGCGAACCTGATGCCGCAGCACTGAGCATCGAGCGCGCGCGCCGCGACGGCCGCGCGTATCGACTTTCGACGGTTAACTGAAACGGTGCGGCCGGCCGGCACCGAAACCGGACGGCAAGCCACAGGCAGCGCGCGTCGTGCGCGCGTCACTGGCCGCGTTGCGGCTCGAACACGAACGGTTGGGTCAGCAGGAACGGGTTCGCGGTTGCGCCGGTCTGCACGCAGGTCGCGTGCGTCATCGCGTCGACGGCCGCGCGATCGGCCGCCGCATTGCGGCTGCTGGTCGTCACGGTGACGTTCTGCGCTTCGCCGGACGTCGTCATCAGCGCGCGCACGAGCACGGTCGCCGGGCGCGTGAGCGGCTTCGCGGTGTCCGGATAGACGGCACGCGGAATGTGGCAGGTCAGCTTGCTTTCCTGCGACGACGTCAGCATCGCGCAGCCGGAAAACTGCATCGCGACGGCGGGCAGGATCAGGTAGGTCGAGCGAATAGCCATGGTCGAATATCGTTCTTCAGCACTGTTCTGGACGCACGCGCCGCGCACCGGAAGATTTCACCCGGCCGCCTCGCGCGCGTCGCACTGCGCCGCGGCCATCGGACCGGCGCCCCGTTACGGCCGCGCGGCCGATCGATCTCGGCCGCGATCCTGCTTGGCGGGTTTCCCGGAAAACCGGGATGTTGCCCGGCTTCACGCCGGCCCCGTGCTCCACGCGGGCCGGCACGCGAGCACTTTCGCGCATTGTGCACGTGCGCCCCGGTCAGCGGCGGCGATTTGACAATGATTGACGCGAATCGCCACGCATGCGGCCGGAATCCACGCAATCCGCGAGGTAATCGATACCGGGCCGGATTGGCCGGGTTCGCGCCGGCCGCATCGCGACGCGGCAAACGCCGGCATTCCCCGTCCCGGCGCTGCGCGCGTCAATCCGAATCGTCGTCGTCCGAATCGTCGGCCGCATCGGCCGGCACTTCCCCGTACTTCGCGACGACGGCTGCCTTGAACGCCTTCAGCGCCGGCTGCTGGTCGCACAGCTTGTACAGCGACGCAAGTTGTTGCGGCCAGTCCTTCAGCTCCTTCGCAAACACATGCAGGCGCGCGACGGTATCGAGCGCGTCGGCTTCGCGGCCGTCCAGCGCCTGCAGCGCCGCATAACGACGCAGCACCGTCTCGCCGGGCAGCAGCGCGATCGCGCGTTCATGCGCGGCGAGCTTGGCCGGCAAGTCTTCCGGCGAGATCGCGAGCAGCGTGGCCGCACCGTAGTCGCCCCACGCGCCGAACAGCAGCGACGGCGCGTCGCGGTACTGCGCGGCCGGATCGCTGCCGTAATACAGCACTTCCGCACGCTGGTAGTCGCGCAGCACCGGCACCGCCGCCAGCACGCCGCCGAACGACAGCACCGCGAACAGCCCGAATGCCGCGCGGCCCGGCAGGAAACGCAGCGGCTTCACGTCGAGCAGACCGATCACGAACATCGCCGGCAGCAGGAAGAACATGTACTGCTGCGGATACTCGACGAGCGCATGCATCAGCAGGATGCCGATCAGCGCGAAGCCGAACACGCGCATGCTCGACTGCGGCGCGCGCAGCGCCCGCACGAACCACATCACGAGCGTGACGACGAGCACGCCGAGGCCGATCAGGCCGGACTTCGCGAGCAGGTCGATGAAGATGTCGTGCGAGTTGTTCGCGATCTCGACGCCGCCGAGCGTGCGCACGAGCGCAAACTGGTGCGACGGGAACTCGCCCCAGCCGACGCCGAGCAGCGGATGCTCGCGGAACATCGCGAGCCCGTACTTCCACAGCGCGAGGCGCGGCGCGATCTGCCCGGCGTCGCGCATCCGGTCGGCCGCCGATTCCGCGAGATTCAGGTGATAGTGCACGTTGGCCCAGCGCACCGCGACGTTCACCGCGATGAACGCGACCGCGAGCACGACCGGAATCAGCCACGCGCGCGTATTGCCCGGCGCGCGGCGCGATTCGAGCCACGCCATCCAGAAGCCCGCGACGACCATCACCGCGACCTGCAGCCACGGCCCGCGCGACACCGTCAGCGCGAGACCGACCGACAGCACGAGCGACAGCGCGAGCCACGCCCACACCGCGAGCCGGCGCGTCTGCACGAGATACAGCGCGCCCGCGAGCGCGAACGCGATGTAGGTGGCCAGATGGTTCGCCTGCGCCATGTTGCCGTACGGACGGCGATCGACCGCGACGTTGTACATCACGACGAACGGCGACACAGCCGACTCGAGGTGGAACATCTGCACGATCTGGGTGCCGACCGCGAACACGCCGCCGACGAGCAGCGCACCGGCCATCATCCGCGAAACGGCTTCGGCCAACCCGTCGCGCGCGAGCGCGTAGCCGGCCTGCATCGCAACCAGCGCGGCGGCGAGATAGCCGAGCGCCAGCCAGTTCATCGACGGCACCTTGAGCGGGATCAGCGCGACCTGCGCGATGAGCACCACGGCGAACCCGAGCGGCACGACGAACGCGGCCGGCGCGGCAAACGGCTCGGCCGGGCGGCCCGTGCGCACGAGCAGCACGACCGACAGCCCCACCAGCAGATACAGCACCAGCGCGGAAAACTCGGAATAGAAGGTCGGGATCGGATACGTGTGATTCGTGATCGCATACGGCACGATCAAGGCGACAGCCAGCGCAACGAGCGACAACGAACGGGAAAAAGTAGAAGGCATGAGCGAACCGGATGTCAGCAACCGGCGCACTATACAAAACTTTCCCTCCTCTGTGCGGGGCGGTCGCGCCGCGACCCGGTGCGGGGCGACCGCCCCGGCCGGCCGAAGCGGTAGCCGGCATGCCGCGCGCGCCGCCGCCCTGCGCCCCCGCCGGCGCTACGCGCGGCATTCGGCCGGTGCGTATTTCGCAGGCAGCGTCGCGGCGTCGCCCGGCAGCGGCCCGGCCCCCGGCGCCGGCAGCGACGACGCATCCTTGCCGGCGGCGAAGCACTCCCACGCGATCGTGCCGGCTTGCAGCGCGCCCTTTTTGAGCGGCACGCGCGCGGTCGGCGTGTCGGCCTTGTCGGGCGCGGACGGCACGAGCACCAGCGTATTCGTGCCGGCCGCGGCGACGCGGGTGGTGAACGCGACCGTGATCTGGCCGGTTTCGCCGTCGATCGCAACAGATTCGACGTTGCGGGTCGCGGCCGGCGGACTGTAGCCGCCATCGAGGCTCGCGCCGCTCGCCGCGTTGTCGGCGACCGCGAGCCGCGCGGACGACGCGAGCGCGAGCCCCTCGCCGACGCGCGAGCGCGCAAGGTAATCCTGGTACGCGGGAATCGCATAGGCCGCGATCACGCCGACGATCGCCAGCACGATCATCAACTCGATCAGCGTGAAGCCGGCCGGCCGCCAGCGCGGCGACGGCCGGTTCGCGCGCCGCAGATCGGCGGCCACGCGACGGAACAGGGAAACGGAAAAGGCTTCGAACATGGCAGGCTCCGGAAACGAAAAACGCCTGCCGGTAAAGGCAGGCGTCTCGATCGTAGCCAGCGGGCCGCGAACCCGGCAGTCGGCCGGACGGCCAGTGTCAGTGCGCGTGCGGTGCGCCGCGGCGCCGCCTGAGCGCGTAGCCGGCCGCCACGACGAACAGGGCGCCCGCCATGCTCGCGCCGTAGATCGCGGGTGCCGTATCGAGCACCGGCCAGCGGTCGCCGACCGGGTCGTTCACGATCAGCCCGCCCGCGATCCAGCCGAGCAGCGCGGCGCCGAGCGTGACGACGATGGGGAAGCGGTCGAGCAGTTTCAGCACCAGCGTGCTGCCCCACACGATGATCGGCACGCTGACGACGAGCCCGAAGATCACAAGCGCCATCCGATGCGACGGATCAGCCTGCTCGGACGCGCCCGCGATGGCAATCACGTTGTCGAGGCTCATCACCGCATCGGCGATCACGATCGTCTTCACGGCGTCCCACAGCCGGTCGGCCGGCTTGATGTGGTCGTGCGCGTCGGCGGCCGGCGCCATCAGCTTGACGCCGATCCACAGCAACAGCAGCCCGCCGCCGATCTTCAGGAACGGCACGTCGAGCAGCGCGACCGCGAACGTGATCAGCGCGACGCGCAGCAGGATCGCACCCGCGGTGCCCCAGACGACGCCGCGCAGCCGCTGGCTCGCCGGCAGGTTGCGGCAGGCGAGCGCGATCACGACCGCGTTGTCGCCGCCGAGCAGGATATCGATGATGACGATCTGGAGAACGGCGCCCCAGTGCAGCGACGCGAGGAATTCGAGCATGGGGAAGATGTGCAGGGCTTGGCCGCCCGGCGGGCGGCCCGGTTCATCGCCGGCACATGCGCGACGCATGCCCGGTGCTTACGAATTCATTGCGCGAGCATAACAAAAAACGCCGGCAAAGCCGGCGTTTTCTGCAGGACGAACCCACGTGGAAATATTACAGCGCCTTCTTCAGCAGACGGCCCATTTCCGACGGGTTGCGCGTGACGGTGATGCCGCACGCTTCCATGATTTCCAGCTTCGCTTCGGCCGTATCCGCACCGCCCGAGATCAGCGCGCCGGCGTGGCCCATGCGCTTGCCCGGGGGCGCCGTGACGCCCGCGATGAAGCCGACGACCGGCTTCTTCATGTTGTCCTTGATCCACTGAGCGGCGTTGGCTTCGTCCGGACCGCCGATTTCGCCGATCATCACGACCGCATCCGTATCCGGATCGTCGTTGAACATCTTCATCACGTCGATGTGCTTCAGACCGTTGATCGGGTCGCCGCCGATACCGACTGCCGACGACTGGCCGAGGCCGAGTGCCGTCAGCTGCGCAACGGCTTCATACGTCAGCGTGCCCGAACGCGACACGACGCCGATGCGGCCCTTGCGGTGGATGTGACCCGGCATGATGCCGATCTTCAGTTCGTCCGGCGTAATCGTGCCCGGGCAGTTCGGCCCGAGCAGCAGCGTCTTGCGGCCTTCGCGACGCATGCGGTCCTTCACTTCGATCATGTCGCGGACGGGAATGCCTTCCGTGATGCAGATCGCGAGATCCAGGTCGGCTTCGACCGCTTCCCAGATCGCAGCAGCTGCGCCTGCCGGCGGAACGTAGATGACCGACACGGTCGCGCCGGTTTCTGCCTTCGCTTCCTTGACGCTTGCGTAGATCGGAATGCCTTCGAAATCTTCGCCGGCCTTCTTCGGGTTCACGCCCGCGACGAATGCTTCGCGGCCGTTTGCGTATTCACGGCAGGCGCGCGTATGGAACTGACCGGTTTTGCCGGTAATGCCCTGCGTGATGACCTTCGTGTCCTTGTTGATCAGAATCGACATGTATTTTGACCTCTGTTCGATTGGCGTCGCGTGCAAGCCGCGCCGCCATGCGTGTTCAATAGCGCGCTTACTTGCCTTCGGCAGCCGCGACGACCTTCTGCGCGGCTTCTTCCATGCTGTCCGCCGAGATGATCGGCAGGCCCGAGTCGGCCAGCATCTTCTTGCCGAGGTCCTCGTTCGTGCCCTTCATGCGCACGACGAGCGGCACCTTCAGGTTCACGGCCTTCGAACCGGCGATCACGCCTTCCGCGATCACGTCGCAGCGCATGATGCCGCCGAAGATGTTCACGAGGATCGCCTTCAGGTCCGGGTTCTTCAGCATCAGCTTGAACGCTTCCGTGACCTTCTCGGTCGTCGCGCCACCGCCGACGTCCAGGAAGTTCGCCGGCTCGCCGCCGAACAGCTTGATGGTGTCCATCGTCGCCATCGCCAGGCCTGCGCCGTTCACGAGACAGCCGATGTTGCCGTCGAGCGAGATGTACGCGAGGTCGAACTTCGACGCTTCGATTTCAGCCGGATCTTCTTCGTCCAGATCGCGGTACGCGACGATTTCCGGATGACGGAACAGCGCGTTCGAGTCGAAGTTGAACTTCGCGTCGAGTGCGATGACCTTGCCGTCGCCGGAGACGTTCAGCGGGTTGATTTCGGCCAGCGACGCGTCGGTTTCCCAGAATGCCTTGTACAGGCCTTGCAGGATCGCACGTGCTTGCGGAATCGAGGCAGCCGGCACGCCGATCTTCGCGGCGAGGTCGTCAGCCTGGGCGTCCAGCAGGCCGGTCGACGGCTCGACGATGACCTTGTGGATCAGTTCCGGGTGCTTTTCGGCAACTTCTTCGATGTCCATGCCGCCTTCGCTCGAACCCATCAGAACGATCTTTTGCGTCACGCGATCAACGACGAGGCTGACATACAGTTCCTGCTTGATGTCGGCGCCTTCTTCGACCATCAGACGGTTGACCTTCTGGCCTTCCGGACCGGTCTGGTGCGTGACGAGCTGCATGCCGAGGATCTGGTTCGCGTATTCGCGAACCTGCTCGATCGACTTCGCCACCTTCACGCCGCCGCCCTTGCCACGGCCACCCGCGTGAATCTGAGCCTTCACGACCCAAACCGGGCCGCCCAGCTCTTCCGCCACCTTGACGGCCTCGTCAACCGAGAACGCCGGCTTGCCGCGCGGTACCGCGACTCCGAATTTCCGCAGGATTTCCTTACCCTGGTACTCGTGAATCTTCATGCGTGATTCCCTTCAGTCTGAGAGTTGGATGAAAAGTCGCTTAAGACGCTTCTTCGAATGATTTCCGTTCATTCCTTCGTGCTGCCGTCAACGGGCGAGCCCGGCCGTTCCGCGCCATACCAGCGCGGGTAGAACTGCCGCACGACCTCGCCGTCGAACCGCAGCGCGCGGCAGCGGCCGAGCTGGAACGGCGGTTCGTCGTGCGCGCCGTCGTGATCCGGCCCTTCACCACCCTCTTCGCGCACGTTCCATACGTCACCGGCGAACGCCTGGATCGCTGCCGTCGGCAGCACGGCGCACAGTTCGGTGAGATGGGAGCAGCCTGCAACACCCGACAGCAGTCGGTTCGCATCGCGGCGGAAGTGGCGGAAAAGATTGAGCCCGATGAGGGCCCGATAGGCGGGAGGGGCGGATTGACACTGACCGGGATACGGCACCCATTCCGAAGACGCTTCGGCGTCGACGACATTGAGTTCACGATCGATAGTCACGCGCAGCCAGAGTTCGTGGATCGGCAGGCCCTGGGGCCGGATGCCCGACGCAAGCGCGACATCGCGCGGCTTGTGGTCGGTCAGGCAGGCTTCAATGTCCCACAAGCCGTCGCCGCGCTCGTAAGCTTCCGCTCGGATTGCGCGTTGATGTCGCAACTGACGGGGCACGGGCTCGGATAGCGGCATGCTGGAGGTTGAGGCCGAAGAGGAAAACCCATGGATTTTAGCATATTGGGTATTTGAGACAGTTTGACGCGACGGCGGGTATTCCCGCCTGTCCGGAAGCGGTTGCATTGCAGCAAAATCGCGCGCCGCGCACGCGACCGGCCGGGTCAGTCGTCGATCGGGAAATCGTCGCCGACCTTCAGCAACTTCACGATGGTCGCGCTCGAGAAGCCGCGTGCGGCGAGAAAGCGTGCCTGCTTCGCACGCTCTGCCGGCGTTTGCGGCAGTGCACCGAATTTCTTGCGCCAGACCGCCTGCGCACGGGCCCATTCGGTCTCGCGCAGCTGCGCGTTCACCTCCTCGACGAGGACGTCGCCGACCGCATGGCGCTTCAGTTCGCTGACGATACGCGCGACGCCGACGCGCGACGCGCGGCGATTCACGAGACTCTCGGCAAAGCGTGCGTCGGACAGCCAGCCGTCCTTTTCCAGCGCATCGAGCACCGGCTCGACGGATTCGTCTTCGCCGACGTACGGCGCGAGCTTGCGCGCGAGTTCCGTGCGGCTGTATTCACGCCTCGACAGATAACCGAGTGCGCGGCCTTTCAACGAACGCGGCGGCTTCGACGACTTGCGCTCCCCCGCGCCCGGATCGTCGCCGGAAGAAGTGCCGGACCCACGGCGCGTGCGGCGCGGATGCTGGCTGCTGCGCGTATAGACGTCTTCCGTGGCGGGCGCGGACGCGTCGGATGCGCGCTCACCCGGGAAGCTGACACCGGACACGCGACGGCGGGGCCGGTCGTGTGCGTCGAACGATTCATCGTCGTCGAACGGATCGTCCGGCGCGGCAATCTCAAACGAAACGAGGGCATCGTCGGATGCCCTCGTCGCGGTGCGGTTCGCGGCATGGCTGCCTGCGCCCCGCTGATCGGCGCCCGAGGATCCGGCTCGCCGGCCGGAGCGACCCGCCGTTTCGGGCATGTCGCTCTCCTCCGGCTCGCCGGCCTGACCTCGGCGCGCGACCATCACTCTTCTTCGTCCACCGCCTCGGCTTCGTTGCTTGCGCCATCAGGCATTGCGACGACGCCAAGCGATTCGCGGATGCGGTTTTCGATCTCGCGTGCGATTTCCGGATTCTCGCGCAGGAATTCACGCGCGTTGTCCTTGCCCTGGCCGATCTTCTCGCCGTTGTAGCTGTACCAGGCGCCCGCCTTGTCGACGATCTTCGCCTGCACGCCGAGATCGATGATCTCGCCCTGACGCGAAATGCCCTCGCCATACAGGATGTCGAAGATCGCTTCGCGGAACGGCGGCGACACCTTGTTCTTGACAACCTTCACGCGGGTTTCGTTGCCGATCACCTCGTCGTTCTTCTTGATCGAGCCGATCCGGCGGATATCGAGACGCACCGACGCATAGAACTTCAGCGCGTTGCCGCCCGTCGTGGTTTCCGGGTTGCCGAACATCACGCCGATCTTCATGCGAATCTGGTTGATGAAGATCACCAGGCAGTTCGTGCGCTTGATCGTGCCGGTCAGCTTGCGCAGCGCCTGCGACATCAGGCGAGCCTGCAGGCCCGGCAGCGAATCGCCCATCTCGCCTTCGATTTCGGCCTTCGGCACGAGCGCCGCGACCGAGTCGATGACGATCATGTCGACCGAGCCCGAGCGCACCAGCGCATCGGTGATTTCCAGTGCCTGTTCGCCGGTGTCCGGCTGCGAGATCAGCAGTTCCGGCACGTTCACGCCGAGCTTCGACGCATATTGAACGTCGAGCGCGTGTTCGGCGTCGATGAACGCGGCCGTGCCGCCGATCTTCTGCAGTTCGGCGATGACCTGCAGCGTGAGCGTGGTTTTACCGGACGATTCCGGGCCGTAGATCTCGACCACCCGGCCGCGCGGCAGGCCGCCGACGCCAAGCGCGATGTCGAGCCCCAGCGAACCCGTGGAGACGACCTGGATGTCTTCGGCCGCCTCGCCGTCGCCCATGCGCATGATCGACCCTTTGCCGAACTGCTTCTCGATCTGCGCGAGTGCGGCCGCCAGCGCCTTGCTCTTCTCGGCGGTCATCCCGGAGCCTTTCTTGCTTTCTTCCATGAATCGTCCTTTGCTATGATGAGCAGCGTCTGTTAAAGGCGCGCCCGCTTTCAAGCGCCGCCCACGAATGCAGACACTGTATAAAAAAACAGTGTTTTATGCAAGCCCGCAATGCAGGCTGCGTTGTACACAAATAACTTCGGAGACAACCGCGCCGGCGCGAACACCCTGCCGGCCATCGGTCAGCAACATGCGAATTCTCATCGCCGAAGACGACAGCATACTCGCGGACGGCCTCACCCGGTCACTCCGCCAATCGGGCTATGCCGTCGACCACGTGAAGAGCGGCGTCGACGCCGATACGGCGCTGTCGATGCAGACATTCGACCTGCTGATCCTCGATCTCGGGTTGCCTAAAATGTCCGGGCTCGACGTGCTCAAGCGCCTGCGCGCCCGCAATTCCAACCTCCCCGTGCTGATCCTGACCGCCGCCGACAGCGTCGACGAGCGCGTGAAGGGGCTCGACCTCGGCGCCGACGACTACATGGCCAAGCCGTTCGCGCTCAACGAGCTCGAAGCGCGCGTGCGCGCGCTGACCCGGCGCGGCGCGGGCGGCGGCCCGACCGTCGTCCGGCACGGCTCGCTCGCGTTCGACCAGGTCGGCCGCATCGCGTATGCGAACGATCACGTGCTCGATCTCTCCGCGCGCGAACTCGGCCTGCTCGAGGTGCTGCTGCAGCGGATCGGCCGGCTCGTGTCGAAGGAGCAGCTCGTCGACCATCTGTGCGAATGGGGCGAGGAAGTCAGCAACAACGCGATCGAAGTCTACGTGCACCGGCTGCGCAAGAAGATCGAACCGAGCGGCGTACGGATCTCGACCGTGCGCGGCCTCGGCTATTGCCTCGAGAAGGCCGCGCCCGCCGCGCCGGCCGGCACGACAGCGCCCCAGCCCGCGGTGGCCGGCACGCCGCTGCGCTGAAGCCGGGCGTCGCCGCGATGGCCACGCCGGCCCATTCCCGCCACCCGACCGGTGCGCCGTCGTCGGCCGCCGACGACGCGCGCGACTCACGCTACGAAAACCCGTTCGCGCCGCCCGACGAAACCGACACGCCCGAGGCCCCGCGCCCGCGCTCGCTGTTCGGCGAAATCCTCGACTGGATGCTCGCGCCGCTGCTGTTGTTATGGCCGATGAGCATCGCCGTCACCTACCTCGTCGCGAAGACGATCGCGAACAGCCCGTTCGACCGTACGCTCGAGACCAACGCCTACGTGCTCGCGCGGCAGATCCACCCGGTGAACGGCGTCGCCGAGTTGACGCTGCCGGAGCAGACGCGCGACTTCCTGCGCGCGGACAACGTCGACAGCGTTTACTTCCAGGTGCTCGGCACCCGCGGCGAGCTGGTCGCGGGCGAAGCCGACATGCCGCTGCCGCGCGACGAGGATCGCCCGCCGCCGGGCGTCGTCGTGTTTCGCGACGACCTGCTGCGCGGCAACGACGTACGCGTCGCGTATACAACGGTCGAGCTGCCGCAATCGAGCGGCACGCAGCCCGTGCTCGTGCAGGTCGGCGAAACGCTCGACAAGCGCAACGCGCTCGCGAACGACATCATCAAGGGCGTGATCCTGCCGCAGTTCGTGATCCTGCCGCTCGCGATCCTGCTCGTCTGGTTCGGGCTGTCGCGCGGGCTCGCGCCGCTCAACGCGCTGCAGGCGCACATCCGCGCGCGGCGGCCCGACGACCTGTCGCCCGTCGAGGCGCAGCGCGCGCCGCCCGAGATCGAGCCGCTCGTCACGTCGTTCAACGACCTGCTCGCGCGGCTCGAACAGAACATGGCGCTGCAAAAGCGCTTCATCGCCGACGCCGCGCACCAGATGAAGACGCCGCTCGCGGGCCTGCGCACGCAGGCCGAGTTCGCGCTGCGCCACCCGGTTCCGCCCGACGTGCAGCGCTCGCTCGAGCAGATCGCGACGAGTTCCGAGCAGGCCGCGCGGCTCGTCACGCAACTGCTTGCGCTCGCGCGCGCCGAGAACCGTGCGAGCGGGCTCACGTTCGAGCCGGTCGAGATCGCCGCGCTTGCGCGGCGCACGGTGCGCGACTGGGTGCAGGCCGCGCTCGCGAAACGGATGGATCTCGGCTACGAAGGCCCGCCGGACGACACGCCGCTCGACGTCGACGGCAATCCGGTGATGCTGCGCGAGATGCTCGGCAACCTGGTCGACAACGCGATCCGCTACACGCCGGAAGGCGGCCGCATCACGGTGCGCGTGCACGCCGACCCGGCGGCGCGGTTCGTGCATCTCGAAGTCGAGGACACCGGCCCCGGCATCCCGGCCGCCGAACGCGAGCGCGTCGTCGAGCGCTTCTACCGGATCCTCGGCCGCGAAGGCGACGGCAGCGGCCTCGGGCTCGCGATCGTGCGCGAGATCGCCACGCAGCACGGCGGCACGCTGACGCTCGACGATCACGTCTACCAGCACGAACCGCGCCTCGCCGGCACGCTCGTGCGCATCAGCCTGCCGCTGGCCGAAACCGCCCCGGATTAACCCTGATACGCACCGCCGCGGCGCGCCGGAACCGCATCGAAACCGACGATTTACCGGACGTTCACGCCACAATCGGCACGTATGGCAGCTGATTCGGCGCGGGTTAACGCGCAGTCGTTTTGTGTGTGCAAGTCAGTGCGCCGTAAGTTTCCGTGCCAATAATCGTCGACAGGCCCGCCCACCCAAGGCGGCCGCACATCTATATCAAGGGACTTGGAGACGATTCATGGCAACGTTAGGCGGGCAAATTTCGCACTCGCCGATGACGGGCGAAGAGAAGAAGGTGATCTTCGCGTCGTCGCTCGGCACCGTGTTCGAGTGGTACGACTTTTACCTGGCCGGCTCACTCGCGGCCTACATCAGCAAGAGCTTCTTCTCCGGCGTCAATCCGACCGCCGCGTTCATCTTCACGCTGCTCGGCTTCGCGGCCGGCTTCGCCGTGCGCCCGTTCGGCGCGATCGTGTTCGGCCGGCTCGGCGACATGGTCGGACGCAAGCACACGTTCCTCGTGACGATCGTGATCATGGGTATCTCGACGTTCGTGGTCGGCTTCCTGCCCGGCTACGCGTCGATCGGCATCGCCGCGCCCGTGCTCTTCATCGCGATGCGGCTGTTGCAGGGCCTCGCGCTCGGCGGCGAGTACGGCGGTGCGGCGACTTACGTCGCCGAGCATGCGCCGGCGAACCGCCGCGGCTTCTACACTGCGTGGATCCAGACGACCGCGACGCTTGGGCTGTTCCTGTCGCTGCTCGTGATCCTTGGCGTACGCACCTTCATCGGCGAGGAAGCGTTCGGCAACTGGGGCTGGCGCGTGCCGTTCGTCGCATCGATCGCGCTGCTCGCAGTGTCGGTGTGGATCCGGCTGCAGTTGAACGAATCGCCGGTGTTCCTGCGCATCAAGGCGGAAGGCAAGACGTCGAAGGCGCCGCTGACCGAAGCGTTCGGCCAGTGGAAGAACCTGAAGATCGTGATCCTCGCGCTCGTCGGCCTGACGGCCGGCCAGGCCGTCGTGTGGTACACGGGCCAGTTCTACGCGCTGTTCTTCCTCACGCAAACGCTGAAGGTCGACGGCGCGAGCGCGAACATCCTGATCGCGATCGCACTCCTGATCGGCACGCCGTTCTTCCTGTTCTTCGGTTCGCTGTCGGACAAGATCGGCCGCAAGCCGATCATCCTAGCGGGCTGCCTGATCGCGGCGCTGACCTACTTCCCGCTGTTCAAGGCGCTCACGCACTACGCGAACCCGCAGCTCGAGATCGCCACGCAGAAGGCGCCGATCACGGTCGTCGCCGATCCCGCCACCTGCTCGTTCCAGTTCAACCCGGTCGGCACGTCGAAGTTCACCGACTCGTGCGACATCGCGAAGAGCGCGCTCGCGAAGGCGGGCCTGAACTACGAGAACGTCGCGGCACCCGCCGGCACGACCGCGCAGATCAAGGTGGGCGACACCGTGGTCGAAGCGTACGACGCCAAGGGAACCGATGCGAAGGCGAAGGGGGCGGCGTTCGACAAGACGCTCGCGACCACGCTGAAGTCGGCGGGTTATCCGGCGAAGGCCGATCCCGCGCAGCTCAACTGGCCGATGACGATCGTGATCCTGACGATCCTCGTGATCTACGTGACGATGGTCTACGGGCCGATCGCCGCGATGCTGGTCGAGATGTTCCCGACGCGGATCCGCTATACGTCGATGTCGCTGCCGTATCACATCGGCAACGGCTGGTTCGGCGGCTTCCTGCCGGCAACCGCGTTCGCGATCGTCGCGGCGAAGGGCAACATCTATTCGGGACTCTGGTATCCGATCGTAATCGCGCTGGCCACGTTCGTGATCGGGCTGCTGTTCGTCAAGGAGACGAAGGACACGAACATCTACGCGCAGGACTGATGCCGACGCGCGGGCGGGCGGCGGTTTCCGGATACGTTCCGGCTAACGGCAACCCGCCCCGCGACGAGGCCGGCACGGGCCGGAGGCACCTTTTTTCACGCAAGATGAAAAAAGGTGTTGACAGCAAAACGCCTCATCGGCATAATTTATTTCTTCGGCGAATTAGCTCAGTCGGTTAGAGCGACGGAATCATAATCCGCAGGTCCGGGGTTCGAATCCCTGATTCGCCACCAAATGCGAAAAGGGCCCAGCGCAAGCTGGGCCCTTTTTCATTTCGGCTCTGTCAACCGAGTGTCAACGCATTCCTCGGGACACCCTCCCTACACGCGCAGACTCTGCCTTAGCCTCGCGCAGCGCATCTGCCCCTAGTAAAGACTTAGTCTCCGTTGTATTGTTCGGTCTATGGTTAGACCCGCGCGCTTTCCTCGCTCGCGAGGGCAACCTCCCGCGCTCAAGGTTCGCCGGTGAAGGCGGCCTAACAACGTTAAGCTGCCTACAGATGCCGCAAAAGCCAAGTTCCTTCGTCGATCTCCAACAGCAGCTGGACAGCGAACGGCGCCTCGTGTCGTTCGACAGCTATGACATGACGATCCGACAGATCTATGACATGTTTTCTGAGGGCGCCATCTTTGTGCCGCCCGAGTATCAGCGTCAGTTCGTCTGGGACGAACCGAGGGAGTCTGAGCTCATAGAGTCAATATTCCTTGGCATTCCAGTGCCGAGTCTGTTTATGGCAACAAATCCCGATGCAACATGGGAAATTGTCGACGGCGTACAGCGATTGTCGACGATTGCGCACTTTGTCGGCGATAGTGCCAAACTGTTGAGCGGAATTAATCGAAAATCACCGTTAAAAGCAATAGATCTAGAAAAGCTCAGCGCATTGAATGACTTAACCTACGCCGAGCTTCCGAAATCAATGCAGCTGATGTTCATGACGCGCCCAATTCGCGTTACCGTCCTCAATGATAAGAGCGACTTGAACGTTCGCTTCGATCTCTTTGAACGCCTGAATACTGGCGGCGTTCTTTTGACAGATCAAGAAATACGGAACTGCATTTATCGCGGCCCATTTAACGACTCACTGCGAAAAATTGCCGCACTCCCCAATTTTAAGCAAGTCGTTCGCATTCGCGAAAGCGACTCGAAGAACGGTACCGCTGAAGAATACGCACTTAGGTATTTTTCATATCTGCACAATTACCAAAATTTCGAAAAAAGCGTAAAGGGTTTTCTGAACAATTACATGAAAGAAAATTCCGCAAAACCTATACCAGCTTCAAAAATCAGTCTGTTCAAGAAAGTTCTGGACATATTGGCCACGGCATTCCCTGACGGCATAAAGCGCGGCCAATCGACAATTACGCCAGCCAACTTGTTTGAGGCAATTTCCGCCGGAACAGCTCTCGCCATTCAAGCGAACGCCACACCAGACATTGATAAATTGCGAAGTCTTGTTAGTAACAAGGAGCTCAAAAAACTCACCACGGCCGGCACAAATAATAAGCGAATGGTAAGCGGGCGCATTGAGTTTGTACGAGATTTCCTGTTGTAATCATGGCACTCTCAATTCCGCGAGTCTCTATAGACGAAAGGTTCCGTGAGATTCGCACATTGCTTTCTCATATCAAAACCATGGAATCCACCGACTTGCCGCCGGTAGATTCGGAAGAGACAAAAATCCTTCGCGGACTCTTCTACGTGCACCTGTATGGCGCGTTGGAACAGTCCTTAAACGAAGCAACGGAAAGTTTTTTGAGAGCAATCGCCGCTCTCGGATTGAAGAACTGGGACTTATCCGTGCGTTTTTTGCCCACCGCAATGAATGCTAATTTTAAGGGCTTGGCAGATGCGCAAACTCAAAAGAGATGGCAGAAGCGAATAGATTTTGTTGATGCCATTTATAACGGCGACGCGTGTCGTATCGAGACATCAGTCTTTTCACCTCATTTACAAAACTCTGAAACAGAGACGATAGGTGATATTTTTTCGTATCTGGGTATTTCACCCGACGCGATAAAGACCGGCGCAGACCGATTCTACGTTGATGAGGTAGTGCAGAAGCGCCATCAGGTTGCACACGGTAGAGCGACGCCAGCTTCGGTTGGAGCGCGCGGACGCTCAACCGACTTAGAATTGCGGCTCGACGCCGTGAGGCGGACCGTTGAGTTGTTCGTGGAACTGTTAGAGAAGCATTACGATTCTCTGGACTTTCTCAATGCCCCAGCACAAGCGCGGCTGTTGGAAGGTGCATAACCGTATAGTACGGAGTCGACCGTCATGCTCGGGCTCCGCGAAAACCGGCGAAGTCGGTCCAAATTCTCGCATGCGAGAATGTTGCCCCGGTTCGATCCGGCACGTGCGCTTGCTAGATAGCCATATGTGCGAAAAAGATCGACATACGGGCTCTTTTTTTGGTATTGAATTGTCGCCACAATCACGTCGACCGCGGCAGTTGCAGCCTTGGAGCGCCGGTTCCGTAGTGGCCGCATGAGTGACTCTTCTATCGACGCAGCGGACGCTTCTTTGACGACCCGGGATCCGGAGAGCTGGTGACCGATGAAACGACGCATCACGATCGTCATCGCCGCACTGTTCACGCTGATCGGGCTCGTGCCCGTCACCGGCACGTTCGTCAACCTGTCGACGCCCGACCAGTTGCGCCACCTGCTGAGCTACGACTACATGAGCTTTGCGGACAGCCTCGTCGAACGCGACTTCGGCGATTTCGCCAACGACTTCTACGCGGGCGTCGCCCTGATGCTCGTCGGCGGCACCCTCTTCCTCCGGATCGAACGCATCGGCTCGATCGCCCGCATCGTCACGTCGCTGCTGTTTGCGCTGCTGGCCTTCAGCCTCATCTACGCGTGCCTGAATCCGCGCATCGGCATACGGCCGTTCTGATTGGCCGCCACTCGTGCAACCGGTCACACGCGCAGCGCACCAGGCTACGCCGCCACCGCCCCACGCCGTTCCTCCGCCGCTTTCCCCTGCACCCGCCCGCGCCAGTTCTCCCCGCCCTCCAGCGACGGCGTCGACTCGAACAGCTCCGCGATCCAGTCGGCGAACACGCGCACCTTCTGCGACAGATGCCGGTTGTGCGGATAAACGATCGAGATCGGCTTCGGCTTCGGATTGCAGTCCGGCAGCACCTCGACCAGCGATCCGTCGAGCAGGTTCGGCAGCACCATGAACAGCGTCGGCTGGATCATCCCGAACCCTTCGAGCCCGCACGTCACGTAGGCATCGGAATCATTGACCGTCACGCTCGCGTTCATCCGCACCTCGAACGGCTTGCCGTCGATCATGAACACCCACGGAATCGCTCGCGCGCCGTGGCTCGACCGGAAATTCACCGCATGATGCTCGGCCAGATCGGCAATCTCGTGCGGCTCGCCGTGACGCGCGAGGTAGTCGGGCGACGCGCAGGTCACGCGTTTGAGCATCCCGATCCGCCGCGCGACCATCGACGAATCCTCGAGCGGCCCGACCCGGATCATGCAGTCGATGCCCTCCTCGACCGGATCCACATAGCGGTCGGAAAGCCCGAGTTCGAGCGTGATGTCCGGATAGCTCTGCCGGAAAATCGACAGCGACGGCAACACGACGCGCCGCCCGAGCGAACTCGGCATGTGGACGCGCAGCACGCCGCTCGGCTTGCGGTTGCCGACCTGGAAACTCGCGTCGGCTTCCGCGATCTCCGAGATGATCTTCGTGCAATGCTCGTAGTACGCGGCACCCTCCGGCGTCAGCGACAGCCGGCGCGTCGTCCGGTGCATCAGGCGCACGCCGAGCAGCGCCTCGAGATTCTGGATGATGGTCGTCACCGACGCGCGCGGCATCGCGAGCGTGTCGGCCGCGCGTGTGAAGCTGTTCGCGTCGACCACGCGAGTAAAAACTTCCATTGCCTGGATTCGGTCCATGCTGCCCCCCTTCGAATCGCCAACGGAACAGAATAGAGCGCGCAGCGGGCGCGGCACAAGCCCCCAGCTATTGTTCTATCGTCCTGAATAGTTTCGGCATTTCGCACTGGAAAGCGATCGATTTCCGTTCAGTACCGGACGATATCCGCTCCGGCCCCGAGCCGAACCCCGTGTATCACCGCACGAACCGCTCGCGATACCCCTGCGGCGACACGCCCAGCACGCGCACGAAACTGCGCCGCAGCGTCTCCTCCGAACCGAATCCGCAACGCGCGGCGATCCGCTTGACCGGCCATGCCGTTTCGCCGAGCAGGCGCTGCGCGGCCTCGACGCGGATCTGCTCGACGGCGCGCGCGGGCGTGCGGCCGGTTCCCGCGCGATAGTGGCGCACGAAGCTGCGCTCGCTCATGCGCACGCGCTCGGCCAGCGCGGGCACCGACAGGTCGGCCGTCAGGTGCTCGGCCATCCACGCATGCAGCTCGCCGAACCGCTCGTCGGTGCGCTGCATCGACAGCATCGCGCTGAACTGCGCCTGGCCACCCGGACGTTTCAGGAACACGACGAGTTCGCGAGCGACGTCGAGTGCGGTCGCCCGCCCGAGATCCTCCTCGACCAGCGCGAGCGCGAGATCGATGCCGGCCGTCACGCCGGCCGACGTCCACAGCGCGCCCTCGCGGATGAAGATCGGGTCGGACTCGACGCGCACGCTCGGGTAACGCGCCGCGAATTCGTCGCAGCGCGCCCAGTGCGTGACCGCGCGCCGCCCGTCGAGCAGGCCGGCCTCCGCGAGCAGGAACGCGCCGGTGCAGACCGACGCGACGCGTCGCGCGCGCTCCGCCTGCTGCCGCACCCAGCGCACCAGCCGCGGATCCTGCGATGCCGCGTGCACGCCCTTGCCGCCGGCGACGATCAGCGTATCGGGAGCGCGCGCGGCCGAGCGCAACGACTCGGCCATCACGACGAGGCCCGACGACGTCTCGATGGGCCCGGCATCGGCCGCGACGACGCGGGGCGCATACGGCGCGGGCTGCCCGCGCTCCAGCGCGAGTTCGTTGACGGACGCAAACACCTGCAGCGGCCCCGACACGTCGAGCAGTTGCGCGCGGGGGAACGCGAGGACCAGGATCGAGCGCGGAGCGGCAGGCATGGCGATTGGCTGAAAACGTGGGGGATATGGCAATTTCGCCAAACACTACGCGCCTAGAATCGATCTGTCCATCATGTGCCGGCAACGGCGTGTGCCACTTCCACTCGGAGTCTTCGCATGACCATGCATATCGGCTTACTCGTGTTTCCGGGCGTCCAGCAACTCGATCTCACCGGCCCGCACGACGTGCTCGCGTCGCTACCCGACGCGGCCGTCCATCTGGTCTGGAAGTCGCGCGACGCCGTCGCGTCGAGCAGCGGCCTCGCGCTCGCGCCGACGACTACCTTCGACGACTGCCCGCCGCTCGACGTGATCTGCATCCCGGGCGGGATCGGGATCAACGACCTGCTGCTCGATGCCGAAACGATCGCGTTCGTACAGCAACGCGCGGCCACCGCACGCTACGTGACGTCGGTGTGCACGGGCGCGCTGCTGCTCGGTGTGGCCGGCCTGCTGCGCGGGCGGCGCGCGACGACGCACTGGGCGTTCCACGCGCTGCTCGAACCGCTGGGCGCGGTGCCCGTTCGCGAGCGCGTCGTGCGTGACGGCAACCTGATCACGGGCGGCGGCGTGACGGCCGGCATCGACTTCGCGCTGACGATCGCCGCGGAACTGGCCGGCGACGAAGAGGCGCAGGCGATCCAGCTGCAGCTCGAATACGCGCCCGCGCCGCCGTTCGACGCGGGCTCGCCCGACACCGCGCCGGCGGCGGTCGTGAAGCGTGTCACCGAGCGGTCGGCGGCCGGCTTCGCGAAGCGCAAGCAGATCATCGAGCAGGCGCTGCGCGCGACGTCGCGCTGAATGCGGGTACGGGGAAACTGGCTGGCAGACGACGCGCATTCGCGCAGGAGAACATATCGATGAACATCATCCGCAGCGCCACGTTCACCGCGGACCGCCCGTGGGGCGCGCTCGACATCGCGAACCTGAACGGCGTCACGGTCCGCCTGCACTGGACCGACCAGCCCTATCGATGGCACGTGAACGACGACGAGGAAGTGTTCGCGGTGCTCGACGGTCGCGTCGAGATGCGCTATCGCGAAGCAGGCGTCGAGCACGCGACGGTGCTCGAAGCGGGCGACGTGTTCCACGCGACGGTCGGCACCGAGCACGTCGCGCATCCGCTCGGCGAAGCGCGCATCCTCGTGATCGAGACCGAAGGCAGCGTCTGACGGCCGGCGGCCGTACGTCGATACAGCGCGGATGGCAACCGCATCCGCGCGGCGGGTTTCACCCCGTGATGGTGCCCGTCGCCTGCGACGCGATCAGTTTCGGCTGCGGCGTGCACAGGCACTGGCACAGGTCGTGTTCGAGCGCGACGACCTTGCCCATCACGGTCATCGTCCGCTCGCCGCCGTCCGACACGATCACGCCCGGCGACTTGCACGCGGCGCAGAACACGGGCGCGCCGAGATAGGCGAGCTCGCGTCCGTCGAACGACGAATTGGCGATCCCTTCGAGCACCACGCCGCCGTGGTCGGTGGTGTCGCCCTTCAGAATGAATTTGCGGCTCATGATGTCGGTTCTTCCCTCGGAAACGCCGCGCCGCGCGGCAGCGAGCCGCGCGCGGGCAGTCGGAATCCGCCCGTCGGTCGCGGGCGTCCCGGGAGCATATCACCCCGCGCGGCGGCCGCGTGCCGGTCGCCGCGGCGGCGCCCGTCAGAACTTGTGGCGAATCCCGATGCGCGCCATCAGTTGACGGTCGTTCGACGACGAATCGTCGGCGGCCGGATTGTAGGCATTGTCGAGCGCCGTCCCCGTCGATCCGTTCACCTTCATGTAGCTGCCCTGGATATACACGTCGGTCCGCTTCGACAGGTTGTAGTCCGCCATCAGGCCGACCGTCTGCCAATGCGGCCGGGATTTTCCGGCGGACGCGTCGAGCGACCCTTGCGTGTAGTAGTACATCGCGCCGAGCAGCAGCGCCGGCGTCACCTGGTACGTCGCGGCGACTTCATAGTTGTCGAACTTCAGGTGCGACACGGCCTGTCCCGCGGGCACGATCGAACCGCTGATGTACTGGAACGACGTCGGGTTCTTCATGTCGCTGTGCGTGTAGACGAAGCCAAGCATCGCCTTGCCGAGCTGATAGTTGATGCCCGCGCCGAACACCCGCTGGCGCTCCGCGAGGAAGCCCGCGTCGTCCGTGGTCACCGCGCCGACCGTGTTGGCGCCACCGCGATTGACGTTCAGGTATCCGATGCCGACCGTCAACGGACCGTTCGAATAGCCTGCGCCGACGCTCTGCGCATTGTTCAGCGAAAACTGGCCCGCGCTGTTCGAGAACGCGTAGGTCGCGCTCATCTGGAAGCCCGACAGATCGGCGCTGTAGAACTGCACCGCGTTGTCGAGCCGGAAGAAGTTGTCCGTGTTGTCGTTGCCGTACGGGTGATCGAAGATGAAGCCGCCCCAACTGCCGTTCGCGGTCAACGGGCCGAGGAATTCGACCAGCGAGTCGTACTGGCGGCCGAACGTCAGCGTACCCACCCCGTCTTTCGACAGACCGACATACGCCTGCCGGCCGAATTCGCGGCCGCCCTGGTTGAGCCGGCCGGTGTTGACGTCGAAACCGTTCTCGAGCCTGAACACGGCCTTGAACCCGCCGCCGAGATCCTCGCCGCCCTTGATCCCCCAGCGGCTGCCCTGCACGACGCCGCTCGACATTTCCCACGCCGAGTGGCCGTTCACGTTGCTCGTGTAGTTCACGCCTTCGTCGATCAATCCGTACAGCGTGACGCTGTTTTGTGCGAGCGCCGACGTTACCGCGCCGCCGGCCAGCAACAGGCCGATCATCTGCTTTTTCATGTTTCAGTCTCCTCCGATTTGCCGAACAGGCGGGACGGTCGACCGCGAGCGCGTACGACGCGCCCGTTGCACGCGTGCGCCGTCCCCGGCATGCGTCGGTGGATATTGCGAATCCGTCGGTCCCGCGTCAGACGCCCGGGAAACCCGGGCCGTCACGCTTACTCGCCGTAGATATCGAACGTGAAATACTTGCGCGCGAGCTTGTCGTACTCGCCGCTCTTGCGAATGGACGCGATCGCCTGATTGATCTTCGCCGCGAGCTGCGTGTCGTCCTTGCGGATACCGATCGCGACACCTTCGCCCGCTGCACGCTTGTCCTTGACTTCGGCGCCGGCAAACGCGAACGCCTTGCCGCGCGGCGTGCGCAGGAACCCCATGTCGGCCTGGACGGCCGCCTGGAACGATGCGTCGAGGCGGCCGGTCGTGAGGTCCTGATAGATCTGGTCGGTACCCGGATACGACACGACCTCCACGCCCTTCGACGCCCATTCGACCCGCGCATAGGTCTCCTGCAACGACCCTTGCTGAACGCCGATCCGGCGCCCCTTCAACGATTCCGCGGTCGGCTGCAACGTGGAGCCCGCCCGCGCGATCAGGCGCGGCGCACCCGAATAGAGACGGTCGGTGAAATCGATCTGCTGCCTGCGCGCCGGCGTGGCCGTCATCGCGGACAGGATCGCGTCGAACTTGCGCGCCTTCAGCGCGGGAATGATCGCGTCGAAGCCCTGCTCCACCCATACGCAACGCATACGCAGGTTCGCGCAGATCGCATTGCCGAGATCAACGTCGAAGCCGACGAACGAACCGTCGGGCAGCTTCGATTCGAACGGCGGATAGGTCGGATCGATGCCGAAGCGAAGGGTCTGCGGTTCACCCGCGGCAGCGAGCAGCGGAATGGCGCAGAGCGCGAACAGACTAGAGCGGACAAGGCGTTTCATGGTGTCTCCAAGCCAGGATGAGAAAGCACGTTCGCGCGTGGCACGAACGCGTTGCCGTCAATGTTTGTTCGATCGGCAGGCAGGCGACGGCGCCTGTCTGCTCCGGGTGAAGCGGGACCGCGTTACGCCAGGAAGCGTTCGACCAGCCGAACCCAGTAGCTCGCGCCGGTCAGCAGGATGTCGTCGTTGAAGTCGTAACCCGGGTTGTGGACCATGCATCCGCCCTTGCCGTCACCGTTGCCGATCAGCAGGTAACAGCCGGGGCAGCGCTCGAGCACATACGCGAAATCCTCGCTGTTCGTGATCGGCTTCATGTCGCGGACGAGTCCGCCGTCGCCGAGCCAGTCGCGAGCGACGGATTCGGCCAGCCGGGTCTCGTCGGGGTGATTGATCAGCACCGGATAACCACGCTCGTACTCGACCTCCGCCCGCGCGCCGAAACCCTCCGCGTGAGCGTGCGCAAGCGCGGTGATCCGCGCTTGCAGCAGGTCGCGCACGCCGGGATCGAGCGCACGCACCGACAGGCCGATGACGGCGGCGTCGGGAACGATGTTGGACGCACTGCCGGCGTGTATCGATCCGACCGTCACGATGGCCGTTTCGAGCGGATCGACATTGCGTGCCACCACCGTTTGCAGCGCCATGACGAGCGACGCGCTCGCGACAACCGGGTCGACCGTCTTGTGCGGGATCGCGCCGTGGCCGCCGTAACCGGCGATGCGAATCGTGACCGAATCGGCGGATGCCATGAAGGCGCCGCTTCGGAATCCGAACTGGCCAGCCGGCAAGCCCGGCATGTTGTGCATCGCGAATACGGCATCGCACGGGAAGCGCTCGAGCAAGCCTTCCTCGAGCATTCGCAGCGCGCCGCCGCCGCTTTCTTCCGCAGGCTGGAAGATCACGCGCACGGTACCCGAAAAGCACCGGTTCTGCGCCAGGTACCGCGCGGCGGCGAGGAGCATCGCCGTATGTCCGTCGTGACCGCAGGCATGCATGACGCCCGGGTTCGTGCTCGCATACGGCAACCCGGTTGCCTCGACGATCGGCAACGCGTCCATGTCCGCCCGGAGTCCGATCGTGCGTCCGGCGCCGTTGCCGAGCGTCCCGACGACCCCGGTATCGCCGATCCCGCCATGCACGTCGTAGCCCCACTGCGCAAGACGTTCCGCGACCAGTGCGCTCGTCGCGTATTCCTGGAAGCTCAGCTCCGGATCGGCATGAATCTGCCGACGCAGCGCGATCATCTCGCGTTCGATATCGCGCATGCCTTGCGGCACGAATTCATTGAACAGGTTGGACATGAAGAGGCTTCCGTGTAGGTCTGACAACCAAGGCGGAGCCGATCATAAGCAGCGCAATTCGTCCCCGGAAGCCGCAATTTGGTTATATTGACAACCATTGGTTATCACGGTGCACGGCGCGCCTATCGTATGAAAAATCATCAGATCCATGCATTGGTCGCGGTCGCCGACGCGGGCAGCATCCGGGCGGCGGCAAGGCTGCTCGGCGTATCGCAGGCCGCGGTGACGAAGGCGCTGCGCGAACTCGAGCAGGAGCAGAAACTGACGCTGCTGTCGCGCAGCTCGAGCGGCGTCAGCCTCACCGACGCCGGGCATACGCTACTGGGTCATGCAAGGCTGATCATCGGGCAGTTCGAACGCGCGAACGACGCGCTCGCGCGGCTGCGCGGCGATCAGACCGGCAAGCTCACGATTGCAGTCACGCCGCTTGTCATGCTGACGTTCATGACCGAAGCGATCACGCTGTTCCGCAAGCAGATGCCGAAGGTGCAGCTCGAGATCTTCGAGGGCCTGACGGCCGTCGCGTTGCCGCGGCTGCGGGAAGGCACGCTGGACCTGTCGGTCGTGCCGCTGACGTCGGTCGTGTCGAGCCGGGAATTCGATCACGAGCCGCTGTTCTCGTATCAGTCGTGCGTGGTGGCGCGGCGTGGCCACCCGCTCGCGAACCGGCGTTCGATTCACGACCTGCTCGAGCAGGACTGGGCGGTCAACTACACGGCGACCAGCTATGACGAGACGATGCACAACATCTTCTGGCAGCACGGCGCCGCGATCGACCGTTCCCGCCTCCATTGCGCCCATTCCAGTGCGCTGATGCTGGAACTCGTCCGCCGCAACGACATGCTCAGCCATTGCCCCGAGCCGCTGCTTCTCACCGACGCGATGCGCGACTGGGCGCAGCCGCTCAAGCTCGCCGAGCGCTTCGACGTCGGCCGCGTCGCCGTCATCGGCCTGCACAACGCGATGCGCAGCCAGGCAAGCCAGTGCTTCGTCGACAGCCTGTCGCAAACGATCCGCAAGCGCGGCCGCTCCGCCGCAACGGAGAACCGGCGGCTGTTCGATCAACTCGACCTGCTGCTTTGAACGAAGGCTTCCACGGCGCAAGTGGATTCGACGGCGCGGCGGCTTGCGGACGGCACGCCGGACCCGGCCGGCTATCGCACCTGAATCAGACGAACAGCGCGAAGCACAGCGCGGCGCCGCACAGATAGGTGCCGAGCGCACCGATAAAACGCACGGGATTCGGCGCGGCCATCGTCGGCCACGCGAGCAATCCGATCACGAGCAGGCAGCGGCACGCGGTCGCCGCGACGATCAGCGACAGGATCGCGCGCGACGGATCGTGCGCGCCGAAATAGAGAAACAGCACCGCGAGAAACGGCGCGTATTCGGCCGTGTTGCCGTGCGCGCGCACGACCTTGTGCAACCCGTTCGTCGGATCGGACGCGCACCCGGATCCGGTGGTGTGCCGAAAGCGCGTGACGGACACGACGAGCCCGAGCCCGAACAGCAGCAACCCGAGGATGGCCGTGCAAACCAGCGCGACGGGATGGATCGGCATGGGACTCCCGGCGAAAGCGGAAATGCGCCGCACATCCGGCGATGCTACCCGCGGCCGGCGCGCGCGACTATCGCGGAAACCCGTAGCGTCGCCGTGCGCTAACCGCGATTTCCGGAACAGGTTCCGTCCCGAATTGCCGCCGTGCGGCAGCGCACGAAACCGGTGCATTGTCCGCCTGCCCGACCGCCCGGGCCTGCGCGCCGACACCCTTGTCGCGCGGAACCTTCGGCGCGAAACGCGCAAACGTTAGCCTGCGACGGCGCGCGCCGCCGCACTGCAACGCCGGCTGCGGCGCGTCACAGGCACGCGCGTTGCGTCGGCGCATCTCGGTAGAGAACCACCCTTGGCAGCCCGCCGTTGAGGACTACACTAATCCTTAATGGGGTGCGGCCGGAGCCCGCGCCTTCAGGGAGACGCCGCCATGAATCGGCCGCTGAATCGTATCCTGCCGCGCGTGACCGGTCTCGCATCGGTCTGGACGTGGGTCAAGTGGTCTTTGCTCGCCGCGCTGGTGATCGCGGCGGCGATCGTTGCGCGACTCGTGCAGACCGAGATCGAAACGTCCCGGCTGCAGGCGCACTACCTGTCCGAACTCACCCGCGACGTCGGCTACACGGTCGAGACGGGCCCGAGCGATCACATCCGCTTCCCCGCGAACGGCCCTTACGACCAGCGCCTCGGCTACGCGATGATTCCGTCGTTCCAGGAGCGGTTGCTCGCGCGCGGTTTCGTCGTCAGCAAGCAGGCGCGCGATTCGCAGCGGATGCTGTCGCTCGGCGATCGCGGGTTGTTCCTCCCCTACGACGAGAAGGACCAGGCGGGCCTGATGCTGTTCGATTCGACCGGCGCGCCGCTGTTCGCGACCGTGTTCCCGCAGCGCGTCTACGCCGACTTCGACATGGTGCCGCGCGTGGTCGCTGACTCCCTGCTGTTCATCGAGGATCGCTACCTGCTCGACGCGAACCAGCCGAACCGCAACCCGGCGATCGACTGGGGACGCTTCAGCCGCGCGGTCGCCGACCAGGCGCTGCACGTCGTCAACCGTCACCAGGCGCGCCCGGGTGGCAGCACGCTCGCGACGCAGATCGAGAAGTTCCGCCATTCGCCCGAAGGCCGCACCGCGACGCCGCCCGAAAAGCTGCGGCAGATTGCGTCCGCATCGGTGCGCGCGTACCTGAACGGCCCGCAGACGATGCTCGCGCGCCGCACGATCGTCGTGCGCTACCTGAATTCGGTGCCGCTCGCCGCACGGCCGCACGTCGGCGAGATCACGGGCATCGGCGACGGTCTCACCGCGTGGTACGGGCGCGACTTCAACGACGTGAACCGCATCCTGTCGGCGCCGACGACCGGCGACAACGTCGACGAACAGGGCAAGACGTTCCGCGAGGTGCTGTCGCTGATCATCGCGCAGCGCGCGCCGTCGTACTTCCTCAACAGCGGCTATCCGGCGCTGCAGCGGCTGACCGACAGCTACCTGCGGCTGCTGTCGAGCGGCGGCGTGATCTCGCCCGCGCTGCGCGATGCCGCGCTCGCCGCGCAGATCGAACGCAGCGCGCCGCCGGCCGCCGCGCACGTGCAGTCGTTCGTGTCGCGCAAGGCCGTGACGTCCGCGCGCGCGTCGCTGCTGTCGGCGCTCGGCATCAGCGACCTGTACCAGCTCGACCAGTTCGACCTGCAGGCCACGAGCACGCTCGACAACGGCGTGCAGCAGGCCGTCGCCCAGCGGCTCGCGCTGGCGTCGACCCGCGACGGCGCGCAGGCCGCCGGCCTGTACGGTTTCGAGATGCTCGCGCCGAAGGACGACCCGTCGCACCTCACGTACAGCTTCACGCTGTACGAACGGCGCAACGGCGCGAACATGTTGCGCGTGCAGACCGACAGCGTGAACGAGCCGTTCGACGTGAATCGCGGCGGCCGCATCAACCTCGGTTCGACCGCGAAACTGCGTACGCTGATCACGTACCTGCAGATCGTCTCCGACCTGCATGCGCGTTATGCGAACCTGTCGAACGCGGAGCTGGCCCGGGTGAAGCCCGACCCGATCGACGGGCTGTCGCACTGGGCGCTCGACTACCTGTCGCATACGCGCGACCGCTCGCTGCAGGCAATGCTCGACGCGGCCGTCGAACGCAAGTATTCGGCGAGCCCCGACGTGTTCTACACGGGCGGCGGCGCGCAGGTGTTCTCGAACTTCGAAAAGTCGGACAACGGTCGCATCCTGACGCTGCACGCGGCGTTCGAGCATTCGGTCAACCTCGTGTTCGTGCGGCTGATGCGCGACATCGTCCACTACGAGACGCTGCAGGCGGCCGGCCCGTCGTCGTCGTGGCTCAACGATCCCGAGCAGCGCCAGCATTACCTGCAGCAGTTCGTCGACGGCGAAAGCCAGGTCTACGTGAAGCGCTACTACACGCGCTATGCGGGCAAGGCGCCCGACGACGCGCTCGCGCTGATGCTGCACGACGTGCGCAAGTCGCCGCCGAAGATCGCGACCGTGCTGCGCAGTGTCGCGCCGAACGAGTCGCTTTCGTGGTTCAATGCGCAGATGCGCGCGCAACTGAAGGGCACGCCGGCCGCGACGCTGTCCGACGACGACCTCGCCGCGCTCTACGCGAAGTACGCGATCGACCGCTTCAACCTCAACGATCGCGGTTATATCGCGAGCGTGCACCCGCTCGCGCTGTGGACGCTCAACTACCTGCGCGCACACCCGGGCGCGTCGCTCGGCGATGTCCAGCGCGACAGCCGCGATGCGCGTTTCTACACGTACTCGTGGCTGTACAAGACGCGCTACCACGCGACCCAGGACCGGCGCATCCGCCGCATGGTCGAGTTGCGCGCGTACGCGGAGATCACGAAGGCGTGGCGCGCGCTCGGTTACCCGTTCGCGGAAGTCACGCCGTCCTACGCGGCCGCGATCGGCGCATCGGGCGACCAGCCCGACGCGCTCGCGAAACTGATCGGCCTGATCGCGAACGGCGGCCAGAAAGCGCCGACGGAAACCATCACGCGGCTCGACTTCGCGAAGGACACGCCGTACGAAACCCGCTTCGTGCACGCGACCGCGCAGCCGCAGCCGATGCTGTCGCCCGAGATCGTCAACGTGACGCACACGCTGCTGCGCGACGTCGTGCTCAACGGCACCGCGCGCCGCCTCGCGGGCGGGTTCACGCTGCCCGACGGCAAGACGCTCGAGGTGTACGGCAAGACGGGGACGGGCGACCAGCGCTTCAACGTCTACGCGCGCGGCGCGCGGCTGATCGAGTCGCGCAAGGTGAACCGCAGCGGCACGTTCGTGTTCGTGATCGGCGACCGGTTCTTCGGGGTCCTGACGGCGACCGCGCACGAACCGTATGCGGCGCGTTACGACTTCACGAGCGCGATGGCCGTGCAGTTGCTGCGCTCGATGGCGCCGGCACTCGCGCCGCTGATCGAACGCCCGGCCGATGCCGGCACGCGCACCGCGGGCCCCGCGCCGCAGGCGGAAATGCCCGCGCCGCGCGCCGCCGCGGTGCGGCCGTCCTGAGCCCGGCGCGCAGGTTCATGCCGTGACGCGCCGCTCAGTGCGAGCGGCCGTCGTAGTGCGTGACGGGCAGCGCGTCGATATCGACATCCTCGAGGCAGCGCACGTTGATCGCCGCCATCGCGGTGCCGTTCGGATGGACACCTTCGCCGAACGGATGGATCCCGCAGCGCTTGCAGAAACGATGCCGGATCACGTGCTTGTTGAACAGGTAGGTCGCGAGATTCTCGTCGGGCGTGAGGAGCTTCATGTGGTCGCGCGGCACGAACCACATCAGCGCGCCCTTGCGCTGGCAGATCGAGCAATTGCACGCCATCACGCCCTGCAGGTCGCCTTCCGCCTCGAACTTCACGTCTCCGCAATGACAGCTTCCGCGATAAAGCATGGTCGTCTCCCGGTGCGGCTCGCGCGCGTCGACGGCGCCCGGGCGGACGCCATTGGCCAAGCCGATTCGATGCGGGTACAGTAGCGCGCACCCGCGCCGCGCGCAACGAGCGCCGGCGCCGGATTTTTTCGAAACGAGGAGACACTCATGCTCGAACTGCGCCCCGGCTGCGAATGCTGCAACAAGGACCTGCCGCCCGATTCGGCGGATGCGCGCATCTGCACCTTCGAATGTACGTTCTGCGCAAGCTGTACCGACAACGTGCTGAAGGGCCGCTGCCCGAACTGCGGCGGCGACCTGGTCGTGCGCCCGCGCCGGTCGGCGAGCCTGCTTGCCAAGTACCCGGCGTCGACGGAGCGCATCCACAAGCCGGGCGGCTGCGCGAGCGCCTGACGGCGCCGCACCGCCCGCCCCTCTCCGTCACGACATCTCGATCCGCGCGCGCGTCACCGCGAGCAGCGTCGCCATCGCGCGGCGCGCGCCGTCCTCGTCGCGCACGCGAATCGCGTCGCTGACGGCCGTGTGCTCGGCAAGCGACGCGTTGTAGACGTCCGCGCGGCGCGCATTCAGAAGCAGTTGCGCTTCGAGGGTGCGATCGATCAGTGCGCCGAGCGGCACCAGCAGTTCGTTGCCGCCGGCCTCGAGCACGCTCAGGTGAAAGCGCAGGTCGGCGCGCACCCACTCGTCGACGTTGCGCGCGGCGGCCATCGCGCGCGCCGCGTCGTCGATCGCGTCGAATGCTTCCGGCGTATGCGCGCGCGCGGCGAGCGCGGCCGCGTACGGCTCGATCATCTCGCGCATCTCCTGCAGCTTCAGCGCGAACGCGAGCGGCGGCGCGACGCGCGCGTACCAGTCGAGCAGGTCGGCGTCGAGCAGGTTCCACGCGCGGCGCGGCCGCACGCGCGTGCCGACCTTCGGCCGCGATTCGACCAGCCCCTTCGACGTCAGCGTGCGCAGCGCCTCGCGCATCACCGTGCGGCTCACGCCGTACAGCGCCATCAGGTCGGGCTCTCGCGGCAGCAGCGATTCGGGCGGATAGTCGCCGCGCAGGATCGCCGTCGCCAGCCGGAAGGCCGTCTGTCCATGCAGGTCGCGTTGAATGATCGTTCTCCGTTGGGCCCGCGGGCCGGCTGCCCACTATCTGCACAATAATGCTATTAATACTATTTTTTATCGACCTACGCTAGGATAACCGCCAAAGCACGCGACCGTGCGCCGCGCCCGAGCGCCCGCGCCGGTCAACCCTGGAGACTCGCGTCATGAAAATCACCCGCCTCGAAACCTTCGTCGTCCCGCCGCGCTGGCTGTTCCTCAAGATCGAAACCGACGAGGGCATCATCGGCTGGGGCGAGCCGGTCGTCGAAGGTCGCGCGCACACGGTCGAGGCCGCGGTGCAGGAGCTGGCCGACTACCTCGTCGGCCGCGATCCGCTGCTGATCGAGGATCACTGGCAGGTGATGTACCGCGCGGGCTTCTACCGCGGCGGCCCGATCATGATGAGCGCGATCGCGGGCGTCGACCAGGCGCTGTGGGACATCAAGGGCAAGCATCACGGCGTGCCCGTGCACGCGCTGCTCGGCGGCCAGGTGCGCGATCGCATCAAGGTGTATTCGTGGATCGGCGGCGACCGGCCGAGCGACGTCGCGAACAATGCGCGCGCGGTCGTCGAGCGCGGCTTCAAGGCGGTGAAGATGAACGGCTCCGAGGAGCTGCAGATCGTCGACACCTACGACAAGGTCGAGCAGGTGATCGCGAACGTCGCGGCCGTGCGTGACGCGGTCGGCCCGCACGTCGGCATCGGCGTCGACTTCCACGGCCGCGTGCACAAGCCGATGGCAAAGGTGCTCGCGAAGGAGCTCGATCCGTACAAGCTGATGTTCATCGAGGAGCCGGTGCTGTCGGAGAACGCCGAGGCGCTGCGCGACATCGTCAACCAGACCAACACGCCGATCGCTCTCGGCGAACGGCTGTATTCGCGCTGGGACTTCAAGCACATCCTCGCGGGCGGCTACGTGGACATCATCCAGCCCGACGCGTCGCACGCCGGCGGCATCACCGAGTGCCGCAAGATCGCGACGCTCGCGGAGAGTTACGACGTCGCGCTCGCGCTGCACTGCCCGCTCGGCCCGATCGCGCTCGCCGCGTGCCTGCAGCTCGACGCGGTCAGCTACAACGCGTTCATCCAGGAGCAGAGCCTCGGCATCCACTACAACCAGGGCAACGACCTGCTCGACTACCTGCGCAACCCCGAGGTGTTCCGCTACGAGGATGGCTTCGTCGCGATCCCGCAGGGCCCGGGGCTCGGCATCGACGTCAACGAGGAGAAGGTGCGCGAGATGGCGAAGACGGGCCACCGCTGGCGCAACCCGGTGTGGCGCCACGCGGACGGCAGCGTCGCCGAGTGGTGAGCGCGATGCGCATCGCGCGCGGCTGCGGCCCGCGCGGTACGCATCGATTCGAGTACGGCCGCCCGACAGGCGGCCGTTTTTACATGCGCGACGCGACGGGCGCCACGTGCCGGGCGTGCCCCGGCGGCGCCGCCGCGCGCCGCGTGGAACCCGTCGTCAGCCGAGCGCCGCGAACCCCGGTACGCTGAACGACAGCACGGCGGCCGCGACGAACACGCCGATCATCGTCAGCCCTTCGAGATGCAGGATGTTGCGGAACGTGTGCGCGTCCTCGGTCGATGCGGTGCGGCGCAGGCGCGGCAGCGCCGAGAAGCGGTTCAGGCCGCCGAGCACGAGCGCGAGCGCGACGAGCAGCAGCTTCAGCAGCAACACGCGCCCCCAGGTGCTGCCGTCGAGCGGCGCGAGCGAACCGCCGAGCCCGCGGATCGCATTGAGCGCGCCCGTGCCGAGCACGAATACGACCGCGATGATCGACGTACGCGAAAGATGCTGGCCGATGCGGATCAGCGCACCGCGCGCGACCGACGAACCGAGCGCCGGCAGCACCGCGAGCCCGCCCGCGAGCACGAGGCCGCCCCATACCGCCGTCGCGAGCAGGTGCAGCGTCTGCACGCCGACCGCCGCGGACAGCGCGCCCGTATCGGCCGCATGGCCGAGCGATGCCTTGCCGGCCGCGACCACGATCACCGCGAGCCACAGCACCGCGTGCGCGGCCGGGCTGTCCGGCTTCGCCAGCGCGACGATCGCGAGCACCACGGCGCCCGCGAACGCGACGCTCCACGCGAAACCCGTGTGCGTCTGCATCAGCACGGTCGGAATCGCGGCGAACGCGCCGCCGAGCCCCGCGCCGCTCATCGTCGCGGCCTCGTAGACCAGCCAGCCGAGGTCCGCGAGCACGAGCGCCAGCGCCGCCGCGACCAGCGAATGTTGCGCGCGCAGCCACGCGGGATGCGAAGGCGCGACGATCGGCCGCGCGCCGTCCTTGCCGAGCCACGCCTTGAGCAGCGCCGAGCCGACCGCCATCGCGAACGCGGCGTCCATCAGCGCCGCGAGTGCGACCTGCCCGATCCACAAGCTGTCGAACTTCATCGCGCGCACCCTCCCGCAGACGGCAGGCCGGCAGTGCGACGGCAACGGGAGAGACAGTGCGAAGGAGGCAACGGCACGGTAAAAAACGTCATTGATGAATCCGGAAACGGGAGAAATGACTGGACCTGCGGCGGAGGCGGCGCCGCGCGACCCGCGAGTGTACGGTCTTCGATGGTGAAAGCGCACGCCGGTTCACACAAACACGGCGCGATACGCGTCAAATTGTCGCAAGTCGCGAACAGACAGGAACCGATGTCGTTTTGCCAAATAGCCGTCATTACCCATCGATGATAGAATGCCGCGTCGCAGCAGCCCGGCTGTCCTGCCGTCCACGCGCCGAGCCGATCGTAGCCCGGACAGGTCCCCGACGAATAAACATGGAGTCTCGTGTGTCTTCAAGACGCCTCTTCCGTCCGCTGCTCGCCGTTCTGTTGATCGGCGGAGCGGGCCTTATGAGCGCTGCCCAAGCGCAGACCAAGCCCACGGAGCAAGCGCACGCCCAGCAGGCGCCGCTCAAGGCACCCGATACCATGGCCGAGCGTGTGCGCGGCTGTACTGCATGCCATGGCGTTCACGGCCAGGGCACGGACAACGACTACTTCCCGCGTCTTGCCGGCAAGCCGGCCGAGTACCTGTACAACCAGCTCGTCAACTTCCGTGACGGTCGGCGCAAGTACCCGCCGATGAACTACCTGCTGACGTACCTGAACGACGACTACCTGCGCGAAATCGCCGAGCACTTCTCGGCCGAGCGTCCGCCGTACCCGACGCCGGCGAAGCCGACGCTGCCGGCCGCGACGCTCGCACGCGGCAAGCAGCTCGTCACGCAGGGCGATCCGTCCCGCAAGCTGCCGGCCTGCGTGGCCTGCCACGGCGCAGGGCTGACCGGCATGCAGCCGGCGATCCCCGGCCTCGTCGGCCTGCACGCCGATTACCTGAGCGCGCAGCTCGGCGCATGGCGCTCGGGCAACCGCCACGCCAAGGCACCCGACTGCATGCACGACATCGCATCGAAACTTTCCGACGAAGACGTGACGGCCGTGACCGCGTGGCTCGCCGCGCAACCGGCGCCCGCCAACCCCGTGCCGGCCCCGGCGCGTTCGATGAAGACTCCGCTCGCCTGCGGCAGCGAACCGCAATAAGGCAAGGGAGACAGACACAATGAAACGCAAGTCCCTGTTTGCACTCTCGGCCGTCGCGATCGTCGCGGCCGCCGCCCTCGTGCCGGTCCTGTGGCCGGGCAACGACACGCTGCACGGCGCATCCGCCGTCGCCGCGACGCCGGCCGACCAGGCCGCGCTGATCAAGAAGGGCGAATACCTCGCGCGCGTCGGCGACTGTATCGCGTGCCACACCGTGCGCGGCGGCAAGTCGTTCGCGGGCGGCCTGCCGATGGCGACGCCGTTCGGCACGATGTACACGCCGAACATCACGCCGGACGACCAGGCCGGCATCGGCAAGTGGACGTCGGACGACTTCTACCGCGCGATGCACACGGGTCGCTCGAAGGACGGCAGCCTGCTCTACCCGGGCTTCCCGTTCGCGAGCTACACGAAGGTCACGCGCTCGGATTCGGATGCGATCTACGCGTACCTGCGCTCGGTCGCGCCGGTGTCGGTGCCGAGCCGTCCGCACGAACTGAAGTTCCCGTTCAACAACCGCAACCTGCTGATCGGCTGGCGCACGCTGTTCTTCAAGGAAGGCGAGTACAAGCCGGATCCGACGAAGTCGGTCGAGTGGAACCGCGGTGCCTACCTCGTCGAAGGCCTCGGCCACTGCTCGATGTGCCACACGTCGATCAACATGATGGGCGGCCCGGTGAGCTCGTCGGCGTTTGCCGGCGGCCTGATCCCGCTGCAGAACTGGTATGCGCCGTCGCTGACGAACGACAAGGAACTCGGCCTCGGCGACTGGCACGTGCAGGAGCTGTCCGACCTGCTGCAAGCCGGCGTTTCGCACAAGGGCGCGGTGTTCGGCCCGATGGCGGACGTGGTCCACAACAGCCTGCAGTACATGACCGACGAAGATACGCGCGCGATGTCGACGTACCTGAAGTCGATCCCGCAGAAGGCTGAAGCGCCGAAGAACATGCAGTACGAGCCGTCGAAGCAGTTCGGCAACGCGCTGTTCGACCAGGGCAAGAAGATTTACGCGGACAACTGCGCGACCTGCCACGCCGAAACGGGCTCGGGCAAGCCGCCGGCCTACCCGCCGCTCGCGGGCAACCACTCGATCATGATGGAATCGGCGGTCAACCCGATCCGCATGGTGCTGAATGGTGGCTATCCGCCGAGCACGTTCAAGAACCCGCGTCCGTACGGCATGCCGCCGTTCGCGCAGTCGCTGTCGAACCAGGAAGTCGCAGCAGTGGTAACGTACATCCGGATGTCGTGGGGCAACAACGGTACGCCGATCTCGCCACAACAGGTGAGTGACCTGCGTTCCGCGCCGCTTGACTAAATAACGCGTGACGCAAACGGGGCGCGGCTGCGGGAAACCGCAGCCGCGCCCCTTTGCTTTTTGCGACGCCAGTCCCCGCGCGGGCCGCGCGAGGTGTCGCCGATCATAAAACTCAAGAGTGGTATCTATGTCTTTCGAATCTCTCGGCCTGGCCGAACCGCTTGTCAAGGCGGTCAACGAGCTCGGCTACACGTCGCCGACTCCGATCCAGCAGCAGGCGATCCCCGCCGTGCTCGGCGGCGGCGACCTGCTCGCCGGCGCGCAAACGGGCACCGGCAAGACCGCCGGCTTCACGCTGCCGATCCTGCAGCGCCTGCACACGTACTACGCCGAGCATCGCGGCGCGAAGCGCGCGGTGCGCGCCCTGATCCTCACGCCGACGCGCGAACTCGCCGCCCAGGTCGAGGAAAGCGTGCGCGCATACAGCAAGTACCTGAAGCTGCGTTCGACCGTGATGTTCGGCGGCGTCAGCATCAATCCGCAGATCGATGCGCTCAAGCGCGGCGTCGACATCGTCGTCGCGACGCCGGGGCGTCTGCTCGATCACATGCAGCAAAAGACGATCGACCTGTCGGATCTCGACATCCTCGTGCTCGACGAAGCCGACCGGATGCTCGACATGGGCTTCATCCACGACATCAAGCGCGTGCTCGCGAAGCTGCCGCCGCAGCGCCAGAACCTGCTGTTCTCGGCCACCTTCTCGGACGAGATCAAGGCGCTCGCCGACAGCCTGCTCGACTCGCCCGCGCTGATCGAAGTCGCGCGTCGCAACACGACCGCCGAAAGCGTCGCGCAGAAGATTCACCCGGTCGACCGCGACCGCAAGCGCGAGCTGCTCACGCACCTGATCCGCGAACACAACTGGTTCCAGGTGCTCGTGTTCACGCGTACGAAGCACGGCGCGAACCGTCTCGCCGAGCAGCTGACGAAGGACGGCATCAGCGCGATGGCGATCCACGGCAACAAGAGCCAGTCGGCACGCACGCGCGCGCTGGCCGAGTTCAAGAACAGCACGCTGCAGGTGCTCGTCGCGACCGATATCGCCGCACGCGGGATCGACATCGACCAGTTGCCGCACGTCGTCAACTTCGACCTGCCGAACGTGCCCGAGGATTACGTGCACCGGATCGGCCGCACGGGCCGCGCGGGCGCGACCGGCGAAGCCGTGTCGCTCGTGTGCGTCGACGAGAAGCAGTTGCTGCGCGACATCGAGCGGCTGATCAAGCGCGAGATTCCGCAGGAAGTGATCGCGGGCTTCGAACCCGATCCGAACGTGAAGCCGGAGCCGATCCAGCAGCGCCGCGGGCAGCAGCAGCCGCGCGGCGGTGGCGGTGGTGGCGGCGGCAATCGCCAGCCGCGCGCAGGCGGCTCAGGCCAGCCGGCCGCGAAACGCGAAGGCAGCGCGCAACCGAAAGCGGCGCAGCCGAAGGCCGCGAAGCCGCGCACGCAAGGCGGCGCCGGCGGTACCGGCGGACGCCCGTCGGGCGGCGGCAACAGCGCGCGCCCGGCAAGCGGCAACGCCGCGCACCCGAACCGCAATCGTTCGTCGCGCAGCGGCCAGCGCGGTCACTGAAGCCGCGCGGCCGCGCGCCGCAGGTGCTCGACCTGGCGTTGCCAGCGTGCGAGCACCGCGGCGCGCTCCCCTTCCAGCGTGAACGTGACGCCTGTCGCGAGACGCGCATAACCGACCCGCTGCGCATCGCCGTGCGCGATCGTCGCAGCGAATCCGGCCAGTCCGCCGAAGTCGCCTTCGAGCGGCTCGAGCCTCAATTGCGCCTGAAAGAACGCACCGTCCGCGACCAGCGTCAACGCGGCCGCGCGCCGTTGTGCGAGCGCGCGCGCCGCACGCGATTGCGGCCATAGCGCGATCAGCAGCGTGCGCGCATCGTGCGCATAGATCTCGCCGACGCCGAGCAGCGTCGTGCGCAACTGGCCGTCGTCGGTCGCGACGATCAAGGATGCAGCGATGTCGGCATGACGCTCGAGCGCGGTGCCGTCGAACAGCGAGACGACGGCCGGCGGCCACGCGTCGAACGTCCATTGTTCGAGCGCGTGGCGATGGGTATCGGTCATAGTGGCGTGGCCCTGGTGCGGATCGGATGTCGATGCGCCAGCATACGCCCGACAGGCCGCGCCGCGGCGATCAGCGCAGGAATACGTGCCGCGTGATCTTCGTGAGCGGATAGTGGACGCCCGGCTGGATCTTCGCGGGCAGGTCGAGCGGCTTGAGCAGCATCTTCACGCACATGTCGGCCGACAGGTTGCGCCGCACGAGCGTACTGATGCGCGCGGCGCGCTCGCGGTTGTACTGGCTGTCGCCGACGCGATCCGGATAGCGGACCGCAAACACGTGGCGCAACGCGATCTCCGAATCCTCGTTCTTGATTTCCATCACGCGGCGCATCAGCGCGCCGAGCACCGCAAGCCGGCCATTGCCTTCGAGCTTGTTGTACTTCTTGAAGAACTTGAAGAAGTGCTTGTAGTGACGCACTTCGTCCGTGCGGATATTGTCGGTGATTTCCTTCAACACGGGCTCGTCGGAGCATTCGTTGATCGCGCGATAGAGCGTGGCCGTGCCCGTCTCGACGACGCAGCGCGCGACCATCTCGAGCGCGCGGGTCTTCTCGAATGCCTCGACCTTGCAGGTCTTCGAATACTCGGCGAAGAAATTCGCGAACGCGGTATCCCAGTCGAACTCGGGCCACACGTGCGCGATGTACGCCTTCAGCGCGCGGCCATGCTGCAATTCTTCGTGCTCCCATGCATTGTTGAGCCACGCCGATACTTCAGGATCGTCGTTGAAGAATTCGCTCAGATTGCTCGTGTAGAGATCCGAGCCGCTTTCGATGAACGACGATGCGCACAGCAGCAGCAGCAGATCTTCGTTCGCGGCGGCACGCTGACGATCGATCCGGTTCAGGTCGATGTCCTCGATTCGCCACGGCATCACATGTGTCGTTTCGGTGTGCATGGTGGTGCGCTCCCAGTCGTCGTGCAGGGGCCGGCCCATGCCTTCGGCACAGGCGCCAACCGTCCAGCAGGCGGCGTTTTACTTGCGTTTATAGTGACTTGGTCCGGCCGAACCATCCTGGCATCTTAGCCGGACTTTGATGTTCGTGCTCCAGAGCACTGACCATACCGGACAAGCGCAGTTCCGCGACGTCTGTTGCCGTTCGTTAGACGAGTCCTTCGAACCCGTCGCGCCCGCTCGACGGCACGGGCCGCACCCAACGAAACGGGCGGCCATGCGGCCGCCCGTCGAGCATCGAAATGGAAGCGAACCGTCAGAAACCGGCCGCCAGACCGTCGCGCCGGCTGTCGCTCGCGGCCACGTAGCCGCGCTCGCGATCGTCGCGGTCGAGACGCCAGATGAACTGCCCCGAACCGAAATCCATGTAAGGGTCGTCGATCGACTTGATCGTGTGGCCGCGTGCGGCCAGCCCGTCGACCGTCGCGCGGTTCATCGTCGATTCGACGTCGAGCGTGAAGTCGCGGTTGACCTTCCAGCGCGGCGCATCGCACGCGGCCTGCGGCTGCTGCCCGTAGCCCAGCATCCGCACGACGGTCTGCAGGTGGCCCTGCGGCTGCATGTCGCCGCCCATCACGCCGAAGCTCATCACGGCCTCGGTGCGGCCGTCGACCTCCTCGGTGACGAACGCCGGGATGATCGTGTGGAACGGCCGCTTGCCGCCCGCGACGACGTTCGGCGAGGCCGGATCCATCGAGAAACCGTGCCCGCGGTTCTGCAGCGCAATGCCGGTGCCGGGCACGACGAGCCCCGAACCGAAGCCCATGTAGTTCGACTGGATGAAGCTCACCATCATCCCGCGCTCGTCGGCCGCCGACAGGTAGATCGTGCCGCCCGAATGCGGCCGGCCGGCACCGAAGTGCGTCGCGCGCGCGGGATCGATCAGCTTCGCGCGTTCGGCAAGGTACGCGTCGTCGAGCATCTGCTCGGGCGTGACTTCCATCGCGCGCGGATCGGCGACATAACGATAGACGTCCGCGAACGCGAGCTTCATCGCCTCGATCTGCAGATGCTGCGAGTCGACCGAATCGACCGGCCATTCGGTCAGGCCCGCATGCTCGGCGATGCCGAGCGCGATCAGCGCGGCGATGCCCTGCCCGTTCGGCGGAATCTCGTGAATCGTGTGGCGGCCGAAGCGCTTGCCGATCGGCTCGACCCATTCCGGCCGGTACGCACGCAGGTCGGCTTCGGTCAGCGCGCCGCCGCCTTCACGGGAAAACGCGGCGATGCGCTCGGCCAGCGCGCCCTCGTAGAACGCGCGCGCGCCGTCCTTCGCGAGCGTGCGCAGCGTCTGCGCATGGCCGGGCAGGCACACGCGTTCGCCGACAAGCGGCGCACGGCCGCGCGGCATGAAGGTCTCCGCGAAACCGGCCAGCCCCTGCAGCGCGGGCACGGCAGCCGCCCACTTGTGCGCGACGATCGGCGGCACCGCATAACCGCGCTCCGCGATCTCGATCGCCGGCTCGAGCAGGTCCGCGAACGGCAGCGAACCGAACTTCGCGTGCAGTGCTTCCCAGCCCGCGATCACGCCCGGTACCGTGACGGTATCCCAGCCGCGCATCGGCTTGTTCGCGAAGCCGTGCACATCCTCGCCGTGGCGCTTGCGGAAATAGTCGACGTTCCACGCGGACGGCGCGACGCCCGACGCGTTCAGCCCGGACAGCCGCTCGCCGTCCCACACGAGCGCGAACGCGTCACCGCCGAGCCCGCACGACACGGGCTCGACGACCGTGATCGCGGCGGCGGCGGCCAGCGCCGCATCGACCGCGTTGCCGCCCTTCCACAGCATCCGCAGCCCGGCCTGCGCGGCGAGCGGGTGCGACGTCGACACGACGTTGCGCGCGAACACCGGAATGCGGGTCGTCGGATACGGGTTGTGCCAGTTGAAGCCAGTCATCGGTTCCACCTCGTCGAAAGCTGAATGAGTGCGCGCCCGCGAGCGCGGGCAATCCGCCATTGCAGCGCGATCAGCGCAATCGTACAAATTCATTTGTCACATGAATCAATGCATTTTCTGCATGAATACCCTGTGGCCACGCGCGGCAAGCCGGCCGAACGCCGTTACCGCCCTTACAATAGCCGCTCCGTCTCACGACACGACCATCGAGCCATGACCCGAGATCCCCGCCTCACCCTCAACGCGCGTCAGCAGGAATTGCTCGAATGGGTGCAGCGCGACGGCTTCGTGACCGTCGACGATCTCGCCGCGCACTTCGCGGTGACGCCGCAGACGATCCGCCGCGACGTGAACTGGCTCGCCGACCTGAACCTGCTGCGTCGCTACCACGGCGGCGCGAGCCTGCCGACCAGCTCGGAGAACGTGTCGTACACGGCGCGCCAGCGGATGTTCCACGACGAGAAGCGGCGCATCGCGGCGCTCGCTGCGTCGCATATCCCCGATCAGGCATCGCTGTTCATCAACCTCGGCACGACGACCGAGGAAGTCGCGCGCGCGCTGAACCGCCACCACGGGCTGCACGTGATCACGAACAACCTGAACGTCGCGTCGATGATGAGCGGCTACCCCGACTGCGAGGTGCTGATCACCGGCGGCATCGTGCGGCCGTGGGACAAGGGCATCGTCGGCGAGCTCGCGATCGACTTCATCCGCCAGTTCAAGGTCGACTACGCGATCATCGGCACCTCCGCGATCGAGGCCGACGGCACGCTGCGCGATTTCGACACGCGCGAGGTGCGCGTCGCCGAGGCCATCATGCAGCACGCGCGCACGGTCTACCTCGTGACCGACCACTCGAAGGTCGGCCGTCCCGCGCTGGTGCGCCAGGGCCACCTGAGCCAGGTGCACGCGCTGTTCACCGACAAGCCGCTGCCGCCCGAAATGGCCGACACGGTGGCCGCCGCCGGCACCCAGGTGTACGTCGCGGAATGACGGTGGCGATGTTGCACCGCACCCGAAACTTCAAGTGAAATCAAGAAGTTGGCGGCGCAAGCGGACCGCTTGCAAGCGGCCCGGCTGTCAAACGGAAAATTAACGGGGCACGATTTGTCGTTGCCTGCGCGCTCGACTAGACTCCAGTTCCCCGGCCCCTTCGCCCGATCCGCCCGTGCCAAGGCGTGTGCGAATCTCAGGGTCGGCGAATACAGCTTTCCCCCCAAGCCATACCCCCCGGGGTATCGTGCACCGGCGTTTGCGCCGGCCGCGCGGGCAGACCGGATGCCATGGAGAGAACGATGCTGAGTCCGCATGAATTCGCCACGCTATTGCTTGTGAAGGACGCGCCCGACCAGCGCGACATGGATCGGGATGAACTGGACATCCTGCTCGAACAGCAGCTCGTCCGCCTGGAAGGGCTCGGCTCGGGGCGCAAATACTGCGTGACCGAGACCGGCGACGCCGCGTTGCGATCCATCAAGTACCGCTATTCGTAAAACCACGCTGTTCCTGACCTGACCGCGCCGGCCGGATTCCCGGCCGCGCTGTCGCTCCCGCCTCCCCCGCCAAGTTCGCCGCGGCCTGCTTCAGCCGCCGCGCAGCGTCGGATCGACCGCCGCCCGCCAGCTGATGGCCTGCGCGCGCGCACCGTTGAAATACGCGATCCAGCCGGCGCGCGCCGCCGCGTCGGGCGCCACATAGTGCGTCGAAAGTTCGTTTACGAACGCGCAATAGTTCGCTTCGGTCAGCCCGCGATACCGTTTCGCCACGTACGCGTCGTACAGCGTCGAATAGACCGGCTGCGCATCCGCGCCCCAGTCGCGCGCCGTACCGCCGCACGACGTCTGCAGATCGGCGAACGACGGCGCCCGCCAGTTGCCGGCCAGCGGCGGCGTGCCGGCGCTGCACCCGGCCAGAAGGACGGCGCACGCGCCGGCCCACATCCCAATACGCATGATTCACCTCGTGAAACGGTCGATCCCGCCAGTATCGTCCGGGATCGTGTCGCGCGCTACTGGCCCCGCTTCTTCGAACTTTACTTTTTCGATTCCGTTCGTTAAATTTCGAATTCGAACATTTCGTGTTCGCCCATTTCCCTCAGACGATAAGGACAGCAGGTGACCCAACCGAATCGCTTCGATCTGCTCGTGGTCGGCGGCGGCATCAATGGCGCGGGTATCGCGCGCGATGCGGCCGGCCGCGGCCTGTCGGTCATGCTCTGCGAGCAGGACGATCTCGCGTCGCACACGTCGTCGTCCAGCACGAAGCTGATTCACGGTGGCCTGCGCTATCTCGAGTACAACGAATTCGGGCTCGTGCGCAAGGCGCTGCAGGAGCGCGAGACGCTGCTGCGCGCGGCACCGCACATCATGTGGCCGCTGCGCTTCGTGATGCCGCACATGCCGAACCTGCGGCCAGCCTGGCTGATCCGCATCGGCCTGTTCCTCTACGATCACCTCGCGAAACGCGAACTGCTGCCTGGCTCGCGCGGCATCGACATGCGCCGCCATGCGGCCGGCGCGCCGCTGATCGACTCGATCAAGCGCGGCTTCGTGTATTCGGACGGCTGGGTCGACGACGCGCGCCTCGTCGTGCTGAACGCCATGGACGCGAAGGAGCGCGGCGCCGAGATCCTGACGCGCACCAAGCTCGTGTCCGCCGAACGCCGCGGCGACGAATGGGAAGCGCGGCTGCAGCACGCCGACGGTTCGATCCGCGTCGTGCATGCGCGCGCGATCGCGAACGCGGCCGGCCCGTGGGTCGGCGAAGTGCTGCACGGCGCGCTCGGCCGCGGCGCGCATCATAGCGTACGGCTCGTGAAGGGCAGCCACATCATCACGCGCCGCCTGTTCGATCACGACCACGCGTACATCTTCCAGAACCCGGACAAGCGGATCATCTTCGCGATTCCGTACGAGCAAGACTTCACGCTGATCGGCACGACCGACGTCGAATACACGAACGATCCCGCGAAGGTCGCGATCGACCGCGACGAAACGCAGTACCTGTGCGATTCGATCAACCGCTACTTCAAGCGCAAGATCGCGCCGGCCGACGTGCACTGGACCTATTCGGGCGTGCGCCCGCTGCTGGAAGACGAGAACGCGACGAACGCATCGGCCGTCACGCGCGACTACCGCCTCGAGCTGGACGACGGCGCGGGCGCGCCGCTCCTGTCGGTGTTCGGCGGCAAGATCACGACCTTCCGCAAGCTCGCGGAAGAAGCCGGCGACATGCTGTGCCGCGCGCTCGGCCGCGACGCGAAAACCTGGACGGCCGGCGTCGCACTGCCGGGCGGCGACATCGCGAACGCGAAGTTCGACGCGTTCGCCGACGCGTTCGCCAAACGTCATCCGTGGCTGCCCGCCGCGCTCGCCCGCCGTTATGCGCGCGCCTACGGCACGCGCGCGGAGCGCGTGGTCGACGGCGCGAAGTCGCTCGCCGATCTCGGCGCCGAGATCGCGCCAGGCATCCACGACGCCGAACTGCGCTACCTGCGCGACGCCGAATGGGCGACCTGCGCGCAGGACGTGCTGTGGCGCCGCTCGAAGCTCGGCCTGCACGTCACGCCGGGCTCGCTCGATGCCGTGACGGCCGCGGTCGATGCATGGTTCGCCGCCGCGCACGCGCCGCACGCGTGACCCGAATGCAGTTGCAGTTGTCTTACCGACGTTGACTCACCGACGCGCCGCTACACATGCGGCGCGCATCACAACTAAGCCAATCCACGGATGGAGATGAGAGACATGCAGGACCAGTACATCCTCGCGCTTGACCAGGGCACCACGAGTTCCCGCGCGATGCTGTTCGATCGCCAGGGCAATATCGTATCGATCGCCCAGAAGGAATTCGAACAGATCTACCCGCAACCCGGCTGGGTCGAGCACGACCCTCAGGAAATCTGGTCGACGCAAGCCGGCGTCGCCGCTGAAGCCGTCACGCGCACGGGCCTGAACGGCACGTCGATCGCGGCGATCGGCATCACCAACCAGCGCGAAACGACGATCGTCTGGGATCGCGAGACGGGCCAGCCCGTCTACAACGCGATCGTCTGGCAGGATCGCCGCACGGCCGACTTCTGCGACTCGCTGAAGCAGCAGGGTCTCGAAGCGAAGGTGCGCGCGAAGACCGGCCTGCCGATCGACTCGTACTTCTCGGCGACGAAGATCCGCTGGATCCTCGACAACGTGCCTGGCGCGCGCGACAAGGCGCGCCAGGGCAAGCTCGCGTTCGGCACCGTCGACAGCTGGCTCGTGTGGAACTTCACGAAGCACGAACTGCACGTGACCGACGTGACGAACGCATCGCGCACGATGCTGTTCAACATCCATACGCGCGAGTGGGACAACGAGCTGCTCGAGCTGCTCGACATCCCGCGCAGCATGCTGCCGGAGGTGAAGGCGTCGTCGGAAATCTACGGCTACACGAAGACGACCGTATTCGCGTCGAAGATCCCGCTCGCGGGCATCGCCGGCGACCAGCAGGCCGCCCTCTTCGGCCAGATGTGCACGACGTCGGGCATGGTGAAGAACACCTACGGCACCGGCTGCTTCCTGATGATGAACACCGGCAACAAGCCGATCGAGTCGAAGAACAACCTCGTCACGACGATCGCCTGGCAGGTCGGCGACGACGTGCAGTACGCGCTCGAAGGCAGCATCTTCATCGCGGGCGCGGTCGTGCAGTGGCTGCGCGACGGCATGGGCATCATCAAGAGCGCCGCGGAAATCGAAGCGCTCGCCGCGAGCGTGCCGCACACCGACGGCGTCTATCTCGTACCCGCGTTCGCCGGCCTCGGCGCACCGCACTGGAACGCGCGGGCGCGCGGCTCGGTGTTCGGCGTCACGCGCGGCACGACGTCCGCGCACCTCGCACGCGCGGCGCTCGATGCGATCGCGTACCAGTCGCTCGACGTGCTGGCCGCGATGGAAGCCGACTCGGGCATCAGCATCGGCGAGCTGCGTGTCGATGGCGGCGCGAGCGCGAACAACCTGCTGATGCAGTTCCAGGCCGACCTGCTCGGCGTCGACGCGGTGCGTCCGCAGATCACCGAGACGACCGCGCTCGGCGCGGCGTATCTCGCGGGTCTCGCGATCGGCTACTGGAAGAACCTCGACGAAGTGCGCGACCAGTGGCAGCTCGACCGCCGCTTCTCGCCGTCGATGCCGAAGGAGCAGGTCGAACGCTGCATGTCCGGCTGGCAGCGTGCGGTGCGCGCGGCGAAGGCGTGGGCCGACGACACGCAGTAACCGTCAGCGCTCCATACGAAATACAACAACACCGGCGGACCGCGCAGCGCGCGAGTCCGCCGTGACATTCGAGAGACAACCATGTCACCTTATATTGCAGAATTCATCGGCACAGCGATCCTCGTGCTGCTCGGCAACGGCGCGGTCGCAAACGTGCTGCTTGCAAAGACCAAGGGCAAAGGCGCGGACCTGATCGTGATCGTGATGGGCTGGGCGATGGCCGTCTTCGTCGCCGTCTACGTGACCGCGTCGTTCAGCGGCGCGCACCTGAACCCGATCGTGACGATCAGTCTCGCGCTCGCGGGCAAGTTCGCGTGGTCGAAGGTCGGCGGCTACATCCTCGCGCAGATGCTCGGCGGGATGGCGGGCGCACTGCTCGTGTGGCTCGCCTATCGCCAGCACTTCGCGAAGGAAGCCGATGCCGACCTGAAGCTCGCGGTGTTCTGCACCGCGCCCGCGATCCGCAGCGTCACGCACAACGTGCTGACCGAAGCGATCTGCACGTTCGTGCTGATCCTCGGCGTGCTGTACCTCGCATCGCCGCAAGTCGGCCTCGGCGCACTCGACGCGCTGCCCGTCGGCCTGCTCGTGCTCGGCATCGGCATCTCGCTCGGCGGCCCGACCGGTTATGCGATGAGCCCCGCACGCGACCTGTCGCCGCGCATCATGCACGCGCTGCTGCCGATTCCCGGCAAGCGCGACAGCGACTGGCGCTACGCATGGGTGCCCGTCGTCGGCCCGCTGCTGGGCGGCGCCGCGGCGGCCGGGCTGTATCTGCACCTGCACGCGACGGTCTGATCGCTGTTTCACCGAAACGCGCGGCGTTCATCGCCGCGCGTTTTTCATCTCCCCTCTCCCGCATCGCCGCCGCTTCGCCGGCACCGCCTCCGGCTACTGCTCGCCTTCGGCCGACACCAGCGATTTCAGCTTCACGCCCGCATCCGCGACCGCCGCCGGCGTCACGTCGATCCTCCGCTCGACCAGCATTCTCGCCACGCGCATCTCCTTGACGAATCCCGACGCGCGGCCGAAACCGCTTGCCGCGACCAGCCGCGCATTGCCGTCGAAATGGAAATGGATTTCCGCGTCGTCGCCGAGCACGCGCGCGACCGACCGTTCGCCGAGTGCCGGCTCCCCGGCCACCTGCAACTGCGCGTCGTACTGATCCGACCAGAACCATGGCGTCTCGCGATACGGCTCGTCGGCACCGAGCATATTGCGCGCGGCGACGCGCGCCTGCGTCTCGGCGCCATGCCATGTCTCCTGCCGGACGAGCCGCCCCGACAACGCGCTCGGAAACACCGCGACGTCGCCGGCCGCATGAATGCCGCGCGCCGATGTCTCGAGCCGCGCGTTCACGACGATGCCGCGATCGACCGCGAGGCCTGCTTCGCGCGCCAGCTCGTCGGCCGGTTCGATACCAACGCCGGCCACGATCGTATCGGCGATCAACGTGTCGCCGTCGTCGAGCACGACGGTCAGCGCGCCGCCTGCCGCGCGCTCGATCGCAACGGGTTTCCGGTTCACGCGGATCGCCACGCCCTGCCGTTCGTGCAGTTCCTGCACGCGCGCCGCGATCGGTTCCGGCACCGCGCGCCCGAGCAGGCGCGGTGCCGCGTCGAGCACCGTCACGCGGCAGCCGCGCAGTCGCGCCGACGCCGCGACTTCGAGACCGATGAAACCGCCGCCGATCAGCACGATCCGTGCGCCGGGTACGAGCCGCGGGCCGAGCGCCGCCGCGTCGTCGAGCGTGCGCAGCGCGAACACGCCGTCTAACGCCGCGCCCGGAATCGCGAGACGGCGCGCGCGGCCGCCGGTCGCGAGCAGCAGCGCGTCGTAGCCGAACACCCGCCCCCCGGACACGCGCACTTCGCGTGCATGCGGATCGATGCGCTCGACCGTCGCGACGACCGGCTCGACGCCGTCGGCCGCCCAGGCGGCCGGATCGCGCAACCGGCACTGCGCCGCGCTGCGCTCGCCCGTCAGCACGCCCTTCGACAACGGCGGCCGCTCGTACGGCAAGTGCGCTTCCGCGCCGATCAGCACGATGCGTCCACGCCAGCCGGACTCACGCAGCACTTGCGCCGCGCGGCCGCCCGCATGGCCCGCGCCGACGATCGCCATCACACGGTCGGTCGTCATCGCGTCACACCTCGATCAGGATGCGGCCGCCTTCCACCTTTGCGCGATACGTGCGCAGCTTCTCGCACGCGGGCGCGGACAGCGGCCGGCCGTCGCGCACGTCGAAGCGTCCGTTGTGCTTCGGGCATTCGATCACGTGATCGATCACGAGCCCGTCGGCGAGATGCACGTGCTCGTGCGTGCACAGGCCGTCGCTCGCATAGACGTGACCGTCGATCCGGTAGATCGCGTACGTGCGGCCTGCGTGGTCGAAGCGTGCGACGTCTTCATCGTCGATGTCGTCGAGCGCGCCGGCGTCGATCCATTGCGTCATGATGCGTGTCTCCTTTGTCGGGTGGTTCGATGTCCGTCACGCGCGCGCCGTGTCCGGCACCGGCCGCACGACGTGATGGGACGGATCGCGCGTCTGCCGGACGAGCGCCGGCACGATCTCCGCATACGCGGCGAGCGTGCTGCGGTACGGCGGCGGCATGTCGGCCTTCACGGCCTCGTGCAGCTTCGGCAGCGCGTGGAACGGCACCATCGGGAACATGTGGTGCTCGACGTGATAGTTCATGTTCCAGTACAGGAAGCGGAACACCGGATTCATCATCACGGTCCGGCAGTTGCGCCGGTGATCGAGCACGTTCTCGGGCATGCCCGCGTGCTGCGTGAGGCCGAAATACAGGTACAGCCACGCGCCGTAGAGGCTCGGCAGCCCGATGTAGAGCAGCGGCAGGATCGTGCGCCAGTACAGCGAGGCACCCACCACGAGCGCGTAGACCGCGAGATGGATGCGCGCCTCGCGCGCGACCTTCGGCCATTCTGATTCGGGCACGTAGGTGCGCGCCTCGTCGTCGAGGTGACCGGTGAACGCGACAACGATCATCTTGCGCAGCTCGCCGGCCACATGCTTCAGCGCGACGACGTTCAGCACGAGCGAGAGCCAGTCGGTCGGCTTCGGCGCGGCGATTTCCGGATCGCGCCCGACGACCAGCGTATCGGTGTGATGGCGCGCATGGCTCCAGCGCCATGCCGTCGCGCCGCGAAACACCTGGAACGACGCGACCTGGTACAGCGCGTCGTTCATCCAGCGCGTGCGGAACGCGGTGCCGTGCCCGCATTCGTGCCAGCGCGAGTCGGCCGGGCTGCAGTAGAGCGTGCCGTACACGAAGAATGCGGGAATCGCCCACGCCGAATGCGCGTGCCAAGCGAACCACGCGAGCACGCCGCTGGCCGCGATCGCCGCGTACCAGATCAGCGTGTCGCGGATCGCGCGCGCGTCGCCGCGCTGCATCAGCTGCTTCATCAGCGGCCGCGGCACCGCGCATCGGTACCACGCGGCGTTGACGAGCCCCGCCGCGTGCGCGCGCTCGCCGGCGCCGCCGATCAGTCGGTATTCCTGACGGCGCGCCGCCCTGCGATCGTGCGCCTGGTCGTCCGGATGGGCCACTCGTGTCTCCTGGGTTCGTTGTGCGTGGGAAGCGCGGCAAGCGGCTTCGGCATATCTCCGAAATTAGGCGTCCCGCCGCCCCCGCTCAATCGAAACGTTGACGAAATTTCGCCATCGTTTTAGCGTTCCCGGCAACGCCACGCACCCGATGATGGCGACCACCACGATGGAGACGACCATGGCAGGTGAATCCGGGCCGCGCTGGCGCAAGCGCACCGCGCGCTTCGACGAGATCGCGGCGCTCGCCGGCGTCAGCACGACCACCGTCGACCGTGTGCTGAACGAGCGCGGCAGCGTCTCGGCGCAGGCGCGCGAACGCGTGGTGGCGGCGGCGCGGCAGCTCGGCGTGCCGCGCCAGCTGCCCGACACGCGGCACGGGCTGATCCACGTCGACGTGCTGCTGCCGGACACCGACACGCCGTTCTTCCGGCGGCTGCAACAGGCACTGCAGCGCTCGCTGCAGATGCTCGACCGGCGGGTGGTCGTGCACCGGACGATCCTGCCCGCCGCGGACGACGAGCGGGCCGCCGCGCTGATCGAACGGCCCGCCTACCGGCGCGCGGCGCTGATCGTCACCGCGCGCGACACGGCCCGCGTACGCGACGCGCTGGCCGGCGCGATCGCGCGCGGCGAGACCGTCGTCACGATGGTCACCGACATCGGCGGCATCGCGCGCAGGCACTACGCGGGCATCGACAACTACCGCGCCGGGCGCACCGCCGGCTACTACATCGGCCGCCTGGCGGCGCGCCCCGGCCGCGTGCTGCTGCTTGGCGGACGCATGGGCTACCGCGCGCACGTCGACCGGATGGCCGGCTGCCGCGACCAGCTCGCCGACGCGTTCGCCGCGCTGCGCTGCGACGGCGAGCCGGTCGAGACGCTCGACCAGGACGACCGCTGCTACCGCGCGGTGACGAAGGCGCTGCAGGCGCACGACGACATCGTCGCGATCTACAACAGCGGCGCCGGCTCGGCCGGCATCGAGGCCGCGCTGCGCAAGGCGGGCGCAACCGGGCGCGTGGTCTGGATCGGACACGAGATGCTCGACGAACACCGATCCTTCATCGAAGCCGGCGCGATGGATCTCGCCATCGACCAGGATCCGGACGGCCAGGCGATTTCCGCGCTGCAGCACGTGCTGCATGCGTGCGGGATCGTCGAACAGCCGCCGCCCGGCGATCCGGTCGAATTCCGCGTGTTCTGCCCGGCGAACGTGAGAACCAGCGCCTACCTGCAGGCCTGAATGTCGCCGCGCCGCGCGCCGCCTGCGCGTTGCGAAAAAATCGACCGCCGCATTGGCGATTTTTCGTCAACGTTTGTCATGCAGCCCGCGCGCCGCATCCGTACATTGGGCGGCCATCCCCAGCACAACAACGGACAGGAGACGATGGCTGAACCGATCCTCATCGGCGTGAACCTCGACGGCGTGCTCGAACACGACGGCCTGCCAGTGCCCGCGCCGGCCGAACGCTTCCGGATGATCGCAGGCGCCGGCGTGTTCGATTACGTCGAACAGAACCCGACGCGCGACGAAGACCTGTCGCCGTATTTCGCGCTGGCCGAACGCCACGCGCTGCCGATTCGCGTGATCGGCGGCATCTGGCGCGCGGGCCGCGACGACGCGCACGTCGCCGACATCATCGATGCGGGCGCGCGTTTCGGCAGCACGGTGCTCAACTGCCAGCTGTACGCGCATCACGCGGACGGCCATCCGCTGTCGGACCGCGAAGTCGCCGATTTCTACCTGCGTGCCTATGAACGCGGCGAGCCGGCCGGCTGCCTGCCGAGCCTCGAAGTGCACGTCGACATGTGGAGCGAGGATTTCACGCGCATCGCGCGCGTCGCACGGCATGTCGAGCAGGCCGGTGTGCCGTTCCGGATCACGCTCGATCATTCGCACCTGCTGTTCAAGATCGGCAATCGCGTCGAACTCGATGCATCGGGCATTCGCGAGCAGGTCGACAGCGGCCGCGTCGTGCTCGACCCCGCATCGCCCGCGGCCATTTACGCCGACTGGATCGCGCGCGGCTGGGTCCGTCATGCGCATGCGCGCAGCGTGATTCCGAACAATCCGGACAACCGCTGGATGCGCCGCGCGGACGGCAGGCCCGGGCGCGGCATCCAGTATCCGTTCGTCGCGCCCGCGCCGGGCGCCTATCACGGCGAATGGCGCGCGGCGGCGCTCGATACGTGGAAGGCCGCGCTGCGCCAGTTGCTGCAAGCGCAGGTTCATGCGCGGCCGGCACGCCTCGAGCAGATCAGCTGCGAGTTCATTCCGTTTCCCGACTACGGCGGCGGCGCGCGTTATTCGATCTTCGACAACAACGTCGCGTGCGCGCAATGGCTGCGCGATACGTGGCATGCGCTCGCCGCTTCGCCGGCGAACCTGCCGGCGGGCGACGTCGTGTACGCCGGCCCCCGATTCGAACCCAGCCCCACTCGAGACACGAGGACAGAACGATGACGCAAGCATTCCACTTTTCGCTGAACCGCATGAGCGCGCCGCGCCTGCCGCTCGACCGCTATGTCGCGCTGTGCCGGCGCCTCGGCGTCGACACGATCGAGATCCGCAACGATCTGGACGGCGTCGAGATCGCCGACGGCACGCCGGCCGCCGCCGTGCGCGCGACGGCCGAAGCCGGCGGCGTGACGATCCTGACGATCAACGCGCTGCAGCGCTTCGAGCAATGGAACGTCGAGCGCGCGGACGAAGCGACCGCGCTGGCCGACTACGCAGCGCAATGCGGCGCACGCGCGCTGGTGCTGTGCCCGACCAACAGCCGCGACGACACGCGCGGCGCCGACATGCGCCATGCGGATCTCGTGAAGGCGCTGAAAGCGCTGAAGCCGATCCTCGACGCTCGCGGCCTGCTCGGCTTCATCGAGCCGCTCGGCTTCGAGGAGTGCGCGCTGCGCCGCAAGTCGGACGCGGTGAAAGGCATCTACGATGCGGCGGGCGAACAGGTGTTCCGGCTCGTGCACGACACGTTCCACCATCACCTGTCGGGCGAGGACATCTTCTTCCCGAACCTGACGGGCCTCGTACACATCTCGGGCGTCGAGGAAGACGACCTGCCGGTCGACCGGATGCGCGACGGCCATCGCGTGCTGGTCGGCGGCGCCGACCGGCTCGGCAACCTCCGGCAATTGCGCGAGCTGCTCGCGCGCGGCTACCGTGGTGCGTTCTCGTTCGAGCCGTTCGCGAACGAAATCGCCGAAGCCGACGACATCGAAGACCGGCTGCGGGCGAGCATCGAATACGTGCGCGGCGAACTGGTGGATTGCTGAACATCGCGACGGTGCGCACCGACAGAAAACAACCCACTCAACAGGAGAACGGAATGATCGAATTCGCTTTGTTCGGCGCCGGAAGAATCGGCAAGATCCACGCGGCGAATCTCGCCCGCCATCCGGGCGCGACGCTCCGCTACGTGATCGACCGCCATGCGCCGTCGGCCGAAGCGCTCGCGCACACGCACGGCGCGCAGGTCGCCGACATCGATCGCGCGCTCGGCGATGCGGCCGTGCAGGCGGTCGTGATCGCGTCGAGCACCGACACGCATGCGGACCTGATCGTCGCGGCCGCGAACGCGGGCAAGGCCGTGTTCTGCGAGAAGCCGGTCGACCTGAGCGTCGAGCGCTCGCGCGCATGCGCGGACGTCGTCCGGCGCAACGGCGTGACCTGCATGCTCGGCTTCCAGCGCCGCTTCGACCCGACGTTTGCCGCGCTGAAGGCGCGCGTCGAGCGCGGCGAGATCGGCGCGCCGGAAATGCTGATCGTCACGAGCCGCGACCCGGGCGCGCCGCCCGCCGACTACATCCGCAGCTCGGGCGGCATCTTCAAGGACATGCTGATCCATGACTTCGACGTGTTCCGCTGGATCCTCGGCGACGAAGCGCAGACGCTGCACGCGACGGGCAGCTGCCTGACCGACCCGGCCGTGCTCGATGCCGGCGATATCGATTCGACCGCCGTGACGATCCGCACGCGGCGCGGGCTGCTGTGCCAGATCAACACGTCGCGGCGCGCCGCGTACGGCTACGACCAGCGCTTCGAGCTGCTCGGCAGCAACGGGATGCTGCAGGCCGGCAACGTGCGGCCGACCGAAGTGAGCGCGTGGCTCGCGGGCGGCATCGCGACGGACGTGCCGGAGCCGTTTTTCCTAGAACGCTACCGGCATGCGTACGCGGCCGAGATCGCGCACTTCGTCGACGCGCTGCGCGACGGCACGCCGATCAGGACGACGATCGACGACGGACTCGCCGCGCTCGAACTGGCCGAGGCCGCGATGACGTCGTGGAAAACGGGGCGCGTGATCGAGATGTGACAAAAGCGGTGGCGGCCCGTGCAAGCAGGCCGCCGCCGCACGACGGCCCCGCGGCATGCGGGCGCGATCGGCAGCACACCTGTACGAAATGCGGCGACCGTCCGGCTGCATCGGGCATATTTGCCGAAACGCCGTTCGGCATGCGCGTGAAAGCACGTATCATTGCGAGATGCTCGGCGTCGCCGACACCCGCTTTTTCACCATCATGCTCGATCACCTCATCTGTGACTGCGACGGCGTGCTCGTCGACAGCGAAGTCATCGCCGACCGCGTGCTGCTCGAGACGCTGTCCGCCACGTTCCCGAACCTCGATTTCGAAGCCGCCGCGAAGTCCGCGTTCGGCCAGCAGACGTCGCGCTTCCTCGCCGGACTCGAATCCCGCTTCGGGATCGAAACGCCCGCCAACTTCATCGAGACCATCGAGCACAACATCGAGATCGCGCTGGCGCAATCGCTCGCGCCGATCACCGGCGTGCGCGACGCGCTGCTGCAGGTCAGCCTGCCGGCGGCCGTCGTGTCGAACAGCCGGCTCGTGCGCGTGCGCAACTCGTTGAAGCGCGCCTCGCTCACCGAGATCTTCGGCGACCGCGTGTTCAGTTCCGAGCAGGTGTCGCGGCCGAAGCCCTACCCCGACGTCTACCTGCATGCGGCGCAAACGCTCGGCGTCGCGCCGGAGCGCTGCATCGTCGTCGAGGACAGCGTGTCGGGGCTGAATGCCGCGCGCGCGGCGGGGATGAAGACGATCGCGTTCGTCGGCGCGAGCCACATCCCCGACAACTACGCGGACGCGCTGCGCGCGATGGGCATCACGCGGATCATGCGCAAGATGGACGAACTGCCGTCGCTCGTCGAAGCCGGCATGCGCGGCGAATTCGGCGACGTGCAGTCCTGATCGTCATTCGGGCCGGATCGGCCCGATCCGGCGTGCGCGAGGTCACGCACGCGATGTCACGGGCGCGCGAACGCGCCCGCTTCCCCTACGCTCAGGCCGGTTCGCAGCAGCGCTCGCGCGCGGCAGCCAGCGCCTCGCGGAATTCGACGAGCTCCGCGATCGTCAGCATCGGCAGGCCGTGCCGTTGCGCGAAACGCTCGACATCATCGCCGCGCGTCATCGTGCCGTCCGGATTCATCAGCTCGCACAGCACGCCAGCCGGCTTCAGGCCCGCAAGGATCGACAGGTCGACCGTGCCTTCGGTGTGACCGCGGCGCGCCAGCACGCCACCCGGTTGCGCACGCAACGGAAACACGTGGCCCGGACGCACGATGTCGTGCGGCTTCGCGTTGTCCGCGATCGCCGCGCGGATCGTCGTCACGCGGTCGGCCGCGGATACGCCCGTATGCACGCCTTCGCGTGCCTCGATCGATACGGTGAACGCGGTGCCGTTGCGGCTCTCGTTGGTCTGCACCATCGGCGGCAGCTCGAGCGCGCGCACCGTGTCGTCGGTCAGGCACAGGCACACGATGCCGCTGCACTCGCGGATCAGCAGCGCCATCGTCTCGGGCGTGATGCGCTCGGCGGCGACGATCAGGTCGGCCTCGTTCTCGCGGTCGTGATCATCCTGCAGCACGACCGCGCGGCCCGCGCGCATCGCATCGAGCGCAGCGGCGATGCGCGGCGGCACCGGTTCGGAATCCAGCAAAGGGAGATCGGCAAAGGCGTCGGCGGGTGCCGACGAAACGGACATCAAGGACATGTGAAACGCTCCTCGCAAATACGATTTGGGCGAAAAACGTTTCAGGGCATTGCAAACAGACAGAACGACAACCCGCTTCGCAAGTAGCGCGAAGCGGCCCTGGCGGACATGACTATCTGCACATCTTCTCTCATCCGGACTATGACCGTCGGCTCTGGCATTCGACCAGATCTGCTGACCCCGCGCGGATGCGCGGGCGCTCGCGGGCTCGCCGGCTTACGCCAGCCTACCGCCGGTGGGGAATTTCGCCCCGCCCTGAAGACGCACTGATTGCCGGATGGGGACTGCCCATCACCGGCGGGCCAAGCATACAACAGCTGCGCGCGCGGCGCAGCGAACCACATCGATAACCTTACTGACGACTCCGTCTAACGGCATCGTCCAAACGGCCGACGGCCCGGGTGCGACCCCGCCCGAGGCAGGGACAGCGTCCGTTCCGTGCGGCCCGCGCGGTCAGCCGGCCGCGTGCGCCGCATCGGGCACGAGCCAGCGCGGCGGCACTTCGGGGCTCACCGTCACGCGAAACGCGCGTGCCTCGCTGTCGCCCGGGTTGCGCAGGCTGTACGGCTGGTCGGCATCGAACACGATCGCGTCGCCGGTCGCGAGCAACTGGCGGCGATCATGCACGCTGACTTCGAGCGTGCCTTCGCTGACGACGAGGTTGACGGTCGTGCCGGGCGCGCGGCGGGCACCGGGCTCCGTATGCAGCGGCGCGATCCGCAGTTCGTGGAACTCGGCCGCGGCCGGCTCGCCTTCCGGGTACAGCGCGCGCGCCGAGAAGCGGCCGTTCGAGCTGACCACGCGCGACGCGCGCTCGGCCGCCAGATGCTCGAAACCGTTCACCGCGTGGCGGCGCAGGAACGCGGCGACCGACACCTTCAGCGCCGCGGCGATCTTGCAGAGCACCTTGATCGACGGCACGCTGCGCGCCGACTCGATCTGCGCGAGCATCGCGCGCGACACGCCGGACAACCGCGCGAGCGCATCGAGCGACAGCTGCCGCTCGGCACGCAACCGCGCGAGATTCACGCCGACGACCTGTTCGAGGACATCGAGCGACGCGGATGCCCGCGCGTCGGCGGCATTGCCGGACTCGAAGGAAGACACGTCGCGCACGAGCGCCAGGGATGAAGACATAGCATTGCCTCCGGGCCGCTGCGCGGCCCTGCGTATGGGGTAAGCCGGGATCGGAATCGGGTTGCGCCAGCAATGGCGCGTATCGAGACGCTATCACCCGGCCTGGCACGGGCAAACGAAGTTATCTTCACACCGTTATCAGCATCGCGGAGGAATGCGTTCCTCGCGAACCTTTTCCCGCCGCTATGGCGCCGCTCATTGTGGTGCCGGTGCCGCACCGCGTGCCGGACCGCGCGCATCGAGCCGCATCGCGAACCACGTAACGACGAGTGCCGCGAACGTCACCGCGACGGCGACCCACGGCAGCGCATCGAGCGCGAAGCCATGCTCCAGCGCGAGGCCGCCGAGCCACGCGCCGCCCGCGTTGCCGACGTTGAATGCGCCGATATTCAGCGTCGATGCGAGATGCGGCGCGCTCGCGGCCTTCTCGACCACGCGCGCCTGCAGCGGCGGCACCGTCGCGAACGCGGCGATCCCCCACACGAACACCGTGACGGCGGCCGCGACCGGCAGGTGGCTCGTCTTCGCGAACACGGCCATCACGGCCATCAGCGCGACGAGGATCGCGATCAGCGACGGCATCAGCGCGCGGTCGGCGAGCTTGCCGCCGAGCGTGTTACCGACCGTCAGTCCCGCGCCGAACAGCACGAGGATCAGCGCGACCGCGCGCGGCGAGAAGCCCGACACGGTTTCGAGAATCGGCGCGATGTACGTGAACACGACGAACACGCCGCCGAAACCGAGCACGGTCATCAGCAGCGCGAGCCACACCTGCGGCTCCTTCAGCACGCGCACCTCGTGGCCGAGGCCGACCGGCCCGCTGTCGTGGCGGTTCGGCACCAGCGCGGCGACGCCGCCGAGCGCCAGCACGCCGAGCGCGGCGACGATCCAGAACGACGCGCGCCAGCCGAGCACCTGACCGACGAAGGTGCCGAACGGCACGCCGAGCACGTTCGACAGCGTGAGCCCCGTGAACATCAGCGCGATCGCGCTCGCGCGCTTGTCGACCGGCACGAGCGACGCGGCCACCACCGCGCCGATCCCGAAGAACGACCCGTGCGCGAACGACGTGACGACACGCGCGACCATCAGCATCGCGTAACCGGACGCGGTGGCGCACAGCACGTTGCCGACGATGAAGATCGCCATCAGCAGCTGCAGCGCGGCCTTGCGCGGCATGCGGCTCGTCAGCACCGCGAGGAGCGGCGCGCCGACCGCGACGCCGAGCGCGTAACCGGTGACGAGCAGGCCGGCCGACGGCAGCGACACGGCAAGGTCGTGCGCGACTTCGGGCAGCAGGCCCATGATGATGAATTCGGTGGTGCCGATGGCAAAGGCGCTGATCGCGAGCGCCAGTAACGGAATGGGCATGACGTTCTCCGGAGGGCGGCGGACGCGGCGCCCGGTCGGTGCCGCACCGCACAAAATGCGGGATGTGCGCGCATTGTCCCGAAGACGCCTATATTTGATAATTGGCGTGGCGTTTGAACCATTTTCAAATAATTTTGGAAAATCGAATGGATCGACTGGGCGATATCCGGCTGTTCGTCGAAGCGGCGGAACTGGGCAGCCTGTCCGCGGCTGGGCGCAAGCTGAATCTGACGCCGGCCGCCGCGAGCGCGCGCCTCGCGAAGCTCGAGGCGAAGACCGCCACGCGGCTCTTTGAGCGCTCGACGCGGCAGTTGCGGCTCACCGACGAGGGCCGGCTGTACCTGAACTGCTGCCGGCAGGCGCTGCAGGCGCTCGACGACGCGGACGCGATGCTGCAGGAAGGCCGCAACGTCGTCAGCGGCAAGGTGCGGCTGTCGTCGACGTCCGATTTCGGCCGCAACCAGTTGCTCGACTGGCTCGACGAATTCACGACGCGCCATCCCGACGTCACGTTCTCGCTGACGGCGTCCGATTCGTCGTCGAACCTGTGGCAGGACGAGATCGACCTCGCAATCCGCTTCGCCGCGCCGCCCGACGGCGCGCTGATCGCCCGCCGGCTCGCGACCAACCGGCGCGTGCTGTGCGCGGCGCCGTCGTTCGTCGAGCGCCACGGCATGCCGGCCGATCCGCACGATCTGGCCCGCTTTCCGTGCAACGTGATCACGATCGCGTCCGGGCCGATGAACACCTGGCACTTCACGCGCGGCGACGAGGTGCAGATCCACACGGTACCGGTGTCGACCGCATTCGAAACCAACGACGGCGGCCTCACGCGCGAATGGACGCTGCGCGGCCACGGCATCGCGCTGAAATCGCTGTGGGACATCGCCGACGACGTTCGCGCCGGCCGGCTGCGCGTGCTGCTGCCCGACTGGCGACACCAGGACGCGCCGCTGCACGCGATCTATCACAGCAAGCGCTACATGGCGCCGCGCGTGCGCGTGCTGCTCGACTTTCTTGCCGAACGCTTCGCGCGCGAGGAAGCCGCGCTCGACGACCTGCTGAACGCGTGCCGCTGACGGCCGGCGCGCCGCCGCCCAGGGGTCGGAACCTGACGTTCGGCGTCGCGCGCCCGCAACCGGCCGCCCGTCCGGGGCGGCGTGAAAAGCTATAATGGAAAGCTTTCCCGACGGCTTTCCATGCTTGATGCGCGCCACCTGCGTGCCGCGCGCGGCCGTCCCGATTCACCCTTGACGACGCCCCCAGGTCAACCACTGCGAACGGCGAACCCCCATGACCAAGAAAGTTTACGTAAAGACCTTCGGCTGCCAGATGAACGAGTACGACTCGGACAAGATGGTGGACGTACTCAATGCGGCCGAAGGCCTCGAAAAGACCGACACGCCGGAAGACGCGGACATCATCCTGTTCAACACGTGCTCGGTGCGTGAAAAGGCGCAGGAGAAGGTGTTCTCCGATCTCGGCCGCGTGCGCGAGCTGAAGGAAGCGAAGCCCGGCCTGCTGATCGGCGTCGGCGGCTGCGTCGCGAGCCAGGAAGGCGCCTCGATCGTGTCGCGCGCGCCGTACGTCGACCTCGTGTTCGGCCCGCAGACGCTGCACCGCCTGCCGCAGATGATCGACGCGCGCCGCGAGAGCGGCCGCGCGCAGGTCGACATCTCGTTCCCCGAGATCGAGAAGTTCGACCACCTGCCGCCCGCGCGCGTCGAGGGGCCGAGCGCGTTCGTGTCGATCATGGAAGGCTGCTCGAAGTACTGCAGCTACTGCGTGGTGCCGTACACGCGCGGCGACGAGGTATCGCGCCCGCTCGACGACGTGCTGACCGAAGTGGCCGGCCTCGCCGACCAGGGCGTGCGCGAAGTCACGCTGCTCGGCCAGAACGTGAACGCCTATCGCGGCGCGCTGACGGCCGGTGCGGCCGAGATCGCCGATTTCGCGACGCTGATCGAATACGTCGCCGACATCCCCGGCATCGAGCGGATCCGCTATACGACGTCGCACCCGAAGGAATTCACGCAGCGCCTGATCGACACCTACGCGAAGGTGCCGAAGCTCGTGAGCCACCTGCACCTGCCGGTCCAGCACGGCTCCGACCGCATCCTGATGGCGATGAAGCGCGGCTACACGGTGCTCGAATACAAGTCGGTGATCCGCAAGCTGCGCGCGATCCGCCCCGACCTGTCGCTGTCGACCGACATGATCGTCGGTTTCCCCGGCGAGACCGAGGACGATTTCGACAAGATGATGGCGCTCGTGCACGAGATGAGCTACGACACCAGCTTCTCGTTCATCTACAGCCCGCGCCCCGGCACGCCGGCCGCGAACCTGCACGACGACACGCCGCGCGAAGTGAAGCTCAAACGCCTGCAACATCTGCAGGCGACCATCGAGGAGAACGTCGCGCGCATCAGCCAGTCGATGGTCGGAAAGGTCGAGCGGATCCTCGTCGAGGGCCCGTCGCGCAAGGACCCGAACGAACTCGCGGGCCGTACCGAGAACAACCGGGTCGTGAATTTCCCGGCGCCGCTCGCATCGCACCCGCGCCTGATCGGCCAGATGATCGACGTGAAGATCAACCATGCGTACCCGCACTCGCTGCGCGGCGAGCTCGTGCTCGTCAGCGACGACGCGAGCGCGGCCACCCACTGACTGACGCATCACCGGAGCCCGACGCCACTTTGAAGACCGTCCAACCCCTGGAATTCATCGCGCCGCGCGACGACAACGCGCGCCTCGCCAATCTCTGCGGCCCGCTCGACGAAAACCTGCGGCAGATCGAACAGGCGCTCGACGTGACGCTGTCGCGACGCGGCCACCGGATCACGATCCGCGGGCGCGGCGCCAAGCTCGCGCTCGCGGCACTCGACAACTTCTACAACCGCGCGCGCGATCCGCTGTCGGTCGACGACATCCAGCTCGCGCTGGTCGAAGTGCGCCACACCGCCGGCAACGGCCGCGAGACCACGCTCGACGTGCGCTTCCGCGGCGACCCCGATCATCCGTTCGACGAGCCGGTCGTGCAGCTCGACGACGAGGCGCTCGAAGAGCAGGGGCCGAAGCTCTACACGCGACGCGCCGACCTGCGCGGCCGCACGCCCGCGCAGCGCGAATACCTGAAGCAGATCCTGTCGCACGACGTGACGCTCGGCATCGGGCCGGCCGGCACCGGCAAGACCTACCTCGCGGTCGCTTGCGCGGTCGACGCGCTCGAGCGCGACCAGGTCAAGCGGATCGTGCTGACGCGCCCGGCCGTCGAGGCCGGCGAACGGCTCGGCTTCCTGCCGGGCGACCTCGCGCAGAAGGTCGACCCGTACCTGCGGCCGCTGTACGACGCGCTGTACGACCTGCTCGGCTTCGACAAGACGGCGAAGATGTTCGAGCGCCAGATGATCGAGATCGCGCCGCTCGCGTACATGCGCGGCCGCACGCTGAACCACGCGTTCATCATCCTCGACGAAGCGCAGAACACCACGCCCGAGCAGATGAAGATGTTCCTCACGCGGATCGGCTTCGGCTCGAAGGCGGTCGTGACCGGCGACACGAGCCAGGTCGACCTGCCGCGCGGCCACAAGAGCGGCCTCGTCGAGGCACAGCAGGTGCTCAGCGGCGTGCGCGGCATCGCGCTCACGCGCTTCACGAGCGCGGACGTCGTGCGCCATCCGCTCGTCGCGCGCATCGTCGAGGCGTACGACGAGTTCCACGCGCAGCACCAGGACGGCTGACCGGCCGGCGGCGCCCGCGCGCTGCCCCCGGCGTCCCGGCCCGGCCCGCCAGACGGCGCGCCGGGCTTTTTTTCGCCCGCGCGAATTCGGGTGCGATCGGCCGTTTGGTGTATCCTCAACGCGTCCCAATCGCCGCACGCGTCATGAAATCCTCCCGTTCTCGCAAGTCCGGGCGCGCCCAGTCCGCCGCGCCCGAATCTCCCCGCCTTTCGCTGTTCGATGCGAAGGGCAAGGCCCGGACCGTCAACGCGCAAGGGCTGCGGATCGACTTCCCGGACGGTCGCAGCCTGATGTTCGACCTGTCGGGCAGCTCGGGCGACGCGGCCGTCGCGATCGTCGCTCAGCACAACGATCCGGCGATGCGCGCGAAACTCGCGCTGCAACCCGAACACTACGACAGCGTGACGCTGCACGTGGGTGCCGAACCCGCGCCGCGCGAAGACGAAACCGACGACGAACTGCTCGAGCTGGAACTCGACCTGTCCGTGCAGTATGGCGACGAGATCACGAGCGACGTGCGCAAGACGCTGCCCAAGCGCAAGCTGATCGCCGAATGGATCGAGCCGGCGCTGTTCGCCAGCGCGCAGCTCACCGTGCGCTTCGTCGGCGAAGTGGAAGGCCGCACGCTGAACGACGGCTACCGCCACAAGGACTACCCGACCAACGTGCTGACCTTCGCGTACGACGCGGCGCCCGACGGCACCGTGATCGGCGACCTCGTGCTGTGCTGCCCGGTCGTCGAGAAGGAAGCGCACGACCAGGGCAAGCCGCTCGCGGCCCACTACGCGCACCTGCTGGTGCACGGCGCGCTGCACGCGCAGGGCTACGACCACGAGACGAGCGACGAGGACGCGGCCGAAATGGAAGCGCTCGAAGTCGACATCCTCGCGAAGCTGGGCTTCCCGAATCCGTATCAGTAAGTCAGTCGCCCGATGCGCAACGCCGCGATGCTCCCGCCTGCCTACCCGCCGTCGATCGGTGAAGGGCGGCTGCTGACGGAAGACGAGCTCGCGGCATCGCTCGCGCACACGATGCGCGACTGGGACGGCCGGCAAGATCTCTGGCTGTTCGGTTATGGCTCGCTGATCTGGAACCCGGGCTTGCCGACCATTGCCGCCGTGCGCGGCAAGGTGCACGGCTACCATCGCGGGCTCTATCTGTGGTCGCGCGTGAACCGCGGCACGCCCGAACGTCCGGGCCTCGTGCTTGCGCTCGATCGCGGCGGCTCGTGCTCGGGCATTGCGTTCCGGCTCGCGGGCCCGACCGCGCAGCCGCACCTCGAGACGCTGTGGAAGCGCGAAATGCCGATGGGGTCGTATCGGCCCGCGTGGCTGCCGTGCTCGCTCGAGAACGGCGAACGCGTGAACGCGCTCGCGTTCGTGATGCGCCGCGATGCGCCGACCTATACGGGCAAGCTGTCCGATCCCATCGTGAAGGAAGTCTTCAGCTGCGCGGCCGGCCGCTACGGCACGACGCTCGACTACGTGAGCCGCACGGTCGACGCGCTGCGCGCGAGCGGCATCCCCGATCGTGCGCTGGAAGGGCTGCTCGCGCGATGCCGGTGACCCCTCGCGCCGCCCGGCTTGCCGCCCCCCGATGCCGCACTCCCCGCTGATTCGAACGAGGCCCCTGCCGATGAAACCGTCACCTTGGTCGCGCTGCAAGATCGCCGCGCTGCTCGTCGCCGCGAGCGTCGCGCTGTCCGGCTGCGGAATATTCGGCTGCGGCGGCGCCGCGAGCAACGGCGGAGCCGCCGGCGGCTGCTCGGCCGGCATGCGGTTCTGAGCCGCACGCCGAACGCGATCGCATGCGGCAGAATGCCGCCGGCACCGCTCGGCCGGCCGGGCGCCCTTGCGCGTCATACCGGCCCGCTCTTCCCTCACCCGTTTTTTGCCGCTGCTGCGCCGCCGGCCTTTTCTGAGATAGGATGGACACAAGGACGATGTCGCGCCCGGCGCGGCCGTCCGCGAGCGGGGCCCGCGCGAGCTGCCCACCCTGGCCGTGCGGCCGGTGTGACACGGTCGCGTCGCGCCCTTGGTGTATCCTTGCCTACTCCGTGACAGCGCGCCCCGGCATGACCCGGGCGCACCACCATGAACGATTCGTATCCCAGTCGTAAGCCAACCGACAAACCGCAAGAAAAGCGCTCATTGCTCGAGCGCCTGACCGACTTCATCTCGCCCGAGCCCGAATCCCGCGGCGAGCTGCTGGAAATCCTCCAGGACGCCCACGAACGCAACCTGATCGACGCCGATTCGCTGTCGATGATCGAGGGCGTGTTCCAGGTATCCGATCTGTGCGCCCGCGACATCATGGTGCCGCGCGCACAGATGGACGCGATCAACATCGCGGACAAGCCCGAGGATTTCATCCCGTTCGTCCTCGAGAAGGCGCACTCGCGCTACCCCGTGTACGAAGAGAACCGCGACAACGTCATCGGCGTGCTGCTCGCGAAGGATCTGCTGCGCTTCTATGCCGAAGAAGAATTCGACGTGCGCGGGATGCTGCGCCCGGCCGTGTTCATTCCGGAATCGAAGCGCCTGAACGTGCTGCTGCACGACTTCCGCGTGAACCGCAACCACCTGGCGATCGTTGTCGACGAATACGGCGGCGTCGCGGGGCTGATCACGATCGAGGACGTGCTCGAACAGATCGTCGGCGACATCGAGGACGAATACGACTTCGACGAGGAAGCCGGCAACATCATCTCGGGGCCGGACGGCCGCTACCGCGTGCGCGCGCTCACCGAGATCGAACAGTTCAACGACGTGTTCGGCACCGATTTCCCCGACGACGAGGTCGATACGATCGGCGGCCTGATCACCCATCATTTCGGACGCGTTCCGCACCGCGGCGAAAAACTGCAGCTCGGCAACCTCGTGTTCGAGATCCAGCGCGGCGATGCGCGCCAGGTTCATGTACTGCTGGTGCGCCGCAACCCGCTCACCAGCCGTCGCGCCGAAACCTCGCACGAGGACTGAGCGTCCCGCGCCAGCCGCGTTTCCTTCAACCGCTCGCCCACTTCCGCTTCACATGGACGATCCGATCCCGTCCCGCCCGGCTGGCGGCCTTCTCGCGCCGGCGCCCGGCCGCGCGCTGCCGCGCTGGCACTACCCGGCCGCGCTGCTCGTCGGCGCGGCCAATACGCTCAGCTTCGCACCGACGCCGCACGGCGGCTGGCTGCAACTCGTCGTATTCGTCTGGTTTTTCGCGCAACTGACGCGCACGTCGAGCTGGCGCGGCGCCGCGCTCACGGGCGGCGCGTTCGGCTTCGGCAACTTCATCAGCGGCATCTGGTGGCTCTACATCAGCATGCACGTGTACGGCGAGATGGCCGCGCCGCTCGCGGGCGGCGCGCTCGTGCTGTTCTCGCTGTACCTGTCGCTGTACCCGGCGTTCTCGGCCGGGCTGTGGTCATTCTGCGCGGGCCATGCGTGGCATCGCCGCGACCCCGACCCGCGGCCGTTCTCGCCGACCTGGCACGGCGCATTCGCGTTCGCGAGCGCGTGGGCTTTCAGTGAATGGCTGCGCGGCACGCTGTTCACCGGCTTTCCGTGGCTCGCGAGCGGCTACCCGCAGGTCGACGGCCCGTTCGCGGGCTTCGCGCCGATCGTCGGCGTGTACGGGATCGCGTGGGTGCTCGCGCTGTTCGCCGCGCTGGTCGTGCAGGCGCTCGCCGCCGCGCGCCCGTCGGACGCGCATGAAAGCGGCGCCGGCGGCAACGCGCGCGTGCGCATTGCCGCGCCGGCCGGCATCGCCGTCGCGCTCGTCGCGGCCGGCCTCGGGCTGTCGCAGGTCACGTGGACCGTGCCCGCGAACGCGCCGCTCACCGTGCGGCTGCTGCAGGGCAACGTGAAGCAGGACATCAAGTTCGAGGAAGCGGGCATCGACGCGGCGATCAAGATGTACCAGCAGATGATCATCGAGAAGCCGGCCGACCTGATCGTCACGCCCGAGACCGCGATCGCGGTGATGATCCAGGAGCTGCCCGAGCCGTTCGCCGTCGCGATCCGCAAGTTCAGCGACACGACGGGCTCGGCCGTGCTGTTCGGCGCGGTCGGCGCGTCGGTGACCGAGGACGGTCGTTACGTCGACTATACGAACAGCCTGTACGGCGTGACGCCGAACTCGCGCGACATCTATCACTACGACAAGCACCACCTCGTGCCCTTCGGCGAATTCATCCCGTGGGGCTTCCGGTGGTTCGTCGACCTGATGAAGATGCCGCTCGGCGATTTCGCGCGCGGCGCGCCCGTGCAGAAGCCGTTCCTGGTGCACAACCAGCCCGTGATGGCCGACATCTGCTATGAGGACTTGTTCGGCGAGGAAATCGCCGCGACGATCCGCGACAATCCGCAGCCGCCGGGCGTGCTCGTCAACGTGACGAACCTCGCGTGGTTCGGCGACACGATCGCACTCGACCAGCACCTGCAGATCGCGCGGATGCGTTCGCTCGAGACGGGCCGGCCGATGCTGCGCTCGACCAACACGGGGATGACGGCCGCGATCGACGCGCACGGCCGTGTGCTCGGTCAGCTGAAGCCGTTCACGATCGGCTCGCTCGACGTGCGGATCGAAGGCACCAGCGGCTTCACACCCTACGTGACGAGCGGCAACAACATCGTGCTCGCGGTGTCGTTCGTGCTGCTCGCGTTCGGCTTCACGTTCGGGCCCGGGCTGCGCCGGCGCAACGGCCGCAAGAACGGCGACGACCAGCAGGCCTGACGCAGCGGGCGGTCGCCGCGCACTGCGTGGAGGCCGCCGCTGCGCGGAGCGCCCCGTGACCGCGAACCGGTCGGCCGCTCAGGCCTGCCGCGCCGGCTGCGCGGCCAGGCTCCGCAGGTCGCCGCTCACGTCCTCCATCACCGGTTCCCACGCGCCGAACGTCCGTTGCCGGTACAGCGTCGCGGTCGGATACCACGGGCTGTCGCGGCGCTCGAGCAGCCACGGCCAGTGCGGATTCACGTCGAGCAGCACCCAGGTGCGCGCGCCGAGCGCGCCCGACAGGTGCGCAACCGACGTACACACGGTAATCACCAGATCCAGCGCGCCGATGAATGCGGCCGTATCGTCGAAGCTCGTCAGTTCCGCCGTCCAGTCCTCGATCGCGAAGCCGGCCGCGCGCGCCGCCGCGACATCCGCGTGCGCGCCTGGCTGCAGCGAATGAAACGCGACGCCGTCGATCCCGCGGAACGCATCGGCATAACGCTCGAGCCCGACGCGCCGGAACGGATTGCGCTGGTGGCCCGCACTGCCGGTCCACACGAGCCCGACCTTCAGCCGGCCGTCGCCCGCGAGCCGCGCGCGCCACGCATCGCTTGCGCGCGGATCGGCCCGCAGGTACGGCACCGACGATCCGAGCGTTTCGTTCTCCATGCCGAGCATCAGCGGCAGGCCGATCAGCGGCACTTCGTAATCGAATGCGGGCAGCACGTCAACGCCGCCGCCCGCGCCGAACGCGTCCGCATGCGCGCCGAGGCTGCGCTGCATCAGCGTGCCGACCTGCGGGAACGTATTCCACACGAGCCGGCCGCCCTCGCGATGCACGCGCTCGGCGAGCGGCGCGACGAAGCGGCTGAACTGCAGCACGTCGCCGAGCCCCTGTTCGCCCCACACGAGCAGCGTCTTGCCCGCGAGCGGCTCGCCCTGCCAGCGCGGGCCCGGCAGCACCGGCCGGCGGCCGCGCAGCTCGCCCGCGCCGTCCCAGCGCGCCTCGTGGCCGTGCCAGCCGGCCGCGTAATTGCCGCGCACGAGCTGGATGATCGCGAGATTGAAACGGAACGACGCATCGTCGGGCGCCAGCTCGCACGCGCGCACCGCATAACGCTCGGCATCGTCCCAGCGCTGCGCCTCCTTCATCGCCATCGCGACGTTGTTCATCGCGAGCCCGTTGTCGGGCGCGAGGTCCGCGAGCCGCGCGGCGCACGCGAGCGCGCCGTCCAGGTCGTGCGTGGCGATCCGCGCGACGACGAGGTTGATCCACGCCTGCACGTCGCGCGGATCGGCAATCACGGCCGCGTCGAGCAGTGCGATCTCCTCCGCGCGGTCGCCGCCCGACAGCCGCAGCGCGATCGCGAGGTTGTTGCGCAGCGACGGCCAGCCGGCATCGACCGCCAGCGCGGCGCGGTACGGCGCGATGGCGTCCGCGTGGCGGCCGGCCATCTGCAGCGCGTAGCCGTGATTGAAGTGCGTGGCCGCGCCCGGCCGCACGCGCGCCGCGCATTCGGCGAGCGCGAGCGCGTCGGCCACGCGCTGCCGCGCGACGAGCGCCACCGTGAGCTGCGCGAGCGCATCGGCGTCGACCGCATGCAGATGGGCGGCGGCGGCGAGCCACAGATCGTGCGCGGCGCGTTCGCCGCGCGCCTGCGCATCGGCGGCCTGCCCGAGCAACGCGAGGAATGGCGGCAGCAGCGGAATGAGGATGTCGGTCGAATCGTCCATGCAATCGGGATCGGCAAGCGGTGGCGCGGCACGCGCCGCGCGCCGCAATATGCGCATCTTAACGCCCGCGCGAAGCGGCGCGGAACGTGCGGCCCGAACAGGCGCGACGGGGTCTTCTGCCGCGTTCCGGCCGCATCCGGTCGCCGATCCGGTAAAATTACGCGTTTCAGCACACTAACAAGCCGCGCCGCCGCGCGAGCCGACCCTCCGGGCCCGCCCGGAGCGCCGCCCGCAACGGAGCGCCAGCGCCACGAAGGCTCTTCATGCTTACGTTTCAGCAAATCATCCTGACGCTGCAGTCCTACTGGGACAAGCAGGGTTGCGCTCTGCTCCAGCCCATCGACATGGAAGTCGGCGCGGGCACGTCGCACGTCCACACGTTCCTGCGCGCGGTCGGCCCCGAGCCGTGGCGCGCCGCCTACGTGCAGCCGTCGCGCCGCCCGAAGGACGGCCGCTACGGCGAGAACCCGAACCGCCTGCAGCACTACTACCAGTACCAGGTCGTGCTCAAGCCGGCGCCGGAGAACATCCTCGACCTGTACCTCGGCTCGCTCGAAGCGCTCGGCTTCGACCTGAAGCAGAACGACGTGCGCTTCGTCGAGGACGACTGGGAAAACCCGACGCTCGGCGCGTGGGGCCTCGGCTGGGAAGTGTGGCTCAACGGGATGGAAGTCACGCAGTTCACGTATTTCCAGGAGGTCGGCGGCCTCGAATGCAAGCCCGTGCTCGGCGAAATCACGTACGGCCTCGAGCGCCTCGCGATGTACCTGCAGAAGGTCGAGAACGTGTACGACCTCGTGTGGACCGAGTGGGAAGAGCAAGGCCCGAACGGCCCCGAGCTGCGCCGCCTGTCGTATGGCGACGTCTACCACCAGAACGAGGTCGAGCAGTCGACCTACAACTTCGAGCACGCGAACGTCGATCTGCTGTTCACGTTCTTCAACAGCTACGAAGCCGAAGCGAAGCGGATGATCGACGCGCAGCTCGCGCTGCCCGCGTACGAACTCGTGCTGAAGGCCGGCCACACGTTCAACCTGCTCGATGCGCGCGGCGCGATCTCGGTGACCGAACGCGCGGCATACATCGGCCGCATCCGCGCGCTGTCGCGTCTCGTCGCACAGGCTTATTACGACTCGCGCGAGAAGCTCGGCTTCCCGATGCTCGGCAACCCGCCGGGCGTGCCGGGCCTCACCACCGACGCCCAGGACGCCGCGCAACCGGCATGGGCGCCGCCGCTCAAGGTCGAACGCAAGATCGATCAGGACTGACGAGACGAGATTTATTCCAAACATGACGCACAATCATCCCGCCCCCCTGCTCGTCGAACTGCTGACCGAAGAGCTGCCGCCGAAGGCCCTCGCGCGCCTCGGCGACGCATTCGCCGAAGGTCTCGCGCAACGCCTCGCGGCGCGCGACCTCGTCGAAGGCGAACTCGTGTTCGAACGCTACGCCACGCCGCGCCGCCTCGCCGTCGTCGTGCAGAACGTGCGCGCCGTCGCGCCGGACAAGCAGGTCCGCGAAAAGGTCCTGCCCGTGTCGGTCGCGCTCGACGCGGAAGGCAAGCCGACGGCCCCGCTCGCGAAGAAGCTCGCGGCGCTCGGCCATCCGAACCTGTCGATCGCCGATCTCGAGCGCGCGCAGGACGGCAAGGCCGAAGCGTTCTTCGTCAACTATTCGGCAGCCGGCGCGACGCTCGCCGACGGCCTGCAGGCCGTGCTCGACGAAACGCTCGCGAAGCTGCCGATCCCGAAGTTCATGACCTACCAGCGCCCGGACGGCTCCGACGTGAAGTTCGTGCGCCCCGTGCATCGCCTCACGGTGCTGCATGACGATCGCATCGTGCCCGTCACCGCGTTCGGCATCGACGCCGGCGACACCACGCTCGGCCATCGCTTCCTGTCCGACGGCCTCGTCGCGATCCAGCACGCGAGCACCTATGCCGACACGCTGCGCGACAAGGGCCGCGTGATCGCGCACTTCGTCGACCGCCGCGAAACGATCCGCACGCAGCTGAACGAACACGCGAACGGCGACACGGTCGTGATGCCCGAATCGCTGCTCGACGAAGTGACGTCGCTGGTCGAATGGCCGGTCGTGTACCCGTGCCGCTTCGAGGACGAATTCCTGCAGGTTCCGCAGGAATGCCTGATCCTCACGATGCAGACGAACCAGAAGTATTTCGCGCTGACCGACGTCGAAGGCAAGCTGCGCTCGCGCTTCCTGATCGTGTCCAACATCGCGACCAAGACGCCGGGCGAGATCATCGAAGGCAACGAGCGCGTCGTGCGCCCGCGCCTCGCCGATGCGAAGTTCTTCTTCGAGCAGGACAAGAAGAAGCCGCTCGCCGACCGCGTGCCGCAGCTCGCGAACGTCGTGTATCACAACAAGCTCGGTTCGGCGCTCGCGCGCGTCGAGCGCCTCGAGGCGCTGGCCGGCGAGATCGCACCCGCGATCGGCGCCGACGCCGCGCACGCGCAGCGTGCCGCGCGCCTGGCGAAGGCCGACCTGCTGACCGACATGGTCGGCGAGTTCCCGGAACTGCAGGGCACGATGGGCACGTACTACGCGCGCCACGACGGTGAAGCCGACGACGTCGCCCTCGCATGCGCCGAGCATTACCAGCCGCGCTTCTCCGGCGACGCGCTGCCGACCACGCCCGTGTCGACCGCCGTCGCGCTCGCCGACAAGCTCGAGACGATCGTCGGCATCTGGGGCATCGGCCTCGCGCCGACCGGCGAGAAGGATCCGTTCGCGCTGCGCCGTCACGCGCTCGGCGTGCTGCGCCTGCTGCTCGAGAAGCAGCTGCCGCTCGATCTCGTGTCGCTGCTGCGCACGACCCATGCGCGCTTCGAAGGCGTGCCGGGCGTGGCCGAATCGACCGACGCCATCTTCGCGTTCTTCATGGATCGCCTGCGCGGCCTGCTGCGCGAGCGCGGTTATTCGGCCGGTGAGGTCGACGCGGTGCTGAGCCTGAACCCGACGCGCGTCGACGATCTCGTCGCGCGCCTCGACGCGGTGCGCGAGTTCACGCGCCTCGCGGAAGCCGAAGCGCTCGCGGCCGCGAACAAGCGGATCTCGAACATCCTGAAGAAGTCGGAAGGCGGCGCGAACGGCGCGGTGCAGCCGGCGCTGCTCGTCGAGCCCGCCGAGAAGGCGCTGCACGAACAGCTCACGGCCGTGACGCCGCACGTGCAGTCGCAGCTCGAGGCGCGTGCGTACACGGGCGCGCTGTCGGCGCTCGCCGCACTGCGCGTGCCGGTCGACACGTTCTTCAACGACGTGATGGTCAACGCGGAGGATCCCGCGCTGCGAGCGAACCGTCTCGCACTGCTGTCCGCGCTGCACCAGCAGATGAACTGCGTCGCCGACATCTCGAAGCTCGCCGCATAAGGGCCGCACGATGCCGACCAGCCCCAACCGAAAGCTCGTCGTCCTCGACCGGGACGGCGTGATCAACGTCGATTCGGATGCGTTCATCAAGACGCCCGACGAATGGATCGCGCTGCCCGGCAGCCTCGAGGCGATCGCCCGGCTCAACCACGCAGGCTATCGCGTGGTGGTCGCGACCAACCAGTCCGGCATCGGTCGCGGGCTGTTCGACATGGCCGCGCTCAACGAGATGCACCTGAAGATGCATCGCGCGGCGGCCGCGGTCGGCGCGCGCATCGACGCAGTGTTCTTCTGTCCGCACACGGCCGAGGATCACTGCGACTGCCGCAAGCCGAATCCCGGCATGATGCAGATGATCACCGAACGCTTCGAGATCGATCCCGATCACACGCCGGTCGTCGGCGATTCGCTGCGCGACCTGCAGGCCGGCGTCGCGGTCGGCTTCCAGCCGCACCTCGTGCTGACCGGCAAGGGCAAGAAAACGCACGCCGCGGGCAATTTGCCGCCCGGCACGAAGGTCCACGACGACCTGCGCGCGTTCGCGCTCGATTTCCTTTCACACGAACACGAGTGATGCAGCCGCCGCGCGCATCCTCCCTAACGCCAGACTCACGCCGATGCGCTTCGTCCGCTCCCTGCTGCTGCTGATTTACTTCATCGTGTACACGGTGCCGTACGCCACCGCGTGCTTCATCGCGTTCCCGTTCATGCGCCCCGACGCGCGCTACTGGATGGCGGCCGGCTGGTGCAAGTCGACGCTGTGGGTCGTGCGCTGGCTGAACGGCATCCACTACCGGATCGAAGGGATGGACAACCTGCCCGACGGCCCGGCCGTGCTGCTGTCGAAGCATCAGTCCGCGTGGGAAACGCTCGCGTTTCCGGCGCTGATGCCGAAGCCGCTCTGCTACGTGTTCAAGCGCGAGCTGCTGTACGTGCCGTTCTTCGGCTGGGCGCTCGGGCTGCTGCACATGGTCAACATCAACCGCAAGGAAGGCAAGCACGCGTTCACCTCGGTGATCCGCCAGGGCAAGAAGCGCCTGTCGGAAGGCGCGTGGATGATCATGTTCCCCGAAGGCACGCGCACGCCGGTCGGCAAGCAGGGCAAGTACAAGACGGGCGGCGCACGCTTCGCGATCGAAACCGGCGCGCCCGTCGTGCCGATCGCGCACAATGCAGGACGGGTGTGGCCGCGCAACTCGTTCACGAAATTCCCGGGCGTCGTCACCGTGTCGATCGGCAAGCCGATCCCCGTCGAGGGGCTGACGCCCGATGCATTGAACTCGCAGGTCGAAGCATGGATCGAAGCGGAAATGCGCCGCATCGATCCCGACTCCTATCGCCAGGCGGGCAATGCAGGCACGCGCGATGCCGCGCGCGTCTGAATCCCGCGGATTGCAGCCGTTGCATACGACAACAAGAAGCGAACTGATGAAACAGCGTCCGCGGCCACGGCCAGCCGTCGTGGCCCTCGATCATCGCCAGATGGATCTGCCGCTCTTCGACGGGCCGGCCGCCGCACCGTCGGCGCCCGCCAAACCGCCGGCGCCGCCCGAAGCGGTGCCCGCAGCGCCTCTCGATCCGGGCCCGGCACCCGACCGCTCGCGCGTGCGCACGTTCGCCCTCGACAGCCGCGTGCTCGAATACCGCCTGAAGCGCTCGGCACGCCGCACGATCGGCTTCACGATCGACGGCAGCGGGCTGTCGATCACCGCACCGCGCTGGGTCACGCTCGCCGACATCGAGGCCGCGATCTCCGAGAAACAGCGCTGGATCTTCGCGAAGCTCGCCGAGTGGAAGACGCGCACCGAGCAGCGCGCGCTGCCGCAGATCGACTGGCGCGACGGCGCGCAGCTTCCGTATCTCGGCAAGACGGTCACGATCGCGCTCGGCGCGGGCACCGTCGCGTTCGATGCCGAAGCGCTGCGGCTCTCGCTGCCGCTGCCCGTGCAGGCCGACATGCAGCAGATCAAGGATCGCGTGCAGGGCTGGCTGCAGGGCGAAGCCAAGCGGATCTTCGGCGAACGCCTCGCGGTCTATGCGGAAATGCTCGGCGTCACCTATTCGATGTATGCGCTGTCGTCGGCCGCGACGCGCTGGGGCAGTTGCTCGAGCGACGGCAAGATCCGCCTGAACTGGCGGCTCATCCATTTCCCGATGTCGATCATCGACTACGTCGTCGCGCACGAGTTGTCGCACCTGCGCGAGATGAACCACAGCCCGGCCTTCTGGCAGACCGTCGAATCGATCTTCCCCGAGTTCCGCGAGGCACGGCACACGCTCAAGCATCATCCGCCCGAGCTGCTGCCGTCGCTGTAACGCCCTTCGCGTTGCCGTAAACGCGAACGGGCGATGCGGGTCACCCCGCACCGCCCGTTGACGCCACCGCCGCGCGCATCGCGCGCCGCGGTGCGTTCATCCGGCGCTCAGTGCGCCTTCTTCTGGATGAACTCGATCTTGTAGCCGTCCGGATCCTCGACGAACGCGATCACGGTCGTGCCGTGCTTCATCGGGCCCGCTTCGCGCGTGACCTTGCCGCCTTGCGCCTTGATCTTCTCGCACGCCGCGTAGGCATCCTCCACCGCCACCGCCAGGTGGCCGAAGCCGTTGCCGAGATCGTAGGACGGCGTGTCCCAGTTGTGGGTCAGCTCGATCACGGTGCCCGTGCTTTCTTCTTCGTAGCCGACGAACGCGAGCGTGAACTTGCCTTCCGGATAATCCTCGCGACGCAGCAGCTTCATGCCGAGCAATTCGGTGTAGAACTTGATCGAGCGGTCGAGATCGCCGACTCGCAGCATCGTATGCAGCAAACGCATGTCTTGTACTCCTGTGGGGGCCTTTCCAGAACCGGAAACTCTACCAGAGACGGGTGAACTTCGCCGGGGACGCCCGGCCGGCAGTGACCGATACCGCGCTGCGGTTCGATATCCGCGTGCGCGATCGCCGCAGCGACGAACAGCACAACCTGGCCCACCCCTGCTCCCCCGCCGATCGGGTAACATCCCTCCACTTCGCACCAAAAGCGGGCATGCGGCCCGCGCGCCAAAGCGACCACCCTCTCATTCAGCCACACTGCCGTGCGAAACCGTCCATTCGAGCGCGCCGGACGCGCCGCTCACCCGACCTCGCGGCCGCCGTGCCGGACCGGCGAGGCGCGCCGATGACCGCGCTCGCCGCCGCCCCCGTGCGCCGCGCGCTCGACACGCGCGCCGTCGGCCTGATGTTGCTGCTGTGCGCGATCTGGGGCTTCCAGCAGGTCGCGATCAAGAGCACCAACGCCGCGATCGCGCCGATGTTCCAGGCCGGGCTGCGCTCGGTGATCGCCGCGATGCTGCTGTGGGGCTGGACCCGCGCGCGCGGCACGCCGCTGTTCCAGGCGGACGGCACGTTCCGCGCGGGCCTCGCGGCCGGTACGCTGTTCGCCGGTGAATTCGTCTGCGTGTTCTTCGGGCTGACGCTGACGAGCGCGTCGCACATGGCGATCTTCCTGTACACGGCACCGTGCTTCACCGCGCTCGGGCTGCACCTGTTCGCGCCGGGCGAACGGCTGCAGCGCACGCAGTGGGTCGGCGTCGGCCTCGCGTTCGCCGGCATCGCGCTCGCGTTCGCGGACGGCTTCCTGAAGCCGCGCGCGCCCGGCGCATCCGTGCTGGCGGGCCTGGCCGGCGACGCGCTCGGCATTCTCGGCGGTGCGATGTGGGCCGCGACGACGGTCGTCGTGCGCTCGACGGCGCTCGCGCGCGCAAGCGCGAGCAAGACGCTGTTCTACCAGCTCGCGGTATCCGCCGTCGTGCTGGTCGCGCTCGCCGCGCTGTTCGGCCAGGTATCGTTCGCGCACGTCACGCCGGTCGCGGTGGCGAGCCTCGCGTACCAGTCGGTGATCGTCGCGTTCGTCAGCTACCTGTCGTGGTTCTGGCTGCTGACGCGCTACAGCGCGTCGCGGCTGTCCGTGTTCACATTCCTGTCGCCGCTGTTCGGCGTCGCGTTCGGCGTGCTGCTGCTCGGCGAATCGGTCGGCTGGCGCTTCATGTCCGCGGCCGCGCTCGTGCTGACCGGCATCGCGCTGGTCAACGCGCCGCCGCGCAGGCGGGCGTGACGACGAGCGGCGGCCCGACCCCGGCGTGCGAACGGCACGCATGCAATAAAAAAGGCTGCCCCGTCGGGCAGCCTCATCGATACTTCCGCTCCGGCTCGGGCGGCGTGCGTTACCCGGCCTTGCGCAGCGCCGCGAGCGCCTGCGCGACGCCGACGTATTCGGCCACGCTCACGTCCTCCGCGCGGCGCGCGAGATCGAAGCCGAGCGCATCGAAATCGATCGTCTCGCGGTAGTCGCCGAGCGTATTGCGCAGCATCTTGCGGCGCTGCGAAAACGCGGCGGTGACGATTTCGCCGAGCAGCACGGGATCGACGTCGGGCAGTTCGTGCGGCTCGTACGGAATCATCCGGACGATCGCCGAATCGACCTTCGGCGGCGGCTGGAACGATTCCGGCGGCACGTCGAGCATCTTGTCCATCACGTAGCGGTACTGCAGCATCACCGACAGCCGCGAAAACGCCTTCGTGCCCGGCTCCGCGACCATCCGTTCGACGACTTCGTTCTGCAGCATGAAATGCTGGTCGATGACCGCATCGGCGAACGTCATCAGGTGAAACAGCAACGGGCTGGAAATGTTGTACGGCAGGTTGCCGACGATCCGCAGCGACGGCTTGTCGCCGGGCACCGCGAGCGACCGGAAGTCGAACGCGAGCGCGTCGCCCGCGTGCAGCTCGAGCAGCGCGCCGAAGCGCTGTTGCAGGCGCCCGATCAGGTCGCGGTCGAGCTCGACCGCATGCAGCGGCGCCTCGGGCGTCGCGAGGCGCTCGATCAGCGGCCCGGTCAGCGCGCCGAGCCCGGGGCCGATCTCGACCATGCGCTGGCCGCGCGCGGGACCGATCGTCGACACGATCGAGTCGATCACGCCGTGATCGACGAGGAAGTTCTGCCCGAAGCGCTTGCGCGCGAAGTGGCCTTGGTGCTGTCTGCTGTTCGACATCGACTGAGTAAAGCGAAAAATACGACGAATGAGGTGAGGCCGGGCCGCGTCAGGCGGCGCGGCGATGGCGCGCCATCGTGACGGCCGTGTCGAGCGCGGCAATCATGCTGCCCGGATCCGCGCGGCCCGTGCCGGCCAGATCGAGCGCGGTACCGTGATCGACCGACGTACGGATGATCGGCAGCCCGAGCGTCACGTTGATGCCCTCGCCGAACGTCGCGTACTTCAGCACGGGCAAACCCTGGTCATGGAACATCGCGAGCACGCAATCGGCGTCCGCGAGATGGCGCGGCTGGAACAGCGTGTCGGCCGGATACGGGCCGCGCGCATCGATGCCCTGCGCTTGCGCGCGGGCCAGCGCCGGCGAGATCACGTCGATCTCCTCGCGGCCGAGATAACCGTTCTCGCCTGCGTGCGGGTTGAGGCCCGTCACGAGGATGCGCGGCGCGGCGAGACCGAAGTCGCGCCGCAGGTCGCGATCGATGATCGCGAGCGTCTCGACGAGCCCGTCGATCGTCAGCGCGGCCGACACGTCCTTCAGCGGCAAGTGCGTCGTCGCGAGCGCGACGCGCAGCGGCTTGTCGCCGGTGCCCGCCAGCATCATCACGACACGCTGCGTATGCGTGCGCTCCGCCAGGTATTCGGTATGGCCGGTGAACGGCACGCCCGCATCGTTGATCGTGCTCTTCTGCAGCGGCGCGGTAACGATCGCGTCGTACCGGCCTGCCAGCGCGCCGTCGATCGCCGCGTCCAGCAGCCCGAGCACGTACCGGCCGTTCGCCGCGTCGAGCTTGCCCGCCTGAGCGGGAACGGCGAGCGCGCAATGCGCGACCGACACCTGCCCGCCACCGGCAAGCGTGGTGCGGTCGGCGCCCACGGCTGCCGCACGCGCGTCGAGCAGCGCCGCATCGCCGAGCACGGTGAAATGCGCGTCGGGCCAGCGCTGCGCTGCGTCACGCAGCGCCTGCACGGTCAGCTCCGGGCCGACTCCCGCGGGTTCGCCAGTCGTGATCGCGATCTGCAGCGCGGGCGTGGTCATCCGAAGCTCGCTCAGTTGGCCGGACCGGCGCCGCCGATCTTGTACTGAACGTACGACGAATCGCGCAGCTCGCGCAGCCAGTCCGCATACGCCTGCTCGGCCTTGCGCTGGCCGATCGCCTGACGCGCGATGTCCATCTGCTGCTGCACCGAGCCTTCCGCGTCGCGGCGGTTCAGCACCTGGATCAGGTGGTAGCCGTATTCGGTACGAATCGGCTGGCTGATCTGGCCGTCCTGCAGGTTGTTCATCGCACGCTCGAATTCCGGCACGGTCTCGCCCGGGCTGATCCAGCCGAGATCGCCGCCCTGCGACGCCGAACCGTCCTGCGAGTAGGTACGCGCGAACTTCGCGAAATCGCCGCCGGCCTCGACCTGCTTGCGGATGTCGACCAGTTGCTGGCGCGCCTGGCCTTCCGACTTGCCTTCGCCCACGCGCAGCAGGATGTGGCGCACGTGCGTCTGGACGATCTTCGGCGCCGCGGCCGTCGCGCCCTGGCTCTGGCGGCGGTCGACGAGACGCACGATCTCGAAGCCGTCCGGCACGCGGATCAGCGTCGGGTTGACCTCGCCCGGGCGCAGCTTCGAGGCGGCATCGACGACTTCGGCCGGCAGCGTGCTCGGCGCCTTGAAGCCGAGATCACCGCCCTTCTTCGCGTCGTTCGCTTCCGAATTGTTCTTCGCGAGCCGCTCGAAATCGGCGCCCGACTTCGCCTGCTGCAGCAGCGCTTCGGCCTTCTTCTGCGCGACGTCGATGTCGGCCTGCGGCGCGTTGGTCGGCGCCTTGATGAAGATGTGCTGGAAGCGCAGGTCCTGCTGCTGAGCCGCGTTCGGCCCGCGCTGGCTCGCGATGTAGTTCGCGACTTCGGCGTCCGACACGGTGATCTTGCCGTCGACCTCGCGCTCGCGCAGCTTCGACAGCATCAGTTCGGTGCGCGCATCGCTCGTGAAGATGCTCCACGGCACGCCTTGCGCCTCGAGACGGGCGCGATACTGGTCGAGCGTCATCCCGTTCGCTTGCGCGAGACGCTGCAGCGTGGACTGCACGGTCGCGTCGTCGATGCGGATCCCGTCGTCCTTGGCCTTCTGCACCTGGATCCGCTCGAGCACCATCTGGTTCAGCACCTGTGCGCGCAACTGGTCGTCAGGCGGCACCGGCGCGTTCTGCTGCTGCAGGCGGCGCGCGATCAGGCCGGCGCGCTGGTCGAGTTCGCGGCTCGTGATCACGTCGTTGTTGACGACCGCGACGACTTCGTCGGCGAGCTGCGCACCCTGCGAACCGAGCGCCTGCGCCGCGGCCGGCGCGGCGGCGAGCAGCACGGCGGACGCGGCGAGGCTGGACACGACTGCCGCGAAACGAAGGTTTTTCTTCATTGCCACTGAAACTCCATTGAAATCGTGCTGACCGGTGCAGACAAGCCGGCGTTACTCGTAGTTGCTGAAGCGGGACATCGGCGGCGGCGGCGACGGTAACGGCGTGTAGCCAGCCACCCCGGCGCGGAATGCGGACACGAGGCCGTTGTCGATGGTCGACAACCCCTTGAGCGTGAGCTGCATCATGAAACGCGTCGACGAACTCTGCTGTCCCGACGAATTGATGCCGTTCGCAGCCCGCTGCACGCCGACCCCGAGCGCCCAGCAATCCGCGTCGTATTGTAAGCCGAGCAGACCGTCGACCACGCGATCGCCGGCGAGATCGAAGTTGAAGCGGCCGATCGCATACAGGCGGCGCGTGAGCGGCCATTGCGCGGACACCAGGAACTGGTTGATCGGCTGGCCGTCGAGCGTGGGGGTCGCGCGCGTATAGCGGTAGCCGACGTTGATCACGCGGCGCTCGCCCGGGCTGTAACCGAAACCGATGCTCGACTTCGCGAGCTGGTTGTTGTTCTGGTTGTACTGGAACGCCGTCTCCGACATGAAACCCGAGCCGAGCTTCAGCGAGGCGCCGACGATCAGGTCCGAGTGGCGCGCCTGCGCGGCGGTCTGGCCGGAATTCAGCGTGACGCGCTGATCGGCGAAGTAGTACTGCTGCGCGATCACGAAACGCGCACGCTCGTCGCCGGTGCGCGGATCGATGAAACGCGACGTGAGGCCGGCCGTGATCCGGTTCGCATCGGCGATCCGGTCGTTGCCGACGAACGTGTTCGGCTGGTAGATCTCCGCGAGGCCGAAGTCCGATTCCGCAGTGTCGAACAGCGGCGCGTTCGACTGGTCGCGGTACGGTGTGTACACGTAGTACAGGCGCGGCTCGAGGGTCTGGATGAAGTCCTGGCCGAACAGGTGCACCGAGCGGTCGAAGATCAGGCCCGTATCGAAGCTCACGGTCGGGATCGACTCGGTGAAGCGCTTCGGGCTGTTCGGCGTGGTCGACGACAGGTAGTTCAGGTCGTACGACGCGAAGTGGTACTGGACCTTCGGCACGACGAAGTAGCCAGGGCCGTACACGCCGTACGCGATGTACGGGTTGAAGACGATCCGGTCGCCCTGGGTCGCATCGGCGGTCGTGATGCGGAACCGCGAATAGTCGGCTTCCGCGCCGTAGTCGAAGCCACCGACGTTGTACTTCGTGTACTTCACGTTCAACTGCGGCTCGTGGCTGTACGGCGCGATCGACTGCGGCAGCGTCTGCCAGTGCTGGTAACGCGCGAGTACCGACCACGGGCCGTTGTTGTACGTGAGGCCCGCTTCCTGCTGGTACAGCGTCTGCGTCCCGTTGATGAACTGGTTCGACGAACCGAGATCTTCGGGATAGGTGTTGTCCGAGACCTTGTTGTAGTAGACGTAGCCGCCGAAACCGCCGCCGAAGTTCTGCTGGTGCTGCCAGTAGATCGCGTAGCGGTTGCGGTGCGCGAGCCGGTCATCCGGCAGGTAATTGGCCGTAAACGTGCCCGAATACGACGGCGACAGGTAGCGGAACGTCGCCTCGGTCATCACGCCGCGCCGCGAGATGATGCGCGGCGTGAGCGTCAGGTCGCGGTTCGGCGCGATGTTGAAGTAATACGGCAGCGTCAGCTCGAACCCGTTGCTCGAGTTCACCGAGAACGTCGGCGGCAGCAGGCCGCTGCGCCGCTCGCCCGACAGCGGGAACGTCATCCACGGGCTCGCGAAGATCGGCACGCCCTGGAAGAACAGCACGCTGTTGCGCACGGTGCCTTCGTCGGCGCCCGTATCGAAGTCGAAGCGGCTGCCCTTGATGTACCACGCGGGGTTCGTCGAGCACTGGCACGCGGTGTAGGTGCCGTTGAAGAATACCGAGCGCTCGTTGTCGAGCATGTCGGCGCGCTCCGCGCTGCCCGACCCGCCCGTCATGTTGAAGTGATACTTCGGCGCCGTCATGAAACCCTGGTTCGCCTCGATCTTCAGATGCGCCTCGGGGCCGACGAACGACGTGCCGGAATTGAATACCCTGACCTGGCCGTACGCATCGGCCATGTCGGTATCCTGATCGTAGTGGATCGCGTCGGCCTTCACGATGGCCTCACCGCGCCGCAGTTCGGCCGAACCCTTCGCGGCAAGATCCTGCTCGGCCGTGCCGCTCGTGTGGTCGGCGATCACGAAGGCGGCCGGCTTCGCGCCGTCCTTCAGCGGATGATCCTCAAGCTGGGGTGCGAGACGCAGATCCCACGGCGAGTCGAGCGGCTGCGGCTGCGCGGCCGCGCCCGACAGCTGCGCGTACGACACGGCCGGCACGAGGCCGGGCACGGCCAGGAGCGCGAGCGCGAGCCGCCGTTTGCGCGGCGCCCCGTCACCGGGGAAAACATTCGGGAATAGCGGTTTGGGCGGCATCTATCGTTTGGCGAATCGCCCCTTGTCAACCGCGCCTTCACACACGGCGGGCCGCGCCGTCGCACCGCGACTGCGGCTGAGCGCAAACCGGGGAGGCGATCGGGCGGACGGCGCGACAGGCGGCGGGCCTGCACGGCGGAAGCTGACGCGGGGCGCGTCAAAAAAGTCGTGGGGTATTATATGGCAAGACGTTCTCCCCTCCCCCGAGTTTCATGACGCCCCCATCCGCCGCATCCCAGCCCGACGCCCGCCTCGAAGCGCTTACCGCGTGGCTGCACCCGCTCGCCAAGCGCTACGCCCTCGACCTGTCGACCCTCGCGCCGGCGTCGTCGGACGCCAGTTTCCGCCGTTATTTCCGTGTCGCATCGGCCACGAGCCCCGGCGGCACGGTGATCGCCGTCGACGCGCCGCCGCCCGAGAAGTGCCGCGAATTCGTCCAGGTCGCGCAATTGCTCGCCGCGGCCGGCGATCACGTGCCGGACGTGCTGGCCCACGATTTCGACGCGGGCTTCATGCTCGTGACGGACCTCGGCCGCACGTCGTACATCTCGGTGCTCGATCCGGCCAACCCGGCCGCCGCGAAGCCGCTGATGCGCGACGCGCTCGACGCGCTGATCCGCTTCCAGCTCACGTCGAAGCCCGACGTGCTGCCGCCGTTCGACGAGGCGTTCCTGCGCCGCGAAATGGAGCTGATGCCCGAGTGGTACGTCGGCCGCCACCTCGGCAAGCCCGTCACCGACGCGATGCGCGGCACGCTCGACCGCACCTTCGCGCTGCTGGTCGCCAGCGCGCACGCACAGCCGCAGGGTTTCATGCTGCGCGACTTCATGCCGCGCAACCTGATGGTCTGCGAGCCGAACCCGGGTGTGCTCGACTTCCAAGACGCCGTCTACGGGCCGCTGACGTACGACGTCGTGTCGCTGCTGCGCGACGCGTTCATCAGCTGGGACGAGGAGTTCGAACTCGACTGCTTCGCGTACTACTGGGAAAAGGCGAAAAAGGCCGGCCTGCCGGTCGACCCCGATTTCGGCGAGTTCTACCGCCAGCTCGAATGGATGGGCCTGCAGCGCCACATCAAGGTTCTCGGCCTGTTCGCACGCATCAATTACCGCGACGGCAAGCCGCACTACCTGAACGACCTGCCGCGCTTCATTACGTATGCGCGCAAGGTCGCGCTGCGCTACCGCCCGCTCGTGCCGTTCGCGAAGCTGCTCGACGCGCTCGAGGGCAATGCGCCGGCCGACGTCGGCTATACGTTCTGACCGACCCGATCGACCCGATACCCAGCCGAACATGAGCGACACCCTGACCACGGCGATGATCTTCGCCGCCGGGCGCGGCGAACGGATGCGCCCGCTGACCGACACCCGCCCGAAACCGCTGCTCGAAGCGGGCGGCAAGCCGCTGATCGTGTGGCAGATCGAAGCGCTCGCGCGTGCGGGCATCGAGACGATCGTGATCAACCACGCCTGGCTCGGCGAGCGGATCGAGGACGCGCTCGGCGACGGTTCGCGCTGGGGCGTGCGGATTGCGTATTCGGCCGAGGGCGACGCGCTGGAGACTGCCGGCGGGATTGCGCAGGCACTGCCGCTGCTGGAGCGCGACGGGCGGTCGACGGTGTTCGTCGCGGTGGCCGGCGACGTGTTCGCCGAGTTCGATTACGGCAAGCTCGCCATCCGTGCAGCGCGCATGTCGGCGCTCGACGCGCCCGCGATGCATCTCGTGATGGTGCCGAATCCGCCGTTCCATCCGTCCGGCGACTTCGTGCTCGGTGGCGACGGGCGCCTGTCGCTCGACGGCGGCGAGCGCGTCACGTTCGGCAGCATCGGCCTGTACGACACGCGCATGTTCCGCGATCTCGCACCCGGCACGCGACGCGCACTGACACCGTACTTCCGCGCGACGATCGAAGCCGGCCGCGCGAGCGGCGAACTGTACGAAGGCATCTGGGAGAACGTCGGCACACCCGCGCAGCTCGGCGAGCTCGACGCGCGGCTGCGCGCCGCGGACTAACCGAACGACGGACGGTCCGGCACGGCGCCGCCCGCACATCCTTCCGGCAGACCGCCGCCTTCCTGCCGCGCGCCACGGCGCGCAGCCCCGCCGCTTACGCGGCCTCGGCCTCTTCCCCGCCCGCCGCCGCGCGCTGCTGCTGCAGCGCCCACATCTGCGCGTACAGCCCGTCCGCGCGCACGAGTTCGTCGTGCGTGCCGCGCTCGACGATCTGCCCGTGATCCATCACCAGGATCTGCTGCGCGTGCACGACCGTCGACAGCCGGTGCGCGATCACGAGCGTCGTGCGATGCCGCGCGATCTGGTCGAGCTCGTGCTGGATCGCGCGTTCCGAGCGCGAATCGAGCGCCGACGTCGCCTCGTCGAACAGCAGGATCGGTGGATCCTTCAGCAGCGTGCGCGCGATCGCGACGCGCTGCTTCTCGCCACCCGACAGCTTCAGCCCGCGCTCGCCGACCGGCGTGTCATAACCCTTCGGCAAGCTTTCGATGAAATCGTGGATGTGCGCGGCGCGCGCGGCCGCGACCACCTCGTCGCGGGTCGCGGTCGGCCGGCCGTACGCGATGTTGTAGTAGATCGAATCGTTGAACAGCACGGTGTCCTGCGGCACGATCCCGATCGATGCGCGCAGCGAGTCCTGCGTGACGTCGCGGATGTCCTGGCCGTCGATCCGGATCGCGCCGCCGGCCTGCCGATCGAGATCGTAGAAGCGGAACAGCAGCCGCGACAGCGTCGACTTCCCGGAGCCGCTGTGGCCGACCACCGCGGTCGTCGTGCCCGCGTCGATCGTGAACGTCACGTCGTGCAGGATCGGCCGCGCCGGCTCGTACGCGAAGTTCACGTGCTCGAAGCGCACCTGCGCGCCGGCCACCGCGAGCGGCCGCGCATCGGACAAGTCCGCGACTTCCTTCGCGGACGACAGCAGCCCGAACATCCGGTCCATGTCGGTAAGGCTCTGCTTCAGCTCGCGATAGACGACGCCGAGAAAATTCAGCGGAATGTAGAGCTGCAGCATGAACGTGTTGATCAGCACGAGATCGCCGAGCGTCAGCTTGCCCGCGAGCACGCCCTGCGTCGCACGCCACAGGATCAGCACGAGCCCCGTGCCGATGATCGCCTGCTGGCCGAAGTTCAGCACCGACAGCGAATTCTGCGAGCGGATCGCGGCCTTCCGGTAGCGCTTCAGGTTCTCGTCGTAGCGCTGCGCTTCCCACTCCTCGTTGCCGAAGTACTTCACCGTCTCGTAGTTGATCAGCGAATCGATCGCCCGCGAGTTCGCGCGCGAGTCGAGCTCGTTCATCGTGCGGCGGAAGTGGGTGCGCCAGTTGGTGACCTTCACGGTGAACACGATGTACGTGGCCAGCGCCGCGAACGTCACGTACGCGTAATAGGCCTCGTACTTGACCACGAAGAAACCGAGCACGAGCCCGACCTCGACGAGCGTCGGCAGGATGCTGTACAGCGAATAGGAGATCACTTGCTGGATGCCGCGCGTGCCGCGCTCGATGTCGCGCGACATGCCGCCCGTCTGGCGTTCGAGATGGAAGCGCAGCGACAGCCCGTGCAGGTGCCTGAACACCTGCAGCGCGAGCTGGCGCACCGCGCTCTCGGTGACCTTCGAGAACAGGATCTCGCGCAGTTCGGTAAACAGCGACGTCGACAGCCGGACGAGCGCATACGCGATGACCAGCAGCCCGACGCCGCCCGCGAGCACGATGCCGGCCGACTGTTCGGCGCGGCCGAGCGCGGTGAGCTGCTGCACGGACGACAGGTGGTCGACGATGCGCTTCATCACGACCGGCACGCCAAGGTTGGCGACCTTCGCACCGATCAGGCAGCCGAGCGCAAGCGCGACGCGCCATTTGTAGGTGGCCAGATACGGCAGCAGCGACCGGATGGTCTGCCAGTCGTTGCGGGGCCCGGTCGAAGCCGGCGCGGGCTCACCGGAAGCAGGAAATCGGCGCATGGGGGGGAAGGATCGGCGGCTGCGCCGGACGCGTGCATCGGCGGCCGGCTCGCCCGCTTTCTCGTACAATTTGCGAACGTTGTATTGTCGCAGAAGCCGCTTCGCGCCGCTGCCGGCGGCCTCGCCGGCCTGCCTGCGCGCGGCGGCCTATTTATTACAGGATGAAAGCCCCCGCCATGACCGATTCGACCCTCGACCTCCCGCAAATGCAGCCCGCGCTGCGCGTCGTCCCGCAACCGCACGACGCGAACGTCCACGGCGACGTGTTCGGCGGCTGGATCATGTCGCAGGTCGACATCGCCGGCTCGATTCCCGCGAGCCAGCGCGCGAACGGCCGCGTCGCGACGGTCGCGGTCAACTCGTTCGTGTTCAAGCAGCCGGTGTTCGTCGGCGATCTGCTGAGCTTCTACGCGACCATCACGCGCACCGGCAACACGTCGATCACGGTCGACGTCGAGGTGTACGCGCAGCGCATGCGCCTGATGGGCGAAGTCGTGAAGGTCACCGAAGCGACGCTCACATACGTCGCGACCGGCCCGGACCGCAAGCCGCGGCAACTGCCGCCGCTCTGACGGGCGAGCGCCGCGCTGCGGCGCGGCACGCGGCCACGTCAGTGCGTGGCCGTCAGCCCGAACTCCCGCATCGCGGGCAGGAAATCGTGATTCAGCTTCGGCTTGCGCGACAGCTTCACCAGCACGTAGCGCTGGAACGGCGCGAGCCGCTGCCACTGCGCGAGCGCGGGCGCCGACAGCCCGGCCAGCGCGCTCTGCTGCACGAGCGACTCCGGCACCGTATCGACGGCGCGCCAGGTCGGCCGCTCGTCCGGCTGGAACCATGACGGTTCCAGATCGGCATGCGTGCGCAGCATCTCGAACAGCGCATGATCGAAGTTGGGCTCGATCGCGGTGTCGTCGTCGGCCGGAAAGCGCGCGAGCAGCTTGCGGTCCTCGAGCGGCAGCAGCTGCCATTGCTCGAGCGAAATCCGCAAACCGAAGCGGTCGAGGTTGAAACGCACGATCATCGGGATGTACGTGAAGTTTTCCGACGAATCGTGTTCGAAATTGAATAGCAACGGAGCGTCGCTGAGTCCCATGGTCGTTACCTGACTTGGCGGATGCCGGCGCGGCCGGCCTGCCTGAGGTATTTTAGAACCTCTGCGCGCGGGCGGCGGACACGATTGTCGCCGGCCGTGCTTCGAATCAATGGGAGTGCTCGTGAATCCGACCAAGATCGATCAACCGCGCGACGAACCGGGCGCCGAACCGCGCGGCGCGATCGAACTGTCCGTCAGCCGCACGCGCGGCGGCACCGTCGAAACCGCGCACGACTACGTCGGCCAGGAATGGCCCGTCGCACTCGTCTTCAACGGCATCTCGCATGCGGTGATGATGTGCACGCCATGCGACCTCGAGGCGTTCGCGGTCGGTTTCGCGATCTCGGAAGGGATCGTCGCGCGCGGCAGCGACATCAAGGACATCGAGGTGATCCTGCATACCGACGCGCCGCTGCCGCACGCGGAAGTGCACCTGGAAGTCGTCCAGCAGGCGTTCGCCGCGCTGAAGGACCGGCGCCGCGCGCTCGCGGGGCGCACCGGCTGCGGCGTGTGCGGGATCGAAAGCATCGATTTGCTCGACCTCGCGCCCGAACGCGTGCCCGACACGGGCTTTCTCGCGCGCCTCGCGCCCGACGCGCTGGCACGCGCAGCACATGCGCTGCCGGCCCACCAGGCACTCACGCAACTCACGGGCGGCCTGCATGCGGCCGCGTGGTGCGACGCAACAGGCGCGATCCGGACAGCATTCGAAGACGTCGGCCGCCACAACGCGCTGGACAAGCTGATCGGCTCGCTCGTGCTGTCGCGCGCCGACACGACCGACGGCTTCGTGTTCCTGTCGAGCCGCGCGAGCTACGAGCTCGTGCGCAAGGCCGCGCGGGTCGGCATCCCGCTGGTCGCGACGATCTCCGCGCCGTCGTCGCTCGCGATCGACATCGCGAAGGCGGCCGGTTTGCGGCTCGTCAGCTTCTGCCGCGAAACCGGCCACGTCGACTACGGCACGGCCTGATCGCAAGGGCGGGATCGCGCCGGTAAGCCACCACCGGCGCGGCCTGCTCCGTCAGTCGAACTGACGGAAATCCGGCTTGCGCTTCTCGAAGAACGCCGTCATCGCCTCGCGCGCTTCCGGCGCGCGCAGCATCGCGGAGAAATGCCCCGCCTCCTCGGCCATCCGCGCGGCGGTCGCCACGCCGCCCGTATCCTTCAGCAGCGCCTTCGTCACGCGCAGCGACGACGCCGGCAGCGCCGCGAGCTTCGCCGCCTGCTTCGCCGCGAACACGTCGAGCTCGGCAGCCGGCAGCACGCGGTTCACGATGCCGATCCGGTGCGCTTCCAGTGCGTCGAACGCCTCGCCGAGCAGCAGCTTCTCCGCGGCGACCTGATGGCCGGCCAGGCGCGGCAGCAGCACGCTCGACGCGGCCTCCGGGCACAGCCCGAGCTGCGCGAACGGCAGCGAGAACACTGCGGTATCGGCCGCGTAGACCAGATCGCAGTGCAACAGCATCGTCACGCCGACGCCGACCGCGATGCCCGGCACCGCAGCGACGACCGGTTTCTGCGCACTGCTGATCCGCGCGAGGAACTGGAACACCGATGCGGTCTCGTCCTTTGGCGGCGCCTTCAGGAAATCCTCGAGATCGTTCCCCGCGCTGAAATTGCCGTCGCTGCCGCGCAGCAGGATCACGCGGACCGCCTTGTCTTCCTGCGCGTCGGCGAGGGCATCGGCCATCGTCTGGTACATCGCCGCCGTCAGCGCATTCTTCTTCGCCGGGCGCGCGATCGTGATCGTCATCACGCCTTCGGCGCGTTCCACTTGAATTTCGGACACAACCGTCTCCTTTGACTTGCCTCTACCGGAATGAAAAAACGGTGCGCGAGCTCGTGGCCCGCGCACCGTCGTCGCTATGGTCGCGTCCCGCTTACAGACGTTCGATGATGCCTGCGGCGCCCATGCCGGTGCCGACGCACATCGTGACCATGCCGTACTTCAGGTTGCGGCGGCGCAGGCCGTGCACGACGGTCGCCGCGCGGATCGCGCCGGTCGCGCCGAGCGGGTGGCCGAGTGCGATCGCGCCGCCCAGCGGGTTGACCTTCGACGGGTCGAGGCCGAGATCGCGGATCACCGCCAGCGATTGCGCGGCGAACGCCTCGTTCAGCTCGATCCAGTCGAGATCGTCCTGCTTCAGGCCCGCGGCCTTCAGCGCGGCCGGAATCGCTTCCTTCGGGCCGATGCCCATGATTTCCGGCGGCACGCCGCGCACCGCGAAGCTCACGAAGCGCGCGAGCGGCGTCAGGTTGAACTCCTTGAGCACCTTCTCCGACACGACCAGCAGCGCACCCGCGCCGTCCGACGTCTGCGAGCTGTTGCCGGCCGTGACCGAACCCTTGTTCGCGAACACCGCGCGCAGCTTCGCGAGGCCTTCGATCGACGTATCCGCACGCGGACCTTCGTCGAGCGCGATCTCGCGCGTCTTCACGTCGACTTCGCCCGTTGCCAGGTTCGGGAAACGCTCGGTGAGCGTGTACGCGGCGATCTCGTCGTTGAACTCGCCGGCCTGCTGCGCGGCGAGCGCCTTGCGGTGCGACTCGACCGAGAACGCGTCCTGGTCTTCGCGGCTCACCTTCCACTGTTCGGCGACACGCTCGGCCGTCAGGCCCATCCCGTACGCGATGCCGAAATCTTCGTTGCGATCGAAGATGTGCGGCGACATCGACGGCTTGTTGCCCATCATCGGCACCATGCTCATCGATTCGCAGCCGCCCGCGAACAGCGCATCCGACTCGCCGACGCGGATGCGGTCGGCCGCCATCGCGAGCGCGGTGATGCCCGACGCGCAGAAGCGGTTGACCGTCACGCCGCCGACCGTCTGCGGCAGGCCCGCGAGCAGCGCGCCCATGCGCGCGACGTTCAGGCCCTGTTCGGCTTCCGGAATCGCGCAGCCGATGATCGCGTCTTCGATCAGCTTCGTGTCGAAGCCGGGCACCTGCGCGACCGCCGACTTGATCGCGTGGACCAGCAGCTCGTCCGGGCGCGTGTTCTTGAACACACCGCGCGGTGCCTTGCCGATCGGGGTGCGGCTGGCGGCGACGATGTATGCGTCTTGCAATTGTTTGCTCATTTCAAACTCCTGTTGGACGGAGCGGGTGCTTCGGCGCCCGCTTCGGTCCCATGCAAAGTTGTCCGCTCGCTCAGTTACGCACCGGCTTGCCGGTCTGCAACATGCCCATGATCCGTTCCTGCGTCTTCTGCGTACCGAGCAGCTCGACGAACGCACGGCGCTCCAGCGCAAGCAGCCACTGCTCGTCGACGAGGCTGCCGGCTTCGACGTCGCCGCCGCACACGGCTTCGGCGATGCGGCTCGCGATCAGGTAATCGTGGTCGCTGATGAAGCGGCCGTCACGCATGTTGACGAGCGATGCCTTGATCGTCGCGATGGCCGAGCGGCCCGCGACCGGCACGTCCTTCGCCCGCAGCGGTGCGCGGTAGCCGGTTGCGGCCAGCGCGCGCGCTTCCTTCTTCGCGGTGTCGAGCAGTTCGAACACGTTGAAGATGATCGTGTCGGACGGCTTCAGGTAGCCCATCGCACGTGCGTCGTGCGCGGATGCCGACACCTTCGCCATCGCTGCGTTCTCGAACGACTTCGTCACGAACTTCAGGATGTCGGTGGTCGCGTTCGCGGCCGTTGCGGCTTCCGCCGCGCGCAGCGCCGCTTCCTTCAGGCCGCCGCCCGCCGGCACGAGGCCGACGCCCACTTCGACGAGACCGACGTAGCTTTCGACGTGCACGACACGCTTCGCGCTGTGCAGCATCAGCTCGCACCCGCCGCCGAGCGCGATGCCCGACACGGCCGCGACGACCGGCACGTTCGCGTACTTCACGCGCAGCATGCCTTCCTGGAACTTCTTCACGAACGGCTCGATGCCCTTCGCGCCGCCCATCATGAACGCGGGCATCGCCTCTTCGAGGTTCGCGCCGGCCGAGAACGGGCCGCCCGGCGTGCCGAGCTTCAGCGACGTCGGCTGCCAGATCACCACGCCCTTGTAGTCCTTCTCCGCGAGTTCGATCGCCTGCACGAGGCCGTCGATCACGCTCGGTCCGATCGTGTTCATCTTCGACTTGAACGACACGATCACGACGTCATCTTCGCCCGCACGGTCGTCGACCCATGCGCGCACCGCGTCGGTCTCGAACAGTGTCTTGCCGTACGACTTCGGATCGGCACCCGCTTCGCCGAGCAGCGGCGCACGGAAGACCTGCTTGCCGTAGACCGCGAGGTCCGAGCGCGGCACGAAGCGCTGCGCAGCCGGCGCCCACGAGCCTTCGGCCGTATGCACGCCGCCCTTCTCGGCGACCGCGCCTTCGAGCACCCACGACGGCAGCGGCACGTTCGCGAGCGCCTTGCCGGCCGCGATGTCTTCCTGCACCCACTCGGCGACCTGCTTCCAGCCGGCAGCCTGCCAGCCTTCGAACGGGCCTTCGTTCCAGCCGAAGCCCCAGCGGATCGCGAGGTCGACGTCGCGCGCGTTGTCGGCGATCGACTCGAGATGCACGCCGATGTAATGGAACACGTCGCGGAAGATCGACCACAGGAACTGCGCGTGCGGATGATCCGTCTCGCGCAGCAGCTTCAGCCGTTCGGCCGGCGGACGCTTCAGGATGCGGCCGACGGTTTCGTCGGCCTTCGCGCCGGCGTCGACGTAGCTGCCCGTCTTCGCGTCGAGCACCTTGATCGCCTTGCCTTCCTTCTTGTAGAAACCGCCGCCCGTCTTCTGGCCGAGTGCGCCCTGCTTCACCAGTTCGGCGAGCACGGCAGGCGTCTGGTAGACCGGGAAGAACGGATCGTCGGCGAGGTTGTCCTGCATCGTCTTGATCACGTGCGCCATCGTGTCGAGGCCGACCACGTCCGCGGTGCGGAACGTCGCCGACTTCGCGCGGCCGAGGCGGCTACCCGTCAGATCGTCGACTTCGTCGAAGCGCAGGCCGAACTTCGCGGCCTCGGTGATCACCGCGAGGATCGAGAAGATGCCGACGCGGTTCGCGATGAAGTTCGGTGTGTCCTTCGCGCGCACGACGCCCTTGCCGACGATGCTCGTCAGGAACGTCTCGAGCTGGTCGAGGATTTCCGGACGCGTATGCTCGGTCGGGATCAGCTCGACGAGGTGCATGTAGCGCGGCGGGTTGAAGAAGTGCACGCCGCAGAAGCGCGACTTCAGCTCGTCCGAGAAACCTTCGGACAGCTTCGTGATCGACAGGCCCGACGTGTTGGTCGCGAAGATCGCGTTCGGCGCGATGTGCGGTGCGACCTTCTTGTACAGGTCGTGCTTCCAGTCCATCCGCTCGGCGATCGCCTCGATCACCACGTCGCACTCGGCGAGCTTCGCGATGTCGTCTTCGTAGTTGGCTGCCTCGAGGTACTTCGCGTCGTCCTTCACGCCGAACGGCGCGGGCGACAGCTTCTTCAGGTTCTCGATCGCCTTCAGCGCGATCGCGTTTTTCGGGCCTTCCTTGGCCGGCAGGTCGAACAGCAGCACCGGCACGCGCGCGTTGATGAGGTGCGCGGCGATCTGCGCGCCCATCACGCCGGCGCCCAGCACGGCGACCTTGCGAATCAGGAAATTGCTCACGGGATGTCTCCGGATTATGTCGTGCAGCGCGAGGGGTGGGGGCTGCACGGCGAAGTGAGTACCAGGAACCGTTGCGTTCGGGCGGCGCGCATCGCGCACCGCCCGGACTCGCATCAGAACAGCGATTCGTCGACTTCCATCAGCGTCTTCGAACCGGCGCGCGCGGCGCGGATCGTCGATGCCGTCTCGGGCAGCAGGCGCGCGAAGTAGAAGCGGGCCGTCGCGAGCTTCGACTTGTAGAACGGATCGCCCGACGCTTCGTTGTCGAGTGCGAGGCGTGCCATCCGCGCCCAGAAGTACGAGAACACCAGGTGGCCGACGGTGCGCAGGTACGGCACGGCGGCAGCACCGACTTCGTCGGGGTTCTGCATCGCCTTCATGCCGATTTCCATCGTCAGCTTCTGCACCTTGTCGCCGATGTCGGCGAGCGGGTTGATGAACTCGGCCATTTCCGGCTTCACGCCTTCGGCTTCCGCGAATTCCGTGACGAGCTTGCCGAACTTCTTCAGCTTCGCGCCCATGTCGCCGAGCACCTTGCGACCCAGCAGGTCGAGCGACTGGATCGAGTTCGTGCCTTCGTAGATCATGTTGATCCGCGCGTCGCGCACGTACTGCTCCATGCCCCACTCGGAGATGAAGCCGTGGCCGCCGTAGATCTGCATCGCGTGGTTCGTGCACTCGAACGCGTTGTCGGTCAGGAACGCCTTGATGATCGGCGTGAGCAGCGCGACGAGGTCGGCCGCTTCCTTGCGCACCGCTTCATCGGCGTGCGACAGCTCCTTGTCGATCTGCAGCGCGGACCAGTACGTGAACGCGCGCGCGCCTTCCGCGTAGGCCTTCTGCGTGAGCAGCATGCGGCGCACGTCCGGGTGCACGATGATCGGGTCGGCCGGCTTGTCCGGTGCCTTCGGGCCCGTCAGCGAGCGCATCTGCAGGCGCTCCTTCGCATACGTGAGCGAGTTCTGGTACGCGACTTCCGTGAGGCCGAGGCCTTGTGCGCCAACGCCGAGACGGGCCGCGTTCATCATCACGAACATCGCGTTCAAGCCCTTGTTCGGCTCGCCGACCATCCAGCCCTTCGCGTTGTCGAGGTTCATCACGCAGGTCGAATTGCCGTGGATGCCCATCTTGTGCTCGATCGAGCCGCACTTGATGCCGTTGCGCTCGCCCGGCTCGCCCGCTGCGTCGGGAATGAACTTCGGCACGATGAACAGCGAAATGCCCTTCGTGCCCTGCGGCGCTTCCGGCAGGCGCGCGAGCACGAGGTGGACGATGTTCTCCGCCATGTCATGTTCGCCGCTCGAGATGAAGATCTTCGTGCCGCTGATCGAGTAGGAGCCGTCGCCGTACGGTTCGGCCTTGGTGCGCAGGATGCCGAGGTCGGTGCCGCAATGCGGCTCGGTCAGGCACATCGTGCCGGTCCATTCGCCCGTCACGAGCTTCGGCAGGTAGGCCTTCTGCAGTTCCGGCGCGCCGTGCGCGTGCAGGCATTCGTACGCGCCGTGCGACAGGCCCGGATACATCGTCCATGCCTGGTTCGCCGAATTCATCATTTCGTAGAGCGCGTTGTTCACGAACGCGGGCAGGCCCTGGCCGCCGTAGTCCGGATCGCAGCCGAGCGCCGGCCAGCCGGCCTCGACGTATTGCTGGTAGGCCTCCTTGAAGCCGGTCGGGGTCTTCACGACGCCGTCGCCTTCATACGTGCAGCCTTCGCGGTCGCCGACCTGGTTCAGCGGGAACAGCACCTCGGAGCAGAACTTGCCCGCTTCTTCGAGGACCTGGTTGATCGTGTCGGCGTCGAGGTCCGCATGCTTGGGCATTTGCTTGACTTCGGCTTCGACGTTCAGAAGCTCGTGCAACACGAATTGCATGTCGCGCAGCGGCGCGGCGTACTGTCCCATGACTCTCTCCAAAGGTGGGCAAAACGGCTCGAGCTCCTGGCGGGCGGTTGACGCGCCGCTAACGGCTCTCGCTCTGATACGAAACAATCGTCTTTTCCAGCGCGGCCCACGTGAGGCGCACGGCGTCCGGCGAATGCAGGAAGCGCGCGTCGTGATGCAGGCCGAGCGTGAAGCTGTACAGCTCGAAGAGCATCAGGTCCGGATCGGTATCCGTGCGCAGATGCCCCTCTTCCATCGCCTGCGAAATGGCGCGCAGCAACGCGGCACGCCAGGCTGTCACGCTCGCGATCAACTGCTCGCGCACGGGGCTGTCCGGCCGGTCGTCGTACTCCACTGCGCCGCTGATGTAGATGCACCCAGTCGTCACCTCCTGGATGCGCTTCTCGATCCAGCGCGCCAGCATCGCCCGCAGACGCGGCAGACCGCGCGACTCGCGCAGGCTCGGAAAGAACACCTCGTTTTCGAAACGATGGTGATACTCGCGGACAACCTCGACCTGCAGGTCCTCGCGCGATCCGAAATGCGCGAACACACCGCTCTTGCTCATCTGCATGCGCTCGGCCAGCAGGCCGATCGTCAGCCCCTCCAGCCCGTCACGGCTGGCGAGGTCCAAAGCAGCTTCAAGTATCGCGGCACGCGTCTGTTCGCCTTTTCGCATAGCTATTTCTGTAACCGTTCGGGGGTTCGAATAAAATCGAACGGCCGTACTATTATTGAGTGCGGCCGCTCGCGAAACAAGGAAATTATTAGAAACCGGTGTCTAACCGAGCCGCTATTTTGCGCGATTCCGGCGAGGCCGGAGCGGCTTTTCCGCACGAACGTGCGGACAGATTTTTTGAAGCGAACGCTTAGTCCGCGTCAGTCGTAACCGCCGACCGTCAGCGCCTTCATCACGACACGATACGTCGTATAGGCCAGCCAGTTCAGCAGACGCTCGATGCGCGGGCGCGCGGCAAATCGCGCGGGATCGATCTCCCGGCCGTCGGTGAACGCGGCCGTGATCGCGTCGCGCAGTTCGTTCGTCACTGCATCGTAGCGCACCAGCACGACGTTCGCCTCATTGTTCAGCATCAGACTCAGCGCGTCCAGATTCGACGAGCCGACCGTCGCCCAGTTGTCGTCGATCACGGCCACCTTGCCGTGCAGCATCGTCTTGTCGTATTCGGCCACGCGCACGCCCGCGCGCAGCAGCGCATGGTAGAGGAACGGCACGGCCGTATCGAGCGCCGCGAACTCCTTGCGGCCGACCAGGATCCGCACGTCGACGCCGCGCCGCGCCGCGCCCGTCAGCGCGCGGCGCAGCTTGCGGCCCGGCATGAAGTACGGATTCGCGAGCAGGATCTGCTGGCGCGCCTGGCCGATCGCCGCGAGATAGGCCTTCTCGATCGCGCGACGGTTCACGACGTTGTCGCGCGCGACGAACGCGACGCTCGGCTCCGTCACGACCCGCAGCGCGCCGGCCTTGATCCACCGGTGGCTGCGCATCCAGCGCCGGAACATGTCGGGGAACGCCTCGCCGCCGTGCAGCCCGGCCGCGTATTGCGCATACGGCTTGTGGCCGAACCGGATCCGGTGCCACTGCAGTTCGAACGCGGCACGCACGTCGGACACCGCGGGCCCCGCCATCTCGACCGCGAAATCCCAGCGCGGAAACGGCAGCGTCGCGCTGCCCTGCGCGTAGTCGTCGACGATGTTGATGCCGCCGCAGAACGCGACCGCGTGATCGATCACCGCGAGCTTGCGGTGCGTGCGCGAGAAGCCAAAGCGGCCGAACAGGAAGCGGTTGTAGATGCTGTGCTCGATGCCGGCCGCGACCCACGTGTCGAACAGCGGCAGGCGCGCGGTGCCGATGCCGTCGGTGATCACGCGCACACGCACGCCGCGCTGCGCCGCGCGAATCAGCGCGTCCGACACCGGGCGGCCGGCCGCGTCGTCGCAGAAGATGTAGGTTTCGAGCATCACCTGCTCGCGGGCGGCATCGATCCGTTCGATCAGTGCCGCAAAGAACTCGCCGCCGCCCTCGCACAGCCGCACCGTGTTGCCCGCCGTGAACGCGAGCCGCGACGCGGAGCCGCGTTCCTGCAGGAACATCTGCCGCAATTGCGCGAAACGCTTGCGGGTCTCCGCAGTCATGCGGACGAGCCGTGCGGCGCTCGCGCGAGTGCCACGCGCGCGGGCAATTGCAGGATCGCCTCGGCGTTCGACGGCGAGAAGCAGCGCGCGGCCGCCTCGCGGAACGGCAGCCATGCATGGTCGACATGCTCGCGCGGCGACAACGTCACGTCGACGCGATGCGGCACGCACAGCCCGAACCAGTGCTCGGTGTTGCGCGTGACGCCCGGCGCATAACGATGCAGGTATTGCGGATAGATCGTGTATTCGATCCGGTGACGCCAGTCGGCGAGCGCCGTGGCGGGCACGTCCGGCGTGCCGATCGAGATGCCGGTTTCCTCGGCCACTTCGCGTGCGGCGGTGGCCGCGAGCGGCTCGTCGAGCGTGTCCTTCGATCCGGTCACCGATTGCCAGAAATCGGGCTGGTCGGCACGCTTGATCACCAGCACATCGAGGTCGGGCGTGTAGATCACGACGAGAACGGATTCGGGGATTTTCGGCGGCTTCGTCATCTTTGTTTCATGCGGCACAGGGCCGCGCGCCGGGCATGTGCTCCGAACGTGCGGCAAGTGCTGCGACTGTACCGCAAAAAACGAAAAAGGCGCATCGCAGCGCCTTTTTCATGTGCGTCGTGTGCGCGTCGCCGCACACACGAGGGGTGGCGAAAGCGCGTTACGCCTTCGGCTGTTCCGGCTGACGCAGGCGGATGTGCAGTTCGCGCAGCTGACGCTCGTCGACCGGGCTCGGCGCCTGCGTGAGCAGATCCTGCGCACGCTGCGTCTTCGGGAACGCGATCACGTCGCGGATCGAATCGGCGCCGGCCATCATCGTGACGATGCGGTCGAGACCGAATGCGATACCGCCGTGCGGCGGCGCGCCGTATTGCAGCGCGTCCAGCAGGAAGCCGAACTTCAGCTGAGCCTCTTCCGCGCCGATCTTCAGTGCGCGGAACACCTTGCTCTGCACTTCCTCCTGGTAGATACGCACCGAGCCACCGCCGATTTCCCAGCCGTTCAGCACCATGTCGTAGGCCTTCGCGAGGCAGCGGCCCGGGTCGGTCTCGAGGTACTCGAGGTGCTCGTCCTTCGGGCTCGTGAACGGGTGATGCGCGGCGACGTAGCGTGCATCTTCGTCGTCGTATTCGAACATCGGGAAGTCGATGACCCACAGCGGCTTCCAGCCGGCCTGGACGAGGCCGTTCGCCTTGCCGAATTCCGAATGGCCGATCTTCAGGCGCAGCGCGCCGAGGCTGTCGTTGACGACCTTCGCGCGGTCGGCCGCGAAGAAGATGATGTCGCCGTCTTCGGCGCCGGTGCGCTCGAGGATGGCCGCGATCGATGCGTCATGCAGGTTCTTGACGATCGGGCTCTGCAGGCCGTCGCGGCCCTTCGCCTTCTCGTTGACCTTGATCCATGCGAGGCCCTTCGCGCCGTAGATACGCACGAATTCGGTGTAGCCGTCGATGTCGCCACGCGACAGCTCGCTGCCCTTCGGCACGCGCAGCGCCGCGACACGGCCGTCCTTCGCGTTGGCAGGCGTGCTGAACACCTTGAAGTCGACGTCCTTCATCGCGTCGGTCAGCTCGGTGAATTCGAGCTGCACGCGCAGGTCCGGCTTGTCCGAACCGAAACGCGCCATCGCTTCCGAGTACGGCATGACCGGGAACGTCGCGTCGAGTTCGACGCCGATCGTCGTCTTGAAGATGTGACGGATCATGTCTTCGAACAGGTCACGGATTTCCTGCTCGCCGAGGAACGACGTCTCGCAGTCGATCTGCGTGAATTCCGGCTGACGGTCGGCACGGAGATCCTCGTCGCGGAAGCACTTGGTGATCTGGTAGTAACGGTCGAAGTTCGCGACCATCAGCAGCTGCTTGAACAGCTGCGGCGACTGCGGCAGCGCGAAGAACTGGCCCGCGTTTACGCGCGACGGCACGAGGTAGTCGCGCGCGCCTTCCGGCGTGCTCTTCGTCAGCATCGGCGTTTCGATGTCGATGAAGCCCTGCTCGTCGAGGTACTTGCGTGCCTCGATGGCAACGCGGTAACGCAGGCGCAGGTTGTGCTGCATCTGCGGACGGCGCAGGTCGAGCACGCGGTGCGTGAGACGCGTCGTTTCCGACAGGTTGTCGTCGTCGAGCTGGAACGGCGGCGTGACCGACGCGTTCAGCACGGTCAGTTCGTGGCACAGCACTTCGATCTTGCCGCTCTTCAGCCCGGCGTTGACCGTGCCTTCCGGACGGTTGCGCACGAGACCCTTCACCTGCACGCAGAACTCGTTGCGCACGCCTTCGGCGGTCGCGAACATTTCCGCGCGATCCGGGTCGCACACCACCTGCACGAGGCCTTCACGATCGCGCAGGTCGATGAAGATCACACCGCCGTGATCGCGGCGGCGCTGCACCCAGCCGCACAGCGACACGGTTTGGCCCAGCAGGTGTTCGGTCACGAGACCGCAGTATTCAGTACGCATCGACATGATGTTTGCTTTCGTTCGGTTTGATCAACGGGCGCCGCAACGCGCGGCCCGGGCGATGATTCTTTACTTACAGCGGCGGCTCGACGGGGCGGCGGGCGGGCGCCGGAGCCGGCGCCGGGGGCGCCACGACGCCCATCGAGACGATGTACTTCAGCGCGGCATCGACCGACATGTCGAGTTCGATGACTTCGCTCTTCGGCAGCATCAGGAAGAAGCCCGACGTCGGGTTCGGCGTCGTCGGGATATACACGCTCACGTATTCTTCCGTCAGATGATTGAGCACGTCGCCGCCGGGCGTGCCGGTCAGAAACGCGATCGTATACGAGCCGCGGCGCGGATATTCGATCAGCAGCGCCTTGCGGAACGCGTTGCCGCTGCTCGACAGCAGCGTGTCCGATACCTGCTTGACGCTCGTGTAGATCGGCCCCACGACCGGGATGTGGCGCACGACCGCATTCCACCACGTGACGAGCTTCTGGCCGACGAAATTCCGCGTGGCCAGACCGACGACGAAGATGAACGCAAGCGTCAGCACCGCGCCGATCCCCGGCAGGTGGAAGCCGAGCATCCGCTCGGGCTGCCACGATTCGGGCAGCAGGAGCAGCGTCTGGTCCATCGTGCCGATGATGAGACCGAGCACCCACAGCGTGATCGCGAGCGGGACGAGAACCAGCAGGCCGGTCAGAAACACCGATTTCAGGGTCGTCTTTTTCATCATCTGCCGTCAATGAACCGCGCCGGCGGCGCGGGGTGGTCGCGGCCCGGTCGGACCGCGACGGTCAACTACTGGCGGCGGGCGCTGCAGCCGGGGCAGGCGCGGCGCTCGTCGTCGTGCTTTCGGAACTCGCTGTGGCCGGCGCGGCCGCTGCCGGTTCCGCCGCGGCGGGCGTCGCCGCAGCCGCGTCACCCGACGCGGTCGCCGGCGCGCTGGCGCCACCCGAACCGCCACGGAAATCGGTGACGTACCAACCCGAGCCCTTCAGCTGGAAGCCCGCGGCAGTTACCTGCTTGCGAAACGCATCCTTCCCGCATTCCGGGCACTGCGACAGCGGCGCGTCGCTCATCTTCTGGAGCACGTCCTTCGCGAAACCACACGCTTCGCATCGATAGGCGTAGATCGGCATGATATTTTTCCCGCGGAAACTGGAAACGGCTTGCAAAACCTTGAATTATAGCCGAAACCCCGGCGCGGTCCGGCAACGGCCGCTACGCCCGCGCATCAGCGGCGGCGCCACGTGAGCCAGCGCTCGTGCCCTTCGAACACGGCCAGCGAATCGGTCACGGGCAAATCCTCGATCAGCTCGAAGTGCGGCGCGAGCAGCGCATCGAGTTCGGCACGCTCGATCCCGAACGGCGGCCCCTTCGGTTTCGCCGTCAGGAAGAAATAGCCGGCCAGCAATCCGCCCGTGGACAGCAACCCGGCCATCCGCGCCGCATAGTCGGCGCGCAGGCTCGGCGGCAGCGCACACAGGAACGCGCGCTCGTACACCCACTGCACGTCGAACGGCGGCCGGTACGCGAAGAAATCGGCCTGCTCGACGACGTCCGCATGCGCGCCGAGTTGCGCCTTCGCGGTGGCCACCGCCTGCGCGGCGAAATCGATCGCGCGCACGGGCCAGCCGGCCTGCGCGAGCCAGCCGGCCTCCTGTGCGCTGCCGCAGCCGGGAATCAGCACCGGGCACGGCGCGAGCCCGTGCGCGAACACGCGAAAACCGTCGGGCACGCCGCCGAATTCCCACGGCGTCACGCCGCGCTCGAAACGCTCGTCCCAGAACGACGCATTGCCGGGGTCGCGCGTCGCGAAATCGGCGGCCGTCGGTGCGCTCGGTTGCTTCGGATCGGACATCGCCCTGCTCCTTTCGGTCATGAGCCGTACGCGAGCGCGAGCAACACGCGCGCGACGAGGGCGCCGACGCCGACGGCGAGGCCGAAAATCAGCAGCGCCTGCAGCAAACGGTTCGTCCGCTTCTGTTCGACGAGGATCTGGCGCATCAGGTCCTCGCTTGCCGCGCGCGGCGCGTCATGGCGCGCCGCCATCGCGTGGTGGATCAGGCGCGGCAGTTGCGGCAGCGTCTTGCTCCATTGCGGCGCCTCGACCTTGAAGCGCTCGTACCAGCCGCGCAGGCCGATCTGCTCGGTCATCCAGCGTTCGAGGTACGGCTTCGCGGTCTTCCACAGGTCGAGCTCGGGGTCGAGCGAGCGGCCAAGCCCTTCGACGTTCAGCATCGTCTTCTGCAGCAGCACGAGTTGCGGCTGGATCTCGACGTTGAAGCGACGCGACGTCGAGAACAGGCGCATCAGCACCTGGCCGAGCGAGATGTCCTTCAACGCACGGTCGAAATACGGCTCGCACACCGCGCGGATCGCGCTTTCGAGCTCCTCGACACGCGTCTCGGGCGGCACCCAGCCCGATTCGAGGTGGAGCGTCGCGACGCGGTGGTAGTCACGCTTGAAGAACGCGAGGAAGTTCTGCGCGAGGTAGTTCTTGTCGAAATCGGACAGCGCGCCGACGATCCCGAAATCGAGCGCGACGTAGCGGCCGAACGTGTTCGGGTCGAGGCTCACCTGGATGTTGCCGGGGTGCATGTCCGCGTGGAAGAACCCGTCGCGGAACACCTGCGTGAAGAAGATCTCGACGCCTTCGCGCGCAAGCTTCTTGATGTCGACGCCGGCCGTGCGCAGCGTCTCGACCTGGCTGATCGGCACGCCGGTCATGCGCTCCATCACGAGCACCTGCGACGTCGAGAAATCCCAGAACATCTCGGGCACGAGCAGCAGGTCGAGGCCCGCGAAGTTGCGGCGCAGCTGGCTGCCGTTCGCGGCCTCGCGCATCAGGTCGAGCTCGTCGTGCAGGTACTTGTCGAATTCGGCGACGACCTCGCGCGGCTTCAGGCGCCGGCCGTCGGCCCACATGCGTTCGGTCCAGATGGCGATGTCGCGCATCAGCGCGAGATCGGAATCGATCACCGACAGCATGTTCGGGCGCAGCACCTTGACGGCGACGGCCTTGCCCGCGTGCACGCCCTGCTTGAGCTTCGCAAAATGCACCTGCGCGATCGACGCGCTCGCGACCGGCTCGCGCTCGAATTCGTCGAACAGCTCGTCGACCGGCGCGCCAAGCGACTTCTCGATGATCGCAATCGCGACCGCCGAATCGAACGGCGGCACCTGGTCCTGCAGCTTCGCGAGTTCGTTCGCGAAATCGACCGACAGCAGGTCGCGGCGCGTCGACAGCACCTGGCCGAACTTCACGAAGATCGGGCCGAGGCTTTCGAGCGCACGACGCAGCCGCACGGCGGGCGGATCGGAATAACGACGGCCGATCGTCGTGATCCGCAGCAGCAGCTTCACGCGCCGGTCGTCGATCCGGGACAGCATCACTTCGTCGAGACCAAAGCGGATGACGGTGTAGACAATCTTGATGAAACGGAAAATGCGCATGCCCTGCGGCCCTCAGTGCGCGCCGCGCGGGCCGGAACCCGTGCGCGCGCCGATTTTTTGTTCGAGTCGCTCGACCCGCTTTTCGACTCGCGCGAGCGCATCGCGTGCGCGCGCCAGTTCAGCGTCGAAGCCGCCGAGCGACGCGCGCCGGACGACTTGCGGGTTCTCGTCGAGCCAGTATTCGGCGACGGAATCGAGCACGTTGCGGCCGGTGCGTCGCGCGCGTGCACCGGCGTCGCGCACGACCGTCGCGATCCGGTATGCCGCCGCGTCGCCGACCAGCTTCGCGAGATCTTCTTCAGGTTCCCAGCGCAAGTGCTCGGCCAGCTTCGCGATCTGCGTCGCGAATTCCGCGTCGCCCTCGATCTTCACGTGCTTCATCACGGCCGCCTGGCCGCCCTGCAGGAATGCGGCGACCGTATCGCCCGCGAGCGCGATCGACACGTCGACCTGTTGCGCATCCTGCGCGTCGACGGCAGACAGATAACCGTCGGGCTGCACCAGCAGCGTGAGCGTGACGGGAGGCACGTCGATCCGGGCAGTCTTGCCCGCATAGGGAATCAGGCGGTCGCGTGCCCACGATTCGCGCGCGAGCAAGTGATTGACGGCAGCAGCAAAAGGCTTGGCGGCAAAGGTCATCGGGCTGGGAAAGAAAAAACCCGCGCAGGCCGGGCGCCCACGCGGGTTTCTATTGTAACGTCGGATCGCTGGCAGACCGTGCCTGACCGCACACCCGAGCGGCAAGCGGTCGCAGCGAGGCGGCCGTCGCCCGGGCATCCGGCGGCGCCGGCCGCCGGTCACGCTCAGTGCGTGTTGAGCTGCTGGATGCCCGCGAGCAGCCAGCCCTGACTGCCCGACTTCGACAGGTTCCACACTTCGTCGAACGGCGCGGCCGACGCATTCGCCGATTCGCGGATCAGGCCGTGGAAGCGCACGCTCGCCGACTGCTCGATGCCGCGATCCTCGATCGCAACCAGTTCCGCGTCGAGCTGCACGACGTCGGTCTGGTTCGACTCGTTGCCGCGCGAATCGAGGTCGATCTTGATCTCGGCGAACATTTCGGGCGTCGTGAACTCGCGGATGTCGGCCAGGTTGCCCTGGTCCCACGCGGCCTGCAGGCGCACGAAATACACCTTCGAGCTGCGCAGGAACGCTTCGGTGTCGAAGCCCGCCGGCACCTGGAGCGGCGCCGCCGCTGCCATCGCGCCTGCTGCCGCGCCGGTGGCCGCGGCACCGCCGCCGAACACGCCTTGCGCTTCGTTCGCGTAGCTGCTGCCGCTGCCGGCGTAGTTGCTGCCGGTGTTGCCCTGCTGGAACGACGGGCTTTGCGAGTAGCCGCCCGACGACGAAGCCGAGCCGCCGACCGAGTACGCCGGCTCTTGCGTGCGACGGCGGTTCATGAACTTGCGGATCAGCCAGATGCCGACGAACGCGAGCAGCGCGATCACGATGATGTTCGACATCATGCCGGCGAACGCCTCGCCGAGACCGAAGTGCGACAGCAGCGCCGCGATGCCAAGACCGGCCGCGAGGCCGGCGATCGGCCCGAGCCAGCGCGAACGGTTGGGCTGCGCGGCCGGTGCGGGCGCGGCCGGGTTTGCACGCTGCGCCTGCGACGGCGCGGCCTGCTGCATCGGCTGCTGCGCGGGCGGCGTGGCCTGGCGCTGCGTGACGGTGGAGTTCTGGCGGCCGATGCTGCGCCCGCCGCCTACGCGCTTGGCTTCGGCGTCGAGCGATGCGAACGTGCCGGCCGTGAGCAGGCCGACCATCAGCAGCGTGCCGACCCGTCGAGCCCACGGCTTCGACGGCTTGCTACGGTTGAACAACGAACGCGATTCGGACATCACTTTCTCCAGATGTAAGGCGAATGTATGGAAAGAACCCCTTAGTACTTGGTTCCCATGTGTAAAGCTACCACGCCACCTGACAAATTGTAATATTTGACGGCATCGAGGCCCGCTTGTTCCATCATCGTCTTCAGCGTGTCCTGGTCGGGGTGCATCCGGATAGATTCAGCAAGATACCGGTAACTTTCAGCATCTTTCGCGAACTTGTCGCCAAGCCACGGTAATACTTTGAAAGAATACAGATCGTACGCTTTTTTCAGCGGATCCCAGACTTTCGAGAATTCCAGCACCATCACCCGGCCGCCCGGCTTCGTCACGCGGCGCATCTCGGCCAGTGCGGCGTCCTTGTGCGTCATGTTGCGCAGGCCGAACGCGACCGTGACGACATCGAAGTAGTTGTCCGGAAAGGGGGTTTTCTCCGCGTCGCACAGCAGCGACGGCGTCACGATGCCCTTGTCGAGCAGCCGGTCGCGGCCGACGTGCAGCATCGATTCGTTGATGTCCGTGTGCCAGACCTCGCCCGTCGGCCCGGCCGCCTTCGCGAACGACTTGGTCAGGTCGCCGGTGCCGGCCGCGATGTCGAGCACCTTGAAACCGGGGCGCACGTTCGCCTGCGCGATCGTGAACGCCTTCCACGCGCGGTGCATGCCCGCCGACATCAGGTCGTTCATCAGATCGTAGTTGCTCGCGACCGAATGGAACACACCCGCCACTTTCTTCGCTTTTTCGTTTTCCTCGACGCTTTCGAAGCCGAAGTGGGTTTTGCTCATCGCGTTGATCCTCAGTAAATGGCAAGACGGCGCCGAGCGGGCGCCGTCGATTTCAGTGGCAGTGGCCGTGCGGCGCCGCGGCCGCCTGCATCGGGGCGTCTCGATCGACGCCCGCCGCCTTCAGTTTGTCGAAATAGTCGCGCCACAGCGCGTCCTGCTGCGTCGCCAGCTCGTACAGCAGATCCCACGAGTAGATGCCGGTCGAATGGCCGTCGGAGAAGGTCGGCTGCAGCGCATAGTTGCCGACGCCCTCGAGCGCGGTGATCGTCACTTCGCGCTTGCCCGTCTGTAACGTCTCCTGACCGGGCCCGTGGCCGCGCACCTCGGCGGACGGCGAATAGACGCGCATCAGCTCGAACGGAATCCGGTAGCTGTCGCCGTTCGGGTACTGCAATTCGAGCACGCGCGACACCGCGTGCACGACGACGCCGGACGGAATCGGCGTCGTGGAAGTCAAACCGCTCATGGCTGCCTCGAATCGGTCATGCGTTGAATTTCCTCGCGCACCGCATTGTGCAGCAGCGAGGCTTGCGCGGCGCGCGAGCGCAGCAGCGCCTCGGACACGCTGCGCTGGCGCGGCGCCCACACGGGCTGCGGGAAATGGGCGTCGTTCGAGAAGCGCGGGATCACGTGCCAGTGCACGTGCGGCACCATGTTGCCGAGGCTCGCGAGATTCACCTTGTTCGGCTGCATCACGCGGCGCACGGCCCGCTCGACCGCGTAGACCACGCGCATCAGGTGGGCCCGCTCGGGTTCGCCGAGATCGGAGAACTCGGCCACGTGCGCGCCCCAGATCACCCGGCAGAAGCCCGGGTAGTCGTGCTCGCCCGTCGCCAGCACGACGCGCAGCGCATCGTCCTGCCAAAGCAGCTCGCCGCCGTCTTCACGGCAAAACACGCATTCCATCGTCGCTCCCATGTGGACGGGCGCCGGCGCTACCGCGCCGGCGCCCGCTCATCCCAAGCCCGGTCGGGCGGTCGTCATGCCCGCATTAGACCAGCACGCGCTCGATCCCGCCATGGTTCGCACGTGCGACATAATCGGCCATCCAGTTCTCGCCGAGCACCTGGCGCGCGATCTCGACCACGATGTAGTCGGCCTCGATGTTCGCATCCTCGTTGTAGCGCGACAGGCCCTGCAGGCACGACGGGCAGCTCGTCAGGATCTTCACGTCCGGGCCGTTCGCGGCCGCGGCGGCCGGCGCCGCCGTGCTCGCGCCGTCGGCCACGACCGGGATGCTGCGCAGCTTCGCGGCACCCTTGCGGATCTCCTCTTCCTTGCGGAAGCGGACCTGCGTCGACACGTCCGGACGCGTGACCGCGAGCGTGCCCGATTCGCCGCAGCAACGATCGTTCTTCTCGATCTTGTAACCGTCCTTCTCCGTGCCCATCAGCTCGTTGACGAGCTTGACCGGGTCCATCGTCTTGATCGGCGTGTGGCACGGGTCGTGATACATGTAGCGCGTGCCCGTCACGCCGTCGAGCTTCATCCCCTTCTCGAGCAGGAACTCGTGGATGTCGATGATCCGGCAGCCCGGGAAGATCTTGTCGAATTCATACCCGGCGAGCTGGTCGTAGCAGGTGCCGCACGACACCACCACCGTCTTGATGTCGAGGTAGTTCAGCGTGTTCGCGACCCGGTGGAACAGCACGCGGTTGTCGGTGACGATCTTCTCCGCCTTGTCGTACTGCCCCGCGCCGCGCTGCGGATAACCGCAGCACAGGTAGCCCGGCGGCAGCACCGTCTGCACGCCGGCTTCCCACAGCATCGCCTGCGTCGCGAGACCGACCTGCGAGAACAGGCGCTCGGAGCCGCAGCCCGGGAAGTAGAACACCGCTTCCGAATCGACGGTCGTCGATTTCGGGTTGCGGATGATCGGCACGATCTTGTTGTCCTCGATGTCGAGCAGCGCGCGCGCCGTCTTCTTCGGCAGGTTGCCCGGCATCTTCTTGTTGACGAAGTGGATCACCTGCTCGACGACGGGCGGCTTGCCGGTCGTCGCGGGCGGGTGCTGCGTCTGCTTCGTCACGACCTTCTTCAGCATGTCGTTCGCGAAGCGCTGCACCTTGTAGCCGACGCCCATCATCACGCCGCGCGCGGCGTTGATCGTCTGCGGATTGGTCGCATTCAGGAAGAACATGCCCGCGGCCTGGCCCGGATTGAACTTCTTCTTGCCCATCTTGCGCAACAGGTTGCGCATGTTCATCGTGACGTCGCCGAAGTCGATCTTCACCGGGCACGGCGTCGCGCACTTGTGGCACACCGTGCAGTGGTCGGCCACGTCGTTGAACTCGTCCCAGTGCTTGATCGATACACCGCGGCGCGTCTGTTCCTCGTACAGGAACGCCTCGACCAGCAGCGACGTCGCGAGGATCTTGTTGCGCGGGCTGTACAGCAGGTTCGCGCGCGGCACATGGGTCGCGCACACCGGCTTGCACTTGCCGCAGCGCAGGCAGTCCTTCACCGAATCGGCGATCGCGCCGATGTCGGACTGCTGCATGATCAGCGACTCGTAGCCCATCAGCCCGAAGCTCGGCGTGTACGCGTTGCGAAGATCGGCGCCGTCGAGCAGCTTGCCCTTGTTGAAACGGCCGTTCGGGTCGACGCGCTGCTTGTACGCGCGGAATTCGGCGATCTCGTCGTCGGTCAGGAACTCGAGCTTCGTGATGCCGATCCCGTGCTCGCCGGAGATCACGCCGTCGAGCGAGCGCGCGAGCTTCATGATGCGCGCGACTGCCGCGTGCGCGTCCTGCAGCATCTCGTAGTTGTCGGAGTTGACCGGCAGGTTGGTGTGAACGTTGCCGTCGCCCGCGTGCATGTGCAGCGCGACGAACACGCGGCCGCGCAGCACCTGCTTGTGGATCGCCTGCGCCTCGTCGAGGATCTGCTTGAACGCGCCGCCGTTGAAGATCGCGCGCAGCTCCGCGCGGATCTCCTGCTTCCACGAGATGCGGACCGTGCGGTCCTGCGTGATGTGGAACACGGTCGCGCCCGGCTGCTCGTCCGCGCGATCCGCGAACTTCTCGGCCAGCGCCTCGTAGCCAAGCTGAACGAGGTAGTGCTGCGCCTCGCGCAGCGGCTGGTCGAGCCGGTCGCGCACGAATTCCCAGCGCGCACGCACGCGCTTGAACAGCTCCAGCGCCTGCTGCACGCGATCCTCGAGCAACTCGGCGCTCGGGATCTCGTTCGCGTCGTCGGTCTTGCCGAGCGGCAGGTTGCCGGCGCGGAAGAATGCTTCGAGCGCGTCGACGAGCTGCAGCTTGTTCTTCAGCGACAGCTCGATGTTGATCCGCTCGATGCCGTCGGTGTACTCGCCCATCCGGTTCAGCGGGATGACGACGTCTTCGTTGATCTTGAACGCGTTGGTGTGCTTCGCGATCGCGGCCGTGCGGCTGCGGTCGAGCCAGAAGCGCTTGCGCGCCTCCGCGCTGACCGCGACGAAACCTTCGCCGCTCTTGCCGTTCGCCATCCGGATCACTTCGGACGTCGCTTGCGCCACTGCGTCGGCATCATCGCCGACGATGTCGCCGATCAGCACCATCTTCGGGAAGGCATTGCGCTTGCTCTTGGTCGCATAACCGACCGCGCGCAGGTAGCGCTCGTCGAGGTGCTCGAGGCCCGCGAGGATCGCGCCGCCCCGCTTCGACGTCTCGAACAGGTAGTCCTTGATTTCGACGATGCTCGGGATCGCTTCGCGCGCCTGGCCGAAGAACTCGAGACAGACGGTGCGCGTGTGCGCGGGCATCTTGTGCAGCACCCAGCGCGCGGACGTGATGAGCCCGTCGCAGCCTTCCTTCTGCACGCCCGGCAGGCCGGCGAGGAACTTGTCGGTCACATCCTTGCCGAGCCCTTCCTTGCGGAACCGGCGGCCTTCGATCTCGAGCATCTCGGTGCGCAGCAGCTTCTCGCCCGGCGCGTACGCGCCGTCGAACCACTTCAGCTCGAAACGCGCGACCGGAATGTCGTGGATCTTGCCCTGGTTGTGCTCGTGACGCGTGACTTCGAGCCAGTTGCCGTCCGGGTCGACCATCCGCCACCAGGCCAGGTTGTCGAGCGCGGTGCCCCACAGCACGGCCTTCTTGCCGCCCGCGTTCATCGCGACGTTGCCGCCGATGCACGACGCGTCGAGCGACGTCGGATCGACCGCGAACACATAGCCGGCCGCCTCGGCCGCCTCGGTCACGCGGCGCGTGACGACGCCCGCGCCGGAGAAGATCGTCGCCACCTTGTGCGCGACGCCCGGCAGCTCGGTCAACTCGACCGCGCCGAGCTGTTCGAGCTTCTCGGTGTTGATCACGGCGGAGAACGGCGTGAGCGGCACCGCGCCGCCCGTGTAGCCGGTGCCGCCGCCGCGCGGGATCACGGTCAGGCCGAGTTCGAAGCAGGCCTTGATCAGTCCGGCGATCTCGGCTTCGGAATCGGGCGTCAGCACGACGAACGGGTATTCGACGCGCCAGTCGGTCGCATCGGTGACGTGCGACACGCGCGACAGCCCGTCGAAGCGAATGTTGTCCTTCTGCGTGCAGCGGCCGAGCGCCTTGGTCGCGCGGCGGCGCAGGTCGGCCATCTTCTCGAATTCGTCGGCGAACTCGCTCACCGCGCGCCGCGCGGCGGCTTCGAGCATCTCGACGCGCACCGCGCGCTCGCGGCCCGCGTCGTCGCGGTGCGCGGTGAGATCCGCGCTGCGGCGCTTGCCGATCTCGGTCAGGCGGTGGTTCAGCGCCTCGATCAGCAGCGCGCGGCGCTTCGGGTTGTCGAGCAGGTCGTCCTGCAGGTACGGGTTGCGACGCACGACCCAGATGTCGCCGAGCACTTCATACAGCATCCGTGCCGAGCGGCCCGTACGGCGCTCGGCGCGCAGCTCGTCGAGCACCGACCACGCCTCCTCGCCGAGCAGGCGGATCACGATCTCGCGATCCGAGAAGGACGTGTAGTTGTAGGGAATCTCGCGCAATCGGGGCGCGGGGTCAGCGGCGACGGCGGCGGCCGCGCCATTCGGATCGAAAACTTGTGGTGCGTTCATGTTCGGACGACTCGGAGGGCCGATACCCCGTGCACGGGCGTCGGCAAGCGCGTGGGCGCAATCTTGGGGAAATCTGTTCTGTTACCAGGCGCGCGGCTGTCCTTCATGGGGCCGGAGCGGGCGTTGACTCGCCCCTCCTGGCCGGCGACAGGGCCTGGCGGCACTCGGAACCATCAGCACGATCGCGCGCGGCGCTCATGCCGTTCCGCCGCGGGGCTGGCTGCGCGCGGCGACGGCTTCAACTGGGCGATCCGAGGGTGCCTCTGCATCTTCCGATCCTTGATTCAAAACGGAATTCTAACCCATGATCGGGCCATACGTGACACGCCGGACAGGCCGTGGGGATATCGCCGCAAGCCGCGCCACGCCTGGTTCGGCACGGTTTCGGGCGATCATTCGCCGCCCGTCCGGTCGGTAACCACGCGGTTAACCCGGTAAAAAGGGGACGCGCCGCGTCGTGAACGCACCACCCGAACGGCTCCGCGACCGCTCTCCCGGCATGCCGCTTGCGTGCAGGCGGACCCTTGGCGCTATCATTGACGTTTTCCCGTCTGCTTCCGCACTGCACGCGAGCACCCATGGCATCCCACGATTACCTGAAGAAAATCCTCACCGCGCGCGTCTACGACGTCGCGATCGAGACGGAACTCGAACCCGCCCGCAACCTGTCGGCCCGGCTGCGCAATGCCGTCTACCTGAAGCGCGAGGACAACCAGCCGGTGTTCTCGTTCAAGCTGCGCGGCGCGTACAACAAGATGGCGCACATTCCGGCGGACGCGCTCGCGCGCGGCGTGATTACGGCATCGGCCGGCAACCACGCGCAGGGTGTCGCGTTCTCGGCGGCCCGGATGGGCATCAAGGCCGTGATCGTCGTGCCGGTCACGACGCCGCAGGTGAAGGTCGATGCGGTGCGCGCGCACGGCGGCCCGAGCGTCGAGGTGATCCAGGTCGGCGAATCGTACAGCGATGCGTACGCGCACGCGGTCAAGGTGCAGCAGGAGCGCGACCTGACGTTCGTCCACCCGTTCGACGATCCGTACGTGATCGCGGGCCAGGGCACCGTCGCGATGGAAATCCTGCGCCAGCACCAGGGCCCGATCCACGCGATCTTCGTGCCGATCGGCGGCGGCGGGCTCGCCGCGGGCATCGTCGCGTACGTCAAGGCCGTGCGCCCGGAGATCAAGGTGTTCGGCGTGCAAACCGAGGATTCGTGCGCGATGGCGCAGTCGATCGACGCCGGCAAGCGCGTCGAGCTGACCGAAGTCGGCCTGTTCGCGGACGGCACCGCGGTGAAGCTCGTCGGCGAGGAAACCTTCCGCCTGTGCAGCGAACACCTCGATGGCGTGCTGACGGTCAACACCGACGCACTGTGCGCGGCGATCAAGGACGTCTTCCAGGACACGCGCAGCGTGCTCGAACCGTCCGGCGCGCTGGCGGTCGCGGGCGCGAAGCTGTACGCGGAACGCGAAGGGATCGAGAACCAGACGCTCGTTGCGATCACGTCCGGCGCGAACATGAACTTCGACCGGATGCGCTTCGTCGCGGAGCGTGCCGAGGTCGGCGAGGCGCGCGAAGCCGTGTTCGCGGTCACGATCCCCGAGGAGCGCGGCAGCTTCAAGCGCTTCTGCTCGCTCGTCGGCGATCGTAACGTCACCGAGTTCAACTACCGGATCGCCGATGCGCAGTCCGCGCACATCTTCGTCGGCGTGCAGATCCGCCGCCGCGGCGAATCGGCGGAGATCGCCGCGAACTTCGAGTCGCACGGCTTCAAGTCCGTCGACCTGACGCACGACGAGCTGTCGAAGGAACATATCCGCTACATGGTCGGCGGCCGCTCGCCGCTCGCGCTCGACGAGCGCCTGTTCCGCTTCGAATTCCCGGAGCGTCCGGGCGCGCTGATGAAATTCCTGTCGTCGATGGCGCCGGACTGGAACATCAGCCTGTTCCACTACCGCAACCAGGGCGCGGACTACAGTTCGATCCTCGTCGGGCTGCAGGTGCCGCAGGCCGATCGCGCCGAATTCGAACGCTTCCTTGCGGCGCTCGGCTATCCGTATGTCGAAGAGAGCGCCAACCCGGCTTACCGCCTCTTCCTGTCGTAAAGGCGACACGCAATGAATCCCGAACATTCCCCGCTCGGCAAGGCCACCGTCTACGCAGCCCAGTACGACGCGTCGCTCCTGTTTCCGATTCCGCGCGCCGGTGCGCGCGAGCAGATCGGCATCACGTCGGCGCTGCCGTTCTTCGGCACCGACATCTGGAACGCGTACGAGCTGTCGTGGCTCAACGCGCGCGGCAAGCCGCAGGTCGCGGTCGCGACCTTCTACGTGCCGGCCGAATCGCCGAACATCGTCGAATCGAAGTCGTTCAAGCTGTATCTCGGCTCGTTCGCGCAGTCGACGTTCGACTCGGTCGATGCGGTGCGCGACACGCTGAAGCGCGACGTTTCGGCCGCGTGCGGCGCGAGCGTATCCGTGCAGCTCGTGTCGCCGCACGACTTCGGCAAGCTGCAGATGGACGAACTCGACGGGCTGTCGCTCGACCGGCTCGATCTCGATACCGACGTGTACGAACCCGATCCGTCGCTGCTGTCGGCGGCCGACGCCGAGGATGAAGCGCCGGTCGAGGAGACGCTCGTGTCCGACCTGCTGCGCTCGAACTGCCCGGTCACGGGCCAGCCCGACTGGGGCAGCGTGCAGATCCACTACGTCGGGCCGCAGATCGATCACGCGGGCCTGCTGCGTTACATCATCTCGTTTCGCAACCACACGGGCTTTCACGAGCAATGCGTCGAGCGGATCTTCCTCGACATCCTGCATGCGTGCAAACCGGTCAAGCTCGCGGTGTATGCGCGTTATACGCGCCGCGGCGGGCTCGACATCAACCCGTTCCGCACGAACTACAACCAGCCGATGCCGGACAACGCGCGCACCGCGCGGCAGTAACGGCGGCAAGCGGTCGCCGCGGGTCGCAAGCAACGTAACGACATCGCGGCGAACCCCAAACGAAACAGCCCGGTCGGCATTCACCGACCGGGCTGTTTTGCCGTGCGCGGGGAGCGCGGCCGCGTTACTTGGCGGGCGCCTTGTACGCGATGCAATCGACCTCGACCTTGCAGTCGATCACCATGCTCGACTGCACGCATGCGCGTGCCGGCGGATGCTCGCCGAAGTACGAGATGAACACCTTGTTGAACGACGCGAAATCGCGCGCGTCGTCGAGCCACACGCCGCAGCGCACGACGTGCTCGAGGCCGTAACCGGCTTCCTTCAGGATCGCGATCACGTTCTCGATCGTCTGCTTCGACTGCGTGACGATCCCGCCTTCGACGACTTCGCCGTTCACCATCGGCGTCTGGCCCGACACATACAGCCAGCCGTCGGCCTCGACCGCACGCGCGAACGGCATCACCTGGCCGCCCGTACCCTTCGCTTCGCCTACGCCATATCGCTTCATCGTTTCACTCCTTGTTTTGTCGACCCGCGCCGCGCTTCAGCTCTGACGCGGATCCCATGCAACGCACGGTTGCGGATGCGCGCGCCGACAGCGGCACGCGCGGAAGATCGATACCGATGCCGCGCTCAGAACGCGGCGTCGGCGCTCGCCGGCACGCGCTCGCCGCGCGCGACAAAACCGCCGGCACGCTCGCCGGTCGGCTGGCCGTTCTCGTAGGTCAGCACGCCGTTCACCCACACGGCGTCGATCCCGTGCGCGGGCTGCTGCGGCTGCTCGAACGTCGCGGCGTCGATCACGCGCGCCGGATCGAACAGCACGAGATCCGCGTGGTAACCGACATGCACCTCGCCGCGCCGCGCGATCCCGTAGCGGCGCGCGGACAGCGACGTCATCTTGCGGATCGCTTCCTCGAGCGGCAGCAGGTTCGTGTCGCGCACGTAATGGCCGAGCACGCGCGGGAACGCGCCCCACAGCCGCGGGTGCGGCAGCGGATCGTTCGGCAGGCCGTCCGAACCGACCATCGTCGCGGGGTGCGACAGGATCCGGCGCACGTCGTCCTCGGACATGTTGTGGTACACGGCGCCCGCCGGACGGATGCGCTGCGCGGCTTCCTGCTCGGATACGCCCCAGTCGGCGGCGATCGCCTTCAGCAGCTTGCCCGCGACTTCCGGATGCGGCTCCGACCACGTGATCGTGATGTCGATGTCGCCCGTCACCTGCTTCAGGTCGAGCGTCGACGAGCTGCGGCTGTACGGATAGCAGTCGCAGCCGACCGGCTGGTAGCGGCGTGCGCCTTCGAGCGACGCGAGCACTTCGGTGCTGCGCCCCCAGTTCGACGGGCCCGCGCACTTCAGGTGCGAGATCACGACCGGCACCCGCGCATGGCGGCCGACGCGATACGCCTCGTCCATCGCATCGAGGATCGCGTCGAACTCGGTGCGCATGTGCGTGGTGTACAGCGCGCCCGCGTTCGCGAGCGGCTCGGCGAGCGCCATCACTTCCTCGGCCGGCGCCGCGAACGCGGAGCCGTACGCGAGACCCGACGACAACCCGAGTGCGCCGTTCGCGAGCGCCTCCTCGAGCTGTGCGCGCATCCCGGCGATTTCGCCGTCGGTCGCCGCGCGGTCGAGGCGATCCATCTGGTTGTTGCGCAGCGCCGTGTGGCCGACGAGCGCCGCGACGTTGACGGCCGGACGCGCGTCGTTCACGGCCGCAACGTAGTCGGCGAAGGTCGGGTACTGGAACGCGCCGCGCTCGCCGAGCAGGTTCATCGGGTCGGGCGGATCGCCCGTGAGCGTCACCGGCGACGCGCTGATCCCGCAGTTGCCGACGATCACGGTCGTCACGCCCTGCGAGATCTTCGGCAGCATCTGCGGCGCGCGGATCACGTGCGTGTCGTCGTGCGTGTGCACGTCGACGAAGCCCGGCGCGAGCGCGCGGCCGTCCGCATCGACGACGGTCTCGGCGAGCCAGTTCGACAGGTTGCCGATCGCCGCGATCACGCCGTTGCGGATCGCGACGTCGCGCGTAACGGGCGGCGCACCGGTACCGTCGTAAAGCTGCGCGCCGACGATCAGCGTATCGGCCGCTTCGGGATGCGAATGCATGTTCAGTCTCCTACCGGTTGACGGTCTCCGCCGCCGCGATGCGCATCGAGCGCATGCTTGATGCGGCGCAACGATTCTCGGCCCGCATCGCCGAGCCGCAACGCGACTCCGGTGACGAGCACGTCGATCGCCATCATCATCGCGTAACGCGATGTCGACGGCTTGTAAATGAAATCGGTTTCGAACGCGACAACCGGAATCAGGTGGTCGGCCAGCTTCGCGAGCGGGGAAGCCGGCGCCGTGATCACGATCAGCTTCGCGCCATAGCGCTGCGCGAGCCGGCAGCTCTCGAGCAGCTCGGGCACGCGCCCGCTGACCGACAGCGCAACGACGACGGCGTCGCGCGACAGCGTCGCGGACACCATCCGCTGCAGCAGGCTGTCCTGATAGGTCGCGACCGGCCGGCCGAAGCGCACGAGCCGGAAGCGCAGCTCGTCGGCGAGCGCGGTCGAGCCGCCGCCCTGCCCGTACACGTAGATCATCTTCGCGCCGGCGAGCAGCTCGGCCGCCGCGTCGAACGACGTGTTGCGCAGCAACTGGTGGTTGTGCGCGAGCGCCAGGCGGATCTCGTCGTAGACGACCGACGCGGGGTTCGCGTCGTCGGCCGGCGCATCGTCGGACGGTACGAGAAAGCGCTGGCCAACAGCCGCCGCCTGCGCGACGAGCACCTTCAGTTCGCGCACGTCGCGGCAACCGACCGCCTTCGCGAAACGCGTGACGGTCGCGACGCTGACCTCCGCGTCGCGTGCGAGCGCGCCGATGCTCGCATGCGCGGCGCGCGCGAGATCGGCAAGGATGAACGCGGCGACCTTGCGCTCGGCTTCACGCAGTTCGGGCGCGCATTCGGCGATCCGAGCGACGATGTCGAGGACCAGCGGAGCCGGATGGGGCTCGACCGCGTGCGAAGCGGACGGAGTAGCGGGCGTATTCATCTGCGGAAAGGATGGGGAGCTTGATGTTACTAAATAACATCACCGCGCAAATCCTACTTTCTGTACCATCTGCATGTCAACTTCAGTGCAATGCATAGTGATGATGGAGCAGATTGACATGAAAGTTACAAACTATCAGGAAGCGACGATCGATCCGTTCGGCAAGGGTCTCGGCAATCTGCCGAGCGCGAGCGTGCCGCTGGGCGACGCAGGCCGCCTCGAGTGGAACCTGCTCGCGGAAGACGTCAGCCTGCCGGCTGCCGTGCTCTACGAGGATCGCATCGAACACAACCTGAACTGGATGCAGGCATTCGTCCAGCAGTATGGCGTCAAGTTTGCGCCGCACGGCAAGACGACGATGGCGCCGCAACTGTTCCGCCGCCAGCTCGACGCGGGCGCGTGGGGCATCACGCTCGCGACCGCGCACCAGACGCAGGCCGCGTATCACGGCGGCGTGCGGCGCGTGCTGCTCGCGAACCAGCTCGTCGGCCGCCAGAACATGACGATCATCGCCGGGCTGCTGTCCGATCCCGACTTCGAATTCTTCTGCCTCGTCGATTCCGCCGAGAGCGTCGACCAGCTCGGCCGCTTCTTCGGCGAGTTGAAGAAGCCGCTGAACGTGTTGCTCGAGCTTGGCGTACCGGGCGGCCGCGCGGGCGTGCGCGATGCCGCGCAGCGCGAAGCCGTGCTCGCCGCGCTCGCGCGTTATCCGGACACGCTGAAGCTGGCCGGCATCGAACTGTATGAAGGCGTGCTGAAAGAGGAAGGCGAGATCCGCGCATTCCTGCAGGAAGCGGTCGCGCTCACGCGCGAGCTGGCCGACGCGGGCCGCTTCGCGCGCACGCCGGCAATCCTGTCCGGCGCCGGTTCGGCGTGGTACGACGTGGTCGCGGAAGAATTCGCGAAGGCGTCCAATGCAGGCTTCGCGGAAGTCGTGCTGCGTCCGGGCTGCTACCTGACGCACGACGTCGGCGTCTACAAGAAGGCGCAGACCGACGTGTTCGCGCGCAACCCGATCGCACGCACGATGGGCGAAGGGCTGCTGCCCGCGCTGCAGCTGTGGGCGTACGTGCAGTCGGTGCCGGAAGCTGATCGCGCGATCGTCGCGCTCGGCAAGCGCGACGCAGCGTTCGACGCGGGCCTGCCCGAGCCGGCGCGCCACTTCCGCCCGGGCCGCGACAGCGCGCCGCGCGACGTCGCCGCCACCGAAGGCTGGGCCGTCACCGGGATGATGGATCAGCACGCGTACCTGCAGATCCCGCCGGGCGCGGACGTGAAGGTCGGCGACATGGTCGCGTTCGACATCTCGCACCCGTGCCTGACGTTCGACAAGTGGCGCCAGGTGCTCGTGCTCGATCCGCAGTTCCGCGTGACGGAAGTCGTCGAAACCTTCTTCTGACGTGCATTGCGCGCGCCGCCCCGCCGCTCGCGCGGGGCGGCCGTCACGCGCGCTTCAATCTGCCGGAGTACACTGCGCTTTCGTCCTCGGGGCGGGCTGTTGCGTGCTGCGCAACGGCGTCTCGGGGCCGTTGCGCCCGTCTGCCGCGCACGGCGCGAACGGGCCCTCACGCCGCTTCACTGGAGAAAGCCATGGCCGCGAAGAAGATCCTGTTCCTGACCGGCGATTTCGCCGAAGACTACGAAACGATGGTGCCGTTCCAGGCGCTGCAGGCCGTCGGTCACCACGTCGATGCAGTCTGCCCGGGCAAGCGCGCGGGCGACAAGATCAAGACCGCGATCCACGATTTCGAAGGCGACCAGACCTACACCGAGAAGCCCGGCCACCAGTTCACGCTGAACGCGGCGTTCGACGACGTCGATGCGTCGCGCTACGACGCGCTCGCGATCGCGGGCGGCCGCGCCCCCGAATACCTGCGACTCGACCCGAAGGTGATCGCGCTCGTGCGCGCGTTCGCCGAGGCCGGCAAGCCGATCGCCGCGATCTGCCACGCGGCGCAACTGCTCGCGGCCGCCGACGTGATCCGCGGCAAGCGCATCTCGGCCTACCCGGCCTGCGCGCCCGAGGTGAAGCTTGCGGGCGGCGAATACGCGGACATCCCGGTCGATGCGGCCGTGACCGATGCGCCGTTCGTCACCGCGCCCGCGTGGCCCGCGCATCCGGCATGGCTCGCGCAATTCCTCGCGCTGCTGGGAACGCGCATCGAGCTGTAAACCTGAAGTGAATCGAGATGAGATGAAGCGCCGGCCGGCGGCGGGATAACGTGCCCGCCTGCCAGTGGCGATCGGTCGCGGGCGCGGCTGACGCGCCTGCCCGCGCCGTGCGTCAGCGCGCGACCGGCGTCGAACCGACGTCCGCGATTCGCGATTCGAGCATCGCCAGTGCGCCCGAGAGCGCATTCAGCACATCGTCCGGCAATTGAGCCATCGTCTGCTCGAGAAACGCCTTGCGGCGCGGCAGGCAGGCGTCGAACGCGGCACGGCCGTCGTCCGTCAGCGTGACATTGGTCACGCGGTTGTCGCGCGCGTCGGATTCACGCTCGATCCAGCCGAGTGCGTCGAGCGACTTCAACTGGCGCGTGAGCGCACCCGGATCGATGCGCAGCACTTCGACGAGCCGCTTCTGCGACGAATGCCCGCCCATCGTGTGCAACGCGACCATGATGCGCCAGCGCGGCATCGGCTGCCCGACGTGCGTTTCGAACGCGGTCATGAACGCGCGATACGTGCGTCCGAATTGCTGCAAGATCGCGACGCGGTCCTGTTCTTCCATGCGCTGATTTCGTTTCCGGTAAATCGATGAATCGTTGAATCGGTCAATCCGTCAGTCGGCCGCGACATGCGGCTCGATCTTGCGCCGCAGCGCGATCGGCGGCACGCGGCGGCACTGCCACACCGACACCACGGCGATGACGGCCGCCATCGCGACGCCCAGGTGAATCGCACTGACCAGCGATTCGCGGGCCGCTTCCAGCAGCAGCGCGCCATTATGCCCGGCACGCGTCAGCTCGGCGACGAGACTGCCCTGCGCGGTGCGATCGATCAGGATCTGCGGATCGGCAAGCTGCGCATGCCACTGCATCGCATGGTCGGTCGACAGCGCATTGCGCACGCCGCCCGAATACATCTGGTTGACGAGCGTGCCCGTCAGCGCGGTGCCGACCATCCCGCCGACCATCCGCAGCGATTGCAGCAGCGCCGTCGCGATGCCGAGGTGCTCGCGGCCGGCCGTCTGCTGCGCGAATACGGTGAGGTTCGGCAGTACGAAGCCGAGCCCGATGCCGCCCGCGACCATCAGCGCCATCAGCATCCAGGTCGGCGTCGTGTGCGTCGAAACGACGATGCCCGCGCACGTGATCGCGAACAGCACGAAGCCGACATGCAGCATCGCGTTCGGATTGCGGATGCGCGTGACGACGCGGCCGTTCATGATGCTGCCGATCGTGATGAACACGACGAGCGGCGTGATCACGAGCCCCGCTTCTTTCGGCGACATCCCGAAACCGCCCTGGAACAGCAGCGGCGCGTAGAACAGCAGCGAGAACATCGAGAAGCCGGCGAGGATCGCGAGCACGAAGAGCGCCGACAGCGCGCGGTTGCCGAACATGTCGAACGGCAGAATCGGCTGCGCGGCGCGCTTTTCCCAGTGCCACAGGCCGACGCCGGCCGCGACCGCGACGACGAGCAGCAGCGACGCCCAGCTCGCGACGCCGTACTTCGGCAGCCATTCGACGAACAGTTGCAGCGAACCGAGCGACAGTGCGATCAGCAGCGCGCCCGGCCAGTCGAGCCGCATCTTGCGATCGTGCTCGACGTGGCGCAGGTGCGGCAGGTAGCGCCACACGAACAGCAGCGACAGCAGGCCGACCGGCAGGTTCACGTAGAACACCGAGCGCCAGCCGAACGACTGGGTCAGCACGCCGCCGAGCGACGGGCCGACCGCGTTCGCGATGCCGAACGCGGAGCTCATCAGCACCTGCCAGCGCAACCGCACGACGGAATCGGGGAACAGGTCGGGAATGCACGCGAACGCGGTGCCGACCAGCATCCCGCCGCCGATCCCCTGCAGCCCGCGCGCGAGCACGAGATACAGCATGTCGTTGGCCATGCCGCACAGCACGGACGCGCCGGTGAACACGATGATCGACACGATCACGAACGGCTTGCGGCCGTAATAGTCGCCGAGCCGGCCGAAGATCGGCACCGTGATCACGGAACTGAGCAGGTACGAGGTCGCGACCCACGCGTACAGGTCGAAGCCCCGGAGTTCGGCGACGATGGTCGGCAGCGCGGTGCCGACGACGGTCTGGTCGAGCGCGACGAGCATGGTGACGAACGAGATCCCGATCATCGCCAGCAGCGATTCGCGGAATGGCAAGACTTGCCCGCTCGAATGGTGGGCGGCAGTGTGGACGGCCATTTTTTGTTGATGCAACTTTTGACGAGTCAATCAATCTTAAAATTCTAGCATGGCGGAGTAATCTAGGCTGGCGGCGGTCAAACCATCCCGGCCGCCAAGGAGAATGATGGAACCGATTTCAATCACCCCCGCGATATCCCTGTCGCAGGAGGATCGGGACGCGCTGTGGCGCGCGAAGCAGGTGCTCGAAAGCCCGTCGCTGACGATGAAGCTGACGGGCATGCTCGGCGCGCCGGTCGAGAAAATGATCGCCCGGCTGCCGGATTTCGCGACCGGCAAGATCAACGACGCAACGCAGCTCGCGCTGCGCAAGTGCCTGAACATCGCGCTGCGCACGCTCGGCAAGCCGCCGGCGCCGGACGCCGAGCCCGACAAGCCGAGCAACCTGCTGCACAAGCTCGCGGTCGCGACGACCGGCGCGGCGGGCGGCGCGTTCGGCTTTCTCGCGCTGCCGGTCGAGCTGCCGGTGACGACCACGCTGATCTTCCGCTCGGTATGCGACATCGCGCGCAGCGAAGGCGAGGACCTGACGTCGATCGATACGCAGCTGCAATGCCTGGCCGTGCTCGGCATGGGCGGCAACCCGGACAAGCAGGAAGAGGACGCCGATCTCGGCTATTTCGTGCTGCGCGGCGCGCTCGCGCAGGCCATCTCGAAGGCATCGTCGGACATCACGACGAAAGGCATCGCCGCGCACAGCTCGGCGGCCGTGTTCAAGCTCGTGCAGACAGTGGCATCGCGCTTCTCGGTGCAGGTGACCGAGCAGATGGCCGCGAAGTCGATTCCGGCGATCGGCGCCGTACTCGGCGCGACCGTCAACACGCTGTTCATCGACCACTTCCAGCAGATGGCGCACGGCCACTTTACCGTGCGCCGGCTCGAGCGCAAGTACGGTTCGGTGGCCGTCAAGGCCGCGTATCAGGCGATCGACGCCTCGCCGACGCGCTGAACCGCGCGTTCGACCGCGACGCGGCGCAGGAACGCGGCCGCGCGGTCGAGCGCGTCGCGCGCTTCCGGCACCATCGGCACGTATAGCTGCCACACGTGCGGCATATCCGGCCACACCTCGATCTCCACTGCCACGCCGGCCGCCTTCGCCTTCTCGGCGACGCGGCGCGAATCGTCGAGCAGCACCTCGGTGCTGCCGACCTGGATGTAGAGCGGCGGCAGGCCCGCGAAATCCGCATAGAGCGGCGACGCGTACGGATGCGTCGCCGGCGCGTCGCCGAGGTAGAGCTTCGCGGCCTTCGGCAGCGCCGCGCCGGCGAACATCGGATCGGCGCCGTCGTTGGTGCGCAGCGTGTCTCCGGTGGCCGCCAGGTCGGTCCACGGCGAGAACAGGATCGCGCCGGCCGGCAGCGGCTCGCCGCGATCGCGCAGCGCGACGAGCGTCGCGAGTGCAAGGCCGCCGCCCGCCGAATCGCCGCCGAGCACGATCGACTCGGGCGGCGTGCCGAGCGCGAGCAGTTGCCGGTACGCGGCCAGCGCATCGTCGAGCGCGGCCGGGAAACGGTTTTCGGGCGCAAGCCGGTAGTCGAGCGAGAACGAGCGCACGCCCGCGCGCTTCGTCAGCCCGAACACGAGCGGCCGATGGGTCTTCGTCGAACAGAAGTAATAACCGCCGCCGTGGAAATACAGCAGCGTGCGGCCGGGGCCGCGACCCGCGACCGCGTCGGTGCGTTCGAGCCATTCGCCGCGCAGCGGCGCGTCGCCCGCGCCGTAACATTGGCGCAGCCGGTAGCCCGACGGCGCGCGGCGCGGCACGAACATCCGCAGGTCGGTAAAGCGCCGTGCGCGGGCGGGATCGAGCACCTCGCGCGTGGTCTCGGGACGGAACTGCCAGCGCAGCAGCCAGCAGGCGAACTTGCTTTGCCAACTCATCGGACCCACTCCGTAATCGCAGTGTGACGATGGTACGTGCGAACGTTCCCACACCGCTCGACAGGTGCCTCTATATCAAACGCCGGCGCTCAGTTCGCCGGCATCACCTGGCCACGGATCTCGCCGGACGGGTGCTCCTTCGTATGCACGTTGAAGTACCACTTGCCGCCCATCAGGTCGGTGACCTGCGCGTCGGTGAGTTCCTTCGAACCCTTGATCGGGCTCGCCAGCTCGTCCTTCGGAATCGGCACCTGCACGCCCGCATTCTGGCCGACCGGCGCGGGCCCGTGGAAATGCGCGGCGGTGGCCGGCCCCGTGAGGTGTTCGTAAGTCGCCGTCCACTGCAGCGTGTGCGTGGCCGTGTCGTAGGTGGCATCGACGGCGCCCGAACCCTTGGTCGCGGTTGGCGGCACTTCGCTCGACGGCTGGAGATTGGCGGACAGGCGCACCGTTTCGGCGGCGGCGCTGCCGGCGGCCAGCACGCCCGCGAGTAACGCGACCTGGAGCAAACGCAGCTTGAGCATGGACTCTCCTTGTACGACGTTGTACGCCGCCCGAGCGGGGGCGCCAGACATGATGGTAGTCGATCGCCGTCGCGCCGGCAGTCCGCCGAACGGCCATGCTGCGAATCGCCGCACCACCCTTGATGGCGCCGCGCGCGGCCGGCCATCTCGCGCGGTGGGCGCCGCACGTCGCGTCAGTCTGCGTCAACCTGGAACGGACCTTTGCAGCCTGACGGCTGAATCCGCGTGCGGCCTTTCGCTACACTTCGTTTCACAGTTGCTTGTTTCCTTCGTCCGAAGGAGTCTGCGAGTATTCACGCGGCCACCCGGCCGCGTTTTTTTTGCGTGAGCCGCCGGTGAACGCAGCGCTTCGCGTCACGCGCGATAACCGGGATCGATACGATCGACGATGCGCTGCAGCGCGTCGAACGCGTCCTGCCCCGCGCCATGCTTCGGGTCGAAATTCAGCGAATCGCGCACGCACGCCTCGAGCACGGGCGGCGCGATCGGCAGCGCATCACCGATCGCATGCGTCGCGACCTGCACCTCGCACGCGCGATTGAGCAACCACATCAGCGAGAACGTCTGCGCGAGCGTCGCGCCGATCGTCACGGGCCCGTGATTGCGCAGCAGCAGCACGGGCCGCCCGCCGGCGCTCTCGACGATGCGCCGCCCCTCTTCGAGATGCACGGTGATGCCCTCGAAGTCGTGATACGCGATCTTCCCGTACAACTGCGCCGAATAGAAATTGGAGAACGACAGCCCGTCGCGCGAACAGCACACGGCCATCGTGGGCGTCGTGTGCACGTGCATCACGCAGTGCGCATCGGGCAGCGCCGCATGGATCGCGCTGTGGAACGTGAAGCCGGCCGGATTGATCGGCCAGTCGGAATGACCGATCACGTTGCCGTCGATATCGATCTTCACGAGGTTCGACGCGCACACCTCGCGGTAATGGAGCCCGAACGGGTTGATCAGGAAATGTCCGTCCTCGCCCGGCACGCGCAGCGAGATATGGTTGTAGATCAGCTCGGTCCAGCCGAGATGATCGAAGATGCGATACGCCGCCGCGAGCTGCACGCGCGCCTGCCATTCGGCTTCGGAGAAGCGGGCGGGACGCGTGAACGGCTGGTTCGGTACACGTTGCATGGAGGAACTCCGGTTGCGGGTGTGCGCGGCCCGCGTGGCGCGGGCCGTCGGGTGGCATCGTCACACCGTCATTATGGTTGCGCACACAACCATATCACCTTTCCCGGCGCACCGTTAACGCGGGTTTAGCCGGAGCGCTTCGGTCCCTTAAAGCTGATCGTCGACCGGCAGCAACATGAAGATGCCGGTCATCAGGTTGCGCAGCAGCCCCGCGCCCGGATCGACGTGATAGGTGGTCGGCCGGCCGTTGTCCGTGCCGGTCCATTCGAGTGCGGGCGCGCCGCCGCCCGCCGGCGTCGCGAGGCTCACGCGATAGCTTTCGTCCGGCTGCGTCACGCGCGTGAAGATCGTCGCGACCTGCTGCGCGAGCGCCGGGCTGTGGATCACGAGCGCCAGTTCGGTATTCAGGTGCGCGGAGCGCGGATCGAGATTCATCGAGCCGATCACGAGAATCTTCCGGTCGATCACGTACGCCTTCGCGTGCAGGCTCGCCCGCGAGCCCGAGCCGAACAGGCGCGGGCGCTGCCGGCCGGGCTGCGCCTTGAACTCGTACAACTCGACGCCGTGCTGCAGCAGCGGCACGCGGTACGGCCCGTAGCCGGCCTGCACGGCAACCGCGTCGGTCGCGGCGAGCGAATTCGTCAGGATCGCGACGCGCACGCCGCGCGCGGTCGTGTCGCCGAGGATCTTCACGCCCGCGTCGTGCGGCACGAAATACGGCGAGAACGCGAGGAATTCCTGCTGCGCGCCGCGCGTCAGCTCGACGAGGCGCTGCATCGGCGGGCTCACGTACGCGTCGGTTGGCTGCGCAACCTTGTCGGGTGCGTCGGCCTGAAACTCGGCCGGCGCCCACACGAGCGCGAGCTCGTCGCGCGCGATCTGCTGCGCGAGCGGTGTCGCGTTCAGCGGCTTCGCGTTGTACGGATCGGCGTTCTTGCGCCAGTGGTCGCGCAACTCGTCGCGCATCGCGTCGAGATCCTTCGGATCGAACGACTGGTGATTCAGCACGCTCAGCGGATAGCTGCTCGCGCTCGCCCAATAGGTGTCGAAGCTTGCCGAGATGTCGTTCGTCACAGGGCCCGCGGCGAGCACGTCGAGATCGCGGAACTGCAGCGTCGGGCTCGCGCTGAAGTATTCATCGCCGAGATTGCGGCCGCCGACGATCGCGATCTGGTTGTCCGCGATCATCGCCTTGTTGTGCATCCGGCGCGTGAAGCTGTCGATGCGCGTGAAGAAGTTGGCCGTGCGCTCCGCCATGCGCTGCTGCGACGCGCCGAACGGGTTGAACACGCGGATCTCGATGTTCGGGTGCGTGTTCAGTGCAGCCATGATGCGATCGATGTCGCGAAAGTTCAAGTCGTCGACCAGCATCCGCACGCGCACGCCGCGATCGGCCGCGTAGAGCGCCGCGGCGAGCAGCAGCTTGCCGGTCGTGTCCTCGGTCGCGATGTAGTACTGCATGTCGAGCGTCTTCGTCGCCGCGCGGGCAAGCGCGATGCGCATCTGCAGCGCCGCGGCGCCGTCGGGCAACAGCCGGAAGCCCGACTGGCCCGGGTGCGCGGCCTCGGGCGCGGCCAGTGCGTCGCGCAACGGCGTCGCCGTATCGGGCGGCAACGCATGGGAAACCGGGCGATCGAGCGTGGTGGCGGGCGGATGCGTCGCGCACGCGGCGACGAGCGACAGCAACACGCAGACGGCCAGCGCACGGGCCGGGCCGCATACGGCGCGCCACGACGGCGCGGCCGGCGCGCGCCGGATGAAAGACGTGAGCACGGAAACTTCCTCGACTGGCGGAACAAAAGTCCGCATTCGCCGCGGCGCGCGGCTGGCGGGCGGTTCCGGCCGATTCTAGTGGGCGCCCGATGAACCGGTCAATCGCGCGGCAAGCGCGGGCGGCGCGGGCCGCAGGCGAACGGCCGCCGTCCGGAAGCCGGCGATGCATCCGTCGCCCCCGCCCGCCGCACCGGCCATGCGCCGAAGCGGTCCGACCAATTTCACCGCGCGTCGTCGCTGCGCTCGAAATGGCTGCGCACGTAATCAATGTGCGTCTGCATCGCGGTGCGCGCCTCCTCGGGCCGGTGCGCGCAGATCGCATCGCACACGGCGCGGTGCTGCAGCAGCAACTGGTCCGCCTGCTCGTTCTGCACGCTCATGCCGACCACGTTGATCGAAATGTGCTCGCGCAGCATCCCGATCACGCTCGTATGCAGGTGCAGGAACATCGTGTTGCGCGACGCGAGCGCGATCGCCTCGTGCAGCTTCGCGTCGGTCGCGGCTTCGACGGTCCGGTCGTCGTTCGCGTGCGCGGTTTCGAGTTCGCGCAGCAGCGCGCGGATCCGGCGGCGGTCGTTCGCGTCGGCCCGCAGCGCTGCGAAATACGCGGTCGCGCCTTCCAGCACGCGGCGGAATTCGAGGATGTCGTCGCGCAGCGCCGGATGGTCGGCGACCAGTTGGCCCCACGGCGACGCGATGCCCGCGCGCAACTGGTCCGTCACGTACACGCCCGCGCCGCGCCGGCTCTGCAGCAACCCGCGCGCGACGAGCCGCTGGGTCGCCTCGCGCACCGTATTGCGCGCGACACCGTATTGCTGCGCGAGTACGCGCTCGGCCGGCAGGCGCGCACCGGCCGGCCAGGTGCCGTCGAGCAGCGCCGTCTCGATCTTGCGCATCACCACTTCGGTCCGGCCCCGTGCCGTCATCGCTGCCATCGTCGCGTCTCCTCCCGTCATGCCCGTCACGCCGATTGGCCCAACCAATTTGAACTGCGGCGCCGTCGCGGGAATTATGCAGCGAAATCGTCGTCCCGCATCCGCATGCCGGGCCGTCGCCTCTGGAGCGAGACATGAACGAAAGGCAGTACCCCGCCGCCACCGCGCACGTTTACCTGTTCGCGACCTGCCTGGTCGACCTGTTCGTCCCCGAAGCGGGGCTCGACGCGGTCCGTCTGCTGGAACGCGAGGGTTTGACCGTCCACTATCCGCGCGGCCAGAGCTGCTGCGGGCAGCCGGCGTACAGCAGCGGCAATCCCGACGAAGCGCGCCGCGTCGCGGCCGCGCAGCTCGACCTGTTCGCCGAACCGTGGCCCGTGATCGTGCCGTCCGGCTCGTGCGCGGGCATGATCCGGCACCATTGGCCGGCGCTGTTCGCCGACGATCCGGTCCACGGCCCGAAGGCCCGCGCGATCGCGGAGCGGACCTACGAGCTCGCCGAATACCTCGTCCATGTGCTCGACGTGCAACTCGATGCGGTCGCGGCAAGCGCCGGGCCCGCCGAACGCGTCGTGCTGCACACGTCGTGCGCGGCGCGACGCGAGATGGGCACGCGCGGGCACGGCGTCGCACTCGTCGACGCGCTGCCGGGCGTGACGCGCATCGAACACGAACGCGAATCCGAATGCTGCGGCTTCGGCGGCACGTTTTCGCTCAAGCATCCCGACATCTCCGGCGCGATGGTGCGCGACAAGGTCGCGTCGGCCTGCGCGACCGGCTGCGACCGGCTCGTGTCCGCGGACTGCGGCTGCCTGCTGAATATCGGCCACGCTGCGACCCAGTCCGGCGCGCCGCTGCCGGTCGAACATCTCGCGAGCTTCCTGTGGCGCCGCACGGCCGGCGCCGCGTCGTTGCGCGGAGACCGGCAATGAGCGCGCGCACCGCGATTCTCGCGCGCCTGCGCGCCACGGCCCCCGGCGTCGCCGCGACGGCCGCCCCCGCGCTCGACGCACGCATCGACACGCATTACGACACGCGCCGCGCATCGGCCACGCGCGATCCGCACGCGCTCGCCCAGGCGATGCAGGCCGCGCTCGCCGCATCGCACGCGGACGTCTGGTGCGCGACCGGCGACGAATGGCCCGCGCAGCTCGCCGCGCGGCTCGCCGACGCCGGCGTGCGCCGCCTGCTGCTCGATCCGCACCGCGCCGAATCCGCGGCCCTCGCCCGCGCGCTGCCCGACACGGTCGCGCCCGTGCCGTTCGACCGGCCGATCGACGCGTGGAAGGCCGAACTGTTCGACACGATCGACGCGGGCTTCACCGTCGCGCGCTCGGGCATCGCCGCAACCGGCACCGTCGTGCTCGCACCCGATGCCGGCACGCCGCGCACGGTGTCGCTGGTGCCGCCGCTGCATGTCGCGCTCGTCCACGCAAGCACGCTGCATGCGGACCTGCACGCTGCCGTGCACGCGGAACGCTGGCATGCCGGCATGCCGACCAACCTCGTGCTGGTGTCGGGGCCGTCGAAGACCTCCGACATCCAGCAGACGCTCGCTTATGGCGCGCACGGCCCGCGCCGCCTGTGGGTCGTGATCGTCACCGACTCGGCCGACCGGCCGGCCGCAACCGCTTGCGAGGACCTGCCGCGATGAGCGACCGCACGCTGCAATTCGTCGCCCCCGGCGACTTCAAGGCCCGCGCGCGCGCCGCGCTCGACGATCCCGCGCTGCGCCAGAGCTTTCGCGGCGCGATGGACTTCCTGCAGGGCAAGCGCGCGACGCAGTTCCCCGACGACACCGAACTGCAGCAGTTGCGCGATCTCGGCGAAGCCGTGCGGCAGCACGCGCTCGCGCAGTTGCCCGCGCTGCTCGAACGGCTGGAGGCGAAGCTCACCGAAGCCGGCGTGCACGTACACTGGGCCGAGACGGCCGCAGACGCGAACGCGATCGTGCTCGGCATCGCGCAGGCGAAGAAGGCGCGCCGCGTGATCAAGGGCAAGTCGATGGCAAGCGAGGAAATCGAGCTGAACCATTACCTCGCGGAGCACGGCGTCGACTGCATCGAGTCCGACATGGGCGAGTTCATCGTGCAGCTCGCGGGCGAGAAACCATCGCATATCGTGATGCCGGCGATCCACAAGACGCGCGGCGACATCGCCGAACTGTTCGCGGAACACATCCCCGGCACGCGCTACACGGAAGACGTCGACGAGTTGATCCAGACCGGCCGGCGCGCGCTGCGCCGTGCATTCGCCGAAGCGGACATCGGGCTGTCCGGCGTGAACTTCGCGGCGGCCGACACGGGCACGCTGTGGCTCGTCGAGAATGAAGGCAACGGCCGCCTGTCGACGACGGTACCCGACACGCATATCGCGATCATGGGGATCGAAAAGGTCGTCGACAAGCTCGAGCACATCGTGCCGCTGTCGAGCCTGCTCACGCGCTCGGCCACCGGTCAGGCGATCACGACCTACTTCAACCTGATCTCGGGCCCGCGCCGCGACGGCGAACGCGACGGCCCGCGCGAGCTGCATCTCGTGCTGCTCGACAACGGCCGCACGCAGGCCTACGCGGACGAACAACTGCGCGCAACGCTGCAATGCATCCGCTGCGGCGCGTGCATGAACCACTGCCCCGTCTACACGCGCATCGGCGGCCATGCATACGGGACGACCTACCCGGGGCCGATCGGCAAGATCATCTCGCCGCACCTGCTCGGCCTCGACGCGACGGCCGACCTGCCGACCGCGTCGACGCTGTGCGGCGCGTGCGGCGAGGTGTGCCCGGTCCGGATCCCGATCCCGCAACTGCTCGTGCGGCTGCGCACCGAGGCGAACCGCAAGCCCGACGAACCCGTTGCGCATCCGCTGCGCGGCCAGGGCGCGAACTACAACCGCGCGGAAGACCTCGTATGGCGCTTCTGGTCGGGCGCGTTCGCGCATCCGCGTGCGTACCGCGCGTTCCGCTGGGCCGCGACGCGCCTGCGTGCGCTGACACCCGCGAAACAGATGGGCTGGACGCAGCACCGCACGCCGCTCGAACCGGCGCCGCGCAGCCTGTCCGACCTGCTGCGCGCACGCGGCCAGCCCGAATAGAACACCGTTTTCCCGCCCTTACCCATAGAAATACAGACACAGATGGAGGAGACATCCATGCAGGTTTGGCATCAGATCTACACCCCGCTCGGCAGCCTCGGGCTGTCGGCGTTCGTCGCCGCGATCCCGATCATCTTCTTCTTCGTCGCGCTGGCCGCGCTGCGGATGAAGGGCCACGTCGCCGCCGCGATCACACTGCTGCTGTCGCTCGGCGTCGCGATCCTCGCGTATGGCATGCCCGTGCCGCAGGCGCTCGCGGCGGCCGGTTTCGGCTTCGCGTACGGCCTGTGGCCGATCGCGTGGATCATCGTCGCGGCCGTGTTCCTGTACAAGATCGTCGTGAAGACCGGCCAGTTCGACATCATTCGCGCGTCCGTGCTGTCGATCACCGACGACCAGCGCCTGCAGATGCTGCTGATCGGCTTCTCGTTCGGCGCGTTCCTCGAGGGCGCGGCTGGCTTCGGCGCGCCCGTCGCGATCACGGCCGCGCTGCTGGTCGGCCTCGGCTTTCGCCCGCTGCACGCGGCCGGGCTGTGCCTGATCGCGAATACCGCGCCGGTCGCGTTCGGCGCGATGGGCATCCCGATCATCGTCGCCGGACAGGTGACGGGCATCGACCCGTTCCATATCGGCGCGATGGCCGGCCGCCAGCTGCCGCTGCTGTCGCTCGCGGTGCCGTTCTGGCTCGTGTTCATGATGGACGGGCTGCGCGGCGTGCGGCAGACCTGGCCGGCCGCGCTCGTCGCGGGCGGCAGCTTCGCGGTCACGCAGTACTTCACGTCGAACCATATCGGGCCCGAGCTGCCGGACATCACGTCGTCACTCGTGAGCCTCGTCGCGCTCGCGGCGTTCCTGAAGGTGTGGCAGCCGCGCACCGCGCGGCAGCCGGCCGGCGGCATCGTCGCATCCGGCGGCGGCGCGGCGCTGGCCGGGTTCGGCGCGGGCAGGTTCGACGCGGGCGGCTTCGGCGCCGGTTCGAGCCGGCAAGCGTCGCCGTACACGCTCGCGCAGACCGTGCGCGCATGGTCGCCGTTCCTGATCCTGACCGCCGTCGTCACCGTGTGGAGCATCGCGCCGTTCAAGGCGCTGTTCGCCGCGCACGGCGCGCTCGCGTCGACCGTGCTGAAGTTCCATGTGGCGGGGCTCGACCAGCTCGTCGTGAAGACCGCGCCGATCGCCGCGACGCCGAAGGCACTCGAAGCCGTGCTGAAGATCGACCTGGTATCGGCGGTGGGCAGCGCGATCCTCGTGACCGGGCTGATCTCGATGGCGCTGTTGCGGATGAAACCGCGCGACGCGCTCGTCACGTTCGGCGAGACGTTGAAGGAACTGACGCGCCCGATCCTGTCGATCGGCCTCGTGCTCGCGTTCGCGTTCGTCGCGAACTACTCGGGGATGTCGTCGACGCTCGCGCTGATGCTGGCCGCGACCGGCGCCGCATTCCCGTTCTTCTCGCCGTTCCTCGGCTGGCTCGGCGTGTTCCTGACCGGCTCGGACACGTCGTCGAATGCCCTCTTCTGCTCGCTGCAGCAGGCCACCGCCCATCAGCTTGGCGTGCCCGAGACGCTCGCGGTGGCCGCGAACACGACGGGCGGCGTGACCGCGAAGATGATCTCGCCGCAGTCGATCGCGGTCGCCTGTGCGGCGACGGGCCTCGTCGGCAAGGAGTCGGAGCTGTTCCGCTTCACGGTGCGGCACAGCCTGCTGTTCGCGGTGGTCGTCGGGTTGATCACGCTCGTGCAGGCCTACGTGCTGCCGGGGATGGTGCCGTAAGCGGCGCGCACCCCAAAAAAACAAAACCCCACACCCGAAAGAGCGTGGGGTTTTGTTTTCTGCGTACCGATTGCCGATGCCGACCTGCGCTGGCCGGCGCTCGGCTGCTCGATCAGCTGCCCTTCGCGATGCGATCCTCGATGTGCTGCGCACGGCTCGCCGACGACGGGTGCGAGCTCATCATCGAGCTCTGGCCGCCATCGAGCTTCGCAAGCTTCTGGAATGCGGTGACGAGGCCCTTCTGGGTCATGCCCTTCTGCTTCATCAGGTCGAACGAGTAGTCGTCCGCCGCGCTTTCCTGCGTCTGCGAGAACTGCGCGTTGATGAACTTCTCGGTGATGTCGCCGAGCTGCGAGCTCGACAGTGCCGCCACGCCCGGCGATGCCGCGCCGGCCGCGCTGCGCGCCGCGCTCACCGCGTAGGCGGTCTGCATCGCCTTCTTCGAGTGACCCAGTGCGACGTGGCCCATTTCATGGCCGATCACGCCGCGCAGCTCGTCGTCGTTCATCATGTCCATCAGGCCGCTGTACACGCGCACGCAGCCGTTGCCCATCGCCCACGCGTTGACGTCCTTGGTCATGTAGACCTTGTAGTTGATCTTCTGGCCGTTCAGCGTCATGTCGCCGAAGCCCTTCATCACCTTCGTCAGGCGCTTCGAATACGCGCTGTTCGCCGGCGCGATCTTCGATTCGGCGTCGCTGGACTTGCACGAGTCGTTCGACAGCGCGGCGATATCCGCATCCGACAGCGTCGCTGCCTTGTACAGGTTCGTGCCCGCCGACGTCAGGCTGTTCGCGTCGAGGCTCTGCACCCCGCCGCATGCGCTCAACACGAACGCCACGCCACACGCTGCCACCGCTTTCTTGAGTTGCATCCCGGATCTCTCGATAGTTGTATTTGGAAGCGGCGATTTTGCATAATCCGGCAGAAAATTACCAGATGTTTACATCCGATGACACCTTCATTACTCAGCATATTGAGATGAAACGGCAATCCGGGACGGGATTGACGGCGAAAATAGGGGCAATCGCCGCGGCCGGGCGATGATCGGGACGGAAAACGGCTGTGGCGCTCAGGCCGCCTGATCGCGGCGACGTGTCAGCCGCCGCGCGACCAGCATCGGCAGCCGCACCGCGAAGCCGGTGAAGAGGCGCAGATGCATCCATGCGAGCAGCGCGTTGTCGCGGCCGTAATGGAAGTGCGACACGCCGCCTTCGTGGCGGCCGAAATAGCGCACCGGCGCGTCGATGCGGATCGGACGCACGCCGGCCCAGCACAGCCGCACGGCCGCTTCGGGATCGAAGTCGAAGCCGCGCATCCACGGCTGGCGGCGCATGATCGCGGCCAGCGGCGCGACCGGATACACGCGAAAGCCGTACAGCGAATCGCCGATCCCGGCCCACAGCGTCTCGAGGTCGGCCCATGCGTTCGACAGCCGGCGCCCCTGCACGCGCAACTGCGGCGCGCTCGCGTCGAACTTCGGCACACCCAGCACCATCGCGTCGGGTGCCGCTTGCGACTCGGCCATGAACGCGGGAATCAGGTCGGCCGGATGCTGGCCGTCGGAATCCATCGTCAGCACGTGCGTGAAGCCGCTCGCCGCAGCCGCGTCGAGCCCCGCAAGCACCGCGGCGCCCTTGCCGCGATTCTCCGGCAGCACGATCACGCGCAGCCCGGGATCGCGCTCGGCCATCGCCTGCAGCCGTTCGGCGCTGCCGTCGGTGCTGCCGTCGACGACGACCCACACCGGATTCCACTGCGCACGGGCATTGCGCACGGTCGTGTCGACCTTGGCGCCCGGGTTGTAGCTGGGAATCAGCACGAGATGGGTGGACGAGGCGTGCAGCGTGGACATGGGAACGGCCGATTGCGAAGACAGGGATCCTGACAAAAGTTTATGACTTGCCGGCGACTGCCGGCGGGCTTCGTCGATGCCGTCCGCGTGCGGCGCCCGTTGCCGGAGCGTGAGGTTGTCGCGCTTCATGACAGCCACTCCGTCGTATGACCCGCGCTGGCCTCGATCTCGACCAGCAGGTCGTCGCGGCACACGTCCGCATGCACGAACAGCGGCCGCACGCCGGGGCCGGCCGCGTCGCGCAGCACGCACTCGATCGCGGCCAGCGCCGCGGCGTCGCCGGCATCGCGCACGTAGACGCGATAGCTCAGGTCGGCGAGCGAGAACGGGCCATGCCCCTGCCGCGCCGCCTGCTCGAGCACGGCGGCGAGGTTCGCGACCGTCTCGCGCGTTTGCGCGACGACATCGCCGTGATGCACGGTGCGATGCCCGACGATGCTCGCGGTACCCGACACGAACAGCACCGGCGCGGCGTCGCCGTCCGCCCACGCGGCGGCGCGCGCGAACGTCGGTGCACGCGGGCCGTACTGCGCCGGATAGTGATACGCGCTGACCTGGCGCGGGTTTTCGACCGGATCGGCCGGCGTGCGGCTCGCGAGGAAATGGATCGCGAGCGGCGCGGCGGGCATCGCATCGCCCGCGACCGCCTCGACCGAGCCGAGCGCGCACGCGGCCGGCACGCCGCCCGTCAGTGCGCGGCGGCACGCGTCGAACGCGTGCTGACGGCCAATATTGAACTGACGATAGCGTTCGATCCCGAACTGCACCGCATTGATCGCCGGCACCGTATTCCAGATGCGCAGCGGATGCGGCATGCCAAGCGCATCGAGTACGTCGAACAGCGCGCGGTATGCGTCGTGCGTCGCACGTTCGAGCGGCGTGCCGCCGTCGCGATGCGCGTCGGGCATTTCGTGCTCGTGCACGACGATGCTGCCGAACACGAGGCCCGCCGTTTCGCTGTAGCGATAGTGCAGCGCGCCGCGCCGTTCGCTGCGCAAGTCGTGCGCATTGCATTGCCAGATTTCGCAGACGGCATCGGCCGGCGCAACACCGGTGCCGAGCAGCGCCATCTGCACCGGCGCGATCGGCAGATCGGGCGCGGCATCGGTCAACATCCGTGCCGCGGCACCGGCCTGCGACTCGTCGTGCGTCCCGGCCGAGCCGATGCACACCGCGCCCAGCGCACCGGGAAACGCGTGGTCGAAACCATCGCCGCGGATACGCGCATCGTGCAGCAACGCGGCGAGCCGCGCATGGCTCATCTGGACGAGCCGCAATGCGTGGCCGCCGCCGTGCGCGAGCGGCGCGTCCGATCGCGATGCGGCCCGCCCGGCTGCCGACTGCCCGCGCGCAAAGGGCGCACTGGCGGACGACAGGGAACACGGGCGCCGTTCGGCGTCGACTGGATGCACGGACACTTCGATTTCCTCACTATGCGGCGCAGGCCGCGCGCCAACGCGGCCACTGCGCCGCGTTGCATTACGTTCATGCCAACGCCGCGCGCTTCGTCATGCGAGCCCGCCGTTGACGGACAACACCTGCCCCGTCACATAGGCTGCGGCGTCGGATACCAGATACGCGACCATCGCCGCGACTTCGTCGGGCCGGCCCGCGCGTTGCGCGGGCACGAGCTGCTTGATGCGTTCGACGGGAAACGCGTGCTCGGCCATCGGCGATTCGATGATGCCGGGCGCGACCGCGTTCACCGTGATGCCGCGCGACGCGAGTTCCAGCGACAGCGATTTCGTCGCGCCGATCAGCCCCGCCTTCGCGGCCGCGTAGTTGACCTGCCCGCGATTGCCGGTCACGCCGGCCACCGACGCGATATTGACGATCCGGCCGCGCCGCGTGCGGATCATCGGCAGCAGCAGCGGCTGCGTGACGTTGAAAAAGCCGTTGAGCGTCACGTCGATCACGCTGTGCCACTGCTGGCGCGACATGCCGGCCATCGGCGCGTCGTCGTGAATGCCCGCGTTGTTGACGAGGATCTGCACCGGCACGTCGTCGGCGAGCGGCGCCAGCGCGGCGAGCGTCGCATCGGCGTCGGTCACGTCGAACGCGATCGCGCGCGCGGTGCCGCCGGCCGCGACGATCTGCTGCGCGACCGCTTCCGCTTGCGCGAGATGGCGGTTCGCATGCACCCACACTTCATGGCCGGCCTGCGCGAGCGCCGTGCAGATCGCCTGCCCGAGTGCGCCGCTGCCGCCCGTCACGAGCGCCCGCATCGAATTGCTCCGTTCATCGCGTTTCACCTTGATCGACGCGCCGGCGAATCGTCTGCCGATTGCCGCCGCGTGCCGTCATTCCCTGCGCGCCGCCGTCACTTCGTGCGATGCGCGGCGACGTACGCGGCCAGCGCGCCGAGCGTCGCAAAGATCTTCTGGTTGTCCGGATTGTCCGAGCGCAGTTCGAAGCCGTATTTCTTCGAGATCAGCAGCGCGATTTCCAGGATGTCGATGGAGTCGAGCCCGAACCCTTCGCCATACAGCGGGGTCCCGGCCGTCACTGTTTCGAGCGGGACGTCTTCGAGATTCAATTCGCCGACGATCAGCGTGGCGAGCTCTTGTTCCAGTGCGTTCATCATGCGTGCGGGCAGGCGGCCCAAGGCAGCGGGAGGCGCCCGGAAACGGCAACTGTCGTGCACGCCCGGCGCGTGCAAATCTCCGTCCCTCCGGCGTCTGCCGGCGTCCCCGCCTGCGTTATTTGGGGATCGTTGGTAAAAGTTACGCGGATTCTAGACGAAGGGTATCGGGTCGTATACCGGGAATGGTTACAGACTGGCGGGCCTGCGCCGCACCCCGTTTCGGGACCCGAATGCACGAGACGCTTGAGCCGCTTTGGACGGAAATGGACCGACCCTGCGAAACGCCTCATCCGGTGCCATACAATCGGTTACAAAACCCGTTCACGCGCGCCCCGAACACGCGGTGCCGGGGCCCTAAAATGAGCGTGCCCGACCACCGGCCCGGACCTGCGTCCCGGCCGCCATTCATATGATGTTTGACGGCCCGACCACCGCGTCCGGCCACGACCCGCCCGATGTCTCCAGTCATGCCGCGCCCGTCCTTCCGCTCCGTTCCGGTTCACCCGCCCGTCCGCCGCCGTTCGGCCGCCACCGGGGACGGGTGCCCGCGCCGCGCGCCCGGAGGCCGTCGATGAGCCGGCTGCTGGCCATCGCGCGCGGCGTCGCCGCGGTCGGCGCCGTGGTGGCCTACCAGGCCGGCGCCCACTACGCGGCCGCGACGCCCGGCGCACATGGCTTCGGCCTCGCGATGGCGCTCGTGCCACCGCTGTTGCTCGCGCTCGGCGCGGCGCTGCGCTCGCCGCGACGTGCGTGGTTCGTGCCGGCATGGCTGCTTGCCGCCGCCTTGCTGTGGGCCACCCGCGCGCCGCTCGCGCGACATTTCGAATGGGGCCTGTATCTGGAACACGCGAGCTTCAACATCGCGATGGCGCTGCTGTTCGGCCGCACGCTCGCGGCCGGCAAGGTGCCGCTGTGCACGCGCTTCGCGGCGATGATCCACGGCACGGTGACGCCGGCCGTCGCACGCTACACGCGGCAGATCACGTTCGCGTGGACGCTGTTCTTCGTCGCGATCGCCGCCGTGTCGACGCTGCTGTTCGCGACCGCGCCGATCGTCGCGTGGTCGACGTTCGCGAACTACCTGTCGCTGCCGCTCGTCGCCGTGATGTTCGCCGCCGAGCATGCGTGCCGGCGCTTCGCGCTGCCGCACGAGCCGCGGCCACGGATGGTCGACGCGGTGCGCGCGTATCGCGCGACGACACAGGCGCCACAGGCCTCACGATGAATTCACGGCCGGCGCGGCGCCGCAACGCGGCCACGCCGGCCTTTGCTCCCGTTTTTACCGATTTATGCCGACTCACCCGCTGGTATTCCATTCCTCGCCGGACCAGACGATCGCCTGGCGCGACGGCACGCCCGTCACCGTGCGCGCGTTCGTCGCCGACGTCGCACGCGTGGCCGCCGCGCTGCCCGCCGGCGCGCACGTGTTCAACGTGTGCCGCGACCGCTACCGTTTCGCGGTCAGCCTGTGCGCGGCGCTCGTCGCCGGCAAGATCAGCCTGCTGCCGTCGACGCATACGCCGGAAATGGTCCGCCAGCTCGCGTCCTTCGCGCCCGACGCGTTCTGCCTGCACGACGCGCCCGACTGCACGATCGACCTGCCGCGCTTCGCATATCCCGACGCCGCGCCCGGCGACTTCGCGGACGATGCGCCGTTCGCCGTGCCGCGGATCGATGCGGCGCGGATCATGGCCTACGTATTCACCTCCGGCTCGACCGGCGCGCCGGTGCCGCACCGCAAGACCTGGGGCTTCCTGGTCGGCTGCGTGCGCGCGGCGGCCGACCGCCTCGGGCTGCTCGACGGCCGCGCGGCGACGCTGATCGGCACGGTGCCCGCGCAGCACATGTACGGCTTCGAGTCGACGGTGCTGCTCGCGCTGATCGGCGGCCTCGCGTTCAGCAACCGCCAGCCGTTCTACCCGATCGACATTCGCGATGAACTCGACGCGATCCCGCAGCCGCGCGTGCTCGTCACGTCGCCGATCCACCTGCGCGCGCTGCTGTCGGCCGGCCATGCGCTGCCGCGCGCGGCGCTCGTGCTGTCGGCCACCGCGCCGCTGTCGGAAAAACTCGCGTGCGAAGCCGAGGCCGCGCTCGACGCGCCGCTCGTCGAGATCTACGGCAGCACCGAGACCGGCCAGATCGCGACCCGCCGCACGTCGCAAGGCGCGGCGTGGCAACTGTTCCCGGGCATCCGGCTCGACGCGCGCGACGAACCGGCAAGCGACGGCACGGGCGACGACGGCGGCCCGACCGTCTGGGTGTCGGGCGGGCACGTCGAGGCGCCCGTGCCGATGGGCGATGCGCTCGAACTGCTCGGCGACGGCCGGTTCCTGCTGCACGGACGCAAGGCGGACCTCGTCAACATCGCGGGCAAGCGCACGTCGCTCGCGTACCTGAACCATCAGCTCAACGCGATTCCGGCGGTGGTCGACGGCGTGTTCTTCATGCCCGACGAAGCCGCGCCGGCGCACGCCGACACGGATCTCGAACCGGTCACGCGCCTGGTCGCGCTCGTCGTCGCGCCGACGCTCACCGCCGCCGATCTGCAGCGCGCGCTGCGCGAGCGGATCGATCCCGCGTTCATGCCACGCCCGCTCGTGTTCGTCGACGCGCTGCCGCGCAACGAAACGGGCAAGCTGCCGCGCGACGTGCTTGCCGCGCTCGTTGCGCGACACGCGCGCGCCACGGCCGCGCCGATGCCCGCCCCCGCCGCACCCGCCGCGGCAGGCACGCCCGCGCCCTCGCTCGCGTTCACGATTCCCGCCGACCATCCGGCGCTGCCCGGCCACTTCCCCGGCCATCCGGTCGTACCGGGGGTCGTGCTGCTCGATCACGCGATCCACGCGATCGGCGCGGCGCTGAATCGTCCGCTGCACGCGTGGCGGCTCGGGTCCGCGAAATTCCTGAGCCCGGTCGCCCCCGGCGAACCGCTCGATCTCGCGTTCGATACCGCGGCCAGCGGCGCGATCCGCTTCACGCTGCGTGCCGGGTCGCGCGAGGTCGCGACCGGCGTGCTGTCGGCGCCGCCGGCCGCGCAGGACGGTGCGCAACCATGAAGCGCACCGCGTGGGCCGAACGCCAGGAGCGCAGCAATGCGGGCTTGCTGCGCGCGATGACGTGGATCTCGCTGCGCTTCGGCCGGCAGCGCGCGCGCATCGTGCTGCATCTGATCGCGACGTATTTCGTGCTGTTCTCGCCGGTTGCGTGCGCGGCGTCGCGCGACTACCTGCGCCGCGTGCTCGGCCGCCCCGCGCGCTGGCGCGACGTGTACCGCCACGTGTTCACCTTCGCGGCGACGATCCACGACCGCATCTACCTGATGAACGGACGCTTCGACCTGTTCGACATCCGGCTGCACGGCGAAACGCTCGTCGACGATGCGCTCGCGGGCGGACGCGGCGCGTTCCTGATGGGCGCGCACCTCGGCAGCTTCGAGGTCGTGCGCGCGATCGGCCGCACGCATCCGGACCTGCGCGTGGTCGTCACGATGTACGAGAAGAACGCGCGCAAGATCAACGCGACGCTCGCCGCGGTGAATCCCGCCGCGAAGCCGGAAGTGATCCCGCTCGGGCAGGTCGACTCGATGCTGAAGGTGCGTGAGCGGCTCGACGCGAACTGCATGATCGGCATGCTCGCCGATCGCACGCTGCTCGACGACGCGGCCACGTCGCTGCGGCGGCTGCCGCTGCTCGGCGCGCCGGCCGCGTTCCCGCTCGGGCCGCTGTACATGGCCGCGATGCTGCGGCGCCCGGTGATCTTCATGACGGGCCTCTATCGCGACGGCAATCGCTACGATGTGCACTTCGAGACGCTCGCCGATTTCTCCGACGTGCCGCGCGACGCGCGCGCGGCGGCCGTCGACGCGGCGCTCGCGCGCTACGTCGCGCTGCTCGACCAGTACTGCCGCGCGGCACCGTACAACTGGTTCAACTATTTCGATTTCTGGCACGGCGGCGATGCCGCGGCCGCACGCCGCGACGCGGCGCGCGCCGGTGCCGACCTGCCCGCCACGAGGGATTCCGACGCATGACCGCCGTTCGCCGCTTCCTGTTCCTGCCGCTGCTTCCGTTCCCGCCCGCGCTGGGTCGTGCCGTCCGCACGCTCCGCGTCGCCGCGACCGCCGCCGCGATCGCGCTAGCCACGCCCGCGCACGCGGCCGACACGGGGTCGGCCTGGAACCTCGACCGGCTGATGGCGGCGCTCGCGCAGCACAAGTCGGGACGCGCGACGTTCACCGAGACGAAGTACCTGTCGATCGCCACGCAGCCGGTCGAATCGTCCGGCGAACTCGTGTTCGTCGCGCCCGACCATCTCGAGAAGCACACGCTGAGCCCGAAGCCCGAACACCTCGTGGTCGACGGCGACATGCTCACCGTCGAGCGCAACAACCGCAAGTACACGCTCGCGCTCGCGCGCTATCCGGAACTCGGCGCGTTCATCGACAGCATCCGCGCGACGCTTGCCGGCAACCGCTTCGCGCTCGAACAGGTCTACAAGGTCGCGCTCGCCGGACGCGGCGACGACTGGACGCTGACGCTCACGCCGCTCGACTCGCGGATGCTGAAGGTCGTCAGCACGATCACGCTCGACGGCACGCGCGACATGTTGCGCAGCGTCGCGATCCGGCAGGCCGACGGCGATCATTCCGTGATGCGCCTGCAACCCGTACCGGCGAACCCGAACTGATGGACCCGCGCATCCGGCCCTCGCCCGTCAGCCGCCGCCTGCACGCGTTGCGACAGCGCGCGGTGCTCGTGTGGCTGCTCGCGCTCGTCGCGTGCGGCGTGGCGATCGGGCGCGCGCACTTCACGGCCGACCTGTCCGCGTTCCTGCCGAACTCGCCGAGCGCCGGACAGCGCGTGCTCGTCGACCAGTTGCGCGACGGCATCGTGTCGCGGCTGATCCTCGTCGCGATCGACGGCGGCGACGCAAGCACGCGCGCCACGCTGTCGCGGCGCGTCGCCGGTGCGCTGCGCACCGATCCGCAGTTCGCGGCGGTTCACAACGGCGAAGCCGCGAACGACGCAAGCGACCGGCAATTCATCTTCGATCACCGTTACCTGCTGAGCCCGGCGGTCACGCCGCAGCGCTTCAGCGCCGACGGCCTGCACCAGGCGCTCGGCGACAGCCTCGACCTGCTGAGTTCGTCGGCCGGCCTCGTGGCCAAGGCGATGCTGCCGCGCGACCCGACCGGCGAAGTCGCCGCGCTCGTCGACCAGCTCGACAGCGCGGCGGAACCGGCGAGCCGCGACGGCGTGTGGGCGTCGCGCGACGGCTCGCGCGCGGTGCTCGTCGTGCAGACGGCCGCCGCCGGCTCCGATACCGACGCGCAGGCCCGCGCGATCAACGCGGTGCGCCGCGCGTTCGCCGCCGCGACGCAGGCCGTGCCGAACGCGGCCGCGACCACGCTCGCGATGACGGGCCCCGGCGTGTTCTCGGTCGACATGCGCGACACGATCCGGCACGACGTCGAACGGCTGTCGACGGCAAGCGTCGTGCTGATCGTCGCGCTGCTGCTGACGCTGTACCGCTCGCCGCGCACGCTCGCGCTCGGCTTGCTGCCGGTGCTGACGGGTGTCGCGGCCGGGATCGCGGCGGTCAGCGTCGCGTTCGGCACCGTCCACGGGCTGACGCTCGGGTTCGGCACGACGCTGATCGGCGAAGCCGTCGACTATTCGATCTACCTGTTCGTGCAATCGGCGCAGGCCGGCACGCGCGGCGCCGCACGCCCGGCCGACGCGACGCGCGCCTGGGTCGCCGCGTACTGGCCGACGATCCGGCTCGGCGTGCTGACGTCCGTGTGCGGGTTCGCGTCGATGCTGTTCTCCGGCTTCCCGGGCCTCGTGCAGCTCGGGCTCTATTCGATCGTCGGGCTGACGGCCGCCGCGCTCGTCACGCGCTTCGTGCTGCCGCACCTGCGCGGCGAGCATGTCGCGATCCGCGACGTGTCGCGCGTCGGCGCCGTGCTCGCCCGCGCGGCCAACGCCGCGCCGCGGCTGCGCTGGCCGCTCGCCGTGCTCGTGCTTGCCGCCTGCGCGACGCTCGTGCTGCATCGCGACGGCCTGTGGAGCCGCGAGCTCGCCGCGCTCAGCCCCGTGCCGGCCAGTGCGCAGGCGCTCGACGCGCGGCTGCGCGCCGATGTCGGCGCGCCCGACGTGCGCTACCTCGTCGTGATTTCCGCGCCGACCGAACAGGCCGCACTCGAACGCGCGGAACAGGTCGCCGCGCAATTGCAGCCGCTCGTCGACCGCGGCGCGCTCGCAGGCTTCGAAAGCCCCGCGCGCTACTTGCCGAGCGACGCCGCGCAACGCGCGCGCCAGGCAAGCCTGCCGGATGCGGACGCACTCGCCGCACGGATGCGCGACGCCGTCGCGAACCAGCCGATCGCGGTGAAGACCGACCTGTTCGCGCCGTTCATCGCCGACGTCGAGGCCGCGCGCCACGCGCCGCTGCTCACCCGCGCAGATTTGCGCGGCACGTCGATGGCGCTCGCCGTCGATGCGCTGCTGACCGAACGCGCGGGCCGCTGGAACGCGATGCTGCCGCTGCGCGCACCGGACGCCGCGCGCAGCGGGCAGCCTGCGTCGGGTCTCGACGCGGCGCCAATCCGCGCGGCCGTCGCCCGAGCGGGTGTGCCCGATGCGCTGTTCGTCGACATGAAGGCCGAAGCCGATCGCCTGTACGTGAGCTACGTGCACGAGGATATCCGGCTGTCGCTCGCCGGTTTCGCCGCGATCGCCGTGCTGCTGCTGATCGCGTTGCGCTCGCCGCGCCGCGTCGTGCACACGCTCGCGCCGCTCGTCGCGGCCGTGGTGGTCGTGACGGCCGGCTTCGCGCTCGCCGGCGTGCAGCTGACGATCCTGCACCTCGTCGGCATGCTGCTGATCGTCGCGGTCGGCTCGAACTACGCGCTGTTCTTCTGCAAGCGCGACGACGCGCAGCCCGTCACGCCGTACACGCTCGTGTCGCTGCTGATCGCGAACCTCGCGACGGTCGCCGGCTTCGGGCTGCTGGCGCTGTCGCGCGTGCCGCTGCTGGAGACCTTCGGGCTGACCGTCGGCCCCGGCGCGATGCTCGCGCTCGCGTTCGCGGCAATTCTCGCGCCGCGCGCCGCGGCGGACGATCGTCGCCAAGGAGGCCCGGCATGAACGCACCGTCGTCCGTTCCGCCGCGCCAATCCGACCAATCCGGCGTGCGCCGCTGGAAACCGACGCCGCTGATCGCGGGCACGGCCGCGCTGCATGCGGGCGCGGCGGCCGCCGTCGTCGCGCAGCCGGCCGCGTGGCCGTGGGCCGTCAGTGGCGTGGTCGCGTCGCATCTCGCGCTGACCGCCGCCGGCCTGTGGCCGCGCAGCACGCTGCTCGGCCCGAACTGGACGCGCCTGCCGGCCGGCGCCGGCCGCCGGATCGCACTGACGATCGACGACGGCCCGGACCCGGAGGTCACGCCACGCGTGCTCGACCTGCTCGAACGCCACGACGCGCGCGCGACGTTCTTCTGCATCGGCGATCTGGCGCGCCGTCATCCGCAGTGGATCGAAGCGATCGTCGCGCGCGGTCACGCGGTCGAGAACCACAGCCAGCGGCACCGGCATACGTTCTCGCTGTCGGGGCCCGCCGCGCTGCGGCGCGAGATCGCGGCCGCGCAGCAGACGCTGACCGAGATCGCCGGCACCCGCCCGCTGTTCTTCCGCGCGCCGGCCGGCCTGCGCAATCCGTTTCTCGAACCGGTGCTGTGCGAGCTCGGCCTGCAACTGGCGAGCTGGACCCGGCGCGGCTTCGACACGCGCGCACGCGATGCCGCGACCGTCACGCGCCGCCTGCTGCACGGCCTCGACGCGCGCGACATCCTGCTCGTGCACGACGGTCACGCGGCGCGCGATACACGCGGCGAACCGGTCGTGCTCGACGTGCTGCAGGCCGTGCTGCGCGCGGCCGCCGACGCGCAGTTGCACTGGACCACGTTGCGCGCGGCGCTCGCGCCCGAACCGCCCGGCCAGCCGGGCGTTCCGGCCCCCCCGTTTGATAAAATCTGACCGCGAACGGCGCGCGTGCCAGCCCTGCTGCGGCGCCCGTTCCGGCCACCGGATGCGACCCTCGTGAAACCTCTCCTGCTCTCGCACTTCACCGCCACCAGCTGCATCGGCCGCGGCCTCGATGCGACCCTCGACGCGCTGCGCCACGCCCGCGGCGGGCTCGCGCCGTGCGACTTCGAGCGCGCGGATCTCGACACGTGGATCGGCGCGGTGGACGATGTCGATGCGCAGCCCGTGCGCGCGGACCTCGCCGACTTCGAATGCCGCAACAACCGCCTCGCACAGCTCGGCCTCGTGCAGGACGGCTTCGACGCAGGCGTCGCGGCGGCGGTGGCGCGCTACGGCGCGGCGCGCGTCGGCGTGTTCGTCGGCACGAGCACGGCCGGCATCCTCGAGACCGAACTTGCGTACCAGCGCCGCGATCCGGCGAGCGGCGCGCTGCCCGCCGACTTCCACTATGCGCACACGCATAACCCGTATTCACCGGCCGCGTTCGTGCGCGCGTATTTCGCGCTGCGCGGGCCGGCGATGGCGATCTCGTCCGCGTGCTCGTCCGGCGCGAAGGTGTTCGGCTCCGCGCGCCGCATGATCGAAGCCGGGTTGATCGACGCGGCCGTCGTCGGCGGCGTCGATTCGCTGTGCCTGACGACGCTGTACGGCTTCAATTCGCTCGAACTGCTGTCGCGCCGGCCGTGCCGGCCGTTCGACGTCGCGCGCGACGGCATCTCGATCGGCGAGGCCGCCGCGTTCGCGCTCGTCGAGCGCATGCCCGACCCGCCCGCCGCGCTCGACGGCAACGCGATCCTGCTGCTCGGCATCGGCGAATCGAGCGACGCGCATCACATGTCGTCGCCGCATCCGGAAGGGCTCGGCGCGCGCGTCGCGATCGAGCAGGCACTCGCATCCGCCGGCCTCGACGCGAACGACATCGACTACGTGAACCTGCACGGCACCGCGACACCGAGCAACGACGCGGCGGAAAGCCGTGCGGTCGGCGCGCTGTTCGCCCGCACGCCGTGCAGCTCGACGAAGGGCGCGACCGGCCACACGCTCGGCGCGGCGGGCGCGCTCGAAGCGGTCGTCGCCGCGCTCGCGCTGCGCGAGCAGTTCGTGCCGGCCGGCGTCAACACGACGCAACCCGATCCGGCCCTCGCCGCCGACTACGTGCTCGCGAGCCGCGATACACGCGTGCGCGCCGCCCTTTCCAATTCGTTCGGCTTCGGCGGCACGAATTGCAGCCTGATCCTCGGCCGCGCCGACCACGCACGCCGTTGAGGCCCGACATGACACTCACCGCCTTCATCGAAAGCATCGGCCTCGTCGGGCCGGGATTGAACGACTGGCCGCACGCGGCCGACGTGCTCGCGGGCCGCGCGACCTATGCGAACGCACGCACCGAGCTGCCGCCGCCCGCCGGCCTGCCGTCGGCCGAACGGCGCCGCACGGGCCCCGTCGTGCGCGTCGCGCTCGCGGTCGGCCACGAGGCGGTGGCCGCGAGCGGACGCGATGCCGCGACGCTCGCGACCGTGTTCAGCGCGTCCGGCGGCGATGGCCAGAACTGCCACGCGATCTGCGAAACCCTCGCCGGCGACGATCGCCAGCTGTCGCCGACGCGTTTCCACAACTCCGTGCACAACGCACCGGCCGGTTACTGGAGCATCGCGACCCGCGCGATGGCAACGTCGAACGTGCTGTGCGCGCACGACGGCAGTTTTGCCGCCGGCCTGCTCGAGAGCCTGTGCCAGGTCGTCGTCGATCGCGTGCCGACCCTGCTGATCGCGTACGACACCGATTACCCGGAACCGCTGCACGCGGTACGACCGATCGGCGACGCGTTCGGCGTCGCGCTCGTGCTCGCGCCCGAAGCAAGCGAACGCACGCTCGCCCGCATCGACGCGCAGCTCACCGACGCGCCCGCCACGGCACTCGCGAACGCCGAGCTCGACGCGCTGCGCACCGGCAATCCGGCCGCACGCGTGCTGCCGCTGCTCGATGCGCTTGCCGCGCGGCGCTCGGCGCGCGTCGTGCTCGACTACCTGTCCGACACGCACGTGCAGGTCGACATCGCGATGCCGGACACCTTCGCGGAGCACGCGCGATGACCGCCACGATCGCACTGACGCCGCCGCTCGACCACGCGTGGATCGCCGCGCACATTCCGCACGGCGGCGCGATGTGCGTGCTCGACACGGTCGATGAGTGGGACGCTACGCGCATCAGCTGCACCGCGACGAGCCACCGCAATCCGCACAACCCGCTGCGCTCGCACGGCCGGCTCGCATCGGTCTGCGGAATCGAATACGCGGCGCAGGCGATGGCCGTGCACGGCGCGCTGCTCGGTGCGCAGGAAGCGCGCCCGCGCGTCGGTTATCTCGCGAGCGTGCGCAACGTCGACGCGTTCGTCGACCGGCTCGACACGTTCGACCAGCCGCTCACCGTCGACGCGGAGCGCGTGAGCGGCGACGGCCGCTCGGTGCTGTACGGCTTCGCGCTGCGCTGCGGCGCTCGCGTGCTGCTGTCCGGCCGTGCCGCGGTGATGCTCGACGCATCGTCGGCCGGCACGTTTTCCCCGGCGCCCGCCGGCAATACGCATCCTCGATGAATACGCTTACTCAAGGAAACCAGGTCGTGAAAGTTCGTCAGTTCATTGGCACCGCGCTCGTTCTGGCGCTGATCAGCCCGATCGCGCATGCGGACATGTCGGAAGTGAAGCAGGACATCAAGCGCGATTCGAAGGAAGCCGCGCACAAGACCGGCGAGGCGGCACGCAGCTTCGGCCATGCAACCGCGAGCGCCGCGAAGGCAGTCGGGCACGGCGTCGCACACGCATCGCGCGAAGGCTGGGATGCCACCAAGCGCACGACCAAGCGGATCTTCCACAAGAACGACTCGGGCGAGTCGAGTGGAAAGAGCGAAAAGAGCAATTGAGCACGCGCATCGCGCGCATCACCGACTGCATGCGCGCGATGCATGACCGTGCCCAACCGTGACACCGCAATACCGCGATACCGTCGCCGTCAACGCGCGCCGCGCATGCGGCGTGCCGGCCCCGCCGGCCTGCGCGCGATGCACTTGCCGTACGCGACGAGCCAGCAGTCGCGATGATCGAAGTTCCGCAGCAGCCGCGCGCGGCGCCGCTCGAGCCAATAGAGCGAGATCATCATCGTCAGCGCGACGGCCAGTGCCGCGCCGCCGATCGCGAGTCCTATCCAGGTATCGCCCATGCCTTCTCCGGAATGCGAGACCGAAGCGGCGCGCCTGCCGCCGCTCCGGCACTGGATCTAGCGGAACACGGCCCGGCACGTGCGCGAACGCCGTCCGGGCCGCCACGCGTCAATGCATGTGCTGGCCGCCGTTGATCGCGATATTGGAGCCCGTCACGAAGCCGGCCTCCTCCGAGCACAGGTAGGCAACCAGCGCCGCGACTTCCTCGGGCTTGCCGAGCCGGCCGGCCGGAATCTGCGGGAGGATCTTCGTGTCGAGGATCTCCTGCGGAATCGCCGTGACCATCTTCGTCGCGAGGTAGCCCGGCGACACCGTGTTCACCGTCACGCCCTTGCGCGCGATCTCGAGCGCCAGCGACTTCGTGAAACCGTGCATGCCGGCCTTCGCGGCCGCGTAGTTGGTCTGGCCGACCGAGCCCTTCGAGCCGTTCACCGACGAGATGTTGACGATGCGACCCCAGCCGCGCTCGACCATGCTTTCGCAGACAGGCTTCGTCATGTTGAACACGGAGTCGAGGTTCGTGCGGATCACCGCATCCCAGTTGACCTTGTCGAGCTTGCGCAACGTCATGTCGCGCGTGATGCCCGCGTTGTTCACGAGAATGTCGACCGGGCCGACGTCCCGCACGATCTTCTCGATGCATTGCTGGCACGAATCGTGATCGGCCACGTCCACCGGGTACGCATGGAACTCGCGACCGGCCGCGTGCATCTCGGTCAGCCAGCGGTCCGCGCCGGTGTTGTTCGGCGAATACGTGACGACTACCCGGTGGCCCGCGTCGTTCAACCTGATGCTGACCGCTTCGCCGAGGCCGCCCATTCCACCTGTCACAACTGCAATTCGCTTAGTCATCCTATAAATTACCGACAAAAAAGTAATCGATGAAAGCGGGGCGGCGGCATCGTACATGCTGCCGCCCCACCGCTACGATGCGCAGCCGCCCGCGTCGCGGGCGCGGCACGCATCGGAACCTCGCGCTTGTTGTTGGTTGCTTGTCGTGCGCGAAACCGCTTCGCGCGAATGCCGTGCTTGCCGGCACCGCATCCGCGTGATGTCGTCAGACCCTGCTCAGACGCGCTCGACCGCGAGCGCGACACCCATCCCGCCGCCGATGCACAGCGACGCCAGCCCGCGCTTCGCATCGCGCTTGGCCATCTCGTGCAGCAGCGTCACCAGGATCCGGCAGCCCGACGCGCCGATCGGGTGTCCGATCGCAATCGCACCACCGTTCACGTTCACCTTCGACGTATCCCAGCCCATCTGCTTGTGCACCGCCAGCGCCTGCGCCGCGAACGCCTCGTTGATCTCCATCAGGTCCAGGTCGCCCGGCGTCCAGCCCGCGCGCTCCAGGCACCGACGCGAGGCCGGCACCGGGCCCATGCCCATCACGCTCGGATCCACGCCCGCGTTCGCATACGCCTTGATCCGCGCCAGCGGCGTCAGGCCGAGTGCCGCCGCCTTCTGCGCCGACATCACCAGCACCGCCGCCGCGCCGTCGTTCAGCCCCGACGCATTCGCCGCCGTCACCGAACCGTCCTTCGAGAACGCCGGCTTCAGCCCCGCCAGCGATTCCGCCGTCACGCCGTGACGCACGAACTCGTCAGTCGCGAACTGCAGCGGCTCGCCCTTGCGCTGCGGAATCGACACCGGCACGATCTCGTCGTTGAAACGCCCGGCCTTCTGCGCCGCTTCCGCCTTGTTCTGCGACAGCGCCGCGAATGCGTCCTGCTCCTCGCGCGTGATCCGGTATTCCTTCGCGACGTTCTCCGCCGTGATGCCCATGTGGTACTGGTTGTACACGTCCCACAGGCCGTCGACGATCATCGTGTCGACCAGCTTCGCGTCACCCATCCGGAACCCGTCGCGCGAGCCCGGCAGCACGTGCGGCGATGCGCTCATGTTCTCCTGGCCGCCCGCGATCACGATCTCCGCGTCGCCCGCCACGATCGCATTCGCCGCCAGCATCACGGCCTTCAGGCCCGAGCCGCACACCTTGTTGATCGTCATCCCCGGCACTGCCGTCGGCAGCCCGGCCTTGATCAGCGACTGCCGCGCCGGGTTCTGCCCCGAACCGGCCGTCAGCACCTGCCCCATGATCACTTCGCTGACCTGCTCGGGCTTCACGCCCGCACGCTCCAGCACCGCGCGGATCACCGTCGCGCCCAACTCCGGCGCCGCAATCTTCGCAAGCGAGCCGCCGAATTTGCCGACCGCGGTCCGCGCGGCCGATACGATCACTACATCCGTCATGTTCAATTCCTGCATCGAAATCAGTTCGTCGTTCTGACGCCGGCAAGGGCCGGCTGCAACTGGCGATCGCGCATCCCGGGCCACCCGGCGCGATGGCGATCGCGCACCGCCGCGCCGCGAGCCACGCCCGGTCGCGCCGACGGCACACCGGCACGGGCCGCCCGTGCACCGACACCTTGCGGCAAACCGGAGGGGCGCCGGACACCGCGTGGCACACACGGCGTCCGGCGCCATCCGGCACCGTTCAATCGTGCCGCGCACTCGCGCGGCACGCTCTCACGTCGTCATGCAGCCGATTCGCGCGCGGCCGCTGCGTCCTTGCGTGCGGCGGCAGCCGTCTGCTTGCCACCGCGCGTGGCCGTTTCGCTGACCGCATCGAAGCCGCTCTGCGCGGCTTCGATCGCCTGCCCCGTCGCTGCACGCACGGAGTCGGCCGCGGCGGTCGCCGCGGACAGCGCCGAATTCAACGCGGCCACCACGGACTCCGAGCCGGCCGGCGCATGCTTCGACAGCTCGCCGATCACGTCCTTCAGGCGCTTGTCGTTCTGTTCGTATTGCGCCTGTGCAACCTTCGCCCATTCGGATTGCGTCGACACCGCGATGTCGAACAGATGACGGCCGTACGACACGACCTTGCCTGCCGCTTCCTGCGGTGCGGCCACTTGCTGCGCGAAGCCCACGGCCGGATTGCTGCTGTTGAATGCGTTCTTCAGCTTGTCCTCGTACTCCGTGAGCGCCGTCCGGGCCGCTTGCAGGTTGAGTTCGACGACAGCCTCGAAGCCTTGGATCGCCGGACGGGCGATCGCAAACCATGCGGCGATTCCGGATTGATAATCGGCGGTCAGTTTTTCGGGGGCAAATACGGACATCGGGCACGCTCCTGTTAGCAATGCGAGAGACGACGTAAAGAAAAATGGAAGCCAGATCGACAATCGCTTCCTTATTGGCAACCCGTCACCCATTTGGATGCGGGAAGTTGAAGGAGGCCATTCTAGATCGATTAATTGTCAATTAAATGGCATTAATACTAGGTGTAAACCCTTATTTTTCCGCCGAGCGGCCGCTGAAGCCCGTGCCGCGTCGACATCGCAGATGGGAACACCGCAGCATCTTGCCCTGGAACGATTTTTACCTTTTTACAGCATAGCGCACCATGACTTTTCGCAACATTTACCCATGCATTATTCCTGTTATTAGAAAACAGGTGCGCATTGAAAATGAAGCGGCCGCTTATGTAATCGTTTTTGCAGATTTATTCTGAAATCGTTTACGGGATTATTAATGACAAAATCAATGATCGGATGAATTGCGGGGCGCAATGAAAAAGCGGCCGTATGAAACGGCCGCCGCCGGCACTGGCACCGGTATGCGCGAGATCAGCCGGCCAGTTCGCGATGCAGCGCGCGGAATTCCTGCGCGAGCTTGTGCCCGGGCTCGAGGTGGATCACCGGCTTCGACTGCTGATGCGACTCGCGGATCTTCACCGACGCGGACAACCTTGACGCCAGCACCGGCAGCCCTTCGTCGACGAGCTCGTCGACCAGCTGTTGCGGCAGGCTCGCGCGCGGCTGGAACTGGTTGATGACGATCCCTTCCACCTCGAGTGCCGCGTTGTGGTCCTGCTGGATTTCCTTCACGTTCTCGAGCAGCGTGTACAGCGCGCGGCGCGAGAAGTCGTCGCAGTCGAACGGGATCAGGCAGCGCTCGACCGCGATCAGCGCCGAGCGCGTATAGAAATTCAGCGCGGGCGGCGTGTCGATGTACACGGCGTCGTAGGTGTCGAGCTCGTTCAGTGCGTCGCGCAGCTTGTAGATCTTGTAGCGCGATTCGAGCTTGCCGTGCAGCGTGTCGAGATCCGGATGCGCCGGCATCACGTCGAGCCCTTCGAACGGGGTCCGATGGATGAACGATGCGACGTCGACCGGACGGAAGTTGAAGGTCAGCGCGGTTTCGAAGAAACCGGCGGCGCCCGGTTGCGCGTCGGGCGCGGCGTCGCCGAGCAGATAGCGCGTGGAGTTCGCCTGCGCATCGAGGTCGATGACGAGCGTGCGCAACCCTTCGCTCGCGCTGATCGCCGCCAGGTTGCAGACGATCGTCGATTTGCCCACGCCGCCCTTCTGGTTGAATACGACCCGCCGCATGGTGTCCCCTCGATCGAAACGTCGAAAAAACCAGCTTAGCCGGTCAATCATGGCGTCCGCGTGACGCAGGTCGAATAACGCGCGACTTGTGTGCGACGCGCATCAGGTGCGCCGCAGCGTTCCCGACACATACCGGTTGCCGGGCACGCTCCACCGCCACGGGAAATCCGTGCCGACGCGAATGCCGATGCGCGGCCCGCCCGCCAGATCCGTGGGCGGCCCCATGCCGTCGTCCACGATCGCGAACCCTTCGTGCGCGCCAACCAGGTCGACGCCGTCCTGGGCGCCGCCGATCCCCATTGCCTGGGTCAGCCGGGCCGGCCCGCGGCACAGGTCGCGATCGCGCGTCTGCGGCGGCCGTGCCGTGCGCATGTGCGCGAGCCCCTGCAGCGGTTCCAGCGCACGGATCAGCACGCCCGTTCCCGTGCCATCCGGCCCGCACACGCAGTTGCAGCACCAGTGCATGCCGTACGTGAAATAGACGTACAGGTGCCCCGGCGGGCCGAACATCGTCGCATTGCGCGGCGTCTTGCCGCGATAGGTATGCGCCGCCGGGTCGATCGCACCGGCATAGGCTTCCACTTCGACGATGCGGCCGGCCCGGCCGTCCGCTGCCGCGAGAATCTTGTTGAGCAGTTGCGGAGCGACGTCGGTAGCCATGCGGTCGAAGAACGCGCGCGGCAACACGGTGCCCGGCCACACGGGCGCGGTTTTATTGCGCCGCATCCTGCCCCTCCGGTTGGCGACCGGAAACGGTCTGCGCCTGCAGATGGAGCTGGCGGTACGCGTCGACCAGATCATCGAGGCCGAACGCAAGATTTCTCCCGCTGGGATTGGGCAGCACCCACACGCTCGCCCGCTGCATGTGGGCCGGCTGCAATCCCCACGCGACTTCGCGCTGACCGGAAAGCGCCGAATACGCCGCCTTGCCGAGAAACGCGACGAAGCGCGGCCCATAACGCGCCACCTTCTGCTCGAACGCCGCAGCCGCGGCGATGAATTCCGCGCGCGAAAGCTGATCGGCGCTCGCCGTTGGTCGCTTCACCACCGCCGTCAAGCCGCAGCCGTACCGGAGTATCGCGCGATCGTCCTGCGGCGAAATTTCCATCGGCGTGAAGCCGGCGAGATGGATCACGCGCCAGAAGCGGTTGCTTCTCCCCGCGAAGTGATGCCCTGTCGCGGCCGCGGTCAGGCCGGGATTGATCCCGCAGAACAGCACGTCGAGATGCGGAGCGATGAGGTCGGGGAGTTCGTCAGCCACGGGTCGCCTGGGGTGCAAGGTTCATCGACGTAAACGAAGAAAGGCCCGAAGACCCGGGCCAAGCAACTGGCTTGACTCGGACATTCGGGCCCATCGTGCTGCGGGATGCCGACTTGACGGTCAGAACGGAATATCGTCGTCCATCTCGTCGAAGCCGCCGCCGGCCGGTGCGCTCGGACGGCTCTGCGCGCCGCCGCCAGCACCGCCACGCGCCGCGCCGCCGGCACGACCGCCGCCGCCACCACCACGCTCCATCTGCTCGCCACGACCGCCGCCACCACCACCGTAGCCGCCGCCGTAACCGCCTTCGTCACCACCGCCACCGCCGCCGCCCGCACCGCCGCGGCCGCCGAGCATCTGCATCTGGTCCGCGACGATTTCGGTCGAGTAACGATCCTGACCGTCCTGACCCTGCCACTTGCGCGTGCGGATGCGGCCTTCGATATAGACCGACGAACCCTTCTTCAGGTATTCGCTGACGATCTCCGCCAGACGGCCGAAGAACGCGACGCGATGCCACTCGGTCATTTCCTTGAAATCGCCGCTTGCCTTGTCCTTGTAGCGGTCGGTCGTCGCGAGACGAATGTTCGCAACCGCGTCGCCGCTCGGCAGGTAACGGACTTCAGGATCGGCGCCGAGATTGCCGACGAGGATGACCTTGTTGACGGATGCCATGTGTTTCTCCAGTAAATTCGATGCCGGGCCGCCCGCGCGTGCGTCGGAGCAGCCCGCCGGACAAGCCGGCGACGCCGCCGGTGCCTGCCCGACAATAGGTTCAGGCCTTGCGCGGCGGCGCTTTCATGCTGGCCGCGATTATAAGCCACGCTGCAACGAGCCCAGAACACGCGTAGAACACCGTGTTCGCTCCGCCGTGCTTCAGCAGCCAGCCGCCCGCGATGCCGCCGAGCGCGAGCCCGATCGACTGCGTGGTGTTGTAGACGCCCGTGGCCGCGCCCTTGCGCGAACCCGGCGCGAGCTTCGACACGAGCGACGGCTGCGACGCTTCCAGGATGTTGAACCCCAGGAAGTACACGAACAGGATCGCCGCCACAATCATGATGGTATGCGGCGCGCTGCCCAGCAGCAATTGACCGATCAGGATAGCCAGAATGCCGCCCAGCAGCACCGGCTTCATCTTGCCCCGTTTCTCCGCGACGATGATCGCCGGGACCATCATCACGAACGCGAGCCCCATCACCGGCAGGTAGACCTTCCAGTGCGCGGCGACCGGCAGCCCGCCGTCGACGAGCAGGCGCGGCACGACGAGGAACAGCGCCGTCTGCGTCGCGTGCAGCACCAGCACGCCGAAGTTCAGGCGCAGCAGCTCGACGTTGTGCAGCACCTCGGCGAACGGCGCGGGCACGTGCACGGGCTTGGCCGCGTCGGGCACGATCCACAGCACGACGCCGATCGCGAGGATCGACAGCACGCCGACGATCGCGAACAGCCCGCTCATCCCGACCCAGTGGAACACGATCGGCGCGCCGACGATCGCGACCGCGAACGACACGCCGATCGACCCGCCGACCATCGCCATCGCCTTCGTGCGGTTCTGCTCGGAGGTCAGGTCGGCGATGAACGCCAGCACCGCGGACGACACGGCACCCATCCCCTGGATCACGCGACCGACGATGATCCACGTGATGTCGTGCGCGGACGCGGCAACGAAGCTGCCGAGCGCGAAGATCACGAGGCCCGTGGCGATCACCGGCTTGCGGCCGAACTTGTCGGACGCCCAGCCGTAGAAGATGTAGAACAGCGACTGCGTGACGCCGTAGGCCCCGAGCGCGATACCGACGAGCAGCACGTTGTCGCCACCCGGGATGGTTTTCGCGTAGACCGAGAACACCGGCATGATCATGAACAGGCCGAGCATGCGCAGCGCGAAGATCGCCGCGAGCGACGTGGTCGCGCGCAATTCGGGCGCAGTCATGCGGGAAGACGTGGCAGACGGATTGGACATCGGGAATGAATTTCGAATGATCGGAATGTCCGCCCGACACCGGGCGGCGGAAGATCAGGACCAGCGGCCCGGGAGGCCTGACGGGCGACACGTCGGGGCAGGATGCCGGCGGCCTGCGGGCCGCCCTGAACCGCGCGGCGCGACCGCTTTCCCCGGCGCAGGCGCCGCCTTGCTGCCACCTGCTGTAAAGGCTGGGGGCCCCAAACGACGGTCTCGAAAAGCCGTTATAGTAGCAGGTTTGGTTCCCTCCATTTTCGCCAGGTTCATGGAACAGATCCGTATCCGTGGGGCACGTACCCACAACCTGAAAAACGTCAATCTCGACCTGCCGCGCCACAAGCTGATCGTGATTACCGGGTTGTCCGGGTCGGGCAAGTCGTCGCTCGCGTTCGACACCCTTTATGCCGAGGGCCAGCGCCGCTACGTCGAAAGCCTGTCTGCGTATGCCCGCCAGTTCCTGCAGTTGATGGAGAAACCCGACGTCGACCTGATCGAGGGTCTGTCGCCCGCGATCTCGATCGAGCAGAAGGCGACGTCCCACAACCCGCGTTCGACCGTCGGCACGGTCACCGAAATCCACGACTACCTGCGACTTTTATACGCACGTGTCGGCACGCCATACTGCCCCGATCACGAGATTCCGCTCGAGGCGCAGAGCGTGTCGCAGATGGTCGACGCGGCGCTCGCGCTGCCCGAGGAAACCAAGCTGATGATCCTCGCGCCGGTCGTCGCGAACCGCAAGGGCGAGCACGCCGAGCTGTTCGAGGACATGCAGGCGCAGGGCTTCGTGCGCTTTCGCGTGCGCTCGGGCGGCGGCACCGCGAACGAAGGCGTCGCGAAGATCTACGAGGTCGAGTCGCTGCCGAAGCTCAAGAAGAACGACAAGCACACGATCGACGTCGTCGTCGATCGTCTGAAGGTCCGCCCGGACATGAAGCAGCGCCTCGCCGAATCGTTCGAGACGGCGCTGCGCCTCGCCGACGGCCGCGCGATCGCGCTGGAAATGGATACCGACCACGAGCACCTGTTCAGCTCGAAGTTCGCGTGCCCGATCTGCTCGTACTCGCTGCAGGAGCTCGAGCCGCGCCTGTTCTCGTTCAACAACCCGATGGGCGCGTGCCCGGAATGCGACGGCCTTGGCCAGATCACGTTCTTCGACCCGAAGCGGGTCGTCGCGCACCCGTCGCTGTCGCTCGCCGCGGGCGCCGTGAAAGGCTGGGACCGCCGCAACCAGTTCTACTTCCAGATGCTGCAGAGCCTCGCGGCGTTCTACGAATTCGACATCGACGCCGCCTTCGAGGATCTCCCGGAAAAGATCCGGAAGGTGCTGCTGTTCGGCTCGGGCAAGCAGACGATCCCGTTCTCGTACATCAACGAGCGCGGCCGCACGACGATCCGCGAGCACGTGTTCGAAGGGATCATCCCGAACCTCGAACGCCGGTACCGCGAGACCGATTCGGTCGCGGTGCGCGAGGAACTGTCGAAGTACCAGAACAACCAGCCGTGCCCGTCGTGCGAAGGCACGCGCCTGCGCCGCGAGGCGCGCCACGTGCGGATCGGCACGGGCGACTACGCGCGCGGCATCTATGAAATCAGCGGCTGGCCGCTGCGCGATGCGCTCGGTTACTTCGACGGCCTGACGCTCGAAGGCGCGAAGCGCGAGATCGCCGACAAGGTGATCAAGGAAATCGTCGCGCGCCTGACGTTCCTGAACAACGTCGGCCTCGACTACCTGTCGCTCGAGCGCAGCGCCGAAACGCTGTCGGGCGGCGAAGCGCAGCGCATCCGGCTCGCGTCGCAGATCGGCTCGGGCCTGACCGGCGTGATGTACGTGCTCGACGAGCCGTCGATCGGCCTGCACCAGCGCGACAACGACCGCCTGATCTCGACGCTCAAGCACCTGCGCGACCTCGGCAACTCGGTGATCGTCGTCGAGCACGACGAGGACATGATCCGCACGGCCGACTACGTCGTCGACATGGGCCCCGGCGCCGGCGAACACGGCGGCGTGGTGGTGGCCGAAGGCACGCCGAAGCAGGTGCAGTCGAACCCGCAGTCGCTGACGGGCCAGTACCTGCTCGGCAAGCGCACGATCGAATATCCGGACGAGCGGCTCGCGCCCGATCCCGAGCGCATGCTGCGCATCGTCGACGCGTACGGCAACAACCTGAAGCACGTCGATCTCGAACTGCCGGTCGGCCTGCTGACCTGCATCACCGGCGTATCGGGTTCCGGCAAGTCGACGCTGATCAACGACACGCTGTATCACGCGGTCGCGCGCCACCTGTACGGTTCGTCGGCCGAGCCGGCGCCACACGAGGCGATCGAGGGCCTCGAGCACTTCGACAAGGTGATCAACGTCGACCAGTCGCCGATCGGCCGCACGCCGCGCTCGAACCCGGCCACCTATACCGGCCTGTTCACGCCGATCCGCGAGCTGTTCTCGGGCGTGCCGACCTCGAAGGAGCGCGGCTACGATCCGGGCCGCTTCTCGTTCAACGTGAAGGGCGGCCGCTGCGAATCGTGCCAGGGCGACGGCGTGCTGAAGGTCGAGATGCACTTCCTGCCGGACGTCTACGTGCCGTGCGACGTGTGCCACGGCAAGCGCTACAACCGCGAAACGCTCGAAGTGCAGTACAAGGGCAAGAACGTCAGCGAAGTGCTCGACATGACGGTCGAACATGCGTACGAGTTCTTCAGCGCGGTGCCGGTCATCGCGCGCAAGCTGAAGACGCTGCTCGACGTCGGCCTCGGCTACATCCGCCTCGGCCAGTCGGCCACGACGCTGTCGGGCGGCGAGGCGCAGCGCGTGAAGCTGTCGCTCGAACTCTCCAAGCGCGACACGGGCCGCACGCTGTACATCCTCGACGAGCCGACCACCGGCCTGCACTTCCACGACATCGCGCTGCTGCTCGAGGTGATCCATCGGCTGCGCGACCAGGGCAACACGGTCGTGATCATCGAGCACAACCTCGACGTGATCAAGACGGCCGACTGGGTGATCGACCTCGGCCCCGAAGGCGGCGCCGGCGGTGGCCAGATCATCGCGCAGGGCACGCCCGAGCAGGTCGCGAAGACCAAGGCGAGCTTCACCGGCAAGTACCTCGCGCCGCTGCTCAAGCGCCCGACCCGCAAGGCCGCGGTCGGCTGACGCGCGTTACACCCTTCCCGCGCGCGGCCGCCCGGCCGCGCGCGTCCCTCCGCGACGCGCCGCCCGCCTCCCCTCGTTTTCCCTTCTGCGTTTACACCATGCGCCAAACGGCCCGGTTGCGGACCATAATGGCGGCTATACTTTACGGTCGTAAGGTTCGTCCTACGCACCAATCCGGTGCAACTCCGGGCGGGCACCGCTCTGTCGCGCATTCCGCGGCATGACACACGAACGACAGGAATCCACGATGGAGAAGCAACAAGACTCGTCGCGCGATGCGCAGAACCGCGAGCCGCACCTGCGCAGCGTGCGGCTGACGAGCGACTTCAGCCTGCCGAATCTGTCGGCACTCGAAATCGGCAGCTATCTCTTCGCGATCGTCGCAATGTGGCTCGTGATCGAGCTCAAGCTGCTCGGCGGGCTGCTGGCCGGCCTGCTCGTCTATCAGCTCATCCATACGATCGCGCCCGTGATCGAACGCCACACCACGAGCATGCGCGCGCGCTGGGTCGCCGTCGTGCTGCTGTCGATCGTCATCGTCGGCGGGCTCACGGGCCTGACGATCGGCATCATCGAACACTTCGAGCGCACGGTGCCGAACCTGCAGAGCCTGCTCGACCAGCTGATGCAGATCGTCGAGCAAACCCGCGCACGCACGCCGGCCTGGATCGCGAACCTGCTGCCCGTCGACGTCGAACAGATGAAGACCAAGGCCGCCGTGCTGATGCACTCGCACATGGACCAGCTCCAGCAGAGCGGCAAGAGCGTCGCGCGCGGCTTCGGCCACGTGCTGTTCGGGATGATCATCGGCGCGATGATCGCGATCGGCGTCGAACACGGCAAGGTGCGCCGGCCGCTGTCGACCGCGCTCGTCACGCGCGTGTCGCGCTTCTCCGACGCGTTCCGCCGCATCGTGTTCGCGCAGATCAAGATCTCGGCGATCAACGCGGTGTTCACCGGCATCTACCTGCTCGTCGCGCTGCCGCTCTTCCACGAACGGCTGCCGCTGTCGAAAACGCTCGTGCTCGTCACGTTCATCGTCGGCCTGCTGCCCGTGATCGGCAACCTGATCTCGAACACGCTGATCGTCGCCGTGTCGCTGTCGGTCAGCATGGGCACCGCGATCGCGTCGCTCGCGTTCCTCGTGGTCATCCACAAGCTCGAATACTTCCTGAACGCGAAGATCATCGGCGGCCAGATCGAGTCGCGCGCGTGGGAGCTGCTGCTCGCGATGCTGATCATGGAAGCCGCGTTCGGGCTGCCGGGCGTGATCGCCGCGCCGATCTTCTATGCGTACCTGAAGCGCGAGCTGTACCTGCTGCGGCTGATCTGAAGCCCGCGTATCAGGCGATAAAAAAACGCCGCGCCCCGTGAAGGGCGCGGCGTTTTTATTTGTGCCGGCAGGTCGATCAGCGGAACACGACCGTCTTCGTCCCGTTCAGCACGACCCGGTGCTCGACGTGCCACTTCACCGCGCGCGCGAGCGTCACGCACTCGACGTCGCGGCCGATCGCGGTCAGCTGGTCCGGCGTCATGCTGTGGTCGACGCGCTCGACTTCCTGCTCGATGATCGGACCTTCGTCGAGATCGGTCGTCACGTAGTGCGCGGTCGCGCCGATCAGCTTCACGCCACGGTCGAACGCCTGGTAATACGGCTTCGCGCCCTTGAAGCTCGGCAGGAACGAATGGTGGATGTTGATCGCGCGCCCGGCGAGCTGCTGGCACATGTTCGGCGACAGGATCTGCATGTAGCGCGCGAGCACGACCAGATCGGCCTGGTGCTCGTCGATCACTTCCAGCACGCGCGCTTCCTGCGCGGCCTTCGCTGCGTCGGACGAACCGCCGATCAGCGGGAAGTGATGGAACGGGATGTTGTAGCTCGCGGCGAGCTGGTAGAACTCCTTGTGGTTCGACACGATCGCCGGGATCTCGATCGGCAGCTGGCCCGTGCGATAGCGGAACAGCAGGTCGTTCAGGCAATGGCCGATCTTCGACACCATGATCACGACGCGCGGCTTCACGGCCGCGTCGTGCAGCTCCCAGCGCATCGAGAAGCGTTCCGCGAGCGGCGCGAATTCGTTGCGAAGCGTGTCGAGCGCCGACGCGGCATCCGCGCCGCCGCCGTCCTGCTCGAAGTGCACGCGCATGAAGAATTCGCTGGTGCGGCTGTCGCCGAACTGCGCCGAATCGAGGATGTTGTTGCTGCGCTCGAACAGGAAGCCCGAGACCGCGTGGACGATGCCGTGCCGGTCGGGGCACGACAGTTTCAAGATAAAGCTGTGATCGGTCGGCATGACCGCTACTCCCTTCGTTTCCGTATTCGTCAAATTGCCCGTTCGCGCCGCGGGGCCGCCAGTCGCGGCGCGCGTCACGCGGCCGGCGCGAACAGCGCGTCGATGCCCGCGGCGTCGGCCGCCGCGAGCCAGCGATGGCGCAGCAGCGTATCGAGCGTCGCGAGACTCGCATCCATCGTCGCGCGGCCTTCGCGCAACCAGCCGATCACCTCGGGCACGCCGGCCAGCAGGTGCTCGGCCACTTCGCCGTCCTGGTTGCGCGGCGCGAAGTCGTGCGGCAGCGGCAGGTCGTACACGAAGATCAGTTCGGACTGCGTGCCTTCCGGCAGCGAGCACAGCACCTGCACCGCGCGGCCCGCGATCGCGCGCACCGCCAGTTCGGCCGGAATGCCGGCTTCTTCCCAGCACTCCTTTGCGAGCGTCTCGTGAACGCTCAAGCCCCAGCCGATGCCACCCGCGACGACGTTGTCGAGCATGCCGGGATCGGTTGCCTTGGTCGCGCTGCGGCGGCCGAGCCACATTTGCGGCACGGCCGCGGCGGACGGCTCGCCCGGCGCAACCGCATATTCTACGATGCCGTTCAGATGCACCGCATAAGTCTGCGTGCCGAAAAAGCGCGACGCGGCGCGCTCGATGTACGCGAGCGGCGGATCGTCGAAGCGGTTGCGGATCGCGTAGATCTCGTCGCGCCAGCCGGGAATCGCGCCTTCGGCCGCGAGCGCGCCGATCGCGCTCGCCAGCGCCATGCTGCGCGCGTCGACCGAGTCGTAACGCGCCGACAGCACGACGCGCTCGCCGGTCAGTTCGAACACGTCGGGCCAGCGTGCAAGCTTCGCGACGTCCTGGCGGCGCACCCAGCCAACCGCCTGGCCGGCGATCTCGAAACGCAGGTGCGCGGCCGGATCGAAGCGCCGCGCGGCCGCGATGCACGGAAACGTCATCGCCGTCAGTCCTTCAGTGCGACGCGGATGCCGAGCGCGATGAAGGTCGCGCCGGCCAGCCGGTCGAGCCACACGCCGGCCTTCGGGCGGCGCTTCAGCCAGGCGCCGATCGCACCCGCGCCGACGCCGAACAGCGAAAAGATCGCGGCCGTCTGCAGCATGAACAGCGCGCCGAGCTCGAACATCTGCAGCGTCACACCCTGCACGCCGTGCGGATCGACGAACTGCGGCAGGAACACGACGAAGAACAGCGTGACCTTCGGGTTCATCAGGTTGCCGATCACGCTCTGCCGGAAGATCGTGCCGAGCGGCTGCGGCGGGCGCTCATGCGCATTCGCGAGGCCCTGGCTGCGCAGTGCCTTGATGCCTATCCACACCAGATACGCGGCGCCCGCGAGCTTCAGGATCTCGAACGCGACCGGCGACGAACGCAGCAACGCCGCGACGCCGAGCGCCGCGAGCGTCGTGTGGAACAGGATCCCGGCGCTGAAACCGAGCGCGGCGACGAAGCCGGCCGCGCGGCCCTGCGAGATGCCGCGTGCAAGCACCTGCAGGTTGTCGGGACCCGGCGCGAACGTGATCGCGATCGACGTGGCGAGAAACAGCATGAAGTTGGGCATCGTGACCTCGCTGGTGAGCCTGCGTTCAGTGGCCGGCGAATTCGGTGACGGTATAGACGGGCAGTCCCGCGTTGCGCAGCAGCGCCGAGCCGCCGAGATCGGGCAGGTCGATGATCGCCGCGCCTTCGACGACTTCCGCGCCGAGCCGCTGCAGCAGGTTGCGCCCCGCCATCATCGTGCCGCCCGTCGCGATCAGGTCGTCCATGATGATCACGCGGTCGCCGGGGCGGCACGCATCTTCGTGGATCTCGACCGTCGCGCTGCCGTATTCGAGGTCGTACGACTCCGAACGCGTCTTGTACGGCAGCTTGCCGACCTTGCGGATCGGCACGAAACCGACGCTCAGCTCGTACGCGACGATCGGCGCGATGATGAAACCGCGCGCATCGAGGCCCGCGACATAGTCGAGCTTCGCATCGACATAACGTTCGACGAACAGGTCGACGAGGATGCGCAGCGCCTTCGGGCTCTGCAGCAGCGTCGTGATGTCGCGGAACATCACGCCCGGCTGCGGCCAGTCGGGCACCGTGCGAATCTGGCTGTGAATGAAGGCGACCGGATCGAGCGGCGCGCCCGACGACGAATGCGGCATGAAACTCTCCGAAAAAAACGGTGCGCGAAGATCGGGCACCGTTTCTAATAAATACGGGTCAGGTTATTGAATCGTGGCTCACGCGGCCGCGGCCGGCGGATCGCGCCGATGGCGCGACAGCCGCTCCTCCGCGAGCGCGAGCGCCTCGGGCAGCCCGCGCAGCACGACGATGTCGCTCGCGCGCAGCTTGGTCTGCGGGTCGGGTTCGACGCCGCGAATGCCATGCCGGCGGATCGCCGTGACTTCCAGCCCGAGCGCATACAGCCCGAGTTCCTCCAGCGAGCGCCCGACCGCGTCCGCGCGTGCATCGACCGGCACCGATTGTAGCCGCACCTGCTCGTGGTCGTCGTCGTCCGCGTCGTCCGCGCCGCGGAAATAGCCGCGCAGCAGGCTGTAGCGCTCGTCGCGCATCTCCTCGACGCGCCGCACGACCTTGCGCATCGGCACGCCGACCAGCACCAGCGTGTGCGACGCGAGCATCAGGCTGCCCTCGACGATCTCCGGAATCACCTCGGTTGCGCCGGCCGCGAGCAGTTTCTCGAGATCGGCATCGTCGACGGTACGCACGATCGCGGGCAGCGTCGGCTCGAGCTCGTGCACATGGTGCAGCACGCGCAGCGCGGACGGCGTGTTCGCATAGGTGATCGCGACGGCCGCCGCGCGGTGGATACCGGCCGCGAGCAGCGACTCGCGGCGCGCCGCGTCGCCGAACACGACCGATTCGCCGGCGGTCGCGGCCGCGCTCACGCGATCGGGGTCGAGGTCGAGCGCGACATACGAGATGCCTTCCTGCTCGAGCATCCGCGCCAGGTTCTGGCCCGCGCGGCCGTAGCCGCAGATGATCACGTGGCCGCGCTGCTTGAGGCTCTGCGTCGCGATCCGCGTCATCTGCAGCGACTGCTGCATCCATTCGGTCGACGACAGCCGCATCACGATCCGGTCGGCGTTCTGGATCAGGAACGGCGCGGCGAGCATCGACAGCAGCATCGACGCGAGGATCGCCTGCAGCAGCGTCGAATCGACGAGATGCCGGTCGAGGATCAGGTTCAGCAGCACGAAGCCGAATTCGCCGGCCTGCGCGAGCCCGATGCCCGTGCGCATCGCGACGCCCGGCGTCGCGCCGAACAGCCGCGCGAGCCCCGTGATCATCGTGGCCTTGAACAGCACCTGGCCGACGAAGAAGCCGAGCACGAGCAACGGATGCTCCCAGATCACGCGCGGGTCGAGCAGCATCCCGGTCGTCACGAAGAACAGGCCGAGCAGCACGTCGCGGAACGGCTTGATGTCCTCCTCCACCTGGTGGCGGAACGGCGTCTCGGAGATCAGCATCCCCGCGATGAACGCGCCGAGCGCGAGCGACAGGCCGAACTTGTCGGTGATGAACGCGGCGCCGAGCGTGACGAGCAGCAGGTTCAGCACGAACAGCTCCTGCGAGCGGCGCCGCGCGACGACGTTGAGCCAGCGCGTCATGAAGCGCTGCCCGATGACCAGCAGCAGCGTGAGCGCGATCACGATCTTGACGGCCGCGAAGCCGAGCGTCAGCGCGAGATCCTTCGACGATTCGGCGCCGAACGCGGCGATCACGATCAGCAGCGGCACCACCGCGAGATCCTGGAACAGCAGCACGCCGAAGATGTTGCGGCCGTGCTCGGTCTCGATCTCGAGCCGCTCGGCGAGCATCTTCGACACGATCGCCGTCGACGACATCGCGAGCGCGCCGCCGAGCGCGATGCTGCCCTGCCACGTGATGTGCACCCAGCGCTCGAACAGCGCGCCGAGCGCGAGCGCAAGCACCAGCGTCGCGACCACCTGCAGCAGCCCGAGCCCGAACACGAGCCGCTGCATCGACCTCAGCTTCGCAAGGGAGAATTCGAGGCCGATCGAGAACATCAGGAACACGACGCCGAATTCCGCGAGGTGCTCGGCACGTTCGAGATCCGCCGCGATCCCGAGCGCATGCGGGCCGACCAGGATGCCGACGGTTAGGTAGCCGAGCATCGGCGGGAGGTTCAGCGAACGGAACACGACGACGCCCACCACTGAAGCCAGCAGCAGCATGAGCGTCATTTCGAGCGGGGAAATCACGGGCAAAGCGTCCTCGTTCGTCGGGGCCACCGCAAAGCGGGCACGGTGGCGTAGCGTGGGATAGGCAACTTCGGACGAGTCCGAGGGCCCGGCGCGGCGAACAAACGCCTTTGCTATACTCCGCGCATGATAGCGAAAATCAATGACAACCGCGCGCTCGCGCTCGCCCGCGACGTGCTCGACATCGAGGCGGACGCCGTGCGCGCGCTGCGCGACCAGCTCGACGGCGACTTCGTCCAGGCCGTCGCGCTGCTGCTCGGCTGCAGCGGCCGCGTGGTGGTTTCCGGAATCGGCAAATCGGGGCATATCGCCCGCAAGATCGCGGCAACGCTGGCCAGCACCGGCACGCCGGCCTTCTTCGTCCATCCCGCCGAGGCCAGCCACGGCGACCTCGGGATGGTCACCTCCGACGACGTCTTCATCGGCATCTCGTACTCCGGCGAATCGGAAGAACTCGTCGCGATCCTGCCGCTCGTCAAGCGGATCGGCGCGAAGCTGATCGCGATCACGGGCCGCGCGGAATCGAGCCTCGGCACGCTCGCCGACGTGAACCTGAACGCCGCGGTGTCGAAGGAAGCGTGCCCGCTGAACCTCGCGCCCACCGCGAGCACGACCGCCGCGCTCGCGCTCGGCGACGCGCTCGCCGTTGCCGTGCTCGACGCGCGCGGCTTCGGTTCGGAAGACTTCGCGCGCTCGCACCCGGGCGGTGCGCTCGGCCGGCGCCTGCTCACCTACGTGCGCGACGTGATGCGCTCGGGCGACGACGTCCCGTCCATCGGGCTCGACGCGACGCTGTCGGATGCGCTGTTCCAGATCACCGCGAAGCGCCTGGGCATGACGGCCGTCGTCGACGCCGACGGCAAGGTCGTCGGCATCTTCACCGACGGCGACCTGCGCCGCGTGCTCGCGCGCGATGGCGACTTCCGCACGCTGCCGATCGCCGACGTGATGACGCACAACCCGCGCACGATCGCGCCGGACCACCTGGCGGTCGAGGCCGTGGAACTGATGGAGCGCCACCGGATCAACCAGATGCTGGTCGTCGATGCCGACGGCGCGCTGATCGGCGCGCTGAACATGCACGACCTGTTTTCGAAGAAGGTGATCTGATGAGCGCAGCGTTGACTGCGGCCGAGCGCGCGAGCCGCGTGAAGCTGATGATTTTCGACGTCGACGGTGTATTGACCGACGGCGGCCTGCTGTTTACCGCCGCCGGCGATGCGATGAAGTCGTTCAACTCGCTCGACGGCCACGGCGTGAAGCTGCTCGGCGAAGCCGGCATCGCGACCGCGATCATCACGGGCCGCCGCTCGGAAATCGTCGCGGCGCGCGCCAGGGAAATGAAGATCGCGCACCTGTTCCAGGGCGTCGAGAACAAGCTCACCGTGTTCGCCGACCTGATCGCGTCGCTCGGCCTCACCGCCGACGCATGCGGCTACATGGGCGACGACTGGCCCGACCTGCCCGTGATGCTGCGCTGCGGCTTCGCGACCGCGCCCGCCAACGCGCACCCCGAGGTGATCGCCCGCGCGCACTGGGTGGCCGAGGCCCGTGGCGGCCAGGGCGCCGTGCGCGAAGTCTGCGACGCGATCCTGCGCGCGCAGCGCCGCTACGACGCGCTGCTCGCAGCCGCCTGCGGAGCCTGACGGATGACTACGCATTTCCGCTGGACCCAGCTGCTGCCGCTCGCCGCGGTCGCCGCGCTCGCGGGCATCACCTGGTGGCTGCTGCAGGCCACGCTGCCGCCGCCCGGCGAGGGCGTCGCGCAGCCGAAGCGCCACACGCCCGATTATTTCGCGGACAACTTCTCGGTCACCGAGCTCGACCAGTCCGGCACGACCCAGTACCGGCTGACGGCCGCGAACCTGATCCATTACGAAGACACCGAAAACAGCGACCTGGTCGATCCGGCCATGCGCGCCTTCCAGCCCGGCAAGCCGGTCGTGACGACCACCGCGAAGCGCGGCACCGTCAACGGCGACGTGTCGATCGTCGACTTGTACGACAACGCGCGCATCCTGCGCGCGGCCGGCGGCGGCGATCCGCAGATGCAGGCCGATTCCCAGCATTTCCGGATCTTCGTCAATGACGATGTGATCCAGACCGAAAAGCCGGTTAAACTTCAGCGCGGCCTGTCGCTCGTCAACGCGACCGACGGCATGAAGTACAACAACGTCACCCGGGTCATCGAGCTTTACGGCAACGTGCGCGGCACGATCGCCGCGGCGGACACGTCCGGCGGCTCGAAAGGTCAACCCAAGTGACGCATCCCTCACGTGACTGCATGAACGAACCGTTCCCTCGACAGAATTCCGGCGGCGCTGCGCGCGCCGTCCGCGCCGCGCTTGCCGCGACGCTCGTGGCGCTCCCGCTGATCGGGCTGGCGCCGCTCGCCCATGCCGAGAAGGCCGACCAGAGCAAGCCGATCAACGTCGAGGCCGACAACCTGACCTACGACGACCTGAAGCAGGTCACGGTCGCGACCGGCAACGTCGTGATCACGAAGGGCACGATCATCATCAAGGGCGATCGCGTCGAAGTGCGCCAGGACCCGGAAGGCTATCAGTACGCCACGTCGTTCGGCAGCAGCAAGAAGCACGCGACGTTCCGCCAGAAGCGCGAAGGCCTCGACGAATACATCGACGGTGACGCCGAGCGCATCGACTACGACGGCAAGCAGGACCTGACCACACTGACGACCGCCGCGACCGTGCGCCGCCTGCAGGGCACGTCGACCATCGCCGATACCGTGCACGGCAGCGTGGTCACGTACGACGGCCAGCGCGACTTCTACACCGCCAAGGGCGGCAAGGACGTCGCCGCGCCGGGCAACCCGAACGGCCGCGTGCGCGCGATGCTGTCGCCGAAGAACGGCGGCCCCGCTCCGCTGAACGGTGCGCCGGCGAAGCTGTCGCCGTCGACCACCATCCAGGGAGCGCCGGGCCAATGAACGCGTTACCGAACCGCCAGCCGGCCGGCACCACGAGTTCGCTCGTCGTCCGCAACCTGAAGAAGCGCTACGGCTCGCGCACGGTCGTCAAGGACGTGTCGCTCGACGTGAAGAGCGGCGAAGTCGTCGGCCTGCTCGGCCCGAACGGTGCCGGCAAGACCACCTCGTTCTACATGATCGTCGGCCTCGTGCCGCTCGACGCGGGCGAGATCTCGCTGAACGGCAGCTCGATCAGCCTGCTGCCGATCCACAAGCGCGCGTCGCTCGGCCTGTCGTACCTGCCGCAGGAAGCGTCCGTGTTCCGCAAGCTGACCGTCGAGGAAAACATCCGCGCGGTGCTCGAACTGCAGTACGGCGAAGACGGCAAGCGGCTGTCGAAGGACGCGATCGCGGCGCGCACCGAAGCGCTGCTCGACGAGCTGCAGATCGGCCACCTGCGCGAGAACCCCGCGCTGTCGCTGTCGGGCGGCGAACGACGCCGTGTCGAAATCGCGCGCGCGCTCGCGACCAATCCGAGCTTCATCCTGCTCGACGAACCGTTCGCCGGCGTCGACCCGATCGCGGTGCTCGAGATCCAGAAGATCGTCAAGTTCCTGAAGCAGCGCAACATCGGCGTGCTGATTACCGATCACAACGTCCGCGAAACGCTCGGCATCTGCGACCACGCGTACATCATCAGCGACGGCTCGGTGCTCGCCGCCGGCGCGCCGAGCGATATCATCGAAAACGAAAGCGTACGCCGCGTGTATCTCGGCGAACACTTCCGCATGTAACTCCCTCCTCGTGGCTGGCTGCACCCCGCCCGGCATCGCCGCGCGGGGCCGTGCCCCGCTTCGCGGCCATGCCCGCGGCCGGGCGGCGCGCCGCGCGTAATCGCGGATGGCTCAACGCGCCTGGGTCGTGGCACACTGCCGGTATGACTCCCTCCTTGCCATGAAAGCCAGCCTTCAACTCCGCCTGTCGCAACATCTGGCGCTGACGCCCCAGCTACAGCAGTCGATCCGGCTCCTGCAGTTGTCGACGCTCGAATTGCAACAGGAAGTCGCGATGGCCGTCGCGCAGAACCCGCTCCTCGAGAGCGACGACGAATGGATCGCGAGCCCGTTGCGCGTTGCATCGGACGGATCGCTGATCGCGCAGACGCCCCCCGCGCAGAACACCGAGCCCAGCGCGGCGAACAGCAGCAGCCAGTCGAGCGATCGCGCGGAGCGCGACGAACCGGCCGGCGCGGACGAATACGACGGTTACGGGTCCGGCGACGGCAACGACGGCCCGCAATGGAATCTCGACGAATACGGCCGCTCGAGCGGCGCATCCGACGACGACGACCTCCCGCCGCTGCAGGTACAGGAAGCCGCGACGTCGCTGCGCGACCACCTGTCCGCGCAGTTGCGCGTCACGCAGGCCGGCCCGCGCGATCGCGCGCTCGTGATGTTCCTGATCGAATCGCTCGACGACGACGGCTACCTGACCGCGACGCTCGACGAAGTGCTCGCCGACCTGCCGTCCGAGCTGGAGATCGACTGCGACGAACTGAACGCGGCGCTTGCGCTGCTGCACAGTTTCGACCCGGCCGGGGTCGGCGCCCGCTCGGCCTCCGAATGCCTGAAGCTGCAGTTGCTGCGCCTCGATCCGTCCCCGACGCGCACGCTCGCGCTCGAGATCGTGTCGCAGCATCTGGAACTGCTCGCCGCACGCGACTTCACACGGTTGCGCAAGCACCTGAAGGCGAGCGACGACGCGCTGCGCGACGCGCATGCGCTGATCCGCTCGCTGGAGCCGTTCCCCGGCGCCGCGTACGGCAAGGCCGAGGCCGACTACGTCGTACCCGACATCATGGTGAAGAAGGTCGGCCAGGGATGGCTCGCGGAACTCAATCCGGAAGTCGTGCCGCGCCTGCGGATCAACAACCTCTACGCGAACATCCTGCGCAACAGCCGCGGCGATCCGTCGGCCGGTTCGCTGAAGCAACAGCTCCAGGAAGCACGCTGGCTGATCAAAAATATCCAGCAGCGTTTCGACACGATCCTGCGTGTCGCGCAGGCTATTGTCGAGCGTCAGAAGAATTTCTTTGCGCACGGTGAAATTGCCATGCGCCCCTTGGTTTTGCGGGAAATAGCTGATACGCTGGGCCTACACGAGTCGACTGTCAGCCGTGTGACAACCGGGAAGTACATGCTGACCCCGTTCGGGACGCTTGAATTTAAGTACTTCTTCGGATCTCACGTTTCGACCGACACCGGTGGCGCCGCCTCGTCGACCGCCATCCGAGCCCTCATCAAGCAACTGATAGGAGCTGAAGACCCAAAATCGCCACTTTCGGACAGCCGCATTGCCGAGCTGCTGGCAGAACAGGGTTTCGTGGTCGCGCGCCGCACGGTTGCGAAATATCGCGAAGCCCTCAAGATCCCGGCAGTGAATCTGCGCAAGTCTCTTTAGGCCTGCTGCCTGCCCGGCGGCAGGCGTGTTCCGGCCACCGCGCACACGGGGAACAAGCCGGGCGACCTGTCCGCGATACGCCGCTTCGTGCGGCAAGGGCAAGTCGACCGGAGCGCCGCCTCGATGCGGCCGGGTGGTCACTCGCTTGGAGAAGCACTATGAACCTGAAGATCAGTGGACATCATCTCGAAGTCACGCCTGCAATTCGCGAGTACGTCATCACCAAGCTGGACCGGGTGCTACGGCATAGCGATCAGGTGATCGATGGCACTGTGATCCTCTCGGTCGACAATCACAAGGAAAAGGACAAGCAGCAGCGCGCGGAAATCAACCTGCACCTGAAGGGCAAGGACATCTTCGTCGAAAGCGCGAACGGTAACCTGTACGCAGCGATCGATCTGCTGATCGACAAGCTGGATCGCCAGGTCGTCAAGCACATGGAGCGCCTGCAAACGCACGCGCACGACCCGATCAAGCTTCAGCCGTCGATCGACCAGATCGAACTGCCGCCGCAGTAACCGACACCGCAACACGCACGCCGCCCGGTTCGCCGGGCGTTTTTTTTGCGACTCCGCGCCCGTGGTGCGACCGGTCCGTCCATGCTGCGCCACGCACGCGGCTGTGCTCTATAATGTTCCGGTTATCGCCGGGGGGCGTTGGGTGCGGTAGCTGCGTTGCAGGTTGCCGATGCCAAATGCCTTGATATCGCCTGAACATGGAAAATCAGTCTGCCGCCGCAAGGAGACCCCAGGCCGCCCAATCGCCTGCCAACATGAATCGCCTAGCCAAAATCCTGCCCATAGAGAACGTCGTCATCGACCTCTCAGTCACCAGCAAGAAACGCGTCTTCGAACAAGCCGGGCTGATGTTCGAGAATCAGAACGGCGTCGCCCGCAGCACCGTCACGGACAACCTGTTCGCGCGCGAGCGCCTCGGTTCGACCGGGCTCGGCGAAGGCGTCGCGATTCCGCACGGGCGCATCAAGGGTCTCAAGCACCCGCTCGCCGCGTTCGTGCGGCTCGCCGACGCGATCCCGTTCGAAGCGCCCGACGGCCAGCCGGTTGGCCTCCTGATTTTCCTGCTCGTCCCCGAGCAAGCCACCCAGCAGCACCTCGAAATCCTGTCGGAAATCGCGCAACTGCTGTCCGATCGCGACGCGCGCGAGCGTCTGCACAACGAAACGGACATCGCCGAGTTGCATCGCCTGCTCACTCAGTGGCAACCTTGAGTTGATCCGGGCGGAATATTTTCCCGTACGAGGCGGCACGCGCCGCCCACCAGGGCCGCCCGGTGCCGGCCCGGCATGGCGACGTCCGTCGCCGCGCGCATGCGCCGGCCCATTGGAGTGACGAAAGTCATGGATACGTCCAGCATCAACGCCCAGAGCATCTTCGACGACAACGCGGCCACGCTGAAACTGAGCTGGCTGACGGGGCATGAAGGCTGGGAACGCGGCTTTTCGGCCGACACGGTCGGCAATGCGACCTCGAGCGCCGACCTCGTCGGCCACCTGAACCTGATCCACCCGAACCGGATCCAGGTGCTCGGCGAAGCCGAAATCGACTACTACCAGCGGCAGACCGACGAAGACCGCTCGCGCCACATGGCCGAGCTGATCGCGCTCGAACCGCCGTTCCTCGTCGTCGCCGGCGGCGCCGCGGCACCGCCCGAACTCGTGCTGCGCTGCACGCGCTCGTCGACCCCGCTGTTCACGACGCCGATGTCGGCCGCCGCGGTGATCGACAGCCTGCGGCTCTACATGTCGCGCATCCTCGCGCCGCGCGCGACGCTGCACGGCGTGTTCATCGACATCCTCGGAATGGGCGTGCTGCTGACCGGCGATTCGGGCCTCGGCAAGAGCGAACTCGGCCTTGAACTGATCAGCCGCGGCCACGGCCTCGTCGCCGACGACGCGGTCGATTTCGTCCGTCTTGGCCCCGATTTCGTCGAAGGGCGTTGCCCGCCGTTGCTGCAGAACCTGCTCGAGGTTCGCGGCCTCGGCCTGCTCGACATCAAGACGATCTTCGGCGAGACCGCCGTGCGGCGGAAAATGAAGCTGAAGCTGATCGTCCAGCTCGTGCGCCGCCCCGACGGCGAATTCCAGCGCCTGCCGCTCGAAAGCCAGACCGTCGACGTGCTCGGCCTGCCGATCAGCAAGGTCACGATCCAGGTCGCGGCCGGCCGCAACCTCGCGGTGCTCGTCGAGGCAGCCGTCCGGAACACGATCCTGCAGTTGCGCGGAATCGACACGTTGCGCGATTTCATGGATCGGCAACGACTCGCGATGCAAGATCCCGACAGTCAGTTCCCCGGCAAGCTGGTGTAACCCGCACGCGCCGGCCGCGCAACGCCGACGCGTCGAGCCGGTGCTATGATGAAACGTCAGGATTCTCTGCTTCCCATGCGCATCGTCCTTATCACCGGCATCTCCGGCTCAGGCAAGTCCGTCGCGCTGAACGCGCTCGAAGACGCAGGCTATTACTGCGTCGACAACCTGCCGCCGCACGTGCTCCCCGAACTCGCCCGCTACCTCGCCGAGGACGGCAAGCGTCGGCTCGCGGTCGCGATCGACGCGCGCTCGAGCGCATCGCTCGACGAAATGCCCGGCCTGATCCGCGATCTGTCGCGCGAGCACGACGTGCGCGTACTGTTCCTTAACGCGAGCACCCAGGCGCTGATCCAGCGCTTCTCCGAAACGCGCCGCCGCCATCCGCTGTCCGGCTCGCCGTCGCACGACGCGAACGTCGGCCTGCTGTCGTCGCTGGAGGAAGCGATCGAGCGCGAACGCGACCTCGTCGCGCCGCTCGCAGAATTCGGCCACCAGATCGATACGAGCACGCTGCGCGCGAACGTGCTGCGCACGTGGGTCAAGCGCTTCATCGAGCAGAAGGACAACGACCTGATGCTGATGTTCGAGTCGTTCGGCTTCAAGCGCGGCGTGCCGCTCGACGCCGACCTGATGTTCGACGTACGCGCGCTGCCGAATCCGTACTACGACCACGAGTTGCGCCCGCTCACCGGGCTCGACCAACCGGTCATCGCCTTTCTCGACGCACTGCCGATCGTCCACCAGATGATCGACGACATCCATGCGTTCCTGATGAAATGGCTGCCGCACTTCCGCGATGACAACCGCAGCTACCTGACCGTCGCCATCGGCTGTACGGGCGGCCAGCATCGCTCGGTGTTCATCGCGGAAACGCTCGCCGCGCGCGTCGCGCACGAGGCGAACGTGATCGTGCGGCATCGTGACGCGCCAGTGGATGTCGACGCGTCGTCGCGGCTCGTCTCCGAGGTCCACCGACCGTAGCGACGCCCGCTCCTTCGTTTGCGCGCCATGTCCTCTCTATCGACCACCCTGATCGACCTGCCGTTGTTTCCGCTGCATACGGTGCTGTTTCCGGGAGGCTTGCTCCCGCTCAAGGTGTTCGAGGCGCGCTATCTCGACATGTCTCGCGCATGCCTGCGCGACGATGCGCCGTTCGGCGTGTGCCTGCTGAAGAGCGGGCCCGAGGTCGCGCAGGATGGTGCCGTGTCGGTGCCCGAAACCATCGGCTGCATGGCGCGCATCACCGAATGCGACACCGGTGAATTCGGGATGCTGTATCTGCAGGCGGTCGGCACGCAGCGTTTCGAGCTGCTGTCGTATCGCGTCGAAGGCAACGGGCTGCTGGTCGGCATCGCGGAGCCGCTGCCCGACGACATCCCGCTCGAAGGCGAGCAGACGCTCGCGCAGTTCGGCTCGTGCGCCGAAGTGCTCGAGCGCATCATCGACGCGCTGAAGAAGTCCGAACCGGGCAAGATGCCGTTCGGTGAACCGTTCCGCCTCGACGATCCGAGCTGGGTGTCGAACCGACTGGCCGAACTGCTGCCGCTCGACCTGCGCGCGCGGCAAAAGCTGATGGAGTTCCCTGACGTCGGCGCCCGCATCGACGCCGTGCATCACGTGCTCGACCGGCACGGTTGGCTTTGAGTACCCTCGGCCAGGCCCTGCGCCGACAGCGTCATTCCCCGGGAAGACTTCCCACCTGGAGCGGCCCGGCGCTCTCTTGAGCGCGCGAGCCACGCCCTTCTCTTTTCGTTACAGCAGCGGCCCGCTCAGCGCATCGAGCAGCTTGCGCACCGGCGCCGGCACACCGTACGCGTCGAGCCGACTCAACGGCACCCATGTGGTGTCCGCGTCCCGCCCGTGCGGCAGCACACCACCGCCATCCGTCATGTCGCTCAGCCGCGGCTCGATCTCCAGCCGGAAATGCGTGAACGTGTGCGTGAGCGGCGCGAGCGGCACCGGACCGCCGCCGCCGAAGCCACGCGCGAGTTCTGCGAGCGCGGCATCGCCGTCGGCTTGCGGCAGGCTCCACAGGCCGCCCCAGATGCCGGCCGGCGGCCGCCGCTCCAGCAGCACGGCGTCGCCGTCGCGCAGCACGAGCATCCAGGTCTTGCGCGTCGGCACGGCCTTCTTCGGTCGCGCGGCCGGCAGTTCGCGCTGGCGGCCCGTCGATTGCGCGACGCAGTCGCCCGTGAACGGACAACGCGCGCAATCGGGCTTGCCGCGCACGCACAGCGTCGCGCCGAGATCCATCAAGCCCTGTGTATAGGCGCTCACGTCGGCCGCGTTCGCGGCGTCGGGCAGCAGCGATTCGGCGAGTGCCCACATGTCGTTCTCGACACGCTTCTCGCCCGGAAAACCCTCGACGCCGAACACCCGCGCGAGTACGCGCTTCACGTTGCCGTCGAGGATCGTCGCGCGCGCGGCGTAGGCGAACGACGCGATCGCCGCGGCCGTCGAGCGGCCGATACCCGGCAGTTCGGCCAGCGCGTCGGGTGTCGACGGAAACGCGCCGCCGTGCTCGGCGACGACGACCTGCGCGCAGCGGTGCAGGTTGCGCGCGCGCGAGTAGTAGCCGAGCCCCGCCCACAACGCCATCACGTCGTCGATCGGCGCCGCCGCGAGCGCGGCGACGTCAGGGTAGCGTTCGAGAAAGCGCGTGTAATACGGGACGACGGTCGACACCTGCGTCTGCTGCAGCATGATTTCCGACAGCCAGATGCGGTACGGATCGCGGGTGTTCTGCCAAGGCAGGTCGTGGCGGCCGTGCTCGCGCTGCCACGCGACCAGGCGCGTGGCGAACGTGCGATGCAGCGGCGTGACGGGGAACGGGGCGGGAGCGGTGCGGGGCGGCTTCAAGTTTTCTAATCGTGGGAAAAGGTTTTAACGCTGGGTTTCAACGCTGGCAGGTCGGGCAAAAATAAGTCGACCGCTGGCCCTGCACGATCTGGCGGATCGGCGTGCCGCATACGCGGCAAGGCTGGCCCGCTCGGTCGTAGACGAAGCAGTCGAGCTGGAAATAGCCGCTTTCGCCGTTGCTGCCGACAAAATCGCGCAGGGTGCTGCCGCCGCGCTCGATCGCGTCGGCGAGCGTCGCGCGCACGGCGTCGGCCAGCCGTTCATAACGCGGCAGCGAGACCTTGCCGGCGGCCGTCGTCGGCCGGATACCGGCGCGAAACAGGCTCTCGGATGCATAGATGTTGCCGACGCCGACGACCATGTCGCCCGCGAGCAGCGCCTGCTTAACCGATACCGTGCGGCCGCGCGTGCGCGCGTGCAGCAGCGCGCCGGTGAACGCCGGCGAGAACGGCTCGACGCCGAGGCTCGCGAGGAGCGGATGCGCATGCACGTCGCCCGCTTCGCGCGGGTGCCACAGCACGGCGCCGAAGCGGCGCGGGTCGCGGAACCGCAGCACGAATTCGTCGAAGATCCAGTCGATGTGGTCGTGCTTCGCGGCAACGGGCACACCGGCCGCGGGCAGCACGCGCAGCGTGCCCGTCATGCCGAGATGGACGATGAACCAGCCCGCGTCGACCTCGAACAGCAGGTACTTGCCGCGACGCTCGACGGCGAGCACCTCGCGCGCGCGCAACTGCTCGGCGAGCCCCGCCGGCACGGGCCAGCGCAGCATCGCGGTACGGACGTCGACACGCTCGACGCGGCGGCCTGCGACAAAGGGCTCGATACCCCGGCGCGTGACTTCGACTTCTGGCAACTCTGGCATGTTTTGCGGGTCTGAGGCTAGGGTCTGTTTACATAGGGAACGCGCATGCGTTGCCACGAGAACGGCCGCTCGCGAGGCGCGCGACGCCGCGAATACTGACGTATTCGCAAGGAGCGCAACGCGGCGAGCGGCCGTTCTCGTGGCAACCCCAAATTAAAAAATTCATGTCACGGGAATGCCCGAAATCGCCCGCATGGTGGCGTCGCTCGTCGCTTGTTTGACTCGCCAAACGGCCCTCCTCGCTTCTTGCCGTGCGGGCGATTTCGGGCATTCGCATGTGCGTCCCCTATGTAAACAGACCCTATCACGATCGTGCGTGTATTGTAGCGAGCGCGTTACAATCGGTTGAAACATCGAACGGATTTCCATGACCCTGCCCTCGAAGCTGCTTCAGAAGCGCCCCGCCGCCGTGCGCGGCGCGCGCGCCTTCCCGGTCCGCCGTGCACTCGGCGCCGCGTTGTTTGCCGCCTGGACCCTCACCGCCTTCCCGGCTCACGCGCAGGATCCGGGATCGGACGACGCGGAGCCGCAGGGCGCGTTCGAGCATGTAATGCCGGACGAGCAGAAGAATCTCCCCGGCGTCCCGCTGACGAGCCAGATCGTCTACCAGGTGCTCGCCGCCGAGGTCGCGCTCCAGCGCAACCAGCCCGCGCCGGCCTACCAGACCTACCTCGCGCTCGCCCGCGACACGCGCGATCCGCGCATGGCGCAGCGCGCGACCGAGATCGCGCTCGGCGCGCAGAGCCCGGCCGACGCGCTGTCCGCCGCGAACCTGTGGCGCCAGTACGCGCCGGATTCGAACCGGGCGTCGCAGGTCGACGCCGCGCTGCTGGTGCTCGCCGGCAAGCCGGCCGACGCGCAGCCGATGCTCGCGCGCGAGCTGGCCAGGGCGACCGGCGAGACGCGCGGCCCGGCAATCCTCGCGCTGCAGGCGCTGCTCGTGCGCGGCCCCGACCGCGTCGGCGGCCTCGCGGTGCTGAAGGACATGCTGAAGAGCGACATGAACCGGCCCGAGACGCAGCTCGCGATCGCGCGGCAGCAGCTCGCGGTCGACGATAAAGACGGCGCCGCGCAGTCGCTGAAGCAGGCGCTGCAGCTCCGCCCCGACTATCTGCCGGCAGCGCTGATGCTGTCGCAGATGGGGCCGGCGGAACGCGCGGCGGGCATCGCGTCGTTCGAGAAATATGTTCAGCAGAATCCGAAGTCGCGCGACGCGCGGCTGGCGTTGTCGCAGCTCTATCTCGCTGACGATCGCCTCGAGGACGCGCAGAAGCAGTTCGAGACGATGCGCAAGCTCGACTCGAAGGATCCGACGCCGCTGATGGCGCTCGCGCTGATCAAGATCCAGCAGAAGAAACTCGACGAAGCGACCGCCTACCTGAAGCAGTACGTGCAGCTCGGCGACAAGCAGCCGAACCTCGACGTCGGCCAGGGCTACATCTACCTCGCGCAGATCGCGATCGACCAGGACAACGACGCGCAGGCATCGCAATGGCTCGACAAGGTCGACCAGACGAGCCAGCACTACCTGCCCGCGCAGATCACGCGCGCGCAGTTGCTGCAGAAACAGGGCAAGACCGACGAGGCGCGCAAGGTGCTCGACGACCTGCCCATCTCGGATCCGCGCGACGCAGCCGTGGTCGCGCGCACCGACGCGTCGATCCTGTTCACCGCGAAGCGCTATCCGGAAGCCGAGGCGCGGCTCGGGCAGGCGGTCCAGGACTTCCCCGACGATCCCGACCTGCGCTACGACTACGCGATGGCGGCCGAAAAGACCGGCCACTACGCAACGATGGAAAAGCAGCTGCGCGAGCTGATCCGCACGCAACCCGACAACCCGCAGGCATACAACGCGCTCGGCTATTCGCTCGCCGACCGCAACCAGCGCCTGCCCGAGGCCAGCAAGCTGATCGACAAGGCGATGGCGCTCGCGCCGAACGACGCGTACATCATGGACAGCCTCGGCTGGGTGAAGTACCGGATGGGCGACACGACCGGCGCGGCGACGGTCCTGCGGCGCGCGTACGACCTGCAGCCGAACGCCGAGATCGGCGCGCACCTCGGCGAAGTGCTGTGGAAGAGCGGCGCGCAGGACGACGCGCGTTCCGCGTGGCGTGCCGCGCAGAAGCTCGAGCCCGACAACGACACGCTCGTGCAGACGCTGAAACGCCTCCAGATCAACGGCCTTTGATGCAGATGTTCCCGATGCTTTCCCTGTCTTCCCGCGCGCAGCGCACGCTGGCCGCGGCCGGCGCGGCGCTCGCGCTCGCCGGCTGCGCAAGCACGCCGCCGTCGGCCAGCGCGCCGACAGGCGCGGCGCTGCAGACCGCCGCGACGCACGCTTACCATGGCCGCTTCGCGGTGCAGTACGACGACCGTCTCGGCAAGCAGCAGAACGTGTACGGCAACTTCGACTGGCAGGAGCACGGCGACGACGTGTCGCTCGAGTTGCGCAGCCCGCTCGGCCAGACGCTCGCGGTCGTGAAATCGACGCCGAGTGCGGCGTCGCTCGAGTTGCCGAACCGTCCGACGCAATATGCGACGGACGTCGGCGACCTGATGCAGAAAACGCTCGGCTTCGACCTGCCGCTCGCGGGCCTGCGCTACTGGCTGCAGCCGACGCCCGCGCCCGCGACGCCCGCGGAGACGGTGCGCGATCCGGCCGACGGCACGCGCGTGAAGCAGATCCGCCAGGACGGCTGGACCATCGATTACCTTGCCTACGCGGATGCCCCGGCCACGGGCGTCAAACGCGTCAACCTCGTGCGCGCGACACCGCCGCTCGACATCAAGCTCGTGCTCGACCAGTGAGCACGCCTAGCCCCGACAACCGCATGACCGATTCGACCCGCTCGCTGCGCAACTGCCTTGCGCCCGCGAAACTCAACCTGTTCCTGCACATCACCGGCCGTCGTCCGAACGGCTATCACGATCTGCAGAGCGTGTTCCAACTGCTGAACTGGGGCGATACGCTGCACTTCACGCTGCGCGACGACGGCCGCGTGTCACGCGTCACCGACGTGCCCGGCGTGCCCGAGGAAAGCGATCTCGTCGTGCGCGCGGCCAACCTGCTGAAGGCGCACACGGGCACCGCGTCCGGCGTCGACATCGAGATCGACAAGTGCCTGCCGATGGGTGCCGGCCTCGGCGGCGGCAGCTCCGACGCGGCGACGACGCTGCTCGCGCTGAACCGCCTGTGGCGACTCGACCTGCCGCGCGCGGAGCTTCAGTCGCTCGCGGTAAAACTCGGCGCGGACGTCCCGTTTTTTATTTTTGGAAAAAATGCGTTCGCAGAGGGTATCGGAGAAGAATTAGCTGAGGTAGAATTGCCGACTCGCTGGTTCTTGGTTGTGACGCCACGTGTTCATGTCCCGACCGCTGAAATATTTTCAGATGAGTTGTTGACAAGAGATTCGAAGCCAGTCACAATTGCTGACTTTCTTGCACAGCAAAACAGCGATGCGGGATGGCCAGACAGCTTCGGCCGGAACGATATGCAGCAAGTTGTGACAAGTAAGTACGCGGAAGTTGCGCAGGTGGTTAAATGGTTGTATGATGTGACCCCCGCGAGGATGACTGGCTCCGGAGCAAGCGTGTTTGCAGCGTTTCGCAGCAAGCATGAGGCAGAAGCGGCGAAAGCCAAGCTGCCCACCGGTTGGAACGGTGCAGTTGCCGAGAGCCTGAACGAGCATCCGCTCTTCGCTTTCGCGTCATGAAGTTTTACTTGGCCGGACGGCCTACACAAGTCCGGTTGAGTTATCAGTTAAGTGTAGGGGAGTCGCCAAGTTGGTCAAGGCACCGGATTTTGATTCCGGCATGCGAGGGTTCGAGTCCTTCCTCCCCTGCCAAAAATTTTTCCCGCATTTCCCGCCTAAGCCTGAAGCAGGTGCACGATGAGCAGCCATGACGGCCTGATGGTTTTTACTGGCAACGCGAATCCCGCGCTCGCCCAGGAAGTCGTCAACATTCTTGGAATCCCCCTCGGCAAAGCAATGGTCAGCCGTTTCTCCGACGGCGAGATCCAGGTCGAGATCCAGGAAAACGTGCGTGGCAAGGACGTCTTCGTCCTGCAATCCACGTGCGCGCCGACGAACGACAACCTGATGGAACTGATGATCATGGTCGATGCGCTCAAGCGCGCATCCGCCGGCCGGATCACTGCTGCCATCCCCTACTTCGGCTACGCCCGCCAGGACCGCCGCCCGCGTTCGGCGCGCGTCGCGATCTCGGCGAAGGTCGTCGCGAACATGCTGGAAATCGCCGGCGTCGAGCGGATCATCACGATGGATCTGCACGCCGACCAGATTCAAGGCTTCTTCGACATCCCGGTCGACAACATCTACGCAACGCCGATCCTGCTGGGTGACCTGCGCAAGCAGAACTACTCGGATCTGCTCGTCGTATCGCCGGACGTCGGCGGCGTGGTGCGTGCCCGGGCACTCGCGAAGCAGCTCAACTGCGATCTCGCGATCATCGACAAGCGTCGTCCGAAGGCGAACATCGCCGAAGTGATGAACATCATCGGTGAAGTCGAAGGCCGCACCTGCGTGATCATGGACGACATGGTCGATACGGCCGGCACGCTCTGCAAGGCCGCGCAAGTGCTGAAGGACCGCGGCGCGAAGCAGGTGTTCGCTTACGCGACGCACCCGGTGCTGTCGGGTGGCGCCGCCGATCGCATCGCCGCATCGGCACTCGACGAGCTGGTCGTCACCGATACGATCCCGCTGTCGGCCGAATCGCTGGCGTGCACGAAGGTCCGCTCGCTGACGAGCGCGAGCCTGCTGGCCGAGACGTTCTCGCGGATCCGTCGCGGCGACTCGGTGATGTCGCTGTTCGCGGAATCCTGATCGCGACTCGACGCAACCAAGCATTCGCAAAAAGCGAAGCGGCAACGCTTCGCTTTTTGCACAATCGGACGGGATAGACGAAACCCCGGCCGTTTCATCGGGGGCCGCCGTTTGACGGCCCCGTTTTACTGCCTGGTCGCGGGCAGCTATTGGAGAATCACATGAAAGTCGTCGCTTTCGAGCGCCAAGAGCAAGGTACGGGTGCGAGCCGCCGCCTGCGCAACGCCGGTAAGACCACGGGTATCGTTTATGGTGGCGAAGCAGCCCCGCAAAAGATCGAACTCGATCACAACGCCCTGTGGCACGCCCTGAAGAAGGAAGCCTTCCACTCGTCGATCCTCGATCTCGAAGTGGCCGGCCAGTCGCAACAGGTTCTGCTGCGCGACGTGCAATATCACCCGTTCAAGCAACTGGTGCTGCACGTGGACTTCCAGCGCGTTGACGCATCGAAGAAGCTGCACACGAAGGTGCCGCTGCACTTCATCAATGCTGAAGTCAGCCCGGCCGTGAAGCTGTCGAGCGCGATCGTTTCGCACGTCGCGACGGAAATCGAAATCGAGTGCCTGCCGGCTGCCCTGCCGGAGTTCCTCGAAGTCGACCTGTCGAAGATCGAAGCCGGTCAATCGCTGCACGCGAAGGACATCACGCTGCCGAACGGCGTCGCGCTGGTCGCACACATCGATGCGGAAAACCCGGTTGTCGCATCGGCGACGGTCCCGGCTGGTGCCGTGTCGGACGCAGCAGGCGATACGCCGGCTGCCTAAGCGCCCAATCGATCCGTTTCACGAAACGGTCGACGCAACCCGCCGCGGCTTGCCCGGCGGGTTTTTCTTTTTCTGCGCCCAGGCGGCAGTTGCCGCCTTCGAAACGTCATGATCAAACTGATCGTCGGCCTCGGCAATCCCGGGGCGGAATACACCGCGACGCGCCACAACGCCGGCTTCTGGCTGATCGACCAGCTCGCCCGCGAAGCAGGCACGACGCTGCGCGACGAGCGCCGCTTCCACGGCTTCTACGCGAAAGCGCGCCTGCACGGCGAGGAAGTCCACCTGCTCGAACCGCAGACCTACATGAACCGCTCGGGCCAGTCGGTCGTCGCGCTCGCGCAATTCTTCAAGATCCTGCCTGACCAGATCCTCGTCGCGCACGACGAGCTCGACCTGCCGCCCGGCACCGTGAAGCTGAAGCTCGGCGGCGGCAGCGGCGGCCACAACGGCCTCAAGGACATCTCCGCGCACCTGTCGTCGCAGCAATACTGGCGGCTGCGGATCGGCATCGGCCATCCGCGCGACCTGATTCCGGAAAGCGCGCGCGCCGGCGCGAAGCCCGATGTCGCGAACTTCGTGCTGAAACCGCCGCGCCGCGAGGAACAGGATGTGATCGACGCGTCGATCGAACGCGCGCTCGCCGTGATGCCGATGGTCGTCAAGGGCGAACTCGACCGCGCGACGATGCAGCTGCATCGCAACTGAACGCGCATCGCACCGGCACGGTGCATCGAGCCGTCCGGCCGCGCCGGGCGGCCCCGCCCTTCCCACCGTGACGTCCACATGCGGTAATCTCGTCGTTTTGCCCGACAGGAGCCAAGCGGTGAGCCGTTACTGGAGCGACGTCGTTCAGCAACTCGTGCCTTACGTGCCGGGCGAGCAGCCCGCGCTCGCGCACCCCGTCAAGCTGAACACCAACGAGAATCCCTATCCGCCGTCGCCGCGCGTGGTCGCGGCGATCGCACGCGAACTCGGCGACACCGGCGACACGCTGCGCCGCTATCCGGACCCGGTCGCGCGTGCACTGCGCGAGACGGTCGCGGCCCATCACCGCATCAAGCCCGAGCAGGTGTTCGTCGGCAACGGTTCCGACGAGGTGCTCGCGCACGCGTTCCAGGCGCTGCTCAAGCACGACCGGCCGCTGCGCTTTCCCGACATCACGTACAGCTTCTATCCGACCTATGCGCGCCTGTACGGCGTCGCGACGACGGTCGTGCCGCTCGCGGACGACTTCTCGATTCGCGTCGACGACTATCTCGATGACGCCGGCGGCGTGCTGTTTCCGAACCCGAATGCACCGACCGGGCGCGCGCTGCCGCTCGCGGACGTCGAGCGGATCGCGGCCGCGAATCCGTCGTCGGTCGTCGTGATCGACGAGGCGTACGTCGATTTCGGCGCGCAGTCCGCGATCACGCTGATCGACCGCTATCCGAACCTGCTCGTCGTGCACACGACGTCGAAGGCGCGCTCGCTCGCGGGCATGCGCGTCGGCTTCGCGTTCGGTGATGCGGCGCTGATCGACGCGCTGAATCGCGTGAAGGACAGCTTCAACTCCTATCCGCTCGACCGGCTCGCGCAAGCCGCCGCGCAGGCCGCATACGAGGACACCGACTATTTCGACGCGACCTGCCGGCGCGTGATCGACAGCCGCACGCGGCTCACGCACGCGCTCGACGCGCTCGGCTTCGACGTCGTGCCGTCGGCCGCGAATTTCGTGTTCGCGCGCCATCCCGCGCACGATGCGGGCGCGCTTGCGGCAAAGCTGAAGGAACGGGAAATTTTCGTGCGGCACTTCCGGCTGCCGCGGGTCGACCAGTATCTGCGCATCACGGTCGGCACCGACGCCGAATGCGATGCGCTCGTCGCGGCATTGCGCGAACTGCTGGCCTGAAACGGAAGAACCGGCGCCGGGCGGCGCCGCTCGGGAAGCGAGACGCGTGCGCCGACAGACGAAGGCGCGCGCGTCACCGCAGGGTCACGACGCGTCGTCGCCCTTCGCGGCGATCAACACGTGATACTTCTCCATCAATTGCGCGTGCGATTCGTCATGCTGCGGATCGCGCGGAATGCATTCGACCGGACATACCTGCTGGCACTGCGGTTCGTCGAAATGGCCGACGCACTCGGTGCACTTGTTCGGGTCGATCACGTAGATGTCCGGGCCCATCGAAATCGCGCCGTTCGGGCACTCGGGCTCGCACACGTCGCAATTGATGCACTCGTCGGTAATCATCAAAGCCATACTGATCTCACTTCTTCAGGCCGCCGGCCGGCTTCGCAACGAAACCGGCCGGCGCCGCGTCACGCGGCAGGGCCTCCCATCGCGGTGACTTTCTCGGTCAGCCATTTCTCGACGGACGGGAACACGAACTTGCTGACATCGCCGCCCAACTGTGCGATTTCGCGCACGATCGTCCCCGAGATGAACTGGTACTGATCGGACGGCGTCATGAACATCGTCTCGACGTCGGGCAGCAGATAGCGGTTCATCCCGGCCATCTGGAACTCATATTCAAAATCGGACACGGCGCGCAGGCCACGCACGATCACGCGTGCGTTGTTGGTGCGGACAAAATCCTTCAGGAGACCGGTGAAGCTCATCACCTTCACGTTCGGATAATGGCCGAGCACCTCGTTCGCAATCGTCAGACGTTCTTCCAGCGAGAAGAACGGCTTTTTCGCGCGGCTGTCGGCGACTCCAACCACCAGCGTATCAAAAATGCTCGACGCACGCCGCACGAGGTCTTCGTGCCCGCGCGTCAGCGGATCGAACGTACCGGGATACACGGCGACTACCATGTCGCTCCTCCTGTCATCACGCAAACGGGATGGCAGCCGTGCGATGCGCACGCCACTGCCGAGATGGGCATGCGTCGCCTTTGCGGCGCGCCGCCTCGTATCGAACGCGCATTATTCATCATTTTCGCGCCGCAGCAAATGATAGTGAACCGCACCCGCCTTGCCGTGCTTCACGACCTGCCAGCCCGCCAGCGCGTCGTGCGCGGCCGGATCGAGTTCCGCCCCCGTCTCGACGTACAGCGCGCCGTCCGCCGAAACGAGCGGCGCCGCCAGCGCGAGCGCGCGCTCGAGCACGGCCGGCTCGCCGAACGGCGGATCGAGAAACACGACGTCGAACGCGCCCGGCGAGAGCCCGGCCGCGAGCCGCAGCGCGTCGGCCTCGGCAACCTCGACCGTACGGGCGCCAAGCTTGTCCTTGATCGCGCGCAACTGCTGCGCGGCGCGCGGATGGCGCTCGACCATCACGACGCTTGCCGCGCCGCGCGACGCGGCCTCGAAACCGAGCGCGCCGGTGCCCGCGAACAGGTCGAGGCAGCGCCACCCTTCGAGATCCTGGCCGAGCCAGTTGAACAGCGTTTCGCGCACACGATCGGGCGTCGGCCGCAGGCCGTCGAGATCGAGCACCGCGAGCGGCGTGCGTTTCCAGTCACCGCCGATGATGCGGATCGTGTGCGGCTTGCCGCGGCCGGGAGGGGCCGCCGGGCGGCCGGAAGAGGAACGGGACATACGGAATAGTGACAACGGAGGGACCGGGCGCGCGCAGGGGCGCACCGCCAAACAGGCGCACGTTACCACAGCGGCGACGCGCACTGACGCGAGCACCACGCCGCACTGATAAAATGCACGGTTTCGGCCACCGTGCGCCGCGTCCGCGCGAACGCAGAACGGCCCCTCCGGCACCCCGCCCCTGGCGGCGGCCCGCCCTCTTCCCGACGTCAGACCATGTTCAGCTTCTTCAAACGATTCAAGAAAACGCAGGAGCCCGATCCGGCGGAATCGCAATCGGCCGACGCGTCGCAAGCGGACGCGTTGTCCGATGCGCCCGCGGTCGAGGCCCCGCCCGCGGCCGACGTGCCGCAAGCGCCCGTGCAACCGGCCGCACCGGCCATCGTGATGACGGTCACGCCGACCAACGACGGCCGCGACGAAGTCGTCGAGACGGTCGAAATCGTCCCGCCGCCGACGCAGGACGCATCCGCGAAGAAGTCGTGGCTTGCGCGCCTGAAAACGGGGCTCGCCAAGACCGGCTCGAGCATCACCGGCGTATTCGTCAACACGAAGATCGACGAGGAGCTGTACGAGGAGCTCGAAACCGCGCTGCTGATGTCCGACGCGGGCGTCGACGCGACCGAGTACCTGCTCGACGCGCTGCGAGAAAAGGTGCGCACGGGCCGGCTGACCGACCCGCAGCAGGTGAAGAGCGCGCTGCACGACCTGCTCGTCGAGCTGCTGAAGCCGCTCGAGAAATCGCTGATGCTCGGCCGCGCGCAGCCGCTCGTGATGATGATCACCGGCGTGAACGGCGCGGGCAAGACGACCAGCATCGGCAAGCTCGCGAAGCACCTGCAGAGCTTCGACCAGTCGGTGCTGCTGGCCGCGGGCGACACGTTCCGTGCAGCCGCGCGCGAACAGCTGGCGGTCTGGGGCGAGCGCAACAACGTGACGGTCGTGCAGCAGGAAAGCGGCGATCCGGCCGCGGTGATCTTCGACGCGGTCAGCGCCGCGCGCGCGCGCAAGATCGACGTGATGATGGCCGACACGGCCGGCCGCCTGCCGACGCAGCTCCACCTGATGGAAGAGCTGAAGAAGGTGAAGCGCGTGATCTCGAAGGCGCACGACGGCTCGCCGCACGAGGTGCTGCTGGTGATCGACGCGAACACCGGCCAGAACGCGCTCACGCAGGTGAAGGCATTCGACGACGCGCTCGGCCTCACGGGCCTCATCGTCACGAAGCTCGACGGCACCGCGAAGGGCGGGATTCTCGCCGCGATCGCACGGCAACGCCCGGTGCCCGTCTACTTCATCGGTGTCGGCGAGAAGGTCGAGGACCTGCAGCCGTTCAGCGCCGAGGAATTCGCGGACGCGCTGCTCGGCTGAACGCCGCCGGCACGCATCGCACGGGGCGCCTTCGGGCGCCCTTTTTCATGCGCGCCCGCAAACCGGGCGCCACGCTCACTCGGCGTCGGGCTGCACGCCGGGCTCGGCGGCCTTGAAGGCGTCGAGCGTCGCCGCATGATCGGCGATCCGCTGGATCGTCGGATAACGCGTCGTATCGATCGAGAAGCGGTTCGCGTTGAACACCTGCGGCACGAGGCACACGTCGGCGAGCGTCGGCGTGTCGCCGAAACACAGCTTGCCGGTACGCGGATCGTTTGCCAGACGCGTCTCGAGCGTTTCGAAGCCCGCCTCGATCCAGTGCCGGTACCACGCGTTCTTCGCCTCCTCGGGCACCTGCAGCGTGTGCTTCAGGTACTTCAGCACGCGCAGGTTGTTGAGCGGATGGATCTCGCACGCGACCTGCAGCGCGACCGCGCGCACATACGCGCGATCGACCGGCTGCTTCGGCAGCAGCGCGGGCTCGGGATGGGTTTCTTCAAGATATTCGATGATCGCGAGCGACTGCTGCAGCGTCGCGTCGCCGTCGGTCAGCGTCGGTACGACCGCATCCGGATTGAGCGCGCGGTACTCGTCCTTCAGTTGCTCGCCGCCGTTGCGCAGCATGTGCACGGGCACATAGTCGAACGGCAGCTGCTTCAGGTTCAGGGCGATCCGCACGCGGTACGACGCTGAACTGCGGAAATAGCTGTAGAGCTTCATGGGATGTCTCTCGTAGTCGTATTCGGCCGGCAACGGCACAGGCGCGGCGCAGCCGGCGCGCGCACCGCCGGGAACCAGAGTGTAGCGCGACGCGATGCGCGGCCGCGCTGACGCCGGCCGCGCCCGTGCGATACTCGGGACATTCCTCACCGCTCACCGCGCGGCCCGATGCCGGCCGCCCGCCCCACGCCCCGATGACCGCTTCCCACGATCCCGCCGCCGTTCCGTTCCCCTGCGCCCGCTTCATCAAGGAAATCGGCCGCGGCCCGCACGGCGCGCGCGCGCTGTCGGCCGAGGACACGTTCGAACTCTATCGCGCGATGCTCGACGCACGCGTGTCGGACCTCGAACTCGGCGCGATCCTGATCGCCTATCGGCTGAAGGGCGAATCCGCCGACGAACTGGCCGCGATGCTCGCCGCCGCGCAGGCGTCGTTCGAGCCCGTGCACGTGCAGGACGCCGCGTTCCGCCCCGTGTCGATCCCGAGTTACAACGGCGCGCGCAAGCAACCGAACCTCGTGCCGCTGCTCGCGCTGCTGCTCGCGCGCGAAGGCGTGCCGGTGCTCGTGCACGGCGTCGAGCGCGATCCGGGCCGCGTGACGAGCGCCGAGATCTTCTCGGCGCTGTCGCTTCCGCCGTCGACGTCGCACGACGCGATCGAGGACACGCTCGCCGAGCGCCGCGTCGCATTCGCGCCGATCGAAGCGCTGGCGCCGCGCATCGCGCACCTGCTGTCGATGCGCAGCGTGCTCGGCGTGCGCAACTCGACACACACGCTCGTGAAGATCCTGCAGCCGTTCGCGCCGGCCGGCCTGCGGCTCGTCAACTACACGCATCCGCCGTACCGCGACAGCCTCGCGCAATTGTTCCGCGACCATCCGGACGCCGCGCTCGGCGGCGCGCTGCTCGCGCGCGGCACCGAAGGCGAGGCCGTCGCCGACACGCGACGCCAGGTGCAGGTCGACTGGCTGCACGACGGCGTATGCGACACGCTGATCGAAGCCGAACGTTCATCGACCGATGCGCCGCCCGTCGCACTGCCCGAATCGCGCGATGCGGCGACGACGGCCGCGTGGACGGACGCCGTGTTGCGCGGCGAGATGCCGGTGCCCGACACGGTCGCGCGACAGGTCGCAACGATCGTGCAGATCGCCCGCATCGCGCGCTGACGGCGCGGCGTCGACCCGCCCCCGCGCCCCGGCCATTTGACACGCGCCCGCAATCTGGCATAGAGTTGCCGTCATGCGTTCCTTTCCGAACACCCTCCGAATTACCTCGGGCCGCCTAGCGCGGCCGCTATCGCTACGACTAGCCTAAGGCTGTCGTAGCGCCGTGTGCTGTCCGCACGGTCCCTCCCAGCAGTTCCTCGCAGTACCCCTCTCGCAGTTTTTACAACCCGAAGTCGTCAGCATTCGTCCGTCTATCCGTCGGTCGATTCGCGAAGATCATCCGCATCCGCAGCGCCATCGTGTGCCGCGGTGCGAGGCAGCGCCAACCGTCGCCCATGCCGCCCGTCTTCGCTCGCGACTTGAGACCCGAGGTCCCGAAGATGCAGCGCAATCCGCAAGACAAATACCGCCCGTTCGAACCCGTCCGCCTCAATGGCCGCCGCTGGCCGGCCCGCACCATCGAACGCGCGCCCGTCTGGATGAGCACCGACCTGCGCGACGGCAACCAGTCGCTGATCGAGCCGATGAGCATCGAGCAGAAGCTCGAGTTCTTCGAGATGCTGGTCGCGATCGGTTTCAAGGAGATCGAAGTCGGTTTTCCGTCGGCGTCGCAAACGGACTTCGAATTCGTCCGCAAGCTGATCGACGACAAGCGGATTCCGGACGACGTGACGATCGAGGTGCTCGTGCAGTCGCGCGAAGACCTGATCGCACGCACGTTCGACGCGCTCGAAGGCGTGCCGCGCGCGATCGTGCACCTGTACAACGCGGTCTGCCCGTCGTTCCGCCGCATCGTGTTCGGGATGTCGAAGCACGACGTGAAGGCGCTCGCGGTCGACGGCACGCGCATCATCAAGGCGCACGCCGCCGCGCACCCCGACACGCACTGGACCTTTCAGTACTCGCCGGAAACCTTCAGCATGACCGAGCTGACGTTCGCGCGCGAGATCTGCGATGCTGTTGCGCAGACCTGGCGGCCGACCCGCGACCACAAGATGATCGTGAACCTGCCGGCCACCGTCGAAGCCGCGAGCCCGAACGTGTTCGCCGACCAGATCGAATGGATGGACCGCAACCTCGCGTATCGCGACAGCATCGTGCTGTCCGTGCATCCGCACAACGATCGCGGCACCGCGGTCGCGGCGGCCGAACTCGCGCTGCTCGCGGGCGCCGACCGCATCGAAGGCTGCCTGTTCGGCAACGGCGAGCGCACGGGCAACGTCGATCTCGTCACGCTCGCGTTGAACCTCTACACGCAGGGCATCGACCCGGGCCTCGATTTCTCCGACATCGACGCGGTGCGCCGCGTCGTCGAACGCTGCAACCAGATTCCCGTGCATCCGCGCCATCCGTACGCGGGCGACCTCGTGTTCACCGCGTTCTCGGGCTCGCACCAGGACGCGATCCGCAAGGGCTTCGCGCAGCAGCGCCCCGACGCGCTCTGGGAAGTGCCGTACCTGCCGATCGACCCGGCCGACCTCGGCCGCAGCTATGACGCGGTGATCCGCGTGAACAGCCAGTCCGGCAAGGGCGGCGCGACGTTCCTGCTCGAACGCGGGATGGGCTTCACGCCGACGCGGCGCGTGCAGATCGAATTCAGTCACGCGGTGCAGACGCTCGCCGACGCGTCCGGCGAGGAAGTGACGGGCGACGCGATCTGCGCGCTGTTCGCCCGCGAATTCTTCGAGACCGACGGCCCGGCTGCACGCCACGGCAGCAACGCGCGCTGGCGGAACCGCGAGATCGCGGCGGCGCCGGCAGCCGACGCGACGCCGGAGGACGCCGTGCGACGTTTGGCCGCGGCATTTGCGGCGGCCGCCGGCGCGTCGATCGACGTCGCGTCGTGCGAACACGCGCGCACGACGGACGGCCGGTTCGCGGTGTCGGTCGGCTGCCGGGTCGGCGATGCACCGCAGCGGCACGGCGTCGGCCTGCACGCGGAAGCGGCGAGCGCCGCGCTCGACGCGGTCGTCAGTGCGATCAACCGCTCGGCATGGCATTGCACGGACCGCCGCGCGGCGGCCTGACCGTCGGGCTTCGATTCAGGGTTCAAACGTCAGCGAGCGGGGCGTGACCGCCCGTGCGCCGCGCGATCCGCGTCGCACGAGGCAACAAAAAGCGGCCCAGAAGGCCGCTTCGGTCGGGACATGAAAAAGAGCGCCACGCGCGCTCATGTCTCGGTCGCGCACCGCGTCGCCTGCCAGGCGAGCAGGCTCCAGCAGCCCTGCTCGTGGGTGTGGACCGACGTATAGGCAATCGGGAAGACCAGGCCGCCGTTGTTCGTTTCCATCTCGATCAACGCGCGCCCGGTGACGACGCAGGTTTCGTCGCCAACGGGCAACACGTCCTGCGACTGGATTTCGATCTGACGATAGCGGCGGCGGCCTGCGACGATGGCGTCGATGAACTGCTGCTTGGTTTCACGTTTGCCGTTGGTGTGAACAAAGAACACCTTGTCCGACAACAGCGCGTCGAGTGCCTCGCCGTCCCCGTCCACCATCGCCCGGAACCGATCGCGCTCGAGCGCGCGGATCGCATCGACCACCTTCGCCATCGCCTGACTCCTCGGCAACGCGCACGCCGTGCGCGGGCATGCGGATCAGAAGTTGTACTGCACGTAGAACTGGTGGAAATTTATACCAGGATTCGGCTCTTTGATACCCGCGTTAGACACATGTTGAAAACGGTAACCGACCTGATATTGTTGCCGTTCTCCGAACTGCGCGCCGACACCCACGACGTCCACGAACTGGAACGAGGTCCCCAGCGAAAGATGGGTGGAGATCGTCGGCGAAGTCAGGAAGCGGATGCCGGCGCCGGCCTCGACGAACGGGCGCACCTGGCCCGCGCTCTTGCTGAAGCGGAACATCGGCGTCGCGCCGATCTCGCCGAGTCCGCTGTGAACGTTGCCGCCCGTGTGCCAGTAGCCGACGTGGCCTTCCATCACGAACGTGAAGTGCCAGCCGCCGATTTCCCACCAGTTCCAGCCCGGATCCCACACCACGCCGAGATCGGCCTTGTCGATCCCGTGACGATCCGAAAACCCGCCGCCCGCCTGGATCCCCCATCGATCCGCAAATGCCGCGCCCGATCCGCCCAGAAGTGACGCCGCCAGCATCGCGTGCAGCGCAAGCCGGCTGCGGGGCCGGCGATTCTTCTTATTGTTCATCTGACACTCCAACTTTTTGGGTTGAATGGAGCCGGCCGCACCGGCCTGGCCCGAGCGAACTGAATGGTATGGTAAAGGACTTTTCGGATCGGCATCGCGAAGCGAAATGGCTTCCTTCCAAAACGACAAAAATCGAAATCGTCTACTGATTCCTATCAGAAACAACGGTTTACGGAACTTCGATTCGTCGCTTTGGTCGCAGATTAGACTATCGACTCGACTACTTCGATAGAAAACCGGGAACTCCGATGCCCACGCCCGCTCTAAGGAATTAGCACTCGGATTACGGGAGTGCTAAGATTGGCTCCGGTCTTTCATCCGAGACCCGGGGTTTGTCCCTGATTCCAAAGGAGTTTTTTAGTGAGCAACGCCCTGACCCTTCCGAACACCCTGAGCCCGACGCCGGCCAAGGCCGAATCGGCAGGCTCGCTGGCGCTCGCAGCTCAATCGATGTTGCCGGGCCAGCTGGGCAACATCGACGCGTATATCCAGGCCGTCAATCGCATTCCGCTGCTGACGCCGGAAGAGGAACGCCAGTACGCGACCGAATTCCGCGAAAACAACAACCTCGATTCGGCGCGCCGCCTCGTGCTGTCGCACCTGCGGCTCGTCGTGTCGATCGCGCGCAACTATCTCGGCTACGGCCTGCCGCACGGCGACCTGATCCAGGAAGGCAACATCGGCCTGATGAAGGCCGTGAAGCGCTTCGATCCGGCCCAGAACGTGCGTCTCGTGTCGTACGCGATCCACTGGATCAAGGCCGAGATCCACGAGTACATCCTGCGCAACTGGCGCATGGTGAAGGTCGCGACGACGAAGGCGCAGCGCAAGCTGTTCTTCAACCTGCGCAGCCACAAGAAGAGCATGCAGGCGATGACGCCCGAGGAAATCGACGGCCTCGCGCAGGAGCTCAACGTCAAGCGCGAAGACGTGTCCGAGATGGAAACGCGCCTGTCGGGCGGCGACATCGCGCTCGAAGGGCAGGTTGAAGACGGCGAGGAATCGTACGCGCCGATCGCCTACCTGGCCGACTCGCATAACGAGCCGACCGCCGTGCTCGCCGCGCGTCAGCGCGACACGTTGCAGACGGACGGCATCGCGCAGGCGCTCGACGCGCTGGACGCGCGCAGCCGCCGCATCATCGAGGCGCGCTGGCTGCACGTCGACGACGACGGCTCGGGCGGCTCGACGCTGCACGATCTCGCCGCCGAGTTCGGCGTGTCGGCGGAACGTATCCGCCAGATCGAAGCGAGTGCGATGAAAAAGATGCGCACCGCCCTCGCCGAATACGCATAAATCCCCGACGATTTAGAGCGCCTCATCGAAAACCGCTGCCCGACCGGCAGCGGTTTTTTTTCGCCCGTCTTTTGCGCGTGCTTTTCACGCGCTTCTCCGTTCGTTTCTCCGCCGATTAATTGACCTGATTCATCAGGTATTAGGCTGTTTGCGGCCCCCTTCCGCATAACCTTGATCTGCCTCAAGTTTCGGTCCGCGTTTCGCGACGGTCTGCCGCAGCGCAGCACTCGGCATCGGAAAGCAGTCCTTTTAAAATTGGCATGTCCGGCGCAAAAGGATTAAAACAGCTTCACGGCCGTCATAAATCCGACGTAAAGTCGCCCCAAAACCGACCTAAATCGATTCAGGATATTCGCCTTGATCTCGATCAATAAAGAGCCTGCGCCGCCTCCCCCGCGGCCGGCCGGCACGATCGGCTGGCGCGCGCGCATCGCCGCGTGGGCACGCGGCCCGACCCTCGCCCGCGACATCACCCTGGTGCTGATCGTCAAGTTGATCCTCCTGATGTCGCTCAAATACGCATTCTTCAATCATCCGCAGGCCGAGCACATGTCGCTTCCGCCTGCCGCCGTCGCCGAGAAGCTGCTTTCGGTGCCGGCGCCTGCACCCACCGAGGGAGACCACCATGATAAGTAGTGAAGTCGTCGATCTGTCACGTCTGCAGTTCGGCATCACGGCGCTCTACCACTTCCTGTTCGTGCCGCTGACACTCGGCCTGTCCTGGCTGCTCGTCATCATGGAAGCCGTCTACGTGATGACCGGCAAGCAGGTCTACAAGGACATGACCCAGTTCTGGGGCAAGCTGTTCGGGATCAACTTCGCGATGGGCGTGACGACCGGCATCACGCTCGAATTCCAGTTCGGCACGAACTGGTCGTACTACTCGCACTACGTCGGCGACATCTTCGGCGTGCCGCTCGCGGTCGAAGGCCTGATGGCGTTCTTCCTCGAATCGACGTTCGTCGGCCTGTTCTTCTTCGGCTGGAACCGCCTGTCGAAGGTCAAGCACCTGATCGTCACGTTCCTCGTCGCGCTGGGCTCGAACCTGTCCGCGCTGTGGATCCTCGTCGCGAACGGCTGGATGAACAACCCGGTCGGCGCCGAGTTCAACTACCAGACGATGCGCATGGAGATGACGAGCCTGTTCGACGTGCTGTTCAACCCGGTCGCGCAGGTGAAGTTCGTGCACACGGTGTCGGCGGGCTACGTATCGGCCGCGATGTTCGTGCTCGGCGTGTCGTCGTGGTATCTGCTGAAGAAGCGCGACGTCGACTTCGCGCTGCGCTCGTTCGCGGTCGCGGCCGGCTTCGGCCTCGCGGCGACGCTCTGCGTGATCGTGCTCGGCGACGAATCGGGCTATACGACCGGCGAAGTGCAGAAGATGAAGCTCGCCGCGATCGAATCCGAATGGGAAACGGCACCCGCGCCCGCTCCGTTCACGCTGATCGGCATTCCGAACCAGGAGGAACAGCGCACCGACTACGCGATCAAGATCCCGTACGCGCTCGGCCTGATCGCGACGCGCTCGATCGACGAGCCCGTCATCGGCCTCAAGGACCTGATGAAGCGTAGCGAGGAGCACATCCAGAGCGGGATGATCGCGTACGGCGCGCTGCAGAAGATCAAGGAAGGCGACACCAGCGCTGCGACGCACGAGCTGTTCGACCAGCACAAGCAGTATCTCGGCTACGGGCTGATGCTCAAGCAGTTCACGCCGAACGTGATCGACGCGACGCCCGAGCAGATCAAGGCCGCCGCGAAGAAGACGATCCCGCCGGTCGCGCCCGTGTTCTTCTCGTTCCGGATCATGGTGGCCCTCGGCTTCCTGTTCGTCGCGACGTTCGTTGCCGCGTTCTGGTTCTGCGCGCGCCGCGAACTGCTGCAGGACAACCGCCGCTGGTTCCTGCGCTACGCGGTGTGGGCAATCCCGCTGCCGTGGATCGCGATCGAATTCGGCTGGGTCGTCGCCGAGCTCGGCCGCCAGCCGTGGACGATCGCGGGCGTGCTGCCGACGCACCTGTCCGCATCGAGCCTGACGCCGACCGACCTGTACCTGAGCCTCGCGGGCTTCATCCTGTTCTATACCGTGCTGTTCGTCATCGAGATCAAGCTGATGTTCAAGTACGCGCGCCTCGGCCCGTCGTCGCTGCACACCGGCCGTTACCACCACGAACTCGCGGCCGCCAGCGAGCGCGCCCCGGCCTGAGCACGCACCCGAAACGGAACAAGGAATCGCTATGGACTATGCAACTCTCAAGCTGATCTGGTGGCTGCTCGTCGGCGTGCTGCTGATCGGCTTCGCCGTCACCGACGGCTTCGACATGGGGGCGACCGCGCTGCTGCCGTTCCTCGGCAAGACCGACGACGAGCGCCGCATCATCGTCAATACCGTCGGCGCGACGTGGGAAGGCAACCAGGTGTGGCTGATCACGGCCGGCGGCGCAATGTTCGCCGCCTGGCCGCTCGTCTACGCGGCGTCGTTCTCCGGCTTCTACTTCGCGATGCTGCTGGTGCTGTTCGCGCTGTTCTTCCGGCCGGTGGGTTTCGACTACCGCAGCAAGCGGCCCGACCCGCGCTGGAGAGCGGGCTGGGACTGGGGCCTGTTCGTCGGCGGCTTCGTGCCGGCACTCGTGTTCGGCGTCGCGTTCGGCAACCTGCTGCAGGGCGTGCCGTTCAAGTTCGACAGCGACCTGCGCGTGACCTACTACGGCAGCTTCTGGGCGCTGCTGAACCCGTTCGCGCTGCTGTGCGGGCTCGTCAGCCTCACGATGCTCGTCGCGCACGGCGCCGCGTTCATCAAGATGAAGACCGACGGCGTGATCGCACGCCGTGCGTCGATCGCGCTGCGCGTGTCGGCATTCCTCGCGGTCGTGCTGTTCGTGCTGGCGGGCGTGCTGATCGCCTCATATATCGGCGGCTTCCACATCACGCGCGCCGCGGCGACCGACACGGTCGCGAACCCGCTGCTCAAGGACGTCGCCGCCGGCTCGGGCCTGTGGCTCGCGAACTACAGCCAGTATCCGTGGATGATCGCGGCGCCCGTCGTCGGGATCGCGGGCGGCCTGCTCGCGCTGCTGCTCGCCGGCTCGAAGCAGGAGAAGACCGCGTTCTTCTGCACCGGGCTGATGATCACCGGCGTGATCCTGACCGCGGGCTTCTCGATGTTCCCGTTCATCATGCCGTCGTCGCTCGACCCGCGCAGCAGCCTGACCGTGTGGGATTCGACGTCGAGCCACATGACGCTGCAGGTGATGCTGTTCGCGGTGATCGTGTTCCTGCCGATCGTCCTGCTCTATACGAGCTGGGTGTATCGCGTGATGCGCGGCAAGGTCACGCACCAGACGCTCGAAGAGAACAAGCACTCGATGTATTGAACCGGGCCGGGGCGCGCAGGCGCCCCCGTCCACCGTTTCGCAAGGAGTCGGATCATGTGGTATTTCAGCTGGATTCTCGGTATCGGCGTCGCGCTGTCGTTCGGCATCGTCAACGCGATGTGGCTCGAAGCGCGGCAGAAGACGCAGGAAGCGCCCGTGCGGGCGCGCCGCGACTGACGTGCGACGCGTGCGGCGGATCGCACCGCCGCTGTCCGGACAGAACCTCGCTTCGCGCGAGGTTTTTTTTCGTCCCGGCCACGCGGACAGGCCCGGCACGCCGATGCCAATTTAGCGCCAGATTGATACCACTTGAATACCAATCAAAGGTTTCATAAGATCTTTGGACACGGCCGCTGACAGGCCGAATCCATCTGGTGGGGGAGACATGCGAATCCCGTATATGGCGCGCGCCTGCGCGCCGTGTCGTCATCCGTGGGCGGCCGCCGTCGCCGTCGTGCGCGCCCGGTCGAGCGCAGCCGGTTGCGGCCGCCACGCCGCCGCGGCGGTTGCCGCGCGCCGCCGATGAGCACGCGTACGCCACCCCACCGATCCGATCGGCACGCCTGCCCGCCCCCCGTTCCGTAACGCACGCCCCCGCGTGCCGAATGCGCGCGGTGCGGCCGCATCGCCCCGCGTGCAGTATCTCCCGCAGCTCCATTGAAAGACCCGAACGCAGCGACGTCGCTCCACGACGCCGCCACGCCCCCTTTTTTCTCAGGAGTTCGAATGAAGCGTACCTTGCCATCCTTGTTTGCCGGCCTGTTGATCGCGGCGCTGTCGCCGGTCGCGATCGGCGCGCAGCCTGCGTCGACCGCCGGCACCGCACCATCGGCAGCACAACCGGCCGCGCAACCGGCCAATCTCGCGGCGCTGCTGTCGAACGGCCTCGCGTTGCGCGTCGCCGTCGACAACAACCACGCGGCGGCCGCCGGCGTGCCGTGCGCCGATCTCGGCGCCGACGGCGCGGCCTGCGCGACGGGCCGCCTGATCCTGCAGAACCGCGGCCATCAGGCGATCGCCGACGGCGGCTGGAAGCTCTACCTGCACAGCATCCGCCGCCTGCTGCGGATCGACCGTCCGGGCTTCGCGCTGCGGCGGCTCACGGGCGACCTGTACGAACTGACACCGCAACCTGGCTCGGTGCGGCTTGCTCCGGGCGAACGTATCGAACTGCCGTTCGTCGCCGAATACTGGCTGTTGCGCTACAGCGACGTGATCCCGCGCCCGTACGTGGTCGTCGACGGCGCGCCGCCGGCCGTGCTTCGTTACAACGACACCGACGACGAGCTTCGCTACGTCGAATCGCTGCCGGCCGACGCGCAGAACAACTCGACCGGCAACGCGCCGCCCGTGGCGGCACGGCCCGACGCAACCCGTGCGCTGCCGAGCGTGAAGCGCGAGCAGCCGCTGCCCGGCACGCTCGACCTGCGCGGCGTCGAACTCGCGCTGCCCAACCTGCCGGACGCGCAGGTCGCGGCGCTGCGCGATCGCGCGACGACACTCGGGCTCGACGGCGCGCGCGTGCCGGTGTGGGGCGCGGTCGCGCCGCGCCGGCTGCCGGCCGACATCGCGACGCCGGGCGGCTACCGGCTCGCGATCGGGCCGCGCGGCGTGTTCATCGAGGGCTACGATCGCGCGGGCCTCTACTACGGCGTGCAGACGCTCTTCTCGCTCGCGCCGGCCGGCGGTGGCCCGATCCCGGCGATGCTCATCGAGGATGCGCCGCGCTTCACGCATCGCGGGATGCACGTCGACCTCGCGCGCAACTTCAAGCACCCGGCGACGCTGCGCCGCCTGATCGACCAGATGAGCGCGTACAAGCTCAACCGGCTGCACCTGCATCTGTCCGACGACGAGGGCTGGCGCATCGAGATTCCCGGCCTGCCCGAGCTGACCGAGATCGGGGGACGCCGCTGCCACGACCCGAGCGAAACGCGCTGCCTGCTGCCGCAGCTCGGCTCCGGCCCGGACAACCGCTCCGGCGGCGGCTACCTGACGCGTGACGACTACGTGGCGCTCGTGCGTTACGCGGCCGCGCATTTCGTCGAGATCATCCCCGAGATCGACATGCCCGCGCATGCACGCGCGGCCGTCGTGACGATGGAGGCGCGCTACCGCCGCCTGCATGCGGCCGGCCGCGAGCAGGAAGCGAATGCATACCGGCTGCTCGATCCGCAGGACACGTCGAACCTGACGACGGTGCAGTTCTACGACCGGCGCAGCGACCTGAACCCGTGCGTACCGGGCGCGCTCAATTTCGCATCGAAGGTGATCCGCGAGATCGCGGCGATGCATGCGGATGCGCAGGCGCCGCTGCACATCTGGCATTACGGCGGCGACGAGGCGAAGAACATCTTCCTCGGCGCGGGCTTCCAGCCGCTGAACGGCACCGATCCGAGCAAGGGGCGCATCGATCTCGCCGCGCAGGACAAACCGTGGGCGCGTTCGCCCGCGTGCACGGCGCTGCTCCAGCGCGGCGAGATCAAGTCGATCGACGAACTGCCGACGCGTTTCGCGCAACAGGTGAGCGCGGCAGTCAACGCGAACGGGATCGACACGATGGCCGCGTGGCAGGACGGCATCAAGCATGCGAACGGGCCGCAGGACTTCAGCACGCGTCACGTGATGGTGTCGCTGTGGGACACGATCTTCTGGGGCGCATCGGACAGCGCACGCGACCTGAGCGGCAAGGGCTACCTGACGGTGCTCGCGCTGCCCGACTACCTGTACTTCGACTTCCCGTACACGCTCAACCCGCGCGAGCGCGGCTACTACTGGGGCTCGCACGCGACGGACGAGTACAAGGTGTTCTCGCTCGCACCGGAGAACCTGCCGCAGAACGCCGAGGTGATGGGCGACCGTGACGGCAACACGTTCGAGGTCACGGGCACGGGCCCCGCGCCGCGCATCGAAGGCATGCAGGGGCAGGCGTGGGGCGAGGTGATGCGCAACGACACCTTCCTCGAATACATGGCCTATCCGCGGCTGCTCGCGCTCGCCGAGCGCGCGTGGCACCGGGCCGACTGGGAGCTGCCGTACGCGGCCGGCGTGCGCTACAAGCGCGGCGACACGCATCACGTCGACACGGCCGCGCTGCAGCGCGACTGGGCCGGTTTCGCGACGCTGCTCACGCAACGCGAATTGCCGAAGCTCGACCGGGCCGGCATCGGCTACCGGAAGCCGACCTTCACGCTGACGAACCCGTGAACGGCTGAGCGATTGAACGGTTGAGCGATACGCGATGCGGGCGAACGCATCGCGCAATCGCCCCGCCAAAGAAAAACGGCTTGCGACACATCGCAAGCCGTTTTCGTTTTGCCGGCCGGCCCGAACCCGTGTTGTGGATCAGGCCGGCTTCATCGCATCAGGCCGGCTGGGCGGCCGCCCCGCTGCCCGACGGCGGCAGGCGCGCGCCGAGCTGCTCGGCATAGCGTTGCGCCGCGTTGCCGCAGACGATGTGGAACGTGTCGAGCGACACCCACGCGACGTCGAGCGCGCCGAGACGATCGCGATCGACCGCCGACGGATCGCGCACGACGACGCGCAGGCGCGTGGTCGCGATCGCGTCGAGCGACACGACGTTGGTCGCCCCGCCAAACACCGCGAGCCAGCGGGCCGGCTCCGGATCGAGCGGGCCGGCGGCCGCGCCCGTGACGGGCTGCGCTGCGGCGGCCGTCGCCGTCGCTGCCGCGCCGGTCGCGCCGCTGCCGATCGCTGCGCGCATCTCGTCGGCGATGATGTCGGCCTCGGGCCCGATGATCACCTGCACGCTGTTGCCGCCGCGCTTGAGCACGCCGCGCGCGCCGATCGACTTCAGTTCCGGCTCCGAGACCTTCTCCGGATCGACGACGGTCAGGCGCAGACGCGTCGTGCATGCGTCGACGACCGACAGGTTGCCCGCGCCGCCGAGCGCGGCGATGTAGCGCTGCGCACGCGGCGCAGCCGCGGCGGCACCCGCAGCCGGTGCGACGAAGCCACCCGATGCGTACGATTCGACTGCCGCATCGGCCGATGCCGGCTCACGGCCCGGCGTTGCCATGTTGAACTTGCGGATGAAGAAGCGGAACAGCCCGTAGTACGCGGCGCCGTACGCGATGCCGAGCGGGATCGCGATCCAGCCCTTCGTCGACAGCCCGTAGTTCAGCACGTAGTCGATCGCGCCGGCCGAGAACGTGAAGCCGAGCTTCACGCCGAGGATCTGGCAGATCGCGAGCGACAGCCCCGTCAGCACCGCGTGGATCACGTACAGCACCGGCGCGAGGAACATGAAGCTGAATTCGATCGGCTCGGTCACGCCGGTCAGGAACGACGTGAGCGCCATCGAGAACAGCAGGCCGCCGACCATCGCGCGGCGCTCCTTCGGCGCCTCGTGCAGCATCGCGAGACACGCCGCCGGCAGGCCGAACATCATGATCGGGAAGAAACCGGCCATGAAGGTGCCCGCGGTCGGGTCGCCCGCGAAGAAGCGGTGCAGGTCGCCGTGCACGATATCGCCGCCGGCGGGCGGCGTGAAGTTGCCGAACACGAACCACGCGAGCGAGTTGATGATGTGGTGCAGGCCCGTGACGAGCAGCAGGCGGTTCAGGAAGCCGAACACGAACGCACCGATCGCGCCCGCCGTCGTCAGCCACTGGCCGGCCGCGTCGATCGCATGCTGGACCGGCTGCCAGACGTACCCGAACGCGATGCCGAGTATCACGCAGACCAGCCCCGTGATGATCGGCACGAACCGTTTGCCGCCGAAGAACGCAAGGTAGTCCGGCAGCTTGATGTCCTTGTAGCGGTTGTACAGCAAGCCCGCGACCACACCCGCGATGATCCCGGACAGCACGCCCATGTTCAGCTTGGGATCGATGTCCTTCATGATCGCGGTTTCGATCAGGTAGCCGATCGCGCCCGCGAGCGCCGCAACGCCGTTGTTGTCCTTCGCGAAGCCGACCGCCACGCCGATCGCGAACAGCAGCGGCAGGTTGTCGAAGATCGCACCGCCGGCGTCGGCGATCATCTTGATGTTGAACACGTCGGGCTGGCCGAGTCGCAGCAGAATGCCGGCAACCGGCAGTACCGCGATCGGTAGCATCAGCGCCCGTCCCAGGCCCTGTATTTTCAGAAACGGATTCCCGTTCATTCAGTCCTCCAATCCTTGTCTCGTCGTTAATCGTCGTTGACCTAATTGCGCTCTTGTACCGAAACGGGCCACGCGCCCGCCGTCGACGTTCAGTCGAGCGGCCAGACCTCGCGGCTTGCTGCCCTTACCGCCTGTGCCGAATCGAGTGCGAGCAGATCCTGCGCGCGCTGACGGCACAACTGGTAATCGAGACGGCGCACACGCGCCTTGATGCCCGGCACCGACACGGGGTCGACCGACAATTCGGTCACGCCGAGGCCCACCAGAATCGGCACCGCGAGCGGATCGCCGCCGAGCGCGCCGCACACGCCGACCCACTTGCCGTGCTTCCCGGCACCGCGCACCGCGATGTCGATCAGGCGCAGCACGGCCGGATGCAGGCCGTCGGACTGCGCGGCCAGATCGGCCTGGCAGCGGTCCATCGCGAGCGTGTACTGCGTCAGGTCGTTGGTGCCGATCGACAGGAAATCCGCGTGTTGCGCGAGCTGGTCGGCCAGCAGCGCGGCCGACGGCACTTCGATCATCACGCCGACCTCGATCGGCTCGGTGCGGCCCTGCGCGCGCGCGAATTCGTCGATGCGCTTTCTCAGCCGCACGAGTTCGCCCGCGTCGGTGACCATCGGCAGCAGGATGCGCACGGCGCCGAACGGCTTCACCGCGAGCAGGCCCTGCAACTGATCGTCGAGCAGATCGGGGCGCACCTGCGCGAGGCGGATGCCGCGCAGGCCGAGCGCCGGGTTCGGTTCGTGCGGCAGCGTCAGGTAGTCGACTTCCTTGTCGGCGCCGACGTCGAGCGTGCGGATGATCGCCGCGCGGCCCTGCAGCGCGTCGACGATCGACTGGTAGCTCTGCTGGTGTTCGGCGACCGTCGGCGCGGCCTGGCGATGGATGAACATCAGTTCGGTGCGCAGCAGGCCGACCGCGTCCGCGCCGTTGTCGACCGCGGTGTTCGCGTCGTCGAGCGTCGCGATGTTCGCGGCGACCTCGATCGCGCGACCATCGACCGTCTCGGCGGCAACGCCCGCCAGCTGCCGGTTCGCTTCGCGCACGCCGTCCAGGCGCTGGCGCTCGTGGCGCGCGCGCTCGACGTCGAGTGCGGTCGGCGCGTGTTCGAGACGGCCCGCGCTCGCATCGACGACGACCTGCGTGCCGTCCGGAATCGCGTACAGCGCATCACCGACCGCAACCAGCGCCGGAATGCCGAGTTGCCGCGCGATGATCGCCGCGTGCGACGTCGCGCCGCCGCGCGCCATCACGAGCGCGGTCACGCGCTGGCGATCGAGCGACGACAGGTCGGACGGCGTGAATTCCTCGGCCGCGAGCACGGCCTCGTCGGGCAGCGCACGGGCCGCGCCGTTCGTGTGGCCGAGCGCGCGCAGCACGCGCTTCTCGATGTCGCGCAGGTCGGCCGCGCGTTCGGCAAGCAATGCGTCGTCGAGCTTCGACAGCGTGTCGATCTGCGTGCGGATCGTCGCGCGCCACGCGAAGCCCGCACTCTTGCCGAGGCTGATCAGGTCGCGCGCCGCGTCGATCAGCGTCGGGTCCTCCAGCAGCACGCGATGCACCGCGAAGATGCCCGCCTCGCCGACCGCGCCGCGCGCCGACGCGTTGCGCACCGTTTCGTCGAGTTCGCCATCGACGGCCTTCAGCGCCTGGTCGAGCTGGCGGCTTTCCGCGGCCGGCGTGCCCGATGCCTGCTCGGGCGGCACGATTTCCGCGTCGTCGAGACGCACCAGCGTGCCGACCGCGATGCCGGGTGCCGCGCAGACGCCCGCGAGCGTGTTCGGATCGATGGGTGCGCCGACGTTGCGTGCAACCGTCTGCGGCGCGGGCGACCTCAGCCGCGCCGGTTTTTCCTCGACTTCGCCGTGCGCTTCGCGCAGCAGCTCGTGCTCGACCGCATCGACGGCCTGCTGCGCATGCGCGCCGCGACCGACGAGTTCGACCGTCGCGCCTTCGCCGGCGCCGAGGCCGAGCAGGCCGACGACGCTCGCGATCGACGCGTTGCGGCCGTCGAACCGCACGTCGACGGTCGCGTCGAACCCGCGCACGGCTTCGCGTGCACGCGCGGCCGGCCGCGCGTGCAGGCCGCCCGGCTGCGCCAGCACGATCTCGCGGCGCACTTCGTTGTGTGCCGCCGCGCCGGCCTGCGCCGCCTGTGCGGCGGCTTCGCCCTTGCCGCGCAATGCGAGCAGCGGCGTCTCGCCGGCCGTCGCGAAACCGCTTGCGCGGTCGACGACCTCGAACGCGTCGGAGTTCGCGATCGCGATCACCGACACGAGCGAATGTGCGCTGCGTGCGACCGTGTCCTGGTCGAACTCGATCAGCAGATCGCCCGCTTCGACGCGCGCGCCGGCCTCGACGTGCGCGGCGAAGCCCTGCCCGTTCAGCTCGACGGTGTCGATGCCGATGTGCAGCAGCACTTCCGCGCCTTGCGGCGTCGTGATCGTCACCGCGTGGCCCGTGCGCGCGAGATGCGACACGATGCCCGCGCACGGCGCGACGAGCTTGCCTGCGAGCGGATCGATGCCGATGCCGTCGCCGAACATCCCGCCGGAGAACACCGGATCGGGCACGTCGGCCAGCGCGACGATCGGCCCCGTCAGCGGGGCAAGCAGGACGATCTGATCGTGGGTGGGGCTCTTCAACTGGGACTCCTCGGCGCGTCTCATCGGCTGTCTCGGCTATCAGTGCGTTTCGGTGACTTTGTTCAGGTGGCGCGGCGTGTCGGGATTGCGGCCGCGCGCGACGGCGAGATCCGCTGCCATCACGTAGAACGAAAGAATGGCGGCGATCGGGTCGAGCGCCGAATGGGCGGACTGCGCGAGCGGCAGCGTCGCGCCGGGCGTGCCGGCGGGCGCCGCGAGCAGCACGGCGGCGCCGCGTGCGCGCATGTCTTCAGCAAGCTGCAGGAGGCCGGCCTGCTCGGGCCCCGGCGGCGCGAACACGAGCAGCGGATAGTCGCGGTCGATCAGCTCCATCGGGCCGTGGCGAACCTCGGCGCTCGAGAACGCCTCGGCCTGGATGCCGGACGTTTCCTTCAGTTTCAGTGCAGCTTCCTGCGCGATGGCCAGACCGAGGCCGCGGCCGATGACGATCATTCGCTCGATGCCCTCGAGCGCGGCGACGGCCGGCGACCAGTCGAGGCGGCCGGCCTGCGCGAGCACGTCGGGCAGGCCGCGCAGCGCGCTCACCAGCGCGGCGTCGCGCTGCCAGTAGGCAACGATCTGCGCGGACAGCGACAGCATCGCGATATAGCTCTTCGTCGCGGCGACCGACAGTTCGGGGCCGGCGAGCAGCGGCAACTGATGCTCGCACGCGTCGGCGAGCGGCGACGGCAGCACGTTCACGGCGGCGACGGTGCGCGCGCCGGCTTCGCGCAGCGCGGCCATCGTATTGACGAGATCGGGGCTCTTGCCCGACTGGGAGAATGCGATCGCGAGCTGGTCCTGCACCTTCAGCGGCGCCTGCTGCAGCGTCGCGACCGACATCGGCAGCGAGGCGACCGGCACGCCGAGGCGGCTCATCGTCAGGCTCGCGAAATAGCTCGCTGCGTGATCCGAGCTGCCGCGTGCGACCGTCAGCGCGACAGCCGGCGGGTGATCGAGCAATTGGCCGGCGAGCGCTTCGACGCGCGTGGTGTCGGCGATCTGCGCGGCGACGACCTGGGCGGACTCGCGCGCTTCCTTAAGCATATTCGACAATCGATTCTCCTTCGACGTAGGTCGCGGTGAGGTTCAGGTCGCGATCGAACACCGCGAGGTCGGCCCATGCGCCGCGCTCGAGGCGGCCGCGATCGGCGACGCCGAGGTAGTCGGCCGCATAACGCGACATCCGGTTCGACACGTCGGCGATCGGCAGGCCGAGCGACACGAGGTTGCGCAGCGCCTGGTCCATCGTCAGCGTGCTGCCGGCGAGCGTGCCGTCGGCCAGCCGCACGCCGCCGAGGCACTTCGTCACGTGCTGGCTGCCGAGCCGGTATTCGCCGTCGGGCATGCCCGTTGCGGACGTGCTGTCGGTCACGACGTACAGGCGCGGAATCGCGCGCAGCGCGGCACGAATCGCACCCGGGTGCACGTGCAGCAGGTCGGGAATGATTTCCGCGTATTCGGCATGCGCCAGCGCCGCGCCCACCAGGCCCGGGTTGCGGTGATGCAGCGGCGACATCGCGTTGAACAGGTGCGTGAAGCCGCAAGCGCCGTGCTTGAGCGCGGCGACGGCGTCGTCGTAGGTCGCGAGCGAGTGGCCGAGCTGCACGCGCACGCCGCGCGCGGCCATCTCGCCGATGATCTCGATGTGGCCGGCGATTTCCGGTGCGAGCGTGACGACCCGGATCGGCGCGATCGACAGGTACTTCAGCACTTCGTCGAGCACGGCCGACACGGCCGCGTCGGGCTGCGCGCCGAGCTTGCCGGGGTTGATGTACGGCCCTTCGAGGTGCACGCCAAGCACGCGCGCGCCGCCCGGCGTGCGGGTGCGAGCGACGGTGCCGAGGTTGCCGACGACTTTCATGAGTTCGTCGCGCGGCGCGGTCATCGTCGTCGCGAGCAGGCTCGTCGTGCCGAATTGCGCGTGCGTGCGGGCGATCGTCTCGATCGCGTCGCCGCCTTCCATCACGTCGGCGCCGCCGCCGCCGTGCACGTGCAGGTCGATGAAACCCGGCAGGATGTACGGCGCGTCGTTCTTCGCGGGATCGACGGGCTTGCCGTCGAGCGTGGTGATGCGGCCGTTCTCGCTATCGAGCGAACCGTGAATCCAGCCGTCGGGGGTGAGGATGTTTCCAGTCAGCATGACGTTCTCTTGATGATCTGGTGACGCGGGCATCCGCGTCGTGATTTGCAAATCCGTGTCGTTACTTCGCGCCTGTCGCGCGCGGGCAGTCTCGCGCGTCAGCGTTTCAGTTCGGCGACGAAGTCGTAATAGTCGTCGCGGCAATACGTTTCGGATACTTCGATCGCGCGCTGGTCGGCACCGTAGCCGATGCGCGTGATCACGAGCAGCGCCGAGCCGGGCTTCACCGCCATCCATTTCGCGATCGCGTGCGTCGCGTTCGCCGCGCGAAAGTGCTGCAGCGCGCGTACGACGGTCATCCCGCGCGCTTCGAGGTATTCGTACAACGACGCGCCGAGCGCCTGCGGATCGGGCACCACCGCGGCCGGCAGCGTCGAATGCTCGACCGCCATCACGATGCCGTCCGCGCGGCGCAGCCGTTCGAGCCGCGCCACCGTCGCGCCGGGCGCGAGACCGAGACGCGTGAGCTCGTCGCGGGTGGCGGCGCGCAGCGTGCGCGACAGCCATACCGAATCGGGCACGAAACCGCGCTGCCGCATCTTCGCGGTGAAGCCGACGAGACGCGACAGCGGATCGGCGACGCGCGGCGTGATGAAGCTGCCCGCGCCGCGCGCCCGCTTGATCAGCCCCTGCTCGACCAGCAGCGCGAGTGCGCGGCGTGCCGTGATCCGCGATACGCCGACCGACACCGACAGCAGCCGCTCCGACGGCAGCGCCTCGCCGGCCTGCCACGCGCCGCCGTGTATCGCGCTCGCCAGGTTGCGGGCGAGCTGCAGATAAAGCGGCGTGTCGATGAGCGGATCGGGCGCCAGTTCGGACCAGCTGGTTTCCATGTGTCTCCGGGTGTCGGACAACGACCTCGGGCCGTCGAAAGTGAACGCATTATATAACCACCATAATACCAGTCAACGAAGTGGTATTAGCGGTGCGAAAATCGCCGGAAGCCTTGCCCGGCAAGCGTTTTAGTATCGACAAAGCCTTTGTTTACAACGCAGTGCGGGATAGGGATTTACCCGGATTGGTATGCAAGGGGACGGTTCCGGTACGCGCCCCGGCCGGATTTTGGGTACGAATATGAGACCGGAATAGAACCAGTTGAGCCGACTGGTATGCATCGCACAAGCCGGCCCGATGCCGACGCGTCAGTGGAATTCGCGGCTCGACGTGCGCAGGCCGCCGAGCAGCGGCGTCAGATCCTCGAAATGCTGCGCGACGAGGTGCCTCACGTCGCTCGCGACCTGCCACACGCCGGACGCGGCGAGCAGCCGCGAATCGAGCGTTTCGCGGCGCTGCCGCGCGAGCAGCTCGGGCCGGACGATCACGTTCACGCAGCCCGTTTCGTCCTCGAGCGTCATGAACATCACGCCTTTCGCGGTGCCCGGCATCTGCCGCGCGGTCACGAGCCCGCATGCGCGGGCGAGCCGGCCGTCGGGACGGTCGTGCAGTTCGGCCGCGGACGACAGCCGCCGCGCGCGCAGCGCGGGCCGCAGCAGCGCGACCGGGTGGCGGTTCAACGTGAGGCCGGTGGTGTGATAGTCGGCAAGGATGTCGTCGCCCTCCGACGGCGCGCCGAGCACCGGCTTCTCCGTTTCGTCGATCGGCGCGGCCGCGAGCAGGTCGCGCTCCGGCGCCGCGGCGACGGCCTGCCACAGTGCATCGCGGCGATGGCCGGCGAGCGTCGCGAGCGCGTTCGCGGCGGCGAGCGCTTCGAGATCGCGGCGTTCGAGCTGCGCGCGGCGCGCCAATGTGTCGACGGTCTCGAAGCGGCCGGCCGCGCGCGCGATTTCGATGCGCCGCGCGGCCGCCTCGCCGAGACCGCGCACGAGCGAAAGGCCGAGCCGCACCGCCGGCTGGCCGTGCGGCGGCGGCTGATCGGGCAGCGCTGCGAGCGACGCTTCCCAGTTGCTTTGCGTGACGTCGATCGGCAGCACCTGCACGCCGTGCCGCTTCGCGTCCTGCACGAGTTGCGACGGCGGATAGAAACCCATCGGCTGGCTGTTCAGCAGCGCGGCGAGGAAGATCGCCGGTTCGTGGCATTTGAGCCAGCTGCTGGCATAGGCGAGCTTCGCGAAACTGGCCGCGTGGCTCTCGGGGAAACCGTAATCGCCGAAGCCCTTGATCTGCTCGAAGATCTGTTCGGCGAATTCGGGCGGATAGTCGCGCTCGCGCATCCCGTCGACGATCTTGCGGTGATACTGCTCCAGATTGCCCTTGCGCTTCCACGCGGCCATCGCGCGACGCAGTTCGTCGGCCTCGCCGGGCGTGAAACCAGCCGCGATCATCGCGATCTGCATCACCTGCTCCTGGAAGATCGGTACACCCTGCGTGCGTTCGAGTGCGGGCTTCAGGTCTTCCTTCGGGTAACTGACTTTCTCGATGCCCTGGCGCCGTTTCAGATAGGGGTGCACCGCGCCACCCTGGATCGGCCCCGGCCGCACGATCGCGACCTCGATCACCAGATCGTAATAGGTGCGCGGCCGCAGGCGCGGCAACATCGACATCTGCGCGCGCGATTCGATCTGGAACACGCCGACCGTATCGGCGCGGCAAATCATGTCGTAGGTCGCTTCATCGTCCTGCGGAATGTGCTTCAGCGTGAACGGCTCGCCGTCCGGCTCCGGCGGCCCGCGCCACGCGGTGCGCATGTCGAACGCACGATGCAGCGCCGACAGCATGCCGAGCGCGAGCACGTCGACTTTCATCAACCCGAGCGCTTCGAGATCGTCCTTGTCCCACTGGATCACGCGCCGCCCGTCCATCGCCGCGTTCTCGACCGGCACGAGCCGCGTGAGCTTGCCGCGGCTGATCACGAAGCCGCCCGAGTGCTGCGACAGGTGGCGCGGAAAGTTGAGCAATCGCCCCGACAGTTCGGCCCATGCGCGAATCATCGGCGTCGCCGGGTCGAGCCCGGTCGTCGCGAATTGCTGCAGCAGATCGCGGCTGCCGTCGAACCAGCGATGCCCCTTCGCGACACGGTCGATCAGCATCGGATCCACACCGAGCGCCTTGCCGGTTTCGCGCAGCACGCCGCGCGGACGATAGGTCGAAACGGCCGCCGCGATTGCCGCGCGATCCTTGCCGTATTTCCTGTAGATATGCTGAATGACTTCTTCCCGGCGCTGATGCTCGAAGTCAACGTCGATATCGGGCGGCTCGCCGCGCTCCTCGCTGATGAAGCGCTCGAACAGCATCGTGCTCTGTTCGGGATTCACCTCGGTGATGCCGAGGCAGAAACAGACGACCGAGTTCGCTGCCGAGCCTCGGCCCTGGCAAAGAATGTTCTGGCTGCGCGCGTATTTGACGATGTCATAGACGGTCAGGAAGAACGGTTCGTAACGCAGCTTCTCGATCAATGCCAACTCGTAGTCGATCCGCTCCTGCACGTGCTCGGGTATCGTTCCGGAGTAACGTTGAAGTGCACCGTCCCGAGTCTCCTGCTTGAGGTAACTCGTTGGTGTATGCCCCTTCGGCACGATCTCGTCGGGATACTCGTAGCGAAGCGTGCCGAGGTCGAAATGACACGCATCGAGAATCGCGCAGGTCTCCGCGATCTCCTCCGGCGAAAACAGCTTCGCGATCCGTCCGCGCGAACGCAGATGCTGCTCCGCATTCGGCGCAAGCGCATAACCGCACTCCGAAACCGGCATGCCGACGCGGATCGCCGTCATCACATCCTGCAGCGCCTTGCACGAACGCCGGTGCATCGTCACATCGCCGAGTGCAACGACGCGCACGCCACGCCGCTCGCCCGCCGCGCGAATCTCCTCGCGCTGCACACCATCCAGCGCGCGCTGCAATTGCACGAGCCCAAGCCGCGCACGCTCGCCGAACGTCGCACGAAACCATGCGACCTGCGCATCGAGCACGTTCGCGCGAACCGGATACGCGGGGACAAGAATCGCGAAGCAATCCGGCACCCCGCGCAGATGTGCGAATTCCTCGGGGGGTGCCGACAGCATCCGCGACGTCAGCTTGTAGGTGCCCTTCGGCGATGCCATCCGCCGCCACGAAATCAGCTCGGACAGGTTGCCGTAACCCTCGCGGTTCTGCGCAAGCAACACGAGCCCGAACGCACCGGGGCCCGGATCGTGGCCGGGCGCGACTTCATCCGGCGTGACGTCGAAATACGAACCGATGACGAGCGGCAGCCCCGGCAGCCCTTTCGCCTTTGCCTCTGCCTTCGCCGCGACATGCATGCGTGGTGCGCCTGCGAGCGAGCATTCGTCGGTGATCGCGATCCCGCGATAGCCGAGCTCGATCGCACGCTCGACCAGTTCTTCCGCATGCGACGCGCCATGCAGGAACGAAAAGTTCGAACGGCAGAACAACTCCGCGTAGTCAGGAAGAAACTTGAATTCCGCAGCCATCACCGCTCACCCGAACAGGCCGTGCAGGAACCAGCGCGGCTCGGACTCGCTCCCCGCTCGCTCCCTGAACACCCAGTAGCACGCACCGGCTTCATCCTGCGCAACGTGGTAATCGCGCGCGGCAAGCTGACCGTCGAACCACCCGGCCTCGATCCGCTCGGGCGACGACATCATCCTGAGCGGCGTATGAAATACCGGCCGGTTCTCGCGCATCAACAACGGCTGCGGCTCGGCCAGCAGCCACGCGGGACGCGGCGGCACGGCCGGCGGCCCGCCGGCCGGCTTGCCGGCCTGCGCATCGAGCGGCAGCCAGCGGTTCGCGGCCTCGGGCCGGTGATCGGCAACCGGCGCCGCGCGCAGCACGTTCTCCGCGCCGAGCCGCGCGGCCAGCAACTCGAACAGCCGCGCACGCGTCTCGCGCGTGCCGCCCGGCTCGGGAAAAAGATCGTCGGCCGGCGGCGCGACCGATTCGACGCGCGTGGCCTTCAGACGCACCGCGATCACCGCGGCCGGCAACTCGACGCGCGCGAGCCGCTCGCCGAGCAGCCGCATGAAGTGCACCTCGTCGCGCACGGGCGCGGCGAACGCGAGTTCGAGCGGCGTCGGCGGCACGGCCTGACGGCCGCGCTCGTGCTCGAGATCGAACGTCATCGCGGCCAGCGACAGTTGCCGCGCGGCCAGCCAGCCGCAGAGCTGCACGACGAGCCGCCGCGCGGCGAACAGCACGGCTTCCGCGTATTCGACCCGCTCCGGCAATTCGAGCCGCACGTCGAACACGGGCGGCACCGCCATCCATGCAAGCGGCTCGACCGCCTCGCCGTATGCGCGGTCGAGCGCGGCCAGCAGCGCGGGACCGCAGCGGCGCTGCAGCCCCGCGCGCGGCAGGCCGCGCAGATCGGCGAGCGTGCGGCACCCGAGGCCGTCGAACCAGCCCGCATACGGACGCGCATCGGGCAACAGCACACAGGGCAGCCCGTCGAGCGAGCGGACGAGCGAGGCCTGACCGGCGACGCGGCGCCGGATGCGCGCACGGGCCGACGTGCGCGCGAGCAGCCACGCGCCGCGCCCGGTCGGTGCGGCGGACAGGCGCGCCGCGTAGCCGAGCGCCGCGAGCGTCGCGCGCACCTGGCGGCACAGCGACGGCAGGCCGCCGAACAGGCGCAGGCTCGGGCCGACGTCGACGATCAGCGTGGCTTCGTCGTCGAGCGCGACGCACGGCGAGAAACGCAGCAACGCGAGCGCGACCGCGCGCAGCGCATCGGCCTCGCGCGCGGGATCGCGTTCGACGAGTTGCGTCTCGGGCGCGAGCGTCAGCACGCCGCCGCGCTTCATGCCCGCGCGCACGCCGTGCCGCTGCGCGAGCGCATCGGCGATCAGCACGACGCCCTGCTCGAGCACCGCGCAGCCGGCGGCGCCGGCCTCCGCGTCAGACGGCTGCGGGGCGCACACGTCGAGCGGCAGGCGCGGCAGATGGATGCCGAGCAAGACGCGCATAACGACTCTCCACGATGGGCGACGGCAGGTCGAGCGCGAGCGGCTCGCTGCGTGCGGGCCCGCGACGCTTGACGATGTCGAGCGAGACGCCGCCCGGCACGGGATACAGCGCGACGCGCAGCACGGCCGGCGACGGCTGCCGCGCGGCCGACAGCGGGCGCAGCATCACGAACAGCGTGTCGCCCGTGCGCGCGGCCGCGAGATGCAGGCGCCGCAGCGCATCGGGCCGCGCGTCCTGCCAGAGCAGCAGCGCGCCGCAGCAGCCGGTCTTGAGCGCCTGCTCGGCGGCCCACAATGCATCCGTGCGGCTGCCGGCGCGCAGCCACAGCAGCGCGTCGGCCGGCACGCCGAGACTGGCGAGCGCGGTCGCATGCGGCGATTGCGGCGGCGCGACGAGCGCGAGCGGACGCCGGGCGCTGACGGTGCGCGCGAGCGCGGGCGCGAGCAGCCGCATCTCGCCGCAACCCGGCTGCGCGGCCAGCAGTTCGACGAGCCCGCCGACCGGCCAGCCGCCGCCCGGCAGTTCGGCGGTCAGCGACGCGAAGCCGGTATCGATCGTGCGCGGGCCGCCGCGCGCGAGCTGCGAGCCGCGCCAGAGCGACGGATGAAGGGATTCGGGGGAAATGGAGGATGCGAGCATGACGCCACCCACAACTGTATGGATATACAGTATATGGCAATGCGCTCGCGCCGCACAGCACCGGTGCGAAACCGGTGTTTCGTCAGAGAAAAACAGGGAGGAAAGCCGGCGTGCGCGTCATGTTACGGCGCGCCGGCCCGCCGGTCAGCTCAGCAACAACGCGTCGTCGTCGAGCTGCTCGTGACGCACCTTCTCGAACATCTGCAGCAGGTCCGGCACGTCGAGCCCCTTGCGCGCGTCGCCCGACACGTCGAGCACGACCTGCCCCTGGTGCAGCATCACCGTGCGGTCGCCGTAGTCGAGCGCCTGCCGCATGCTGTGCGTGACCATCATCGTGGTCAGCTTGCTCTCGGCGACGATACGCGCGGTCAGCTCCAGCACGAACGCGGCCGTCTTCGGGTCGAGTGCGGCCGTGTGCTCGTCGAGCAGCAGGATCCGCGACGGCCGCAGCGACGCCATCAGCAGGCTCACGGCCTGCCGCTGGCCGCCCGACAGCAGCCCGATCCGGTCGGTCAGCCGGTTCTCGAGGCCGAGATTCAGCAGCCGCAGCTTGTCGCGGAACAGCTCGCGCGACGGCCGGTCGAGCGCGGCCCGGAAGCCGCGCCGCACGCCGCGCGCCGTCGCGAGCGCCATGTTCTCCTCGATCGTCAGCGCCTCGCAGGTGCCGGCCATCGGATCCTGGAACACGCGCGCGACGAGGTGTGCGCGGTCCCACGCGGCCTGGCGCGTGACGTCCGTGCCGTCGATCGAGATGCGCCCCGAATCGACGCGCTGGTCGCCGCTGACCGCATTGAGGAAGGTCGACTTGCCGGCGCCGTTCGAGCCGATCACCGCGACGAACTGGCCGTCGGGGATCTCGAGCGACAGCCCGCGCAGCGCGCGCGTCTCGATCGGCGTGCCGGGATTGAACGTGAGTTTCAGGTCTTGTGCGGACAGCATGTCATGCCCCTCCGTTCTTGCGCGCGAACAGCTTCTTGCGCGTCGCCGGCAGCACCAGCGCGATCGTGACGAGCGCGGCCGTCACGAGGTTCAGATCCTGCGCCTTCAGGCCGATGAATTCGCTGTTCAGCGCGAGCGCGATGAAGAAGCGGTAGACGATCGCGCCGAGCACGACGGCGAGCGTCGTCAGCACGAGCCGGCGCGCGGGCAGCAGCGTCTCGCCGATGATCACGGCAGCCAGCCCGATCACGATCGTGCCGATCCCCATCGAGATGTCCGCGCCGCCCTGCGTCTGCGCGAACAGCGCGCCGGCGAGCGCGACGAGCGCGTTCGACAGCGCCATCCCGGCGAGCGTCGCGCGGCCCGTCGCGATGCCTTGCGCACGCGCCATCCGCGGATTCGCACCGGTCGCGCGCATCGCGAGGCCGAGCTGCGACGAGAAGAACCAGTCGAGGCCGAGCTTCGCGACCACGACGACGATCGCGAGCAGCGCCGGGCGCAGCACGTAGTCGGGCATCCAGTCGGGTTGCAGCACGGTGAAGAGCGTCGGCTCGGTGATGAGCGGCACGTTCGGCCGGCCCATGATCCGCAGGTTCACCGAATAGAGCGCGATCATCATCAGGATACTGGCGAGCAGATCCATGATCTTCAGGCGCACGTTGAGCCAGCCGGTGACGAAGCCGGCCACCGCGCCCGCGACGATCGCGAACACAGTTGCGGAGAACGGGTCGTAGCCGGCCGAGATCAGCGTCGCGGCAACGGCGCCGCCGAGCGGAAAGCTGCCGTCGACGGTGAGGTCGGGGAAGTTGAGGATGCGAAACGAGATCAGCACCCCGAGGGCGACGAGACTGAAGATCAGGCCGATCTCCAGGGCGCCCAGTAACGAGAACAGAGACATGATGGGGAATCCTGTTGCTTCCCGGCCGGACGTGTACGGCCGGGCGAAGCGGACGGGCGGCCCCGGGTGGGAGCCGCCCGTCCGGCGGTGTCGTTCAGGCCCGGATCGGGCCTGCCAGCGCGGCGGTCGGGCCGCGGCTTACTTGATGACCGTCTTCGCTTCCTTCACGAGATCCGACGACAGCGTCACGCCCTGCTTCGCGGCCGCGCCCGTGTTGACGAACAGCTCGAGGTTGCTGCTCGTCTCCGACGCGATCGCGCCCGGCTTCTGGCCCTTCAGGATGCGCGCGACGACCTTGCCCGTCTGGCGGCCGAGGTCGCCGTAGTTGATGCCGAGCGCCGCGATGCCGCCACGCTTCACGCTGTCGGTATCGCCGGCGACGAGCGGGATCTTCGCTTCGTTCGCGACCTTCACGAGCGCTTCGTACGCGGACACGACGTTGTTGTCGGTGTTCGTGTAGATCACGTCGACCTTGCCGATCAGGCTCTTCGCGGCCGGCCCGATGTCGACGGTGCGCGGCGCGGCCGCTTCCTTGAGCGTCATCCCCTGCTTCGCGAGGAGCTCCTTGAGCGCTTGAACGACGACGACCGAATTCGCCTCGCCCGGGTTGTAGACCATGCCGACCGTCTTCGCATTCGGCACGACGCGCTTGATCAGCGCGACCTGGCGATCGAGCGGCAGCTTGTCGGACACGCCCGTCACGTTGGTGCCCGACGGGCCCCAGCCCTTCACGAGCTGCGCGGCGACCGGATCGGTGACGCCCGAATAGACGACGGGCACGCTCTTGGTCGCCGCGACGACCGACTGCGCGGCCGGCGTCGCGATCGCGACGATCACGTCGGGCTGGTCGCCGACGAACTTGCGCGCGATCTGCGCGGCCGTGCCCGTATTGCCCTGCGCGCTCTGGTATTCCCACTTGAGCTTGTCGTCGCCGAAGCCTTCCGCCTTCAGCTCGGCGCGCACGCCGTCGCGGATCGCGTCGAGCGCCGGATGGTCGACGATCGACAGAACCTTGACGGTCTGCGCATGCGCGGCGCCTGCCAGCGCGAGTGCGGCCACGCCGGCCGTGATCGAACGGATCGCGAAAGTCTTGAATCGCTTCATGGGTGAGTCTCCCCCGTATTGTGTCGGTTCTGGATGATGGATTCCCGCCGCCGTCATGCGGGCGCGCCGCGCGTGAAACGCAGCGGCGGCCGACCCGCTCGCGCCCCGGGAAGGCGTGCGGCGGCGAACGCACGAGGATACCATTTCCGCAGACCACCGCCTGACTCCGCGCTTTCGCTCGACGCACCGGATCGCACCGCCCGTGGAAGCCCCGCGACCCCGTGTGAAGCCCGCCCGGCGGCGACTTCCGCCGGTGTCCGCGCAACGCGTCAGCCGCGCTTGCGGCTTTACGTTATGCTGTCGGCCGACCCATTCCACTCCATCGGAGGACAGATGAAACGGGGGATCCGTGCAATCGCATTCGCGGCCGTCGCGCTGGCACTGCCGGGCGCGGCGTTCGCGCTGACCGACGGCAGCGAGCAATACGACGACTGCATGCTCAACGCGCTGCGCGAAAGCCGCAACGGCGCGGCGGCCCAGTTGATCCAGCGCTCCTGCGACGCGCTGTACCGCAACAACGCGATGCTGCTGCCGCGCGAGCGGCGCTATCACGAGTGCGTCGTGCAGTCGCTGCCGGGCGTGCGCGACAACTACGCGATCCAGCAGATCATGTCGATCTGCTCGCGGCGCGGCGAGATGTGAGCCAGTACTGAACGCCTGGCGCCGCGCGGCCGTCGATCGGCCGCGCCAACGAAAAAGGGCCTGCGCGATGCAGGCCCTTTTCGTTCAGCGGTCCGACCGGTGTGCGGCGTTCAAAACGACGCGACCATCGAGCCCTTGAACTGCTTCTTGATGAATTCCTTCACTTCCGGCGACTGGTACGCCTTGACCAGCTTCTTCACCCACGGCTGGTCCTTGTCCTTCGCGCGCACGGCGATCAGGTTCGCATACGGGCTCGTCAGCGCCTCGAGCGCGATCGCGTCCTTGGTCGGCTGCAGGTTTGCTGCGAGCGCGTAGTTCGTGTTGATCACGGCCGCGTCGACGTCCGACAGCACGCGCGGCAGTTGCGCGGCGTCGAGTTCGGAGATCTTCAGCTTCTTCGGGTTCTCGGCGATGTCGAGCACCGTCGCGTTGTTGCCGCCCGTGCCGGCGCCCGCCTTCAGCTTGATCACGCCTTGCGTCTGCAGCAGCAGCAGCGCGCGGTTCTCGTTCGACGGATCGTTCGGCACCGCGAGCTTCGCGCCTTGCGGCAGGTCCTTCAGCGCCTTGAACTTCTTCGAGTACACGCCGATCGGCGAGATGTAGGTCAGGCCCGCGCTGACGATCTTGTAGCCGCGCTGCTTCACCTGGCTGTCGAGGTAGGGCTGGTGCTGGAAGCTGTTCGCGTCGAGGTCGCCCGAGTCGAGCGCCGCGTTCGGCTGCACGTAGTCGTTGAACTCGATGACCTTCACGTTCAGGCCTTCCTTCTCCTTCGCGACCTTCTGCACGAGCTGCCACACTTCCGAATCCGGGCCGGCAACCGTGCCGACCTTGATCACCTTGTCTTCGGCGTGCGCGCCCGCCGACAGCGTCAGCGCTGCACCGGTAGCCAGCACGGAAAATACCTTCAGGAGACTGCGACGCTTCATCTGTTTCTCGCTTTCTTGCTTACTGGAAATAGGGCGCGATACGGGTAAGCCCCGACTCGCAGGAAGGCGCAAATGGTGTCACAGGATCGGCGGGAAGTGAAATACATCCCGCTCATATGGGTATGCACCGCAGCGGTGCTGGCGGCGGCTGCACGACCCGGCCGTTAGTTGCGTTTAAATCGCCAACGTCAAACCACCATCTCGTCGGCCGCCTTCGCGCCGAACGCGGGTTCGGCCGACCGTGCGCCGGCCCGGCGCGGCGACAGGCCGCCGGCGTCGCCGGTCCGGAACGCGCCGACCGCATCGCGCAGCCGCGCGGCCTGCTCCTGCAGCGATGCGGCCGCCGCCGCGGCCTCCTCGACGAGCGCCGCGTTCTGCTGCGTGACCTGGTCCATCTGCGTGACCGCGCGCCCGACCTGCGTGATGCCGCTCGCCTGCTCCTCGGACGCGGCCGCGATCTCGCCCATGATGTCGGTCACGCGCGCGACCGCCTGCAGGATCTCGCCCATCGTCGTGCCGGCCTGGCCGACCAGCGTCGAACCGTTGCGCACGCGCTCGACCGAGTCGACGATCAGCTCGCGGATTTCCTTCGAGGCCGTCGCGCTGCGCTGCGCGAGCGAGCGCACTTCGCCCGCGACCACCGCGAAGCCGCGGCCCTGCTCGCCCGCCCGCGCGGCCTCGACCGCCGCGTTCAGCGCGAGGATGTTGGTCTGGAACGCGATGCCCTCGATCACGCCGATGATGTCGGCGATCTTGCGCGAGCTGTCGTCGATCTCGCCCATCGTGCCGATCACGCGGTTCACGACGTCGCTCCCCGTGCGCGCGATGTCCGACGCGTTGTTCGCGAGCCCGCTCGCCTGCCGCGCGTTGTCCGCGTTCTGCTTCACCGTCGCGGTCAGCTGCTCCATGCTCGCGGCCGTTTCTTCCAGCGACGCGGCCTGCTCCTCGGTGCGCTGCGACAGGTCGTCGTTGCCGGCCGAGATCTCGCGGCTCGCCGACGCGATCGCTTCGGCCGACTGGCGAATCCCGCCGATCGTCGCCTGCAGCCGGGCCTGCATGTCGTGCATCGCGGCCATCATGCTCGTGCGGTCGCCCGCGCGCACGGGCACCGGCTGCGTCAGGTCGCCCTGCGCGATGCGCGTCGCGAGCACGGCCGCTTCGTCGGGCTCGCCGCCGAGACTGCCGCGCACGTTGCGGATGATCACCAGCATCGCCGCGCTGATCACGAAGCCGATCACGAACACGACCGCGAGGTGGCCGAGCAGCGTGCGGTAGTAGATGGTGTCGATGTCCTTCAGGAAGACGCCGCTCGAGATGTTCCAGTCCCACGGCGCGAAACGCGTGACGTAGCTGATCTTCGGCACGGCGGTCTCGCTGTGCGGCAACCGCCCGCGATATTCGGCGAAACCGCTGCCGGTCGCCTTCGCCGCGTTCAGGATCGTGACGAACAGCGGCTTGCCGTCCGGATCGAGATAGTCGCCGACCTGCGTGCCAACCAGCTTCGGCAGCGTCGGATGCATCAGCACGACCGGCTTCGAGTCCATCACGAACACGTAGCCCGAATCGCCGTAGCGCATCGCGGCGAGACTCGCGAGCGCGTCGCGCTTCGCGTCGGCCTCGGGCAGCGTGCCGCTCTGCGCGAGCGCGTGATACGCCGTCACGATGCCGGCCGCCGAATCGACCAGGTTCGCGATGCCCGCCTTGCGTTCGGCGAGCATCGTCGCGCGCGTCTCGTAGGCGCTCCATGCGCCGACGCCCAGGAGACCGATCCATACCAGCGCAAGCGCGAGCCACAGCTTGCGGTTCAAACTCATTCTGCTCATCTGCGTGCCTCGTTGTCGATGTCGATGCGCACGAACGGCCCGCCGCGCGCAAACGGTTGCCCTTTTATTTACGGCAACCAGGCTTACAACTTGAATACACGCCGGTGCCGTGAACAGTCGGCCGACATGCGGCAACCGCCCCGCCACGCGCCCGCCGGCGCGACAGCCCGCATTCGCTGTGCTACAAAGACCGGCTGGCCGGCGCGCGCAGCGCCGGCGATATTCCAGGGCCATCCATGTACGTCATCGACATCCACTACACCGCGTCGCTCGAGCGCATCGACGACGCGCTCGAACGCCACCGCGCGTATCTGCAGCCGCTGTTCGACAAGGGCATCTTCATCGCGGCCGGGCCGAAAGTGCCGCGCGAAGGCGGCGTGATCCTCGCGGCCCGCATCGATCGCGACGAGCTGGACGCGATCCTGAAGACCGATCCGTTCGTCACCGAGGGGCTCGCCACGTATCGCGTGACGGAATTCCGGATCACGCGCGCCGCATCCGGCTTCAACGTGCCGGCGCTGCCGTAACGCGACGCCTGCACGGCACGCCCGCGCAACGCACGCGCAGGCCGACGCGCCGCCCGACGGGCAGCGCATGCAAACAACGAGAGGGAAAGAGAGAAGGCGTGACGGCGCGTGGCGGCCGTCAACGCGATCGCCGGGCCGCGCGCCCGGCGGATGCCGCTCAGTCGACCAGCAGCTTCAGGTCGTGGACCCACGGGCCGGGGCCCTGGCCGTCGCGCACGAACAGGCGCAGCTTGCCGTCGCGGTCGAACACGTAGCTCGCGGCGGTGTGATCCATCGTGTAGCTGTCGGGCGTCTTGCCGGGCACCTTCGCGTAATAGACGCGGAAATCCTTCGTGACCTTCTTCAGCGCCGCTTCGTCGGCCGGCCGCAGGCCGATGAACGACGGATCGAACGCGGGCACGTACTGGCCGAGCAGCGCCGGCGTGTCGCGCTCCGGATCGACGGTGACGAACAGCACCTGCACGCGCTTCGCGGCATCGGGCCCGAGCTGCTTCAGTGCCTCGGACAGCTCGGCCATCGTGGTCGGGCACACGTCCGGGCAGTGCGTATAGCCGAAGAACATCACGACAGCCTTGCCCTTGAAGTCGGCGAGCGTGCGCACCTTGCCGGCCGTGTCGGGCAGCGAGAAGTCGCTGCCGAACTGCGTGTTGCCGGTGATGTCGAGATTCTGGAATTTCGGCGCGTTGTCGCATCCGGCGAGCAGCAGCGCTGCCGTGAATGCGCACGCGAGCATCCAGCCTTGGCGCGCGCGGCGCCCGAACCGTGAATGGAGCATTGCGTTCAAACCGTGCGGTTACACGCCGAGCAGCGGGCGTGCGTAGTGATCGACGAGCAGCGCGGCGAACAGCAGCGACAGATAGACGATCGAGTAGCGGAAGGCCTTGCGGGCGAGTTCATCCGAATAGTCGCGGTAGATCTTCCACGCATACGCGAGGAACACCGCGCCGAGCAGCACCGCGCTCGTCAGGTAGACAGCGCCGCTCATCCCGGAGATGAACGGCATCAGCGTGACCGCGAACAGGATCACCGTGTACAGCAGGATGTGCAGCCGCGTGAACTTCTCGCCGTGCGTGACGGGCAGCATCGGCAGCCCCGCGCTCTCGTAATCCTTGCGGCGATAAAGCGCGAGCACCCAGAAATGCGGCGGCGTCCACACGAAGATGATCAGCACGAGAATCCACGCGTCGCCGGGCACCGCACCGGTGACCGCGGCCCACCCGAGCGCCGGCGGCATCGCGCCCGACGCGCCGCCGATCACGATGTTCTGCGGTGTCATCGGCTTGAGCAGCAGCGTGTAGATCACCGCGTAGCCGACAAACGTCGCGATCGTCAGCCACATCGTCAGCGGGTTCGTGAACGTATAGAGCGTCCACGCGCCGACGCTGCCGAGCACGGCCGAGAACACCAGGATCTGCGGCGTCGTGATCTCGCCGCGCGCGGACGGACGCCACGCGGTACGACGCATCATCGCGTCGATCTTCTGTTCGACGAGGCAATTGATCGCGAACGCGGCGCCGGCCAGCAGCCAGATGCCGACGGTGCCGCCGATCAGCACATGCCACGGCACCATGCCCGGCGTCGCGAGGAACATGCCGATCACCGCGCAGAACACCGCGAGCTGCGTGACACGCGGCTTCGTCAGCGCCATGTACTGGGAAAACCGGCTACCGGGCGATTGGGAGAGGGTGCTTTGCATGGGGGCGGTCACGCCGGGGCGGCGTCGCGCGCAGGCTGCGCGACACGGCCGGGGCGGCTTGAAAGGATGCGAAAGTTTAACATGACGACGAGCAGCAGCAGGATCGCGGCCCCGCCGTTGTGCGCGACGGCGACCGGCAGCGGCCACTGCAGCACGATGTTGGTCAGGCCCGTCACGAACTGCAGCAGGACGACCAGCAGCACGCCGTTCGCGGGCCGCCGCAGCGACTCGAAGCGGCGCATCTTCAGCGCGAACGCGACCAGGTACGCGACCACGACGAACGCGAACGTGCGGTGCGTCCAGTGGATCGCGACCAGCGCGTCCTGCGTGATCGCGTCGCCGTCCTTCGTCATCCCGAGCGCGCGCCACAGGTGGAAGCCCTGCCCGAAGTCCATCGGCGGAATCCACTGACCATTGCAGGTCGGGAAATCGGTGCACGCGAGCACCGCGTAGTTGGTGCTCACCCAGCCGCCGAGCGCGATCTGCACGACCAGCAGCACGAGCGCCGCGAGCGCGGCCGCGCGATAGCGTCCGGCCTCCGGGTCATGCGACGGCAGCGGCGTCTGCCGCGCCGCGAGCCAGCCGAGCGTGCCGAGCAGCATGAGGCCGAGCAGCAGGTGGGTCGTGACGATCACGGGCTGCAGCTTCATCGTGACCGTCCACGCGCCGAACACGCCCTGCACGACGATCAGCAGCAGCAGGCTCGTCGGCCACCACGGCGACACGTGCAGCGGGCGGCGGCGCAGCCGCGCCGACCATGCGATCACGACCTGCGCGATGATCAGCACGCCGATCGCCATCGCGAAATAGCGGTGGATCATCTCGATCCACGCCTTGGTCATGCTGACGGGGCCCGTCGGCATCGCCTGGTGCGCGGCCGTGATCGCGGCGTGCGCGATGAACGGCGACGACGTGCCGTAGCAGCCGGGCCAGTCGGGGCAGCCGAGCCCCGAATCGGTCAGCCGCGTGAAGCCGCCGAACATCACCAGATCGAGGGTGAGGAAGGTGGTGATCCACACGAGCTTGCGGAACTTGTTGTCGTCGGCCTTCACCCACACGTACGACAGCGGCAGCAGCGCGATGCAGAAGCCGATCAGGCCGAGTTGCAGTAGATACGACATCGGAATGGTGCCTCGTTCTCTCGCCTTAGCCGATGCTCGACCACTTCAGCAGCTTCGTGACGTCCGCCTTGATCTTGCTGGGATTCGGATCTTTCGGGAAACGCATCATCAGGTTGCCGTTCGGGTCGACCATGTAGATGTGGTCGCTGTCCTTCGTGCCGGCGTCGGCCGGCAGCCACGCGGCAACCGCCGCCGGATCGGCGACAAGCCGGCGCGTGTCGGGATACGCATCCAGCACCTTCTGCGGCATCGCGCCCGCATCGCCGCGCAGCCACACCATCGTGATCCGGTGCCGTTCGCCCGCCTGCGTGACGCGGATCTGGCGCATGAAATAGAGCTTCTGCGCGCACGCTTCGTCGCACGCGCTGCGGTCGGTCATCACGAACAGCCATACGCCGCGCAGCGACGACAGCGGCACGGTCTTGCCGGTTTCGTCGGTGACCTGCAGATCCGCCGGAATCGGCCGCTGCGGCTCGATCAGCGTGCCGTAGTTCGTCGAGCCGCCCTTCGGCTTGATCACGTAATAGGTGAAGTACGACGCGAGCATCGGCGCGGCGCACACGAGCCCGAGCAGCACGAGCATCCAGCGGCCGCGCTTGCGGGCCGCGGGCGAAACCGGCTCGGCGGCCGGACCCTGACGGGAAGATTGCATGGACAAATCAGACCTCTCGAAACGAACCCGCGGCACTTGCGCCGCGTCCTGGCATGGCACTCACGCGCCGGCCGACTTCTTCGCCGCACGCCGCGCGGCGTACAGGCCGAAGCCGAGCGCGGCCGCCGCCATCGCCCACCACTGAAACATGTAACCGTAATTGCGCTCGACGCCGGTCGTCGCCGCCGGCCAGTCGCGCACCAGCTTGTCGCCGTCGTCGCTCGTCTGCTGGATCACGAACGGCTGCAGCGGCAGCCCCGTTTCCTGTGCATACGCGGCGACGTCCAGGTTCTGCCGGATCTTCTGGTGCGCCGCCGACCCGCCTTCGCCGAGCTCGAACGCGCGCGACGCGTCGGCGCGCGCGATGCCCACGATCTCGACGTCGCCCGCGGGCGTCGCGAACGGCTCGATCGCCGTGCGATCGGCGATGCTGCGCGGCAGCCAGCCGCGGTTGACCAGCACGACGCCGCCGCCCGTGAGTTTAAACGGCATCACGACGTAAAAACCCGGCTGGTCGTTATACGGCCGATTGTCGAGGAACACGGCTTGCTCGGGCACGAAACGGCCCTTCGCACGCACGCGATGAAACTCGATCGACGCCAGCGGAATCGGCTGCGCGCCGATGTCGACGGGCACCGCATGCTCGAAGCGCTCGATGCTCGCCTGCAGCGCTTCCTTCTGGTGCGCACGGTCGCGCTGCCAGAAGCCGAGACGGATCGTGACGGCGACAACGACGAGGATCAGCAGCGCGGGCAGCCAGCGAATCTTCATCATGCCGCCCGCCCGGCACATGCGCGAAAGCGAAGTGCGATAATTATCCCCTTCCTTTCGAATTGCCGTCGTCCGGTTCGTGTCATGCACATACTCGTTCCCATCGCCTTCGTCCTCATCATTGCCAGCATGGGCTCGGCGCTCTACTTCATGATGCACGACCGCGGCCACACGAAACGCATGGTCTGGTCGCTCGCCACCCGCGTCGGGCTGTCGGTCTCGCTGTTCCTGCTCATCCTGCTCGCGAACTGGATGGGCTGGATCCATCCGACCGGCTTGCCGATCGGGCGTTGATGCATGTGCCGCCACGGCCGCCGCCACCCGCTGTGACATTTCGCCGCATGGCCGCGGCACCAAGCAAAAGCGCCGCCTGACTGAGTCGCGGCGGCGCCAGGGTGGTGTCGGCAGGCAGCCAGCCGCTGCCCGCTCGACACCAATGAAAACGGCCCGCGCATTGCTGCGCGGGCCGTTTTTCCATTTACAGCCAGTAGACGACGACGTACAGGCCGAGCCAGACGACGTCGACGAAGTGCCAGTACCACGCGGCGCCTTCGAATGCGAAGTGATGTTCGGGCGTGAAGTGGCCGCGGATCATCCGCACCAGCACCACCGCGAGCATCGTGCCGCCGAGGAACACGTGGAAACCGTGGAAGCCGGTCAGCAGGAAGAACGTCGAACCGTACACGCCCGAATTCAGCGTCAGGTTCAGTTCGTTGTACGCGTGGTAGTACTCGAAGCCCTGCAGGAACAGGAAGCAGATACCGAACGCGAGCGTCGCGGCCATCCAGGCGATCGCCTTCTTGCGATGATCGTCGCGCAGTGCGTGGTGCGAGATCGTCAGCGTCACGCCGGACGACAGCAGGAATGCCGTGTTCAGCGTCGGGACCGGCCACGGGCCCATCGTCTTGAAGTGACCGGCGAGTGCTGCGGGGCCTTCGTTCGGCCACACGGCGGAGAAATCCGGCCAGATCAGCTTGTAGTCGAGGCTGCCGAGCTGGTGCAGCGCGATTTCACGCGCGTAGAACAGCGCGCCGAAGAACGCGCCGAAGAACATGACTTCCGAGAAGATGAACCAGCTCATGCTCCAGCGGTACGACTTGTCGACGTTCTTGCCGTAATGACCGCCTTCCGATTCGGCGATCGCATCGCCGAACCAGTGATACAGCGTGAAGAGCAACCACAGCAGGCCGAGCAACGCCGTAAACGGCGCCCAGTCGTGACCGTTGATCCACAGCGCCGCCGATCCGAGCATGACCAGCAGGCCGGTGGCCGCACTGATCGGATGGTGCGACGGATGCGGCACGAAATAGTACGGGGTCTGGTTTTGACCGCTCATGCTTGATTCTCCACTTCAGTCCAATTTGTGTACCGGAAACCGCTCCGGCTTTATTTCTTGCGCGGCGTGACCGCCACCGCGCTTATCCGCACGCGTCGCCGTGGCGCCGCGCACTGCATTCTTTCGTTGCCGCGGGCTTCAGCCCACGACGGCACGCACGATCAGGATCAGCACGCCGATGAACACACCGGCCGCGATCAACGCAACGATCAGCACGTGCAGCGGATTCAGTTGCGTCGCGTCGGCCTCCAGGTCGCGCCGCTTGCGCACCCCGAAGAACGACCACAGCACGGCCTTCACTGCCTGGCCGAACCCGCCGCGCTTGACCTCCGTCATCGCCCCGCCTCCGTCGTCATGCACCCGGCGTCGCCGCGCCCTGCGATGCCGTGCTGCGCGTCGCCGGCGCCGGTGCGGCCGGCGTATTCAGTTCGAAGAACGTGTACGACAGCGTGATCGTCTTCACGTCCTTCGGCAGTTTCGGATCGATCACGAACACCACCGGCATCTTGCGCGACTCGTTCGCGGCCAGCGTCTGCTGCGTGAAGCAAAAGCACTCGATCTTCTTGAAGAACTCCGTCGCCTGCTTCGGCGCGTAGCTCGGAATCGCCTGTGCAACGACCGGCCTGCCCTGCCCGTTCGTCACGTCGTACACGATCGTCGTCAGTTCGCCCGGATGCACGTCGAGACTGTTGTGCTCCGGCTTGAAACCGAGCGGCCCGCGTGCGTTCGCATCGAACTCGACCGACACCGTGCGGCTATAGTCGACCTGCGAGTTCTTCACCTCGCGCTCGCTGACGTCGCGCTGCACCAGGTTGTTGATGCCGGTGATCTGGCAGATCGCCCGATACATCGGGATCAGCGCGAAGCCGAACCCGAACATCAGCCCGGCCACGACGAAGAGCTTCACCAGCATCGAACGATTGAACGCGCGATCGACGGCGCCCTCTTCCGGCTTCGACATACGACAACTTCCTCGCTACTGCGTCAGTTACTGCTTCAGTGTGTGGACAGCCACCACTGCTTGATCACGACACCCACAAAAAAAACGGCGGCGATGACGAGCAGGATGAGGCCGAGCCGCTTGTTGCCCGCGCGGATCTGCTCGGGCGTTCGTCTTTCTTGTGGATTCCGGGTCATCTGAAACTTCGGTTCGGCGCCCGCCGCGCCTGCCTGCGCGGCAGGCAGCGGCGGAACGCACAGTGAAACTTACTCGACGTGCGGCGGTTGCTCGAACGTGTGGAAGGGAGCCGGGCTCGGCACCGTCCACTCGAGGCCCGTCGCGCCATCCCACGGCTTGTCCGACGCCTTTTCCAGCTCGCCGCCGCCACGGTAGGCCGGCAGCGCGACCGCGAACAGGAAGTACACCTGCGCGAGGCCGAAGCCGAATGCGCCGATCGTCGCAACCTGGTTGAAGTCCGTGAACTGCGCCGGGTAGTCCGCATAACGACGCGGCATGCCGGCGAGACCGACGAAGTGCATCGGGAAGAACGTCAGGTTGAAGAAGATCATCGACGCCCAGAAGTGGATCTTGCCGCGCGTCTCGTTGTACATCCAGCCCGTCCACTTCGGCGCCCAGTAATACCAGCCCGAGAACAGCGCGAACAATGAGCCCGCCACCAGCACGTAGTGGAAGTGCGCCACCACGAAGTAGGTCCCGTGATACTGGATGTCGAGCGGCGCCATCGCGAGCATCAGGCCCGTCAGGCCGCCGAACGTGAACACGAACAGGAAGCCGATCGCGAACAGCATCGGGGTTTCGAAGGTCATCGAGCCGCGCCACATCGTCGCGAGCCAGTTGAACACCTTCACGCCCGTCGGCACGGCGATCAGCATCGTCGCGTACATGAAGAACAGCTGGCCGGTGACCGGCATGCCCGTCGCGAACATGTGGTGCGCCCAGACCATGAACGACAGGATCGCGATCGAAGCCGTCGCGTACACCATCGAGCTATAGCCGAACAGCGTCTTGCGTGCGAACGCCGGGATCACCTGCGACACGATCCCGAACGCCGGCAGAATCATGATGTACACCTCGGGGTGGCCGAAGAACCAGAAGATGTGCTGGTACATCACCGGGTCGCCGCCGCCTGCCGCGTTGAAGAACGACGTGCCGAAGTGGCGGTCGAACAGCACCATCGTGATCGCGCCTGCCAGAACCGGCATCACCGCGATCAGCAGGTACGCCGTGATCAGCCACGTCCATGCGAACATCGGCATCTTCATCAGCGTCATGCCCGGTGCGCGCATGTTCAGGATCGTCACGACGATGTTGATCCCGCCCATGATCGACGATGCACCCATCAAGTGGACCGCGAAGATCGCGAAGTCCATGCCCGGGCCCATCTGCGTCGACAGCGGTGCGTACAGCGTCCAGCCGGCGGCCGTCGCGCCGCCCGGCGCGAAGAACGAGCCGACCAGCAGCACGGCAGCAACCGGCAGCAGCCAGAAGCTGAAGTTGTTCATCCGCGCGAACGCCATGTCGGATGCGCCGATCTGCAGCGGAATCATCCAGTTCGCGAAGCCGACGAACGCCGGCATGATCGCGCCGAACACCATGATCAGACCGTGCATCGTCGTGAGTTCGTTGAAGAACTCCGGACGCATGATCTGCAGGCCCGGCTCGAACAGCTCGGCACGGATGCCGAGCGCCATCACGCCGCCCGACAGGAACATGATGAACGAGAACAGCAGGTACAGCGTACCGATGTCCTTGTGGTTGGTGGCGAACAACCAGCGCCGCCAGCCATGCGGTGTTTCGTGCGCGTGGTCGTCGTGCGCGTGGTCCGCGGCTACGTCGTGCCCGATGCTAGACATGAGAATCTCCTAATGCGAATACGTCGACTAACTGAGCGACACGTCAAGCCGCCGGACCGATCTCGACCCGCCGGGCTTCCTTAGCGTCAGCCCCGCCCGTGATCGTTTCCGGCTTTTTCATGATGATGTGGTCTTCCGCCACGCCGGCCGACTTCAGCGCGTCGCGCACAGCCAGTGCGCGCTGCTTGGCCAGTTCGGCGTTCGCGTCGGCCGAGCCCGTCTTGTCGGTGAAGCCCGACAACGCGAGCTTCGCGTCCGGATGTGCCTTCGCATAGTCGGCCGCGGCGGCGATCGCCGCCTTCGCGTCGGCCGGCAGCGCGCTCTTGCCCGTTTCGAAGTAGATCGTCGACAGCGCGGCCGATGCCGATGCTGCCGCCGGCTGCTCGGCTGCGCCCGACGCGGCTTGCGCCGGCGCCGCTTCAGCCGGCGCCGCTGCGCCCGCCGTGTCTTCCGGCATCTTGCCGTTGCGCGCGTCAGCCACTTGCTTCGGCTGCAGCAGGTCGTTCTTGTGGTTGCCCCACGAATTGCGCTCGTACGTGATGACCGATGCGATGTCGAGGTCCGACAGCGATGCCCACGACGGCATGGCACCCTTGCCGTGCAGCACGCGCTCGACGTGTCCGGCGATCGGGCCGTTCACGATCGGGCTGCCGTCCATTGCCGGGAATGCGCCAAGGCCCTTGCCGCTCACCTGGTGGCAGGCCGCGCAGTTCGCCTTGTAGACTTCCTCGCCGTGCGCGACGAGTTCGGCCATCGTGTATACCTTGTTCGGATCGACCGACGCGCTGGCCATCTTGGCCTTCTGCGCGGTCACCCACTTCGCGTAGTCGTCTTCCGACAGGACTTCGACGACGACCGGCATGTACGCGTGTTCCTTGCCGCACAGCTCGGTACAGAAACCGCGGAAGGTACCGACCTTGTCGGCCTTGAACCACGTGTCGCGGACGAAGCCGGGAATCGCATCCTGCTTCACGCCGAACGCGGGCACGTACCACGAGTGGACGACGTCGTTCGCGGTCGTGATGATGCGGATCTTCTTGTTGACCGGCACGACGAGCGGGTTGTCGACTTCCTGCAGATAGGTGTCGGTGATCGGCTTCTTGCCCATCACTTCGTCACGCGGGGTGCTCAGCGTCGACAGGAAGCCGATGCCCTCGCCCGGGCCCTTCACGTAGTCGTAGCCCCACTTCCACTGGTAGCCGGTGACCTTGATCGTGAGATCGGCGTTCGTCGTGTCTTTCATCGCGACGACGGCCTTCGTCGCCGGCAGCGCCATCAGCACGACGATGACGAACGGCACGATCGTCCAGATGATCTCGACGGTCGTGCTTTCATGGAAATTGGCGGCCTTGTGGCCCTTGGATTTGCGGTGCGCGAAGATCGAATAGAACATCACGCCGAACACGCCGACGAAGATCACCGTACACAGGATCAGCATCATCGTGTGGAGATCGTAGAGCTCCTCGGCGATTTTCGTGACCGGCGGCTGAAAGTTGATCTCGTTGACGCGGGGGCCGCCCGGGCTATCACCGACCGCCAGGGCGGCACCGGCAAAGAGCAAACCGCTGCATGCCAGCACGCCCGTGAGGGCTCGCTTGATTGTTTTCATAGCATCCTTACCCAAAATTTCCATTCAAACCCTCCCCCGTCGCAAGCCGCCGGCCTGTTCCCGGCCGGTGCCCGCGCCTCGTCAGCCGCAGCGCCTGAGCGACACGCGCAGTTCGTCGGCGAACTGCGCACGCTTGTACTGCGCGAGATGCTGCCCGATTACGACGGTCTGCCCGCGCGATACCAGTCGAATCGGATCGCGTGGCGTCGCACCCGGCTCGACCCGCACCCAGCGCGGGTTGAATTCGATCTGCGTGAGCCGCTCCGCATCCATCCGCTCGATCACGAGCCGGTGCGGAAACAGCCTGATGCGTTCGTAATCGACCGCATGGCGAGCATAGATCGCAAATGCGACACCCACCACCAGCAACTCGATTCCGGTGAAGGGCATGACGAGCCAGGCCCCCCTCCACATCAGCAACGTCGCAATCACCAGCGAGAAGCCCGCAAGCGACGCGTAAAACAGCACGAACTGGCGTGGCGACACCGAACAGTTGCGTTTGATCAGCCAGTCCTGGAGGACCGGTTCGCCGTTCGTCGTCTCCGCCGAAACACTCGCTGCTTCCATCGCCGCCTCACGCGAATGGCATGCGATGCATGCCTGCATCGGACTCGTCGCCCCGTATTGCGGGGACCCCGGGACGACAAGCTGACGCATTATAGGCGGGTTCAATGGCATCCACAAGCAAGCGCCTATCGCCCCGCAAGCCAAGCGCGACAAGCTTTCCGGCCGTTTTTGGCGCCAATTCGACCCCGCTTTGCGCCGCTAATTTCAGACATAACAAAACCCCTCTTTACCGCTTTACCGATTCTTCGGACGGCCCTTCCCGATGTCCTCGATGCGCACGATCCCGTGCCCTTCGGCGGTCGTGCGCGGCACGGCCTTCCAGGCGTGGCCGTAGATCACCTCGAAGGTCAGTGGAATCGTGCCGTCCGCGCGCCGGCGCGCCTCCAGCGCGTCGCCGAGCGCCGCGCGAAAGCGCCGCGTCGCGCGTTGCGGCGCCGCGCGCTCGAACGGATAGGCGCCCCAGCGGCGCACGTCGGCCAGCAGGGAGTCGGGGGATTTGTAGGTGACGGTCAGCACTTCCTGATCCATCACGGGAATCTCGAAGCCGCTCTCGACGAGCATGTCGCCGAGGTCGTGCATGTCGACGAAATCGATCACGCGCGCGGCGGGCGGCGCGATGCCGAGCGCCGCTTCGGCGTCCGCGCAGGCCGCGCGCAGTTCGCGCAGCGTGTCGGGGCCGAGCGTGCTGAACATCAGCAGGCCGTTGACGCGCAGCACGCGCTGCCATTCGGGCAGCACCGCGTCGGGGCGCGAATGCCAGTGGAGGGCGAGGTTCGACCAGATCAGGTCGAACGCGCCGCCCGGAAACGGCAGCGCGGCGAAATCGGCCTGCGCGACGCGCGGGCCGCGCTGGCCCAGTGCCCGGCCGAGCGAAGCCGGCAGCCAGCGGCGCCAGCTCGCCTGCTCGACCTCGCGCTGGCCGGCCCGTGCGAGCATCGCGCCGGACAGGTCGACGCCGAATACGGGCGCCTCCGGAAAACGCGCGCGCAGCGCCGGCAGGTCGTCGCCGGGGCCGCAGCCCGCGTCGAGCACGGCCGTTGGACTCACCTTGATGTATTCGAGGCGTTCGTTCATCCGCTGCGCGATCTCGCGCGGCAGGAACGCGACCGCGTCGAACGTGGCGGCACGGCGGTCGAAGATCCGCCGCAGGCGCCCGGCGTCATTGGCCGGACGGCTGGTTGAAGTCGAAGCTGGGGACATGTCGGGCACACTGGCGAAGAGCCCGAAGTATACTCGCTCGCCCCGCAGGCTTCATCGAGACGGGGCGGCCAGGAGTGTTCGCGATGATCCGCAGTTCCGCTCCGCGCACGATGCGCGTCGTTTTGTCGCAGGTTCGCGCGCTGGCGGCACGCATCGCCGCGGTCGCGCTGCCGAATCGCTGCGCACTGTGCGGCAATTTGTCACACGCCGTGATTTGCGGCGCTTGCGACGCCGCGTACTGGAATGAAGCGCGGCTGCGCTGCGACGTCTGCGCGCTGCCGCTGGGCACCGGGCGCCCGCGTTCGGACCCGTCGTCCCGCGGCGGGCACACCCGTGCCGGCCGCGCTACCGCCTACCGGTGCGACGCTTGCCGCACGGCGCCACCGCCATTCGACGCGACGCTCGCGCTTGCGGATTACCGCGCGCCGCTCGACGGGCTCGCGCGCGGCCTGAAGTTTCATGCGCGACTCGCGATCGGTGCCGAATTCGCAACGCGGCTCGCCCGGCTGGTCGACGATACACACGGCGCAAGCGGCTTCGACCTGGTCGCGCCGGTGCCGTTGTCGCACCGGCGGCTCGTCGCGCGCGGTTACAACCAGGCATGGGCGATCGCGCGTCCGCTTGCGCGCCGGCTCGGCGTCCGCGCGGATGCGGCGCTGCTCGCGCGCATGACCGACACCGCGCCGCAGTCGCGGCTCGACCTTCGCGCGCGACGCGACAACGTAATGGCGGCGTTCGCGGTGGCCGGCGACGTCGCCGGCCGTCACGTCGCGCTCGTCGACGACGTGATGACGTCCGGCGCGACGCTCGCGGCCGCCGCGCATGCGCTGAAGGCGGCGGGCGCCGCGCGCGTGACGAATCTGGTTGCGCTGCGCACCGCCAGGGATTAATTAGATACAGAGGCCGGCCGCCAGAACGCGGCCGTCACGAACCGGCCAGCCGGGAACGAGCACGCATTGCTCCGCCCCGGCCGGCCCAGCCAAACCGAAACATGTTCAACGTCGTCCTCGTCGCCCCCGAAATTCCGCCGAACACCGGCAACGTGATCCGCCTGTGCGCCAACACGGGTGCGCGCCTGCACCTGATCGAGCCGCTCGGCTTTCCGCTCGACGACGCGCGGATGCGCCGCGCCGGCCTCGACTATCACGAATATGCGCAGATGCGCGTGCACCGCGACTGGGACGCGTTCGTCACGGCCGAATCGCCCGATCCCGCGCGGATGTTCGCGTTCACGACGCGCGGCTCGGGCCGCTTCCACGATCACGCGTTCCTGCCCGGCGACTGGTTCGTGTTCGGCTCGGAGACGCGCGGCCTGCCCGCCGAGCTGCTCGAACGCTTCCCGAACGAACAGCGCGTGCGCCTGCCGATGCGGCCGGACAACCGCAGCCTGAACCTGTCGAACACGGTCGCGGTGGTCGTGTTCGAGGCGTGGCGCCAGGCCGGCTTCGAAGGCGGCGCCTGACGCGTGCCGGGCGCGGCCCGCGCCGCGCAATGCGTCAGGTCCGCGCGAGCCGCGCGCGATACAGGTCGTAGATGTCGGAGGAAAAGCACGCGAACACCACGCGTGTGAGGCTCGGTGCCTGCGGCAGCATTTCGGCGACGGTGCCGACCGCGATGTCGACGGCCTCGCCGGCCGGATAGCGGTAGATCCCGCAACTGATCGCCGGGAACGCGATCGACGTCGCGGCAACCTCCTCGGCCAGTTCGATCGCGCGCCGGTAGCACGACGCGAGCAGGTCGGGCTCGCCGCGCCCGCCGCCGTGCCACACGGGTCCGACGGCATGGATCACGTAGCGCGCCGGCAGCCCGTGGCCGCGCGTGAGCTTCGCGTCGCCCGTGTCGCAGCCGCCGAGCGTGCGGCACTCGGCGAGCAGGCCGGGGCCGGCGGCACGATGGATCGCGCCGTCGACGCCGCCCCCGCCGAGCAGCGAACCGTTCGCGGCGTTGACGATCGCGTCGACATCGAGCGTCGTGATGTCGACCAGCTGCGCATCGAGCGTGGTGGAATGGATCTGCAGCATGACAACCTCCCGGAACGCCGGAGACTGTTCAAGCGTAGTGCGCTTTGGCGCCGCGCGCTTGGCGCGGCCGCACCGGCCGGTGCCGGCCCGCGCTACTCGGCGCGCGCGTCGCGCCGCAGCAGGCCGCTGACGGCGTCGCGCGGCGCGATGCCGTCGAACAGCACGCCGCACACGGCTTCGGTGATCGGCATTTCGATCGATTGCGCGCGCGCGATCGCCAGCACGGCTTGCGCGCAACGCACGCCTTCGGCCACGTGGCCGAGCGCGCCGAGGATGTCGTTCAGCGAGCGGCCGGCCGCCAGTTGCAGGCCGACCGTGCGGTTGCGCGACAGGTCGCCCGTCGCGGTGAGGATCAGGTCGCCGAGGCCCGTGAGGCCCGTGAAGGTTTCAGCACGGCCGCCGAGCGCGACGCCGAGCCGCGACATTTCGGCGAGGCCGCGCGTGACCAGCGCCGCGCGTGCGTTCAGCCCGAGGCCGAGGCCGTCGGCGATGCCGGTCGCGATCGCCAGCACGTTCTTCACCGCGCCGCCGACTTCGACGCCGACCACGTCGTCGCCCGTATAGATCCGCATCGCGCCGTGATGGAACGCGGCGACCGTGCGCTCGCGGCATTCGGCGGACGCGCTCGCCACCGTCAGCGCGACAGGCAGCGACTGTCCGACCTCGCGCGCAAAGCTCGGCCCCGACAGCACGCCGTTGCTGTGCTGTTCGGGCAATTCGGCCGCGATCACCTGATGCGGCAGCAGATGCGTGTCGGCCTCGAAGCCCTTGCAGACCCAGACGACGTGCGCGGGCACGCAGCCCGCGTCGCGCATCGCGTGGCACAGCGTGCGCAGCCCGGCCACCGGCGCGGCGATCACGCACAGCGCGTCGTCCGCGGCGCCATGCGCGAGCGCGGCGCCGAGATCGGCGTCGTAGCGCAATGCGTCAGGCAGCGCGATGCCGTCCAGATAACGGGAATTCTCGTGCCGAGCCTGCAGCTCGGCGATGAGCGCGGCGTCGCGCGCCCACAGAAGCGTATCGTGCCGCGCGGCCAGATGGCCCGCGAGCGCGGTGCCCCAGGCACCGGCGCCGAGAACGGCTACTTTCATACCCAGCACCGGTCCGAGTGATACGTCAGTTCAGCGTCGTGCCGTTCGGCGCGCCTTCTGCGCCGGCGTGCTGCTGCTGAAGCTGCGCGAGACGCTGCTCGTACAGCGCCTGGAAGTTGATTTCCGCCAGGTGGATCGGCGGGAAGCCCGCGCGCGTGATCGCGTCGGCGATGTTCGAACGCAGGTACGGGAACAGGATCGTCGGGCAAGCGATGCCGACCAGCGGGTCGAGCTGTTCGTCGGGAATGTTGCGAATGTCGAAAATGCCGGCCTGCTTCGCTTCGATCAGGAACGCGACCTTGTCCTTCACCTTCGCGGTGACGGTACCCGACACGACGACTTCGAACACGCTTTCCGCCAGGCGGTCGGCCTTCACGTCGACTTCGACTTCAACCGACGGCATGTCCTGCTCGAGGAAGATCGCCGGCGAATTCGGCTGTTCGAGCGACATATCCTTCAGGTAGACGCGCTGGATGTTGAAGAACGGTTGGTTTTCGACGTCGGACATGGTGTTTCCCTAAAAGTGGTGACGGGGCGGCCCGGCTTCTCGCCGGCCGCCGCGGATGAATCCTGCGCGCCCAAGCCGCGGCGCGGCCGGCGGCCATTCTGCCTTAATCAGGCCGCTTGCAGAAGCGGTTCGAGCCCGCCTTCGCGGTCGAGCTTCGACAGATCGTCGTAGCCGCCGACGTGCGTGTCGCCGATATAGATCTGCGGCACCGTGCGGCGCCCCGTGCGCGACATCATTTCGTCGCGGCGGGCCGGATCGCGATCGATCAGCACCTTTTCGATCTGCTCGACACCGCGCAGCTTCAGCAGGCGCTCGGCCTGCATGCAATACGGACACACCTGCGTGCTGTACATCAAAACCTTGTTCACTTCGCCGCTCCTTGTTTGACGACCGGCATCCCGGCCTGCTGCCAGGCGGCCACGCCGCCCTCGAGCACGTGCACCTCGGCATAACCCGCCGCCTCGACCTCGCGCGCCGCCTTCTGCGACTGCTGGCCGTTCTGGCAGACGAGCAGCACGGGCGTGCTCTTGTTCTTCGCGACCTGCGCGATCTTCGCGCCGATCTCGCCCGCCGCGACCTGACGCGCCGACGGCAGGTGGCCGGCGGCGAAATCGGACGCGGCGCGCACGTCGATCACGACGGCGTTGCGGCGGTTGATGAGTTGCGTCGCCTCTGCGGCCGACAGGCCGCCGCGGCCGCGGCGCAGTGCGGGCCAGGCCAGCAGGCCGCCGGATACGACCAGGATCGCGATAAGGGCCAGGTTCGTGTAATCGGTAAAGAACGTCACGGAATTCCGCCGGAAAAAGAGAAATCGGATGAGGACAATCCCGCCATTATAAAATAACCGTCTTGCGCGATGGCGGGCCCCGGTCGGGTCCCGTGCGATGCGCACCGCTTCCTTCACTACCGACCGCAAGATCCATGTACAAACTCGTTCTCATCCGCCACGGCGAATCGACGTGGAACAAGGAAAACCGCTTCACCGGCTGGGTCGACGTCGACCTGACCGAACAGGGCCGCAACGAGGCCTACCAGGCCGGCGAATTGCTCAAGGAGGCCGGCTACACGTTCGACATCGCGTACACGTCGGTGCTCAAGCGCGCGATCCGCACGCTGTGGCACGTGCAGGACCGGATGGACCTCATGTACTTGCCCGTCGTCCACTCGTGGCGCCTGAACGAGCGCCACTACGGCGCGCTGTCGGGCCTGAACAAGGCGGAAACGGCCGCCAAGTTCGGCGACGACCAGGTGCTCGTCTGGCGCCGCAGCTACGACACGCCGCCGCCCGCGCTCGAGCCGACCGACGAGCGCGCGCCGTTCAACGACCCGCGTTATGCGAAGGTGCCGCGCGAGCAACTGCCGCTCACCGAGTGCCTGAAGGACACGGTCGCGCGCGTGCTGCCGCTGTGGAACGAGTCGATCGCGCCGGCCGTGCGCGCCGGCAAGCAGGTGCTGATCGCCGCGCACGGCAACTCGCTGCGCGCGCTGATCAAGTATCTCGACGGCATCTCGGACAGCGACATCGTCGGCCTGAACATCCCGAACGGCGTGCCGCTCGTGTATGAACTCGACGAGAACCTGAAGCCGATCAAGCACTATTACCTCGGCGACCAGGACGCGATCGCGCAGGCGCAAGCCGCCGTCGCGAAGCAGGGCAAGGCGGGCTGACGCCCGTCGGGCCGGGCGGGCCGCGTCCGGCGCGGCGTGCCCGGCCCCGGCCCGGCGCGCCGCGCGAACCTTCGCGGCCCCGCTGCTGTCGAACCCGCTTTCGAACCCGCAGCGCGCCCGGCGGTGCCCGCCCGGCCTTCTCCGGGCCCTTTTCGCGCCGTTCCACTGAGTCATCGGACGAACAGTTATACTTGTCCGCTACATCCCCGCTACCGCCACGCGCTTCCCGACCGCACCAGATCTCTATGCGAATGAAATTGAAGAACATCGGCCTGATTGCCGCGGGCCTTGCCACGGGCGTGTTCGCCACGCTGCAGGTTTCCGCATCGGCCGAGCAGACCGCCACGGCGCCGCTTCCCCTCGACCAGCTCCGCCTGTTCGCGGAAGTATTCGGCCAGATCAAGCGCGAGTACGTCGAACCGGTCGACGACAAGAAGCTGCTGACGGCGGCGATCAAGGGCATGGTGTCGAGCCTCGACCCGCACTCGTCGTTCCTCGACAAGACCGACTATGACGAGTTGCAGGAGCAGACCAAGGGCCGCTTCGCGGGTCTCGGCATCGAGATCTCGCAGGAAGACGGCCTCGTGAAGGTGATCTCGCCGATCGAGGACACCCCTGCCTTCCGCGCCGGCATCCGTCCGGGCGACCTGATCACGCGCATCAACGACAAGCCGGTGCGCGGCATGACGCTCGACAAGGCCGTCAAGCAGATGCGCGGCGAGCCGGGCACCAAGGTCACGCTGACGATCTTCCGCAAGAGCGACGACCGCACGTTCCCGGTCACCGTCACGCGCGCGATCATCAAGGTCCAGAGCGTCAAGATGAAGATCCTCGATCCGGGCTACGCGTATGTCCGCATCACGAGCTTCCAGGAACGCACGACGCCCGATCTCGCGCAGAAGCTGCAGGACATCGCGCGCCAGCAGCCGAACCTGAAGGGCCTCGTCCTCGACCTGCGCAACAACGGCGGCGGCCTGCTGCAGAGCGCGGTCGGCGTCGCCGGCGCGTTCCTGCCGCCCGACTCCGTCGTCGTGTCGACCAACGGCCAGATCCCCGATTCGAAGCAGGTCTACCGCGATACGTACGACAACTATCGCCTGCCGTCCTTCGACGGCGATCCGCTGAAGAACCTGCCGCCGGTCTTCAAGACCGTGCCGATGATCGTGCTGACGAACGCCTATTCGGCGTCCGCATCGGAAATCGTCGCCGGCGCGCTGCAGGATTCGAAGCGCGCGCAGATCATGGGCAAGACGACGTTCGGCAAGGGTTCGGTGCAGACGGTTCGCCCGATGACGGCCGACACCGCGCTGCGCCTGACGACGGCGTACTACTACACGCCGAGCGGCCGTTCGATCCAGAACAAGGGCATCACGCCCGACGTGCCGGTCGATCAGTACTCGGACGGCGATCCGGACGACGTGCTCGTGACGCGCGAGGTCGATTACTCGAACCACCTGGCGAACACGCAGGACCCGAACGAGAAGAAGGAACAGGAAGACCGCGAGCAGCGCCGGATGGATCAGTTGCGCGTTCTCGAAGAGCAGAACGACAAGAAGACGCCGGAGCAGCGCCAGAAGGACCGCGATCGCAAGCCGATCGAGTTCGGCAGCGCCGACGACTTCATGATGCAGCAGGCGCTCAACAAGCTCGAGGGCAAGCCCGTCCAGCAATCGAAGTCGCTGCTCGCCGACAGCACGACGAAGAGCCCAGCCGGCAAGGCCACCGCGGCTCCGAAGGCATCGGGCGCAAGCGCGAAGCCGAGCGCCGCACCGAAGCCCGCGTCAGCGCCGCAGTAAGCGCCGACCGGCATCCGACGGGCCATCGCGGGAAGACCGCGATGGCCCGTTTTTCATGCGCGCCTAAAATAACGCTACGTCCGCCCGCCTCGCCCACGACTCCCCATGAACGACGATCAACTCCTTCGCTACTCCCGTCACATCCTCGTCGACGAAATCGGCATCGAGGCGCAGCAGCGCTTTCTCGACGCGCATGCGATCGTCGTCGGCGCGGGCGGCCTCGGTTCGCCCGCGGCGATGTACCTCGCGGCATCGGGAGTCGGCACGATCACGCTCGTCGACGCCGATACGGTCGACCTCACGAACCTGCAGCGGCAGATCCTGCACGTGACGGCATCGGTCGGCCGCAGCAAGGTCGAATCGGGGCGCGACACGCTCGCGCAACTGAACCCCGGCGTGAAGGTGAACGCGGTCGCGGAACGCGTCGACGACGCATGGCTCGACGCGCACGTGCCGGGCGCGACCGTCGTGCTCGACTGCACCGACAACTTCGCGACGCGGCACGCGATCAACCGCGCGTGCGTCGCCCATGGCGTGCCGCTCGTGTCGGGCGCCGCGCTGCGTTTCGACGGACAGATCAGCACGTTCGACTTCCGCGATCCGGCCGCGCCCTGTTATGCGTGCGTGTTTCCGGAAGATCAACCGTTCGAGGAAGTCGCGTGCGCGACGATGGGCGTGTTCGCGCCGACGGTCGGGATCATCGGCGCGATGCAGGCCGCCGAAGCGCTGCGCGTGATCGGTGCGATCGGCACGACGCTCAACGGACGGCTGATGATGCTCGATTCGCTGCGGATGGAATGGACGACGATGAAGATCGCGCGCCAGGCCGACTGCCCCGTGTGCGGGGGCCGACACTGACGCGCGACGTGCATGCGCCGGCCGGCGCATGCGTGACGCTTCGCTGCGGTTAGCCGCGCAGCGGATGCCTAAGCGGCGGCGTCCGCGCGCGGCACGGCGACCGACAGGCGCTGCAGCGCCGCCTGCACTTCCTCCGGCTCGAACGACGCGAGCACGTCGGCCGTCGGTTTCTCGAGCGCCTTCAGGTGCGCGCGCAGGATTTCCTGCTTCACGACGAGCAACTGGCTCGGGTGCATCGAGAACTCGGTGAGCCCCATCCCGAGCAACAGGCGCGTGAGCGCCGGATCGCCCGCCATCTCCCCGCACACCGACACCGGCACACCCACGCGCTTCGCCTCGCGCAGCGTGTACGAGATCAGATGCAGCACGGCCGGATGCAGCGGGTCGTACAGATGCGCGACCGCGTTGTCCGCGCGGTCGATCGCGAGCGTGTACTGGATCAGGTCGTTGGTGCCGATCGACAGGAAATCGAACCGCTTCAGGAACAGCGGCAGCGCGATCGCCGCGGCCGGAATCTCGATCATCGCGCCGATCCGCACGTTCGGATCGTATGCGAGGCCCGCGTCGTCGAGCTGGCGCTTCGCCTCGCGGATCAGGTCGAGCGACTGGTCGATCTCCTGCGCATGCGCGAGCATCGGAATCAGGATCTTCACCTGGCCGAACGCGGACGCGCGCAGGATCGCGCGCAACTGCGTGAGGAACATCTGCGGCTCGGACAGACTCCAGCGGATCGCGCGCAGGCCGAGCGCGGGGTTCGGTGCGGTTTCGTAACCTTCGTCGAGCGCCTCGAGCGGCTTGTCCGCGCCGACGTCGATCGTGCGGATCGTCACCGGCATGCCCTTCATCCACTCGACGGCCCGCTTGTACGCGGCGAACTGCTCCTCCTCCTCCGGCATCTCCTTCTGATGCATGAACAGGAACTCGGAGCGGAACAGGCCGACGCCGACCGCGCCGGCCTCGACCGCCGCCTTCGCGTCGTCGGGCAGCTCGATGTTCGCGTACAGCTCGATCTTGGTGCCGCACAACGTTTGCGTCGGCGAGAACTTCAGACGCTGCAGCTTGCGTTGCTCCAGCAACTTCTCGGACTGCCGGTACGAATATTCCTCGAGGACGATCGGCGCGGGATCGACGATCACGATGCCCTGGTCGCCGTCGACGATGATCAGGTCGTCCTGACGGATCAACGTGCTCGCATGCTGCACGCCGACCGCGGCCGGAATGCCGAGGCTGCGCGCGACGATCGCCGTGTGCGACGTGCGCCCGCCGAGATCGGTGACGAACGCCTGGAACGACTGCGACTTGAACTGCATCATGTCGGCCGGCGCGATGTCGTGCGCGACGACGATCATCTCGTTCGTGCCGTTCGCGGCCGCGCGGTCGAGCGCCTGCGACGCGGACGGCGCACCGGCGAGGGCCTTCAGCACGCGCTCGACCACCTGCTCGATGTCGGCCTTGCGCTCGCGCAGGTATTCGTCCTCGATGTCGTCGAAGTGGCGCGTAAGCAGCCCGAGCTGCTCGGTCAGCGCCCATTCGACGTTGTAGCGGCGCGTGCGGATCAGATCGATGGTTTCCTGCACGAGCATCGCGTCGCTGAGGATCATCGTATGCACGTCGATGAACGCGCCCACTTCGCTCGGGGTGTCGTCGGTCAGGTCGGCACGCAACGCGGCGAGTTCGTGATGCACGACGTCGAGCGCCGTGCGGAAACGTTCGACCTCGGCGTCGATCTGGTTCGCCTCGATCAGGTAATGGGCGACGTCGAGCGCCGCCGGCGCGATCAGATACGCTCGCCCGATCGCGATACCACGTGAGACGGGAATGCCATGCAGCGTGAAGGACACGCGCACCTCCTCTGTACAAGTAAAGCCGCGGCACACTGCTGCGATGCGCTTATGACCCCGGTTAGTGATTATAAATTCCGCGACTCCCTGCTGACTGCATGCACCGCAGCATTGCACATTCCGCATCAATGCTTCCGACGAAAAAAATGCCGCGAAATCCGCGGCATTCTGACTGGAAACGGCAACGATCCCGCGCGATGATCACTGGCCTTCGCCGAACTTGTCGGCGATCAGCTTCAGCAGCGCGTCCATCGCTTCCCGTTCGTCGGCCCCTTCCGTCTCGATCGTCACGGTACTGCCGATGCCCGCCGCCAGCATCATCACGCCCATGATGCTCTTCGCATTGATCTTGCGCCCGTTGCGTGTCATCCAGACTTCCGACTGGAAGTTGCCGGCCAGTTGCGTAAGCTTGGCCGATGCGCGCGCATGGAGCCCCAATTTATTGACGATGGTGGTTTCTTGTTGAAGCATGATTCTCGGTCGGGTCGGTCTAAAACTGAAAACGAATGATCAGTGCGATTCGGTGCGCGGCTGCGGTTCGGGCGGAATCGGCGCGCACTGGCCGCAGCCGGCTTCCGTCGGCGGCGGCGGGGTGCCGGCCGCCACTTCGTGGACGCCCTTCGCGCCGCCGGACAGCGCCTTGTCGACGAGCTTGTCGAGCGGCACGGTGCGGTAGCAGACGGCCCGCACGAGCATCGGCAAGTTCGCGCCCGCCAGCACACGCACGTTGTCGATTTTCGCGAGCTGGCCCGCGATGTTCGCGGGCGTCGCACCGTACATGTCGGTCAGCACGATCACGCCGTTCTCTTCCTTGAGCCGCGCGAGCTCCGCGTGCGCGAACGCCATCACCTGGGTCGGATCGCTGTCCGCCGTCACGTCGATACAACCGATGCGCGCGGGCACGCCGCCGTAGATGTGCGCGATGCAGTCCCGCAGCGCGGTGGCGAGCGGGGCATGCGCGATGATCAGGATCCCGGCCATGTCAGATCGCTCCCGGCCGCCCCTGGCGGGCCGACACCCCGCGGCGGGGCAATGAGCGTAGCGAGTGTGGGAAACGTTTCATGTTCAGCCTTGCGACAGTTTCGGCCCGACCGCCGGGCCTTCGGTGCGCCGATCTCGGCACCTGGCAAGCGGGCATTGTAGCAGGCCGGTCAAGCTGCTCCGGCGACGGGGGACCTGCGCGGCCGCCGCCGGGGTTGCGCGGGAAGCGGCCTACGCGGCCGCACGCTCCAGCGCGTCGATGAACATCGCGGCGACGTCGAAGCCCGTCTGCTCCATGATCTCGCGGAAGCACGTCGGACTCGTGACGTTCACCTCGGTCAGCCAGTCGCCGATCGCATCGAGGCCGACCAGCAGCAGCCCGCGCGCCGCGAGCACGGGCCCGAGCGTCCGGGCGATCTCGCGATCGCGCTCGGTCAGCGGCTGCGCGACACCCAGCCCGCCCGCGGCGAGATTGCCGCGCACCTCGCTGCCCTGCGGAATCCGCGCGAGCGAATACGGCACGGGCTCGCCGCCGATCAGCAGGATGCGCTTGTCGCCGGCCTTGATCTCGGGAATGAACTTCTGCGCCATCACCGAGCGCGTGCCGTCGTGGCTCAGCATCTCGACGATCGAGCCGAGGTTCATGCCGTCCGGCTTCACGCGGAACACGCCCATCCCGCCCATGCCGTCGAGCGGCTTCAGGATCACGTCGCCGTGCTCGGCGTGGAATGCGCGCAGCCGTTTCGCGTCGCGCGTGACGAGCGTCGGCGCGACGAACTGCGGAAACTCGCCGATCGCGAGCTTCTCCGAATGGTCGCGGATCGACTGCGCCTTGTTGAACACGCGTGCGCCGGCGCGCTCGGCCAGCTCGAGCAGCCACGTCGACGTCACGTATTCCATGTCGAACGGCGGATCCTTGCGCATCAGCACCGCGCCGAACGATTCGAGGCGGCGCGCGTCGACCGTGCCCGCTTCGAACCAGGTCTCGCGATGCAGGTCGTCCAGTTCGCCGACGAACGTGATGCGCCGCACGTCGGCTTCGACGGCCGACCCCGTCCACGCGAGGTGGCCCGGCTCGCACGCGTACACCGCATGCCCGCGCCGCGCGGCCTCGGCCATCATCGCGTAGGTCGAATCCTTGTAGATCTTGAAGCGCTCGAGCGGGTCGGCGATAAAGAGAATGTCCATGCGGGTCCTGTACGTAGCGAAGGTCCGTTACACCTGGATGGCTTCGGGATCGGTCTTTTCCAGTTCGATCGACGACGCGATCAGCGACAGCCGCGCGACGACACCGTACATGTAGAAACGGTTCGGCGGCGCGGCACCCGGCTTGGCGCCGGCATCCGGCAGCGCGGTGTGCTCGAAGCCGAGCGGCACGTAGTGCATGCCGGGCGCGTTCAGGTTCTGGTCGCGCTCGCGGCCGCCGTGCGTGCGGTAGAAGCCGCCGACCACGTAGCGGTCGATCATGTACACGACCGGCTCCGCGACTTCGTCGCCGACGCGCTCGAACGTATAGACGCCTTCCTGCACGATCACGTCGCGCACCGTCAGGCCGGCCTTCGTCTCGGCCATCTGCGCGCGCTCGGCCTTCGACATGCGGCCGATCTCGGCCGCGTCGTGCACGGTCATCACGCCGCGCCCCGCCGTGCCCGCATCGGCCTTCACGACGACGTACGGCTTCTCGCTGATCCCGTATTCGCGATACTTGCGCGCGATCTTCTTCAGCACGCCGTCGATCGCGTCGGCGAGCGCCTGCTCGCCTTCATGCGCCTGCCAGTCGACGCCCTCGACGTGCGCGAAATACGGATTCACCATCCACGGATCGACGCCGACCATCTTCGCGAACTTCTTCGCGACGTCGTCGTAGCACGAGAAGTGCGTCGACTTGCGGCGCACGGCCCAGCCCGCGTGCAGCGGCGGCAGCAGGTACTGCTCGTGCAGGTTTTCCAGCACGGCCGGGATGCCGGCCGACAGGTCGTTGTTCAGCAGGATCGAGCACGGATCGAAATTCTTCAGGCCGAGGCGGCGCTGCGAACGCTCGAGCGGTTCGAGCACGATCTTCTGGCCGTCGGCCAGCGTGATCGGCGTCATGTCGGTGATGCTCGGGTCGAGCGAGCCGAAGCGCACGTTCAGTCCGGCCTGGCGCATGATCGTCGCGAGGCGCGCGACGTTTTCCAGGTAGAACGCATTGCGGGTCGGCAGCTCGGGAATCACGAGCAGGTTCTTCGCATCCGGGCAGATCTTCTCGATCGCGGCCATCGCGGCCTGCACGGCGAGCGGCAGCACTTCGGACGGCAGATTGTTGAACGCGCCGGGAAACAGGTTCGCGTCGACGGGCGCCAGCTTGAAACCGGCGTTGCGCAGGTCCACCGAACAATAGAACGGCGGGGTGTGTTCCTGCCATTCGAGCCTGAACCAGCGTTCGATCGCAGGCGTCGCGTCGAGGATCTTCTGCTCGAGTTCGAGCAGCGGACCGTTCAACGCGGTAACGAGGTGGGGAACCATGAATCACTCGCGAGCGGGAGAATGAAGATTGTAGAGCAATTGCCCTGCCCATTTGGGGATTGTTCCCGGCTTCGCAAGGGTTTGGAGGAAGTTTTCGGCTATTGACCCGATAGTGCGCAGGGTTATGCGCTACGACAGCAAGTGACAGGAGAAAAAAAGCCCGCCGGGTGGGCGGGCCGAAGTCGCTGCGCTCATTCGTGGCGGGCGCCGTCGTCGCGGCGGCCCGCCGTTCATCCTTACGACTTATTCGACGTGCTCGCCGTGCAGGATCACGTCGAGGCCTTCGCGCTCTTCCTCTTCGGACACGCGCAGACCGATCGTCATGTCGATCAGCTTCAGCAGCACGAAGCTCAGCACGCCGCTGTAGACCAGCGTGATCAGCACGCCCTTCGCCTGCAGCAGCAGGCTGCCGTCGGCACCGCCGATGTCCTTGACCGCGAACACGCCCGTCAGCAGCGCACCGAGAATCCCGCCCACGCCGTGCACGCCGAACGCGTCGAGCGAATCGTCGTAGCCGAGCTTCGACTTGAGCCACGTCGCCGACCAGAAGCAGACCACGCCCGCCGCGATGCCGATCACCAGTGCGCCGGTCACGCCGACGAAACCGGCAGCCGGCGTGATCGCGACGAGACCCGCGACCGCACCCGACACGATGCCGAGCACCGACGGCTTGCCCTTCGCGATCCACTCGGCAAACATCCAGCCCAGCGCCGCGCAGGCCGTCGCGACTTGCGTCGTCAGCATCGCGAAACCGGCACGGCCGTCGGCCGCAACCGCCGAACCCGCGTTGAAGCCGAACCAGCCGACCCACAGCATCGAACCACCGATCATCGTCAGCACGAGGTTGTGCGGTGCCATCGATTCACGGCCGTAGCCGACCCGCTTGCCGAGCACGAGGCACGACATCAGGCCCGCGATACCGGCGTTGATGTGCACGACGGTGCCGCCCGCGAAGTCGAGCACGCCGTCCGACGACAGCCAGCCGGTCGGCTCCCACACCATGTGCGCGATCGGCACATAGACGATCAGCGACCAGAGCGTCATGAACACGAGCATCGCCGAGAACTTCATCCGGTCGGCGAACGCGCCGCAGATCAGTGCCGGCGTGATGATCGCGAACGTCATCTGGTAGACGAAGTAGACCGTCTCCGGAATCGTCGGCGCCAGGTGGCTGACGGTCAGCGTGGTCGCCTTGTCGCCGTGGATATAGTTCATCCCGTGCAGGAACACGCGCGACAGGCCGCCGATGAAGCCGTTGCCCGGCGTGAACGCGAGGCTGTAGCCCACCACCGTCCACAGCACCGTGATCAGCGCGGTGATCGCGAAGCTCTGCATCACGGTCGCGAGCACGTTCTTCTTGCGGACCATGCCCGCGTAGAACAGCGCGAGGCCCGGGACCGTCATGAACAGCACGAGCGCGGTGGAGGTCAGCATCCACGCGGTGTCGCCCGCGCTGATCTTCGACGAATCGACCGAGAACGGCGCGGTCGGCGCGGCGGGTGCGGCCGGCGCGGACGCGGCAGCGGCGGCCGATGCGTCGGCGGCGCCCGAAGCCGGGGCGGCTGCCGCGGCGGCGGGTGCAGATGCGTCAGTGGCGGCCGGCGCGGAAGCAGCCGGAGCGGCCGCAGCCGATGCGTCGGAAGCCGTTGCGGCGGGCGCGGACGCAGCCGCGGCGGACGCCGCGTCGTCCGCGAGCGCGGAACCGACGCCGGTCGCGATCAGCGAGCCGGCCATCAGCAGGGACATCAGAAGTTTGCGCATCTTGGGTTTCCTCTTGTCGCTTGTCTTGTCTGTTCTGTTACAGCGCGTCTGCGCCGGTCTCCCCGGTGCGAATCCGGATCACCTGTTCGATTTGCGTGACGAAGATCTTGCCGTCGCCGATCTTGCCGGTACGCGCGGCCCGCTCGATCGCCTCCACCGCCTGGTCGACGAGATCGTCGGACACGGCCGCCTCGATCTTCATCTTCGGCAGGAAATCGACCACGTATTCGGCGCCGCGGTACAGCTCGGTATGCCCCTTCTGGCGCCCGAACCCTTTCACCTCCGTCACCGTGATGCCCGAGACACCAAGCGCCGACAGCGCTTCGCGTGTCTCATCGAGCTTGAACGGCTTGATGATTGCGGTAATGAGTTTCATGAAGTCCTCTCGCTGGGTTGTCCCGTCGAATTGGTTGGAATGTTGTAACGGACTCTTCTCAGCAACTCGCATGCCATGTCTGTCCGAGCACCGTCTCGAACGGCTCCTGAACGGGGTCGCATCCCGCGATGTAAGGTGCGGAAGCCCGGCCGAATGGCCAACGTGGCGCGGTTTGCTGGCGCGGCGAAAGGAACGTTGCTAGAGTGCACGCACGTCCCGGGTCGCCGGGACATTCACCCATGCGGGCGCCATGCCCGGAATTCGCGCCCCGGGCGCACCATTTCCGGTCATGCGTGCATCATGGGCACGTACGCAACTGAAGATGCACAATTTTTGTGCAAGGAAGGGGAATCACATGAAGCAACCCAGCGACGTTTTCAACGATCTGCAGTCGCGCGTCAGCGATCTGCTGAAAAACTCGCCGGCCAAGGACGTCGAGCGCAACGTGAAGGCCATGCTGTCGCAAGGCTTCTCGAAACTCGATCTCGTCACGCGCGAGGAATTCGACACGCAGGCGCAGGTGCTCGCCCGTACCCGCGTGCGTCTCGAGGAACTCGAAAAGCGCGTCGCGGAACTCGAGCAGAAGCTCGCAGCGCCGCAGGCCTGACGCCTCCACCCGGGCCGCAAGGTCCGGGCGCGGGCCGCCTCGCGCGGCCCGCGCCCGCCGCCCCGAAGCCGAAGCCGTTCCACCGCTTTTCGTAGTCCGTCGTTCTCCGCAGCACCCCCGCTCTTCGCCGTTCATCGCTCTTCGCAACACTCCCGCTCTTCGCAGTTCGTCGTTCCGCAGCGCCTCGTTCTTTCCCCGCGCCACGCCGGCAAGCGCGCACCGATTCCTCCGATTCCCGCGGCATGCGGCCCCGAACGGCCGTCGTCCGTCTGCTTACAGGAGCCTCGCCATGTCGCTCGCCGTGGTGCGCAGTCGCGCGCCCGCATCCGGCCGCGCGCCGGATGTCACCGTCGAAGTCCATCTTGCCAACGGGCTGCCGTCGTTCTCGATCGTCGGCCTGCCCGATCTCGAAGTCCGTGAAAGCCGCGAGCGCGTGCGCGCCGCGCTGCAGAACTGCGGCTTCGAATTCCCCGTGCGCCGTATCACCGTCAACCTCGCGCCGGCCGATCTGCCGAAGGAATCGGGCCGGTTCGACCTGCCGATCGCGCTGGGCATCCTCGCCGCGAACGGCCAGATCCCGGCCGACGCGCTGACCGGCCGCGAGTTCGCGGGCGAGCTGTCGTTGACCGGCGCGCTGCGGCCGATGCGCGGCGCGTTCGCGATGGCGTGCGGCGCGGCGCGGGACTGGCGCGCGGGCGAAACCGGATCGGGCCTCGGATCGAGCCCGGATTCCGTCGCGCTGTCCGGCGCCGCGGCGACGTCGCGCCCGCCCGAACTGTACCTGCCGCTCGACAGCGCGGCCGAGGCAGCGCTCGTGCCGGGCGTCACGGTATATGGCGCGCGTGACCTGCCCGCGCTGTGCGCGCATCTCGCCGATGCGCCGGACGGACGGCTCGCGCCGGTCGCGGCACCGTGCCTCGACGGCCTGCCGGCGCCCGCCGCCCCCGATCTCGCGGACGTGGTCGGCCAGCGCGGCGCCCGGCGCGCGCTCGAAGTCGCTGCCGCGGGCGGCCATCACATGCTGATGGTCGGGCCGCCGGGCGCCGGCAAGTCGATGCTGGCTGCGCGGCTAGCCGGTCTCCTGCCGCCGCTGACCGACGACGAGGCGCTGGCGTCGGCCGCGCTCCTGTCCGCGAGCCGCATCGGCTTCTCGCCCGCGCAGTGGCGCCGGCGGCCGTTCCGCTCGCCGCATCACTCGTCGAGCGCCGCCGCGCTGGTCGGCGGTCGCAACCCGCCGCAGCCGGGCGAAATCACGCTTGCGCATCTCGGCGTGCTGTTTCTCGACGAATTGCCGGAATTCGACCGGCACGTGCTGGAAATGCTGCGCGAGCCGCTGGAAGCCGGCCGCATCACGATCTCGCGCGCGGCCCAGCAAGCCGACTTTCCGGCCGCTTGCCAGCTGATCGCCGCGATGAACCCGTGCCCGTGCGGCTGGCATGGCGATCCGTCCGGGCGCTGCCGCTGTTCGCCGGACGTCGCCGCGCGTTACCTGCGCAAGCTGTCGGGGCCGCTCCTCGATCGCATCGACATCCAGATCGACCTGCCCGCGCTGTCGCCAGCCGAACTCGCGTCGCGCGCGTCGGCGCCCGGCGAACCGAGCGCCGCCGTAGCCGCGCGGGTCGCGCAGGCGCGCGCGCTGCAGCTCGGCCGGCAGGGCAAGACGAATCACATGCTGAGCGGCCGCGAGACCGACGACCTGTGCCGGCCGACCGACGAAGGCGAGCGGCTGCTGCGCGAGGCCGGCGAGCGCTTCGGCTGGTCGGCGCGCGCGTATTTCCGCGTGCTGAAGGTCGCGCGGACGATCGCCGACCTGGCCGGGGACCCGCTGCCGACGGCCGCGCAGATCGCCGAGGCGATCCGCTACCGGCGCGCGCTCACGGGGCTCTGAACGCCCTCAGGGGACAAAAAACGGCTGTCAAGACTTGACTTATGCACAATTTCTCGAATCCGGCCCCGGATCGCACCTCGCCGGGGCCTTTGCCGGACGGAATCCGTATCTCGTTGTTTTGATTGATTTTTCTCAAACCGTGCGCGAGCGACCAAACGGGCCGGAAGGCCGTCCGGCGCGGCTTAGCGGGAAATCCGGCCGACTTTTCAACAAAGTTATCCACATGCGCTGTGGATAGCCGAAAAACCCCCGCAAAATCCGGCGATTAGCGTCGAAAGCTGCGAATGAACTTTCAGTTGCGACACAGAGTCTGAGCGCCCTCGCCGGCCGTCGTCAGTCGAGTTTGAACGAGCCGAAAAACTGGTCGAGCTGCTCCTGCGCGAGCGGTCCGTCGGCGATCACGACCGCCTGGTACGCGTGCCGGCCGCGCGCGGCGAGCCGCGCGACGATCGTCTTGCGCGCGCGATCGCCACCGGCGGCCGCGCCCGCGACGCGCAGCTCGAGCCCGTTCACCGCGCCGCCGGCCGCGAGCGGCACGGGCACCGAAGCCGTCTGCGGCGCGCCTTCGAGGTTGCGGGACAGCCCCGCGCGCAGGAAGTCGAGTGCCGCGCGGCGCGTGTCGTCGCGGTCGTCGGGCAGCGTCAGCGTGCCGACCGCGAACACCGCGCCATCGACGTGCGCGGCCTGCATCCGCATCGGCATCGACGCGCCGCCGATCGCAACCGGCTGCTCCTCGACGGTCGGCTTCGCCGGCAGGTCGATCGTGTAGCCGGCGTCGTTGTGCAGCGTGCGCCAGTCGTACGACGGCGAGCACGCGGCCAGCGCGACGCTCGCGCAGGCTAGCGCGGCGAAGTGTCGCAGAGGACGAAAAAGGGGGCGCAACGAATCGATGACTTCCTTCGACATGGCGTGGATCGGGCAGGAAAAACGGGCATTATCCGCCGAACGTGAAAACCGGGATGTGCGGCGGCCGCCGGTGCGCGCGGCGCATTCGCGTTAAAATGAGCGCCGAATTTCGACGTCCTTTGCATTGATCCGCGTCATCGACCGACTCCGAGAGCACCGAAGATGAACACCACGCCTCCCGCCCGCCGCAGCACCGGCCCCGTCCGCTACATCGTCGCGGCCGCCGTCGTCGCGGCCATCGCCGTAGCCGGCTTCTTCGCGTTCAACGGCAAGTCCAGCGTGCCGGATGCGACGTTCACGCTGCTGTCGGGCCAGAAGGTCTCGACCGCCGGCGACCTGAAGGGCAAGGTCTATCTCGTGAACTTCTGGGCGACGAGCTGCGCGACCTGCATGCAGGAAATGCCGCAGATGGTCGATACCTATAATCGCTTCAAGGGTCAGGGGCTGGAATTCGTCGCGGTCGCGATGAACTACGATCCGCCGATGTACGTCGCGAACTACGCGCAGACGCGCCAGCTGCCGTTCAAGGTCGCGCTCGACGACGGCAGCGTCGCGAAGCAGTTCGGCAACGTGCAGCTCACGCCGACGACCTTCGTCGTCGACAAGAACGGCAAGATCCTGAAGCGCTACGTCGGCGCACCGCAGTTCGCGGAACTCGACGCGCTGCTCAAGAAGGCGCTCGACAGCAACGCGGCCTGAGCGCCGCCCGATCCGGATCGAAGGGCCGCGCGCCCTTCGCCGACCACGGACCGCACGACCGGCCAGCCCGGTTCCGCGGTCCGTTTGCTTTTCAGCGCTCGGTTTCGCCTTTCGCCGACAGCCCGTAGCGCTTCATCTTCTCGTAGAGCGTCGCCTTGCCGACATGCAGCCGGTCGGCCGTCGCAGCGACCGCCCCGCCCGTCTGGTTCAGCGCCTCGGCGATCACCGCGCGCTCGAACTGCTCGATGCGCTCCTTCAGCGTCTGCTCGTTGTCGGTTTCGTCGCCGCCCGCGCCCGTTTCCTGCGGCATGTCGGCCACGCCGAGCACGAAACGGTCGGCCGCGTTGCGCAGCTCGCGCACGTTGCCGGGCCAGTCGCGCTGCATCAGGCTCGCGCGCTGCCGATCGGTCAGCACGGGCGCCGGCCGCCCGTAACGCACGGCCGCATCGAGCATGAAGTGCTCGAACAGCGGCACGATGTCCTCGCGGCGCTCGGCGAGCGGCGGCAGCGCGATCGTCACGACGTTGAGGCGGTACAGCAGGTCGCGCCGGAACGTGCCGGCCGCGACGAGCTCGCTCATGTCGCCCTTCGCGGCCGCGACGACGCGGCAGTTCACGCGGATCGGCTGGTTCGAGCCGAGCCGCTCCAGCACACCGTCCTGCAGCACGCGCAGCAGCTTCACCTGCAACGCGAGCGGCATGCTTTCGATTTCGTCGAGGAACAGCGTGCCGCCGGACGCGTATTCGAGCTTGCCGACACGCCGCTTCGCGGCGCCGGTGAACGCGCCGGGTTCGTAGCCGAACATCTCCGACTCGAACATCGGCTCGGGCAGCGCGCCGCAGTTCACCGCGATGAACGGCTTGTCGCGGCGCGGCGACAGCTCGTGCAGGCTGCGCGCGATCAACTCCTTGCCGGCGCCCGTATCGCCGTTGATCAGCACCGACGCATCGGTGGGCGCGACGTTCGCGATCAGCTTGCGCACCTGCTCGATCGCGGGGCTCCTGCCGATGATGCGCGGCGCGACGACGTCCTTCCCGGCCAGCTCGCGCCGCAGCGCATGGTTCTCGAGCACGAGCTCGCGCCGCTCGAGCGCGCGGCGCACCGTCTCGATCAGGCGCTCGGCCGCGAACGGCTTTTCGATGAAATCGTACGCGCCGTCGCGCATCGCCTGCACGGCCATCGAGATGTCGCCGTGCCCGGTGACGAGGATCACCGGCACGTCGGGCACGCGCTCGCGGCACTGCGCGAGCACGTCGAGGCCGCTGGCGCCGGGCAGCCGGATGTCGCTGACGATCGCGCCGGCGGTGTCCGCGACGATCGCCTTCTCGGCCGCTTCGGCCGACTCGAAGCCGGCGACGTCGAAGCCCGCCAGCTGAAGGCTCTGCACGCTCGCCCGGCGAACGAGCGCATCGTCTTCGATATAGATCACTTGCAGCCGGTTGGCCATCGTACTCACTTGCTCCTGACGGGCCGCGCGGCGCTGTCGCGCGCGCGGCGGCGTTGATGCCGGTCGTTCGCCGACCGGGCCTGAGACTCGCGTGTGCTCAATGCGAGCCCGCCGGCTCGGACACGGAGTCCGGATGATGCGTGCGTGCGCGCCGCAGCGTCAAGACGAACTGCGCACCGCCCGACGGCGCGTTGCGCGCGGTCAGCGCGCCGCCCGCGTCGCTCGCGATCGACGACGAGATCGCGAGACCGAGCCCGAGCCCGCGCCCCATTTCCTTGGTCGTAAAGAACGGCTCGAACAGTCGCGGCAGCAGGTCGGGCGCAATGCCGGACCCGTTGTCGCACACCTCGATCGCGAGCGTCGCGGCCGACACCGCGATCGTCACCTCGATGGCAGGCGCCGCGACGCCCGCGACCGCGTCGAGCGCGTTGCCGAGCAGGTTGATCAGCACCTGTTCGAGGCGCAGGTCCTCGCAGCGGGCAACGAGTTCGGGATAGTCGCAAGCCAGATCGAGCGGCGCGTCGTGCGCGGGCGACACGATCGTGTCCTGCAGCGTCAGCGTGAGCGCGACGCCGCGCAGGCGATCGCCGAGCAGCGACAGCACGCTGCGCAGCGCACGCACGACGAGCGCCCGTTCGTTGCGCGGCTTCGCGCGGCCGACGAACAGCTTCAGCTGGTTCGTGATCTTGCCCATCCGCTCGGTGAGCGCGGCGATCGCCTCGAGGTTCTCGCGCGCGGCCGCCTGCTCGCCGCGATCGAGCAGCACGCGCGTGTTGTCCGAGAAGCTGCGCAGCGCCGCGAGCGGCTGGTTCAGTTCGTGCGTGATGCCGGCCGCCATCTGGCCGAGCGCGGCGAGCTTGCTCGCCTGGATCAGTTCGTCGTGCGCGGCGCGCAGCTCCTGCTCCGCGCGAATCCGGTCGCCGACCTCCTTCTGCAATTGCTCGTTCGCTTCCGACAGGTCGACCGTGCGCTCCTCGACGCGCCGGTTCAGCTCCGCATAGGCCTGTTGCAGCAGCGCACGGCCGCGGATCATTTCGCGCACGCGCGCGCGGCGCATCCGCCAGTAGAACGCGAACAGCGCGACCGACACGAAGCCGAAGCCCGTGACGATCGTCGCGTTGCGCGCATCGGCGTCGACGGGCGCGATCGGCGCGAGCGTGACGAGCAGCCAGTCGGGCTCGCCGATCCGGCGCTTGCTGGCCAGGAAGCGCGGCGCACGCAGGCCCGCGCCGAGCCGCACGATCTCCGCATCGGCGCCGAGCGTCTGCTCGATGCGCAGCGGCAGCGGCGTGACCGGTTGCTGCGCGTACTGGCGCGTCTCGTAGATCGACGCGGCGACGGGCCCCGTCAACGGGCGCAGCGTGTGGTACTTCCACGCGGGCACCGACGACAGGAACACGACGCCGTGATCGTCCGCGACGACGAGCGGCTCGGACGCGTCGGCGCCCTGGAACCATTCGAGGTTGAGCTTCACGACGACGACGCCCGCGATCTTGCCGTCGCGCCACACGGGCTGCGAGATGTAGTAGCCGGGATCGCGCGAGATCGTGCCGATCCCGAAGAAGCGGCCGACCTGGCCGTGCATCGCGTCGAGGAAATACGGGCGGAACCGATATTCGATCCCGACGAAGCTGTCGGGCGCGCGCCAGTTGCTGGCGGCGACGCACAGGCCATCCGCGCCGATCACGTAGGTGACGGTCGCGTGCGCGTGTTCGTTGAGATCTTCGAGATAACGATTGACGCGCGCGCTGTAGTCGGCGCGCTTCGGCTCGGCGAGCAGGTCCTGCACGTACGGATGACTGCCGAGCAGATAAGGCAGCGATTCGTAGCGGTCGAGCGTGCTCTTGAGCGCGCTGGTGGTGCGGTCGACGCGCACGGCAGCGTTGCGCTGCAGCTCGGCGACGCCGCGCCGCCAGGTGATGGTCCACGTCAGCGTGCATGCCGCGGCGAGCGCGGCGGCAAGCACGACGAGGATGAGCAGGCGGCGCGTCACGGTCGAGGCTTCCTGGCGATGCGGATCGCCTATTGTGTCATAGGCCTCCGGATTGCCGCCGCGTGCCGCGCCGCCGGCGGGCGGTGCCGCCGCCTGCTCCTTCATGATGTCAGACGCCGGCCGTCTCGGTCGCCGCGACTTCGCCGCCGCCCTTCAGCGCCTGGCGCAGCTTGTTGCGGTCGAGCTCCTTCTCCCATGCGGACACGACCACCGTCGCGACGCCGTTGCCGACGATGTTGGTCAGCGCGCGGCATTCGCTCATGAAGCGGTCGATGCCGAGGATCAGCACCATGCCCGACAGCGGGATCGTCGGCACCACGGCCAGCGTCGCGGCGAGCGTGATGAAGCCCGCGCCCGTGACACCGCTCGCGCCCTTCGACGTCAGCATCGCGACCGCCAGCAGCGTGAGCTGCTGCATCCACGTCAGTTCGATGTTGGTCGCCTGCGCGATGAACAGCACGGCCATCGTCATGTAGATGTTGGTGCCGTCGAGGTTGAACGAATAACCGGTCGGCACGACGAGGCCCACGACCGAACGCGAGCAGCCGGCCTTCTCGAGCTTTTCCATCAGCTGCGGCAGCGCGGCTTCCGACGAGCTCGTGCCGAGCACGATCAGCAGCTCTTCCTTGATGTAGGACACGAAGCGGATGATCGAGAAGCCCGTGAAGCGCGCGATCGTGCCGAGCACGACGAGCACGAACACGACCGACGTCAGGTAGAACGTGCCGATCAGCTTGAGCAGCGGCACCAGCGAGCCGACGCCGTACTTGCCGATCGTAAACGCCATCGCGCCGAACGCGCCGATCGGCGCCAGCTTCGTGACGATGTGCACGATGCCGAACAGCACGCGGGTGAGCCCGTCGATGAAGTCGGTGACGACCTTGCCGCGCTCGCCGAGGTGCGCGAGCACGCTGCCGAACAGCAGCGCGATCAGCAGGATCTGCAGGATTTCACCCTGCGCGAACGCATCGACCATCGTGTTCGGGATGATGTGCATCAGGAAGTCGACCGTCGACTGCCCGTGCGCCTTCGCCGCATACGACGCGACGGCCTTGCCGTCGAGCGTCGCCGGATCGATGTTGAAGCCGACGCCCGGACGCAGGATGTGCGTGGCCGCGAGGCCGAGCAGCAGCGCGAAGGTCGACACGATCTCGAAGTACAGCAGCGCCTTGCCGCCGACGCGGCCCACCTTCTTCATGTCCTCCATGCCGGCGATGCCGGTGACGACCGTACAGAAGATGATCGGACCGATCACCATCTTGATTAGCTTGATGAACCCGTCGCCGAGCGGCTTCATGTCGGTGGCGATTGACGGGTAGTAGTGGCCGAGGATCACGCCGACGATGATGGCGAAGATCACCTGCACATAGAGCACTTTGTAGAAGGGTTTCTTCTTCACGATGGTTCCTGCTGAAGTAGATGAGCCGGTGGATACGGCGTCACGCGCGCGGGCGAATGCCAGGGGAGTCACTCGCCCGCGCGGCTGCCGTGCCGCAACAAGCGATGCCTCAAGACGTCCGGAGGGGGAGGAAGGCAGTGGTCATCGATTGTCTCCTGTCGACCCGAGTTAGCGCTTCAGCGCTTACTCGGGTCCCATGCAACGCTTGTTTAATAGTCAGGCCGGTGGGCGGCCATGCGTTTTATATTGCAAGGTCGATGCCAGGTTCCCGAAACCCCTCAAGCCGTTGTTTTCATTGTATTTCTCACAATGCGGCAGGCAAGGAAATCCGGGATTCCGGATTTCCGGAAAATATCCGTCCGGCGATCCGGACGGATACGCACATTCATCCGACGAATCAGTGCTGCACGGCCTTGCCGGCCAGCAGGCCCGTCTGCGCGTAGAACTCCTGCTGCTCGAACGCGGCGCGCTCGCGCCGTGCGCGCTCGCCGCGATCCGCGAGCGAGCCGACGATGATCCCGATGAACGCGAGCGGCACCGACACGAGCGCCGGGTTGTCGAGGAACACCGGCGCGTGCGCGTGGTGCAGCACGTCGACCCACACCGACTTCGACAGCACCGTGAGCGCCACCGCCGACACGAGGCCGAGGCCGCCGCCTAGCACCGCGCCGCGCGTCGTCATCCCGCGCCAGAAGATCGACATCGCGAGCACCGGGAAATTCGCGCTCGCGGCCACCGCCGCGACGAGTCCGACCATGAACGCGACGTTCACGTGCTCGAACAGGATCGACAGCCCGATCGCGACGGCCGACAGCACGATCGTCGCCGCACGCGAGATGCGCATCTCCAGGCGCTCGTCCGGCTTGCCGCGCGCCCACATCTGCGCGTACAGGTCGTGCGAGATCGTCGTCGCGCCGGCGAGCGTCAGGCCCGCGACCACCGCGAGGATCGTCGCGAACGTGACGGCCGCGATGAAGCCGTAGAACCAGTTCCCGCCGACCGCCTGCGCCAGCTTCACCGCGACCATGTTCGAGCCGCCGAGCAGGTCGTGCGTCAGGTTGAACGTGCCGTTCGCGGCGAGCCGGAAGAATTCCGGATGCTGCGCGAGCAGCACGATCGCCGAGAAGCCGATCACGAAGGTCAGCAGGTAGAAGTAGCCGATGAAGCCGGTCGCATAGAGCACCGACTTGCGCGCCTCCTTCGCGTTCGGCACCGTGAAGAAGCGCATCAGGATGTGCGGGAAGCCGGCCGTGCCGAACATCAGCGCGATCCCGAGCGACAGCGCGTTGGCCGGATCGCGGATCAGCTTGCCGGGCCCCATGATGCCGAGCGCGCCCGGGTGCACGGCCACCGCGCGGCGGAACATCTCGTCGACGCTGAAGCCGAATTCGCCGAGCGCGAGCAACGCGAGCAGCGTCGCCCCGCACAGCAGCAGCACGGCCTTGATCACCTGCACCCAGGTCGTCGCGGTCATCCCGCCGAAAAACACGTAGACCACCATCAGCACGCCGACGATCAGCTCGGCCGTGCCGTACGACAGCCCGAACAGCAGCTGGATCAGCTTGCCCGCGCCGACCATCTGCACGACGAGGTACAGCACGACGATCGTCAGCGCGTTCGCGGAAGTCATCAGCCGGATCGGCCGCTGCGCGAAGCGGTACGCGACGACGTCGACGAATGTGAACTTGCCGAGGTTGCGCAGCGGCTCGGCGATCAGGAACATCACGAACGGCCAGCCGACCAGAAAGCCGATCGAATAGATGAGCCCGTCGAAGCCGAACATGAACACCATCCCGGACAGCCCGAGGAACGACGCGGCCGACATGTAGTCGCCGGCGATCGCGAGGCCGTTCTGCAGCCCGGTGATGCCGCCGCCGGCCGTGTAGAAGTCGCGCGTCGAGCGGGTGCGGCGCGCGGCCCAGCGTGTGAGCGCGAGCGTCGCGAACACGAACGCGAAGAACATCCCGATCGCGACCGGGTTCAGTTCGACCTTGTCAGGCATCGGGCCCGCGACGGATACCGCATGGGCGACGGAGGAAACGAGAGAAGCAAGCGCGCCGAGCGCGATCGATGTGCGTCGCATGTCGGCCTCCATCACGAGCGCTGAAGAATCGCGTCGACCCGGCGGTCGAACACGCGGTTCGCGCGCAGCACGTAGCACGCGGTCAGGCCGATCGCGACCAGGATGATCGCGACGCCCGCGGCGATCCCGACCGTCGTCGTCGCGCCGCGGTACAGCGGCGTCGCGAGCACGTGCGGCGCAAGCGCGACGAACAGGATGAAGCCGTAGTAGGTGGCGATCATCAGCGCCGTCAGCACGAAGCTGAAGCGGCGCCGCGCACGCACGAGCTGCTGGTAGTCGCGGCGCGCCGTGACCGATTCGATGACGGAAAGCTCCATGGTGTCTCCAATGTCTTCTCGTCATGTCGCGAGAAGTGTCTTGTGGATGGCCGGCGCGTGATCCGATCCGCCCGCGCCGCGGCGGCAATTAAACGCGTTACACGATGCGATCCGCACGCAGCCGCGCGACTTCATCAGCCGACATCCCGAGCCAGCCGCCGAGCACCGCGTCCGTATCCGCGCCCAGCACCGGCGGCGCGCCGCGCACCGGCAGCCGTGCGCCGTCGAAGCGGTACGGCGGTGCCAGCAAGTCGACCTCGCCCGCGACCGGATGCGGCTGCCGCGTGACGAGCCCGGCGCGGGTCGCGCGCTCGGACGTCAGCGCTTCGTGCAAGCCGAGCACTTCGCCGCACGGAATGCCCGCGTCGGCGAGCGCCGTGAGCAGCGTCGCGCGCGACCGGCGCGCGAGTTCGCGGCGAATCTCGGGCAGCAGGTCCGCGCGGTTTTCCGAGCGGCCGAGGTTGGTCTTGTAACGCGCGTCGGCCGCGAGGTCAGGCCGCTCGATCGCATCGCAGAAGCGTGCGAACTGCGTGTTGTTGCCGACCGTGATCACGAGCGGGCCGTCGACCGCGTCGAACACGCCGTACGGCACGATCGACGGATGCGCGTTGCCGTAGCGCGGCGGGTCCTCGCCCATCAGCAGCGCGTCGAGCCCGTAGTACGCGGTGATCATCAGCCCGCAGTCGAACAGCGCCATCTCGATGCGCCGCCCGCGCCCGGTCGCATGGCGCTCGTACAGCGCGGCAAGGATCGCCTGCGCCGAATACATGCCGGTGAACAGGTCGACCGCCGCGACGCCAAACTTCAGCGGCGGCTGGCCGGCCTCGCCGTTCAGCGCCATCAGCCCGGCCTCGCCCTGCACGACGAGGTCGTAGCCGGGCCGCGCGGCCTCGGCGCCCGAACGGTCGTAGCCCGAGATCGCGCAGTGCACGAGGCGCGGATTCAGCTCGGCCAGCGCGTCGTAGCCGAGGCCGAGCTTTTCCGCGCCGCCGAACTTGAAGTTATGGATCACCACGTCGGCCTGCGCGGCCAGTTCGCGCGCGACGCGCTGTCCGGCTTCCGTCTGCAGGTCGACGCAGATCGACCGCTTGCTGCGGTTCACGCTGTTGAAATACGTGGTCTCGGTGTCACCGATCCGCAGCCCCCAGTCGCGCGTATCGTCGCCGCGCGCCGGATGCTCGACCTTGATCACTTCCGCGCCGAAATCGGCGAGCACCATCGCACACCACGGGCCCGCGAGCACGCGCGAGAAATCGAGCACCTTCACGCCGGCCAGCGGCAACGCGCGCGGTTCGTTCGTCATCCTTGTCTCCTCCATTCGCGTCGTTTGCTTTTACTGTTTCGACAGCGCGATGTAGCGCGCGAGATGGTGATCCTCGTCGCCGAGCTGATGATCGATCATCACGAGGCGTTTCGCGTAATGCGACAGCGGCAGCTCCCACGTCATCCCGATCCCGCCGTGCAACTGGATGCTCTCTTCCGCGACGAGCGTGCCGATCCGGCCGATGCTGACCTTGGCTGCCGCGAGCGCGCGTTCGCGCACCACGCGCGGCGCATCGAGCTGCGCGGCCGCGTTGATCACGGCCGAGCGCGCCTGCTCGACTTCGAGCAACAGGTCGGCCATCCGGTGCTGCAGCGCCTGGAAACTCCCGATCGGCATGCCGAACTGCTTGCGCGTGCGCAGGTATTCGAGCGTGTGCTCCTTCGCGACGTCCATCGCACCGAGCGCTTCCGCCGACAGCGCGAGCAACCCGTAGCCGAGCACGCGTTCGAGCAGCGCCGCGCCCGCTTCGCCGTCGTGATCGCCGAGCGCGGCATCGGCTCGCAGAGCGACGCGCTCGAAGCGCACCTCCGCCGCGCGGCCGCCGTCGATCTTCCGGTAGTCGCGCAGCGACACGCCCGGCGCGTCGGCCGGCACGACGAACAGGCCGATGCCGGCCGCATCGTCGTCGCGGCCCGACACGCGTGCGCTGACGACGAAGAATGCCGCCTGCGCGGCCTGGTCGACGACGCCCTTCGCGCCCGTCAGCACCCAGCCGTCGCCCGATCGTTCGGCGCGTGTGCGCACGGTCGTCAGTTCATAGTGCGAGCCCGGCTCGTCGTGCGCGAACGCGGCGCTCGCGCTGCCGTCGATCAGCGCCGCGAGCTTGTCGCGATGCGCGTCGCCGCCGGCCAGCGACAGCGCGCGGCCGGCCAGCAGCGCGCCGAGGAACGGCTCAACAACGAGCCCGCGCCCGAGGCATTCGAACACCACGGCGATGTCGAAACCCGCGCCGCCGAAGCCGCCGTCGGTTTCGGGAAACAGCGCGCCGACCGTGCCGAGCTCGGCAAAGCGCTGCCACATCGTGCGATCGAAGCCTTCGGCCGACTGCGCGATGCGATCGCGCACCGGGAACGCGTACTGTTCGGCGATGAAGCGGTTCAACGTGTCCGCCAGCATCCGGCGGTCTTCTGTGTGCTGGAAATCCATCGTCGCGTCCCTCGTTACAGCCCGAGCATCATCTTCGCGATGATGTTCTTCTGGATCTCGTTCGAGCCGCCGAAGATCGACAGCTTCCGGTTGTTGAAGTACTGCTGCGCGGCGCTCGCGGCGTCGTCCGGGCCGACCGGTTCGCCGTCGTAGTCCGCATCGAGCGCTGCGTCGACGAACGGCTGCGCGTACGGCCCCATCGCACGCCGCATCAGCGACGTGATCTCCTGGCGGATCTGCGTGCCGCGAATCTTCAGCATCGAGCTTTCCGCGCCCGGCGCGCCGCCGCCCGCGACCGCGGCCAGCACGCGCAGGTTGGTCGTGCGCATGTTCTCGAGCTCGATCTCGACGCGCGCGACGCGCGCCGCGAAGAACGGATCGTCCGCGAGCGGCCTGCCGTTCTTCGTCACCTTCGCGGCGACCGCGCGCAGCCGGTCGAGCGCGGCCGTCGAGAAGCCGATCCCGGCGATGTTGGTGCGCTCGTACGTGAGCAGGAATTTCGCGTAGGTCCAGCCGCGGTTCTCTTCGCCGACGAGGTTGTCCGCCGGCACGCGCACGTCGGTGAAGAACACTTCGTTCACCTCGTGCTCGCCGTCGAGCGTGATGATCGGGCGCACGTCGACGCCCGGCGTGTTCATGTCGATCAGCAGGAAGCTGATGCCTTCCTGCTTGCGCACGTCGGTCGCGGTGCGCACGAGGCAGAAGATCATGTTCGCGTAGTGGCCGAGCGTGGTCCACGTCTTCTGGCCGTTCACGATGTAGTGCTCGCCCTGCGCGTCGATCCCGCGCACCGCGCTCGTCTTCACCGCCGCGAGATCGGAACCGGCGCCCGGCTCCGAGTAGCCCTGGCACCACCAGTCGGTGCCATCGAGGATGCGCGGCAGCCAGTGGCGCTTTTGCGCTTCGTTGCCGTACTTGATCAGCACGGGGCCGAGCATGTTCACGCCGAACGGCACGATGCGCGGCGCACCGGCGAGCGCGCATTCGTTGTCGAACAGGAACTTCTGCGCGACGCTCCAGCCGGGGCCGCCGTATTCGCGCGGCCAGTGGCTCGCGAGCCAGCCGCGCGCGTTGAGGATCGCGTGCCATTCGCGCATGTCGTCGCGCGTGAGATGCAGGCCGCCCTTCACCTTGCGCGCGATGCGCTCGGGCAGTTCGGCTTGCAGGAAGCGCTGCACTTCCGTGCGGAACGCTTCCTCGTCGGGAGTGAAATTGAGGTCCATCTTCGGTCCGTTGCGAATGCGGTTGGCGTTCAGTCGACGCGGTTCAGGCTCGCGAAATCCGCGCCGCGCGCGACGAGTTCGACGAGAAGCGGCGAAGGCTTCCAGAACAGCGGATCCTCCTTCGCGAACGCGCGGATATCGGCGAGCACGTTCGCGAGGCCAAGCGTGTCCGCGTAATGCATCGGGCCGCCGCGATAGCGCGGGAAGCCATAGCCGTACAGGAACACCGCGTCGACATCGAGCGGACGCAGCGCGATCTTCTCGTGCACGACGTTCGCGCCTTCGTTGATCATCGCGGCGAGGTAACGACGCAGGATTTCGTCGTCGCTGAACGTGCGTGGCGTGATGCCCTTCTTCGCGCGCTCTGCCGCGACGATCGCGTCGACCTCAGGGTCCGGCGTGCCGACGCGCGCGCCGTCCGGATACAGGTAGTAGCCGCGCGACGTCTTCTGCCCGAACCAGCCGCGCTCGCACAGCCGGTCGGAAATCTCCACGTAGCGCGCGCGCGGGTCGCGCGTCGCCGCGCGGCGCTTGCGGGTCGCCCAGCCGATGTCGCCGCCCGCGAGGTCGACGACCTGGAACGGCCCCATCGGGAAGCCGAATGCGCGCACCGCGCGATCGATCTGGTACGGCGACGCGCCGTCTTCCATCAGGTAGTCGGCCGCCGTGCGATAGACGGCGAGGATCCGGTTGCCGATGAAGCCGTCGCACACGCCCGCGCGCACCGGCGTCTTCTTCAACTGCTTCGCGAGTGCGAACGCGGTCGCGACGACGTCGGCACTCACGCGCGCCGGCACGACGATCTCGAGCAGCTTCATCACGTTGGCCGGCGAGAAGAAATGCAGGCCGATCACGTCGGCCGGCCGGTCGATGCTCGCGGCCAGCGCGTCGATGTCGAGATACGACGTGTTGGTCGCGAGCACCGCGCCCGGCTTGCAGACGCGCGCGAGCTCGGCGAACACGGCCTGCTTCACGGCCATGTCCTCGAACACGGCCTCGATCACGACGTCGGCCTGCGCGAGCGCGTCGTACGACGTGCTGCCCTTGAAACGCGCGAGCCGCGCCGCGTGCGCGGCCGGCGTCATCCGCCCTTTCGCGACGAGGCCGTCGTACACCTTCTCGACGTGCGCGCGGCCGCGCGCGAGCGACGCTTCGTCGCGTTCGATCATCGTCACCGGCAATCCGGCGTCGAGCGCCGCGACCGCGATCCCCGCGCCCATCGTGCCGCCGCCGACCACGCCGATCCGCTCGACTGGCCGCGCGCTCGCCCGCCGCGCCTCGGGCGCCTTCGCCGCTTCGCGCTCCGCGAAGAACGCATGCACGAGGCCCGCGCGCTGCGGGCTGTCGATGCACTGCAGGAACAGGCTGCGCTCGAACTTCATCCCCGCGTCGAACGACTGCGTGAGCGCGGCCTCGACCGCGTCGACGATCTTCGCCGGCGAGAACAGCCCGCGCGATTTCTTCGGCAGCTCCGCGCGCGCCGCGTCGATCGCGGCCTGCGCGGCCGCGCGATCGGCGAGCCCCTGCGCATCGCGCGTGCGGCGCACCGGCGCGCCGAGCGACAGGAGTTCCTGCGTGTAGGCGAGGCCTTCGGCGAGCGTGTCGTCGCTGTGCGCGACGCGGTCGACGAGGCCGAGCGTGAGCGCTTCGTCGGCGCTCGCGTGGCGGCCCGTCAGCATCAGGTCGAGCGCGGCCTTCGCGCCGATCAGGCGCGGCGCGCGCTGCGTGCCGCCCGCGCCGGGCAGCAGGCCGAGCGTGACTTCGGGCAGCCCGAGCTTCGCGCCGGGCACCGCGAGCCGGTAATGCGCGGCCAACGCGACTTCGAGGCCGCCGCCGAGCGTCGCGCCGTGCAGCGCGACCACGACCGGCTTCGTGCCCGATTCGATCCGCTCGCACACGTCGGGCAGCGACGGCGGCACGGGCGGCTTGCCGAATTCGCGGATGTCGGCGCCCGCGATGAAGTTGCGGCCGGCGCCGACGATCAGCACCGCGCGAATCGCGTCGTCGGCCTGCGCGGCGTCGAGCGCGTCGGCGAGGCCGCGCCGCACGTTGGCGGACAACGCATTGACGGGCGGGTGGTCGATCGTGACGACGAGCACCTTGTCGCGCCGCTCGCGCGTGACGGTGCCGGCCTGGGGTGTGGCGGGCGATGCGGAGGAATTCATGGTGTCTCCTGTGGTGTGTGCACCAAGCATGTCCCGATTCTCGATTGATCGAGATTCATTGACAATTCCCGCACGCCTTTACAAGCTGTCAAGTCTGACTTGACACTGAATGCTTTCCGACCGTTAAACGGGACGGATCAGGAGCACACGCATGGACCTGAACGCGCTGACGCTGCTCGTCGAGATCCTCGACGCCGGCAATCTCAGCAAAGCCGCGCAGCGGCTCAAGATGAGTCGCGCGAACGTCAGCTATCGGCTCAACCAGCTCGAGCGCTCGATCGGCCAGCAGCTCGTGCGGCGCACGACGCGGCGCATCGAGCCGACCGAGATCGGGCTGAAGCTGTACGAGCACGGCCGGCGCATCCGCAACGAGCTGCTCGCCGCGGAGGAATCGGTGACGACGCTCGGCCAGGACCTGCAGGGCCGCGTGCGGCTGTCGGTGCCGAGCGGCTATGGGCAGATGGTGATGTCCGAATGGCTGCTCGCGTTCAAGCGGCTGCACCCGGGCATCGTGCTCGACGTCGTGTTCGAGAACCGCGTGGAAGACCTGATGCGCGACGAGATCGACATCGCGGTGCGCGTGATGCCCGAACCGCCGCAGAACCTCGTCGCGCGCGACATGGGCGCGGTGCGCTACGTCGCGTGTGCGTCGGCCGCGTTCGTGGCCGCGCACGGGATGCCGTCGAGCCTCGGCGCGCTCGCGGCCGCGCCGGTCGTCACCGCGACGGTGATGGGCCGCCAGCTCAGGATCGCCGCGTATCTCGGCGACGAGCGGCATGAAGTGCTGCTCGAGCCGACGCTGATTTCGGAGAACTTCCTGTTCCTGCGCCAGGCGATCCTCGCGGGGATCGGCGTCGGCATCGTGCCCGACTACGTGGTGCAGGACGACATGCGGCGCGGCGCCGTCGTCACGTCGCTCGACGCGTACCGGCTCAGCATCTTCGGCACGCACATGTACATGCTCTACATGCCGAACCGGCACCACACGCGCGCGACGTCGACGTTCATAGAGTTCATCCTCGAACAGGCCGGAAAGACCGGCCGGGGCGGGCCCGGCGGGATGCGTCAGGGTTTCCTGTCGGGTGACAATCCGCCGGCCGCGCGGCGACAATAGCGCGCCGGGGCGCGCACGGCGCGCAGCCTGCGCGGGCAGCCCCGTTGCGCCGGCACCGCCGCCGCCACCGAATTCACTGCTGCCGAGGGTTCAATGTTCGACCGGATTCGTCCGCATTCGCGTCCCTGGACGCTGCTCGCCGCCGTCGCGCTCGTCGCGTTCAACGCCGGCTGCACGTCCCCGTCCACGCCGTCGGGCGCCGTCGTCCCGGTTGCCGCCGCGTCGGGCACCGCCGTCCCGCTGCCCGGCTTCCACGCGCCCGAGCAGTCGTCCGGCTGGACCGACAAGCCGGGCTGGACCTCGCAGCACTTCATGATCGCGGCCGCGAACCCGCTCGCGACACAGGCCGGCTACGACATGCTGAAAGCCGGCGGCACCGCGATCGACGCCGCGATCGCGACGCAGATGGTGCTCGCGCTCGTCGAGCCGCAATCGTCGGGGATTGGCGGCGGCGCGTTCATGCTGTACTTCGACGGCAAGGCGACGCAGGCGTACGACGGCCGCGAAACCGCGCCGGCCGCCGCGACCGACCGCCTGTTCTACGGCCCGACCGGCCAGCCGATGGGTTTCTACGAAGGCGTCGTCGGCGGGCGTTCGGTTGGCGCGCCGGGCGTGCTGCGCATGCTCGACGCCGCACACCGCGCGCACGGCAAGCTGCCGTGGCGCCGGCTGTTCCAGCCGGCGATCCGGCTCGCCGAGCACGGCTTCACGATCAGCCCGCGACTCGCGATGCTGATCGCGAACGACAAGTACCTGAAGAACGACCCGGCCGCGCGCGCGTACTTCTACAACCCGGACGGCACGCCGAAGGCGGCCGGCACGGTGCTGAAGAACCCGGCGCTCGCGACCGTGCTGCGCCAGGTCGCCGACCGCGGCGCGAACGCGCTCTACACCGGCGCGATCGCGCGCGACATCGTCACGAAGGTGCGCAAGCACCCGACCAATCCGGGCCTGCTGTCGCTGCAGGATCTCGCGCGCTACAAGGCGAAGGTGCGCACGCCGCTGTGCGCCGACTACCGGCGCTCGGTCGTCTGCGGGATGCCGCCGCCGTCGTCGGGCGGCCTCGCGATCGCGCAGATGCTCGGCATCCTCGAGGCGATGCCCGACTGGCAGCAGATCGGCGCGCAGAAGCCGGTGCGCAACGACGTCGGCTACGAGCCGACGCCGTTCGCCGCGCACCTGTTCAGCGAAGCCGGACGCCTCGCGTATGCGGACCGCGCGCGTTATGTCGCCGATCCCGATTTCGTGCCGCTGCCGGGCGGCAACTGGGCGAGCCTCACCGACAAGACCTATCTCGCGCAGCGCGCGCGCCTGATCGGCGACAACAGCATGGGCGTCGCGCAGGCCGGCACGCCGCAGGGCGCGACGCTCGCGATGGCCGACGACCGCAGCCCCGAACTGCCGTCGACGTCCGACATCGCGATCGTCGACCGCTACGGGCAGGCGTTGTCGATGACGACCAGCATCGAGGATGCGTTCGGCTCGCGGCTGATGGTGCGCGGCTTCATGCTGAACAACCAGCTCACCGATTTCTCGTTCGTGGCGAACGACAACGGCCGGCCGGTCGCGAACCGCGTGCAGCCCGGCAAGCGGCCGCGCTCGGCGATGTCGCCGGAGCTTGTGTTCGACAAGAAGACGAAGCAGGTGACGATGATCGTCGGCTCGGCCGGCGGCCCCGCGATCATCAATCACGTCGCGAAGGCGCTGGTCGGCGTGCTCGACTGGGGCATGACAATGCAGCAGGCGATCGCGCTGCCGAACTTCGGGTCGATGAACGGGCCGACGCAGCTCGAGCGCGGCCGCGTGTCGGACGCGCTCGCCGAAGGGCTCAAGGGCCGCGGGCACGACGTGCAGGTCGTCGAGATGAACTCGGGGCTGCAGGGCATCCAGCGGCTGAACGTGCAGGGGCAGACGGTGTGGTTCGGCGGCGCGGACCCGCGGCGAGAAGGGATCGTGATGGGCGAATGAGCGCGGCAGGCCGGGGCGGCGTGTGTGCGTCGCCCGCGTAATCTGGGCCGCATCAGCCCCTGCCCTTCCACGGCACGATCCGCCGCTCGACCCATCGCATCGCGAGGTCGAACAGCCACGCAATCGCGCCGATGATCAGGATGCCCATCACGACGATATCCGTGCGCAGGAAGCTCGATGCGTTCAGCACCATCTGCCCGAGCCCGGCCGTCGCGGCGACCATCTCGGCCGCGACGAGCGTCGTCCAGCCGAACCCGATCGCGATCCGCAGCCCGGTGAGAATCTCCGGCAGCGCGGCCGGCAGCACGACATGGCGCACGATCTGCGCGAAGCTGCCGCCGAGCGAATACGCGGCGTTGATCTGCTCGACCGTCGCCGCACGCACGCCGGCGCGCGCGGCCATCGCGATCGGCGCGAAGCACGCGAGGAAGATCACGACGAGCTTCGCCGTTTCGTCGATGCCGAACCAGATCACGACGAGCGGCAGGTATGCGAGCGGCGGCAGCGGCCGGTAGAACTCCAGCAGCGGATCGAGCACGCCGCGCGCGACGCGGCTCACGCCCATCAGGATGCCGGCCGGCACGCCGAGCGCGGTCGCGAACAGGAAGGCGCCGAACACGCGCGCGGCACTCCACAGCAGATGCTCGGACAGCGGCAGGCCGCCCTGGATGCGGCCGTGCCATGCGTCGACGAATGCCGTCCATACGGCTTCCGGTGCCGGCAGGAACAGCGGCGGCAGCCACTGACGATGCGTCGCGACCCACCACAGCGCGGCCAGCGCCGCGACCGTCGCCGCGCTCAGCCCGGCCGTCTTCCCCTGCCCCGGCAACCGGTACCGGTGCGACGCGCGCACGGGGCGCGCCGCCGCAGGACGCCGCGTCGCGCGCTCGTCCTGCTCGAAACCCGCGGCCGCGCGATCGGCCGCCCACGAATCCTGCGTGCTCATGTTGTCCTGCCTGGTCAAAGTGCTGTTCCGGCCGCGCCCGACGGCCACGCCCTGCCGCGCGAGCTCGCGCATCACGCGGGCTCCGCGACCGCCTCGTCGCGATGCAGGTACGCGATCAGCCGCTCGCGCCACGCGATGAAATCCGGCGACGACTTCACCGCGCGCGCATCGCGCGATTCGACGTAACGACGCGCGAACGGCAGTTCGAAGGTTTCCGCGATCCGGCCGGGGCCCGGCGTCATCACGACGAGACGTGTCGCGAGGAACAGCGCCTCCTCGACATCGTGCGTGATGAAGAACACCGTCTTGCCGGTACGCGCCCACACGTCGAGCACGAGCGCCTGCATCGTGCCGCGCGTCATCGCGTCGAGCGCGCCCATCGGCTCGTCCATCAGCAGCACGCGCGGATCGCTCGCGAGCGCGCGTGCGATGCCGACCCGCTGCTGCATCCCGCCCGACAGTTCGTACACGCGCGCATGCGCATGGCCGTCGAGCCCGACGAGCGCGAGCATCTCGCGCGCCCGCGCTTCGCGTTCGGCCTTCGACACGCGCGCAAAGCGCAGCCCGAGCGCGACGTTGTCGAGCACGTCGAGCCACGGCAGCAGCGCGTATTTCTGGAACACGACGCCGCGATCGGCGCCGGGGCCCGTGACCGGCACGCCGTCGACGCGCACGTCGCCGGTCGTCGGCGCGACGAACCCGGCCATGCAGTTCAGCAGCGTCGTCTTTCCGCACCCGGACGCGCCGAGCGCGACGACGAATTCACCGGCGTCGATGCGCAGGTCGACGCGCGCGAGCGCCTGCGTCGTCGGCCGTCCGCGCTCGCCCGGATAGGCAACCGATACCTGACGGACTTCCAGCGTGCTCATGGTCGATGGCTCCGCGATGGGTCGCCGCGCTCAGCGCGCGGCCTTCTGCACGAACTGCGGATCGACGCCGGCCGAATAGTCGGACAGCACCGTCTGGATCGTGCCCTGCGATTTCAGGAACGTGGCGGTGGCCGCGAGCGACTTCGCGGCGCCCGATTGCGCACCGCCGCCGAGCCACGTCGGCGACGCCTGCTCGGCCGCCGTCGGGAACGCGTAGAGCGCGAGACTGGCCGGCACGTCCTGCGCGTTCGCGCCCGACACCTTCGCCACCGCCGCGACCTGCGGCGAGCCGACCTTCCACGCGGCCGCATGCGCACGGTAGTCGGCATCGGCGGCCGCGAGCACCTTCACGAAACGCGCGACGAACTCGGGGTTGTCGCGCGCGAACTTGCGGCTCACGACGAAGCCGTCGAAGGTCGCCTTGCCACTTTCTTTCGCAACCTGGCCCGACGTCGTCAGCACGGTGCCCGATTGCTTGACCTTCGCGAGCACGGGATCCCAGATATAGGTCGCGTCGATGTCGCCGCGCGCCCAGGCGGCCGCGACTTCCGGCGGACGCAGGTTGACGATCTTCACGTCGTTCGGATTGACGCCCGCGGCCTGCAGCGCGACGAGCGTATGGAAATGCGACGTCGACACGAACGGCACGCCGATCTTCTTGCCCTTCAACGCTGCGATGCTGGTGACGCCCGAGCCGTTGCGCGCGACGAGCGCCTCGGCGTCGTTGATGTTGTCGAGCACCCAGAACAGCGAGATGTCGAGCCCCTGCGACAACCCGGCCGCGATCGGGCTCGAACCGGCTTCGCCGAGCTGCACGGAACCCGACGCGAGTGCGCGGATCACGTCGGCGCCGCTGTCGAGCTTGCGGAACGTCACCTTGTAGCCGGTCGCCTTTTCGACTTCACCGCTCGCCTGCGCGTAGCGCCACGGCACGACCATGTCCTGGTACGCGATCACGACTTCGCGCGATTCGGCGTGTGCCGCGCCGAACGCGGCCAGGGCGGTCAGCGCGACGACGGCGCGGCGGATGAAGCTGAAACGGGACATGCGGCTCTCCTTCGGAATGCGGGCATTGCTGCGGGAGAGCCGACTATAGGAGCTTTGCGCGCGGCGGGAGCGAACTTATCCTGCGAAGCTATCGATGCCGTTTCAGCTTTGCTTTCCACGCTCGACCGGATTGCGCGTCCGGTCGGGTGGCGGTTGCGGTGCGGGGGCGCGGGTGGCACGTTTCATTGAGAACATGCCCGACTTGAGTCATGCGCGGCCTTGATGGGCGTGAATCGGTCAGCCTTCGTGTGCGATGCGGCGCAGCGGTCTGCCGAGAAGCGCGCGCGCCCGTTCCGTCTGAGCGTGTTCGAACGCATCCTCGAGATCGTCGAGCTCGCGGGCCGTCATGCCGATATCGGCCGACTGGCCAACGCGCCGCCAGCCCTGAATCCCATCGAACACCTCGCCCGTCACGGCAAGCGCCTGCTCGCGCGTCAATGCGAAATAGCCGCATGTTTCGAGCAGCATGTCGATCGAATCGATAGGACCGGTATCCTCGGTAAGCCACGTTTTCGATTCACGCAGCTTGCCGGGCATCGGATTCACGTCGAACGCGGGTGCGAGCCTCCAGCGCCCGTCGCCGTCGTACAGAAAACCGAGATTCTGCAGATGGTCGTCGGTGTTCGTGATGAGCAGGTTGAACACCAGGCGCCGCCAGAGCTGGCGGACATCGTCGAGCGGACGCGCGCCGCGCTGCTGCATGACGTCCACGATCTCGGTATAGGCATGCTCTTCATGGCGGGATGCCTGAAGCATCGATGCGGCAGACAGATACGGAATGCGAAGACCGTCGTCGGTCCGGTCGAACCGCTCGATGAGCGCGACTGGCGTGCCGCCTACCTTCACGCATCGCGCCCCCGCCGCGTCGATCCCGGCCGCGCGCGCGAGACGCAGCGCGAGCACTTCGGCCCGCGTCACGCTGATGGTGTCGCCGATACTCGGAAACTTGCCGATCGCCAACCTGCCATGCTCGTCCAGTACCGTGCATTTCGGGCGCATGCCGCCCAGCGACGTACCCTTGCCCTGCAGGTAACGCAGATCGGCGGTCGTATCGGTGCCCGCCTCGAGCGCGCGAGTGGCATCGGCGATCCGCTCGAGCTCGATGAACGGCGGAGTGGTCCGGCGACCGCCCTCTTCGGTCCGCAGGTACTGGCCCGCACGACAGAGGCGCAGCGCACCGACCCGGCTGAAGTCGTCCACCGCACACAGATAATCCAGCTCGTTGAGTGGCCTCAGGTCGGGCTGGGTCCGGCGCAGCTTCGCGTGCGCGCGATCGATGACGCGCCGGCCCCATGCATCGGGCTCCGTATCGGCGAGCGCGAAGTGAAAGACCGAATCCACGGCACGCGGCGCGCGACGGGTGTGATAGCCGGGTTGCAGCGGCAGGTCGGGAGAAATCTCGAAGCGATCGGGATGCGTCAGCCAGGTCTCGTCGTAGACGAACTGGGACAACTCACGCCGCCCCTGACTCACGTACAGCACCTGCCCGACAGGCAACCCGGCCGTGCCGATATGCAGGTCCAGCGCCTCGCTGATATCCGGTTTGATCGCTTTGCCGTTCATTCGCTACTCAAAATGCGTGGGTGGTTTTCTTGCGCGTGCGAATCCGCCGCGGCAGTTGCTCGTCCATCAGCGCAAGCCCGACGTCGTCCTGTGCGCTGTCGAGGAGATCGCTCAGCCGGTCGAGTTCACCGAACACCTGGAGCACGCGCGCGAGCACATGCAGTTGCATGCGCGGATCGCCGGCCTCCAGACGCTTGATCGTGCTGAGCCCCGCACCGACGCGCTCGGCCAGTGCCTGTTGCGTCAAGCCGCGCCGACGCCGGCCGCGATTGATGTCGCTGCCCAGTTTCTTGAGCGTACGCTGCACGGTGACAGGCAGGGGTCGCTCATCCTTATGGCTCTCACCCGGACCTTTATCTCGATTTACGGTTTCCATGAGACCTATTATAGGAGGAGATCCAACGATCTCAAGGTCATTGGATCTGTAATAGCTCTCATGAGAATCATAAAATTAGATAAAAGCTCCTATCGGATACCTTAAAGAATATCGCCGAGAAACAGCATGCTGTCGCGCACAACGCGAACACCATCGGCAGCAACCTTGGCGTATCACACGGACCGACACTTCGTCGTCACCACCCATGCTCGAGCACAACCGGCCGGAGATCAATTCGGCCGGTTGGGCATATTCCGAGCAGCCCCAACAAAAAAGCCCGCATCGCTGCGGGCTTTTTCGACTGCGTGAATGCAGCGGGAACGCGACGCTCAGACCACGCCGGCCCCATGCGCCTGCAGGTCGGCGTGATAGCTCGAACGCACCATCGCGCCGACGGCCGCGTGCGTGAAGCCCATCTTGTACGCCTCTTCCTCGTACATCTTGAACGTATCCGGATGCACATACGCACGCACCGGCAGGTGGTGCTCGGACGGCTGCAGGTACTGGCCGATCGTCAGCATGTCGACGTCGTGCGCGCGCAGGTCGCGCATCACCTGCAGGATTTCCTCTTCGGTCTCGCCGAGGCCGACCATCAGGCCCGACTTCGTCGCGACGTGCGGATGCAGCGCCTTGAAATCCTTCAGCAGCTTCAGCGAGTGCGCGTAGTCCGAACCCGGGCGCGCTTCCTTGTACAGGCGCGGCACCGTTTCGAGGTTGTGGTTCATCACGTCGGGCGGCGCGGCGTTCAGGATCGAGATCGCGCGGTCGAGACGGCCGCGGAAGTCCGGCGTCAGGATCTCGATGCGCGTGTCCGGCGACTGCTCGCGCGTTTCGCGGATGCACTCGACGAAGTGGGCGGCACCGCCGTCGCGCAGGTCGTCGCGGTCGACGCTCGTGATCACCACGTACTTGAGCTTCAGCGCGGCGATCGTGCGCGCGAGGTTCTTCGGTTCATCGGTGTCGAGCGGATCGGGACGGCCGTGGCCGACGTCGCAGAACGGGCAGCGGCGCGTGCACTTGTCGCCCATGATCATGAACGTCGCGGTGCCCTTGCCGAAGCATTCGCCGATGTTCGGGCAGCTCGCTTCCTCGCACACGGTGTGCAGGTTGTGCTCGCGCAGGATCGTCTTGATCTCGTTGAAACGCGAGCTGCCGGTGGCCGCCTTCACGCGGATCCACTCGGGCTTCTTCAGCTTCTCGATCGGAATGACCTTGATCGGGATGCGCGCCGTCTTCGCCTGCGCCTTCTGCTTGGCGGTCGGATCGTAGGCCGGGGTCGCGGCCGAATCGGCCGGTGCGGGAGAAGCGGTAACGTCAGTCATTCGAATGTTCCAGTGCCTGCGGCTTGTCGGCGGCCGCGGATGCGCCGTCGAGGTTGGCGATCAGACGGCGCACCAGCGTGTGGGCGACGTCGTTCCAGTCGGCGGCAACCTCGAGGCTCGCCATGTCGACAGTTTCCAGTCCGGCATAGCCGCACGGGTTGATCGCAAGAAACGGGCGCAGATCCATCTTCACGTTCAGGCTCAGCCCGTGATAGCTGCAGCCGTTGCGGATCTTCAGGCCGAGGGCCGCGATTTTCGCGCCTTCGTGCGCGCCGGATGCCACGTAGATCCCGGGCGCGCCCGCCTTGCGGACCGAAGCGAGATTATACGCCGCGAGGGTTTCGATCACGGCCTCCTCGATCTTCGTCACGAGCGTGCGCACCATCAGCTTGCGCCGGCGCAGGTCCAGCAGCAGGTAGACGACGATCTGGCCGGGGCCGTGGTAGGTGATTTGTCCGCCGCGGTCGACCTTCACGAGCGGCACGCCGCTGTCGGCCACCAGCAGGTGGGCCGGGTCGCCGGCCTGGCCGAGCGTGTAGACGGGCGGATGCTCGACCACCCAGATCTCGTCGCCGGTGTCGGCCGTGCGCGTGTCGGTGAACGCGCGCATCGCGTCGAAGCTCGTTTCGTAGGGCTCGACGCCCCGCCAGCGCACGGTGACCGGGTGAACCGGCGATTCGGCGGGCGTTGCGGAAACGGCGACAGGCGTGGACACGATGGAAACCGGCGAAACGGACATGGGCGGTAGTTTACCGAAAACCCATGGGTCTCGCCGGCCCTGGAAAGGGACGGATACCCGGTATCCGTCGGACAAAATGCCGGTCAGACGGTGCGCCATCCGTCATGGAACAGCGCGGTGACGCGTTCGCGCAGCCGTGCCAGCCCGCCGAGCGCGACCTCCCGGGTCGGCCGCGACACCGAGAACGCGACGCACGCGCCCTCCCGGCCTTCCGCGCTGAGCCACAGCCGCTCGCCGCGGCGCAGCTTCAGCGTCTCGCCGTCGACCAGGAAGTAGTCGTCGACGTCGTTGCTGCGCGTGGCCCACACCGGCCCGCACTGGACAACCAGCCGCGTGCTGCGTTGCACCTTCATCGGCACGGTTTCGCCCGCGGGGATTTCGAACGTGATGCTTGAAGAAATTTCTTGCATGATCGACTCCGCCAATAAATGCTTCGATGGCTACAATCGTAGTCACTTCAAGGCGTCCGACCAAACGACCAATTTTCACGTCGATGTGAGGAAAATTAGCAAATGGACCTCCGACAGCTACCTGCGCTGAATGCGATTCGCGCGTTCGAAGCCGCCGCCCGTCACGAGAATTTCTCGCGCGCCGCCGACGAGCTGTTCGTCACGCACGGCGCGGTCAGCCACCAGGTGCGCGCGCTCGAGGAAGAGCTCGGCGTGCAGCTTTTCACGCGCAACGGCAAGCGGCTGTGCCTGACCGACGCCGGCATGCGCTACGCGCAGCAGGTGCGCGGCGCGCTGATGGTGATCGCCGACGCGACCCGCGACGTGCGCGCGAGCGACCGCGACCGGCGCCTCGTGGTGTCGATGCTGTCGTCGTTCGCCGCGCGCTTCATCACGCCGCGCATCGGCAGGTTCATCGAGCGGCATCCGGAAATCGACGTCGAGCTGCAATCGACCAACTCGCTCACCGATTTCGCGCGCGACGACGTGGATCTCGCGATCCGCTTCGGTTTCGGCACCTATCCGGGGCTGCATGTCGAGCCGTTGTTCGAGGAAGTGTTCTTTCCGGCGTGCGCACCGACGCTGAACGGCGGCAAGCTGCCGCAGACGCCCGCCGATCTCGTGCACTACAACCTGCTGCGCTCGGACGACGAGCTGTGGCGGCCGTGGTTCGACGCGGCGGGGCTCGATACGCTGACCGAGCCGAAGCGGGGGATTCTGTACCAGGATTCGTCGAACCTGCTGCTGGCCGCGATCGACGGCCAGGGCATCGCGCTGGTGCGCCGCTCGCTCGCGGTGCACGACCTGCTGGACGGGCGCATCGTGCGCCTGTTCGACATCGACGGGCCGAGCCCGTGGCACTATTTTTTCGTGTGTCCGCCGCCGCTGCTGAACACGCCGCGCGTGCAGGCGTTCAGGACCTGGCTGCTCGAGGAAGTCGCCGAATACAAGCGATTGTGCGACGAGCTGGACGCGCGGCGCGCGGCGGGGAAGACCCCCGCCGAGTGCGCGCAGGAAGGAGGATGGAAGGCGCTTAAAGTACGACCTTGACCATCGGATGGCCGGTCAGTGCGCGGTAGATGTTGTCGAGTTGTTCCTGGCTCGTCGCGCGCACGGTGATCGTGAGGCCCGTGTAATTGCCGCCGCTCGACGCGCGCTCCTCGATCTTCTCGACATCGATCTCGTTGTCGTGCACGGCGACGACCTTGAAGATCGTGTCCTTGAACTCGGGGTGCGCCTTGCCCATGATCTTGATCGGGAAATCGCACGGGAACTCCAGCAGCGACTCCTTCCGGGTCTCGATCGCGCCGGTGACCTCGACGGTTTTGGTCGGTTCGCTCATCATTTTCTCCGGGTTAGGTCAAACTGTTCAAACTCGCGTGCCTTCGCACGCTGGTACGCGTCGTACAACGCCGCGAACACGGGGCCCGGCTTGCCGCCCTGCACGGGCAGATCGTCGAGCGACGTGACGGGCAGCACTTCCTTCGTGGCCGACGTGATCATGATCTCGTCCGCGGCACGCAGCTCGACCTCGCTGATCTCGCGTGCGACGAACCGAATGCCGCATTCGTCGGCAAGCTGCTCGACCAGCGCATAACGGATCCCTTCGAGGATCTTGTTGCTGCGCGGCGGCGCGAGCAGCTCGCCGTTCTTCACGATCCACACGTTCGACGACGAGCCTTCGGTCAGGTAGCCGTCGCGCAACTGCAGCGTCTCGAACGCGTCGCGTTCGGCCGCATGTTGCGCCATCAGCACGTTGCCGAGCAGCGAGATCGACTTGATGTCGCAATGCAGCCAGCGGCGATCCTCGGCCGTCACGCAGCGCACACCCTTCGCGCGCTCCTCTTCCGGCGGCAGGCGCAGCGGGCTCGTCATCGCGAACACCGTCGGCACCGTGTTCGCCGGGAACGCATGGCCGCGCTTCGCGACGCCGCGCGTCACCTGCAGGTAGACGAGTGCGTTGCCGTCGCCGAGGCCCTCGGCATTCGCCGCGACGACGCGCTCGATCAGCGCGCGCCAGCCGGCCGCGTCGTGCGGGTTCTCGATGCCGATCTTCTTCAGGCTGCGCGCGAGCCGCTCCAGATGCTGCTCGATCCGGAACGGCACGTGCGCGCCGTCGTGCGCATAAACGGGGACGACTTCATACACGCCGTCGCCGAAGATGAACCCGCGGTCGAGCACCGGGACACGGGCTTCCGACAGCGGCACCAGTTCCTCCTGCGACGAGACGCTGAGGTAGACGATCGGTTCGAATTCGGCTTGGCTCATGGCTATGACAGATGGGGATGAAGTCGTGAAAACAAAGGCCCGTCGTGCTTACTTCTTCTTGCTGAACATCAGCAGGATCGAGTCCCAGATACGCCCGAAGATACCCGCTTCCGGCACCGCCTGCAGCGCAACGACCGGGAATTCGGACAGCGTCTTGCCGTCGGCGACGATCTTCACGGTGCCGACCTGCTGGCCTTCCGCGAGCGGCGCGATCAGCGGCGCATTGACGTCGACTTCCGTCTTGACCTTGTCGCCGAGGCCGCGCGGCACGGTCGCCCACTGGTCGCTCTTCACGCCGACCTGCACGGTGTTTTCCTTGCCCTTGTAGATGCGCGGCGTCGAGATCGCCTGGCCGCCCTTGAACAGGCGCACCGAATCGAACGCGCTGTAGCCGTAGTTCAGCATCTTCATGCTGTCCTGCGTGCGCTCGCCTTCCTTCTGCTCGCCCATCATCACCGACACGAGGCGGCGCTGGCCGTCCACGCCCGGAATCGCGCGCTTGGCCGATGCGATCAGGCAGTAGCCGGCCGCTTGCGTATGGCCCGTCTTCAGGCCGTCGACCGTCGGGTCGAGCCACAGCAGACGGTTGCGGTTGCCCTGGCGGATGTTGTTGTACTTGAATTCCTTCTCCGAGAAGATGCTGTAGTACTGCGGAAAATCGCGGATCAGGTGGGCCGACAGGTTCGCGAGATCGCCGGCCGTCGTGTAGTGGTTCGGGTCGGGCATGCCGTTCACGTCGGCGAAATGCGTGCCCTTCATGCCGAGGCGCTTGACCTCGTCGTTCATCATGTTGACGAACTGCCCTTCGCTGCCGCCGACGAGTTCAGCCAGCGCGATCGCGGCGTCGTTGCCCGACTGGATGATCATCCCGTACACGAGGTCGTGCACCGACACCGGCTTGTTCGCCTCGATGAACATGCGCGACTCGTCGCGGCCGACGCGGCGTACCGCGTCGCTCGGCGTGACGATCTGCTCCATCGAGATCTTCTTCTTGTCGAGCGCCTCGAACACGAGGTAGGCCGTCATCAGCTTGGTCAGCGACGCGGGCTCGACACGCTCGTCCGCATTGCCCGACGCGAGCACCGTATTGCTCGTCGCATCGACGAGCACCCACGAGCGCGCGTTCACGCCCGGCGGCGGCACCGCGCCCGGCATGTAGGTCGCGGGCGCGCCGGTGAACTGCTCGGCGGCGGCGGCCGGCGCCGCATGCGCGGCCTTGGCCTTGGCGGCCGGCTTCGCCTCGGCGACGACGATCGTCGACGCGAGCGCGACAGGCAGCATCACGCCGAGCGCGACGTTACGCGCGGCGGTGCCAAAGGCGATGGAGGAAGCGAGGGACTTGAGGCCTTGGGGAGACAGACGCATGATCGATTCAGGCTGATGGCAGAAAGTGCGGTGCGAAACGCGCAGGGTTGAACGGCAAGGCGGCGGGCGTTTCGGGCACTCGCCCGAAATCGTCGGGCGACGCGAAACGCGCCGGTTGGACTCGTGCGGACGCGTTCGGTTCGCGGCCGTCGCGAGCGGGCGGACAGGCGGCGAAACGAGCGCCGCATGGGCCCAGCCGGGCCGCGGGCGACGCGGAATGCGGCCATTATACGTGGCCGCGAAGGGCGTTTTCGCGAACCGGGTGTCGTGCCCGCTGCCAGGCGGTGCCGATGTGCCGGCGGATTCACGCTCGCGGCAACGCGCAAACCGCGGCGATGCGCAGCGGCATCGCGAGGAATTGCCACGCCGCCACGGGCGCGAAGGTGCAGCACATCAGTACGGATTGGCGTCGGACACGGCACGGTCGCCGGACGGCCGCATACCGGCTTCGAGAGCATAGCGCGGGTGCGCCGCGGGTCATCACGCTCGAAGCCGCGCGAAAAGCGCGCGCAGGCGGTGTGCAAGTCGGGTTGCGCCGCACGCTGCGGCGCGATGTCGCGCGGGTGAAGTGGCGCATCCGGCGGGTGCCGGGTGCGCGACGTGAGCCGTCGGCGGTCAGCCGGTCAGCGCCACGCGTCGACGATGATGCGCTTCAGCACGTGCAACTTGCGATGGAGGAAATGCTCGGCGCCGGGGATCACGACGACCGGCAGCTCCTGCGGCCGCGCCCAGTCGTACACCGATGCGATCGGCACCGTGTCGTCGGTTTCGCCGTGGATCACGAGCGTGTTCTCGGGCACGTCGGCCACCTGCCAGCGGCTCGCGGCCGTACCGACGAACACCATCCGCTCGATCGTCTCGCCCGCGTCGCGCAGCCGCTTCGCGACGTGCGACAGCACGAAGGTGCCGAACGAGAAGCCCGCGAGCACGAGCGGCAGGTCCGCATACGCGGGCTGCGCGCGCATGTGCGCGAGCACCGCGAGCAGGTCGTCGGCTTCGCCGGTGCCGTTGTCGTGCACGCCTTCGGTCGCGCCGACGCCGCGGAAGTTCGACCGGTAGACGACGTAGTCGAGCTGGACCAGCGTACGCGCCAGCGTTTGCGCGACCTTGTTGTCCATCGTGCCGCCGAACAGCGGATGCGGATGCGCGACGAGCGCGATGCCGCGCGGCGCGGCGCCGCCTTCGCGCACGGCGTCGGGCAGGTCGACCGCGATTTCGATCTGCCCGACCGGGCCCGCGATCAGCGACTTCTGCGTATGAACGTTCATTCGGCCGGCCTGCTCAGATCTTCAGACGGTCGACGACCTTGCCGTCGCGCAGGTGCGATTCGACGATCTCGTCGATGTCGGCCTGGTCGACATACGTGTACCACGTGCCTTCCGGATACACGACCATCACGGGCCCTTCCTCGCAGCGGTCGAGGCAGCCGGCCTTGTTGATGCGGACCTTGCCGGGCCCCGCGAGGCCGAGTTCCTTCACGCGCTTTTTCGCGTATTCCTGCATGGTCTGCGCGTCGCATTGCGCGCAGCTCGGGCGTTCGGCGCCCGGGTCGCGCTGGTTCAGGCAGAAGAAGACGTGGTGCTGGTAGTAGGAATCCATGATGGTGGCGAGCGGCCCGGCGCGATGCCGTGCGGAAAGAGGAGCGATTGCCGTTGCACGGGGCAACGGATGATGGTCCGGACGATTATAGCGACCGGCGCGCACCGCTGCCCGCGACGAAGCAGCGGCCGCCCCGCCCGAAGCGCCGCGTCAGCGGCGCAACGCGGCCGGCAGCCACGCGTGCTCGACGCGCTGGCCGAGCCAGATCAGCGCCGCGTAGGGCCAGATCCACGCGAGCCAGCGCGCGATGCTGTTGAAGTGCACGTAGCGGCCCTGCCGCCAGCCCGACAGCGTGAAGTCGAAGAACGGATTGACGGGCAGCAGGTTGACGAGCGCCACGCCGGCCAGCAGCGCGAGCGCCGCGAGCGTTGCGCGCCACGTCGCCGGCACGCGCAGCGCGACGAGCGCGGCCGCGAAACCGAGCTCGATCCCGAGCCGCGCGCCGGGCGTCGCCCACACGACGACGAGGCCGGTGGCCGACTGCATGAACGTAGCGGCCGCCTTCAGCACGAGCGTCGCGGCGACGAACGCGATCAGGAGCCGGATGCGCGGCGCGCGCGGCCGCATCGCGAGCGACGCGATCGCCAGCGCGGCGAACAGCATCAGCCCGCCGAGCGCGGCTTCCCACGCGGAGTCGGACAACCAGCCGTCGACGCGCTCGGGCCATTCGCTTACGCGCCACGCGGCCGGCAGCCACGCGAGCAACGCGTCCTGCATCGACGCGTCGGCGCGCTCCCACAGCGCGGCCGGCCAGTCGCCGATACCGAACAGGAACGGTGACGGAAACAGGATCGCGAACGGCCACAGCCCGGCGAGCAGCAGCGGCGTCGCGCCGTCCACCTCGAACCACGCGAAGCGCAGCCGGCGCAGCGCGCCGCGGTCGAGCAGCGCGCCCGTGGCCGGCGCGACGAGCGCCGCGCCCAGCAGCGCGCCGAGCGCATTGGCCGCGAGATCGAGATTCGATGCGACGCGCGTCGGCAAGTAGGTTTGCAACGCCTCCATCGAGCCCGACAGCAGCACGCCGAGCCCGCCCGCGATCAGCGTCGCGGCAACGCCGCGCCAGCGCGGGTGCAGCGCGAGCACGCCGAGCGCGCCGAACGGCAAATAGCCGAGCACGTTCGTGACCACGTCGAATGCGGTCACGTAGCGCTGCATCGGCGCGAACAAGTAGTCGAACGGTCCGATGCCGAGCGACACCCAGCCTTCGAACGGATACAGCGATGCGTAGACGATGAGCGCCGCGTAAGCGGCAAAGGCCTGCCGCGCGAGCGACGACGCGCGGGGCGCGCCGGGCGCGTTCATCGCGGCTGCGCGGCACGCGTCACGGCGTGCCCGCGTACGCCTGCATGCCGACCCACGCGGCGATCTGCGACACGAGCTCGTCGCTCGCCGCCGCGAGCGCGCGCGCACCGCCGGCCGCATCGGGCGTGCTCGACGGTGCGCGCGCGACGAACGTGCGCTGGCCGAGCACCTTGCCGTCCAGCGTCAGCGTCGCGCGCGCGGTGACGGCGCCGTGGCTCTGCGACTGGCCGTCGAACACCTGCTCGAATTCGTTCAGGTCGACCTTGAGGGTCGGCGCGCGCACGCCGTCGGAGCCTTCGAGCACCGCGCCGCGCGCCGACAGCGCGCCGCGCAGCCGCTGCGTGAGCAGTTGCGCGGGCGGTGCCGTCCAGCGGCTGTCGCGATAGACGGCCACGTGCTGCGCATCCGCGTACGCGAGGCGATACGCGAACTTGTCCGAATCGAGCGCATCGGGCGCGGCGACGTCGAGCACCTTCAGCGCGGGGCCCGCGCCGGCCGTCACGACCGAAGCAGCCGGCCCGAGGTCGTAGCGGACATTCGACAGCGCCGCGCTGTTGCCGGCGCAGCCGGCCGCAAGCGAGAGCGTCAGCACGGCGAGCGCGGCCGCGGCCGGACGCAGCGCGCGGTCAAGGATTCGTGGCATGGCGTGTTCCTGCATGATGTTTCCGGTTTCGATGGGCGTCACTGTCCGGCCGTCGCACCCGGCCACACAAAGCCCGCTTCACCGGGCCCGGGCGCCGAGCCAGGCGTACCGAACAACAGACTGCTCGGGTTGCGGCCGAGTTCACCGGCGACGTCCTTCAATTGCCGCGACGCGTCGCCGACGCTGCCGGCCAGCGCATTGAAGCGCGGCAGCGTGTCGTACTGCACGCGCGCGTTGAGATCGTTCAGCGCGACGCCGACCTGCTCCGCGGCCGTGCCGGCCTTGTTCAGGTTCGACACGAGCGGCCCGTTCGGCTGCAGCAGCGTGTTCGCCGACGCCATCGTGCGGTTCACCTGGTGCATCGTCTCCGGCAGCGCGGCGACGGCCGGGGCGAGCTGCTTCGACAGCGTCGTCGCGCCGTCGGCCGCGTGCTGCAGGCTTTCGGCGGTCGCGCGCAACTGCTCGCGCATCTCGGGCGACATCAGCGCATTCGCGCTCTTCGCGGCCAGTTCGAGCTGCCGCAGCAGCACGTCGCCGCGCTCCTGGATCTGGTCGAACAGGCTCGGCCGCATCGGGATCTGTGCGATCGCCTTCGGCGACGACGGCAGCGGCGCCAGGTCGCGGCCCGTATCCTCGAGCTGCACGAACGCGATGCCCGTCACGCCCTGGAAACCGAGACTGCCGTAGGTCGACTGCGTGATCGGCGCATCGTGGTCGACGAGAATCCGGATCCGGATCTGGCCCGGATGCGTGCGATCGAAGCCGATCGACTGCACCTTGCCGACGTCGAGGCCGCGAAAACGCACGGCCGCGTCTGGGAACAGCCCCGTCACGTTGGTGCGCGCGAGCAGGTCGTACGGCACGCGCACGGTGCGGTCGACGTTGAACCAGAACACGGTGCCCGCGATCGCGAGCGTCAGCGCGATCGTGAACAGGCCGGCCCAGAACGCATGTGATTTGTTTTCCATTCGCGGATTCCTTGCTCCTTGCCTTGCCTACAGCTCGACGCTCGACAGCGCCGGTTCGAGGGCCGCCTTCGGCAGCTTCGCGCGCCGCTCGGGCGGCAGCGCCTGCAATGCGCGGCGCCCGCGCAGCCCCAGGAAATATTCGTGGATGAACGGATGGTCGACGTTCGCGACCTCCTCGACCGGCGCGGCGACCAGCACCTTGCGGTCGGCCAGCACCGCGACGCGCGTCGACAGCGCGACCATCGTGTCGAGATCGTGCGTCACCATCACGACGGTCAGCCCGAGCGTGCGATGCAGCGTCGCGATCAGCTCGACGAATTCGTCCGATGCCTGCGGGTCCAGGCCGGCCGTCGGCTCGTCGAGGAACAGCAGTTCGGGCTCGAGCGCGATCGCGCGCGCGATGCCGACCCGCTTCACCATCCCGCCCGACAGCGCGGCCGGCATCTTCGACGCGTGCTTGCACGGCAGCCCGACCATCTCGAGCTTCAGCATCACGATGTCGTGCAGCAGGTCCGGCGGCACGCGGCCGAGCTCGCGCAGCGGCTGCGCGACGTTGTCGAACACCGTCATCGACGAGAACAACGCGCCCTGCTGGAACAGCATCCCCGAGCGCGTGCGCATCATCCGCGCGCTCGCGTCGTCGATCGTCGCCGTATCCTCGCCGAACACCTTGATCGTGCCCGACGTCGGCCGCTCGAGGCCAAGGATCTGCCGCACGAGCGTGGTCTTGCCCGAGCCCGAACCGCCGACGACCGACACGATCTCGCCGCGCCGCACGTCGAAGTCGAGCTTCTGGTGAATGATGTTGCGCCCGTAGCGCTTCGTCAGGTTGCGCACCTCGATCACGAGGTCGCCGGTATCGGCCGCCGATTCGTTCAACGCGTTCATCCGAGCCCCACGTTCTGGAACAGGATCGCGAACACCGCGTCGGCGAGGATCACGACTGTGATCGACGACACGACCGACGTGGTCGTGCCTTCGCCGAGGCTCTGCGAGTTCGCCTTGATCCGGAAGCCGAAATGGCAGGCGACCAGCGCGATCAGCATGCCGAACACGACACCCTTGCCGACGCCGATATACAGGTTGGCGATCGGCACGACGCCCGGCAGCGAGCGCACGAAGTAGTTGACGTCGATCCCGAGCACGAGCTTCGCGGCGAGCGCGCCGCCGGTCAGCGCGATGATGTTGGTCCACATCACGAGCAGCGGCATCGCGACGCCGAGCGCGAGCACGCGCGGCAGGATCAGCCGCAGCCCGTGCGGGATGCCCATCACGCGCATCGCGTCGAGCTCCTCGGTCACGCGCATCACGCCGATCTGCGCGGTGATCGCCGAACCCGAGCGGCCCGCGACGAGGATCGCCGACAGCACCGGCCCGAGCTCGCGGATCACCGACAGCCCGAGGATGTTCACGATGTAGCGGTTCGCGCCGAACATCTGCAGCTGCTGCGCGGACAGGTAGCTGAGCACGATGCCGATCAGGAACGCGACGAGCGCGGTGATCGGCAGCGCCTGCGCGCCGGCGCTGTAGATGTTCGCCGAGGTTTCCTTCCACGGCATGGTCCGCGGGTGGCGCAGCACCGACAGCGCATCGAGGATCACGAGGCCGAACATCGCGATGCCGCCCTGCAGGTGTTCGCCGAACGAGAAGATCGCCTGGCCGAGCCGCGTGACGGGATCGAAGCGCACGACGCGCTCGGGCGCCTCGCGCGCGCTGTCGAGCCGCTCGATGCGCTCGAAGATCGTGCGCTGCGTGGCGCTCAGCGCGACGCCGGCCGGCAGCTTGCGGCCCCACACGCGCCACAGTGCCTGGCCGCCGACGTGATCGAGCCGCTCGATGCCGGACAGGTCCCATTCGCTCACGCGCCCGGAGCCGATGCTCGCGACGCGACGCGCGACCGCGCCGCGATTGCGCGCGAGCGCGAGCGCGGTCCACTGGCCGTACAGGCGCACCGTCCGGCCCTGGCCGCCGGCGTCGACCGACAGGCCGGGAGGAGTCTCGAAGTCCAAGGGCAGGTTGTTTGCAAAAGGATGACAGCGGCCATTGTAGCGAACCGCCCGGCGCCGCGACGTGAGGATTTCCGTGAGGGCGCCTGGCTGGGGGCGCCCGGCCCGGGTCTGCTCGTCGGCCGCCGCACACCGCGGCCCGCTGCCCGCGTCGTCACCTTTCATTCTTCCGTCACGTTTCCTTTCGATACTCTCACGCGCCGCACCTCAGGCCGTCGGCGCCCCGCGCCGCCATTGTGTTGCGCACCTCGCCAAAACAGAACAGAACTCCAAACAGGACAACCGATGCGTTTCCCCCCGCTTTCCCGCCGCCGCGTACCGGCCGCCACCGCGCTCGCCAGCCTCGCCTTTGCCCTCGCCGGCTGCGGCGGCGACGACATCTCCGCCCCGCCGCCGTCGCAGCCGCAGGCCCAGACGCCGGTCGGCACGAAGGCCACGCTCGCGCTGCTCGAGACGACCGACCTGCACACCAACGTGCTGTCGTATGACTATTTCAAGCTCGCCGCCGACAATTCGCTCGGCTTCGAGCGCGTGTCGACGCTGATCGCGCAGGCGCGCGCGCAGTATCCGAACACGCTGCTGCTCGACAACGGCGACACGATCCAGGGCACCGCGCTGTCGGACTACCAGGCGCTCGTGAAGCCGGTCGGCTGCGACCAGACGCTCGCGATCTACAAGGTGATGAACGCCGCGAAATTCGACGGCGGCGGGATCGGCAACCACGAATTCAACTACGGGCTGCCCTACCTGTCGCAGGTGACCGGCAACACGTTCGAGGTCGACGGCCTGCCGGCCCCGGCCCAGCAGAAGAAGTGCGCGGGCCCGAACTTCCCGCAGGTGCTCGCGAACGTGATCAGCGCGAAGACCAACGCGCCGCTGTTCACGCCGTACACGATCCTGACCCGCACGGTGACGGCGACGACGCCGGACGGCAAGACGGTCAGCGCGCCCGTGAAGATCGGCATCATCGGCTTCACGCCGCCCGCGATCATGAACTGGGACAAGCGCTGGCTCGACGGCAAGGTCTACACGACCGGCCTGAAGGAAGCCGCCGAGAAGTACATTCCCGAGATGCGCGCGAAGGGCGCCGATCTCGTCGTCGCGATCTCGCACGGCGGCCTCGACAACTCCGCGTATTCGCCGACGATGGAGAACGGCAGCTGGTGGCTGTCGACTGTGTCTGGCATCGACGCGATGCTGATCGGCCACTCGCACCAGGTGTTCCCGGACGCGAACAGCACCGTGTCGCAGTTCAACCTGCCGGGCGTCGACAAGGTCAAGGGCACCGTCAACGGCGTACCGACCGTGATGGCCAACTACTGGGGCAAGCACCTCGGCGTGATCAAGCTCGGCCTGAAGTTCGACGGCAAGGCGTGGAGCGTCGACAAGTCGCAGACGACCGTCGAGGCGCGGCCGATCCAGAACGCCGACAAGTCCTACGTCGCGGCCGATCCGTCGGTATCCGCGGCGATCGCGGCCGAGCACCAGGCGACGATCGACTACGTGAAGACGCCGATCGGCTCGACCGACTACCGGATGAACTCGTACTTCGCGGATGTCGGCGATCCGGGCGCGATCCAGATCGTCAACGAGGCGCAGGCCGATTACGTGAAGACCTACGTGCAGGCGAACCTGCCGCAGTACGCGTCGCTGCCGGTGCTGTCGGTCAGCGCGCCGTTCAAGAGCGGCTTCGGCGGCGGCAGCGACTACACCGACGTCGCGCCGGGTGCGCTCGCGATCAACAACGCGGCCGACCTGTACCTGTATCCGAACACCGTGTACGCGGTGAAGGTCAGCGGCGCCGACGTGAAGAACTGGCTCGAAACGGCCGCGAAGCGCTTCAACCGGATCGACCCGACCAAGGCGACCGTGCAGCCGCTCGTCAGCACCTTCCCCGGCTACAACTTCGACATGTTCACGTCCGCCGATCTCGCGTACGAAATCGACGTCACGCAGCCGCTCGGCAGCCGGATCAGGAACCTCACGTACAAGGGCGCGCCGATCGACCCGAACGCGCAGTTCATCGTCGCGACCAACAACTACCGCGCGAGCGGCGGCGGCAACTTCCCGGGCCTCGACGGCAGCAAGACGATCTTCGCGTCGCCGGATGCGAACCGCGACGTGCTGATCGCGTTCGTGAAGCAGCGCGGCAAGATCACGCGCACGGCCGACGGCGCGCAGCGCAGCTGGCGCTTCACGAAGCTCGCGAGCTCGGTCGCGCACGTGCAGTTCGCGTCCGCGCCGAACCGTCTCGGCGACGCGGCGGCGGCCGGTCTGGCCGGCATCACGCAGGTCGCGGCCGACGACGGCTCGGGCAAGAACCTCGCCATTTACGAGATCGACCTGACGCAATGAGACACGCGATGCAACCGATCCGGACGATGCGGCCGGCCGAAACCGGCCTCGCCGCCGCCGCGCGGCGCCTGCTGCGCACGAAACTCCCGCCGGCCGCGCTGCTCGCGGCGGCGGCCGTGACCGTCGCGGCCGTCGTCGCGGCGACCGGCCTGCGCGGGGCCGGCCCCGCGCCGAGCGCCGCGCAGCTCGACGAGTGGCAGGCGATGGTCACGCAGGCCACCGAGCCGCACGCGCTCGCGCAATTGCGCACCCTTGCACGCCGCGGGTCGGGCGCCGCGCAGGCGGCACTCGGCATCGCGCTCGTCGACGCGCGCGAACCGGGGCTGCGCGACGAGGGGCGCGGCTGGCTGGAAACCGCCGCGCAGGCGAACGACAAAGCCGACGCACCGGCCGCGCGGCGCGCGCAGCTCGCGCTCGGCAAGGCACTGCTGCTCGGCAGCGGCGACATCCCGAAGGACTACGCACGCGCCCGCGCGCTGCTCGGCGAAGCCGCCGAACAGGGCGACCCGGCCGCCGCGTATTACCTCGGGCTGATCTATCGCAGCGGCTACGGCATCGCCGCCGATCCGGTGCAGGCCGCGCACTGGTTCGGGATCGCGTCGCGCGCGGAGATCCCGGCCGCGGACTTCATGCTCGCGAACGCGTACCGCGACGGCAGCGGCGTGCCGCGCGACGACGCGCACGCACTGGCGCTGTATCGCCGGGCCGCCGAACACGAGTTGCCGGAAGCCGTGCAGACACTTGCGATGGCCTATCGCAACGGCGAGCTGGGACTCCGGCCCGACGCGGACGAATTCCACGCGCAGTGGATCGAAACCGCGCATGCGCTGAAGCACCCGGTCGTCGCGCCGTGACGGTTCGTCTACCCGCGCGAACGCCAACGCCCGCCAGCGGGACCGCGGCTGCCTGACGCGCATGACCTGCGCCCCGCGATCGTCCGGAACCGGAACCGATCGCGGGGCGCGGGCGTGCGCGCCGGTCGATCGGCGCGCGCCAATGCCTTAACATGCAGCCTCACAATAAAACCTGAGAGAACTGCACCCATGTCCGATCGCCTGTCCCGGCTTCGCGCCGCCATCGGCGCCGCCGCCATTTCCGTCGCCGCCGCCCCGCTCGTTGCGCTCGCCGCGCCGCCCGCCCATCCCGACATCTTCAACGCCGCGCTCTGCAAGCCGCCGTTCACGTCGGACATGATGGATTCGATCTACAACACCGCGAAGGCAACCGATCCGAAGCCGGACGAGTCGATGCTCGGCGCCGCGGTCTTTCGTCTGCCGGAGCCGATCCACCATGACGGCTTCACGACCCAGCACGTCGTGTTCGTCAGTACCGGGATCGGCGTGCTCATCGACGGCGAAGTCGCCGACCGGCTCGCCGCGCGCTACCAGCTGACGCCCGAGAAGGGCCACCTGCTGGGCGCGTCGTCGGTCGGCTATTCGCGCCGGCTGACGGTCCGCGGGCCGGGGGGCGCGCTGATCCTCGTGTCGGCCCGCCAGGGCCCGGCGCTGAAGGGAAAAACGCTGCTTGCGTGCGAGATGACGTCGGAGGAAGACATCAAGGCGCTGGAGCAAATGGAAAAGCAGTAAGGCGTGTGGCGGGGTGCCGGTAATCGAGCGCCCCGTCATTGCGAGCGGCGCTAAAGCAAACGGGACACGTAAGGCTCAAGATAAAGCAGACCCGCGAGTAGGGTCCCGATTCCGAGCGCTGCACTCCATCTTTTGCATGACCAACGCCGATACGCTATTGCATTGACGACGCTGAAGAGCACCGCTGGCGCAAACAAGTACGTGAAGAAAAGCAGCCCTTGCCACCATGAGAACGGGCATTTGTCGATCTCATAGCACCCCCGCGCCGGTGTGCCTGGGGTTTCCGGCCATCTTATAAGGCTGTATGCATCAAGGTAGAGCCAGGTCAATAGCAAGCCACCGATGGTTCCAGAAAGCGTAATCCAGAATCGCTTCACGCAATCTCCCAAAACCAGATTGAATTCGATCTCCCGAAATCGGAATAACTGAGGCTTGGCAGAACGCTCGCACCCTGCCGAAATGATGCTATCCCGATATATCGCCCTAGCATGATTGTGCCGCAAGAATTGTCGCAGCAGCCAGGCGAACAGGCGGGAATAAACTCGATCTCGATCTGGTTACGCTGGCTCGGGAGAATGAGCGAATCGTTTCGCCACATCTTTGTATCGATGTTGATTCGACTCCGCGAAATCCCAAGATTCTAAAGATACACCTCAACAGATTCCGCTCGGCGACGCGCAACGGTCATCGCATCTTGTTCGCTTCCGTCCGCGAACCCGTAAATTACGACGGGACCGTCCTTCGCCGCACCATCACGGACGGTGATCAACAGACCGGCAAGCTCGACTCGGTCCGCGTTCGAAAGCGATGTAACACCGCGCTCGATCTTTCCACCGTACTGCAACGGGAAACTACACGCGAAAGCCATTCCGCAAACACTTGGCACTGAAAAACCGATCAACGCACGGAACGTACCAAGCACTATCGTCCGCACTTCTGTTTATCGCGATAAAGTTGATTCATATCATTTGGAGACGGGCATGATGAACCAATGCACCTCAATCTCCTTTCCGTTTTTTTCTTTCCCGGTTTCGTCCGCATACATACCCACGCCAGCCGCCGATTACCGAGGCCACAACCAGGGACACAAACCAACCAACAAAAAACAGGTTGGCGACATGTGGGTTCGTATCGAACAGACTGCCTCTCCCGTGAAGAATCAACACGCCGAACAGATACAACCCGCCCCAACAAACAATCGTGGCCATGACCGAGCCAGAAATTGCACCGACGATGGGCTTCAACAGTTTCATTTTATCGGGAAGAACATGATTTTTTTAGACATACGAAAATCAGACCACAATCCTGGAATCACGATATTCCAGCGGGTTCGAAGCCCAGTACCGAATCCCGTGAGTTTTTCGCCGTTCCATAGATCAATGTGCCCGCCGCTTGCGTTTCCCTCTGCTTCCCCGTCGCGAGTCCAGTAACCGTCAAACATAATGATGCCAGTTCGCCCTTTGACTCTATCCCTCCAATCATCTCCGGTGACGTTTTCCGCCCTCCCCAGGCCCGCAAAAGGCTGCAGCTTCAACCATTCCCCGAGTTCATTGGCGCGCGTGGCGGTTGCTTTTCCATTCAGCAGGATTCGCCCGATGCTCGACTGACCAGCAAGCGGCTTGACCAGTTTCGATGAAAACGACTTCATTTCAACGCCGACACGATGAAAGGCGACGCTCATGCGGATGGCGCATTGATTCGTATAAGCCGGATTGTCATAAGGATTGCCCGACGGGTAGGCGTCCCACAGCTCCTTGAATGTTACCGCCCTCAGTTGCACACCCTTGATGGAATCGGGCGTCGTGTTCGTTCTTACCGTTGTCGGGCTGTTTGGCATGGCGTCCAGTCCTTGTGTACAAGAGCGTCTTCGCCCCAATAGATCGTGTAACTGTCGGCGGTCTCGGAATGGATACGTGGCAACACGCCATCACCATTCACGTACCCTGCGAAGGTGCGCCCGTTACTCATTTCGATCAGATATGGATAGTTCTGCGGTAACGTGGTGCCTATGCCGACACGCACCTGTTCGTCGTAGCAGGGCGCGACGTCCGCTCGTGTCGCTACGACTTCCCCTTTGTCATCGGCTGTTTGAGCTAGCTTGTCTTTCTTGGACGCCCTCGCCTCTTCGGAGGTCACGATCATTTTCATGCCCCGCTCCGCATAGAACACAGGAGGCGGGTTGCATCCGCATGCATTGATATCGCCGCTCAATGCCCATGGTTTGCCATTGGGGCCCGTGCCCGGCAAACGCGGACCTTCCGGCGCGATGAATCCTTCCTGTTTGCAAGCTGCGCAGTAGGTCTTCATGTAGAGCGTTGCGATCTGTACGCGTGGGGGTGGATTAGAACATGTGACGGACTCCAGCCCTTCCGTAATCACGGCGTTACCGCCCCGGTCACCTTTGGCGAGGAAATAACGAATCATGCTGACTCACCTCGAAACGTCGCGCCCGAACGCTTCGCATCCGCATAAGGACGAACCGGTCCCGGTTCGATGACTGCCTTATTGCCGGCCCGGATACTCCCGCTGCTTTCTGCAGCAAGCCGGCGGATAACCGTAGAAGAAGATGCTGGCGACTCTTGCCCGTTGCTCATCTGGATTCCCCGTCGTCAATGGCTGGCATCCAAAATGCCAAAACAGCAAAATGGAATCAATCAGACGAATTCGAAATCCTAATCAATTTATATGGGTCGACGATGTTTTCCTCATCACCCGACAAGAACGGGCCAGACTTCATTTTGCTGGACGATGCACTTCCGCTTGATTGCACGACATCTTCGCCTGACGGCAACGAAATTCGAGCCAACGCGTCGCGACGATCCAGGCAAGCGCCCCGACAAACACCTCCCCGCATCCCGACGCGCCCCCAGCCCCCTGTCGCTACAATAGCCACCATGAACGCCCCCACCTCCTCCGACACGCCCGATTCCGGCGACGCGCACATCGCGCGCAACCGGCTCGAGGCGCACCTGGACGCCGCGCCGCGCGCGTGGCCGCTCGACATCGTCGCCGCCACCGGCTCGACCAACGCCGACGTCGCGACGCGGCTCAAGGCGCTGCCGCGCAACGCGAACGCGTTGCCCGCGCCGCTCGTGCGCGTCGCGTTCGAGCAGACGGCAGGTCGCGGCCGGCAGGGCCGCCCGTGGTTCGCGCAGCCCGGCAATGCGCTGCTCTGCTCGGTCGGCTGCATCGTGCCGCGCCCCGTCGACGCGCTCGCCGGCCTCAGCATCGCGATCGGCGTCGCGCTCGCCGAAGGGCTGGCCGCGCTGCCGCTCGATGCCGGCATGCGCGTCGCGCTCAAATGGCCGAACGACCTGCTGCTGACGGCCCCCGGCGACAACACGCCGCGCATCGTCGGCAAGCTCGCCGGGATCCTGATCGAAACCGTCTGGACCACCGCCGACGCGACCGCCGTCGTGATCGGCTTCGGCATCAACGTGCGCGGCGCGGAAGCCGTCGCCGCGCAGGTCGACGCGCTGCGCGCGCGCGAAGCGACACTCGCGAGCGGGCTGCCGCCCGCCGCGCTGTCGATCGCGTGCGCATCGGCCAACCTCACCGATACGCTCGCCGCGTCGCTGAACGCGCTCACCCCTGCGCTTGCTCAGTACGGCGCCGACGGGCTCGCGCCGTTCCTGCCGCGCTGGCACGCGCTGCACGCGTTCGCCGGCCGCGAAGTCGTCCTGCTGGAGCAGGGCGTCGAACGCGTGCGCGGCATCGCGACGGGGATCGATGCGACTGGCCAGTTGCTGCTCGACACGCCGAACGGCGTGCAGGCGATCGCGGCCGGCGACGTGTCGCTGCGCGAGGCGCAATGAGCGAGCCGCACCTGCTGATCGACGCCGGCAACAGCCGGATCAAGTGGGCGCTCGCCGACGCGCGGCGCACGCTCGTCGATACGGGCGCGTTCGGCCACACGCGCGACGGCGGCGCCGATCCCGACTGGTCGAACCTGCCGCGTCCGCGCGGCGCATGGATCTCGAACGTCGCGGGCGCCGACGTGGCCGCACGGCTCGACGCGCTGCTCGACGCCCGCTGGCCGGGCCTGCCGCGCGCGGCGATCCGCTCGCGCGCCGCACAATGCGGTGTGACGAACGGCTATACGACGCCCGAACAGCTCGGCAGCGACCGCTGGGCCGGCCTGATCGGCGCGCGCGCGGCATTTCCGGGCGAGCATCTGCTGATCGCGACGTTCGGCACCGCGACGACGCTCGAGGCGCTGCGCGCGGACGGCCGCTTCACGGGCGGGCTGATCGCCCCGGGTTGGGCGCTGATGATGCGCGCGCTCGGCACGCACACCGCGCAGTTGCCGACGCTGACCACCGACATCGCAAGCGGGCTGCTGGCGGGCGCGCAGGCCGAACCGTTTCAGGTCGACACGCCGCGTTCGCTGTCGGCCGGCTGCCTGTACGCGCAGGCCGGGCTGATCGAACGCGCATGGCGCGACCTCGTCGATGCGTGGCAGGCGCCTGTGCGGCTCGTGCTGGCCGGCGGTGCGGCGGACGACGTCGCGCGCGCGCTGACGGTCCCGCATACGCGGCATGACGCGCTGATCCTGTCCGGGCTCGCGCTGATCGCCGAGGAAGCGGCCGCGCAGGATTGACGGAAATTTGCCGGCTTCGCTGCCGCGGCGGCGGATTCGACGAACGCTCATGCAGGGCTTCGTCGCGGTGACGATAGGGAAGGGTGCGCCGCGGCGAGACAGGCGGCAGGCCGTTCGCGCGGCCAAGGTCGAAGGTGTGTTGCCTGACTGTTGCGAACCGTCATGGAAGCAACGAAAAGGCCGGCCATGTGGCCGATCCGACTGAACGACGAAACGACTGAACGAAGAACCGACGAAAAGGAGTGTCGACGATGTTGCGCTGGCTGATCGCTGTTCTCTTTCTCGCCAACATGCTGGCGTTCGTGGTGGCGCGCGGCGTGTTCGGGCCGCTGCCGGCGGCCGGCCCGCGCGAACCCGGCGTGCTGTCGCGGCAGGTGCAACCCGACGCGCTGCGCGTGACGCCGCTGGCACAGGCGACCGACCAACCCGTCGTCGGCGGCCCGATCGTGCCACCGGCCGTCACGGCCGCGCCGCTCGCGGCGTCCGCGCCCTGAGCTCGTCAGGCCGCGCTCAGGACTGCTGCGCGCGCACCTTCTTCAGCAACGCGGTGGTCGAGCGGTCGTGCTCGAACGGAATCGCCAGCGCGCGGCCGCCCCAACCGCGCACAAGCGCCGATTCCGGCAGCGCATCCATGTCGTAATCGCCGCCCTTCACGAGGATATCCGGACGGACGGCCTCGATCAGCGACACCGGCGTCTTTTCCTCGAACTTCACGACCCAGTCGACGCTTTCCAGCGCCGCGAGCAGCGCCGCGCGGTCGTCCTCGCGGTTGATCGGCCGATCGTCGCCCTTGCCGAGCATGCGCACCGACGCATCGCTGTTCACGCCGACGATCAGGCATGCGCCGAGCGCTTTCGCATCGGCGAGATACGTGACGTGGCCACGGTGCAGGATGTCGAATACGCCGTTGGTGAACACGACGGGCGACGGCAGCGACGCGCGCAGCGCGACGAGGGCATCACGGGTGATCAGCTTGCGTTCGAAAGTGGCGGACATGATGGCGATCGGACGGAATGAGCAACGGCGCGCGCGGCGGACCTGACGACAGGACGCGGCGGCGGCGCCAGATAAAAAGCCCGCCGGACCGGCCGGGCGGGCTTCATGCAACGGATGCGAAACGGCGCAACGCGGCGCCGTGCGGCCTCAGGCCGGCTGCGCGGCCGACGACGGGCCGCTTTCGGCCTGCAGGCGGCCGGTGACTTCCTTGCGATACCGGTTCAGTTCCTGCGCGGTCGCGAACGTGCGCTCGAACAGGATCGACAGGTTGTGCAGGATGCGCTCGACGACCTTCTTTTCCCACTCGCCGTCGAACCGGATCTGTTCGTCGAGCCAGCGCTCGAGCCATTCCGGATCGGGCAGGCGCGACTGCACGGTGTCGCGCGGGAACAGCGCCTGGTTCACGTGCAGGTTGGTCGGGTGCAGCGGCTTCTCGGTGCGGCGCGCCGACGCCATCAGCACGCCGATCTTCGCGAACGCGGCACGCGCGACGTCGCCGCAGTTGTTCAGCGCCTTCTTCATGTAGCGCAGGTACGCGCCGCCATGGCGCGCTTCATCGCGCGAGATCGTTTCGTAGATCTGCTTGATGACGGGTTCGGTGTGCCAGTCGGCCGCGCAGCGGTACCAGTGGTTCAGGCGGATCTCGCCGCAGAAGTGCAGCATCAGCGTCTCGAGCGGCGGCGCCGGATCGAACTGGAAGCGCACCGCGTGCAGTTCCTCTTCGGTCGGCACCATTTCCGGCTTGAAGCGGCGCAGGTATTCCATCAGCACGAGCGAATGCTTCTGCTCCTCGAAGAACCACACGCTCATGAATGCGGAAAAGTCGCTGTCGTGCTGGTTGTCGCGCAGGAACATTTCCGTCGCGGGCAGCGCCGACCATTCGGTGATCGCGTTCATCTTGATCGTCTTCGCCTGCTCGTCGGTGAGCAGCGAAGCGTCGAACTTGTCCCACGGAATGTCCTTCTCCATGTCCCAGCGGACGGCTTCGAGCGACCTGTAAAGTTCCGGATAAAGCATCGTGTTCATGATGGTCCCACCCCTGTTCTGCGCAATGCGACTTCGCTAAACGTGACTGTTGCCGCGAAAGCGCACCGAGCGCGCTTTTTGCAGCCAAGACTGTAATTTTACGCGTGAAACCGACCCGCCGGACGCTGATTCCACGTCCGGCAGCCGGGCGGCCGCGCCGCCGCCGTTGGGCATCCCGCCGCCCCGCACCGTTCGAACGGTGCCGGCCGCGCTTGCCTGAGTTGGGGGCCGGCGCTGGCCGGCTCGTTGGCGCGCCCGTCCCCTGCCCCAGGCGGGTTCCCGGCAAGGTTCCCGTGCGGATGCCGGATCGGCGGGCTGCTCGATATGGTGTATACGGCGGCGGCCATGATATCACGCGTACATGTCGGTTCCGAGACGCCTGCCGGGCCGCGCGTCGCCCATCGCAGTGCGGCGATCGGTCGCGGCCGACCGTCGCGAAAACACAACCTCGCGCCATTCACGCGCGTCAGACCCGTATTTCGCCTGTCGCGCGGCCGTCCTCCGGCGACGTGCCGGCCGCCGGCGCGCTGCCGCCGTCGGCCAGCGCGATCCAGCCGGCGAGCGTGTCGCGCTGCGCGCGCCCGTCGCGGTAGCCGAGCTCGATCAGTTCGCGCGTGAACGCCTCCTCGAACAGCAGGTAGCTCGCGAACGACGCGCCGGCCGGCTGGCTGCCGCCGATCGCGCCGAGCAGCCCGCGCATCGTCGCCGGCATCTGCTTCAGGTGCTTCGCGGCAATCAGCTCGATGCGCTCGGACGGCGCGATCGCGAGCACGTCGACGTGCCGCCAACCGCTGTCGACCTCGACCTGATGCGGCAGGTGCTCGATCATCCGGTTGATGTGCTCGATCCGCTCGATGTCCGAGCCGATCGAGTCGAGGAACACGCTCGCGAGCACCTGCTGGCCGATCTGCGCGAGCGTCGGGTAGCCGCGCACCAGGCCCGCGCCGTTCGCGGCCGGAATCTCGGGCCGCGGGTCGGCCGCGCCGACCACGACGATGCGGTCCGCGCCAAAGTGGATCGCCGGCGACAGCGGCGCGATCTGCCGGATCGAACCGTCGCCGAAGTACTCGATCTGCCCGTCGAGCACGAGCGGCACGGCCGGGAACACGAACGGAATGGCCGACGACGCGAGCAGGTGCGACGCCGACAGGTCGACGAGCCGCGCGGTGCGCTGCGCGCGCCGCCACGCCTGGATCGGCTCGGCCGCCTGGTAGAACGTGAGGTGCCGGCCGCTCGAATAGCTGAGCGCCGTCACCGCAAGCGCGTGCAGCAGGCGCGCCTCGAGCATCTGCTCGATCCGGTGGAAGCTCAGTTCGCGGTGCAGCAGGTGCGCGAGCGGCGTGTTGTCGAGCAGCCCGCGCGGCGAGCGGCGGGACGCCCAGCCGAACGTCATCGCCGCGAGCCAGCGGGCGCCGGCGGCCGCGACGCCGAGCCAGTCGGTGCGATACACGTAGTCGGCACGCAGCGGCTCCCAGAATTCGAGCAGGCGCCGCACGCCGTGCGAAAAGTCGTCCGCGTGGCTCGCGATCGACGTCGCGTTGATCGCGCCGGCCGACGAGCCGCACACGACCGCGAACGGCAGCGTGTGCCGTTGCGGATCGGCCTCGCGCGCGATCTCGGCCAGCGCCTTCAGCACGCCGACCTGGTAGGCGGCACGCGCGCCGCCTCCCATCAGAACGAGCGCGAGCCGCATGATCGACCTGCTATCTGCGCCGCGTCACGTCGAGCGCTTCGGCGGACGGGTTGCGGGCGACGACGCGGCTGCCGCGCGTGCCGCGGCCGAATCGGCCGGCTTCGCGCGCTTCGCCGCGGGCTTGCGCGGTGCGGCGGCAGCCGGCGCGGGCTTCGCGGCCGGCTCCGGCGGTGCGGCGGCCGCATCCGGCGGCGCGTCGCCCGGCGCCGCGGGCTGCATGCCCGGCTGCGCCATCGCGAGGCTCGCGAGCTGGTTGAACTGCGACTGCAGCAGGTTCCACCAGCCGGACGGGTCGAAGGCCTGCTGCGCGGCATCGCCTTCCGGCGGCGCATCCGTGGCGGACGCGGAAGCCGCGGCGTCCGGCGATGCCGATGCGGCTTTCGCCGCCTGCGCCGCCGCGACGGCCGCTTCCTCGGCCGCCGACATCGAGCTTTGCGCGAATGCGCCGAACGCCCGCAGCGTCGCGAGCGTCGCGCGCTGCACTTCGAGCGCCTGGATCGCGGACTGCAGCATCCCGAGATTGAGCTTCAGCCACTGCTCGACCGCGCGCAGATCGGTGATCCGCTTGTCGAGTTCCTCGACGCTCGTGAGCGGCGCCATCATGTCGGACATGCTCGACAGCGACGGCGGCAGCCCGTGCGCGGCGCCCGGAAACGACGCCATCCCGCCGAACGGTGACATCCGCATCATGTCCCACATCCGGTCCATCATGTCGGCGGGCTTGAAACCGGCAAAGCCGGCGAAAGGGTTGGAGCCGGAGGCATCGGTCGTCATACGGGCGTCCTGGTTGACTGGGGGAGCGAGGCGGCCGCCATGCGTCGCGCAGCCGCGCGTGGTTCGATCATAACGCGCGTCAGAACGGCGCGTCGCCGGGGAAGTCGGGCGGGCGCCGCTCGCGCAGCGAACGGATCCCTTCCTGCACGTCGGGCCCCGAGAAGCCCATGAATTCGAGCGCGAGCGACGTATCGAAGGTCGGCCCGGCCGTGCGCAGCCAGTTGTTCAGCGCGTACTTGGTCCAGCGGATCGCCGATTGCGAACCGTGCGCGAGCCGCTCGGCCACTTCGTACGCCTTCGGCAGCAGGTCGGCCGGCTCGACCGCGAGCGACACCAGGCCGATCCGCTCAGCCTCCGCGCCGCTCACGGGCTCGCACAGCAGCAGGTAGTACTTCGCCTTCGCCATTCCGCACAGCAGCGGCCACACGATCGCCGCGTGGTCGCCGGCCGCGACGCCGAGCCGCGTATGGCCGTCGATGATGCGCGCATCCTTCGCGGCGATCGAGATGTCGGCGAGCAGCCCGGCGACGAGCCCCGCGCCGACGGCCGGGCCATGCATCGCCGACACGATCGGCTTGCTGCAGTTGATCACGTTGTAGACGAGGTCGCGCGCCTCGCGCCACACGCGGGCGCGCACGTCGAAGTCGTTCGCCATGTCCTCGACGAGCGCGAGATCGCCGCCCGCCGAAAAGCCCTTGCCTTCGCCGCGGATCACCGCGACGCGCGTGTCGGGATCGCGGTCGACGTCGCGCCAGATGTCGGCCAGCTCGCGATGCATGCGCGCGTTCGCGGTCGCGAGACCGCTGCGGTTCGCGCCCTCGCCGCTCATCACGATGTCGAGCACGCCGTGGTCGCGGCGCGTCACCTTCAGTGCTTCGTAACCGCTGTACGCGGCGAGATCGGACATGGGCTGCTCCTATGCTTGATCGAGTGTAGCCAAGCCTGCGCGAGCAAACATCAGGCGAAACCCGGCGCGCGGGCCGGGATCGGGTTTCGCGCGGGTCGCGCGGCTTAAGCCGCGCCGTCGGGCGGTGCGACCGACTGTTCGATCGCGCCGAAGATCGACTTGCCGGCCGCATCGAACATCTCGATGCGCACGGTGTCGCCGTAACGCATGAACTCCGTCTGCGGCGCGCCGTGCTCGATCGTCTCGAGGCAGCGCTTCTCGGCGATGCAGCAGTAGCCGCGCTTCGCGTCCTTGTTCGACACCGTGCCCGAGCCGACGATCGAGCCGGCGCGCAGGTTGCGCGTCTTCGCCGCGTGCGCGACCAGCTGGCCGAAGTGGAACACCATGTCGGTGCCCGCATCGGGCTGGCCGACCTTCTTGCCGTTCCAGTGGACGATCATCGGCCGGTGCACGCGGCCATCGCGCCATTCGTCGCCGAGCTCGTCGGGCGTCACGGCGACCGGCGCGAACGCGGTGGCCGGCTTGCTCTGGAAGAAACCGAAGCCCTTCGCGAGCTCGGCCGGAATCAGGTTGCGCAGCGACACGTCGTTGACGAGCGTGACAAGCCGCACCGCCTTCAGCGCGTCGTCGGGCGAAACGCTCATCGGCACGTCGCCGGTGATCACCGCGACTTCCGCCTCGAAATCGATGCCCCACTCCTCGGACGGGCACACGACGTCGTCGCGCGCGCCAAGGAAATCGTCGCTGCCGCCCTGGTACATCAGCGGGTCGGTCCAGAACTCGGGCGGCATCTCCGCGCCGCGCGCGCGGCGCACGAGCTCGACGTGGTTCACGTACGCGGAGCCGTCCGCCCACTGGAACGCGCGCGGCAGCGGCGCCATGCAGTTGGCCGGATCGAACGTGAACGCGTTGCGCGCGCGGCCGTGGTTCAGTGCGTCGTACAGGTCGCGCAGCTGCGGCGCGTAGAACGCCCAGTCGTCGAGGACGCGCTGCAGCGTCGGCGCGATCGCGTCGGCGATCGCCGCGGTGTGCAGGTCGCGCGACACGACGATCAGCTGGCCGTCGCGTGTGCCGTCCTTCAGCGAAGCAAGTTTCATAGGGAGTTCTGCCGTTGTAGTGACGATGGAAGGAATCTATTTTACGATGGTGAATCCATGCGGCGCGCCACGATCGCGCACGCCGTCTTCGCTCCGATCCTTGCCGCATTTTCGCGCACCCGCTGCCCATGCCCGCCAACCCGCTTCCCGACGACGATCTCGCCGACTCCGACACCGATGACGCCGGCTCCGGCGAGCACGGCGAGAAGGTCCGTTCCGGCATCCAGTCGATCGAGGTCGGCTTCCGCCTGCTCGACGTGCTGACGAGCGAGCCGCGCGCGATGATGCTGCGCGACCTCGCGCAGCGCGCGGGCATGAGCCCTGCGAAGGCGCACCGCTATCTGGTCAGCTTCTCGCGGCTCGGCGTCGTGTCGCAGGACCCGGTCTCGGGCCGCTACGAGCTCGGCGGCTTCGCGCTGCAGATGGGGCTCGCGCGGCTCGCGCGCGTCGACGGCGTGAAGCTTGCGCGGATCGCGCTGACCGAATTCCGCGACCGCCTCGACCAGACGGTCGGCATCGCGGTGTGGGGCAACCAGGGGCCGACGATCGTGCACTGGATGGAGTCGAGCCATCCGGCGAAGGCGTCGCTGAAGCTCGGCGACGTGATGCCGCTGCTCGGCTCCGCGACGGGGCTGCTGTTCGCCGCGTACCTGCCGCGCGGCAAGACCGCCGCGATGCTCGAGCGCGAACTCGCCGATACGCGCCGCTCGCCGCACCACGGCGGCCCGCGCACGCTCGACGAGGTCGACGCGGTGCTCGCCGACGTGCGCGAGCACGAGGCCGCGCGCGTCGAGGGGATGCTGCTGCCGACGATCCACGCGTTCTGCATGCCCGTGTTCGATGCGGTCGGCGAACTCGCGCTCGCGATCGTCGCGCTCGGCCAGGAAGGCTCGTTCGACATTGCGTGGGGCGGCGAGATCGACACGGCGCTGCGCGCGTGCGCGCGGAAACTGTCTTACGAACTCGGCTATAGTCCCGACGCGCGCGACGCCTGACTCGCGCGCGACACCCCGGTACACGCCGCGCACCGCGAACGCGCGGCGCATCCGACGGTCCGACTCCTGTGGCGCGCACTGCGCGCCCGACGTCACACGCTCGCCCCGATCCTGTTCCGATGCCCATGCAGCCTGCCGACATCCGCCCGCGTCACGCCCTGCCCCGCCGCTGGCTGCGCGTGGGTATCGCGCTCGTCGTCGTGCTGGTGCTGCATGCGCTCGCCGCGCTCTGGCTGATGCGCAACCGCGATTCGTTCACGCCGCCCGCGCCCGCCGACGTCCCCGTGCAGATCGAGCTGCTGAAGCCGCAACCGATCGAGCGCCAGCCCGCGCCGCCCGCGCCGAAGCCGGTCGAGCATCCGGCCGCGGCCGCAGCGGCCGCGCCCAAGGCCGCTGCACCGAAACCCGCGCCTGAGCCCGTTCTCACATCGACACAGACCGCCGAGCACGCGGAGCCGCCACCGGCCGCCGCATCCGCGGCAAGCGGCGTACCCGGCGCATCGGGCGCATCGGGCGCGCACGCCGCGTCGGCTGCCAGTGCCGCCAGTGCCGTGACGCCGGGCCCCGCGACGAACGGCGTGAAGTTCTCCGCGCCGCCGTCCGGCGACCTGCAGTACGACACGTTCTACAACGGGATGCAGAACATGATCGGCACGATCCACTGGCGCACCGACGGGCGCACCTACGACCTGTCGGTGTCGATGCCCGTGCCGTTCGTCGGCCCGTTCACCTATCGCAGCGAAGGCCGCATCGACGCGTTCGGCGTCGCGCCCGACCGTTACGTCGAGAAGCGCGGCAAGCGGCCGGAAGACATCGCGATCTTCAACCGCGAGATCCGGCAGGTCGTGTTTACGCGCACGCCGAACAACGCGCCGCTGCCCGACGGCGTGCAGGACCGCTTCAGCATGCTGATGCAGTTGTCGGGGCTCGTGCGCGGCAATCCCGCCGCATACAAGCCGGGCGTCACGCAGCAGTTCTTCGTGATCGACAACAACAGCGGCGAGACCTGGCCGATCACGGTGATCGGCGACGAGCAGGTGCAGACGCAAGCCGGTATCATCAATGCGCGGCACTTCATGCGCCTGCCGCGCCGCGACGGCGACACGCGCCGCATCGACATGTGGCTCGCGCCGTCGCTCGACTGGCTGCCAGCACGGCTCGTGCAGACCGAGCCGAGCGGCGCGCAGATCGAACTGCTGTGGCACGGCCGTCTCGCGGCGCCGAGCGCGCCGTCCGATGCCGCGCCGGCAGGCGGCGCAACGAACCCGCCCGCCGCCGCAGCGGCGCCCGACACATCAACCGACGAACCGGCACAACCCGCACCGCCGGCCGTCGTGCAACCGCCGGCACAACCGGCTGCACCGCCCGCATCGTCACCGGCTGCACCGTGAATGAACGCACGCGATTCGGCAATTTCGACCGATTACAGATTTCCGCGAAATGGCCGATGACACTCTTTAACAACTATTTCAGTACACCGGCAGACAATAAGAAACGTTTCATAGACATCGGCTTCTAACCGATACACCCTACACAACGGGAACAGGGTGTGCAGCGCAAGCCCCTTGAAACCGGCAAGGCTCGCCCCACCTAGGGGACAACAAGGCCAGATGCCACTGCGAAGAGGAGTGCCGCCATGCAAATGATCTACAACAGCCCCAACTACTGCGTCGTCGAATTCGCGCCGCAGGCCGGCCACCATCTGATGAATGCCGGTGGGTACGAAATCGTCGACAAGAACGCGCAGCGCGAAATCTTCATCGACGGCGAACTTGCCGAACGCTTCCGCGCACACGTGAAACAGCTGATCGAGGATGAACCGTCGCTCGATGAAGTCGACGAATTCCTCGGACAATTCGACAGCCTGATGATGATGCCGGTCGTGCTGCACTGACGACCTCAGCCCGGCGCCTCGCGCGGCCGGGCCATTCGCCGCGCACCGACGCGGCGCCGCGAGCACTCCGATCATGCCCCCGCCCGGTTCGCCGCGCGGGGGTTTTCATTTGGCGGGCACGCCGCCGGCGCCGCGCAAGGCCGGGCGGCAGCCAGGCGCACCGGCTACAATGACGCTTTTCCCGTCTTCGCCGGTCCATCGCCCATGTCTGCGACTCCTCTCGCCGCTTCCGCCCCGCTCGACGCGCGCTACACGCGCGGCGCCGCATTGCCCGCGCTGCTGAAATCGCGCATCCTGATCCTCGACGGCGCGATGGGCACGATGATCCAGCGCTACAAGCTCGACGAAGCCGCGTATCGCGGCGAGCGCTTCAAGGATTTCCCGCGCGACATCAAGGGCAACAACGAGCTGCTGTCGCTCACGCAGCCGCAGATCATCGGCGAGATCCACGACCAGTACTTCGCCGCCGGCGCCGACATCGTCGAGACCAACACGTTCGGCGCGACGACCGTCGCGCAGGCCGACTACGGGATGGAAGATCTCGTCGTCGAGATGAACGTCGAATCGGCGCGGCTCGCGCGCGAATCGGCCGCGAAATACGCGACGCCCGACAAACCGCGCTTCGTCGCGGGCGCGATCGGGCCGACGCCGAAGACGGCGAGCATCTCGCCGGACGTCAACGATCCGGGCGCGCGCAACGTCACGTTCGACGAGCTGCGCACCGCGTACTACCAGCAGGCGAAGGCGCTGCTCGACGGCGGCGTCGATCTGTTCCTCGTCGAGACGATCTTCGACACGCTGAACGCGAAGGCCGCGCTGTTCGCGCTCGACGAGCTGTTCGAAGACACCGGCGAGCGCCTGCCGATCATGATCTCGGGCACCGTCACCGACGCGTCCGGCCGGATCCTGTCGGGCCAGACGGTCGAGGCGTTCTGGAATTCGCTGCGCCACGCGAAGCCGCTCACGTTCGGCCTGAACTGCGCGCTCGGCGCGGCGCTGATGCGCCCGTACATCGCCGAGCTCGCGAAGCTGTGCGACACCTACGTGTCGTGCTACCCGAACGCGGGCCTGCCGAACCCGATGAGCGACACCGGCTTCGACGAAACGCCTGACGTCACGTCGGGCCTGCTGAAGGAATTCGCGCAGGCCGGGCTCGTGAACCTCGCGGGCGGCTGCTGCGGCACGACGCCCGAGCACATCGCCGAGATCGCGAAGGCGCTCGCCGACGTGAAGCCGCGCCGCTGGCCGAACCAGTACAGCGACAACGCCTGACCCGACCGCCCACGCCCTTCATTACACGAATTCGCACGCCATGACCGATCACATGATGCGCCTTGCCGGCCTCGAGCCGTTCAACGTCACGTCCGGAACGCTCTTCATCAACGTCGGTGAACGCACCAACGTCACCGGCTCGAAGGCGTTCGCGCGGATGATCCTCAACGGCCAGTTCGACGACGCGCTGGCCGTCGCGCGCCAGCAGGTCGAGAACGGCGCGCAGGTGATCGACATCAACATGGACGAGGCGATGCTCGATTCGAAGGCGGCGATGGTGCGCTTCCTGAACCTGATCGCGTCGGAGCCGGACATCGCGCGCGTGCCGATCATGATCGACTCGTCGAAGTGGGACGTGATCGAGGCCGGCCTCAAGTGCGTGCAGGGCAAGGCGATCGTGAACTCGATCTCGCTGAAGGAAGGCGAGGAAGCGTTCCGCCATCACGCGAACCTGATCCGCCGCTACGGCGCGGCCGCCGTCGTCATGGCGTTCGACGAGACGGGCCAGGCCGATACGTACGCGCGCAAGACCGAGATCTGCAAGCGCTCGTACGATTTCCTCGTGAACGAAGTCGGCTTCCCGCCGGAAGACATCATCTTCGACCCGAACATCTTCGCGGTCGCGACCGGCATCGAGGAGCACAACAACTACGCGGTCGACTTCATCGAGGCGACCCGCTGGATCAAGCAGAACCTGCCGTACGCGAAGGTGAGCGGCGGCGTGTCGAACGTGTCGTTCTCGTTCCGCGGCAACGACCCGGTGCGCGAGGCGATCCACACCGTGTTCCTGTACCACGCGATCCAGGCGGGGATGGACATGGGCATCGTGAACGCGGGCCAGCTCGGCGTGTATGCCGATCTCGACGCGGAGCTGCGCGAGCGCGTCGAGGACGTGATCCTGAACCGCCGCGACGATTCCACCGACCGCCTGCTCGAGATCGCCGACAAGTTCAAGGTCGGCGGCGCGAAGAAGGAAGAGAACCTCGAGTGGCGCAACCAGCCGGTCGAGAAGCGGCTCTCGCACGCACTCGTGCACGGCATCACGACCTTCATCGTCGAGGATACCGAGGAAGTGCGCGCGAAGATCGACGCGGCGGGCGGCCGCCCGATCAACGTGATCGAAGGCCCGCTGATGGACGGGATGAACATCGTCGGCGACCTGTTCGGCCAGGGCAAGATGTTCCTGCCGCAGGTCGTGAAGTCGGCGCGCGTGATGAAGCAGGCCGTCGCGCACCTGATCCCGTTCATCGAGGAAGAAAAACGCCTGCTCGCGGAAGCGGGCGGCGACGTGCGCGCGAAGGGCAAGATCGTCATCGCGACCGTGAAGGGCGACGTGCACGACATCGGCAAGAACATCGTGTCGGTCGTGCTCCAGTGCAACAACTTCGAAGTGGTCAACATGGGCGTGATGGTCCCGTGCAACGAGATCCTCGCGAAAGCGAAGGTCGAGGGCGCGGACATCATCGGGCTGTCGGGCCTCATCACGCCGAGCCTCGAGGAAATGGCCTACGTCGCGTCCGAAATGCAGCGCGACGACTACTTCCGCGTGAAGAAGATCCCGCTGCTGATCGGCGGCGCGACCACGTCGCGCGTGCACACGGCCGTGAAGATCGCGCCGCACTACGAAGGCCCGGTCGTCTACGTGCCCGATGCGTCGCGCTCGGTGTCGGTCGCATCGAGCCTGCTGTCGGACGAAGGCGCGACGAAGTACCTCGACGAGCTGAAGTCCGATTACGAACGCATCCGCGACCAGCACGCGAACCGCAAGGCGCAGCCGATGGTCACGCTGGCCGAAGCGCGCGCGAACAAGGCGAAGATCGACTGGGCGAACACCACGCCCGCGAAACCGAAGTTCATCGGCCGCCGCGTGTTCAAGAACTACGACCTGAACGATCTCGCGAACTACATCGACTGGGGCCCGTTCTTCCAGACGTGGGATCTCGCGGGCCCGTACCCGGCGATCCTGAACGACGAGATCGTCGGCGAATCGGCGCGGCGCGTGTTCTCCGACGCGAAATCGATGCTCGCGCGCCTGATCCAGGGCCGCTGGCTGACCGCGAACGGCGTGATCGCGCTGCTGCCGGCGAACACCGTCAACGACGACGACATCGAGATCTACAGCGACGAGTCGCGCTCGGAAGTGCTGCTCACGTGGCGCAACCTGCGCCAGCAGAGCGTGCGTCCGGTGGTCGACGGCGTGATGCGGCCGAACCGCTCGCTCGCCGACTTCATCGCGCCGAAGGAATCGGGCGTCGCCGACTACATCGGGATGTTCGCGGTGACGGCCGGCCTCGGCGTCGACGTGAAGGAAAAGCAGTTTGAAGCCGACCACGACGACTACAGCGCGATCATGCTGAAAGCGCTCGCCGACCGCTTCGCGGAAGCGCTCGCGGAAGCGATGCATGCACGCGTGCGACGCGAGCTGTGGGGCTATGCGAACGGCGAAACGCTCGACAACGACGCGCTGATCGCCGAGAAATACGCGGGCATCCGCCCGGCGCCCGGCTACCCGGCCTGCCCCGACCACCTCGTGAAGCGCGACATGTTCGACGTGCTGCGCGCCGACGAGATCGGCATGAGCGTGACCGACTCGCTGGCGATGCTGCCGGCCGCGAGCGTGTCGGGCTTCTACCTCGCGAACCCGGACAGCCGGTATTTCTCGGTCGGGAAAATCGGGCAGGATCAGCTCGAGGACTACGCTCAGCGCATGGCGCTGTCGCTCGACGACGCGCGCCGCGCGCTCGCGCCGCAGCTCTGAGTGGCGCCGGCGGGTGCCCCCCGCCCGTTTGGTCAGACAAAAAGAAAAAGCCCGCTCGAAAGCGGGCTTTTTCCTGCCTTTCCGACCCGCTTACCGCCGGGCAAGGAAGCTCAGAAACCCCAGTGCACGTCGGCCTCGCCGGCCTTCGCTTCGCGCAGCATCATCAGGAACGGCGCGACGCGCTGTGCCAGGTTCGGCGGCACTTCGTGGTGCGCATGGTCGGCTTCGTCTTCGTGGAAATGGCCGGCGTGCTCGGCGCGCTCCTGCTTCGCCTGCGCAACCGCCCCTTCCAGCTTCGCGATCGCGCTGTCCAGTTCGTCGTGCGTAATCACGCCGCGCTCGCCCAGCTGCTTGCCGACGAGGCTCAACACATATACGGCGAAATCCTTCAGCACGTCGAGATCCTGTGCCGCCTTGCTCTTGAACGTAATCATGACTATTCCCTTTTCTCTTGTTGTGCCTGCGCGATGCCGTTGGGGAACGCCGGCAGACCGGCGCCCGGCCTCGCGGACACGGGCCGCCTGATCGGCATATTAGCACCTGTTAAAATTCTGCGATCCCTGAAACGCGCGCTTAAAAAGCGCGCCGGCGGGCCGGCGTTTCCGGCCGCCACCAACCAAGCCTTCTACCAGCATGCTGCCAGCACACAAACAGACCCTCGAAGCCCTGCTCGCGGATAGCGTCAAGCAGGTCGCACACGCGCTGAAAGGCGCCGACGCGGCGTTCGTCGCCCCGGCCATCACGCTGGAGCGCCCGAAGGTCGCCGCGCACGGCGACGTCGCGTGCAACGTCGCGATGCAGCTCGCCAAGCCGCTCGGCGCGAACCCGCGCCAGCTCGCCGAGCAGATCGTCGCCGCGCTCAACGCGCAGCCGGCCGCGCAAGGGCTCGTCGAAGCCGCCGAAATCGCCGGCCCCGGCTTCATCAACCTGCGCCTGTCGGCCGCCGCGAAACAGGCGGTGATCGCCGCCGTGTTCGCCCAGGGCCGCGCGTTCGGCACGTCGGATCGCGAGAAAGGCAAGCAGGTGCTGCTCGAATTCGTGTCGGCGAACCCGACCGGCCCGCTGCACGTCGGCCACGGCCGCCAGGCCGCGCTCGGCGACGTGCTCGCGAACGTGATCGCGAGCCAGGGCTACGCGGTGCACCGCGAGTTCTACTACAACGACGCGGGCGTGCAGATCGGCAACCTCGCGATCTCGACGCAGGCGCGCGCGCGCGGCCTGAAGCCGGGCGACGCGGGCTGGCCGGAAGCCGCGTACAACGGCGAATACATCGCCGACATCGCACGCGACTACCTGAACGGCGAAACGGTCGCCGCGTCGGACGGCGAACCGGTGAAGGGCACGGGCGACGTCGAGGATCTCGACGCGATCCGCAAGTTCGCGGTGACGTACCTGCGTCGCGAGCAGGACATGGACCTGCAGGCGTTCGGCGTGAAGTTCGACCAGTACTACCTCGAGTCGTCGCTGTACAGCGAAGGCCGCGTCGAGAAGACGGTCGACGCGCTGATCAAGGCCGGCATGACCTACGAGCAGGACGGCGCGCTGTGGCTGCGCACGACCGACGAGGGCGACGACAAGGATCGCGTGATGCGCAAGTCGGACGGCACCTACACGTACTTCGTGCCGGACGTGGCGTACCACGTGGCGAAATGGGAGCGCGGCTTCACGAAGGTGATCAACATCCAGGGTTCGGACCACCACGGCACGATCGCGCGCGTGCGCGCCGGCCTGCAGGGGCTGCACATCGGGATCCCGAAGGGCTATCCCGACTACGTGCTGCACAAGATGGTCACCGTGATGCGCGACGGCCAGGAAGTGAAGCTCTCGAAGCGCGCGGGCAGCTACGTGACGGTGCGCGACCTGATCGAATGGTCGGGCGGCGCGGCGCCGGGCCAGGAAGCGGCACCCGACCTGATCGACGAGGCGACCATCACGCGCGGCCGCGACGCGGTGCGTTTCTTCCTGATCTCGCGCAAGGCCGATACCGAGTTCGTGTTCGACATCGATCTCGCGTTGAAACAGAACGACGAAAACCCGGTCTATTACGTCCAGTACGCGCATGCGCGGATCTGCTCGGTGCTCAACGAACTGAAGTCGCGCTACAACGTCGACGCCGCGCAGCTGCCGGGCGCCGACCTGTCGCAGCTCACGAGCGCGCAGGCCACGTCGCTGATGCAGAAGCTCGCCGAGTACCCGGACATGCTCACGCACGCGGCGAACGAGCTGGCGCCGCACGCGGTCGCGTTCTACCTGCGCGATCTCGCTGGCGAATTCCACTCGTTCTACAATGCGGAGCGCGTGCTGGTCGACGACGAAGCGCCGCGCAATGCGCGCGCCGCGCTGCTCGCCGCGACCCGGCAGGTGCTCGAGAACGGTCTGGCGGTGCTCGGCGTATCCGCGCCCGCCAAGATGTAAGGATGTAAGCGGCCCGAACCGGGCAGCGAATGGCCGCGGCAGCGCTCGCCACGGCCTTTTCACGATTCTTTTTGCAGGTGACTCAAGCAATGGCACAACCACGCCGAACTTCGAAGCAATCGAAACAAGCCGGAGGAACATTTCTTGGAATCGTGCTGGGCCTGATCGTCGGCCTCGCAATCGCCGTGGTGGTGGCGCTCTACATCACGCGTTCGCCGTCTCCGTTCGTGTCGAAGGTCGCGCCGCCGCCGGCCGACGCCGGCGCGAGCCAGCCGCAGCAGTTCGACCCGAACCGCGCGCTGCAGGGCAAGACGCCCGGCCAGCCGGTGCCGCAGGCCGCGCAACCCGCGCCGCCCAACACCGCGCCCGGCCAGGCCGCGAACCAGACCCAGGGCGGCCTGCTGCCCGAGCCGCAGATCGTCGAAGTGCCGCCGTCGGCCAACGGCTCGAACAGCACCGGCAGCTCGAACAACACGACCGCGTCGAACAATCCGTCGTCGAACAACGGCGTCGCCGTCGCGCCGAAGCCGGCCGACAACACGCCGCCGAAGAAGACGCCGCCGGCGCAGCAGCAACAGCAGCAGGCAGGCGAGGACGACCTCGCGCGCTTCGCCGCGCAGAAGCAGGCGCAGCAAGCCGCCGCGCAAAAGCAGCAACAGCAGGTGGCCGCCAACACGCCGAAACCGACGTCGTCGGCCACGGCCGCCGCGGCAGCGAAGCCGCCGACCGCGAGCGACGCGAATACCGGCTACTTCCTGCAGGTCGGCGCGTACAAGACCGAAGGCGATGCCGAGCAGCAGCGCGCGCGCCTCGGCTTCCAGGGCTTCGAGTCGAAGGTGTCGAAGCGCGACGTCAGCGGCGTGACCTATTTCCGCGTGCGCGTCGGCCCGTTCTCGAAGTTCGAGGATATGAACTCGGCCCGTCAGCGCCTGTCCGATGCAGGTGTCGACACGGCAGTGATCCGCTTCACGAAGCAGTAAGCCGCCGGCCGAGCCCACGCAGAACCCGCTACGTTTCGCAACCCGAGCAACTGATTCGACGTTCACAACATGAAAAAACTGCTTAGCACGCTCCTTCTGTCCCTGGGCCTCGCGGCCGGCTTCGCCCAGGCTTCGCCCGCAGCGCCGGTCGCCGGCAAGGACTTCGAGGTGATGAAGTCGCCGCAGCCGGTGTCCGCACCGGCCGGCAAGGTCGAGGTGATCGAGTTCTTCTGGTACGGCTGCCCGCACTGCTACGAATTCGAGCCGACGATCGAGGCCTGGGTGAAGAAGCAGGGCGACAAGATCGACTTCAAGCGCGTGCCGGTCGCCTTCCGCGACGATTTCGTCCCGCACTCGAAGCTGTACTACGCGGTGTCCGCGCTCGGCATCTCCGAGAAGGTCACGCCGGCGATCTTCAACGCGATCCACAAGCAGAAGAACTACCTGCTGACGCCGCAGGCACAGGCCGACTTCCTGGCCACGCAGGGCGTCGACAAGAAGCAGTTCATGGACGCGTACAACTCGTTCAGCGTGCAGGGCGAGGTGAACCAGTCGGCCAAGCTGCTGAAGGACTACGCGATCGACGGCGTGCCGACGGTCGTCATCCAGGGCAAGTACAAGACGGGCCCCGCTTACACGAACAGCATCCCGGGTACGGCCCAGGTGCTCGACTTCCTCGTGAAGCAGGTTCAGGACAAGAAGCTCTGATCCCCGCCCGCGCGCCGGCATGACTACTCCGCTGAAGGTCTTCATCACCGGCGCGTCGAGCGGCCTCGGCCTCGCGATGGCCGAGGAATACGCCCGTCAGGGCGCCACGCTCGCGCTCGTCGCGCGCCGCACCGATGCGCTCGATGCGTTCGCGCGGCGGTTCCCGAAGCTGTCCATCTCCGTCTATTCCGCCGACGTGCGCGATGCCGACGCGCTCGCGACGGCCGCCGCGTCGTTCATCGCGACGCACGGCTGTCCCGACGTCGTGATCGCGAACGCGGGCATCAGCCAGGGCGCCGTCACGGGCCAGGGCGATCTCGCGACGTTCCGCGACGTGATGGACATCAACTATTACGGGATGGTCGCGACGTTCGAGCCGTTCGTCGGCCCGATGACGGCTTCGCGCCACGGCACGCTGGTCGGCGTCGCGAGCGTCGCCGGCGTGCGCGGCCTGCCCGGCTCCGGCGCGTACAGCGCGTCGAAATCGGCCGCGATCAAGTATCTCGAATCGCTGCGCGTCGAGCTGCGTGCCGCCGGTGTCGGCGTCGTGACGATCGCGCCCGGCTACATCCGCACGCCGATGACCGCGCACAACCCGTACCGGATGCCGTTCCTGATGGACGCCGACCGCTTCGCCGCGCGCGCGGCGCGCGCGATCGCGCGGCAGCACGCGTTCCGCGTGATTCCGTGGCAGATGGGCGTCGTCGCGAAGGTGCTGCACGTGCTGCCGCGCTGGCTCTACGACCGCCTGTTCGAGAAGGCGCCGCGCAAGCCGAAGGCCGGCGCGCACTGACACACCGGCGGCCCGGCCCGCGCGACACGCGCCGGGCCGTATCGCCGCATCGAAGCTTCGATTTCGCGGCAATTCCCGCTGCGTCAGCGCCGCTCCCGCCGCACGCCCTGACGGCGCCGCGCCCCTCCCCGCCGCCGGCCTCTCCCGCCGCCACTGCGGCACCCACCGCCGCATCAACACCCGTTCCGTCGCGAACGCAGCCGTTTGTCGGCCAATTCGCCGCGTTCCGGCGCCTTTTTTCACGCGTCGCATGCTTTGACGGTATGCTATTCGTCAGCCGCGCCGGCCCTGTCCGCCTCCGGGCCGCGCCCGCATCCCGTTACCCAGCAAAAAACACAAGCCACGTGGGAGATCCTATGCACGTCAAGCTGTTCGCCGCGGCCGCGGTCGCCGCCGCACTCGCCGCCCCCGGCCTCGCCGCCGCCAAGCCGCTCACCGTCTGCACGGAATCGAGCCCGGACGGCTTCGACGTCGTGCAGTACAACTCGCTCGTCACGACCAACGCGTCGGCCGACGTGATCTTCAACACGCTCGTGTCGTACGACGAAGCCGCGAAAAAGGTCGTGCCCGCGCTCGCCGACAAATGGGACGCCAGCGCCGACGGCCTCACCTACACGTTCCACCTGCGCCCGAACGTCGCGTTCCAGACCACCGACACCTTCAAGCCGGGCCGCGCACTCGATGCGGACGACGTCGTGTTCACGTTCAGCCGGATGCTCGACGATGCGAACCCGTGGCACAAGGTGGCCGGCGCGAGCGGCTTCCCGCACGCGCAGTCGATGGGCCTCGTGAAGCTCGTGAAGTCGGTCACGAAGGTCGACGACAGCACCGTGAAGTTCGTGCTGAACGAGCCGAACGCGACGTTCGTGCCGATCCTGACGATGGGCTTCGCGTCGATCTACTCGGCCGAATACGCGGACCAGTTGCTGAAGGCCGGCAAGCAGGCCGACCTGAACGCGAAGCCGGTCGGCACGGGCCCGTTCGTGCTGAAGAGCTACACGAAGGACGCGCTGATCCGCTACGACGTGAACCCGACGTACTGGGGCACGAAGCCGAAGGTCGACCGGCTGATCTATGCGATCACGCCCGACCCGTCGGTGCGCCTGCAGAAGGTGAAGGCCGGCGAATGCCAGATCGCGCTGTCGCCGAAGCCGCAGGACGTGCTCGCCGCGAAGGGCGAAAGCGCGCTGAAGGTCGTGCAGACGCCCGCGTTCATGACCGCGTTCGTCGCGCTGAACACGCAGAAAAAGCCGCTCGACAACGACAAGGTGCGCGAGGCGCTGAACCTCGCGTTCGACCGTGCGACCTACCTGAAGGTCGTGTTCGACAACACGGCGACAGCCGCCAACAACCCGTATCCGCCGAACACGTGGAGCTACGCGAAGGACGTGTCGCCGTATGCGTACGATCCCGCGAAGGCAAAGCAGCTGCTCGCGCAGGCCGGCTTCCCGAACGGCTTCTCGACGACGATCTGGACGCGCCCGACCGGCAGCGTGCTGAACCCGAACCCGAAGGTCGGCGCGGAGCTGCTGCAGGCCGACCTCGCGAAGATCGGCGTGAAGGCCGACGTGAAGGTGATCGAATGGGGCGAGCTGATCAAGCAGGCGAAGCTCGGCCAGCATGACATGCTGTTCATGGGCTGGGCCGGCGACAACGGCGATCCGGACAACTACCTGTCGCCGCTGTTCAGCTGCAACGCGGTGAAATCGGGCATCAACTTCGCGCGCTTCTGCGACGCGCAGCTCGACAAGCTGATCGCCGACGGCAAGTCGACCGCCGACCAGGCCAAGCGCGCGAAGCTGTACGAAACCGCGCAGAAGATCATCCACGACCAGGCGCTGTGGATCCCGCTCGGCTACCCGACCGCGGCCGCGCTCACGCGCACGAACGTGAGCGGTTATCACGTGAGCCCGTTCGGACGACAGAACTTCACGACGGTCTCCGTGCAGTAATCGCGCGTGGCGCGCAAGCGACGGCGTGCGCGCCCGTCGCTTGCGGCCCGCGTGCGGCGCTTGCTACACTCCGCTCCTATTCCTCATACCGGACGCCAGCCAAAGTGAACAACTAAGCCTTCCCAAAATGTTTTCGCCGCCGTGCCACGCACGCCGCGCGAAGGTCTTCACGCATTTTCGGAGGTGCTTATGGCTGCTGCCACGCCGACCGGCGCGCTCGTCGCGCTTCATCACGTTTCCTTGCGCTTCGACGACGGCGTCACGCTGTTCGATTCGCTCGACCTTTCCATCGACCGCACGCCGACCGGCATCGTCGGCCGCAACGGCATCGGCAAGAGTCTGCTCGCGCAGCTGATCGCCGGCCGCCGCGCGCCGAGCTCGGGCACGATCGACAGGCACACGCCAGTCGTCTACGTCGCGCAGCAGCACGACGATGCGTCGGTCGGCCCGCGCACCGTCGCGCAAATCGCCGCGCTCGATGCGCCGCTCGGCGCGCTTGCGCGTCTCGCCCACGGCCGCGCGGAGCCGCACGACTTCGACCTGATCGGCGAGCGCTGGAATCTCGCCGAGCAGTTGCGCGCGGCGCTCGACGCGGCCGGCCTGCACGACGTGCAGCCCGCCACGCCCGCGCAGGCGCTGAGCGGCGGCCAGCTCGCGCGCGTCGCGCTGATCGGCGCGTTGCTGTCCGGCGCCGGCCTGCTCGTGCTCGACGAACCGACCAACCATCTCGACGCGCCGGGCCGCGCGTGGCTGCGTGCGGCGCTCGACGGCTGGCGCGGCGGCCTCGTCATCGTGAGCCACGACCGCGCGCTGCTGGCCGACGTGCAGCGCATCGTCGAACTGACGCCGCACGGCGCGCGCTCGTACGGCGGCAACTACGCGCTCTACCGCGCGCAGCGCGACGCGGAACAGGATGCCGCGCACGCGGCACTCGATCATGCGCGCAGCGCGCGCGGGCGCATCAGACGCAGGCTCGAAGACGAACACGACACCATCCAGCGCCACGCGGCCGACTCGCTTTACCACGCGAAGACGGCCAACCTGTCGTCGGGGGCACGCGAGTCGCGCAAGGGCGCGGCGCGCAACATCATGGGTCAGGTACGGCGGCGTCAGCACGAAACCAAGGCGACGCTCGACGAACGCGTACAGCAGGCCGCCGCGCGCGTCGAAGCCGATGCGCCCGTGCTCGTGTCGCTGCCGGGCACCGAGGTCAGCGCACGGCGCCAGCTGTTCACGCTCGAACACGCGCGACTGCCGTGGCGCGTCGCGGGCGACGCCGAAACGATCACGTGGTCGGCGAGCGGCGCCGTGCGCATCGCGCTGACGGGCCCGAACGGATGCGGCAAATCGACGTTGCTGCGGATGCTCGCGGGCGAGCTCGCGCCGCGTTCAGGCGCATGCGCGACGCACGTGAGCGCCGCGTATCTCGACCAGCGGCTCGCGCTGCTCGATCCCGAGCGCTCGATCGTCGAGCAACTGGGGCTGCTCGATACGCCGCTCGCCGAAGGCGACCTGCGCAGCCGTCTCGCGCTGTTGCAACTCGACGCGACACGCGCGACGCAGCCGGCGCGGCAGTTGAGCGGCGGCGAACGGCTGAAGGCCGCGCTCGCATGCGCGTTGTGGCGCGGCACGCCCGCGCAACTGCTGCTGCTCGACGAGCCGACCAATCACCTCGATCTGGAATCGGTGCGCGCGATCGAAGCCGCACTGGCCGGCTTCCCGGGCGCGATCGTGGTCGCGTCGCACGACACCGCGTTTCTCGCGGCGCTCGCACCGACGCACGCGATGCAATGGCATCACGACGGGTGGCGTTACGAACCCGTCGTGTGAGGACAACGAAGCGGTATCAGCGGGCGGTGCGGAACCGCAGCACGCCGTCGTCGCCCTGCTCGCGCACGAGTTCGCCCGCGAGCCACAGCAGGTTCAGGTGCGCGAGCGCCTCGCCGAGCGCGAACGTCATCTGGTGGATATCGAGCTCGCGGCGGCGGAACATGATCGGCACGATATCGGCCGCGCTCGTCGGCTGCTCCGCGCACGCGACGCGCACTTCGTCGAGCCGCGCGTCGTGGTGCGCACGCAGTTGCGCGATGCGCGTGCGCACGCCGCGGAACGGCTTGCCGTGCGACGGCAGCACGAGCGTGTCGGGTGCCATCGTCTCGTAGCGGCCGAGCGACTGCAGGTACAGCGCGAGCGGGTTCGCTTCCGGTTCGAGGTCGAACACCGACACGTTGGTCGAGATGCGCGGCAGCACCATGTCGCCGGAGATCAGCACGTCGTCCGCTTCGCTGTGCAGCGCGCAATGTTCAGGCGAATGGCCGAAGCCGGTGACGACGCGCCACGTGCGCGTGCCGATCGTCACCGCGTCGCCTTCGCGCAGGCGCCGGTAGCGCGGCGGCACGGCCGGCACGAGATCCGAGTAGTAGTTGCGGCGGTTGCGCAGCTTGTCGAGCGCGGCGGGATCGGTCAGCCCGTGGCGCGCGAAGTGATCGGCGGCCGCCGCGCCACCCGCGTTCGAGCCGTTGCCGGCCGCCATCAGGCAGCCGAACATGTACTCGCCGAGCGTCATCCACAGCCGCACGTTCCAGCGGCCCCGGTCGCCACCTTCGCACAGCCAGTTCGCGAGGCCGAAGTGATCGGGGTGGCAGTGCGTGACGAGCACGCGCAGCACCGGCAGGCCGTCGAGATGCGTGTCGAAGATCTGTTCCCAGTGCGTACGGATCGCGTCCGACGAGATCCCGCAATCGACGATCGTCCAGCCGGCCTGCCCGTCGATCTCGTCGCGCAGCAGCCACAGGTTGATGTGGTCGAGCGAGAACGGCAGCGGCATGCGCAGCCAGCGCACGCCGGGCGCGACCTCGAACGTGTCGCCCGCGGCGGGCAGCGTGTCGGCGAAGGGATAGTCGAGTTGGTGTTCCAGTGCGTTCATCGGTGGGGCGTCTCGTCGTTATCGGTGCGAATGCGCGCCGGCGGCAGGCCGCGGCGGGCGATCCGTCGATTCTATCGCCGTCGCACGGAACGCGTGCCCGGCGGCAGCCGGCCCGTCAAAAAAAGTTCGTGTCAGAATCGGTTCCGTACCCGTATCTTTACGCGAAGATGCACCGAACGGCCCCCAACGGCGAATAACGCGCCGATTGAAGACCGCCGGTGCGTCCCCGCTAAAGTCATTGAAACGCCGACTTGGGCGCTAAAATGGCGAGTGCTTACAGCCCCTCCCGAACGAGCCTGCACGCGATGAATCACTTCCCCAAACTGCTGTCTTCGCAGATCGGTTTCGACGTCGCGCAGACGATGCTCGAAAACTTCGACCGCCACTACCGGATCTTCCGCGAAGCGGCCGTCGAGGCGAAGACGCTGTACGAGCGCGCCGACTGGCACGGGCTGCAGCGGCTCGCGCGCGAGCGGATCACGTCGTACGACGAACGCGTGCAGGAATGCGTCGAGTGGCTGGAGGACGAATACGACGCGGAGAACATCGACGACGAGGTCTGGCAGCAGATCAAGCTGCACTACATCGGCCTGCTGACGTCGCACCGCCAGCCCGAGTGCGCGGAAACGTTCTTCAATTCGGTGTGCTGCAAGATCCTGCACCGCTCGTACTTCAGCAACGATTTCATCTTCGTGCGCCCGGCGATCTCGACCGAATATCTCGAGAACGACGAGCCGGCCGCGAAACCGACCTACCGTGCGTACTATCCGGGCACCGACGGGCTCGCGGTCACGCTCGAGCGCATCGTCACGAACTTCCAGCTCGAACCGGCGTTCGAGGATCTCACGCGCGACATCGCGTGCGTGATGCAGGCGATCGACGACGAATTCGGCCACTTCGACGAAGCGCCGAATTTCCAGATCCACGTGCTGTCGTCGCTGTTTTTCCGCAACAAGAGCGCGTACATCGTCGGCCGCATCATCAACGCCGACCGCGTGCTGCCGTTCGCGGTACCGATCCGTCACGTGCGCCCGGGCCTGCTCGCGCTCGACACCGTGCTGCTGCGCCGCGACCTGCTGCAGATCATCTTCAGCTTCTCGCACTCGTATTTCCTCGTCGACATGGGCGTGCCGTCCGCGTACGTCGACTTCCTGTGCACGATCATGCCCGGCAAGCCGAAGGCGGAAATCTACACGTCGGTCGGCCTGCAGAAGCAGGGCAAGAACCTGTTCTACCGCGACCTGCTGCACCACCTGTCGCATTCGAGCGACCGCTTCATCATCGCGCCCGGGATCAAGGGCCTCGTGATGCTCGTGTTCACGCTGCCGTCGTTCCCGTACGTGTTCAAGATCATCAAGGATCACTTCCCGCCGCCGAAGGAAACGACGCGCGCGCAGATCATGGAGAAGTACCAGCTCGTGAAGCGCCACGACCGCCTCGGGCGGATGGCCGACACGCTCGAGTATTCGAGCGTCGCGCTGCCGCTCGCGCGGCTCGACCACGCGCTGGTGCGCGAACTGGAGAAGGAAGTGCCGTCGCTGCTCGAATACGAGGACGACAATCTCGTGATCAAGCACCTGTATATCGAGCGCCGGATGACGCCGCTCAACCTGTACCTGCAGAACGGCACCGACGCGGACATCGAGCACGGCGTGAAGGAATACGGCAACGCGGTGAAGGAACTGATGAAGGCGAACATCTTCCCCGGCGACATGCTGTACAAGAACTTCGGCGTCACGCGCCACGGCCGCGTCGTGTTCTACGACTACGACGAGATCGAGTACCTGACCGACTGCAATGTGCGCCGCGTGCCGCCGCCGCGCAACGAGGAAGACGAGCTGTCCGGCGAACCGTGGTATACCGTCGGCCCGCACGACATCTTTCCGGAGACCTACGGGCCGTTCCTGCTCGGCGACCCGCGCGTGCGGGGCGTCTTCATGAAGCATCACGCGGACTTTTTCGATCCCGCGCTGTGGCAGGCGAGCAAGGACAAGCTGCTGCAGGGCGAATTGCCCGATTTTTATCCGTACGACGCGGCGCTGCGCTTCAGCGCGCGCTACCCGGCGCGCTTCGGCGCGACGGACCAGAACGACGGCGAAGGCGACGCGCAGCGCGCCGCCTGACGCCGGTGACACCGAATCCGATATCGACCTGATTTCCGCACACGGAATCCACACCGATGAACACCCAAGACAATCCGCTTTCACACCTGTTCGACAACAACGACGCGTGGGTCAAACGCAAGCTCGCCGACGATCCCGAATTCTTCACGCGCCTCGCCGACCAGCAGGCGCCCGAATATCTGTGGATCGGCTGCTCGGATTCGCGCGTGCCCGCGAACCAGATCATCGGCCTGCCGCCGGGCGAAGTGTTCGTGCACCGTAACATCGCGAACGTCGTCGTGCACAGCGACCTGAACTGCCTGTCGGTGATCCAGTTCGCGGTCGACATCCTGCGCGTGAAGCACATCATGGTCGTCGGCCACTACGGCTGCTCGGGCGTGAACGCGGCGCTGCACAACCGCCGCGTCGGCCTCGCGGACAACTGGCTGCATCACGTGCAGGACGTGCGCGAGCGCCACGCGGCCCTGCTCGACGAATGGCCGGTGGGCGAAGCGCGTTATCGCCGCCTGATCGAACTGAATTCGATCGAGCAGGTCGTCAACGTGTGCCGCACGACGATCGTCAACGACGCGTGGGCGCGTGGCCAGTCGCTCACCGTGCACGGGCTCGTGTACGGCGTGCACGACGGCCGGATGCGCAACCTCGGGATGGCCGTGTCGAGCTTCGACGCGCTCGACGAAACCTACAAGCGCTGCGTTGCCGCGCTCACCGCACGCGGCGAGCATGCGCCCGACAACGACATGGTCGTCGCCGATGCCGCGCAAATGAACGAAGTCGCGCAGGCGGTGGTCGATACGCTGAAGCCGTGCACGGACGCGGAGTAAGCACGCGTTCCGCGTCGGCGGCGACGCAACGGCAACCTGCATCGAACTGACCTGACGCCGTCACCACGGCACTGCAAAGGAGCGACGGGCATGAAAACCGTACTGATCGTCGGCGCATCGCGCGGCCTCGGCCGCGAATTCGTCAGGCAATACCGGCGCGACGGCTGGAACGTGATCGCCACCGCGCGCGACGAAGCGTCGCTCACCGAACTGCACGCGCTCGGCGCGCAAGCCCACGCGCTCGACATCGCGCAGCCGGAGCAGATCGCGGCGCTCGGCTGGAAGCTCGACGGCGAACGGCTCGATGCGGCCGTGCTCGTATCGGGCGTCTACGGGCCGCGCACCGAAGGCGTCGAGACGATCACCGCCGAGGATTTCGACGCGGTGATGCACACGAACGTGCGCGGGCCGATGCAGTTGCTGCCGATCCTGCTGCCGCTCGTCGAGGATGCGCGCGGCGTGCTGGCCGTCGTGTCGAGCCGGATGGGCAGCATCGCCGAGGCGACCGGCACCACCGGCTGGCTGTATCGCGCGAGCAAGGCCGCGCTGAACGACGTGCTGCGCATCGCGTCGCTGCAGACGCGTCACGCCGCGTGCATCTCGCTCCATCCCGGCTGGGTGCGCACCGACATGGGCGGCGCGCAGGCCGCGATCGATCCGGAAACCAGCGTGACCGGCATGCGCCGCGTGATCGCCGAAGCCAACGCGGACGTGTCGCAGGCCAACGGCCGTTTCTTCCAGTACGACGGCATCGAGCTGAGCTGGTGAGCCGAACCGACAACCCGGCGTCGTTAATTCCCGTTTCGCATGATTTTGACCCGACCTGACGCGTGCCCGTGCGGCGGCGCGTCCCCCGCTCCCGCCGGCAAAGCCCCGGCGCCCCGCTATGCGGCCTGCTGCGGCCGCTTCATCGACGGCGGCGCCGCCGCGCCGACCGCGCTCGAGTTGATGCGCTCGCGGTACAGCGCGTACGTGCTCGGCGCCACCGACTACCTGCGCGCGACGTGGGCGGCGCGCACCTGCCCGCCCGATCTCGACACCGACCCCGAAGCGCCCGATGCGCCGCGCTGGCTCGGCCTCGCGGTGAAACGCCATGCGCCGCTCGACGAACGGCACGCGGAGGTTGAGTTCGTGGCCCGCTACAAGGTTGGCGGACGCGCTTACCGGCTCCACGAGACGAGCCGTTTCGAGCGCGACGAGCACGGTTTCTGGCGCTATGTCGACGGTGAAGTAAGTGAACGCTGACAAATAGTTGCTGTGTCAGACGCCGGGTAATTCCCGCATTGCACAACCCGAATTTGTCGGGCTACGATGACCTCGAATTGGTCATGTTGCATGGCAGGGCTTACGAATGGCGTTCAGCAAGGTATTGGTGGGATGGATGGCGGCCTGTGCGCTGTCGGCCGCTCAGGCCGGTACGCTGCCGAACGCGAATACGGGTGCCGGCACGGCAACCGGATCGCTCGCCCACGCCGAGCGCTTCGATTACAGCGACGCAAACCTGCCGCAGGTCGCGGCCGACCTCAACGAACAAATCCTCCGCATTCCGGCCGATGCTTCGGGCTCCGTCACGCTCGAAGCGACCCTCTTCAAGCCGGACGGCCCCGGCCCGTTCCCGCTCGTCGTCTTCAACCACGGCAAGAACACCGGCGATCTCCATCTGCAGCCGCGCAGCCGGCCGCTCGCGTTCGCGCGCGAATTCGTGCGCCGCGGCTACGCGGTGATCGCGCCGAACCGCCAGGGCTTCGCCGGCTCGGACGGCACCTACCAGCAGGAAGGCTGCAACGTCGGGAAGAACGGCCTCGCGCAGGCCGCCGACGTCGACGCGACGGTGCGCTACATGTCGCGCCAGTCTTACGTCGACGCGTCGCGCATCGTCGTCGCCGGCACGTCGCACGGAGGCCTCGTGTCGGTCGCGTACGGCACCGAAGCCGCACCGGGCGTGCGCGGCATCATCAACTTCTCGGGCGGGCTGCGCCAGGACCTGTGCGACGGCTGGCAGCGCAACCTCGTCGACGCGTTCGACCAGTACGGCGCGCACACGGCCGTGCAGTCGCTGTGGCTGTACGGCGACAACGATTCGGTGTGGACGCCCGGGCTCGTCGCGCAAATGCACGACGCGTACGTGTCGCACGGCACGCAGGCCCAGTTCATCGATTTCGGCCGCTACAAGGACGACGCGCACCGGCTGATCGTCGATCGCGACGGCGTGCCGATCTGGTGGCCGGCCGTCAACGCGTTCCTCGCGAAACTGAACCTGCCGACCACGGTGCACTATGCGGTCGCGAACCCGCACGAACCCAAAGCCACCGGCTATGCGGCCATCGATGCGGTCAACGCGGTGCCGTATGTCGACGAAGCCGGCCGCGACGGCTACCGCCGCTTCCTGAACCAGCATCCGAGCCGCGCGTTCGCGGTGTCGTCGGAAGGCGCGTGGTCGTGGGCCGAAGGCGGCGACGACCCGATGGCGCTCGCGCTCGACAACTGCGCGAAGCAAGACGCGGGCGCGTGCCGGCTGTACGCGGTCAACGACCGCGTCGTGTGGAACACGACGCAGACGGCCGACAACGGCGACGACAACACGCGCGACACTGCTGCGCCCGCGCTGGCTTCGCGCTGATACTGACGCGCGGCGGGTAGTAAGCCGCGCCTGTTTCGCTGCCGTTCCCGCTTCCCGTCTCGCTCCTCATCCCTCATTCTTCCGTGCGCGATCGCCTCGCGCGTCGCCGTCTACGCGCTTGCGCCGTCTCGCCATCACCTGCCGTTCCGGCGGTCCGCTCCCGCGCCTGATTCCGCAGACCATTCCGCCGCCACCTCTCGTGCGTGGTATCGCTTCCCTCTGTCGCGCCCCCTTCGATCCCCGATTTTTCGCGATCGCACCGCATGCCGCCCCGCGATTTTTTTCTGTCGGGGGGTCTCACTCGAACGTCGTCATCTGCCGTCATTTCCGGGCATCCGATCCGTTCCGTTCCGAGCCGCTCCGATCTGCGCCGAACTCCCGCCCCGTAAGGCTTTGCGGTGTTTGTAACCGCTAGTGCAACGTCGCGCGGAACACGCTAATCTCAGCGCGTTTTCGTATCTGCCGCGCGGCATCCCGTCGATGCCGCGCGGCCGTTTTAGCCTCCGGAGTTGCCTTGAGTACGCCAGCCACCGACGACTGGGTCGCGCGCAGCCTGCGCGCGGTCTGGCACCCCTGCACCCAGATGAAGCACCACGAGCGCCTGCCGCTCGTTCCCGTCGCGCGCGGTGCGGGCGTATGGCTGTACGACCGCGACGGCCGCCGCTACTTCGACGCGATCAGCTCGTGGTGGGTCAACCTGTTCGGCCATGCGAACCCGGACATCAACGCGGCGCTGAAGGACCAGCTCGACACGCTCGAGCACGCGATGCTCGCCGGCTGCACGCACGAGCCCGCAATCGAGCTCGCCGAGCGGCTGCACGCGCTCACCGCGCGCACGCTCGGCCATGCGTTCTTCGCGTCGGACGGCGCGTCGGCCGTCGAGATCGCGCTGAAGATGAGCTTCCACGCGTGGCGCAACCGCGGCCGCGCGGGCAAGCAGGAATTCGTGTGCGTCGCGAACAGCTATCACGGCGAGACGATCGGCGCGCTCGGCGTGACCGACGTCGCGCTGTTCAAGGACGCGTACGACCCGCTGATCCGCCATGCGCACGTCGTCGCGTCGCCCGATGCGCGCGGCGCGCTGCCGGGCGAGACGGCCGCCGACGTCGCGGGCCGCGCGCTCGCCGACGTGCGGCGCCTGTTCGTCGAACGCGGCGACCGGATCGCCGCGCTGATCGTCGAGCCGCTGGTGCAGTGCGCGGCCGGCATGGCCATGCACGATCCGTCGTACGTGCGCGGCCTGCGCGCACTGTGCGACGAATTCGGCGTGCACCTGATCGCCGACGAGATCGCGGTCGGCTGCGGCCGTACCGGCACCTTCTTCGCGTGCGAACAGGCCGGTGTCTGGCCCGATTTCATGTGCCTGTCGAAAGGCATCAGCGGCGGCTACCTGCCGCTGTCGCTCGTGCTCACGCGTGACGACGTGTTCGCGGCGTTCTACGACGACGACACGACGCGCGGCTTCCTGCACTCGCATTCGTACACCGGCAATCCGCTCGCGTGCCGCGCGGCGGTCGCGACGCTCGACCTGTTCGCGCGCGACGACGTGCTCGCGGCAAACGCCCGCAAGTCGGCCGCGATGCGCACCGCGCTCGCGCCGCTCGACACGCACCCGCAGGTGCGCCACCTGCGCGAGCGCGGCACGCTGTTCGCGTTCGACGTCGCGCTCGACGGCGACGCGGCGCGCGGCTTCTCGCGGCGCTTCTTCGAACGCGCGCTCGAACGCGAGCTGCTGCTGCGCCCGATCGGCACGACCGTGTACCTGATGCCGCCGTACGTGATGAGCGACGACGACATCGCGTGGCTCGCGCAGCGCACGCGAGACACGCTCGACGCAACGCTTGCGGAGATTGCACGATGAGCCTGCTCGACACCCTGCAGCGCGGCCTCGCCGATCTCGACGCGCAAGGGCTGCGCCGCGTGCGCCGCACCGCCGATACCGCGTGCGACGCGCGCATGACCGTCGACGGCCGCGAGATCGTCGGCTTCGCGAGCAACGACTATCTCGGCCTCGCCGCGCATCCGGCGCTCGTCGCCGCATTCGGCGAAGGTGCGCAGCGCTACGGCTCCGGCAGCGGCGGCTCGCACCTGCTCGGCGGCCATTCGCGCGCGCACGCGACGCTCGAGGACGAACTCGCGGGCTTCTCGGGCGGCTTCTCCGACGCGCCGCGCGCGCTGTACTTCAGCACCGGCTACATGGCGAACCTCGCCGCGATGACGGCACTCACCGGCAAAGGCGCGACGATCTTCTCCGACGCGCTGAACCACGCATCGCTGATCGACGGCATGCGGCTGTCGCGCGCGAACGTGCAGGTCTATCCGCATGCGGACACGGCCGCGCTCGCCGCGCTGCTCGACGCGTCCGATGCCGAAACGAAACTGATCGTCAGCGATACCGTGTTCAGCATGGACGGCGACCTCGCGCCGCTCGCCGAACTCGTCGCGCTGGCCGAACGCCACGGCGCGTGGCTCGTCGTCGACGATGCGCACGGCTTCGGCGTGCTCGGCCCGCAGGGCCGCGGCGCGCTCGCGGCCGCCGCGCTGCGTTCGCCGAATCTCGTCTACGTCGGCACGCTCGGCAAGGCCGCCGGCGTCGCGGGCGCCTTCGTCATCGCGCACGAGACCGTGATCGAATGGCTGATCCAGCGTGCGCGCAGCTACATCTTCACGACGGCCGCGCCGCCCGCCGTCGCGCATGCGGTATCGGCCAGCCTGAAGGTGATCGCGGGCGACGAAGGCGACGCGCGCCGCGCGCATCTCGCCGCGCTGATCGAGCGCACCCGCGCGCTGCTGCGCAACACGCGCTGGCAGCCGGTCGATTCGCACACGGCCGTGCAGCCGCTCGTGATCGGCAGCAACGACGCGACGCTCGCGGCGATGCGTGCACTCGACGCGCACGGCCTGTGGGTGCCCGCGATCCGGCCGCCGACGGTGCCGGCCGGCACGTCGCGGCTGCGCGTGTCGCTGTCGGCCGCGCATTCGTTCGACGATCTCGCGCGGCTCGAAGCGGCATTGATCGAAGCCAGCGAGGCCGCAGCATGACGGCCCCGCTCTCGCTCTTCGTCACCGGCACCGACACCGAAATCGGCAAGACCTTCGTATCGGCCGCGATGCTGCACGGCTTCGCGCGGCTCGGCCTGCGCGCGGCCGCGCTGAAGCCCGTCGCGGCCGGCGCGTACGAGCGCGACGGCGTCTGGCGCAACGAGGATGCCGACCAGCTCGACGCGGCCGCGAACGTGGTGCTGCCGCCCGAGCTGCGCACGCCGTTCCTGCTGAAGGCGCCGGCCGCGCCGCACATCGTCGCCGTGCAGGAAGGCGTGACGCTCGACATCGACACGATCGTCGCATGCCACCGCGAAGCGCTGACGCGTGCGGATATCGTCGTCGTCGAAGGCGCCGGCGGCTTCCGCGTGCCGATGAACGACACGCAGGACATGGCCGATCTCGCAGTCGCGCTCGGCGTGCCGGTCGTGCTCGTGGTCGGCGTGCGGCTCGGCTGCATCAACCACGCGCTGCTCACCGCCGACGCGATTGCCGCACGCGGCCTCAAGCTCGCAGGCTGGGTGGCAAACCACGTCGACCCGGCCATGTCGTTCCCCGACGAGAACATCGCAACAATGCGCGACTGGCTCGCGCGCGAGCACCGCGCACCGCTGCTCGGCCGCATTCCGCACATGAGCCCGGCTGCCTCCGAATCCGCCGCGGCGATGCTCGACATCGACGCGCTCGTCGAGTCGCTGCGCACCGCGCAGCGTTGACCCAACCGAATCCCCACTCCCGCCCAGGACAGGAAAACGAAATGACCCAAGCCCAGACCGCCGCCGTGCAACCCGACGCGATTCCCGTGGCCGCACCGGCCCCGCAGCGCTGGCGCGTCGCCGACGTCGTCGCGCTGTTCGCGCTGCCGTTCAACGACCTGATCTTCCGCGCACAGCAGGTGCATCGCGAGCACTTCGATGCGAACGCGGTGCAGCTGTCGACGCTGCTGTCGATCAAGACGGGCGGCTGCGAGGAAGATTGCGGCTACTGCTCGCAGTCGTCGCATCACGACACGGGCCTGAAGGCCGAAAAGCTGATGGACGTCGACGCGGTGCTCGACGCCGCGCGCGCGGCGAAGGCGAACGGCGCGAGCCGCTTCTGCATGGGCGCCGCGTGGCGCAACCCGAAGGAGCGCCACATGCCGGCGCTGACCGAGATGGTGCGCGGCGTGAAGGAGCTCGGCCTCGAGACCTGCATGACGCTCGGCATGCTGGAAGACGAGCAGGCGCAGCAGCTCGCGACCGCAGGCCTCGACTACTACAACCACAACCTCGACACGTCGCCGGAGTTCTACGGCCAGGTGATCTCGACGCGTACGTACCAGGACCGCCTCGACACGCTCGACCGCGTGCGTGACGCCGGCATCAACGTGTGCTGCGGCGGCATCATCGGGATGGGCGAATCGCGCCGCGAACGCGCGGGCCTGATCTCGCAGCTCGCGAACCTGAACCCGTATCCGGATTCGGTGCCGATCAACAACCTCGTCGCGATCGAAGGCACGCCGCTCGAAGGCACCGCGCCGCTCGACCCGTTCGAGTTCGTGCGCACGATCGCGGTCGCGCGTATCACGATGCCGAAGGCCGTCGTGCGCCTGTCGGCCGGCCGCGAGCAGCTCGACGACGGGCTGCAGGCAATGTGCTTCCTCGCCGGCGCGAACTCGATGTTCTACGGCGACCAGCTGCTGACGACCAGCAACCCGCAATCGCAGAAGGATCGCGCGCTGTTCGAACGCCTCGGCATCCGCGCGAGCGACGCGGACGCGATGTCGGCCAGCGCGTAAGCGCAACGCACGGCGGATTCGTCCACCGAAGAAAAAAGCCGGGATGCGTCCCGGCTTTTTTCATGCGGGTTCGCCGCGCACTCAGGTCGCGCCGCCCAGCGCGCGCGGCTCCATGAACGTGTGCCTGAAGTAGTCGCGCACCGCGTGCATCGCGGGGCTCAACTCGATGTTCTTGCGCCACGCGAGGCCGACGCTCATCGGCGGCACCGGGTCGCGCAGCACGATCGTCTCGATACGCCGCCCTTCGAGCGACCACGGGCGATACACCATGTCGGACAGGATCGCGACGCCGCTGCCGTTCGCGACCATGCTGCGCACGGCCTCGACCGACGACGTGCGCAGGATCACGTTCGGCCGGTACGGCGTCTCGTTCCAGTAGCGCAGCGCCGTCTGTCCGGCCTCGTCGACCGTCAGCATCACGAACGGCTCGTGTGCGACCTCCGCGAACGTGACGCTCTCGCGCCTGAGCAGCGGATGATGCGCGCCGACCCACAGCCGGCGCACCGAATGGATCACCGGCTCCAGCACGAGCTCGGGATTCGACACGTTCGACGTCAGCAGCACGGCCATGTCGTAGCGGCCCGCGATCAGCCCTTCCTCGATCGACTCGCGGTTCAGTTCATGCAGGTGGATCGTCAGGCGCGGATAGAGCGTCTTCAACCGCAGCACGTGATGCGGCAGGAAGTAGCCGAGCACCGTGTAGCTCGCGGCGATCGCAAGCGTGCCGGTCAGCGTGCTTTCGAGGTTCGGGATCCGCATCGCCTCGTCGACCGACGACAGGATCGTGTACGCATGATTGAGAAAGCGCCGCCCGGTATCCGTGAGCGTCACGCCCGCCGACGTGCGCAGGAACAGCTGCGTGCCGAGGCTGTCCTCCAGCTCCTTGATGGCGCTCGTCACGGCCGACTGCGAGATCGTGAGCTGGATCGCGGCCTGCGAGATCTGTCCGAGCTCGGCGGTCGCGACGAAGTACTTGAGCTGTCTGAGAGTCAGGGCCATGTCCGGTGGAAAACTGATGGGCACACGGCAAACATCATATCAACCGCTCCGCCGGCGGCAATCCGTGACCGCCCGACCCACGCACACGGGCCTGTGGCGGCGCTGCGCGGCCGATTCGCGCGATATCTGAAAAATCGATACGGTCGCATATAAAAATAGAACTATTTTGACGCACCCCGCACGGCTAACCTGCGTTCAACACGGTTTCGGCCCGCGCCCCGGCGCAAACGAGACCGGAGAACCTGGAGGAACGAACCGTATGAGGAAGCACAGTGTCGACCTGAATTCCGACATGGGCGAGGGTTTCGGCCCGTGGACGATCGGCGACGGCGTCGACGAGCAGATCATGCCGCTCATCAGCTCGGCGAACATCGCCACCGGTTTTCATGCCGGCGATCCGAACATCATGGCGCGCACGGTGCGACTCGCGCGCGACGCCGGCGTCGGCATCGGCGCGCATCCGGGCTTTCGCGATCTGGTCGGCTTCGGCCGCCGCACGATCACCGAAACGCCGCAGGCGCTCGTCCACGACATCCTGTACCAGCTCGGCGCGCTACGCGAATTCGCGCGCCTGAACGGCGTGAGCCTGCAGCACGTCAAGCCGCACGGCGCGCTCTACATGCATGCGGCATCCAATGAAGCGTTCTCGCGGCTGCTGATCGAGACGCTGCAGCGCGTCGACCCCGGCCTGTGGCTGTACTGCATGGAAGCATCGGTTACCTATCGCGTGGCAATGGAGTACGAACAGCCGGTGATCCGCGAGTTCTACGCGGATCGCGACTACGACCGCAGCGGCTCGATCGTGTTCACGCGCCGCGTCGGCCGCCTCGACCCGCACCAGGTCGCCGACAAGGTGCTGCGCGCATGCATCGACGGCAAGGTGCGCACGATCGACGGCGACGACATCGACATCGATTTCGATTCGGTCTGCATCCACAGCGACACGCCGGGTGCGCTCGACCTCGTGCGCGAAACGCGCCACGCGCTGCTCCGGGAAGGCATCCGGACCGCCGGCCCGCAGCCGCTCGCCGCGCATCACTAATACCGATTCAAGGAGACACAAGATGGCACTGCACGATATCGTCAGCCCGCTGCCGGGTACCTTCTACCGGCGCCCGTCGCCCGACGCGGACTACTACGTCGCGGTCGATGCGACGGTCGCAGCCGGCGCTGTCGTCGGCCTCGTCGAAGTGATGAAACAGTTCACGGAGATCGAAGCCGAGCTGGCCGGCCGCGTCGCGGAGCTGCTCGTCGAGGACGGCGAGCCGGTCGACGCGGGTCAGGTGCTGATGCGAATCGAGGGGTGACGCGATGAATCCGGCAATCTCCTCCGGCGCGTTCTATCGCCCGTCGCGGATCCGAACCGTACTGGTCGCGAACCGCGGCGAAATCGCGGTGCGCGTGATTCGCGCGGCACGCGAGCTCGGCATGCGCGCGGTCGCCGTGGTCAGCGACGCGGACCGCGACAGCCTCGCCGCGCGCATGGCCGACGAAGCGATCCACATCGGGCCGTCGCACGCAGCGAAGAGCTACCTGAATCCCGCCGCGATCCTCGACGCCGCGCGGCAATGCGGTGCGGACGCGATCCATCCGGGCTACGGCTTCCTGTCGGAGAACGCCGCATTCGCCGCCCAGGTCGAGGCGGCCGGGCTGATCTTCGTCGGCCCGGATTCGCAGGTGATCGCGACGATGGGCGACAAGGCGCGCGCCCGCGACACCGCGCGGCGTGCGAACGTGCCGACGGTGCCCGGCAGCGACGGCGTCGTGCAGTCGCTCGACGAAGCGCGCGAAGTCGCCGCGCGCATCGGCTACCCGATCATGATCAAGGCGGCAGCGGGCGGCGGCGGGCGCGGCATCCGCGTCGCGCACGACGCCGTGCAGCTCGACGCCGAACTGCCGCTCGCGCAGCGCGAGGCGCAGGCCGCGTTCGGCGACGGCGGCGTCTATCTCGAACGCTTCATCGCGCGCGCCCGGCACATCGAGGTGCAGGTGCTCGGCGACGGGCATGACGTCGTCCACCTGTTCGAGCGCGAATGCTCGCTGCAGCGCCGCCGCCAGAAGATCCTCGAGGAAGCGCCGTCGCCGTCGCTCGCACCGGCGCAGCGCGACGCACTGTGCGCATCGGCGACGCGCCTTGCGCGCGAAGTCGGCTATCGCAGCGCGGGCACGCTCGAATACCTGTTCGACGACGCGCGCGGCGAGTTCTACTTCATCGAGATGAACACGCGCATCCAGGTCGAGCATCCGGTGACCGAGGCGATCACCGGCATCGATCTCGTGCGCGAGACGCTGCGCATCGCCGACGGCGAACCGCTGCGCTTCGTGCAGCAGGACATCGCGATGCGCGGCGCGGCGCTCGAATGCCGGATCAACGCAGAGGACCCGCTGCAGGATTTCCGCCCGAATCCCGGCCGGATCGATGCACTGGAGTGGCCGACCGGCCCCGGCGTGCGCGTCGATTCGCTGCTCTATCCGGGCTACGTCGTGCCGCCGTTCTACGATTCGCTGCTCGCGAAGCTGATCGTGCACGACGAGAGCCGCGCGGCCGCGCTGCAACGGCTCGCACGCGCGCTCGGCGAACTGCACGTCGGCGGTGTGAAGACCACCGCGCCGCTGCACGTGGCGCTGCTCGCGGACGACGATGTGCGCGCCGGACGCTACCACACGAATTTTCTCGAAGCGTGGATGCCGCAGTGGCGCAAAGCCGCGACGGACGCCGCGCGCGAGCATGCAACCGAGGACGCCGTGCGCGTCGGGGAGGCCCTGTGACGACCCGCTATACGTTCGGCGGCGACGAGTTCGTGTTCGTCGAAATCGGCGAAGCCATGTCGCTCGACGCGTTCTTCAAGGGCACGGCAATCACGCGCGAACTGCAGCGGCGCGCGGTGCCGGGCATCACCGAGATCTGTCCGGCGAACGCGTCGTACCAGGTGCGCTACGACCCGGACGTGATCGATCCCGACGCGCTCGTCGCGCTGCTGAAGACGGTCGAGGCCGACGTCGGCGAAGCATCGCTCGAACTCGACACGCGCATCGTCGAGATACCCGTGCTCTACAACGATCCGTGGACGCATGAAACGCTGATGCGGTTTCGCGAGCGCCACCAGGATCCGTCGTCAACCGATCTCGAATATGCGGCGCGCATCAACGGCAAGCAAAACGTCGACGAATTCATCGCCGCGCATTCGGGCTCGCCATGGTTCGTTTCGATGGTCGGCTTCGTCGCGGGCCTGCCGTTCATGTACCAGATGGTCGAGCGCGCGCGCCAGCTCGAAGTGCCGAAATACCTGCGGCCGCGCACCGACACGCCGAAGCTCACCGTCGGCCACGGCGGCTGTTTCGGCTGCATCTATTCGGTGCGCGGCGCGGGTGGCTACCAGATGTTCGGCGTGACGCCGGCGCCGATCTTCGATCCCGCGCAGCGGCTCGACTACCTGCACGATTTCATGGTGTTCTTCCGGCCCGGCGACATCGTGAAGTTCACGCCGATCGACCGCGATGCGTACGACGCCGCCGTCGCGGCGGTCGATGCCGGCACCTTCTCCCTGCGCGTGCGCCCCGTGAAGTTCTCGCTCGACGCATTCCTGCGCGATCCCGACGCGTACAACCGCTCTCTCGTCGAGGTGCTGCATGCAAGCTGACGCGCACAACGTGATCGAGGTCGTGAAACCCGGCCTCGCGACATCGGTCCAGGACACGGGCCGGCAAGGCTATTACCACGTCGGCATTCCGCCGTCGGGCGCGCTCGACCAGTACGCGTCGCGCGCGGCGAACCTGCTCGTCGGCAATCCCGAACAGGCGGCCGTGCTCGAATGCACGCTGCTCGGCCCCGAGCTGATGTTCCATGTCGACGCGCTGATCGCCGTCACCGGCGCCGAGATGACGCCGAAGATCGACGGTGTCGGGCAGCGCTGCAACGTCGCGCTGCGGATCCGCGCCGGCAGCGTGCTGTCGTTCAACTACGTGAAGGGCGGCGCACGCGCGTACCTCGCCGTCGCGGGCGGCATCGACGTGCCGGTCGTGCTCGGCAGCCGCTCGACGTATGCGCTCGGCGCGATCGGCGGCCATGCGGGCCGGCGTCTGCAGAAAGGCGACCGGCTGCCGATCGGCGCCGCGCACGGCACCCACCGCGAGGGGCGCGAACTGCCGGCGGCCGTGAGCCGGCCGCTCGACAGCCAGGTCGAGCTGCGCGTGCTGCCGGGCCTGTACCACTACCGGCTCACCGACGCATCGGCGCAGACGTTCTTCGACGACGAATGGACGGTCGCGCCCGAAGCGGATCGCATCGGCTACCGCTACAGGAACGGCCGCCCGCTGCAGTTCCGGCCGCGCGAGCAGCCGTTCGGCGCGGGCGCCGATCCGTCGAACATCGTCGACGCGTGCTACCCGATCGGCTCGATCCAGGTGCCGGCCGGACTCGAGCCGATCATCCTGCATCGCGATGCGGTGTCGGGCGGCGGCTATGCGACGATCGGCACGGTCATCAGCGCCGACATGGACCTGATCGGCCAGATGCAGCCGAACCACCGCGCGCGCTTCGTGCGCGTGACGATGGCCGACGCGCTCGCGGCGCGCCGCGAATACCAGCGACGCCTCGCGCTGCTGCGCGCCGTGCTGCGGGACTGATCGCCGCGCGCCCGGCCGTCGCGCCGGGCGCTGTTTGCGGCCGCACGCCGCCAGCGCTTCACGCGTTCCGTTTTTCGCTATCCGTTTCCCGCCCGCGCGGCCACGCGCCGCGCGGCGGGGGCGCTTGCGCGTTTTTTCTGCCGGACCGGTTGCCCGCCCGACGTCGGGGCAGCCCTGCGGATCGCATGTGCCGCGGCCGAGACGTCGTTCGCAATTTTGCTCATCGAGGAGCACGATCATGGCCAACCTGGCTCAGGCACGCACCGACGAGGATCTCGACCTGTCGACGCTCGCCATTCCCGATCACGCGCGCATGCCGCCCTTTTCGCTGACGATGGCGTGGTGGGCCGTGTGCAGCGCGGTGTTCTACATCGTCGTCGGCGCGACGCTCGCACTCACCTACGGCGCGCGCAACGCGCTGATCGGGATGGCGCTGTCGGTCGTGTCGTACGGCGTCGTCAATTCGATCATCAGCCGCTACGCGATCCGCACCGGCCTGTCGGTCGCGCTGTTCTCGCGCGTGCTGTTCGGCAGCGCGGGCGCGGCACTCGCGACGCTGATCTTCTTTGCGACGGCGATCTACTACGCGGTGTTCGAAGGCTCGGTGATCGCGGTCGCCGCGCACCATCAGTTTCCGGCGCTCGACTACAAGTGGGCCGCGCTGATCGTCGTTTGCTACAGCGTGCCGCTCGTGTTCGGCAGCGTGCAGCACTGGCTCGACAAGTTCAACGGCGTGCTGCTGCCGTTCTACCTGCTCGGGCTGCTCGCGGCCGTCGGGCTCGCGACGGCCGAGTACGGCTACCACGCCGCGTGGCTCGATTTCGGCCCCGCCGGCGGCGCACCGGCCGGCGGCTGGTGGCACTGCTTCGTCTACTACATGGGCGTGTGGGTGCTGATGATGTTCACGTTCGACTATGCGCGTTTCGGGCGCAAGGAAGACGCCGACTATCACGGCCGCTTCAACTTCGGGATGCCGTTCTATCTCGTCACGTTCCTCGTCAACGGCGCGGCCGGCATTTATCTCGTCAGTACGATTCCGGGGCTCGGTACGCTATCCGAAGTGTCGGTCGTGCTCGCGCTGCTGAAGCTGATGGGGCTGTGGGGGCTGCTGTTCGTGTGGGTCACGCAATCGCGCATCAACACCGCGAACTACTACCTCGCGACCGTCAACATGCAGGCGTTCTTCCTGAAAGTGGCCGGCCTGCGCGCGCCGAAATTCGTCTGGGCGCTCGTGGTCGGCGCGGTCGTCTATGCGCTGATGATGGCCGACATCTTCTCCCGGATCCTGCAGGCGCTCGCGTACCAGGGCATCTTCGTCGTCGCGTGGGTCGGCGTCGCGCTCGCGCACATCCTGTCGGCGCGTTACGGGCAGCTCGTCGGCGACGACGTCGAATGCCGCGACGCGCATGTGCCGACGTTCAACCCGGGCGGGCTGACCGCGTGGTTCTCCGGCGCGTTCGCGGGACTCGCGCTGAACCAGGCAACGGGGTTCGCCGCGTCGCTGTCGGCGCCGGCGACTTTCGTCGTGTCGTGGGTGGTCTATCGCACGTTGCTGGGCACCGCGAAACGAACCTGGTTCGTGCGCAATACGTGACGGTGAAGACGTAGCTCGAACGTGCGCCGCCGCGTGTCACCCGATCGTCTGCACCGCGTTGCCCTGCGCGTCGCGGATCACGGTCTTCTCGACACGCCAGCGCACGCCGTCGAGCCCGTCGACCGCATACTCGCCGGCGCGCGGCTGCAGCGTGCGCGCCAGTGCCTGCACGGTCGCGTCGGTAAGCTGCAGCGTCAGCGTGCCGTCCTCGTCGGTCACGCCGTTCGCGTCGCCGCGCACGAACCGCACCGCGCCGGCCTGACCGACCAGCCGGAACGGCCGGTCGAACGGCAGCCGCAACGGCAACAGCGTGACGAGTTCGTCGACCTGCCGCGCGCCGACGGTAATCTCGACGACCGGCGCGCGCAGCAGCCGCTTGCGCGTTTCCCAGCCCAGCACGTCGGTGAACAGGTAGCCGCTCGCCGAGCCGTCGCGCTGCGTGCCGGCGTCGACCTGCGCACGCACGTCCGCGCGCTCGAGCAGCGACGCGCGGCCGAGATCGGTCACCCACAGCGGCAAGTGCGGCAGCAGCGTGTCGAGCAGCGCGCGCGTGCGCCAGCGCTTCGCGGCGCGCTCCTCGTCGAGCGTCAGCCCGACGATCTGCAGGAACGCCAGGCGGCCGTGCGGCGTGTCGATCGCCGGCAGTTCCGGATCGAACGCGAAGCCCATCGAGCAGAGCGCCGTATCGGTGTCGAGCGCGATCGGGCCATTGGCCGTCATCCAGTGGCCGTCGTCGAATGCGTTGCCGCTCTGGAACACGTAGCGCGCGAGATTCTGCAGGAAGCTGAACGCCCAGCGCGGCGGCTCTTCATCGCCGGCATCGCAGGCGACGCGAATCGTCAGCTCGAACCCGAAGCCGCTGACGGCCGGATCGTCGGACTCCTTCGCATACAGCTCGCTCAACCCGTACGTGACGAAATGCCAGTGCGGCACGGGTTCCGCCCGCTTCCACACGCTGATCCCGTCGAGCGGATCGGGGCCGCCGAGCCGCCACTTGATCAACGTGCCGTAGTGCTTCGGTTCCTGGCCCGGATAGAGGCGTGCGAGCGCACCGTCGATCGCGTCCCAGCCCGGCGCGCCGTCATCGTCCGCGCCGCCCTGCGTGTCGTGTGTTGCGTCCGTCATGTGGCCCTCTCTCCCGGGTGGAGTCTTTGCGTGTCGGGCACGCGCGTGCGGCGGCCGTACGCATTACACGCGTGTCACACGTGCGACGCCGCGCCGTCGAGCGCCGCGCGCACCCGTTCGACGAGCTGCACGTCGACGCCCGCCAGCACCTCGCCGCGCGGCCGCACGCCCGAGCCGAAATGCACCGCGCGTACGCCGGTCGCCAGGACGAACTCGCCGACTGCGTCGACCGTGAGCCCCGAGCCGGCCAGCACCGTGCACGTCGAGCCTTCGGCCTGCCGCACCATCCGCGCGATCGTCGCGGCGGCGTCGAGCACCGACGGATGGCCGCCCGACGTCAGCACCGACGTGACGGCCGGCACGCGCAGCAGCGCGTCGAATGCGGCGTTGAGGTCGCGCGACACGTCGAACGCACGGTGGAATGTCAGCGCGCGGCCATCCGCGGCGGCCGCGATGCGGGCCAGCGCGCCGAGATCGATATCGCCGCGCGCGTCGAGCGCGCCGAACACGACGCCGTTCGCGCCGGCCGCGACGGCCGCGCGCACGTCGCGCTCGATCACGCGCAGGTCGTCGGCGTCGTAGACGAACGACCGGCTGTGCGGGCGCACGATCACGTTGACGGGAATTGGCACGGCGGCCACGACGGCCTCGATCAGGCCGACGCTCGGCGTCAGCCCGCCTTCGGTGATCGCGGTCACGAGTTCGAGGCGGTCGGCGCCCGCGCGGGCGGCGGCTTTCGCATCGCCGACGGTCGTGGCGATCACCTCGAGGAGGACGGAGGAAGCGGCGTTTCGGTTCATCGGCGGCTCGCGATTCGTCAGGACAATTCGCGCATCCTAGCCGAGCGGCGTGACGGGCGCCAGCGTACCGGGCGCGGGGTGCGTCAGCCGCGCCGCACAAGCCCCACGCCGACGAGCGCGGACACGGCCGTCACCGTGATACCGCTCGGCCAGAACCGGAACATCCGTGCCGCCACTTCCAGCCCCTGCTGCCGCATCGTGTCGACGATCTCCGGCGACAGCAGGATCGTCGCCCAGCCCATCGTCCCGAGCGCGCTGATGGCCGTCGCGACCAGCAGTGCGATGCCCGCACTGCGCGCGCGCGGCCGGAATTTGCCGGCAAACGCGCCTGCGACGAGCAGCACGGCCGAAAAGGCAAACAGCCCACCGACGAACGCAAGCATCACGACCGGGTGACCGGCGTCGATGAACACGGCCGTCTGCGCTGTAATCAGGCAGGTTCCCGCAATCGTGAACAGCACGATCGCCAGCGCATTGCGCACGAAGCTCATGCGAGCGACTGGCGGAAATACGCGGTCGCCGGGCGCCGGAACAGCAGGTAGATGAACAGCGCGAACAGCAGGAAGCCGGGAATCAGCACCGCGAACATCGACGCCGGCATGTTGACGAACGAGAACGCGAAGCCGAACACGGACGTCGCGATGTAAGCCTTACGCGACCACTCGCGGCCCTTGAGGATCGCGATGCCGATCACGACGTTCGCGGCTTCGATGATCACGCTGACGCCGAGCGTCGCCCAGACGGGCAGCAGGTAGTGCGACAGCAGCGCCTGGGTGGTCGGCATGCCGATCGAGAACGGCGTATAGACGCACGTGATCGCGTTGGTCACGATGATGATCCACGCGAGGATGGTCAGCGAAATCGGTCTTTTCATTATGTTTTCCTTTTATTCGCCGCCATGGTGGCCCCCGGGACGGCGCAATCGCGGTCACGACGGCCGCGATCGGGCCATTCTCGGGGAAGCGCGCGGCGAATGCAACGGCCGGCCGGCGCCGGTGCGCCCCGGTCGCCAGGATCGCCGCACGCAGCGCAGGCGGCGCTAACCGGCGTCCGCTTCGTCGTCGGCCCAGTCGATATCGCCGCACAGCACGCGCTGCGCATCGCCGACGCGCACGGCCACCGACAGCGTCACGCATGGCTGCGCCTCGTTGATCGACAGGTACGGCCGCGTGACCTGCACGCGCCCCGGTTCGGCGATCGCCGAGCGGAAATACGGCCGGCGCAGCCAGTTCGCGCCCTGCGCGTCCGCGAGCGGCGAGAAACGCGCCTCGCTCAGCGCGCGATCGGCGCGCAGCACGACGTTGCGGCCCGACTGCCGCCCGTGCGCGTCGAGCAGGAAGCAGCGCGCGGCCGCGTCGAGTGCGAGGAAATTCCAGCACACCTCGTCGAGCGGCTCGCCGGACGCGAGACGCTCGGCCGCGCGCTCGAACGCGCGCAGGTACGGCGCAAGCCGCTGCGCGTCGCGCCGCTCGCGCACTTCGGTTTGCTGACGAAAGCGCTCGGTCAGCTCACCAATGCAACCCGTCGCGGCCGCACTGTCGGGCAGCCCGGGCGCCGGGCGGCCGAAGTAGTAGCCCTGCACGAAATCGGCCTCGCACGACAGCGCGATCTGCGCCTCGTGCTCGGTCTCGATCCCCTCGACTAGCACGAGCTTGCCGGCCTCGTGCAGCAGCGTCACGAGCCCGTGCAGGATCGCGGTGAGCCCCGTGCGGTGTGCCGCGTGCGACAGCATGATCCGGTCGAGCTTCACGATGTCCGGGTTCAGTTGCCAGATCCGTTCGAGGTTCGAGTGGCCCGCGCCGAAATCGTCGAGCGCGATCAGGAAGCCATGCGTGCGGAATTCGCGCACGGCCTCGGCGAGCCGCTCGACGTCGTCCGCGCGCTGTTCGAGCACTTCGAGCACGATGCGGCGCGGCGGCATGCCGAGCCGCTTCAGGTTCGCGAGCAGCGCGGCCGCCTGGAACGGATCGGTGAGCACGCCCGGATGGACGTTGAGAAACAGCCACTCGCGCTCGGCGCCGAGCAGCGCGAAGTTCTCGAGATGCAGCGCCTGCGCGAGCCGGTCGAGCTGCAGCAGCTCGCCCTGGCGCGCGGCTTCGCCGAACACGTCGAGCGGCGACACGGGGCGGTCGAGCGCATCGTGTGCGCGCAACAGCGCCTCGTAGCCGACCGCACGCTGGTGCGACAGGCTGAATATCGGCTGGAACACGGTCGTGAGCGTCAGGTCGCGATGTTGCGTCGCCAGACGTTCGAGGCCGGAGCTCATCTCCCGCTCGAACCGGTACGGCGACGCGGCGGCCGGACGCTCCTGTTGCACGATCGTCATGCCTTCCTCCTGGTGATGCACTCGCGCGCGACGACCGACGAAACGGACGACGCGCGCAATGTCATGGTTGGACCCTCGGTTGCCCGGTCGATGCCGGACGGCTGACCTGCATCAAGCAAGCTCCGTGCAAGGTGCGTTCAGCCCATATGCCGTGCGGGCGCGCCGGACTGCCGCACCACCGTGGCGCGTGTCCGATGCACCATTTTCGTGCGCACGCACCGGCCGCTCGAACGCACCCGTTACGCCGGCACGCTACACTCCGTACGATCGTTTCATTCCCCGTATTCGCCGTATCGATGGAAATCGTCTTCACCGTCCTGATCCTGCTGCTGACCGTCGCGCTGTCCGGCGCGGTCACGCGCCTGCTGCCGTTGCAACTGCCGTTACCGCTGATGCAGATCGTGTTCGGCGCGATGCTCGCGTGGCCGAAGCTGAACCTGCACGTCACGTTCGATCCCGAAATCTTCATGCTGCTGTTCATTCCGCCGCTGCTGTTCGCGGACGGCTGGCGGATTCCGAAACGCGAGCTGTACCTGCAGCGCCGCGCGATCCTGATGCTCGCATTCGGGCTCGTGTTCATGACGGTACTCGCAGTGGGCTACTTCGCGCATTGGCTGATTCCCGAGTTGCCGCTGCCGATCGCGTTCGCGCTCGCGGCCGTGCTGTCGCCGACCGACGCGGTCGCGCTGGCGGGCATCGCCGGCCGTGGCCGGATCCCGCCGCAGCTGATGCACATCCTCGAAGGCGAGGCGCTGATGAACGACGCGTCGGGCCTCGTTGCGCTGAAGTTCGCGATCGCGGCCGCGCTGACGGGCATGTTCTCGCTGCGGGCCGCGTCGGTCACGTTCGTGATCGTCGCCGCCGGCGGGCTCGCGACGGGCGCGATCGTGTCGTGGGTGTTCAGCGCGCTGTCGACGCGCTTCCTGAACGCCGAGCAGGAAGGCGATCCGGCCCCCGGCATCGTGATGACGCTGCTCGTGCCGTTCGCGGCCTACCTGTTCGCCGAGCATCTCGACCTGTCGGGCGTGCTGGCGGCCGTGTCGGCCGGGATGATGATGAACTACACGAGCTTCTCGCGCAAAAGCACCGTCGCGTCGCGCGTACGTGCCGAAAGCACGTGGGCGATGATCGAGTTCGTGTTCAACGGCATGGTGTTCATCATGCTCGGGCTGCAGCTGCCGCACATCATCGGCCGTGCGCTCGTCGACGCGCACCATACGAGCGACGCGCTCGTCGGCCGGATGATCTTCAACGTGTGCGCGATGATGCTCGCGCTGTATGCGATCCGCTTCCTGTGGGTCTGGCTGCTGCGCTGGATCGCGAGCCGCCGCGCCGCGCGCCAGGGCCTCGCGGGCACGATGGCCGGCGTGCGCACGATCGCGGTGATGACGGTCGGCGGCGTGCGCGGCGCGGTCACGCTCGCCGGCGTGCTGTCTATCCCGGTCGCGCTCGCCGACGGCGCGCCGCTGCCGGGGCGCGACACGGCGATCTTCATCGCGTCGGCCGTGATCCTCGGCTCGCTCGTCGTCGCGGTGATCGGCCTGCCGCTGCTGCTGCGCGGCGTGCGTTCGTCGCGCAACCCGCTTGCCGACGAGGAGCGCACCGCGCGCTCGGCGGCCGCGCAGGCCGCGATCCGCGCGATCGATTCGTCGCACGACGCGATTTCGGCCGATCTCGACGAATCGGGTGCCGCGCGCTGCGCGGACATCTCCGCGCGCGTGATGGACCAGTATCGCCGCCGGCTCGCCGCGCTCGCCGAGGACGGCCCGACGCCGCGCGCCGAAGCGAAGCAGAGCGAAACGATGGAGTTGCAGATGCGGATCGCCGCGATCCGCGCGGAGCGCTCGGTGCTGTACCGGCTGCGCAGCGACAGCAAGATTTCCGACGAGACGCTGACGAAGCTGATCCGCGAGATCGACCTGTCGGAAACCGCGCTGTCGACGCGCAAGAAAGGCATTCTCTGACGGGCCGGCCGATGCTCGCGCGCAGCCGCCCATAAAAAACGGCGACGCCGCAGCGTCGCCGTTCTTGCATCCGCCCGCGTTCGCGTTACTTCGCGACGACGACCGGGATCCCCTTCAGCATGCCGGCGCCCTTCATCTCGTCGAGCGCATGCTGCACGGCCGCGCTCGTCGCCGCGTCGATGCCGAGCTGCAGCGCGAGCTCGCGCTCGGCGCGCTTCACGCCGGCCAGGTTGCGCACCTTCACGTGACCGAAACCGCGCACGCGGGCATGCAGGTCGGCTAGCTGCGTGACTTGCTCTGCATTGCCGGCCGTCATCGCGGCCAGCGCACGCGCGAGCGTCGTCTCGTAGTCGTCGGCGAGCGCGCGCTCCATCCTGCGCTCGACGGTGCGACCGAACGGATCGAGCCACGTGCCGCGCAGGCTGCGCACGCGCGCCAGCATGCCGAACACCGGCCACATCCACTGGCCGAACACGCGTTTTTTCGGCGTGCTGCCGTCGCTGCCGGCCTTCGCGACCGTCGGCGGCGCAAGGTTGAACTTCACGCGATAGGCCTGCCCCGGCACGCCTTCGAACTGCGCCTCGAGCGCGGTGCGGAATGCGTCGTCCGTGTAAAGCCGCGCGACCTCGTATTCGTCCTTCACCGCGAGCAGCCGGTAGAACGTCGTCGCGACCGCGCGCGTCAGCGCGTCGTCGCCCTTCGCGCGCGCCGCCGTCACCAGCGCACGATAGCGCTCGACGTAGCGCGCACCGCCGTACGCGTCGAGACGCGCCTCACGATCGGCGATCAGTTCGGCGAGCGTCTCCGGCGCGGCGTGCACGGCCACCGTGTGGCGCGCGTTCCACAACGCATCGAGGCCCGCCGCGTCGCCGGCCGACATCCGGCCGATCGAGAACGCGAGCTTGTTCATCGGCACCGCGACGTTGTTCAGCTCGATCGCGCGCATCATCGCGGCGAGCGACACCGGCACGAGGCCGAGCTGCCACGCGTAACCAAGCATCAGGATGTTCGCGCCGATCGAGTCGCCGAGGAATTTCGCGGCGAGCGCCTGCGCGTCGCAGCTCGACAGGTAGCCGTCGCCGGCCGCGTGATGCATCTTTTCGAGGAGCGCGTCCGCATGCAGGTTCGCGTCGGGGTTCTGCACGAACGACGCGTTCGGGATCCGGTGCGTGTTGACGACGATCCGCGAACGCTCGTGACGCACCGTCTGCAGCGCTTCGGCGCTCGCGCCGACGACCATGTCGCACGCGAGCAGCACGTCGGCCTGCTGCGTGTCGATGCGCACCTGGTTCAGCCATTGGTCGCTCGATGCGATCCGCACGAACGACAGCACCGAGCCGCCCTTCTGCGCGAAGCCCATGAAGTCGAGCACCGACGCGCTCTTGCCTTCGAGGTGCGCGGCCATGCTGATCAGCGCGCCGACCGTCACGACGCCCGTGCCGCCGACGCCCGTCACGAGCATGTCGAACGGCGCCGCGTCGAGATGCGTCGCCGGCACCGGCAGCGCGTCGACGCGCGCGGCAAGCGCCGCTTCGTCGAACGCCGCGCCCGCAGCCTTCTTCAGCGCCGCGCCTTCGAGCGTCACGAAGCTTGGGCAGAAGCCGTTCACGCACGAATAGTCCTTGTTGCACGACGACTGGTCGATGCGGCGCTTGCGGCCGAGCGGCGTTTCGAGCGGTTCGACCGACAGGCAGTTGGACTGCACGCCGCAATCGCCGCAGCCTTCGCACACCGCGTCGTTGATGAACAGGCGCTTGTCCGGATCGGGGAATTCGCCTTTCTTGCGGCGGCGGCGCTTCTCGGCCGCACAGGTCTGGTCGTAGATCAGCACGGTGACGCCCGGCGTCTCGCGCAACTCGCGCTGCACGGCGTCGAGTTCGCTGCGGTGATGGAACGTCGTGCCCGTCGGGAACTGGCCGTGATGGCCGTCGTACTTCTCCGGTTCGTCGGACACGACGACGAAGCGCGACACGCCTTCCGCCTCGACCTGCCGCGCGATCTGCGGCACCGAGATGCTGCCGTCGACCGGCTGGCCGCCCGTCATCGCGACCGCGTCGTTGTAGAGGATCTTGTACGTGATGTTCGCTTTCGCGGCGACCGCCTGGCGGATCGCGAGGATGCCCGAGTGGAAGTAGGTGCCGTCGCCGAGGTTCTGGAACACGTGCTTCGTGTTCGTGAACATCGCGTGCGCGGCCCAGTCGACGCCCTCGCCGCCCATCTGGATCAGCCCCGTCGTGTCGCGCTCCATCCACGACGCCATGAAGTGGCAGCCGATGCCGGCCTGCGCGATCGAGCCTTCCGGCACCTTCGTCGACGTGTTGTGCGGGCAGCCCGAGCAGAAGTACGGCGTGCGCTTCACCGCGTCGGCCTCGTTCGACAGGATCTGCGGCGCGACGAGATCGACGACGCGTTCGCGGCGGTCGAGCGCCGGCTTGTGCCGCGCGAGCCATTCGGCGAACACGGGCAGGATGCGCGACGGACGCAGCTCGCCCAGCTCGGACAGCAGGCAGGCGCCGGCCGCGTCGTGCTTGCCGAGCACGCGCGGGCGCGCACCTTCCGTGCGGTTGTACAAGTAGTCCTTGATCTGCTGCTCGATGACCGGGCCCTTCTCCTCGATCACGAGCACTTCGGCCAGCCCGTCGACGAAGGTCTCGATGCGCGTCATCTCGAGCGGATACGACAGGCCGACCTTGTAGATCCGCACGCCGGCCGCGTCGAGATCGGTCACCGTCAGGTCGAGACGGCGCAGCGCTTCCATCAGGTCGAGGTGCGCCTTGCCGCAGGTGACGATGCCGACGTTCGCCTGCGCGCTCGGCGCGATCCACTTGTCGATGCTGTTGGTGCGCGCGAAATGGCGCACCGCGTCGAGCTTCGCGGCGAGGCGCGCCTCGATCGTGAGGCTCGGCAGGTCGGGCCAGCGGTTGTGCAGTCCGCCCGCCGGCGGCGTGAAGCCCGCCGGCGCCGGCCACTGCGTCTGCAGTGCGTCGAGGTCGACGGTCGAACCCGACTCAACCGTTTCCGAGATCGCCTTGAAGCCCACCCACGCGCCCGAATGGCGCGACAGCGCCCAGCCGTACAGCCCGAATTCGAGCATGTCGGCGATGTTCGCCGGGTTCACGACCGGCATGTGCCACGCCATCATCGCGAAGTCGCTCTGGTGCGGCATCGACGACGACACGCAGCCATGATCGTCGCCCGCGACGACCAGCACGCCGCCGTGCGGCGACGAGCCGTACGCGTTGCCGTGCTTCAGCGCGTCGCCGGCGCGATCGACGCCCGGGCCCTTGCCGTACCACATCGCATACACGCCCTCGACCGTGCGCTCGGGATCGGCCTCGACGCGCTGCGTGCCGAGCACGGCCGTGCCGCCGAGTTCCTCGTTGATCGCGGGCAGGAAGCGCACGCCGCTGCCGTCGAGCAGTTTCTTCGCCTTCCACAGCTGCTGGTCGACCATGCCGAGCGGCGAGCCGCGATAGCCGCTGACGAAACCGGCTGTGTTGAGCCCCTGCTCGGCGTCGACCGTGCGCTGCATCAGCAGCAGGCGGACCAGCGCTTGCGTGCCGGTCAGGAAGATCCGGCCGCGCGTCGCGGTCAGGTTGTCGGTCAGGCGGTAGTCGGACAGGGCAGGCGTGCCGTCGATGGGCAAGCGGGCGGTCATGGGGGATGTCTCCTGATTGTGCTGTTCTGGGCTGCGCGGCGGGACGTCGGGCGACGTGTGGCCACCGGCAGCGAATGCCTCTATTTTTTCGTGCGCAGACGAGAATGTTTTTTCTCTTCTTGCTCGGACAGGCCCGCGGCGAGAAAAACTGCGCAGCTTTTTACCGGGATTTGAGAGAGTTTTCGCGCGCGGCTGTGGGGGCGGGATGGGTGGGGTGTCGGGAAGGTCGGGCGGCTTGGCGGAAAGCCGATGTGCGTCGGAAGACGACCCGCCGGTGCGGCGACAGGCGCTGGCGCCCCGTGTGACAAGGGTTTCGGCAGCTTGAGGCGGTCACGCTCACCGTTGAAATGCACAGCGTTCCGATTGGTCGACGGCGCGGGATGTCCACAATGCCGCGCCCGCTGGGCGATCTGGCGCGCGCGCTCACCGTTCGATTGCACAGCGTTTCGAGTGGCGTCGAGCCGGGGATGTCCACATCCGTCATCGGTCTGCGATTCGCTCGGGCGCCGACCCTCACCGTCGACATTCACAGCGCGGCGAGTGGGTTCCGACGGCGGATATCCACACCGGGATTGACGCACTGTGTCGGTCCACCGTTCATCGTCACCGTTCGAATACACAGGATCGCGAGTGCGCTCGCCGGCCGGATATCCAGGTCGGACCCGCCTGCTGCGCAATCGCGGGGCTCGCGCTCACCGCTGAAACACACAGGGCTTCGAGTGGCTGCGATGGCCGTTGTTCACACCGGAACCGGCATTGCCACCCGGTCTCGCACCGACCCTCACCGTTGAAAACCACAGCGCTTCGAGTGGGCCGGAGGGCAGGATATCCACATGAACGAGAATCGGCCGATCGATCGCGGACGCGCGTTTCGAAGCACACCGACGACCGGCAACCCACGCCTGACACCGCGCACCGTCCGATCGGGCGCCGGCGCTCACCTTCAAAATACACAGTGCCGCGAGTTGTTTCGGCAGCCGGATATCCACACTGGAATCCGTGCTGTCTTCGTTCGCGTGCTGGCATCCGAGCCGGACCCACGCAACGTGTCAGGCGACTTCGACAGCCGAATGGCCGCATCCTGGCGGGCTTTCCGCCGATCGCGTGCAGACGCTCACCGTTGAATTGCACAGCGCTTCGAGTTGCTTGATAAGGCGGGCATGCGCAGCAAAATCTGCGCGTTGCAGACCACGCGCCGGCGCTCACCGTTAGAATGCACACCCCTTCGAGTGGCTTGCGGAACCGGATCTCCACGTCGCGGCGCACTCGCGGTTCGGTCACGCATGCACGCGTTCGGCTAGAATGCGCGGCGCCCGGAACCACGCCAAAGACCGGGAAACGGCGCTGGAGCGGGCGCGTCGCGAGATCGGGCACCGACACTCACCGTTGGATTTCACAGCATTTCGCTTCGTCTCGCGGGCGAGTTGTCCACAACCCTCTTCATGCGTTTCGCGGCATCCGGTCATCCTCACCGGTGAAATGCACTGGGTGCCGAGTCGTTTCGGGGTGTGGATATCCACAACCGATGGCGCAAAGAAACCTGCATCTCCACATCGGCAGAACCGGCCCGCGCATCGGCTCGCGGCAATCGAGCGATAACCGGAAAGCCCCATCCAGACGGCCTCCGCGGCACCCTCACCGTTCAAATGCACAGCGTTTCGAGTCGCCTTGACGGTGGGTTGTCCACATCCGTCCGGCCAAGCATCGTCGAGCAGGCACGCGCTCGCGGGCGGCGCTATTCGGCAATCGACCGGATAACCGTCGCCGGATTACCGCCGACCAGCGTATTCGGGGGAACGTCCTTGGTGACGACCGCCCCGGCCGCGACGACCGAATTCTCGCCCACCGTCACACCGCCGATGATCGTCGCGCCGGCGCCGATCCACACATTCCGTTCGATCAGGATCGGCTTCGCGACGACGAAGTCTCGCCGCCGGGAAGGTTCGACGGGATGGCCGGACGTGATGAGGCTGACGTTCGGCCCGATCATCACGTCGTCACCGATCTCGAGCCCGCCCAGGTCGTAGAACGTGCAGTTCTGGTTCACGAACACGTTGCGCCCGACCTTCATGCCGGCGCCGCCCGTCGCATGGAACGGCGGGATCAGCACGAAGCCGTCGTCCACCTGCGTGCCGACGAGTTCGCTGAACAACGCGCGAACTTCAGCCGCATCGTCGAACGTCAGACGGTTGAGCTTCGCGGTGATCGCCATGGCTCGTTTTACCTCGGCGACCATCGCCGCCGATTCCGGTGTTCGTCGCGGAATGCTCGTGGTGCGATCGTGGTTTGCCATGCGTGACTTGTCTCCTTGATTTCAGCGTCTCACGACGCGCGGTGATTGCGGCCGGAGGTTTGCTTTGCCGAGCGCGTGGGTGCTGCGGGATCGGCCGGGGCAGATTGTAGAGATGCCGATCTGCGCGTCAGTTTTCGCACACCTTATAACTAGTTTTAATATAACTAGTTATTCATTGAACTCTTATTGCAGCAGGCTTTGCCCGGCTTTCCGCCCGATTCCTGTTCGACACAACGCGTCGAACCAGACTCGCACACCTGGCCGGGCGCCCCTGTCCGAACCTCCTGCGCTCGGGTACGCTTGAACATCCACCGGACCAACACCTGCATCCACACGCGGAGGCGCGATGAAGCTCTACTACTGGCCGAAGACCCGGGCATTCCGGGCGTTGTGGATGCTCGAGGAAATCGGCGTGGTGTACGAACTCGTGCCGATCGACCTGCGCTCGCACGAACAGGGCAGCGACGCGTTCGTGCAGGTCAACCCGATGGCCAAGCTGCCCGCGCTCGACGATGGCAGCGTACCGTTCGCCGAATCGGGCGCCGTACTGCTCTATCTTGCCGACCGCTGTCCGGGCGCCGGGCTCGGCATTGCACCCGACGATCCGCTGCGCGGCCGTTTCCTCCAGTGGCTGTTCTTCACGCCGACCTGCCTCGAACCGGCGATGGCCGAGAAATTCACGGGCGCGTCGGGCAATCCGGTCGCGTTCGGCTGGGGCAACATCACGCGCGTACAGCGTGCCCTCGCGCAAGCGCTCGCCCATAGCCCGTGGCTCGTCGGCGACCGTTTCACCGCGGCCGACCTGCTGCTCGCGAGCACGCTGAAGATCGCGCTCGACGCGCATCTGCTGCCGCACGAAGGCGTGCTCGGCGATTACGTCGCGCGCGCCGAGGACCGCGATGCGTTCCGCCGCGCGGTCGCGATCGAACAGCGCGAAGCGGCCCGCCTGCTGCACGCGTGATGCCTGGGCGCCGCCGGCCGCCCCGGGCGCGCTTACGCGGCCGGGCCCGGCGCCGCGGCGCCGGCTTCGACCACCACGCCCGGTGAACCACGCTCGTCGGTATCCGCATCGACCGGCACGACCTCATGAAAATGCGTGTAGTCGATGTGCGTGATGCCGTCCTCGTCGTGCATCAGGTCGACATAGCGGTGACGCCAGCGGATTTCCCCATGCGCCCACGAGTGACGCGCCTGCATGACCTGCGCGGTCGTCTCGTCCGAGCCCTCGATCGTGATCAGCAACGACGCGTCGCGCGCGGCAAGCGACTCGGGCGTCTCGCCGAACAGCGCGCTCGATTCGTCGATCACGTGCATCAGGTTCCAGCCGAGCAAAAAGATCGGATGCTCGCTGCGCACGAGCGACAGGTCGTGGATCTTGCGCAGCGAGTAGCCCTCGTGCGTGCCTTCGACGCGCATCAGCCGCAATTTCGCCTGCGCCTCGGCAATCACGTTCTGGCGCGCATTCGCGGCGCGCACCATCAGCGTCATCCGGCCGTTCAGCGGCCGCACGATCGCGTAGCGCGCGAACAGGATCTTCGCCTGCGGCCGGGAAAACCGCGCGAACACGAGCCCCGTGGCCAGCGCGATGCTCGACATCCCGACGAAGATTTCGAATGTCGCGACCATGTGCGCATAGAGGGTCTGCGGATGCATGTCGCCGTAACCGACGGTCGCGAGCGTCTCGACGCTGAAGAAGAACGCGCCGCCGAACCCGGCCGGCGACTGGTTCGCGATCGGCGCGCGGCCAAGCAGGTAGAGCGTCGCGAAACCGCCGTTGAGCAGCAGGAACACCAGCGCGAGCGACAGGAAGAACACGGGCCAGCTCACCGTCAGCGCGCGGTGATAGAAGTCGCGCCAGCCGAGCGGCGGCATCCCGTACGCGATCACCGGGCGGGTGCCCGACCAGATCTTGCGGCCACGACGGCGGGGAGCGGAGGAGGACGAATCGACGTTCATCGCACGGTGCCTGTTGCAGGGAGGCGATGAGCGTAGCACGCGCGGCGGCGACGTGGAATGAAGACGGGTTCGGAACGGAAATCCGCCGCGCCACCGGATCCGCGCGGCCGCGCAGCGTCGAAAAAAAGCCGGCCGCGTGGGCGGCCGGCTGCATCGTCATCGTGCGAACGAGCGCGCGGTGCGCGCCCCGGTCACTTCCGGTCGACGATCACCTGGTCGAACGTGCCGCCGTCGGCGAAATGCGTCTTCTGCGCGTTCGCCCAGCTGCCGAAGACCTGCTCGACGCTGAACGTCTTCAGCGACTTGAACTCGGCCGCATGTTTCTTCAGCACGTTCGCGTCGCGCGGGCGCAGATGGTGCTGCGCGATGATCTCCTGCGCTTGCGGCGTATACAGGAAGTCGAGATACGCCTGCGCGACCTTGCGCGTGCCCTTCTTGTCGACGACCTTGTCGACGACGGCGACGGGCGGCTCCGCGAGGATGCTCGCCGACGGATACACGGCGTCGAACTGCGCGCCCGACGCGCCGGTGTCCATCAGCGCGACTTCGTTCTCGAACGTGACCAGCACGTCGCCGATCCCGCGTTGCGTGAACGTCGTCGTCGCGCCGCGGCCGCCCGAGTCGAGCACCGGCACGTTGCGGAAGATCGCCTTCTCGAAGTCGAGCGCCTGCTGGTCGGTCGCGCCCTTCTGCTTCTGGAAGCCCCAGGCGGCGAGATACGCATAACGGCCGTTGCCGGACGTCTTCGGGTTCGCGATGATCACCTGGACGCCCGGCTTCGCGAGATCGCTCCAGTCCTTGATCGCCTTCGGGTTGCCCTTGCGCACGAGGAACACCATCGTCGTCGAGTACGGCGAGCTGTTGTCCGGGAAACGCGCGCGCCAGTCCTTCGGCAGCAGCTGGCCGCGTTCGGCGAGCAGGTCGATGTCGTTCGGCTGGTTCATCGTCACGATGTCGGCCTGCAGCCCCTGCAGCACCGACAGCGCCTGCGCGCTCGACGCGCCGTGCGACTGCTTGATCGCGACCGTCTCGCCGGTCTTCTGCTTGTAGGCGGCGGCAAAGCTCGTGTTGATGTCCTTGTACAGCTCGCGCGTCACGTCGTACGACACGTTCAGGATCGACGTATCCGCGTGGGCCGCCGTCGCCGCCACGACCAGCGCCGCCGCCGCGCCCGTATGCAGCCAGCGGCCGATCCCCTTCATGCTTGCCATCGTGATATGCCCCGTTCCAGTGGTGGTAAAAGTGCGTGACGGCACGCGTACGCGCTGTCATCGAAACGTAAGCGGGCATTCTAGCGGCCGGGCGCGGCGCGCTTTCCAATCAGTCGTGGAAAGCAAATCTCGAATCCTGCTAACCGGCGGCGGACGCTCGCGCGTGCGTCCGATCCAATGTTAAGATCGCCGCTCAGCCCACTTCACGGTTCATCCATGTCCGCTGCCCTGCGTTCGCCCTCGATCCTTGCCGCCATCGCGGCAGGTGCGCGCGCGGCCGGGCTGAAACTGAAAAAACGACTCCTCGACTGACGGGGACGTCGCGTCCCGTCAGGCGAATGCCGGACGGGATGCCCGCAGGTCGTTTCTTTCTCCTTGCACGCATGCCTCATTCCGGCAAACCGCCGGCGGAACGGTTCCTTCCCACTCCGTTTCCACCATGAGGCTTTGCATGAACACACGTTTCGAAGGTATCTGGCTGCCGATCATCACGCCGTTCCACCACGGCGAAGTCGATCATGCGGCACTCGCGCGGCTCGCGCGCCACTATGCGGCCGCGGGCATCGCGGGATTCGTCGCGGGCGCGACGACCGGTGAAGGCGTGCTGCTCGACGCGCGCGAACAGGACGCCGTGTTCGCGACGCTGCGCGACGCGGCGCCCGGGCTGCCGATCGTCGTCGGGCTGACCGCGAGCGCGACGCACTTCGCGGCCGCCCGCGCACGCGAACTCGCCGCGCTGCGGCCCGACGGACTGCTCGTCACGCCGCCCGTCTACGTACGGCCGACGCAGGACGGCATCCGCCGCCATGTCGAGGCGATCGTCGACGCGGCCGACCTGCCGGTGCTCGTCTACAACATCCCTTACCGCACCGGCGTGAACGTCGAACTGGACACGCTGCAGGCGCTTGCGCGCGACCCGCGTGTCGCGGGCATCAAGGAATGCGGCGGCACGCTCGACCGGATGAGCCGGCTCGTGCACGACACACCGCTCGCGATCCTGTCCGGCGACGACAACCAGAACTTCGCGGCACTGTGCGCCGGCGCGCACGGTGCGATCGCGAGCAGCGCGCACGTGCTGCCCGAATGGCATGTGCGCATCCATGCGCTGCTGCGCGACGGGCGGCTCGCCGATGCGCGGCGCCTGTCGGTCGCGCTGCAGCCGCTCGTCGCGGCGCTGTTCGCGGAGCCGAACCCGGCACCGGTGAAGGCCGTGCTGGCCGCGCAAGGTTGGTGCGAGGACGGGTTGCGGCTGCCGTTCGTGCCGGCGAGCGAAGGGTTGCGGGAAAGGCTGGTTGCCCTCTGCGCGGCACTCGACAAAATCGAGTCGAACGTCGCAGCGGCATAGGCTGCTGCGACTCCCCAGGGCGCAGGCGACGGGTGAATCTCGACCCGGAGACTATTTCAAACTGTCAGAACCAGAGACAGGCCGTACCGCGCAAGAAGCGCGTCGGCGGTCACGAGCTGAAGCGGCTCGTGCCGCGCCTGCGCGACCAGCAAGCGATCGAACGGATCGCGATGGTGGTGGGGCAAATCACGGACTGCCGCCCCATGCACGGCCCTGACCGGCAACTCGCGAATCCCGCTTGCGCCGATCGCGCGGACCAGCTTGCCCACGTCGATGTCGAGCTTTCCCAGGCCGGCCTTGATGGCGGCTTCCCAGATACTCGCGCTGCTGACGAAACGTTCGTCGGCAGCCGAGATCAGTCTGCGCGCCCGTGCGCTGAGCCTCGGGCATTGGTCACGATCCACAAGAAGATGTGCGTATCGAGCAGCAGCCGCATCACCGCCCTTCGAAAGCATCCAGCAGGTAATCGGGAAGCGGAGCGTCGAAGTCGTCCGCGATCCACGCCTGCCCTTGCAGGACGCCGAACTGAATGGGTTGCGTGGCAGATGCGAGTCGATCGGCTGCTGCCCCGTCACCGTGGATCGGGGCGTCGGCCCGTGGATCGATCGCGCCCGCGCCGGGAATGTTTGCGTTCTGCATGATGACCTCCGTTACAGGTGACCCTCACTGTAGTCAGGTTCTCGCGATCGATCCATTCGACCGATCGGCAGAGGGACTGCCGAGTCGCGGCCCGCCGCGGCAATCGAACGTCTCGTCACGCCGCCAGCGCCACCGCCGCTCCCTCCGTCGCCTCCCGCACCGCCTGCGTCACGATCTGCGCGAGCCGGTCGACGGTCGGCGTCGCCGACGACGTGCGCCGCAGCAGGATCAGCGGCAGGCTCGGCAGTGCCGGCAGGCCGAACGACGAAGCGTCGAGCACGCGCACCGACGCGGGCAGCCCGTAGTGCGAGCGCACCGTCAGCCCGAGGCCGGCCGCCGCCGCGGCCCATAACCCGGCAAGGCTCGGCGTCGTGAACGCGACGCGCCACGGCACGCCCGCGCGGTCGAGCGCGCCGGTCGCCGCGCCGAAGAACCGGCACGGCCGGTCGAACACGACGAGCGGCAGCGGCTCGTCCGGCGCGCGCACCGCACGACTGCCGGTTTCTCCCGCACCGCCGCCTGCGCCATCCTCCGCGCCGCCGTCCGCCCCCCCGAAGCCGCCCGCGCCCGCCGCGCCGATCCACTGCATCGGCACCTGCGCGATCACTTCGCCGTCGATCCCCGTCCGCGCGACGAACGCCGCCGACGCCGGATCGCCCCACACGAGCGCGAGATCGAGCTGATTCGCGTCGAGCCGGTCGAGCAGATCGGCATTGCGCGCCACGCGCGCCTCGATCTTCACCTTCGGATGCGCACGCGCGAATCGCCCCAGCACGTCGGGGAGGATCGCCTCGCCGAAATCCTCCTGCAGCCCGACCCGCACCCAGCCGTCGAGATTCACGCCGCGCACGGCCGCGGCCGCCTCGTCGTTCAGCTCGATCATCCGCCGCGCATAGCGCAGCATCGCGTCGCCGGCGTCGGTCAGCGCGAGCCCGCGCCCGGCCTTCACGAACAGCGGCGTGCCGGCCTGCTCCTCGAGCTTGCGGATCTGCGCGCTCACCGCCGACGACGAGCGCGCGACGCGGTCGGCCGCCTTCGCAAAACTGCCGAGATCCACGCCCGCGACGAGGCTGCGCAGCGCCGCCACGTCGAAGTTGGGCCGGGCCTGCGCGACATCGGGCACCGCGAGCGACTCGCCGCCGCCGCGCGGGATATCTTGTCCGGACATATCAACCATCCCGTTTTATCGAACGATTCATCAAAAACTTTCCGATTTTCAGGATGAATGTAGGCCGCCACACTGTCGATGTCAATTTCCAACCGGGACTGCCGCCATGGACACCTCGTGCATCGCTTCTCCCTCCTCGCCCGTCCGCGCCACGCGCGGCCCGGCCCATCGCTGGCGCGTGCTGGCGGCCGGCGTCGCCGCGAACATGAGCTTTTCGGCCGCCGCGGCCGGCATTCCGACCACCGCCGTGTGGATGCGCACGGCCTATCACCTCGACAACGGCGCGCTCGGTCTCGTGCTCGGCGCGCTCGGCTTCGGCGTCGCGCTATCCGAGCTGCCGTGGGGGATCGCCGCCGACCGCTTCGGCGATCGCCGCGTGCTGCTGACCGGGCTCGTCGCGACGGCCGCGATGCTCGCGTTGATGGTGTGCACGATCGTCCCGACCACGCACACGGTGCCGCCGCTGATGCGCGTCGTCGTGGCGATGTGCGGCGTCGGCCTGCTCGGCGGCAGCGTGAACGGGTCGAGCGGGCGCGCGGTGATGCGCTGGTTCGGCGAACGCGAACGCGGGCTCGCGATGAGCATCCGGCAGACCGCCGTGCCGCTCGGCGGCGGCGTCGGCGCGGCACTGCTGCCGTCGCTCGCGTCGCATCTGGGCTTCGCCGCGGTGTTCGGCGCACTGATGCTGCTGTGCGCGGGATCGGCCGCGCTGACGTGGCGCTGGCTGCACGAGCCGCCCGCCGCACCGGCTGCCGCGCACGTCGCCGCGCCTCGCCCGGTCGAGCAGTCGCATCAGCCCGCACGGCACTCGCGCAGCCCGCTCGCGAGCGGCGCCGTGTGGCGCATCGTGCTCGGCATCGGCGCGCTGTGCGCGCCGCAGTTCGCGGTGCTCACGTTCGCGACGGTGTTCCTGCACGACTTCGGCCGGCTCGGCCTCGCCGGCATCAGCGCGGCGATGGTCGCACTGCAGCTCGGCGCGATGGTGATGCGTGTCTGGAGCGGCCGCCATACCGACCGGCACGGCAACCGGCGTGCGTACCTGCGCGGTTCGGTGCTCGTCGCGGCCGGGTCGTTCACGCTGCTCGCGGCCGCGACGGCCGGCAGCGCACACGTGCCGCTCGCGGTAATCGTCGCGATTCTCGTGTTCGCCGGCATCTGCGTATCGGCGTGGCACGGCGTCGCGTACACGGAGCTCGCGACGCTCGCGGGCGCGAACCATGCGGGCACCGCGCTCGGGATGGCGAACACGATCGTCTACCTCGGGCTGTTCGCGACGCCGCTCGCGATTCCGCCGCTGCTCGCCGTCAGTTCGTGGAGCGTGGTGTGGCTCGCGGCCGCACTGGTCGCGGGCGCGACCTATCCGCTGTTCGCCGCGCGATAGCCACCGCGCGTTGCTTGCTGGCGTCGCGGCATGCACCACGACGCCCGCCTCTGCGTCAGCCCGCCTCGCGCGCCAGCGCACGCCGCGCGGCCGGCCGTTCGGCCTCGCGCTGCGCATGCGCGGTCCACGCGGGATGCCGCGCCATGTCGAGTCCGATCGCGACACCCCAGCGATACAGCACGAACAGGAACGGATCGACGATCGAATGGGCGCCCGGCTCGGCCCACGTGCGGCCGTCGGCGAGCGCGGCTTCGATCGACGCGTTCGCGGTTTCGATCACGCCGCGACCGTGCTCGCTGACCGCACCGTGCAGGGCCGGATCGCCGATGAAGCGGCCCGGTCGCCACAGCGCGCCGTAACCGACGCCATGCACCCAGCCGACCAGCCAGGCGAGCCATTCATGGCAGCGCGCCTCGCGCAGCGGATCGCCGAGCGGCAGCAATTGGGCGTCCGGATAACGGCGCGCGAGATACGTGAGGATCGCGGGCGTTTCGGTCAGCACGCGCGGTTCGCCCGGAATCGCGAGCACGGGCACGCGTGCCTTCGCGTTGATCGCGAGATAACGCGCTTCGAGGTTCTGCTGCTTCTGCACCGAGACGATCTCGACGTCGAACGGCGCGCCGGTTTCCTCCAGCGCGATGTGAGCGGCCAGCGAGCAGGCGCCCGGCGAAAGATAGAGACGATATGCGTTCATGGTGGTGTGGCCCGACGGGGCTGTGGAAGACGGAACCGAGTGTAGGAACGCGTGCCCGTGCGCCGCAAACGATGAATTGTCGTGCTCGGACATTAGTGTTACTAATACCCGCATGCGACGCATCCACCTTCCTCCACTGCAGACGCTGCGTGCGTTCGAGACCGCCGTGCGGCTGCAGAGCTTCACGCGCGCGGCCGATGCACTCGCGCTCACGCAAGGCGCGGTCAGCCAGCACATCCGCGCGCTCGAGGCGCAGCTCGGTTATCCGCTCTTCACGCGCGAGCGCAACGGCGCGACCCCGACGCAGGCCGCGCATGCGCTCGCGCTGCAGGTGCGCCAGGGCCTGAGCGTGCTCGAACGCGCATTCGAACCGGCGCTCGCCGTGCGCAGCCGCCCGCGCACCTGCGACGTCACGCTGAACGTCAGCGTGCTGCCGAGCGTCGCCGAGCGCTGGCTCGCGCCGCGCCTGCCGCGCTTCGCGGCCGCGCATCCGCACATCGCGATCGCGCTGCACCCGGACGTGGCGCTCGCGCCGCTGCGCAAGCGCGACCGCATCGACGTCGCGCTGCGCTACGGGCCCGGCGCGTGGCCGGGCGTCATCGCCGAGAAGCTGATGAACGAGACGATCTTCCCGGTCGCGAGCCCCGCGTACCGCAATCGCGACGGCGTCGCGCCGCGCGCGCCGGCCGACCTCGTGCGCGCGACGCTGCTGCGCCACCCGGCGCAGCCGTGGGAACCGTGGTTCCAGGCCGCACGGCTCGACCTCACCGAATCCGCGCGCGCGCCGCGCTTCACCGATGCGAACGCGCTGATCGACGCGACGCTGAAAGGACGCGGCGTCGCGCTCGCGCGTCGCTCGCTGATCGAACCCGAACTCGCGGACGGCACGCTGGTGCGCGTGTCGACGGTGCGCGTGACCGACGTGTATGCGCACTACGTCGTGTGGCGCCCCGGCCATCCGCACGAAGCGGCGATCCGCACCTGGCTCGACTGGCTGCGCAGCGAGGTGCGGCGCAAAACGCCGCGACGCTGACAGGCGGCACGCGGCGATGGCCGCACGCCGCCCGCATGCACACACGCGAAAGCAATTAGTCGGCTTGGCGAAAGCATTTCGCGATCACGCACCGGTCGCAAACGATTCACCGAAACGTCGCATCGCTTCGGCATACTCGAGAACGTTTCCCGATCAGCCTGCCAGGAGAGAAGTCATGCGTCGCGTTTTTGTCGCCGTCGTTCTGTGTGCCGCCGCTTTCGTCGCCGCCTGCAGCGATGACGCGCAGCACGATGCGCACGCGACCGACGCCTCGCAGCAGGCCGGCGCATCGGCCGGCTCCGCCAGCGCGTTCAACAACGATGCATCCGCGAACGCCGCCGCGTCCGATGCCGCCCCGCTCGCGCCGCCGGTCGTGCACTACCCGCCAGATGACGACGACGACGCGAAGCCCGCGATGAACGCGGCCGCGTCGGCCACCGCCGCGTCGTCGCCAGGCTGATTCCGCCGTTTCCGTCCCCCTGACCGCAGAACCGAGGTGAACAACATGCCGTCATCGAGCCGCCGCCGTTTCCTGCATACCGTCGCACAATCCGCGGGCGCCGCCGTTGCGCTCAATGCGTTTCCCGAATCGATCCGCCGCGCGCTCGCGATTCCCGCCGCGCGCGGCACCGGCACGATCCGCGATGTCGAGCACATCGTCGTGTTCATGCAGGAAAACCGCTCGTTCGATCATTACTTCGGACACCTGCGCGGCGTGCGCGGCTACAACGACCGCTTCCCGATCCCGCTGCCGAACGGCAAGCCGGTGTGGTACCAGCCGTCGAAGGCCGATCCGGGCAAGCCCGTGCTGCCGTTCCGGCTGAATACGCTGACGACGAGCGCACAGTGCGTGGGCGACCTCGACCACTCGTGGTACAAGACGCACGCGGCGATCGACGGCGGCCGCTACGACCAGTGGCCCGCGAACAAGACCGACATGACGATGGGCTATCACGTGCGCGAGGACATCCCGTTCCACTACGCGCTCGCCGATGCGTTCACCGTGTGTGACAACTACTTCTGCTCGCTGCCGGGGCCGACGCACCCGAACCGTTCGTACCTGATGACCGGCACGGTCGACCCGACCGGCAAGTTCGGCGGCCCGCTGCTCGACAACAGCGACTATGTCGACGGCGACGGGCCGCCCGCCTATCAGCTGCTGTCGTGGACGACCTTTCCCGAGCGCCTCGAGGCGCACGGCGTGTCGTGGCAGATCTACCAGCAGGGCACGACGGGCAACGATCCGTACAACGGCAACTACGGCACGAACGTCCTGCAGAACTTCGCGAACTTCATCAACGCGAAGCCGGGTTCGTCGCTGTACCAGCGCGCGCAGACGGTGCGCACGCTCGACAACCTGAAGGACGACGTGATCAACGACCGGCTGCCGCAGGTGTCGTGGCTGTGCCCGCCCGCCGCGTTCTCCGAGCATCCGAAATACACGCCCGCGTACGGCGCGAACTACACGTCGCAGATCCTCGACGCGCTCACGTCGAACCCGGACGTATGGCGCAAGACCGTGCTGTTCATCATGTACGACGAGAACGACGGCTTCTTCGACCACATCGTGCCGCCGCAGCCGCCGACGTCGGCCGCGCAGGGCGCATCGACCGTGACGACCGACGGTGAGCTGCATACGGTCGTGAACCCCGGCCGCGGCGGCAGCTACACGGCCGACGGGCTGCCGTACGGTCTCGGGCCGCGCGTGCCGATGACGGTCGTGTCGCCGTGGACGAAGGGCGGCTTCGTGTGCTCGCAGGTGTTCGACCACACGTCGGTGATCCGCTTCATCGGCGAGCGTTTCGGTGTCGACGAACCGAACATCACGCCGTGGCGCCGCACCATCTGCGGCGACCTCACCGCCGCGTTCGACTTCCGCTCGTCCGACGCGTCGTTCCCGCCGCTGCCCGACACGAGCCAGTACCGCTCGATCGCGGACCAGCAGTGCACGTCGCAGCCCGCGCCGACCGTGCCCGCGACGCCGTCGCCGGTCGCCCCGCAGGAGCCCGGCGTGCGACCGGCGCGCGCGCTGCCGTACGAACTTCACGTGAACGCGAGCGTCTACGGCGGGAACACGCTGCGCATCGAGTTCGCGAACCGCGGCAACCAGGGCGCGCACTTCCACGTGTATTCGACGAACCGCACCGACGGCCCGTGGCGCTATACGGTCGGCGCACGCCGCCTGCTGCATGCGGATTTCGACCTGACGGTGACGAACGGCGCGTATGCGTTCTCGGTGTACGGGCCGAACGGCTTCGTGCGCGTGTTCTCGGGCAACGTGTCGGCCGCGACCGCGCCTCATCGCCACCCGGCGCAGCCCGAGGTGAAGGCCGGCTACGACGTCGCGAACGGGAATTTGTACCTGAAGCTGCACAACCACGGCGGGGCGCACATCACGCTGACGCTGACCGACAACGCGTACGGCGCGCCGGCGCGGCAGGTCACGCTGCACGGCGGTGACGAGCGCGTCGAGCAGTGGGCGCTCGCATCGAGCCACCAATGGTATGACGTGACGGTGAGCGACGGCGCGAACGGCACGTTCTCGCGCCGTTTCGCGGGCCACGTCGAGAACGGCCGGCCGAGCTATTCGGACCCGGCTGCGGTGCAGCCCGTCTCCGCGTCGTAAGCGCGACGGCGCGACGTTGCGCGGCACCCGCCGCGCAGCGCGCGCTACCTGGCCCGATCCGTCAGACCGCGTGCGCGAGCGCGCGGTCGACGAGCGCGGCTTCGAAGCCGTCGTCCGCGTCGCGAAAGCGCAGCGGCGCCGCGCAGTGCACCAGCGTGTCGATGAAGTACTTCGCGCGCGGCCACGGTCCGAAGCCGGCGGCCGTGTTGATGTGCCCGGCGTCGCCGAGGTTCACGAACGCGCTGCCCAGGCGCTGCGCGAGCGTGCGCGCATCGGCGAGCGGCATCCACGGATCGGTCTCGCTGCCGATCACGATCGACGGCGCCGCGAGCCGGCGCGCGTCGAACGGCCCGGCGAACTTGAATTTCGCAGGGCTGGCGGGCGCGACGAACAATACGCCCGCGACGTCGCCGGCATGCGGCCACTGCGCGAGCGCATGCGCGGTCGCGAGGCAGCCGAAGCTGTGCGCGGCCAGCACGAACGGACCGCGCTCGCGGTCGAGCAGCGCGCGCACGGATTGCGCCCAGCGCACGAGATCGGGCGCATCCCAGTCGTCCTGCTCGACCCGCAGCGAGCGCGGGAACTGTCGTTCCAGCCAGGTCTGCCAGTGGGCGCCTTCGCTGCCGTGCAGGCCCGGAACGGTGACGAGCCGCGGCGGCCACGCCGATTTGCTGCATGCGCGCATGATTGCCCTCGCTTGCTTGAAGACGGGGTTCGATTGTGGCGCGCGGTATCCGGCGGCCGAACCAATATTTTGTGCTTTGCTTTTGCGCGGGGCGGCCGTCCGCCGGACGGCGACCCGGGGCGGGCCACCCCGCGCCGGGCGGCCCGTCCGCGCAGCGGCGCGCGATGCGCCGCGAAACCGTAGAATGTGGGCTTCCCGTCAGCTTCACACGGAACCGGACCGGGCGCCGACGCGCCGGGCCCGGTCGTCAGGAGACGCCCCGATGTCCGCTACGCCCGCCGGCGCGCTGCGCCCGTTCCATCCCGCCTGTCCCGCGACGCGCCGCACCGGCGTGCGCGAAATCACGCGATGAGGATCCTTTTTTATTCGCCTCATCAGGAAGCCGGCGCGTGGCGCGACGAGATCGCGCACGCGCTGCCGGAAGCCGAACTGCGCGCGTGGCAGCCGGGAGACACGGCCGCCGCCGACTACGCGCTCGTCTGGCGCGCGCCGCGCGAGTTCTTCGCGCCGCGCGACGGCCTGCGCGCGATCTTCAACCTCGGTGCGGGCGTCGACGCGCTGCTCGCGCTCGACCGCGCGCATCCGGGCACGCTGCCGCCGCACGTGCCGCTCGTGCGGCTCGAGGATTCAGGCATGGCGCAGCAGATGGTCGAATACGTGACGCATGCAGTGCTGCGCTACCTGCGCCGCTTCGACGAATACGACGTGCAGCAGCGCGAGCGCCGCTGGCACCCGCTCGAACCGCATCCGCGCGCGAGCTTCACCGTCGCCGTGCTCGGCCTCGGCGTGCTCGGCGCGCAGGTCGCGCTCGCGCTCGCCGCGCTCGGCCTGCCCGTGCGCGGCTACAGCCGCAGCGCGAAACAGCTCGACGGCGTCACGACCTTCGCCGGCGACGGGGCGTTCGACGCGTGCATCGACGGCGCGAAGGTGCTCGTCAACCTGTTGCCGAGCACGCCCGACACCGACGGCATCCTGTCGGCGCGCACGTTCGCGCGGCTCGCGCCCGGCGCGTATGTCGTCAACGTCGCGCGCGGCGCGCATCTCGTCGAGGCCGACCTGCTCGACGCGCTCGAAAGCGGCCGGATCGCCGCGGCGACGCTCGACGTGTTCCATCGCGAGCCGCTGCCGGAAGACCATCCGTTCTGGCGCACGCCGCGTATCACCATCACGCCGCACAGCTCGGCCGAGACATTGCGCGCGGAGGCCATCGAGCAGATCGCCGGCAAGATCCGCGCATTCGAACGCGGCGAGCGCGTCGGCGGCATCGTCGACTACGCGCGCGGCTATTGAATTCCGCCTTGCACAGATATCAGGAACCAGGAGACAACCATGACGTTCCCCACCGCCGTCAAAATCGTCGAAGTCGGCCCGCGCGACGGGCTGCAGAACGAGAAAACCTTCGTGCCGACCGACGTGAAGATCGCGCTCGTCGACCGCCTGTCGCGCGCCGGCTTCCGCAACATCGAGGCCGCGTCGTTCGTATCGCCTAAATGGGTGCCGCAGATGGCCGACGGCGCCGACGTGATGGCCGGCGTCGAGCGCCGCGCGGGCGCGGTGTACTCGGTGCTCACGCCGAACCTGAAGGGTTTCGAGAACGCGCTCGCCGCGCGTGCCGACGAAGTCGTGATCTTCGGCGCGGCAAGCGAGGCGTTCTCGCAGCGGAACATCAACTGCAGCATCGCCGAGAGCATCGCGCGCTTCGAGCCCGTCGCGAAGGCCGCGAAGGATGCGGGCCTGCGGCTGCGCGGCAGCGTGTCGTGCGCGCTCGGCTGCCCGTACCAGGGCGAGGTGCCGGTCGCATCGGTCGTCGACGTCGTCGAACGCTTCGCGGCGCTCGGCTGCGACGAGATCGACATCGCCGACACGATCGGCGTCGGCACGCCGAACCGCACGCGCGAAGTGCTCTCGGCCGTCACGCGCGTGTTCCCGCGCGAACGCCTGTCGGGCCACTTCCACGACACCTACGGCCAGGCGCTCGCGAACATCTACGCGGCGCTGTTCGAAGGGATCGAGATCTTCCACGCGTCGGTCGCCGGCCTCGGCGGCTGCCCGTACGCGAAGGGCGCGACCGGCAACGTCGCGACCGAGGACGTGCTGTACCTGCTGCAGGGCCTCGGCATCGATACGGGCGTCGATCTCGCGCAAGTGGTCGCCGCCGGCGACTTCATCTCGAACGCGATCGGCCGCACGAACGTGTCGCGCGCCGGCCGCGCGCTGATCGCCAAGGCGCAAAGCGCGGCCGACGCCGCGAACTGCGTCTGACCCCGGCATTCCATGGATTCCTCACTATGACGACACCTGCTTCATTCGATTCCCTCCCTGATTCCGCGCGGCGCGTCGCGCTGCTGCTGCGCGAGCGCGGACATGCGAAAGGCATCGTGATGCTCGCCGAAACCGGCAAGACCTCGGCCGAGGCCGCGGCCGGGCTCGGCTGCTCGGTCGCGCAGATCGCGAAGTCGATCCTGTTTCGCCGGCAGTCGGACGGCGCGCCCGTGCTGGTGGTCGCGAGCGGCGTCAACCGGGTCGACGAGAAGAAGGTCGCCGCGCAGGTCGGCGCGGTCGGCCGCGCGGACGCGAAGTTCGTGCGCGACAACACCGGTTATGCGATCGGCGGCGTCTGCCCGATCGGCCATCTCGTCGAACCCGTCACGCTGATCGACGCCGACCTGCTCGAGCTCGACAGCCTGTGGGCCGCCGCCGGCCATCCGCACGCGGTGTTCAACCTGTCGCCGCACGAACTCGTGTCGCTGACGGGCGCGCCGGTCGCGGATGTCGCGTTGCGGGACCAGGCATGAGCGACGTGCCGGTGGCAGTGGTAGTCGGCACGGTCGCATCGCCGTGCACGGACGTCTGCAGGATCGATCCGCGCACCGACTGGTGCGCGGGCTGCCTGCGTACGCGCGGCGAGATCAAGGCGTGGCGTGCGTCGGACGACGACACGAGGCGCGCGCTGCTCGCGCGGCTCGATGCGCGGCGGCGCCTGATCGCCGGCAGCGAGACATAAAAAAAAGCCGTTCAGCCTCACGGGCGAACGGCGTCGAGATCGGAATCCTGTGAACGTGATCAACGTCACAGCCCGCATCATACGAGCGACGCGGCCGCATCGCATCGGGTGTTTCCCTACAACTTCTTACAGCGTCTTTCACGCGTGCGCGCGGGCCCCATTCGTGAGCAGTCCGCACGCAATCCTCGTTCTCGACAAACACCCCAGACAAGCCGCAGCGCGGCCCCCGCAGCGGCGCCGAATCGTACGATCGTTTCAGTTGCCGACCGCCGCGCGACGCACGGGCACGATGCGCCAGCCGAGATTCACGCCGGCCGCCGCGAGCAGGATCAGCAGCGCGCCGAACACCTGCGTCCACGCGAGCGTCTGCCCGAACGCGACGTGATCGACGACGATCGCGACGACCGGATAGACGAACGACAACGCACCGGTCATTGCAGTCGGCAGCTTCTGGATCGCGCCGTACAGCAGCACATACATCAGGCCCGTGTTCACGACGCCGAGCACGACGAGGTCGAGCCACTGCGCGGCGGTCGCCGGCAACGTGCCGAAGTGCGCGAACGGTGCGAGCAGCACGACGCCGAGACCGGCCTGCAGCAGCGCGAGCAGATGCGGCGGCGTGCCCTTCAGGTGCTTCGTGACGATCGACGAGATCGCATACAGGAATGCCGCGCCGAGCGACAGCGCGACGCCTTCCAGATATTCGCCCGGCACCGCGAGCACGGCCGGCTCGACGCGCACCACGAAGACGAGCCCGGCGAATGCAAGCGCGAGCCATGCGATCGTCGACGCGGAGATCCGTTCGCGGAACACGATCGCGCCGAGCGCGACGAGCATGAACGGCTGCGTGTTGTAGACGGCGGTCGCCATCGAGATCGACGCGCGCGAATAGGCGGCGAACAGCAGCAGCCAGTTCGCGACGATCGCGACGCTGCCGAGCGTCGCGAGCGCGAGCATCCGCGGCGAGAACAGCGAGCGGCGCAGGAAGCCGAACGCCGCGCAGACGATCGCGAGCGTCGCCGCGCCGAACAGGCAGCGGAAGAACACGACGTTCGTCAGCGGCTGCTTCGACGACATCACCAGCCAGCCGATCGTGCCGGACATCATCATCGCGACGATCATCTCGGCGGCACCGCGGCGCATTTCATTCGAGGCCATCATGAACTCCGTTGAAGAGAGTGGATGACTTCGATTCTAGAAACTTGCTTTCGCCGCAACCATGGCTAAACTGAAGTGAAACAATCGATTCACCTTCGAAAGCAAAGCGATCATGCCGAAACGCCTTTCCCCGCCAGCCGTCACGTCGCTCGACGCGACCGACCGCGCGATCCTCGCGGCGCTTGCCGACGACGCGCGCATCGCAACCAGCGAACTCGCACGGCAGATCGGGCTGTCGGCACCCGCGACCGCCGACCGTGTGCGGCGGCTCGAGGCGCAAGGCGTGATCGCCGCGTTCACCGTCGAGCTCGACCCGCGCGCGCTGGGCTACACGCTGCAGGCGATCGTCCGCGTGAAGCCGCTGCCCGGCCAGTTGCATCTGGTCGAGGAGTTGCTGCGGCGGATTCCCGAATTCGTCGAATGCGACAAGGTGACCGGCGAGGACTGCTTCATCTGCCGGCTCTACCTGCGCACGATCGAGCACCTCGACGACATCCTGTCGAAGGTGACGGAGCGCGCGGAGACGAGCACCGCGATCGTGAAATCGACGCCCGTGCCGCGCCGGCTGCCGCCGCTCGCCGAGGACGACGGCGCGCACCGCTAAGCAGCCTGCCTGCACCGTTCGCCCGCGCCCTTATGCGGCCGGGTCGCGCGCCTCGAAGAACGCGAGCAGTTCGTCGATCAGCGCGACGGGCGCCTCTTCCGGAATGTAGTGCCCGCAGTCGAGCGCACGGCCGCTGACATCGCGCGCGACGCGCCGCCATTCGTCGAGCGGATCGAAGCAGCGGGCGACGACTCCGTTCGCGCCCCACAGCACGCGCAGCGGGCACGCGACCTTGTTGCCGCGTTCGAGATCCGCACGGTCGTGCTCGAGATCGATCGTCGCCGACGCGCGGTAGTCCTCGCACATCGCATGCACGGCTCCCGGCTGCGCGAGCGCGGCACGGTACGCGTCGAGCGCCTCGGGCGCGAACGGCGCGAGCCCGGCTGACCGGTTGCCCATCACGCGCTCGATATACGCATCGGTATGCGCGCCGATCAGCGTCTCGGGCAGCGGCTCCGGCTGGATCAGGAAGAACCAGTGGAAATACGCGGTCGCGAACGCGCGATCGGTTTTCTCGTACATCGCGAGCGTCGGCGCGATGTCGAGCAGCATCATCCGCTCGACGGCGTCCGCGTGATCGAGCGCGAGCCGGTGCGCGACACGCGCGCCGCGATCGTGCGCGCACACGTGGAACTGCTCGAAGCCGAAGTGCCGCATCACGGCGACCTGGTCGGCCGCCATCGCACGTTTCGAATACGGCACGTGCTGCGCGTCGCTCGGCGGCCGGCCCGATGCGCCGTATCCGCGCAGGTCGGTGGCGATCACCGTGAAGTGATTCGCGAGCGTCGCGGCAACGCGATGCCAGATCATGTGGGTTTGCGGATGCCCGTGCAGCAACAGGAGCGGCGGGCCCGCGCCTCCTTTGACACCGAAGATGTCGGTGTCCTGCACCGTCACGCGAAACGGTGCAAACGCCTCAAACGACATGGTTTATTTCTCGTTGGTTTGTTATGGCGGCTATTTTAGGAGCGCTGGCGCGTCTTCACAGCGGGGTAGCCGCCAGAATCCGTAGAAAGAGAACACTCACTCGATTGCCGCCACACCGCGCAGTTTGTTAAGCTCGCGTAGAATCGCACGACCGTTCGTATTAATATGAGCGAACGAAGTCGTTCCGCAGCTACACTCGAATCACCGCTCGAAACGCAAAGCATGGTGTCGGCGTCAGCGCGACCGCGCAGGTGCCGACCGCCCCTGGAGACTGGAGACATCACATGGCATTGCCCACTGTCCTGCAGAACCTGACGCTGCCCGTCATCGCGTCGCCGATGTTCATCGTCAGCTACCCCGAACTCGTGCTCGCGCAATGCAAGGCGGGCATCGTCGGTTCGTTCCCCGCGCTCAACGCCCGTCCGGCCGAACTGCTCGACGAGTGGCTCACGCAGATCCAGTCGGCGCTCGCCGACCACAAGGCACAACACCCGGACGCGGTGATCGGCCCGATCGCGGTGAACCAGATCGTCCACCAGTCGAACGCGCGGCTCGAGCACGACGTGCGCGTCTGCGTCGAGCACAAGGTGCCGATCTTCATCACGAGCCTGCGCGCGCCGGCGCGCGAGATCGTCGACGCGGTGCACAGCTACGGCGGCATCGTGCTGCACGACGTGATCAACCTGCGCCACGCGCAGAAGGCGCTCGAAGCCGGCGTCGACGGGCTGATCCTGGTCGCGGCCGGCGCCGGCGGCCACGCGGGCACGACGTCGCCGTTCGCGCTCGTCGGCGAAGTCCGCAAGATCTTCGACGGCCCGATCGTGCTGTCCGGCTCGATCGCGAACGGCGGCTCGATCCTCGCCGCGCAGGCGATGGGCGCCGATTTCGCGTACATGGGCACACGCTTCATCGCGACGCAGGAAGCGCACGCGATCGACGACTACAAGCACGCGATCCTGAACGCGAAATCGTCCGACATCATCTACACGAACCTCTTCACGGGCGTGCACGGCAACTACATCCGCGAGAGCATCGAGAAGGCCGGCCTCGATCCGGAAGCGCTGCCGGAATCCGACAAGACCAAGATGAATTTCGGCGGCGACAAGACGAAGGCGTGGAAGGACATCTGGGGCGCCGGCCAGGGCGTCGGCCTGATGGACGACCTGCCGAGCGTGGGCGCGCTCGTCGAGCGTCTGAAGCGCGAGTACGACGACGCGAAGGCGCGGCTCGGCATTACGCGCTGAAGGATGCGGCGGCCATGATCCGGCCGCCGCCGCCGCGATAACGCCGGACCCAACAAAAAGCGCGAACCGCAATGGTTCGCGCTTTTTTCATGGCCCCGTCGCAGCAGGACGCGCCGCTCAGCCCGTGCGCTTGATCCGCGTGATCGGCAGCACCCGCAGGCGCGATTCGATCGACGGGCACAGCGACTGCCCTTCGAAACGCGCCGCCAGGAAATCGACGAACGAACGCACCTTCGCGGACACGTGCCGGCGGCTCGCGTAGACCGCATAGATCGGCGCCTCGTGCGGCGGCACCGAATCGAGCAGCACCGGCACGAGCCGGCCGGATTCGATGTCGTCGCCGACCACCTCGGTGCCGAGCAGCGCGATGCCCGCGCCCGCGAGCACGGCCGCACGCAGCCCTTCGAGATGGTTCACGATCAGGTTGCCGTTGAGGTTCACGCGCGACGCGGCCGCCGCGTCGATCACCATCGAGTCGAGCATCGTCGAATTCGAGTCGCGCCGCAGGTAGTTGTGGTGCGCGAGATCGGCGATCGTGTCGGGCGTGCCGTGCTTGTCGAGATACTCGGGCGACGCGACCAGCAGGATGTGCGCGGTCGCGATCTGCCGCGCGACCAGCGACGACGATTTCAAGCCGTTCGGCGCCGCGCGTACCGCGACGTCGTAGCCTTCCTCGATCAGGTCGACCACGCGATCGGACAGCGTCATGTCGACGGTCACGTCCGGGAACCGGCCCGCGTAATCGGTGACGGCCTGCATCACGTGCCGCAACCCGAACGCGGACAGCGACGTCACGCGCAGCCTGCCTTGCGGCACCACGCTCGCGGCGCCGACAGCCTGCCCGGCTTCGTCGAGTTCAGACAGCGCCTGCACGAGGCGCTCGTAATATTCGCGTCCGGCCTCGGTAGGCGCGACGCGTCGTGTCGTGCGATGCAGCAGCCGTGCGCCGAGCTGCTGCTCGAGATGCATCACGTGCTTGCTCGCCATCGCAGCCGACATCTGCATGCGCTCGGCCGCGCCGACGAAGCTGCCCACTTCGACGACGTAGCGAAACACATTCATGCTGACGAGGGTATCCATCGAACTAGCTCGTAATGACGGGGGAATGGTCCAATTACGAGATAGGGTAACAAAGGCAGGGAAACAGAAAGGTCAAGAAAGGCAAAACGGCGCCGCGGGTAGCGGCGCCGTTTCGGGCGGGAAAACATGCAGCCGGGACACGCGATTTCCGCGCGCGTCCGGCACACCGATCGCGCGTACGCGTCAGAACTTCGCGCGGATGCCTGCGCCGAACGTGTTGCCGCTCGACAGGCCGCTGATGTGGTCGTTCATGTACGCCGCGTAGACGTCCGTGCGCTTGGACAGCGGATAGTCGTAGCCGACAGCCCAGGTCTGGCGCGTCTGGTCGAGGCCACCGGCGTCGCGCGAATACGCGTACGACGCCATCGCGCTGCCCACGCCGAGCGGCACCGACACGCCGCCTTGCGCGGTGTTCACGTGCCAGCTGCCCGCGACCTGGTCATTCTTCGTATACATGTACTGGCCGAACAGCTTCACGAGCTTCAGGTCGTAGGTCGCGCCGACGAGCGCGATGCCCTGGCTCTTCATGCCGGTGACGAGCGCGCTCAGATCCTGCGGGCCGTTGTTGAAGTTCACGTACTGATACGTGGCGGTCGCCGCGAACGGGCCGTTCGCATAGTTGAACTGCGCGCTCCACTTCTTCGAACGGTTGTCGCCGGCCTGGTTGCCGAGCGCGTACATCGCGCCGAAATTCAGGCCACCGAACGACGGCGACGTGTACGACAGCGCGTTGTTCCAGCCCGAATCGCCCACCGCGCCCTGATCGCTCGGGTAGGTCGGGAACGTGCCGAGGCCGAGGAACACGTGGTACACCATCGGCGAGAAGGTGTACGAGTCGTAGAACGGGTTGAACAGGATCGTCGACAGGAACAGGTGCGTCGTCAGGCGGCCGGCCGTCACCGTGCCGTACGGCGAATCGATGCCGACATACGCGTTGCGGGCGAAGAACGTGTCGCCCTGGAAGCGGCCGAACTGGCCGTTCTGCGCGCGGAAGAAGCTTTCCAGCGTGAAGATCGCCTTGTAGCCGTTGCCCAGATCCTCGGTGCCGTGCAGGCCCCAGTACGACGTCGACATCCCGCCGCCGCTCACGTTCCACGCGCGGTCGCCGCCCGGGAACTTGGTTGCGCCGACCCATTCGTCGACCTGACCGTAGAGCGAAACGCTCGATTGCGCATGGACGGGAGCGGTAGCCGCCACGCAGGCGGCGGCTGCGATCAGCTTGACGGACGTGCGCGACGCACGGCGGGCGAATGCTTTCATGGGATCTCCAGGTTTTGTCGAATAGTCGATAAGTGGCGCGAGCGTTGTTTTATGGAGCCGAGTGCTTGCGTCGTATGGGGCGCAGCCATCTTTACGGATCATTCGTCCGGTCAAAATTGCGCACACTTATTGCTGGTATAGCGCCAGCATTAACTTCGAGGAATTGATACATGGCCGGGTACACGTCGGCGGCCCGGCGCTAAAGCGACGGCGCGGCGGGACGGCGGCGTGGCACACGCGAGCCGGGCGCGAAAGATAGCGCAATGCGACGGGAAAATCAGCGGAAATCTGCGCGCGACTGTGGCGAATTCGCATCAGCCGGCGGGGGGACGAGCGCGCGGGCGCTCAGTTTCGGTAGAACGGGGAGAACAGCGGCGAGTGTGCAGGCTCTTCCTGCGAGCGGGGCGGCGGCATCGGACGGCCGCCGCGTTCCTCGTTGTAGCGCGCGACGTCGGCGCGGATCGAACCGGCGCGCAGCGGCACGTTGCCGCCGCCCGGCGGGCGCGGCATCTGGCGCGCGTCGGCGCTAATCGGACGATACGGGCTTTGCGCGGCGTAATGGCCGTACGACGGCGTCGGCCGCAGCCCCCAGCGGGAGCCGTAGCTGTTCACGCCGCCGGGCCGCACACCAGCGGGGGGCGGAACGCGGCGCCAGACGGGCCCGCCGCCGGCCTGGCCGTACGCTTGACCGTACGCGCGCATGTCGCCGCCACCGAAGCCGTGGCCGCCGAACCCATGACCGCCGTGGGGCGGTTGCGCGAGCGCGAGCGGCATCAGCAGCGCGCCGAGCACGCCTGCCACCCATCGTCCGATCTTCCGTTTCACCCGTTCCGTCATCGTTCAGTGCCTGTCCACGCCCTGCATCGGCTCCTTTCGGCCGACCCAAGGCTTTCAGCAGTAATTTATGAGCGGGCCGAAAGTGTGTCGAGCCAAAAAGTGTTATGTCGCGGGCATCGGTGTAACACCATGTTACTGCTAGGTTTTTTCACTTCAGGGCGCGAACGTGACAGAACATTCTTCTGCCGTTTTGCGCATTGCCGGGCGCGAGCGATGGCCAGCATTGCATGCAGCAGATTCATCAATCGATTCCCACAATGAATTTGTGTAGTGAATGACCAACCGGGACAATAACGCCATCCGCGCGCGCGACGCGCGCCTTTGTCGTTTCCGAATCGAGTTTCCGATGGCCCGTCCCCGTTTTCTTCCCGACAACTTCACGCTCGCGCTCGTCGGCACCGTCGTGCTCGCGAGCCTCCTGCCGTGCCGCGGCCCGGCCGCCCATGCGTTCAACTGGGCGACCAACATCGCCGTCGGCCTGCTGTTCTTCCTGCACGGCGCGAAGCTGTCGCGCGAAGCCGTCGTCGCGGGTGCGACCCACTGGCGGCTGCACGCGGTCGTACTGCTCAGCACGTTCGCGCTGTTCCCGCTGCTCGGCCTCGCGCTGAAACCCGTGCTGCAGCCGCTCGTCACGCCGACGCTTTATGCGGGCGTGCTGTTCCTGTGCACGCTGCCGTCGACGGTCCAGTCGTCGATCGCCTTCACGTCGATCGCGAAGGGCAACGTGCCGGCCGCCGTGTGCGCGGCATCCGCGTCGAGCCTGCTCGGGATCTTCGTCACGCCGGCGCTCGTCGGGCTGATGATCACGTCGCAGTCGGCCGCCGCCGCGTCGCCGTGGAGCACCGTCGGCAGCATCGTGATGCAGTTGCTCGTGCCGTTCGTCGCCGGCCAGTTGCTGCGCCCCGTGATCGGCGGCTGGATCGAACGCAACCGCGGCGTGCTGCGCTTCGTCGACCAGGGCTCGATCCTGTTGGTCGTCTACGTCGCGTTCAGCGAGGCCGTCAACCAGGGCCTGTGGCACCAGATTCCGGCCCACGCGCTCGGCGGCCTGCTCGTCGTCAACCTCGTGCTGCTCGCGATCGCGCTGCTGCTGACCGCGTTCGTCAGCAAGCGGCTCGGCTTCAACCGCGCCGACCAGATCACGATCATCTTCTGCGGATCGAAGAAAAGCCTCGCGGCCGGCGTGCCGATGGCGAAGGTGATCTTCTCGGCGAACGCGGTCGGCGCGATCGTGCTGCCGCTGATGCTGTTCCACCAGATCCAGCTGATGGCGTGCGCGGCGCTCGCGCAGCGCTGGGGTGCGCGCGACATGAGCGGCGAGCGCGGCGGGCAGGACGACGCGGCATCGGCGCCCGGCGCGCTGAACGCGGGCAAGCGCTGACGCACGCAGGGGCGCGACGGCCGCCGGAAGGCGGCCTTCCGTCACCCGCCGGACGCGCACCGCTGCGCGCCCCGACGCGATGCACCACCGGCGCGCATCGCGTCACGAAATCTTCACTCAACTCTCCGCGAGCGGTGCCGTTAAGCCGGGCGTCCCGTCGATTCGGCTGCCCTCGCCCATGCCCGCGCTCCACCCCGCCCCCGCTGCCGTCAGCACCGCGCGCCTGATCGCGGACCGTGCGCTCGCCGCCGTCTTCCAGCCGATCGTCGATCTCGGGTCGGGGACCGTCGTCGGTTACGAGGGCCTGATACGCGGCCCGCGCGGCACCGATCTCGAGCCGCCCGCCGCGCTGTTCGCGCAGGCCGCGCGCGAAGGCGCGACCATCGCGCTCGAACAGGCCGCCGCGCGCACCTGTCTCGACGCGTTCGCGGCGCTCGGCTGCGACGGCAAGCTGTTCCTCAACTTCAGCGCGGGCACGATCCTGCAACTCGCGCGCGAACGCGAGCGCGCACGCGTGCTGCTCGGCCGTGCGCGGGTCGGCGCCGAGCGCATCGTGATCGAGCTGACCGAGCAGAACGCGGTGCCGGACATCGCGCACATCGGGCCCGCGGTCGCCTCGCTGCGCGACGCCGGCATCCAGTTCGCGCTCGACGACTACGGCACCGCGAACGCGAGCATGAACCTGTGGCTGCGCCTGCATCCGGACGTCGTGAAGATCGACCGCTTCTTCATCCACGACATCGCGCGCGACCCGCTCAAGTTCGAGGCCGTGAAGGCGATGCAGCACTTCGCGCACGCCAGCGGCGCGCAACTGATCGCGGAAGGCATCGAGAACGAATGCGACCTGATCGTCGTGCGCGACATGGGCATCTGCTGCGTGCAGGGCTTCCTGCTCGGCCGGCCGAACGCGCAGCCGTCGCGGGTCGTCGCGCCGGCCGCGCGCGACGCGATCCGCGCGCCGCACATCGCGGTGTTTCCCGGTGCGACACGCACCGTGCGGCCGGCCGGCACGATCGCCGCGAAGATGCTCGTCTCCGCGCCGGCGCTGCCGCGCGACGCGACCAGCAACGACGTGCTCGACCTGTTCAACCGGATGCCCGAGCTGCACGCGGTCGCGCTCGTCGAACGCGGGCGGCCCGTCGCGCTCGTGAATCGCCGCGGCTTCATCGACCGCTTCGCGCTGCCGTACCACCGCGAGGTGTTCGGGAAGAAGCCGTGCCTGCAGTTCGCGAACGACGCGCCGCTGATGATCGACAACGCGACGACGTTCGAGGAGCTCGCGATGCTGCTCGCGAGCCACGACCAGCGCTATCTCGCGGACGGCTTCGTGATCACCGAACACGGTCGCTACGTCGGGCTCGGCACCGGCGAGAGCCTGGTGCGCGCGGTGACCGAGATGCGCATCGAGGCCGCGCGTTACGCGAATCCGCTGACGTTCCTGCCCGGCAACATCCCGATCAGCGCGCACATCGACCGTCTGCTGCAGCGCGACGCCGGCTTTCATGCGTGCTACGTCGACCTGAACCAGTTCAAGCCGTTCAACGACCAGTACGGCTACTGGCAGGGCGACGAGGTGCTGAAGTTCGCCGCGACGGTGCTGGCCGGCGTGTGCGATCCGCAGCGCGACTTTCTCGGCCACGTCGGCGGCGACGATTTCCTCGTGCTGTTCCAGCGCGACGACTGGCACGCGCGCGCCGCCGACGCGATCGCGCGCTTCAACGAAGGCGCGCAACTTTTCTACACGCAGGCCGACCGCGAGGCGGGCGGGCTGCACGGCGAGGACCGCCACGGCAACCCGGCGTTCTTCGGCTTCGTGACGATGGCGATCGGCGCGGTCGGCGTGCCGGCCGGCGCGCACGGCGCGCAGCGCTACGGCAGCGACGAGATCGCGTCGGTCGCGGCGCTCGCGAAACGGCGCGCCAAGCAGCAGCCGGACGGGCTCGCGGTCGTCGATCTCGACGCGGGGCGCGCCGCGCTGCGCAATCGCGGCGAACCGCCGGCCGCGGCGATGCGCTGAACGGCCGGCGACTGCCGTTCGCGGCTACGGGGGGCGCCTCGTGCGACGGGAGCGACCGTCCGCCCTTCTTCCGCCGGACCGTAGCGCACCGGCTTCCGGCCGGCCCGTGCAGGCCACCGAGCCCCCGCGCGGACACACGAAACACGCGCGCTTCCCGTTCACTTCCCGCCCGCCGTGCGCGCCGCCAGACACCCGCACGGTCACCTTGCCTTTTTCGCGTTTTGTTTAGTATTTTTAGTAACGTCGTTTTCGCAGATTAGCGCTTAAATTCCCGTAATTTTCGGGTATTCCCCGGTTATCCGGCCCGAATTCCGCGATACGTTTTACTATACAATCGCTTTCACCCTAAACAAACCGGACCCCGAACGATGGGTACCACCATTCGCGATGTGGCGCGGGCGGCAGAGGTCTCGATCGGCACCGTCTCCCGCGCGCTGAAAAACCAGCCGGGCCTGTCCGAAGCAACGCGTGCGCGCATCGTCGAGATCGCGCAGCAGCTCGGCTACGATCCCGCGCAGTTGCGGCCGCGCATCCGCCGGCTCACCTTCCTGCTGCACCGCCAGCACAACCGCTTTCCCGCGAGTCCGTTCTTCTCGCACGTGCTGCACGGCGTCGAGGATGCATGCCGCGAACGCGGCATCGTGCCGACGCTGCTCACGGTCGGCCCGAACGACGACGTGCTGCGCCAGATGCGTCCGCACGCGCCCGACGCGATCGCGGTGGCCGGCTTCATCGAGCCCGAGACGATCGAGGCGCTCGCTGCGACCGGCCGGCCGCTCGTGCTGATCGACCTGTGGGCGCCCGGGCTGCGCTCGGTCAACATCGACAACGCGACGGGCGCCGCGCTCGCGATGCGCCACCTGCTGGCCACCGGCCGCTCGCGGATCGCGTTCATCGGCGGCTCGCCCGCGCACTACAGCATCGCGCAGCGCGCGATCGGCTACCGGCGCGCGTTCTTCGAGGCCGGGCGGCTGTTCGATCCCGCGTACGAAGTAACGATCGACGCGGGGCTCGACCCCGACACGGGCGCCGCGCGTGCGATGGAACAACTGCTCGACGCGCCGGGCCCGCGCCCCGAAGCCGTGTTCGCGTACAACGACGCGGCCGCGCTGGCCGCGCAGCGCGTGTGCACCGCGCGCGGCCTGCGGATTCCGGACGACATCGCGATCGTCGGCTTCGACAACATCCCGGCCGCCGCGCACGCGAGCCCGCCGCTCACGACGCTCGCGGTCGACAAGGAAGCGCTCGGCCGCCGCGGCGTCGAGCTGCTGCTCGCCGAATCGCCCGAGCGCACCGAGCTTTCCCTGCCCGTCGAGCTGATCGTGCGGGCCAGCAGCCAGCCCGCCGGCTCCCCGGCACTCGATATCGCCACGGCCACCGAATCATGAACATGCCCCCGGTCCAACCCTGCACGGCCGCGCCGGCCGCCCACACGCAAGCCGCGCCGTTCGTCGCGAGCTTCCGCGATCCGTCGTTCCTGCTGTCGCACATCGAGGACACGCTGCGCTTCTACGCGACCAACGCGTTCGACCCGACGGGCGGCTTCTACCACTACTTCCGCGACGACGGCAGCATCTACAACCGCACGTCGCGCCACCTCGTCAGCAGCTGCCGGTTCGTCTTCAACTACGCGATGGCGTACCGGCATTTCGGCGATCCGCGTCACCTCGAGTACGCGCGCCACGGGCTGCGCTTCCTGCGCGACGCGCACTGGGACGACGAACTGCAGGGCTACGACTGGGAACTCGACTGGCGCGACGGCGCTAAGCGCGCGACGCTGGACGGCGCGCGCCACTGCTACGGGCTCGCGTTCGTGCTGCTCGCGGCCTCGCACGCGACGATGGCCGGCATCGACGAGGCGCGCCCGCTGATCGCGGCGACCTACGAACTGGCCGAGCACCGCTTCTGGGATGCGGCCGCGGGCCTGTATGCGGACGACGCAACGCCGAACTGGATCGTGTCGTCGTACCGCGGCCAGAACGCGAACATGCACATGACGGAAGCGCTGCTCGCGGCCTACGAGGCGACCGGCCACCTCACGTACCTCGATCGCGCGGAAAAGCTCGCGAGCCACATCACGCAGCGCCAGGCCGCGCTGTCCGGCGGGCTCGTGTGGGAGCACTACCATGCGGACTGGTCAGTCGACTGGGACTACAACAAGGAAGACAGCTCGAACATCTTCCGCCCGTGGGGCTTCCAGCCCGGGCACCAGACCGAATGGGCGAAGCTGCTGCTGATCCTCGAACGGCACCGCCCGCTCGACTGGCTCGTGCCGCGCGCGGCCGAGCTGTTCGACGCGGCGCTCACGCACGCGTGGGACGCCGACCACGGCGGCCTGAACTACGGCTTCGGCCCCGACTTCACGATCTGCGACCACAACAAGTACTTCTGGGTGCAGGCGGAAACCTTCGCGGCGGCCGCGATGCTCGGCGCACGCACCGGCAGCGAACGCTTCTGGGACTGGTACGACGAGATCTGGCGCTATAGCTGGGCGCACTTCGTCGATCACCGCTACGGCGCGTGGTACCGGATCCTCACCTGCGACAACCGCAAGTACAGCGACGAGAAGAGCCCGGCCGGCAAGACCGACTATCACACGATGGGCGCATGCTACGACGTGCTCGCGACCCTCGCGCGCACGGTGCGCAGCGAGCCGACGCAATGAGCGGCGGCACGTTTCCGGCTTTCGTGTCGGCGGGCGACATCCTGACCGACATGGTGCGGGCGGGCGATGCGCAGTGGACGTCGGTGCCGGGCGGCGCCGGCTGGAACGTCGCGCGCGCGGTTGCGCGGCTCGGCGTGCCGAGCGCGCTCGCGGGCTCGATCGGCGAGGACTGCTTCTCCGACGCGCTGTGGCGCACGAGCGAAGCGGCCGGGCTCGACCTGCGCTTCCTGCAGCGCGTCGCGCGGCCGCCGCTGCTCGCGATCGTCCACGAGACGCGCCCGCCCGCGTACTTCTTCATCGGCGAAGCGAGTGCCGATCTCGCGTTCGATCCCGCGCGGCTGCCGGCCGGCTGGACCGACCACGTGAAATGGGCGCATTTCGGCTGCATCAGCCTCGTGCGCGAACCGCTCGCGGGCACGCTGGCCGCGCTCGCGGCCGACCTGCATGCGCGCGGCGTGAAGATCAGCTTCGACCCGAACGTCCGGAACCTGATGACGGCCGCGTACCGGCCGACGCTGGAGAAGATGGCCGGCCTCGCCGACCTGATCAAGGTGTCCGACGAGGATCTGCGGCACCTGTTCGGCGGCGACGGCCCCGACGCGGTCGCGGCGGTGCGCGCGCTGAACCCGCGCGCGGCCGTGCTGGTCACGCGCGGCGCGCAGGCGGCGACGCTCTACGCGGACGGCGACGTGCACGAAGCCAGCCCGCCGCGCGTCGAGGTGGCCGACACCGTTGGCGCGGGCGATGCGTCGATCGGCGGCATGCTGTTCAGCCTGATGGCCGCGCCGCAGCGCGCGTGGCGCGAGCATCTCGTGTTCGCGCTGGCGGCCGGCGCCGCCGCATGCCGGCACACGGGCGCGCACGCGCCGACGCTCGACGAGGTCGTTGCGCTGATCGAAGGCTGATCGAGGGTGGATCGAAGGCTGCCCGGGCGCCGACCGGGCCGTTCGGTCACCGATAAGCCCCGCTGTACATGCTGCGCCGCAGTGCTACGATGAAGTGTCCTTTTGCGGGAGAGGCACGATGGACACCAACACGTTCACGAAAGGCATCTACACGGCCAAGGCGCATACCCAGCATTCGGCCAACGGGCAGTTCCAGGGTTACGTGATCCTCTCGCGGGACGACGGGGACGATACCGAGAACACGCGCTACGACGTCCACTCGACGAGCCCCAGCGAGGAGGAGGCGTTCGACGAGGCGAAGGCGCTCGCGCACCGGATCCTCGGCGAGATCGAACTGTAGCGCGCGCAGCCCTCACCGGCGCGGCTCAGAGCAGCCGCGCCACCATCGATACCAGCATCGTCAGCACCAGCGTCGACATGAACGGGAACGGGTAGCGCCGCCCGCCGAACGTCAGCGTGACGTCGCCCGGCATCCGCCCGATGCCGAGCTTGCCGAGCCACGGCCAGCAGCGCGTCAGGATCATCACCGCGACGAACGACGTCATCAGCCAGCGCAGCATGGCAAGGGTCTGTTTACATATGGAACGTGCATGCGTTGCCACGAGAACGGCCGCTCGCGAGGCGCGCGACGCTGCGAATACTGGACGTATTCGCAAGGAGCGCAACGCGGCGAGCGGCCGTTCTCGTGGCAACCCCAAATTAAAAAATTCATGTCACGGGAATGCCCGAAATCGCCCGTATGGCGGCGTCGTTCGTCGCTTGTTTGGCTCGGCCAAACGGCGCTCCTCACTTCTTGCCCTACGAGCGATTTCGGGCATTCGCATGTACGTTCCATATGTAAACAGACCCTAGTCCCTTCAGAGCGCGTGCGAGCGATCGCCGCGCGCGAACGCGTCGAGCGTGCCGTCGATGCCGCGCGAGAACGCGATCACCTTGAACAGCTCGCCCATCTCGGCTTCGGAGATCAGCTTCTGCACCGCGTTCGCGGCCGGCAGGAACTGCCGGATCTCGGACGGATCGATCGCGGCCAGCGCGTCGGTGATGCCCGCGTTCAGCAGGAAGCGCGCCTGCGACGTGTAGCCGAGCAGGTCGACGCCGGTGGCGACGGCCGCATCGTAGATGCCGGTGAATTCGACGTGCGCGGTGATGTCCTGCAGCCCCGGGTACAGGAACGGGTCGTCGTGCGCGTGGTGGCGGTAGTGGCACATCAGCGTGCCGCGGTCGCGCTGCGGATGGTAGTACTCGTGCGCGGGAAAACCGTAGTCGACCAGCAGCACCGCGCCGCGCGCGAGCATCGTGCAGACGGTGCGCGTGAACGCCAGCGCGGCCTCGTGCGTCTCGGTCACGTAGCCGTCGGCGACCTCGGCGGCGAGCCCCGCGAGCACCGGCGGCTGGCTGGCCGGCGCGGCCGGCCGGTCCTCGAACACGAACGCCTGCCGCGCGTCGAGCGCGACGCCGCGCTCGTGCCATGCGCCGTCCGCCCTCGCGAACAACCGCACCGGCATCGCATCGAGCACCTCGTTGCCGACCACGACGCCCTCGAACCGCTCGGGCAGCGCGTCGAGCCAGCGCACCTTCGCCGCGAGTGCCGGCGCGGCCGTCGAAATCGTGTCGCGCTGCCGCTCGCGCAACTCGCCGGACAGGTCGACGATCAGGTATTCGTCGAGTTCGGCCTCCAGCGCGTCGAGCGCCACGAGCAGCCCGGCCGCGAGCTTGCCCGTGCCGGCGCCGAACTCCATCACGCGGCGCGTGCCGCTCGCCGCGAGCGCTTCCGCGACCGGTTGCGCGAGGGCCTGCGCGAACAGCGGCGACAGCTCGGGCGCGGTGACGAAGTCGCTGCCGTCGTCGGCGCGGCGCCCGAACTTGCGCGCGCCGCCGCTGTAATAACCGAGGCCCGGCGCATACAGCGCGCGTTCCATGAAGCGGTCGAACGGCAGCCAGCCGCCGGCCGCCGCGATCTCGTCGCGCAGTTGCGCGGCGAGGGTTTCGGACTGCGCGAGCGCGTCAGGGCCGGGAGCAGGTAAACTAGCGGGTTCGTGAGCTTTCGGGTTCATCCCGGCATTGTAAATGACCGTTTCAGCCGATACGTCGACCCTGCGCGTGGTGCTCGTCGCGGGTGCCCTGGGCAGCGCGGCCGACGCCGCGTCGATCGGCCGTGCGCTCGCGACGGGATTCGCGCGGCACGGCTGGGACGTCGCGCTGCAGCGCAGCCAGGGCGCGCCGCGCGCGGCCGCCGACGCGATCGTCGCCGAAGTCGCGGCGCTCGGCCGCCATGCGGCCGTGCTCGACGCCGATCTGGCCCTGGAAGCCGATGCAGCCGCGCTCGTCGCCGCATGCGGCGCGGCGCTCGGCCGGCCCGCGTGCGCGGTGTTCGTGAGCGCCAGCGCGGGCGCCGACGACGCGCTCACGGTGGACGGTGCGTCGCTCGCCGGCGCGCTCGCCCGCAACGTGACGGCGCCGCTCGCGCTGGCCCGCGCGCTCGCCGACGCGACGCCCGACGCCGCGCGCGAGCACGAAGCGCTGCGCGCGTGCGCGATCCACGTGCTGGACCAGGCGCTGTTTCACCCGGCGCCGGAACAGTTGTCGCACGCGCTGATGCAGGCCGCGCTGAACCGTGCGACGGCGGCGCTGGCGGTCGCGCTCGCGCCGAAGGTGCGAGTGGCGGCGCTCGTGCGCGGCCACTCGCCGCATGCGGACGACATCGCGGCGGCCGCCTGCTATCTCGCGAGCGCGCCCGGCGTCACGGGCGCGACGCTGACCGTCGACGGCGGCGAGCACCTCGTGCCGCCCGCCGCCGGCCCGAATGAATGAACCGCGCGGGCGTGCGGCCTTGACCGCCGCCGCCCGCGCCGCTTTGCGTGCGCGCACGCCAATTTGACTGGGACGACCATGTTTTCCGCTCTCCTGCACCCCCGCCTCGCGGATTGCCGCAGGCTCTACCTGCGCGATTACGAGGTGCACATCAACATCGGTGCCTTCGAACACGAGAAGCGCGGCGAGCAGCGCGTCGTCATCAACGTCGACCTGTTCGTGCCGCTCGCGCTGTCCACCCCCGTCGACGACCGGCTGCATGAAGTCGTCGACTACGACCTGATGAAGCAGAGCGTCGCGCAATGCGTGGCGCGCGGCCACATCCACCTGCAGGAAACGCTGTGCGACTCGATCGCCGCGCACCTGCTGGCGCACGATGCCGTGCGCGCGGTACGCGTCTGTACCGAGAAACCGGACGCTTATCCGGACTGCGACGCCGTCGGCGTCGAAGTCTTTCGCATCAAGGACGAGGAGCGCGCATGAACGCCCCCCACATGAATGACACGGCGGCCGATGCCGCCACCCTCGACGCGGCCGACGCCCCGGCCGGCCGCCAGGTGCTGACGCGCCGCGAGCAGAAGGAAGCGTACGAGAACAACAAGCTGTTCAAGCGGATCGTGCGCCAGGTCGGCCAGGCCATCGGCGACTACAACATGATCGAGCACGGCGACAAGGTGATGGTCTGCCTGTCGGGCGGCAAGGACAGCTACGCGATGCTCGACGTGCTGCTGCGCCTGCGCGAGCGCGCGCCGATCGACTTCGACATCGTCGCGGTGAACCTCGACCAGAAGCAGCCGGGCTTCCCCGAGCACGTGCTGCCCGAATACCTGAAGCAGGTCGGCGTGCCGTTCCACATCGAGAACCAGGACACCTACAGCATCGTCAAGCGGCTCGTGCCCGAGGGCAAGACCACCTGCTCGCTGTGCTCGCGGCTGCGCCGCGGGATCCTGTACCGCGTGGCCGGCGAGCTCGGCGCGACCAAGATCGCGCTCGGCCACCACCGCGACGACATCGTGCAGACGCTGCTGCTCAACATGTTCTACGGCGGCAAGTTGAAGGGGATGCCGCCGAAGCTGCAGTCGGACGACGGCAAGAACATCGTGATCCGCCCGCTCGCGTACGTGAAGGAAACCGATCTCGAGAAATACGCGGAGCTGCGCGAATTCCCGATCATCCCGTGCAACCTGTGCGGCAGCCAGCCGAACCTGAAGCGCGCGGAAATGAAGGCGCTGATCCGCGAATGGGACAAGCGCTTCCCGGGCCGCGTCGAGAACATGTTCAACGCGCTCGCGAAGGTCGTGCCGTCGCACCTGATGGACGCGACGCTGTTCCCGTTCGCGTCGCTGCGCGCGACCGGCGAAGCCGATCCGCACGGCGACATCGCGTTCGACGAGGAGCCGTGCGCGTCGGGCGACGACACCGCGGCGCCGGGCGCCGCCAAACCGATCTCGATCGTCCAGTTCGACGACCTGTAAGCGGGGCCGGAACACCCGCCGGAACGGGGCGCCGGCCGCCGTTTCCGGCGCTGCCGCACCGGCGCGGCGGCCCCGGAACGGCGGGGGCCGCATGCTAAAATGGACGGCTTCGAACTCCTCTGACAAGCTGGCGCCATGAATATCGTGATTTTGGCGGCAGGCACCGGCAAGCGCATGCGTTCCGCGCTGCCGAAAGTGCTTCACCCCCTGGCCGGCAGGCCGCTCCTCTCCCACGTCATCGACACCGCGCGCACGCTGCAGCCGTCCCGGCTGGTCGTCGTCGTCGGTCACGGCGCCGAGCGGGTGCAGGCCGCCGTCGCCGCGCCCGACGTCCAGTTCGCGGTGCAGGCCGAACAGCTCGGCACCGGCCACGCGGTGCGCCAGGCGCTGCCGCTCCTCGATCCGGCGCAACCGACGCTCGTGCTGTACGGCGACGTGCCGCTCACCCGCGCGTCGACGCTGCAGCGTCTCGTCGAAGCCGCGCGCGAAGGCCGCTACGGGATTCTGACCGTCACGCTCGACGATCCGACCGGTTACGGCCGCATCGTGCGCGACGTGTCCGGCTTCGTCACGCGCATCGTCGAGCAGAAGGACGCATCGCCGGAACAGCTGAAGATCGCCGAGATCAACACGGGCATCATCGTCACGCCCACGGCCCAGCTGTCGATGTGGCTCGGTGCGTTGAAGAACGAAAACGCGCAAGGCGAGTACTACCTGACCGACGTCGTCGAACTCGCGATCGAGGCCGGCTTCGAGGTCGTCACGTCGCAGCCCGACGAGGAATGGGAAACGCTCGGCGTGAACAGCAAGGCGCAGCTCGCCGAACTCGAGCGCATTCATCAGCGCAATGTCGCGGAAACGCTGCTCGTCGACGGCGTCACGCTCGCCGACCCGGCGCGCCTCGACGTGCGCGGCACGCTGCGCTGCGGCCGCGACGTGTCGATCGACGTGAACTGCGTGTTCGAAGGCAACGTGACGCTCGCCGACAACGTGACGATCGGCGCGAACTGCGTGATCCGCAACGCGTCGGTCGGCGCCGGCACGCGCATCGACGCATTCACGCACATCGACGGCGCCGAGCTCGGCGCGAACACCGTGATCGGCCCGTACGCGCGGCTGCGCCCCGGCGCGCAGCTCGCGGACGAAGCGCACGTCGGCAACTTCGTCGAGGTGAAGAATGCGGTGATCGGCCACGGCTCGAAGGCGAACCACCTCACGTACATCGGCGACGCCGACATCGGCGCGCGCGTGAACATCGGCGCGGGCACGATCACCTGCAACTACGACGGCGCGAACAAGTTCCGCACCGTGATCGAGGACGACGTGTTCGTCGGCTCCGACACGCAGTTCGTCGCGCCCGTGCGCGTCGGCCGCGGCGTGACGATCGCCGCCGGCACGACGATCTGGAAGGACGTTGCCGACGGTCTTCTCGCGCTGAACGACAAGACCCAGACCACGAAGAGCGGCTACGTCCGCCCGGTCAAGAAGAAAAGCTGAACCCTTTGCGGGCGCCGGAGCGGCGCCCGCGTCGACTTACAGGACTGACCCATTCATGTGCGGCATTGTCGGCGCAGTTGCGCAGCGTAATATCGTTCCGGTGCTGATCGAAGGATTGCGGCGCCTCGAATACCGTGGCTACGATTCGTGCGGCGTCGCCGTGCTCGAGTCGAACGGTCCGAAGCGCGCGCGCAGCGTCGCGCGCGTCGCCGATCTCGACGCGCAGGTGCACGAATCGCACCTCGAAGGCACGACAGGCGTCGCGCATACGCGCTGGGCCACCCACGGCGCGCCGGTCACGCACAACGCGCACCCGATCTTCTCGTCGGATGCGCTCGCGCTCGTCCACAACGGCATCATCGAGAACTTCGAGCCGCTGCGCGAAGCGCTGCGCGCGAAGGGTTACGAATTCGTGTCGCAGACCGACACCGAAGTGATCGCGCACCTCGTGCACAGCCTGTATCGCGGCAACCTGTTCGACGCCGTGCGCGAAGCCGTGCTGCAGCTGCACGGCGCGTATGCGATCGCCGTGATCCACAAGGACCAGCCGCACACCGTCGTCGGCGCACGCCAGGGTTCGCCGCTCGTCGTCGGCCACGGCGACGGCGAGAACTTCCTCGCGTCCGATGCGCTCGCGCTCGCGGGCAGCACCGACCGCTTCACGTTCCTCGAGGAAGGCGACGTGTGCGAGCTGTCGCTCGACGGCGTGAAGATTCTCGACCGCAACGGCGCGCTCGCGCAGCGCGAAGTGCGCGTCGTCAGCGCATACGGCGGCGCGGTCGAACTGGGCCCGTATCGCCACTTCATGCAGAAGGAAATCTTCGAGCAGCCGCGCGCGATCAGCGACACCGTGCCGCAAACCGACGCGTTCGACGCGACGCTGTTCGGCGACGCCGCGCCCGCCGCGTTCGCGGACATCGACAGCCTGCTGATCCTCGCGTGCGGCACGAGCTACTACTCGGGCCTCACCGCGAAGTACTGGCTCGAATCGATCGCGAAGATCCCGACCCAGGTCGAGATCGCGAGCGAATACCGGTACCGCGAATCGGTGCCGAACCCGCGCCAACTCGTGCTCGTGATCTCGCAGTCGGGCGAGACGGCCGACACGCTCGCGGCACTCAAGCATGCGCAGTCGCTCGGCCACACGCATACGCTTGCGGTCTGCAACGTCGCGACGAGCGCGATGGTGCGCCTCACCGAAATGCAGTTCCTGACGCACGCGGGCACCGAGATCGGCGTCGCGTCGACGAAGGCGTTCACGACGCAGCTCGTTGCGCTGTTCGTGCTGGCCGCGACGCTCGGCAAGCTGCGCGGGCACGTCGACGCCGCGCAGGAAGCCGAATTCCTGAAGCAGCTGCGCCACCTGCCGGCCGCGCTGAACAGCGTGCTCGCGCTCGAGCCGCAGATCATCGCGTGGTCGGAGGAATTCGCGCGCAAGGAAAACGCGCTGTTCCTCGGCCGCGGGCTGCACTACCCGATCGCACTCGAAGGCGCGCTGAAGCTGAAGGAAATCTCGTACATCCACGCCGAGGCCTACCCGGCCGGCGAACTGAAGCACGGGCCGCTCGCGCTCGTCACGGAAGCGATGCCGGTCGTCACGGTCGCGCCGAACGACACGCTGCTCGAGAAGCTGAAGTCGAACATGCAGGAAGTGCGCGCGCGCGGCGGCGAGCTGTACGTGTTCGCCGACGCCGATACGCAGATCGTCAACGACGACGGCCTGCACGTGATCCGGATGCCGGAACACTATGGGCAGTTGTCGCCGATCCTGCACGTGGTGCCGCTGCAGCTGCTCGCGTATCACACCGCGTGTGCACGCGGCACCGACGTCGACAAGCCGCGGAACCTCGCGAAATCGGTGACGGTGGAGTAAGGCCGGTCGACCGGGACGGCCTCCGCGAGGTCGTCCCGACCCCGTATCGGCGCGAAGCAGGCCATTCGGCCAGGTCGAAATATGTACCACGTAGTGGTATATAATCCTGTGCTAATTCGATCGGCCCGACATGCCTGCTTCCGTACGACGCGTCTTCAAGACGAAGTGGTTTCACAAGGCAGCCAGAAAAGCAGGCATCGCCGATGCCGAACTCTGCCGCACCGACGCCGATATCGCGACGCTGATCGCACTGAAAGAGCTGGTGGAGATTTGCAATGGCTAAGAGTCGATTCAAGAGCGACGCAACGGAGGCGATCCACAGCGCCGCATCGGGTCTCTATCGTGCCGCGCTGATCGACAAGAAGACGATGCGCGAATACGACGATCTCTGCATCGAAGCCGCCCCGCAGTTCGATCCGGAAGCGATCGCCCGCATCCGCAAGTCCGTCAACGTCAGCCAGAGCGTGTTCGCGCTCTACCTGAACACGACAACGTCGACGATCCGCCAATGGGAACAGGGCGACAAGCGGCCGAGCGGCATCGCCGCACGGATGCTCCAGATCGTCGAGAAACACGGGCTCGAGGTGTTCTCCTGAACCGCCCCCCCGAATGCGCATGCACGGCCGCCCCCGCACCGGATACCGCGACGCGACCCGCAACGAATATGACGGAGACACAATGGCAGTAAGACTGTTTGGATGCGGATTGCTGGCGCTGACGTTCGCGTCGACCGGCTGGACCGCCGAGCACTACGTCGAAGTCTGGAACCCGCCCGAGGCGCGGCAGCCGGCAGCACATGCGCCGGCCGCGCATGCGAGCGCCGACGCGCACGCCGGCAAGAGCGCGGAGAAGCACGCGAGCGCAACGCCGAAAACCGCCGTGAAGGCGCACAAGCGCCGCGTCGCGCAAGCCGTGAAAGCCGGTTCGCATCGCCCCGCCGCCACGGCCGTGGCGCCCGCCGCACCGCGCCCCGTCGCACAGCCCGCGCCGGGCCGCCTCACGGTGATGCAGCCTGCCGATCCCGACGCAACGCACACCCTCAAGTTCTCCGACATCCCGCGGCAATACACGCCGGACGGCAACGTGCTGCGGGTCGGCACGCACAACCGCTCCGCGGAGGTGACTCGATAATGGAAGCGCAAACCTACCTCGGCTACCAGATCTGGGGCCACGCGATCCTGCAGCAGGACGAGATCCTGCAACCCGAACGCTTCGCGGCGAGCGGCACGATCACGCAGAACAACCGGCTCGTCGAAGCGTCGGGCGTGCTCGGCGTGTTCGACACCGAGGACGACGCACGCGAGGCCGGACTCGAATGGGCCCGCGCGTGGATCGACAGCCACCGCTGACCGGCACGGTCGCGTCTATCCGGCACGTCGCCGGACACAGGCCGGCCGCGAACCGCAAATGAAAAAAGGGGCGTCCATGACGCCCCTTCTTTCGTGCTGACCCCGAACCCTCACGCGGCCGGCCGCGGCGGCCTCACCGCCGCGTGCGGACGGCCGACGAGCCGCGTCAGCACGACGATCGCCACCAGGGTCGCGACGTACGCGGCGATCTGGATGCCCGCCGGACGCGCGGTATAACCGATCAGCGTATGCAGCGCCTTGCCGACGATGCTCGTCTCCTTCAGCAGCCACGACGTATCCCAGATCATGTCGCCCCACGACGGCACGAGGCCGGCCGCCAGCAGGAAACCGACACACTGGCTCGCCATCCCGGCCGCCAGCAGCACGATCAGCGCGTTGGTGACGGAGAACAGGCGCTTCAGCGGAATCTGCAGCAGGCCCGCATACATCGCATAACCGAGCCCGGCCCCGCCGAGCACGCCGAGCAGCCCGCCGGCAATCATCTGCGGCGTCTGGCCCGGATCGCCCGCGGCGATGCCGTACAGGAACAGCACGGCCTCGGAGCCTTCGCGCAGCACCGCGACGCCGACCACGATCGCCAGCCCCGTCAACGGCCGGCTGCCGGCCGCGACGGCCCGGCCGACTGCGCCCATGTGCAGCGCCATCTCACGGCCGTGCCGGCTCATCCAGATGCAGTGCCAGGCCAGCATCAGCGTCGCGACGAACATCACGCCCGCGTTGAAGACTTCCTGCCCCATGCCGGACGCCCACTGCGAGATCACGTCGGCGAACGCCGCGATCAGGCCCGCGCCGATCACGCCGCCGACGAGCCCGCCGCCGACCCACCAGCCGCGCCGCGGCACGCCCTTCGTGGCGGCCATCACGATCGAGACCACCAGCGCGGCCTCGAGCACTTCACGAAAGACAATCAGCGCGGTAGACAGCATGGCGGGATTCGCTTATTTGGCGGTCAGGTGGGTCTTCGACTGCGCTTCGTGATACTCGTCGTGAAACTCGTAGGTGCCGGCCTTCAGCGGTCCGACCAGGATCTCGGCCGACTTGCCTGCAGGAATCACCTTCTCGGCCTTGAAGTCGTCGCTCTCGAATTCCGCGGGCGTCGCATCGAGGTTCTTCACGACGAACTTCACCTTCTTGCCGGCCGGAATCGTTACGCCATCGGGCGAAAACTTGTGGTCCTTCAGCGTCAGGTTGACGACGTCGGCGGCGGCGAATGCGGTGGCGGCGGACGCGCCCAGCAGGACAGCGGCGAAACCCAGTGCGAAACGGTTCATGTGCGTAACGAAATGAAATATCGAAGGGCATTGATACTAAGATCGATTCGCATTTTCATATCGCGCGCCCTTACTAACAATATGGAGATAGCGTTTCACAAGATCGCACCGTGCGTTGCCTGGCAAGGCTCTCGTCGCATGGCGCCGGTGGCGCATCGGCGTCAATCGGGAAAGATTCCGACCGACTCATGCGGCTGCCTTCCGATTCGTCTGACTTCACGCAGGCGAGCGGTCTCGCCGCGCGGGGTGACCGCGCATGTGCCATGCTGCATGAATGCGCTTGACCTTCCCACCATGGCAAGCTTCATGCTGACCCTACTCGTCAATCGTCAACTCAGGAGAACACGATGGAATTCGAAGTCCAGGACATGACCTGCGGCGGCTGCGCCAATGCGATCACGCGCGCGGTGACGGCCGCCGATCCCGCCGCGAAGCTCGACATCGACGTCGCGGCGAAGCGCGTCAAGGTCGAATCGGCGCAAGGCGCCGAGCGCGTGCAGTCGATCATCGAGGCCGCGGGCTTCCACCCCGCGCTGCGCAGCGCGTAACGCGTAACGCGGGCTGCTGGCGCACCGCCGAACGGCGATGCGCCAGCAGTAGCGCGTCAGCGCAGCCGGATGAGCGTCGACTTCAGCTCGGTGTACTTCTCGAGCGCGTGCAGCGACTTGTCGCGGCCGTTGCCCGACTGCTTGTAGCCGCCGAACGGGAAGTTCATGTCGCCGCCCTCGTCGTAGCAATTCACCCACACCGTACCCGCGCGCAAGCGGCGCGACACGTCATGCGCCGTCGTCAGGTTCGACGTCCACACCGCCGCGGCGAGCCCGTATTCGGTGTCGTTCGCGATCCGCACGGCCTCGTCGACATCGTCGAACACGATCACCGACAACACGGGCCCGAAGATCTCCTCGCGCGCGATCTTCGCGTCGTGCTTCACCTCGAACACCGTCGGCTCGACGTAGAAGCCGCCCGTTTCCTCCTTCACGCGCGCACCGCCCGTGACGAGCTTGCCTTCGCTGCGCCCTGCCTCGATGTAGCCGAGCACGCGCTCGAGCTGGATACCGTCGACGATCGCGCCCATCGACACCGACGGATCGAGCGGATTGCCGGGCACGTAAGCGCGCGCGGCCGCCACGAGCTTCTCGACGAACGCGTCCTTGATGTCGCGATGCACGAGCAGCCGCGAACCGGCCGTGCACATCTCGCCCATGTTGTAGAAGATCGCGCCGGCCGCCGTTTGCGCGGCGCGGTCGAGATCGGGGCAATCGGGCAGCACGATGTTCGGCGACTTGCCGCCGAGTTCGAGCCACGCGCGCTTCAGGTTCGATTGCGCGGCGTACTGCATGATCAGCTTGCCGACCGCCGTCGATCCCGTGAACGCGATGCAGTCGACGTCGCGATGCAGCGCGAGCAGCTTGCCGGGTTCGCCCGCGCCCGGCACGACGTTGAACACGCCGGCCGGGATGCCGGCTTCATATGCGAGTTGCGCGACGCGGATCGCGGTCAGCGGCGATTTCTCCGACGGCTTCAGCACGACGCTGTTGCCGGCCGCCAGCGCGGGGCCGAACTTCCACGCAGCCATCAGGATCGGGAAGTTCCACGGCACGACGGCCGCCACCACGCCGACCGGCTCGCGCGTGACGAGACCGACGAGATGATGATCGGCCGGCGCGACCTCGCCGCCGACCTTGTCGATGGCTTCCGCGAACCATTCGACGCAGTACGCGGCGCCCGGCACGTCGACCGTCGTCGTGTCGCCGATCGGCTTGCCCGCGTCGAGCGTCTCGAGCAGCGACAGCTCGTCGAGATGCTCGCGCATCAGCGCGGCCCAGCGCAGCAGCACCGCTTTGCGCGCACGCGGATTCAGGCCGGCCCACACGCCCGCGTCGAACGCGCGGCGCGCGGCCGCAACGGCCGCATTCACATCGGCTTCGCCGCAATCGGCGACCTTCGCCAGCACGCGGCCGTCGATCGGGCTCACGCAGTCGAACGTCTTGCCGCCGTGCGCGTCGCGCGACGCGCCGTCGATGAATGCGCGCCCTTCGATCTTGAGCGACGCCGCCTTGTCCTGCCAGTCAGCCAAAGTCAACTTGTTCATCAGGATGCCTCAATGTTGTGACATTCGCGATGCGACACGCCGCGCGCCTGATGCGCGGCCGGCCGTCAGCGAATGCGGTGATGCGCGGTCAGAAGGTCGCCGGCGAATTGGCCGAGACGACCTCGCAGATCAGTTCCGCGCTGGGATTGCGAAAACGGTGCGGCAAACGGCTCTCGAAGTAGTAGCCGTCTCCGGGGTCGAGCAGCCACGTCGCGCCGTCGACGGTCAGCTCGAGCCGGCCCGACACGACAACGCCGCCCTCGTGCCCCGCGTGCACGAGCATCTCGGGCCCGGTGTCGGCGTGCGGCTGGTAGATCTCGCGCAGGATGCACATGTTGCGGTCCTTCACGCTCGCGCCGACCAGATGAAACGCGAGCGTGTCGTTGCCGAGGTTCGGCATGTCGTCGCGACGCGACACGACCGAGCGCGATTCGACGAGCTCGAACGTGAAGAACTCCGCGAGACTCATCGGTATGCATTCGAGCAACTTCTTCAGCGAGCCGACCGACGGGCTCACGCGGCCCTGTTCGATCAGCGAGATCGTGCCGTTGGTCACGCCGGCCCGCTTCGCGAGTTCACGTTGCGACAGGCCATGCTTGTTGCGCACGTAACGCAGGCGCTCGGCGACTTCGGTGGACATCGATTCGGTTTCGGACACGATAAGTGCGATGACAAAGTGAAACGACGCAGTGGACAGCCGTTGAATATTCTAATCACTTTATGCCGCGTATTAACGGGGAAAACCCTGAAAGGCGTTCGAAATAATGAACACGCCGCGGATCATTCCAGTTGCGAATCTTTTGTTCGCACTGCTCGGGAAACCCCTGATGCAGGACCGTTAAAAAACATTTGACGCCGTTTTTGGCTCGTATATGCTGGCTCTCAGGTCAGCGTCATTTAGTTTTCATAGGCAGCAAAACGCGTTACTGCAACGCAAAAATTGATGCCCATCAATGTAAATGACGCGTAACCGGCGCCTTGATTATTTTAAACGCCCAGCGCGTCGAGAAGGTCGGGTGTTCAATACTTTCAACAACCCAGTCGAGTGTAATCGTGAGAGTCCGTGGCCCTCTGGTGAGGTGGGATCGAAGCGTGGCGCGAAGTTCGCGCAGCGCGGCATCCCCTTCCGATGGCAGTTGCGGCTGGCATAGTCCTCGCCTGCAGCATCTGTCGATCTACACCATCCTGTCCCGTCGTTCCGTTCGGCGTCACAACGCCGTATCCGCACGCGCATTCGTCGCCGTCGATACCGACGAAGTGGCGTCGCTGCTGCCGTAGCGCCTCTCCTTTCTTTACGTCGTTCGTTTTGTCTGCTGATTCGCCAACCGCATGGTCCATGCGGTGACGGAACGCGTTCGCGCATTCGTTGCCGCGTCGCGTATCGCAACCCAACGAACGACGGCCTGATCGTCGCGCGCAGCGCGGATCGCCACGTCATCCCGCTGCGCCCATTCACCAGCGGCCTTGCGCTTTTCGCGAGGCTGCGGGGCGGCTGCACGCCTGCGTTTTGTCGAATCGGGCAACGCGCACGCAGCAGTCCTCTGGATAACTGATTGACGTCATGGAAAGGAAACCCCTCGTCGGCATCACCGCCGACCTCACGCAAATCGGCGCACACGCGTCGCATACGGTCGGCGACAAATACGTCGCCGCGATCGTCGACGGTGCGCAGGCGCTCGCGATGGTGCTGCCCGCGCTCGGCGAGCGCCAGTCGGTCGACGACATCCTCGACACGGTCGACGGCCTGCTGTTTACCGGCAGCTACTCGAACGTCGAGCCGCACCTGTACGGCGGCGAGCCGAGCGCGCCCGGCACGAAGCACGACCCGGCCCGCGATGCGACGACGCTGCCGCTGCTGCGCGCGGCGATCGCCGCGGGCGTGCCGGTGCTCGCCGTCTGCCGCGGCTTCCAGGAGCTGAACGTCGTCTGCGGCGGCACGCTGCACCAGCGCGTGCATGAAGTGCCGGGCCTCGCCGATCACCGCGAGGACGACGCCGCGCCGATGGACACGCAATACGGCCCCGCGCACGTCGTGCACCTGACGCCCGGCGGCAAGCTGCATGCGCTCGCCGGCGGCCGCGACGAAGTGAACGTGAACTCGCTGCACAAGCAAGGCATCGCGCAGCTCGGCTCCGGCCTCGCCGTCGAGGCCGTCGCGCCGGACGGCCTGATCGAGGCCGTGAGCGTCGTCGATGCCCCCGCTTTCGCACTCGCCGTGCAGTGGCATCCGGAATGGCGGCATGCGCATGACCCGCTGTCGAGCGCGATCTTCCGCGCCTTCGGCGACGCATGCCGCGCCCGCCGGAATGCCCGCACGCGAACCCTGGCCGCTGCCGCGCTCGCCTGAGCGCGCCGACCAAACAACGAGAACAGACATGCAAGATATCGAAAGTTTTCTGAAACAACACCGGATCACCGAAGTCGAGGCGATCATTCCCGACATGGCCGGTATCGCGCGCGGCAAGATCACGCCGCGCAACAAGTTCACGTCCGGCGAATCGATGCGCCTGCCGCAGGCCGTGATGGTGCAGACCGTCACCGGCGAATATCCGGAAGACGGCTCGCTGACCGGCGTGACCGACCCCGACATGGTGTGCGTGCCCGACGAATCGACGATCCGCCTGATCCCGTGGGCCACCGACCCGACCGCGCAGGTGATCCACGACTGCGTGCACTTCGACGGCTCGCCGGTCGAGATCTCGCCGCGCTACGTGCTGCGCCGCGTGCTCGACCTGTACAAGGCGAAGGGCTGGAAGCCGGTGGTCGCGCCCGAGCTCGAGTTCTACCTGGTCGACATGAACAAGGACCCCGACCTGCCGCTGCGTCCGCCGGTCGGCCGGACGGGCCGCCCCGAAACGGGCCGCCAGTCGTATTCGATCGAAGCCGTCAACGAGTTCGATCCGCTGTTCGAGGACATCTACGAGTACTGCGAAGCGCAGAACCTCGACATCGACACGCTGATCCACGAAGTCGGCGCCGCGCAGATGGAGATCAACTTCATGCACGGCGACGCGCTGTCGCTGGCCGACCAGGTGTTCCTGTTCAAGCGCACGGTGCGCGAGGCCGCGCTGCGTCACAACATGTACGCGACGTTCATGGCCAAGCCGATGGAAGACGAGCCGGGTTCGGCGATGCACGTACACCAGAGCATCGTCGACGAGGAAACGGGCCAGAACCTGTTCACGTCGCAGGAGACCGGCGGCGCGACGTCGATGTTCTACAACTACCTCGCGGGGCTGCAGAAGTACACGCCGGCACTGATGCCGATCTTCGCGCCGTACATCAACTCGTATCGCCGGCTGTCGCGCTTCATGGCCGCCCCGATCAACGTGCAGTGGGGTTACGACAACCGCACGGTCGGCTTCCGCATCCCGCACTCGGGCCCGTCGGCACGCCGTATCGAGAACCGCATCCCGGGCGTCGACTGCAACCCGTACCTCGCGCTCGCCGCGACGCTCGCAGCCGGCTACCTCGGCATGACGCAGCGCCTGGAGCCGACCGAGCCGCTCGTGAGCGACGGCTACGACTTGCCGTACCAATTGCCGCGCAACCTCGAGGAAGGGCTGACGCTGATGGCCGCATGCGAGCCGCTCGGCGAGATCCTCGGCCACAAGTTCCTGAAGGCGTATTTCGCGCTGAAGGAAACCGAATACGAAGCGTTCTTCCGCGTGATCAGCTCGTGGGAACGCCGCCATCTGCTGCTGCACGTCTAAGCGCGCGCACAACCGCATACGGAATCACGGAGGAAACATGACTTACCGCAACGAATCTGCCTGGATCCAGCCGGCCGCGCCGGCTGCCGCGCCGCGCGCGACGCAGGCACGCTCGACCGCCGAATACCGCGCGCTCGACGCCGCGCACCACATCCACCCGTTCTCGGACATGGGCGCGCTGAACCGCGCGGGCAGCCGCGTGATCGTGAAGGCCGACGGCGTCTACCTTTGGGACTCGGACGGCAACAAGGTCATCGACGGGATGGCCGGCCTCTGGTGCGTGAACGTCGGCTACGGCCGCAAGGCACTCGCCGATGCCGCGTATCGCCAGTTGCAGGAACTGCCGTTCTACAACACGTTCTTCAAGACGACGCACCCGCCGGTGATCGAACTGTCGGCCATGCTCGCGGAAGTGACGCCCGCCGGCTTCAACCACTTCTTCTATTGCAACAGCGGCTCGGAAGGCAACGACACCGTGCTGCGCCTCGTGCACCAGTACTGGCGCGTGCAGGGCAAGCCGCAAAAGAAGTATGTGATCTCGCGCAAGAACGGTTACCACGGCTCGACGATCGCGGGCGGCACGCTCGGCGGGATGGGCTACATGCACGAGCAGATGCCGTCGAAGGTCGAGCACATCGTGCATATCGATCAACCGTATTTCTTCGGCGAAGCGCAGCCGGGCGAAACACCGGAAGCGTTCGGTCTCGCACGGGCGCAGCAGCTCGAAGCGAAGATTCTCGAACTCGGTGCGGAGAACGTCGCGGCGTTCATCGGCGAGCCGTTCCAGGGCGCGGGCGGCGTGATCTTCCCGCCGTCGACGTACTGGCCGGAAATCCAGCGGATCTGCCGCAAGTACGACATCCTGCTCGTCGCCGACGAAGTGATCGGCGGGTTCGGCCGCACCGGCGAATGGTTCGCGCACCAGCACTTCGGCTTTGAGCCGGATCTGATCACGATGGCGAAGGGCCTCACGTCGGGTTATGTGCCGATGGGAGCGGTCGGCATTCACGAGCGCGTTGCACGCCCGATCATCGACAACGGCGAATTCAACCACGGCCTTACGTACTCGGGGCACCCGGTCGCCGCGGCCGTTGCCGTTGCAAACCTGAAGCTGCTGCGCGACGAAGGGATCGTCGAGCGCGTGAAGAACGATACCGGCCCGTACTTCCAGGCGCTGATGCGCGAAACCTTCGCGCGTCACCCGATCATCGGCGAAGTGCATGGCCATGGCCTCGTCGCGAGCCTTCAGCTTGCCGAAGCGCCGGCCGAACGCCGCCGCTTCGCGAACGGCGGCGACGTCGGCACGATCTGCCGCGACTTCTGCTTCAACGGCAACCTGATCATGCGTGCGACCGGCGACCGGATGCTGCTGTCGCCCCCGCTCGTGATTTCGCGTCCGGAAATCGATGAACTCGTGTCGAAGGCGAAGAAGGCCGTCGATGCAACCGCCCAGCAACTGGGTATTTCGTAACGGCTTTGCCTACAGGCGTGCGGCGGGCGCCGCACGCCGCCATAACCAGGGGAATTCCACCATGCGTGCCTGCTTTCTTCGCCAAGCCTGTTCTGTTGCCGCCCTCGCCGCCGCGGCAGCGTTCACGTCAGTCGCCAGCCCATCGGCGCATGCCGAGGACCTGAATGTCTACAACTGGTCCGACTACATCGCGCCGGACACGATCCCGAACTTCCAGAAGCAGACGGGCATCCACGTCAAGTACGACAACTACGACAGCGACGACACGCTTCAGGCGAAGCTGCTTGCCGGCAGTTCGGGTTACGACATCGTCGTGCCGACGTCGAACTACATGGCCAAACAGATCCAGGCCGGCGTGTACCAGAAGCTCGACAAGTCGAAGCTGCCGAACCTCGCGAACCTCGATCCGCTGCTGATGAAGATGATCTCGGATGCGGACCCGGGCAACCAGTACGGTGTCCCCTGGGCGTACGGCACGGACGGCATCGGCTATAACGCGCAGGCAGTGAAGAAGGCACTCGGCGACAAGGCGCCCGTCGACAGCTGGGCACTGGTGTTCGATCCGGCCAACATGGAGAAGCTGAAGGGCTGCGGCGTGTCGTTCCTCGACCAGGCCGTCGACGTGTTCGCCGCCACGCTGCAATACATGGGCAAGGATCCGAACAGCAAGAACCCCGGCGATTACCAGGCTGCATTCGAAGTCCTGAAGAAAGTCCGCCCGTACATCACCCAATTCAACTCGTCCGGCTACATCAACGACCTCGCAAACAACGACGTGTGCGTCGCGCTCGGCTGGTCGGGCGACGTCGGCATCGCGCATCGCCGCTCGTCCGAAGCGAAGCGCTCGTACGACATCAAGTTCTCGAACCCGAAGGAAGGCGGCCTGCTGTGGTTCGACGTGATGGTGATCCCGAAGGATGCGCCGCACCCCGAGGCTGCACTGAAGTGGATCAACTACATTTCCGATCCGAAGGTCAACGCGGCGATCACCAACACGGTGTTCTACCCGACCGCGAACAAGGCCGCGCACCAGTTCGTCACGCCGGGCGTCGCGCAGGACCCGACCGTCTACCCGCCTGAAGACGTGCTGAAGAAGATGGTGCTGATGAAGCCGATGCCGGCCGACATCCTGCGTCTCCAGAACCGCCTGTGGGCGCAGCTGAAGACCGGCCACTGATCGCCAGGCATCACGGCGGCGCAGGCATCGCTCCACGCCTGCCCGCCTGAGATTCGCGGACCTCCGTCCGCCCGCGCGCGCCGCGCGCACTGTTCCATCCGGCATGAGCCGTTGTCCGCGAGTCGCGTTTCACGCCTCGCGCGGGGACGCTCACGCCTGCAATCCGTGAAGAACGAATGGTGACTCCCATGCAATCGATACCCTCTTCCGCTGCTGCACGACAGACCCAACCGGCCGCCGCGCCCCGTACGCAAAACGATGCCTTCGTGCGCATCGAGAACGTCGTGAAGAAATTCGGCGACAGCACGGCCGTCGACAACGTGAACCTGACGATCGCGAAAAACGAGCTGTTCGCGCTGCTCGGCAGCTCGGGCTGCGGCAAGTCCACGCTGCTGCGCATGCTCGCCGGGCTGGAAACGGCCACCTCCGGCAAGATCTTCGTCGACGGCGAAGATCTTGCCGCGCTGCCGCCGTACCGCCGCCCGGTCAACATGATGTTCCAGTCGTACGCGCTGTTCCCGCACATGTCGGTCGAATCGAACGTTGCGTTCGGCCTGAAGCAGGAAGGCACGCCGAAGAACGAAATCAAGGAACGCGTGGCCGACGCGCTCGCACTCGTGCAGATGAGCAAGTACGCACAGCGCAAGCCGCATCAGCTGTCCGGCGGCCAGCAGCAGCGCGTCGCGCTGGCCCGCTCGCTGGTCAAGCGCCCGAAGCTGCTGCTGCTCGACGAGCCGATGTCCGCGCTCGACAAGAAGATCCGCCAGAAGACCCAGCTCGAACTCGTGAACATCATCGACAAGGTCGACGTGACCTGCGTGATGGTCACGCACGACCAGGAAGAGGCGATGACGATGGCGAGCCGCCTCGCGGTGATGAGCGAAGGCAAGATCGTGCAGATCGGCGCGCCGGGCGAGGTGTACGAGTTTCCGAACAGCCGTTTCTCGGCCGAATTCATCGGCTCGACCAACCTGTTCGAGGGCCGCGTCGTCGAGGACGAGCCCGATCACATCTTCGTCGAGAGCGACGACCTCGAAGCACGCATGTACGTGAGCCACGGCATCACGGGCCCGCTCGGGATGCCGGTCGGCATCTCGGTGCGCCCGGAACGCGTGCACGTGTCGCGCGAGAAGCCGGGTTCGAAGCACAACTGGGCGCGCGGCGTCGTGACCGACATCGCGTACATGGGCAGCTACTCGCTGTATCACGTGCGCTTGCCGAGCGGGAAGACGGTCGTGTCGAACCTGTCGAGCTCGCACCTGATGAGCGACACGGCACCGGCCTGGAACGACGATGTGTTCGTGTCGTGGTCGCCGGCCAGCGGCGTCGTGCTGACGCAATGAGGACAACACGATGAGAACCTCTGCTTCCACTCCGTCCACGCCGGTGTCGCCCGGCGCCGCGAGCACCGGCGCGGGCCGGGCCCGCCCGGGCCGCTTCGCCGCGCTGTCGCGCTTGCTGCCGTCGGGCCGCAGCGTCGCGATCGGCGTGCCGTTCCTGTGGCTCGCGGTCTTCTTCGCGCTGCCGTTCGTGCTGGTGCTGAAGATCAGCTTCGCCGACCAGGTGATGGGCATCCCGCCGTACACGTCGCTCGTCGAGTTCAAGGACGGCGTCGTGCACTTCGCGCTGCAGCTGTCGCACTACGCGTTCCTGCGGCAGGACGACCTGTACATCGCGACCTACCTCAGCTCGCTGAAGATGGCCGCCGTGTCGACCGTGCTGTGCCTGCTGATCGGTTACCCGATGGCGTACTACATCGCCCGCTCGGAACCGAACCGCCGCAACGTGCTGATGATGGCCGTGATGCTGCCGTTCTGGACCTCGTTCCTGATCCGCGTGTACGCCTGGATCGGCATCCTGAAGGACGACGGCCTGCTGAACCACACGCTGATCGCGCTCGGCATCATCCACACGCCGCTGCGGCTGTATCACAGCGATGCGGGCGTCTACATCGGGATGGTCTATTCGTACCTGCCGTTCATGGTGATGCCGCTGTACGCGCACCTGGTGAAGATGGACCTGACGCTGCTCGAAGCCGCGTACGACCTGGGCGCGAAGCCGTGGGTCGCGTTCACGCGGATCACGCTGCCGCTGTCGAAGAACGGGATCATCGCCGGCAGCCTGCTGGTGTTCATCCCGGCGGTGGGCGAGTACGTGATTCCGGAGCTGCTCGGCGGCGCCGACACGCTGATGATCGGGCGCGTGATGTGGGATGAATTCTTCAACAACATGGACTGGCCGATGGCGTCCGCGGTGACGGTCGCGATGGTGATGCTGCTGCTGGTGCCGATGGCGCTGTTCCAGTACTACCAGGTCAAGGAACTGGAGGACGCGAAATGATCAAGCCGAGCAAACCGCTGTCGACGGGCGTCCTCGCCTTCGGCTTCCTGTTCCTGTACATCCCGATCATCAGCCTGGTCGTGTACTCGTTCAACGAGTCGAAGCTGGTGACGGTGTGGTCGGGCTTCTCGCTGAAGTGGTACGCGGCGCTGCTGGAGGACGACGAGCTGCTGACCGCCGCGTGGCTGTCGCTGAAGATCGGCCTGCTGACGGCCACCGCGTCGGTCGTGATCGGCACGTGGGCGGGTTTCGTGCTCGCGCGCTTCGGCCGCTTCAAGGGCTTCACGCTGTACACGGGGATGATCAACGCGCCGCTGGTGATTCCGGAAGTGATCCAGGGCATCTCGCTGCTGCTGCTGTTCGTGGCGCTGGAGCAGATGTTCGGCTGGCCGAAGGGGCGCGGGATGCTGACGATCTGGATCGGTCACGTGATGCTGTGCGTGTCGTACGTGGCGATCATCGTGCAGTCGCGCGTGAAGGAGATGAACAAGTCGCTGGAGGAGGCCGCGCTCGATCTGGGCGCGACGCCGCTGAAGGTGTTCTTCGTGGTGACGCTGCCGCTGATCTCGCAGGCGCTGCTGTCGGGGTGGCTGCTGTCGTTCACGCTGTCGATCGACGACCTGGTGCTGTCGGCGTTCCTGTCGGGGCCGGGGTCGACGACGCTGCCGCTGGTGGTGTTCTCGCGCGTGCGGCTCGGGCTGAACCCGGAGATGAACGCACTGGCGACGCTGTTCATCACGGCCGTGACGATCGGCGTGATCGTCGTGAACCGGATGATGATCGCGCGCGAGCGACGCCGGGTGGCCGACATGAAGGCGGCGTTCGCGGTGGCGTGACCCTCCCCTTTCCCTTTCATCGATAACAAGACCCGCGCGCCGCGTGATGCGGCGCGCAAACCGATCGCACTTTGACAGGCGCACGACAAGGAGAATCCGCAATGAAGAAGAAACTGATCTGCCTGCTGGTGGCCGGCGCGTTGCCGGGCATCGCGCTGGCCGACTCGACATCAGCCGAGATCAAGGCGCTGCAGGCGCAGGTCGCGGCGCTGCAGAAACAGATGAAGGCCATGCAGGCGCAGCTCACCGCGAAGCCGGGCGGCGGCGCCGTCGCGCAGGCCGGTGCGAAGGCCGGCGCGGCGCCGGTTGCGGTGGCCATCGATCCGGGCTCGCCGGATTACGGCAAGGCGCAGGCCACGCTGACCAACGACGAGGTCGGCGAAATGAAGCAGCAGATCGCGAACCAGCAGCTGAAGGTCGACTCGCTGACGGACGCGGCCAACACGGGCCCGCTCGCCGGCCTGTCGGTGACGGGCTACATCGATCCGACCTACATCTACAACCGTGCGGCCGGCACGTCGTCGTTCCTGTTCGCGAACCACGAGAGCGCGTACAACTACTTCAACAGCACGTTCGGCGATCTCTACCTCGACATCAAGAAGACGTTCGGCGTCGGCCCGATGGCGCCGTCGGCCGAAATCACGCTGATGCCGAACCGCGGCAACGGCATCACGCTGCTGCAGAACTCGCGCGGCAACATCGGCAACAACATCCTGAACACGGCGGTCGTCAACGTGCCGATCACGGCCGAGACGACACTCGTGGCCGGCCTGATCCCGAGCTTCGGCGGTTACGAGGTGCAGCAGTCGAACCAGATGCTCACGCTCACGCACAACCTGCTGTACGACTTCTCGGATCCGGGCAGCTACATCGGTGCCGGTGCGAACTACACGAAGGGCAACTGGGCGTGGAAGTTCTTCGTCGGCAACGAGCAGTACCGCACCTACGGCTCGGTCACGCAGACCGGCACCAATGCGCTCGGCGACCCGATCACGACCAGCAACAAGGTGCCGACCTTCACCGCGCGTGCGGACTACACGTGGTCGAGCGCGCTCGACATCGGCGGATCGTTCAACATCGGCCGCCAGACGCTGTCGAGCGCGATCGATTCGAACGGCGTCGTGCACTACGGCCCGGGCGGCGCATCGCCGAGTGGATACGGCACGTTCTTCTTCGCGGAAGCCGATGCGACCTACACGCTCGCCGACATCCAGTACAACGCGGAACTCGACTACGGCCAGCAGCAGCATGCGGCGTACAACGGCGGGCTCGCGCAGTGGTACGGCCTGTCGCTGCTCGCGCACCGCAAGTTCAACGCACCGGTGGTCGGCCGCATGGGCGTCACGCTGCGCTACGATGCACTCGTGAACAGCAAGAACGGCGGCGGCGGCGGTGGCATCTCGCTGAACGGCAACGGGATGGATCCGAACAACGGCTTCGGCGTCGATTCGGATTGCCTCGCGACGTCGAAGGCCGGCGGTGGCCTCGGCTTCGAGTGCAAGGGCGCGATCCGTCAGGACGTTGCGCTCGACCTGCTGTTCTATCCGACCCAGCAGATCACCGTGAAGGTCGAATACCGGCACGACTGGGCGAACAACAAGGTGTTCCTGCGCAACGACGGTTCGTACAGCAAGTCCAACGACCTGCTCGCGACGCAGTTCATCTATTCGTTCTGACGCAGCACACGCGGGACGCCGTGCCGCGCGCACGGCGTCCCGCGCCATTTTCAAGGGTGGCTGCCGGCAGGTCGCGGCCGTGGCAGCCTTTTCGAGGGAGTCGGTTTCATGACGCAGTCTTTCACCCGCCGCGCCGATGCGCTCGCGCGCGACTCGTACTACGAAGCGACGGTCACGCGGCCCGTGGTCGATGACCCGGTGCTCGACGACACGATCGACGTCGACGTCTGCGTGATCGGTGCCGGCTTCGCGGGCCTGTCGACGGCGCTCGACTGCCGCGCGCGCGGGCTGTCCGTCGCGGTGATCGATGCGCACCGGCCCGGCTGGGGTGCGTCGGGCCGCAACGGAGGGCAGGCGATCACCGGCTTCGCGAAGGACGAGGAGATCGAGCGGCAGCTCGGCGCCGACGGCGCGCGCGCCGCGTGGTCGCTGTCGCTCGACGGCGTCGCGCTGATCGCCGAGCGGATCGCGCACTACGGGATCGACTGCGACTTCACGCGCGGCTACCTGACGGTCGCGACGAAACCGCGCCGCATCGACGACCTGCGCGCATGGATGGACGCCGCGACGTCGCGCTGGGGCCATCCGTCGCTCGCGTGGCTCGACACCGGCGAGATCCGCGCGCGCATCGCATCGACGCGCTACCTGGCCGGCGTGCACGATCCGCTGTCGGGCCACCTGCATCCGCTCAAGTACTGCCTCGGCCTCGCCGATGCGGCGCGCCGCGAAGGTGTCGCGCTGTATGCGCACACGCCCGCGCTCGATGTCGTGCGCGGCGCGCGGCCCGTCGTGCGCACGCCGTCGGGCGAGGTGCGCTGCCGCTTCGTCGTGTCGTGCTGCAACGCGGGCCCGGGCGGCGTGCTGCCCGCCGCGACCGCTGCCCGCATCGCGCCGATCGCGTCGTACATCATCGCGACCGAGCCGCTCGGCCAGGCGCGCGCCGATGCGCTGATCGCCCAGCGCGATGCCGTGTGCGACAACAACTTCTTCCTCGACTACTTCCGGCTGTCCGCCGACCACCGGATGCTGTTCGGCGGCCGCGCGAACTCGGCCGGCGCGTCGCCCGCCACGCTCGCCGAAACGATCCGGCAACGCATGGTCGGCGTGTTCCCGCAGCTCAGCGACGTACGTGTCGACCACGCATGGGGCGGCTTCGTCGACGTCACGCGCAACCGCGCACCGGACTTCGGCACACTCGATCCGAACTTCTTCTATGTCCAGGGCTTCAGCGGGCATGGCGTCGCGCTCACCGGCATCGCCGGACGTGCGGTCGCCGGCGCGATCGCGGGCGACACGCGCGCGTTCGACCTGTTCGCGCGCATGCGCCACCGGCGCTTCCCCGGCGGCGACGCATGGCGGCAACCCGCGCTCGAACTCGGGATGCTGTACCACCGCGTGCGCGAGCTGTTCTGAGCCCTCTTACTCTGTTTTCCTGAATATGCAGACATTCGCCAACCAGCCGCACGTCGCGTCCTACTACGCGGCGACCGCCAACGATACGACCCGCCATGCGCCGCTCGCCGGCACGATCGACGCCGATGTGTGCGTGATCGGTGCGGGCCTCACGGGCCTGTCCACCGCGCTCAACCTCGCCGAGCGCGGCCATTCGGTGACCGTGCTCGAAGCGTCGCGGGTCGGATGGGCAGCGAGCGGCCGCAACGGCGGCCAGTTGATCGGCGGCTTCGCGTGCGACATCGACACGTTCGGGCAATTCATGCCGGAAGGCGACGTGAAGCGCATCTGGGACATGGGGCTCGAAACGCTGTCGCTCGTGAAGTCGCGGATCACGCAGCACGACATCGATTGCGCGCTGGTGCCCGGCTACCTGACCGCCGCGAACACCGAGCGCGACGCGGATGCGCTGAAGCGCTGGCGCGACGAAGCCGCGAAGCGCTTCGGCTACGACCGCTTCCACTTCGTCGAAGCCGACGAGCTCGGCGACTACGTGCAGTCCGCGCGCTATTGCGGCGGCCTGTACGACCCCGACAGCGGCCACCTCCATCCGCTCAACTACACGCTCGGCCTCGCGCGCGCGGCGACCGGCGCGGGCGTGCGCATCCACGAGGACAGCTGCGTGACGCGCGTGCGCGACGTCGCGGGCGGCCACGTCGTCGAGACGAGCGGCGGCAACGTCCGCGCGCGCTTCGTCGTGCTCGCGTGCAATACCTACGTCGGTACGCTCGCGCCCGCGTTGTCGAAGAAGATCATGCCGGTCGGCACCTACGTGATCGCGACCGAGCCGCTCGGCGAAGCGCGCGCCGCCGCGCTGATGCCCGCGCGTGCGGCGATCTGCGACAGCCGCTTCGTGCTCGACTATTTCCGGCCGGCGCCCGACACGCGGCTCGTGTGGGGCGGCAAGGTCAGCTATTCGACGCGCGAGCCGCGCGATCTCGCGGAAGCGATGCGCCAGGACATGCTGAAGACGTTCCCGCAGCTCGCGGACGTGAAGGTCGACTACGCATGGGGCGGCTTCGTCGACATCACGATGAACCGCGCGCCGCACTTCGGCCGCGTTGCGCCGACGATGTACTTCGCGCAGGGCTTTTCCGGGCACGGCGTGAACACGACCGCGCTCGCGGGCAAGCTGATCGCCGAGGCGATCGACGGGCAGGCGAGCCGCTTCGACCTGTTCGACAAGATCCGGCATCGCGACTTCCCGGGCGGCGCGGCGCTGCGCACGCCGGCGCTGGTGCTCGCGATGAGCTGGTACCGGCTACTCGACGCGTTCGGCGTGCATTGAGCGTCACGAGGCAGCGGCGCGATGCGGGAGGCAAACGCACGCGGCGCGCCCATGCAAAACGGCCGCGCGTTCGCGCGGCCGTTCGATCGGATGGCGGGGCTTCGATGCGGCGCCCGCGCCGTTCAGTCGGTGCCGTACTTCGGCGAGTGCGGACCGTACAGCAGGCCGCTCGGCGGCCCTGCCATCAGCAGCCGTCCGCTCGTAAACGCGGCGACATCGTGGCTCTGGTCCATCAGCGTGTTCGCGATCTGCTTGACCGCTGCCGTCACGAGCATCCCGATCAGGCCGCCACCGCCGCTGTTACCGCCTTCGTCGCTGGCCGCGCTGGCGCTGCCCTGCCACAGCACGTCGCCCGTGCGCAGGTCGACGAGCTTCGCCGACGCGGACACGACCGTCGCGCTCGCGAGGATCCGGTACACGGTGCCGTATTTCGAAACCTTCGAATACAGCGCGGCGTCCGCGCCGAAGATCTCTCGCAGCTTCGCGGGCGGCGTCTCCTGGATCTCGGCCGCGTTGGTCAGGCCGTTCTGCTTGAAGGTCTCGTCCATCACCGCGACCGGCACGACGTAATAGCCGGACTCGGCGAGCGGCAGCGTCATCTGCGACAGCATCCCGTAGGTCGCGCCGACGTCGGAGGTCTCGTTGACGGGCGGCAGCACGAGAATCGAGCGCGGCTGGCTCTTCTTGAACGCCGTGTAATCGGGCCGTTTCACCGGCTGCGCGCACGCGCTCAGCAGCGCGACGATCGACAGCACGGACATCAGCTTGAATGAAAGTGTCTTGAACATGGCGGGCGCTTCACTGTTTGGCGGGGTTCGAATCGGCGTTCTTCTGCCCGGCGATCGTCTGGTCGGCCCCCTTCTGGCCGGCAGCCTTCTGATCCGCGGGTTTCGCCGCGCCGGTCTTCTTCTTCAGCAGGAAATCCATGTAGGTCGACGATTCCGGGAACAACTGCTTCTCGGCCTGCAGTTCCTGCTCGGCCTGCTGCTCGTTGCCGACGCTCGCGTACAGCATCCCGAGATGCGCATGGAAGCCCGGCGGCGGCGTATGGCCCTTCCCGCGGATGTCCTGCAACGCTTTTTCGAGCGCGTCGATCTGCTCCTGCGGCGACTTCTGCCCCTTGAAGTATTCGTACACCTGCGGCTGATAGCCCGTCCACTGATAGAGCGGCGGCGGCGAGCTCGCGCAGCCGGCGAGCAGCAATGCGGCGGCCGTCGCCGGCAGCCAGATACCCCGTTTCATGGTCTTTTCTCTTTTGATGTCGTGGTGAATCGCTCGAGCGCGACGCCGGCCCCGGCGCCCGCTGCGGCACGTCCTTCGATACGCGCTGCGGTACTTACTGCGGTACCTTCAGCGCCCCGGCGTCAACCTGCTCGGCCAGATGGTTCACGGCTTCCTGGATCGCGAGGTCCAGCACCTTGCCGTTCAGCGTCGAGTCGTATCCCGCCGTGCCGCCGAAGCCGATCACCTCGCGATTCGACAGGCTGAACTCGCCGGCGCCCTGGCTCGATGCCACGACTTCCGACGTCGTCGTGTCGACGATGTTCAGGTTGACCTTCGCGTACGCGACCTGCGTCTTGCCGCGGCCGAGAATGCCGAACAGCTGGTGATCGCCGACGTCCTTGCGGCCGAACTCGGTCACGTCGCCCGTCACCACGTAGTTCGCGCCCTTCACGGCCTGGGCCTTCTTCATGAAGCCGGCTTCCTGCTTGATCTCGTCGAGGTTCTCGCGATCGAGCACGTTGAAGCGCCGGCTCTGCTGCAGGCGCGTGACGAGGATCGTCTTCGCCTGTCCGCCGAGGCGGTCGATGCCGTCCGAGAAGATGCCGCGCATGTAGCTCGAGCGGTTGTCGAACTTGCCGACCGCGATCGCGACGGGCTTGCCTGCATAAGGCTTCTGCGCGCTGCTCACGGCCGGCACGTCGAGCGTGCGCGACGATTCGGTCGCGCAGCCGGACAGCGCTGCGACAACCGCTGCCACCACGAGAACGGTGCGTCGTGTCTGAATGTTCACTGCTGGTCTCCTTGCGTGGAAAGATTGCCCGGAACGAGTGCGCGTGCATCGGCGCGATGCGCGCGCACGCGAACTCATCGCCGGGCCGGCGATAGCTAGATGTGAAGAAGTGGAATGCGCAACCGATGTGTTGCGGCAAAAAGCGGATGGACGACGCAGTGCGCGACAGGCTCGCGCGCGCCGGTTACATCGTGACGCTGGTTACTGCGCTGTTGATCGCGCATGATCGGCCCCGTATATGATTTTTCGCGATCATATCAAGCCTGATTATTGAGACGGGCAATCTTGATAATAGTTGACGATTTTCGTATCTATATGAAATGCACGGTCGAATCAGGCGGAATGCCTTGCAGATAAGGGCTTCGCCTGTATATGACCGGAGTGCGGCGGCGAATGGGGCGCCGATCCGTCAATATCGAGACATATTGCCCGCGCAGTCAGCCCGGATTACCAATATCTCGAAAATAATCGCCGAATATCGTCGGGCCCTGCCACGCAAAAAACAGTATCCCGGCCAATACGCAATCCAGCGCGCGCGTGCAGACGCGCGCCCCCTTCCGCTAGTCGGCCACCTTCTGCCGCATCGTCACGAACTCCTCGGCCGCGGTCGGATGGATGCCGATCGTGTCGTCGAACTGCGCCTTCGTCGCGCCCGCGCGAATCGCGATCGCGATGCCCTGGATGATCTCGCCCGCGTCGCGGCCGACCATGTGCGCGCCGATCACGCGCTGGCTGTCGCGCGCGACGACGAGCTTCATCATCGTGCGTTCGTCGCGGCCCGACAGCGTATGACGCAGTGCCTTGAACGACGTGCGGTAGATGTCGACGTCGCCGTGCGCGCGACGCGCATCCGCTTCGGTGAGGCCGACCGTCGCGACCTCGGGCTGGCTGAACACGGCCGACGGCACCCATGCGTGATCGGCCGCGACGCGTGACCCGCCGAACAGCGTCCGCGCAAGCAGCCCGCCGTCGCGTGTCGCCACCGGCGTGAGCTGCGGACGCGACGTAACGTCGCCGATCGCATGGATCGACGCAACCGACGTCGCCGAATACGCATCGACGGCAATCGCACCGCGTGCATCGAGCATGACGCCCGCCTGCTCGAGCCCGAGCCCGTCGACGTTCGGCACGCGGCCGGTCGCATAGAGCACCGCGTCGTACGGCCCATGCCGCGCATCGCCGACGCGCACGCTCAGCGTGCCGTCGTCCGCGCGGGAAATCGACTCGACCACCGCGCGCGAATGGATCGTGACGCCCTGCTTCGTCATCTCGTCGGTCAGGAACTGACGCACGTCATCATCGAAGCCGCGCAGGATTTTCTCGCCGCGATAGAACAGGTCGACGTGGCTGCCGAAGCCGTTGAAGATGCCCGCGAATTCGACCGCGATATAACCGCCGCCCACCACCGCGATACGCTTGGGCAGCGTCGCGAGCGACAGCGCCTCGCGCGACGTGATCGCATGCTCGATGCCGGGCCGCGGCGGCAGCGACGGACGCGAGCCGGTCGCGATCGCGATGTGGCGCGCACGAATCGTGCGCTCGCCGATGGCGACCGTGTGTGCATCGACGAGCGTCGCGCGCCCCGCGTGCATGTCGACGCCCGATTGCCGCAGCAGGCTGATGTAGATGTCGCTGAGCCGATTGATCTCGCGATCCTTCGCGGCGATCAGCGCGGACCAGTCGAGCGTGCCGGCGCCGAAGGTCCAGCCGAAGCCCTTCGCGTCCTCGACTTCGTGCGGGTAGTGCGATGCGTAGACGAGCAGCTTCTTCGGAATGCAGCCGCGCAGCACGCAGGTGCCGCCGATCTGCTCCTGTTCCGCTATGCCGACGCGCGCGCCGTATGACGCCGACATCCGCGCGAGCCTCACGCCGCCCGAGCCGGCCCCGATGACGAACAGGTCGTAGTCGAAATCCATCGCATTGCCTCATCGCAGTTCGGATGACGGCACGATAGCAAGATTCCGGAATTCTTGCGGGCCGCGGCGCGCGCCCAATAAAAAACGGCGAGAGACATTGCCTCTCGCCGGTCAACCCAGCTGCCGGGTGTGTCATGCGTCACCGATCGACCGCATGCCCGACCTGCCGGCCGCGCGGCACCGGTCCGCCCGGGCGCGCGAAGTGCGCGCCCGCGGCCGGACCAGCCGCCATGCTCATGCCTGCGACGTGTCGCTGCCGTCCGTCGCCTGCGTATCGTCTGCCTGCTGCTCGGGCTGGTCTTCCTTCTTCTTCTCGAGCAGGCCTTCGACTGCCTCGGCGCCCTTGAAGCCGGCGACGGCCGCGGCCGCCTTGGTCAGCAGACCCGCATCCGGGTCCAGCTTTTCCGCGCCTTCGACAGCCGCCACTGCGCCAGCGATTTCACCTACCGTGTTCAGGATACCCATCGTCATCCCCTTTCAAGAAAATCGTGAGCGCATCGTCCCACGAAAAAAACCGGCGCACCGCGATTGTCATCACCGGATACACAAGTTACGCACCAGGCCGGCCGCGCTCGCCGAGCGCCTGCCGGAACAGCGCACGCGCGCGCACGACGGCACGCAACGGGCGATGCACGCAGCGTAGCGGAAAGCCTACGCGCGTACTGTAAAAGTATGTTCTGGATTGCCGACGGATGGCTTACGGCGCGGGCATTGCGTGATGGAGCGATCGCTGAATAGTCGTGCGCGCATATGAAGGCCGCGTGACGAAAAAAAAGAGGCCCCTTTCGGAGCCTCTTCGATGCGTGCCGGATGCATGCCGGCGCACGTGTTCCGACGTTCGTCAGAAGATATTGCGCAGGCCGATCGCGATGCCGGTCTGGTTGCTGCGACCCGGCAGTTCGACGTTCGCCGCGCCGTTCGTCTTGTTGAAGTCGACGGTGCCGTAGACTTCGGTGCGCTTGCTCAGCGCGTACTCGGCGATGCCGACGACCGCATAGCGGTTGCCGCTCGCGAGCGTGCCGTTCGCGGTCATCGCATTGCGCATGTGGTCGTAGTAGAACGCGCCCGTCAGCGTCAGCGGCGTGCTGACCTGCCAGCTCACGCCCGCGAACGGACCGTCGTCGATCCGGCCGGTGCCCTTCGCGACCGGAATCGTCTGCTGTGCGAGCAGGCTGTCGACGAAGCCCGTGTCGTCCTTCGAGCGCAGGTAGCCGGCGTAGACCTTCGCCTTGCTGAACGCGTACACGACGTTCGCGTGGTAGATCGTCTGCTTGCGCGCCGAGTTGTCGCTGTTCTGCTGCGCGCCGGCCGCGATGCTGAGCGGACCCATCACGTACGACAGCGACACGCCCCATGCGTTGCCCTTGCCGAGCGAACCCGGAATCTGGCCCGAGAAGCCGCCGGCGCCGGTCGATTCGTAGTTGGTGCCGGTCGAGTACATCGCCTTCGCGGTCAGGCCCGCGAACTTGCCCGTGTACTTGATCTGGTTGTCCGCATACAGGCCGCCGCCGAGTGCGACCGGCAGCCATGCGTTCTCGAGGTAGTTGCCGACCGTCAGCGGATCGTAGGTGTCCGACAGCAGGTCGAACAGCGGCGTCTTCTGGCGACCGAGGGTCACCGTGCCGTACGGGCTCTGCAGGCCGACGTATGCCGCACGGTTGAACAGGCGGCCGCTGTCGGCGAATGCGCCGTTCTGCAGGTTCACGCCACTTTCGAGGTTGAACACGGCCTTCAGGCCGCTGCCGAGGTCTTCCGTGCCGTAGATGCCGAAGCGGCTGTTGGTGATCGCGCCGTTGGTCATCGACAGCAGGCCGTCGTTCTTGGCGTTCGCGTTGGTCAGGTAGCGGACGCTGACGTCGGCGACGCCCCACAGCGTGACCGAGCTTTGTGCCGCCGCGTACTGGCTGGCGAATGCGAGCGCGGCGCCCCCTGCGATGGCTGCGAGTCGGGTGGTCTGCTTCATGAGCTTTCCTTTTTGTAGGTGTCTCCGTTCATTGCCGGCCGCGTGCGCAGCCGGGTGGCGATCGCGCACGTTCATGGCGCGCGCGATGTGGCCTGAATCATATGACGAGTGCCTTCGCTGAAAGAAATTGAAACGCGCCGTAATGGCGCGACTGTCGCCCGGGAACAACGTTTCCCGCGCCGGGCTTGCCTGACGCGGCGGCGATACGGGTCGCGAGGCCATCGGCATTTGCGTGCTGCGCTGTAAGGATCGGCGCTGGTGCGGCGCGGTGAAAGCGGTATCGCGGCAGGCCGGCCCGCGTGATCGACGCAACCGGAAGATGCCGCGCATACCGACAGCGGGCGCGGGTGGTGCAACCGGCCCGCGTCGGGGGCACCGGCGGGTCGATGAATGAGTGATTCGGTGATTCCGGAACGCGGCGCCAACGGCTGCCGCTTGAAGCGTGCGGTCAGGCCGTTTGCGCGGCCTCGCCGCCGCCATCGCCGCCATTCCCCGCGCGACGCCACGCACGCCGCACGATCTCCGCGAATGCGCCGACGAGCAGCAGCACCGCGCCCCACAGCGCGATGTCCGGCACGAGCCGCGTCACGAGGCCGCCGGCCACCGCGCCGGCCAGGAAGCAGAAGCTGATCGTCGCGAGCAGCGCCGAGTCGTGCAGCGCGCCCGCGTCGTAGCGCGGGATCAACCCGACGAACAGCTTCTGCGCGGCGCGCCGCAGGTTGCCGGTCGTCATCACCGACGTGTACGACAGTTCCTCGAGATGCGTGAACGACAGCGTCTGCAGCGTCGCGACGAACGAGATGCCCGGAATCAGCCAGGCGCTCGACGCGCCGACGAGGCCGCTCGCGGCAACGCAGAGAAACGCGATCTCGACGATCAGGCTCGCGAACGCCGTGTGCCGCATCCAGCCGCGCTGCGCGGCGAGGCCGAGCAGGTGCGCGACGAACACCGCGATCACGAAGCCGACGAGCGGCGGCACGTGATGCAGCGCGGCGGCCCATTCGCCGGCCGACAGGTTGATGCCGAGCAGCGCGACGTTGCCGGTCATCGTGTTCGCGAACACGTGGCCGTGGCCGACGTACGTGTACGCGTCGAGGTAGCCGCCGGACAGCGTCAGCAACGCGGCGACAGTGAGATTGCGGCTGGCGCCGTCGAGATCCATCGATCCTCCCGTGGTGCGCGCCGCGCGCGGCGGGCGGTGCGAAATTCAGTCCCGCCGGCCGGCGCGTAACGCCGTCGGCGCTGCGCGGCCGGGCCTCGCCGCTTGCCGCGCGCCAATATAATGCTCGCCGTCAGGGTGCGGATTGCCGCCGCGTATCGCCCGGCGGGAACGTGTTGCCCGGGCGGGTTTCGCCGCCGACGGACCGGCCGAGTATACCGGGCCGGTTGCGGGCCGATTGAGGCCCGCCTGGGCCCGATCGCCGCCCCGCGCCTCTTCATCGAGCCTTCGAATGACACTCGCGAAGTTCTTCCTGCGCTTTACCGTCATCCCGCTCGCCGCGATCGTGCTGGTGGCCGTCTGGGCGTTCAACCGCGAATCGGGCGAGATCGATGCGCGCCAGTATGCGGCGCTGGTGGCGGCCTATCCGTCGTTCACGCCGAAGCTGAAACACGAGGTGGCCGACGCGTTGCGCGGCGGCAGGCTCGCGAAGGCCGATTACGGCACGATCATGCGCGATGCGCTCGACGCGGGATACGTGGTCGACTGGCCGACAACGACGGACGACGTCTACAGCGAGCGCGGCCGGCTGCTCGGGATGGTGAACAGCGACCTGCCGGCGCCGCGGTAGCCTGCCATGGCCGGCGATCGCAACCGGCAACGGCCGGCGGCACGGCGGCTCACTGCCCGATGCCCGTGAGCCCGATCAGCGCGCCGCCCGCGAGCAGCCACAGCGGATGGATGCGCGTGCGCCATGCGAGCACCGCGCACGCGGCCGTGATGCCCCACTGGATCGCCGTCCGGTTCGACGCCTCGGAGATCAGCACCGCGCTCGCCGCGACGAGCCCGGCCGTGACGGGCATCATCCCCTGCTGCACGTAACGACGCCACGGCCGGTCGCGAAAGCGTTCCCACGCATGCAGCGCGAGCACGGTGACAATGGACGACGGCCCGAACTTCGCAAGCGACGCGACGAGCAGCCCGGCCCAGCCGGCCACGTGCCAGCCGACCAGCGACACGATCATCATGTTCGGCCCGGGCGCCGCCTGCGCCAGCGCGAACAGCGCGGTGAACTCGTGCGCGCTCATCCAGTGATGCACGTCGACCACCTGCCGCTGCATCTCCGGCAGGATCGTGTTGCCGCCGCCGAACGCCAGCAGCGACAGCTGGCTGAAAATCGTCGCGATCGCGACCAGCGTGTCGTTCATCACTGGCCTCCGTGCTGCGCGTCGCGCACGGCCGCCGGCGCCGGCCGTGGCGTGCCCGCATCGCGCCGCCGCGACGCGAGCCACACGCTGACGGGCGTCAGCACCAGCATCGTGGTCAGCAGCGGCATGCGCAGCACCGCGATCGCGACGAACGCGAGCGCCGCGATACCGGCCGCCGCGCGCGCATGCCGCAGCGGCTTCGCGACCTTCACGGCCATCGCGACGAGCAGCCCGGCGGCCGCGGCCGCGAGCCCCGCGAACAGGTGCTGCACGTGCGGATCGTTCTGCGTCTTCGCGTACAGCACGCCGAGCGCGACGACAACAAGCGTCGGCCCCGCGATCAGCCCGAGAATGCCGGCGAACGCGCCGGCGACACCACGAAAGCGCATGCCGACGGCGACCGACAGGTTGATCACGTTGCCGCCCGGCAGGAACTGGCACAGGCCGAGCAGATCGGTGAATTCGTCGGCGGAGAGCCACTTGCGCTCGTCGACGATCGTACGGCGCGCGAACGGCAGCGCACCGCCGAACGACATGAGGCCGAGCGACAGGAAGCCGGTGAACAGCTCGGCGAGGCCGACGCTGCGGGGTGACGCGGCAGGCGGCGGGGAAACGGATTGCATGGGGCTCCTCATCAAACGGTCAGCCGAGGTTACCGCCGTTCAGGAATCCGGCAAAACGATTTTATCGGCGCGTCCTTGTGATCTAGAATCACAAGCATGGCACGCGATCTCCCGCCCTTTTCCGCGCTTCGGGCCTTTGAAGCCGCGGCACGACATGAAAGCTTCAGCGCCGCCGGCGACGAGCTGCATGTGACCCACGGTGCCATCAGCCGGCAGATCGCCGGGTTCGAGGCCTGGCTCGGCAAGCCGGTGTTCCACCGCTACGGCAAACGCGTGAAGCTCACCGACGAAGGCCGCCGCTACCTGGACACCGTGCGCGCCGCGTTCGACAGCATCGCGCACGCGACCGAGCAGTTGCGCAACACCGGCGCGGCGCGCGTGCTGCGCATCAACGCGCTGCCGACCTTCGCGATGAAATGGCTGCTGCCGCGCCTGTCGCGGTTCCAGCGCGACGTGCCGAACGTCGAGCTGAAGCTGTCGACGTCGAACGCACCGCTCGACGCGCTCGACGGCTTCGATGTCGCGATCCGCCGCGGCCCCGGCCACTGGCCGAACTGCACGAGCGGCCACTTCCTCGACGAAAGCGTGATTCCGGTCTGCAGCCCCGCGCTGCTCAAGCGCACGCCGATCGCGCGCGCGGACGACCTCGCACGGCACGTGCTGCTGCATTCGGATACGCGGCCGGAAGGCTGGCGCGACTGGTTCGCGGCGGCCGGCGTGACGATGAAGGGGCGCAAGCGCCAGTCGTTCGACCATTTCTACCTGGCGCTGCAGGCGGCCGTCGACGGGCTCGGCGTCGCGCTCGGCCCGTTGCCGCTGATCGACGACGAACTCGCGAGCGGCCGGCTCGTGATGCCGCTCGACGGGCCGCGCATCGCGACCCGCAGCTACTGGTGGATCGCGCCGCGCGCGCCGGCCGACGATCCGCTCGTCGCGCAGTTCTGCGCGTGGCTGCAGGCGCAGTCCAATACCGGCGCGTGAGTGCGCGCCGACGGGCGGCGTTGCGCCGCCCGTGTTTCGGTCAGACCACCGGGCCCGGTTCCTTTTCCTTGCGCAGGATCGCGTACAGGATGATCGCGCCGAACGTCGCGGTGCCGATCCCGCCGAGCCCGAAGCCGCCGAACTTCAGCGAGAAGTCGCCGGCGCCGAGCACGAGCGTGACGGCCGCGACGATCAGGTTGCGGTTGTCGGAGAAGTCGACCTTGTTGACGACCCAGATCCGCGCGCCCGTCACCGCGATCAGCCCGAACACGACGATCGACACGCCGCCGAGCACCGGGCCCGGGATCGTCTGGATCACCGCGCCGAACTTCGGCGAGAAGCCGAGCACGATCGCGATCAGCGCGGCAACCGCGAACACGAGCGTCGAATAGATCCGCGTGACGGCCATCACGCCGATGTTCTCCGCGTAGGTCGTGACGCCCGTGCCGCCGACGCTGCCCGACACGATCGTCGCCAGGCCGTCGCCGATGAACGCGCGGCCGACGTAGCGGTCGAGGTTGTGCCCCGTCATCGCGCTGACGGCCTTGATGTGGCCGAGGTTCTCGGCAACCAGGATCACCGCGATCGGCGCGAGCATCAGCATCGCGTGCGGGTCGAACACCGGCGAGCGGAAGGCCGGCACGCCGAACCACGCGGCATGCCCGACGATCGCGAAGTCGATCGGCTTGCCGAGGCCCATCCCGTTGGTCGCGATCGCATAGATCGCATACGCGATCATCAGCCCGACGAGGATCAGCAGGCGCTGCATCATCCCGCGCGCGAACACCGCGACCAGGCCGACGCAGAGCACCGTGACGAGCGCCATCACCGAGTCGAAGGTCGACGCCGACACGCCCTTCACCGCGATCGGCGCGAGGTTCAGCCCGATCACCGCGACCACCGCGCCGGTGACGACGGGCGGCATCAGCGTCTCGATCCAGCGCGTGCCGATCGCCTGCACCAGCGCGCCGAGCGCGACGTACACGACGCCGCACGCGACGATCCCGCCGAGCGCGACCGGGATGTTCGGGTTCGGGCCGCTGCCGCCGTAGCCCGTCACCGCGATCACGAGGCCGATGAACGCGAAGCTCGAGCCGAGGTAGCTCGGCACGCGGCCGCCGACCAGCGCGAAGAACAGCAGCGTGCCGATGCCCGACATGAAGATGCACAGGTTCGGGTCGAAGCCCATCAGCAGCGGCGCGAGCACGGTCGAGCCGAACATCGCGACGACGTGCTGCACGCCCATCGCGACCATCTGCGGCCACGGCAGGCGCTCGTCGGGGCCGACCACGCGCGACGCCGCGCCGGTCGATTGCACCCGCCAGCGCGGGAAGTAGGAATCGGACATGGGGAAAGGGCTCCTGTCGGTCGCCGGCTGCGGAGGGTGCGCCGGTCTGGAATCTGGCGCGAGTTTACGGAGCGGGAATGGGGCTGGCAAGCGGGCCGATACACCGGGCCGGCAAGCGCGGCGCGCGGCATGCCGCGTGCGCGAACCGGGGCGCGGCCGCGCGGCCCGGAGAAGCGGCCGTCCGTGCAGGGCGCGCGGGCGGTGAAGCGCGTCGACGGCAACGTAAGCGTGCGCTCACATCGCCGCGGACGCGCCGTGCATCAAGGGTTGATGTACTGGAACAGCGACAGGTTCTGCAGCTGCGAGTAGGCCTTCTGCGAGCCGGTCAGCGCGTTCTGCATCTGCAGGAACTGGCTGATCGTCGACACCATGTCGGTGCTCGTCAGGTCGGCCAGGTTGCTGGTGACCTGCAGCGTGTTGGTCTGGTTCACCGTCTGCATCGCCTTGACTTCCTGCTCGCGGCCGCCGACCGACGCCTGCACGGTGAGCACGTTCGTCATCATGTTGTTCAGCTTCGTCGTGCCTGTGGTCATCGCGTTCTGGAGCGCGGCGGCGGCCGTCGTGTTGCTGCTGACCGGCACCTTCAGCGCGGCAATCATCGTGTCGAGCGCCGCGAACACGTCGGTGCCGGCCTTCGGCGCGGGCGTGACCGTGAACGAGTCGCCGGGCGCGGGCGAGCCCGACACGGGCACCGACAGGCCATTGCCGAGCGCGATCCCGGCGCCGGCCGAATACGGCTGCGCGGCGGTCGTGGTCGGCGGCACGACGGAGTTGTCGGTAACCGTATAGGTCGGCGCGGCCGCCGTGCCGCCGAACGTGATCTGGAACTGGTCCGCATTGGTCGCGGCCGACGGGCTCGTGATCGATACCGCGCCGATCGTGCCCGTCCCCGTGTTGGTTGCGGTGGCGACCGGCACCGGCTGGCTGCCGAGCATCGGCACCGACAGGAACACGTTCGCACCGTTGTCGCCCTGCGAGATCGCACGCGTGTCGGCGATCTGCACCTGCCGCGTACCCGCGTCGCCGCTGTAGGTCACGCCGCCGCCCGGTGCGTTCGAGAACGGCGCCGTGGTCGACTGGAAGCCCGAGAACAGATAGTTGCCCGAGCCGTCGGTCGAGTTCGCGAGCGTCAGCAGCTGGTCGCGATAGCCCTGCAGCTGCGTCGACAGTGCCGAGCGATCGCTGTCGGACAGCGAGCCGGCGCCGGCCTGGATCACGACCGTATGAATGCTGTTCAGCAGGTTGTTGACGCTGATCAGCGTCTGGTCTTCCTTCTGCAGCGACGACAGCGCGGTGTTCTGGTTCGACGCGTACTGCGACAGCGTCGCCGACGTCATCGACAGCTGCACGGCCTGCGCGGCGCCGAGCGGGTTGTCGCCCGGCGTCGCCAGGCTCACGCCGCTCGAGATCTGCTGGTACAGCTGCGCGAGCTGCGCCTGCTGGTCGCTCATCTGAGCGACGTTCATCTGGTAGAACTGGGTGGTGGAAATCCGCATCGCTTCGATCCCCGAAATCAGTTGAACAGGCCGAGCACGGTCTGGAACAGCGTCGACGCGGTCTGAATCACCTTCGCGTTCGCCTGGTAGAGCTGCTGGTACTGCATCAGGTTGGCCGCTTCCTCGTTCTGGTTCACGCCCGACGCCGACTGCTGCGCTTGCGTGATCTGGCCGACCAGCGCGGTCTGCGCGGCGCTCGACGACTTCAGCTGGCTCGTCGTGTTGCCGATGCTGTTCACGTAGCTCGCGTACGCGCCGGTCAGTGTGCTCGAACCATTACCGAACGTCTTCGAGTTGACGAGCTTCGACAGCGCGAGCGCGTTGCTGCCGTCGTTCGTACCGCCCGTGTTCGGCGCGACCTTGAAGGTATCGCCGACCGCCGGCGTACCCGACACCGTCACCGTGACGCCGGCCGTCAGCGTGATCGGCGTGCCGGCCTGGTAATTCTGCGGCGCGCTCGTGGTTACCGGGTTGGCGGAGTTGTCGGTGACCGTGTACTGCAGATTGCCGGCCGTGCCGGTCATCGTGATCGTGTAGTTGTGCGCGTTGGCCGCGGCCGCCGCGCTCGTGACCGACAGCCCGCCGATCGTGCCGGTGCCCGTGTTCGTCGTGGTGGCCGACGGCACGTACGGCGCCGCCGCCGCGATCGCGGAGCCGTTCGACGTCGCGAGGCCGAAGCCGTTCAGCGCGCCGCGCGTCGGCTGCACGGTGAACGAATCGCCCGGCTTCATCGTGCCGGTCAGCGACAGGTTGAGGCCGCCGATCTGGCCCGGCATCTGCGCGTTCGACAGCGTGCCGACCACCGTGCCGCTCGCGCGGTCGGTCAGCGTGTAGTTCGTGCCGTCGTACGACAGCGTGTAGTCGCTCGCGGTCGGTTGCGATGCGTTCGCGAACGACACGGACAGCGCCGCGTTGCCGGTGTTGCCCTGGTTCGCGTAGGTGACCGGCGCGCCGGTCGTGAACAGGTTGCCGCCGGGCTTGCCCGACAGGTCGATGCCGAGCGCGTTCTGCGCGTTGACCTGCGCGGCGAAGCTGGTCGCGATCGCGCCGAGCTGGGCTTCGGCCGGGTCGAGCGTCTGGCTGCGGAACGCGAGCAGGCCGCCGAGCGTGCCGCCCGACAGCGACGCGTCGGACAGGAACTGGTTCGGCCCCTGCGGGTTCGCGCCGGCGATCCCCTGCGACACGACGGTCAACTCGCTCGGATCGGACGGCGACGTGACGGTCGCGAGCTGGTAGCTCTTGTTCGCGACGACGAGCGGCGTGCCGCCCGCGAGAAACACGCTGTAGCCGTCGCTGTTGCGCACGACCTGCACGCCCGCGAGGTTCGACAGGTTCGACACCGCGAGGTCGCGCTGGTCCATCAACTGGTTCGGCGGCTGGCCCTGGCTGCTCGCGGACGCGATCTGCTGGTTCAGCTGCGCGATCTGCGCGGTGTACGTGTTGATCTGCGTCACGGTGCTCGTGAGCTGCGTGTTCACGCTCTGGCGCAGGGCGTCGTACTGCTGGCCGGCCGCCGTGATCTGGTTCGCGAGCGTCTGCGCGTTGCTCATCGCGGTCTGCCGCACCGACGAGTCGGACGCGCTGTTCGCGACGTTCTGCAGCCCGGTGAAGTAGCTCGTGATCGCGGTCGAGATCCCCGCCGTCGGGCTGCCGACGTAGTTGTTCAGCTGCGTGACGAGCGAATACCACGTCGACAGCGCGCCGCCCTGCGTCTGCGCGCCGTTCAGCTGGTCGCCCAGGTACTGGCTGTACTGCCGCTGCACGGTGACGGTGTTGACGCCTTGCGGCATGTAGCCGCTGCTCGTGTACTGGCCGCTCGCCTCGGCATAGACGGGTCGTTCGACCGAATAGCCTGGCGTCGCGGCGTTGCTGATGTTCTGGCCGGTCGTCGTGAGGCCCCAGAGCGCGGCATTCAGGCCGCTGACGCCGAGGTTCATGAGTGAGTTGGACATGCGCGATCCTGATGAGCCGGCCGCGCTGCGGCCGCCGGGTTGCGTGACTCCCGGTATAACGGCCGCCGATTGAAAAAATTGAGGAAAAAAATCACGCGCGACGCGCACGCGCGCGTCGCCGGTCAAGGTGCCCGGCAACCGGTGCCGGCGAAGGGGCGCGGGGCGGCCCGTGCGGGGCCGGTTCCCGCGTGCGCGTCAGGCCCGCGCGAGCGAGCGGCGCTTCATTTCGAGCTGCGTGATCAGGCGCTGCAGCGTGTTCTCCGCGCTGCCCGGCAGCGACATGTAGCGAAAACCGAGCTGGTAGCGCCGCGACCCGTTCGGCATCTGCGTCGAACGCTGCGACACGAGCTGCAGGTCGAGCGACAGCTTGCCGTGGCCGGTCAGCTCGAGCTCGACGTCGGGCAGCAGCGTGCCGACCTCGAGCGCCTCGACACGTTCGTCGGCCGTGCGCAGCCCCACGCCGCCGAGCGACAGGTTATGCACCTCGAACAGGAAGCTCTCGCCGTCCGGCAGCTTGCCGCGGCACAGGAACGGATCGACGATCGGCGCGTCGACGCGGAAATATTCGCGGCGCTGGATGCAGACCAGCACGTCGGGGAAATCGGCGACGAACGCGGGCAGCCCCTCGTAGCGCGTCTCGCGCGGCGTGCCCGTGGTGAATTCGACGCGCACGCCCTCCGGCGAGGCCGCGAACGTGCAATGCGACGCGCCGAGGATGCCGGCGTTCTGCTCGGACAGCGCACCCCAGTCGAACGTGAACGTCCGCGCGCCGACGTCGACCTCGAGCAGGCGCGTGACGAGCTGGCCGCCCGGATACTGGACGGTCAGGAAATCGCCGCGATTCACCAGGTTGCGCAGCTGCACGCCGATTTCCAGCGGATTGCGGCGGGCAAAGTCGGGCCCGGAGTGGCCTGCATCCAGGCTGGGGTCGGTCGACGTTTCGATATTCATGGCTAGCCGGTCTTTCTTGTCATGGGCGCCCGGACAACCGGTGCGCAGTAAAACCGGGCCAGAACGGGGGCCCGGTCGCAGGTCTCTCACACTTAGCGGCAGTGCTGACCGAAAGTTTAGATCGAATTGGCGATTTTTTTCGCGCAAACGTTGAAACCGCGCGCGGCGGGCTGCCGGGCGCGGTCCGAAAGGAGGCTGCAGGCGGCCGGCGGGCCCGTCAGCCGATCTGCTGCATGATCGAGATCAGCTTTTTCGCGTAGTTCGGGTCGGTCGCGTAACCGGCCTTCTGCATCCCGTGCGCGAAGCCTTCGACGCTGCGGCTGGCGCTCAACACGCCCGAGTAGCGCGGATTGTTCTTCAGCAGGCTCGCGTAATCGGTCATCGCGTGCTCGTACGAGTCGTACGCGCGGAATTTTGCCACCACGCGGCGCGGCGTGCCGTTCACGTATTCGGTCGTCAGCGCCGACACGGTGCGCCCGGTCCAGCCCTTGTTCGCCTTGATGCCGAACACGTTGTAGCTGGTCGAGCCGTCGGCGGCGCGGATCTCGCGCTTGCCCCAGCCCGATTCGAGCGCGGCCTGGCCGACAATGAAACGCGCCGGGATGCCGGTCGACGCGCTGGCCGCCTGCGCGGGGCCCGCGAGCCGGTCGACGAACGCGTCGGCGTCCGGCGCGCCGCTCGCGCCCTTCAGCGGCGGCGTCAGCGCGCTGCCGGCCGAGTAGCCGCGCGCGCCGGCCAGCCCGCCGTTGTTCGACGCGTTCGCGTAGGCCTTCGCCATCGCGTTCATCGCGGCGAGGCTGCCTTCGTTGCCGCCTGTGCCGAGGCCACCCGCGCCGACATCGGCCGCCGTGTCGCTGCCCGCGCCCTGCCCCGCGTTGCGCAGCAGCTGCTTCATCAGCGCGTCGGCGACGCCGATCCCGCGCGTCGACATCTGCTGCGCGAGCTGCTGGTCGAGCATCGACGTGTACATCTTCGACGTATGCGAATCGAACAGCCCGCCGTCGGGCGACGCGTCGCGCATGCTCTTGAGCATCATCTGCGTGAACATCGCGTCGAACTGGCCCGCGACGGCCTTCGCGCCGGCCTGCGGCGACTGCTTCGCCTGCGCGCGCAGCGCATCGAAACCCTGCACGTCGAGCGCGAAGCGCTGCGTTAGGTCGTTTGCGTTCGGGAGAGTGGCTGCCATTTAGATGACCTCCAGGTCGGCGCGCAACGCGCCGGCCGCCTTCATCGCCTGCAGGATCGACATCAGGTCCGCGGGCGTCGCGCCGAGCGTGTTCAGCGCCTTCACGACGTCGGCGAGGTTCGCGCCGGCCGTCACCATCTTCAGCGCGCCGTTGTCCTGCTTGAGCTGGATCTGCGACTGCTGCGCCACCACCGTCTGCCCGTTCGAGAACGGCCCCGGCTGCGACACGACCGGCTGCGTGTTGACGACCACCGACAGGTTGCCATGCGCGACCGCGCAGCTCTGCAGCGTGACCATCTGGTTCATCACGATCGAACCGGTGCGCGCGTTCAGGATCACCTTCGCCGCGGCCTTGTCCGGGCTCACGTCGAGGTTCTGCAGCCGCGCCATGAACGCGACCTGCTGCGCCGAGTCGGCCGGCGCCGCGAGCTGGATCGTGCGGCCGTCGAGCGCCGTCGCGGTGCCCGGGCCGAAGCTCGAGTTGACCGCGGACACGATCCGCTGCGCGGTGCCGTAATCCATGTCGTTCAGCTGCAGCTGCAGCATGCCGTTCATCTGCGCGATCGCGTTCGGCACCCCGCGCTCCACGATCGCGCCGCCGACGATCCGGCCGGCCGCGAGCTGGTTCACCTGCACGCGGCTGCCGTTCGCGCTGGCCCCCGCGCCGCCGACCGCCATGTTGCCCTGCGAAAGCGCGTACACCTGTCCGTCCGCGCCTTTCAGCGGCGTAAGCAGCAGCGTGCCGCCGCGCAGGCTCTTCGCGTTGCCGAGCGACGACACGGTGACGTCGAGCGCCTCGCCGGGCCGCGCGAACGGCGGCAGCGTGGCGGTCACCATCACGGCCGCGACGTTCTTCAGCTGCATGTTGCTCAGCGACGACGGGCCGCCGTTGGCCGAACCGTTGTTGATCGAGATGCCGAGGTTCGCGAGCATGTTCGCGAGCGTCTGCGTCGTGAACGGCGTCTGCATCGTCTGGTCGCCGGTGCCGTCGAGACCGACGACGAGGCCATAACCGATCAGCGGGTTGTCGCGCACGCCCTGGATCTGCGCGAGATCCTTCAGGCGTTCCGCATGCGCGGGCGCCGCGCCGAACACGCAGGCCACGGCCGCGAACGCGACGGCGAGCCGCGCGGCGGCATGCGCGCGGGCCGACAGGCGGTTGAACAGGGTCGTCTGCATCGTCATCACCACGGCGCGATGTTGAGGAAGAAGCGCTGCAGCCAGCCCATCGTCTCGGCTTCGTTGATGTAGCCCTTCGCCGAATATTCGATCTTCGCGTCGGCGACTTGCGTCGAGTAGACCGAGTTCGCGCCCGAGATCGTGTTCGGGTTCACGACGCCCGAGAAGCGCACGAATTCGTTGCCCTGGTTGATCAGCATCTGCTTCTCGCCGCTGACCACGAGGTTGCCGTTCGGCAGCACGTTGGTGACGGTCACCGTGATCGTGCCGTTGAACGTGTTCGCCGCGCTCGCGCCGCCCGTCGACGCGAACTTGTTGTTGCCGGTCGCCGACAGATTCGCCTTCGCGAACAGCCCGCCGAGGAAACCGGCCGTCGGCACGTTGAAATCGGTGTTGCCCTGCCGGTTCGTGTTCGCACCCGACGATTTGGTCGCGTTGATGTTCTCCGCGATCATGATCGTCAGGATGTCGCCGACGTTGCGCGGCCGCTGATCCTCGAACAGCGGCCGGCCCGCGTAGCCGGGGTTGTAGATCGAGCCGGGCGCCTGCATCGACATCGGCACCGGCGGCTGCGCCGTCATCGGCTGCTGGATGATCGGATCGCGCGGGATCTGCGCGCAACCGGCGAGCGCCGCCACCGCGAGCGCGCCTAGGGCGCGGACGGTGGCTGACGGGAGGAGGCGAACCTGCTTCATGGCGACGACGGGTATTCCGGTTAGCTCTTCATCTGCGTGACGGTCTGCAGCATCTGGTCGGACGTCGTCACGGCCTTGCTGTTGATCTCGTAGGCACGCTGCGTCTGGATCATGTTGACGAGCTCCTGCACGACGTTCACGTTCGACGCCTCGACGTAGTTCTGGTTGAGCACGCCCGCGCCGTTCAGGCCCGGCTGCGACACGTTCGGCGCGCCCGACGACGTCGTCTCGGAGAACAGGTTCTCGCCGCGCGCCTCGAGGCCGGCCGGATTGATGAAGGTCGCGATCTGCAGCGAGCCGATCTGCACCGAATTGGTCGAGCCCGCCTGCGTGACCGACACGACGCCGTCCTTGCCGATCGTCAGCGACGTCGCGTTCTGCGGGATCGTGATCGCGGGCAGGATCTGGTAGCCGCTCGACGTGACGAGCTGGCCCTGCGCGTTGGTCTGGAACGAGCCGTCGCGCGTGTACGCGTTCGTGCCGTCCGGCATCAGCACCTGGAAGAAGCCCGCGCCGTTGATCGCGACGTCCTTCGAGTTGCCGGTCTGCGTGAGGCCGCCCTGCGTGTACAGGCGCTCGGTCGCGACCTGCTGCACGCCGGTGCCGAGCTGCAGGCCCGACGGCAGCTCGGTCTGCTGCGTCGAGTTCGCGCCCGGCTGGCGGATCGTCTGGTAAAGCAGATCCTCGAACACCGCGCGCGACGCCTTGAAGCCGTTCGTGCTGGTATTCGCGAGGTTGTTCGAGATCACGTCCATCTGCGCCTGCTGCGCATTCATGCCGGTGGCGGCGATGTAGAGCGAACGGTTCACTTGTAAGGTCTCCTGCGTGGGCTGGCGCGGACGCTCAGCTGAAGTTGAGCAGCTGGTTCGCCGACTGCTCGTTCTGGTCGGCCGTCTGGATCAGCTTCTGCTGAAGCTGGAACGCACGCGCGTTGTCGATCATCGCGACCATCGCGGTCACCGGGTTGACGTTGCTGCCTTCGAGCGAATTCGGCGTGACGACCACGTTCGCGTCGGCGTCGGCCGGATTGCCGTCGGCGGTGCGGAACAAGCCGTCGTTGCCGCGCGTGAGCGTGGCCGGATCGGGATTGACGAGCTTCATCTGGTCGACGATCGCGACCGCCGTCGGCGGGTCGCCCGGCATCAGCGCGGAAACGGTGCCGTCCTTGCCGATCGTCACTTCCGCATTCGGCGGCACCGAGATCGGGCCGCCGTTGCCGATCACCGGCAGGTTGCTCGCGTTGACGAGCTGGCCGTTCTCGTCGACGTGCAGGTTGCCGGCGCGCGTGTACGCCTCGCTGCCGTCGGCCGTCTGCACCGACAGCCAGCCCGCGCCCTGCACGGCGACGTCGAGCGGATTGCCGGTGCGCGTGATCGGACCCGGCGCGAAATCCGCGCCGGGCGTCGACGCGAGCACGTAGGTGCGCGTCGTCGTCGGGTCGCTCGTGCTGCCGTCGCCGAAATTCATCGGCACCGCGCGATACGTCGCGAGCTGCGCGCGAAAACCCGTCGTCGACGCGTTCGCGAGGTTGTTCGCGACGGTCGCCTGCTGGTCGAGCGACTGCGACGCGCCCGTCATCGCCGTGTAGATCAGTCGGTCCATGGCTGCCCGTTATCCCTGGGTTACAGGTTGATGAGCGTCTGGTCGACGGTCTGCTGCGTCTTGATCGTCTGCGCGTTCGCCTGGTAGTTGCGTTGCGCGGTGATCAGGTTCACGAGCTGCGACGTGAGGTCGACGTTCGAGTTCTCCAGCGCGCTGCCCTGCAGCGTGCCGTGGTTCGTGCTGCCCGGCGCGGAGACCTGCGGCACGCCCGATGACGCGGACTCCGCATACTGGTTGCCGCCGAGGTTCACCAGCCCGTTCGGGTTGTTGAAGTTCGCGAGCGCGATCTGGCCGAGCACGGCGGTCTGGCCGTTCGAGTAGTTGCCGGTCAGTTTGCCGTCGGTGCCGATCGTGTAGGTCGTCAGCGTGCCGCTCGCGTAACCGTCCTGCGCGAGGTTGTTCACGCCGTCCTTGCCGCCGTACTGCGTCGTGCCGGTCAGGTCGAGCGTGAGGCCCTGCGGCGTCGCCGAGCCGTCGGTGTTCGGCACGGTGAACTGGAACTGGCCGAGCGACGCGGTCGGCGTGGCCGGGTTGCCGGTCGTCGTGCTCTGGATCGCGCCCGACGAGTTGAACGTGACCGTGCCGAGATCGGTCGTCGCGCCGCCCTGGACGCCCGCGTAGGTTTCCCACGTGCCGGCCGCCGACTTCACGAAGTACATGTTGACCGCCTGCGAACCGCCGAGCGAGTCGTACACCTGGATCGACGTCGAGTAGTTGTACGTCGTGTTGTCGGTCGCGCTGAACGGCGTCTTGGCCGGCACCGTGTCCTGCGAGTTCAGGTTGAACTGACCGGTGATCTTGGTCGTGGCGGTCGGCGCGATGTTGTTGGTCGGCGCCTGCAGCGGCACGGTCTGCGCGGTGTTGATCACGCCTGCCCCGTTGGCCGCGTAGCCCATCAGGTTGCGGCCTTGCGAGTCGATGATGTAGCCGTTCTTGTCGCGCTGGAACGTGCCGTCGCGCGAGTACGTCGTCACGCCGTTGTTCGACATCTGGAAGAAGCCGTTGCCGTTGATCGCGACGTCGAGCGACGAGCTCGTTGTATTGATCGTGCCCTGGCCGAAGTTCTGCTCCACCGAGTTCAGCGCCGTGCCGATGCCGATCTGCGTGTTGACCGACGTCGCGACCGAGTTCGCGTACATGTCGGCGAACTGCGCGGTGCTCGACTTGAAGCCGACCGTGTTCGCGTTCGCGATGTTGTTGCCGATCACGTCGAGCGCGTTCGATGCGCCGGCGAGGCCGCTCAGACCCTGTTGATAACCCATTTCGGTCTCCGTTTCGAGAAAGCTCGATCAGTTGGTGGCGGTGCCGCCGGACGAGGAAGAGGACGACGCGGACGACGTCGTGTTCGGGAAAATCGACGCGACCTGGCTGAGCCCCACCGTCGTTCCGTTCGACAGCACGAGCCCCGCGGTGCCGTCCGCCTGCTTGATCACGCTCTGCACCGTCGAGGCCGCGAGCGTCGTGGCGGGCTGCGGCGTGCCGTTGCTGTCGGTGTACGACGCGCTGACGGTGTACTTGCCGTCCGGCAGCGCGTTGCCGGCCGCGTCGGTCGGCGTCCAGTTGAACGGCACGGTGCCGGCCGACTGCGCGCCCGCGTTGATCGTGTTCACGACGGTGCCCGCCGAGTTCTTCACGGTGATCGTCAGGTTCGACACCGAGCTCGCCAGCGACACGCCGAACGGCGACGCCGCGCCACTCTTCACCGCGACGGCGTTGCCCGGCGCGAGCACGTTCGTGCCGATCAGCATCGCGGCCTGCGTCTGCTGGCCGGCCGTCAGCTGCGTCGACAGCGACGTGAGCGACGTGTTCAGCTGCGCGATGCCGCTCACCGTGTTGATCTGCGCGAGCTGCGAGGTCATCTGCGAGCTGTCGACCGGGCTGGTCGGATCCTGGTTCTGCAGCTGCGTGACCAGCAGCTTCAGGAACGTCGCCTGCAGGTCGCTCGCGGACGTGCCGTTGGTCGACGACACGTTGTTGGTGTTCATCGTGTCGGTCGGCAAGGTCGACACGTTCGTGCCGTTGCTGCCGATCGTCGTGTTGGAGGAGGTCATCCTGGCTAGCCTTCTGTCGGAACTATCGGAACTGTCGGGTCGGTAAGATCGGGCGGCGCGCGGCTTACGAGCCGATCGTCAGCGTCTTGAGCATCAGCGTCTTCGCGGTGTTCAGCGTCTCGACGTTGGCCTGGTACGAGCGCGACGCCGAGATCATGTTCACCATCTCCTGCACCGGATCGACGTTCGGCATCTGCACGTAGCCGTTCGCGTCGGCGGCCGGATTCGCCGGGTCGTAGGTCGACTTCATCGGCGACGGGTCGTCCATCACCTTCGTCACGCGCACGCCGCCCACGCCCTGGCCGGACGCGGTGCGTGCGCCGCCCATCGGGTCGGTCGCGAACACGACCTGCTTGGCCTTGTACGGCTTGCCGTCGGGGCCGGTGGCGCTGTCGGCGTTCGCGAGGTTCGACGCGGTGACGTTCAGGCGCTGCGATTGCGCGGACAGCGCCGAACCGGCGACGCCGAAGATGTTCATCAACGAAGGCATGGAGGCTCCTGGTGCGTGTGCGTGTGCGTGTGCGTGTGCGTGTGCGTGTGCGTGTGCTTGTGCTCGGGTTCGGAAGCGGCGCGCTTACGAGTTCGTCGTGATCGCGGCGATCATCGCCTTGATCTGCTGGGTCATCACGGTCATCCCGGTTTCGTAGTGCAGCGCGTTGTTCGCGAACTGCACGCGCTCGACGTCGAGATCGACCGTGTTGCCGTCGAGCGACGGCTGCAGCGGCATCCGGTACTGCGCGCGGCCGTAGTCGTCCGCCGGGCCGCCGGTCGGGATCAGCTTCGCCGTGCCGGCCATGTGACCCTGCGCCGTCGACACCATCGACATGCCGCTCGTCACGCCGGCCGGCTGCGTCATCGGCAGTTGCCCGGCGTTGCTCGGCGCGAGGCCGCCGTTCGTCGACTTCAGCGAGCGCGCGAGCGTCGACGCGAAATCGACGTCGCGGGCCTGGTAGCCCGGCGTGTCGGCGTTCGCGATGTTCGACGACAGCAGTTCCTGCCGGTAGGCGCGCACGTCGAGCGCCTGTCGGCCGAACGCGAATTCCGCATCGAGTTTGTCCAGCATGTGTGCGTCTCTCCGTATGAAGCGCTGCACGCCCCTCGCGCCGGATGGCGACCCGAGAGGCTTTTTTCCATGACAGCGATGGTAGGCGTCGCACGCAACCGGCAATCGGGCGAATAACGCGGCAAAGCCCCCCTCTATTCATCGTTTGCGCGACGGCCCCGCTCCCTAGAATGCGAAGCGGAGCAACAGATCGAGGACACGGCGATGACTGGCAGCGCACTTCGCGGCAGCAACGGGCGGCTCACGCACGTCCGGCGTGCGTTTGCGCTCGCCGCGGCGCTGTGGATCGCCGTGCCGGCCGCGCACGCGGACGACGGGATGATCGTGATTCCCGGACGCGGCGAGACGGCCGAAACGGCGCTCGCGCACGCCAACGCGGCGAGCGGCGGGCAGTTCGGCGGGAATGCGGGGATGGGTTCGGGTCCGGGCATCGCGCCGGATGCCGGGCGCGCGGCGGCGGGCGCGGGTGGGTCGGCCGGTGTGGCCGGTGCTGCCGCGGCCGGCTACGCGGCGCAACCGTCCGGCGCGATGGTCGTGACGACCGTCCCGCCGCCGGCTTCCGTGCCGGCCCCGGCACCTGCGCCGGTCTACGCAGCCGCACGCGCGAAGCCCGCCTACGGCACGCCGCGCGCCACCGATCCCAACGCCATCGCGACGGTCGTCGCCGGTACGGCCGAGCCCGCATCGAATCCCGCGCGGCCGACGCCGCAGGCAAGCGCCGCGCGCATGGCGGCGGCCCGCGCCGCGCCAGCCGCGCCGGCGCCGCGCACGGCGGCGGTGGCCGCCAACCCGGCCCAGGCGGCCCCCGCGGCCCAGCCCGCGACGCCGCCCGGCCAGCAGGACCCTGAAGCGCTCCGCCGCGCGGCCCTCACGTTCCTGCAGCAGCAGATCGCCGGCCTGCCCGGCAAGACCACCGCGACGGTCACGACCGCCTTCCCGCGCGGGCTCGCCGCGTGCACGACGCTCGAACCGTTCATGCCGACCGGCGCGCGCCTGTGGGGCCGCACGACGGTCGGCGTGCGCTGCGCGGGCGAGCGGCCGTGGACCGTCTACCTGCAGGCGAAGGTCACCGTACAGGCCACCTATTACGTCGCCGCGCGCCAGATCGCGCCCGGCGAGCCGCTGAGCGCGGCCGACCTGGTCGCACGCGACGGCGACCTGACGGTGCTGCCGCTCGCGGTGATCACCGATCCGGCGCAGGCGATCGGCTCGACCGCGCTCGCGCGCATCTCGGCCGGGCTGCCGCTGCGGCAGGACATGCTGAAGAGCGCGGCGTCGGTGTCGGCCGGCCAGACGGTGCGGGTCGTCGCGGCCGGGCCCGGTTTCACGATTTCGGCCGAGGGCAGCGTGCTCGCGAATGCAGCGCCCGGCCAGTCGGTGCGGGTGCGAATGGCGGCGGGCCAGATCGTCACGGCGATCGTCAAGGACGCCGGCACCGTGGAAATTCCGCTATAGGGACGGATATCGCCGCAAGATTGCAAAGAATTGTTTATTCGGAGAATTTCGGGCTCACGATGCTAAAGTTCGGGCCGACCCGGCCGTTATCTGGGTCATACCGTACAGGAACCCCATCGTGAAGATCGATTCCACTCCGAACCCGAGCCCTCTCGCGCCGACCGGCAACGGCGCGACCCGTGCGCAATCCGGCGCGACCCCGTCGTCCGCGCAGGCGGCCGACGCAGGCACGACCGGCGGCGACACGAACGTGAATCTGTCGGGGCTGTCCGGCCAGTTGCGCTCGGTATCCGCGTCCGGCGGCGCCGATATCGACACGGGCCTGGTCCAGTCGATCAAGGACGCGCTGAACAACGGCACGCTGACGATCGACGCGAACAAGATTGCCGACGGCGTATTGAATACCGCCCGCGAGTTGCTGCAGCAGCAGCGCCCGGGCAGCTGAGCCGGCCGCCTCGCGGCCGGTCCCCCGGTTTGCCGGCGCGCCGCACCCCGCGCACCGGCGCGACGAGCATGACGCGATGAGAGAAGAGCTGCTGGCCACGGTCAACGACGAACACGCGACGGTCGAGGCGTTCGCGTCCCTGCTCGTCTACGAGGAAAAGGCGCTGACGACGGCCGAGCCGCTCGAGATGCTGCCCGGGATCGTCGAGAAGAAAAGCGCGCTGATCGACCGGCTCGCGCAGCTCGAACGCACGCGCGACACGCAGCTTTCCGCGCTCGGCTTTCCGGCCGGCAAGAAAGGGATGGACCAGGCCGCCGAGCGCGATGCGCGCCTCGCCGGCCGCTGGCAACTGCTGCAACAGGCCGCCGAACGCGCGCGCCAGGCCAACGCGAACAACGGCATGCTGATCCGAATCCGGATGGACTACAACGAGCGCGCCCTCGCGGTGCTGCGCTCGGCACCCGCACCGGCCGGCGTCTACGGCCCCGACGGGCGCGTGTCGGCGCTGACGCGCTGACGCCCCGCGGCGGCCCGCAGTCCGGTCCGCCGCCGCCTCACCCGCCTTACCCGCTTCACCCCGAATTCCGCTTCGACAGACCGGGCTCCAGCCCGGCACAACCGTCCCCCCGATACGCGGCAGCGCAGCCGCGCGGCCTGATCCAACAACAACCGATCGGAGGGCATCGATGCATCATTCCCGTTTTGAATCCGCACGCCGTCAGGCCGCCGTCGCCACGCTCGGCGCCGCGCTGACCTTCACCGCGTCGCTCGCGCTGGGCGCCCCGACCCCGCTGCCGACGCCGACCGGCGACATGTCGCTGTCGCCGGCCGGCCCGCTCGCGGCGCCGGCCTCCGCACCGCCCGGCAGGGCGCCGCGCGCCGCATCGCGCGGCAGCGACACCTACACCTACCTGCGCTGCTGGTACCGGATCAGCGACGATCCGCTCAAGCCCGAGGCGACCTACGAGTGGGCGCGCGATCCGTCGGGCGGCGACTGGTATCGCGTGCCCGGCTACTGGTGGGCGGACGGCATCACGCAGTGGAAGAACATGTTCTACAGCGCGACGACGCAGGACACGCTCGCCGACGTCTGCCGCCAGACGCTCGCCGCGCGCGGCATCCGCGCGAACCTGACGCAGGCGGTCGCGGCCAACAACGCGCTGTCGTTCAATTACACGGTCTGGACGATCGACGCCGCGCAGCAGGACGCGCGGGTCAACAAGCTGATCGTGTTCGGCGACAGCCTGTCCGACACGCAGAACATGTTCAACGCGAGCCAGTGGAAGCTGCCGAACGGCACGAGCTGGCACGCCGGCCGCTTCAGCAACGGGCCGGTGTGGGCCGAATACGTCGCGAACGCGCTGCGGCTGCCGTTCTACAACTGGGCAATCGGCGGCGCGGCGACCGACCAGCACCTCGTCGTGCCGGGCCTGGTGCAGGAGGTCGACTCGTGGCGTGAATACATGGATCGCGCGCCGAACTACCGGCCCGCCAATACGCTGTTCGTGGTGTTCGCGGGCGGCAACGATCTGGTGAACTACGGCCGCACGCCCGAGCAGGCGGCGAACGCGGTGCGCGACAGTCTCGAGCGGCTCGCCGCGGCTGGTGCGACGCGCATCCTGCTCGTCACGCTGCCGGACGTGTCGCGCGCGCCGGTGTTCGCGACGCGCACCGACACCGCCAGCGTCGCCGCGCAGGTCAAGGACTACAACCAGCGGCTCGCCGACGCGGCCGCCGCCGTCCGGGCCCGATACGGCGCAACGCTGCGGCTCGAGGTGTTCGATGCGTACGCGCCGTTCGACGATCTGCTGAGCCGCCCCGCGCAATACGGCTTCGACGATTCGAAGCGCTCGTGCCTCGACATCCCGAAGCCGTCGTCGCTCACCTATATGGCCGCGCAGACGCCGCGCGCGGACTGCCGCGACCCGGCGCGCTTCGTGTTCTGGGACACGCTGCACCCGACGACGCGCACGCACGCGTGGCTCGCCGAGCGGATCACGCCGTTCGTGCGCGCGCGGTTGCTGGACTGAAATGGAGCCGGATCCTGATCCGGCTCTGATGACCGGTCATCGATGACCGGGGAAAAGCGGGCGGCCGACGCCGCCCGCGCCGGCGCCGCTTACAGCAGCGGGCACGCCGTCACCTGCGTGCCGCGCTCCGCGCACAGCCGCTCGTAGTCGCGCAGGTACGCGCGCTCGTCGTCGTTCAGCAGGTCGAGATCGATCAGGTCCCAGTCGTAGCCGACCGTCACGATGTTCTCGAACGTCACCGTGTCCGGCTGCGTTTCGTCCGGCCGGATGATCACGATGTTCTCGATCCGCACGCCGCCCTTGCCCTGCACGTAGATGCCCGGCTCGACCGAGATCACCGCGTTCGGCACCAGCCCGTACTTCGCGCCCGGCGCGAACCGCACGCCGCCCTCGTGCACGTGAATGCCGACGCCGTGACCGGTGCCGTGACCGAAATCGTGGCCGTGGTCGAGGCACACCTGCCGCACGACCGCATCGACGTCGCCGCCCGTCGCCGTGCTCGGAAAGCGCGTGACGAGCCCCTTGATGCAGGCCTTCAGCGCGACCGTGTAGATCTCGCGCTGCCACGGCTGCGCGACCGTATCCGCATGCGTCCGGCGCAGCACGACGCGCGTGCAGTCCGTCGCGAAGCCGGCTTCGTAGTACGCGCCGCTATCGAGCAGCACGAGCTCGCCTTCCGTCAGCTCGACGTCGGCGCTCGCCGCCGTGTAATGCGCGAACGCGCTGTTCGCGCCGTTCGCCGCGATCGACGGAAACGTCAGCGCCACCGCCGAGCGCGCGCCGTACGCGTCGTTGATCGTGCGCGCCAGGTCGTATTCGGTGTGGCGTGCGCCCGGCTCGCCGGTCTTCGCCCAGCGCATCGTCTCGGCGATCGCCGCGGAACTGCGCGCGAACGCGTCGCGGAACCGGTCGAGCACCGCCGGCGTCTTGGCGGCCCGCATCGCCTCGATCGGGTTGAAGTCGGCATGCCGCGCCTGCGGCCACACGCGGCTCACCGCGTCGACGAGCGCGCAGTTCACCGATTCGAAGCCGTAGCACACGTGATCGACTGCAAACTGCGCGAGAAAGCGCTCGAGCGCCGCGACATCGCGCCGGATCACGTGCAGCGCCGGATACGATTCGAGCGTGACGTCGCAGCGGTCGCAGCCTTCCGGCAGGAACAGCGCGACCTGCCCGCCGACCGCGAACAGGAAGCCGAGGTGCGACGACGCGTTCGGGATGTGATAACCGCGGCTGTTCAGCAGGTACGCGAGATCGTCCGACGCGCACGAGAAGAACGCGGTCTTGCCGTCGGCCGCGCCGGTATGCGCGGCGAGCTTGCGGCTCAGCGTGTCGAGGTTCTGCGCGACGCTCAGGCCGGTCATCGATTCCGGCAGTTCGAAAATCGGCCGTTCGACGACCCAGCCCGGCAGCGCGATCGCGCGGTCGATCTCGCGCTCGGCGAAGCTCGTCCAGTCCAGCCCCGCGGCCTGCGCCTGCTCGAACAACCGGTCGCGCTGCGCGACGCTGACCCGCAGCGCGTCGTAGCCGACCCGGGCGAGCCGGCTTGCGTGCGCGACCAGCCAGTCGGCCAGCGCCTGCCAGATCGTCACGCCCATCCCGAGCTTCTCGATGCGCACGCGTGCCGGATCGCACTGCTGGTCCGCCTGAAAGTGATAACGGCCGTCAACGAACAGCACGAACGGCGGCACGCCGAGCGCCTGCGCGGTCGCCGCGCTCAGGAAGATCCCGCAGCCGGCCGAGCCGTCGAAGCCCGACAGCGCGTAGCGCGGGTTGTTGCTGCGCGGCAGGTATTCGGTGACGTATTCGTCCTGCGACGTGACCACCACCGCGTCGAGCCGCGCGGCGTCGAGCAGGCGCGCCAGGCCGGCCTGCGTGTCGGCGACGGACGCGTCGTACGGGGGAAGGCCGGAGAAGTTGTATTGCAGTCGATCGATCATCGGATCCCCACGTTATTCATTGTTGTCGGCGGTCGGCGGTGCGACGCGGCGGGGCGCACGCCTGAAACGGGCGTGACGCGACACGGCGCCGCTGCGCGGACGACGCGCGGCACTGCACGTCGCCGGGCCGCCGGGCTGTGCCAGCGGCAGGTCCGCGGAAATTTTTGTCTCACTTAACTTTTTTTGATGCGCGCGACAGAATCTAGAGCAGGCGGAAATTGAGGTCAAGCTAAAATTTTCGTAGGACTAAAATCGGCGACACGGTGCCGCAGGCCCGCGCAACGCGGCTTCGCGCGCCCGAACCGCGCGGTACAATGCGCCGGCATCGGCGTCCCGACGGCCGTGCTTCGTGCGATTCGCGGAACCCAACTTCCCGGCGACTGCACCGCCCCTCCGCTCGCCTCCCGACTCGTTGCCACGAAAGAGATTCATGGATTCAGACATCATGCGTATCGGCCAGCGCATTCGCCGCCTGCGCCGGGAAGCAAAGAAGACGCTGCTGGAAGTCGCGACCGAAGCGAAGCTGTCGGTCGGGTTCCTGTCCCAGGTCGAGCGCCATCTCACGGGCATCTCCCTGTCGTCGCTCGTCAACGTCGCGAAAGCGCTGGACGTGCCGCTCGGCGCGCTGATCGACCAGCCGCGCCAGGCGCAACCCGATTCGCACGCGGGCAGCCGCGAGCCGTACGCGGTCGACAGCACGTCGCAGTGGTACGAACGCCTCTCCACCACGTTCGACGGCAGCCTGATCAACGCGGTGAAGGTGCGGATGATGGAAGGCTACCGCTCGGAATGGGTGTCGCACGGCGGCGACGAGTTCGTGTACGTGCTGACCGGCCGCATCTGCTACACGGTCGGCAAGAAGGATTACCCGCTGTCGCCCGGCGACTCGTTGCACTTCGACGCGCGCAAGCGGCATCGCGTCGCCAACGTGGGCGACGGGCCCGCCGAGCTGATCGCGGTCGGCACGCTGCCGCTGTTCGACGACAGCTGCGCGGAATTCGTCTCCGCGACGATGGAAATCAGGCAGCCCGCGCCGGGCGAGCCGCGCGTGAGCCGCCGCGAGCCGGCGCCGAAACGCGAGCGCGACGCCGACGCGGCACGGCCGGCCAGCACGGTGGAAAAAAAGAAGGTATCGGCGAAGCCGCGCGCCGCCGCCGGCAAACGCCCGGCCGCCGCCACCCCGGCCCGCAAGGCGGCCACGCGCAAGAAGTCGTAACGGCGGCTTGCGGGCGCGCGCCGCCCGTCCTTATTCGCCGATCTCGAGCGCCTGCGCGACGGCCTGGATCCGCGCGCGATGCACGGCATCCTTGATCTTCTCCGTATCGGTGCCGATGCCGCGCGCGATTGCGCCGGCATCGACGCTGCGCGCGGCCGCGAGCGCCACGCGCAGCCGCTCGGCCTGCGGATACGGCTGCGTGTCGAGCCCGAGCCGCCCGCGCGCATCCGATTCGCAGGCCTGCAGCATCTCGGCGAAACGCGCGGGCTTGCGCAACGCGTCGCTGCGCTCGAACAGCCGCACCAGCGCGGCCGCGCCCATCTCCATCACGCGATGCAGGTTGCCGTGCTCGCGCGCGACCACCAGCGCGAGATCGCGGCATTCGTTCGGCACGCGCAGCCGCTCGCACAACGGCTTGAGCAGGTCGACGCTGCGGCCTTCGTGGCCGACGTGGCGTGGCAGCACGTCCGCGGGCGTCGTCGCCTTGCCGAGATCGTGCGTGAGCGCCGCGAAGCGCACCGGCAGCGAATAACCCTGCTTCGCCGCATAGTCGACCACCATCATCACGTGCACGCCCGTGTCGACTTCCGGGTGGTAGTCGGCGCGCTGCGGCACGCCCCACAGCGCATCGACTTCGGGCAGGATGCGCGCGAGCGCGCCGCACTCGCGCAGCACCGCGAACATCCGCGACGGCTTCGCCTCCATCAGCCCGCGCGCGATTTCCTGCCACACACGTTCGGGCACCAGCGCGTCGACCTCGCCCGCGTCGACCATCCGGTGCATCAGCGCGAGCGTTTCGTCCGCGACCGTGAAATCCGCGAACCGCGCGGCGAAGCGCGCAATGCGCAGGATCCGCACCGGATCCTCGACGAACGCGTCGCTCACGTGCCGGAACACGCGCGCACGCAGGTCGGCCTGCCCGTCGAACGGATCGATCACGGGCCCGACCAGCACGCCCTCCGGGCTCACCTCGCGCGCCATCGCGTTGATCGTCAGGTCGCGCCGCGCGAGATCCTCGTCGAGCGTCACGTCCGGCGCGTAATGGAACTGGAAGCCGTGATAGCCGGCCGCCGTCTTGCGCTCGGTGCGCGCCAGCGCGTACTCCTCCTGCGTCTGCGGATGCAGGAACACCGGGAAATCCTTGCCGACCGGCCGGAAACCCTGCGCGGCCATCTGCTCGGGCGTCGCGCCCACCACCACGTAGTCGCGGTCCTGCACGGGCACGCCGAGCAATTCGTCGCGGATCGCACCGCCTACCGCATAGATGTTCATCGCGTCGGCTCGTAGTCGGCGATCACGGTCGTTTCGCGGCGCGCCGCGTCGATCCAGCGCTGGACGGCCGGCAGCGCCGTCACGCGTGCCGCGTAACCGGCCGCTTCCGGCGACAGGCCCGGCGCGTACGTGTTGAAGCGCATCACGACGGGCGCGTACATCGCATCGGCGATCCCGAATTCGCCGAACAGGAACGGCCCGCCCGACGCTTCGAGGCATGCGCTCCACAGCGCATCGATGCGCGCGACATCGGCGAGCGCGTCGGGCGTCGCGCCGCGCCCCGGCATCGACGCGCGCACGTTCATCCCCATTTGCGTACGCAGCGCCGCGAAGCCCGCGTGCATCTCGGCCGCGACGCAGCGCGCATGCGCGCGCTCCAGCGGGTCGGCCGGCCACATCGGGAACTGCGGATAGCGTTCGGCGAGCGTCTCGGCGATCGCGAGCGAATCCCAGATCGCGACGCCGTGGTCGTCGACCAGGCACGGCACCTTGCCGGACGGCGAATACTCGAGGATGCGCGCGGTCGTGTCGTCGCGACGCAGCTCGACCGCGATCTCGTCGAACGGGATGCCGAAATGCGTGAGCAGCAGCCACGGACGCATCGACCACGACGAGTAGTTCTTGTCTCCAATGACGAGTTTCATGACGGTGTTCCGGAAAACGCGAAGGTGAAAAAAGCGGTGCCGAACGACGGCACCGGGCAGGCCTAGTGGCGACGCGAGCGGAACCAGTCGAACCGGGACCGCTGCGTGGCGTTGCCGAGATAGGCGGGCGCGATGCTTTCGAGACTCGCAGGCGAGATCCCGAGTTCCGGCGCGAGCGGCCCCGACAGCACGTTCGGCACCGACATCGACGCGAGATTGTCGCGCGTGATCACGGGCTCGCCGGGCAGGCATTCGAACACGCTGGCCTGCAGCCGCGCGAGCGCGTCGGGCAGCCGCACGATGCGCGCCTGCCGGCCGACCAGCGTGCCGCAATAACGCACCAGTTGCTCGAGCGTATAGACGGTCGGGCCGCCGAGCTCGTAGGTCTTGCCGTGCGCGGCCGCGAGATCGAGTGTGTTGACGAACGCGCGCACGACGTCGCCGACGAACACGGGCTGAAATTGCGCATCGGGCATCGCGAGCGGCAGCACCGGCACCGTGCGCTGCAGCTTCGCGAACGTATTGAGGAACGCGTCGCCGGGGCCGAACACGACCGACGGGCGGAAGATCGTCAGCGCGAGCGAATCGGTCGCCGCGATCGCATGCAGCGCCGCTTCGCCGTCGCCCTTCGAGCGCTGGTACATGCTCGCGCCGCGCGAATCGGCGCCGAGCGCGCTCATGTGCAGCAGGCGCCGCACGCCGACCTCGGTGCAGGCGCTCGCGAGCGCGGCCGGCAGCGCGACGTGCGCGCGCTCGAAGCCGGGCCCATACGGCGTGCCGCGGCCGCCGTGCAGCACGCCGACGAGATTGATCGCCGCGTGCGCACCGGCGACGAAGCGGGCGAGCGTGCGCGTGTCGAGCGCCTCGAGCTCGACGATCTCGACCGGCAGCATCTGCAGGTGGCGCGCGTGGTCGCGCCGCCGCGTGCCGATCCGTACCTGCTTGCCGGCGTCGATCAGCGCATTGACGAGCCGGCTGCCGATGAAGCCGGTGCCGCCCAGCAGCGCGACGGTCTGGCGATCCATATGTTCGGGACCTCAAAAGAACACTGCCGCGTCTCGCGCGGCAGTGTGAAGATTGCGGATCAGGGCGAGATCATGCCTAGACGTTTCTTCAGCGACTGCGGTTTGCCCTCGAAGAGCGCCGCGTAGTAGACGGTATTCGACAGCACGTTCTTCACGTAGTCGCGCGTCTCGTTGAACGGAATCGTCTCCGCGAAGATCGCGCCTTCGACCGGCTGCGTCAACACCTGGCGCCACTGGCGCGGCCGGCCCGGGCCCGCGTTGTAGCCGGCGGTGGCCAGCACCGGCGAGCTGTCGAAGTTATTGTAGATGTCCGACAGATACCAGGTGCCGAGCTGGATGTTGGTATCGATGTCGTGCATCTGCGCGCGCGTGATCGCGCCCATGCCGAGCTTCTTCGCGACCATCTGGGCGGTGGCCGGCATCAGCTGCATCAGGCCGCCCGCGCCCACCGACGAACGCGCGCTCGTGATGAAGCGCGACTCCTGGCGGATCAGCCCGTACGCCCATTCGACGTCGAGGCCCGTCGATTGCGCATAGCGCTCGACGATGTTGCGGTACGGCGACGGGTAGCGCAGCGTGAAGTCGTGCTCGGCCTTCGTGCGGTCGGCCGTGTTGACCGTGCGGTCGAGCAGCTCGACGCGCTTGCCGTACTCGGCGGCCGCGAGCAGCTGGCGATCGGTCATCCCGCGCAGCGGCCAGTTCCATTCGCGGTTGCCTTCGAGGCGCAGGTTCAGCGCGTAGAAGCGCTGCGCGAGCGCGAAGCCCGGAATCTTGCTCATCGCGTCGATCTCGGCGTCGCTCACCTTCGTGCGCGGCGGGATCGTCGTGCGCTGGCCGAGTTCTTCGCCGGCGAGCTGCCCGTAGAAGTTGAACTGGCCCGCGACCTGCTCGAATTCCTGGTTCGCCTGCAGCGTGTCGCCGCTCTGCTTGAGCGCGCGCGCATGCCAGTAGATCCACGCCGGATCGTCGCGCAGCGACGGCGGCATCTGCTCGATCGACCAGCGCACCATCGGCCAGTTGCCGGCGAGCAGCGCGGCGCGCGTGCGCCATTCGTAGCCCGGGTTCGACAGCGGTGCATTCGCGGATTTCGCATACCAGACCGACGCGAGCGGCGAGCGCTTGATCGCGCCCTGGTAGCCGATCGCACCCCACGCGATCGCCTGCTCCTGCTTCGTGAGCGAGCCGGCGACCGACGTCAGCATCCCGGCGGCTGCGTCCGGATCGTTGCGCGCCATGCGGCCGAGCGCGATCAGCGCGAGCTGGTGCGACACCGCGTCGGGGCCGACGCCGCGCGCGAGGTACAGCGGCGGCGCGCTCGTCGCCTGGTCGAAGCCGACCGGGCGCGGGCCGAGCGCGTCGACGATCTTGCCGCCGAGCGTCGTGTAGTTCTGTTCGTACGCGAGACGCGCCTGCTGCCACACGTCGTCGTTCGTGAACTGCTGGTTGACCGTGAGCGCGGTGATCAGGTCGACGCACGCGTCGCCATAGTTCTTCGGCTCGACGAGCAGCGCGCGCGCCGCCTCGGCGACGTTCTCGCCGCGCGCCGCGCGCGATTCGAGCGCGTAGCACTTGACCTGCGTGTCGTCGTCGAGCACGAAGCGCTTGTATTGATCGTCGAAGCTGCGCCAGTCGTGGCGCGCGCCGAGCACGAGCAGGTAATCGTTACGCAGGCGGTCGGCGATCGCCTGGCCGTCGTAGCGCTGCAGGAACGACTGCACGGGCGCGTCCGGCGCATCGACGCGCGCGCGGCCCGTCGAATCGAACAGCTGCGGCTTGATCTGGAAATACTCGACGTAGGACGGTACCGGATAGTTCGGGATCATCGACGCGAGCTGCGCGGCTTTCGCCGCGTCGTTGCGGCGCGCGGCTTCGCGAAGCTGCACGAAGGTCTGGTCATCCCCGGCGACCGTGTCGTCGCCCGGTGCCGCGCACGCGGTCGTGCCCGCGACGAGCGCGGCGGCGGAAAGCGTCAGCGCGACCGCGCGATATACTCGAAAAAGGCTGTTCGACATCGTTTTGAATGGAGCACGAATTGAGCGAAAGCATAGCACGCAACCCTGTGCCGAACCCGAAGGTTGCGCTGCGCAAAACGCTGTCCGGCGCGCGCCGCGACGCCGCGTCGCAACCCGCCGCGAACGCCGCGCTCGACGCGCGGCTGCGCACGCTGCTCGAACGGCTCGCGCCGCGCACGGTGGGGTTCTACTGGCCGCTGCCGGGCGAATTCGATGCGCGCGACGCGGTGCTCGCGTGGTGCGCGGCGGGCGCCGGCCGGCGCGCCGCGCTGCCGGTGATCGGCGAGCGGCACGCGCCGCTCGCGTTCCATGCATGGGATGCGCACACGCCGATGCGCGAAGGTCATCACCGGATTCCGGAACCGACGTCGGGAATCGACGTCGTGCCCGACCTGTTGCTGATTCCCTGTGTGGGATTCGATCCGCAGCGCTACCGGCTCGGCTACGGCGGCGGCTACTACGACCGCACGCTCGCCGCATGGCCGGGCGACGCGCTGCCCGTGACGGTCGGCATCGCCTATGAAGCGTGCCGCGTCGATGCGCTGCCGGCCGAAGCGCACGATCTCGCGCTGCGCTGGATCGTGACCGACGGCGCGCTCTACCCGGCCGCCGGATGACGCGGCGCGGCGCGCCACGGTCGTCGCCGCACGCCCGTCAGCGCCTGGCCGCGCGCAATGATTTCCGCAATCGTTTACAGCGACGCCGCCGCGCGCGCGGCCGTGTCGTACAGGCCCGATGCGTGGCGCAGCAACTGCGCCGCGTCGCCGATCTGCGCGTTGGTGAGCCCGCTGTCCTTCAGCGTCTCGATCAGGCAGTGCTCGCGCACCTCGCGATACTTCAGGCACAGTTCGCGGCCCGCGTCGGTCGCGAAGAAGAACACTTCCTTGCCGCTCTTCTCGCTCTTCACATAGCCGCGGGCGATCAGTTTTTTCAGCGCATAGGTCGCGACGTGCGTATCCTCGATATTGAGCACGAAGCAGATGTCGGCGAGCTTCTTCTTGCGTTCGCGATGGCTGACGTGGTGCAGCAGCGATACCTCGACCGCCGTCATGTCCTTCGCGCCGGCTGCCGACATGCAGCGCACCATCCAGCGATTGAACGCGTTGCCGGCCATGATGAGCCCGTATTCGAGCTCCGACAGCTCCGCGCTCGAATCGGAAACGAGGTGTTCGGATGACACGATCTTGGTCGGAGGACGCTTCATGGAAGGGCGGCGCAAGCAGGATGTCAGGGTTTGCCGAGTGTACGTCAGAAGCCCGGGTATACGGGCTAGGCGAAAACGCTTATTGGGAAGTTATCGATATCTTATTGACAATGTGCGCTAACATTGCCGTCCGAACCGTGCCAGTCCGATGACGCAACCCCGCATTTATCCGCTCGGCGATGCCGCCCTCGTCTGTGAGGTGCCGCCGCCCGCCACGCTCGATTGCCAGCGCCGCGTCTGGGCCGTTGCCGAGGCCGCGCGCGCGTGGCCCGACGTGATCGACGTCGTGCCGGGCATGAACAACCTGACCATCGTCTTCGACCCGCTCGCCGCGACGGCCGCGTCGCTCACGCCGGCGCTGCGCGACGCGTGGGAAACCGCCGACGTCGAGCACGCCGACGGCCGCGACGTCGAGATCCCGGTCGAGTACGGCGGCGCAGCCGGCCCCGACCTACCGGCCGTCGCCGCGCACACTGGCCTGTCGGCCGACGAGGTCGTCGCGCGCCATGTTGCCGGCGAATACGTCGTGTTCTTCGTCGGCTTCCAGCCGGGCTTCGCGTATCTGGGCGGCCTCGATACGTCGCTGCACACGCCGCGCCGCGCGGCGCCGCGTCTCGAGGTGCCGGCCGGCTCGGTCGGCATCGGCGGCGCGCAGACGGGCATCTACCCGGCCACGTCCCCCGGCGGCTGGCAACTGATCGGCCGCACGTCGCACGTGCTGTTCGATCCGACGCGACCGCAGCCGACGCTGCTGCTGCCCGGCGACCGGGTCCGCTTCACCATTGCGGGAGTCGACGCACGATGACCCAGAGCAACGCACCGGGCACCATCGAAGTGTTGCGGGCCGGCCCGCTGTCGACCGTGCAGGATCTTGGGCGCCGCGGCGCGCGCCATCTCGGCGTCGCGCAGGGCGGCGCGCTCGACGGCCTCGCGCTCGAGGTCGGCAACCGGCTCGTCGGCAACCGCCCCGACGCGGCGGCCGTCGAGATCACGATCGGCCCGGCCGCCTTCCGCTTCACGCGGGCCACCCGCATCGCGATCACCGGCACCGAGTTCGGCGCGACGCTCGACGGCGAACGCGTGTATTCGTGGTGGAGCCTGCCGGTCGACGCCGGTCAGACGCTCGTGCTGCCAGCCGCGAAACGCGGGATGCGCGGTTATCTGTGCATCGCGGGCGGCATCGACGTGCTGCCGATGCTCGGCTCGCGCAGCACCGATCTCGCGTCGCGCTTCGGCGGCCTCGGCGGCCGCACGCTGCGCGACGGCGATCGGCTCCCGGTCGGTGTGCCGCCGGCCGGCGCGGGCTGCCTTGCGGCCGATGCGCCCGAATTCGGCGTGAAGGCGCCCGCGTGGTGCGCGTTCGTGCGCATCGACGAGCCGCCGCGCCGGCACCGCCCCGCGCATGCGCCGTGGGCGATGCCCGTGCGCGTGCTGCCGGGCCCCGACTACGCGTCGTTCGCGGCCGATTCGCAGCAGGCGTTCTGGGACGAGGAATGGCTCGTCACCGCGAACAGCAACCGGATGGGCTATCGCCTCGCCGGCGCGGAGCTCGTGCGCGAGCGGCCGGTCGAGCTGCTGTCGCACGCGGTGCTGCCCGGCACGATCCAGGTGCCGCCGAACGGCCAGCCGATCGTGCTGATGCACGACGCGCAGACCACCGGCGGCTACCCGAAGATCGGCACGGTGATCCGCGCCGATCTGTGGAAGCTTGCGCAGGCGCGGCTCAACCTGCCGATCCGCTTCGTGCGCACGACACCCGACGCCGCGCGCGCCGCCCTGACTGCAGAACGTGCCTATCTGCGGCAGATCGACGTCGCGATCGACATGCGCGAGGAAGCGCGCCGCCGCGCGCAATCGCGCGCAGCGTGACAATGGCGGAAGCAGTACGAAAGACGCGCCACGCAATTTGTGGACGAGGAACATCATGGAAATCGATCTGAATGCCGATCTCGGCGAAGGATGCGGATCGGACGAGGCGCTGCTCGACCTCGTCACGTCGGCGAACATCGCATGCGGGTGGCATGCAGGCGGCGCGAATGCGATGCGCGACTGCGTGCGCTGGGCCGTGCAGAAGGGCGTGTCGATCGGCGCGCACCCGAGCTTTCACGATCCGGAGAATTTCGGCCGCAAGGAAATGCAGCTGCCGGCCGGCGACATCTATGCCGGCGTGCTGTACCAGCTCGGCGCGCTGTCGGCGATCGCGCAGGCCGAAGGCGGGCGCATCGCGCACGTGAAGCCGCACGGCGCGCTGTACAACCAGGCCGCGCGCGACCCGATGATCGCCGATGCGGTGGTGTCCGCGATCCACGATTTCGATCCGTCGCTCGCGGTGTTCGGGCTCGCGAACAGCGTGTTCGTCGCGGCCGCGCGGCATGCGGGGCTCGCCGCGGTGGAGGAAGTGTTCGCCGATCGCGGCTACCGGGCGGACGGCTCGCTCGTGCCGCGCAGCCAGCCCGGCGCGCTGATCGACGATGAAGACGCGGTGCTCGCGCGCACGCTCGACATGGTGCGCAACCGGCAGGTGCGTGCACTGAGCGGCGAATGGGTGCCGCTCAATGCGCAGACCGTCTGCCTGCACGGCGACGGACCGCACGCGTTGGCGTTCGCGAAGCGGATTCGGGCGGCGCTCGAGGCAGCCGGTGTCGACGTGGTGGCGCCGGGTGCGCTGCAGGCGGACGAAGGCGCGTGACACGTATCCGCGGTATCGCGCGCAATGCGTGATGCCGTCGCCCAAAAGAAAAAAGCGCCCTCGTGGCGCTTTTCCGTTGGTGCAATCGCTGCGGCTTCGCCGTCTGTCGATTCACCCCCCGAAACCGTCTTTCGACGGTGACCGGAAAAATCTTCCGGATTAAAAAACGTCCGCCGCCGCCCGATTCACTGCTTACCCCGGTTGGACGACGGAGCGTTGCTTATTCGCAAGTCGGCCTGCATGCCTTGTTGTTGTCCGACGATGATTGGCCCCGCCGTACATGCAGACACTTTCCGCGGCCGGCACGTGTGCACCACGTGCCGGCAACGCGCTCACCCCGCGCTTTCTTTTCTGCTACCCCGTAGAACTTTTTCTATTCTTTTCATTTTTTCAACTTGTGGATCGAAGAATAGATATTGGCAGAACGGGATGTCAATCGTTTGAAACGCTATTTTCCGACGAATCGAGGGTTTTCCTTATCGAATGGCACGCCCATACAGGCGTTTGACGCGATCCGGACGGCGTCGATCAAACAGGGGAGGATCGATTCGGGCGCGACGGCGATGTTCAGTTCGCGTCGACGCTGTAACCTTGTTGACGCAACAATTCGAGCACGCCGCGCGGGCCGCCCAGATGCAGCGCGCCGATCGCGACGAACAGCGGCCGGTTCGGCGCGGCGATTGCGGTCATCCGTGCAACGAAGCGCCGGTTGCGCTCGTACACGATCTTGTTGTCGATCGACGCTGACAACGCCTTCGAACGCGCGAGCCGCTCGGTCTTCGCGACCGCCCATGCGGAGATCGCATCGGCGTCGCCAATTCGCCACAGCCGGTGCAGCGACTTGATGTCGTCGGCGTTCTGCGCGGGTGTCTGCACCATGTCCTGCGCGAGCATCTCGCGCTGCTCGGCCAGCGTGAGCCCGGTGAACGCGCGCATCTGTTCGGCGAGCGTCTCGAGCCCGATCACGCGGCCGCCCTTCTTCTTCAGGAACACGTTCTGCAGCTGCGCCTCGGTGCCGTATTCGGTCTGCAGGCCGGCCGACAGCGAATCGTAGGTCTCGACGACGAGCGCCGCGAGCCACGGCCGCATCTTGCGGATCTCGGCGAGCGCGGCCGGGTTGCCGTGCAGGCGCGCCGCGAGCCGCAGCCACAGCGGCTCCGGCAGCAGGCGCTGCAGGCACGGGTAGCGACAGATGCCGTACTTCGACACGTCGTCCTGCGATTCGAGCAGATCGTCCGGCGACAGCTCGAGCGCGAGCGTCGGCGACGCGGCGAGCGCCGCGAGGATGCGCGGCCGGAACGGTTGCGCGCTCGGGTAATCGGACGGGTCGCCCGTGTGCAGCGTGCCGAGCACGTAGAGCGTGACCTTGCCCTTGGTCGCGACGTAGAACGGCATGCGCGCGGGCTGCACGCGCACCGTGCCGCGCGCGACCGTGCCGTCCGACACGGCAGGCGCGTGGAAGCCCGGCAGGCTCATGCCGGGCGGCGGGACTTGCGACGGATGAATCGGCGAGGTGGCCGGCGCGCGCCCTTCGGCGCGCGCGGACTCGACGGGAACCACGAAGCCGGCCACCACGCACGCGCCGGCCAGCGCCGCGCCCGTGACGGTACGCACGCCCCAGCGGCGTGCGTGGCGGTACGCGCGCATCACGCGCGCACTGCCAGCCCCCGAACGGCGCACGCCGGACGCGCGCGCCGCCAACGCTTCAGGCATTCGCCTCCCCTACCTCCTCGGCGCGATGGCAGGCCACGCGCCGGCCGTCGACGTCGCGCAGTTGCGGCTCCTCGGCGCGGCAGCGCTCGACCGCGTACGGGCAGCGCTGATGGAACGCGCAGCCCGACGGCGGATTGAGCGGCGACGGCAGCTCGCCCTGCAGCTTGATCTGCACGCGGCGGTCTTCCTCGAAGATCGCCGGCGTCGCCGACATCAGCGCACGCGTGTACGGATGGCGCGGCCGCGCGTAGATCGTCGCCTTGTCGCCGAGCTCGGCGACACTGCCGAAGTACATCACCATCACGTCGTCCGCGACGTGCTCGACCACCGACAGGTTGTGCGAGATGAACACGTAGCTCGTCTTGAACTGCTCCTGCAGATCCATGAACAGGTTCAGGATCTGCGCCTGGATCGACACGTCGAGCGCGGACACCGGCTCGTCCGCGACGACGATCCGCGGATCGAGGATCATCGCCCGCGCGATCGCGACACGCTGCCGCTGGCCGCCCGAGAACATGTGCGGATAACGCTTCGCGTGCTCGGGCCGCAGGCCGACCGTGCGCATGATCTGCGCGACGCGCTGCGCGCGCTCGGCGGCCGTCAGGTTCGCGTTGATCTCGAGCGGCTCGGCGAGCGTCTGCTCGACGGTCTTGCGCGGGTTGAGCGACGCGAACGGGTTCTGGAACACCATCTGCACGCGGCGGCGCAGGTCGGCGACCCGGTGGCGGTCCGCGCCCGCGACGTCCTTGCCGTCGATCGACAGGTGGCCGGACGTCGGCGTCTCGATCATCGTCAGCTGCCGCGCGAGCGTCGACTTCCCGCAACCGGATTCGCCGACGACGGCGAGCGTCTTGCCGCGCTTGAGCGAAAACGACACGCCGTTGAGCGCCTTCACCGTGCCCTGGCCGAACATGCCGCGTTTCACCGAGTAGTGTTTCGCGAGCTGGTCGGCGACCAGGACGACGTCCTCGTCGTGCGGCGCGCTCGTTTCGTGGACTGCGTTCATCGCGCGCCTCCCGTCAGGTCGAGGTTGGAAACATTGAGCGGCTTGATGCAGCGCGCGCGCATCGCATCGTTGCCGGACACCAGCGTATCGAGCGCCGGCCGCGCCTTGCGGCAATCGTCGACGACATACTTGCAGCGCGGCGCGAACAGGCACCCGGACGGGCGATCATCGCGGCCGGGCACCATGCCGGGCAATGCGGCAAGGCGACGCGCCCCCTTATTGTGCTCGGGAATCGCCGCGAGCAGCGCTTCCGTGTACGGATGATGCGGCGCGCGGAAGATCTCGGGCACGCTGTTGGTCTCGATGATCTCGCCGGCGTACATCACCGCGACGCGCTGCGCGACCTCCGACACCACGGCCAGGTCGTGCGAGATCAGCACGAGCGCCATCCCGCGCTCCTTCTGCAGCTTCACGAGCAGATCCATGATCTGCGCCTGGATCGTCACGTCGAGCGCGGTGGTCGGCTCGTCGGCGATCAGCAGCTTCGGGTTGCACGCGACGGCCATCGCGATCATCACGCGCTGGTTCATCCCGCCCGACATCTGGTGCGGGAACGACGTGATGCGGTTCTTCGCATCGGGAATGCCGACCTGGTCGAGCAGCTCGAGCGCGCGCCGGTTCAGCGCGTCGCCGCGCAGGCCTTCGTGCAGCTTCAGCACTTCCTTGATCTGGTAGCCGACCGTGTAGCTCGGATTCAGGCTCGTCAGCGCGTCCTGGAACACCATCGCGATGTCCTTGCCGACGATCTTGCGGCGCGCCTTCGGCGATGCCTTCAGCAGGTCGACGCCGTCGAACGTGACCTCGTCGGCCGTCACCTTGCCCGGCGCGTCGATCAGGCCCATCAGCGCCATCATCGTCACGCTCTTGCCCGAGCCCGATTCGCCGACGACGCCCACCACCTCGCCCGGCGCGATCGACATGTTGATCCGGTCGACGGCGGGCAGGCCGTTGAAGTTCACCGCGAGATTGCGGATGGTCAGAAGATTGTTGCTCATGTCACGCCATCCGTTTCAGTTTGGGATCGAGCGCGTCGCGCAGCCCGTCGCCGAGCAGGTTGATCGCAAGCACCGAAATCAGGATCGACAGGCCGGGCATCGTCACGATCCACCATGCGTTGTCGATGTAGTCGCGTGCGGACGCCAGCATCGCGCCCCACTCGGCGGTCGGCGGCTGAACGCCGAGACCGAGGAAGCCGAGCGCGGCTGCATCGAGGATCGCCGACGAGAAGCCGAGGGTCGCCTGCACGATCAGCGGCGCCGTGCAGTTGGGCAGCACCTGCGAGAACATCAGGCGCAGCGTGCCGGCACCGGCCACGCGCGACGCGGTCACGTATTCCTTCTGCAGCTCGCCGAGCGCCGACGCGCGCGTGAGGCGCACATAGGCCGGCAGCGCGACGATCGCGATCGCGAACATCGTGTTGATGAGGCCCGGGCCGATGATCGCGACGACCGCGACCGCGAGCAGCAGCGACGGCAGCGCGAGCAGCACGTCCATGATGCGCATCACGGGCGTGTCGGCCCACTTCTGGAAGAACGCGGCGACGAGCCCGAGCACGATGCCGGGGATCAGCGCGAGCACGACCGACACGAAGCCGATCCAGAACGACATCCGCGCGCCGTACATCAGGCGCGAAAGAATGTCGCGACCCGCTTCGTCGGTGCCGAGGATGAATTTCCAGTTGCCGCCGTCGAGCCATGCGGGCGGGATCTTCACGTAGTCGCGGTATTGCTCGACCGGGCTGTGCGGCGCGATCAGCGGCGCGAGGAGCGCGATCAGGATCAGCGTGAGCACGACGATGCCGGCGCCGACGGCGCCGCGGTTGCGCGAGAAGTTGGCCCAGAACTCGCGCAGCGCGAGCGCACGGCCGCCGGCCGGCGCGGTTTCGGTCGGCAGGGTGTTTTGCAGATTGCTCATGGAATTACCTCGTGTGGCGGATGCGCGGATTCAGCACGCCGTACAGCAGGTCGACGACCAGGTTCACGACGATCACGAGCGTCGCGATCAGCAGGATGCCGCCCTGGACGACCGGATAGTCGCGGCGGCCGATCGCATCGATCAGCCACTTGCCGACACCGGGCCACGAAAAGAGCGTCTCGGTCAGCACGGCGCCCGCGAGCAGCGTGCCGATCTGCAGGCCGATCACGGTAACGACCGGGATCAGCGCATTGCGCAGCGCATGCACGACGACCACGCGCGCGGGCGACAGCCCCTTCGCGCGGGCGGTGCGGATGTAGTCCTCGCGCAGCACTTCGAGCATCGACGAGCGCGTCATCCGCGCGATCACCGCGAGCGGGATCGTGCCGAGCACGATCGCGGGCAGGATCAGGTGGCTGACCGCCGACTTGAACGAGCCTTCGTCCGGCGCGAGCAGCGCGTCGATCAGCATGAAGCCCGTCGGGTGCGGGAAGTCGTATTCGACGGCGATGCGCCCCGACACGGGCGTCCAGCCGAGGTATGACGAAAACACCATGATGAGGATCAGCCCCCACCAGAAGATCGGCATCGAATAGCCGGTGAGCGCGGTGCCCATCACGCCGTGGTCGACGACCGAGCCGCGCCGCAGCGCGGCGATCACGCCGGCCGGCAGCCCGACCGCGAGCGCGAACACGAGCGCGCACAGCGACAGCTCGACGGTCGCCGGGAAGCGCGCAAAGAACTCGCCCGCGACGCTCGTGTTGGTGATGATCGACGTGCCGAGGTCGCCATGCAGCGCACGGCCGATGTAGTGGAGGTACTGCATGGGCAGCGGCTGGTCGAGCCCGAGGCGTTTCATCGCCTCCGCATGCATGGCGGGATCGACGCCGCGCTCGCCCATCATCACTTCGATGGGGTCGCCCGGTATCAGGTGAATCAGCGCAAACGCCAGGATGGTGATGCCGATGAAAGTCGGGATCACCATGCCCACGCGGCGCAACACGAATGTGAACATGATGCGTCTCGTATTTTCTTGTGGGAAATGTGCGACCGGCGACGGGAAGCTCGTGGCCTCCCGCCGCCGGATGAATTACCGGTTTCGGTCTTCGTAGACAGCTTACGCCGGTCGTATTACTTCACGCCGACACCGTCGAAGCGTGCATAGCCGAGCGGCTCGATGCGCATGTCAACGACGTTCTTGCGCACCGGCTGGTACACCGTCGAGTTCGCGATCGGCGAGAACGGCAGCTGCTGCGCGAAGATCTGCTGTGCCTGCATGTAGAGCTTCGTGCGCGCGTCCTGGCCCGTCGTCGTGCGGCCCTTCTGGACCAGTTCGTCGAACGGCTTGTAGCACCAGTGCGAGAAGTTGTTGCCCTTGATCGCTTCGCAGCCGAGCAGCGTGCCGAGCCAGTTGTCGGGGTCGCCGTTGTCGCCCGTCCAGCCGATCAGCATCGTGTCCTGCTCACCCGTGTGGGCGCGCTTGATGTACTCGCCCCACTCGTACGTGACGATCTTCGCCTTCACGCCGATCTTCGCCCAGTCGGCCTGGATCATCTCGGCCATCAGGCGGGCGTTCGGGTTGTACGCGCGCTGCACGGGCATCGCCCACAGCGTGATCTCGAAACCGTTCGCATAACCGGCCTTCGCGAGCAGCGCCTTCGCCTTCGCGGTGTCGTTCGCGGCCATCTTCAGGTTCTTGTCGTACGACCATTGGGTCGGCGGCATCGGCGCGCTGGCGGCCTGGCCGGCACCCTGGTAGACGGATTCGAGAATCGCCTTCTTGTTGATCGCCATGTCGAGCGCCTGACGCACCTCGAGCTTGTCGACCGGCTTGTGCTCGACGTTGTACGCGAGGTAGCCGAGGTTGAAGCCCGCCTGCGACGGCATGTCGACGCCCGAATCGGCCTTCAGCGTCGCGATGTCGGCCGGACGCGGATAGCTCATCACCTGGCATTCGTTGCGCTTGATCTTCTGCACGCGCACGCCCGGATCCGGCGTGATCGAGAAGATCAGCTTCGAGATCTTCACTTCGCCCTTCTTCCAGTAATCAGGATTGCCGTCGAATCGGATCGTCGCGTCCTTCGTGTAGCTGCGGAAGATGAACGGACCCGTGCCGACCGGCTTCTGGTTGATGTCGGCGGCCTTGCCGGCCTTCATCAGCTGGTCGCCGTATTCGGCCGACAGGATCGACGCGAATTCCATCGCCATGTTCTGGATGAACGGCGCGTTCGGCTCGGCCAGCGTGAACTTCACCGTGTACGGATCGACCTTCTCGACCTTCGTGATCAGCTTGTCGAGGCCCATGTCCGTGAAGTACGGGAACGACACCGGATACGCCTTGCGGAACGCCTGGTTCGGGTCGAGCATGCGCTGGAACGAGAACAGTACGTCGTCCGCGTTGAATTCACGCGTCGGCTTGAAGAAGTCGGTCGTGTGGAACTTCACGCCGTGGCGCAGGTGGAACGTGTACACCTTGCCGTCGGGCGATACGTCCCACTTCTCGGCGAGCCCCGGCTCGACCTTGGTGCCGCCGCGCTCGAATTCGACGAGACGGTTGTAGACGGTGAACGTGGCGGCGGTGAAATCGACGCCGGTCGTAAATTGCGCGGAATCGAAACCCGCCGGGCTGCCTTCTGAGCAGTAGACGAGCGTTTTGTTCGGGATCTGTGCGAATGCAGAGCCCGCGACGCCGAGCGATGCCGCTGCCACGCCTGCAATGGCGGTAACACGCAGGGTGTGCAACAGACGGTTGTATTCCATGTTTCCTCCAGGTCTCCAGATCGGAACCGGTCCCGCCAGGGGCCGGTGTACGCGGATATTACTTGAGCTAACGATAGTGCAACAAGCAGGAGAAAAAACTCTTCTAGACACGCGCGCGCGGGTTTTTGCGGATGTATTGCGCCGGCGAAAAATGCGAAAACGCGCGCGAGCGACAGTTCCGTTCATCCCGCGCAAGTTTCCTTCGACCACTAAACAATTCGGGCGCGAATGCGAACGCGAACCGTGACGTTTTCCGCGTCGGGCCGCACATCATTGCGTTTTGCGAAACGATCCGATGACGCGCCCGTAGGCCGTCAGGCCGGCGCGTCGAGGTCGGCGCTGCGCGCGGGCACGAACGCGACCGCGACGATCGACAGCGCGAGCCCCGCCATCACGTAATAGGTCGGCGCGAGCGGCGTGCCCGTGACCTTGATCAGCCACGTGACGATGAACTGTCCGAAGCCGCCGAACAGCATCACCGCGACGTTGTAGGCGATCGACAGCCCGGTCGAGCGCACGTTGGCCGGGAACAGCTCGGCGATCATCGCGCCGAACGGCCCGTAATAGCCGGCGAGCGTCACCGACAGCACGGCCTGCACCGCGATCAGCCGCCCGATGCTCGGCGCCGCGTCGAGCCACGCGAACAGCGGATACATCAGCGCGAGCGTCAGCACGAGCGACCACAGCGACAGCCCCTTGCGGCCGATGCGGTCCGACCACGCGCCCGCGACCGGCGACAGCACCATCAGCAGCAGGTTGCCGACGATCACCGCGTAGAACGATTCGGCGTAGGGCAGCTTCAGCTGCTTCACCGCGAAGGTCGGCAGATAGCTGATCAGCACGTAGATCGTCACCGTCAGCGCGATCACCGAGCCGAGCCCGCACAGCACCTCGCGCGGGTGGCGCGTGAACACGTCGCCGAGCGTCGCGCGGGGCGCGCTCTGCTGCGCATGCAGGAACGCTTCCGAATCGGCCAGATGGCGGCGGATGTAGAAACCGATCGGGCCGATCACGAGCCCGAGGACGAACGGCACGCGCCAGCCCCAGCTGTGCAGCGCGTCGTGCGACAGCCCGCGCGTGACGGCCGCGCCGACGAGCGCGCCGATCAGCAGCGCGGCCGCCTGGCTCGCCATCTGCCAACTGCCGTAGAAACCGCGTTTCGAGAACGGCGCGGCCTCGATCAGCAGCGCCGTCGCGCTGCCGAATTCGCCACCCGCGGAGAAGCCCTGCAGCAGGCGGCCGAGCACGATCAGGATCGGGCCGCCGATGCCGATCGCCGCATACGGCGGCGCGATCGCGAGCAGGAAGATGCCGGCGGTCATCAGCAGGATCACGAGCGACAGCGCGGCCTTGCGACCGGCGCGGTCCGCGTACAGCCCGAACACGATGCCGCCGATCGGGCGCATGAAGAACGCGACGCCGAACGTCGCGGTGGTCAGGAGCAGCGACGAATATTCGCTGGAGGTCGGGAAGAACAGCTCGGCGATCACGACCGTCATGAAACCGAACACCGTGAAGTCGTACCACTCGAGCGCATTGCCGATCACGGCAGCCGCGACCGCGCGCCGGTTCAGCGCACGCTCGGGCCGGATCGTTTTCGTTGAATTCGCAATCGTCGCCATGCTGCCTCGTCCTCGTGAATTCGCCGTGTCGGCCGGCGCGGCACGCGGTGTGCCGCAGCGCGCTGGTTTGCAGCGAGTGTAGAAAGCGACGGAACCGTTTTCAAGCAATAAAAACGCCCGCCATCTTTCGATGGCGGGCGTTTTGCGGTTTTCGCCACATTGCGGCATCGCACGATGCCGCCGCGGCCTCAACCCATCTTCGAGAATGCGCTGCACCAGCCCTTCGCCGACACCTGCTTGCCGGGGAAGGCACCGCACGGGCCCGAAGCCGAACCCTTCTTGCCCTGGTACAGCATGCAGGCCGCACAATCCTGGCCCGCTGCGTATTTCGGGTACTTCGTCTTGTCGACCTTCGTGGCATCGGCCTTGTAGCCGAGCGCCACCGCGGTCGGATCGGTTTCCGACAGCATCGGCGCATCGGCCAGCGCTTCGCGCGACAGCGCCAGCGCGGAGACGACGCCAACGCTCGTAATCAGGAAACTCCGACGGGATGTTTTCATGGGGGACTCGCTCCAACGTTATCGGTTTGAAAGCTGTTCTGGCGACAGCCGTTCGACAGAATAACGCTCAAGCGAATAAATGTGCGCGCCGAAATCCTGGAGATAAGGAATTTCACACGGCCGGCGCGCGCGCCGCGTCAGCGGTAAGCCGCCATGTCGCCCACGCGCTGCGCGAGCGCGAGCGACGCGGTGAGCCCCGGCGACTCGATGCCGAACAGGTTCACGAGCCCGCGCACGCCATGCTGCGCGGCGCCCTGCACGATGAAATCGGCCGGCGGCTCGCCGGGCCCCGCGAGCTTCGGCCGGATGCCCGCGTACGCCGGCTGCAGCGCGTCGTCGGGCAGGCCCGGCCAGAACGCGCGGATCGACGCGTAAAACGCGCTCGCGCGGGCCGGATCCACTTCGTAGCGCAGCGAATCGCACCATTCGACATCCGGCCCGAAGCGCGCCTGCCCGGCCAAGTCGAGCGTCAGGTGCACGCCGAGCCCCGCGCGGTCGGGCATCGGGTAGATCAGGTGCGAGAACGGCGCGCGACCCGACAGGCTGAAGTAATTGCCGCGCGCGAGATAGAGCGGCGGCACCCAGCGCGGGTCGAGGCCGCGGGTGCGGCGCGCCAGCGCCTGCGCACCGAGGCCCGCGCTGTTGATCACGCAGGCGGCCTCGATCTCGGTCGGCGCATCGCCGCCCGTGCGTACGACGAAACGCCCGCCGCGCAGCACGTCGATCGATTCGACCGGGGATTTCAGCGCGCACACGGCGCCGTCGCGTTCCGCGGCGCCGAGCAGCGCGAGCATCAGCTGGTGGCTGTCGACGATGCCGGTGGACGGCGAGAACAGCGCCGCCACGCATTCGAGCGCGGGTTCGAGCGTCTGCGCCTCGGCATGCGTGAGCGGCAGCAGGTCGAGCACGCCGTTTTCGGCCGCGCGCGCGGCGATCGCCTTCAACTGCTTCACCTGCGCGGCGCTCGTCGCGACGAGCAGCTTGCCGGTACGCCGGTGCGGCACGTGATGCGTCTCGCAGAATTCGTACAGCAGGTCGCGCCCGTGCACGCACGACATCGCCTTCAACGACCCGCGCGGATAGTAGAGCCCCGCGTGGATCACTTCGCTGTTGCGCGAGCTCGTGCCCGTGCCGATCGCATCGGCGGCCTCGAGCACGAGCGTGTCGCGCCCGCGTGCGGCCAGTTCGCGCGCAATCGCAAGACCGACCACGCCCGCGCCGATGACTACACAATCCATCTGCTCCATGACGTTTCGCGTCGCTAACGCGTCGAGGGGAGAGAAGAGAATTGTACGTCCCGGCTCATTCGCTTGCCGAACGGATGCGGATCGCGCCACCGCGGCGCGCGACGCGGCGCGCGCCGCCAGTTCAGAAGCCGATCGGCCGGCGCTTCGCGGCGCCCTCGTCGGCGCGGATGTCGCCCGGCGCGATCGCGTCGCGGCCATCGAGCCGCGCGGCGCCGAATGCGTGCAGCAGCGCGCGGCGCATCGTGCGCGGCGGCGTCGCGGCGAGCACGTCGAGCGCGTCGTCGCCGAGCATCTCGGGGAAACGCCGCCCCCACGCATGCGACGTGCGGATCTCGTCGTAGATCGTCTGCGCGATCCGGCGCGCGCCGGCCGCATCGGGCGGCGCGATCTCGTACACGTTCATCCGGTTGAGCAGCGGCTCCGGAATCGCCTGCGCGTCGTTCGCGGTCGCGATCCAGATCACGTTGCCCGCATCGATCGGCACTTCCGCGAATTCGTCGACGAACGCGCGCGCGGTGTCGTGCTCGAGCAACGCATACAGCGCACCGAGCGGATCGTATTGCGCGTCGCTGCCGGCCTTGTCGATCTCGTCGACCGCGATCACCGGGTTCGCGTAGCTGCCGTTCACCAGCGCCTCGAACACCTTGCCCGGCTTCGCGTTCTTCCATTGCGACGACGCGCCCGACAGGATCCAGCCGGCCGTCAGCGAACTCATCGGCACGTAGTGGTATGCGGTGCCGAGCAGTTGCGCGAGCGCCTTCGCGAAATGCGTCTTGCCGATGCCGGGCGGCCCGAGCAGCAGGATCGGCATCAGTTCGAGCCGGTCGTCCGTTTCGAGGCACAACGCGACCTGCTTGCGCACATCGCCGAGCGGCTCGGTGAAATTCGGCAACGCGTCGCCGAGCGTGTCGAACGACGGCATCCGGTTCGGCTTCACGCAGAAGCGCAGATTGCCGGTCTTGAGCATCCTCTCGTAGGTCGCGCGCAGTGCGTCGCTCGCGCTCTCGTTCAGGTCGCTCAGCGCGGTCTCGACCTGCTCGAGGTCGTACACCGTGCTGAAGGACGCCACCGCCAGTTCCTGTTTCACCATCGCCGTCGTCATACCAACCTCGCTGCCGCTTGCTGTCACACAACCATCAGACCCTTACGATTTCAGTGTAGCGGTCCCGTAACCGCACGCAAGCAAGCAGCCGCGCGAGTGTGCTGCTAACAGCCGGCGCGCGCTGCACGCCTGCACACCGCGGCGTATGATCGTCGGTTCACCCACCCATTCAACCGCCGAGCCGGCCCTCGCCGACGGCGCCCGCGCGGCGCGTCGCGCCCGGTCCCGAAGGTATGCCGATGTCCGTTCCCACTGCCTCTGCGCGCGTCGATGCCGATGCGATCGGCGCCGTCGACGCGGCGCTCACGTCGCGCCGCGCGATCCGCGCGTTCCTGCCGACACCCGTGCCACGCGACACGCTCGAGGCGATCCTCGAAGCCGCGAGCCGCGCGCCGTCGGGCACCAACATCCAGCCGTGGCGCGTGTACGTCGCGACGGGCGCCACGCGCGATGCGCTCGCCGCCGCGCTGAGCGCAGCCCACGACGATCCCGCGCGCGACGAAAAATACGTCGCCGAGTACGACTACTACCCGCGCGAATGGGTGTCGCCGTATATCGACCGGCGCCGCAAGGTCGGCTGGGACCTGTACGGCCTGTTGACCATCGGCCGCGACGAGAAGGCGCGCATGCACGCGCAGCACGCGCGCAACTTCCGTTTCTTCGATGCGCCGGTCGCGTTGTTCTTCACGCTCGATCGCGTGATGACGCACGGTGCATGGCTCGACTGCGGGATGTTCCTGCACGGCGTGATGACGGCCGCGCGCGCACGCGGGCTCGATACCTGCCCGCAGGCCGCGTTCGTGCCGTTTCACCGGATCGTCGCCGAACACCTCGGCATTCCCGCCAACGAACAATTCGTCTGCGGCATGTCGCTCGGCCATGCGGACCCCGACGCGATCGAGAACCGCCTCGTCACCGAGCGCGCGCCGGTCGCCGAGTTCGCGCGCTTTTTCGCTTGAAAACACGTGACGCGGCCCTACCTTTCGAAGAGGGCCGCCTCGCGCGGCGAACCTGTCGCGGCGGGTCCTGTCACATCACGATCGAAATCGTTCGGGCGTAAGATGTGCGTCCGTTCCCCGCTATTCCGCGTTTCCGGAGACGTTTCATGCTGAAACACGGCCTGGCCGTCCTGCTCGCGAGCATCGCGCTCGCCGCCCATGCGCAGAGCCCCGCGCCGGCCTCCGTCGCGTGGGAGATCCAGGTGGTGCGCGACGGTCAGACGATCGACACGTTCCAGCAACGCACCACCGTGGGTCAGACCCGCACCGATACCCATCGTTATCCGTCCGCCGTGCCGGTCGGCTGCGGCAATGCCGCGCGCGTCGTGCCGACCGAGCGCTCGCGCTCGGTGACGGTCGCGCCGCTCGCGGTCGACGCTAGCGCGAACACGGTGTCGCTCGCGCTCGACGTGCAGGAAACGCTCGACGACGAGAACGCGACGCGCAGCGATCCGTGCGTGCCCGCATCGCCGCGGCAGATCGTCGCAAGCCACCCCGGCCTGTCGGTTGGCGGCGACGCGTGGACCGACTGGACGCTCGTCGAACAGCACCCGCACCTCGTGTACCGCGTGCGGGCGCACGTCGCGAAGGACTGAACGTCATGTCCGCCGACGCCCTGTCCCTGCCGTTCGCCGAACCGCACGCCGCGCCCGACGAAATCACCGCGGTCAGCTGGAACCTGCACAAGGGCCGCTCGCCGCTCGGCTTCACCGCGTGGAACGCGATGCGCAACTGGATGCAGTCGACGCACGCCGACGTGTATTTCCTGCAGGAAGCGATGGCGCGCCGCATGCCGCGCCCCGTGCTCGCGCCCGGCTTCGGCGCGCAGATCGACGACGCGGTCGACGACGTGTGGCACTGCCAGGCCACCGAGATCGCGCATGCGCTCGACTGGCAGATCGCGCTCGGGCCGAACGTGTTCAAGCCGTCGTGGCGGCACGGCAACGCGATCCTGTCGCCGCATCCGCTCGACCTCGGCGGCCGCTGGGACATCTCCGCGCACCGCTTCGAACGGCGCGGGTTGCTCGTCGCGCGCGCGACGCTCGCCGGCGCGCGCCCGGTCACGCTGCTGTGCGCGCACCTCGCGCTCACGCGCGCCGCGCGGCTGCGCCAGATGCACTGGATCGCGCACTGGATCGTGCGCAACGCGGGCGACGGCCCGCTGATGCTCGCCGGCGACTTCAACGACTGGCGCAACGATTCCGTCGCGCTGTTCGGCGAGATCGGGATGTCCGAGGTCGCGACGCTGCTCGGCGAATCGGGCCGCACGTTCCCCGCGTTCTCGCCGGCGCTCGCGCTCGACAAGATGTTCGTGCGCGGCCTGACGCCGCTCGAATGGCGCGCGCCGTCCGGCGAGGCCGCGTGGCTGTCGGACCACCTGCCGTACATCGCGCGCCTGCGCCTCGATCCGCCATAACGATCCCGCTCGCGGTTCGATCACGTTCCGCTGAAGCACGGCCGCGCGGCGCACGTTACATTAACGGCTTGCCCATCCCGCCACCGCCCCGCCCCGGGGCCGCGCCGCCATGTCCTACCTGCCGATCCTGCTGCAAATCGCCGTCGTCTATCTCGTCGCGGCAATCACGCCCGGCCCGAATTTCTTCATGATTTCGCAACTGTCGCTCGCGGGGCGGCGCAGCCTCGGCGCCGCGTCGGCGCTCGGCGTCGGCACCGCGTCGATCGCATGGGCGACGCTCGCGATGCTCGGCCTCGCGGCCGTGCTGCACCAGGTCGAATGGCTGTACGAGGCGATCCGGATCGGCGGCGCCGTGTATCTCGTGTATTTCGGCTTCAAGCTGCTGCGCTCGGGCGTGCGCCGCGACGCGGCGCCGGCCGACGCGCCGGACGAACCCGCGCCGCTGGCCGCGCCGCACGCGCGCGACTACCTGCGCGCCTATCGCAGCGGCCTGTTCACCTGCCTGACGAACCCGAAATCGTGCGCGTTCTGGACCAGCGTGTTCGCGGCGATGCTGCCCGCGCACGTGCCGCTGTGGTTTAACGGCGCGGTGCTGGTGACGATCGGCGTGCTGTCGGCCGGCTGGTATTCGTGCGTCGCGTACCTGTTCGCGAGCCCGCGCGCGCAGCGCGGCTACCGGCGCGTGCGGCGCCCGCTCGACGCGCTGTGCGGGGTGGCGCTCGTCGGCCTCGGCGCGAAACTCGCGGCCGATCGCTGAAAGCGATTTGAAATAATACGTTGCGCCAAATCCGCGCCACCACGGGGGTCAAGCCCGCGATCAGCGCCAACAGGGTAAAATAACCAGTTCGTCAATCGTCTGTCATCGAGAAGGCGCGTGTCCGACGCGCCGGCCGGCCGATCCGCGATCGGGCCGTCGCACTCGGTTTTTTTGCCCGTTTTTGGGCCCGTTACACGCGTTCGCCACGCGCGTCCGTTTTCAAAGCCATGAGCAAATACGACACCGCCACCGTCCAATCCGTCCACCACTGGACCGACACGCTTTTCAGCTTCACCTGCAGCCGTGAGGCGAGCCTGCGCTTCAACAACGGCGAATTCACGATGGTCGGCCTCGAGGTCGACGGCAAGCCGCTCGCGCGCGCCTACTCGATCGTCAGCCCGAACTACGAAGAGCATCTCGAATTCTTCAGCATCAAGGTGCAGAACGGCCCGCTGACGTCGCGCCTGCAGCACCTGAAGGTGGGCGACACCGTGCTGATCGGCAAGAAGCCGACGGGCACGCTCGTCGCCGACAACCTGCTGCCGGGCAAGACGCTGTGGATGCTGTCGACCGGCACGGGCCTCGCGCCGTTCATGTCGATCATCCGCGATCCGGACATCTACGACCGCTTCGACAAGGTGATCCTGACGCACACGTGCCGCCTGAAGGGCGAGCTCGCGTACATGGACTACATCAAGCACGACCTGCCGGGCCACGAGTACCTGGGCGACATCATCAAGGAAAAGCTCATCTACTACCCGACGGTCACGCGCGAAGCGTTCGACAACGAAGGCCGGATCACCGACCTGATCGCGACGGGCAAGCTGTTCACGGATCTCGACGTCCCGCCGTTCTCGCCGGAAAACGACCGCGTGATGCTGTGCGGCAGCACCGCGATGCTGAAGGACACGACCGACCTGCTGAAGCAGGCCGGCCTCGTCGAAGGCAAGAACAGCGCACCGGGCCACTACGTGATCGAGCGCGCATTCGTGGACTGATCCGCCCCCGAAATTTGTGCGGCATCAAAAACCGGAGCTTTTGCTCCGGTTTTTTTTCGTCCCCACTTGGCGAATTCGTAACAAACTGGGACCATTCCATCTCAAATAGTTACATTTGGATACGTCATCGGCCGGTGCTCGGGTGTCAGTGTTTTTCCTACAACACGTTCACGCCGATTATTCACATTTACCCTTAAATGTCCGCCCGACATGACGTTTTCAGAAATTTTGAGATATTATTCGCCGCGCGTGGTTGCCGTTCGGATGACAGTGGAAGGGTCGGATGCAAGTGTTACAAGACGTAACTTTTGTTACCTCGGTAGGGGGCGATTCTCTGGCGGCGACCGTCATCGAAACGGCAGCCGATCCACGCAGCCAACCGGTGTCTGAACCGCTTTCTGACAGCAGGGAGAGTCATGGATACGTCGCTTAACGCGCCCGCGGGCGCCCACGCCCCGTTCCCGTCGCGGCAGCTCGTGCACAGCTGCGCCGCTACTCCGCCCATTGCCAAAACCCCGTCGAAACGCGACGCATCCGCCGCGCGGATCGCGGCGCTGTCCGCCCAACTTCTGGCCGCCGACGAAGCCGCCCGCCGCCACCTGGCCGGCGAGCTGCACGACGGGCTCGGCGCCGAACTCACCGCTGCGCGTTTCGCGCTCGCAAACGTTCAAACGTGGCTGCCGGCCGATACCCCGGACGGTTGTTTGCGTGCGCTGGAGCTGGCGCAGCAGGCGCTCGACGCCGCAACCGACGCCAATCGCCGGCTGATCGACGAGCGCGGCACGCCGGCGCTCGACGCGGGCGTGGTCGGCGCGCTGTCGTCGTGGGTCGACAGCCATGCGACGCGCACGGGACTGCGCACGAGCTTCGTGTGCGCGGCCGACGCGCGCCTGACGCAGATCGCCGGCGCCAGTGCGCTCGCGGTGTTCCGCGTCGCGCAGGAAGCGCTGTCGAACGTCGCGAAACACGCGCGCGCCGCGTCGGTCGACGTACGGATCGCCACCGACGGCACGCATCTGTCACTGATTGTCTCCGATGATGGGACCGGTTTCGCCCGGTCCCGCCGCACCGGCTACGGCCTCGCCGGCATGCGCGCCCGCTGCGAGGCGTTCGGCGGCAGCTTCGAGACGGCCACGCCGGAAACCGGCCACGGCACGCGCGTCACCGCGCGCTTCGCGTGGGATTCGCTGCTCGCGGTGCCCGTCGCGGCACGCCGCGCGTCGCTTTCGTGAGGTCGTCATGAGCCTGAACATCCTGCTCGTGGACGATCACGCGATCGTCCGGCAAGGGATCCGCCAGTTGCTGCTCGACCGCGGCATCGCGCGCAACGTCACCGAGGCCGAAAACGGCGGCGACGCCATGGCCGCCGCCGACAAACAGGAATTCGACGTGATCCTGCTCGACATCTCGCTGCCGGACACGAACGGCATCGAGGTGCTCAAGCGCCTGAAGCGCAAGCTGTCGCGCACGCCCGTGCTGATGTTCTCGATGTATCGCGAGGACCAGTACGCGGTGCGCGCGCTGAAGGCCGGCGCCGCCGGCTACCTGTCGAAGACGGTCAACGCCGCGCAGATGATCGGCGCGATCCAGCAGGTCGCGGCCGGCCGCAAGTACGTGAGCCCCGCGATGGCCGAGGCGCTCGCCGAATACGTGTCGTTCGAGAACGAACCGCTGCCGCACGAGAAGCTGTCCGACCGCGAATACCAGACGCTCTGCATGCTCGCGTCGGGCAAGCGGCTCACCGACATCGCGAACACGCTGTCGCTGTCCGTGAAGACGGTGAGCGTGTACCGGTCGCGGCTGCTCGAGAAGATGCGGCTGTCGAACAACGCGGAGCTGACGTTCTACGTGATGAGCAACCAGCTCGTCGACATGGCGCCCACGGCCGGCGCCTGATTCGCCCGAGACACCCGATTCGCCGGATTCAACGGCGCGGCGCGCGCCGCGTCGCCCTCAACCGCCGCCCGTCTTGCGCGCAAGCGCTTGTTTTCTCGGACGATTCCGCGACGCGCCGCTGCATCGCAGCGGGTCTTGTTCGCCAAATCGGCTAAAATTACGGGTTTTCACTCAGTCAGCGCCGCCGCGCTCGCGCGCGCTGGCGATTCATCCGCAATGTCCCTCTTCCGCAAGAAAAACGTCGATCGCATGATCGCCGGCGCACACGCCGCCGGGCTCAAGAAAGCGCTCGGCGCGATCGACCTCACCTTCCTCGGCATCGGCGCGATCATCGGCACCGGCATCTTCGTGCTGACCGGCACCGGCGCCGTGCAGGCCGGCCCCGCGCTGATGCTGTCGTTCGTGATCGCCGCGATCGCCTGCGGCCTCGCGGCGCTGTCGTACGCGGAGTTCGCATCGTCGATTCCCGTCGCCGGCTCGATCTACACGTATTCGTACGCAACGCTCGGCGAGCTCGTCGCGTGGATCATCGGCTGGGACCTGATGCTCGAGTACGGCCTCGCCGCGTCGGCCGTGTCGGTCGGCTGGTCGGGCTACCTGCAGTCGCTACTGCAGGGCTTCGGGCTGTCGCTGCCGGCCGTGCTGACGGCGGCGCCCGGCGCGGTGCCGGGCGTCGTCACGTGGTTCAACCTGCCCGCGTTCCTCGTGATGCTCGTGATCACGACGCTGCTGTCGATCGGCATCCGCGAGTCGACCCGCATCAACAACATCATGGTGTTCATCAAGGTGTCGGTGGTGCTGCTCGTGATCGCGGTCGGCATCTTCCACGTGACGCCCGCGAACTGGAAGCCGTTCATGCCGCACGGCTGGAACGGCGTGTTCGGCGCGGCGGCCGTGATGTTCTTCGCGTTCATCGGCTTCGACGCGGTGTCGTCGGCGGCCGAGGAAGTGAAGAACCCGAAGCGCGACCTGCCGATCGGCATCATCGCGTCGCTCGCGGTGTGCGCGGTGCTGTACGTGACGGTCGCGGCAGTTGCGACCGGCATCGTGCCGTCGGCGCAGTACGCGAACATCTCGCACCCGATCTCGTACGCGCTGCAGGTCGCCGGCGAGAACTGGGTCGCGGGCTTCATCGATCTCGGCGCGGTGCTCGGCATGCTGACCGTGATCCTCGTGATGAGCTACGGCCAGACGCGCGTGATCTTCGCGATGTCGCGCGACGGGCTGCTGCCGGCGACGCTGTCGCGCGTGCATCCGCGCTTCGCGACGCCGTTCCTGACGACCTGGCTCGTCGGCCTGTTCTTCGGGCTGATCGCCGCGCTCGTGCCGCTCAACGTGCTCGCCGAGCTGATCAACATCGGCACGCTCGCGGCGTTCTCGATGGTGTCGATCGCGGTGCTCGTGCTGCGTCGCACGCACCCCGACCTGCCGCGCGCGTTCCGCTGCCCCGGCGTGCCGGTGGTGCCGATCCTCGCGGTCGCGTCGTGCCTGTTCCTGATGCTGAACCTGCAGCCCATCACGTGGGCCGCGTTCGGCATCTGGCTCGTGATCGGCCTCGTGATCTACTTCCTGTACTCGCGGCATCACTCGAAGCTCGCGCACGGTCACGAAGACGCGCACTGAGCGCCGCCGTGCCGCACGCGGCACGGTGCGCACCCGCGGGGCCTGATACCGGCCTCGCACCCTCCCCACCCTTCCAACGTTCGTCACGCCGCCACGTTGCATTTCCTGCAACGATTCGGGCGGCAATTTCCATTTTCACCGATCGTTTTCCGAATACCGATATATTCGATTCGGATCAGCACATCGATCGATTAAAAATGTAATTCGATTGAATTAGATATGAATAGAAGAAAATAATCTCGCGATCGATGTTGAACTCTTGCATTCGTCAAACTAGTATTCAGGTCGGCCGAGCGCACACACCCGCCCAGCCTTGATCAGACGGGGAAGACGCCGCAGCAGGGGCGCGGCGAGATGCAATCGATTTCATCGAATCGACTTTCCATTAAACAGAAATTCATTGCGCGCTCGCAAACTAATTTTCAGCACATTTTTAATTAAGAAAAACCGAAACCGGATAACCCGGCCGCTGGTATTGAATTGCCTCCTTCCGGAGGCATGTTGCAGCACCTGTCCGAAGTTCAACAAGAATCTGAGAGGTCTGTCATGAGCAATACATTGGTTAACGTCACGGCGAAGGTCGAAATCAACGCCGCCAACAAGACGATCAGCGAGCTCAAGGATTATCAGAGCAGGAACTGGGCGATCGGGCTGAACGGGGATACGCTGGCGCCGGATGGTTTCCTGTCCTTCTTCACCGAACGCAACCTGCCATTCAGCTACTACGTGCGTGCGCGAGGCGTTTCGGTCGGCGAGCCGAGCGCATACCAGGCGAACATCGAGACGCTCACACACCACATCGCCGCGATTCGCGCATCGGAGACGAACGCGGTCAACGCAACGATCCGCGATCTCGAGCTGTACAAGTCGAAGAACTGGGCAATCGGCCTGAACGGCACGACGCTGCAGCCGGACAATTTCCTCCCGTTCTTCGGCACCCGCTCGGTGCCGTTCGAGTACTACGTGCGTAGCGGCGGCGTCGAGCTCGGCTCGTCGAGCGCGTACGACACCGACATTAGCAACCTGAAGAAGTACCTGGGCTCGCTCTGACGCATCACCCCGCCGGGCGGATCCGCCCGCCCGGCAACGCACCAGCGCGCCTCGCCCGGACCAGCCCGGGCGGGGCGCCAACCGGCTCCGCTACGGGTCTCGCCTTCGGATGGCGCGCCCGCCATCCGCGTCGCCCCGCCTTCCCGCGTCGCGGCTTCCCTGCTTCCCTGCTCGCCCCCCCTTCCTGCACGCTTGCGCCGGGCGGTTCATAATTCCGCCATCGAACGACGGGCCGCCAGGCCCGTCCTGTAACTGGAAACCGATGATGGAAAGTGTGGATCTCGACGTGCTGAAGACGAGCGCGCGCTGGCTCGAGGAAGGGCGCCGCGTACTGCTCGTCACGGTCGTGAAAACGTGGGGCTCGTCGCCGCGCCCCGAAGGCGCGACGCTCGCGGTGCGCGAGGACGGGCTCGTGGTCGGCTCCGTGTCCGGCGGGTGCATCGAGGACGACCTGATCGCTCGCGTGCACGCAAGCGGAATCGCGGCCGATGCGCGCCCGGAAGCGCTCAAGTACGGCGTGACGGCCGAGGAAGCGCACCGCTTCGGGCTGCCGTGCGGCGGCACGATCCAGCTCGTGCTCGAGCCGCTCACGCGCGACAGCGGGATTGCCGCGCTGTGCGCGGAAGTCGAGGCCGGCCGCCTCGTCACGCGCACGATGACGCTCGCGACCGGCCGTGCGTCGCTGTCGCCCGCGCAGGCGACCGACGGACTCGCGTTCGACGGCGAGCGGCTCATGACGATCCACGGGCCGCGCTACCGGATGCTCGTGATCGGCGCCGGCCAGTTGTCGCGCTATCTGTGCCAGATCGCGGTCGGGCTCGACTACCAGGTGACGGTGTGCGATCCGCGCGAGGAATACACGGATGCGTGGGACGTGCCGGGCACGCGCGTCGTGCGCACGATGCCGGACGATACGGTGCTCGACATGAAGCTCGATGCGCGTTCGGCCGTGATCGCGCTCACGCACGATCCGAAGCTCGACGATCTCGCGCTGATGGAAGCGTTGAAGACGCCCGCGTTCTACGTGGGCGCGCTCGGCTCGCGGCGCAACAACGCGGCACGGCGCGAGCGGCTGCGCGAATTCGACCTGAACGAAGCGGAACTGGGCCGGCTGCACGGGCCGGCCGGCATCTACATCGGCAGCCGGACGCCGCCGGAAATCGCGATCTCGATCCTGGCCGAGATCACTGCCGCGAAGAACAACGTGTCGCTGCCGACGATCCTGCAGGTCGAGGGCGCGAAAGCCGCTCGGGAGATCGCGGCGAACAGCGGCGCGGCCTGCGGCCTCTGATCCGCACCGGCCGGCCGCTTCGGCCGCGCCGGATGCACCAGACGCACGATCGAAACGATTCGCGCCGGCGGCACGCCGGCGCGAGCGTCGATCAGGTCAGGCCGGCGGCAAGCGCCGCGGCGACCGAACCGACGACCAGCACGACGCCGACCGTGCGGCGCTTGTTCAGCTCGGTCCACAACAGCACGCCCGTCAGCGACAGCAGGATCAGCGAGCCTGCGATCGTGTCCATCAGCAGCACCCAGCCAAGGTTCATCCCGACGCCGCGATGCAGGTTGTTCAGCGTCGTCAGGAACGTGTTGCCCGTGCGCTTCACCGACACGTAGCCATTGCCGACCCAGTATTCGGCCTGCAGGTTCTGGTGCGGCCCGAACAGGCCCATCTGCCAGTGCTCGGGCTGCATCACGCGCCGGTCGCCCCACGCAACGGCCTGCGCGGGCTCCTTGCGCATGCGGCCCGGCTTGCCGTCGAAATGCAGTTCCTGCTGCAGCCATTTCGTCATCGCGGCGGGTGTCTTCGGCACCGACGCCGGCAACGCGATCTGCATCTCCTCGACCTGCGGCTCGCCGGTCGAAATCTTCAGCGGCGGCGCGCGGTGATTGAGCAGCACGCCCGTCACGCCGAACAGCAGCCCGAGCACCGCACCCCACAGGCCGACCCAGCCGTGCACCTTGCGCAGCCACTTGATGAAGGTCGCGCGGCGCGAGCGCTGGCGGCGCGCGGCCAGTTCGTCGTCGCTCAGCGGGCGGGCCACCGGGCGCAATACCGTGACGCCTGCGCGGGGCGGATTGATCGTTTCGGGCGCGTTCACGCGAAAGTATCCATTCGTTCAAAACAACGGGCGGCGCGCAGAAATCGCACGCCGCCCGAGCAACATGAAAATGAGAATGGATATCATTACACAAATCAAATGCCGGCTCAATCCGTCCGGGGACGCAGTGGCGCGCTCGGCGAGCGAAGAAATACGAACGAAGCGCGCACGTTGCACCACGATGGCGATCGATAGACGACAAATGTCGACTAAATGACCATGCAAGGCCGAGACAGCATTTCGTAAGAGGCCGCGCGATGCCGGGCCGTTCAGCGCAGCGGCGGCAGCGGGAAACGCGGCACGGTGTCGTCCGGCGCGGGCTCGGTGCGATCGAGCGCGTACAGCCACGCGAGCAGATCCGCGACGGCCTGGTAGAGCTGCGGCGGAATGCGATCGTCGAGGTCGACCTGCATCAGCAGCGACACCATCTCCGGCGCCGTATGCACGTACAACCCCGCATCGTGTGCGCGCGCGACGATCATCTCGGCAAGCACGCCGTAACCCTTCGCGACCACGCGCGGCGCCGCATCGCCGCCTTTCGGGTCGTAGACGAGCGCGGCCGCGCGCTTGCGGGACGTCATGCTCATTGCCACGCCTCGTCGTCGGCGCCCGGTGTACGCGGCGCCGGTCCGCCGGCCGCGCCGCGCGCATACGCGGCGGCGGCGGCCTGCACGGCAAACAGGTCGAAACCGTCCGGCCCGTCGTCGACCGCGCGGATCGACAGCCCGCCGACCTGCAGCCCCGAGCCCTCGAGCCGCTGCCGCAGCGCGGCCTCGTGCCGCGCGAGGCGGTCGGCGCCCGTCTGGTTCGCCCGCAGCCGCGCGACGAGCTGCGTTCCGTTCAGCACCAGCTCCGCATCGACCGTGCCGAGCGACGGCAGCGTCAACGTCAGCCGCGTGCGCCAGGCGATGCCGTCGCCCGCGTCGTCGCCGCCGTGCGGCGCGTGGCTGCCCGGATCGTCGGGCTCGATCGTCCAGTCGAGCCGCGCGCCGGGCCACGCCTCGCCCGCCCAGCGGAACTGGTCGGTCGCGAGCGCGTCGAGCTGCTGCCGGACGATCGGCACGGCGGCCGGATGCACGGGCGCGAGCGTCTGCGCCTGCGGATCGGACGACGCGGCGGCCAGTTCGGCTCGCGCGGGCGTCCAGCGCGTGTCGGCACGCGCGTCGAGCAGATCGGCCGTGTCGTGCGGCAACGCCGCGCCCTGCCGGGCGGCCGCCGGCAAAGCCTGCGCGGGGTCGCGAGCCGGCGCGCCGCCTTGGGCCGGTGCGCCCGGTTGCGCGGCCGCCCGCGCGTTCGCGGGCAGCGGCAGGCGCTGTGCGAGCAGCTCGTCGAGCACATCGGTCGAGTCGTGCTGCGCGGCATCCGGGTCGATCGGCGCGAGCGTAGCGGTCAGGCGCGCCTGCGGCTCGCGCATCAGCGCCGCGAGCGGACGCTGGCCGGCCAGCCACTGCGCCAGATGGGATTCGTAGAAGAGGCCGCTCTCGCTCACGGCCTGCGCGAGCGCCGCGCGCAGCGCCGCGACCGGCGGCAACCCGGCCGCTTCGCGCGCAGCCTCGGCGGACGACGCCGCAGTGGACGACGCCGCGGCGGGAGCCGGCGTGGAAGGCGCGGCCGGATCGGACTCGGCCGGCGCACGCGCCGGCACGGTCGTCTCGGTCAGCAGCACGGTGGGATCGGCCAGCAGCGGCGTGCGCCCGGCAATAACCGGCGTCGCATCGCCGCCCGCGCGCGAGATCGCGTCGAGCACGCGCCCGATATCGGACAGCGCGGTCTGCGTGGAAGCCGGCGGTGCGGCGGGCGGGCTGGCGGGCGCAGGCGAGGACGACGCTCCGGCACCCGGCGTGCCGACCTGCGCGGTCGCGCCGCCGCCGGCGGGCGCCGACACGGTGCCGGTCAGCAGGCTGTCGAGACGGCTCGCCAGCAGCGCGGCTGCAACGGGGTCGATACCGGTCATGATCGGAGCCTGCTCACCTCAGCCACATCGTTGCGAATCCGGGAACGGCACATCCGTGCCGCCCTCGGGAACAGCGCGCCTGCGGTAACGGGCCCTACCCGCGCGCGCGGTAGAGATCGGTCAATACCTTGGTCGAGCGCCGCGCCTCGAACAGCGCGGACAGCCGCGCGACGTCCGGGCTCGCGAGATCGCGGATCGCGGCGTCGTCGGCCAGGATGCGGCGGATCAGGTCGAGCTTGCGGCCGAGATCCGATTCGTCGAGCGCAACGCCCGGATCGGCCTCCTTCAGCCCGTCGACGAGTTGCAGGAATTCGGCCTGCAACCCCGGCAACGCGCTCCAGTCGGCGCCGCGCGCGGCACACAGCATCCGGCCCGACACGGCTGCGAGCGCCTCGTAACGAGCGAAGTATTCGGCCTTGCGATTCATCTTGATGCTTCCACTGCCTGTTGCGCGGCCATGCGCGCGGCTTCCGGGGCAATCCCCGTCCATGCTTCCTCGAGCGTCGCGAGCAGCCCGTCGACTTCGACCAGCATCGCGTCGCTCGCCTGCGCGTTCGCTTCCAGCAGACGCCGGCCGATATACGCATAGAGCCCATCGAGCCGATCCGCGATCTCGCCGCCCACGTCGCGGTTCAGCGACGCCTTCAGGCCGCTCTCGACGATCCGGATCGCCTTGCCGATCGCTTCGCCGCGCGCGGACACGTTGCCCTGCTGCAGGTGCATGCGCGCCAGTGCAATCGCCTGCCGCGCCCCCTGGTAGAGCATCGCGATCAGCCGGTGCGGGGAGGCGCCCATCACCCCGGTCTCGACGCCGACACGCGCGTAGGCATTGGCTCCAGCGTGTCCTGGGGAAAACATGCGCATCTCCTTGTCATGCGGTAGCTATACGGGAGCCGCTGTCGTGCATCGCACGACGCGGCCTTCTCCGGAGTTATCGGAAGGGATTTGGAAAGCTTTAGGCGCGCGGGGCCGCCGCCGGGCGCGGGAGGCCGGCCCGCCGGGCCCGCCCGGCCCCGTCACACCGACATCTGCATGATGTCGTTGTAAGCGCTCACGAGCTTGTTGCGGACCTGGAGCCCGAACTGGAAGCCGATGTTGGCTTTCTGCATGTCGACCATCACGTCGTTCAGCGACACGTTCGGCGCGCCGACCTCGAACGCCTGCGCCTCGCCGGCCGCGTGCTGCTGGTCGCCGCTGATCTTGTCGAGCGACGCCTTCATCGCGCTCGCGAACGTGCTGGCCGTCGCCGCGCCGGAGCCGGCAAGCGCCGCCGTCGGGCTCGCGACGCCGCCGGACGCCTGCGCGGCCATCGACTGCATCTGTTGCAACACCGAACCGATCCCGCTGACGTTCGCAGTCATGCTGTCCCCAGAATTGAGAGAAGAGACCCGGACGCACCGGGCGTTTCCGCCGGCGCCGCACCACGCGCACCATGCCGGATCGCAGCAAAGAATAGCAGCGCGCCGCGCGTCAAAGCCGAGAAAGTACGGGGGAAACCCCGCTCTTTTCGGTCGATCGGAGTACGGCCCGGATCACGATAATCGCATCGTGTCATTGTCCGCCCGCTCGTCCGAGCGAGCTCAGTCGTCCCGCTCCGGAGAAACTCGACGCATGGATTCGCAGGCCAACTCGCTGATCAATCCCGACGCCCGCGCGGGCCTCGCCAGCCCGGCGCCCGGCGCCGCCGCGGCCGCCGCGTTGCCGGGCGTGGGTGGCGCTGGCGCGGACTTCGGCCTTGGCGGCTTCGCCGAACGCATTCCCGGCATCTCGCGGATGAAGGGCAACCCGAAGCTGCCGTTCCTGATCGCCGTCGCGTTCGCGATCGCCGCGATCACCGCGCTGGTGCTGTGGAGCCGGACGCCCGACTACCGCGTGCTGTACAGCAACCTGTCGGACCGCGACGGCGGCGCGATCATTACCGCGCTCCAGCAGGCAAACGTTCCCTACAAGTTCGCCGACGCCGGCGGCGCGATCCTCGTGCCGTCGAACCAGGTGCATGAAACGCGTCTGAAGCTCGCCGCGATGGGCCTGCCGAAGGGCGGCTCGGTCGGCTTCGAGCTGATGGACAACCAGAAATTCGGCATCAGCCAGTTCGCCGAACAGATCAACTACCAGCGCGCGCTCGAAGGCGAGCTGCAGCGCACCATCGAATCGATCAATGCCGTGCGCGGCGCGCGCGTGCATCTCGCGATCCCGAAGCCGTCGGTGTTCGTGCGCGACAAGGAAGCGCCGAGCGCGTCGGTGTTCGTCGACCTCTACCCGGGCCGCGTGCTCGACGAGGGCCAGGTCCAGGCGATCACGCGGATGGTGTCGTCCGGCGTGCCCGACATGCCCGCGAAGAACGTGACGATCGTCGACCAGGACGGCAACCTGCTGACCCAGCCGGCTTCGGCGTCCGGCCTCGACGCGAGCCAGCTCAAGTACGTGCAGCAGGTCGAGCACAACACGCAGAAGCGCATCGACGCGATCCTCGCGCCGATCTTCGGCGCCGGCAACGCGCGCTCGCAGGTCAGCGCGGACCTCGATTTCTCGAAGATCGAACAGACGTCGGAAAGCTACGGCCCGAACGGCGTGCCGCAGCAGGCCGCGATTCGCAGCCAGCAGACCAGCAGCGCGACCGAACTCGCGCAGGGCGGCGCGTCGGGCGTGCCGGGCGCGCTGTCGAACACGCCGCCGCAGCCGGCCTCGGCGCCGATCGTCGCCGGCAACGGCCAGAACGCGCCGCAGACGACGCCCGTCAGCGACCGCAAGGACCAGACGACCAATTACGAGGTCGACAAGACGATCCGCCATCTCGAACAGCCGATGGGCAACGTGAAGCGGCTGTCGGTCGCGGTCGTCGTCAACTACCAGCCGGTCGCCGACGCGAAGGGCCACGTGACGATGCAGCCGCTGCCGCCCGCGAAGCTCGCGCAGGTCGAGCAGCTCGTGAAGGACGCGATGGGCTACGACGAGAAGCGCGGCGACTCGGTGAACGTCGTGAACAGCGCGTTCTCGACCGTGAGCGACCCGTACGCCGACCTGCCGTGGTGGCGCCAGCCCGACATGATCGCGATGGCGAAGGAAGCCGCGAAGTGGCTCGGCATCGCGGCGGCCGCGGCGGCGCTCTACTTCATGTTCGTGCGCCCGGCGATGCGCCGCGCCTTCCCGCCGGCCGAGCCGGCCGCGCCGGCACTCGCGGCGCCGGAAGATCCGGTCCTGCTCGACGGCCTGCCCGCGCCGGTCAAGGCCGAGGAGCCCGACTCGTTGCTGCTCGGCTTCGAGAACGAGAAGAACCGCTACGAACGCAACCTCGACTACGCGCGCACGATCGCCCGCCAGGATCCGAAGATCGTCGCCACCGTCGTGAAGAACTGGGTGTCCGATGAACGCTGAAGGCTTGACCAAGAGCGCGCTCCTGCTGATGTCGATCGGCGAGGAAGAAGCCGCGCAGGTATTCAAGTTCCTCGCGCCGCGCGAGGTCCAGAAGATCGGCGCCGCGATGGCCGCGCTGAAGAACGTCACGCGCGAGCAGGTCGAGGACGTGCTGCAGGACTTCGTGAAGGAAGCCGAGCAGCACACCGCGCTGTCGCTCGATTCGAGCGATTACATCCGCTCGGTACTGACGAAGGCGCTCGGCGAGGACAAGGCCGGCGTGCTGATCGACCGCATCCTGCAGGGCAGCGACACGAGCGGCATCGAGGGCCTGAAGTGGATGGACTCGGGCGCCGTGGCCGAACTGATCAAGAACGAGCATCCGCAGATCATCGCGACGATCCTCGTGCACCTCGACCGCGACCAGGCGTCCGAGATCGCGTCGTGCTTCACCGAGCGGCTGCGCAACGACGTGCTGCTGCGGATCGCGACGCTCGACGGCATCCAGCCGGCCGCGCTGCGCGAGCTCGACGACGTGCTGACGGGCCTGCTGTCCGGCAGCGACAACCTGAAGCGCAGCCCGATGGGCGGCATCCGCACCGCGGCCGAGATCCTGAACTTCATGACCAGCGTGCATGAGGAAGGCGTGCTCGAAAGCGTGCGCCAGTACGACGCCGATCTCGCGCAGAAGATCATCGACCAGATGTTCGTGTTCGAGAACCTGCTCGAGCTCGAGGATCGCGCGATCCAGATGGTGCTCAAGGAAGTCGAATCGGAAACGCTGATCGTCGCGCTGAAGGGCGCGCCGCCCGCGCTGCGCCAGAAGTTCCTCGCGAACATGTCGCAGCGCGCGGCCGAACTGCTCGCCGAGGATCTCGACGCGCGCGGCCCGGTGCGCGTGTCCGAAGTCGAGACGCAGCAGCGCCGCATCCTGCAGATCGTGCGCAACCTCGCCGAGAGCGGCCAGATCGTGATCGGCGGCAAGGCGGAAGACGCGTATGTCTGATTCGGCGAGCGATCGCGCGGGCACCCTCACAGCATACCAGCGGTGGGAGATGGCGTCGTTCGACCCGCCGCCGCCCCCGCCGCCGCCCGACGACGCGGCCGCGGCCGCCGCCGCGCTCGCCGAGGAACTGCAGCGCGTGCGCGACGCCGCGCACGCCGAAGGCCATGCGGCCGGCCACGTCGAAGGCCAGGCGCTGGGTTACCAGGCCGGTTTCGAGCAGGGCCGCGCGCAGGGTTTCGAGGCCGGCCAGGCCGATGTGCGCGAACAGGCCGCGCAGCTCGCGGCGCTGGCCGCGTCGTTCCGCGAGGCCGTATCGACCGCCGAGCACGATCTCGCGGCCGACATCGCGCAGCTCGCGCTCGACATCGCACAGCAGGTCGTGCGCCAGCACGTGAAGCACGACCCGGCCGCGCTCGTCGCGGCCGTGCGCGACGTGCTCGCCACCGAACCCGCGCTGTCCGGCGCGCCGCATCTCGCGGTGAATCCGGCCGACCTGCCCGTCGTCGAAGCCTATCTGCAGGACGATCTCGATACGCTCGGCTGGAACGTGCGCACCGATGCGTCGATCGAGCGCGGCGGCTGCCGCGCGCACGCCGCGACCGGCGAGGTCGACGCGACGCTACCCACGCGCTGGCAGCGCGTCGCCGCCGCGATCGGCAAGGTGAGCACGTGGTGACGCGGCCGCCCGAATCGCTCGCACACGACGGCATGACGCCGCTCGAGCGCGAACTCGCGCTCGCGTCGTTCGGCCCCGCCGCGCACGATGCCGCGTACGACACCGCACACGACGCAAAACAGCACGCAGCAGCCGCGGCCGACGCCGCGCCGCGCGCACCGCACAATCCGCATCTCGCACACTGGCGCACGCACCTGAACGGGCTCGCCGCGCGCAGCCACCGCGCGCTGCCGCTGCGGCCGTGCGGGCGCCTCACGCGCGCGGCGGGCCTCGTGCTCGAGGCGATCGGGCTGCGCCTGTCGGTCGGCGCCGAATGCACGATCGAACTGCCGCCCGGCAGCACGCTGCCGCATGCGCAAGCGGAAGTCGTCGGCTTCGCCGGCGATCGCCTGTTCCTGATGCCGACCACCGACGTCGCCGGCGTGCTGCCCGGCGCGCGCGTGTGGCCGCTCGAAAGCGCGCCCGTCGCCGATCCGCTCGCGGGCGCGAAGCGGCTGCCGGTCGGCTGGGAAATGCTCGGGCGCGTCGTCGATGCGTCGGGCCGCCCGCTCGACGGCCTCGGCCCGCTCGCGTCGAAGGTCGATGCGCCGCTGTCGGCGCCGTCGATCAACCCGCTCGAGCGCGAACCGATCCACCACGTGCTCGACGTCGGCGTGCGCGCGATCAACGCGCTGCTCACCGTCGGCCGCGGGCAGCGGATGGGCCTGTTCGCGGGCTCCGGCGTCGGCAAGTCGGTGCTGCTCGGCACGATGGCCCGCTACACGAGCGCGGAAGTGATCGTGATCGGGCTGATCGGCGAACGCGGCCGCGAAGTGAAGGAGTTCATCGAGCAGATCCTCGGCGAGGACGGGCTCGCGCGCTCGGTCGTCGTCGCGGCGCCGGCCGACGTGTCGCCGCTGCTGCGGATGCAGGGCGCGGCCTACGCGACGTCGCTCGCCGAGTATTTCCGCGACCAGGGCAAGCACGTGCTGCTGCTGATGGATTCGCTGACGCGCTACGCGATGGCGCAGCGCGAGATCGCGCTGGCGATCGGCGAGCCGCCCGCGACGAAAGGCTATCCGCCGTCGGTGTTCGCGAAGCTGCCCGCGCTCGTCGAGCGCACCGGCAACGGGCCGGAGGGCGGCGGCTCGATCACCGCGTTCTACACCGTGCTGACCGAAGGCGACGACCAGCAGGATCCGATCGCCGATTCGGCGCGCGCGATCCTCGACGGCCACATCGTGCTGTCGCGCGCGCTCGCCGAGGCCGGCCACTATCCCGCGATCGACATCGAGGCATCGATCAGCCGCGCGATGACCGCGCTGATCGACGAAACGCATCTCGACCACGTCCGGCAGTTCAAGCAGATGCTGTCGCGCTACCAGCGCAATCGCGACCTGATCGCGGTCGGCGCCTACGCCCCCGGCCGCGACGCGCAGCTCGACCGCGCGATCGCGCTCTACCCGCGCATCGAGGCATTCCTGCAGCAAGGCTTTCGCGAATGCGCGCCGTTCGTATCGAGCCTTACCGCGCTCGATGCGCTGTTCGACGCTTACGGAGGCTGATCCAGATGGCTCACGGCTTTCCCCTGCAGTTGCTGCTCGACCGCGCGCAGGAAGACCTCGACACCGCCGCGAAGCAGCTCGGCACCGCGCAACGCGACCGCAGCTCGGCCGCCGAGCAGCTCGACGCGCTGCTGCGCTATCGCGACGAATATCACGCACGCTTCGCGCAATCCGCGCAGCACGGGATGCCGGCCGGCAACTGGCGCAATTTCCAGGCGTTCATCGACACGCTCGACACCGCGATCGCGCAACAGCGCAACGTGCTGGCCGCGGCCGAAGTCCGTATCGACGAGGCGCGCCCGAACTGGCAACAGAAGAAACGCACCGTCGGCTCGTATGAAATCCTGCAGGCGCGCGGCGTCGCGCAGGAAGCACAACGCGACGCGCGGCGCGAACAGCGCGACTCCGACGAACACGCCGCGAAAATCCTGCGCATGCGGGCCGACGCGGCCCGCTCGTCGTAACCGACCACCGCATTCGAACGAGAGAACGCCATGCCTCCCCTGCCCCTGCTCGGCGCGCTGATCGACACCGCCGGCGCCGCACTCAAGGCCGCCCGCGGCTCGAATTCGTCCGGCGCCACCACCGGCAACGACGCCGCATCCGCGTCGACTGCCACGGCCGCCGTACCGTTCGCGCAGACGCTGAAGCAAAGCGTCGTCACGCGTCACGACGCGACGATTTCCGGCACACGCGATGCATCGACGAAACAGGCTTCGTCGACGCCGGCTGCCGGCGCGAAGCCGTCCGCCACCGACGACGATTCGTCGGACGACGACACGAACGTCGCTGCCAACCCGAACCCCAGCCCCGACGCAGCCGCGCTCGCCGCAGCCGCGGCCGTGCAGGCGCAACTGCAGGCGCGCCCGGACAACGCGACGCCGGCCGATGCCGCTACCGCGGCTGCCGCCGCCGTTGCCGCTGGCACGGCGCAAAAGACGGCCGTGGCCGGCCAGCCCGACGCCACGGCGACGCTCGCGGATCACGCCGCCAAGGATGCTGCCGCCCAGCCGGACGCACCGGCGTCGGGCCACGATGCGCTGCAGGCGGCGCTCGCCAAGCTGACGGGCGGCTCGGGTGCGATCGCGATGCCCGCGACCGGCACGACGGCGTCGGCCGCCGCTTCGGCACCGGCGTCGACCGCATCCACCACATCGACCGGCGCCGCCGACGCACCGCTGACGCCGAAGGTGCCGACCTTCGACCGCACGCTCGCCGACGCGAAAGGGGCGCCCGCCACCCAGCAGACGCCGACGCAGGCCACCGCGCAGTCGCTGCAGGCCGCCGCGAACGCGCAGTCCGGCACGCAGCACGCGCTCGCGGCAGCCAGCGACGCGACGGATCCGGCCGCCAGCGCGACGCTCGCGGCCGGCGCAACGGCTGCGGCCGCGGCGCAGGCCAACCTGCAGCTGTCGCCGGCCGCGAGCGCGATCGCCGCCGCCAACGCGCACATGCTCGCTCCGCACGTCGGCACGCCCGACTGGACGGACGCGTTGAGCCAGAAGGTCGTGTTCCTGTCGAATGCGCATCAGCAGAGCGCCGAGCTGACGCTCAATCCGCCCGATCTCGGTCCGCTGCAGGTCGTGCTGCGCGTCGCGGACAACCACGCACACGCGCTGTTCGTGTCGCAGCACGCGCAGGTGCGCGACGCGGTCGAAGCCGCGCTGCCCAAGTTGCGCGAAGCGATGGAAGCGGGCGGGCTCGGGCTCGGCAGCGCGACCGTCAGCGACGGCGGCTTCGCATCGCAGCAGCAGAACCCACAACAGACTTTCGCCGGCGGCCAGTCGCCGCGACGCGGGAACGCCGGATCGTCAGCCGTCGATGCACCGGCCGACGCTGCGCAATCCGCACCGGCCGCCACGAGCGTGAGCCGCGCCGGCCTCGTCGATACGTTCGCCTGAGCATGATTGCCGCCCGGTGCGCGCCGCTCAGCGGCCGTGCACCGCCGTGGCTACCGCGCCGCTCGGCACGCCGCCCTTGCGCGCCGCGACGATGAAGTCCGCCGCGCGTTCGCCGATCATCACCGACGGCGCATTCGTGTTCCCGCCGACCAGCGTCGGCATCACCGACGCATCCACCACGCGCAACCCTTCGACGCCGCGCACGCGCAATTGCGGATCGACGACCGCGCGCGCATCAGAGCCCATCCGGCACGTGCCGACCGGGTGATAGATCGTGTCGGCATGCGCGACGATCGTCGCACGCAACTCGGCTTCGCTCTGGTCCGCCCGCGTGTACAGCTCGCGCCCGCCCTGCGACGCGAGCGGCGCCTGCGACAGGATCCGGCGCATCGCCTGCGTGCCGCGCACGAGCAGGTCGAGATCGCGCGCATCGCTGAAGAAGCGCGGATCGATCAGCGGCGCGTCGCGCGCGTCGCCGCTTGCAAGCGCCACCGTGCCGCGGCTGAACGGCCGCAGCGCGCAGACGTGCAGCGAATAACCGAAGCCCCAGTGCATCTTGCGGTTGTGGTCGTCGACGAGCGCCGTGCAGAAATGCAGTTGCAGGTCGGGACGCTCGAGCGACGGATCGCTCTTGATGAAGCCGCCGGCCTCCGCGACGTTGCTCGTCATCATCCCCGTGCGGCTCGAGAAATAGCGCGCGAGCGCGGGCGTCATCTTCGCGATCCCGCGCAGGCATACGCCGACCAGCTCCGACGAATTCACGCGCGTGTTGATGATGAAGTCGATATGGTCGATCAGGTTCGTGCCGACGTCCGGCGCATCCTGCACGACCGAGATCCCGTGCCGGCGCAATTGCTCCGCCGGGCCGATCCCCGAGCACATCAGCAATTGCGGCGAATTGAACGCGCCGGCCGACAGGATCACTTCCGCGCGCGCGCCGAGCGTCTCGACGCGTCCGTTGCGCGACAGCTCGACGCCGACCGCGCGCTTGCCGTCGAACGCGACGCGCAGCACCGTCGCGTCGGTGATCACATGCAGGCTCGACCGGTTGCGGCCGTAGATATAGGCGCGCGCGACGCTGCAGCGCGAGCCGTCGCGGTGCGTGACCTGATAGAAGCCGACGCCTTCCTGCGTCGCGCCGTTGAAGTCGTCGTTCAGCGGATAGCCGGCTGCGTGCGCGGCCTGGATGAATCGTTCGGAGAACGGATTGCGAAAGCGCAGATCCGATACCGACAGCGGGCCGTCCGCGCCGTGCCACGCGTCGGCGCCGCGCTCGTTGCCTTCCGCGCGGCGGAAATACGGCAGCACATCCTGCCAGCCCCAGCCCGTCGCGCCGAGCTGCGCCCATTCGTCGTAATCGCCCGGGTGGCCGCGCGTATAGATCATCGCGTTGATCGCGCTCGAGCCGCCCATCCCGCGCCCGCGCGGCTGATAACCGCGCCGCCCGCCGAGGCCCGGCTGCGGCACCGTTTCGTAGCCGTAGTTCGTGCCGAGCTTGAACGGCACCAGCGCCGCGATGCCGACCGGCATGTTGACGAGCAGGTTGCGCTCCGTATGCGACCCGGCCTCGATCAGCGCGATCGTCGCGTCGGGGCAGGCATCGGCGAGACGGCCTGCCAGGCTCGATCCGCCCGAACCGCCGCCGACGATGATGTAGTCGTATTGCATGTCACGTCTCCGTCGTGTCATGGAAGGCGCCCGGCACCGCCGCGCGACCGCGTCCCCTCTTGTAATGTTCGGGCATTGTAGGAATGGCCTCGCGCGCGCGGCGCGCGGATTCAAGAGCGATTCCTCTAAACGCCCGCGTGAACTAAATTTAAGATGTATTGGTTCACTTCGCGCGACGCACCGGCCACGAGAAGCCGATCCGTCGCGAAACGGGAGAGACGACGATGCAGCGCCAGGTTCTGCTGGCCGTGTGCCGACCGGGTTGTCCGGAGGCGACGCGTGCGGCCCGCATTTCATTTCAAACGGCTGCCCGCGCGAAGACGCACAGCGTCATGCGCGCAGCCGATCGAAATCGAACGGCATGCGTCGTCGCCGACCGTTTGGACGGCTTTCCGCCGCAGCGGCAGGATGCGCCGCGGCCCGTATCGGCGTGCGTATCGTGCTGCCCCGCTGCGATGCAACGGCCGGCGCACACACTGCCGCGTCGCTGGCCCGGCAACGGTCGTATCGCACGGCACGCGCATGTGCCGCGGCGCGGTTTTCGGCTGCTGAAACCGTCGCGCGGATGCGACGCCCGCCGCACGCAGCAACCGGTTTTCGAACACCCGTCGCATCCGGCCCCGCGCCGCGCGACGCGCATCATCCCGATCCGTGCCGCCGCGCTCGCCGAGCGCTCGCGTGCGGCGTGACGGCTGGCCGACAAGCCAGGCCCAACTGGAGGAGACGACATGAAGAACGACCTGCCCGAACTGGCCCCGCAAGCACTGCCGTCGGCCGATGCGCTGACGTCGCTGCTGCGCGACCAGCGCGCGGCCTACCTGCGCGCGCCCTACCCGGCATGGGAGACCCGCGTGCAGCACCTGCGTGCGCTGCGCACGATGCTGATCGACCATGCGGACGCGCTCGCCGAAGCGATCAGCGCCGATTTCGGCCATCGCGCGAAGCAGGAAGTGCTGCTGTCGGAAATCTGGATGGCGAAGGAAGAGATCGACGACGCGCTCAAGCACGGCAAGCGCTGGATGAAGCCGATCCGCAAGCCGATGAACAAGTGGCTGCGCCCGGCGCGCGCGAAGGTGATCCCGCAGCCGCTCGGCGTGGTCGGCATCGTCGTGCCGTGGAACTACCCGGTGCTGCTCGCGGCCGGCCCGCTGATCTGCGCGCTCGCCGCCGGCAACCGCGCGATCATCAAGATGTCCGAACTGACGCCGCGTACGTCGGCGCTGTTCGAGCAACTGATCGCGAAGACCTTCACGCGCGATCACGTCGCGGTCGTGAACGGCGATGCGGAAGTCGGCGCCGCGTTCAGCGCGCTACCGTTCGACCACCTGCTGTTCACCGGCTCGACGCACGTCGGCCGCCACGTGATGCGCGCGGCCGCCGACAACCTCACGCCCGTCACGCTCGAACTCGGCGGCAAGTCGCCGGCGATCGTCGGCCCGAACGCGCGCTTCGATGCGGCCGTCGACGCGATCGTCGCAGGCAAGACGCTGAACGCGGGCCAGACCTGCATCGCGCCCGACTACGTGCTGCTGCCGCGCGGGATGGAAGCCGCGTTCATCGAGCGCGCGCGCGCCCGGTTCGCGAAGATGTATCCCGACCTGTCGGCCAACGGCGACTACACGACGATCGTGTCGCCGCGCCATTACGCGCGGCTGCAGCAACTCGCGAGCGACGCGCAGGCCGCCGGTGCGCAACTGCATCCGCTGTCCGACGTGCAGTCCGATCCCGCGTCGCGCCGCTTCGTGCCGTGCGCGGTCACGCAGGTGCCGGCCGCGTCGCAACTGATGCAGGAGGAAATCTTCGGGCCGCTGCTGCCGCTCGTGCCGTACGAGCGGCTCGACGAGGCGATCGCGTACGTGAATGCGCGCCCGCGTCCGCTCGCGCTCTACCTGTTCGACGAGGATGGCGGCACGATCGACCGCGTGATGCACGAAACGATCTCGGGCGGCGTGACGATCAACGAAGCACTGATGCACATCGCATGCGGCAGCCTGCCGTTCGGCGGTGTCGGTGCGAGCGGCATGGGTGCATATCACGGCTACGACGGCTTCGTGACGTTCTCGAAGATGAAGCCCGTGCTCACGCAGGCGCGGCTGAACACGCGCGGCCTGATCGCGCCGCCGTACGGCAAGCGCTTCGCCGCAGTGATCAAGCTGATGCTGAAGTTCTGATCGGAACGGGCCGCGCGCATCGCGCCGCGGCCCGCGCAAGTCCGCCGCGCGGCGCAGGTGCCGCGCGCCGTCACACGGGCCAGAGCGGCCCTTCCTGCATCGCGCCGATCTGCTCGCGCAGTTCGAGCACGCGCGCTTCCCAGTAACGATGCGTGTTGAACCACGGGAACGCGGCCGGAAACGCGGGATCGTCCCAGCGCCGTGCGAGCCATGCCGCGTAGTGGATCAGCCGCAGCGTGCGCAGCGCTTCGACGAGATGCAGCTCGCGCGGCTCGAATTCGCAGAAATCCTCATAGCCGGCCAGCAGGTCCGCCAGCGCGCGCGACGCGCCTTCGCGATCGCCCGGCAGCAGCAGCCACAGATCCTGAATCGCGGGGGCCATCCGGCTGTCGTCGAAGTCGACGAAATGCGGACCGGAATCGGTCCACAGCACGTTGCTTGGATGACAGTCGCCGTGCGTGCGCAGCAGGCGAATCTCGCCTGCACGTTCGAACGCGGCCTCGACACCTTCGAGCGCCAGCGCAACCGCCGTCGCGTACGCGGGCCGCACGTCTTCCGGAATGAAATCGTGCGCGAGCAGGTAGTCGCGCGGCTCGTAGCCGAACGTGCCGATGTCGAGCACCGGACGCGCGACATACGGCTGCGTCGCGCCGACCGCATGGATCCGGCCGATGAAGCGGCCGAGCCATTCGAGCGTGTCGCTGCGATCGAGATCGGGTGCGCGGCCGCCGCGCCGCTCGAAGATCGAGAAGCGGAAACCGTCGAACGCGTGCAGCGTGCGGCCGTCGAGCGTGCGCGCGGGCACCGCCGGAATCTCGCGCGCGGCGAGTTCGGCGACGAATGCGTGCTCTTCGAGGATCGCGTCGTCCGTCCAGCGCGCCGGGCGGTAGAATTTCGCGACGACCGGCGGGCCGTCTTCGATGCCGACCTGGTAGACGCGATTTTCGTAGCTGTTGAGCGCGAGCAGGCGCCCGTCGGTGCGCTGGCCTGCCGGCATCAGCACGCTGTCGAGCGCATCGAGCACGCACTCGGGCGTGAGCCCGGCGAACGGCGGGCCGGCGGGAGAAGCGGGAGCGGAAGTAGCGTCTGTCATGTCCCGCATTGTGCCGCCAGCCGGGTCGAAAGACGAGCGTCCGGTGCGGCGCGCGTGCTCAGTGAAGCGCCGCGCCGGCCGGCAGTACGGATTCGCCGGTGTCGATCAGGTCCTCGAGAAAGAACGGCTCGGTGTTGAGTTCCTTCGACTCGCCCGGTACGCCCGCGTACCAGGTCACCATGGCCATGTCGCCCAGGACGCGCTGGACGATGCCGCGCGCGCCCTTCGGCACCGCGATATGGGTAGTGCAGACAATCGACCCGACATGCATGATGGTTCCCCACTCTTGAATCTTGAAACCCGGCCCGCTGACGAGCCGGCAAATGCACGATCCGCGCCGCTCTCATCGGAGCGTTGCGCGTAATCCCATTGTTCACGGTTTATCGAAGCGCGAAAAGAAGAAGAAGCAGGCGATGTGCCGCGAATTCGTCGAATGTCTCCAATCAACCACTGCGCCGCGCGTGCGCTTGCATGCGCGGTTACCCCCATCATACCCTGTCGAATGTGACCGCCCGCCGAATCCGCCCGGCGCCGCGGCGCGCACGCGATCGACGCAACGGGCGTGCGCCACGCGAAGCCGATGCCAGTTGCACGGGATGCCGGCCTTGCGTTACCTTTGACACTCGTTCGCGTTCAACCGCATTCCGACACGATGCATCCGCTCACGTCCGCCCTCGCAAAATCCCGGCCGCAGTTCGACTCGCGGCCGCAGGCGTGCGCGCATCCATCGGTTCTCCCGCCTCCTGTCGCACCGCCGCTCGTCGGCGCCGCGCCGCCCCCTCCGGCGGCACGCGCCGGCTGACCAGCCGGCTTCCGTTTCGTCTTCCATTCGCCGTCAGTTGCCGTTCGTGCGTTGTGACGCACGATTCGCTGCTGCGCGTGCGGATGGAACGTTCCGATCCGTTCGACAGGTGGATTCACATGGTTTCGTTCAAACGCGCGCTTGCCGCGCATGGCGCGACGTCGCTCTTCGTGCTGCTGTGGAGCAGCGGCGCGATCTTCGCTGAACTCGGTCTGCGTCACGCATCCGCGTTCGTCTTTCTCACCGCGCGTTTCGCGCTCGCCTCGCTCGTGCTGCTCGCGCTGGCCTTCATGCGCAGACGCTGGCTGCCGCCGCGCGGCGAGCGGCGCATGGCCGCGCTGACCGGCTTGCTGATGATGGGCGGCTATTCGATCTTCTATCTGCTCGCGCTCGAGCGCGGGATCGCGCCGGGCGTGCTCGCGACGATCCTCGGCGTGCAGCCGATCCTCACGCTCGCGATCGTCGAGCGGCGCTGGCAGCCCGTGCGCGTTGCGGGGCTCGCGCTGTCGCTGGCCGGCCTCGCGCTCGTCGTGTGCCGCGGCGTGGGCGGCGCCGGCCTGTCGGCCGCGGGCATCGCGTGCGCGCTCACGGCGCTCGTCGCGCTGACCGTCGGCTCGCTGCTGCAAAAACGCGTACGCGCGGCGCCCGCCGACGTGCTGCCGCTGCAGAATGCGATCGGTCTCGCGCTGTGCGTGGCGATCGTGCCGTTCCGGCCGGTGTCGTTCGACATGAGCTGGGCGTTCGTCGTGCCGCTCCTGTGGCTCGGCATCGTGATTTCGGTGATCGCGCAACTGCTGTTCTACCGGCTGATGCAGCGTGGCGATCTCGTCAACGTGACGAGCCTGTTCTATCTCGTGCCCGTCGTCACCACGCTGATGGATGCCGTCTGGCTCGGCAACCGGCCCGAGCCGCTCGCGCTCGCCGGCATGGGTGCGATCATCGCGGGGCTCGCGCTCGTGTTCCGCGCGCCGGCCGCCCGCGCGCAACCCGACCGCGCGTAAGCGGACAGGCCGCCGTGCCCGCGGGTGCGGCGGCCCGCATCGGACACATACGACAATTCCGCAAATATCGAAAGGAATGGGAAAGATACGTGCAAGGCGTTCGTCTTGCTTGCAGGAAAAGTGCGCGATTCGCCGGGCTTTCCGCTGATTTTTAATGGTTCGGATAGCGAAAAGCGCTGCCGGTTGCCTATACTCGAATTGACCGCCCTGCTCGCAATCGGGTCGGACCAAGACTAGAAACACCCGGCATGGATCTGGAGTAAGCGCTGAAGCGCCCTCCGGCCGACACTGGAGACACGCATGACCACCTATTTCACGATCGGCGACTTCATCCTGTTGATTCCGATGGCGCTGGCCGGAGCGCTATTTCTCGGCGCGGTGCCGTGCGCAACCGAATTCCGCCACAACTTGCTGCGCGTGCTGGGCGTCATCCTCGGTGTCGGCGTCGCGGTATTGCTGGTCGAAGGCCTGCCTGCGCTGCTCTAGCGCGAGCTAGCGCACCCCCTGCCTGACGCGCATCGCTGCACCGCGGCGATGCGTCAGGCTGTCTGCAATACGGCACGCGATGTTTCGCATGCCGTATCGCCTGCCGGTCAGATGGCCTGATCGGTGGACGGCTTTTCCCAAAGATTGATGCCGCCTTCCGTCGCGTGACGATCGATCTCCGCGAGCTCCTCCGCCGAGAATTCGAGGTTCTTCAGCGCGCCGACGTTTTCACGCACCTGCTCCGCCCGGCTCGCGCCGATCAGCGCGGACGTCACGCGGCCGTTGCGCAGCACCCACGCAAGCGCCATCTGCGCGAGGCTCTGCCCGCGCCGTTCGGCGATCGCGTTGAGCTTGCGCACATGCTCGAGGTTGTCGGCGCTCAAGTGATCCTGCTTCAGCGAGCCGCCGCCCGGCTTGTTCACGCGCGCGTCGGCCGGCACGCCATTCAGGTACTTCGACGTGAGCAGCCCCTGCGCGAGCGGCGTAAAGGCGATGCTGCCCGCACCGACGTCGTCGAGCGTGCCGAGCAGCTCGCTCTCGATCCAGCGGTTCAGCATGTTGTACGAAGGCTGGTGGATCAGCAGCGGCACGCGGTACTGCGCGAGCAGCTCGGCCATCTCGCGCGTCTTCGCCGCCGAATACGACGAAATGCCGATGTAGAGCGCCTTGCCCTGCTGCACGGCCGACGCGAGCGCGCCCGCCGTTTCCTCGAGCGGCGTGTGCGCGTCGAAGCGGTGCGAATAGAAGATGTCGACGTAGTCGAGCCCCATCCGCTGCAGGCTCTGGTCGAGGCTCGCGAGCACATACTTGCGCGACCCGCCGCCGCTGCCGTACGGCCCCGGCCACATGTCCCAGCCGGCCTTCGTCGAGATCAGCAGCTCGTCGCGATATGGCCGGAAATCCTCCTTCAGCAACCGGCCGAAGTTGGTTTCGGCGCTGCCGTATGGCGGCCCGTAGTTGTTCGCGAGATCGAAGTGGTTGATGCCGAGGTCGAACGCGGTGCGCAGGATCTCGCGCTGCGTCGAGATCGGCGTCGAGTCGCCGAAGTTGTGCCACAGGCCGAGCGACAGGGCGGGCAGTTTGAGCCCGGATTTGCCGCAGGTGCGGTATTGCATGTCGGCATAACGTTCGGAAGCTGCTTCGTAGGCCATGAGTATTTCCGTCGGGACGTCGGAGGGAGGGGCGCACGCCGGCCGCACCCAGGGCGCGACGGCGGCGAAGAAAACGCATGACGGCTATGGTAGCGAAGGCGACCGATGCGCGCACGGCAATGGACGCGACCGCGGTGGTCGCCTACACTGCGGCGTCTCGAATCACCGTTACAGCGAGGTTGGTATGTCCCGGGTCATCTCGGTTGCACTGCTCGTCGGCGGCGTCGTGCTGCTGTATTTCGGCGGACAGTCGTTCCATTCGATCAACGACGACATGTCGCGTTTCTTCACCGGCTCGCCCGCGACGAAGACGATCCTGCTGATCGTCGGCGGCGCCGTCGTCTCGTTCATCGGCCTGATCGGCCTTGCGATGCCGGGCAGCAAGCGCTGATCGCGCAACCGCGCGACGCGCGAACGGCCCGCGTCACCCGATCGGGCCGCGCAAAACGAAACGGGCGGCCAGGCCGCCCGTTGCTTCATTCGCCCGCGATGCGCAGTGTCGCATCTCGCGATCGCGACGGCCTCGCCGGCCGCCCGATCCGCGCCTAGAACTGCACTTCCGGCTTCGCCGCCGAACGCGTACCCGGCACCGGCCGGTTGCTCGCGCCATGATAGGTGTACACGAGCGAAAACTTCACCTGGTCGGAACGGTTCTGCCCGGCCGAATGCAGCGTGTTGCTGTGGAAGAACACGACATCGCCCGTCTGCAGCGGCGGGCACGTGGCCGCATCGATCATCTTCCGGTTCTCCGGCAGGTCGCTGCGGAAGAACTTCGCATCGTCGAACGCTTCCGGCCCGAATTCGGCCGTATGCGAACCCGGCACGAGCCACAATGCGCCGTTCTCGTTCGTTTCCGGCCCGAGTGCGAGCCACACCGACACCATGTCCGGCCGCTCGAACGACCAGTAGCGGAAATCGCGATGCCAGCCGGTCAGGCTGCCGTACGCGGGGTGCTTCGTCATCATGCAGTTGTGATGCGCGCGCGACAGCACCGGCTCTTCGCCGAAATACTCGCGCATCCACGCGCCGATTTCGGGTGCGATCGCGCGCTCGGCGAATGCCGGATCGCGCGTGTACGCATCGAGCAGCCGCCGCACCGTGTGCCCGCCCGGCGCATGCTTCGACTCGGGTGCGCCCGGGTAGCGCAGGTCCGCCTCGAACTCGATCGGCTCCGCGGCCTCCCGCAACTGGCGCTCCGCGATCTGCTTGAGCGCCGCGCACTGTTGCTCACCGACGAGGCCACGCGCGACCACGAAACCGCGTTCGCGCAATTCCGCGACTTGCGCGCGGATCGATTCCGACTGCAATAGAGACGACATGGGATGCCAGACGTTTATTGTGTGAATGTGACGATTGTAAATCGGCGCCGGATGCCGCGAACAGCGCCATTGTCGTGCGCAGGGGCATGCCAATCGCCGATTTGATCCGGGTCAAGGGAACTGTGCGGCGCGGCGATGGCCTCACCGACAGGCGGTATGCGGCACACGCCTTGTGGCACAAGGGTTTATCGCGACTTTTGCCCGTCATGAATCCCCTGTAGCCTGACGCGGCCTGTCAGTTCTGGCGGGCGCGGCACGCAGCGACATTCGATAAGATCCGTTGCGCCATCCGAGGCCGTTCATACCAGTGCGCTCTTCAAGGGCGCCACCCATACAAGCGAAGCATCGTTCACATGCCATTCCGTCTGACTTCCCGATTCAGCCACGCTGCGAAGCGCGTCGTGCCGTCCGCTCCCGCCCGCTCGCTGCGCCATCACCGCGCACGCACGCAGGCGCTGGCCGAGCGTACGCACGCACACAGCCGGCTGGACGGCATCCGTGCGTGGTTCCACGCGTTTTTCTCGATGGTGAGCACGCAGGCGTTCGCCCGCCGTGCCGGCCTGCGCTCGCTGCTGCAGAAGCCGTCGTCGCTGCGCGCGCTCGCGCTGCGCCGTGCGCTCGGCCCGCAGCGCCGCGTCAACCGCCCGCGCCGCCTCGCGGCCAGCAACGGCTGGTTCGGGTTCGGGTTCGGCGCGCGCTGAAATCGCGCCGGCGGGCACCGCCCGCCATGATCGCCGCCGTTGCGCCGGCGATCGAAACCCATAAAAAAAACCCGCCAATGGCGGGGTTTTTCATTTCAGGCGAACGACGCTTACGCGACGCGTGCCGTCGGCTCCACGCCGGCCGCTTCGGCCAGTGCGAGCGCCTTGTCGGTCGCTTCCCACGAGAATTCCGGCTCTTCGCGGCCGAAGTGGCCGTAAGCAGCGGTCTTCTCGTAGATCGGGCGCAGCAGGTCGAGCATCTTGATGATGCCCTTCGGACGCAGGTCGAAGTGCTCGCGCACGAGCTTCGTGATCACCGCATCCGACACGCGGCCCGTGCCGAACGTGTTGACCATCACCGAGGTCGGCTCCGCGACGCCGATCGCGTACGACACCTGGATCAGCGCGCGCGACGCGAGGCCGGCGGCGACGATGTTCTTCGCGACGTAGCGACCTGCGTAAGCAGCCGAACGGTCGACCTTCGACGGATCCTTGCCCGAGAACGCGCCGCCGCCGTGCGGTGCGGCACCGCCGTACGTGTCGACGATGATCTTGCGGCCGGTCAGGCCGCAATCGCCCTGCGGGCCGCCGATCACGAATCGACCGGTCGGGTTCACGAGGAACTTGATGTCGCCCTTGATCAGGTCGGCCGGCAGCGTCGGCTTGATGATTTCCTCGATCACGGCTTCGCGCAGCGCGGGCAGTTCGATCTCCGGTGCGTGCTGCGTCGACAGCACGACGGTGTCGATCGAATGGGGCTTGCCGTCGACGTAGCGAACCGTCACCTGCGACTTCGCGTCCGGGCGCAGCCATTGCAGGCGGCCGTCGCGGCGCAGGCTGGCCTGGCGCTCGACGAGACGGTGCGACAGGTAGATCGGCAGCGGCATCAGTTCCGGCGTTTCGTCGCACGCGTAACCGAACATCAGGCCCTGGTCGCCCGCGCCCTGGTCGAGGTTGTCGTCGTGTGCACGATCGACGCCCTGTGCAATGTCCGGCGACTGCTTGTCGTACGCGACGAGCACCGCGCAACCCTTGTAGTCGATGCCGTACTCGGTGTTGTCGTAGCCAATGCGCTTGATCGTGTCGCGCGCGATCTGGATGTAATCGATGTTGGCCGTCGTGGTGATTTCACCGGCCAGAACGACGAGACCCGTGTTGCACAGCGTTTCCGCCGCAACGCGCGAATATTTGTCCTGCTCGAGGATGGCGTCGAGAATCGCGTCCGAGATCTGGTCCGCGACTTTGTCCGGATGGCCTTCGGAGACGGATTCGGACGTGAAGAGATAATCGTTTGCCACTTTTTCAGGCTCCTGTTTGGTTACGGTTGGTTTCACGTAGCCAGCTTCGTGGGGCCTGAAGCGGCGACGCTTTAGCGGATTACCAGTACCGGGCAGCGCGTATCGCACCGTCCGGCTTCGCCCCGCAAGTTGTCAGTTAACTCGGCGAAGACCGTATTATAGCGGCTTTCCTGAATTGTCACAGAGTGCTGCTCGTGCTGCATCTTCCACCGTCTTACTCCCCCGTTCGCAACGCGCCGGTCAGCCAGCCCCACGGAGGTTTCGCATGCTAGGCCGCCTCGGCACGCACCTCGCCATCGGCTTCCTGAAACTGCTCGCCCGGTTGCCGTACGGCCTGACCGCACGGCTCGGCGACGGTCTCGGCTGGTTGCTGTACCAGATCCCCAGCGGGCGAAAGCGCATCGTACATACCAATCTGAAACTCTGCTTCCCGGAGTGGAGCGACGAGCGGCGCGAGGAAGTGGCCGGCCTGCATTTCCGCCACGCGATCCGCAGCTATGTCGAGCGCAGCTACCAGTGGTTCGCGTCGGAACAGGCCTACCGCAAGCTGTTTACGGTCGAGAGCGAGGTCGACCTCAGCGATCCGGACATGCCGCCGACCCTCCTGCTCGGTTTCCATTTCGTCGGCATCGAGGCCGGCTCGATGGCGATCAATCTCGCACTCGGCCGCATGTGCGGCTCGCTCTACACGCCGATGAAGAACCCGGAAATCGAAGCCGCGGCCAAAGCCGGTCGCAGCCGCTTCGGTGCGGAGCTGGCGAGCCGGGCGGACAGCGCGCGCACCGTGCTGCGCTGGCTGCGCGACCGCAAGCCGGTGATGCTGGGCGCCGACATGGACTACGGGCTGCGCAACTCGACGTTCGTGCCCTTCTTCGGCGTACCGGCCTGCACGCTGACGGCGGTCGGCCGGTTCGCCAAGACCGGCCACGCGCAGGTTCTGCCCTTTATCGGCGAGGTGCTGCCGAACTACAAGGGCTACCGGCTGAAGGTCTTCAAGCCGTGGGCCAACTACCCGACCGGCGACGACGATCTCGACGCGCGGCGGATGAATGAGTTCCTCGAGGAGCAGATCCCGCTGATGCCCGAGCAGTACTACTGGGTCCACAAGCGCTTCAAGACGCGCCCGCCCGGCGAGCCGAGCCTGTACTGACCTGACCCTGCCGGGGCGAAAGCCGCGGGCGCGCCGTCAGGTGCGCGCCTGCGCCCTCGCCACCTTCGGCGCGCCTTTCGCGCGCGCCTGCCACAGATCGTAGGCCGACTGCTGCGCGAGCCACAGATCCGCCCTTCCCCCGTTTTCCTCGCCGAGCCACGCTTCGAGGCGCAATGCCATTTCCGGCGAGATGCCGGCATGGCCGTGCAGGATGCGCGACAGCGCCGCGCGCGTCACGCCGAGCTGAGCGGCGGCCTCGGTGACGGTCAGGCCGAGCGCCGGCAGCACGTCCTCGCGCAGCGCTTCGCCCGGATGGGGCGGATTGAAGATGCGTGTCATGGCTTGAATCATCTCAGTGATAGTCCTGGTAATTGACCAGGATGACATCGGGACCATCGAATCGGAACGTCAGGCGCCAGTTGCTGCTCACGCTCACCGAGTAGTAACCGTCCAGCCCGCCGGCAAGGCGGTGGAAGCGCCAGCCCGGCACGTTCATGTCGAGCGGCCGGCTCGACACGTCGAGACGGACAAGCTGGCGCCGCAGCCTTGGAGCGTGGTCCGGCACGATGCCCGCCTTGCTCCCGTTCATGAAAAACGCTTCCAGTCCCTTGTGCTGCCATGACTTGATCATGGACCTCCCGCGCTCGAGTCGCGGTGTCGACAGCATGGTCTATATGCGTATAGCCACACTATACGAATCGCGCGATTACCTTGTCAATTTGACCCGTACGAAATCGTGCGTCCCGAGCGCCCAGTGCTTTCGCCGCGCGTCGGGCACGCATCGCCGGCCTCGCCTGTGCCGCGAGAACACCCGCCACACCGCGTCAATTTGTCCCCTCGCCGCGGACGCGACCAGTCGACCGATCGACAGAGGCCGCCCGTTCCGCCTTCGCCGACGACGCGAAACGCCCGCCCGCGCAGGACGCCCCTGTCGGCTGCATGTATCATTTGCGGTTGAGATCAGCATGACGAACGAAGCCGCCCGGCGTGACGGCGGGCCGTTCGCATCGTGCCGACCGCCTTGTTCGCCATGGAATTCCGGACCCAGTGAAACTCTCGTTCACCAAGATGCACGGCGCGGGCAACGACTTTGTCGTGCTCGACGGCTATTCGCGCGCGTTACCGCCGCTCACCGAAGCGCAGGTGCGCGCGCTCGCCAGCCGGCACTTCGGCATCGGCGCCGACCAGTTGCTGCTCGTCGAAAAACCGACCGTCGACGGCGTGGATTTCAAGTACCGGATCTTCAATTGCGACGGCGGCGAAGTCGAACACTGCGGCAACGGCGCACGCTGCTTCGTGAAGTTCGTCAGCGATCGCGGCCTGACCGACAAGCGCAGCGTGCGCGTGCAGGTCATGAAGGGCCTGATCACGCTGACGCTGCAGGACAACGGCGAAGTCGTCGTCGACATGGGTGCGCCCGTGTTCGCGCCGGCGCAGGTGCCGTTCGAGGCGTCGGGCCTCGACGGCCGCACCGAAGGCCGCGACACGCTGTGGCCGCTCGACGTCGGCGGCGCGACGCGCTGGATCTCGACGGTGTCGATGGGTAATCCGCACGCGGTGCAGATCGTCGACGATGCCGAAGCGTATCCCGTGCTGGAAGAAGGCCCACTGATCGAGCGCCATGCGCGCTTCCCGCAGCGCGTGAACGCCGGCTTCATGCAGATCGTGTCGCGCAACGAAGTGAAGCTGCGCGTGTACGAACGCGGCGCGGGCGAGACGCTCGCGTGCGGCACGGGCGCGTGCGCGGCGGTGGCGGCCGGTATCCGGCGCGGCCTGCTCGATTCGCCCGTGACCGTGCACACGCACGGCGGCACGCTGACGATCGGCTGGGACGGTGCGCGCGACGAAACCGCCGCGCTGATGATGGCCGGCCCCGCCGCGACCGTGTTCGAAGGCGAGATCGACCTGAACGCCTGACCCTGCAACGTCCTTGATAACTGAACGCGCCAGCCACATGAACGATCGCGAAGTCGCCGACTACCTGCTCGCCAATCCCGAATTCTTCGCGCAGCATGCCGAACTGCTCGCGACGATCCGTCTCGCGAACCCGCACGGCAAGGCCGCGATCTCGCTGCAGGAGCGGCAGATGGAGATGCTGCGCGACAAGAACAAGCATCTCGAGCGCCGGCTCGCCGAGCTCGTGCGCTACGGCCACGAGAACGACAGCCTGTCCGCGAAGTTCAGCCGCTGGACCGCGCGCGTGATCGCGGAACGCGATCCGTACGCGCTGCCGCGCACGATCGCCGACGGCATCGCCGACGTGTTCGACGTGCCGCAGACGGCACTGCGCGTGTGGGACGTCGCCGACACCTACGCGCAGGCCGACTTCGCACGCCAGGTCGGCGAGGAAGTGCGCCTCTTCACGAACGGCCTGTCGACGCCGTACTGCGGCGCGAACACGGGCTTCGAGGCCGCGCAGTGGCTCGCGCCCGCGGTAGCCGCGTCGGCCGCGCATGCGGCGGAAGGCGCTGAAGCCGCGCCGGCCGGCGACGGCTCGGCCGCATCGGTCGCGCTGCTCGCGCTGCGCGCGCCGCTCGCCGGCACCGACGCGCCCGCGTTCGGCCTGCTCGTGCTCGGCTCGCCCGATCCGCGCCGCTTCCACGACGGGATGGCCACCGACTTCCTCGCGCAGATCTCGACGCTCGCCAGCGCCGCGCTCACGCGCCTGCTGCCGCACTGATCCGCCGCACGCGATGACAGACGATCCGGTCGCCGCCTACCTGTCGAACCTGAAGCACGTCAGGCAGCTGTCGGAACACACGCTGCGCGCGTACACGCACGAACTCGACGAGCTGAAGAAGCTCGCGGCCGGCCGGCCGCTCGAAGCGCTGACGGCCGCCGACATGCGCGGCGCGGTCGCGCGCGCACATTCGGGCGGGCTGTCCGCGCGGTCGATCTCGCATCGGCTATCCGCTTGGCGCGCGTTCTACCGATGGCTCGCGCAGCGCATCGAGATGCCCGCGAACCCGGTTGCCGCGGTGCGCGCGCCGAAACGGCCGAAAACCCTGCCGAAGGCGCTGTCGGTCGACGACGCATCGGCATTGATGGACGCGCCGGTCCCCGGCACGACCGAAGGCATCCGCGACCACGCGATCCTCGAGCTGTTCTATTCGTCGGGGCTGCGCCTGGCCGAGCTGATCGGGCTCGATGCCGTGTACACGCAGGCCGACGGCTACCGCTCGGCCGGTTGGCTCGATCTCGCCGAAGCCGAAGTCACCGTGCTCGGCAAGGGCAACAAGGAGCGCAAGGTGCCGGTCGGCCGCAAGGCGATCGATGCGCTGAACGCATGGCTCGCGGTGCGCGGCGAATTCGTGAAGCACGACCCGCATCCGCTGTTCCTGTCCGTGCGCGGCAACCGGATGGCGCCCGGTGTCGTGCGCGAGCGCGTGAAGCGCGCGGCGCTCGCCGCGGGCATCCCCGCCAACGTCCATCCGCACGTGCTGCGCCACTCGTTCGCGACGCACGTGCTGCAGTCGAGCGGCGACCTGCGTGCGGTGCAGGAACTGCTCGGCCACGCGAGCGTCGCCGCGACGCAGGTCTATACGTCGCTCGACTTCCAGCATCTCGCCAAGATTTACGACAGCGCGCATCCGCGCGCGAAGAAGCGCGACTGACGCGTTTCCCGTGTTACCCGCCGTGCGCGGCGACCGACAGCGGTCGGCTTCGCGCGCGGCCCACCTCGATCTCATCATGCAAACCGTCACACTCAAGCCGTCCAAGGAAAAGTCGCTGCTGCGCCGCCATCCGTGGGTCTACGCCAATGCGATCGACCACGTCGACGGCAAGCCCGCGCCCGGCACGACCGTGATCGTGCGCGCGCACGACGGCCGCTTCCTCGCGCGCGGCGCGTACAGCCCGCAGTCGCAGATCCGCGTGCGCGTATGGAGCTTCGACGAGAACGAACCGATCGACCACGCGTTCTTCAAGCGCCGCGTGCAGCGTGCGGTCGCGCACCGCACGACGATGGTGTCGGGCACCGGCGCGGTGCGGCTCGTATTCGGCGAGGCCGACGGGCTGCCGGGGCTGATCGTCGACTACTACGTCGCGGACACCGCCGAGGCCGGCGCGGCGCCGCGCGGCCAGCTCGTCTGCCAGTTCATGGCCGCGGGCGTCGAAGCGTGGAAGGACGCGATCGTCGCGGCGCTGGCCGGCGCGACGGGCTGCCCGAACGTGTACGAGCGCTCGGACGTGTCGATCCGCGACAAGGAAGGGCTCGAACAGACGACCGGCGTGCTGGCGGGCGATGCGCCGCCCGCGACGCTGATCGCGAACGAAAACGGGGTGCGCTATCACGTCGACGTGCCGAACGGCCACAAGACGGGCTTCTACGTCGACCAGCGCGACAACCGCGCGCTCGTCGCGCAATACGCGGCCGATCGCGACGTGCTGAACTGCTTCTGCTACACGGGTGGCTTCTCGCTCGCGGCGCTCAAGGGCGGTGCGAAACGCGTGGTGTCGATCGACTCGTCGGGCGATGCGCTCGCGCTCGCGCAGCAGAACGTCGTGGCCAACGGCTTCGACGCCGAACGCGCGACCTGGCTCGACGCGGACGCGTTCAAGACGCTGCGCCGCCTCGTCGACGAAGGCGAGCGTTTCGACCTGATCGTGCTCGACCCGCCGAAGTTCGCGCCGACCCGCGACAGCGTCGATCGCGCGGCGCGCGCCTACAAGGACATCAACCTGAGCGGCTTCAAGCTGCTGCGTCCGGGCGGCCTGCTGTTCACGTACTCATGCTCGGGCGCGATCGACATGGATCTGTTCCAGAAGATCGTCGCGGGCGCGGCAGCCGACGCGAAGGTCGACGCGCGCATCCTGAAGCGGCTCGGCGCGGGCGTCGATCACCCGCTGCTCGCCGCGTTCCCGGAAGGCGAATATCTGAAGGGCCTGCTGTTGCAAATCGTCTGATCGCCCCGATCTTGGCGGACACCACCGTCCGCCGGCCCTGCCTGGCGGGCCAGCGCTTTCGCCTGTCGTCCGGACGACGGGCGAGGGCTTGACAGGTATGTTTCAATGAATGGTTGTGCGCCCCGGCTCGCAGCGCGAGGGCGCGACGCACATTCTGGTTTTGACCCCGATTCACGAACCACAGGCGACCGACATGGCCACTCCCGTCACCATCCTTACCGGCTTTCTCGGCAGCGGCAAGACGACGCTGCTCAAGCGCATCCTGAACGAACAGCACGGCATGAAGATCGCCGTGATCGAGAACGAGTTCGGCGAAGAGAACATCGACAACGAAATCCTCGTGCAGGATTCGAACGAGCAGATCATCCAGATGAGCAACGGCTGCATCTGCTGCACGATCCGCGGCGACCTCGCACGCGCGCTCGGCGATCTCGCCGCGAAGAAGCGCGAAGGCAAGCTCGACTTCGACCGCATCGTGATCGAGACGACCGGCCTCGCGAACCCGGGCCCGGTCGCGCAAACCTTCTTCATCGACAGCGAAATCGCCGACGACTTCCTGCTCGACGCGGTCATCACGCTCGTCGACGCGAAGCACGCGAACGCGCAGCTCGACGAACACGAAGTCGTGCAGCGCCAGGTCGGTTTCGCCGACCGCCTGTTCGTCACGAAGTCCGACCTCGTCGACGACCAGACCGTCGCCGGCCTCAAGCACCGCCTGATGCACATGAACCCGAAGGCGGCGATCAAGGTCGTGAATTTCGGTGAGGCGGACATCAAGGAAATCTTCGACCTGCGCGGCTTCAACCTGAACGCGAAGCTCGAGATCGACCCCGACTTCCTCGCCGAAGACGATCACGCGCATGACCACCACGATCACGACCATGGCCACGATCACGCCGATTGCGACCACGATCACGGTCAATGCGCGCACGATCACGACCACGGCCACCACCATCACCACCACCACGCGCACCACGACGACAAGATCAAGTCGTTCGTGTACCGCAACGACCGCCCGTTCGACCCGAACAAGCTGGAAGACTTCCTCGGCGGCATCCTGCAGATCTACGGCGAGCGGATGCTGCGCTACAAGGGCGTGCTGTTCATGAAGGGCGTCGACCGCAAGGTCGTGTTCCAGGGCGTGCACCAGATGATGGGCAGCGACCTCGCCGCGAAGTGGCTGCCGGCCGAGAAGAAGACCAACAAGATGGTGTTCATCGGTGTCGACCTGCCGCAGGACCTGATCACCGACGGCCTCGACGCCTGCCTCGCCTGACGCACGCGGGCGCCGCCGCGCACCCCGCCGCCCGGCCGCCTCCGCGGGCCGCCGCGGCGGTCGCGCGGCGCCCTTTCCGGGCAGGGTTTCGCCGTCATCGCTTTTTCGCGATTTGCGCGTTATATTTTCTAGATATTGGCGCAGCCGACGGGGATCGACCCGATACGGCGCCCGCTTGCGATTCAGTTACAATACGTGCCCGCTGGAGTACGGCAACAAACAGGCCCGGTTCTTGCTGAACCAATACCCGGGCATCGCAACCGCGCCGGATCGCCCATCCGCCAACCGGCCGCGGCCGATGCGATCTGCCGCGCAGCACACCGGTTCGCCGCGCGCAAATCCGCGCCAGGCCTGTCCTGGTATTTGAGAACCGGTTTTTCCAGAGGCTTTCGGCCCCGCGGCGGCAAATCGCAAATGATTGCAAGCGCGGTTGCGGGTAATCCCAAAGTGCAGGCAATATCTCTTGATTTGCCGCACATTGAAGAAGCAAGCAGATGACGAAGAAACTCTTGACCGAAGCCGAAATCCTGAAGATGAGCGACAAGGATTACATGAATGAGGATCAGCTCGCCTTCTTCAAAAATCGGCTCGAACAGTTGCAGGCGGACATCCTCAAGAATGCAGGCCAGACGACCGAGAACCTCCGCGAGACGGTGATCGTCCCCGATCCCGCCGATCGCGCGACGATCGAGGAAGAGCACGCGCTCGAGTTGCGTACGCGCGATCGCGAACGCAAGCTCCTCAAGAAGGTTCAGCAGTCGCTCGCCCGCATCGATTCCGGCGATTACGGCTGGTGCGAGGAAACCGGCGAGCCGATCGGCATCCCGCGACTGCTCGCGCGCCCGACGGCCACGCTGTCGCTCGAGGCGCAAGAGCGCCGCGAACTGCGCCAGAAGCTGTTCGGCGACTGATCGAGCGGCGTTCCGCTCCGACACGCTGCTTCCCGAAAGCGCGCGGCCTGCCGCGCGCTTTTTGTTTTTCCGGCACCGGTTCCCGGGTCGCCGATTTGCCTCCCGCCTCTTGATATCCCGGCGCCCGCCCTAAAATGAAACGGACGCGCGCCGGGCCGCTCCCCGGCGCACTGCGATTCACGCGGCGGCGCCTCGCGCCGCCCGAATCTTCCCCGTTTTTCTCAAGGAACGCAGATGGAGCAATTTCACGGCACGACCATCGTTTCGGTCCGGCGCGGCGACAAGGTCGCGCTCGGCGGCGACGGCCAGGTAACCCTCGGCAACATCGTCATGAAGGGTGGCGCGCGGAAAGTGCGGCGGATCTACAACAACCAGGTACTGGTCGGATTCGCGGGCGGCACCGCCGATGCGTTCTCGCTGCTCGACCGCTTCGAGGCGAAGCTCGAGAAGCACCAGGGCAACCTGACCCGTGCGGCCGTCGAGCTCGCGAAGGACTGGCGCACCGACCGGATGCTGCGGCGCCTCGAGGCGATGCTGATCACGGCCGATGCGACCACCACGCTCGTGATCACCGGCAACGGCGACGTGCTCGACCCGGAAGGCGGCATCTGCGCGATCGGCTCGGGCGGCGCGTACGCGCAGGCCGCGGCCCGCGCGCTCGTCGAGAACACCGAGCTGTCGCCGCGCGAGATCGTCGAGAAGTCGCTCGGGATCGCGGGCGACATGTGTATCTACACGAACCACAACCGCATCATCGAAACGATCGAGTAAGGACCGCACCATGAGCACCATGACCCCTGCCGAGATCGTCTCGGAACTCGACAAGCACATCATCGGCCAGAACAAGGCGAAGAAGGCCGTCGCGGTCGCGCTGCGCAACCGCTGGCGCCGCCAGCAGGTCGCCGACCCGCTGCGCACGGAAATCACGCCGAAGAACATCCTGATGATCGGGCCGACGGGCGTCGGCAAGACCGAAATCGCGCGCCGCCTCGCGAAGCTCGCCGATGCGCCGTTCATCAAGATCGAGGCGACCAAGTTCACCGAAGTCGGCTACGTCGGCCGTGACGTCGACAGCATCGTGCGCGACCTCATGGAGACCTCGGTCAAGCAGACGCGCGAAACCGAAATGCGCAAGGTGCGCAGCAAGGCAACCGACCAGGCCGAAGACCGCATCCTCGACATCCTGCTGCCGCAACCGCGCGCGGTGGGCTTCGGCGGGAACGCCGAACACGCGAACGACGACAACAACGCGACGCGCCAGACGTTCCGCAAGCGCCTGCGCGAAGGCCAGCTCGACGACAAGGAAGTCGAGCTCGACCTCGAGCAGCCGTCGGCCGGCATGGACATCATGGCGCCGCCCGGGATGGAAGAGATGACCGAGCAGATCCGCTCGATGTTCTCGAACCTCGGCAGCGGCAAGAAGCAGCGCCGCAAGGTGAAGATCAAGGAAGCGCTGAAGCTGCTGACCGACGAGGAAGCGGCGAAGATGCTGAACGAAGAGGAAGTGAAGACGAAGGCCGTGCAGAACGTCGAGCAGAACGGCATCGTGTTCCTCGACGAGATCGACAAGATCACGTCGCGCAACAACGAAGGCAGCGGCGGCGAAGTGTCGCGCCAGGGCGTGCAGCGCGACCTGCTGCCGCTCGTCGAAGGCACGACGATCAACACGAAGTACGGGATGGTGAAGACCGATCACATCCTGTTCATCGCGAGCGGCGCGTTCCACCTCGCGAAGCCGAGCGACCTGATTCCGGAGCTGCAGGGCCGCTTCCCGATCCGCGTCGAGCTCGACTCGCTGTCGGTGGAAGACTTCGAGGCGATCCTCGACGCGACCGACGCGAGCCTCGTCAAGCAGTACCAGGCGCTGCTCGCGACCGAGGACGTGCAGCTCGACTTCGCCGACGACGGTATCCGCCGCCTCGCGGAGATCGCGTATGCGGTCAACGAGAAAACCGAGAACATCGGCGCGCGCCGGCTGTACACGGTGATCGAGAAACTGCTCGAGGAAGTGTCGTTCTCGGCCGGCAACCACGCCGGCGAGCGCGTGACGATCGACGCGAAGTATGTCGACCGGGCGCTCGGCGAAGTGTCGCAGGACGAGGATCTGTCGCGCTACGTGCTGTAACGCGCGCGCTATCCGATGAAAAACGGGCGGCCCCTTCGCGGGGTCGCCCGTTTTTCGTTGGTGCGCCGTACGTCGTACGGAATCAACGCGCGTCGCGCCGCTTACTGCCGCACCGGCTTCTTCGCGAGCTTGCGCTGCAGCGTGCGGCGGTGCATGTTCAGCGCGCGCGCGGTCGCCGAGATGTTGTTGTTGTTCTCGGCCAGCACGCGCTGGATATGCTCCCATTCGAGCCGGTCGACCGACAGCACGACCGGATTCTCGAGCGCCTCGTCGGCCTGCACTTCGGTCGCGTTGGTCTGCAGCGCGGCCAGGATCGACTCGACGTTCGCGGGCTTCGCGAGGTAGTTGTCGGCACCTTCCTTCACCGCCTGCACGGCGGTCGCGATGCTCGCGTAGCCGGTCAGCACCAGAATCCGCGCATCGGGCTGCAGGTCGCACAGCGGCGCGATCAGGCTCAGCCCCGAATCCTCGCCGAGATGCAGGTCGACGGTGATGAACTGGAACTTGCCGCCCGCGGCGAGCCGCAGCGCCGCCTCCTTGTCGTGCGCCTGCTGGACCGCATAACCGCGGCGCTCGAGGCCGCGCGCGAGCGTGCCCGCGAACACCTCGTTGTCGTCGATCACCAGGAAATTGTTCTCGCTCATGTGGTTTCTCCGTCTACGTGTTGGTTGAGGCGGCCGGCGCCGCGACGCGCACGACCGGCAGGCGCAGCACGGCCCGCGTGCCGCGCCCGGCGGTTGCGCCGGCCGGGCGGCCGTCCGGCGTGCCGGCCGTTCGTTCGGCCACGCGTTCGCCCGCGCGATGACCCGATGCAGCAGCGGCGTGACCATTCGCCGCACCGCCGGCCCGCCCGTTGCCGCCCGCCGCGCGCGGCGTGACATCGGACAGTTCGATTTCGCCGCCGAGCCGCGCGGCCGCACTGAACGCGAGATACAAGCCGACCCCGTGCCCGCCCTGCGTGCTGTCGACCGGCATCGCGCCGAGCGATTCGCGCAGTGCGGCAGGAATGCCGGGCCCGTCGTCGCATACCTCGAATTCGATCTCGTCGGCCGCGCGGTCGTGCGCGACCTTCGCGGCCAGCGTCACGCGCTGCGGGCTCGCCCGCGCGGCGTTGTCGAGCAGGATCGTCAGGATCTGGCCGGCCGCGACCGTATCGTCGAGCGCGACGCCCGCCGGACGCGCGCCAAGCAGCTCGAACTGCACGTGCGGATGCCGCAGGCGCCAGTGCTCGACGAACGTATCGAGCCAGTCGTCCACCGGCTGGCGGCTCGCCGGCGCGCTCGCGCGGCTGCGCAGGCGCGCGAGCGCCGACGTGCAGAGCGTCATCTGTTCCTCGAGCACCTTCAGGTCGGCCTCGTAGCGGGCCAACCCCGGATCGGCGCGCGCCGCGTCGCGCAGTTCCTCCGCGAGCATCGCGATCGTCGACAGCGGCGTGCCCATCTCGTGCGCGACGGTGGCGGCCTGTACGCCGAGCGCAACCGCCCGCTCGTCGCGCAGCAAGTGCTGCTGCGCTTCGCCGAGCGCCGAATCGCGCTGGCGCAGCGCCTTCGACATGCGCGCGACGAACCACGCGATCAACCCGACGCTGACCATGAAGTTCGCCCACATCCCGGTGCGGTAGTAGTCGAACAGGTTCGCGGGATTGTCCATGTTGAGCGGCACCGAATCGAAGCCGAGCGCCGCGTAGCAGGCGACCGCGAACGCCGCGAGCCAGATCATCAGGTGCCACGGCAGCACGGCCGCCGCGATCGCGAGCGACGGCAGGTACAGCGACACGAACGGGTTGGTCGTGCCGCCCGACAGGAACAGCAGCGCGGACAGCGCACCGAGGTCGACCCACAGCTGGCCGAGCAGCTCGAAATTGGTTTCGGGCCGTGCGCGCAGCACACGCACCCAGGTCAGCGCGTTGAAAACGATTTCGAGCGCGATGACCATCAGCATCGCCGGCAACGGCAGATGCACGCCGAAATAGGTCTGCACGACGCCGATCGTCACGAGCTGGCCGATGATCGCGAGATTGCGGAGCCAGAACAGGTGACTGAGGTTGACGCGCCCGGTGGTGGTGATTCGTTGCATCCGGGCAGTTTACCCGTTTAGCGGGCGGCGCCCCTAGCGGGGCCGGATCGGAACCGGCGAACGGCGCGCACCGCATGCACGGCCCGCGCCGTCAGCCGGCCGCGCCGGTCATGCGCTGCGCGATCTCGTCGGCCAGGCACTCGGGGCACCGGCAGCGCGCGCCGGCCGCAGGCTGGGTGCCGCCACCCGGCAGCGCCGGCATCGACGCGCACCAGCAGTCGAACGGTTGCGTGCGCGCGCCGCAGTCGAAGCCGCGCCCGCAGCGCGGGCAGCGCGCGCGGTGCGGGGCGGAACGGGCGGCAGCGGAATCGGTCATGGCGGAATCGCAAAAGCGGGCGTGAAGTCGCCCCACGCGACAAGCATAGCGCGGCGCACGGATCTTGCACGTCGGCCGCCCGGCCGAAGTGCGTCCCGAACGAACCGGGCGGCGCTGCCCGCGCACCGCCGCCCGCATCGCGCAGCGCCATAGCCGGCGGGCCGCCGCACAAGGTGTCAGACCCGCGCAGACCGCCTTCCGGCCAGCCCAAAAACCCGATGCTGCGCTGCGCCACTCCTGTACAATTCGCCCTGTTTCAACCGTTCCCAGCCAGAGCTGCCGCCATGTCCGAGCCCATCGACCTCTCGCAGATCGCCCCTACTCTGAAAGCAGAAATCCTCGCCGAAGCGCTGCCGTACATCCGCCGCTACCACGGCAAGACCGTGGTCATCAAATACGGCGGCAATGCGATGACGGAAGAACGGCTCAAGCAGGGCTTCGCGCGCGACGTGATCCTGCTGAAACTGGTCGGCATCAATCCGGTGATCGTCCACGGCGGCGGCCCGCAGATCGACCAGGCGCTGAAGAAGATCGGCAAGGCCGGCACCTTCATCCAGGGCATGCGCGTCACCGACGAAGAGACGATGGAAGTCGTCGAATGGGTGCTGGGCGGCGAAGTGCAGCAGGACATCGTGACGCTGATCAACCACTTCGGCGGCCACGCGGTGGGCCTGACGGGCAAGGACGGCGGCCTGATCCACGCGCGCAAGCTGCTGATGCCGGACCGCGACAACCCGGGCCAGTACATCGACATCGGCCAGGTCGGCGAAGTCGAGGCGATCAACCCGGCGGTCGTGAAGGCGCTGCAGGACGACGCGTTCATCCCGGTGATCTCGCCGATCGGCTTCGGCGAAGACGGCTTGTCGTACAACATCAACGCCGACCTCGTCGCGGGCAAGCTCGCCACCGTGCTGAACGCCGAGAAGCTGCTGATGATGACCAACATCCCGGGCGTGATGGACAAGGACGGCAACCTGCTGACCGATCTGTCCGCGCGCGAGATCGACGCGCTGTTCGAGGACGGCACGATCTCGGGCGGCATGCTGCCGAAGATCTCGTCGGCGCTCGACGCCGCGAAGAGCGGCGTGAAGTCGGTGCACATCGTCGACGGCCGGATCGAGCACTCGGTGCTGCTGGAAATCCTGACCGAGCAGCCGTTCGGCACGATGATCCGCTCGCATTGAGCGCGCGCCGCAAGATCGTCAGCCCCGACCTGCCGGCCCCGCTGCGGCGCCGGCGCATCTCGCGCAGCCGGCCGCGTGCCGGCGCGCCGGTCTGGCTGTTCGATCTCGACAACACGCTTCATCACGCGTCGCACGCGATCTTTCCCGAGATCAACCGTGCGATGACGCAATACATCATCGACGCGCTCAAGGTCGAGCGCGTCGAAGCCGACCGGCTGCGCACCGGCTACACGCAGCGCTACGGCGCGGCGCTCCTCGGCCTCACGCGCCATCATCCGATCGATCCGCACGACTTCCTGCGCGCGGTCCATACGTTTTCCGACCTGCCCGGGATGCTGCGCGCCGAGCGCGGCCTCGCGCGCATCCTCGCCGCGCTGCCGGGCCGCAAGCTGGTGCTGACCAACGCGCCGGAGAACTACGCGCGCGCGGTGCTGCGCGAGCTGCGCATCGAACGGCTGTTCGAGCGCGTGATCGCGATCGAGCACATGCGCGACCGCCGCACGTGGCGCGCGAAGCCCGACCACACGATGCTGCGCCGGACGCTGCGTGCCGCGCATGTGCGGATGGCCGACGCGATCCTTGTCGAGGACACGCGCGGCCACCTGAAGCGCTACAAGCGCCTCGGCATCGGCACGGTCTGGATTACCGGCCATCTTCCCGGCGACCTGCCGGGTACCGGCCGCCCGCTTTATGTCGACCAGCGGATTCGTTCGTTAAAATCGCTGCGACTGGGCACTCGATCGGGGCGACAGAAATGCAGCCGACTCACCCGCAGGACCAAGCCGTAACGGACGATCAGGCATCACCCACCCGCACCCGTACGCGTCCGAAACCGGGCGAGCGTCGCGTGCACATCCTGCAGACGCTTGCGACGATGCTCGAGGCGCCGAAGCGCGAGAAGATCACGACGGCCTCGCTGGCGGCCCGGCTCGACGTGTCGGAAGCCGCGCTGTACCGCCATTTCCCCAGCAAGGCGAAGATGTACGAAGGGCTGATCGAGTTCATCGAGCAGTCGCTGTTCGGCCTCGTCAACCAGATCGTCGAGAAGGAGCCGAACGGCGTGCTGCAGGCCCGCACGATCGCGCTGACGATGCTCAGTTTCGCCGCGAAGAACCCCGGCATGACGCGCGTGCTGACAGGCGAGGCGCTGGTCGGCGAGGACGAGCGGCTCACCGAACGCGTGAACCAGTTGCTCGACCGCATCGAAGCAACCGTCAAGCAGTGCCTGCGGGTCGCGCGCACGGAGGCGAATGCGCCCGACGGCGCGGCGCCGTTCGCGCTGCCGGCCGACTACGACCCGGCCGCGCGGGCGAGCCTGCTCGTCAGCTACGTGATCGGCCGGTGGCACCGCTTCGCGAAAGGCGGGTTCCAGAAGCCGCCCGGCGAGCAGGCCGACGCGCATTTGCGGTTGATCCTGCAATGAAGTGACGCCGCCGCCGCGGTTCGCCCGGCTCCCGGTTGCCGCGAAACGGCTGATGCCCCCGTGCGATCGGCCAGCGCGTGCCGCCCGATCGCACGTACTCGCTACCGGATCGGGCCGATCGCGATATCGTCGGGGTGTCATCCGGCTCCCGCGTCGAAACGAAACCCGGGCCGCCGCGCCCCGGCGGACCTGTTAGCGTCGAGGTCGCCGGCAGAGTTTCAGGTCCGCGCGAACAACGACCGGCGCCACGCGGCTCATCGGTCGCTGAGCCGCGTGTGTTCGCTCATCCAGCCTGACGCGGCCGGCTGCACGTCAGGCGGATCTGCCTGCGCACGCTGCGCCAATTCGGCTTCCCAGTTCGCCAGTTCGATCCGCATCGACCGCAGCGTCTCGCCGCAAGGCCAATCGCCGCCGCATGCCTCATGCCGCAAGGGCGCCGGCGGAGGAAGAGCGGGCTGCGGATCGCGTGTTGCGCGCAACACTGGCGGGGCGTGCTTCATCCGCATCGTTCCCGTCCGCCGGGTGCCGCTCTCGGCAACCTGCACGTCCGATATACCTGAACGCTCGACCGATACGACCGGAGGCGCTCCGTCGTCAGGCGCGCTCCGCGTCCCTACGGCGGGACGCTCGTTCAAGTCGTGCTGCCCGATCAGTTCGTCCGGTTCGAGCGGAGCAGTCGCGACACTCAACTCGCGCATGGGCGGCTCGTCGCCACGATCTCCAGACCCTGCTACGGACGCTCGCTCCGGCGCATGCGCTGTCGCCGATACCTGCGTATCGACCGTCCCCCCCGAAAACGTACCGAAACCGACCGGCATTGCACCGAGCCACAGCGCCAGCGTCGCGCCGGATAGCGCGCCGCCCACCGCGGCCCACGCGGCCCGGCCCCGGCCGCGGCGCACGTACGGACGGCTCCATGCCAGATTGTCGTGCCCGAAATCGGCCGCGCGCATGGCCCGCTGCTTCGCGCTGCCCTGCCCGACCACGCGCCACGCGACAGGCCGCTCGATCGGGTATGCGGCGCGCCCCGGCGACCGTGCGAACGCGGCGACTGCGCCGCGTCGGGAACCGTACGGCGGCGGCAGATAGGTCGCCGGCAAGCACTGCACCGGCCCGAACCGGCTTACGATTGATTCGGCTTTCATAGCGTTCTCCGTTGCGCACACGCCGCGCGACAGTCTGCCGACAAGCGACGGCGCCTCATCCCTCGCGCAACCAGCGAACGAGCATTCCCGCCGACGCGTAGCCGCGCAGCGTCGCCGCGTATCCGTCGAACCGATACGCGACTTCGTTGACGCGATTGTTGTAGTCGTCGCTCTCCGCGATCAGCACGTCGAGCAACGAGCGTCGCCCGAGGTGATACCACTGATCGAAGAACGCGCTGCGCACGCGATCCGATTCCACCGTCAGATCGCGATACTGGTCGGCGCGCGCGCCGAACTCCCGTGCGTCCTGGTCGGCACGGCGCACCTGATATTCGAGATCGAGACGCGATTGCTCGACCTGATGCCAGCCGGCCTGCGCCCGGTATGCGGCAGCGCCGGTCGCCGCCGTCGCGGCGCCGCCCGTGAACGCATTCCAGCTCAGCGTGAGCATCGACTGCCACGGCGTCCTGCGGCCAAGCGCATCGCGGCCCGTACTCGTGCTGACGACCCAATCGACGCGCGGTTTCGACGACGCCCGCACGGCGTCCCGATTGAGGTCGGCCGCATTCGCTTCCGCACGCGCCTGCTGGAGACGCGGATTCTCGTCGAGCGCCGACATCAGGCGCTCGAGGTTGCCGGGCAGCAGCGGCCAGCTCGACATCACAGGAACGCGCACCGGCCGCTCGCCCGCCAGCTTGCGCAGGTTCAGCTCCGCGTCGCGGCACTTCGCGAGCGCGGCGTCGCGACCGGCCTGAGCCTGCAACAGGCGCGCCTTCGCCTGCGTCAGTTCGCTGCCGCGCCCGTGGTCGACCGCGACGATCTCGTCGAGCATGCTCACGAGCCGAGTCATCCGGTCGACGAATTGCTGGCTCAGTGCCGCGATATTGCGTTGCTTGGCCAGTTCAACGAGCGTGGTCGATATCTGATAGGCCGAGTCCTCCATTTGCGCGACGTAACGCTCCTGGTTCGCGCTCGCCAGCGCGCGGCGGCTCCCGATCAGCTTCTCGTTGCGCCCCCAGTCGAACAGCGTCGTCGTGAGATCCGCGCCGACCGAATTGCCGGGATCGTAGCCGATGCCGGCATTCGCGCCGAACTGCGCCGAGCGCGTCCGGCCACTCAATTGCAGTTGCGGCCAGCGCGCGCCCTTCGCCTGATCGACGTCCGCTTGAGCTGCCTGATATTCGGCATACAGCCGTTGCACTTGCGGGCTGACGTCGACGGCCGCCTCGGCCGCCGCGTACAGAAAGCGCCGCACGTCCGCCTCGGTCGCGAGCGTCGGCGCGGCCGGATCGACGTACGCATCCTGACGGGCCTCCCGCGCTTGCCGCCCGGCGAAATCGCTTCGCAGCGGCTCGCGAGCCGCTGCGGCATGCATGTCTTTCGACATGCCGTCGGCCCCGTGGCCGCTTTCATTCGCTTGCCCCGCGAATGCGGCGATCGGCATCGTGACGGCGATCGCCGCTGCCAGCATTGCATGCAGATACCCGCGCCCGGCGTCGCGCGCGGCATGTCGACGACGGCCCATGTCAGCGCTCCCTGAAAGCCTCGCGGGCCTTGAAGATCGGTTTCAGAAGATAGTCGAGCACCGTCTTTTCGCCAGTGCGGACGTCGACCGTCGCCTGCATGCCCGGAAGAATCGGCAGCCGCCGTCCCGCGACGTCCAGCACGTACGCATCGGTCTCGACCATCAGCCGGTAATACGTCGCGTCGGGCCGCCCCGACGCCGCGCGCTGCTCGTCCGTCACCGTGTCGGGGCCAACGCTGACGACGCGTCCGTGCAGGCCGCCGTAAATCGCGTAGTCGTATGCACTCACCTTCACGAGCGCAGGCAGCCCGGGGCGCAGGAACGCGACGTCCGATGGCTTGATGCGCGCCTCGACCAGCAGCGTGTCGTCGACAGGCGCAATCTCCATGATGTGTTCGCCCGGCTGCACGACCGCACCGGACGTGTGAATCCGCACGTTCTTCACGACACCGCGCATCGGCGCGACGACTTCGGTGCGCGCGAGCACGTCGGCGCGACCGACGAGCGACTCGTTCGTCTGCGCAAGCTCCGGCTCCAGCCGTGCGAGTTCCGCGCCTGCTTCGGCACGGTAGCGATTCCGGCGCTCGACGATCTGCGCGTCGAGGTCGGCGGCTTGCCGCCGCATGCGCAGGATCTCGACTTCGGAAATCAGTTCCTTTGCCGCGAGCGGTTCCGACATCGCAATCTCGCGCGACACCAGCGCCCGGCTGCGAGACAGCGCTGCGATTCCTTCCTCCGTCACGCGCCGGCGGGCCTCGTAGGCCGCCATCTCCTGCCTGACGAGTGCAGGTTCGCGCGTCACGTCGTCCGGAAACGCCAGCGCCACGCCGTACGCCTCCGCGCGCAAGCGCGCGATCGTCGCCTTCAGGCCGAGCGCCTTCGATCGCAATTCGCGATAACTCGACGCCGCGCGAGTCGGATCGATCCTGGCCAGCAGTTGCGCTTTCTCGACCCGTTCGCCCTCACGCACCACGATCTGCCGCACGATTCCGCCCTCGAGACTCTGGATGGACTGTTCGCGGCTTTGCGACACGACGGTGGCCTCACCGCGCGTGACTTCTTCGACGCGCGCGAAATGCGCCCACACGAGCCCCGCGACCAGCACGGCGACCACCACGTACAGCACGGCTTGCGCGCCGGCCGACGAGCGCACCAGCAGCGCTTCGCGCACGTCGTCCATGAACGCCGCGTCTTGCGCGGACAACCGCGGCACGCGCCGGCGTCGCCGGAATGTCGATCGATCGCTCATCGCGCGGCCTCCCCGATCCGCTCGCCGTCAGCGGCCTCGGAGCGTTCCGTGACTCGGACGGAGCGCAGCGCCGCGCGCGCCGAATCGTGCGCGGCGGCGCTCGCGTCCGGCACGGATTGCCCCGACAGCGCCGCGAGCACGCGCGCCTTCGGACCGTCCATCACGACCTTGCCTCGATCGACGATCACGATGCGATCGACGAGCGACAGCAGCGAGGTTCGATGCGTGACGACGACGAGCGTCTGGCCCGCCGTCGCTTGTCGCAGATGCTCGATGAACACCCCTTCCGTCTGCGTGTCCATCGCGCTCGTCGGCTCGTCCAGCAGCAATGCGCGCGGCTGCGCGATCAGGCTGCGCGCGAGCGCGACGAGCTGCCGCTGGCCGCCCGACAGCTCGCTGCCGTTCTCGCCGACCGGCAGGCCGACGCCCAGCGGGTGGCGCGCGGCAAGCTCGTCGAGGCCGGTCAGCTTCAGCACCTTCAGCAATTCGTCCGTCGTCGCATCAGGGCGACCGAGCGTCACGTTGTCGCGCAGCGAGCCGTAGAACAATCGACTGTCCTGACCGACGTACCCGAAGGTCTTGCGCCAGTCCGCCGGCGCGATCTGCTCGGCGTCGAGACCGTCGGCCAGCACCTTGCCGCCGGTCGGCAGGTAGAGCCGTGCGATCAGCCGCAGCAACGTCGACTTTCCGCTGCCGACCCGGCCCAGTATCGCGACACGCTCGCCGCAAGCAATCTCGATCGACACAGCCTGCAGAACCGGAACATCCTGTTGCATCGTCGCGGACGGATAGGAAAACGAAACGTCGTCGAGCTTCACGTGACCGGTCAGCGGCGGACGAGCGAGATACTCCCGTTCGGTATCGTGATCGACCGGCATGACCATCAGCTCGTTGAGCGAACGCAGCGCGGCCTTCGCCTGCTGGAAACGCAATGCGAGCCCCATGACCTGGCCGAGCGGCGCGGTCACGCGGCCGGCGAGCATCACCGCACCGATCAGCGCGCCCTGCGTGAGCGAGCCCGCGCCGATCAGGTAGACGCCCGCCACCACGATCACGACGGTCTGCATCTGCTGCAGCCACGTCACCATGCACGTCGCGACGCTCGACCATTGACGCGATTTCATCGACGACACGGCGGCCTTCGCGCTGAACGTGTCCCACCGGTGCCGCATCGCGCCCTCCGCGCCGACCGCCTTCAACGTCTCGAGCCCTTCCACCGATTCGATCAGCACGCCCTGCTTCAGCGACGCTTCGCGCAAGTTCTCCCGCATCGCCCGCGCGAGCGGCCACTGAACGATCACGCCGATACCGACGAGCAGCGGAATCATCAGCAACGGAACCCAGCCGAGCGGGCCCGCGACCGCGAAAATCACCGCGACGAACAGCAGGACGAACGGCAGATCCGATATGGCGGACAGCGTCGCCGACGTCGCGAAATCGCGTACCGACTCGAATTCGCGCAACCGGTGCGCGAACGAACCGGAGGACGCCGGACGACGCTCCATCCGGATCGACAGCGCCTGGCGGAACAGCAAGCTGCCAAGCACGAGATCGGCCTTCTTGCCGGCCGTGTCGAGCACGTGCGCGCGCACATGCCGCGAAACCGCCTCCATCGACATCGCGAGCGCGACTCCGATCGCGAGCGACCAGAGCGTCACGTACGCCTGATTCGGCACGACACGGTCGTATACGTTCATCGTGAAGAACACGCTGGCGAGACCGAGCACGTTGACCAGGAACGCGCCGAGCGCGGCGCTCGCGTAATAACCGCGGTAGCGCCACAGCGTTCGCAGCAGCCAGTGCCCGGCCGGCTCGGGCGGCGGTTCGCCGTCGCGGGTATCGGCTTTCGCGCGTGGCTTGACGAGAATCGCATGGCCCGAATACGTGTCATCGATCTCGGCTTCGCCGCATTCGACGGGATCGTGGCCCATTTCGGGCATCACGACCCGGTAAGTGATGCTCGCCCCTTCCGCACCGTCTCGCTCGACGCCCTCCCCGAGCAGTACGCATGCGCCGCCGTCTCGACGCAGCAGCAGCACGGGCATCAGATGGCTCGGTAGCTGCGACAGCTTCCGCTCGACCAGTCTCGCCGACAATCCGGCTTGCACAAGCAATTCGAGCGCAAGCGACGGCGTCAACGACGCGGACATTGCGAGCCCGGCCGTCAATGCTTCACGCGTGCGGCCGCGGCCGTAGTAGTCGCAGATCCACAACGCGGCGTCCATCAGGCTGTCGCGCTCGAGCATTTCGGGCCGGACGGTCCTGCTGCCCGGTGGGCTCTCGCGATTGAAGGTTTGGGTATCCATGTGATCAGGTCGTCACGCGATGCTGACGGTTTCGGGGCCGATGCCAGGAACGCTTACGTGGGCAACGCATGCGGAAAGCATGCGTGAGGCTGGCGCGCCCGTTGCCGCGCGCGTCGTATTTCCGCGTCGTCGGGCACCCGTTGCAAGGCCTTGGCACCTCATCGTTCCGCTCGGTCTCACGACACCTCGATTGAGCGGCATCGCCGTATCGACTGCGCTATCGAAAGATAGCGACTGTACGGAAAGCACATGCGACACGACATATGAAAAGTCCCAAATCAAACCCCAAACCATTAGGACAAGGACGAATCGATGAAGGTTTGTGACTGGAGGAGCGCCCCCTTCCATTGAGTGGGCAGGGAAGGAGTCAAGCGCGTGAGACATGCCAGAAAGAAATGCGCCGCCACAAAACGTGGCGGCGCGATGGTTCAAGCGATGCAGGACAGCCTGCTCGACGGATGATCAGACGCGTTGCATCGACACCGCTGACTGCACCAGCAGTTCGACGTTCCGCGCCGCATTTTCATAGACGATACTTATTTAATTTAGAGAGCAAGCACCAACGAGGTGCCTTAGACCATATGGATCGTGACCGCATGCTGCACGATCAGTTCGACATTCAACGAAGCGTTTTCGTAGACGTTGTAAGCGTATCCATCGATCGCAGTGAGCCCCTTGTTGCTCCAGGTACCCGCCTCCAGCCCCGGCATGCCCGACAGATACACCTGATCGCCCGCATCGCCCTTGACCAGCAACTGCGTATGGCCGTCCCGCATGAACAGATCCTCATGCCCCAGATTCAGCACGTCCTTCATGGTCAGTTTCAGCGTGTTGTTGCCCGTGCCGGTCAAATCGAAGACCTCGATGCCGGTGATCTTTTCCGTGATGCCACTGTTCAACGCCGCAATATCGAGAACCTGATTCTTGCCTGTCAGCTTCAGCGTATCGATGCCAGCGCTACCGTACGCACCGCTGCCGCCGTTCGCGAAATACGACAGGCTCTCAACCGTAAACGTCGTGCCGTGGCGGGCTCCGTAATAGGCGGAATCACCTACGAGATTCTGTACGGACGGGGAGTCGACGAACCCTCCGTCCCGCGGCCCGGAGAACGCGAGGTTATCCACCCATGTCGCGATCCAGTTAGGTTGGGATGTCCAGGTTTGTTCGAATTTGATCGAAGTGAACAACAAACCGTCGGGCATATCGATTTCGATGTGCTGCAGGGCTCCCTTGCTTGCGGTAATGGCTTGTGCCTTGTGGATCGCCTTGCCATTCCGGTCGTAAAAGGTCAGAACCAGATTTTCAGACGTCGTGACATCACCGACATCACAGGCAAAGTGAGTGGCGCTCAATCCATCGCGAAGGTCGAGCCGAATTTCCCCGGTAATTATCAGTGCGGTTGTCGAGGGCGGCGATGACAATACATAGCCCCCCGGGATCGCGCAATCGTTACCGCTATATAGCCCTTGTTTCCAGTAGGTTCGCCCCAGATCCTTAATTCCCGTAATGTCAAAATATTGGAACGAGGCCTTTTCCTCACTGTACAAAGATATTGATTTATAGCTGTTGAAATCCTCCTTGAATTTAAACCCATCTACTTTCTTATACTGCGACGCATTTCCTGCTGTATCGACGATGGCCGCGGCGTACGCGAGCCCGGCACCGCCAGGCACCCTCACCGCCGCCGTACCTGCGGCAATTTCAGCCGCGGTCAGCACGTGCGTGACAGTCTGGTTGTCGCATAAGACGGAAAGTTTCGAACCGGATTCGGTCAGCAATCCAATAAACTTTACCGTTATCACTCCGTCTTTCGAGGCTACTGCCGTCGGCGCCATAGCCGAAGTTTTCAACGTCACGTCCGTCGTCGCGATCTTGCCCGTGCCGCCCGCGTCATTCATCACCCGCGTCTGAATCTTCCAGTCACCGGCATGTGCGCTCGGATCGACCGCCACCCATACGCCATCCGACTTCATCGACGCGTCCACCCAGGTCTTCCCGCCGTCCGTCGACACCTGCACCTTTTCGCCTGCCGCCAACGCTGCCGTCAGATGGCCACTCAGCAAGCGCCCCGCTGTCCCGTCGTTCGTCACCCGGTCGAAATTGAAACTCCCGCTGTCGCGTCCCATCTCGTCCAGGATCGCCTGCGTGGTCGGCGTCGGCGGCGTCACCGGCCCGATCGTCACGTCGAAGCCTGCCGACGCCGCGCTCGTATTGCCCGCCGGATCCATCGCCGTCACCGTCAGCGAGTGTGTCCCGTTCGACAACCCGGACGGCAGCTTGAACGTCCACGCGCCATCGATGCCCGTTGTCGCCATGCCCAGCACCTTCATGCCGTCGTACACCGTCACCGTCGAATACGTCTCCGCACGCCCCGACAGCATCGGCTGCGTCCCTTCTGTCGCCGCTTCGATCGTCGGGCGCGACGGCGGCGTCGTGTCCACCACGATCCCGTACGACGCCGACGGCACGCTCCACCCCGCGTCGTTGCTCGCGCGAGCCGTCAGCCGATATTCGCCGTCGCTCAGCGACTGCGGCAACGCGAAGCTCCACGTGCCGTTCGCCTTCACCACCACCGTGCCGACTTCACGGCCGTCCACCAGCACGTGAATGATCGATCCGGCATCGCCACGTCCGCTTACCGTCGGCCGCGGATCGTTCGTCAGACCGCCTTTCTCGATCACGCCGGTGTACGGCGGCATGTTGTCCATTACCGTATCGATCGTCGGACGCGACGGTCGCGTCGTTGCCTTTACCGTTGCCATAACTTCTGCCTCAATAAATTTAGTTTTCCTGTATTAAATCGCCTTGCGGCCAGTGCGCCGCTCATCGCACGGCTGCAAGACGAAGATGACCGCACCCGGTTACTGCGGCACGACCTGAATCTCTACGCGCCGGTTCTGCGTGCGCCCGTCGGCCGTCGCATTCGATGCCACCGGATCGGCCGGCCCCTTGCCTTCCGACACGAATTGCCCGACCTGCAAGCCGCTGGTGCGCAGATACGTCGTGACCGCTCGCGCGCTTCCGACAAGCGACTGTTATGCAAAAGCGAGTCTGTCAAATCCGTATAGCTGCCAAGCACGAGATCGGCCTTCTTGCCGGACCAGAACCCAAACCATTTGGATAACGACGAATCGATAGGGGGTGCGACTGGAATGCGCGGCTTCGCTCGTCGAGCGTGCCAGGATGAACCGGGCAACGTAAAAATGCCGGAAAGCAAAGCGTTGCCACGAGAACATGGCGGCGCGATGGCTCAAGCGATGCAGGACTGCCTGCTCGACGGATGATCAGACGAGTTGTGTCGACACCGCTGACTGCACCAGCAGTTCGACGTTCAGCGCCGTATTTTCATAGGCGATATAGGCCATGCCGTCGACGGCCACCATCCCCTGATTCGTCCAGTTCCCGCCATCGAGATCGCTCATGCCCGCCAGTTCGACGCGATCTCCGGCGTTACCTTTCACCATCATCTGCGTATGGCCGTCGGTGCGGAACACGTCTTCATGGCCCAGTTCCAGCACGTCGCGCATCGACAGCTTCAGCGTATTGTTGCCGGTGCCCGTGATATCGATGATCTCGATCGACGACAGCTTGTCGTGACCGTTCACGCTCAGCAGCTTGGACACGTCCAGCGTCTGGCCGCTGCCCGTCAGCTTCAATGTGTCCGTACCCGCCCCGCCATGAACACCGGCGCCCACCCCGTCAAAATATCTAACGTCGGACACGCTGAAAACGTCGTCACTACTTCCACCGTGATATGCACCTGAAAGCTCAAGAACAACCTGATTTTCATGCACCGATTCCACCCCAGTCTTCCATGTTCCGCTATCGGCACCGCCAATTCCCTGATCAAAAACCATATCGAATATTGAGGTAACGTTGTAACCGGAAAATCGACCTCCAGACTTTTCGCTCGTAATATAAATCGAATCTATTTCAGATCCCTCAGGAGCGATAAAAGTATGAGTCGCTCGTTTACTCCCCGCCAAATATTCTTGGCCAATAATCTTACGGTTCTTGTCGATGTATGTAACGGAGGCAGCCTTGAGCAGTTCTTCCCCACCACCTACTGGGACATTGTAGAAATCGAAATCGACTCGACGAGAGGAAAATCCATTCAACTTGATTGAGATCCCGCCACTGAATTTGAGCGAACCGCTCCCCACGCCCCCGGTATAACTATCCCCTTCTTGCGCCTGCCCCTTTCCGTTCATGCTCGCCGTGATCTCGAGTCCGTGGTAATTCAGCTTACTGCCGACCGTTTTCAAGCTGCCCCCCGCCTCTTGGAAATCGTATTCCCGAGCCTCCCACTCAGCCCACCGCCACTCCGACGAATTCCCGCTCAGATCAATCGCGGCCGCGGAAACTTTGGTATCGCTGCTCCAACCTGTATCCAATGCTGTTCGTATATCGTTCGGAATCTTGACATCCACCGCACCAAACGCTATCTCCTCCTTTGTCAGCACATGATCGATCGTGTAATTTCCGACGATGACTTTGATCATTTCGCCCGCAACAACGCCAGTTTTCGAAATACCAACTCGTACAACACCAGTCAACACGTCAAACGTGAGACTGTCCGGCGCGTTCAATGCCGCGGTATCAAGTGTTACGTCATAAGTTTTCGACTGCCCCGTGACACCACTACTGTTGACCACCCGCGTCTGAATCGTCCAGTTTCCGGTGTGTGCACTCGAATCGACTGCCACCCACTTACCGTCCGACTTCATCGACGCGTCCACCCATGTCTTCCCGCCGTCCGTCGACACCTGCACCTTTTCGCCCGTCACCAAGGCCGCCGTCAGGTGGCCGCTCATCAAGCGCCCCGCCGTCCCGTCGTTCGTCAACCGGTCGAAATTGAAACTCCCGCTGTCGCGCCCCATCTCGTCCAGGATCGCCTGCGTGGTCGGCGTCGGCGGCGCCACCGGCCCAATCGTCACGTCGAAGCCCGCCGATCCGACGCTCGTGTTGCCTGCCGGATCCATCGCCGTCACCGTCAGCGAGTGCGTCCCGTTCGACAACCCGGACGGCAGCTTGAACGTCCACGCACCATCGATGCCCGTCGTCGTCGTCCCCAGCACCTTCGTGCCGTCGTACACCGTCACCGTCGAATACGCCTCCGCACGCCCCGACAGCGTCGGCTGCGTCCCTTCCGTCGCCGCTTCGATCGTCGGACGCGACGGCGGCGTCGTGTCCACCACGATCCCGTACGACGCCGGCGGCACGCTCCACCCCACGTCGTTGCTCGCGCGAGCCGTCAGCCGATATTCGCCGTCGCTCAGCGACTGCGGCAAAGCGAAGCTCCACGTGCCGTTCGCCTTCACCACCACCGTGCCGACTTCACGGCCGTCCACCAGCACGTGAATGATCGATCCGGCATCGCCACGTCCGCTTACCGTCGGACGCGAATCGTTCGTCAGACCGCCTTTCTCGATCACGCCGGTGTACGGCGGCATGTTGTCCATTACCGTATCGATCGTCGGACGCGACGGTCGCGTCGTTGCCTTTACCGTTGCCATAACTTCTGCCTCAAAAAAATTTAGTTTTCCTGTATGAAATCGCCTTGAAGCCAGTGCGCCGCTCGCCGCACGGCTGCAAGACGAAGAAGACCGCCCCCGGTTACTGCGGCACGACCTGGATCTCGACGCGCCGGTTCTGCGCGCGCCCGTCGGCCGTCGCATTCGATGCCACCGGATCGGCCGGCCCCTTGCCTTCCGACACGAATTGCCCGACCTGCAAGCCGCTGGTGCGCAGATACGTCGTGACCGCTCGCGCGCGCGCTTCCGACAGGCGCCGGTTATGCGAAAGCGAGCCTGTCGAATCCGTATAACCGGTGATCGTCATGCGACGAAACCCCACTCCTCGGTTCGCGTCGACGAACCGGTCGAGCTGACGGCGCGCCTCCGGTGTCAGCGTGGCGCGATCGACCTCGAAATTGGCATTGCCTTGCAGCAGTACCTGACGTTGCGCGACAGGCTCCGGACGGGGTTCGGGTGCGGGCGCCGGGCGCGGTGCCACGGGCTGCTCGACCTTTCGCGGCACCGGCTTGCCGCACATGAAGGTGAGTTCGCGCTGATCCTGCAGCGCGGCGTTTCCGCGCATGCGGTCGACGGCCTCCAACACCGTCACGCCGTTGCCGGCACACTGCCTTTCGGCTGCCGCACGGCAAGCTTTGCCGCTCGACAACAAGCCGTCGCAAGTCACGCGAAACAGGGGCTGCGACTGATTCGGCACATTGACTGCGCGAATGCTGTAGGTCGGTCCGGATTGTGTTGCGCACGCGCTCAGCAATGCGACGAGCGCGCCGGCCAAACCGGCGCGGAAGAAATGACGTTTTTGCATGATGCTGCCCCCCGCGTTCAGCGGAAAATTGAGAAGGTGGGATGAACGAGCCTCGATCGGCTTGCAGCGTTCGACGCTTGCGGGCCGGCGAGAAACGACCTCGCCGGCCCGTCGCGAACGTGGACGGAAGGCGGCCCGAAGGTCCGCCCTCCCGCGTTACCACTGGTAGGAAGCCCCCACACCGAAGGTATTGCCGCCGCTGCTCATGCCAATGCCGGCGCGCATCTTCAGGTTCTCCGTGATACGTGCTTCACCGCCGAGCGATACGGCCTGATACCCCTTGTAGGAAGCCCCGCCGATGCCGAACGAGATGTTCTTGCCCGGATCGATGCTCGGGATCATCGCCAGCGCCGTGGCGGCCGCGATACCGGAGTACGCGTTGCGCGACAGATCGTTGATCTGGCCTTGCATCCCGCCCATCGCACGGTCGAACTGCCCCTTGCTGACGGCATCCGTGGCCTTCACGCCATCTGCGACATTGACGATCCGGCGTTCGGCGCCTTCCGAACCGATCGACACCGTGTTGGCTTCGGTCGCCTTCGACCCCTGACCCAGCGCGACCGAGTTGGTCGCGTCGGCCGAGACCGTTGCGCCGTGGCCGATCGCCGTGCCGCTGTCGGCCATCACCTTCGAACCGCCGCCGACCGACGTGCCGTTGTGCTGACCGTCCGCGACCTGCGAACCGGAGCCTGCGGCGACGTTGCCGTTGCCGGTGCCCGGCTTCGCGGCGAGGATTTCAGCGCTGTTCGTGCCGCTGCCGCCCGTGCCGTCGATCAGGCCGTTGCCGGTCGTGCCCGAACCACCGCCGTTGCCAGGCGTGGTCACCGCGTTCAGGCGTTCGTCGATGTCGCTGACGCGGCCTTTCAGTTCCGAGAGCTGACCGTAGTTCACGGCGTCGTACCGAGTCGTTCCGTCCGCGACGTTCGTCAACACCACGTTCTTCGAGCCATTGCCCAGCTTCACCATCCCGAAATTCACGGTGCCGTCGCCGTCCTTCTCATACATGACCGCGCCAGCGAGCTCCACAGGCTTGGTGATGTTGTCCTGAATCTTCTGGACCCGGCCGTCGATGTTGCTCAGCGCATCGCCTACGTTACTGAAGGTTTTTTCGCCGACCTCATACTTCGGCGCGATCACCTCGCCGGTCTTTTCGTCGATCTGTGCCTTACCGCCAAGCGCACCGACCACACCGCTCAACTGACTGACGTTCACTGCGTCCGTCGCCGCGACGCCCGCCGCGACGTTGTGCAGACCGACAGGCGTGACCGACCCGAATCCGCCGAGCGTCACCGAACCGTAGTTCGTCGTGCCGTCCGTGTTCTTGTCGTACACGACCGCCGATTGCATCACGCCCTTGTCATCGACGAGGCCCGCCGAGCGCAGTTGCCGCACGTTGACCGCATCGGTTTCGTTGGTGCCGTCCGCGACGTTCTTCAGCGTCACGGGTTTGACATCGATGCTGCCGAGCGTGACGGAAGTGTGCTTCTCGTCGTCGTACTGAACCGCATTCGCGACGCCCTTGCTCAGCACCTCGATCTGCTTCGCGTTCTCCGACGTGAGGCCGTCGAGATGCTGGAAGGCATCGCCGACGTTGCCGAACGATGACTTCGAGCCGTCGAGTTCGGTGAGCTCATACTTCGGGGCCGCGATCTTGCCGGTCACCGGATCGAATTTGGCGTCACCGCCAAGGCTGTCCGCAATGCTCTGCGTAACGGCGTTCAACTGGCCCCCGTTGACGGCCTCGGTGCTGTCGACGGCGAGCGAGCCGCCTGCCACGTTGCCGATCACCGTGCCCTTCTTGCCCGCCAGCGTCACCGTTGTCTTGGCGTCGTCGTCATAGGCAACCGCGTTCGGATCCGAACCGTTTCCGGAACCGCCCTCCCGCTTTTCCAGCGCCTTGATGGCATCGCCGACCGATGCATATTCGGTGCCGTCGACCGTATAGACCGGCGCGGTGACCTTGCCGTCCGTATCGATGCCCGCACCGCCGCCGATCGCATCGGTCACGCCCTTCAACTGGGACACATTGACCGCATCCGTCGATGCCTTGCCGGCAGCGATGTTATGCAGTGCGACAGGGATATTGGCGTTCACGCCGCCGAACGTCACGGATGCGAAGTCCGTGGTCCCGTCGGCGCGGGTGTCGTAGGTCACGGCCGACAGCGACTTGCCGCCGTCGCCGATCAGGCCCGACGATTTCAGTTGCGATACGTTCACGGCGTCCATGTCCGCCGTACCCGCCTTCACATTCGACAACGTCGTGCCGTCCTGGCCGGCCAGCGCCACCGTGTCCTTCAGCGTGCTTTCGTACGTCACCGCCAGCGACTCGCCCGTCTTCGAGTCGATCACGCCGCCGTCCTTCAGCGACTGTTGGAGGCCGTCCAGGCTCTCGTTCGTCGCGAACAACTGAGCGCCCGTCACCGCATCCTTGCTCGTCTCCGTCAGGTCGCCGGCCTTCAGGTTCGTCAGCGTCGTGCCATCCTGGCCAGCCAGCGTCACCTTGTCCTTCAGGACATCGTCGTAAGCCACGCCATTCGGATCGGCCGCGCCGCCGCTTTGCGCCGCAGCGTTCAGTGCCGCCTCGACGTTGTGATAGGTCTGACCGTCGATCGTGTAGGTCGGCGCCGTGACTGAACCGTCCTTTGCAATGTCCGCGTTGCCACCGAACGCTGCCATCGCGTCCCGCAATTGACCGACATTGACCGCGTCGGTATTCACGGTGCCCTTCGCAACGTTGACGAGCTGCCGCTCCGCACCGAGCGCACCGAACGACACCGCATTCGCACGATCCGCCGTCGAGCCGGCGCCGATGGCAATGCTGCCCGGTTTCAGCACCTTCGCGTTGGCGCCAAGGGCGATTGCATTGGTCACGTCCAAGCCGACGGATGCATTCGAACCGATCGCAATACTGTTGTCGCCGCCCGCCCATACCTTCGCGCGATCGCCAACGACGACCGAACTGTTAGCTATGGCCGCAGCGCCGTTCGTGCCGACGGCCACCGAGTTTTCCCCGTTTGATCTCACCTTCGAGCCGATCCCGATGGCCCCTACGCCGTTCGTCGTGACCATGCTGCCGATGGCAACCGAATACTCGTGATCCACCCCCGTCTGAGCGAAGCTGCCGATGGCGACGGCATTGTCCGACTGGGCGACGCTCTGCAAACCGACCGCGACGGTATCAAGGCCGGCCGCCGTGCTCGAAATGCCGATGGCCGCGGCCGTTCCCGATTTCGGGTCCTTGCCGTTGATCGATGCCATGTTCGGCGAACGGCCGTCCGCGGCCAACCCTTCGACCGCGATGAAACTCCCCGGCGGCGACGTCACGTCACGCGTCTGAGACAGGGTGCGGAGGCTGCGCTGCTGCTCAGCCACCGATGCGTTGATCTGATCCAGCGCGGCATAAAGCTGCGAGCCGTTCACGGCATCGGTGCTGGATGCATCGACTTGACCCGCCTTCACGTGAACGATCCGACGCTCCTCGCCTACACGACCGACCGCTACCGTATTGGCCTCGTCCGCCACCGAGTTGACGCCGATCGCCACCGAGTTCTTGCCGGTTGCCCGCGAGCCCGATCCCAACGCCATCGCATATTGACCCGCCGCGTTGGCCGACGCGCCGATGGCTACGGCCTGGTCACCCATGGCGCGTGCCGCGATCCCGTCCGACTTGACCTTGATGTACTTGAGGTCGATTGCGCCGTTGACGAGCTTGTCTTCAAGATTGGACAGCCCATCGGTCAACTGATCGACGTTGACGGCATCGGTTCCGAGCACCCCCGTTGCCACGTTCGACAACATGACCGTCTTCTCGGATTTCCCGCCGCCCAACGTCACCGAGCCGTAATTCGGCGTGCCATCGATGTTCTTGTCGTACGTCACCGCGGCGTGCGCGTTGCCGTCCTCGCCGATCAGGCCCGACGACTTCAGTTGCGACACGTTCACCGCATCCTTGTCCGCCTTGCCGGCCTTCACGTTCGACAGCGTCGTACCGCCAAGCCCTGCCAGCGTCGCCGACTTGTAGTTCGGCGTGCCGTCGATGTTCTTGTCGTACGTCACTGCGGCACGCGCCTTCCCGTCCTCGCCGATCAGGCCCGACGACTTCAGTTGCGATACGTTTACCGCGTCCTTGTCCGCCTTGCCGTCGGCCACGTTTGACAGTGTCGTACCGCCGAGGCCTGCCAGCGTCGCCGACTTGTAGTTCGGCGTGCCGTCCGCGTTCTTGTCGTACGTCACTGCGGCCAGCGCCTTGCCATCCTCGCCGATCAGGCCCGACGATTTCAGTTGCGACACGTTCACCGCGTCCTTGTCCGCCTTGCCGTCGGCCACGTTCGACAGTGTCGTGCCGCCAAGCCCTGCCAGCGTCGCCGACTTGTAGTTCGGCGTGCCATCGGTGTTCTTGTCGTACGTCACCGCGGCCAGCGCCTTGCCGTCCTCGCCGATCAGGCCCGACGACTTCAGTTGCGACACATTCACCGCATCCTTGTCCGCCTTGCCGGCCTTCACGTTCGACAGCGTGGTGCCGCTCTCGCCAGCCAACGTTGCCTTGCCGTAGTTGGGCGTGCCGTCCGCATCCTTGTCGTACGTCATTGCGGCCAATGCGTTGCCGTCCTCGCCGATCAGGCCCGACGACTTCAGTTGCGACACGTTCACCGCATCCTTGTCCGCCTTGCCGGCCTTTACGTTCGACAGCGTGGTGCCACCTTCGCCGGCCAGCGTCGCCGACTTGTAGTTCGGCGTGCCGTCCGCGTTCTTGTCGTACGTCACTGCGGCCAGTGCCTTGCCTTCCTCGTCGATCAGGCCGGTCGACTTCAGCTGCGACACGTTCACCGCATCCTTGTCCGCCTTGCCGTCAGCCACGTTCGACAGTGTCGTACCGCCGAGGCCTGCCAGCGTCGCCGATTTGTAGTTCGGCGTGCCGTCCGCGTTCTTGTCGTACGTCACTGCGGCCAGTGCCTTGCCGTCCTCGTCGATCAGGCCGGTCGACTTCAGCTGCGATACGTTCACCGCATCCTTGTCCGCCTTACCGTCAGCCACGTTCGACAGTGTCGTACCGCCGAGGCCTGCCAGCGTCGCCGACTTGTAGTTCGGCGTGCCGTCCGCGTTCTTGTCGTACGTCACTGCAGCGCGCGACTTGCCATCCTCGCCAACCAGACCCGAGGACTTCAGCTGCGACACGTTCACCGCATCCTTGTCCGACACGCCCGCCTTCACGTTCGACAGGATCGTGCCGCTCTCGCCGGCCAGCGTCGCCTTGCCGTAGTTCGGCGTGCCATCCGCGTTCTTGTCGTACGTCACTGCGGCGCGTGCCTTGCCATCCTCGCCAACCAGACCCGAGGACTTCAGCTGCGACACGTTCACCGCGTCCTTGTCCGACACGCCCGCCTTCACGTTTGACAGGATCGTGCCGCTCTCGCCGGCCAGCGTCGCCTTGCCGTAGTTCGGCGTGCCATCCGCGTTCTTGTCGTACGTCACTGCGGCGCGTGCCTTGCCATCCTCGCCAACCAGACCCGAAGACTTCAGCTGCGATACGTTCACCGCGTCCTTGTCCGCCTTGCCGTCGGCCACGTTCGACAGCATCGTGCCGCTCTCGCCGGCCAGCGTCGCCTTGCCGTAATTCGGTGTGCCGTCTGCGTTCTTGTCGTACGTCACCGCGGCGCGCGCCTTGCCGTCCTCGCCAATCAGGCCCGACGACTTCAGTTGCGACACGTTCACCGCGTCCTGGTCCGACACACCCGCCTTCACGTTCGACAGGATCGTGCCGTTCTCGCCTGCCAGCGTCGCCTTGCTCTTCGATACATCGTCGTAAGACAAGGACAGCGGATTCATGCCGCCTTCAACGTCGCGAATCGCCTCTGTCAGTTGGTCAACGTTCACCGCGTCCGCACCATCGGTGCCCTTCGCGATATTCGACAGCTTCACCGGATCTGCGGATTTGCCATTCCCGAACGTCACCGAGCCGTAGTCCGGTGTGCCATCGGTCTTCTTGTCGTACGTCACCGCGGCTACCGACTTGCCGTCCTCGCCGATCAGGCCCGAGGACTTCAGTTGCGATACGTTCACCGCGTCCTTGTCCGCCACGCCTGCCTTCACGTTCGACAGCGTCGTGCCACCCTCGCCGGCCAGCGTCGCCTTGCCGTAATTCGCCGTGCCATCCGCGTTCTTGTCGTACGTCACTGCGGCGCGCGTATGGCCGTCGCCGTCCACCAGGCCCGCGTCCTTGAACTCGTTCTTGATGTTCGTGATTTCGGTCGTGTTGCCCGCTACCCGGCCGTCAAGGTTCTCCAGCGCATCGCCAACCGTGTGGTAATCGACCTGCTTCGAGCCGTCCACCGGATCGGACAGGCTGTACGTCGGCGCCGTCAGCTTGCCGTTCTCGTCAACCGACGAGCCGCCGCCCAATGCATCCGCCACGCTCTGCGCCGTGCCGTGCAACTGCGCGCCGTTGACCGCGTCCTTGCTGTCCGCGCTCACCTTGCCCGCCTTCACGTTCGACAACGTCGTGCCGTTCTCGCCGACCAGCGTCGCCTTGCCGTAGTTCGCCGTGCCGTCCGTGTTCTTGTCGTACGTCACTGCGGCCACCGACTTGCCGTCCTCGCCGATCAGGCCCGACGACTTCAGTTGCGATACGTTCACCGCGTCCTTGTCCGACACGCCCGCCTTCACGTTCGACAGGATCGTGCCACCCTCGCCAGCCAGCGTCGCCTTGCCGTAGTTCGCCGTGCCGTCCGCGTTCTTGTCGTACGTCACCGCGGCACGCGTATGGCCGTCGCCGTCCACCAGACCCGCGTCCTTGAACTCATTCTTGATGTTCGTGATCTCGGTCATGTTGCCCGCTACCCGACCGTCAAGGTTCTCCAGCGCATCGCCGACCGTGTGGTATTCGATCTGCTTCGAGCCGTCCACCGGATCGGACAGGCTGTACGTCGGCGCCGTCAGCTTGCCGTTCTCGTCCACCGACGAGCCGCCGCCCAACGCGTCCGCCACGCTCTGCGCCGTGCCGTGCAACTGCGCGCCGTTGATCGCGTCCTTGCTGTCCGCACTCACCGCGCCCGCCTTCACGTTCGACAGCGTGGTGCCGTTCTCACCTGCCAGCGTCGCCTTGCTCTTCGATACATCGTCGTAAGACAAGGACAGCGGATTCATGCCGCCCTCAACGTTGCGAATCGCCTCGGTCAGTTGATCGACGTTCACCGCGTCCGCACCGTCGGTGCCCTTCGCGATATTCGACAGCTTCACCGGATCGGCGGATTTGCCATTCCCGAACGTCACCGAGCCGTAGTCCGGTGTGCCATCGGTCTTCTTGTCGTACGTCACCGCGGCCAGCGCCTTGCCGTCCTCGCCGATCAAACCCGACGACTTCAGTTGCGATACGTTCACCGCGTCCTTGTCCGACACGCCCGCCTTCACGTTCGACAGGATCGTGCCGTTCTCGCCGGCCAGCGTCGCCTTGCCGTAATTCGCCGTGCCGTCCGCGTTCTTGTCGTACGTCACTACGGCGCGCGCCTTGCCATCCTCGCCAACCAGACCCGACGACTTCAGTTGCGACACGTTCACCGCATCCTTGTCCGCCACGCCTGCCTTCACGTTCGACAGCGTCGTACCGCCCTCGCCGGCCAGCGTCGCCTTGCCGTAGTCCGGCGTGCCATCGGCCTTCTTGTCGTACGTCACCGCGGCGCGCGCCTTGCCATCCTCGCCAACCAGACCCGACGACTTCAGTTGCGATACGTTCACCGCGTCCTTGTCCGCCTTGCCGTCGGCCACGTTCGACAGCGTCGTGCCACCCTCGCCGGCCAGCGTCGCCTTACCGTAGTTCGCCGTGCCGTCCGCGTTCTTGTCGTACGTCACCGCGGCTCGAGTATGGCCATCGCCATCCACCAGGCCCGCGTCCTTGAACTCGTTCCTGATGTTCGTGATCTCTGTCGTGTTGCCTGCCACCCGGCCGTCAAGGTTCTCCAATGCGTCGCCGACGTTGTGATACGCAATTTCCTTCGTACCGTCCGCTGGATCCGCGAGGCTGTATGTCGGCGCCGTCGACTTGCCGTTCTCGTCCACCGACGAGCCGCCGCCCAACGCGTCCGCCACGCTCTGCGTCGTGCCGTGCAACTGCGCGCCATTGACCGCGTCCTTGCTGTCCGCGCTCACCTTGCCCGCCTTCACGTTCGACAGCGTCGTGCCGCCCTCGCCGGCCAGCGTCGCCGACTTGTAGTTCGCCGTGCCGTCCGCATTCTTGTCGTACGTCACCGCCGCGCGCGCTTTGCCATCACCGCCGATCAGACCCGACGACTTCAGTTGCGATACGTTCACCGCATCCATGTCCGCCACGCCGGCCTTCACGTTCGACAGCGTCGTGCCACCCTCGCCGGCCAGCTTCACCGACTTGAAGTCTGGCGTACCGTCGGCGTTCTTGCCGTACGTCACCGCCGCGCGCGTATCACCGTCGCCATCCACCAGCCCTGTGTTCGTGAACTGATTCTTGATGTTCGTGATTTCGGTCGTGTTGCCCGCCACCCGGCCGTCAAGGTTCTCCAGCGCATCGCCGACCGTGTGGTATTCGGTCTGCTTCGATTCGTCCTCGGGATCGGCCAGGCTGTAAGTCGGCGCCGTCAGTTCGCCGTTCTCGTCCACCGACGAGCCGCCGCCCAATGCGTCCGCCACGCTCTGCGCCGTGCCGTGCAACTGCGCGCCGTTGACCGCGTCCTTGCTGTCCGCGCTCACCTTGCCCGCCTTCACGTTCGACAGCGTCGTGCCGTTCTCGCCAGCCAGCGTCACCTTGTCCTTTTTCTCGCCGTCGTAAGCCACGGCATTCGGATCCGTCCCGCCCGAGGACTCGGACATCGCCGCCAGCGCATCGCCGACATTGTTGTACGTCTTGTCGCCGACCGTATACGACGGGGCCGTTACCGCACCGTCCGTCCCGATGGCCGAGCCGCCGCCGAGCGCATCCGTTACGCCCTTCAACTGGCTCAGGTTCACTGCGTCGGTACTCTGCGTTCCCTTGGCGACATTGACGATCTGCCGCTGTGCCTTGCCCGACCCGACGGAAACCGCGGTGCCACGATTCGCAACGGACCCGGAACCGAGTGCCACGCCACCCGCCCCCGCTGCCGTTACGCTCGTGTTGGCACCCAGCGCAAGAGCGTCCGTGACGTTCAGTGCAACGTTCGCGCTCTTGCCCACCGCAATGCTGTTGACGGCACCGGCCGCCGCTTTCGCCGCGCTGCCGATCGCCACGGAATTGTCGCCAATCGCGCTGACGAAATTGTTCCCGACAGCCACCGAGTTTTCGCCGTTCGACCTCACTTCCGCGCCGATACCGATCGCTTTCGTTCCATTCGTCGTCACCATGGTGCCGATGGCAACCGAATAGGGTTGATCGACCCCGGTTTGCGCCATGCTGCCGATGGCGACGGAGTGGTCGGACTGCGCGACCGACTGCAAACCGACTGCAATCGCATTGACGCCGGCCGCGGCCGACGACACGCCGATGGCGGCCGCGGTACCCGACGTCGGATCCCTGCCGTTCATCGACGCGATCGACGGCAGACTGCCGTCGTCACCCATGCCCTCGACCGCGACGAAGCTGCCCGGCTTCGAGATGGTGTCGCGCGTCATGCCCCCCTTCGGCACCGCCCGGGTCACCCCTTCCTGCACCCATTCCCGAACCTGCGAGCCGGCGGTCTGGAACGCGTCGTGCAACTGCTTCATGTTGACCGCGTCGTTATCGTCCACGCCGTCGCCGAGATTCACGATTCGGCGCTCCGCACCGCTGCTCCCCACCGACACGGTATTCGCCTGGGTCGCAACCGAATTGATGCCGATGGCGACCGAGCTGGTGCCCGACGCCCGCGCGCCGGAGCCGATTGCCAGCGTATCCCTGTTCGTCGCACTTGCCGACGAACCGATCGCCACGCTGTTCGGCCCCAGCGCATTCGCCTGAATCCCCTTCGCATTGACCTTGATGTACTTCATGTCGAGCGAACCGTCTTTGAGGCTGTCCGTAATTTCGGTCTTGACGTCGCTCAGGCCGTTCTGGAGTTGCGCCACATTGACGGCGTCCGTGTCCGCCACGCCCGTCGCGACATTCTTCAGCGAAACCGCTTTCGATGCCCCCGTGCCGCCCAGCGTCACGCTCGATTTGTTCGTCCCGTCGTAGTGCACGGCGCTCGCGTCCTCACCGCCGCCGGCGCCGCCTGTCGCGGCCGCAGCCTGAATCGCATCGCCGACGTTGTCGTAGGTCTTGTCGCCAATCTTGTATGCCGGCTTCGACACGGTGCCGTCCGTGTTGACGGCCGATTCGCCGCCGAGTGCGGACGCGATGCTCGACGACACACCGTACAACTGGCCGCCGTTCACGGCGTCCTTGCTGGTCGACGCGATCTTGCCCGCCTTCACGTTCGTGATGGCCGTACCGCCCGTGCCGCCCAGCGCGACCGTGCCCTTCGTCGCGCTGTCGTAGACGACCGCAAGCGACTCGCCGGTCGACGAATCGATCAGGCCGCTATCGGTCAGCGATTTCTCGATGTCGGTCACGCGGCCGTTGGTCGCGAACAGTTGTGCGCCGTTGACGGCGTCCGTGCTTTTTGCCGACAGCGCCGCCGCGCGTACGTTGGTCAGCTTGACCGCGGCCGCATCGGCACCGCCGAGCGTCACGGAATTCTGTGCATCGGAATCGTACTGCACCGCGTTTTCAGTTCCGCCGCCCGACGAGGAGGCTGCCTGCAACGCATCACCGACGTTGTCGTATGTCTTGCTGCCGATCGTATAGGTCGGCTTCTTGACGTTGCCGTTCGTGTCGATGGTGGCGCTGCCGCCCAATACCTCGGCCACGCCCTTGAGCTGCGCGACGTTGACGGCATCGGTCGACTGCGTGCCGCGCCCGACGTTCACGACCTGGCGCTCGAACCCGGCGCTGCCCACCGATACCGTCTGATCCCGATCGGACTCGGAATACGAGCCGAGCGCAATGGAATCGGCGCCGCGCGCCGCCGCGCTTTGACCGATCGCGATCGCGTTTTCCGCCGATGCGGCAGCCTGAGAACCAAGCGCCATCGTGCCTTGCCGCGTCGCCATCGAGGAATCGCCGATCGCCAGCGCGGATTCCGCGCTCGCCTTCGCCTTCCGGCCCAGCGCGTAAGCACCCCAGCCCGTCGCCTGCGCGTCGTTGCCGAGCGCGATCGACGACTTGCCGCTCGCATTCGCGCCGCCGCCCACGGCCACCGCCCCCAGGTCGCCGAGCGCCGAAGCGTTGGCGCCGAGCGCGACGTTATTGCCCGAGGCCGTCGCCGCGTCGCCGATCGCCACCGCGCCGCCGAGGCCCGCCGCAGACGGGCGGGTACTCGCGTTGGCGCCGATCGCGATCGACCTCTCGCCCTGCGCGAGCGCGTTGTCCGAACCGTCGCCCTTCGCATCGATCTTCACGTATGCGGCGTTGTCGGGCACGACCATCCGGGTGGCCGGCACGCTCCGCTTGGCGCTCGTCCAGTCGGCCCGCAGCCCTTCGGCGAGTTGCGCGGAATCGCCGGCCATCGCGTCCGCCGCGCCGCTTTCCTCCGCGTAGGCGGACCCCATCGAAACGACGACGAACGCAGCGGCAGCCGCGGCCTTCGACGACTTGGCGGACCCCGACGATTTCGAGCGCCCGCGTGCAATTTCCGATGCCGCGCACCAGGTGCTGGTCGAGGCGTTCCACACGACACGATACGACTTGTTCATATGAACATTTTCCTTTGGTAAAACGCTTCACGATGCGTATCGAGCTGGTACGGTCATATCGACACGACGACTACGCGAGAGCGGTGACAAGTAGCTCCATGCCTACTGCTTTCGAGGAAAAAAGCGCGGCGCTCGCATTCCGGGAAATCGGCGCCCAGGAGGCGGGGCGCCGTGCCGAAAAGCCGTGAAATCACGCGCTTCAACCGAATACTGAAAGCTGGATGAAACTCTATTAACAGCCATCCGTCCCAAAAATAGGACGATTACCAAATAGGAATAATTGCATCTGGAACAAGTACTAATTGTTTTTAAGATTTAATGATTGTTAAGAAATTTATAAAATTACCTTCATCAAGACATTAGAGAATTAATTCAATATTGTGGATATTAAAAATCGCGGCGATGCGTGGTTTCGCCTGAACGTGTCCTGCATGCCCTCGCACCCGATGCGTCGCGGCCATCGGGATTGCGCGCTCGCCCCCCGGGAAAAATCCGCTATACTTTGCCGACATGTCGCCCCCTTGGCGGCATGTCGGAAGCGCGCCGATTTGCTGACTCGATTGCGGGCGCGCGAACCGGCCGGGGCCTCGTCCCGGCGGGTTCACTACAAATGCGGCTAAAGAGGTCGTCAGCCGCGCACCTCCGACTCCGCGCATCGCCGACACCATTTAGCTGCCCAGTCATAAGGCGGAACGAATGGAATCGATCGGCATCGTCGCTCCACAGACCATGCACTTCGCCGAACCGCTACGCTTGCAAAGCGGCAGCGTGATCGGCAACTATCAGCTCGTCGTCGAGACGTACGGCGAGCTCAACGCCGCGCGCTCGAACGCGGTGCTCGTCTGCCACGCGCTCAACGCGTCGCACCACGTCGCCGGCGTGTACGCGGACGATCCGCGCAGCACCGGCTGGTGGGACAACATGGTCGGCCCCGGCAAGCCGCTCGACACCAACCGCTTCTTCGTGATCGGCGTGAACAACCTCGGCTCGTGTTTCGGCTCGACCGGCCCGATGAGCATCGATCCGTCGACCGGCAAGCCGTACGGCGCGCGCTACCCGGTCGTCACCGTCGAGGACTGGGTGCACGCGCAGGCGCGCGTCGCCGACGCGTTCGGCATCGAGCGCTTCGCCGCGGTGATGGGCGGCAGCCTCGGCGGGATGCAGGCGCTCGCGTGGAGCCTGATGTATCCGGAGCGCGTCGCGCACTGCATCGACATCGCGTCGACGCCGAAGCTGTCCGCGCAGAACATCGCGTTCAACGAGGTCGCGCGCTCGGCGATCCTGTCCGATCCCGACTTTCACGGCGGCGACTACTACGCGCACGACGTGAAACCGAAGCGCGGCCTGCGCGTCGCGCGGATGATCGGCCACATTACGTATTTGTCCGACGACGACATGGCCGAGAAATTCGGCCGTGCGCTGCGCCGCGCGGACGGCGCGCTCGACGCGTACAACTTCAGCTTCGACGTCGAATTCGAGGTCGAGTCGTACCTGCGCTACCAGGGCGACAAGTTCGCCGACTACTTCGACGCGAACACGTACCTGCTGATCACGCGCGCGCTCGACTACTTCGACCCGGCGAAGGCGTTCGACGGCAACCTGACGGCCGCGCTCGCGCAAACGCAGGCGAAATACCTGATCGCGAGCTTCTCGACCGACTGGCGTTTCGCGCCGGCGCGTTCGCGCGAGATCGTGAAGGCGCTGCTCGACAACAAGCGCACGGTCAGCTACGCGGAAATCGATGCGCCGCACGGCCACGACGCATTCCTGCTCGACGACGCGCGTTATCACAACCTGATCCGCGCGTATTACGAACGAATCGCCACGGAGGTGGGTGCATGAACCAGCAAGCGCTGAATTCCCTGTCCGCGCGCGCGGACTTCCGCACGATCGCGCGCTGGGTCGAGCCGCGCTCGACCGTGCTCGACCTCGGCTGCGGCGACGGCTCGCTGCTCGCGCTGCTGATGGAGGAGCTGGACGTCACCGGCTACGGCATCGAGCTGAACGACGCGGGCGTGCTCGCCAGCGCGAAGAACGGCATCAACGTGATCCAGCAGAATCTCGAGGACGGCCTGCGCCTGTTCGAGGACCACAGCTTCGACATCGCGATCCTGTCGCAAACGCTGCAGACGATCCACCAGACCGCCGCGATCCTGCGCGAAACGGCGCGCGTCGGCCGCGAGTGCATCGTGTCGTTCCCGAACTTCGGCTACTGGTCGCACCGGCTGTCGGTGCTGCACGGTCGCATGCCCGTGTCGAAATCGCTGCCGTACCAGTGGCACAACACGCCGAACGTCCGGGTGCTGACGATCAAGGATTTCGAGGCGCTCGCGCCCGAAGTCGGCGTCACGATCCTCGATCGCGTCGTGCTGCACGAAGGCCAGCCGATTCGATGGGGAGCGAACTGGCGTGGTAGTCTTGCTGTCTACCGTGTCAAGCGCAGCTGAGCCGGGGGGCCGTTGACGGACGCCGGGCCCGGCCCGCGCCGCTCCCTCCGCCGCGCGCTGCCGCCGCAATCAGTCAACGCTACCCAGTTCCAGTCCATGTCGAAAACGCCACACGAGGCGCCCGCACTCACCGCCCACGAGGATCACCCCGGCTGGCGAGCCTATCTGAACACGCACATGCTCATCTGCGTGTTCCTCGGCTTCACGTCGGGGCTGCCGCTCTTCACGCTCGTCTACCTCGTGCAGGCATGGCTGCGCTCCGAGGGCGTGAACCTGAAGGAAATCGGCCTGTTCGCGCTGATCCAGTTCCCGTATACGTGGAAGTTCCTGTGGGCGCCGCTGATGGACCGCTACCTCCCGCGCCTGCCCGGCTGGCGGCCGGGCCGCCGGCGCGGCTGGATGCTGCTCACGCAGGTGCTGGTCGCGGGCGCGATCGCCGCGCTCGGCTTCGTGTCGCCGCGCGATTCGATCTGGACGGTGGCCGCGCTCACGACGCTCGTCGCGTTCTTCGGCGCGAGTTCCGACATCGTGATCGACGCGTACCGCCGCGAGCTGCTGCGCGACACCGAGCAGGGCCTCGGCAATGCGGTGCACGTGAACGCATACAAGCTCGCCGCGCTGATCCCCGGCTCGCTGGCGCTGATCCTGTCCGATCACATGCCGTGGGACGTCGTGTTCGCGATCACCGGCGCGTTCATGCTGCCGGGCATCCTGATGACGCTCGTCGTGCGCGAGCCCGAAGTGGTCGGCACGCCGCCGCGCAACCTGCGCGACGCGATCGTGCTGCCGTTCCGCGAATTCATCCAGCGCGACGGCTGGGCCGGCGCGCTGCTCGTCATCGCGTTCATCTTCCTGTTCAAGATCGGCGACACGATGGCCACCACGCTGTCGACGTCGTTCTTCCTCGACATTGGCTTCTCGCGCACCGAGATCGGCATCGTCGCGAAAACCACCGCGCTCGTCGCGAGCGTCGCCGGCGGCATCATCGGCGGCGTCTGGCTCGTGAAGATCGGCATCGGCCGCGGGCTGTGGATCTTCGGCGCGCTGCAGATGGTGTCGACGCTCGGCTTCGCGTGGCTCGCACAGCTCGGCCCCGGTTCGCCCGTGCTCGCGATGCTCTACGACTTCACCGTGTCGACGAGCCACGCGATCGCATCGGCGCTGTCGATCTTCGGCATTGCCGTCGCGCCGCAATTCAGCCCGATGACGGTCGCGCTCGCGCTCGTCTACGGCGCCGAAACCTTCACCACCGGCCTGACGATGGCCGCGTTCGTCGCGTATATCGCGAGCACGACCGATCCGCGCTATACGGCCACGCAGTTCGCGCTGTTCACGAGCCTCGCGTCGGTGCCGCGCACGCTCGCATCGGCCGCGAGCGGTTTCGTCGTCGCGAAGATCGGCTGGTTCGACTACTTCATCGTGTGCACCGCGCTCGCGATTCCCGGCATGCTGCTGCTGTTCAAGATCGCACCGTGGAACGGTACCGCACGCAACGGCGAGGCCAGCCGTGCGCAGTAACTGCCTGCACCGCCTCGCGCGCGTTGCGGCTGCATGGAGCGTCGGTGCCGCGGCATTGGCCGCGGGGTTCGCACACGCGGCCGACACCGGCGCGAGCGCGGCGGGCTCCGCGCCGGCCACTTCACCGCCCACGCCTTCGACCGCCGCCGCGCCCGTCGCGCCATCCGCCGCCGAAGCCGCGCAGCCGACCGGCGGCGCCGTACAGGCGAAGGCTTATACGCAGACGCCGCAGCAGATCCGCTACGGCAACGCGATCGCCTTCCGCACGCTGATCCCGTCGCCGCTGCTCGAGCAGCTCACCGCGAACGAATACGCGCAGATCGTGCAAGCGGCCGCCGACAGCGACCGGCTGCTGCCCGCGAACCAGCCGCGCGTGAAGCGCCTGCGCGCGATCGTCGCGAAGCTCGCGCCGTATTCGGTGAAATGGAACGACCGCGTGAAGAACTGGACGTGGGACGTCAACATGATCCGCTCGCGCGACATCCGCCTGACCTGCCTGCCCGGCGGCAAGGTGCTCGTGTACGGCGGCATGCTCGACCGCGTCCGCCTGAACGACGACGAGCTCGGCGTGCTGCTCGCGCACGGCATCGCACACGCGCTGCGCGAACACGCGCGCAGCAACTTCAGCGCGACCTCGCAGACATCGCTGCGCGCGGCCGCGCTGCCGCCGCTGTTCGGCGTCGGCGATCCGCTGCCGCAGGCACTGAACCTCGGCGAGCGCCTGCAGGCGCTTCATTACGACCCGACCGACGAGACCGAAGCCGACGTGATCGGCGGCGACATCGCCGCACGCGCGGGCTTCGATCCGCGCGCGGCGATCACGCTGTGGGACAAGCTCGCGGTCGCGACGCGCGCGAACAAGGCGACGGGCTTCATCTACACGCACCCGTACAGCACCGCCCGCCGTCAGGATCTGCTGAACCGCCTGCCCGACCTGATGCCGCTGTACGCAAAGGCTACGGCCAAACGCGTCGACACGCTGCCCGACTACGCGGGCATCAGCGCGCAGCGGCGCAAGGTCGTGCGGCGCTGAGCGCTAGGCGTCCACGTCCGCCGCGGCCGGCCGGACGCCGATTTCACGCATCCAGCGCACCTCGTCACCCGGGCTGCGGCCGAACAGCCGCTTGAACTCGCGGCTGAACTGCGACGCGCTCGCATAACCGACGCGCGCGGCCGCCGTGCCGGCGCCGACCCCGTCCTGCACCATCATCAACCGCGCCTGATGCAGCCGCGCGGCCTTCACGTACTGCATCGGCGACGTCGCCGTCACGTGCTTGAACTGCGCGTGGAACACCGCGAGGCTCATCCCGGCCTCGCGCGCGAGCGTCTCGACGTCGAGATCGGCCGTCAGTTCCGCATGGATGCGCCGCAGCGCCTTCGCGATGCGGCCGAAATGATGCTGCTGGACGAGCGCCGCGCGGATTGCGTCGCCTTGCTCTCCCGTCAGCACGCGATACGCGATCTCGCGCATGATCGCGGGCCCCAGCACGCGCGTGTCGTGCGGCGACGCAAGCGCTTCGAGCAGCCGCACCACCGCGTCGGCCAGCGGCGCATCGAGCGGCGTCGAATAGACGCCGAGCGGCTCGCTGACCGCCGCGCCGAGCGTCTCGTCGAGCAGGATCGCGAGCTCGGCGATCACCGCGAGATCGACGCGGATCGAGATCGCGAGAAACGGCTCGTCCATGCTCGCGAAGGTCTCGCATTCGAACGGCAGCGGCACCGACAGCACGAGATACTGCTGCGCGTCGTAGACGAACGAGCGGTCGCCGAGATAACCGAGCTTGCGCCCCTGGCACACGACGATGATGCTCGGTTCGTACAGCACGGGCATGCGCGGCGCGGGACGGCTCACGCGGATGAAGCGCACGCCGTCGAGCGCCGCGAGCGTATCGCCCTCGTTCGGCGCGAGGCGCGCGTGCAGCTCGATCATGCGGCGCTGCACGCGGTCGCCCGCGTCGGCAAAAAGGGGCTGGAAGCTCATCTGCGTGGTCCTGTTCGGCAAGAGAATCTGGCTCGCAATGTAGCACCATGATGGTGTTTTGACGGCTGTTCGCGTGCAATTCGAGAGGATTAGGCAAATCTTCGAGACCTTCGTGTATTTCGCCGCGGCGCCGCGCTCCTTACGATGACGTCCTGCCTCGCCGCATCGCCACATGATGCGACGGCAGTCTGATTCGCCGGATGTTTGTCCCGGACAAGGAGCCCCTAGCATGAGCACCACCTACGCTTACGCGGCAACCGATTCGCAGTCGCCGCTCGCCCCGTTCGAATTCCAGCGTCGCGCACTGCGCGACCTCGACGTCCAGATCGACGTCCTCTATTGCGGCGTCTGCCACTCGGATCTGCACCAGGCCCGCAACGAATGGCGCAACACGATCTATCCGGTCGTGCCGGGCCATGAAATCGTCGGCCGCGTGACCGCGACCGGCCCGCAGGTATCGCGCTTCAAGGTCGGCGAGCTGGTCGGCGTCGGCTGCCTCGTCGATTCGTGCCGCACCTGCCCGAGCTGCGCCGACGGCCTCGAGCAGTATTGCGAGAACGGCTTCGTCGGCACCTACAACGGCCAGGATCGCGTGACGGGTGACGTTACGTACGGCGGCTACTCGACGCAGCTGGTCGTCGACGAGGCGTTCGTGCTGCGCGTGCCCGAGACGCTCGACCCGGCCGGCGCCGCGCCGCTGCTGTGCGCGGGGATCACGACGTACTCGCCGCTGCGGCAGTGGAACGTCGGCCCCGGCAAGAAGGTCGGCATCGTCGGTCTCGGCGGCCTCGGCCACATGGGTGTGAAGCTGGCGCGCGCGATGGGCGCGCACGTCGTGCTGTTCACGACGTCGCCGTCGAAGATCGAGGACGGCAAGCGCGTCGGCGCGCACGAGGTCGTGATCTCGAAGGACGAAGCGCAGATGAACGCGCACCTGAACAGCTTCGACTTCATCCTGAACACGGTCGCCGCGCAGCACGACCTGAACCCGTTCCTGAACCTGCTGAAGCGCGACGGCACGATGACGCTCGTCGGCGCGCCGGAGCACGACCATCCGTCGCCGCAGGTGTTCAACCTGATCTTCAAGCGCCGCCGCCTCGCGGGCTCGCTGATCGGCGGCATCGCGGAGACGCAGGAAATGCTCGATTTCTGCGCGGAGCACGGGATCACGTCGGACATCGAAACGATTCCGATGCAGCAGATCAACGCGGCCTACGAGCGGATGCTGAAGAGCGACGTGAAGTACCGGTTCGTGGTGGACATGGCGTCGCTCAAGCAATAAGCGTCGCGCCTCAAACGAAACGGGCCGCATGTCAGACATGCGGCCCGTTTTGCATCCTGCAACCGGACGGTTCGACCGCTACGCGCACCGCGTAGCGTCGGCGGTCACTTCTTGTAGTCGTAGTCGATCGTCAGCGGTGCATGATCGCTGAACTTGATGTCCTTGAAGATCGACGTGCTTTTCGCGGTGCCGGCCACGCCGGGCGTCGCGATCTGGTAATCGATCCGCCACCCGACGTTCTTCGCGTACGCCTGGCCGCGGTTGCTCCACCACGTGTACTGCTCGGCGCGCGGGTCGAGCGTGCGGAACACGTCGACGTAACCGACATCGTCGAACAGCTTCGTGAGCCACTCGCGTTCTTCCGGCAGGCAGCCCGAGTTCTTCTGGTTGCTCTTCCAGTTCTTGATGTCGATTTCCTTGTGGACGATGTTCACGTCGCCGCACAGGATCACTTCGCGCTTCTTCTTGAGCTGCGCGAGGTGCGGCATGAATTCGTCCATGAAGCGGTACTTCGCCTGCTGGCGCTCTTCGCCGCTCGACCCGGACGGCACGTACACCGACACGACCGACAGCTTGCCGTAGCGCGCCTCGACGTAGCGCCCCTCGGAATCGAATTCGCTGCTGCCGAAGCCGATGATCACGTCATCGGGCTCGTGGCGGCTGTACACGCCCGCGCCGCTGTAGCCCTTCTTCTCGGCGTGGTGGAAATAGCTCTTGTAGCCGTGCGGCTCGACGAATTCGGCCGGCAGGTCGTCGGCCGATACCTTGATTTCCTGCACGCACACGCAATCGGCGTTCTGCTCGCCGAGCCAGTCGAAGAAGCCCTTCTTCGCGGCGGAGCGGATGCCGTTCAGGTTGGCGGTAATCACTCGCATCATGTCGGGTTCCGTTCAGTTCGATGTTTTACAGGGTGGCAGCTTAACGGATCTTCACGCCTTCGAGCTCCGGCTTCGGCGGCGGGAATTCCAGCTTCATGTCGGTCAGCGTGCGCAGCAGCAGCTCGGCGATCATCACGTTGCGGTGCGTCTTCGAATCCGCCGGGATCACGTACCACGGCGCGTGCTCGGCCGACGTCGCGGCGAGCGCGTCGCGGTACGCGGACTGATACGCGTCCCAGTGCTTGCGCGCGTCGAGATCGGAGATGTCGAACTTCCAGTGCTTGGCCGGATCGTCGATGCGTGCCTGCAGCCGCGCGCGCTGCTCGTCCTTCGAGATGTGCAGGAAACACTTGATGATCGTCGTGCCGTTCTCGACCAGCATCGTCTCGAAATCGCGGATCTGCCGGTAGCGGCGCTCGCATTCCTTCGCGTCGATCGCGTCGAGCACGCGCGGCACGAGCACGTCTTCGTAGTGGCTGCGGTTGAAGATCGCGAGTTCGCCCGCGGCCGGCACCTGCGCATGCACGCGCCACAGGAAGTCGTGCGCGGCCTCGATCGGCGTCGGTGCCTTGAACGGCACGACGCGCAGGCCGAGCGGATCGACCTCGCGGAACACCGCGCGCACGGTGCCGTCCTTGCCGCTGGTATCCATCCCCTGCAGCACGAGCAGCACGCGCTTCTTCTGCTGCGTGTGCAGGCGCTCCTGCTGCACGTCGAGCTCGGTCGACACGGCCGACAGCCGTTCGCGGTCGGCGTCCTTCGAACCGGTCGAAAACGGCTTCGCGGCCGGGTCGAACGCATCGAGCTTGAATGCGGCGGTTTCCTTCTCGCGCGTGCTGTACGGCACGCGGAAATCGTCGAGCGACGGTTGTTTCGCCATTCGTTCCTCCGTTGGACGGTGTGGTGCATACGATAACGCATCCACCAAACGCAACGGGCCGCCCCGAACTGGTTCGGGGCGGCCCGTCGTCAAGCGCGGTTCAGGCGCGCGGTCATCTTCAGCCGAGCTTCTTCTTCAGCAGTTCGTTGACCTGCTGTGGATTGGCCTTGCCCTTCGTCGCCTTCATCGCCTGGCCGATCAGCGCGTTGAACGCCTTTTCCTTGCCCGCGCGGAACTCCTCGACCGACTTCGCGTTCGCGGCGAGCACCTCGTCGATGATCGCTTCGAGCGCGCCGGTATCGGAGATCTGCTTGAGCCCCTTCGCGTCGATGATGCGGTCGGCCGCGCCTTCGTCGTCGGCCTTCTCGTCCCAGATCGTCGAGAAGATTTCCTTCGCGATCTTGTTCGAGATCGTGCCGTCGGCGATGCGCTGCAGCACCAGCGCGAGCTGCGCGGCCGACACGGGAATCGCGTCGATCTCGATGCCGTCGCGGTTCAGTTGCGACGACACGTCGCCCATCAGCCAGTTCGCGGCGATCTTCGCGTTCGCGGCACCCGCCTTCGCGACCACGGACTCGAAGTATGCGGCCATCGCCTTGCTCGACGTGAGCACGCCCGCGTCGTACGCGGACACACCGTACTGCTCGACGAAGCGCTGCTGCATAGCGGCCGGCAGCTCGGGCATCCCGGACTGCACACGCTCGATCCAGTCCTGGCCGATCACGAGCGGCATCAGGTCGGGGTCGGGGAAGTAGCGGTAATCGTGCGCGTCTTCCTTGCTGCGCATCGAACGCGTCTCGCGCTTGTCCGGATCGTAGAGGCGCGTTTCCTGCACGACTTCGCCGCCGTCCTCGATCAGCTCGATCTGGCGACGCACTTCGTAGTTGATCGCTTCCTCGAGGAACCGGAACGAGTTCAGGTTCTTGATTTCCGCGCGCGTGCCGAACTTCTCCTGGCCGACCGGGCGCACCGACACGTTCGCGTCGCAGCGGAACGAGCCTTCCTGCATGTTGCCGTCGCAGATGCCGAGCCACACGACCAGCGCGTGCAGCGACTTCGCATAGGCCACGGCCTCGGCCGCGCTGCGCATTTCCGGCTCGGTGACGATCTCGAGCAGCGGCGTGCCCGCGCGATTCAGATCGATCCCCGTCATCCCGGCGAAGTCTTCATGCAGCGACTTGCCCGCATCCTCCTCGAGGTGTGCACGGGTCAGGTTGACCGTCTTCTCGTACGCTTCCTTGCCGGCCTTTTCGTTGGCGGGCACCTGGATCGTGATCTGGCCACCCTGCACGACCGGAATCTCGTACTGGCTGATCTGATAGCCCTTCGGCAGATCGGGGTAGAAATAATTCTTGCGCGCGAAGATGCTGCGCGGCGCGATGGTCGAGCCGATCGCGAGGCCGAAGCGGATCGCGCGCTCGACCGCGCCGCGGTTCAGCACCGGCAGCACGCCCGGCAGTGCCAGGTCGACCGGGCACGACTGCGTGTTCGGCTCGGCGCCGAACTGCGTCGACGCGCCCGAGAAAATCTTCGAGACGGTCGACAGTTGCGCGTGCGTCTCGAGACCGATAACGACTTCCCATTGAGTAGCCATGCTTACACCCCTGCCGGAACTTGCTTGTGCCAGTCGGTCGCGCGCTGGAACGCGTCGGCGACCTGCAGCATCCGGGCTTCGTTGAAATAGTTGCCGATGATCTGCAGACCGACCGGGCGCTTCGCGTTCGCGCCCGCGCCGAAGCCGCACGGCACGCTCATGCCGGGCAGGCCGGCGAGGCTCACCGACAGCGTGTAGATATCCGCGAGATACATCTGCACCGGATCGTCGCCCTTCGCGCCGAGATCCCATGCGACCGTCGGCGATGCCGGGCCCATGATCACGTCGCAGGACTTGAACGCTTCCTGGAAATCCTGCGCGATGATGCGGCGGATCTTCTGCGCCTGCAGGTAATACGCGTCGTAGTAGCCGTGCGACAGCACGTACGCGCCGACGAGAATCCGGCGCTTCACCTCGGGGCCGAAGCCTTCCGCGCGCGACTTCTTGTACATGTCGAGCAGGTCGCCGTACTGCGCGGCGCGATGGCCGAAGCGCACGCCGTCGAAACGCGACAGGTTCGACGACGCCTCGGCCGGCGCGATCACGTAGTACACGGGGATCGACAGTTCCGTCTTCGGCAGCGACACGGGCACGAGCGTCGCGCCGAGCGCTTCATACTGCTTCAATGCCGCGTCGATCGTCGCGCGCACGTCGTCGGCAAGGCCGTCGCCGAAATACTCGTTCGGCAAGCCGATGCGCAGGCCCGCGAGCGGCTTGCCCGCGTCGTTGCCGGCCGCCCACGGCTGGCCGAGATGGCGCGTGAAATCCTCGTCGTCGCGCTCGAGGCTCGTCGAGTCGCGCTCGTCGAAGCCGGCCATCGCGTTCAGCAGCAGCGCGCAGTCGGACGCGCTCTGCGCCATCGGGCCGCCCTGGTCGAGCGACGACGCGAACGCGATCATCCCGTAACGCGACACGCGGCCGTAGGTCGGCTTGATGCCCGTCACGCCCGCGAACGACGCGGGCTGGCGGATCGAGCCGCCGGTGTCGGTACCGGTCGCGGCCGGCGCGAGGCGCGCGGCGACGGCGGCCGAGCTGCCGCCCGAGCTGCCGCCCGGCACCGCGTTCGTGTCCCACGGGTTCTTCACCGCGCCGAACGCCGAATTCTCGTTCGACGAGCCCATCGCGAACTCGTCCATGTTGGTCTTGCCGAGCGTGACCATGCCGGCCGCCTGCAGGCGGGCGACGACGGTCGCATCGAACGGGCTCTCGTAGTTCGCGAGCATCTTCGAGCCGGCGGTCGAGCGCCAGCCGCGCGTGACGAAGACATCCTTGTGCGCGATCGGCAGGCCGGTGAGCGCGCCGCCCGCGCCGCGCGCGAGTTCCGCGTCGGCGGCTTTCGCCTGCGCGAGGGTCAGATCGGTATCGACGTGAACGAACGCGTTCAGGTCGCGCGCGGCGTCGATCCGTTTCAGGTAGTGCTGCGCGAGCTCGACGGCCGAGCATTCCTTGGCAGCGAGCGCGGCGCGCAGTTCGGTCAGGCTTTTTGCGTGCATTGAGTGGTTTTCCTGGGAATTCTGGGTGGCGCGCGGCGCAAGCCGGCCGGCGCACTTGTCATCGAACGCTTACTCGATCACCTTCGGCACAAGATAGAGGCCGTCCTGGACGGCCGGCGCCGGACGCTGGTTGTCGTCGCGATTGACAACTTCCGTCACGGCGTCGTCGCGCAGGCGCTGCGCGACTTCCTGGATCTGTTCGATCGGGTGGGCGAGCGGCGCGATGCCGGCGGTGTCGACCGCCTGCATCTGCTCGACGAGGCCAAAGAATTCATTGAGCTGGCCGAGCATGTGCTCGGCGTCGGCGTCGGCCATTTCGAGTCGCGCCAGGTGCGCGATGCGTTTCACATCGGTCAGGGTCAGGGCCATGCGATCACCGGAAAAACAAGGCTGCGCGGCGCATCAAAAGCAGCGCCGCGGCGGGGGGTTGGAGGGTGCGATCCCACCCTCAAAAATCGGGACCGAAGCGGCAAAAATACCGCCCGTTTCGATTCAAATACCGTGAAATTATAAGGTATCATTACGCGTTCGACCCAAACCCGGCAGCCTTTTCCCGCACCGTTTCGCCCCGCTTCGGCAAGCCGTGCGTGCTTCGTGCGATCCCCGGTAGACATCACTCGCAGCTTCGTGCGCCGCGGCGGTCGCTTCCGCCACGCTTCCCGAGGCTGTTATTTTTTCCGCTGCCGCCCTCAGCGTTGCACGCCACGCAGGGCCGGCTCAGAGCGAAACAGGATTCTGAATGTTCGGTTTTTTGCGCAGCTACTTCTCCAACGATCTCGCGATCGACCTCGGCACCGCAAACACCCTGATCTACATGCGCGGAAAGGGCATCGTTCTCGATGAGCCGTCCGTCGTGTCGATTCGTCAGGAAGGCGGCCCCAACGGCAAGAAGACGATCCAGGCGGTCGGCAAGGAAGCCAAGCAGATGCTCGGCAAGGTGCCGGGCAACATCGAGGCGATCCGCCCGATGAAGGACGGCGTGATCGCCGACTTCACCGTCACCGAGCAGATGATCAAGCAGTTCATCAAGACGGCGCACGAGTCGCGCATGTTCTCGCCGTCGCCGCGCATCATCATCTGCGTGCCGTGCGGCTCGACCCAGGTCGAGCGCCGCGCGATCAAGGAAGCCGCGCACGGCGCCGGCGCATCGCAGGTCTACCTGATCGAGGAGCCGATGGCGGCCGCGATCGGCGCGGGCCTGCCGGTGTCGGAAGCCACCGGCTCGATGGTCGTCGACATCGGCGGCGGCACGACGGAAGTCGGCGTGATCTCGCTCGGCGGCATCGTGTACAAGGGCTCGGTGCGCGTCGGCGGCGACAAGTTCGACGAGGCGATCGTCAACTACATCCGCCGCAACTACGGGATGCTGATCGGCGAACAGACCGCCGAGGCGATCAAGAAGGAAATCGGCTCCGCGTTCCCGGGCTCCGAAGTGAAGGAAATGGAAGTGAAGGGCCGCAACCTGTCGGAAGGCATCCCGCGCAGCTTCACGATCTCCAGCAACGAAATCCTCGAAGCGCTGACCGATCCGCTGAACCAGATCGTGTCGTCGGTGAAGATCGCGCTCGAACAAACCCCGCCGGAACTCGGCGCCGACATCGCCGAACGCGGGATGATGCTGACGGGCGGTGGCGCGCTGCTGCGCGACCTCGACCGCCTGCTCGCGGAAGAAACCGGCCTGCCGGTGCTCGTCGCGGAAGATCCGCTGACCTGCGTCGTACGCGGTTCGGGCATGGCGCTCGAGCGCATGGACAAGCTGGGCAGCATCTTCTCGTACGAGTGATCGTCTAGGCAGTTTCGTTGATATGACGCACCTGCGGCGTGGCCGGATCGCTCGTTTAGAACGAACCGCCGCGCCGTTTGCGCGTCTGAGCATCATTTAACCGATCCCACGCGCCCGGCGCCGACCATGGAATACAGTCCGCCGCCCCTCTTCAAGCAAGGTCCGCCCGCGCTCGCGCGGCTCATCTTCTTCGTCGCCCTCGCCATCGCGCTCCTCGTGTCGGACGCGCGCTTCAGCACGCTCGAAATCCTTCGCGGCGTGCTTGGCACCGTGCTCTATCCGCTGCAGCGCGCGGCGCTCGTGCCGCGCGACCTGTTCATGGGCGCGGCCGACATCGCCGTCACCGGCGCGTCGCTGCGCCACGAGAACGACGACCTCCGCAAGCGCAACCTGCAACTGTCCACGCAGGCCAACCAGGCCGCGGTGCTCTCGCAGGAAAACGCACATCTGCGCGCGGTGCTCGAGCTGCGCCAGCACATCGCCACGCAATCGACGCCGGTCGAGATCCAGTACGACACGAGCGATCCGTTCACGCAGAAGATCGTGATCGGGCAAGGTTCGCAGCAGGGCATCCAGGGCGGCTCGCCGGTCGTCAGCGAGGACGGCGTGATCGGCCAGGTCACGCGCGTGTTCCCGCTGCAGGCCGAAGTCACGCTGATCACAGACCGCGACCTCGCGATTCCCGTGCAGGTGCTGCGCACCGGCCTGCGCAGCGTGATCTACGGCACGCCGAAGGGCGATTCGCTCGACCTGCGCTTCGTGCCGACGAGCGCGGATCTCGTCGTCGGCGACGAGCTCGTCACGAGCGGCCTCGACGGCGTCTATCCGCCCGGCCTGCCGGTCGCGAAGGTCGCGCGCGTCGACAAGCTCGCCGATACCGCGTTCGCACGCGTGACCTGCGCGCCGATCGCCGCCGTGCGCGGCGCCCGCCAGATGCTGGTGCTGCATTACCAGAACGACATCCCGCCGCGCCCGGCCGAGCCCGACTCGACGGCCGACAAGAACGCGAAGGGCGGCAAGAAGGGCGCGAAGGCCGCCGCGAAGGGCGAGAAAGCCGACAAGGCCGACGCGAACGCGAAGCCGGCCCAGCCCGGCGCGAAGCCCGCGCCGGCTGCGCCTGCCGCTCCGGCCAAGCCCGCCGCCGCACCCGTGAAGCCTGCAGCCGGGCAATCAGGAGCCCAGCGATGAACCGCCCGCAATACATCCTGCAGCCGGTCAATCCGTACTTCATCGTCTTCAGCCTCGCCGCCGCGTTCCTGCTGAACCTGATGCCGTGGGGCCGCCTGCCCGGCGTGCCCGACTTCGTCGCGCTCGTGCTGCTGTTCTGGAACATCCACCAGCCGCGCAAGGTCGGGATGGGCGTCGCGTTCGCGCTCGGCATCCTGATGGACGTGCATGACGCGGGGCTGCTCGGCGAGCATGCGCTCGCCTATACGCTGCTGTCGTACGGCGCGATCACGATCCACCGCCGCGTGCTGTGGATGCCGATCGGCGTGCAGGTGCTGTATGTCACGCCGCTGCTCGTCGTCGCGCAACTCGTGCCGTTCGTGATCCGTCTCGTGATGGGCGCCGCGTTCCCCGGCTGGCGCTATCTGGTCGACGGCTTCGTCGAAGCCGCGCTGTGGCCGATCGCGAGCCACCTGCTGCTGATGCCGCAACGCCGCCCGGTCGATCCGGACGATACGCGCCCCATCTGAGCCGGACCGCCCCTTGAATACCCGCCGCCCCCACGCCCGCGCACCGCGCTCCGGGGCGGCACCTCGCCCGCCCGCGCGCGGGCCGGACAGACGTTAATCGCATGACCGAATTCAACGACACCCAACAGCAGCTCTCGAAGTTCCGCCTGCGCGTCGCGGCGGCGGGCGTGTTCGTGTTCGTCTGCTTCGGGCTGCTCGCGAGCCGCTTCTTCTACCTGCAGTTGATGCAGCACGGCAAATACGCGCTGCAGGCCGAGGAAAACCGCATCTCGGTCGCGCCGATCGTGCCGAACCGCGGGATCATCACCGACCGCAACGGCGTGATCCTCGCGAAGAACTACTCGGCCTACACGCTCGAAATCACGCCGTCGAAGCTCGACGACACGCTCGACAACACGATCGACAAGCTGTCCGAGATCGTCCCGATCGACGCACGCGACCGCCGCCGCTTCAAGAAGCTGCAGGAAGACTCGAAGAACTTCGAGAGCCTGCCGATCCGCACGCGGCTCACCGACGCGGAAGTCGCGCGCTTCACCGCGCAGCGCTTCCGCTTCCCCGGCGTCGACGTGCGCGCGCGGCTGTTCCGCCAATATCCGCTCGGCACGACCGCCGCGCACGTGATCGGCTACATCGGCCGGATCTCGAAGCGCGACCAGGATCGTATCGACGCGATGAGCGACGACAACGACAGCGATCAGGAAAACTACGATCCGCGCCGCGACGCGAACAACTACAAGGGCACCGACTACATCGGCAAGATCGGCGTCGAGCAGAGCTACGAAACCGAGCTGCACGGACTGACGGGCTTCGAGGAAGTCGAGGTGACGGCCGGCGGCCGGCCCGTGCGCACGCTGTCGCGCACGCAGGCGACACCGGGCAACAACCTCGTGCTATCGCTCGACATCGGGCTGCAGCAGGTCGCCGAGCAGGCGTTCGCCGGCAAGCGCGGCGCGCTCGTCGCGATCGAGCCGAAGACGGGCGACGTGCTCGCGTTCGTGTCGTCGCCGAGCTTCGACCCGAATTCGTTCGTCGACGGCATCGACCAGCAGACCTGGGACGAGCTGAACACCTCGACCGACAAGCCGCTGCTGAACCGCCCGCTGCACGGCACCTACCCGCCCGGCTCGACGTACAAGCCGTTCATGGCGCTCGCGGGCCTGACGCTCGGCAAGCGCTCGCCGGGCTGGGGCTTCCAGGATCCCGGCTACTTCACGTTCGGCGGCCACACGTTCCGCAACGACGTGCGCTCGGGCCAGGGCTGGGTCGACATGAACAAGGCGATCATGGTGTCGAACGACACCTACTTCTACATGCTCGCGCGCGACCTCGGCGTGAACGCGATCGCGAACTTCATGAAGCCGTTCGGCTTCGGCCAGATCACCGGGATCGACATCCAGGGCGAAGCGCGCGGGATCCTGCCGTCGACCGACTGGAAGAAGAAGGCGTTCAAGAAGGCCGCGCAGCAGAAGTGGTTCGACGGCGAGACGATCAGCCTCGGGATCGGCCAGGGCTACAACTCGTTCACGATCCTGCAGCTCGCCCACGCGACCGCGACGCTCGCGAACAACGGCGTCGTGATGAAGCCCCACCTCGTGAAGGAAATCGAGGATCCGATCTCGCGCGGGCGCCGCCTGACCGTGCCGAAGGAAAGCGAAGTGATCCCGCTCAAGCAGTCCGACATCGACGTCGTGAAGCGCGGGATGGAGAACGTGATCGAGAACCCGTCCGGCACCGCGTACAAGGTGTTCCGCGGCGCGCCGTACCTTGCCGCCGGCAAGACCGGTACCGCCCAGGTGTTCTCGCTGCAGGGCTCCAACTACAAGGGCCACCTGCTCGCCGAGCACCTGCGCGACCACGCACTGTTCATCGCGTACGCGCCGGTCGACCATCCGCAGATCGCCGTCGCGCTGGTCGTCGAGAACGGCGGCTGGGGTGCGCAGGCCGCGGGCCCGATCGCGCGCCGCGTGCTCGACTTCTACCTCGTCGAGCGCCAGAACCCGAAGAACGAGGCCGCGGCCGTGGCTGCCGCGGCGTCGGCGACCGAACCCGTCAACGCGCCGGTGATCGGCGACGCGAACAAGCCCGCCGCCGTCGCGACCGGCTTCAAGGCGCTGCCGCAGCCCGTCGTGCCGACCGCGGCCAGCGCGGCGGATGCGGCATCGGCCGCGTCGGCGCCCGATGCATCGGGGGCGGCGGGCGTCAGCGCGACGCGGCCGGCCGAAGCGAGCGCCGCGGCGCCGATGGCCGCGAGCCTGCCGCCGATCCGGCGCCCGCACCGGCCGCGCCGGCCCGCCAGCGACGCGCAACCGCTCGTCGCCACGCCGCGGGACGACAACCACCGTGCGACGGCCCCCGCGAAAGCGGCGGACGCCGGCACCGCTCATTAACGGAGAAAGGCATGCAATTCGACAAGCGCGCCTGGCTCGACAAGATCAAGCAGATGTTCGCGGGTTTCGACCGCCCGCTCGCCCTCATCGTGTTCCTGCTGCTGTGTGTCGGCATCGTCACGCTGTACAGCGCGGCGATCGACATGCCGGGCCGCGTCGAGGACCAGTTGCGCAACATCCTGCTGACGTTCGTGCTGATGTGGGTGATCGCCAATATCCCGCCGACGACGCTGATGCGCTTCGCGGTCCCGCTCTATACGTTCGGGGTCGCGCTGCTGGTCGCGGTCGCGCTGTTCGGGATGACCAAGAAGGGCGCGAAGCGCTGGCTGAATGTCGGCGTCGTGATCCAGCCGTCCGAGATCCTCAAGATCGCGACACCGCTGATGCTCGCGTGGTACTACCAGCGCCGCGAAGGCGGGCTGCGCTGGTACGACTTCATCGCCGCGTTCGGGATCCTGCTGGTGCCGGTCGGGCTGATCGCGAAGCAGCCCGACCTCGGCACGGGCCTGCTCGTGTTCGCGGCCGGCTTCTTCGTGATCTACCTCGCGGGCCTGTCGTTCAAGCTGATCGTGCCGGTGCTCGTCGCGGGCGTGATCGCGGTCGGCTCGATCGCCGTGTTCGAGCAGCGCATCTGCCAGCCCGAAGTGCAGTGGCCGCTGATGCACGACTACCAGAAGCACCGCGTGTGCACGCTGCTCGACCCGACCTCGGACCCGCTCGGCAAGGGCTTCCACACGATCCAGGCCGTGATCGCGATCGGCTCGGGCGGCGTGCTCGGCAAGGGCTACCTGAAAGGCACGCAGGCGCACCTCGAATTCATTCCGGAGAAGCACACCGACTTCATCTTCGCGGTGTTCTCCGAGGAATGGGGGCTCGCGGGCGGGCTCGTGCTGCTGACGCTGTACATGGCGCTGATCGCGCGCGGGCTCTATATCGCCGCGCAGGGCGCGACGCTGTTCGGGCGCCTGCTCGCGGGCTCGCTCACGCTCGCGTTCTTCGTCTATGCGTTCGTCAATATCGGGATGGTGAGCGGTGTGCTGCCGGTCGTCGGCGTGCCGCTGCCGTTCATGAGTTACGGCGGCACCGCGCTCACGACGCTCGGCATCGCGATCGGGATGATCATGAGTGTCGGGCGGCAGCGGCGGCTGATGAAGAGCTGACCGCGCGGTACGGCCGCGGCAAAGAAAAACGGCGCTCCGGCGCCGTTTTTTTGTGTGTTTCGAATGCGGCGATGCGACGCCGCACCCGCTCACTGCGGTGCCTCGCCGCCGCCCGATGCCGGCGCCGGCGCCTGCCCCTTCAGCCGCGCGCTCAACTCCTTGAATTTCAGCCCGGCCGTCTCGTCGCCCTGCGCGGCCGCCGCCGCGTAGTACGCACGCGCGATGTTCAGGTTCTGCGCGACACCGTCGCCGCCGCGCTCGTAGAACGACGCGGTCACGTACTGCGCGGTCGGCTCGCCCGCGTCGGCGGCCTGCTTGTACCACGCGAACGCCTGCCGGTTGTCGCGCGGCGTGCCGCGCCCGTCGAGGAACTGGTTCGCGAGCGACAGCTCGGCCTGCACGTGCCCCTGCTTCGCCGCCCGCAGGAACCAGCGATGCGCTTCGGCCGGATTGCGCGCGACGAACTCGCCGTCGTCGAACATCCGGCCGTACACGTACTGCGCATGCGACATGTTCGCGTCGGCCGCGCGCTTCAGCCAGCGCAGCCCTTCGTCGACGTTCGCCGTCACGCCTTCGCCTGTCAGCAGCATCATCGCGTAGTTGAATTGTGCGAGACGGTCGCCGCGCTCGGCCGCGTCGTGGAACTGCACCAGCGCCGCGCGATAGTCGCCGGCGTTGTAGTCGGCGACCGCCGATTGCGTCTCGCGCGACGGATCGGGCTTCGCTTGCGGCGCGCCCTGCGCGGCGGCCGCGATGCACACGGCCCACAGGCCGAGCATCGCGCCGATCCGCCCACGCACCCGGTTTGCACCCTGCGCACGCGCGCCGCAGGCACCCTCGCCACCGTTCATGACCGTACCTCCTGCAGCGCCTGCCGCGTCGCGCGCAACAGCCAGCTCACGTCGGCCGACAGCGTGATCATCCGGTAGCCGGCCTCGCGGTACTGGCGCGCGCCCGCCGTATCGCCCGCGAAGATGCCGACCGCGACGCCGGCCTGCTTGCCGGCCGCGAGCACGCGCGCCATCGCGGTTTCGACGTCCGGGTGGCGGATGTCGCCGAGATGCCCGAGGCTCGCCGCCAGATCGGCCGGGCCGATGAACAGGCAGTCGACGCCGGGCAGGGCCGCGATCCGCTCGACTTCGTCGACGCCGCGCGCCGATTCGATCTGCACGATCACCGCGACCTGCGCGTTGGCCGACTGCAGGTAATCGCGGCGCATGCCGAACGCCGCCGCGCGCACCATGCCCGCGACACCGCGCAGCCCGTCCGGCGATTCAGGCGATGGAAAGCGCGTGAGCCGCACCGCGTGCGCGGCATCGTCGGGCGTCTCGATGCACGGAAACATCAGCGTGCGCGCGCCGGCGTCGAGCGCGCGCTTCACGAGCCACGGCTCGCGCGCCGGCACGCGCACGACGGGCTCGCTCGGCAGGTGCGCGGCAGCGATCGCACGCAGTTGCGACGCAACATCGCGGCTGTCGTTCGGCGCGTGCTCCATGTCGATGCAGAGCCAGTCGTAGCCGGCGTGCGCGAGCGCTTCCGCGGCCGAGTCGCTGCCGAGCGACAGCCACAGGCCGTACAGCGGGTCGTCGCCGTCGCGCAGGCGTTGTTTGAGGGAATTGGTGAGCGTGCTCATCGATACGGCCTCCTGGACGGAACGGCAATCGAACGGGACAAGCAACAGGCGAAGCGGAGCGGAGCGCAACACGCCAGGCAGCAAAGCACGGCGGCGCCGCACCGGGCCCTGAACGTCAGTCGGCCGAGGGCGCCCGATCTGACAGCGCGCGGGCGCGTTTTTTTCGGTGCCACGCAACGATCATAGCGCGGCGTTACGCGGAATGTGGGAATGGACGGGGAAGCAGCGCCGGCGCGGAACCAGGCCGCGGCGTGCGGTGACAGGCAGCCCGCGCCGGCTGGCGGGGCTGCCGGGAAGGCAGGATCAGCGGCCGGGCTGGCGCTCGACGTCGGCCCAGCAGTTCGGCGTTTCGTACAGGCGCACGCGCTCGAGGCGCAGGTTCACGCCGTAGTGCGCGTCGTACACGTTCGCGAGGAGGTCGAACGCGATCGCCGCGAGGTTCTCGACGGTCGGGATCCGGTCGATCACGACGGTCTTGTGGTCGGCCATCTGTTCGAGGAACGAGCGCACGACGTCGTCGCGCGCATAGACCAGGAACGCGTGGTCCCACTTGCTGACGAGGTGCTCCATCGCAAGCGCCTTCACGTCGGCGAAATCCATCACCATGCCGCGGTCGGGCGCCCCCTCGGTATCGACGAGATCGCCGCGCAGCGTGATTTCGAGCACGTAGCGATGGCCGTGCAGGTTCCTGCACTGGCTGCGGTGATCGGGAATGCGGTGGCCCGCGTCGAATTCGAGTTTTCGGGTAATCAGCACGATGTCAAAAGCCGGGGCTCAGGGAATGTTCAGATATTTGTGGGTCTGCATCGACAGGCGCCACTGCGGATGACGTTTGCACCAGTCGATCGCGAGCTTCGTATTGAGGTCGCGCGACGGGCCGTCCATCGGCTGGACGAGGAAATACTCGAAGTCGAGCTTCGCGTAGTCGGCCAGCCGCTGGTTGTCCTGCGGGATCACGACCTTCAGTTCGTTGCCCTTCGTGACGACGAGCGGCGCGTCGGCCTTCGGGCTCACGCAGATCCAGTCGATCGATTCGAGCACCGGCAGCGAGCCGTTGGTCTCGATCGCGATCTCGAAGCCCGCCGCGTGCAGCGCGTCGACGAGCGGCTGGTCGAGCTGCAGCATCGGCTCGCCGCCCGTGCAGACGACGAAGCGGTGCGCTTCGCCATCCGGCCACAGGCCGGCGATCGTCGCGACGAGCGCTTCGGCGTCCTTGAACTTGCCGCCGTTCTCGCCGTCGGTGCCGACGAAGTCCGTATCGCAGAAGCGGCACACGGCCTCCGCACGATCCTCTTCGCGGCCCGACCACAGGTTGCAGCCGGCGAACCGGCAGAACACGGCCGGCCGGCCCGCATTCGCGCCCTCGCCCTGCAACGTGTAGAAAATTTCCTTGACCGCGTAAGTCATCGTCCTTCGTCCGGCTCGCGCCGCTCGCTGTCGATCAGAATCCGTTGTCCATCAAGCGCTGCCGGCGCACTCGCGTCACAGCGGCGCTTCGGTCACCCGCTCGCCCTTCAGGTAGGCCTCGTAGCCGCGCTTGCGCAGCTTGCAGGCCGGGCATTCGCCGCAGCCGAAGCCCCAGTCGTGCAGTTCCGCGCGCTCGCCCACGTAGCACGTGTGCGTCTCGACGCGGATCAGTTCGACGAGCGCTTCGCCGCCGAGCTGTTCGGCGAGCTGCCAGGTTTGCGCCTTGTCGAGCCACATCAGCGGCGTCTCGAGCACGATGCGCGTGTCCATCCCGAGGTTCAGCGCAACCTGCAGCGCCTTCATCGTGTCGTCGCGACAGTCGGGGTAGCCCGAAAAGTCGGTCTCGCACATCCCGCCGACCAGCACGCGCAGCCCGCGGCGATAGGCGATCGCCGCGGCGATCGTCATGAACATCAGGTTGCGGCCCGGCACGAACGTGTTCGGCAAGCCGTTCGCCGTCGTCTCGATCTCGATCGTGCGCGTCATCGCGGTATCGCTGATCGCGCCGAGCACCGACAGGTCGATCATGTGATCGTCGCCGAGCCGGTCCGACCACGCGGGAAACTTGCGCTTCAGCGCTTCGCGCACGCCTTCGCGACATTCGAGCTCGACACGATGACGCTGGCCGTAATCGAAACCGAGGGTCTCGACCGTCTGGTAGCGTTCGAGTGCCCATGCCACGCACGTGGCCGAGTCCTGCCCGCCGGAAAACAACACGAGCGCGCCGTCTTTAGCGTCTGTCCGAATCACCGTGATACTCCGTGAATGTGTAGGCTCGCGTCGCGCTGCGCCCCGGGGCCGGCTGCCGCCGGGCGGCCCGACGCGTGCCGGCCTGCGCCGGCTCGACCAGTATAGGCAGCGCGGTCGGCCGCGAACGCGGCGGAGCGCTTATACCGCCCATCGCGCGGCATCGTTGCCGCGCGTCACGGCGGCGCGTGGCTGGCGGCCTGCCGTGCGCATGAAGCGATGCGCTAAGTCATTGAGCGGGCACGGATTTTATCATGCCCCCGCGAATGCTGCCGGGTGCGCCGCCGATGGCACGCAATACCCACCACAAACGAAAAACCCCAAGAACCTTCCGATTCTTGGGGTTGGAACTGCTGGTGGCCTGGGACGGAATCGAACCATCGACACGCGGATTTTCAATCCGCTGCTCTACCAACTGAGCTACCGGGCCAACGAAGAATGAAAGTATATCGAGCTTTCTCCACCTGCTCAAGCGTTTTTCGCAAAAAATTTTATATCGCGCCTTCGGACGGCTTCTTGCCGAGCTCGACGCCGAGTTGCTTGAGCTTGCGATACAGGTGCGTGCGCTCGAGGCCCGTCTTCTCCGCGACGCGCGTCATGCTGCCGTTCTCGCGCGCGAGGTGATATTCGAAGTACGCGCGCTCGAACGCATCGCGCGCTTCGCGCAACGGGATGTCGAACGGGATCGCGGCCGTCTGGCCCGCGAGGCCGAGTGCCGCCGCCATGTCGTCGCCGAGCGTCGGCAGCGCCGCCGCGGACGCAACCGCCGCGGGCCCCGCCGCCTGCCCGGCACCGGCCTTCGCCGCCGCGTTGGCGGACACGGGCGCCGCGCCGCGTGCGAGACCGTGCTCGACGGACTTCAGCAGCTTCTGCAGTGCGATCGGCTTCTCGAGAAAATCGAGTGCGCCGATCTTCGTCGCCTCGACGGCCGTATCGATCGTCGCATGCCCGGACATCATGATCACGGGCATCGTCAGCAGCCCCTGCGCCGCCCATTCCTTGAGCAACGTCACGCCGTCGGTATCGGGCATCCAGATATCGAGCAGCACGAGATCGGGCGCCTGATTCAGCCGGTATTCCCGCGCGGCCTGCGCGTTCTCCGCCGCCTCGACGACATGTCCTTCATCGCTGAGGATCTCCGAGAGCAATTCCCGGATGCCCATTTCATCATCTACCACCAGGATGGTTGCCATTTACGCTGCCTTTGTCTGCACACTTGCTTTTGTCTTAGCGGGCGTCGCCCCGCCCTGCGCGCCCGCTTCGGCGCCTGGCGCATCACTCGCCATCTGCAGGAACAGGATCGACACCTGCGCACCCTCGACGGTCTCGCCGTGCATGCGATTGCGCAGATCGATCCGCGCACCGTGCTCATCGACGATTTTCTTGACCGTGGCCAACCCGAGCCCCGTGCCCTTCGCCTTCGTCGTCACGTAAGGCTCGAACGCGCGGGTCAGGATGCGCGCCGGAAAACCGGGCCCGTTGTCGGACACGGTAAGACGTACCGCGACGCGCGTTTTGCCCTCGGCGTCGGGATCGCCATATTCTACTGTCTTGGTTTCGATCAACACACGCGGATGCGCTGCTTCCGCGACCGAATCCTGCGCATTCTGCAGCAGGTTGTGAATCACCTGGCGCAGTTGCGTCGCGTCGCCACGAATCACCGGCAGCGACGGCGCGAGCTCGGCGACGATCGGGCTCTTGCCTTCATCACCGACACCGTACAGCCCGAGCACCTCGCTCGCCAGTTCGTTCAACTGCAGGTTCGCGAGCACCGCCGGCGGCGTGCGCGCGTATTCGCGGAAATCGTCGACCATCCGCTTCATCGCGGCCACCTGGTTGACGATCATCGTCGCGCCGCGCTTGAGCACATCCGCATCGGACGGCGCGAGCTTGTCGGACAGCTTCATCTGCAGCCGCTCGGCCGACAGCTGGATCGGCGTCAGCGGATTCTTGATCTCGTGCGCGAGCCGGCGCGCGACCTCGCCCCACGCGACCGAACGCTGCGCGGAAATCACGTCGGAGATGTCGTCGAACACGACGACGTAACCGGACGTCTGCGGATCGTCGGCCTGCCCCTCGACCGTCGACACGAGGCGCGCGCCGCGCACGAGCAGCGTCAGCGGTTCGGTTTCGCCCGGCATCTCGATCGCGAACTGCTGCTGCCAGTGGCCGCGATCGCCGCTGCCGCCGTCGGACGCCGCCTCGCGATCGGCGAAGGCCTTGCGCACCATCGCGCCGAATCCCGCGGCAACGCCGATCCGGTCGAGCGTCGTGCCGATCAGCGCGTTGAACGGCTGCCGGAAGATCCGCTCGGCGCCACGGTTGGCCGTCGTCAGCCGGAACTGGCGGTCGAGCACGAACACGCCGGCCGTCAGGTTCGCGAGGATGCTTTCGAGATACGTCTTCGAATGCTCGAGCGCGACGCGGTTCTTCTCGACCGCGAGCCGCGCCTCGGACAACTGGCGCGTCATCGCGTTGAACGACTGCGTGAGAAAGCCGAGCTCGTCGCGCGTCTTGATCTCGCGCTTCGGCGTGTAGTCGCCTTCCGTGATCTCCTTCGTGCCCTGCGCGAGCAGGAACAGCGGCCGTGCGAGCTGCTGGCCGAGCGCGAGCGCGAGCATCATCGCGATGAAGGTCGCGAGGAACAGCGCGAGCGTCAGCGTGCCGATGTACATCTTGCGCAGGCCCGTGCGGCCGAGCGACTTTTCCTGGTACTCGCGGTACGCGCGCTGCACGGCGTCGGCGTTGTGCGCGAGCGTCGGCGGCACCGGCTGCGTGAGCTGCAGGAAGCGTTCGGCCGGCTGCAGCAGCGACGTCGACGCATCGGGAATCGGCCGCACGACGCGCAGCCGCAGCGCGCCCTTCGCGCCGTGCGCACGCGGATCGCCGTCGACTTCGCCCTCGATCGCCGCGTACGCGCCGTGTTCGCGCGCCTGGCTCAGCATCAGCGACGTCGGCAGGTCGTCCGGAATCAGCGCCGCGAAATTGCCCGATGCCTGCGCGACGATATGCAGGTCGGGCGCCGCGCCCGAGCCGGCGCGGGTCGGCTCGACGATCGTCGCGTCCTGCACGCCGAACTGATCGCGCAGCCGCAGCAGCGTGAGCGTCGTGCCGTTCGTGTTCGCATCGACGCTCGCGAGCTGGTCGGACATCAGCCGCGCCTTGGTCTGCAGGTCGGACAGCGACGCATCGAGCATCCCGCGGCCAAGGTTCAGGCCGGCCGTCAGCGCCGTCTCGACGTTCACGTCGAACCACGACTCGATACTGCGCGACACGAACTGGTACGACACGATGTAGATGATCCCGCCCGGCACGACGCCGACGAGCGCGAAGAACACCGCGAGCTTCGCCAGCAGCCGCGTGCCGAACTTGCCCTTCCTCAGGCGCACGACGATCATCCCGATCAGCCCGAGCACCACGAGCAGGAACACGAGCGCGACGACGATGTTGGTCGCGTACAGCCACGAGTAGTAGCGATCGAAGAATTCGGTGTTCGCGCTCGCGGCCGCGAGCAGCACGAGCAGCAGCAGCGCGGTGAGCGCGACGGTCGAGACGATCACGCGAACGAGGAGGCTCTTCCCGCTGGCCGCGCGGCGCACTTTATTTAGCACGTTCGGTCACCGTGAAGTTGAAGCGCTTCCAGTCCGACCCGAGCGTCCAGTCGCGATTGTTCACGGCGTCGACCTGGAACGGCTTCGGCATCAGCGCGGTGTCGAGCTGCATCCGCACCGATGCGTTGTAGGTTTCCCCCAAGCGCACCTGGTTGCGGTCGATCACGTGCCACGACGTGATGTGCCTGACGACCGCGAGCGCATCCTTCAGCGACGGGAAGCCGAGCTGCAAGCCGCCCGTCGACACGCGGTACTCGCGCGTGAGCGGCTGGAACGACAGGCGCATGGTCTGCGTCACCGACACCGGCTGCTCGTCGAACCAGTACCAGCGCGCGCGGCTCAGCTCGAAGTCGGTCGTGAAATAAAGCGGGATGCCCTTGTTGACGGCATCCTCGAGGTTCGGATTCAGCTCGAAATCGAAGCGGGCGTCGAGGCTCCAGCCGCTTCCGTCGGCCTGGAGCGACGCGCGCTGCACGGCGATCGACTGGGCATGCGCCGGCCGGACGACGGCCAGGCACAGCGCCAACGCGACCATCAGGACGGCCGCAAGCCGAAGTGGAAAAAGGTGTTTGATCGTCACCGTTTCTGAAACCGCGCGTAGAAAAATCCGTCGTGATCGGTGTTCTGGTCGAGTCCGCCGGCGGCCGCCCCTCCCTGCACTCCGCCCGGCAGCAGCTGGCCGGGGGCGTCCAATCGTACCGCATCTTCACAGGCCGCTTCAAACCAGCGGGCCTGCAACTCGCCTTCCTCGGGGAAGATCGAACAGGTCACGTAAAGCAGTTCGCCGCCCGGCTTCACGAGCGGCCACAGCGCCGACAGGATGCGGCGCTGTTCCGTGACGAGCGCCGGGATATCGGCCTCGCGGCGCAGCCATCGAATGTCGGGGTGCCGCCGCACGATACCGGAGGCCGAGCACGGCACGTCGGCCAGGATGCGGTCGAACGGGCGCCCGTCGTACCACGCGTCGGGTGCACCCGCATCGCCGACGCGCACGTCCGCTTCGAGCGACAGGCGCACGAGGTTCTCGCCGATACGCGCCGCACGCGTCGCGTCGCTTTCGAGCGCAACGACTTCCGCGGCGGCCAGCTCGAGAATATGGCCGGTCTTGCCGCCGGGCGCCGCACACGCGTCGAGCACGCGCATGCCGTCGCGCGCGCCGAGCCATTCGGCCGCGAGCTGTGCGCCGGCGTCCTGCACCGACACGACACCGTCGGCAAACCCTGGAATGCGATCGACCGGCAGCGCCGACGCAAGCCGCACCGCATGCCGGCCGATCGCGGTCGCTTCGATTCCGCTCGTGTGCAGCGTGTCGAGATATGCGTCGACGCTCGCGCGACGTGCGTTCACGCGCAGCGTCAGCGGCCCCTGGCGCTCGCCGGCCGCGAGGATCGCCTGCCATGCGTCGGGCCATGCGCGCTTCACCGCGTCGACCCACCATGCGCGGTAATTCCAGCGCGCGACGGCATCGTCCTGCATCGCCGCGACGAGTGCGTCGCGCTCGCGCAGGAAACGGCGCAGCACCGCGTTGACCATCCCCTTCGCGAACGCGAATTCGCGGCGCGCGCCGATCACGGTCACGGCCTGATCGACCACCGTGAATGGCGAGTACGCGGCGTCGTCCACCGGGTCGAGCAGCAATGCGAGCGCGCCGGCAAGCACCGCTTGCACGTGCGCGGGAGGCGCCTTGCTGACGAGCCGGCCGATCAGCCAGTCCGCGCTGCCGAGCCGACGCATCGTCCGGTACGCGACGTCCTGCGTCGCGCCGCGCGCGAGCGACTGCGCACCGGGCACCATCTGCGCGAACACCGTCGAAAGCGCTGCCGGCAGCGCGGTGCCGCGCCGCACCGCATCGACCGCCTGCGCGGCCGCGTCGAGTGCGAAGCCGAGCGATTCGGGCGCAAGATGCAGCGCGGACAGGCGCGCCGGGCGGCCGGAAGAAGACGGAGCGGAAGAACGGGTTCGTGTCATCGGTGCGAAATCGGCAAACGGGCGCGGCAAACAAATGCGGCAAACGGCGGGATCACGCTGGCCTCGTGGCCTCGCGATCCCAAACCGCGCATTGTAGCGTGCGACCATGCGGTCCCTTTGGCCCCTTTACCGCATGCGCAAATGAAACACCCCGCAGCGCGAAGCGTGCGGGGTGGCGTGGCGGCCCCCGCGCGGCAACGGCCACGCGGCGCGCCGAGGCTTAGTCGAAGCGGCCGGTACGCGCCATCTCCATCAGGCGCGCGATGCGCTCCTCGGTGGCCGGGTGCGTCGAGAACAGGTTCTGCAGGCCGCCGCCGTGCAGCGGGTTCATGATCATCATCTGCGCGGTGGCCGGGTGTGCCTCGGCCGCCTGGAACGGGATGCCGGCCGCAAAGCGATGGATCTTGTCGAGCGCGGTCGCGAGCGACTGCGGATCGCCGGAGATCTGCGCGCCGCCGCGATCGGCCTCGAACTCGCGTGCACGCGAAATCGCCATCTGGATCAGCGCGCCGGCGATCGGTGCGAGCAGCGCGACCGCAATGCCCGCGATCGGGTTGGCCGGCCGGCCGTTCTCGTCGCGCCCGCCGAAGAACATCGCGAAGTTCGCGAGTGCCGAGATCGCGCCCGCCATCGTCGCGGTGATCGTCGAGATCAGGATGTCGCGGTGCTTCACGTGCGCGAGCTCGTGCGCCATCACGCCGCGCATCTCGCGCTCCGACAGCACGCGCAGGATGCCCGTCGTCGCGGCGACCGCCGCGTGCTCGGGGTTGCGGCCCGTTGCAAACGCGTTCGGCGCATCCTCGTTGATCAGGTAGACGCGCGGCATCGGCAGGTTCGCGCGCGTGGCCAGCTCGCGCACCATCCGGTAGAACTGCGGCGCCGTGTTCTCGTCGACTTCCTGCGCGTTGTACATGCGCAGCACCATCTTGTCGGAGAACCAGTACGAGAAGAAATTCATGCCGAGCGCGAACAGCAGTGCGATCGTCATGCCGCGCGAACCGCCGATCATCCCGCCGATCACGATGAACAGGGCCGTGATCGCGGCCATCAGCGTCGCCGTTTTGACCCAATTGAACATACCCACTCCTTATCCGTCAGGGGACCCGCCGCGCATCAAAGGGCGCGACGGAAAATTGTAAGCGATTTGTTAGATAAGGTCTTGCCGGAAAAATTCAATCTCAACGTTGCGATGTTGCAAGACGCAGGCCGAGACCGACGAAAGCGCTGCCAACCGTGCGATCGAGCCACTTCTTGACGCCCGGCTTGCCGGAAAAGCGCTGCGTGACGCTGCCCGCGACCCAGGCGACCAGACTGGTCCAGACCGTGCTCATCGCGACGAACACCGCGCCGAGGGTCAGGAACGCCCATGCCTTGTGCGGGCTGTCGGCCGACACGAACTGCGGGAAGAACGACACGAAGAACAGCACGACCTTCGGGTTCAGCACGTTCGTCCAGAAACCCTGCATGAACAGCTGGCGCAGCGGCTTCGCGGCCGCGGCCTGCGCGGCGTCGACCGACTGCGCGGCGGCCTGCTTCGTGACGATCATGCGCACGCCGAGGTAGATCAGGTAGGCGGCGCCGACCAGCTTGATCACCGTGAACGCGGCAGCCGACGCCGCGAGCAGCGCGGTCAGGCCGAATGCGCACGCGAGCGCATGCACGCAGCAGCCGGCCGAAATGCCGAACGCCGACATCAGCCCCGCGCCGCGGCCCTGCGCGACGCTGCGGCCGACGATGTAGGCGGTATCGGGGCCGGGCGTGACGTTCAGCAGGAAAACCGCGAGCACGAAGAAGCCGAAATGGGCAATGCCGAACATGAAAACCTCGAAACCGGAAAGCGCAGGGAAATTCTACGCGCGCCTGCCGCACCGCGCGACTCGGCCGTCCGGCCAATTGCGCGCGGCCGGCCGGTCGTGTCGAATGACGGTCAGGCCCCGTCAGGCAACGCGAAACGCTGGCCCGCGGCGAGCGGCGAGCCGGCCAGGAATTCGCGCGCGGGCAACCGCTTGCCGCCCGGCTTCTGCAGCTGGGTCACGCGCAGCGCGCCGCTGCCGCACGCGACGATCACGCCTTCCGGCGCGGCTTCGACGATCGTGCCGGGCGCCGCGTCGCCGCGCGCCGCCACAGGCTCGGCCGCCCACAGCTTGATCGCCGCGCCGTCGAGCGTCGCGACGCCGCCCGGGAACGGATCGAACGCACGCACCTGGCGCGCGAGCACGTCGGCCGGCTTGCGCCAGTCGAGCGCCGCTTCATGCTTGCCGATCTTTTCCGCATAGGTCACGCCGTCGGCCGGCTGCGGTGTCGCCGGCAGCGTGCCGTCGCGCTCGAGCTGCACGAGCGCGTCGACGATCAGCCGCGCGCCTTCGGCGGCGACGCGGTCGTGCAGCGTCGCGGTCGTGTCGTCTGGCGCGATCGCGATCCGCGCCTCCTCGATCATCGCGCCGGTGTCGAGGCCGACGTCCATCTGCATCAGCGTGACGCCCGTCTCGGCGTCGCCGGCCTCGATCGCGCGGTGGATCGGCGCGGCGCCGCGCCAGCGCGGCAACAGCGACGCATGGATGTTGATGCAGCCGTCGCGCGGAATGTCGAGCACCTCCTGCGGCAGCAGCAGGCCGTACGCGGCGACCACCATCACGTCATGCGGGGTCGCGCGCAGCAGCTCGATCGCGTCGGCCGCCTCCGCCGGGTACTTGCCCGCGCGGCGCAGCGATGGCGGCTGCGCGACGGGCATCCCGTGCTCGACCGCGTAGCGCTTGACGGCGCTCGCCTGCAGTTTCATCCCGCGCCCGGCAGGGCGGTCGGGCTGGGTGAGCACGAGCGGCACCGGAAAACCGGCCTCGTGGATCGCGGCAAGGGCAGCCGCGGCGAATTCCGGCGTGCCGGCAAAAATCACGCGCAACGTATGGGTCATGACAGCGTTCGGGGTCGGGCAGGGCGAACGCGCATTACATCGCGCGTTCGAGTTTCTTCATCTTCGTCTTGATACGCGTCTGCTTGAGCGGCGACAGGTATTCGACGAACACGCGCCCCATCAGGTGATCCATCTCGTGCTGGACGCACACCGCGAGCAGGCCCTCGCAGTCGAGCTCGAAGGCCTCGCCCTGCTCGTTGAGCGCACGTACGCGCACGTGGTCGGGACGCTCGACTTCGTCGTAAATGCCCGGCACCGACAGGCAGCCCTCTTCATAGATCTGCTTCTCGTCGCTCGACCACACGATCTCGGGGTTGATGAACGCGCGCAGCTCGTTCTTCTCCTCGGAAACGTCGATCACGATCACGCGCTCGTGCACGTCGACCTGCGTGGCCGCGAGGCCGATGCCGGGCGCCGCGTACATGGTTTCGGCCATGTCGGCGACGAGCTTGCGGATCCGGTCGTCGACCTTGTCGACGGGCTTGGCGACCTTGTGCAGCCGCTTGTCGGGGTAATGAAGAATATTGAGCAAAGCCATGGTGTTCGGTATTCGGTGGAGCGGCGTGCCGCATCAGCCATCCGGCCGGCTGGCGCCGCTGCCGGGATGCAATGAAGATGAGGCGGATGCGTGGCGTATCAATGCCGCGGATCTCGCCTCCTGCAATTGGCCGGGCGCCTGCGCGCGCGGCCCTGTCGAGTATTTCGGATGATGAAAATTTTATCATGGCGCCACGCGGTCCGCTGGCCGCCGCGTTCGAGGACAGCCTCATGTCCCCGCAAGCGCTGACCGCCTCCGCGCTGCGCGCGTGGCTGCAGCTCGCGCACGCGCCCGGCCTCTCGCCCGCCGTGCTGCAGGCGCTGCTCGATGCCTTCGGCTCGCCGGCAGCGCTGCTGCGCGCGTCCGACCATGCTATCGCCGCCGTGAGCAGCCCCGCCGCCGCCCAGGCCGTGCGCACGAGCGAGCGCGACGATCTCGGCGCACGCACCGACGCAGCACTCGCGTGGCTCGATGCGCCGGGCAATGCGCTCGTCACGCTCGGCGATCCGGCCTACCCGCCGCGGCTGCGCGACCTGCACGATCCGCCGCCGCTGCTATATGTAAAGGGCCGCCTCGACCTGCTGAATGCGCGCGGCCTCGCCGTGGTCGGCAGCCGTCACGCAACGCCGCAGGGGCTCGCCGACGCGACGCGCTTCGCATGCGAATTGTCCGACGCGGGGCTTTCGATCGTCTCGGGCCTCGCGCTCGGGATCGACGGCGCCGCGCATCGGGGCGGGCTCGACGGCCGGTCGGGCACCGTCGCGGTGATCGCGACGGGCGCCGATCTCGTCTATCCGGCGCGGCACCGCGCGCTTGCCCACGAGATCGCCGCGCACGGCGCGATCGTGTCGGAATGGCCGCTCGGCACGCCGGCCCGCGCCGCGCATTTCCCGCAGCGCAACCGGCTGATCGCCGCGCTCGCTGTCGGTGTGCTCGTCGTCGAGGCCGCGCCGCGCTCCGGCTCGCTGATCACCGCGCGGCTCGCGAACGAACTGGGGCGCGATGTGTTCGCGATGCCGGGCTCGATCCACGCGCCGCTCGCGCAGGGCTGCCACGCGCTGATCCGCGACGGCGCGAAACTCACGGCGGCGCCGCTCGACGTTCTCGAGGAATACGGGTTGGGCGAACCGACGGCGGGCGTTGCATCGTGTTCTGAAAATCCGGGCGCGAACGCCGGCGGCCTCCAGAAAACCGAAGCCGCCGGCCGCGGCGCCGTTGCCGGCATCGGGAGAGCCGATCCCGCCGTTCCCGCCGCCGCGCCGGCCCGAATCGAAGCGCCACCGCCTCCACCGCCCGGCAACCCGTCCGAACAGGCCGTGCTCGCCGCATTGGGATACGGCCCCGTCACCTTCGAATGGCTCGCCGAGCACAGCGGCCTGTCCGACGACGTGCTGCACCGCGCGCTGCTCGCGCTCGAACTGGCCGGCCGCGTCGCAAGCCTCCCCGGCGGACGCTTCGCGCGGCTTGACGCGGCGCCCACCCCGCCCGCGCACGGCATGCTACATTTCCCGGCATAAGGGCGGCCACGCCGCCGACGACATACCCAAGGAAATCCATGCCCGCGCTGAATCTCGACACCGATGCGGATCGGATCGCCGAGCGTCTCGCCGATCCCGGCACGTTGCTGGTCGCGTGCCTGTGCGCCGAATGGTGCGGCACCTGCCGCGACTACCGGACGGCCTTCGACCGGCTCGCCGACGCGCATCCGGACGCCTGCTTCGCCTGGATCGATATCGAAACGCATGCCGACCGGCTCGACGAGCTCGACGTCGAGAACTTTCCGACGATCCTGATCGAGGATGCCAACACGGCCCGCTTCTTCGGCACGGTGCTGCCGCACGCGGCGATCGTCGAGCGGATGCTGTCGGACCTGAGCGCGGTACCCGGTGCGCCGCACGCACCGAAATTGCGCAACGTGCTGAACGTCGAAGCTTGAATTCACAAGCCGGCCGGCGGTTTTTCGCGCGTTTGCGCGCCCCGCCGCGCCGGGCGCTTGCCGCCGTTGCAGCCCCCCTCTATGATGGGCCGCTTTTTACGCGCTGAGCCGCCGTCGCTGCGGCGTGTGCTATAAAGCGGTCGTAAAAGGGACCCACAACCGGCGAACCCGGTCTACCAACACACACCTGTCATGTCCAAAGCACTGATCATTGCGGAAAAGCCTTCTGTCGCGAACGACATCGCACGCGCTTTGGGCGGCTTTACCAAGCATGACGAGTATTACGAAAGCGACGATTTCGTCCTTTCGTCCGCTGTCGGCCACTTGCTGGAAATCGCCGCCCCGGAAGAGTACGAGGTCAAGCGCGGGAAATGGAGCTTCGCGCATCTGCCCGTCATCCCCCCGCATTTCGACCTGAACCCGATCGCAAAAAGCGAGTCGCGCCTCAAGGTGCTCACGAAGCTGATGAAGCGCAAGGACGTCGAGCGCCTGATCAACGCATGTGACGCGGGGCGCGAGGGCGAACTGATTTTCCGCCTGATCGCGCAGCACGCGAAGGCGAAGCAGCCGGTCCAGCGCCTGTGGCTGCAGTCGATGACGCCGCAGGCCATCCGCGACGGCTTCGCGAACCTGCGCAGCGACACGGACATGCAGCCGCTCGCCGACGCCGCACGCTGCCGCTCGGAAGCCGACTGGCTCGTCGGGATCAACGGCACCCGTGCGATGACCGCGTTCAACAGCAAGGGCGGCGGCTTCTTCCTGACGACCGTCGGCCGCGTACAGACGCCAACGTTGTCGATCGTCGTCGAACGCGAAGAGAAAATCCGCCGCTTCGTCCCGCGCGACTACTGGGAAGTGAAGGCCGAATTCGCATGCGCGGGCGGTTTCTACGAAGGCAAGTGGTACGACCCGAAATTCAAGCGCGACGAATTCGATCCGGAGCGACGCGATTCCCGCCTGTGGAGCCTGCCGGCCGCCGAAACGATCGTCGCCGCATGCCGCGACCAGGTCGGCACGGTCTCCGAGGAATCGAAGCCGTCGACGCAACTGTCGCCGCTGCTGTTCGACCTGACGAGCCTGCAGCGCGAAGCGAACGGCCGCTTCGGATTCTCCGCGAAGAACACGCTCGGTCTCGCGCAGGCGCTGTATGAAAAGCACAAGGTGCTGACCTACCCGCGTACTGACGCGCGCGCGCTGCCGGAAGACTACATTTCGACGGTCCAGTCGACGCTCGAGATGCTCAAGGAGAGCAACAACTACCTGCCGCATGCGAAGCAGGTGCTCGACAAGGGCTGGGTGAAGCCGAACAAGCGGATCTTCGACAACTCGAAGATCAGCGACCACTTTGCAATCATCCCGACGCTGCAGGCGCCGAAGGCACTGTCCGAGCCCGAGCAGAAGCTGTACGACCTGGTCGTGAAGCGCTTCCTCGCGGTGTTCTTCCCGGCCGCCGAATTCCGCGTCACGACGCGGATCACCGAAGTCGCCGGCCATCACTTCAAGACCGAAGGCAAGGTGCTCGTCGAGCCGGGCTGGCTGCAGGTGTACGGCCGCGACGCTGAAGGCGCGGACGCGAATCTTGTGCCGGTGCAGAAGAACGAGAAGGTGAAGACGGACGAGATCGCCGCGGTCGCACTCGTGACGAAACCGCCCGCCCGTTACTCGGAAGCGACGCTGCTGTCCGCGATGGAAGGCGCGGGCAAGCTGGTCGAGGACGACGAGCTGCGCGAGGCGATGGCCGCGAAGGGCCTCGGCACGCCGGCCACGCGCGCGGCGATCATCGAAGGCCTCCTCGGCGAGAAATACCTGCTGCGCGAGGGTCGCGAAATGATCCCGACCGCGAAGGCATTCCAGCTGATGACGCTCTTGCGCGGGCTCGGCGTGAAGGAACTGACCGCGCCCGAGCTCACCGGCGAATGGGAATACAAGCTGTCGCAGATGGAGCGCGGCAACCTCGGGCGCGACGCGTTCATGCAGGAAATCGCCCGCATGACGCAGCAGATCGTCAAGCGCGCGAAGGAATACGATTCCGACACGATCCCCGGCGACTACGCGACGCTCGAGACGCCGTGCCCGAACTGCGGCGGCCAGGTAAAGGAAAACTACCGCCGCTTCGCGTGCACGAAGTGCGAGTTCTCGATCTCGAAGATCCCGGGCAGCCGGCAGTTCGAGATCCCGGAAGTCGAGGAGCTGCTGCAGAAGAAGGAAATCGGTCCGCTGTCCGGGTTCCGCAGCAAGATGGGCCGCCCGTTCTCGGCGATCCTCAAGCTGTCCTTCGACGACGAGACGAAGAACTACAAGCTCGAGTTCGATTTCGGCCAGGACCAGGGCGGCGAGGAAGGCGAAGCGCCCGACTTCTCCGCGCAGGAGCCGGTCGGCGCATGCCCGAAGTGCAAGGGCCGCGTATTCGAGCACGGGATGAGCTACGTGTGCGAGCACTCGGTCGCGAACCCGAAGACCTGCGACTTCCGCTCGGGCAAAGTGATCCTGCAGCAGGAAATCACGCGCGAGCAGATGGGCAAGCTGCTCGCCGACGGCCGCACGGATCTGCTGCCGAACTTCAAGTCGTCGCGGACCGGCCGCAACTTCAAGGCGTTCCTCGTGAAGCAGCCGGACGGCAAGATCGGCTTCGAGTTCGAGAAGAAGGAGCCGAAGGCCGCCGCCGCGAAGAAGACGGCAAAATCGGCGACGAAGGATGCCGAAGCCGTGACGGAAGGCGCCGAAGCGAAACCGGCACCGGCCCGCAAGACCGCTGCCAAGACGGCCACCAAGACCGCCGCTCGCAAAACGACGGCGCGCAAGACGGGCTCGTAACGGCCAGATCGCCGGGGCCCTCCCGGCGGATCAGGCTCCGGCAGGCAGCCATAAAAAAACGCGGATCGATCGCTCGATCCGCGTTTTTTCTTGGTGCCGGCGACAACCGCCGCCCGGCCGTCGCGCCGTTACAGCGGCGACGGCACCGCGACACGCGTGCGCGGCGAACGCGGCAGGCGCGGCGACAGGTTCGGGTCGGCCGCCTCGGGCTGCTCGGCACGTGTCTCGACGCCGATCGGCGCGAGCGGCGCCCCTTGCGCGGCCCACTGCTCGCCGATCGTCGCTTCGGTCGAGTGACTGAAATGCTCGACGAGGTGATCGATGAACGTGCGCACCTTCGCGGGCAAATGGCGCCGGCTCGGGTAAGCGATGTTGATTTCGACCTGCGGCAGCCGGAAATCCGGCAGCAGCCGCACGAGCGCACCGCGCGCGATGTCGCTGCCGATCAGGTAGCTCGGCAGGATCGCGACCCCCATCCCGAGCAGCGCGAACTGGCGCAGCATCGCCGTGTTGTTCGCGACGATCACGTTGGTCGGGCGCACGCGCACTTCGCCGTCCGGCCCCGTGAACACCCGCTCGTCGCCCCAGTATTCGGCCGGCAGGCTCAGGCTCGGGTGCGCGACGAGCTGCTCCGGATGCGTCGGCACGCCATGCTTCTCCAGATAGCTCGGCGTCGCGCACACGGTCATGCAGCCCGTGGTCAGCCGCCGCGTGACGATGCTTGCGCTGCGCATCTGGCGCGTGACGACGATACCGACGTCGAAACCTTCCTCGACGAGATCGACCTGCCGGTCGACCAGCGTGAGATCCGGCACCACTTTCGGGAAATTCTCCGTGTACGACTGCAACACGGGCGCGAGGTTGTGCAGACCGAACACGACCGGCGCGACGATGCGCAGCGTGCCGACCGGCTCGTGATTGCGCGCAACGACCATCTGCTCGACGTCCTCGAGCTCATCGAGGATCTGGCGAGCACGCTCCAGATAGACCTGACCGGACTCGGTCAGGGAAAGACTGCGGGTGGTGCGGTTCAGCAAACGCGTGCCGAGCCGGCCTTCCAGATCGGCGACGTGACGCGTCGCGACCGCGTTGGAGATATCCATTGCGCTCGCGGCCCGCGCGAAACTGCCGAGATCAGCAACCTTGACGAACACGCGCATCGACTGCAAATGATCCATAAACGACTCCTGCCGCTGTTACAACTTCAAAAAGATGAAGCAAATGCGTAATTCTCCTACGACAGCGGAAATGATGCAGAGTTGCTCAACAAGGCCCCTGTTGACGATAAAAATAGTCAAAAATCCTCGCCATCTGCGGATAGTTGATCCAACTATTCTGATTGGAGCAACAATTGGGTGAACCTCGTCGAGTAAGCAGCCGAATCAGGAAAGACGTATTTGATGCGACACAACAGCGCACCCGGCCGTACCGCACGCGAGCGGCGCCAGGTGTGGCTGCCGCCAATTGCGGCGGAGCGTAACAACCTGTTAAAAAGGCACCATGAAGGCGGCCGACGTAGCATCATGTCGGCCCCGGCCGGGCGGGACGGGTGCGCGATGTGCGCCGCCGCCACCGCCGCTTTCAACGCGCGACACCCGCTCACCATGAAAATTGCCATCCTCGACGACTACCAGGACGCCGTCCGCAAGCTGAACTGCTTCGAGATGCTTGCCGACCACGACGTGAAGGTCTTCAACAACACGGTGCGCGGCCTGGGACAGCTTGCGAGCCGTCTGGCGGAAGTCGAGGCGCTCGTGCTGATTCGCGAACGGACCCCGATTTCGTCGCAACTGCTCGCCAAGCTGCCGAACCTTCGCATGATCAGCCAGACCGGCCGCGTCTCGAGCCACATCGATCTCGAAGCCTGTACCGACCGCGGCATCGCGGTGCTCGAAGGCACGGGCTCGCCGGTCGCGCCCGCCGAACTGACCTGGGCGCTCGTGATGGCCGCCCAGCGCCGCATTCCGCAATACGTCGCGAACCTGAAGCAGGGCGCATGGCAGCAGTCGGGCCTGAAGACGTCGGCCATGCCGCCGAACTTCGGCCTCGGCCAGGTGCTGCGCGGCCAGACGCTCGGCATCTGGGGCTACGGCAAGATCGGCCGGCTCGTCGCCGGCTACGGCAAGGCGTTCGGGATGAACGTGCTGATCTGGGGCCGCGAGCATTCGCTCGAGGCCGCGCGCGCCGACGGCTATACGGCCGCCGAGAGCCGCGAAGCGCTGTTCGAGCAGAGCGACGTGCTGTCGCTGCACCTGCGAATGCACGACGACACGCGCGGGATCGTCAAGCAGGAAGATTTGATGCGGATGAAGCCGACGTCGCTGCTCGTCAACACGAGCCGCGCGGAGCTGCTCGAGGAAAACGCGCTCGTCAACGCGCTGTCGCACAACCGGCCGGGGATGGTCGCGATCGACGTGTTCGAGAGCGAGCCGATCCTGCAGGGCTACAGCCTGCTGCGGATGGAAAACGTGATCTGCACGCCGCACATCGGCTACGTCGAACGCGAAAGCTACGAGCTTTATTTCAGCGCGGCGTTCAGGAACATCCTCGCGTTCGACCAGGGCGACATGTCGAGCGTCGCCAACCCGGAAGCGCTGACGCCGATCCGCAAGCGCTGATCACACGGGCCGGGCTGCGCGCGCCGCGCGGCCCCGCTGCTCCGTTCCCCGTCTTCAGGCGGCCACGCGGCCGCCCGTCATCGCGTCGACGCGCGTGAGGAAATGCTCGCCGTCGCGCCGCCCGAGGTCGTACGCATGCCGCATCTGCGACGGGCTCGTGTAATCCCAGCTCGAAATCGGTACCTTGCTCGACGGCTGTACGTACAGCCGCCGCTGGTCACCATGCGCGACCGTAAACATCTGCGGGCGCGGATACAGTCGCGTGACGAGCACCAGTACGTCGCCGGGCGACGGGTCGAGCGCGTCGACCGGCACGTTGTCAACCATCCCGCCATCGAGCACGGGCCGGCCGCCACGGCGCAGCACCGGCGTAAACGGCGGCGTGCAGGACGACTGCAGGATTAGGTCGGCGAGTTCCTCGACTTGCGTGCAGGCCTGCGCGCGCACGAATTCGGGCCGGAAGCCGAGCGTGCGCCCGAGCGTCGGGTGCAGCGTCTTGCGCACGTACTTTTCGATGTTGTACGCGACGAGGCCGGCGGCAACGGCACTGCGCGCACCGAGCCAGCGCGGCACGTGCGACACGCCGATGCGGATCTCCGGCGCGGCGGCGAGCTTCGCGAACGGCTCGCCGTAGATGTCGAGCAAGGCCTGACGGTAGATGCGGTAGTGCGGAAACACCGGCTCGCGCCCGAACAGGTTGCCCCAGTACGCGTTCTTCCGGTTGTGGCGCAGCGCCTCTTCGTAATAGCGCATCACCCACGCGGCGTCGCGCGTATACAGCATGCACGCGGTCGCCGCGCCGGCCGAGATGCCGGTGATCACGCGCGGGCGCAGCGCGAGTGCCGGCTGCGCGACGTCCCAGAAGCCGGCCTGCCACCAGCAGCGATTGCCGCCGCCCGCAAAAACGATCTGGTCGAACATCGCGCCGCTCAGCTGACGAGCGCGTAGGTCGACGTCGCGTGGACGGCCATCTTGCCGTCCTCGTCGAACAGCTCGACTTCGCCGAACACGAGGTTGCGGCCCATCCGCAGCACGCGCGCGGTGACGAGCACGTCGCCCTTGCGCACGGGACGCATGAAGTTGGTGTTCAGCGACACGGTCGTCATCGGCCGGAACTCGCCGAGCGCGGACGAGATCGCGACCACCATCGCGGTGTCGGCGGCCGCCGTGAACACCTGGCCGCAGATCACGCCGCCCGAATGGCGGAACTCGCCGGAAAACGGCAGGCGCAGCGTGACGCTGTCGTCGCCGATCGACACGGGGACCAGACCGAGCGAGCGGACCCACGGGGCCAGCAGGCGATCCAGCAATTCGCGGACTGCGTTTTCGTCCATCTTCGAAAGTCCAGAAAGCGTTGCGCGACCGCCGCGCAACGCGTGTGGCGTCATCATACCGGGACCGCGCAAACTACGATCGCTCGTTACCGTGCCGACAGCCGGCGTAGTCTTGACGAAATATTTTGAGGAAATTTGCAGAAAGGACTTGCCACGCCCGAATTACCCGTGCATAATCTTTCTTCTGTTGGGGGCGTTAGCTCAGTTGGTAGAGCAGCGGACTCTTAATCCGTAGGTCGAGTGTTCGAGTCACTCACGCCCCACCAGGAATTCAAAAGGCCGGTCAGCGCAAGCTGACCGGCCTTTTTCATTTCCGCCGCCCGCTCGTGGCGGCCCGCGCCTCTCACGGTACGCATCCGTACGCCCCTCGCGCATCGTTTCCGCTAGAATCGTCCGACAAATATCACACGACCGGCGCAGGCACTGCCGTTTGCCCGCCGGCACTGAGAGAACATGGGACGTCAGACATGGAAGCATGTAACCGAGACGCGACCATTCCGAGGGCCTGGTTGCGCCGATATCGGCCTGTCCGTCGGGACACGCCGTTCACCCGATCCCCTCCGAATCCGCCGCACGATGCAAGAACCGGATCCGGCCATGCCGGGTAAGGACGCGCTCGCCGCGCTGGCGCTCGGCGTCGTGCTGCTCGTGCTGGCGGGCGTGCTCGCCGTCACGGCCGGCCGCGCGACCGGCCATCTGGTTCGCTCGCCGGGCACGGTCGTGCGCATCGTGCAGGACAGCGACGCGATGCGCGCGTACCGGCCGATCGTCGCGTACCTCGCGAACGACGGCCAGCGCCGCGAGGTCGCCGGCAATACCGCGTCGACCGTGCCCGCGTACGACATCGGCGAGAACGTCGACGTCCTGCTCGACCCCGCCCATCCCGACCGCCCCGCACTGATCGACGATTTCGCGCAACGCTGGTTTCCGGCTGCGGTGACGGCACTGCTCGCCATCGCGTCGTTCGCGATCGGCGTCCTGCTGACCGTCGGCGAGCGCCACCGCCGGCAATTCGACACGCCGCCGACCCGGGCCGAGCGCAAGCGGGCGCGGCGCCGCTGGGATATCGCGATCGTGCTGATTCCGATCGCGATCGGCACCGGCTTCCTGGCCGGCGCCGGCGCGGCCGGCCTGCGTCAGTGGCAGATCGTCCATCTCTATGCGCGCTCGACCGGCCATGTCGTCGAGATCGCGAAAAATGCCCGGTCACCCCGCACGCGCACATCGCTGTATTCGGCGATCGTCGCGTTCACGACCGACAGCGGGCGCCAGATCACGTTCGCCCAGGGCTCGGCGTCGTCGCATCCGGGCCTGCGCGAAGGCGACGCGGTCAATGTGCTGTACGACCCGGTCACGCCCGAGCGCGCGGTCGTCGATCGCTTCTGGGATCGCTGGGGCCTCACCGCCATCCTGTTCGCGATCGGCGCGCCGTTCCTCGCGGCCGGGCTGTTCGTCGCCGCGACGCTGTGGCCCGAACATCGGCCGCACGAAACCGCTCAATGACGATTGCGCGCCGGCCGCGCGCGGCGCGACGACCGTAACGGCGCGCGCTTCAACGTTCCCTGAACGCCTCCACCTTCGCGCGATTTCCGCACGTGCGCATGTCGCACCATCGTCGCCCGACGCCGCGGCCTCGATCCACGAAAAACCACGTACACCGGCCGCACTGCCGCACGCGCGCGAAATCGTCGCTGCGCAGCAGCTGCTCGAAGCCGAGCGCGGCGGCATCGAGCCAACGCGACGCGGCGCGCGCGTCGGGCCGCCATGCAAACCGGCCATCGACCGCGTCGAACGCGCTGCGCCCGATCGCTTCCCGGATCGCCACGGCGAGCCGGTCCGCCGCGCGCGCGCCGGCACTGCCGCCGCCGGCCGTCAGGTGCGCGATCGCGGCGTACGCATCCTCGCGAAAATGATGCAGCGCCGCCAGCGCGTCAGGCCGATCCTGCCGCGCATGACGCAGCAGCCGCGCCAGGTCGGCCGGCGCCAGCAACCCCGACTGCCCCGCCCACGCGTGCACGGCCGGCCAGTCGACGAGCTTGTCCTCGTCGCGCGACTTGCCTGTGTCGGCCACCGTGTTGAGGAAGTCGAGCGCCGGATGGCCGCCGACGAAATCGGCTGCCCCCCATTCATGCGCGTGTCGCGCTGGCTCGTGTCGAGTAACCATTTATTCTCACCTATCGGTTTCACGTCCGGATGATCCGGAGTAACCTGTTAACAACCAAAACAGGTTAGCACGGAGAAGCCGATGCTCGAACTCGCCAACCGCTTCGTTTTTGAAGGCCACCGGATTGCATGGGGAACGCTCGGTGACGGCCCACCGCTCGTGCTCGTGCACGGCACACCGTTTTCGTCGCAGGTGTGGCGTCGGATCGCGCCGTGGCTCGCGCGGCGCCATCGCGTGTTCTTCTACGACCTGCTCGGCTACGGCCAGTCTGACATGCCGGATGCGGACGTGTCGCTCGGCCGCCAGAACGTGCTGTTCGGCGCGATGCTGGATGAATGGAAAATCTCGCGCCCTCGCGTGCTCGCACATGACTACGGCGGCGCGACCGTGCTGCGCGCGCACTTCCTCGACGGCATCGCGTATGCGGACCTCACGCTCGTGAACCCCGTCGCGATCGCGCCGCAAGGGTCGCCGTTCGTGCGCCACGTCGCGCAGCACGAAGCCGCGTTCACCGGGTTGCCGGCGTATGCGCATCACGCGCTCGTCTCGGCTTACATCGGCAATGCCGTCGCGCAGCCGCTGAGCGACGACGCACTGTCGATCTACCGCACGCCGTGGCTCACGCCCGCCGGCCAGGCCGCGTTCTATCGCCAGATCGCGCAGATGCGGCAGTGCTACATCGAGGAGGCGGAGGCGCGTTATGCGCCGCCGGACTTTCCGGTGCGCATCGTGTGGGGCGAGGAGGACGCGTGGATTCCGCTCGAACAGGGGCAGGCGCTGGCCGATCGCATCGCGGGCGGCAAGCTGATCAAGGTGCCGTGCGCGGGCCACCTGGTCCAGGAAGACGCGCCGGAAGCAATCGTCGCCGCAGTGCTCGACGGCCAAGGGCAGGGCTGAGCGCCACCGGCCTCGCGCCTCGCGTCAGAACACCGGCACGCCTTGCGCGAGCGTCGCGATGAACTTCGCGGTGCGCGGATCGCGCGGCCGGCCGAACAGGTCGCGCGACGCACCGGCCTCGACGATGCGGCCGTCGGCGAGAAACACCGCGTCGTGCGCGATCGACGCGGCCAGGCGCAGGTCATGCGTGGCCATCAGCATCGTCGTGCCTTCGCGTGCGAGCTGGCGCAGCACCTCGACCACCTCGATGGACAGCTCGGGATCGAGCGCCGACGTCGGCTCGTCGCACAACAACACCTGCGGCGACGGCGCAAGCGCGCGCGCAATGGCCACGCGCTGCTGCTGGCCGCCCGACAGCGTCGCGGGCCATGCGTCGGCTTTCGCCGCGATGCCGACCTTGTCGAGCAGCGCGAGCGCCCGTTCGCGTGCGCGCTCGCGCGGCCAGCGCTGCACGGTCACGAGCCCTTCCATCACGTTCTGCACGACGCTCAGATGCGGAAACAACTGGAAATTCTGGAACACCATGCCGGTCTGCCGGCGCACCGCGAACACGGCGTCGCGCGACGGCCGGCGCGCCGGTGCGAAGTCGATGCGCGCATCGCCGACGACGAGCGTGCCCGCCTCGGGCACTTCGAGCAGGTTCACGCAGCGCAGCAGCGTGCTCTTGCCGCTGCCGGACGGCCCGATCAGCGCGGTCACGCTGCCCGGCTGCAATGCAAGATCGATCGCGCTCAGCACGCGATGCGCGCCGAACGACTTGTCGATGCGTTCGAGACGAATCATCGCAACTCCGCCTGGAACAGCGCATGGCGACCGAAACGGGTTTCGAGGCGACGTTGCAGCGTGGAGAGCACCGAACTGAACAGCAGGTAGATCAGCGCGGCTTCGGTGTAGAGGATCAGCGGTTCGTAGGTCACGGCCGCGATGCGCTGCGCGGCCTGGAAAATCTCGGGCACGGTCAGCACGGCCGCGAGCGACGTGTCCTTCACGAGCGAGATGAACGAGTTCGACAGTGCGGGCAGCGCGACGCGCGCGGCCTGCGGCAGGATTGCACGGCGCAACGCCTGCGCGCGCGTCATCGCCATCGAGTACGCGGCTTCCCACTGCCCCTTCGGGATCGATTCGATCACGCCGCGGATCACCTCGGCGTTGTACGCACCGACGTTCAGCGAGAAGCCGAGCACGGCGGCCGTCAACGGGTCGAGCACGATGCCGACGCTCGGCAGCCCATAGAAGATCACGAACAGTTGCACGAGCAACGGCGAGCCGCGAAACAGCCAGATATAGAAACGCACGACGGCCTGCGCCCAGCGCGGTCCGAACAGGCGCGCGAGCGCCGCGCCGAACGCGAGCAGCAGGCCGATCGCGAACGACGCGAGCGTGAGCGGAACCGTAAACACGAGCCCCGCGTAAAGCAGGGGCCGCAACGATTCCGCCATCAGGTGCAGCCAGGGCGGCATCGTTCAGCCTCGCGTCACGGCTGCGACACGTCGCGGCCGAAATACTTCTGCGAGATCTTCGCGTAGGTGCCGTCCGACTTGATGTCCGCGAGCGCCTTGTCGATCGCGGCCACCAGTTCGGGGCTGCCCTTGCGCAGCAGCACGCCCGATGCGTCGCCGGCGCCGGTCGTATCGGTTGCGGCGATCTTCAGTTTCGCGTCGGGCTTGTGCTTGCGGAAATCGAGGTACGACAGCGAATCGTTGATCGTCGCGTCGACGCGCCCGGACGTCAGCAGGTCGATCGATTCGTTGAAGCCCTGCACCGGCACCACGTCCGCGCCGTGGGCCGCCGCGAGCTTGCCGAAATTGCTCGTCAGCGTGTTCGCGGATTTCTTGCCCTTCAGGTCGTCGAACGAGCGGATCGTCGTGTTGTCCGTGCGTACGATCAGCACGGCGTGCGACGTGATGTACGGCGACGAGAAAGCGTATTTCGCCTTGCGCGCATCGGTGATCGACACTTCGTTGACGACCGCGTCGTAGCGGTTCACGTCGAGACCCGCGATCAGCCCGTCCCATTTGCCTTCGACGAATTGCGGCTTCACGCCGAGGCGCTGCGCGATCGCGGTCGCAATGTCGACGTCGAAGCCGGTCAGCTTGCCCGTCTCGTCGTGGTACGTAAACGGCGCGTACGTCCCTTCGGTGCCGACCCGGAACACGCCGGACGACTTGATCTGCGACAGATCGTCGGCCGCGAGCGCGCTCGTGACGGCAGTGGCCTGCAGCAACGCGACGACCAGGATGGAGCGAAGGAATTTCATGGTGCGGACCCCGAATGATTGGAGGGAGTGATCCCGCGGCACGCGTGTGCCGTCCGAGAGGTCCGCGAATTCTACCGACGCGTCGATGCGCGGCAAAAACGCAAATCGGCTAACGATATGAGCCGATCGAATAACGCCGATCAACCACTCATTCCGCTGACGAAATCCGTCGCGACGCCGCGCGTCGATCGTCTGACGACGCGTTACCCGCGGTTACAGAAGCGACACCGCGGTATCACCGATTCGGCACCTGCTACGTACCATGAAGACAGGTGAACCGATTGCTCGCGGGCCTTCGCACCCACGAACGGAGTGAACGGCAAATGAAACGCATCCTGTTGTCCTGCGCCGTCGGCATCGCGACCGCCTGCCTGTCGGCAAGCGCATTCGCACACACCGACGTCGGCGTGTACTTCGGCGTGCCGGGGCCGGTGATCGTGGCGCCACCGCCTGTCTACTACGCGCCGCCACCCGTTGTGTACGAGCCGGCGCCCGTCTATTACGGCCCGTACTACGGCGACTATCGCTACCGCCGCTACCGGCACGACAACGGCTGGCATCGCGGCTGGCGGCATCACCACGGCGACGACGATTGACCGTCGCCTGACAGCCACTGCGGCTGCATCCCGTCGGGGGACATTCCGCGCGCCGGCCTTCGAGCCGGCGCGCCCGCATCACGCACCGCTTACCAGGGCAGCGAATACGTCTTCGTATTCGTGAAGCTCTTCATCGCTTCCTGCACGCCTTCCTTGTAGCCGAGCCCCGAATCCTTCACACCGCCGAACGGCGTCAGTTCGAGCCGGTAGCCCGGCACCTCGCGCACGTTCACGCTGCCGACTTCGAGCTCGGTGATGAAGCGCGTGATGCTGTCGAAGCGGTTTGTGCAGACCGACGACGACAGCGCGTAATCGGTGCTGTTCGACATCCGGATCGCTTCGTCGATGTCGCGAAAGCGCATGATCGGCGATACCGGGCCGAAGGTTTCATACTTCACCAGCGGCATGTCGGGCGTCACGCAGTCGACGACCGTCGGCGAATACAGCGCGCCGTCGCGCACGTTGCCGACCAGCAGCCGCGCACCGCGCGCAACGGCATCGTTCACCTGCTGCTCGCAGAACTTCGCGGCCGCTTCGTCGATCACGGTGCCCATGTCGACCGACGGATCGGCCGGATTGCCGTACGACCACGCACGCGTCTTCTCGACGACCAGTTCGGTGAAGCGATCGGCCACCGACTCGTGCACGAGCATCCGCTTGATCGCCGTGCAGCGCTGCCCGGAATTCTTGTACGAGCCCGACACCGCGAGCGTGCTCGCTTCGTCGAGATCGGCGTCTTCCATCACGATGATCGGATCGTTGCCGCCGAGTTCGAGCACCGCGCGCCGGTAGCCCATCCGCGATGCGATCGACTTGCCGATCGATACGCCGCCAGTGAACGTGATGAGATCGATCGCCGGGTTCGTGATCAGTTCGTCCGCGATCTCCGTCGGGTCGCCGGTGATCACCTGCAGCATCTGCGGCGGCAAGCCGGCTTCGTACAGGATGTCCGCGAACAGGTAACACGACAGCGGCACCTTCTCCGACGGCTTCACGACGATCCGGTTGTTGGTCGCAACCGACGGCACGATCTTGTGCGCGACCTGGTTCATCGGGTGATTGAACGGCGTGATCGCCGAGATCACGCCGAGCAGCGGATCGCGCTGCGTGTACACACGACGCTTCTTGCCGTGCGGCGTCAGATCGCACGAGAAGATCTGCCCGTCGTCCTTCAGCACTTCACCGGCGCCGAACGTCAGTACGTCGGCCACCCGCCCCGCTTCGTAGGTCGAATCCTTGATGCACAACCCGGCTTCGGCCGTAATCAGCGCCGCGATCTCGGCAGTGCGCGAGCGCACGATGTCGGCCGCGCGGCGCAGGATCGCCGCGCGATCGTGACGCGTGAGCGTCGGCCGATATGCGTGCGCGACCGCGAATGCGCGCCGCACGTCGTCCAGCGTCGCCTTCGGCACGGTACCGACCAGCGAGCCGTCGTACGGGTTGCGCACGTCGATCACCGCGTCCCGATGAATCCGTTCGCCGTCGATTCGCAGTGCTTCGCGACGAATCTCGCGGACGTCCGTCGATGCTGCAATGGCGTTCATGAGTGTGTCCCCTTGCGGATGCGGATGCATCACTGCAGATGGTTGAGCGCGATGTCGATGATGTCGAAGTTGCGCAGCCGCGCACGGCCCGTGACGTCGGTGGCGACCGGCTTGCTGAAGATCAGCGGCACGATCTGCTCGGAGATCCCGCCGTGCGAGCGCAGCGGCACGTCGAGGCCCGACAGGTCGTGCTTGATGCGGCGCGTGCCGAGCACGACGTCCTGCTTCGAGATCACGATCAGGTCGCCCATCCGCGCGGGCGGCAGCTCGAAGCGCGCGCACCCCTCGGCGCCCGTCAGCACGACCTCGATGCCGTCGACCGCGGCCAGTCGCGCGCGCAGCGCATCAACATCGGCCGACGCCGGCACGTAGACGGTCGCGAACGAGCCGAGCGCGCCGTGGTGCACGACGTACGGATCGGTGATCGGCAGGATCACGCGCGCCGCGTCGTGGCCGAGCCACTCGTCGAACAGTTCCTGCAGGTAGATCACGTTCGGTTCGCCGGTCTCGTCGTCGTGCTTCGCGTTCATCCCGTGGTCGGCCGTGATCGCGACGATCGCGCCGAGTTCGTCGAGGCGCTGCAGGTAGGTGTCCATCATCGCGTAGAACGCGTTCGCGCCGGGCGTGCCGGGCGCGCACTTGTGCTGCACGTAGTCGGTCGTCGACAGGTACATCAGGTCGATCGGGCGCGTCTCGAGCAGGCGCACGCCGGCCGCGAACACGAATTCGGAAAGATCGGCGCTGTACACGCTCGGCACCGGCTTGCCGACCAGTTCGAGCACGCCGTCGATGCCGTTCTCCTCGATGCTCGCCTCGTCGGCCTTTTCCGACGAGAAGCAGATGCCCTTCAGCCCCTTGCCGAGCAGGCGGCGCAGCTTGTCCTTCGCGGTGACGACCGCGACGCGCGCACCCTGTTCGGCGAAGGTCGCGAGCACGGTCGGTGCGACGAGGTACTTCGGATCGTTCATCAGCACCTCGGCACCGGTGTCGCGATCGTAGAAGTAGTTGCCGCTGATCCCGTGGATCGCCGGCGGCACGCCGGTAACAATCGACAGGTTGTTCGGGTTCGTGAAGCTCGGCACCACGCATTCGCCCTTGAGCGCCGTGCCGGGCTTCAGCAGCGTGCGCAGGAACGGCGCAACGCCGGCCGCGGCGGCTTCTTCCAGATATTCGTACGCGCAGCCATCGACGCAGACGACCACCACGGGCCGGCTCATCCAGTTGTAGCGGCGGCCGTTCACTTCCACGGATACAGGCGTTTCAGTCATGACGTTCATTCCTTTCAGTTCGAAGGGGTTGAGCCGTCGGCGCCCGCGCCGCGCCGAAGGGAGGTGTTTTCCATGCTTGACATTAAAATGGATGATTTGTAGATTGTCAACAACATGCAGAGAACAGAAAGCAAAACGACGTAGCAAAGAGAGGGCTGGTCTCCACTCATCCGCCGCGTGCCGCGGCGCCACAGTCAAGGGGTCTGAAGATGAACGAAGTGCCGGTAAACAAGCGTTTGAACGCATGGGCAACGGGCGCGGCCCGCTTCGCGCTCGCCGCGGCGGTCGCGCTCGGCGCCGCGCAGGCGGCGCACGCGAAGACGTCGCTGCTCGTCTATACCGCGCTGGAAGACGAGGCGATGAAGCCCTACAAGGACGCGTTCGAGAAAGCGAACCCCGACATCGAGATCCGCTGGGTGCGCGACTCGACCGGCTCGGTCACCGCGAAGCTGCTCGCGGAAAAGAACAACCCGCGCGCGGACGTCGTGCTCGGCCTCGCCGCGTCGAGCCTCACGCTGCTCGACCTGCAGGGCATGCTGATGCCGTACGCGCCGCAGGGTTTCGACCAGCTCACGCGCAAGTACAGCGACGCAAACACGCCGCCGCGCTGGGTCGGCATGGACGTGTGGGGCGCGACGATCTGCTACAACCGCATCGCCGCGCAGGCGAAGAACATCCCGAAACCGACGTCGTGGGAAGACCTGACGAAGCCGATCTACAAAGGCGCGATCGTGATGCCGAGCCCGGTATCGTCGGGTACCGGCTACCTCGACGTGACCGCGTGGCTGCAGACCTTCGGTGACGACAAAGGCTGGAAATTCATGGACGCGCTCGACAAGAACGTCGCGCAGTACGTGCACTCGGGCTCGAAGCCGTGCACGCTCGCCGGCACCGGCGAATTCCCGATCGGCATCTCGTTCGAATTCCGCGGCCACGAACTGCAGGCGCAGGGCGCGCCGATCGATCTCGTGTTCCCGAAGGAAGGGCTCGGCTGGGACATGGAAGGCACGGCGATCATGAAGACGACGAAGCAGCCCGACGCCGCGAAGAAGCTCGCCGACTTCATGGCGAGCAAGGACGCGAACCAGATCACCGCGCGCTGGTGGGCGATCGTCGCGTATCCGGGCGTCGCGCGGAAGCTGGCCGGCATCCCCGACAACTATTCGGACCTGCTCGTGAAGAACGACTTCGTGTGGTCCGCGAAAAACCGCCAGTCGATCCTCGATACGTGGCAGAAGCGCTACGGGGCGAAAACGCAGCAGTAACGCCGCGACCGGCAGCGGGGCCGCGCCGCGCGCCGCCCCGCGTCACCCTTTCCGTCGTCGAATCCGGCCCCCGGGCCGCCCCAGCATGGAGGCGCGCATGGCACCTTATCTGAGCGTAGAACGCATCGAGAAGCGGTACAACGACACGCAGGTTCTCACCGACATCAACCTGAGCGTGATGAAGGGCGAGATGATCTGTTTCCTCGGGCCGTCCGGCTGCGGGAAAACCACGCTGCTGCGGATCATCGCGGGGCTCGAAACACAGAACGCCGGCCAGATCATGCAGGACGGCCGCGACATCTCGCGGCTGCCGCCGCAATTGCGCGACTACGGCATCGTGTTCCAGTCGTACGCGCTGTTCCCGAACCTCACCGTGTACGACAACGTCGCGTACGGGCTCGTGAACCGCAAGATGAAGCGCGACGCGATCCACGAGCGCGTGCACACGCTGCTCGCGCTGGTCGGCCTGCCCGACAGCCATCGCAAGCATCCGGGCCAGCTGTCCGGCGGCCAGCAGCAGCGCATCGCGCTGGCGCGCGCGCTTGCCACGTCGCCAGGCCTGCTGCTGCTCGACGAACCGCTGTCGGCGCTCGACGCGCGCGTGCGCGTGCGGCTGCGCCAGGAAATCCGCGCGCTGCAGCAGCGGCTCGGCGTGACGACGATCATGGTCACGCACGACCAGGAAGAAGCGCTGTCGATGGCCGACCGCATCGTCGTGATGAACCACGGCGTGATCGAGCAGATCGGCACGCCGCTCGAAATCTACCGGCAGCCCGCGTCGCCGTTCGTCGCGGACTTCATCGGCCGCGTCAACACGATTCCCGCCGAAGTCGCGCAGGACGGCACGCTGCGCGCGGGTGCGGTCGGCCTCGATTGCGGCCACGGCGCCGCGCGGCCCGCGCAGGGTGCGGCGGTATCGGTCTACGTACGGCCGGAAGACCTGCGCATTCGCGTGCCGGGCGAAACGGCCGACAACGTGCTGGCCGGCCGCGTCGAAAAGCTCGAATTCCTCGGCGCGTTCTGCCGCGTGAGCTTCCGCATCGACGGGCTCGACGGCCAGGAGATCGTCGCCGACCTGTCGTATCACGACGTCGATCGCACCGGCGTGCAGGCCGGCGCGCGCATCGACCTCGCGCTCGATCGCGAGCATGTCCGCGTGTTCCCGAGCGCGAAGGAGCGACTGCAATGAGCACCGTCCTGACCGAGCGCCGCCGCGGCGCCTCCGCTCCCGCCGACGTGCGGCAGATCACGCACTGGCACGACCGCATCGCGCAGTTCGCGCTCGTCGCGATGGCCGCGCTGATGTCGCTGTTCCTGTTGCTGCCGCTCGCGCTCGTCGTGCAGAAATGCTTCGTCGATGCCGACGGGCATTTCGTCGGCGCGCACAACTTCGTCGAGTATCTGGAGGACAGCGGCGTGCTGCGCTCGATGCTGCATTCGCTGACGGTCGGCGCGCTCGTCACGGCGATCGTCGTGCCGATGGCGTTCACGTTCGCGTATGCGCTGACGCGCTCGTGCATGCCGCTGAAGAACGCGGCGCGCACGATCGCGCTGCTGCCGCTGCTCGCGCCGACGCTGCTGTCGGCCGTGTCGTTCATCTACTGGTTCGGCAACGCGGGGCTGCTGAAGCCGCTGCTGCACGGCCATTCGATCTACGGGCTGCCGGGCATCGTCGCGAGCATGGTGTACGCGTCGTTCCCGCACGTGCTGATGATCCTCGTCACCGCGCTGTCGCTCGCGGACGGCCGGCTCTACGAGGCCGCCGACGCGATGGGCACGAGCCGCACGCGCAAGTTCTTCACGATCACGCTGCCCGGCGCGAAGTACGGGCTGATCAGCGCGACGATGGTGGCGTTCACGATGTGCATCAACGACTTCGGCGTGCCGGTGGTGATCGGCGGCTCGTACAACGTGCTGTCGACCGACATCTACAAGCTGATCATCGGGCTGCAGGACTTCAACCGCAGCGCGGTCGTGAGCCTGATGCTGCTGTGTCCGGCGCTCGTCGCGTTCGGCGTCGACTTCTTCATCCGCCGCCGCCAGCAGTCGCAGCTCGGCGCGCGCTCGACGCCGTATCAGCCGAAGCCGTCGCGCGGCTTCGACGCCGCGATGCTCGCGTACTGCGCGCTCGTGTGCGCGTTCTTCATCGCGGTGGTCGGCATCTCGGTGTTCGCGTCGTTCGTGAAGTTCTGGCCGTACCAGATGAGCCTCGGGCTGCAGCATTACCGGATGGGGCTGATCGGCGCCGGCATCTTCGACGCGTACAAGAACAGCCTGAGGATGGCCGCGACCGTCGCGATCGGCGGCACGATCGTCGTGTTCGGCGGTGCGTACCTGATCGAGAAGACCCGCGGCGCGCGCTGGCTGCGCGGCTTCATCAGCCTGTGCGCGATCCTGCCGATGGGCGTGCCGGGCCTCGTGCTCGGCATCAGCTACATCTTCCTGTTCAACGCGCCCGGCAATCCGCTGAACGGGCTGTACGGCTCGCTGTGGCTGCTCGCGATCGTCACGGTCGTCCACTACTACGCGTCGAGCCACCTGACCGCCGTCACCGCGCTCAGGCAGATCGACAGCGAGTTCGAGGCCGTGTCCGCATCGCTGAAGGTGCCGTTCTACAAGACCTTCCTGCGCGTGACGGTGCCCGTGTGCCTGCCCGCGATCCTGCTGATCGCGCGTTACCTGTTCGTCAACGGGATGACGACGGTCTCGGCCGTCGCGTTCCTCTACTCGCCGGACACGCAGCCCGCCTCCGTCGCGATCCTGAACCTCGACGACGCGGGCCAGATGGGCCCGGCCGCCGCGATGGCGACACTCGTGCTCGTGACGTCGTCGTGCGCGTGCCTGCTGTTCGCGTGCATCTCGCATCGCCTGTTGCGCCGCACGCAGGCCTGGCGCACCCCGCATCGCCGCTGATCCTTTCGCCGCATTCACGTGACGTCCCGACTTCACCAAGGAGACACCATGACGCTCGCCGCCCAGCCCATCCTGCTCACCCCAGGCCCCCTGACGACCTCCGACCGCACGCGCGACGCGATGCTGCGCGACTGGGGTTCGTGGGACAGCGACTTCAACGCGATCACCGCGCGGCTGCGCGAACGCCTGCTGCAGATCGTGCACGGCGAAGGCACGCACGAATGCGTGCCGCTGCAGGGTAGCGGCACGTTCTCGGTCGAGGCGGCGATCGGCACGCTCGTGCCGCGCGACGGCCACGTGCTCGTGCCGAACAACGGCGCGTACTGCCAGCGCCTCGCGAAGATCTGCCGCGTGCTCGGCCGCAAGCTGACGACAATCGACTACCGCGAGGACCGCCGCGTCGACCCCGCCGACGTCGAGCGCGCACTCGCCGCCGATCCGGGCATCACGCACGTCGCGCTCGTGCACTGCGAGACGGGTGCCGGCGTGCTGAACCCGCTGCACGAGATTGCGCAGATCGTCGCGAAGCACGGCCGCGGGCTGATCGTCGACGCGATGAGCTCGTTCGGCGCGATCGACATCGACGCGCGCACGACGCCGTTCGACGCGGTAATTGCGGCGTCCGGCAAATGCCTCGAAGGCGTGCCGGGGCTCGGCTTCGTGATCGCGAGGCGCAGCACGCTCGAACGGTGCGAAGGCAACAGCCATTCGCTCGCGATGGACCTGTACGACCAGTGGGTCTACATGCAGCGCACGACGCAGTGGCGCTTCACGCCGCCGACGCACGTGGTCGCGGCGCTCGACGCGGCCGTTGCGCAATACATCGACGAAGGCGGGCTCGCCGCACGCGGCGGCCGCTACCAGCGCAACTATCGCGCGCTGATCGACGGGATGCTCGCGCTCGGTTTCCGGCCGTTCCTCGATCCGGCGATCCAGGCGCCGATCATCGTCACGTTCCATGCGCCGGACGATCCGAACTACGATTTCAAGACGTTTTATCAGGAGGTCAAAAAGCGCGGCTACATTCTGTATCCGGGCAAGCTGACCGAAGTCGACACGTTCCGCGTCGGCTGCATCGGCCACTTCGGCGAGGCCGGTATCCCCGGCGCCGTCGCCGCGATCGCCGACACGCTGCGGGCGATGGGCGTGCGTCGCGTGTCGGCCGAAGCGGCGGCCTGACGCGACATGATTTGATCGGCCGCGTGCCCCTGTGCACGCGGCCGGGTTTTCCTGGCCGTGCGCGGCACGGCCCCGACCCTTATTGACGAAACATCCGATGCGACCCTTCTGGATCGAACAAGCGCTGTTCAACGACGGCGATCTCGCCCCCGCGCTGCAAGGCGCGACGCAGGCCGACGTCTGCATCGTCGGCGGCGGCTTCACCGGGCTCTGGACCGCGATCCAGGCGAAGCAGCAGAACCCGGCACTCGACATCGCGATCGTCGAGGCCGACCTGTGCGGCGCCGGCGCGAGCGGCCGCAACGGCGGGTGCCTGCTTACGTGGTCCGCGAAATTCCTGACGCTGCGGCGCCTGTTCGGCGAAGCCGAGGCGATCCGGCTCGTGAAGGCGTCGGAAGCGGCCGTCCAGCACATCGCCGATTTCTGCCGCGCGCACGACATCGATGCCGAACTGCGGCTCGACGGCACGCTGTACACCGCGACGTCGCGCGCGCAGGTTGGCACGCTCGCGCCGGTGCTCGACGCGCTCGCCGCGTGCGGCATCCACAGCTACGAGCCGCTGCCGCCCGCCGAAGTCGCGCGCCGCTCCGGTTCCGCGCGCAATCTCGACGGCGTCTACTCGCCGATCGCCGCGACCGTGCATCCCGGCAAACTGGTGCGCGGGCTGCGCCGCGTCGCGCTCGCGATGGGCATCCGGATCTACGAACGCACGCCGATGCTCGACTTCACGCCCGGGCAGCCGGCCGTCGTGCGCACGCCGTCCGGCAGCGTCACGGCAGGCAAGCTCGTATTCGCGATCAACGCGTGGATGGCGAGCCGCTTCCCGCAGTTCGAGCGCACGATCGCGGTCGTGTCGAGCGACATGGTCATCACCGAGAAATGCCCGGAACTGCTCGAACAGACCGGGCTCGTCGACGGCGTGTCGGTGCTCGATTCGCGGATCTTCGTCTACTACTACCGCACCACCGCCGACGGGCGGCTGATGCTCGGCAAGGGCGGCAACACGTTCTCGTGGCGCAGCCGCATCGCGCCGGTGTTCGACCAGCGCTCGCCGTACGAGGCGCAGCTCACGCAAAGCCTGCGCGAATTCTTTCCGTCACTCTCGGGCGTGCCGGTCACCGCGAGCTGGAACGGGCCGTCGGACCGCTCGGTCACGGGCTTCCCGTTCTTCGGCCGCCTCGACGACGCGCCGAACGTGTTCTACGGCTTCGGTTATTCGGGCAACGGTGTCGGGCCGACCTACATGGGCGGGCAGATCCTGTCGTCGCTCGTGCTCGGCCTCGACAACGCGTGGACACGCAGCCCGATCGTGCGCGGCCCGCTCGGCCATTTCCCGCCGGAGCCGATTCGTTATGTCGGCGCGCACGTCGTGCGCAATGCGATCCGCCGCAAGGAGCGCGCGGAGGACGAGAGCCGGCAGCCGTCGGCCGTCGATACGTGGCTCGCGAAATTCGCGAGCGCGGCCGGGAAGGCCGACAAGGCGTGACGAAGCGATGATGCGACGACGGTAACGGCGCAATGAAAAAGGGACGCTGCGAAGCGTCCCTTTGCTTTTCGGCGACGACCCGAGCGAGCCTTGCCGGGCCTTATGCGCGCGCGGTTTTGTCCCGCGCCGCCTTGCCCGTCGCGGGCAGCCCCTGCTCGTGCGTGCGGCGCATCCGCGCAAGGCCGTGCGCGACGTGCTCGCGCACCAGCACGACGGCCTTCTCCCCGTCGCCGCCCGCAAGCGCCTGCACGATCTTGTCGTGCTCGGCCGCGGACACGGCGATCGCGTCCTCCTCGGCCTCGATCGCGGCCTGGCGCAACAGGCCGAGCTGGCGCACGAGCCGGCGGTAGGTGTCGGTGAGGTGCGTATTGCCGACGCCGACGACCATCGCGTCGTGGAACTGCACGTTCAGCTCGGTATAGCGCGTGACGTCGTGCGTCTTCGCGGCGTCCTTCATCGACTGGATGATGCCCTTCAGCACCTTCAGCGTGTCGGGCGAGATGCGCTGCGCGAGCGCGCGCGCGACCGACTCGTCGAGCATCGCGCGCACTTCGTAGATTTCCTCGGCCTCGCGCAGCGGCACGACGCGCACGGTCACGCCGCGGTTCTTCTCGTTGCGCAGCAGGCCGGCCTGTTCGAGCGCGCGGAACGCTTCGCGCACGGGGCCGCGCGACACGTTCAGCTTGGTCGCGATCTCGACTTCGTTGAGTTTCTCGCCGGGTGCGTATTCGCCGGAGACGATCGCGCGCTCGAGCATGTCCTGGACAATCATCGCAAGCGACTGGCTTTGCAGGAGTTCGATGGCGCTGAGCGTGTTCGGGGCAGTCATGGTCGGGCAGGCAGCGGAGCTGCGGTGAAAACGAGGGCGCCATATCGGCGAATGATCCTTATATACCCTCGGCCCGACACATTGTCAACAGTTTTCAGTTTCCAAAAACCAATCCCGCCTGCCGGCATGCAACCGGCAGGCGGCTGCCGCGCGACGGGCGGACTGCGCCCGAACCGCGCGACGCTTACCGGCCGTCAGGCCGAGTGCTTCACCGGCCCCGGATCGCTGTGGCTCGGCCGACCCGTCTCGACGTGGCCCGCGAAGCGGCGCACGACCTTGTCGTCGCCGCCGCGCAGCGTCGTCGCGGTAATCGTCAGATCGTACCAGCCGTGGCTCGACGACAGCTCGAAGTGATCCTCGACGCGCTCGCCCGGCTCCAGCGTGTAGGTCCGCGCATGCGCATGGCTGTACGCGTTGTCGACCGTCACACGGCACGTCGCGCGCCCGCTGTTGCGCAGTTGCAGGTACACGTGACGGTTGCGCACGTCGTAGCCGATCTTCGCTTCGGGGTTCGCGTGGCGGCCGTCCGCCGCAAGCCGCGTGTTGCCCTGGAACTCGCACAGATAGCCGTTCGGGCCGTATGCCGCGAGATGGTATTCGCCGCGCGCGGCCGACGTGCTCCACGTGTCGACGAAACGATCGTGCGCGGATACCGCATAACGACGCGGCGTCGTCGTCGGGTTGCGGCGGTCGTACACGTAGAACGCCGCGCCCGCGTCGCCCGAGTTCGCGAAGTCGAGCGACACGGTGTCATCGTGTCCGCTCACGCGGCTGTGCACGAACAGCTCGTACGGCAGCGCGCGCGCGGGCCGCGTGCCGGGCTCCTGCGCCGGCATCGACTGCTGCGCGGGCACCTGGTACGCCTGGCCGGCCGTCGCGATGTGCTGCGGCACCGTGAAGCTCACCGTGCGCGTGTCGGGCCGCGCGGAGAAGTCGAACGCCGACGTGAGGTCGCCGCAGATCGACCGGCGCCATGCGCTGATGTTCGGCTCCTTCACGCCGAAGCGCGCTTCGAGGAAACGCAGCACCGACGTATGGTCGAACGTCTCCGAGCAGACCCAGCCGCCCTTCGTCCACGGCGAGATGATGATCAGCGGCACGCGCGGCCCGAGGCCGATCGGCTGGATGCCGCCCGGGTCCGCGCCCGGCACGAGCGGGCTCATCTCGCCCGGGTACTTGTTCAGGTCGAGCAGCTCGTCGCCGAGGTTCGACAGCAGGTTCGACGACACGATGCCCTGGCCGCCCACGCCGCTCGTGACCGGCGGCACCGGCGGCACGACGTGGTCGAACAGCCCGTCGTTCTCGTCGTAGTTGAGGATGAACACCGTCTTCGCCCACACCTCGGGGTTCGACGTGAGCGCCTCGAGCACCATGTTGATGTAGAACGCGCCGTCGGTCGGCGACGCCTGCGGGTGCTCGCTGTACTTGTACGGCGCCACGATCCACGACACCTGCGGCAGCCGGTTCGCCTGCACGTCGGCCTTGAGCTCGGCCAGCGTGTGGTCCGACGCGCCCTTGTCGACCAGCGGGCCGCTCGCGCCTTCCTTCACCTGGAAGCGCTTGAAGAACATCAGCGAGTTGTCGGTGTAGTTGTCGGTCGGGTCGCCCGGGATGCCCGTGCCGCCCTGGTACACCTTCCAGCTGACCTTCGCGTTCTCGAGGCGTTCGGCGTAGGTCGTCCACGTGTAGCCGTTCACGTCGTCGCGCTCGCCGATGCCCGGGCCGTTCGGCGGGTTGCCGTAGATGTTGCGCGGGTCGACCGTGCCGGTCCACAGGTAGATGCGGTTCGGCGCCGTGTCGGCGTGCGCGGAGCAGAAGTACGAATCGCAGATCGTGAACGCGTCGGCCAATGCGTAGTGGTACGTGAGATCCTGGCGCTTCAGGTAGCCCATCGTCAGCACGTCCTGCTTCTGGTTCACCCACTGGTCCCACTGGCCGTTGTTCCAGGACAGGTGGCCGCTGCTCCAGCCGTGGTTCGTGCCCGGCTGGAATTCGGTCGTCTGCTTCGGGTCGAGGTAGAACGGCAGCACGTACGGTGCGGACGGATCGATGCCGCGCGAATGGTAGTTCTTCGTGAACACCGACGCCGGCGGCTGCTGCCACACCGGCGCGCCGCTCGGCAGCAGGTGCGGGCGCGGGTCGTTGAAACCGCGCACGCCGCGCAGCCCGCCGAAGTAATGGTCGAACGAACGGTTTTCCTGCATGAAGATCACGACGTGTTCCACGTCGCGGATCGTGCCGGTGCGATAGGCGGCCGGCATCGCCAGCGCGTTGCGGATCGCGGGCGGAAAGCCCGCGTAGGCGGCCATCGCGCCGGCCGACTGCGCGGCGAGGCGCAGGAAATCGCGTCGATTGTTCGAGGACATGAAGGGAACCCTGTTGTCGGTAGGAGTGGGGTGCCGGTCGAGCGGGGCCGGCGGTCGGTGTGTTACCCGCTATTACCCCGCACCGGCATGTCCCGGCCGTGACCGGTTCCCGCAGGTTTCTTGCGCTGACCCCCAGCTTTTTTTCGAAGTGACGCACGACGCGCCTTTCATGCGGCCGACACACGCGTGCGCTACGCTGACGCGCGATGAAGAGGGGGGAGAAGCCGAGTCGTGTTCGATCAGCTGAAGGCGTTCCACGCGACCGTCCGGCAGGGCAGCATCACGCGCGCCGCACGCCACCTGGGCGTGAGCCAGCCGACGATTGCCGCGCAGATCCGGCAGGTCGAGCAGGTGTACGGCGTCGAGCTGTTCTACCGCAGCGGCCGCAAGCTCGAGGTCACCGAGACCGGCATCGAGCTGCTGCCGCTCGTCGAGAAGATGATCGCGCTCGAGGCGCAGGCCGACATCATGCTGCGCAACGTCGGCGGCCTGTTCGAAGGGCACCTGCGGATCGGTGCGACGGGCCCGTACTACATCATGGACGCGGTCGGCCGCTTCTCGAACGCGCATCCGTCGATCGCGCTCACGTGCCGGATCGGCAACTCCGAGGAGATCCTGCAGGCGCTGCAGGAATTCCGCATCGATCTGGCCGTCTCATCGCAGCGCAACGACGCCGACGGCCTCGAACGCAAGGTGATCTCGACCGACCCGCTGGTGCTCGTCGTGCATCGCACCCATCCGCTCGCGCGTTTCGACGCGATCGACCCGGCGCAGCTCGCCGACGTGCGGCTGCTGATTCGCGAGGAAGGCTCGATCACGCGCCGCTGCACGGAGACGATCCTGGCCGCGGCCGGCGTCGCGACCGCGTCGGTCGCGGAGATCGGCAGCCGCGAAGCGATCCGCGAGGCGATCCTGCATGGCGTGGGCGGCAGCCTGTTTCCGCTCGGCGAGGCCGAGCGCCATCCGGACCTGCGCGTCATCGCGCTGCGCGGCGTCGATACGACGATCGACGAATACGTGTACTACCTGAAGGCGCGCCGCCAGAGCCCGGCGATCGACGCGTTCCTCGCGTGCATCCTGCCGGCGGAGCCCGCCACGCGCGACACGACGCGGCGGGCGAACGCGCGCTGAGCCGCCGCGCGTTCGCCGCTTTCGCGCATTTCCCGCTGCATTGCCTGGCGCTTTTCGTCGCGCCTTCCCTCGTTTTTTCCTCGTGCCTTCCTTTTTGCGTCCGGCCGCGCGTCACTTCGGAAGCGCCGGAATCATCCACGTGAACACGTGCTGCTGCAGGAACACGAGCACGCCGAGCAGCAGCGTGAGAATCACGCTGTGCCAGAAGGTGCGCGCGAACACCAGGCCTTCCTGCCCCTTCAGATCCGTCGTCGACACGCCGGTGGCGATGTTCTGCGGCGAGATCATCTTGCCCATCACGCCGCCCGACGAGTTGGTCGCGGCCATCAACACGGGATCGAGCCCGAGCTGCCGCGCGGCGACGACCTGCAGGTTGCCGAACAGCGCGTTGCCCGACGTGTCGCTGCCGGACAGGAACACGGCGATCCAGCCGAGCGACGCGGACACCAGCGGGAACAGCGCGCCCGTCGATGCGACGCCTGTGCCGAGCGTGTAGCTGATCCCCGAGTAGTTCAGCAGGTACGCGAGCCCGACGATCATCATCACCGTGACGATCGCGATCCACGTCTGCCGCCACGTCTTGACCACACATTCGACGAACGCGCCGGCGCCGGTGCGCGTCAGCACGGCGGTGATGATTGCCGACAGCAGGATCGCGGTGCCCGTGCCGAGCGGCTGGAAATCCCAGATCGCCGCATACGGCTTGTGGTACAGCGACACGAACACCGCGTTGTGCAGGCCCGGCCACTTGATCTTCACGTCGCCGATCGCCGCGACGTTCGCGTGCACCCACACGATCACGACCACCGACACGACGAGCCACGGCAGCCAGCCGCCGAAGCCCGCGCGCGCGGCGCCGGCCGCCGCGGGCACGCTGCGCGCGAGCGCGTATTGCGGATCGGGCTGCGGCCGCCACACCTGCAGGAAGCCGATCGTGACGATCAGCGACGTGAGCGACGACAGCACGTCGGTGAGCTGGTAGCCGAGGAAGTTCGACGTGACGAACTGCGCGATCGCGAAGCTGGCGCCCGACACGAGCAGCGCCGGCCACAGCTGCCTGATCGAACGCAGCCCGCCATACGCGCCGACCACATAGAACGGCAGCAGCAGCGCGAAGAACGGCAACTGCCGGCCGACCATCTGGGCGAGCGTCGCGGGCGGCAGCGACGTGACCGCGCCGAGCACGGTGATCGGCACGCCCAGCGCGCCGAACGCGACCGGTGCGGTGTTGAACAGCAGCGTATAGGTGAGCGCTTCGAGCGCGGGGAAACCGAGCGCGATCAGCAGCGCGCTCGTGATCGCGACCGGCGTGCCGAACCCCGAGATCCCTTCGAGCAGGCAGCCGAACGAGAACGCGACGACCAGCAGCACGAGGCGGCGGTCGTCGGGCAGGTTGTCGAGCATCCACTGCCGGAACTGGTCGAAGCGGCCCGACTTCACCGCGATGTTGTACAGCAGCAGCGCGTTGAAGACGATCCACATCACCGGCACGACCGCGAGCGCCATGCCCGCGCCGACCGCGTTGAACGCGAGCCCGGCCGGCATGCCCCACGCGCCGATCGCGACCGCGAGGCCGGCGACGAGCCCGGCAAGCGATGCCTGCCACGCGGGACGGCGCAGCACGCCCAGCGCGATCAGCGCGACCGCGATCGGGATCGCGGCGACGAGGAACGACAGGAACAGCGAGTTGGCGACCGGCGTCAACGGCTGCGCGAAGACGATGCCGGGCGGTAGGGCGTCGGTGGGATTCATCGTGTCTCCAGATGTCGACCCGAGTTGGCGCTTTAGCGCTTACTCGGGTCCCATGCCTTGTGCGGTCGACCCGGGCTGGCGTTTCGGCGCCCCCGGATTCGGGGCAAAGCGATCGTTCCACGGTCACGACAACGATCGGACGCTTGCGCACGCAACGACGTTGCACGGCCAACCGATCGGTCGCTTAAAAGAGGTTAGGAGGCGCGCGGCGCTTGTACAAGGGGGGACAAGCCCGATGCGTGGCGACCCGGTGCGAACCCTCCGCTACACGGTGGCCGGCAGATGGCCGGCAACTGTCGCGCGCGACAGGAAGCCCGTCGCGAACGGTTCGCCATCGCGCTCAATGCGCTCAATGCGGTCAACGCCGTCACCCGCGCAATGTTGCAGGTGCAACAAAGGTGCCTGCCGGCGGGCGGGATGTTTCGTTTGGCGTCCGAAGCCTAGACTGGCCGCATCGATTCCGCCCGCGCCGACGACGGCGCGGCACCGGAACCTCACGGAGCGAACACGATGAAGACGATGAAACACGCGGCATGCGCGATCCTGCTGATCGGCGCGGCCTGCGCCGCCCATGCGCAGGCCGCATCGACGCTGACGCGTGCGCAGGTCCGTCAGGAACTCGCGGAGCTGCAGGCCGCCGGCTACCGGACGAGCCTCGCGAGCAGTCCCGACTTTCCGGAGAACATGCAGGCGATCATGCAGCGTGCCGCGCAGGCGCGCGGCGAGGACGCCGGTTACGGCAGCGAAGGGAGGGGGAACGTGGAATCGGGCAAACCGGCGCTACCGCACGCGATCGATCGCGGCACCTACGCCCATCACTGATTGCGGACCGAACCCGCTTGAACGGGTAACGGCGCGGCGCCACCGGCGCCGGCCGACACACACGCGGCCCGCACGCCAGCGCGCGGCCGCGTGCACAATCCTCAAACGCTGAAGCGGTTCAGCGTATAAGCACGATAGGCCGCGACGAACGCATCGAACGATCCGGCCTCCTTCGCTTCGAGATCGGCCTGCTCGGCCAGCGACTTCGCGGCGAGCGCCTGCTCGGTGCTCAGCGTGTCCGCCGACGGCGGATGCGCGCGGAAATGCGCGGCATGCGCTTCGCTCTGCGCCAGCGCGAACCCGAGGAACGACTGCCCGTTCTCGCGCATCGTGCGCAGCACGCGCGCGGATGAGGTGCGTTCCGGATCGGCGAGCTTCTCGCGTTGCGCGGCGATGGCGCGCACATGCTCGTCGCCGCCGCGAATTTCGTCGAGACGGCGGCCGATGGTTTCGATATCGATCATCAGCTCGTCCGCCCACGCCTGCAGCGTGATCGGCTGGCCGTCGCGCGCCAGCGTGAGCCCCGGCTTGCGGCCTTCCATCGTCACGCTACCGAAGTTCGCGTTCGCTTCCTTGTACGCGTCGCAGTCGAGCGCCGCGCTTTCGTCGAGCGCGCACGCGAGCAGGAACGCGTCGATGAAGCGCGCGGTCTCCAGCGCGATGCCGGTCGGCTCGAACGGATCGATGTCGAGGCAGCGCACCTCGATGTACTGCACGCCGCGCGATGCGAGCGCATGCAGCGGCCGCTCGCCCGAATACGTGACGCGCTTCGGCCGGATCGTCGAGTAGAACTCGTTCTCGATCTGCAGCACGTTCGTGTTGATCTGGATCCACTCGCCGTCGCGATGCGTGCCGATCGCCTCGTACGCCGGATACGGCTCGCTCACGGCCTTCGACAGCGCGTCGAGATAACCGGGCAGCGTGTTGTAGTCGACGTGCAGCGCGGCCTGGGCGGTCGTGTTCGAGTAGCCGAGATCGCTCATCCGCAGGCTGGTCGCATACGGCAGGTACAGCGTATCGGCGTCGAACGTCTCGAGCTTGTGCGGCTTGCCGCGCAGGAACTTCGTGTCGAGCGCGGGCGACGCGCCGAACAGGTACATCAGCAGCCAGCTGCGGCGGCGGAAGTTGCGGATCTGCGCGAGATAGCGTTCCGACTGGTAGTCGACGAGCGTCGCCGTCGAGCCTTCTTCCGCATGCAGGCGCCGCCACACTTCCTCGTGCAGCGAGTAGTTGTAGTGGATGCCGGCGATGCACTGCATCGTGCGGCCGTAGCGATACGCGAGGCCGCGCCGGTACACCGTCTTCAGGCGGCCGATGTTCGACGTGCCGTAGTCGGCGATCGGAATCTGGTCGTCGGCCGGCAGCTGGCCCGGCATCGAGTCGTTCCACAGCATCTCGTCGCCGAGCGACGCATAAACGTAGCGATGCAGATCGTCGAGGCGTTCGAGCGTGATCGCGGCGTCGCGTTCCGCGGGCGTGATCAGCTCGATCAGCGCCTCGGAATAGTCGGTCGTCAGCGACGGATGCGTGAGCGCCGAACCGAGCGCGCGCGGATGCGGCGAGAACGCGATCATCCCGTCGCGCGTCACGCGCAGGCTTTCCTTTTCGATGCCGCGCAGGCCGTCGGGCAGATGCTGCCGCGTCGGGCCCGAGCTCAGCGCTTCGAGGCGATTCAGCAGCAGTTCGGACTGGCGGTGAGTCATGGTGTTCGACATGGAGACGCAAGTGCGTGACGGCCGCGCGCAGAACGCCGCGCGAGGCCGGCTGGATTGTTGGTCGCTTCGTTGGTAGCGGGCACTTTAACATCTCGCCGGAACACGCGCTTGAGGTGGCGCCGGGCACGGCGCGCGGGGCGGAACGGGCCGCCGGACGGGGCGATTGCGGCCGTCGCGGCATGTGGCACCGGTGCCAGGCGGCACCGATGGGCACGTCGGTCACATGCATTCGTCCGATGGAACGCGATGCGCGGACCGGCAGCAGCAGGTGCAACCGTGCCGCCGAATCGGTCATCCGCCGCGCGCGCCGCCCGCCCGGTCGGCCACTTCGTTCCACAAATGCAGCGCCGCGTACGCGCGCCACGGCCGCCAGCCTTCGGTGCGGTGCTTCTGGCTCGCCAGCCGGTCGAGCGCCGGGTCGCGTGCGGCGATCGACTGCATCAGCACGAGATCGGAGGCCGGCCACGCATCGGGGTCGCGCCACGCGCGCATCGCGATGTATTCGACGGTCCACGGGCCGATGCCCGGCAGATCGAGCCATGCGCTACGCAGCGTCGCCAGGTCGGCATGCTCGCGATCGACCGGCACGTCGCCGGCTGCCACCGCGCGCGCCACGCCCGTCAGTGCCGCCACGCGCTTGCCGGGCATTCCGATCTTGTCGAGATCGCACGCGGCCAGCGCGTCGGGCGTCGGGAAACGCCACGCGGGTGCGCCATCGTCGACAGGCACCACCCGCTCGCCGGCCCGTTCGACGAGCCGGCCGACGATCGTCGTCGCGGCCTTCACGCTCACCTGCTGGCCGACGATCGCGCGCACGGCCAGCTCGAACCCCGACCATGCGCCCGGCACGCGCAGCCCCGGCGCGGCCTCGACGAGCGGCGCGAACCAGGGATCGCGCGCGAGCCCGCCACCGATCGCGGCCGGATCGGCGCCGAGGTCGAACATCGTCGCGACGCGCGCGGCGAACGCATCGTCGACATGACGCGCGACCGCCCCTTCGACCGTCGCGATCAGGCAATGCTTGCGCGGGTGTTTCGTGACCGTGAGCCGGCCGGAATCGCCGTGCAGGTCGACGATGCGGCGATACGTGCCATCCGCGACCTGCTCGACACCCGGAATCGCGCGCCCGCTGAAGAAGCGCAGCACGCGCGCCCAGTCATAAGGCGCATTGAAGCGCAGTTCCATCTGCGCGGACGACGGCACATGGCCGCCGTTCACGATTGACGTGATCGTTGTTTTGGCGAGGCTCAAACTGCGCTGCCCTCCGTCGCGGCTTCGGTTTCATCGTGGTGGACATGACGCGCCTCGGATGCGAGCAGCGTCGCCTTGCGGCGCACGCCCCAACGATATCCGGAAAGCGCGCCGCCCTTTTGCACGACGCGGTGGCACGGGATCGCGAGCGCGACCGGGTTCGACGCGCACGCGGACGCGACGGCACGCACCGCGCGCGGCGAGCCGAGCGCTTCGGCGATCTCCGAGTAGCTGCGCGTTTCGCCGTACGGAATATGCGTCAGCGCTTCCCACACGCGCTGCTGGAAGGCGGTCGGCGCGATGTCGAGCGGCAGGTCGAACGCGTGTCGCGTGCCATCCAGGTACGCACGGATCTGCGTGATGAACGGTGCGAGCCGCGCGGGCGCTTCGACCAGTTCGGCACGGGCGAACGCGTCGTTCAGCTCGCCGACGAGCGCGGCCGGCTCGTCACCGAACGCGATCCGGCAGATGCCCTGTTCGGTCGCGGCGACCAGCACCGTGCCGAGCGACGTCGCCGCGGTCGCATAGTCGATCCGCAGCCCGGCGCCCTGGCGGCGGAACGCGGACGGCGCCATCCCGAGTTCGCGCGGCACCGACGCGTAGAGCCGCGACGGCGAATTGAAGCCCGCGTCGACGGCCGCCTGCGTGACCGGCTGCCCGCTTTGCAGCGCCTGCCGCAGCGCGGCGCCGCGCTGCGCGGCCTGGTACTGGCGCGGCGACACGCCGACCACGCGCTTGAAGAGTCGTTGAAGGTGAAACGGGCTCACGTGCACGGCATCGCTCAGTTGCTGGAGCGTGAGCCGCTCGGCGTGCGCGTCGAGCACCGCGCATGCGCGGTTGACGATCTCGAGCTCGCGCGGCAGCCCTTCCGGCTGGCAACGCTTGCAGGGCCGGAAGCCGGCCGCACGCGCGGCGGCCGGATCGGTGAAGTAGGACACATGCTCGCGGCGCGGCAGCCGCGACGCGCAGGTCGGGCGGCAGAACACGCCGGTCGTGCGCACGGCATAGAAGAACGCGCCGTCCGCATGCGGATCGCGAGTGGTCACGGCGCCCCAGCGGGCATCGTCGGTCGGATAGGCGGTTTTCATCTGAACCTCGCACTCTGTATGTAGTGTAGATGGTGCCTACTCTAGACATCGGCACGTGCCGTCGCGCCCTGAATCTTGCTCTCTGATTCGAGCCGGCGAACCGGGGACACACCATTCAAGCATAAATCCGACAAAACGCCTGCACCGGCTGTTCCGGCGCGGTTTTCGTCATCGTCCCGTCACCATTTTGCTGCAGTGCGGATGCGACAAATCGCCGTCCTGACGTTTTTTTGCATTCGGAATATTGCGTCGCACCATCGCCGTGTGTATAGTTGGAACTGTCTCCTCCATGTCTCCTCCTGATATGGATTAAGCCCGTTCCGCTCCGCGTGAACGGGCTTTTTTTCGTCTGTCGATTGTGCCGCGTTCCGGCGGGCGCCGCAGGCGCGATGCGTCTACACTCGATGCTCGACGACTGCGAAGGAGTGCCCGCCCATGAAGCCCACCATCCGCGCGATCGATCACATCGTGCTGCGCGTGACCGACATGGCGGCGATGACGCGCTTTTACTGCGACGCCGTCGGCTGCCATGTGGAGAAGGAACAGCCCGATCTGGGCCTCGTGCAGCTGCGCGCCGGCGATGCGCTGATCGACCTGATATCGGTCGGCGGCCCGATCGACCGCCCCGACAGCGGGCCGCCCGGCACCGGACGCAACCTCGATCACTTGTGCCTGCGCGTCGAGCCGTTCGATCCCGACGCGCTGACCGCGCATTTCGCCGCGCATGGCGCACGGCCGGAGGCCCCCGCGGAGCGCTACGGCGCCGGCGGCTACGGGCCGTCGATCTACCTGTTCGATCCCGAAGGCAACATGCTGGAATTCAAGGGGCCGCCGGCCGCGATCGGCTGAGCGCGGCCGGTGCGCGGGCCGTCACGCGCCCGCGCGCGCCTTCAGGACCGTCCATTCGACCGCGATCGGGTCGTGATCGGCGCTCGAGATCCACGCCGCGCCGTCCTGCACCGTGCACTGCAGGCGCATCGTGCGCTCCGCGAGCTGCCCGAGCGCGGCCGCGACGCCATCGGCGAGCGACAGCACCTGCACGTTGCGCAGCCGCTCGACCTTGCTGCGCACGCCCTGCCACCAGATATCCGACGTCTTGCCGCCGTACGCGATCACCGTGACCTGCCCGGCCCGGCCGGCCGCCTTCGAGATGCGCCGCTCGTCGGGCTGGCCGGCCTCGATCCAGACGTCGATCGCGCCCGTCAGGTCCTTCTGCCACAGATCGGGCTCGTCGACGTCCGACAGCCCCTTGCAGAATTCGAGCCGCTCGTTCGCGAACAGCGCGAATGCGACGATCCGCACCATCATCCGGTCGTCGGTTTCCGACGGATGGCGCGCCACCGTGAGCGCGTGGTCGGCGTAATAATGCCGATCCATGTCGGCGATTTGCAGTTCGGCTTTGTAGATCGTGGATTTCAGCGCCATGCGGATGCGGCCCGGGCGGGCATTCGGTTCGGTCGGGCCGTGATGATACCGAATGCGCGCCGCCCGGCGCGTGTCATGTGCGCGCCACAGCGCAACGGCCCGGCATGCGCCGGGCCGTGTTCGGTTCGCGCCGCCGGCCAATCGGGCCGGCGCGCTCGCGCGTCGTGCGACTGCGCGGGTTATTGCGGGTTACTGCTTGACGAAGCGCGAATCGGTCCAGAGACCCTGCTGGTCGCTGTTGTCGGCGCTGACGAACTGCACGTCGCCCTGCTCGACCGACACCACGCGGAAACGCTGGCCTTCCGGTACCGACAGGCAACGGTAGTCGTCGAAGTACTGCTGCTTCGCCTGCGATTTGCCATCGCGCTCGTGGCTCAGTACGGAGTCCAGATTGTCTTTCGACAGGCAGCCCCATGCGTTCTTCGTCAGCTGGATTTCCTGCGTCGGCTTGACGGCCGAATCGCCGCCTGCCTGGGCAATCGACACCACGCAAAATGCACCGACGAGGGCAACGAGCATACCGGTTCGTTTCATCATGTTCTGTCTCCAGGCTTGCGGGCACCAGGCTCGGGTTAGCTATGTGTTTAAAGGTGATCGTGAACCCGCGTTTTTCACTTTAGAAGACCGGCAAGCGATAGCAAGCACATTTGTTGTGCGATCGCAATAGCGGCGGATTGTCGCACCCCGCGCGCAGCCCGATTTTCGTGCGATGCGCACACGCGGCGAGGTGTGCCGCGCGGCGGACCGGCCCGTGACACCAGGCGGAAAGCGTTATCCGGTAAGGTTTTCAGAAAAATTACAATGCGGCGATTGAACGGTTTGGATAATCCATTTCGCCATCCCGATCATTTTGATGCATTGCACCTAAAGTCATCCGAAACAATCTGACTTTACCGCAACGCGGAATCGCATTTACCTGATACAAGAAAAATGCCAGGTATAAGCGCATGCGTATTTATCCGTATTTCCCCGCATGCCTCCGGCGCCCGCGGAAGCCCCGCCGCGGGTGTCTTTCGTCAGTGTTTTGACCCGGCTTTATTTCAGGCCGATTGCTGACGCTCGAAATAATCGCGCTGGAAAATGCACATGCGATAAGCGTTGTGATACGCGCCGTTTCCGAAAAATTCTTCCTTCAATTCGGCCTCGTGCTGGAATCCGCATTTTTCGTACACGTGAATCGCCGCCGCATTCGACGTATCGACGATCAGGTACAGCTTGCGCATGTTCAGCACCTTGAATGCGTACTCGATCGCGAGGCGCGTCGCCTGGCCCGCATAACCGCGCCCCTGGCATTGCGGCGCGATGATGATCTGGAACTCGCCGCGGCGATGGATGTAGTCGAGTTCGATCAGCTCGACGAGGCCGACCAGTTCCCCTTGCGAATCGACCGTGACGAACCGGCGCTCGCGCTGGTCGTGCACGTGACGGTCGTACAGTTGTGACAGTTCCGAGAAGGTTTCGTACGGCTCCTCGAACCAGTAGCGCATGATCTTCGCGTCGTTGTTCAGTTCGTGGACGAAGCGCAGGTCCTGGCGCTCCAGCGGCCGTAGCGCGAGCGTGTTGGTATCGTTCTGGAGTTGCATGTTCAGTCCTTTTTGAGGCCGGCGCACGTGCGAAACGCCCGCGCGGCGCAGCCGCGTTCGGGCCCGTTTCGCACTGTAAGAAATTGAACGCGGGCGAAGTTCAGAGCCTAGAATGGGAGCTAGGGTTCCTGCCACCGCAGGGAGGCTATCGTGATCGAGCAAGTCATACTCGGTATTTTTCTCGTCCTGCCGCTCGTGATCGTGGCGGCGCTGTTCTCCGACGAACTTTGGCAGGAGCATCGGCGTCAGCATCCGCGCGACGAAAACGCACCCCATATCGACTGGAAGCACCCGTGGCGCCGCGTGCGACGCGAGCATTGAGTCGATCGCCGTCCCTGCGCAGTGCGCGCCGGCCGGGCCACCCCGAGCCGGGCAACACGTGGCGCGCCCCGATTCCGCTTCGATCCGATTCCCGCTCAACCCGCGAGACGCCGCCGTGAACGACCAGCCCGCTCCCCCGCCGCACGATATCCCTCACGAAACGATCGATCTGCAGATCGCCGACGTGCTCGCGGCCGTCCGCTACCCGGCGAACAAGGATGCGCTCGTCGATGCCGCGCGGGAAGCCGGCGCCAGCAACGAAGTGCTGTCGATGCTCGACGGCCTGCCCGAACAGGACTACGCGGACGTCGACGCCGTCACGCACTGGGTCGCCGGCAACTTCGGCCCGGGGCTCGGCATTTGAGCGCGCGCCAATAACGCGATAGGATCGGGCCGCACCGGTCGCGCCGCGACCGGATGCGTGCCGTGCCGCCCGGCGCAAGACCGGGCGTTTCCGCACGCGTGTCCGGGGGACTCCATGGAAGGCATCCTGATCCAGCACACGACGCGCCGTCAGCTCTGGTTCGGCGCGTTGACGGCGCTCGTCATCCTGCTTGCGCTCGGGATCGCCGCGCCGCACGCGAACGTCACGCTGCCGGCCGTCGAGCCGTTCATGCCGATGTGCGCGCTCACCGTGTTCACGACCGCGAGCATCGCGGCGTTCTTCCTCGGCGCGCAGTTCACCGTCACGCGCCAGCCCGTGCTCGGCGCGCTCGGCGGCGCCTACGCGTTCACCGCGCTCGCCGTCGCGCTGCAGTTGCTCACCTTTCCGGGCGTGTTCGCGCCGCATGGCCTGCTCGGCGCGCGCCCGCAAAGCGCCGCGTGGATGTGGGTCTTCTGGCATGCGGGTTTCCCGTGCTTCGTGATGGCTGCGCTGCTCGCACGCGAGCGGCTGACGCGCGCACCGGTCGGTGACAGGCAGACGCGCCGGTGGGCGGTCGCGCTCGTCGGCGGGCCGGCCGTCGCGGCCGCGCTGCTGTGCGCGTTCGCGCTGAACGTGTCGCTTCCGCCCGCGTTCCTTCCGCCCGGCGACGCGGCCTTGCTGCCCTTCAGCGGCATCGCGCTCTTCGTGTGGATCCTCAATGCCCTTGCGCTCGTTGCCGTGCTGGCCACCGGCCGGCTGCGCACGACGCTCGACCTGTGGCTCGCGATCGCGGTGCTCGCGTGCCTCACCGACACGACGCTGAACCTGCTGGCCACGAACCGCTACACGGTCGGCTGGTATGTCGCGCGCGTGTTCAGCATGTTCACGCCCGGCGTACTCGTGTGCGTGCTCGCCTGGGAAGTGACGATGCTGTACCAGCAGCTGTTCGAGGCGCATGCGACGCTGGTTCGTTCTTCCGCACGCGACGGCCTGACCGGCGCGTTCAACCGCAGCCACTTCAACGATCATTTCCACACGCTGTTCCTGCAGGCGCGACGACAGAGCGAACCGCTGTCGCTGCTGATGGTCGACGTCGACCTCTTCAAGGCCTACAACGACGCGTTCGGTCACGTGAAGGGCGATGCGTGCCTGATCGCGGTCGCGAATGCGCTGGCCGGCGCGGTGAGGCGGCCCGCGGATATCGTCGCGCGTTACGGCGGCGAGGAGTTCGCGATCGTGCTGCCGAACACGGGGGCGCGCGGTGCGCGGGTGGTTGCCGAAGAGGCGCGCGAAGCCGTGTTGCGGCTCGATCTCGCGATGCCTGCGGCGCCGGCGGGGCGCGTGAGCGTCAGCGTCGGCTGTGCGACCGTGTCGGCCGATGACTTGTCGACACCCGATGCGTTGATCGAAGCTGCCGATGCCGCGCTGTATCGTGCGAAGGATGCGGGGCGAAACAGGGTCGTCGTCGCCTGAAAACGTCTGCTGTTTGGGGCATTTGTTACGGTCATTTTGACCGGAATAATCCGCCGTTACGCATTGCGGAGCGGGGATACCAATGCTTACAGCCGGTGTTGCGGGCGCTGGCTATGCTGGGTTTCACATTGAACCCAAGCAGGTGAGCACCATGAAGAAAGTCCTTTTGCTGATTGCCGGCGTCGCCGTGTTGCTGAGCGGCTGTATCGTGGTGCCTGATGGCGGGTATTACGGTGGTGGCGGGTATTACCATCACCATCATTGGGATTGAGAACGAGATGACGGCCTTGTGCCGGCGATGCTCCTGAATGAGACGGGGCGGGATATACCCGCCCCGTCGTCATGATGATCGCCATCGTGAGCGTCCGTCGCGCAGGTCACGACACATCACTCTGGCCAATCTCGCATCGGCTACCGATCAGAAAGGAATGGAGATGATCGCTCCGCCACACGCCCCGATGCAATAACCTTGACCGGGACCACGGTGGTCCTTGAAGTCCGGGTGGTTGTACCCCGCCAAACGATCCCAGCTGGGCGTCTGCACGTAGACCACCAGATTGCCATCCGGCTGGAATGCGAACAGGGCACCGCTATTCCCGCCCGTGTTGGTTTTCCAGATCGGCGTACCGGCATCGTTATACAACACGAAGTTCCCGTCGTTCTGCATCCACGCAGACGTCACACCCTTGCCTGCCGTACCGGTGTTCCAAATCGCAGCGCCATTCTTGTACAGCACCAGATTTCCGTCGGCCTGCAGAATGAAAAAGTACTGCCCGATCGAGTAACTCACGCCAGCCGTCAGCTTGGTGTTCGGGTAAAGGATACGAGCCTCGTTGGACTGCATGCTCGAAACATCGCTCGTCTTGCTATCCCAAATGGGACGCATCCAGTAGAAAACGATATTTCCGTCATCCTGAACATTCAGAAATGAATTGGAGCGCTCCGTTTTGATTACCCAGATCGGACGGTTATCGTCGGTATAAAGCACGAAATTTCCGTCCGGCTGCATAACCGCACGCGTCACGCCCTTTCCATTGGTCTTTGCTTGCCACACGGCCTGGCCGCTGGCTGCATAGAGAACCAGGTTTCCATCTGACTTCTGCAGCTTCAGACAGTACTGGTTGTTATCCGAGCAAACCGACTGCCCCGCCCACATCGTAGCCCCCGGCTCGAGACGTTTTGCGAATGCAAGCGATTGGCAAACCAAGAAAATAAAAGCAAAGATAGACAGCCGTCTCACGCGTTCCCCCGGAATCAGTTGAGTTTGATAATTCTCTTGTTTCTTCACTTCAACCTGCGCGACGCAATCTTACATTTCCTCATATCAATTCAGCAAGATTTTTGTCGCACGCGTGGGACCTCGGGATTCAAATTATATTATTCCGCTCCCGACACAACCTGATTGCTCGTTGCAACCAATGCCTTTGGCACATCAACCGGTCCTGGATACTTCGATAAGCGAGGAATGGCAAATTGCACTCGGTAGACAGAAACGCCGTTTGCATCGCCGATCCCGTCGAGGCGACCGGCAGAAACATCGCTAAACGACTCGAATTCCGTCGAGAGATGGATCACTTCCCGATACAAAACCTGCTGAAAATCACCCCCAGCAGATCATCCGAAGTGAACTCCCCGGTAATCGCATTGAGCTGTTCCTGCGCGAGCCGCAGCTCCTCCGCAAACAGATCGAGCGACTGCGCGCGCTGCTCCGCATGATCCGCCGCCTGCGCGAGATGCTCCTGCGCGGCCCGCAGCGCGATCAGATGCCGTTCGCGCGCGAGATACACGCCCTCAGCCCCCGCCTGCCACCCCGCGATCCGCAGCAGCTCCGCACGCAGCATGTCGATCCCGTCGCCGCGCTTCGCCGACAGATGCACCTCGGTCAGATCCCCTTCCGCAGCCGGATGCTCGACACAAGCCGGCACGCCGGTCAGATCCGTCTTGTTCAGTACGCGCACCACCGGCACGCCGCCCGGGAACCGCGCCGCGATCACCTCATCATCCGGCGTCAGCCCCGTGCGCGAATCGAGCAGGTGCAGCACGACGTCCGCGCGCTCGATCTCGCTCCACGTGCGCGCAATGCCGATCCGCTCGACCTCATCCTCCGTCTCGCGCAGCCCCGCCGTATCGATGATGTGCAGCGGAATCCCTTCGACCTGGATCGTCTGCGCAACCTTGTCGCGCGTCGTGCCCGCGATCGGCGTGACGATCGCCAGCTCCGCGCCGGCTAGCGCATTCAGCAGCGACGACTTGCCGACGTTCGGCTGCCCCGCGAGCACGACCGACAACCCTTCGCGCAACAGCGCGCCCTGCCGCGCATCGCCGAGCACATGCACGAGCTGCGCGCGGATCTTCGCGAGCTTGCCGCGCGCGTCGGCCGCTTCCAGGAAGTCGATCTCCTCTTCCGGAAAATCCAGCGTCGCCTCGACCAGCATCCGCAGCGTGATCACGTCGTCGACGAGCGCATGGATCTGCCGCGAGAACGCGCCGTCGAGCGACCGCCCGGCCGAGCGTGCCGCGGCCTCGGTGCTTGCCTCGATCAGGTCGGCAACCGCCTCGGCCTGCGCGAGGTCGAGCTTGTCGTTCAGGAACGCGCGCCGCGTGAACTCGCCCGGCTCCGCGAGCCGCAGCCCGAAGCCGCGCCCCGCATCCAGGCAGCGCTGCAGCAGCAGCTGCATCACGATCGGCCCGCCATGCCCCTGCAGCTCGAGGACGTGCTCGCCGGTGTACGAGTGCGGCGCCGGGAAATACAGCGCGATGCCGCGGTCGAGCGGCGCGCCGTGCTCGTCGAGGAACGGCACGTAGCTCGCATGACGCGGCGCGAGCTTCTGCCCGCACAACGCGTCGATCAGCGGCAACGCGGCCGCCTCGCCGCCGCGCCCGAACGACACGCGGACGACACCGATGCCGCCCCGGCCGGCAGCAGTGGCAATGGCGACGATCGGATCGGAATCGGTAGCGAGCATGGGAATCGGATGAATCGGGTGGTCAGACAGTGAGTGGTGCGCCCGCGCAACAGTTCGGGCATCGGAACGCCGGCATTGTAGCGTGCCGGCCCACACACCACCGGCCGCCACGCAGGATTCGGACTCGCCCGAATTTATCCCGCCGGGGATAAGTCGAGTATCAGTCCAACGCAATGTCACAGCCACCGTTTCGGACGAGTATGCCTGCCGGAGCGGCTTGACGCTGCGTCCCTCAATTTCGCCACCCATCCCGGTGAAGGCCGGGATTCGTCCGAATGAGATATGTTTATCTCATATGGTTGTCTGAAACGCGGCGGTGGAATTGCACAATCTCCCCCATGCCGACATCCGAAGAAAAAGCCGCGTTCTCGGAACGCCTGAAATTCGCCCTGCGGCGCAGCCCGGAGAAGGTCACCGGCGCGACGGAGCTTGCGAACCGATTCAATCTGCGCCACCGCGGAACGCATCCCGTTTCGCCGCAAACCGCGCACAAATGGCTGACGGGCCGCACGATTCCGACGTCGGACAAACTCGAAACGCTCGCCGAATGGCTGCGCGTCGAACTGCACTGGCTGCATTACGGCCCGTCGCCGAGCGTGATCGAACACCCGACGCCGCAACCGCTGCCGCGCGACGAGCGCTATCCGCCGACGCCCGAGACGATCGAACTCGCGTCGAAGATCGAGGCACTGTCTCCGCATCAGCGCTACCTCGTTCAGGAACTGATCGAGCAGTTCTACGGCGAACCGAAGATCGAAGCGAAGAAAGCCTGAACGGGAACGGCACGCGCATCGCACACCGCGCGCCGCCGCCAGGAAACAAAAAAGCCGCATGGGCGAACCATGCGGCTTTTTTTGCGTGCATCGTGGGCGGCTCGCCGCCCACGGGTGCGCCGGGCGTCAGGCCGGCTTCTTCTTGACGCCGCCGAGCTTGCGCGTGATGTAGTACTGCTGCGCGATCGACAGCACGTTGTTCACGACGTAGTACAGCACGAGGCCGGCCGGGAAGAAGAAGAACATGACCGAGAACGCGATCGGCATGAACTTCATCATCTTCGCCTGGACGGGGTCCGGCGGCGTCGGGTTCAGGCTCGTCTGCACGAACATCGACACGGCCATCAGCACCGGCAGGATGAAGAACGGATCGCGCTGCGACAGGTCGTGAATCCACAGAATCCACGGCGCGCCGCGCATTTCGACCGATGCGAGCAGCACCCAGTACAGCGAGATGAACACCGGGATCTGGATCACGACCGGCAGGCAGCCGCCGAACGGATTGACCTTCTCGGTCTTGTACAGCTCCATCAGCGCCGAATTCATCTTCTGCGGATCGCTCTTGAAGCGTTCGCGCAGCGCCTGCATGCGCGGCGTGATTTCCTTCATGCGCGCCATCGACTTGTAGCTCGCAGCCGACAGCGGGAAGAACACGGCCTTGATCAGCACCGTCAGCAGCACGATCGCCCAGCCCCAGTTGCCGACATAGCCGTGGATCTTCTCGAGCAGCCAGAACAGTGGCTTCGCGATGATCGTCACCCAGCCGTAGTCCTTCACGAGTTCCAGGCCCGGCGCGATGCCTTCGAGCATGCGCTCTTCTTCCGGACCGGCGAACAGGCGTGCCTGCACGTCGGCCGACTGGCCCGGCGCGATCGCGGCGACCGGCTGCTTCACGCCGACGCGGTACAGCGTCGGATCGATCTTCTCCGCGTAGATATCACGCTTCACGCCCTGCTGCGGAATCCATGCCGACGCGAAGTAGTGCTGCACCATCGCGACCCAGCCGTTGTCGGCGGAAGTCACGTAGTCGGCCTTGTTCTTGTCGAGGTCGCTGAAGTTGATCTTCTGGAAGTGCTTCGCGTCCGTGTAGACCGCCGGCCCGAGGAACGTGTGCGAGAACATCGGCGTTTCGACGGCCGTGTTGTCGCGGACGAGTTCCATGTAGACCGTCGGCGTGACAGGTGCCGTGCCGACGTTGTCGATCTTGGTATCGACGCCGATCACGTAGCTGCCGCGCGTGAACGTGTAGGTCTTCACGACCTTCACGCCGCCCTTCACCGGCGATTCGAACGACAGCTTCAGCGCGTTCTGGTCGCCCGCCAGCGACGTCGAGCCGGTGTTCACCTGCGTGTAGACGTCGTTGTGGTTCGGGAAGTCGCCGCCGAGCAGGCCCGAGCGTGCGAGATACGTGTGGCCGGCCGTGTGGTCGAACAGCGTGATGTACAGGTCGGGCTGCTTGCCGTCGCCCTGCTTCTTCAGCGTCAGCTTCGCGAGCGTGCCGCCGCGCGTGTCGATTTCGCCGTCATACACGTCGGTCGAGAACTTCACGAGCTGCGCCTGTGCGGCCGGTGCCGTCGTCGACGGAGCGGTGCCGGCTGCGGCGGCAGGCACGTCACCTGCGGTCGTCGTCGTCGCGCCCGTGCCCGATGCGCCGCCGGCAGCAGCCGCGGGGGCCGTTTGCGTAGCGCTCGGGAAGAACATCGACGGGCGTCCATGGGACCGCTGCCAGTTGTCGTACAGCATGACAGCTGACATGAAGAAGATCACCCATAGGACGGTGCGTTTGATATCCATGCGTTGTCTCAGAGTCGATGGGACCGCGCGTCGGCTTCGCCGCGAGCGCGAGTGTCGGAGTTGGGCGGCGGGACGAGGTCGATGCCGCCCGCGGAAAACGGATGGCATCGGCACACGCGCCTGACGGCGAGATACGTGCCGCGCGCGGCGCCATGATACTGGATTGCCTCGCGCGCGTAATCCGAACAGGAAGGATAAAAACGGCAACGGTTGCCGAGCAGAGGGCTCACGGCAACCTTGTAGAAGCGCAGCAAGGCGATCAATACCGTTTCCATACCTTGGGCGGCGCCGTTCGGCACCGCGTCAAAACCGGCCGGGCGGGCGCGAACGCGGCACCGCGGACGGATGCGTCACTCGGACGCGGGCTTCGACGCGCGGCGAGCGATTTCCCGGACTGCCCTGTCGAGCAGTTCGCGGATTTCGGCCGCGCACATCGCCGCGAGCGGGGCGGAAGCCGCGCTCGGCAGCGCTTTCTTGTCGAAGCGCGTGTGCTGCCGCAGCAGCAGGTCGTAACCGGCGAATTCGGCCCGGCGCACGCGAAATGCATCGCGCGCCAGCCGCTTCACCAGATTACGCGTGACTGCACGCGGCGCGTACTTCTTGCCGACGACGAGCCCCAGACGCGCGGGCTGACCGGTCGGCTTGCCGTAGATCACGAAGTGCGCGGAGCGCCGCCAAGGGCGCAAACGAAAAACGGATGAAAATTCATCCGTTTTCAGAAGTCGCGCAGCTTTCGGGAAGGCGGCTTTCGTCTGCAACGGATTCGCACCCGGCTCGACGGCACCTTCCGCAGGACTGCGGACGGCGGACACAGCGCGCAACCTGCCTTAGATGGCGAGGCGCTTGCGGCCCTTCGCGCGGCGAGCGTTGATGACCTTGCGGCCACCTGCCGTCTTCATACGGACACGGAAGCCATGGGTGCGCTTGCGGCGCGTCACGGACGGTTGGTAAGTACGTTTCATGATGTTCTCACTTGTTCGAGAATGTCGAAATTCAGGGGACCGCGTGCCCTTAACCGGAGGCATTCGGGCGAACGCAATCGCCGGGAATACAGGATTGGTTTTCGCGGAACCCGCTATTTAAACCGGTTTTCTGTTGGCGGTCAATACCTTAGGAGTCGTCCGCCTGTGCCAGCCCCGGCCGATCCGGCCCTGCGACCCACCATCACAGCCTGTGGATAAGTCCCGCTGTGGCGGCGTTTGGCGTTAGAATCTCGCCTTATCTCCAAGAATCCCGCACGCCGCCTCGGCGCTCGCCTGCCTCTGCACGACTGTGACGCAGGCGTCCGAGGCACGCTCGCACGACCGCTTCGGGCCTTGTTGCGCGATCGCGACAAGGGCGCCTGCGAGCCGCGCTGTGCATGCAAAAAACGACAGTTACTTG